>NZ_JAKGAN010000001.1 GCF_023061135.1 Chromohalobacter sarecensis
AACGCTTTAATATCGGCCATCAAAGCGAAAACTTTAACCTTTTGAATGCCGGGATTCGCGGTGGTTTTCGTTGCTATTCTCCCTCCCTAATATGCTAGAGGTCTGCTAGGGTATGACACAGACATCAGCAGACGTAAGCTTGCGATGAAACGTATCTAAAAGGGGAAGAAGCGGTATGGCTTCCATCTCGTCATTAGGCGTTGGCTCCGGCCTTGATCTCAACGGGCTGCTTGATCAACTTCAAGAGGCCGAGCAAGAAAAACTCGTGCCGATCCAGCAGCAGCAGGCCGAGCAAGACACGAAGATATCGGCTTATGGCCAGCTGCAGGGTGCCTTGTCGAAAGTGCAATCAGCTGCAAGCGATCTCAATGACCCCGAGCTCTTCAATAGTGTGACCAGCAACGTCGAAGGGGATAGCGCGGAAGCGGCTGCTACGCCCGATGCGCCGCCAGGGCGTTACAACGTTGATGTAGAGCGCATGGCCACCGCATCCAGCATCGCGACCCAAGGCGTTGACGAAGAAGCCGTTCTTAACGAAGGCGCTGACGCCACTATTGATATTTCCTTGGGTGACGGCTCCTCGCAGAGCGTTGCGGTGGAGGCGGGAAGTACGCTGGGTGACGTTCGGGATGCCATCAACGCGAGCGATGCCGGGACGAGCGCGTCTGTCGTGTTCGATGGTGATCAAAGCCGCCTGGCGCTTTCGTCTGAATCGACGGGTGAAGACGCTCGTATCGACAACGTCGAGTTTACAGGTCTCGATGGCTTGGCACTGGATGACGCCACCAAAATTGAGGGCCAGGATGCCAAGTTGAACGTCAATGGCATTGAGATTAACAGTGCCAGCAATCAGGTTGAAGATGCGATCCAGGGTACGACGCTGAGCCTGACAGACACGGGCGAGTCCACGGTGACGGTGGCGCGCGACGAAGAGTCGATCCGTGGCGCCATTACGGGGTTCGTCGACAGTTACAATGATATGAAGTCGACTACCGCCGACCTCACCAGCTTCAGCTCCGAGGATGGCGAGACGCAAGCCGGCGACTTGCTGGGTGACAGCACGACGCGCATGGCGGAGTCTCGCTTACGCAGTACGATGACCGAAAGCGTCGATGGAGATGGTCTGCAGACGCTGGAAGATGCTGGTATTTCGATGAATGTCGATGGTGAGCTGGAAATCGACGAGGAACAACTTGATGAATCTTTAGCGACCCAGCCCGGTGCGGTTCAAACGCTATTCGCGGGGACTGACGAATCGACGGGTATCGCGGGAAGAGTCGAGGAAGAGCTGGATACCATGCTAGGTGAGAACGGCATGGTGGAAGGCGCTGTAACTGGCGCCGAGAACCAGATGGACCGTCTCGACGAGCGTTATGCTTCGATGGAAGACAGCATCGCGGGCACGGTAGACCGCTATCGTACCCAGTTCCAGGAACTCGACAGCATGGTCTCCGAGATGAATCAGACCAGCGACTACCTTACTCAGCAATTGTCGGCGATGTAATCATCCGCGGCTGTAACGCCGGTCATGATCGACGCCCGCCTCGTGCGGGCGTCTTTCTGTGTGGCCCGCCTCGCTAGCGACACACGGCCTCGAGTGCTTCCACTAAACTCGTCATTTCGTCATCCGTACCGATGCTGATGCGCAAGAAGTCGCTCAATGCTTCCTTGTTGAAATGACGCACTAGGATGCCCCGTTCACGCAAGGCGTCGAATAACATGCTTGCCTGGTAAGCGTCGTGCCGTACGAACAGGAAATTGGTCTGCGAAGGCAATACTTCGAAGCCAAGCGTTTCGAGTTGGTGCTTTGCCCACTCGCGCGTTGCGATGACGCGTTCGCGGCAGGCATCGAAGTAGGCACGATCCCGCAGTGCGGCGATGCCCGCCTCGATGGTGATGCTGTCGACAGGGAAGGAATTGAAGGAGTCCTTGACGCGCTCCAGTCCCTCGATCAGTTCTCGCGAGCCGATCGCAAAGCCCAGGCGCAACCCGGCCAGGCTGCGTGATTTGGAGAACGTTCCCGTCACCAGCAGGTTGGGAAAGCGCGCGACCAGAGGGATCGTGCTTTCCCCGCCGAAGTCCACATAGGCTTCATCGACCAGTACCACGCTCTCGGTATTACGCTCGAGCAAGGCAGCGATCGCCTTGCGCGGATGCCCGTGCCCGGTCGGTGCGTTGGGGTTGGCGAAGACGATGCCGCCATTGTCGGTATCGAAGGCCGTCAGGGGCACGCGCCATTGGTCATCCAGTGCCACGCTTCGGTAGGCCACATCGTAGAGCTTGCAGTAGACCGGATAGAAGCTATAGGAAATCGCCGGCATCAGCAGCGGCTTCGGTTGCCGGAAGAACGCCTGAAAGGCCAGTGCCAAGACCTCGTCGGAGCCGTTGCCGACGAATACCTGCTCGGTCGCGACGCCGTATTCCTGTGCCAGTGCCTCGCGAAGCGCAGTGGCATTAGGGTCTGGGTAGAGGCGCAGATGATCGGCCGGGAAATCGCGTAGCGCCTGCTCGACGCCGGGCGCGGGCGGATAGGGATTCTCGTTGGTATTGAGTTTGATAAGACGCTCGCGCGGTTGCTCTCCCGGTACATAAGGAGTTAGCTCACGCACGGCGGGACTCCAGAACTTGCTCATGAAAGCTCGCACAGGCAGTGATGAGGTAGACGTCCATGGTGACGCGACGCCTCGTGACGCGCAAGATGCACCGTGTTTTACAGATCTGTTATTAGCCGATGTGGAACGTTTCGAGGGACCGGCCCTTGATTAGTGCTCTAACGACCTCATCTCTTGCACATCGTGATGATTACCAAGAGTTCTACAGGAGGCGACATGGCCTACGATTCGCTGCTTTCACCGCTCACCATGGGCAAGCTGACGCTCCCCAACCGCGTGTTGATGGCGCCGCTGACCCGTGCACGCACGCCAGACATGGTGCCCAAGGCGCTGCAGCAAACCTATTATGCGCAGCGCGCCGATGCCGGCTTGATCATCAGCGAGGCGACGAACATCTCTCCCACTGCGCGGGGCTATGTCTATACGCCGGGCATCTATACCGACGAGCAGGAAGCCGGTTGGCGGGGTGTCGTGGATAGCGTGCATCGTGCCGGCGGGCGGATCGCCTTGCAGCTGTGGCACGTGGGCCGGATCTCGCATCACAAGGTCCAGCCGGGTGGCCAACCGCCGGTGGCGCCGAGCGCGCTACGCGCAGAAGGCGCCAACTGTTTCCTCGAGTTCGATGACGGCAGCTCGGGCCAGTACCCGACCAGTACGCCACGGGCCCTGGAAACCGACGAGATTCCCGCGCTGATCGACGACTATCGCCAGGCCGCCAAACGCGCCAAGCGTGCCGGATTCGACATGGTCGAAGTGCATGCCGCCAATGCGTACCTGCTGCAGCAGTTCATGGCAACGGGCTCGAATAAGCGTACTGACCGCTATGGCGGCAACTTGGTCAACCGGGCACGCCTGGTTCTGGAAGTCGTCGATGCCGTCAGCGAGGTCGTGGGGGCCGATCGAGTCGGGATTCGTATCTCGCCGTTCATCGAGATCTTCGGCCTGAGCGACGACGAATCGGAGGCGATGGCCTTCTATCTGGCCGAGCAACTGACGCGTCGTGGTATTGCGTATCTGCATGTCAACGAGCCCGACTGGACCGGCGAGGGGCCCCAACTGACCGACACCTTCCGTCGTGAGTTGCGTCAGCGCTTCCCGGGAACGCTGATTTACTGCGGACACTACACCGCCGAGCGCACCGAGGCGTTGATTCGCGATGGCTTGGGCGACGGTGCGGCCTTCGGGCGTCCGTATATCGCCAACCCCGATCTGGTCGAACGCTTCCGTCGCGAGAGCACGCTCAATGAGCCTGACCCGGCAACGTTCTACGGTGGTGGCGCCGAGGGTTATACGGACTATCCGACATTATCATGAGGTCTAAGCCTGCAAAGGGTGTCCGATAGCGTCACATGACGCTATGCTGTGACCCACGGGGCCGCGGGAGCGGCCCAGGACCCATTGGTTAGGAGGACTATCATGCAGATCAGGACGTTGCTCGCCGGTTCAGCCATGCTCGCCGTGCTCGCCGGTTGTGCCACGGGCACCTCGCAGCAAGGCCAGCCTGGTGCGTCGGAGCAAGCCGAACAGCCGACCGTTTATACCGGCACCTTGCCGTGCCGCAACTGCGACGGTATCGACCTTGAAGTGCAACTGATGGGTGACGAAGACGCGACGGCGGAAGAGCGCACCTTCGAGTTGCAAGCCGAATATCGCAACCATCCGGAGAATCCGCCGGCCGAAGAATACGACGGCCAGTGGGAAGTCATCGATGGCGCTGCGGAAGATCCCGAGGCGACCGTCTACGAGCTGACGCCCGAGGGCGAAGGGCAGATCTATTACTTCCAGAAGCTCGACGCCAATACGCTGGAACTGATCGACCCGCAACTGCGTCGCTTCGAGAACGGTGAGACGCTGCGTCTGCAACGCCAGCAGTAATCGCGTTCTCGTATCACCGAAAAGGCGGCCCACGGGCCGCCTTTTGCATGTCCGGTCTTCCCGTGGCGCATACCTGGACGAGGCGATGCCGGGCGTGATGATAGAATGCCGGTGATCAGCAAGGAGCGACGACATGGCCAAGGCGAAGAGTGCCTTCGTGTGCACCGAATGCGGTGCCGAATACAATAAGTGGCAAGGGCAGTGTTCGAGCTGCCGTGAGTGGAATACGCTCAGCGAAGTGCGCCTGGGCAGCGCTCGATCTCACGCGCAATCACCGTCGACGACGGGGCGTAGCGGCTATGCGGGATTAGTCTCGCGCGACGTGGTCGATCTGGGCGAGGTCGATCTCACCGAAGTACCGCGTTTCTCGTCTTCCTTCGGCGAGTTCGACCGCGTGCTGGGCGGTGGCCTCGTGCCGGGCTCGGCGGTGCTGTTGGGGGGCAACCCCGGCGCCGGCAAGTCGACGTTGCTGCTGCAGACCGCCTGCAAGCTGGCCCAGTCGCACAAGGTAGTGTATGTCACCGGCGAGGAATCGCTCTCCCAGGTAGCGATGCGCGCGCATCGGCTTCAACTGCCGGTCAAGGGACTCAACATGCTTGCCGAGACCAGCATCGAAACGGTGCTTGCGGTCGCCGAGCGTGAAAAGCCCGCCGTGCTGATCATCGACTCGATCCAGACCATGCACCTGGAGGACATCAGCTCGGCGCCCGGTGGCGTGGCGCAGGTGCGCGAATCCTCGGCGGCGTTGACGCGTTTCGCCAAGCAGTCGAACACCGTGCTGATGCTGGTCGGGCACGTGACCAAGGACGGCACGCTGGCCGGCCCCAAGGTGCTGGAGCACATGATCGATGCCTCGTTGCTGCTCGAGGGCGGGGCGGACTCGCGATTCCGCACCCTGCGCGGGCAGAAGAACCGCTTCGGCGCGGTCAACGAGCTGGGCGTGTTCGCGATGCTCGAGCACGGCCTCAAGGAGGTCAAGAACCCCAGCGCCATCTTCCTCTCCCGCGCCGAGGAACAAGCGCCCGGCAGCCTGGTGATGGTGGTCTGGGAAGGCACACGGCCGATTCTCGTCGAGGTACAGGCATTGCTCGACGACTCGGCCCTGGGCAATCCGCGGCGCATCGCCGTGGGGCTCGATCAGAACCGTCTGGCGATGCTGTTGGCCGTGTTGCACAAGCACGGCGGCTTGTTTACCGGCGATCAGGACGTCTTCCTCAACGTGGTCGGTGGCGTCAAAGTGCTCGAGACCAGTGCTGACCTGGCCGTGTTGCTGGCTGTCGTCTCCAGCCTGCAGAACCGTAATTTACCGCGTGAACTGGTGGCTTTCGGCGAAGTGGGGCTGTCGGGCGAGATTCGCCCCGTGCCCAGCGGCCAAGAGCGCATCGTCGAAGCCGCCAAGCACGGTTTCACGCGTGCCATCGTGCCGCGGGCTAACGCTCCCCGGCAGGCGCCCGAGGGCATGGAGGTGATCGCCGTCGATAAACTCGGCGATGCCTTGGAAGCCCTGTAAACGCTGGCGCGCCGCTCATGTAGAATGGAGCAAACGATTGCCAAGGAGTGCCCCATGAGTGCCATTCGCCTGACGCAATACAGCCACGGCGCCGGTTGTGGCTGCAAGATCGCCCCCGACGTGCTGGATAGCATCCTGTCCAAGGCGGGTCCCGGTGCCACCGACAAGCGCTTGATCGTGGGTAACAAGGGCCGCGAAGACGCCGCGGTCTATGACCTCGGCGACGGCCGCGGTCTTATTTCGACGACCGATTTCTTCATGCCCATCGTCGACGACCCCTTCGACTTTGGGCGTATCGCCGCCATCAACGCCATCAGCGATGTCTACGCCATGGGCGGCACGCCGATCATGGCACTGGGGATTCTCGGTTGGCCGATCGACAAGTTGGCCGCCGAAATCGCCGGCGACGTGGTGGGCGGTGCGCAGTCGATCTGCCGCGAGCTGGGCCTGGCCTTGGCCGGCGGGCACTCCATCGATTCCCCTGAGCCGATCTTCGGCCTGTCAGTGAATGGCCTGGTGGATCTCGAGCATCTCAAGCTCAACAGCAACGCCAAGGCAGGCGACTTGCTGTATCTCACCAAGCCATTGGGGGTGGGGCTTCTGACCACAGCCGAAAAGCATGGCTGGTTGGAATCCGGTCACCAGGGGCTGGCGCGCCGAACGATGCTGAAGTCCAACCGGATCGGGATCGAGATGGCCAAGGTCCAGGGCGTGCATGCGATGACCGATGTCACCGGTTTTGGCTTGGCGGGCCACCTCAGCGAGGTCTGCCAGGCGAGCGGTCTCAAGGCACGGATCGACTTTGCCAAGCTGCCCCGGCTCGCCGAGGCTGAAGCGTACCGGCGGCGCGGGGCGGTGCCTGGCGGCACGCAGCGCAACCGTCAGGCGCTGGGCGAGGCCTTGCCCGATATGGATGCGGCGCACTGGCAGTGGTTGTGCGACCCGCAGACCTCGGGTGGCCTGCTGCTGAGCGTCGATCCCGCCTGGGCGGATGACGTCGAGCGCATCGGCCGTCAATACGGCATCAAGCTGGAAGCCTTCGGCGAGATGCGTCCCGCGAGTGGCGCGAGTGTGATCGAGGTGCGTGGGTGAGCCTACCGCAGATCGCGCCAGGGTTGGCGCTGCTCGAGCGCCCGCTGATCGATGTGCGTGCCCCGGTGGAATTCGAACAGGGCGCCTTGCCGGGTGCCGTCAACCTGCCGTTGATGGACGATGCCGAACGCCAGGCGGTGGGAATTCGCTATAAGGAGGCCGGTCAGGCCGCCGCCATCGAGCTGGGCACGCAGTTGGTGGGCGGTGCCCTTAAGCGGCGTCGTGTGGCGGCATGGCAGGCGTTTGCCGAGCGTCATCCTCAAGCGCTGATCTATTGTTTTCGGGGCGGACTGCGTTCGCAAATCGCGCAGCAGTGGCTAGAGGAGGCGGGCATCACCCTGCCGCGTATCCAGGGCGGCTGGAAGGCCATGCGCCAGTGCCTGAATGCCGAGATCACCACGGCGGCAACGCGGCCGACGCTGGTCGTGGCCGGCCTCACCGGCAGCGCCAAGACCGAGTTGATTCAACGTCTCGACACGGGCGTCGACCTCGAAGGCCATGCTCGACACAAGGGCTCCGCGTTCGGGCGGCACCCTTTGCAGGGGCCGTCGCAGATCGATTTCGAGCATGCGCTGGGCGTGGCGCTATCGCGTATGCCGCACGGCTGCGTGGTAGAGGATGAGTCACGCATGATCGGGCGGCTGGATATTCCCCTGTCCTTCTGGCGGACCATGGAAGCGGCGCCGCGTATTCGCGTGGAGATGCCGCTGGACTGGCGCCTCGAACAGATCCGCAAGGACTATATCGAGACCCTTTGGCAGACCTACCGTGGCCACTATGGCGAGTGGCTGGGCTGGGCGTTGATGCGCAAGCAGCTTTCCAGCGCGCTCAAGCGTGTGCGTAAGCGTCTGGGCAGTGCGCGTTTCCAACGTCTGCAACGCTTGCAGGCGCTGGCCTTCCGCGAACACCAGCGGGGCAATACCCAGGCGCACGAAGCTTGGCTCGCGCCGCTGATGCTCGAATACTACGATCCCATGTACCGCTATCAGCTTGAACAGTCTCCCCACGAGGCGCTGCATGTCGGCGACTGGGAGAGCTGTCTGGCCTTTGCCCAGGACTGGTCAGCGTCGCTTGTACGCTAGGTGCACCCGGCTCGCTTTTAGCCTAAGGCCGGCGCGCGTGCCGCAGCCAGTCGAGCATGACGCGGTCGAGCAAGGGGGCCAGACGATCGAAACGCCGCGGTTCCTCCATGACCGTCTCGCGGGATTGCAGATAAGCGCCGTCGGTAGCCGCGAGCCGCTCATCGAATGCCGCCAGGTGATCGTAAAGGGCGCTGACCGAGGCGGTGGTGGCCTCCAGATGACATTGCAGTGCCACCACTCGGCCGCTGTCCCAGGCGAAGCCTTGCAACGGGCTGGCGGGGCTGCCGCCCAGAGGCAAGGCCTCATCCGGCAAGCCGAAGACATCGTGATGCCAAGTGAATGCCTCGAAGCGCTCGGGGAGGTCGAAGGGACTCTCGTCGGCCAGGGTGATAGGCTGCCAGCCGCGCTCGGCATAGGTGCCCCGAGAGACGATGGCGCCCAGCGCCTCGGCGATCAACTGCGCACCGACACCGACGCCGAGCAGCGGCTTGCCGCTCTTGAGCATGCGCGCGATCAACTTGCGCTCGCGCTTGAGCCACGTCGGCGGCGCGTCCTCGTGGAGCCCGAACGGCGCGTCGAGCACGATCAAGGCATCGAAGTTGTCGAAACGCGGCGGTGCCTCGTCCGCGTATAAGTGGCAGGTATTATGGCTGTGGCCCATGCCCGTCAGCCAATCGGCGAAGCGCGCCGGGCCGAGGTAATCTGCGTGCTGAAGAAAGTAGATATGCATGATGCGCCCATGATGGTAAAGCCGTCCCCCCGCAGCAAGTGGGGTCGTCGAGGAGTAGTGGGTCGTCGGAGGAGAGCTAGCATGCCGCGAGCTGAGGTACTTGAACAGATTTATACCATCGTCGCTCAGATTCCTGAGGGGCGAGTGACCACGTATGGGCGTATCGCGAACATGACCGATGGCGCCACGGCGCGCATGGTGGGAAGTGCCATGCGCCATCTGCCCAGCGGCCACGGGCTGCCCTGGCATCGTGTCATCAATGCCAGCCGGCGCGTGACCGAGCACACCGGCGCCGTGCGCCAGCATGAAAAGCTGCGCGCCGAGGGCGTCGTGTTCGATGCCCGTGGCCGCGTGCTCCAAGATATACTCTGGCCCTGACCTTGACGCATCCTCCGAGGAGTAAGCTATGACAGCGTCCGCCGACGGCTTCCACGCCCGTCTGGATCAATTGCCCGCGCGAGCCCGGCAGGCCTTCATGGCGGCCGTGATCGAGCGCATGCTGCCCAACTATGCACTGTATGCCCAGATGAGCGGCAGCGGCGACGCCAAGGTGCTGCGCAACGTGCTCGACCTGGCGTGGGAAGCGCTGGCCGTGAAGGATGCGGCGATCGACTTCGACAAGCAGGCCGAGAAACTCGCCGAGCAGGAACCGCCGGAAAACGACGATAGCTTCGGCGCGCGCCGCGCGGTCGAGGTGGTCATGGCCTTGACGGCACTGCTCGACGCCTTGCGTAGTGAAGCCTCGGAGTCGCCGCGTGACGTGAGCCGTTTGTCACGCGATGGCGTGCATGCCTACATCGAGATGACCGACGGCGCGGACGACGATGCCGAGCGGCTGGCGGTACGCGTGCGTGAGCACCCGTTGATGGACGACGAGCACGGCTTCCAGGAAGCGGTGCTAGAGCACGTCGAGGCGCCGCTGACGCGTGACGCGCTCAAGTCGCTGCGACGCCTGGGGCGTAACGAAGGCGTCAGCAACCTGGGGCTCAGCGCCGAGGGATAAGAGACGTGCGCTATAAACGCATTTCGATCCCATGCTCCGCCATATAACGCTTGGCGTCGGGAATGGTGTACTCACCGAAGTGGAAGATACTCGCGGCAAGCACGGCGTCCGCACCGCCTTCCTTGACGCCTGCGACCAAGTGATCGAGGTCGCCGACGCCGCCGGAGGCGATGATCGGAACGCTGACGGCATCGGCGATGGCGCGGGTCACCCCCAGGTCGAACCCGGCCTTGGTGCCGTCGCGATCCATGCTGGTCAGTAGCAGTTCTCCCGCCCCAAGCTCGACCATCTTGCACGCCCACTCCACGGCATCGAGCCCGGTGGGCTTGCGGCCGCCATGGGTGAAGATTTCCCAGCGCGGCGGCTCGCCCTCGCCAGAGACCCGCTTGGCGTCGATGGCGACCACGATGCACTGGCTACCGAAGCGCTCCGCCGCTTCTTGAACGAAGTCCGGATTGGTCACCGCGGCGGTGTTGATCGACACCTTGTCGGCGCCGGCATTGAGCATGGTGCGGATGTCGTCGCAGGTGCGAATGCCGCCGCCCACCGTCAACGGAATGAAGACTTCCCCGGCGATGCGTTCGACCATTTCCACCGTGGTGCCGCGATCCTCGTGGCTGGCGGTGATATCGAGGAAGGTGATCTCGTCGGCGCCCTGCTGGTTGTAGCGCTTGGCGACCTCGACCGGGTCACCGGCGTCGCGGATGCCGACGAAGTTGACGCCCTTGACCACGCGGCCGGCATCGACGTCGAGACAGGGAATGATGCGCTTGGCGAGTGCCATGATCAGCTTCTCCGTGTGGCTGGCGCGGCGTCGCACAGGCGCTGGGCCTCAGCGACGTCGAGTTTGCCTTCGTAGATGGCGCGCCCGGTAATGGCGCCGAGAATGCCTTCGTGTTCCACCTCGAGCAGGGCCCCGATGTCGCCCAGATGGGTGACGCCGCCGGAAGCGATCACCGGGAGACCGCCTTCGCGCGCCAGTTCGGCGGTGGCCGCGATGTTGACGCCCTGCATCATGCCGTCGCGGGCGATATCCGTGTACACGATCGAGGTGACGCCATCGTCGGCGAAACGCTTGGCCAGGTCTACGGCTTTGAGCGTCGAGACCTCGGCCCAGCCATCGGTGGCGACGTAGCCCTCGCGGGCGTCGAGTCCCACGATCACACGGCCCGGAAAGGCACGGCACATCTCGGTGACGAAGGCCGGCTGTTTGACGGCCTGGGTGCCGATGATGACGTAAGACACGCCTGCCTCGAGATAGGCCTCGATGGTCGCGGCGGTGCGAATGCCACCGCCGATCTGTATCGGTAGCTCGGGATAGGCGCGGGCGATGGCGGTCACCGCCTCGGCGTTCACCGGCTGGCCTTCGAAAGCACCGTTGAGATCCACCAGATGCAGCCGGCGGGCGCCGGTCTCGACCCAGCGCGCGGCCATGGCCACCGGATCGTCACCGTAGGTGGTCGAGTCGTCCATACGCCCCTGCTTGAGGCGGACGCACTGGCCGTCCTTGAGATCGATGGCGGGAATCACCAGCATGACGTGTCCTCTCGGTATACGTGTGGCGCCGCCGAAGGGCGGCATGTCCGACCTGGATGCTCAGGGCGTCCAAGTGACGAAATTCTCGAGCAAGCGTAACCCGTCGCGCGCGCTTTTCTCGGGGTGGAACTGCACGGCGAAGACCGGGCCGCGGCCAGTGGCGACATGCGCGGTATGCCCGCCGTATTCGGTAGTGCCGAAGATGTCGCTGTCTTCCTGTGCCTCGACGTAATAGCTGTGCACGAAATAAAAGCGTGCGTCGTCGTCGATCCCCGCCCAGAGCGGGTGGGTGTGGTGCTGCGTGACTCGGTTCCAGCCCATATGCGGCACTTTCAGACGCTGATTCTGGGCGTCACGCAGGTCACGCCCGAAGTGACGCACGCGCCCGGGCAAGTGGCCAAGGCAAGTCACGCCGCCGTTTTCCTCGCTTTTTTCCATCAACATCTGCTGGCCGACACAGATACCCAGCAACGGCTTGGCCTGGGCACGCAAGACTTCGTGCACCACGCCCTGCAGGTCGTTGCGTTGCAACTCGCCCATGCAGTCGCGAATCGCGCCTTGGCCGGGCAGCACCAGGCGGCTGGCGCCACGAATGCTGCGCGAATCGTCGGTGATGACCACGTTTTCATGTGTGACATGCTCCAACGCCTTAGCGACGGAGTGAAGGTTACCCATGCCGTAATCGATGACCGCAATCGTCATGCTCGCTCCTTAGCGCGTCGTGAGAGCCTCACAGGCTGCCTTTGGTGGAGGGCATCCGCCCGGTCATGCGGGGGTCGGGTTCCACCGCCATACGCAGTGCGCGGCCAAAGGCCTTGAAAATGGTTTCCGCCTGATGGTGGGCGTTGAAGCCTTTGAGGTTGTCGATGTGCAGCGTTACCTGGGCGTGATTGACGAAGCCCTGGAAGAACTCCCAGAACAACTGGGTGTCGAATCGGCCGATGTTCGCACGTGTGAATTCGACATCCATGCTTAGCCCCGGGCGCCCCGAGAAGTCTACCACGACGCGCGAAAGGGCTTCGTCCAGCGGTACGTAGGCATGGCCGTAACGCCGGATGCCGCGCTTGTCGCCGATGGCCTGGGCGAAGGCCTGCCCCAGGGTGATGCCGATGTCCTCGACGGTATGGTGAGCATCGATGTGCAGATCGCCCTGAGCCTTGATCTCCAGGTCGATCAGGCCGTGGCGGGCCACCTGATCGAGCATGTGATCGAGAAACGCGACGCCCGTCTCGGATTGGAAATGGCCCTCGCCGTCGAGGTTGATACGCACCTGGATCTGGGTCTCGTGGGTGTCGCGGGACACGGTAGCGACGCGCTCGGCCATAGGGGGTCTCCAGCACTTCGGACGTGAGCGGGGCGCGCGATGAAGGCGTGAATACGCCAGGCTCGCGGCGCCATGGAACGCTCATTATAGAGAATCGCCCCGGCCATCCGCTACAATGCCGGAAGTTCAGGGGCGATTTGCGCGTCCCTCCACCAACGCTCGAGGGGCCGTGACAGGGCCAGGGAGTTCGTCCGGGGAGAGCAGGCATGCCGGTGACCTTGCAGGAAATCGATCGCGCCGAGTGGGAGAAGGACGCCCAAGTGGCGCAGGATCTCGCGCGCATCTACCGCGATGCCCCCGCCGAGCGTCTTCCCGCGTCCGTCGAGCGCTTCATCGACGATCACTTCACCCAGGGCGGCACGTTTTGCTGCGCGTTATTCAACGCGCGGCGTCTGGGAGCGGTCGCCGTGCGTCGCGAAACTCGCGTATGGTGGTTGTCACATTTCTGCGTACGTGCCGAAACCCGGCATCGTGGCGTCGGCTCACGGCTATTGATGCTGATTGCCGAGCGCGCGCAAGGCGAAGCCTGTTCGCCGCGCGTTCCCACCACAGTGTTGATGATGGGGGACCAACTGTTGTTGACCCGACTTGGCTATCATCCCTCCGCCGACGGAACGTACTATGAATTTCATCCATTAGCGTCACAGGGAGGGCGCCGATGAAAGCGCTGCTGAGAGCATTGCTGGCGGTGGTCGGGGTGCTGGCCTTGATCGTGGTCGGCGCCGTGGTCTACATCACCACGTTCTTCGATCCCAACGACCTCAAGCCCCGGCTTGTCGAGGCGGTGCACGATCAAAGTGGTCTGGATCTCAATCTGGACGGCCCCTTGTCCTGGTCCTTCTATCCGCGTCTGGGTTTCAGTGTCGAACAAGCTGAGGTCTGGTTGCCCGAGCAATCTCATGACGCCGACGCCTTTGCGGCGTTCGACCGTGCCGAGGTCAGCGTGGCGTTCGCGCCGCTGCTCTCCGGCGAGGTGGCCGTGGAAGGGCTGACGCTGGATGGCATGCGGCTCAACCTCGAGCGTGACGCCGAAGGGCGCGGCAACTGGGAAGTGCTGCTCGATCGCATGGAGAGCGGCGGAGACCAGGCCGAGAAGGCCTTGGCACCGGCATCGGCAGGACCAGGGTTGAATGAGAACCCCGATAGCCTGCCCGTGGCGCTGGATATCGCCAGCGTCCAGGTACGCGACAGTCGCGTGCATTATCAGGACGCTCAGCGCGATCTGGATCTGACGCTCTCCAATCTCAGCATGGAAGGCAGCAACGTCAATCCCGATGCGGCCTTCCCATTGCAGATGGCGTTCGATCTCGACAGCCAAGCGCCTGCGCTGACCAGCCAGGTAAAGCTCAAGAGTCGTGTGCTCCTGGGTCTGCGCGACGGTCGCTATGAACTCAGCAACATGACCCTGGAAACCAGCACGCAGTGGCCAGCGCTTTCCGATCAGGCGCAGGGTATCAATCTGCAAGTCGGCCACCTACTGGCCGAGACGCAGGAGCAGCATTACCGGCTCGATGACGCCCAGCTCGATACGCGCCTTCACCACCCCGCCGTGAAGAGTAAGCCGCTGGGGTTGAGCCTGGGCTTCGATGGTGAAGCCGATCTCGACGCTCAAACCGCCCAGTTGCGTGATATCGCCTTGAGCGGCGACGACGACCTGGACCTGACGGGGACACTGAGCTTTACCGAATTGCTCGATGCGCCGCAGTACACTGGGCAGCTCAAGCTGGCGCCGCTGCCCCTGCGGGACTGGCTCGAGCGTTTCGACGCCCTGCCCGAGACCGGCGACAAGAAGGCGCTGAGCGAACTGGCCATGACCAGCCCCGTGCATGGCGATCTCCAGCGCATCAACTTCTCGAATCTCAGCCTATTGCTCGATGGCGAAACGCTGACCGGGGAATTGGGCGCCGGTTTCGATGGCCAGTGGTTGAGTTTCGACCTTCAGGGCGAACGTCTCGACCTGGACGCCTACCTGCCGCCCGCCGAAAAGAGTGACGAGGAAGCGGACCAGGATCAGAGCGAAGACACGGCGAGTGTCGTCGAAACGCTGGGCGTCTCGTCGGCCTATGCCGCCGCCGAGGGTGCCGGTTTGCTGCCCACCGAGTGGCTCTCCAACTTGACGCTGGATGGCAAGCTGGACGTGAATACCGTGATCCTCAAGGGCATGACGCTCCAGGACGTGGCACTGCGCGTGACGGGCGACGACGGGCGTCAGCGTCTGGAGTCGCTGTCGGCCAAGCTCTACGAGGGCACGTTCGACGCCCAGGGCAGCCTGGATCTGCGTCAATCGCCGTTGCGCCTGGCCATGACTCAGTCGCTCTCCGGCGTGCAGATCGCACCGCTGTACAAAGATATCAACGACGCGGAATCGCCCTTGCGCGGCCGGCTCAACCTGGAAAGCGATGTCACTTCGCAGACCAATCAGCTCGAATCGCTCAAGCGTCATCTCAACGGCACGGCCTCGCTACGCATCGACAATGGCGCGATGCTCGACGTCAATGTCTCGCGTCAGCTATGTACCGCCGCCGCCATGCTGGACGGCAACCAGTCGGATCGCGAATGGAGCGACGACACGCCCTTTGACACGCTGTCGGCGAGCCTTGATATCACCGATGGTGTGGCCCGCAACGACGATCTCGAAGTGCGTATTCCGGGCATCGAGATGACCGGCGCGGGCTCGTTCAACATTCCTACTGAGCGTTTCGATTACGACCTCAAGGCGCGCTTCATCGATACCGCCGACCAGAATGCCTGCCGGGTGACCTCACGCCTGCAGCAGGTAAGCCTGCCAGTGCGTTGTGAAGGACAACTGGGTGGAGAGTCGGGTGAATGGTGCCGTTTCGATCGCGAGGCCTTCCAGGACACGCTGGGAGAGCTGGCCAAGGACAAGGCCAAGCGCGAAGCCGGCGATAAGCTCGACGAAGCGCTGGAAGGCGAGCTCGACAGCGATACCGCGCGCAAGATCGACGAAACATTGGGAGAAGGCTCCGCCAAGGAACTTGGAGACAAGTTGCGTGGTCTATTCAAGTGAGCAAAGCCCATAGCCAGTCCCTGCGCCGACATCTGTCGGCGCTTTTTTTGGTATGTCCCTGACCTCTCATCCCCATGATCTAGCGGCGCCGCCGACGACTGGACGATAACGCTCATGCAGGAAATTCCGCTCACCGCCGACACTTTTCGTCGGCGGGTCTTCGAATGGTTCGACGTTCACGGACGCAAGACGCTGCCCTGGCAATTCGACAAGACGCCCTATCGCATCTGGGTGTCCGAGATCATGCTGCAGCAGACGCAAGTCGCCACGGTGATTCCCTACTATCAGCGCTTCATGGAGCGCTTTCCCGATGTCGCCGCCCTGGCGCGAGCGCCGCAAGACGAGGTGCTGCACCTGTGGACGGGGCTGGGGTATTACGCACGGGCGCGTAACCTGCACAAGGCGGCCCAGGTGGTGATGGACGAGCATGGCGGCGAGTTTCCGATGGACAGCGTCGAGGCGCTTTCCACGCTGCCCGGCATCGGGCGTTCCACGGCCGGCGCGATCATCAGCATCAGCACCGGCCGGCGCGCGCCGATCCTCGACGGCAACGTCAAGCGTGTGCTGACTCGCCTGCACGCCGTGGAAGGCTGGCCCGGCCGTCCTGCTGTGGAGCGTGAGCTATGGACGCTGGCGGAGCGTTACACGCCGGAGGAGCGGCTGGCCGACTACACCCAGGCGATGATGGACCTGGGGGCGACGCTGTGTACGCGAAGCAAGCCGGCATGCCTACTATGTCCTTTCGAAGATGTCTGCGTGGCGCATGCGCGTAGCGAAGAAACGCGCTTTCCCGAATCTAAACCGCGCAAAGCGCTGCCTGAGCGCGCCACACGGATGCTGGTGTTACGCGACCCACAGGGACGCGTCTTCCTTCAGCAGCGCCCGGCCAGCGGTCTGTGGGGCGGCCTGTGGAGCCTGCCTCAGTTCGATGACGAGCAAGCGCTACACGCCTGGCTCGATCAGCGCTTCCCCCACGCAAAGCGCGAGACGGATGGCGAGGCATTCACGCATACCTTCAGCCATTTTCGTTTGAAGATCACGCCCTCACCGGCGCGTCTGGAGGAGCTGCCTTCAGAGGTCGGCGAGGAAGGGGCGCTATGGTACGACGCCAAGGCGCCCGCTAGTGTAGGATTGGCCGCGCCGGTCAAGACACTACTCGATCGAGACGTTTCATAACCCCGTGTCATGACGAACCGCAATACGTTAGGAGTAAGCGCCATGAGCCAGACCGTCTTTTGCCGCAAGTACCAACAGGAGCTCGAGGCCCTGCCGTTTCCGCCGCTACCCGGTGCCAAGGGGCAGGAGATCCAGCAGACGGTTTCCAAGCAAGCCTGGGACGAATGGCAGGCGCAGCAGACCCGTCTGATCAACGAAAAGCACCTCAGCTTGCTGGACCCCGAAGCGCGTACCTACCTCATGGAACAGATGGAGCGCTTCCTCGATAACCGGGATACCGACCAGGCCGAAGGCTACGTACCCCCGAGCCAGTAAAGCAGGCCCGGTGGTCAGCATCTTTTTGAATTAAAAGGCTTGACCCGAACCGAAGAATTCGTTTTAATGCGTCCCCGTTGGAAGGGCCAGATAGCTCAGTCGGTAGAGCAGTGGATTGAAAATCCTCGTGTCGGCGGTTCGATTCCGTCTCTGGCCACCAATTTGCTGGGGTATAGCCAAGCGGTAAGGCACTGGTTTTTGGTATCAGCATGCGCAGGTTCGAATCCTGCTACCCCAGCCATCGTTAAGGGCTTTATGTTATGCCGACATAGCTCAGTTGGTAGAGCAACTGACTTGTAATCAGTAGGTCCCGGGTTCGACTCCTGGTGTCGGCACCATAGCTTAGCGACTGATTCTAAAGGCTTTTTTGGCCTTGAAAGAAACCGCCCCTCAGGGCGGTTTTTTTGTGGGTGTCCACATTTTGTCCACACCTGCCAACGGGTTCAATCTCACTGCATCTTCCAGGTGCTCCGGCGCGAAGTGCGCGTAACGCATGGTCATGGTCAGTGACTGATGGCCCAAGATGCGTTGTAAGACCAGGATATTCCCCCCGTTCATCATGAAGTGACTGGCGAAAGTGTGCCGTAGTACATGGGTCAATTGCCCAGATGGTAACTCGATGCCGGTTTCCTGAATTGCCTTCCTGAACGTCTTATAAGACGTAACGAAAAGACGGCCGATACGACGGCGCTTGCGAAGCTGACTGGCCAGTTGTGTCGGTATGGGGATGGTGCGACTTTTACCGGACTTGGTACCGGCGTAGGTAACACGATCCGGGCCGACTTTTTCCCCTCGCAGTGTTTCCGCTTCCGACCAGCGAGCCCCGGTAGTCAGGCACAGCAGCGTGATGAAGTAGCAATCCCGATTGGGGAGTCCCTTGAGGTAGTGAAGTAGCTGCGCGATCTGATCGTCATCGAGAAAGGCCATCTCGGTTTCTTCGACACGCAATAGCCGCATCCTGGCGAGGGGATTGCCATGCTCCCACAAGCCAAGCCGCTCGAGTTCTGAAAAGACGGCCTTCAGATAAGTGTGCTCATGGTTAACCGTGATCGGCGCGACCTCCTCGAGACGCTCGGTACGGTATTCGGCCCAGTCCTGGGCGGAGAAGGATCGTGCGATGGGATCGCCGAGGGCTTCAACGGTCTTGCGAAGGGAGCGCACACGTTCTCGAGACGCCTTGAGCGAGGTGCCGTGATGACGATACCAAAGCTCTACCAGTTCACTCAGACGACGCTGATCCTTTTTGGCCGGAGCGTAATGATTCCCATCGGCCACGGAGGCAAGGATGCGGTTTTCGAAACGACGTGCATCGGCCTGAGTTTTGAAGGTGCGGCGTACCCGCTTCCCATCACGTCCGTTAGGGCGGAGATCGACTTTCCAGCCGTCCTTTGTCTTTCGAATCGCCATGTTACGCAGCTTTCCCCAGTAATCGTCGCTCGACGAGGCGTTGGCTTATCAATTCGTGGAGCTGGGCACGATCCAGGCCCCGGCGTCGGTAGTAATTGGCGATGTCTTCCCAGGCCCCGCAGAAATGAAGACCACGCATCGCTTGGGCAGCTGTGAAGCCTTGGCGGGCGTAGATGGAGATCAAGTTACCCACGACCAGGGCGACGTTCTTTTCGTTGCCGAGGCCGGGGGTTTTGCGTGCGCGTTTGTAGAGGAAATCCGGGGTGTGGGCGTAGAACCGGGCGTCTTCCTGGAACAGTTGCCAGGTGGCGTCGATGAGCTTGCCGCGTGTGAGATCCAGGCGGTAGGACTGCAAGGCGGTACGCCAGATGCCGGAGAGATGGGGCACGGTGTCGGTGAAGCGCTTGAAGCCGTGATCCATGGTGAGGCATTCGCCGGTGTCGACGTTGACCGGAGTGCCCTGGGCGTATTCGCGGAGCACGGACTGATGGAAGCGGAATTCGATACGCCAGACGGGGGCCTCGGGATCGTAGGCGCTGGTAAAGGGCTCATCGCCCCCGGTGGTACTCCAAATGCTCTCCCAGAAGTGAAGTTTGTCGTGGGCACGTGCCTCGCGGGTTTTATTGTACATGGCGCACTGAAGGGCACCCGCAGAGCCGAACAGATAGCTCTGGCCATAGGCGTATTGGGTCGCGACTTCGCCGCTGGTGATCTCGAATTCGCTGATGGCGTTTTTGCGAACCACGCGCTTGGAACGCGTCACGAAGCGGTCCATGAAATCGCTCGGGGGTTCCCAGCCCTGGACGTCGAGGGCCAGATGCACAGCACAGCCGATAGGCTCGACGTGCCCGAGCAGATGCGCGGCAATGGTGTCCATGAAGGCTTGGCAGTCGTCGGGGGTACGCTCATGGATGAAGTGCGGGGAGAGCTCGACTTTGACGTGGGTACCGATGTTTTCGACCTTCACGTGACGGGCGTAGGCGAAGACGATCACGCCCAGCTCATTGTTCTGCAGGCGATAGCGAAAGCCCGAGCCACTGGCACCGGCCCCAACGGCCCAGGTATGCCCGAAAAGGCGCATGGTCGTCCCGCGACCTTCCTGATAGTGCTCGATCAAGGCATCCAGGTGAGGCATGCGGAGCTGTCCGCTGTAGAGCTGACGCACGGTATCGACACCGGTATGCAGGAAACGCACACCACCCAGGTGGCGTTGGCCCTGAGGACTCAAAAACAAACGGCCCTTGTCGTCTTGCTCCCCGTCTCCCTGGGCGAGCGATTCCACCGAGTAACGTTCCCAACGGTCCATTTTTCAAAACTCCAATAAAGTCCAACACTGTCAATTAACGGCACCCATAAAGGGTGATCTGCGAGACGTGCTACAGGGCGGGTCTCGCCTACCTCATGAGCGGCAATAACAAGGCAATCAACGCCAGGTGCAACGGATACCAGGCCAGCCAGAGACGACGCGGGAGCCGAGTGACTGGGCGCCGCATGATGGCCGGTTGCTTGGCGATGACGATCAAGGCCGTGGCGGTGAGCAGGCTGACCAGAGGCGCTAGAGGCGGCGTGTTGATAAAGGCTGCGATCAGCAGCACGGGTACCACGGCGGCCAGGTGGTTAGGATGGCGAAAGGCCAGCACGTAGGCCGGGACCAGGAGAAGGCCGAGGTGGGCATATTCGACAGAGCCGCCTGCGAGTAGCCCGACACAGCCCAGGACGATGACCGCGGCGAGGCGTGAGGGGGTATCGGGGAGCCGGTCGATCAGGGCCACGGCAAACAGCCCTAACGCCAGGGTGTAGCAAACGTTCAGTTTGAAGGGCGTCACGACCAGGGCGTAAGGCAGTTGCGCGATGAAGCCGATCAGAAATAGCCGACCGGCGTAGCGCATCGGGTGGCGCGTGTTGTGGACCAGGTGCCAAGCGACCATGCCGGCGAACAGCGGGAAGGCGATACGCCCGACCAGGATCGCCCAGGGCGTGAAGGCGGAGGCGGGCCAGAGAAACTTGGTGACGTGCTCGAGCGACATGCTGAGCAACGCGAGCCATTGGGCGAGGGGGATCCAGGCGTTGCGGGTACATACCTGGCTCATACTATACGTATAGGATGGCGCCGGGGTGTATGGCTGATTCATGACGTGGCCTCTTGGGTGGGAAGCACGGTGGCTTGGAGCAGCACGTAAAGCCGGGTGCGTTGGTGACTGTCCGAGGTGGAACGGAACAAGCGCCCGATCAGCGGGATATCGCCGAGACCGGGCACGCTGGATTCCTGTTCGCGGCTTTCGTTGCTGATGAGCCCGCCCAGGAGCACGGCCTGGCCGGAGGTGATTTGCACAGTGGTATTGATCGAACGTTGATTGGTGACGATATCCGAGGCGGTGAGCGAGTCGGCGATGCTGTCCGAGGACGTAAAGACGTCCATGACCACCAGGCCCCCCGGTGTAACCACGGGGGTAACGTCGAGCCGAATGCCCACGTCGCGGCGCTCGATGGTTTGAAAGGGGCTGTCGACGCTGGCCGCTTCGCCGGTGACGCGCCCGGTGATGAAGGGGACGTTCTGGCCCACGGAGATCTTGCCGCGTTCGCCAGAGAGCGCGAGCACCTGGGGCGTGGAGAGAATATCGGCGTGGGAGTCCTTGCGCAGGGCGTTGAGGGCGACGGCGAGCACGTTGCCATCGAAGATCCCAAAGGTACCGCCCGGACTGGCGAGCGAGGTGTCCAGGTTGTTGGTGTTGACGCCCCCGGCCAGACCGGCCCCACTACGCGAGCGACCGAACGACACGCCGAAATCGAGGGTATCGCCGTCGGTGGTTTCGAACAGCACGGCGCGAATCAGCACCTGGGGCCGGGTGACGTCGAGTTGCGGTAACAGCCGTTCCAGGGCGTCGAGGCGCTTTTCGGGACCGCTGACCAGGAGCGAGTTGGAGGCATTGAGTACCTGAGCCTTGGCGGGGGTGACGCTGCCGGGGCTGTCCTGCTTGAGAAAGGCGGTGACCAGGGGCGCGAGATCCTGGGCGCGTAGGTGCTGCACGGGCAGTACGCGCGATGCCTGGGGTGTTTGCGGTACATCGAGCCGGCCCATGAAGTCGTCTTGTCCCTCGCCGGGTACCAGGCGCGGCGGATCGCCGGGGATGAGTTGGTAGCCGTTGGCCTCGAGGACGCCCCGGAAGAAGTCGGGAAGCTGATCGTCGGGCACATCGGGGGCGTAGGCGGTAAGGGTGCCGTCCACGCGCGGATCGATGGCGATGGCCGTATCGGTGTGCTGTGAGTACCAGCGCACCACGTCGTGAATGTCGGCGTCCTGGAGTTCGATCGGGACGGCGATCGCGGGCAGTGCCGTGCCACTCAAGATGAGCGCAAGGCCGAGGCTAGCAACCGATTTCAACATGCTGGGCTCCCTGTTCTAGGCGAAGGTGACAGGCCGCGACCGGGACGACGGAGACGCCTTGGCGTTCAATGTCGTCGGTGGTGTGGGGCTGGTTGTCGCTGTCGGTGAGGCGGTAGGCGATATGGCCGCCCAGGCGGGCGTAACCGGTGATGCGGTACTCGGTGAAGCGCGAGAGATCCACCGGAGCGGCGTCGGATTTGGGCGTGGCGTCGCTGCGGGCGTTGACCTGATCGACGACGAGCACCGAGGTGGTAAGAATGATCCCCAGGAGCAGGCCGACCAGGGCGAGCAAGGGGCGATTGAAGCGCTTCCAGTAAATCCGGGTCATGCGCATGAAGAACCTCGCATCGCGGGGGACACGAAACACGCCATGGGTGAGCCACGGCGGCAGCATCATGAAGGTTTGATGGGGGTAGTTGTCGGAGAAGGCTTGCTTGGTATCGTAGGCCGCATAGAGCGGGCGACCGGTGTAGGTCCAGCGCTCGACGACCAGGCTTTGCTGGGAATCGCCGTATTTGACGATGCCCAGGTGAAGCTTGGGCATGGGCAGCTTGCCCCCGGCGAACATCGACCACAGCGAGCCGATGAAGGGCAGCGAGAGGCGATCCAGGCGACGGCAATAGACGACGTGTTCGGCCAGGGCGACACGCGCTTGCTTGTCCATGATGCTGAGATCCTGGATCAAGAAGATAATGTCCCAGCCGAGCTTTCGAGCGTGCAGAAACCAGTCGATGACGGCTTGGCGGGATTTATCGGCCCAGCCGCGCGAGTTGAACCAGGTCCCGCACTCATCGAGCACCAGCAGGCCGTTTTTCGATTCGTCGTAGGTGTCGTTACCGCGTCCGATGGCGTCCAGGTCGGCGAGCTGGGGCTTGTCGGGAATGCGGTAAACGCGGGTGTTCTTGGGCGTGGGGCCAATGAGCCTATCGAGCTTGAGATCCAGGTTGGTGGCGACCGGGCAGCCCCGGTTGAGCTTGTCCTTGATCTTGCCCACCGCGACCAGGGTTTTCCCGGCACCGAGTTTGCCGGTGACGACGTAGACAGCCATCAGAGCCCCACCATGCCGATAAGGCGATCTTTGATCGTGAAGGCCCACACGGCGAACTTGGCCATCAGGATCGCGGAGACGCACAGCGAGAAGTTGTCAGGCAATATGCGGCCGATGCCCTCGGCCAACATGGGCGGCATGGAGACGATGAGGCCATCTATCCCGCTGGCGATCAGGTCCGCCATGACTTCGATGAGGCCGAGGATGACGCCGGCCTTGATGAGGAAGATCCCGAAGCGGGTGATCTTGAGCCACAGGAAGAAGCGCACCAGGAGCGTGCCGAAGTGGCGAAGCAATTCTTCCAGAAGCGGCGACAGCCGGGTAAGCAGGATACGTAACAAGGCACCCATGGTTATGCCTCCGAACCGTTGCGGTAGGAAAAGGCAATCGCGGTCACTTGGTAGGCGGTGAAGAAGTACAACAGCCAGGCAAGCGCGGCCTTGATGAGATCGAAGTGTTCGCAATCGATGGTGAAGGAGCGTTCACCGCTGCCGAAGACTAGCGGGGTACAGCCCCCGGCGGAGACCTCGGGCACCAGGCCGGTAACCTTGTCGCGGACATAGCCGAGGGTTTGGCCGAGGGCGCTGCCCTCATTGGTGAAGTAGTCGCGAAAGCGGTCGTTAAGATCGCCCTGGGC
This sequence comes from Chromohalobacter sarecensis, assembly GCF_023061135.1. GTDB lineage: Bacteria > Pseudomonadota > Gammaproteobacteria > Pseudomonadales > Halomonadaceae > Chromohalobacter > Chromohalobacter sarecensis. The sequence continues at coordinate 23,761 of NZ_JAKGAN010000001.1, forward strand.
GGCGGTGGCGTCTTCATCGAGTTGGGTCATGACGTCATCGTTGACGCCTTCGCCATCGAAGCCTTCGCGCATATCGCTCTCAGAGGGAGCGCCCTCGGTGTCGGAGAAGGTATCGACGAGGCCATTGAAGCCGTCGTTGATGGCGTCGATTACATCCCCAAGGCCGAGGCCGTCATCGTCGCCGGTGTCGCCAGTGCCACTACCAGCGCCGCCCGAACCGCCACCAGAACCCCCAGAGCCACCGCCGCTTGAGCCGCCCGAATCGCCGCCGTTACTGCCACCGCCAGACGAGCCGCCATCACTTCCGTCATCACTACCGCTATCGCCGCCGCCAGAACCGCCACTAGATCCGCCATCGTCGGAGCCTCCGCCTGTCGAGCCGTCATCATTGGAACCGCCCCCACTGCTACCACTGCCCATCGAGACGTTGCCGGCATCAATCTCGGATTGATCGACCTGATAGGTGGTGCCATCGAAGGTGACGCAGTTGACCTGGCAATCAGGGGCAGGTGTCAGGTAATCGGGGAGTTCATCGGAAGAATCGACCCCGGTGCCCGGCTGGTTTTCGTTCCCGGTAGAGGTCGCGGTGAAGTCATTGGTGTAATACAGCATCCCATCAGGGGCTTCTTCGCCCAGGTAGTTATATTTAGAATAAAATCCAACGCCGCCCTGGGGAGATAATGAACAAGCGCCAACATCAATGCTCCCGCCTGATGATTGGTAGGACTCTGAAACGAGCACAGAGACAGAGCCATATTGTTCTTGGCACTGCTCATCCGTATAAGGAGCATTAAAAATGGTTTGATTATCTGGAGGGGAAGTGGGGGCAGAATCTTCAGACCATACATAGACCCTGGAAAGACAATTCATATTACGTGGAAAGCCATACGTTAAACGTTTGCAGCTCGTGTCAATATAATAAGGTTTAGAGAGACCAGAAGCATAAGAATTCGCTTCACTCGTAGATTGGCTACGCGCATCAGACTCTTGAGGTGCGTCGTTTCGACTTTCAAAAGAAAGGTCCCATCCAGCAGCAAAAGCAGACGAAGAGGCTAAAAAAGTCACTAGCGCCAATGTCAAAATCGTAATAAATCGCATAACACCACCATCAAAAAGGGGGCCGTGAGGCCCCCGGTAGATCGGTGGACCGATCCAGGATGCGCCGCCGATTAGGTGGCGCGGTTGGCGAACTTCTTGAACAGGCTGATGGCCAGCAGGGAGCCGACGACACCGACCACGACGGGCCAGGCATCGGAGGCCATCTGGCTGGCTTGGGATTGCAACTCGCCGAAGGCTTCGGAGGCCGAGGACGTTGCGCCCCCATCGGAGGCGGCAGCGACGCCGATACCGGTCATCGTCAATGCGCCAGCGGCGGCGGTCTTGGCGGCAGCTTTCTGCGAGAGTGCGCGAAGGTACTGGAGTTTCGTTTTCATGTTGAGACTTCCATAAATCGCTTGAAGGCAAGCATTGCTTTTCCCCATGCCCAACCGGAGGCATAGGCCGAAATAAGGGTGCTGACGATGAAGTTAATATCGCTCATCGCTGGCCCCCTTTTATTGCGCCGAGCCCAAACGACAGCATGAGCCCGATGCAATAAATCAGGAGCCATAGACTTTGATATTGGTCGGCGTCCATGGCTCACGATCCTGGGTTATGACGCGCTTTTGGCGTCGGGTTTAGTGTCGGTCTTGGGGGCGGTGTTTTGCCCTGGCTGACGCTGTTGACTGGGTAGGCGCACGGCGATGGCGTGCATGGTCATTTTTCCTTGCGAGGAACGAATCTCGGCGTCGATCTCGACATTGCACGGCAGGTGCGGGGCGATGGCGTGCATCTGATCGAGCAGTTCATAGGGCGCGGTGAGCGTGGCGTATTGAAAGCCAAGCTGGTTGTCGTTGTCGGGGTCGACCTTTTCGATGATGCCGAGTTTGCCGCCTTTGCGGCCTTCGAATTCGTAACGGGTGGCGCCGATAACGTGGGCGGTGATGGTGTTAATCATGGTCTTGGTTTCCTTGGTGGCTTGTGTGCTGGGCTGCACGGGTTAGGCAGTGGTGAGCAAGCACGGCTAGCTCTGCGAGGGTGGATGCATCGACGTTGAGCATCCGGGAAAGGTGTTCGGCCTGGGCATACAAGAGCGCGGCGTGGCCGTAGTCCCGGCCCTGGAGACACCGCGAAGCCCGCTCCCTCAAGGCTCGGGGCTCCGGGCAGGCGTGTCCCTGCGCCGCCCCCGTGCCCGTCGGTCGAAGTGCACGGCAGTCGACTCCGCCACCCCCGTCAACCCGTGCTGCGCAGGGTATGACGGGGGTGGCGTCGCCGACTCGGGAAGCCGTGCGACCGACGGGCGACGGGTGACGGGCAGGCACAAACATCTTTTAGAGCCCCGAGCCGGGTCGCGGGGTGGCGGCATCAGCCGGGTCGTGATCGAGTGCGGATAGATCGCCGCGCTCAAGCCGGGAGAGGCCGTCCAGGATGAGCATTTCGCCCAGGGTGGACGGGGTGAGCCCGTGGGTGCCGGCCTGAATCAGCAACCGGGAGTGGGTCGGCTGATACAGGAACACGCGAACGGGCGACTTTTTGGTCGTAGTCATTGGGTGATCCTCCGGGTGTGGATAAGTGGGTTGCCCAAAAAGAGGGCCCGGGCGGTGGTGCCCAGGAGAACGGGAGGGGTAAGCACCACGTTCCGGGCCGAAGGGTTGGGAACCTCGGGGATGCCGTGGGAGACGGCAGGGGATGCGCTGGGGATGGCAGCGGCTTGGGTTTCGATGTGCGTGGCGTGGGGAGCCAGTAAGGCAGCGTCGTGGGCGTCGAGGCCGTATAGCTCGGCCATAAAGGCTAAGGCGTCTTCATGGGAAGCGAAGTCGTAGTGACGCCACCCCTGGGGATCGGTGTAATCGGCAGCGCGTGAAGGCTCGTTGACCAGGACCGCGCCAGCGGGAATCTTGACGTAGGCGTATTCGCCCAGGTGATTGGTCAACAGTGCCACCAGGGCGGAGTGAGGGACGCGCGCGCCGTCCTGGCAAAGGGTGACGTTAGTCAGATAAGAGGGACCGTGCTCGCCTTGGCGCGTGTATTGAAGCGCGATATGAAGGCTATAAAGGCTCATGACCAATCCCCTTCCTCAAGGCACTGCATTTGCAGCAAAGACAGGTTGATGACGCGATAGCGGCCCAGCTTGATGGTGGGCAGGTAGCCTCGGCGGATGTGGCCTTGAATGACGCCTTCCTCGAGGCCGGACATCTGCGCGAACCGCTCGACGGTCATGACAGGCACGAAGGGTGGAATCTGAGGCGCTTTCGTTTCTTCCATGCTGTCACCTGCCTTTGTTTGTCTGTGTTAGGCTCTGAGGAGCGTGTTGTGCGCTATGTCAGACTGCGCATATGCTCATAGTTAAGTACACCTTGAAATCAAGTATACCCAGAGATAGGTATATGTCAAACGACCTTGCCAAAAAAATCCGCGAGATAAGAGAAGTCGAAACGTCAGGTCGTGCTGAGTTTTCGCAAGTAGTTGGTATTGCTAAAAAAACGCTCGAAGGTATAGAGCAGACAGGCAGGGTTCCTAAGGGAGATCTGCTGCAAGCGATATGCAGTCAATGGCCGCAATACACGCTGTGGCTGATGACCGACCAGGTGAACGAAGCAGCCGGGCAGGTGAGCCCAGAGATAGAAAAGGCACGTCGCGCCTTTAAGCCGACGGGAACGGATACCGAGTAGCCAAGCGGGTTGTGGATAGTTGGTACGCGTAGGGTGGGTTTGGATAATTATATGAAATATTATTAATTTATACTGGTGTTAATATGGAGATGATCGCATCGATAAGTGAAGTATTAATGGTAATGGCGTTCGCAGGAGCAACAGGTATATGGTTTAGCCTGTGGTTGGGCGCTGGAAAAAAATGGCTAAAAATCAAGTTGCCCGTGTGTGCTGCGATAACGTTAATAACGGTACTGTTGTTTTTTAATACTTCGTTTATGATGTTTTTGTATGTTATAAAAGAAAATTCCTTGGTTAGCTATTTGGTGCTTTCGGTAGTTTCTTATTGTGTGGCGGTGACAGTGTGGGAGCCACTGGAGTGGGGGCTAGGAAAACGTCTTATTGATAGCCCTTCAAAAAGAAGAAATAACAGCATGGGAGATGTTGGCGAAGAGCTTAGAAAAGATTGGGAAGAACTTAAAAAAGGATGGGAGGGCAAGCGTAGCGGTAGGCAAGAGCCGAAGATAGATGATAGGAACCTTTCTGAACATCTAATGGACGCTGGGCAAGCATACATTGCTAAGTCCCAGTTGATGACACCTTCGGAACAGCTAGCCTATCGAGTTATAGAGAATAAATATAAAGACCAGTTCTTTATATTCTCTCAGGTTCGCGTCGTCGATATCATCAAGCCGAATGGAAGTACTTATGCCAAGAGTTCGCGTGAATTTAATTCTTTATTTAGGCAGCTTTCACAATGGCACTTTGACTTTGTGCTTTGTTATAGGGACGATTTTCGTATTTGCTGCGTGATAGAGCTGGATGACCCCAGCCACCAGCATACGGCACGCCAAAAGCGAGATAGGATACTGAATAAGGCGTGTGAGGTGGCTGGGGTAAGGTTAGAGCGAATGCGGCTGAATTATGAAGGAAAAGTTGTCGAGAGAGTAAAAGGGGATGGTGCTTAAATGAGTAAAGATAATAGCGTAAGTCTGTGGACGGATGAAGAGAAGTACAAGATCATACTTCTTGTTAATGGCGCGATGCTCTTTATTTATATATTGATTTTAAGTTTTCTGATTTTTAAGTATGGGTTGTTAATCACCATATTGGTACCGGCTTTTTTGTTTTTAATTTTTATAGTTGCAGTGTTCTGCGGAATGGTTATTAACAAGGATGAGGCGCCAGCGATAGGCTTAAAAAGTCTGCTTATAATGTTAGTTGCAGGCGTTGTGGGCCTTATTGTGTTTTCTCTGTTTTTTGCTCGAAATCTGCCGATTTCCAATGAGGACACACTTAGGGATTTTCAAATATTCTTGGTGGTAGGTTCATCGGGGATGCTTGGTGGAATCATGCGGATTTACTCTGGTGAATCGCTGTTGAGTAAGGAGGGGCCGGACGTTTGGAAGATTTTTCACTCTCTTTTTGTGGCCTTATTTGTATCCATGGTTTTGTTTTTTCTGCTTAGAGCCGGGATTGTGAAGGAGCCAAACATAGACACTTTTAATGTGTGGGGGGTCGCCGGTGTTTCAGCAATTACAGGTTTTTTCTCAGAAAAAATAATAAAAAGGTTCCAACGGTTATTCAATGAAGCCCTAGGAGAAGGTGCTTTCCCTAGAGAGCGAAATGACGACCGAGAATAGTCAAACTTGTCAACCAACTGTCAACCGCGTTGAGGCCTAGTGGCGTATGTTGGCAGTTTAATTTTTCGTAACATCTTGATTTTGCTGATAAAGGACGCCAGTGACAGTTTTCAAGACGAATTCAAAAACCCTCATGTGGAAAGTGACCACCAAGTGTCCACGCCATAGACCAGCAAAGGCGCTTACAGTCCAAAGCGTCTTTCGTAACTCCCTGTTTTGTCAGGCAAAGGCAGTCAGAGTAAAAGATTAGCTAAATCTTGTAATCAGTAGGTCCCGGGTTCGACTCCTGGTGTCGGCACCATAGCTTAGCGACTGATTCTAAAGGCTTTTTTAGCCTTGAAAGAAACCGCCTCTCAGGGCGGTTTTTTTGTATGTGTCAACCAAGTGTCAACGACGCGAGCGGATTGAACTTCACTGTAACCGCGCGCCAGCTTTGGCACTGGCTAGCGTTTCACTTGGCACTCTCACAAGACTACATGAAGGCCGGCTTTCGCGTTGGATTTGGCATCGCCAACGCGATGCCTTCTCAGTCATCGCAAAGCGTGCAGCGGTCTAGGCTCTCAACCTCAATGTACAGCTTCCCTGTTTGAGCTCTTCGAAGGTGGCCTAGAACCAGGATGTGCATTCCCTCAAGATCATGATCGAACCGAAATCCTATCCTTTTCTTGAAGTCGGCATAGAGGTCGTCTGGGACCATGACACTCAGATGATCATACTCGCCTGTGTTGAGCCAGAAAGTCCCGTTCAGTGACATGCCCGTGTCGAAGATTAGCCCCCAGTAACCGCGGAAATTATTCACGTGCTCTTCAGAAATGTCGTTGAAATGCACGAAAAACTGATTAGCAGGCAAGCTTGTATGGCGAGGCAGCTCAATCATGGCAGATGAGCGGCGAAACTCCTCGGAGCTGATCAGCCCTTTCAGGAGAGGGCGGAGCCGCCTGTTCATCTTCGCTGGTCCGCGTGAACCAGTCCCTGAAAAACTTCCCCCCTTTGCTTTGCCGTTGGCGTCACTCTCTTCTTCGTCTATGTGCCGCTTCTCGTGGGCCCCATAGTTCAAGTCAATGACGATGTGGTCCATAGGGTTACGAAGAATGTCGCGGACCTCACTGCTTCCCGGGCCTCTATCGCTGACAGGAGCCGCAAGACTACAGTCGGGAGCATGGGGCCTAGCACCAAAACAGGCTCCCTGGCCACTTGTTGCTGCACGCTTGAAATATGCTTGCCAGCCACACTCGGGGCATGCGAGATGACGTCGTTTCTTTTGTATCTCTTCGTCGGAAAGCTGCGCGAAAGTCATGATGTGATAGGGCTTTTGATCAAGCTTGCAGTAAGCAGTATCCATTATGGTCCTCAAAATGTTGCGGTCTTTAAAACAGCCCCGCCGGCTCAGCTTCCACGTTCCAACTGAAGATCAGCACCTCGCGGGCGTCTGAGCCTTTGCCGCCGCCGACGGTGTAGCGGATGTCGGTGGTTTCGATGTGGTAGCCGACGAAGATCCGGCGGATGTCGGGGTGGTCGTTGAGGCTGATGATGGCCTTGCCCATGAGACTTCCTAGGATCTCGGCTATTTCCTCGTACTGTTCGATGCCAAATCCGACGCCATAGCCCTCAGTTTGCCAGTAAGGCGGGTCCATGTAGAACAAGGTGTGCGCCCGGTCGTAGCGGCGGATGAATTCCTGCCAGGTCAGGTGCTCGATGTAGGTGCTGTCTTGGCGCAGCAGATAGCCGTGGTGGTTTTTGGCCCGACAGCCTTTTCTTGCGACCAGCCAGCAGGCCGTAGATCAGGTTTGGAGTGAATGGAAGTAATCGATGATGCTAATGCAGCTTCGGTTCAATTTCTTCCGCGCTTGCTCGAGGATCATGGTGCGGGGCATAGTGTGGCCCTGTATGTGCGTTTAGGTTAAATAATGGAACCAAAAGGTATCGGGACCAAGGGTAGCTAGGTCTCCTTTTGCGTTGAGGACGGAGCACCGGTGGGCATGGGCCGTGACAGAAGATGCCAGTGCCGTGGCGTTCACATTTACGACGTTGAAGGTGCGTCCGGTGATGGTCGCTCGATGAAGAGCGGATCGAAAGGGTGCTGTATTTTCCCGAGGCGCAACTCAATGCTCTGGGGCTAAGCTCCGAGCGCATCGCCGGTATCAAGGTGCGCGGGGACTCGATGGAAGAGACGTTGGCTGACGGTGACTGGGTGCTGATCAATCAGGCCGACACCGACTACCAGCGTGAGGGTTGTTTCTGCTACTGGTCAGCGGTGAACGCCGCATCAAACGCGTGTAGCGCCTCGCCGGTGGGGCGCTGTATCTCATCATCGCTTTCTTTTTTTGGATATGGGGACTGCTTTCCGGCCATCGGCCGCTGAGATGACGATCACATCAAAAGACTTGAGCGGCGAATGGCCGTTAACTTTTGATGAGGTCCAAGCCTATTGCCCGGGTGGCTCAATGGCTGCGATAGAGGTAAACGGTAAACGTTATGGCATCAATGGCCCTGCCTCTACTTATGGTGAGAAAATTGGTGGCCTCCTATCGAAGATATATGGAAGAAAGGTGATGTAGCTCCACGGGTGAGCATTTCTGAGCTGATTGATGCAGTGCGCGAACGCTGTGGCAGTGCTTGATCGGTAATGTTGTGATTGTTTTAGATAGGCTTTTTACTTTGCCCGTCATGCGTTTTCTATATATTAAAGCTTCGTCGGTAACGATTTTGGAAATACTGGGAGAGATTTATGAGTTATGTGGCTCCAGAATTTGGTAAAGGAGCCTTCACATGTTTTTTTTGTGAAGTTTATTCCCAAGTGATATGGAGGTATCTAACCTGTGAAGGATCAGGAGCGGTGCCAGTGTTGCAGGCTGAGTGCCAGCACTGCCATGAGTGTAGTTACTGGTTTAGTGCATTCTTGGGCGAGAAGTCTAAATATCTTATATATCCTGCAGTTTCTGGGTTGCCAATGCCTCACCCCGATATGCCAGAAGATTCTAAGAAAGATTATTTTGAAGCTAGGGATGTGATGCCATATTCGTCAAAGGCTGCGGCAGCGCTTCTAAGGCTATCACTACAAAAGCTATGTATCCATCTAGGAAAAAGTAATAATATCAATCGTGCTATTGGTGAGCTTGTTCAAGAAGGATTGCCTCAACAGGTACAGATGGCCTTAGATTCTGTGAGAATTATAGGGAATGAGTCTGTACATCCAGGCGAGATAAATGATGATGATCTTGAGGCTAGTGCTTCCCAAGCTTTTGAGTTGATGAATTTTATTGTTCAGGATCGTATAACTAGATTCTCACAAGCAAAGCACTTTTACGATAGTTTGCCCGAGGCCAAGCGAGAAGCAGTCGATAGGCGAGACGATAACAATGTATAGGTAACGTAACTCAAGAATCAGTGCTTGGCATGCTGTAATCTGTTGTGGCGGCAAGAGTTGTTAGTAACTTAAAGTGCTGTCTGTTCTAGCTAATTCTGAAGCGGGGTGAGAGTATGGCTTTTTTCGACACCTTAATTAACAATGTTAAAAATGTTAGGGCTGCTTTAATATCTCTTTTGTCTATTGCGCTTACTATATATTTTTATCCATATGCTAACGAGCGGCTCCCGAGCTTGGGAGAGTATGTCTTATTTTTGAGTGTTTTTGGATTGTTTTTTTGTTTTTCTGTTTGTTTTATTTTTCTTTGTGAGAGAGTGTTGGCTTGGATTAATGGGTTTTGGAAAAAGCGTAAGCAAAGAATGCAGTATAATGAAAAATTGAGGCTAAAAAAGATGTCTTTAAATGAGGCTATACCACAGCTTCCTAAGAAGCAAAGAATGTTGCTATATGTTTTGTATGAGGATGTTCTAGACTTGGAGGTTGATAGTGATGTTAACAGTCTTGCGAGTCAGGGGGTGTTAATTAGAACTATGAGCACAGGTGTTCTAAGTAATTGTTATAAGCTGAACCCTGATTACAAGGATGTAGTAGATAAGCACAAAGATTCCATTTATGAAGAAGAGTGCGTGCCTTGGATTATAAAATTTCTAGATCTCAATGAGATTAATATCTTGCGTAGCTTTTACCAGGATATGCATGGTTTCTCTGATGATGGAGTGATTAGGCTGGGCTCCAGAAATGCTATTGATAGCCTTAAAGATAATGGTTGTGTGATTGTTGAAGAAAATCAGGGCTCTTATAGTATAAGACTGGACGAAAAATTTGGCCCTGCTTTTTCTCGAGTGGAAGGATTTGGTGATCCGATCCATGATGCGCTTCGCGTTGTCATCAGTTAAATTGCCCCTATCGTTCCGCGTTTTATGTGTTCACCTTACCTTCACCCTCGGCAGTTCCCCCCCATTCCGCCGTGTAACGTCGCGTGAGGTAGTCGCGGCGTAGCTGCCACACGGCGTCTTTGCGCTGTCCGTCGAGACGGATGGTGTCTTGCCCCATCTGGTTGTTGAGCTGGTCAACGACGCTCATCAGCGCTTCGCTCTTGCGCTTTTCTTCCTGACTTTGCGGTGTGTCGAATAGTCGGCTTGTAGCGTGGCGTTGCATGCCCCGGCCCTGTGCCGGGGCGCTTTCGTTATTGGGTGCGGCGTTCGAGTTCGTGCTGGGCGGCGCGGGCCAGAAAGGCGGAGCGGCTTTTAATGCCGTGCATGCTGACGTAGTCGTCGATCTGGTTGATCAGGCGCCCCGGCAGGGTGACGTTGACCTTTTCGGCTTTGCCTAGATAGGGGGTGAGGTCGATCTCGACCAGCCCCCAGCCCCATCCGGCAAACTCGGGATTGTCGCGGTGTTCGGCGATGTGGCGTGGCTTGGGAATCGGCTGGCCGGTGTTGGCGAGTTCTTCCAACTGGATATGCGCGACCTCGACCGCCATTTCATAGGCCTGCTCGATGGTGTCGCCGGCGGTAGTGGCGCCGGGAATGTCAGGGAACACGATACCGGTGGCGGTGTTCTCGTCGCCCCATTCGATGGCGATGGGATATTGCATGGCAGTTCCTCGCTTCGAGGTGGTGCCGAGGTCGTCGGACTATTTCAGCTCGGCCTGTTTTCAGATGCTGCTGACGGTGCCGAGGGGCAGGTCCTTCTTTGGGTGGGGGATCGGCACCGCGCCCGGCTTGTTCGGGTGCTTGAAAACATGGTGACTGCCCCTGACGCGATCCAGATACCAGCCGTCCGCTTCCAACTCCCTGATCAGGTCTCTGCTTTTCACCTCCAGCCCCTTGCTGTCTGAGATGAATAAAAAATACCTCCAGGGTTATGTTTTTGTCAAATATTTATACCTCTGGAGGTATGCTATAAAGCCAGCGCCTTTCGCCCTGTATCGTTTTAGTTGCTTCCACACACCTGGCGATGCGGGGCTATGACGTCTCGCAGTTTTCGTCGGGGTGCTATCTGGTGGAGGTCAGCGAGGATGCCGGGGTCGAGGGCCCGATCATTGAGGGCGATGTGTTGGTGGTAGCTGAGCCTGGCGCGGCGGTACGGGTGGTAGGTGCCATTGTCGTCGCCATCCAGCTAGCTGTGGCTGGGTGAGTGAATATGAAAGAGACGCTCGGTGCTGAGGGTATTCGCTCCACTGTCGCCAGTGAAGCGAATGGGTTCACCCTCGGTTAGCACAGTTCCCATGTATGCGGATCGGCCCAGAGATATAGCGGTTCAAACCCTCTAATACGACTATTCGTTCTGAAGTCGGAGGCCTGCAAGATATGCACGCGGATCATGCCATCTCGCATATCATCGACCTGCCCCCTGTATCTCACATGGGTATCGCTATTGATTTGACAGATGGGGGTGCCGACGTTGTTAAGCATGATTTCCGCTTCACGCTGGTTACGGCGCTTTTCCTCTTCGCGCGCTCTTTCATAGGTTTCCTGGGCTTCTTGTCTTAGCCTCTCTTCTTTCTTCGCTGCGAGCCTTTCTGCTTCGGCAGCTTCGCTGGGTGTCTTGTAATCCCAGGTTTCCGCAAGTGCGAGCCACTGAGGGTCGCCCTCAAAGCGGGGTTCCATTGCGAGAATTCCGGCCTGGCGGAAGTATCCGCTGCAGCCAGATTCCGTTCCCGTGGCGTCTGGGCTACCTGCGCGAGCGAAAAAGATAGGGTGCCCTGTGTCACGGCTAGCACACCAACTGCCTATCATCGTGCCGCCATCTTGTTGGCATTTTTTCTGTGCGATCTTGGTAAAGTCGCTCGGTTCGAAATTGTCTCTGAGGCAGTAGCCTTGCCGGAAGAAGCGGGCATATTCGTCTTCGTGGATGTCGGCTTGCATGCGCGAGATAGAAATCCATCCTGCCTCGCTCGATTCATAAAAATGCTTAGCGGTGTCCACGATCGAAGCATCGCTATTAGCGGTCGGGGGAGCGGGGCTGTAGGCACATCCCGCCATGAGAGTGGTCAGCAAAGCTGTGAGAACTTTCTTCATGCTTTCCTCGGGTCATGTGATTAAGCGAAAACGATATCGGCCTCTAGACACGTTTCTTGATCGTTCTCATCGCTTTCCCCGCACCTCACACTTCACTCTGGTCCCAAAGCCACTATCGCCCAGCGAGTGCTCTACCTCGGTCACTAACTAGGGCGTGGCGTCGATCTCGGGCGGCCGTGAGCGGTGATTCGGGGAGGATGTCTGGGCGCCCCTGGGTGAGGTGATGCCGAAAGTGGCTTCGCTGTGTTGCATATGTCGTCATTTGGCTGGCGTCTAGGGCATCGGCCTGGCTGGCGTAGGTGGGGCGTAGTTCCTTGGCGTCGTCATCGAAGCGTTTGCCTAGGCGCGTCAGTGAATTGAGAGCTGATTCTTCAATCTGTTGATATGGGCGATGCGGATGCCGCGCATGGTATCGCCGACCACCGGTTCGATGTCGTGGCGCTTGGCGAGATCGCCGAGGCTGATCGTGTCCAACCAGGATGAATTGATGTCGCGCACGTTGGAGAGCCAGCTCTTCCATAGCCTGAAGATCGAGATGGTCCATTAACTGGCTGACCAAGAACCAGACACAACGTTAAACATTACAAATTCTGCATCCTGAAATCCGCCGAGCGATCGGTTTCGTCGCCAGCGACCATGAAGCGGCCGTGGCCGCGATAATGCAGTGTGCGGGGGAGCTCGATCGAGGTGTCGACATGGGCTTTGACGATCTCCCAGATGAACAGTTCGTGGCGGTCTATCTGGCTGTCGTCGACTAAGCGGCATTCGAAGCTGGCATAGCATTCCTCCACGAGCGGTGCAGAGACGCTCTCGCCCGGTGTCGGTGTCAGCCCGAAGGCGTCGAACTTATCGAGCGCATCACCATCGCTATTGCCTACCCCGACCACGGCGTCGGCCAGTTCCAGTGTGGGTATGTTGATCGTGCACTCGCGGCTTTCGCGCACGAGGCGATGGCTGTGATTGGCGGCGGTGATCAGGCATCCGAAGTGTGCCGGCGCGAAGCCGAGCATCATGTGCCAGCCCATCACCATCAGATTGCGTTCTGCCTGCCATTGCGAGCCCACCAGTACGATGGGGCCGGTTTCCAGATGGCAGCGGCATTGATCGAGTGGGAACTCGGTCTTGCGAGATGTCATACCTTCTCCTTGCAACGCGGGCACTCCGACTAAAATAGACCATTGCGGAAGAGAAAGGCGTTGGCGGAGTCCAGACATAAATAAGCCCGGCCTAGGCCGGGCTGGACGTTGCGTCACTGCATGTCCTGTCGAGCTCCTTGCGACCTTTCCACACTTCCTTGTGCGCGGTGCTGAGCACCGAGGTCGTCTCCCTGCTCGACGGCGCCCACAATGTCATAGTGAGCAGGCGGTTGGATTGATCTGGGTTAAATACCCGACAATTTTACTCGGGAATGAGCGGCTGTCTGACAAAATCCTCCGAAGGTCGTCGCTGCTTACTCATTGTGTCGGCATTGGCTTACTAAAAAGACATCGAATATAGGTAAACGATGCATCTCTAATGTGTTATGTTTTGTAACCGTGAGCCATGGATGGCGAGGATGCTTCAAGGATGTCGCAATTCCATCGCGTAGTGGCTCACACTGCGTACGACGTTTTGGCCCTCCCATCGTGGAGGGCTTTTTTACGTCTGGGAGAAGTCGGGCTTCCAGCGCGTTTCCTGCCTCTGAACGAAACAGGCCCATGCACGGGGCATGGGCCTGATCTGATGCCTTTCATGTGCGCCGAGCCATAGGTGCGCGCGGCGCAAAGCGTTTAACGCTTCATGAGGGCATCCAGAGCGGCGTTCAGCGTAGCGCTGGGACGCATGACCTGGCTGGTCAGGTCATAATCGGGGTGGTAGTAGCCTTTGATTTCGACCGGCTTGCCTTGCACCTCGGTGAGCTCTTTGACGACCTTGTCTTCGTCGGCTTGCAGCGATTTGGCCAGCTCGCTGAACTGCTCCTTCAACTCGGCGTCTTCGTCCTGAGAGGCGAGTGCCTGAGCCCAGTAGAGCGAGAGGTAGAAGTGACTGCCGCGGTTGTCGATTTCGCCGATCTTGCGTGACGGCGACTTGTTGCTGTTGAGGAACTCTCCGGTAGCTTGATCCAGCGTCTTGGCGAGCACCTTGGCCTTGGGGTTGTCGTACGTCTTGGCGAGATGCTCGAGTGACGCGGCCAGGGCGAGGAATTCACCCAGCGAGTCCCAGCGCAGGTGGTTCTGCTCCAGGAGCTGTTCGACGTGCTTGGGCGCGCTGCCGCCGGCGCCGGTCTCGAACAGGCCGCCGCCCTGCATCAGCGGAACGATGGAGAGCATCTTGGCGCTGGTGCCGAGCTCCATGATCGGGAACAGGTCGGTGAGGTAGTCGCGCAGCACGTTGCCGGTGACGGAGATGGTGTCTTCGCCCTTGCGAGTGCGTTCCAGCGAGAAGCGCATGGCGTCTTCCGGCGCCATGATACGGATATCCAGGCCGCTGGTGTCGTGATCCTTTAGGTAGGTCTCGACCTTCTCGATCAGCTTCGCATCATGCGCGCGGTTGGCATCCAGCCAGAAGATGGCGGGGGTGGCGCTGTCGCGGGCGCGAGTGACGGCAAGCTTGACCCAATCCTGAATCGGCGCGTCCTTGGTCTGGCACATGCGCCAGATGTCGCCGGCTTCCACCTCGTGGCTGAACAGCTGATGGCCATTCTCGTCGGTAACGACGATGGTGCCGTCCGCTGCGGCCTGGAAGGTCTTGTCGTGAGAGCCGTATTCCTCGGCTTTCTGTGCCATCAGGCCGACGTTGGGCACGCTGCCCATGGTGGTCGGATCGAAGGCGCCGTTCTTCTTGCAGTCATCGATGGTGACCTGATAGATGCCGGCATAGCAGCGGTCCGGGATCACGGCCTTGGCATCGTGCAGCGCATCGTCGGCGCCCCACATCTTGCCGGAATCGCGAATCATCGCCGGCATGGAAGCGTCGATGATCACATCAGACGGCACATGCAGGTTGGTGATGCCCTTGTGCGAGTTGACCATCGCCATCGGCGGACGCTCTTTGTAGAGCGCGTCGATGTCGCTCGTGATCGCGTCCTGCTGCTCGCTGGGCAGGGACTCGATCGCGCTGTAGAGATCGCCGATGCCGCTATTGGGGTTGAAGCCGGCCAGGTCGAGGGCGTCGGCGTGCTTCTCGAGCACGTCCTTGTAAAACTCCTCGACCACCATGCCGAACATGATCGGGTCGGAGACCTTCATCATGGTGGCTTTCAGGTGCAGAGAGAACAGCACGCCGCGCTTCTTGGCATCCTTGATCTCGCTGTCGATGAAGTTGCGCAGTTTACGGCTGCTCATGCGCGAGGCGTCGATGACTTCGCCTTCCTGAACCGCCAGGCCTTCCTTGAGGACGCTAGTGGTGCCGTCTTTCTGCTTGAGTTCGATCTTGAGCTTGCCGGCCTTTTCGATAGTGGCGGACTGCTCGCTGCCATAGAAGTCGCCTTCGCTCATGTGCGCGACATGCGATCGAGAGTCGGCGCTCCACTCACCCATGCTGTGCGGGTACTGGCGGACGTAGTTCTTGACCGACTGCGGTGCGCGGCGGTCGGAGTTGCCTTCGCGCAGCACCGGATTGACCGCGCTGCCCTTGGCCTTGTCGAAAGCGGCCTTGATCGCCTGCTCTTCGTCGTTTTTCGGCTCGTCCGGATAATCCGGCAGCGGATAGCCCTGGCTCTGCAGTTCCTTGATCGCGGCCTTGAGCTGCGGGCCGGAAGCGCTGATGTTGGGCAGCTTGATGATGTTGGCTTCCGGCGTCTTGGCCAGCTCGCCGAGCTCGGCCAGATCGTCGCTGATGCGCTGCTCATCGCTCAACAGATCCGGGAACTGCGCGAGGATGCGGCCGGCCAGCGAGATATCGCGGGTCTCGACGCTGACGCCTGCCGTGCTTGTATAAGCGGCGACGATCGGCAGCAGGGAATGGGTCGCCAGCGCGGGGGCTTCATCGGTGAGCGTATAGATGATCTTCGGCGTGTTGGACATTTGGATATTGACCTCTCTTGTCACAGCGGTTGCACGAATCTTCAGCGGTGCGGGTTGGCTTGGAGCGATACAAGTGCTTGCCGGCGATCTTGGGCAGTCCCGCTCGTCCGGCGATGATGCCGTACCCGCGAAAGCGCTTGGATCATCATGCAGATGGTGAATTCGGTTGGCCCGTCATGGTGCCGGCGACCCAGCGGTCGTGGCAGATTATACCAGTGCAGTGTTTGTTGCGCATATACACTGTCGACAATCTTGTGATCGGAAGGCATGCGCTTGTCGAGCTTAGCGACCGCTGCGAGACTCGCGGGCGTGGCATCATGATAGTCGGGCATGGCCGGAATAGAGGGAGGCGAGATGACATTTCTGATCGGCGTGGGCATTCCATTGCTGGTGTTGGTAAGCGTCTGGTGGGGCGCGCGAATAGCGCTCAAGCACCTTGTCGCCCGGGATCAAGCGACGCGAGAACGCATGGCCTGGGCCATCGCAGCGGTCGTCGCGGCGCTGATTGCGGTATATCTCTGGCTGCTGTTGACCATACCGGTGTTGCCTGCATAGGCGACAGGCCGAGAGGCTTGTCTGGCCACGTGAACCTGATTATCATCATGCGCCGTTGCCGGTGTAGCTCAGTTGGAAGAGCAACGCACTCGTAATGCGTAGGTCGGTGGTTCGAGTCCACTCACCGGCACCAGAAAGATTCCACAAACCGCCGCCACGGAGCTTCCGGATGGCGGTTTGCGTTTCATGCCTAATTCTCTGGCATCCTGCCGGATTCCTCTGGAGTTTGCGCCCCACGCTTTGCGGCAGCGCCTATCCTCTCCTAACGTTAAGGTTGGTCGAGCTGCCTGACACGGCCCGGCCCCGCACAATGCTTTCTGATGGCGAGTGCCCGCCAGCGCCAAGTTGCGCGCCTCGGGCGTTCGCCCAAGAACGATGCCAGCCCTGACTGGTGAATGGCGAGGATAAGACATGGATGACCGTGAGCGTCTCAAGACTGAGGTTTCGTATTTTGATCCCCAACGACACCCTGCATCGCCGTCGCGGCGACGCTTTCTAAAATCCGCCGGTGTCTCCGGGCTCGCGGTGGCGGCTGCGCCGGCGTTGTCGTCGGTGAGCTATGCCGGTTCGCCGGATGACCCGGACACGCAAGCCGACGCACCCCCCGCCGAAGGCCAGCGCCGCATCACCCTGACCGTCAATGGTCGACGCGAACAGCTCGATGTCACGCCCAACGTGATCCTGCTCGATGCGCTGCGCCATGCCCTGCAATTGACCGGCACCAAGAAGGGCTGCGACCACGGCCAATGCGGTGCCTGCACGATCCTGGTCAATGGCACGTCCATCAATTCCTGTTTGAGTCTCGCCGTGACCCACGACGGCGACGAGATCACCACCGTCGAAGGGCTCGAAAAGAACGGCCAGCAGCATCCGTTGCAGCAGGCGTTTCTCGAATATGACGCTTATCAGTGCGGTTACTGCACGTCGGGTCAAATGATGAGCGCGCTGGCGATCTTGCAGGATGACGACATCGGCAGCAGCGACGCCGACGTGCGCGAGGCGATGAGCGGTAACATCTGCCGCTGCGGCGCCTACAAGAACATCGTCGCGGCGATTCAGTCCGCTCGCGGTACAATGCAAGGGGGTAACGCATGAGACATTTCGATTACGCCCGCGCCGAGAGCCCGCAGCAGGCGGTGGCGGCGCACGGCAGTGAACGCGACGCCGCCTTTTTGGCGGGGGGGACCACGCTGCTCGATCTGGTCAAGCTCGATGTCATGCAGCCGCAGACAGTGGTCGATATCAACGGCGTCGATCTCGATACCATCGAACGCCTCGACGATGGCCGGCTGCGTATCGGCGCGATGGTGACCAACACGGCGCTGGCGCGTGATGAGCGCGTGGTTAACGACTACGCCGTGCTTTCCCAGGCACTGCTGGCCGGTGCTTCGACCCAATTGCGCAACAAGGCGACCACCGGCGGCAACGTCATGCAGCGCGTGCGTTGCCCGTATTTCCGCGATGGCGTCTCCGCCTGCAACAAGCGCGAGCCCGGCAGCGGCTGCGCGGCCATCGACGGCGTCAATCGCACCGTGCACGCGGTGCTTGGCACCAGCGACAACTGCATTGCGACGCACCCGTCGGATATGTGCGTGGCGATGGCCGCTATCGGCGCCACCGTCGAGGTGCAGGGGCCGGAAGGCCGGCGCGAGATCGACTTCGCCGACTTTCACCTGCTGCCCGGCGACACGCCGGCACGCGAGCATGCGCTGGAACCCGGCGAGTTGATCACCCACGTGACGCTGGACGCGCCGCTCGAGGGCAGCCGATCTGCTTATCTCAAGCTGCGCGACCGCCAGTCGTATCAGTTCGCGCTGGCCTCGAGCGCGGTGATCGTGCGCATGGACGGCAACACCATTCGCGAGGCGCGGGTGGCCATGGGCGGTGTCGGCACCAAGCCGTGGCGCGCGCCGGAAGTGGAGGCGGCGCTCAAGGGTAAGGCCGCCAGTGAGGCGGTGTTTGCGGAGGCGGCTAAGCGCGCCTTCGAGAACGCCGTCGCCTATTCCCAGAACGGTTACAAGATTCCGCTCGGGCAGCAGGCCATCGTGCGTAATCTCACCGATCTGATCGCCGCCTGAACCGCCCGCGAGGAGAATGAAGCATGAGCGACAAGGATACGAAAGAGCCCATTATCGGCGCAGGCGTGCCGCGCATCGACGGCCCCGATAAGCTCGCGGGGCGCGCCAACTATGCCGCTGACAACTTGCCGGCCAACATGGCATACGGCTATGGCGTCTTCAGCACCATCGCAAAAGGCAAGGTGACGCGGCTGAATATCGATGAGGCGAAGCGGATGCCGGGCGTCATCGATATCTTCCACCACGGTCATTTCCCGTCGCTGTACCGCACGCCGTCGAGCTTCGTGCAGGGCAACAAGGTGGAGGAAACGCGGCTGCCGTTCGAGGACGAACGCGTTTACTACGAAGGCCAGTTCGTGGCGCTGGTGGTCGCCGACAGTTTCGAGAATGCACGTGCCGCCGCGCGACACGTCAAGGTGGAATACGCCGCCGAAGCGGCCGTCGCCAACCTCGCCCAGGGCCTTGATGACAACGGCACCCAGGCGGGTGGCGGCCATTCGCGTGGCGATGCCGCCTCGGCCTTCGACAGCGCCGACACGACCATCGACGTCACCTACCACACGCCGGTGGAAACCCATAACCCGATGGAAATGCACGCCTCGGTGGCGTACTGGGATGCGCAGGGCGATCTGACCATCTATGACGCCTCGCAAGGCGTCGTGGTCGAGCGCAATGCGCTGTCCAAGATCTTCGCCATCGCCCCCGAGCGTATCACCGTGCATGCGCCCTACATCGGCTCGGGTTTCGGTAGCAAGTTGTGGACCTGGCCGCATGCGATAGCCACGGCAGCGGTGTCGCGTGAGCTGGGCCGCCCGGTACAGCTCGTCGTGCCGCGTCAGCAGATGTTTACCACCACCGGGCACCGTCCTGAAACCCGCCAGCGCATGCGCCTGGCAACCGACGGCAACGGCAAGCTGGTGTCGCTGCGTCACGAGGCGATCAACACGACCTCGTTCACCGATCAGTACGTGGAAACCTGCGGTAGCGTGACCAAGAGCCTCTACAGCTGCCCCGATCTGACGGTCAGCCATGAAACCACGCAGGTGAATCGTGGCACGCCGACCTCGATGCGCGCCCCGGGCGCGGCGCCAGGACTATTTGCGCTGGAGTCGGCGATCGACGAGATGGCCGAGGCGGCGGGGGTCGATCCGGTGCAGTTCCGGCTCGACAACTATGCCGAGCGCGACGAAAGCCAGGATCTGGATTTCTCCAGCAACCATATCGTCGAGGCCACGAAACAAGCCGCCGAGCGTTTCGGGTGGCACGATCGCAACCCCGAGATCGGCAGCATGCGCGAGGGCCGCGAGATCGTCGGTTACGGCATGGCGGCCTGCAACTGGGAGGCCCTGAAGCGGCCCTGCGATGCACGCGTCTCGCTGCGTGCCGATGGCACCGTCTTCGCTTCCTGCGCGACCCAGGATATCGGTACTGGCACCTACACCATCGTCGCCCAGGCGGTGAGCGACGTGACCGGAGTGCCGCTGGATCGGATTACCGTCAAGCTGGGGGATTCCTCCTACCCGGACGGGCCGATCTCCGGCGGCTCCTGGGCCACGGCGACCACGCTGCCGGCGATTGCCGGTGCGGCGCGCAATGCGCTTGATGAGCTCAAGCGTTACGCCACGGGTGGCAACGGCATCTTCGCCGAGGCCAGTGCGGACGATCTAAGTGTGGCCGATGGTGCCCTGCGTTATGACGGCAAGCAGGCGAGTTTCGCCGAGGTGCTCGACGCCGCGCGTTACGGCAGTGCCGATGGCGAAGCGCATACCGAAGCCGCCGACTCGAAATACTCCTACCGCTCCTTCGGCGCGCATTTCGTCGAGGTACGCTGGGATCCGGGCATCTCGCATCTGCGCGTGGCGCGGGTGGTCAGCGCCATCGACGTGGGCAAGGTGATCAACGAAACCACCGCGCGCAACCAGGTCGAAGGCGCGGTCGTGATGGGCATCGGCATGGGGCTTTTCGAAGCCACCGAGTACGACGAGCGCAACGGCCGCCCGGTGAATAATGACTACGCCGAGTACGTGGTGCCGGTGCATGCCGACCAGCCGGAAATCGACGTCATTCTGCTCGATTATCCCGATCTGGCGTTCAATGAGTATGGCGCGCGGGGCATCGGCGAGATCGGCATCACCGGGCTGGCCGCCGCCATCGGCAATGCGGTCCACCACGCCACCGGCAAACGCATCCGCGAGCTGCCCATCACCCTCGACAAGCTGATGGACGACGTTCCCCAGGCGCAAAGCGCTTGAGGATTGCTGGACGCAGTTAATGCGAGGTGGGCTCGGGGGCCAAGTAGTCTAGAGGCTAATGCGACCGCCCTCGAGCCCACGTTTGAACATGGCTAGCCAGTGTAGGCACTCGTCGACGCTTTCGGGGATGCCACGGCTCATGTCGGTCGCCAAGTCTTCGAGAGCGAGGTTGGCAAGGCCGTCGTTCAGCAACGTCGAGACGTGTGCGAGTGTACCGGGCGCGGCAATCAGGCGAGCCCGCTCACCGAGTAGCTGTATGGCGGTAAGGGTGGTGTCGTAACCATTTTCTTCGAGTACTGCTGCCCACTTGCCTTCATAGAGCGTCCCCATGTCCCAGTCCACACGACTGTAATGCTGGAAGAGATAGGCAATGTCTGCGGCATCCTTGCGACGGGTAGCGGGTATGCGTTCCGTCCAGGCGACGAGCTTCAACAGCGCTTGGCTCTCCAGGTTGGCCACTTTGACCTCGAGTGACGCTGGGCCGGTCAGGTGAACGCGATAGGCTGTGTTGCAGGCTTCTTCGGAACCCATTACTGACATCTCGATCACACCTTCGGGTGGCCAGCCGATATTGGCGTCCTCGTCAGCGATGCCACCAAAAGGGATGATATCGACGACGCAGCCGTTGAGAGAGCGCAATTCATGTGGGGCGCGTCCTTGCCGGTAACCTCTGTCGAGCAGAGCCGCGTGGATGCGTCGAAACTCTTCCCAACCTTGCACGTAGATGGCGAAGTCGATGTCGGCGGTGGCACGACGTACTGGTGCCCCGTAATGGTGATGAAGGATGAGATCCCGAGCCTTGGCGCCGATCAAGACGTAATCGATGCCGAACTGCTTGGCCAGAGCACTGACATCGTTCAGTGCGGTATGAGCCACCTCATCAATAGGCGCTGAAATGGTCAGCGAGATAGCGTTCATCCAGAATCCTTGCGATTTCGGCATTGCGGGGATCCCCACTGCGGATCAGGTCCGCATAGGCGAGCAAAGGGTGGGCCATAGCGGGCTCTTCATCGTCTGCACTCCAAAAGCGTTCCATGATTCGAACATTGGCTTCGACACCTGTTGGGGGCTTCCTCAACCGATATTGTTGCATCAGTCGGGATAGGTTTTCTCTGGGCAGGAAGAGTGTGGCCACTTGCGGCGTCAAGTGACCACTGAAAAAGGCTCCTGCAATTTCCCCGCCCCACGCCGCGGCGAAACGATCTATGTCGCGCTCTCCCCACCAATCAGTTGTCTCGCCGTGGAATTCGCCGATCAGTAGCTTTGGGGCGAGTTTTTCGCAGTAGCCGACGACCCAGCGCTCCATGAGCTTTCTTGGTTCGATGACTTTGCGTCCGCTACGACTCATCGACGCCACTAAGCCCCCGGCTTCGAGTGCCTTGAGGACGTTGGCAACGGTGCCATGAGAAACGCCCGTTCGCTCGGCGATTGCGCGCACCGAGGCGTTCACCAGGTTGGGGACGAGCAGCAGATGGTAGACAACGATGAGGCCTTGGCGCTGAAAGGCTCGCTCGGCTGCATGCGATTTCTCCTCCCTTGCGAATATCGCTGAGCGACTGTTACCTCTAATCAAAATCTTAAAGTCAGGCCGGTCAATGAAGGCATTGCCAGCCGTATCGATGAATTGGATGCCTTGGGCTTGCAGCTTCTTGGCGGCGCTGGCGTTGAGGTAGTCGGCGATCAGGAGGCGACCAGGGTTGCCAGCTAAGTGGTATGAAAGCGCAGGTATCAGGTGAGCCGCCCAGCGCTTTACCTCGCCGGGGAAGTGCTGGCCACCCAGTTCGACATTGAGACCCTCTTCTTGTGGGCCGTTTAGGACGGCGCTGAGTGAGGCGCTTAGCCCTGTTTCGCGCTGGAAGGCGGCAATGGCTGCCTCTGCGATCTCCCACTCTAAAGAAGTTGCCATGGTTGTCCAATAATATGCGATGTCTATTAATAATGTACGCTTGTAAAAATTGGACAGCAAGACACTTCTTTTGGGTCAATACGGTGCTTGAGCGTCAGTGTTGCGAATCTCGAACTGCAGGTCTGCGGGCGTGTCGATATCCAGCAGGATGCCGGGATCATCGACCTCGACTTCTCGGTAGCGTTCGGGGTGCTGGCGGATAAGCCGCCGCGCTCCGGTGTCGCCGTCCAGGCGTGTGAGCGCCGGCCAGAACGCGCGCCCGAACAGCACTGGGTGGCCGGGACGACCAGCGTAGCAGGGGCGCAAGATGTGTTCGGTATCGGCGAGACGCTGTAGATGAAGCAGGGTATCGGACCGGATGGCGGGCATATCGCCGAGCAGGATCGCCGCCGCCTGAACGTCGGCGAGTGCGGGGTCGCTTGCGAGCGCCACGAAGGCTTCGGCCAGGCTGGCGCCCAGGCCGTGCTCGGCGCGTGTCGCGCGAATCAGCGGCGTGTTCTCGGCAAGTCCCAGGCACGCGGGATCGTCCCCGGCACGCACCACCACGCGATGGCATGCAAACGCTTCGCGCGCCTTGGCCTGCGAGGCGCCCAGTAGCGTGCCTTCCCAGGGCCCGCTCGCGCGGCGCTTGTCCGCATCGCCGTACCGCCGCGACCCGCCGGCGGCCATGATCACGGCGACCACCCGTTCAGAGTGCATCGCGTGCCTTGCCGCGCCGCACACGCACGATATCGGCCATTACCGCCAGTGCGATCTCGGCGGGCGTCTTGCTCCCCAGCGCCAGGCCGACGGGCATATGCAAGCGCTCGATATCCCTCTCACTGAGCCCACCGACGCGCTGCAAGCGTTCGGCGCGTGTCGTGGAGGTGCGCCGCGAGCCCATGACGCCGATATAAAACGCCGACGTACGCACGGCCTCGATCATCGTCAGATCGTCGAGGCGGGGGTCGTGGGTGAGGGCGACCACGGCCGTCGCCGCATGACATCCCCCCGAGGCTATGAACGAGGAAGGCAGCGTGACCTGCGTCTGGACGCCCGGAATCGCGACATCCCGCCAGGCGTCCTCGCGTGGGTCGCAGACGATGACCTCGAAGCCCAGCGAGCGCGCGAACTCGGCGCAAGCGATCGAGACCGGTGAGAGACCGGCTACGATCAGGCGCGCCACCGGTCCCAGGCGCATCCGGGCTTGGTGCTCATCACGCGTTACCCGGGGGCCTTCACTGTCGTCATCGGCAAGTGTCGCTAGCCCGGTGGCGAGGTCGACCTGGCGAATGGCCGGGCGCTGCCCACGCAGGATGTCGTGCAAGGCATCGAGATGGGCAAGATGCTCCGAGGTTGGCGGCAGGCGCTCGATCATGACATCGAGAATGCCGTCGCAGGGCAGGGTGACCGACGGTCCCTCGGCATGCCCGTCGCCGTAGCGCAGCGTGGTGATCGGCGACTCGAAGGCGCCCTGTGTCAGGCGCTCGAGGAAGTCCTCCTCGATACAGCCGCCCGACAAGGAGCCTTCATGGCGGCCATCCGCGCGCGCGACGAACAACGAACCGGGCTCGCGGGGCGACGAGCCGAACGTCGCCAGTACCGTGCACAACCACACCGTTTCACCGTCGCGGGCCCAGTCGAGCGCTCGCTCGATGACCTGCAAATCCAAGTGTTGCATGCTCAATACGCTCACCCATGACTGTGTTGCCATGCCCCGCCAGGGTCGTCGTTGACGCTTGCCCTGGCGGGGCATGGTATTTATTTCATGGGCCTACTATACCGCGCATGACGCGCCCTGTGGGGAGGGATGCCCACTGCTCGGCGCCGGCTAGCCAGGCAGCAGACGCCGCCGCTTGGGGGCGACCGGTCGTGCGCCGGGGAAACGGTGCTCGATGAGGCGCATCACGCTGGTGAGTACCAGGGTCAAGGCCAGATAGATACCGGCGATGAGCAGTAGCGGCTCGTACACCAGGAAGGTTTCGTCGCGCACCATGTTGGCGGCCTTGAGCAGATCCATCAGCGCGATGGTCGAGACCAGCGGCACCGACTTGAGCAGCAGGATCAGCTCGCCGGTTAGCGTGGGCAGGCACATCTGGATGGCGCGCGGTAGCCACAGCCGATAGAGGATCTGCCAACGGTTCAGGCCGAAGGCGCGGCCGGCGGCGAGCTCGCCCTCGGGCACGCTCAGGAGTGCCCCGCGCAGGACCTCGCCGGTGTAGGCGCCGACACTCAGCGTGAAGGTCAGCGCGCCGTAGAAGAATGGGTCGCGTAGTAGCGGCCAGATCAGGCTCTCGCGGAGACCGGGGATCTCCGGCAGTAAACGCCCCACGCCGTCGTAGAAAAAGAACAGTTGCACCAGTAGCGGCGTGCCGCGTACCACCGTGGTCAGTCCGGTGACCAGCATGGCCAGCGGGCGCGGGCCGCGCAGCCGGATCATGGCGAAGGACACCGCCAGCGCGAAACCGCAGACGCCCGAGACGGCGACCAGCCACAGGGTATTGACGAAGCCGGTCCACAGGGCCTTTTGATAGAACGGATCGCTCAGCCAGGAAAAGTCCATGTCTGGGGGCTCCTAGGTGCTGGGTTGGCCGCGGCGGACGTGACGCTCCGCGCGGGCGAACAAGGCGTTGGAGCCCAGCGTCATGACCAGGTAAAGCGCCCCGGCGAGGGCGTAGAACAAGGCATAGTCGCGGGTGCTGGCGGCCGCTTGTTGGGCGGTGAAGAACAATTCCTCGAAGCCGATCACGCTGATCAACGCGGTGTCCTTGACCAGGATCAGCCACAGGTTGGACATCCCGGGCAGGGCGTTGGGCAGCATGCCGGGGAGCACGATGCGATAAAAGCGTGTCGGGCGCGAAAAGCCATAGGCGTCGGCGGCTTCCAGTTGTCCCTTGGGGATCGCCTGGATGGCACCCCGGAAGACCTCGGTCATGTAGGCCCCCTGAACGAAGGCGAGCACGCCCACGGCGGTGACGAAGCCGCTGATCTCGATGTGCGTGTCGCCGCCGAATTCGGCAAGCAAAGCGTTGAGTGCCTGGCTGCCGGCGTAATACAGCAAGATGATCAACAGTAATTCAGGAATGGCGCGGACCAGCGTGGAATACGCCGTGCCCAGGCCGCGTAGAGAGCGCCAGGGGCTGAGGCGTGCCGTGGCGCCGAGTAGCCCCAGGCCGAGCCCGATGGCATAGGCCAGCAAGGCGATTTCCAGGGTCACCAGGGCGCCTTGCAGGATCGGGCCGAGCCATTCCAGCAGGCCATCGCTATGATCGCTTGGCATGGTCGAAGTCTCGCAGTGTCGGAATCGGGACCGGCCGGGCGATGCCCGGCCGGCGGGTCGCGAGGCGGTTTAACTGCCGCAGATATTGGTGCCGAAGTACTGCTGGGAGAGCTCGGCGCAGCGACCGTTGTCGAGCACGCTGGCGATCGCGGCGTTGAGCTTCTCGCGCAGGGCGTCGTCTTCCTGGCGCAGGCCGATGCCCACGCCGTCGCCGAAGGCATCATCGCGCGGCGCGGTGGCACGGATTTCGAAGTCCTGGGCGGCGTCGCGCTCGAGGAATTCCGTCATCGCGATCTTGTCGGCGAGGATGGCATCGACACGCCCAGCGATCAGGTCGCGATTGGCCTGTTCCTGCTGGTCATAGACCTTGAGTTCGACCCCGGTGTCGGCCAGCGAGCGGCGCGCGAAGGTGGCGTTGGTGGTCGAGCCCTGAACGCCGAGGATCTTGCCGCCCAGATCCTCGGGAATTTGCATGTCGTTGGCCTTGGCGGTGACGTAGGCCGAGGGCGTGAAATAGTACGGATCGCTGAAGGCGATGACGCGCTTGCGCTTCTCGGTGATCGACAGCGAATTCATGATCATGTCGATTTTGCCGCTGTTGAGCGCGGGGAAGATCCCGCCCCATCCGGTCGGCGTGATGTCGCATGCGGCGTCCATTTCCTTGCAGAGCGCCTGGCCCAATTCGACCTCGAAGCCGGTCCAGCTGCCGTCGGCCTCCTTGTAGGTGAACGGCGGGTAAGGCTCAGCGGAGATGCCGATCTTGAGGGGCTCGTCCGCCATCGCCGAGGTTGCGCTCAGCGCCAGCAGGGCGATGCCCGCTGTCTGCATCAAGGTTGCTTTCAGGTGCTTGATCATCATGGTTCCCCATCGTTGTTGTGTCGGGCCGTGAAGGCCCGGGATGATATGGCGCCGCTGGCGGCGTCATGTGAAAGGCTCAGGCCACGCTCGAGACGAACTGACGGCAGCGCTCGCTGGCCGCGGTTTCGAAAACATGCGCGGGGGTGCCGATTTCCTCGACGCAGCCCTGGTGCAGGAAGGCCACCTGGTGAGAGACGTCGCGAGCGAAGCCCATCTCGTGGGTCACCAGCAGCATGGTCCGGCCTTCCTCGGCGAGGCCGTGGATGACGCCGAGGACCTCGTTGACGAGTTCCGGGTCGAGGGCCGAGGTAGGTTCGTCGAACAGCAGCACGCGCGGCTCCATGGCCAGGGCGCGGGCAATGGCGACGCGCTGTTGCTGCCCGCCGGAAAGGTAGGCGGGGTACTGGTCGCGCTTGTCGGCCATGCCGACCCGGTCCAGGTAATGCTCACCCAGCGTCACAGCCTCGCGTTTGGACAGGCCACGCACGCGCATGGGCGCCTCGATGACGTTGCCGAGCACGCTCAGATGCGGCCATAGATTGAACTGCTGGAAGACCATGCTGACTTGAGTGCGCAAGCGTTGCAGTTGACGACGCTTGATGCCGGTGCGAGTGCCTTGGGAGGCGCTGTGGCGAGTGTCCTGGGAAAAACTCAGTGACTCGCCGGCGATGGTCAGGTCGCCACTGTCGGGCGTTTCGAGGAGGTTCATGCAGCGCAGCAAGGTGCTCTTGCCGGAGCCACTGGAGCCGATGATCGAGACCACGTGGCCTTCATGCACGTCGAGGGAGACGTCCTTGAGGACTTCCAGCTCGGCGTAGCGCTTGACCAGGTGACGGGCCTCGATGGCCAGGTTGTTGTGATTAGCCATACCCCTCCTGCAGTGGGTGAAAAGATCGCGCCCCGGTGAATTCGCCCGGGGCGCGTGAGGGTCATGCCTCGACCGTCGCGCGACATTCATCGGCGCAGCGCGCCAGGCGTCGGCAGGCCTCGCGCAAGCGCTCGGTGTCCACCGTCAGGCTCAAGCGCACGAAGCCCGCCGCCGAGGGGCCGAAGGCGTCTCCAGCGAGTGCCGAGACGCCCTGCTCGTCGAGCAGGCGGTTGGCGAAAGCCTGCGCGGAAAGCCCGGTGCGGCGGATATCGATCATCATGAACATGCCGGCGGCCGGGCACAGCGCCTCGACGTTCGGGCTATCGGCGAGCGCCTCGAGCACCGTATCGCGACGTGTCCGGTAGGCGTGGCGCATCTCGGCGAGGGCTGCAGGCGGATTGGCCAGCGCCTCGCAGGCGGCGTCCTGAATGAAATCGGGGCAGCCGTAGAGCATGCACAGCGCCAGGTGGGTCAGGTGCTGGATCAAGGGTTCGGGGCCGATCACCCAGCCCAGCCGCCAGCCGGTCATGGCGTGCGACTTGGAGAGGCTGTTGACGATGACGGTACGCTCACGCATGCCGGGCAGGCTATCCGGCGAGAACGGTTCGCCGTCGTGGATCAGCTCGGCGTAGACCGCATCGGAAAGCAGCCACAGGTCGTGCTCGCGGCACAGCGTGGCCAGCGCCTCCCAGTGCGACTGCGTGAATACCTGGCCGGTGGGATTGTGCGGGCTGTTGAGCAGCATTGCCCGGGTGCGCGGGGTCACGGCGGCGGCGAAGTCGGCCGGATCGGGCTGGAAGGCGTTCGCCGAGCGCAGCGGTACGCGCACCAGAGTCGCACCGGCGGCTTGCAGGGCCGCCTCGTAGGTGACGTACATCGGCTCGGGGACGATCACCTCGTCGCCGGGATCGAGCACGCATTGCGCCACGGCATACAGGCCGCACTGGGCGCCGGCCAGTACCGCTACGTTGTCGGCATGGGTCGCCGGGGCGCCGCCTGTCTGGCGATGGTGGTGGGCGATCAGTTCGCGTAGCCGCGCCTTGCCCTGTACATCGGCATAGTGCGTGGCGCCGGCACGCAAGCTATCGACCGCGCTGTCGACGATGGGCGTCGGCGTGGCGAAATCCGGATCGCCCACCGAGAGGATGATGACGTCCTCGCCCTCGGCCTGAAGAGCCAGGGCGCGGTAGTGGATATCCCAGGCGGCAGCGCCTTCGCCGGCGATGCGTTGGGTCAGTCGGGAATAGTGCATGCAGGTTCCTCGTTAGCGTCGTCGGTGCGTTACACGCCGTGCGTTACAAGCTGGCCTTGACGGCGGCCAGCCCCGGCTCACCGTCACGCGTGGTCACGCCGTCGAGGAATTCGGCCAGTTCATCGGGATGATCTTGCAACCACGCGTGGGCCACCGCCTCGAGCTCGCGCTCTTTCAGGCCGTATTCGCGGATGAAATCGCTTTGTTGCTCGGCGCTGAGCACGAATTGATCGAGCAAACGCATAAGGTTGGGGTTGGCCTCGCTGAAGGGCTTGGCGACGATGGTGCGCACGTCGCTACGGCCCTGGTTGTCGCCATAGATGCCTTCGGGATCGTCGAGGATATGCATGTCGAATTCCGGCACCATCCAGTGCGGCGTCCAGCCGTAGAAGGCGATCCAGCGCTTCTCGTCGTAGGCGCTGCGCACCGCGCTGAGCATCCCCGGCGTCGAGGACTCCAGCAGTTCCCAGTCGCCCAGGCCGTAGGTGTCGTTGCGTTTGGCGTCGTGAATGAAGTCGCTGACCGTCGAGCCGGATTCGATGGAGTAGTAGCGGCCCTCGAAACGTTCGCGATTCTCGGGGGCATCGAGCTGCTCGGCGCTGGTCACGCCGGCATCATAGACATAGCCGGGCACCGCGAAGCCCATGCGCGCGCCGGTGACGTTGTTGCCCAGGTCGACGATGCTGCCGTCGTCCATCGCGGCGTCGTAGCTGTTCTGCTGGGCGGGGAGCCAGCCGGCGAGGAAGACGTCGCTGTCGCCGGTTTGCAAGGTCTTGTAGCCCACCGTGCTGCTGAGCTCCTGGCGCTCGTTGGTATAGCCCAGCGGAGCGAGGATCTGCGCCATGATCTCGGTCTTGACCGTGACGCCGGGCCACGGCGGAGCGACGAAGGAGACCTGGGTGGCCTCGTCGGCGGCATGGGCGTGAGCTGCCAGGGGCAGCAGGGCAAGGGCGGCCATCAGCCGCGTGGTGGTGCGTCGCATGATTTCTCCTGGTGAATACGATGAATTCAAGCGGACCATCGGTGCGCCTCGACCTCGATCAGGGTTGGTCCCGGTGCCTGACGCGAGGCGCTTAACGCCTGGTGCAGCGCAGCCCCCGTCGACACGCGCACGCCGTAACAGTCGAGCGACTTGGCCAACGTCACGAAGTCCGGTGCAGGCAGGTCGACGCCGAGGCGTGGCACGTCCTGGGCGTCCATGTAGCGGCGAATCTCGCCGTAGCCGGCGTTGTTCCAGATCACCACCGCCAGGGGCACGCGGCACGCGCGGGCGGTGGCGAGTTCGCCGAGGGTGAACATCAGTCCGCCGTCGCCGACCAGTGCGATTACCGGGCGTTCGGGCACGCCTAGTGCGGCGCCCAGCGCGGCGGGCAGGCCGTAGCCCAGCGTGCCGTAGCCGGTGGCAGAGTTGAACCAGCGGCGTGGCGCAGGCATCTCGGCGATGAAGTTGCCGGCGTAGACCGGCCCCGTGGAGTCACCGACGATGGTGGCGTCGGGCAACGCCTCGCGCAGCGTGTCGAGAAAGCCGGCGTAGGGCGCGACGTCCTCGGCATCACGCAGCGCGAGTGCCGTCCTGGTGTGTGCGACACGCTCGGCGCCGGCGCGTGAGGCCTGCGTCGGCAAGCGTGCGAGCAGCCCCTGGGCGACCTCGCCGACATCGGCGAGCAGGGCGAGATCGGCGGCTTGGTTGCGCGCCAGTTGCTGGGCGTCGATGTCCACGCGGATCAGTCGTCCGTCGAGGTGGAAGCCGCCGTCGAAGGTCAGGTCGTAGTCAGTCTCACCGAGTTCCGTGCCCAGCGCCAGCACCACGTCGGCGTGGTGCGCGAGTTCGCGTCCGGCGGGCAGGCTCGCGCAGGCACCGAGATCCAGCGGGTGGTCGCATCCCAGCACGCCTTTGGCGTTGATGGTGGTCATGGCGGGGGCGTCGAGGCGTTCGACGAGGGCGCGTACCGCGTCGCTGGCCGCAGCGCAGCCGCCCCCGAGCAGCAGCAGCGGGCGTTCGGCATCGGCCAGCCAATCGGCGGCCCAGGCCAGTGCGGCCTCCGGCGCCGCCGGCGGGAACACTTCGGTGGTCTTGGGCACCAGCGCCGGGCAAGCCTGCGGCATCACGTCCAGTGGAATCTCGATGTGCACGGGGCCGGGGCGGGCGCTCTTGAAGATGGCGAATGCGCGGGCCAGCACCTCGGGCAGTGCCTCGGGTGTCTGCAGGGTATGGCTGAACACGCTGACGCCGGCCAGGGTGCGTTGCTGGTCGGGCAGCTCGTGGAGGCGTCCTTGACCGCGCCCCAGGGTGTCGCGGCGATTGACGCTGGAAATCACCAGCATCGGCACCGAATCGGCCAGCGCCTGGCCCATGGCGGTGGCGATGTTGGTCATGCCCGGCCCGCTGATGATGAAGCAGGCGGCCGGTTTGCCGGTCGCTCGGGCGTAGCCGTCGGCCATGAAGCCGGCGCCCTGTTCGTGGCGCGGCGTCACGTGCTTGAGGCCGCTGTCGGGCAAGCCGCGATACAGCTCGACGGTATGCACGCCGGGGATGCCGAAGACGGTATCGATGCCATGGGCGACGAGCAGGTCGAGCAAGCGTTGGGCGCAATTGCTCATGGCGTGCCCTCGACGTTGGCTGTCTCGCCGAAGGGCGGCCGCGACATGACACGCTCGACGATGGGGATGAAGTCCTCGAGGGGGCGAGTGGGATAGTCGGGGTCGAATGAGCACTGATCCCACTCATCGCAGAAGCGTACGGTGCGCGCGTAGGCGGGATGCTCGCGATAGGCTTCGCGGGCGTGTGGGTCGAGGCCGTAGAAGGTGCGGTAGTGATAGCCCTGAAAAAGCTCGTGGTGCCGGATCATCCACACGTTGAGCGGGTCGATGAACGGCTCGAGGATCGCTGCGGCGATCTCCGCATGATTGGTGGGTGCCAGATCGTCGCCGATGTCGTGAAGCAGGGCGCAGACTACGGTTTCCTCATCGGCACCGGCTGCGAGCGCGCGGGTCGCGGTTTGTAGGCAGTGTTCGTAACGGTCGACGGGATAGCCGTGGGTATCGCCCTTGAGGCGCAGAAGATGCTCGAGCACGCGGCGGCTGGCATCGTTCTGGTAACGCTGGAAATGCGCGTCGATCAGCGCCCAGTCGTCGCGGGTGCTCTCGTCGAAGCGGGTAAACGTCGCCTGGTTCATGCGTTGGCTCCTTGGGCGGATCGCGGTGCGGCATCATTGGCGCTGCCGGCGTGCTGGGCGGTGAGTACGCGGCGCCGACTGGCGGTGCTGTCGCGGTCGACATAGCCCTGGCGCAGATGGCGCACGCCGCCTTCGAGCTGGTAAGCGGTGCGCCCGTGCAGCAGCCGGTAGTTGTCCATGATGAGCATGTCGCCGGGGCCGAGCTTGAGATGCACGGTCAACGCCTCATCGGTGATCAAGCGATAGAAGCGTTGCCGCGCGGCGTAGTAACGCTCCAGCAAGGCTGCGTCGTGGGCGGCGATGCGCTCGGTGCGGTTGGAGTAGCGCACGCGCGCCAGTCGTCCTTGGCTGTCGAGCTCGATCAGCGGACCTTCGCTCGCCAGGTCGGTGGTGGCATCGGTATAGCGAAACTGCGTCGAGAGGCGCGTCAGGCAGTCGAAATCCTCGGGCGCTTCGACCTTGAGGCGCTGCGCCGCCATGAAACCATCGGTGAGCGTGCTGTCGCCCCCGGCGGCGGCATTGCTCAGGCAGTGCAGCCAGATGTAGCCGGGAATCGGGTCGCGATAGGGATTGTCGGTATGCGGCTCGAGCCCGCGTTGCGTCATGGTCAAATCATAGGCATTGGCCACCGATTTGACGTCGGCAATGCCGCCCCAGTTGGTGCGACGCAGCGGGCCAATGCGGTCGATCAATGGCTGCATGCCATCTTCCTCGCACGGCACGTCGCTGACCTTGACGAAGCCGTAACGGTGCAAGGCCTCGAGCATCGCCAGCAGGGCGTCGTCGTCCTCGAGCGCTGCGTTGAAGCTCGCCTGGGGCAGCGTCTCGAGATCGGCGTCCCATAAGCTGAGCTCGGGCGCGACGTCGGCATTGTTGGGCGCGGCGTCGGCGAGCAGGTCGTCCAGCGCATAGGCGGTGACGTGGCCATCGCTGAAGCGCACATGCAGAGTCTGTGCGTCGCCGCGTGCCGACTCGATGTGCAATGCCAGGGGCAGTTGGGCGGCTTCGATCAAGCGCTGCCCGGTGCGGGTGTCGAGCGTCGCCGCATCCGGCGCGCGCTCACGCAGCCAGAGGGCGGCGAATTCACGCCGTTGACCGGCGGCGTGCAGGATCAGACGGCGCCCTTCGTCCTGGAGTTCGACGTCGGCGGAAATGGACATGAACGATGCTCTCCACTGCTGGCATGGGGTCGATTGCCCCGACGGGCGAGCCGGGGCGTTTCCCTACCCTAGGCGGATTGATCGAACGGGATTTGCACTAATTCGCCATTTAATAGACGATTCTGGCCATGAGCGAAAATCCCCGAACCGATTGGCCCTACCCCCGTCCCGAGCAGCCCCCGGTTCCCAAGCCCGGCGACGCGGCGCATACCGTGAATGTCTGGCTGGTGCCCAATTTCTCGATGCTGACGCTTTTTTGCCTGCTCGAGCCGTTGCGCGTGGCTAACCGCTTCGGTCGCGAGTTGTTCGCCTGGCGGTTGCTGTCGGCGGATGGCGAGGCGGTGGTGGCCAGCAACGGCGTGCGTATCGAGGTCGAGGGAGTCCTGGCGGAACACGCCCTCGGCGATTTGTTGATGGTGATTTCCTCGTACGAGGCGGAAGTCAGCGTGACCGGTGCCGAGCGCGCGGTGCTGCGCCACGTCGCGGCGCATGGTGGGCGTGTCGGCGGGCTCGATACCGGGCCTTTCATCCTCGCCCGGGCGGGCTTGCTCGACCAGCATCGTGTGGCGTTGCATTGGGAAAGCGTGCCGGCCTTCCGTGCGGAGTTTCCGCATATCAGCGTCAGTGAGGCGCGCTTCGAATTCGCCGGGCAGCGCTTGACCGGTTCCGGCGGTGCGGCGGGCATCGACATGATGCTGCAATGGATCGAGCATGATTACGGCCCGGCGCTGGCTAATGCCGTGGAGCGCCAACTCGTGCACCAGCGCGTTTCCGAGGAGGAAGCCTGGAAGGCCGGCGCAGCGCGCACCCTGGAAAATTTGCCGCGCAGCGTGGTGCGCGCACTGGCGGTAATGGAAACCCACCTCGACCAGGTCTTGTCGATCCCCGAGATATGTCGCCTGATCGGCCAGTCCCAGCGGCAACTGACGCGTCTTTTCATGGCGCATTTCGGCGAGACGCCCAAACAATGCTATGTGGGGATGCGCCTCGACTATGCCCGGCGCCTGCTCGCCGATAGCCGCTGCCGGGTGACCGAGGCCGCCTTGACCAGCGGCTTCGTGCATCTGGCCCACTTCTCGCGCGTCTATCAGGCACGTTTCGGTGAACGGCCCAGCGTCACCGCCGAACGCGGCACCGTGTGAAGCGCCGGCGGTCGCGTTAGACTCGGGCCTTTGCGTCGCGGCGCTTTATCGTTTGTGAGGAGTCTGTATGTCCGCCCAACCCTTCGTGACCCGCCTGGCCGGTGGCGGAGTCTTTCCCCATATGCTGGGCAAGATCGTCTGCGTGGGACGCAACTACGCCGAGCACGCCCGCGAACTCGACAACCCGGTGCCCAGTGCGCCGCTGTTGTTCATCAAGCCCGCGACCAGCGCGGTGCCCATGGCGCGCGACATCACCGAGCAATTCACGCGTGGCGAGGTGCACTTCGAGACCGAGCTGGCACTGCTCATCGGCAAACGGCTGAGCGGCGCCAGCGCCGAGCAGGCCGAGCGCGCCGTCGCCGGGCTTGGCCTGGCGCTGGACTTGACGCTGCGCGACGTGCAAGCGCAATTGAAGGAAAAGGGCCATCCCTGGGAAGTCGCCAAGGCCTTCGACGGCGCTTGCCCGCTGTCGCCATTCGTGGCGTTGGATGAGGTGCCCGACTGGACGGCGTTACGCTTCACGCTGGAGATCGACGGCGAGCGCCGTCAGACCGGCGAGACGCGCGACATGCTGTTCGCCATTCCCGAGCTGCTGGCCGAGATGTCGCGGCACTTCACGTTGCAGCCCGGCGATGTGGTGCTCACCGGCACGCCGGCCGGGGTCGGGCCGTTACCTCGCAATGCTCAGTTGTCGCTCGAGGGCTCGTTCGGGCTGGAGGCGTCCACGCAGACGCGGTGACGTAGATTCGGCGGCACTCCAGAGATTCGGCGTTACTCCAGAGATTCGGCGTCACTCGAGATAGGTATAGCCTTCCAGGCCGGCGGCGAGATCGCGCATGAAGTCGTCACGCTGGGCCTCGCTTAGCGCGCTGTCCCTGAGCTGGCGCGACAGGCGCTGGCTGAGTTCGTCGGCGTCGAAGTTCACGTAACGCAGCACGTCGGCGACGGTATCGCCCTGTTGGTGGTTGCTGAGCCGCCATTGGCCGTCGGCGTTCAGCGTGGCATCCACGGCATCGGTGTCGCCGAACAGGTTGTGCAGGTCGCCGAGAATCTCCTGGTAGGCGCCGACCAGAAACAGTCCCAGCAGCTTGTCTTCGCCGTCCTGCCATTCGGGCAGCGGGAGCGTCGCTTCCAGGCCCTGGCCGTCGACGTAGCAGTCGATGCGCCCGTCACTGTCGCAGGTGATGTCCTGAATCACCCCGCGTCGTGTGGGCGGTCGGTCGAGGCCGGTGAGTGGCAGCACCGGGAAGACTTGGTTGATGCCCCACACATCGGGCACCGACTGGAACAGCGAGAAATTGACGAACAACTTGTCGGCGAGCTTCTCGGCGAGTTCATCGGCGATCTCGCGGTGCGCGCGATTGCGCGGGTCGAGCTGGGCGCTCAGGCGTCGGCAGGCGGCGAAGTAGACCGTCTCGCCCTCGGCGCGTGCGTCGAGGGTAGCCAGGCCCAGCACGAAGCGATCCTGCAGTTCGCCGATGGCCTGCACCAGGTCGTGGTAGGCTTCGGCGAGGCCGCGCGGTTCCTGCGTGTTATCCAGCTTGGCGTGTACGCGCCACAACTCATCGAGTTCGGCATCGCCGTCGAGGCGTTGCGTGGGCGCTTCCTCGCTCAAGCGTTCCTCGCCGATGACGTTGGTGATCAGCACCGCGTGATGGGCGGTCAGGGCGCGTCCCGATTCGGAAATCAGATGCGGATGCGGCAAGTCTTCGGCGTCGCAGACCTGGCGGAAGGCCCACACCACGTTGCTGGCATATTCATGCATCGAGTAGTTGATCGAGCAGAAACTCCGCGAGCGTGTGCCTTCGTAGTCGACCCCCAGACCGCCGCCGACATCGACGCTATCCACCGGGGCGCCCAACGCGCGCAGGCTTTGATAGAAGCGCGCGCATTCGCGCAGGCCGCGCTGGATGTCTCGAATGTTGGCGATCTGCGAGCCGAGGTGGAAATGCACCAATTGCAGGCTGGGGAGGGCGTCGGCGTCGCGCAGGCGTTCGACGACGTCGCGGATCTGGCTGGCGGTGAGCCCGAACTTGGATTTCTCGCCGCCCGAGTTCTGCCACTTGCCCTTGCCCACCGAGGCCAGCCGCGCGCGCAGACCGATGCGCGGCGTGACCTGCAGGCGCGCAGCTTCCTCGAGGATCAGCGTGAGTTCGGAATGCTTCTCGACCACCAGGTAGACGCGATGGCCGAGCTTCTCGCCCATCAGCGCCAGGCGCACGTATTCGCGGTCCTTGTAGCCATTGCAGACGATCAGCGAGGGGCCGTCTCCCGAGAGCGCCAGCACCGCCAGCAGCTCCGGCTTGCTGCCGGCCTCGAGGCCGACACGCCCATGGCCGCGCGCCTGGGTGGCGAGCATTTCTTCCACTACGCGGCGCTGCTGATTGACCTTGATGGGATACACGGCGGTGTAGCCGCCGGTGTAGGTTTCATCCTGCATGGCGGTGTCGAAGGCGGTGCACAGTTGCTCGACACGGTCGTGGAGGATGTCGGTGAAGCGCACCAGCACCGGCAGACGCAAACCCGCGCGGCGTAACTCGTCGACCAGGGCCTTGAGCGGCAGGGCGGGGCCGTCGGCGTTGCTGCCCAGCGGGCGCACGACGGCATGGCCGGCGTCGTCGACGTCGAAGTAGCCGCTGCCCCACTGATCGATATTGTAGGTGCGGCGGGCCTGATCGGCGGGCGAGGTCATGGCGCACTCCTGAACGCGCTGGCGGGCGGCAAGGGCGGGGCGCCGTGCTCGAGGCGCATCGCGAGCAGGTGGCGGTACTGGCCGGGGTCCTTGGGCGTGAGGTCGTGCGCCGGCGGGTCGACGTAGACGACCAGCAGCCGTGAGAGCCAGTAGCGTAGCGCCGTCATGCGCAGCATCACCGGCCACAGCGCCTGCTCGGTCTCGTTCAGCGGGCGACGCGCCTGGTAGGCGCCGAGGAGCGCCGTGTAGCGCGCGTCGTCGAAGTCGCCATTGGCATCGCTGGTCCAGTCGTTGACGACGATCGCCAGGTCGAAGAGTAGATCGCCCGTGCAGCCGTTGTAGAAGTCGATGATGCCGCTTAGCCGGTCGCCCTCGAAGAGGGTGTTGTCGCGGAACAGGTCGCCATGGATCGCTCCCTGGGGCAGGTTCGAGGCATCGCCGAAGACGACTTGGTAGGTATCGATCTCGTCGCCCATCAGGCGCTGGTCGGCCTCGGACAGATAGCTCATGACCTTGTGCTGCGCCATGGCCAGCCAGTGCAGGTCACGAGGGTTGGGGCGCTGGCCCTCGAAGCGCTGCGAGACCTTGTGCATGCGGCCCAGGGCATCGCCGAGCACGCGGCACTGGGCGAGCGTCGGCGATTCGGGATGGCGCCCCGGGAAACGTGGGAACAGCAGCGCTGGGCGATCGGCGAGCTGTTGCAGGGCAATCCCGTCGCGGTCGTGAACGGGGCCTGGCACGGGCAACCGGTGTTCGGCAAGATAGTCGAGCAGTGCCACGAAAAAGGGCAGCTCGTCGCTTTCGCCCTGCTCGAAGAGGGTGAGCACGAAGCGGCCCTGGTCGGTGGTGACGAAGAAGGTGGAATTCTCCGTACCGCTGGGCACGCCTTCCAGCGTGATCAACGTGCCGATAGCGAAACGCTCGAGGAAGCGCGCGACCTGGAGCTCGGTCAAAGGAGTGAATACGGCCATGTGTCTCTCGCCCGGGGTGCCAAGCGCGCATTGTAGCGGCTTGTCGCGGGCAGTCCTACCGTCATGCGCGAGGTCGTTGATGTGCAGCAGGCAACATCATTCGTCGCCGGTGACCCAGTCGGGCACCTCGACACGTGCGGCATCGCGGCGTTCGAAGTTGCCGTCGCCATCGTCGTCGAGCAGGAAGTAACTGGCGCCTTGCCGGGGGACGATCTCGATGGCATAGAGCTCGCCGTTGACGCGGTATTCCTTGAGGGTGCGGTTATCGTCCTGGCGCACGGTGATGTCCGGGGAAGGCTGCGCGACGGCAAGCGAGGCGCTGGCGCCGATAATGAGGCCAAGCCCCAGACCAAGAACAATCGGTAGACGCTGCATGACGGTCTCCTCGGCTGGTGGAGCAAATACGATGGTATTGCGCCTCGAGCCCATGAGGTAATGAAAGGCCATTATCCCACATCATGCGCGTTCGGCGCATGTGAAGCGTGTTTCGCCTGACGCTGCGCAATGCCTTGCGTATCATGGCGGTATCGCGAATTTCCAATGGATGCTGATGCCATGGCCAAC
This sequence comes from Chromohalobacter sarecensis, assembly GCF_023061135.1. GTDB lineage: Bacteria > Pseudomonadota > Gammaproteobacteria > Pseudomonadales > Halomonadaceae > Chromohalobacter > Chromohalobacter sarecensis. Next base: position 62,220 of record NZ_JAKGAN010000001.1, read on the forward strand.
ACGCCCCCCATCGTTCTCGTCGACGGCTCGTCGTACTTGTATCGGGCTTTTCACGCCTTGCCGCCGCTGACCACGTCCAAGGGTAATCCCACCGGTGCGGTGAAGGGCGTGCTCAACATGCTCAAGAGCCTGCTCAAGCAGTATCCTGATAGTCCCATGGCGGTGGTCTTCGACGCTAAGGGCAAGACCTTCCGCGACGAGATCTATGCCGAGTACAAGGCGCACCGCCCGCCGATGCCCGACGATTTGCGGCCCCAGGTCGAGCCATTGCACGACTGTATCCGCGCGCTGGGCTTGCCGCTGTTGTGCATCGAGGGTGTCGAGGCCGACGACGTGATCGGCACCTTGGCGCGGCATGCCACGGAGGCGGGGCGCGATGCGGTGATTTCTACCGGCGACAAGGACATGGCCCAACTGGTCAATCAGCACATCACGCTGGTTAACACCATGAAGGGCGAGACGCTCGATGTGGTCGGTGTCGAGGAAAAATTCGGCATCCCGCCCTCGTTGATCATCGATTATCTGGCGTTGATGGGCGACAAGGTCGACAACATTCCCGGCGTGCCGGGCGTTGGCGAGAAGACCGCGCTCGGCTTGCTGCAAGGCATGCAGGGCGGACTCGAGACGCTCTACGCCGATCTCGAGCGTATCAAGACGCTGGACTTTCGCGGCGCCAAGACGCTGGGCAAGAAGCTCGACGCCAATCGCGATCAGGCCTTTTTGTCTTACCAATTGGCGACGATCAAGACCGACTGCGAGCTACCGGTGGGGCTCGACGATCTGGACATCGCGCATCCCGACCGCGAGGCGCTCAAGGCCCTCTACACCGAGCTGGAATTCAAGAACTGGCTGGGCGAGTTGCTCGAGGGACGCGACGAGGGCGTCGATGATGTGTCCACGGGGGCGCCCGCGACGGAGGAAGATGACGCATCGGCGGCGGCCGATACGAATTCCGCGCCGCGCGAGGACCATGTCATCGTCACGCAGGAGGCCTTCGAGACCTGGCGCGAGCGTCTGGCGCAGGCGGATATCTTCTGCTTCGACCTGGAAACCACCAGCCTCAATTACATGGAGGCCGATATCGTCGGCATCGGCCTAGCGCTGGAGGCTGGCGAGGCCGCTTATATCCCGGTGGCGCACAGCTATATCGATGCCCCCGAGCAGCTTGACCGCGACACGGTGCTGGCCGCGCTCAAGCCGCTGTGGGAAGACGCCACCAAGGCCAAGATCGGTCAGAACCTCAAGTACGACATCTCCGTGCTGGCGCGTTATGACATCGAGGTCGCGGGGCGGCTCGAGGACACCATGCTGGCGTCTTATGTGCTCGATTCCACGGCGACGCGCCATGACATGGACTCGCTGGCGCTGAAGTACCTCGGCGAAAAGACCATCACCTTCGAGGAGATCGCCGGCAAGGGCGCCAAGCAGTTGACCTTCGACCAGGTCGCACTCGAAGAAGCCGCGCCCTACGCCTGCGAGGACGTCGACATCACCCTGCGCCTGCACCGTGAATTGCGCCCCCGCGTGGACGGTGAAGGCCGGCTGGCGGCGGTGTTGGACGAGGTGGAGCTGCCGTTGGTGCCGGTGCTCTCGCATATGGAACGCAATGGTGTGGCGCTCGACGCCGAGCGCCTGCATACCCAGAGTCGCGCTTTGGACAAGCGGCTACGCGAGCTCGAAACCCGCGCCTATGAGCTGGCCGGGCGCGAGTTCAACCTGGGCTCGCCCAAGCAGCTCGGCGAGGTTCTCTTCGATGAATTGAAGATCCCGGTAATCAAGAAGACGCCCAAGGGCGCGCCGAGTACCGCCGAGGCGGTGCTCGAGGAACTGGCACTGGATTATCCGCTGCCTAAGGTGATCATCGAGCATCGCGGTTTCGCCAAGCTGAAATCGACCTACACCGACAAGCTCCCGAAGTTGGTCAATCCCACGACCCGGCGTTTGCATACCAGCTACCACCAGGCGGTCACGGCCACCGGGCGACTGTCATCATCCGATCCCAACCTGCAAAACATTCCCATCCGCACCGAAGAAGGCCGCAAGATTCGCCAGGCCTTCATCGCGCGTCCCGGCTATCGCATCGTCGCCGCCGACTATTCGCAGATCGAGCTGCGCATCATGGCGCATCTCTCCGGGGACAAGGGGCTGCTCGAGGCCTTCGCCGAAGGGCGCGACATCCACACCGCCACGGCGGCGGAAGTGTTCGGCGTGGCGCTCGATGCCGTCAGCGGCGAGCAACGGCGCAGCGCCAAGGCCATCAACTTCGGGCTGATCTACGGCATGAGCGCCTGGGGGCTGGGTCGACAGTTGCATATCGAGCGTAATCAGGCGCAGACCTATATTGACCGTTACTTCGACCGTTATCCCGGGGTGGCGTGCTTCATGGAGCGTATTCGTGCCCAGGCCGCCGACGACGGCTATGTCGAGACGGTGTTCGGGCGGCGCCTCTATTTGCCCGAGATCAACGCCCAGAACCGCAACCGGCGTCAGGCCGCCGAGCGCACCGCCATCAACGCTCCGATGCAGGGCACTGCCGCCGATATCATCAAACTGGCGATGATCGACGTCGACCGCTGGCTGCGTGACGGCGACTTCGACGCCTGGATGGTGATGCAGGTCCACGACGAACTGGTCTTCGAAGTCGCGGAAAGCCAGGTCGACGCCTTCACCGACGCCGTCCGTCAACGCATGGAAGACGCCACCAAGCTCGACGTGCCACTGACCGTTGAAGCCAACGCCGGCGCCAACTGGGACGAAGCCCACTGAGGTTGCGTTGACCTCAACGCCATCCGACACGGTCGAAGATACGAATCGCGTCGGGGTTGTGTTCGCCGAGCTGGCTAATGTTCAGGTCGTCTTTCTTGAAGTCGCCCCATGAGGCCAGGACGTCGTCGAGCTCGATGCCTTCGACGGCGGGGAATTCATGGTTGCCGGCAGCGAACAGGCGTTGTGCGTCGTCGGAAGCGAGGAATTCCAGAAAACGGATGGCATTGTCGCGATTGGGGGCGTCCGCGACTACGCCGGCGCCGCCGACATTGACGTGAGCCCCGCGTCCTTCCTGGTTGGGCAGCAGGATCTCGACGCTCTCGGCGGCGGCGCGATCATCGACGTCGTCGAATTCGAGCAGACGCACATAGTAGTAATGATTGGCGACGGCGATATCGCACTCGCCACTGGCCACGCCGCGAATCTGATCGGTATCGCCGCCTTCGGGGGCGCGTGCCATGTTATCGACGACGCCTTGAGCCCAGGCTTCAGCCTCTTCCTCGCCATGGTGAGCGATCATCGATGCCAGCAGTGACTGGTTATAGATATTGTTCGAGGAGCGAATGCAGACGTCGCCTTCGAAGCGCGGATCGGCGAGATCTTCATAGCGCTGGAGATGAGCCGGATCGATGTCGTTGGGGTCGTAGAAGATCGCCCGTACGCGCTGGCTGAAGCCGAACCACTTGCCTTCCGGGTGGCGCATGGCGTCGGGTAGGCGCTCGTCGAGTACGTCGGAGTCGATGCGCTGGAAAATGTCCGCTTGTTCGGCGCGCCAGAGTCGCCCCGCGTCGACGGTGAGCATGACATCCGCAGGACTAGCGGCACCCTCGCGGCGGATGCGTTCGATGAGTTGATCCGAATCGCCTTCGAGCACATTGACTTCGATGCCGGTTTTGTCGGTGAAAGCCTCGTAGAGGGCTTGGTCGGAGTCGTAGTGACGGGCGGAGTAGATGTTGACGGCATCGGCGAGCGCATTGCCGGTGAAGGCGATGCCCGCGAGCAGTACGCTAGTAGGCATGGCGAGTCGAGTTGGGGACATGAGGTGAGGCTCCCTTGCAATATATTGAATGATAATAAGTCGTATTTCCTTTATTGAAGTCCAATCCGTGGGGGCGGTCAATCAATTGCGTTTAATTATCGTTTACTAGTGCGAATTTTTATTGGGGTTAAGGTTCGAGGCCAGAATGAGATGCTGGCGCTTTGTCATTCTTGGGCTTAACTACCGTCATGCACCGCTTACTGGATATTCCTCTCGGGTCATCCACCGGGATGCCGGCTTCTCGTTTGTCTCTGCAGCGGGTGCGGCACGCCTATGCCGAGCATCTGGCCGTCGATGATGTCAGTCTCGAGGTCATGCCCGGGGAGGTGGTGTGCCTGCTGGGCCCTTCTGGTTGTGGCAAGACGACTTTGTTGCGGATCGCGGCGGGGCTTGAGCGCTTGCAGCATGGGGAGCTTCGCCTGGGTGAAGAGATGCTGGATGAAGCCGAGGGCCACCACGTGCCCCCGGAAAAACGCGGTGTGGGGCTGGCTTTCCAGGAGGCCGCACTGTTTCCCCATCTCAGTGTGCTGGAAAACGTCGCGTTCGGGCTCGATAACCTCCCACCGTCGCGGCGACGTGCTCGGGCGATGCAGTGGCTCGAACAACTGGGCATGGCAGCACGTGCCGATACCTATCCGCACATGCTCTCGGGCGGTCAGCAACAGCGCGTCGCATTGGCGCGTGCGTTGGCGCCGGAGCCGCGGTTGATGCTGCTGGACGAGCCGTTTTCGAGTCTCGATGCGCGTCTGCGCGAGCAGATCCGCGATGATACCCTGCATGCCCTCAAGCGCGTGGGAGCGGGTACCTTGCTGGTCACCCACGATCCCGAAGAGGCGATGTTCATGGCCGATCGTATTGCCTTGATGCGTGAAGGGCGCGTGGTGCAGTGGGGGACACCTTATCAATTGTATTGTCAGCCGCAGACGCCGTTCGTGGTGACATTCTTCGGGGCAGTCAACGAGTGGGTTGGTGAAGTGCGCGAGGCGAAGGTAATGACGCCGGCGGGTGTGGTGGCTGCACCAGCGTTGGCGGAAGGGTCGCGGGCACGAGTGATGGTTCGCCCGGAAGCGCTCCGTGTGACGCACGATGGCGCTTTAATGGAACGCCCGGTAGGCGATGTCGGCATATTCGCGCGCGTGGTCATGGCCAAATTGTTGGGGCGAAGCAGCCTGCTGCACCTTGCCGTTCCCGATGAAAAGGGACAGGAGGTGCATTGGCATGCCCAAGTGCCGGGTGTCTTTTTGCCCCGCGCCGGGCAGTCGGTGGCCTTACAGTTGGAGCCGTCACAATGCTTCGCGTTTCCCGCTTGAAGCGCCGGGACGCGAGTGACGAATGGCACGGCTCAAGAGAATGACCGGTATCACGCCTACCATGACGATGGCCAATGACGAGGACGCTGCTTCCGCGAGGCGTTCGTCGGCCGCGAGGTTGTGCGCTCGAACGGCGAGGGTGTCGAAATCGAATGGGCGCAGGATCACCGTTGCGGGCAATTCCTTCATGACATCGACGAATACCAGCAAGGCAGCGGCCAACAGGCTGCCTCGCATCAGCGGAGCATGTACGTGGTGCAGCGTGCCGCTGGCGGTTTGCCCCAGTGTGCGCGCAGCGGCATCCATGGCGGGCGTGACCTTGCCCAGACTTGCCTCCACGGTATTGAACGAGACCGCCAGGAAGCGCACGACATAAGCGTAAATCAGAATGAACGCCGATCCGCTCAACAGTAAGCCGACGTCGAAACCGAGACCGCCGTTCAGCAGCGAGTAGAGGTGTCGATCGACCCAGGTGAGCGGGATCAGAATTCCCACGGCGACCACCGAGCCGGGTACGGCATAGCCCATGGCGGCGATACGTGTGGCCATGCGGGTCGGACGTCCGGGATGCAGGCGCACGCCATAACTCAATATGACGGCCAGCCCCACGGCGACAATCGCCGAAAAGGCGGCGAGCAGCAAGCTGTTGCCGGCGAAATCGAAAAATCGAGTGCCGAGTACGCTATCGCCCGTCTCCAGCGCGAGCTCGGCGAGGATCGCGCAAGGGAGAAGAAACCCGACGCCGATAGGCAGCAGACAGGCGAGAGAAGCGCCCCAGGCGCGCCACCCCTTGAGCGAGAATTCGGGGAGCTGGCGATAGCGGCCGGTCGTGTGGAAGTAGCGGCGTTTTCCGCGTGAGAAACGCTCCAGAGCGACCACCACAAGCACGAATACCAGCAGGCAGGCGGCAAGCTGAGCCGCGGCAATCGGTTCGCCCATGCCGAACCAGGTGCGATAGATGCCGGTAGTGAAGGTGTCCACGCCGAAGAACTGGACCGCGCCGAACTCGTTGAGGGTTTCCATCAGCACTAGCGAGACTCCGCCGATGATGGCCGGTCGCGCGAGCGGTACGGCGATGGTGGCAAAGAGTCGCCAGGGGCCGCGTCCGAGCGTGCGACCCACGTCCAGCACGCAGGCCGACTGCTCGAGAAATGTCGCCCGGGTGAGCAGGTAGACGTAGGGATAAAGAACCAGCGTGATGACTGTGACGGCGCCGCCCAGGGAGCGAATGCGTGGAAACCAATAATCGTCGCTCTCCCAGCCGAAGAAGGCACGCAATTCGCTCTGCAGGGGGCCGGCGTATTGCAGAAAATCCGTATACGCGTAAGCGATGACATAGGTCGGCACGGCCAGGGGGAGCAGCAGTGCCCATTCGAACAGGCGCCGGCCGGGAAAGCGGCACATGGTGATCAGCCAGGCGGTACCGGTCCCGATGAGGGTCGTACCGATGCCAACGCCCAACACCAGCCACAGGGTATTGACGAGATAGCCGCCGAGTACGGTACTGGCGAGATGGGTCCAGATACCGTGCGTGGGTAGCCACATATGTGCCAGTACGGTGATTACCGGCAAGGCAACGATCAATGCCACGCCGAGCGTGATCAATGTCCAATGATCGAGATGCGGCCGCCAGCGAGTGTGACGCGAATCAGTGCGTAGGGAAGTGAAGATCGTCACGTGACGGCTCCTCTAGGGCGGGGCCGGGTGCGGATGAGACGCGGCAGCATTCGCGAAGAGTATCAGCTTGTGCGGATGAGTACAGCGCCGGGTTGCTAGCACATGCCGCGATCCGCCTTTAGCCATGCCTGGGCGGTTCCCCCGAGCGTCCCGCGGATGGATTAGTGTATCCTGTACGACCTGTGTAGACCGTCCGGTGAACTGGGTATATGAAAATCAAGAAGCGACTTTATACGGCGCTGGCATTGGTCGTGTTGGTGCTGGCGGCCCTCGCGTGGGGGATACATTGGTGGCAGACCGGCCGTTTCTTCGAAGAGACCGATAACGCCTACGTGCATGCCGATAGTGTTGCGGTGCGCGCCGAGGTCAGCGGGCGCGTCGACGAGGTCGCGGTGTCCGACAACCAGCGCGTCGAGGCCGGCGATATTCTGGTGAAGCTCGACCCCAGCGATGCCCAGTCTCAACTTGCCCAGTCCCAGGCGGCGCTGGCCGTGGCCCAGGCCAATGCGGTCAGTGCCAAGCGTCAGATCGAGCAGCAGCGTGCGTCGATCGACGAGGCCCAGGCTCAGGTGACCTCGGCGCAAGCGGATCTGGAACAGGCACGTTTGCATCTCGAGCGTTCGAAGCGTCTGGCGGAGAAGAACTACGCCTCTCAGCAAGAGTACCAGGACGATCAGGCGGCCGTGCAGGTGGCAGAAGCGACGCTTGCAGCGCGGCGTGCCACGTTATCGTCGTCGCGCAAGCAGCTCGACGTGCTCGAGGCCGAAAGCGACAGTGCCGAGGCCAACATCGAATCCGCCCGGGCCGATGTCGATAACGCGCGCCACCAACTCGACAAGACCCGCCTGACGGCGCCGGTGGCCGGCGTGATCGGCAACAAGACGGTCGAGGTCGGCACATTGGCGCAACCGTCGTTGACTTTGATGCAGTTGGTGCCGATTCGCTCGGCCTATGTCATTGCCAATTACAAGGAAACCCAGACCGAGCGCATGCGGCCGGGGCAATCGGTGTCGTTGCACGTCGATGCCTATCCCGATACCGAGTTCGAGGGCGTCATCGACAGTCTAGCGCCCGCCACAGGGTCGCGTTTCAGCCTGTTGCCGCAGGATAACGCCACCGGCAACTTCAACAAGATCGTCCAGCGGGTGCCGGTGCGCATCCGTGTGACGGGCCCGGATGACGCCCTGGAGCGCTTGCGCGATGGCCTCTCGGTGGTGCCGTCGGTGGATACGCGCGATCTCGATCCCGACGCCGAGGACGACGGCTAAATGGCCGAGGCGATCGCAAGCGACGCGTCGGGTCCGCAGGAAGCCCCTTCACGGCGTACCCAACTGGCCTTCGTGGCGGCGGTGTTCGGGATGTTCATGGCGATTCTGGATATCCAGATCGTCGCCAGTTCTCTCAACGAGATTCAGGCCGGGGTCTCGGCCAGCGCCGACGAGATCTCTTGGGTTCAGACGTCTTACCTGATCGCCGAGATCATCATGATCCCGCTGTCGGGCATGCTGACGCGGATTCTTTCCACCCGCGTCGCGCTCGTCGGCTCTTGCCTGGGCTTCACGCTGGCGAGCCTCGGCTGCGCCATGGCCAATTCCATCGAATCGCTGATCGTGCTGCGGGCGATTCAGGGGTTCATGGGCGGGGCGATGATTCCCATCGCCTATGCCATCAGTTTCAGTGTCTTTCCGCGTCGCATGATGGGTACGGTGCAGGGGGTGATGGGCTTGGTGGCGACCCTGGCGCCGTCGATCGGGCCGACCGTGGGTGGCTACATCACCGAGTTCGCGAGCTGGCATTGGTTGTTTCTCGCCAATCTCGTGCCCGGTGTGCTGGTGTCGGTGGCGGTATGGCGGCTTCTGGACATCGACCGTCCCGACCATCGTGCGCTGCGCCATCTCGATCTCATCGGCCTGGCACTCTTGGCACTGTTTCTGGGCACGCTGGAGTTTTCGCTCGAGGAGGGCCCCGGCGACGACTGGTTCTCCAGCCGTACGATTCTCATCGCCGTCATCGTCTGCGCGCTCACCTCGGTGGGCTTCTTCTGGCGCGCGCTACGCCACCGTCATCCCATCGTCGACTTGCGTGCCTTCGTCAATCTCAATTTCGCCGTGGGGGCTGGGTTGGGGTTCGTGGTGGGTATAGGGCTTTACGGCCTGGTGTACCTGCTGCCGCTGTTCCTGGGTAATGTACGCGGTTATTCGGCCCTGCAGATCGGCGAGGTGATGATCGTGACCGGGGTGGCGATGTTCTTGACCGCGCCGCTGGTGGGACGCGCCTCGGACAAGGTCGACCTGCGTGCCTTGCTGCTGCTGGGGATGCTGTTGACCGGCATCGGCACGGTGATGAATGCCAACCTGACCGCCGAATCGGGTTTCGACGCGTTCTTCTGGCCGCAGGTGGTGCGCGGCGTGGGACTGGTGATGTGCTTGATCCCGACCTCGCGCATCGCCTTTGGCACCTTGCCGCCGAGCGAAGTCGGCAATGCCAGCGGTCTGTTCAACGTGATGCGTAATCTTGGCGGAGCGGTGGGTCTGGCGTTGCTGGACACGATTCGCGACTGGCGGGAGGACTACCACTGGAATCAGCTGATTCCTGCTATCGATCAAGGCCGCGAGGTGGTCAACGCGACCCAGACGCAGTATCAGCAGCTGCTGGCGTCGACCGGCGACCCACAGACGGCCTCGGTCGAGATGATGGCACGGACCCTGCTCGAGCAGAGCATGGTCATGGCCTACAACGATATCTTCCTGTGGCTGGGTGCGCTGTACTTGTTGGTAGCGCCGTTGATTCTGCTGCTGAAAAAGCCCCAGCACGCCTGAGCCATGTGCCAACGGCCGAGGCCTTCGCCGCTCAGAGCGGTGTTTACAAAACAGGCGAACGAAGGCAAGGCAAGGCAAAATTGGCCGAAAAAACGGAGTTTACATGGGGTAAATGAGTATTTTGAGGCCGATTTTAACGCCGGATTGTCGAGTGCAGCCCTTTTGTAAACACCCTCTCAGTAATGGGGAGGAATCTCGTCGCTAGGCGTCGGGGCGTCGTCATCGCTCATATGATCGACACTTTGACGCAGGTTCTGCAGGCGTTCGCGCAGCATGTCATTGGTACGTTCGAGCTGGGCCACGCGGCGGTCCTGCGCGGCCAGAGCCTGGTCGAGCGTGTCCAGCCAGTCTTCTTGATAGGCGAGTCGGGACTCCAATGCGTCGAGGCGGTCGCGCGTGGTGTCTTCGGTCATGCTAGAATCTTTCGACGGTGTGTCACCGTTCATTTCTGGCACCTTATACAATGCGTTCAAGTGCATTGTGTTCAAACGTTGTGTTCATCACGTTGCGTATTGACTGCGCAACTCATGTCGGCTCTGTACGCGCTCAGGCGCCAAAGAGCATTTCCATCGGACAACAAGAGATATCGAGGTCCATGAATCGTAAGATACTCCTACGTTGTAGTCTCATCAGTGTCCTGTTGGCCATTCCTTCTCCACTGTTGATCGCGCTGTTCGTGACGCTGACCGGCAGCGTACTTGAGTTTTCCCTGCTGCTGGAAGCCGATGGCATCGCCATCGCCTACAGTGCCACGGCTTTGGCCGTGTTCGTGCTGCTGTTGCTGGGAACGCTGAGCACGCAAGCCCTGGCCCCGCAGTCGCGGCAGCTGGCGCATCTCGCCGAGTTGGAAAACGACGACCGCGAGATCGGCGAAGTGAAGTGGTTCAACGTCAACAAAGGGTACGGCTTCATCACCCGCGATAGCGGCGAGGACGTGTTCGTGCATTTTCGCGCCATCCGCGGCAAGGGGCATCGTACGCTCGCGGAAGGTCAGAAGGTGCGTTATCACGTCATCGAAAACGAACGTGGCCTGCAGGCCGATGATGTGACCGTTATTTCCTGATCACCGACCCTGCCATGCAGGCAAGACAACGCCCCGTTCGGTTGCATTGGACGGGGCGTTTTACGTCATGCGTCGTTTACTACTGTCCCGAGTCTGGCCAGTCGATGGCGCCTTCCTCGCCGTCCGCACGGACGCGCCAGAAGCGATCCGGCTCGTCGCCGGGTTGCCATCCGCCCAATGAGCAACGCACCTCGCAGCCGAGCGTGCGCGCGGCATCACGCGCGCAGTCCACATCGCGTGGCCAAGGAGTATGCGGACTGTCGAACCACAGGCTGGCGAAGCCGTCGGCGGCATGAGTCACCAGCAGGATCGGCACCTCGTTGCCGGCGTGGCGTGCCCGGACCTGCCATTGGCCCTTGCCGCGCTTGACCAGCGTGGGCAGTTCGTCGAAGTGCCCAGCGAGCCAGCGTTGCAGGGCCTCGATGTCGGCGTCGGCCAGATAGATCTCGATGTCGGGATAGCGCTCCACGGCGGACCTCAGGTAAGCAAGCGTTGCATGATGGTCGTATAGAGACGACTCAGCGTCTCCAAATCGGCGGCGCGTATGCGCTCGTCGACCTTGTGTATCGTGGCGTTGGTGGGGCCGAGCTCGATGACTTGCGCCCCCAGCGTGGCGACGAAGCGGCCATCCGAAGTGCCGCCACCGGTCGACAGCTGCGGCCGATAGCCCAGCATGTCTTCCACGCTGGCCACGGTGGCATCGACCAGGGCCCCACCGGCGGTGAGAAAGGGCTCACCGTTGAGCGTCCAGTCGAGCGTGTAGTCGAGTGCGAAACTTTCCAGGATCTCGGCGGTGCGCGCCTTCAACGCCTCGGCGGTGACCTCCGTGGAGAAGCGGAAATTGAAAACCACTTCCAGTTGACCGGGAATCACGTTGGTGGCCCCGGTGCCGGCCTGGAGGTTGGATATCTGGAAGCTGGTCGCGGGGAAGAAGTCGTTGCCGGCATCCCAGTGCTCGGCGGCCAGTGCGGCGAGTGCCGGGGTCGCCTCGTGCACAGGGTTGCGCGCCAGGTGCGGGTAGGCGACATGGCCTTGGATGCCCTTGACGCGCAGCACGCCACCCAGCGAACCGCGGCGCCCGTTCTTGAGGGTATCGCCCAGGCGCTCGCTGGACGAGGGTTCGCCGACGATGCAGTAATCCGGAGCGATGCCGCGTTCGCGCAGGTGTTCGACCACGGCCCGGGTCCCATGAACGGCGGGGCCTTCCTCGTCGGCGGTGATCAGAAAACCGAGTCGGCCGGGATGCGCCGGGTGCGTGGCGAGGAAGTCTTCCACGGCGGTGACCATCGCCGCCAGGCTGCCTTTCATGTCTGCCGCGCCGCGTCCGCAGAGCATGCCTTCGGCGTCGATGCACGGCTCGAAGGGCGGATATTCCCAGTCGCTTTCGGGCCCGGTGGGCACCACATCGGTATGCCCGGCGAACACCAGCATGGGGCCGCTGTCACCGCGTGTGGCCCAGACGTTGTCCACCTCGCCGATGCGCAGGCGTTCGACATGAAATCCCAACTGCTCCAGGCGCGCGATCAGCAGCGCCTGGCAGCCGGCGTCGTCCGGGGTTACCGAGCGACGACGCAGCAACTCGAAGGCCAGCGCCAGGGTCGGGGACGCTGGCGTGGTGCGATCAGTTGTGGGCATGCAGTGCCTCGTTGAGCGCCACGGCGCTCTTGTTGGTCAAGCACTCGATGCGACCGTTCTGCGAGTTGCGGCGCAGCAGCAGATCGCTTTGGTTGGCCAGGTCGCGTCCGCTGACGGTCTGCACCAGTTCGCCCTGATCGTCGAGCACGGCGATCTTGGCACCGGCGGTGACGTAAAGGCCGGCTTCCACCGTGCAGCGGTCGCCCAGCGGGATGCCGATGCCGGCGTTGGCACCGATCAGGCAACCCTCGCCGATGGTGATGATGATGTTACCGCCACCCGAGAGCGTGCCCATGGTCGAGCAGCCGCCGCCGAGATCCGAGCCCTTGCCGATCACCACGCCGGCGGAGATACGCCCTTCGACCATACCGGGGCCTTCGGTGCCAGCGTTGAAGTTGCAGAAGCCTTCATGCATGACCGTGGTGCCCTCGCCGAGGTAGGCGCCCAGGCGCACGCGGGCGGTGTCGCTGATGCGCACGCCCTTGGGCACCACATAGTCGGCCATCTTGGGGAACTTGTCGACGCAGTCGACCGTGAGCGTGCGGCCTTCGAGGCGTGCCTTGAGGCGTCGTGCGCCGAGTTCGTCGACATCGATGGGGCCTTCATTGGTCCAGGCAATGTTCTTGAGCAGGCCGAACATGCCGTCGAGCTTGATGCCATGCGGCTTAACCAAGCGATGCGAGAGCAGGTGCAGCTTGAGGTAGACCTCGGGCACGCTGGCCGGCGCGTTGTCCTCGTCGAGGAAAACCGCGACGAGGGGCCGCTGGCCGGCGGAGAAGGCCTCGGCCAATTCGGCTTGCTCGGTACCACCGGCCTGGCGTAGTGCCTCGGCGAGTGCCTGGCAGTGCTCGGGCAGGAAGCTGACCACGGTGTTGCCCGCCGGCGCATTCAGCGCCTGGCGCGCCGCCGCGACCAGCGCATCATCGGGGTTGAGTAGCGGCGTTGGGTAGTAGACGTCCAGCCACTCGCCTTGGGTGTTCTGATGGCCGATTCCGAGAGCGAAGCTCAGCATGGGGAAGTCCTCGAAGGTTAGGTGAAAAAGGTCGGTGATACGTGTAATGCCGGTGGGCGCCTAGGCGGTTTGAAGGACGCGATAGGCGTCGGCCTTGAATCCCACCAGGAAATGTTCCGGCGTTTCCAGCACGGGACGTTTGAGCAACGTCGGATGCGCCAGCAGCAGCGCGCGGGCCCGCTCGGCGTCGAGATCGCGCTTGTCGGCGTCGTCGAGTTCGCGCCAGGTGGTGCTGCGCGTGTTGAGCAGCGTGTTCCAGTCGCTGCGTGCCATAAAGGCATCCAGCCGTGCGGCATCGAGGCCGTCCTCGCGCAGGTCATGATAACGATACGCGATGCCCAGGTCGTCGAGTGTGCGGCGTGCCTTGCGGCAGGTATCGCAGGTCTTGATGCCGTAGAGCGTGACCATGACGGCCTCCTCATGAATGGGTTGCGATGTAGCGCGGTGGATCAGGCGTGGCGCTCGATGAAACGTCGGATGCGCCATGCGGCTTCCACGGTGGCGTCGAGCTCGGCGACCAGCGCCAGGCGTACGCGGCCCGCGCCGGGGTTGCCCTGGGCGCCGTCGCGCGACATGTAGCGTCCGGGCAGCACAGTGACATGCTCCTCGGCGAATAGATCGCGGGCGAAGGCTTCATCGTCGCCGCCGGGCACCGCCGGCCATAGATAGAAGCTGGCGCGCGGCGTGGGGAAGTCCATCACCGGCGCCAGAATCTCGCCCACCGCGCTGAATTTCTCGCGATAGGCATCGCGATTGGCATGCACATGCGTTTCATCGTTCCAGGCGACGATCGAGGCGTGCTGGGTCGTCAGCGGCATGGCGCAGCCGTGATAGGTGCGGTAGCGCTTGAACGGCGCGATCAACTCGGCATCCCCGGCGACGAAGCCCGAACGTAGCCCGGGCAGATTGGAGCGCTTGGAAAGCGAATGAAACACCAGGCAGCGGCGGTAGTCGTCGCGCCCCAGCGAGCGGCAGGCTTCGAGCAGCCCCGGTGGCGGCGCGGCCTCGTCGAGATAGAGCTCCGAATAGCATTCGTCCGAGGCGATCAGGAAGTCGTGCTCGTCGGCCAGGGCGATCAGTTTTTGATACTCGGCCAGCGGCGTGACGGCGCCCGTGGGATTGCCCGGCGAACAAACGAAGACCAATTGCACGTCGCGCCAGGTGGCAGCGGGCACGCTACCGAGATCGGGGAGGCAGCCGTTTTCGGGGGCGCAATCCAGATACAACGGCTCGCCGCCGGCCAGCAGGGTCGCGCCTTCGTAGATCTGATAGAACGGGTTGGGCATCGCTACCTTGGCGGGTCGCGTGCGGTCCAGCGCGGTCTGGACGAAGGCGAAGATCGCCTCACGGGTGCCGTTGACCGGCAACACGTGGCGCGCGGGGTCGAGCGAGCCGGATGTCAGCGCATAACGCTGTGTCGCCCACCGGGCGATGGCGTCGCGCAGTTCGGGGAGCCCTGCCGTGGCTGGATAGCGCGCAACCTCGCCCTCGAAGCGACGCAGCGCCTTGAGCACGGCCGTCGGCGGCGCATGGCGCGGCTCGCCGATGGACAGTGCGATGGGCGATAGCGCGGGCGGCGTTACCTCGGCCTTGAGAACGGCAAGCTTCTCGAAGGGGTAGGGCTTGAGGGCGTCGAGATCGGGATTCATTAGCAATCCAGCAGCGAGTCCGGCGGCGCGGACATGGCGTTGTTATGAAGGCGCGCGGCGCCATCGGGAGGGCCCGATTATAGGCAAGCCGGCCAAGGGCCTCAAATGGGGCCGGCTCAGACGTCGAGCGTCTCACACAGGCGCTCGCGCAGTTTGGCCTGGCGCTCGGGATCGGTGAGCGGCTCGCCGGCTTTGTCGGTGATGAAGAAGACGTCCTCGACGCGCTCGCCCAGAGTGGCGATCTTGGCTGCGGAGAGGGCGATGTCCTGCTCCATGAAGATACGCCCGACGCGGGCCAGCAGGCCGGGGCGGTCGGGAGCGATGAGCTCGACGATGGTGCGGGTGTTGGCCTCGTCCTGCTCGATCATCACCTGGGTCGGCACCTTGAAGTGCTTGAGCTGGCGCGACGTATGACGCGTGACGATGCGCGGGTAGTCGGCGGGGTCGTCGAGCTCCTCCACCAGGTGGTGGCGGATTTCCTCAAGACGCTGCGGATCGCGGATCGGTTCGCCCTCGTCGTCGAGCACGATGAAGGTGTTGAGCGTCCAGTCGTTGCTGGAGGTGGCGATGCGTGCATCGTGGATCGACAGTCCCAGTTGCTCCATGGCGGCGGCGGTGGCGGCGAACAGGTCGTTGACCGAGCGGGTATGGATGAACACCTTGGTGCCGCCCTCGGCCATGTCCTCGGTAGGCGCGTTGGCGAGGATCAGCGGTAACTCCGAGGGTTGATGCTCGAGAATGCCCTGCGTCTGCCAGATGATCTCGCTGGGTGCGTACTGCAGGAAGTAGTCGTCGCCGAACGAGGCCCACAAGGCGTCCGCGCTGGCGGCATCAATGCCCACCGTGCCGAGCAGGCCTCGGGCTTCTTCGCGCGACTCGCGGGCCCATTCGTCGCGGTCGATGGCGTGATCGAGACCACGCCGCAAGGCGCGTTTGGTCTCGGTATGCAGTTGGCGCAACAAGGCGGCGCGCCAGCCGTTCCACAGCGAGGGGTTGGTGGCGGTGATGTCGGCTACGGTGAGCACATAAAGATAGTCGAGATGGACCTCGTCGCGCATCGCCAGCGCGAATTCATGGATGACGTCGGGATCGGAGATGTCGCGCTTCTGGGCGGTCTTGGACATCAGCAGGTGATGCTCGACCAGCCAGGCGACCAGGCGCGTATCGCGCGGCGAGAGGCCGTGGCGCTCGCAGAAGGCGGTGGCGTCGACGGCGCCGAGTTCGGAATGATCGCCGCCGCGCCCTTTGCCGATATCGTGATAGAGCCCGGCGATCCAAAGCAGTTCGAGCTTGGGCAACTGGTGAATCAGGGTCGCGGCGACGGGAAAGTCCTCGTGGCCTTCGGGTTCACGGAAGCGTTGCACGAACTTCAGCAGGCGTAAGGTGTGTGCATCGACGGTATATAGATGAAACAGGTCGTGCTGCATCAGTCCCACGGCCTGACCGAACTCCGGCAGGTACTTGCCGAGGATGCCGTAACGGTTCATGCGCCGTAGTTGGCGCGGGATGTTGCCCCCGCTGCGCAGCAGTTCCATGAACAGGCTCTGATGGCGCAGGTCGTCGCGAAAGCTCTCGTCGATCAGGTGGCGATGATCGCGGATCAGGCGAATGGTTTCGGCGCGCACACCTTCGATCTCGGGGTGCTGGGCCATCAACAGGAACAGTTCGAGCAGGGCGCCGGGGCGGTGGCGGAACACATTGGCATGGCGCACCTGGATATAGCCGCCGAGAATCTCGAAGCGCGCGTTGAGCGGTGTGACATCCGGCGTCTCGTGGGCGCGCAGGATGACCTCGTCGAAGTGCTGAAGCAGCATATCGTTGAGTCCCGCCAGCGCGGTGACGTGACGGTAGTAGCGCTTCATAAATTGCTCGACGGCGAGGCGCTCCGGCGTGTCGCGATAACCGAACAGCTCGGCGATGGCGCGCTGATGGTCGAACAGCAGGCGGTCTTCGGCACGGCCGTTGAGCATGTGCAGCGCATAACGCACCTGCCACAAGAAGGACTGGCCTTGGCTGAGAATGCGCAACTCGGCGTCGTTCATGAAGCCCTGGGCGACGACGTCTTCGTAGCGCAGCTCGCCGAAGTGGCGCTTGGCCACCCAGCCGATCATCTGGATGTCGCGTAGTCCACCCGGCGAACTCTTGATGTTGGGTTCGAGGTGGTACTCGGAGTTGTTGTAGCGATAGTGACGGGCGATCTGCTCCTGCCACTTGGCCTCGAAGAAGGCATCGCTCGGCCACATAGCCTCGTTGGAGAGGCGCCCGCGCATCGTCTCGCGCAGGTGCTCGGGACCGGCGAGGGTGCGCGATTCCAGCAGGTTGGTGATGACCGTGAGATCGGCGTGCGCCTCACGCTCGCAATCGGCCAGCGAGCGCACGCTATGGCCGATTTCCAGGCCGATATCCCAGAGGAAGGTAATGAAGCCGGTCAAGCCTTCGCGGTAGGGGGCATCGTCGTCGTGTTCGAGCAGCAGCAGCAGGTCGATATCGGAATACGGATGCAGCTCGCCACGACCATAACCGCCGACGGCAAGCAAGGCGATGCCGTCGTCGGGCCAGTCATAGCGCTCCCAGGCGATAGCCAATAGCTGGTCCAGACACCAGGCGCGGCCATGGACCAGGTCGCGAATGTCGCTGCCGGCGTGAAAGCGTGCGTCGAGGCGCGCTTGCAACTCGCGTAGCGCGTCCTTGAACACGACGATCGGTGTGCGACTGGCGGCTAGCGCTTCGCGGAAGGCGGACGCATCGAACAGCGTCTCGTCGGGCACGAAGCGATAGTGATGAAGCAGCATTCGCGTGGCACTCCTGTTCGCGCGTTACGTCGGGTGACCGGTTGAGCGGCGGCGGCGCTTACCCCTCGAGGAAACTCATGTCCTCGTCGCCACGCGCGGTGAGCACCTCGACGCCGGTCGCGGTGACCAGCAGCGTGTGTTCCCACTGGGCCGATAGGCTCTTGTCCTTGGTCACTGCGGTCCAGCCGTCGCGTAGCACCTTGGTGCGATAGTCGCCGACATTGATCATGGGCTCGATGGTGAAGCACATGCCTTCGGCCAGTTCGGCGTCGGCGCTGGGTTCGTAGCCGTCATAATGCAGGAACTGCGGGTCCTCGTGGAAACCGGTGCCGATACCGTGGCCGCAGAAATCGCGTACCACTGAATAGCCGTTATCCTCGGCATGCTGCTGGATTGTGCGAGCCAGCTCGGAAAGACGCACGCCGGGGCGTACCTGGGCGATGCTCTTGTACAGGCATTCCTGAGTGATGCGTGCCAGGCGCCCGCCCTGGATGCTGTCGCCGACCACGAACATCATGCTGGAGTCACCGTGATAGCCGTCGGCGGTTTTGACGGTGATGTCGAGGTTCATGATGTCGCCATTCTTGAGTTTTTTGGCGAAATCGGGAATGCCGTGGCAGACGACATGGTTGATCGAGGTGCAGGTGGCCTTGGGGAAACCATGATAGTTGAGCGGTGCGGGCGTGGAGCCCAGCTCGTCCACGATGTATTCGTGGCACAGGCGGTCGACTTCGCCGGTGCTGATGCCGGCCACGACATGCGGCGTGATCATTTCCAGTACCGAAGCGGCCTGGCGACCGGCTTCGCGCATTTTTTCGATTTCGTCGGCGGTTTTGATGGGAATGTTCATGCGATCTCGAATTCGGAGGGTTCGGGTCTGGCGTCGAGGTGGCTCCTGGCCTATAGTCTCGGCGCTCAGGCTGGCGCGAAACGCAGTACATGCGCGCAGTCACCAAGCGCGGCAACCGGGAGCGACTTCATCTTGGAATCGATCTATGGTATAAAGCCGCGCGCCTTACTGCAATCGCCGCCTAGCGCGTTCGGCTCGGCCGAGACATTGGCGCGGTGAGGCTAGTAGGTGAAATGATAACGCCTTGAAAACACACATGCACCGTCACATGGTCCCGGGTGCCGGGGCGACGTTCGTAGTCGTCGTGGTCGGATCCATGGGGTGCATGGAGGCCTAACCCGATTCAGGAGTCATCCATGGCACAAGTCAATATGCGTGACCTGCTCAAGGCAGGCGCTCACTTCGGTCACCAGACCCGTTACTGGAACCCGAAGATGAGCAAGTACATCTTCGGTGCACGCAACAAGATCCACATCATCAACCTCGAGCACACGCTGCCGGCGCTGAACGACGCGCTCGCCGTGGTCGAGAAGATGGTAGCCTCCAACAATAAGGTCCTGTTCGTCGGCACCAAGCGCGCCGCCAGCAAGATCGTCAAGGAAGAGGCTCGTCGTGCCGGTCAGCCGTTCGTCAACCATCGTTGGTTGGGCGGCATGCTGACCAACTTCAAGACTATTCGCGTGTCGATCAAGCGTCTGCGCGAACTTGAAGCCATGCACGAAGACGGCACGTTCGAGAAGCTGACCAAGAAAGAAGTCCTGATGGCGACCCGCGAGCAAGATAAGCTCGAGCGCAGCGTCGGTGGTATCAAGGACATGGGCGGCCTTCCCGACGCGCTGTTCGTGATCGACGTCGATCACGAGCGCATCGCGATCAACGAAGCCAACAAGTTGGGCATTCCGGTCATCGGTGTCGTCGATACCAACTCCAATCCGGACGGTGTCGACTACGTGATCCCGGGCAACGACGACTCCATTCGCGCCCTTCAGATCTACACTCAGGCCGTCGCCGACGCCTGCGTGCAGGCCAAGGGTAACAGCGCTAGCGAGTTCGTCGAAGTGACCGACGAGGCGAGTGAAGCGAACGAAAAGAACGAAGCCGCCGCCGAGTAATGGGGCGGGTCCGTGCTGACGCTCGTACGCGAGCGACGAGATACTAGGCAGCCCGTGAAGGCGGCGCAGCACGGATCAAAAGGGGGCTACAGGCCCCCTTTTCACCGTCCGGATGCAAGGGCGGTGAACCCTGAAGGAATTCTTCATTCAAAGGAGATGCTGGTCGCACGTCGCGCGTGCATGTCACGCCAAGTCACGCTCAAGCCGTGCCGGCGACGAGGCAGCGTTTCCACCAGACGTCGAACCACATTCAGAGGTATTTACCATGGCAGCTATCAGCGCATCTCTGGTCAAGGAACTGCGCGAGCGCACCGGTCTCGGCATGATGGAGTGCAAGAAAGCGCTTACCGAAGCCGACGGTGACATCGAAACCGCCATCGAAAATCTGCGCAAGAATTCTGGCCTGAAAGCGGCCAAGAAAGCCGAGCGTACGGCAGCCGAAGGGGCCGTGGTGACGCGTGTCGCCGATGACGGCTCTTACGCTGTGATGCTCGAGGTCAACTCCGAGACCGATTTCGTGGCGCGCGATGAAAACTTCACCGCCTTCACCGACCAGGTCGTCGCCAAAGTGTTCGAAACCAAGAGCAATGATGTGGCGAGCCTGATGGAAGGCGGGCTGGAAGACGCGCGTCAGCAGCTGGTGCAGAAGATTGGCGAAAACATCAGCGTGCGTCGTGCGGTAGTCGTCGATGCCCCGCAAGGCGGTGTCGTGGGTGCCTATGTGCACGGTAGCCGTATCGGCGTGCTGACCGTTCTCAGTGCGGGCAATGCCGACGTGGCTAAAGACATTGCCATGCACGTGGCGGCAATCAATCCGAGCGCCGCGCATCCGGAAGACATGCCCCAGGCGGAACTGGACAGCGAAAAGGCGATCATCCTGGCGCAGCCGGACATGGCGGGCAAGCCGGCGGAAATCGCCGAGAAGATGGTTCAAGGTCGCCTGAAGAAGTACCTGGCCGAAAACAGCCTGACTCAGCAGCCTTTCGTCAAGGACCCCAACCAGACCGTGGCCGAGTACGTGAAGGCTGCGGGTGGCGAAGTGGTCAGCTTTACCCGCTTCGAAGTGGGCGAGGGCATCGAGAAGGAAGAAGTCGACTTCGCTCAGGAAGTCATGGATCAGGCGCGTCGCAGCTAAGCTGTCATGTACCTGTGCTGGCGATGGCGTGCGCAGATGCGCACGCCATCGCGTATCCGGCCGACGCTCGGCCGAGCCGTTCCCCACTACGCCGATACAGTCCGCTGAGACGAGGAGAGTCCGAATGTCTGTTCCCACCGATCGTAGCGCCGCTTCCCAGGAGCGTAACGAGAAGTCGAAGTACAAGCGCATTCTGTTGAAACTGTCCGGCGAAGCCCTGACGGGTGAGCACGAGTTCGGGATTGACCCCAAAGTGCTCGATCGCATGGCGCTGGAAATCGGCCAATTGGTCGGAATCGGTGTTCAGGTGGGGATCGTGGTCGGCGGCGGCAATTTGTTCCGTGGGGCGGCGCTCCACGCGGCGGGCATGGAACGCGTCACCGGTGATCACATGGGTATGCTGGCCACCGTCATGAACGCGCTGGCCATGCGCGATGCCCTGGAGCGTTCCAATATTCGTTCGCGGGTGATGTCGGCGATTCCCATGAGCGGTGTCGTCGAGCATTACGACCGGCGTACCGCCATTCGTTACCTGACCTCGGGCGATGTGGTGATTTTCTCTGCGGGGACCGGTAACCCGTTCTTCACTACCGACTCGGCGGCCTGCCTGCGCGGCATCGAGATCGATGCCAATGTGGTGCTCAAGGCGACCAAGGTGGATGGTGTTTACAACAAGGACCCGGTCAAGCACAGCGATGCCACCAAGTACGAACGTCTCTCCTACGACGATGTGCTCGACCAGAAGCTCGGCGTGATGGATTTGACCGCTATCTGCTTGGTGCGGGACCATGATATGCCGGTGCGCGTGTTCGATATGACCAAGCCGGGGGCCTTGCTCAACCTCGTGGTTGGGGGCAAGGAAGGAACGCTGGTAGATAGAGGCTGAAACAGTGATCAACGATATTAAGAAAGACGCCGACTCGCGCATGAAGAAAAGCGTCGAGTCGCTGAATGCCAACTTCCACAAGATCCGTACCGGGCGCGCGCATCCCAGCTTGTTGGATGCGGTGCACGTGGATTACTACGGTGCCGACATGCCGCTCAATCAGGTGGCCAGCGTCAATGTGGAAGATGCGCGGACTCTGGCGGTGGTGCCGTGGGAAAAGAGCATGGTGCCCAAGGTCGAGAAGGCCATCATGACCTCCGGCCTGGGTCTCAATCCCGCCGCTGCGGGTAATGTGATTCGCGTGCCTTTGCCGCCACTGACTGAAGAAACGCGCCGCAATTACATCAAGCAGGCGCGCGGTGAGGCGGAAAACGCGCGGGTTGCGATCCGCAACGTGCGGCGTGATGCCAACGGTGATCTCAAGGCGCTCCTCAAGGAGAAAGAGGTCACTGAAGACGATGAGCATCACGCCATCGATGAGATCCAGAAGATGACCGACAAGTATGTCGCCGAAATCGATAAGCTTCTGGAAACCAAGGAACATGACCTGCTGCAGGTCTGAGAGGTGACCGTCGGGACGCGCTTCCGTCGATCTCCATGATACGGGATCCCATGACCTCACAGCCGTTTTCTCCACCCCGTGCGGGCGAGCTGCCACGCCACGTGGCGGTCATCATGGATGGTAACAATCGCTGGGCGCGTGCACGTGGGCTGTCCGGCATCCGCGGGCATCGCGCGGGTGTCGAGTCGGTGCGTGCAGTGATTCGCCGCGCCGCCGAGCGTGGCATCGACACGCTGACCTTGTTCGCCTTCTCCAGCGAGAACTGGAAACGCCCTGCCTCCGAGATTGACGCGCTGATGGAGCTTTTCTTGATCGCCCTCAAGCGCGAGGTGAAAAAGCTCCACAACCATGGTATCCGGCTTTCGGTGATCGGCCAGCGCGAGGCGTTTTCCACGTCCATCCAGCAATATATCGAGCGTGCCGAGACCATGACCCGCGACAATCAGGGCCTTCACCTGGTGATTGCGGCCAATTATGGTGGCCGCTGGGATATTACGCGTGCCGCGCGACGGTTGGCGCAGCGGGTCTCGGCGGGGGAGCTGTCGCCCGACGCCATCGATGAGGAAGCACTGGGCGCTGAAATCAGCCTGTCCGATGAAGCACCCGTCGACTTGTGTATCCGCACTAGCGGTGAGCAACGGGTTTCCAACTTCTTGCTGTGGCAACTCGCCTACGCGGAATTCTATTTCACTCCCGAGCTGTGGCCGGATTTCGGTGCCGAGGCATTCGATGCTGCGCTAAGTGCCTACCAAGAGCGTCAGCGCCGTTTCGGCATGTCCCCGGAACAAGTCGAGGCGCATGGTGCTTAGGCAACGTATCCTCACGGCGCTGGTCCTGGCGCCATTGGCGCTGCTCGGCCTGTTCGGGCTCACTGGTCCTCTTTTTGCCTTGTTTACGGGGGCGATCGTGCTGATCGGTGCCTGGGAATGGGCCAACCTGGCCGGTTTCAAGCGCCAACTGCCGCGTCTTGCCTTCGTCGCCGCCTGTGCCGTGGCGATGCTTCTTCTATGGCTGAGCGGTGCCGTGCACCAGCCTTGGCCGTTGTGGTTGGGTATGTTGGGTTGGCTGGCCAATCTCTATTGGGTGGTTCGCTACCCCCAGCAACACGCGCAATGGCAAGGTCGTGTGGTGCGCCTGGGCATGGGCCTGTGGGTGCTGTTACCGTGCTGGATCGGCTTCGTGCAATTGCGCGACGACGGCGCGGCATGGCTGCTATTCGTGCTGTTGCTGGTGTGGGTTGCGGATATCGGTGCCTACTTCGCGGGGCGTGCGTTCGGGCGCCGCAAACTGGCTGTGCACGTGAGCCCCGGAAAATCCTGGGAAGGCGTCTATGGCGGTATGGCGGCGGTCGCAGTGCTGGCCCTGGTCTTCGCACAGTGGCAGGGAGTGGCCGGCAGTGATGCACTGTGGCTGATGGTCTTGGCGCTGCCAGTGGTGCTGATCTCGGTGCTGGGCGACTTGTTCGAGAGTATGCTCAAGCGCCAACGCGGCTTGAAGGATTCGAGCCACTTGCTGCCCGGACACGGCGGTGTACTCGATCGCATCGACAGTTTGACCGCCGCGATTCCGCTTTTCGTATTGTTGCGCCCATGGTTGGGCTGAGGTGACGCATGGAATATGCCGATTGCGCTCGGATACAACGTGTGACCGTGCTCGGAGCCACCGGCTCCATCGGTAAGAGCACCCTCGATGTCATTGCCCGTCATCCCCAGCGTTATCGACTGCATGCCTTGACCGCCTACCGTTCGCGCGAAACGCTGCGCGATCAATGCTTGGTTCATCGTCCCGATGTTGCGGTACTCGGCGAGGAGCGCGACGCTGCCTGGCTGCGTGATGCTCTCGCCGAGGCGGGCATCGATACCCAAGTGCGCGCCGGTGAGGCGGCGTTATCGGAAGTGGCCGGAAGCGCCGACAGCGAGGTGGTGATGGCCGCCATCATGGGGGCGGCCGGCTTGATGCCGACGCTGGCCGCAGTGCGCGCCGGCAAGCGCGTGCTGCTCGCCAACAAGGAAGCCCTGGTGATGTCCGGCGCGCTGTTCATGGAGGCCGTCGAACGCCATGGTGCGGTATTGTTGCCCATCGATTCTGAACATAATGCCATTTATCAGTGTCTACCCACCGAGCACCGTGGTGGGTTGGCACGTCAGGGCGTGACGCAGTTGTTGTTGACCGCTTCCGGCGGGCCTTTTCGTGACTGGTCCCAGACGCAGCTGAAAGCCGTGACGCCGGAGCAGGCGTGTGCGCATCCCAACTGGTCGATGGGCCGCAAGATCTCGGTGGATAGCGCTACGTTGATGAACAAGGGGCTCGAGCTGATCGAGGCATGCTGGTTGTTCGATGCGCGGCCGGAACAGATTCAGGTCGTGGTGCATCCGCAAAGCGTCGTTCACTCCATGGCCGCGTATAGCGATGGCTCGGTGATCGCGCAGTTGGGCAACCCCGATATGCGTACGCCGATTGCCTATGGGCTGGCCTGGCCCGAGCGCATCGATGCTGGCGTGGCGCCGTTGGATCTGTTTCAGGTGGCGCGCCTCGACTTCGAGGCGCCCGATGAAGCACGCTTCCCGTGCCTGCGTCTCGCCCGTGAGGCAATGGCCGCAGGCGGTACCGCCCCGGCCACGCTCAATGCCGCGAATGAAGTGGCGGTGGAAGCGTTTCTCGATGCACGGCTCGGGTTCGCGGATATTCCACGCCTGGTGGCGGCGGTCTGCGAGGCTTGCGAGGTGCATTCGGCGCATGAATTGAGCGCGGTGCTGGCCGCAGACGAGGCGGCGCGGCGCGAGGCCGAACGTCAATTGACGCGGTTCGCGTCATGATGCGCGGGCTTGGCAAGCCGCAGGAAGGAGGTCGACCCCCATGGGCGTGATTGAGAATCTGCTGGCGGTCATCGTGGTGCTAGGGTTGTTGATCACCTTCCACGAGTACGGCCATTTCTGGGTGGCGCGGCGTTGTGGCGTGAAGGTGCTGCGTTTCTCAGTGGGCTTCGGCAAGCCGCTATGGTCGCGCGTCGACCGCCATGGCACGGAGTTCGCCGTAGCTGCGATCCCGCTGGGTGGCTACGTCAAGATGCTCGACGAGCGTGAGGGCCCGGTGGCACCGGAGGAGCAAGCGCAGGCATTCAATCGTAAGAGTGTCTGGGCACGCATCGCCATTGTCTCGGCTGGACCGCTGGCGAACTTTTTGCTCGCCTTCGTCGCCTATTGGGCGCTGTTCGTCTATGGCACGACTACGGTGGCGCCGGTGATCGGTGACATTGCTGCGGACTCGCCGGCTGCCAAGGGCGGCTTGCAGTCCGGACAGGAGATCGTGGCCGTCGAGGGCGAGCACACGCCTTCCTGGGGGGACGTCAATCTCAAGTTGGTGGCGGCGATTGGTGCCAACGGTGAGCTCGAGGTCACGACGCGTGATTCCGAGACGGCTTCGCAAGAGCGTCATCGCGTGCCGGTCAACGACTGGTTGGTACGCCAGGATCCGCCGCGCCCCTTGGCCACGTTGGGGGTGACGCCATGGCGTCCCGAGCTGCCCGCCGTGCTGGGAGAGGTGCTGGATGATGGGCGTGCCCAGCAAGCCGGGCTGCAGAGCGGCGACCGTATCGTCAGCGTCGACGGTGTCGCCGTCGAGGATTGGATGGCATTCGTCGAACGGGTGCGTGACAACCCCGGTAAGACGCTTGCGCTGCGAGTCGAGCGTGACGGTGAACGCCGCGACGTGGAGTTGACGCCGGCCACGCGCGAGCAGGAAGACGGCGCGGCGATGGGTTATATCGGCGTGGGCGTGCAGACTACCGAGTGGCCCGAGCGTTACCGTCGCGAGATTCGTTATGGGCCGCTGGACGCGATCGGTGAGGCGGTGAGCAAGACCGGCGAGATGAGCTTGCTCACGCTGGATTCGATCCGCAAGATGCTGGTCGGGTTGATCTCGCCCTCCAATCTGTCGGGGCCGGTGACGATTGCACGTATCGCGGGCGATTCCGCGCGTAATGGCGTGGAAAGCTTCATCAGCTTCCTGGCCTATTTATCGATCAGCCTGGGGGTCCTCAATCTCTTGCCGATTCCCGTGCTCGACGGCGGTCACTTGGTGTACTACCTGATCGAAGCGGTGCGGGGGCGTCCGGTGCCCGAGGCGGTACAAGCCTTTGGGTTGCGCATCGGAGTCGCCTTGGTGGGTTCGTTGATGTTGATGGCGTTGTATTTCGATTTGATGCGTCTGTAGGGGGCGTCGTTGCGAGACAGCCCGCCAGCGGGCTTTAATGTGGGCCATCAATGGCATGTCGTAAGCGGCCATCGGCCGCAAGGATGAGCGACCCGGGTGTCACGGCGAGGCGGGGTACGACCTTGCCAGTCACCTAGGGAAATGTATAAGGTGCCTGTTCCATGAGCGGGCGGACTCGAGAAAAGCGAATCGACTGCATGAAGATCAAGACCATCGGATTGGCGGCGCTGCTGCTGTCAGCGACTCCTGCGGCACTGGCGGCCTCCTTCGAGATTTCAGATATTCGCGTGGAAGGGCTGCAGCGCGTATCGCCGGCATCGGTGTTCAATGCCTTTCCAGTCAGTGCGCGCGACCAGGTCGATGACCGCGAATTGGCCGAAGCATCGCAGGAACTGTTCGATACCGGCCTATTCGACGACATTGAGCTGTCGCGTGATGGCGATGTATTGATCGTCAACGTGGTCGAGCGCCCCACCATCGCCAGCATCGAGCTCAACGGCAACTCTCAGGTGGCCGATGAGGACCTTCGCAAGGGCATGACCGAGGCCGGGCTCGATGAAGGCCAGGTGTTGCAGCGTTCGACGCTCGATGAGGTGCAGCGCGAGCTCGAGCGGCTTTACCAATCCCAAGGGCGTTATAGCGCCAATATCGAGACCAGCGTCGAGGAGCTCGACAACAACCGCGTCGAAGTCGATATCGATATCAACGAGGGTGCGGTCGCCAAGATTCACCAGATCAACTTCGTCGGCAATCAAGACTTCGACGACGATACCCTGCGTGACTTGTTCGCGCTGGAAGACAAGCCGGGTTGGTTCTTTGGCTGGTTTTCCGACGATGAATATTCTCGCGACAAGCTCTCGGGCGATCTCGAGACGCTACGCTCCTTCTACCTGGACCGCGGCTACGTCAATTTCGACATCAGCTCGTCTCAAGTGTCGATCAGTCCCGACAAGTCCGACATCTTCATCACCATCAACGTCGATGAAGGCAAACGCTACAAGCTCGACGAGGTTCGTTTTGCGGGCGATCTCAAGATCGACGAAAGCGAGGCGCGTGAGCTGGTGACCGCCGAACCCGGTGAATATTATTCGGAAAGCGCGATGACCGAGTCTTCCGAGGCCTTGCGTAAGCGCCTCGGGGCCGAAGGGTTCGCCTTCGCCGAGATCAACAGCGTGCCCGAGGTCGATGCCGACGGCGATACCGTGGATGTGACCTTCCAGGTCGAACCGGGGCGGCGTGCCTATGTGCGGCGCATCAATTTCGAGGGCAATACCACGACCCAGGACGAAGTGCTGCGTCGCGAGATGGTCCAGATGGAAGGCGCACCGGCTTCCACCGACCAGATCAGTCAATCCCGCGAGCGTCTGGAGCGCCTGGGCTTCTTCCGCTCGGTGGATGTCGAAACGCGCCCTGTGTCCGATGAGTCCGACCAGCTTGACGTGACCTACAACGTCGAGGAGCAGCCATCCGGGTCGGTCTCGGCCAGCCTGGGCTTTTCGCAAAGCGCCGGGGTCATCTATGGTGCGTCGTTGTCCCAGAGCAACTTCCTGGGGACGGGCAACCGCGTCAACGTCAATGCGCAGAAAGGTGACTATTTCACCAACCTCAACTTCGGCTACACCGACCCCTACTGGACGCTGGACGGCATCTCGCGCGGCTATAATCTCTATTATCGCGAGACCAATTACGAAGACTTCGACGACATTTCGACCTATTCCTCGGATGCCATCGGCGGCAGCGTCAACTTCGGCTATCCGATCAACGATCTATCGCGGCTGAACTTCGGCTTCGGCGTCGAGGATCTGTCGCTCGATACCTATCGCGATACGCCGGCTGAAATCGTCCAGTACACGGACGACGAGGGTGAGGACTTCATGAATTACAAGCTCACCGCCAGCTGGACGCGCAACAACCTCAATCGCGGCATCATGCCCACCGACGGCAGCTATCAGAAACTGTCGCTGGAGACTGCGGTGCCGGGAAGCGATACGCAGTACTACAAGACCCGCTATGAAGGTCAGAAGCTGTTTGAATTCCGTCCCGAGTGGTCACTGAAATTCAGTACTAACGTGGGCTATGCGGACACCGTCGGTGACGATGCCTACCCGTTTTACGAAAATTTCTACTCGGGTGGACTGGGCTCGGTACGCGGCTTCTCCAGCAATACGTTGGGGCCGAATACCACGCCACGTAATGACGGGGACGATGACACCCTGGGGGGTAACGTGCTCGTCGAAGGCTCGGCCGAGTTGATCTATCCCTTCCCTTGGGTCGAGGACCGCCGTTCGCTGCAGACCAGCGTCTTCTTCGATGCTGGTAACACCTACTTGACCGATTGCTACGATGTGCCGGAGGGTACAAGTTCTAGCTGCAGCAGTGGTGTGGATATGGGTGACCTGCGCTATAGCGTCGGGCTAGGACTTTCCTGGCTGACCCCGGTGGGACCGTTGACCTTCAGTGTCGCCAAGCCGCTCAGCGACGAAGACGGTGATGATACTCAGGTCTTTCAATTCTCGCTGGGTCAGACCTTCTAAAGCAGGCTGACACAGCGTCATGCGCCAAGTGCGGTGGCGTGACCGCCGCACCGAGTGACCATAACGAATCAAGGAGAGGGTGTGATGCGCAAATTGACGGGTGCCCTGTGTCTTGGGGTGATGAGTGTGCTGTCCATGCCGGCCATGGCGAACGAGGTTGGCGTTATCGACTGGCGTCAGGCGTTGCTGGATTCGGATGCCGCCCAGCGTTCGATGAACGAGCTCAAGAATCAGATCGGCGACAAGAAGCAGCGCGCCGAGTCACTCAGCCAGGAATTGCAGCAGTTACAACAGAAGCTGCAGCAAGATGGCGCGGTGATGTCCGATTCTGAGCGCACTAACGCTCAACAGGAGTTGCGTACCAAGGGTTCCGAGTTCCAGCAGTTGCGTCAGCAGATTCAGCGCATGCAACAGGAAAAGGAACAGTCCTTCATGCAGTCGGCCAAGCCCAAGCTCGACCGTGCCGTCGAACAGGTCGTCGAGCGGCATGACTTGGACCTCGTGGTGGATCGTGATGCGGTGGTGTATTCAGAGGATAGCCTCGACGTCACCGAAGAAGTTACCCGCATCTTTAACTCGCTCAACTGAGCCCATGGGGCGCCGATGGCGCCCATGGCTAGCGGTTCCAAGCGCACATGAAGACCCTTACTCCTTGCGCCTTCACGCTCGGTGAACTGGCCGAACGTCTCAAGGCTCGCTTGGTCGGCGATAGCGATCATCGTGTCACCGGCCTGTCTACGTTGCTTGATGCGGGCCCGAACGACATTACGTTCCTGGCCAACAAGACCTATCTCAAATACTTGCACGAAACGCGCGCGGCCGCCGTGCTGGTGCACCCCGCGCATGGCGCCGAGGTGCCGTGCGCGCGGCTCGAACTCGATAACCCTTATCTCGGTTACGCTGAGCTATCGAGGCTTTTCGATCCGCTGGCGGGGCAGGCACCGGAAGGCGTTCACCCCAGTGCGGTGGTTGCCGAAAGCGCGCGTCTCGGCGCGCGTGTTTCGGTCGGTCCGCAGTGCGTGATCGACGCCGGCGCCGTCATTGGTGATGGCTGCGTGATCGGTGCCGGCAGTATCGTCGGCGCGCACAGTGAAATCGGTGCTGACACCCGGCTGCATGCCAATGTCACCGTCTATCATGGCGTGAGTATCGGGCGGCGAGCCATCTTGCACAGTGGCTGTGTGGTGGGCGCCGATGGCTTCGGTTTCGCTCACGATGGCCAAGGCTGGCACAAGATAGCGCAACTGGGTGGTGTCATCGTGGGCGACGACGTCGAAATCGGTAGCTGCTCGAGCATCGACCGCGGTGCGTTGGGTGATACGTTGATCGGCGATGACGTCAAGATCGACAGCCAGGTGCAGATCGCGCACAACGTGCAGGTCGGCGACCATAGCGCCCTGGCGGGGTGCGTGGGGATCGCGGGATCGACCCGCGTGGGACGCCACTGCATGCTGGGGGGCGGCGTAGGCCTATCGGGGCACCTGACGATTTGCGATGGCGTTCAGATCACCGGTATGAGTCTTGTCACCAATTCCATCCACGCGCCTGGGGTTTATTCCTCGGGAACGGGCTCCATGCCCAATGGCTTGTGGCGCAAGAACGCGGTGCGCTTCAAGCAGCTCGACGATCTCGCCAAGCGTCTGGCGCGTCTGGAACGGGATGCCTCGGACGCCACCCAAGGCTGATGGCTGCTAGCGAGGCGGATCTGTATAATCCTCATCCATCCAGATAGGCGGAGTACTCCGTCCTCGTGTGCCTGTCTTCATGGCAGGCACTTCGTTATTTCAGAGGTTGTATCGATGGTAATGGACATCAACGAGATCCGTGAGTATCTACCGCACCGTTATCCGTTCTTGCTGGTGGATCGCGTCATGGAGATCACGGTCGGCGAGTCGATCGTCGCCTGCAAGAATGTCAGCATCAACGAGCCTTTTTTCAATGGGCATTTTCCGCATCACCCCATCATGCCTGGCGTGTTGATCATCGAGGCCATGGCACAGGCATGCGGTATCCTGGGTTTCAAGACCGTTAACAAGATGCCCGCCGACGGTTATGTCTATTATCTTGTAGGAAGCGATAACGTGCGCTTCAAGCGTCCGGTGATGCCGGGCGATCAGTTGCGCCTGGAAGCCAACGTCATCAAGGGCAAGCGCGGGATCTGGAAATTCGCCTGTCGTGCTACGGTCGACGGCGAGCTAGCCTGCGAAGCCGAGATCATCTGTGCCGAGAGGAAAGTCGCTTGATTCATCCCACCGCCATCGTCGACCCCAGTGCGCGTGTGTCCGATGACGTCGACATCGGCCCGTTCTGCGTGATTGGCCCCGAAGTGGAAATTGGGGACGGCACGGTGATCGGTCCGCACGTGGTACTCAAGGGGCCCACGCGCCTGGGGAAGCGCAATCGGATTTTCCAGTTCGCCTCCGTGGGCGAGGACTGTCAGGACAAGAAATACGCCGGAGAAGCCACCCGTCTGGAGATGGGCGACGACAACGTCGTGCGTGAAGGCGTGACCCTGCATCGCGGCACGGTGCAGGACAAGGAAGCGACCATCATCGGCTCGCGCAACCTCTTTATGGCCTATGCGCACGTCGGCCATGACTGCGTAATCGGCGATGATTGCATCCTCGCCAACCAGGCGACCCTGGCCGGGCATGTCACCATCGGCGATCACGCCATTCTCGGTGGCCTCTCGGCGATCCATCAGTTCTGCCATATCGGTACCCATGCCATGTGTGGCGGCGGCTCGATCATCACCAAGGACGTGCCAGCCTATATTATCGTCAACGGTAACCCTGCGCAGGCGCATGGGCTCAACCTGGTGGGACTCAAGCGCCGCGGCTTCTCGCGCGAGGCCCTGCGGGCGTTGGGCGAAGCCTACCGCACCGTTTATCGCCAGGGTTTGACCATGGAGCAGGCCCTTGAGCGTATCGAGAACAATGTCGAAGGTCCGGAAGTCGCGACATTCCTGGCGTCGCTGAAGGATTCGCAGCGCGGCATTACGCGCTGAACGAGGCACGTCATGCGTATCTACCTGGTCGCGGGAGAGCTGTCGGGCGATATCCTCGGCGCCGGCTTGATGCAGGCGCTGAAGCGTCGCCATCCCGACGCCGAATTTCGCGGTATCGGCGGTCCGCGCATGCTCGCCGAAGGCTTGCATTCGCTGTATCCGCTGGAGACGCTCTCGGTCATGGGTCTGGTCGAGGTGCTCAAGCACCTGCCGGGGCTGATCAAGGTCCGGCGTCATTTGCGGCGTGATGCACTGGCCTGGGAGCCGGACGCGATGATCGGCATCGATGCGCCCGACTTTAACCTGGGGCTTGAGCGTCAATTGCGTGACACCGGCATCCCCACTGCGCATTACGTCAGCCCCTCTGTCTGGGCGTGGCGCCAGGGCCGGGTGAAGTCCATCGCCCAGTCGGTCGATGCCATGCTCACCTTCCTGCCCTTCGAGGCGGCCTTTTACGTGCGTCATGAAGTGCCGGTGGCCTTCGTCGGGCATCCGCTGGCCGATGAACTGCCGTTGGTCAACGATCGCCAGGCGGCCCGCGCTGCGCTTGGATTATCGTCCACGGCGCCGCTGCTGGCGTTGTTGCCGGGTTCACGGGGTAATGAAATCCGCTTTTTGGGGCCGACGTTCCTGGAGAGCGTCGCCTGGTTGCGCGAACGCCTCCCCGACCTGCAGGTGATCGTGCCGGCGGCCTCCCCGGCGCGTCGCGAGGAACTCGAGGCGCTGCTGGCCGAGCATCCGGTTCGCGATATCGTCGTCCTGTGCGATGGCGAGTCGCGCCAGGCGATGGCCGCCGCCGATGCGGTGCTGCTCGCCTCCGGAACCGCTGCGCTCGAAGCCATGCTCTGCCATCGTCCCATGGTGGTGGCCTATAAGATGGCGCCTACTACGCACTGGTTGGCCAAGCGCATGGTCAAGACCGATTGGATCTCGCTGCCCAATCTTATCGCTCAGGAGACGCTGGTGCCTGAGCTGATACAGGACGCCGCCAGTCATGAGGCGATCGGTGCGGCGCTGCTCGAATGGCTCGGCGATGACGCCAAGCGCCAGGCGATGGAGACGCGTTTTGCCGACTTGCACGCCACGCTCCAGCGCGGCGCCAGCGAGCGCGCTGCCGAGGCCATCGACGGCCTGATTACCCACGGCCGCTTGCCGCTACAGGAGGAAAACACATGACGGGACTACCCCCGTTGGTGATCGATTATCAGGGCACGTGCCTGGCGGGCGTCGATGAAGTCGGACGCGGCCCTCTGGTGGGTAGCGTGGTGGCGGCGGCGGTGATTCTCGACCCGGCGCGTCCCATCGAAGGGTTGGCCGACTCCAAGACCCTCAGCGAAAAACGCCGCCTGGCATTGGCCGAGGCCATTCGCCAACACGCCACGGCCTTCGCGGTGGGCGAAGCATCGCCCGCCGAGATCGACACTCTCAACATCTACCACGCCACGCATCTGGCCATGCGGCGGGCCATCGACGCCCTGCCGGTGGCGGCGGAATATCTGCTGGTGGACGGTAATCGGATGCCGGGGCATCATGTGCCAGGGCAGTGCGCGGTCAAGGGCGACCAGCGCCATGAGGCCATCGGCGCCGCCTCGATTCTGGCCAAGGTGACGCGCGACGCGCAGATGCTCGCGCTGCATGAGCGCTATCCCGAGTATGGGTTTGCGCGCCACAAGGGCTATCCTACCCGTGAGCACCGCGAGGTGCTCGAGCGCCTGGGGCCGCTCGAGGAACATCGCCGCTCGTTTGCGCCGGTCAAGCAGTGGCTGTCGGTATAGCGCCGCATCACACCGTTACCCAATTCATTCAGGAAGATGTCGCCCGAGCGGCATCGTCCGTTTCGTCTCAAGAGCTCGTCATGACTACGCCTTTCGTTCATCTGCGCGTGCACAGTGAATATTCCTTGGTCGATGGCCTGGTGCGCTTGAAGCCGCTGATCGAGGCGACGGCCAAGGGCGGCATGCCCGCTGTGGCCGTGACCGACGATTCCAATCTGTTTGGCTTGGTCAAGGCCTATAAGGGCACCCAAGGCGCGGGGCTCAAGCCGATCATCGGCGCTGACCTGTGGGTGGAGAATCCCCACGACGAGACACATCCCTACCGCGTGACGCTGTTGGCGATGGACAACCACGGCTACCGCCATCTCACCGAATTGATCTCGCAGGGCTGGAGCGAGGGGCAGCAGCGCGGCCAGGGTATCCTCAAGAAGGAATGGATCTTTGCGCGCAGCGCGGGACTGATCGCCTTGTCCGGTGCCCGCGAAGGGGAGATCGGGCGTCACCTTCTGACCGAACACGGCCAGGCGGCGCGGGAACTGTGCGATGCCTGGAATGCTGCTTTTCCTGGGCGGTTTTATCTGGAAGTCCAGCGCACCGGGCGTGAGCACGACGAGGAATGTCTGCATCTCTCGGTGGCACTGGCAGCCGAGACTCAGACGCCGGTGGTGGCGACCAATGACGTGCGCTTCTTGAGCCGCGAGGAATTCTGGGCCCACGAAACGCGGGTGGCGATCGGCGAGGGCAAGGCGCTCGACGATCCGCGCCGCGAACGCTGTTACAGCGAAGAGCAGTACTTGAAGAGCCCGCAGGAAATGGCTGAGCTGTTCGCCGATCTTCCCGAGGCGCTGGAAAATAGCGTGATGATCGCCGCGCGCTGCAACGTCGACGTGCCGCTGGGTGAAATCTTCCTCCCCGAGTACCCGGTGCCGGATGGCATGACCATGGAGAGCTTCTTCCGCAAGATCTCTCACGACGGCCTCACCGAGCGGCTCGAAAAGCTCTTCACCGGCGAGACGCCGATCTACCCCGGACGCGATCTCAGTGAGCACGAGGGCGCCTATCGCGAGCGGCTCGATTTCGAGCTCAATATCATCCTCGAAATGGGCTTCCCCGGGTACTTCCTGATCGTCATGGACTTCATCCAGTGGGCCAAGGATAACGATATTCCGGTGGGGCCGGGGCGTGGTTCCGGGGCCGGCTCGCTGGTCGCCTACGCCCTCAAGATCACCGACCTGGACCCGCTCGAATACGACCTGCTGTTCGAGCGCTTCCTCAACCCGGAACGCGTGTCGATGCCCGACTTCGACGTCGATTTCTGCATGGAGAAGCGCGACCGGGTCATCGAGTATGTGGCCAGCCGTTATGGGCGAGACGCCGTCTCGCAGATCGTGACCTTCGGCACCATGGCTGCCAAGGCCGTGGTGCGCGACGTGGCCCGCGCCCAGGGCAAGCCGTATTCGATGGGCGACAAGCTCTCCAAGCTGATCCCCTTCGAGGTCGGCATGACCCTGTCAAAGGCCATCGAGCAGGAGCCGGCGCTCAAGGAATATCTGGGCAACGATGAGGAATCCCAGGAAATCTGGGACATGGCGCTCAAGCTCGAGGGGATCACGCGCGGCACCGGCAAGCACGCCGGTGGGGTGGTGATCGCGCCCACCAAGCTGACCGATTTCTCGCCGCTTTTGTGCGAGGAAGACGGCAGCGGGCTGGTGGTGCAGTACGACAAGAACGACATCGAGGAAGCCGGGCTGGTCAAGTTCGACTTCCTGGGGCTGCGCACGCTGACCATCATCGACTGGGCGTTGGAGATGGTCGATACGGTGCGCGCCCGTGAAGGGCAGGGACCGCTGGATATCGCTTCGATCCCGCTGGATGACGTGCCTACCTTCGATATGCTCAAGAAGGCCGAGACCACGGCGGTCTTCCAGCTCGAATCACGCGGCATGAAGGAGTTGATCAAGCGTCTGGAGCCTGACTCGCTGGAGGACATGATCGCCCTGGTGGCGTTGTTCCGTCCAGGGCCGCTGCAATCCGGCATGGTCGATGACTTCATCAACCGCAAGCATGGCCGCGCCGAGGTCGCCTACCCGCATCCGGAGTATCAGCACGAGCTACTCAAGCCGGTGCTCGGCCCCACCTACGGCATTATCCTCTATCAAGAGCAGGTGATGCAGATCGCCCAGGTGATGGCAGGCTACAGCCTGGGCCAGGCGGACATGCTGCGCCGCGCCATGGGTAAGAAGAAGCCCGAGGAGATGGCCAAGCAGCGCGCCGGTTTCATGGAGGGCTGCGCGGCCAACGGCATCGACCAGGATCTCGCCGGCAACCTCTTCGATCTGGTGGAGAAATTCGCCGGTTACGGTTTCAACAAGTCGCACTCGGCGGCTTACGGCCTGGTCTCGTACCAGACGGCGTGGCTCAAGGCGCATTACCCCGCGCCCTTCATGGCGGCGGTGCTGTCCACCGAAATGGATAACCTCGACAAGGTCGTGCCGCTGATCGAGGAATGTCGCAAGCAGGGGCTGACGGTCACGCCGCCGGACGTCAATATGGGCAGCTACAAGTTCACTGTCGATGAGCAGAACCGTGTCGTCTATGGCCTGGGTGCGATTCGCGGCGTCGGCGAAGGGCCCATCGGGGCGATCGTCGAGGCGCGCGAGGCCGACGGTGCCTTCGACGATCTGTTCGATTTTTGTCGCCGTGTCGACGCCAAGCGCCTCAACAAGCGTACATTGGAAGCCTTGATCCGCTCCGGCGCGCTGGACAACCTGGGACCGACCCGGGCGGTGTTGATGGCGTCGCTGGATGCCGCGCTCAAGGCGGCGTCGCAGAGCAATGCCAATGCCAGCGCGGGGATGATCGATATGTTCGGCGACGCCTTCGTCGAACCGGAAAGCGGCGATGTCTACGCCGATTACCACCATGCCCGCGAGTGGACCGACAAGGAGCGTCTGGCCGGCGAGAAGGATACCCTGGGCCTGTACCTGACGGGCCATCCCATCGACGAATACGAAAGCGAGCTCAAGCGTTTCGTGTCGACGCGCATCGTCGATCTGAAACCCCAGCGCGGCGAGTCGCAGCGTGTCGCGGGCCTGGTGGTGGCCATGCGCACCATGAAATCCAAGCGCGGCGATACCATGGCGTTCATTACCCTGGACGACCGTACCGGCCGTATCGAGGCCTCGCTGTTCGGCGAGATGTACGAGCAGATGCGTGGCAAGCTCGGCGCCGATGACGTCCTGATCATCGAAGGCGAAGTGAGTAGCGACGATTACTCGGGGGGCCTGCGCCTGCGCGGCAAGGAAGTGACGCCGATGGTCGATGCGCGCATGCGCTATGGCGAGGCCGTGGAACTCGCAGTGGATGGCGCGCGTCTCAATGGACGTTTCGCGCGCAGTTTACAAGATAGCCTCACGCGGTGGCGCGATCCCCAAGGGTTGCCGGTGCGTGTGCGTTACCGCAATCCTCAGGCCAGCGGCGTGCTGGAATTGGGGGAACCCTGGCGGGTGTCGCCCAGCGACGACTTGCTCATCGCCCTGCGAGAAGTAGAGGGGCAGGAGGCGGTGACATTGCGTTATCGTGGATGATTCCATCATCACGGACGAGGGTGCTTGGCGCGGGGTGTCTTGCGTGATGCGTTCAGGGTGCGATAATGCCGGTTTACGGCCGGTTGGCGCCATGCCCTGTCCGTCACAGCGTCGCCTCGCGCGACATCGGACGTGCGGCCCCGGGCTGCCCAAGACCACAAAGTAGACGTTCTATGAATCCCAACTACCTGGACTTTGAACAGCCGATCGCCGAGCTGGAAGCCAAGATCGATGAGCTACGCCTGGTCGGTAACGACAGCCGTATCAGCTTGAGCGACGAAATCGGCAAGCTTGAAGACAAGAATCGCAAGCTCACCGAATCGATTTTTCGCGATCTTAGCGCCTGGCAGGTATCGCAGCTCTCGCGTCATCCCCAGCGTCCTTACACGCTGGATTACCTCGATAGCCTGTTCGAGGACTTCGACGAGCTGCATGGCGATCGTCATTTCGCCGATGACGCCGCCATCGTGGGCGGCGTGGCGCGCCTTAACGACAAGCCGGTGATGGTCATCGGTCATCAGAAGGGGCGTGACGTCAAGGAGAAGGTGCGGCGCAACTTTGGTATGCCGCGCCCAGAAGGCTATCGCAAGGCGTGCCGGCTGATGGAAATGGCCGAGCGTTTCAAGATGCCGGTACTGACCTTTATCGATACCCCCGGCGCCTATCCCGGGATCGACGCCGAGGAGCGCGGCCAGAGCGAGGCTATCGCCTATAATCTGGCGGTCATGTCACGCCTCAAGACCCCGATCATTTCCACCGTCGTGGGCGAGGGTGGCTCCGGCGGAGCACTGGCGATAGGTGTCTGCGATGAGCTGCAGATGCTGCAGTATTCGACCTATGCGGTGATTTCCCCGGAAGGCTGCGCGTCGATCCTGTGGAAGAGCGCCGAGAAGGCCTCCGACGCCGCGCAGGCGATGGGTATCACCGCCGAACGCCTCAAGGAACTGGGCTTCGTCGATACCCTGATCAAGGAGCCGCTGGGGGGCGCGCATCGCAATCCGCAGAAGATGGCCGATAGCATCAAGGACGCACTGGGCGCGAGCCTCGAGCGGCTAGAGACCATGGAGACCGACGCCCTGCTGTCGCGGCGCTATGAGCGACTGATGAGTTATGGCGCGCCTGCCTGAGTGCATTTTGTGGGAGCGAACTTGTTCGCGAGTGCCAAGCGCACCAAGATCGAGAATAAATTCTCTCCCACTCCGTTAAGCATGACACTTAACCGAACTCCCTCGTTTTTGATCGGTGACGCCCTGATGGCTGTGCCATCAGGGCGACCTGTCTGGGTGGCGCTGTCCGGTGGCCTGGATTCCTCGTTGATGCTGACGCTGGCGGTGGCGGCGTGTCGTCGTCACCCTCGGCCGCTCTATGCACTGCACGTCAATCATGACCTGCAGCCGGCCGCCGAGGATTTCGAGCGGCATTGTCGGGCGCTCTGCTCCCGCCTGGGCGTCCCCCTCTTCGTCGAGCACGTGACGGTGGCGCGCGGTGAACGGGGCCTCGAGGCACACGCCCGTGAGGCGCGGCTTGCGGCGTATGCGCGCCGTGTCGCACCGGGAGACACACTGCTATTGGCGCAGCATGCCGACGATCAGGCCGAAGGCCTGCTGCTGGCGGGACTGCGTGGTAGCGGCTTGCGCGGCATGGCCGGCATGCCTGAGAGACGCGAGTGGCAAGGCCGTTTCATGGCCCGGCCGTGGCTGTCCGTGACACGCGCGACGCTGAGACGCGAAGCCGCGACACGCGATCTGCGTTGGGTCGAGGATCCGTCCAACGCCGACGAGCGCTTCGATCGTAACTATCTGCGCCACACGGTCATGCCGGCGCTGGCGGCACGCTGGCCGGGCGCGGCAACATCGCTGGCGCGCACCGCCGAGCAACTCGGCGAGAGCGATGCGCTGCTGGAAGAGCTGGCCGCAGAAACCTTGCAGGCGCTGGGGGGCGAGGCGGCCTGCTTGCCGGTCGCACGCCTCGCGACGCTCTCCCGGTCCCGCCAGCGTCTGCTGGCACGCCATGCCTGTCGGCGACTCTCCCTGCCCACGCCACCGCGCGCGCGCCTCGAAAGCGTGCTCGATCAATTGCAGGCCCGCGACGATGCCCAGGTCCATATCGATTGGCCGGGGGCGCAGGCCAGGCGCTGGCGAGGCCATCTCTATCTGCTGGCACCGCTGGACGCACCACCGACGGCGGATACCTTCCTGACCTGGGATGGCCGCGCGCCCCTGGAAACGCCGCTGGGCCCGCTGGCGTGGCAACTGCTTCCCGATTCTCCGCGTGATGTCAGTCTCATGCTGTGTTTGCGTCGGGGTGGCGAGACGCTGCGTCTACCAGGGCGCGGGCGACGCGATCTAAAGCGTGTGCTGCAGGAACGCCATGTGCCGCCGTGGCAGCGTGAGCGCCTGTGGCTGGCCTGGGAAGACGACACCTTGGTCGGCGTACTGGGCGTGGTCGCCGCCGAAGGCTGGCGGCTAGTGCCGATGCCCGACGGTGATGATTCGACTAAGCGTCGATAACCAGCGTGAAGCCGGCATTGCGTTGATAACGCGCCTCCTGTTCGAGGTCGGCCATCAGCAGCGGTTGGTCGGCCTGGTCGAGTGCCAGTCGCAGCGTGTCGCCATCGGCCTCGAGGTGGACGTCGAGGACAGGCTGCTCGGGACGCGAATGATTGAGCGCCACCGCCAGTCGCAATAGTCGCGCCAGGCGTGCATAAATCGATCGCGAGGCAGAGGGGAGGGCGTCGAGTTCCTTGCTGGGGAACTTACGTCGATGGGCACGCACCAGGAAGGCGAGGGCCTGTTGCTCGGGGCGTGAAAATCCGGCCAAGTCGGAGTTTTCCAGCAGATAGGCGCCGTGGCGATGAAACTGACTGTGTGAGACCGCCAGGCCGATTTCGTGCAACTCGGCCGCCCAGGCCAGGAAGCGTCGCTGCTCCTGGTTTAAGGGCCAAGCGTCGGCGATATGCGTGCAGAGGTGTTCGGCGGTGGTGCGTACGTTGTTTGCCTGACGCGTGTCGACGTCGAAGCGTCGGCGCAGCGTGATGAGCGCCGAGGCGCGGGAATCCTCGGCGGTATTGCGGCCGAGAAGATCATAGAGCACGCCTTCACGCAGAGCGCCGTCCGAGTAGCGCATGCGTTCGAGTTCGAAGGCCTCGAAGATGGCGCACAGAATTGCCACGCCCGCCGGGAATACCCGAGCCCGGTCGCTCTTGAGCCCTTCCATGGCGACTTTATCGAGTTTCTTGCACTTCAGCAGTCGGCTGCGCAAGTTCTTCAGCCCCTGGCGCGTGATCATGC
Source organism: Chromohalobacter sarecensis (assembly GCF_023061135.1). Lineage (GTDB taxonomy): Bacteria > Pseudomonadota > Gammaproteobacteria > Pseudomonadales > Halomonadaceae > Chromohalobacter > Chromohalobacter sarecensis. Next base: position 102,932 of record NZ_JAKGAN010000001.1, read on the forward strand.
CTTCCGGTGCATCGCCGTTCGCGGCCTGCACGGCGGCGATGGCCTTGATGGTGCCGCTCGAGCCGATCGGGTCCTGCCAGCCGAGCGTTTGATAGGAACGGCGAATGTTGGCAAGCTCGGAAAGCGCGGCGAGCTCGGCCTTGCGAAAAGCCTTCTCGGTGATTTCTTCATTGGCGAAGAAGCGTTGCGTATAAGCCACGCAGCCCATGTGCAGGCTTTCCAGTGCTAGCGGTTCGAAGCGCTCGCCGATGATGAGCTCGGTGGAACCGCCGCCGATGTCGATGATGAGCCGGCGTCCGTGGACTTCGGCCAGTGCATGCGCGGCACCCAGGTAGATCAAGCGCGCCTCCTCTCGGCCGGCGATGATTTCGATAGGGTGACCGATCAATGCCTCGGCGCGGTCGATCAGCGTCTGGCGGTTGTGGGCCGCGCGCAACGCATTGGTGCCCACGATGCGCACATCGCGGGCATCGAGGCCGCTCAAGTAAGGTGCGAAACGCTCCAGGCAGGCCAGCGCTCGCTCCATGGCCGCTTCGTCGAGGCGCTCCTCGTCATCGAGCCCGGCCGCCAGCTGTACCTTTTCGCCGAGCTTGGCGACGACCTGAAGTTGACCGGCGTAATGATTGGCCACCAGCAAGTGGAAGCTGTTCGAGCCCAGGTCGATGGCGGCGAGACGCCGAGGGGCCGGATGGCGGCTGCTCATGCGAGGATCCTTTTCACAGAAGTAGGGCAAGGTTGCGGGGGCGCTCAAGGCTTGTCAATTGTCGCCATGCGGCGTCCAATGAGGAATGATGAATTGGCCGAATATTCAGGAGACGGCGCATGTCCGAACGGCTTTTCGAAGTGACGGACGATACCTTCGAGACTCGCGTGTTGGAAGTAGCCACGCCGACCCTGGTGGCCTTCGTGGCGTCCTGGTGCGGTCCCTGCGTCGAATTGCGTCCCAGGTTGTCCGCCCTGGCCGACGCCCGCGAGACGACGTTGCAGGTCGCGCTGTGCGATGTCGACCTCAATACGGCTACGGCGAGCAAGTACGGTGTGCGCGGCATGCCGACCCTGGCGTTGTTTACCGACGCGGGGCTGGATACCACACGCGTGGGGGCGTTGTCCGCTGCGCAACTCGACACATGGCTCGATCACCAACTCGCGAATTGAGGCCGTGCCATGGAGATGGTCGATCCTCGACGACACACAGCGTAGCGCCCCGGCGTCACGCATGAGAAAAGTGGGCTTGCGTTTGGCTGGCGCCTTGACTACCATCGAGTCGTTCGCCTGTTCCGAATGCTTCCTGACCGTACACGCGGCATTGCCGTCGCGGTCCTTCAAGTCGTCAGATCGCCCCAAGTATTCCTGCCTTGCTAAGTCTCCCGATCAGGAGCTAGGTATGGCACCAGGCGACGCGAACCGAATCTCTCAATACCGTTTTTCGCCACCCCCTCGCGCGGCGATGCCTTGAGGCATGAATGCGACGAGTGGAATGGATTTCCTGGGGCCCTCTGAACGCACCGCGCGGCGCACAACCGCCTCCTGTCTTTTGTCCGGCAATCCCATTGCCTCGCCGACACGAGCAACCTCTGACGAAACCGATGAATCTTACCGAACTCAAGCAAAAAACCGTTCCCGAACTGCTGGAAATTGCCCGGGAAATGGGCATCGACAATCTGGCACGTTCGCGTAAACAAGACATCATTTTCGCCATTCTCAAGAAGCATGCGAAAAGTGGTGAAGACATTTATGGCGATGGTGTGCTGGAAATCCTGCAGGATGGCTTCGGCTTTCTTCGCAGCGCCGACAGCTCCTATCTGGCCGGCCCCGATGACATCTATGTCTCGCCGTCGCAGATCCGTCGCTTCAACCTGCGCAAGGGCGATAGCATCGCCGGCAAGATTCGGCCGCCGAAGGAAGGGGAGCGTTATTTCGCGCTGCTCAAGGTCAGCCAGATCAACTTCGATCGGCCCGAAAACGCCAAGCACAAGATCCTGTTCGAGAACCTGACGCCACTGTTCCCGCAGGAACGCATGGTGATGGAGATCGGCAATGGCTCGACGGAGGATCTGACCTCGCGGGTCATCGATCTTACGTCGCCCATCGGCAAGGGTCAGCGTGGCCTGCTCGTGTCGCCGCCCAAGGCGGGTAAGACGCTGATGCTGCAGAACATCGCGACGTCGATCACGCGCAACAATCCCGAATGCCATCTGATCGTGCTGCTCATCGATGAGCGTCCCGAAGAGGTCACCGAGATGTCGCGCACCGTGCGTGGCGAGGTGGTGGCCTCGACCTTCGACGAGCCGCCCGCACGCCACGTCCAGGTCGCCGAGATGGTCATCGAGAAGGCCAAGCGCCTGGTCGAGCACAAGAAGGATGTGGTCATTCTGCTCGATTCCATCACCCGCCTGGCGCGTGCCTACAACACCGTGGTGCCGTCCTCCGGCAAGGTGTTGACCGGCGGGGTCGATGCCCACGCGTTGGAAAAGCCAAAACGCTTCTTCGGCGCGGCGCGTAACATCGAGGAAGGCGGCAGCCTGACGATCATCGCCACCGCGCTGGTCGATACCGGCTCCAAGATGGACGAAGTCATCTTCGAGGAGTTCAAGGGTACCGGCAACATGGAGGCCCACCTCGACCGCAAGCTGGCCGAGAAGCGCGTCTATCCGGCGCTCAATATCCGCCGCAGTGGCACGCGCCGCGAGGACCTCATCGCCTCCGAGGAAGAAATGCAGCGCATGTGGATCCTGCGCAAGCTGCTCAACCCCATGGATGATATCGCGGCGACGGAGTTCCTGATCGATCGCTTGAAGGATACCAAGACTAACTTGGAGTTCTTCGAGGCCATGAAACGACGCTGATCCGGTGCTATTGCGCTCACGCAGACGGTGTTGAATCCTCCCTGGTGCGCCAGCCCGGTCGGCATGCTCATGTACAAACGCGTACACTCCGCTGCCTCAGTCGGATTCGCCTTGTCTGCGTGTCGCTCATGACGCACCTGCTGACTGCGGCCAGCCTTGATAACATGTTGAGGCGAGCGGCGCCGAGGATAGGCCTGCAGGAGGTCCTACGCCATGGATGGCGTAGGTAGCGTCCAGGGATGGGTTCATAGCGCCTCCGGAAGGCCTGCCTCGGCTGACGCGTGCAAGATATCGCCGGGCTGAAGGCCGATGGGCGGTCAATGAAAGGGGCGGCATGTTATGCTGCCCTTTTCGCGTTCTGGCACGGAAAACCACATGAAGTATCGGGACTTGCGCGATTTCATCGCGGCGCTGGAGGAACGTGGCGAGCTCCAGCGAATCACGGCGGAGGTCGATCCTTACCTGGAGATCACCGAGATCTGTGATCGTACGCTACGCGCGGGCGGACCGGCGTTGCTGTTCGAGAACGTCAAGGGCCACGCCATGCCGTTGCTGGGCAATCTGTTCGGCACGCCGGAGCGTGTCGCACTGGGCATGGGCCAGGACTCGATCGGCGCGCTGCGCGAGGTCGGCGAACTGCTGGCATTTCTCAAGGAGCCGGAGCCGCCCAAGGGCTTCCGTGATGCCTGGGAAAAGCTCCCCATCTTCAAGCAGGTAATGAGCATGGGGCCCAAGACGTTGCGCAAGGCGCCATGCCAGGAAGTGGTCCGCGAAGGCGACGATGTCGACCTTGACGAGCTACCGATCCAGCATTGTTGGCCGGGTGACGTGGCACCGCTGGTGACCTGGTCGCTGGTGGTCACCAAGGGGCCTCACAAGGAGCGCCAGAACTTGGGCATCTACCGCCAGCAGAAATTGGGCAAGAACCGCCTGATCATGCGCTGGCTGTCGCATCGCGGCGGGGCGCTGGATTTCCAGGAATGGCAGCAAGCCCACCCGGGCGAGCCGTTTCCGGTGGCGGTGGCGCTGGGTGCCGACCCGGCCACCATTCTCGGTGCGGTGACGCCGGTGCCGGATAGCCTCTCCGAATACGCCTTCGCCGGCTTGCTGCGCGGCTCGCGCACCGAACTGGTCAAGTGCGGGCATGCCGATCTCGAGGTACCAGCCTCGAGCGAAATCGTTCTCGAGGGTTATCTCTACCCCGACGATACGGCGCCGGAAGGCCCTTATGGCGACCATACCGGCTACTACAACGAGGTCGAGACGTTCCCGGTCTTTACCGTGGAACGCATCACCCATCGCCGCGATCCGATCTATCATTCCACTTATACCGGGCGGCCGCCGGATGAACCCGCCATCCTCGGCTTGGCACTCAACGAAGTGTTCGTGCCGATCCTGCGCAAGCAATTTCCCGAGATCGTCGATTTCTACCTGCCGCCGGAAGGCTGTTCCTACCGCATGGCGGTGGTGACCATGAAGAAGCAGTACCCGGGCCACGCCAAGCGCGTGATGATGGGCGTGTGGAGCTTCTTGCGCCAGTTCATGTACACCAAATTCGTGATCGTGCTCGATGACGATGTCGACGCGCGTAACTGGGAAGACGTGATCTGGGCGATCACCACGCGCATGGACCCGGCGCGCGATACGGTGATGGTCGAGAACACGCCCATCGACTATCTCGATTTCGCCTCGCCGGTGGCGGGCCTGGGGTCGAAGATGGGGTTCGATGCCACCACTAAATGGGCGGGCGAAACCAACCGCGAGTGGGGCACGCCCATCGTCATGGACGAGGCCATCAAGCGGCGTGTCGACGCGCGCTGGGAGGAATACGGCATCGCGACGCCGCCACCGGCCCCCCGACATTCGCCCCAGAGCGACGAACGAGGACACGATGACGCCTAAGACCCTGACCTGCCATGTCGAATCGGTCGAGGACCTGACGCCCGATGTATTCCGCGTGCATCTGGCGGGGCGCCGCGAGGCTATCGCGCATGCCCCCGGGCAGTACCTGGAGCTCAAGCTCGACGACGAGACCTGGGTGCCGTTCTCCATCGCCAACGCCCATGTCGACGACGGCATCATCGAACTGCACGTCCAGCATTGGCCGGAACGCAGCAACTCGGCACGCCTGCGCGAGATCCTCGTGCAGGCCGCCCAGTTGACGGTGCGCCTGCCCAATGGCGGCTGCGTGCTGGACCTCCGCAGTCGGCGGCCGCTGACGCTGATCGCGGCGGGCACGGGTTTCGCCCAGATGAAGGCCATCGTCGAGGCGGCTCTGGCCAACGAGCACCCGGGCCCGATTCGGTTGTGGTGGGCGGTCAAGCATCCGCGGGATCTGTATCTGGAAAGCCTGGCGCTGCAATGGGTCGCCGAGCATACGTATGTCGAGATGCACACCGTCAGCGAGGAGAGCGATCCCGGTCTGAGCACGCCACCGGGGGTGACACGCCACATCGGGCGTATCGACGAGGTGCTTGCTACGGTATTGGAGGACGTCTCCGGCGATGATATCTACCTCTCCGGCTCGCCGGGCATGGTCTACGCCTGCATCGATACGCTGGCGCCGCTGGGGCTCGATCCCGAGCGAGTCTTCTCGGATGTCTTCGCCTATGCGCCGCGCGTACCGCTGATTCCGCTGCCGGACGACGCGGCCGAGACCGTACCGCTGTCGCCCGGCGAGCGCCGTGCGGAGGACGACGCATGAGCCAATCGCCGATTCTCGTCACCGGTGGCGCCCAGCGCTTGGGGCGCCATTGCGTCGAGCGCCTGCTTGACGACGGCCAGCCGGTGATCATGAGCTACCGTCGCGAACGCGAGTCTCTTGAGGCACTGCGTCGTCGCGGGGCGGTGACTCTGGCGGCGGACTTTTCCAGCGAGGCGGGCATTCACGACTTCATTGCACGCCTCAAGGCGCAGACCTCGTCGCTGCGCGCCATCGTCCACAATGCCAGCGACTGGGCGCCGGACAGCCTCGACGACGATGCCGGCGCCAATTTCGAACGCCTGTTTCGCGTGCACATGCAGGCCCCTTACCTGATCAACCTGCATGCCCGAGAGCTGCTCGATGCCTGCCAGGAACCGCAGCGCGACATCATCCACATGACTGACTACGTCAGCCAGAAGGGCTCGCGCAAGCATGCCGCCTACGCGGCGACCAAGGCGGGCTTGGACAACCTGACCCTGTCGTTCGCCGCGATGTACGCGCCGGATATCCAGGTCAACGCCATCGCGCCGGCCTTGATCATGCTGGGCGAGGGCGACGACGAGGCCTATGCCGAGAAGGCCAAGGCCAAGTCGTTGATGGCCAAGGTGCCGGGGCCGGGCGTCATTTATCAGACGCTGCGTTATCTGCTCGACAACGATTTCGTGACCGGCGCGATATTGCCTGTCGATGGTGGTCGTCACCTGCGATGAGTGACGCTTGCCGTTGCGGGCTTGCCAAATTGCCACAGCCATGTAGGATAAGGGCATGTTTAGGAGTCAACCCATGTCGATAGCATCAGTCACCGCACGTATGCCTTCCCTGCCGATTCAGGCAGCGGAAGATGCCGTGCGCGCGTTGTCTGGTTTTAGCTATGGATATTGGTTTAGCCCCGGCGTGCCCGGCGATAAGGTCACATGACCTGATACGCCGCGAGGCACGCCCACCCCGGGTTGCCTCCAGCGTCTTCGAACCCCTGGTCGGCAACCCGACCGGGGGTTTTTGCGTTTAATCCACCCCTTTTTTGACGTATGACACAGGAGCGGGACATGTTCGAGATCGGCGGCGCATGGCAGAGCACGCAGGCACTATATTATTGGCGATTTAGCGACATCCGGTCGGCCCTAGCTGCCACCTCCGACCGTGAAACGCTGGGTGGCGTCCACCGAACACGAAGTTCCGCTGTCCGCGCATGACGGACAGCCCAGACAAGAGACTCGACATGAACGCACCCCTGACGATGCCCCAACGCCCCGATGTCGCCACGGCACCTTCTCATCAGCCCTTGCCCACGCCGGGGGAACTCAAGCAGCGCCTGCCGCTGGAAGGCGCCCTCGAAAAGCAGATCGAACGCCAGCGTGGCGAGATTCAGGCTATTCTCGATGGCCGCGACGACCGTCTGCTGGTGGTGGTGGGGCCCTGCTCGATTCACGATCCGCGTGCGGCGCTGGAATATGCCGAAAAGCTCAGTGAACTTGCCGCGCGCCTCGACGACCGTCTGTTGATGGTCATGCGTGTCTATGTCGAAAAACCGCGCACCACCGTGGGCTGGAAGGGCCTCGCCTATGACCCGCACCTGGATGGCAGTGATGACATGGCGCATGGCCTGGAGGTCTCGCGGCGCTTGATGCGCGATATCGCTGCCCTGGGCATGCCCGTGGCCACCGAATTGTTGCAGCCGATGGCCGCGCCGTATCTGGAAGACCTGCTCAGTTGGGTGGCCATCGGCGCGCGTACCACCGAGTCGCAGATTCATCGTGAATTGGCCAGTGGCCTGCACGCCGCGGTGGGCTTCAAGAACGGCACCGACGGCAGCGTCGATGTCGCCGTTGCCGCAATGCAGTCCGCTGCGCACCCACATCGCCACTTTGCTCTCGACGATGCCGGTCGACCGGCGATGCGCGAGACTGACGGCAATCCGCATACCCACGTAGTGCTACGCGGTGGACATGGCAAGCCCAACTATGATGCGGACTCGGTCAGGGCCTGTCGCCGCGAACTGCAGAACGCCGGCATCGCGCCGCGTTTGATGGTTGATTGCAGCCATGCCAACTCGCGCAAGGACCACCGCCGCCAGACCGAGGTCATGCTCGATGTGCTCGAACAGCGCCTGGCCGGCGATCGCGATCTGGTCGGCGTGATGCTGGAAAGTCACCTGCACGAGGGCAAGCAGCCGTTGCAGCCGGGTGCCATGCGGTATGGCGTCTCCGTTACCGATGCCTGCCTGGGCTGGGAAACGACCGAGCACTTGCTTGCATTGGCCGCCGAGCGGTTGCGCGATGCGCGTGCCTGAGCGTTGCTTCATGGCATTGTCATATCGGCGGTCCAGGATATGACCTCACAGCTTGTGCCGACATGTCGGAGTGTCGGTCGAACGCCGTGAGGAGAGATCATGAGCAAGGAAATCGAGAATCACAGCAACCTGAACCAAAGCGCTAACGAGCCGTTTTCATCCGTGCTGGAGCGTCATGCGTCGCGACGCGACATCATGCGTGGTGGCTTGAGCCTGGCCGCCTTGGGCATGTTGGGCGGCCTTGGTGGCCTCAACATGGCCAGGGCGCAGGAAAGCGGCGCTCAAAAGACGCCGCTGGCGCTGGCGTTCGAGTCGATTGCCGGTTCGAAGACGGATGCGGTCGTGGTCCCGAAAGGCTACACCGCCCAGGTGTTGGTGCCCTGGGGGACACCGATTAATGACAGTGTGGGTCCGTGGAGCGCTGACCGCGTGGTGACCCCTGAATACCAGGCGAATAGCGTGGGTATGCACCACGATGCCATGGATTTCTTTGCGCTTAGCGAAGAGAGCGCCTCTCGCGAGTTTGTGTTGGCGCTCAACAATGAGTATATCGATCAAGGCGCCCTGTGGGCTCCCCAGGGAGGCCCTTCCAATCAAGATAGCGGTAGCCGTCCGGCGGATGAAGTTCGCACCGAGATCAATGCGCATGGTGTCACTCTCGTCAAGCTAAGCAAAAACAGTGACAACGTCTGGTCGTCGGACGCCGGTTCGCGCTACAACATGCGTATCACGTCGGCTACGCCGATAGAGATTGGCGGTCCGGTGCGCGGTAGCGATTATGTCGTCACCGCCTACTCGCCTGACGGTACCCGCACCCGGGGCACCAACAACAACTGTGGTCATGGCTTGACCCCTTGGGGCACTTTCCTCAGCGGTGAAGAAAACTGGCCTGCTATCTTTACCAAAACCAGCAGTCGCACGATTGATGACAACCGCATTGGTATTCCTGATGGGCGCAGCCGCTATGCCTGGGAAACCGCCGCCGGGGCTGTCGACGAGGTGGATGCTGAGTTTACCCGCTTCAACGCCACGCCCAGCGCCACCAGCGCCAGCGGCGACTACCGTAACGAGCCGCGTACCTTTGGTTATATGGTCGAGGTCGATCCCTACGGCAACACCGCTAGTGTCAGCACTGAAGCCGCGGCGATCAAACGGACCTATCTGGGGCGCTTCCGCCATGAGGGCGCCTGGCTTGGCAAACTGACGGCAGGCCAGCCGTTAGCGTTTTACTCCGGCCACGACGCGCGTAACGAATACATCTATAAGTTTGTTTCCAAAGCTAACTGGGATCCCGCCGATGCCAATCGCCCCGGCGAGGATTACGATCGTCTGGCGATTGGCGCAAAGTACTTGGACGCAGGCACGCTCTATGCGGCGCGCTTCAATGCCGATGGCACGGGTGAGTGGTTGCCGCTGACCGCGGACGCCACGACCCAGGATGGCCAGCGCTTGTCTACCGCACTGGGTCTGGCTGACGACGACCTGGCCGGGGTGATCATCAATACTTGTGATGCCGCTGACCTGATGGGTGCCACGCCGATGGATCGTCCCGAGTGGGCCACCGTAGACTCAAATAGCGGTGATGTGTATGTGGCGCTGACCAACAATAGCGATCGTACCGCCGAGGGCACCGCAGCCACGTTCAGCAATGGTGGTAGCGATATCGACGGGCCTGGTGTCGCCTATGACACCGCCCCGACCAATGCGGCCAACCCGCGGGCTAACAACCAAGCCGGCCAGATCATTCGTTGGCGTGAGCCTAGCCCGGCGGCGACTTCTTTACACTGGGAGATCTTCGTGTTCGGTGCCAGCGCGAACGACACCGATAACCTATCAGGACTCACCGAGCTCAATCAGTTCGCTAGTCCCGATGGCTTGTGGTTCGACGACCGCGGCGATGGCCAGGGCATCCTCTGGATCGAAACCGATAATGGCTATGATGGCGTCGCCGAACAGACCAACGACCAAGTGCTGGCGGTCGTGCCGAGCGCCTTATCACATGAGCGCGGTCAGGCCCCGGTGGTGGGGGCCGGCAATCAGCAGCAGCTCAAGCGGTTCGCGGTCGGCCCCAATGGTTGCGAGGTGACGGGGGCGTTCACTACGCCCGACAAGACAGCGCTGTTCATCAACATCCAGCACCCCGGCAATTGGCCAGCGGATCCCGGTGCCGCGACGCAGGATGCCACGCGCGCGACTGACGGCAGCGTGCGTCCGCGGGCGGCCACGGTGGTGATCCAGAAAGCCGACGGAGGCCAGATCGGGGTGTAACCGACGCCTGGAAGAGCGCCGCTACGTGGCTGGAAGCTGGAAGAAAAATCGCCTCCGTCGCTTGAACTTGCGACGGAGGCGGTTTGGTTCAGGCTGTCTTCGAGCTTCGAGCTTCGAGCTTCGAGCTTCGAGCTTCGAGCTTCGAGCTCAGGGTTTGACGGCGTAGGCGTAGAGCAAGGTTTCCTGGGCGCTGATCGGTTCGGCGTCGCCGGCGTCGAGGAGACGGTAGCGGCCGTCGGTCTGTAGTTCCCAGCTCTGGCAGTTGTCCACGAGGTAAGTGGCCAGATCCTTGCGTACGCGTTGGGCGAGCTTCTTGTCGAGCAGCGGGAAGCAGGTCTCCACGCGGCGGAACATGTTGCGTTCCATGAAGTCCGCGCTGGAGCACCAGGTTTCAGGCTTGCCGCCGTTGTGGAAGTGGAACACGCGGGTATGTTCCAGGAAGCGACCGATGATCGAGCGCACCCGGATATTATCGGAGATCCCTTCGACGCCGGGTCGCAGGCAGCACATGCCGCGAATGATCAGATCGCATTGCACCCCGGCGCGCGAGGCGCGATAAAGCGCGCGGATCAGCTGTGGCTCGGTCAACGAATTGCACTTGATGATCAGCTGCGCCTTGTGGCCTTTTTCGGCGTAGCGTGCTTCGCGGTCGATCATCGCCACCAGGCGGTCGTGCAGCACGAACGGCGCATGCAGCAGCGTATCGATCTGACGCGGTTTGCCCATCCCAGAGAGCTGCTGGAAGACCTTGTGAACATCTTCGCACAGTGTCTCGTTGGCGGTGAGCAGGCTGTAGTCGGTATACAGCTTGGCGGTCTTGGAGTGATAGTTGCCGGTGCCCAGGTGCGCATAATAGCGCAGCGTGCCGCGTTCACGGCGGACCACGTGGAGCATCTTGGCGTGGGTCTTGTAGGCCATGACGCCGTAGATGACGATGGCGCCGGCTTCCTGGAGACGCGATGCCAGCGCGAGGTTGTCAGCCTCGTCGAAACGCGCCCGCAGTTCGATGACCACGGTGACTTCCTTGCCGTTGCGTGCGGCATCGACCAGGGCGCTGACGATGGGCGAATCGGCGCCGGTTCGGTACAGCGTCTGCTTGATCGCCAGCACATCCGGATCGCTGGCGGCTTCCTGAAGCCAGTCCTCGATCAGCGAGAAGGACTGGAAAGGATGGTGGAGCAGGATGTCGTTCTGGGCGATCTGGGTAAACAGACTGACATCGCTCTTGACCTGACGTGGCACTCCCGGCGTGAAGGTACGATACAGCAAGTCGGGACGCTCGACGTCACTGAGCACCGACATCAATCGCGTCAGGTTGACCGGGCCGGAGACGCGGTACAGATCTGCGGCCTCGAGCTCGAACTGGGTGAGCAGGAAGTGCGTCAGCCGGTCGGGGCAATTATCGGCCACCTCGAGACGTACACCACTGCCGTAGCGTCGCGCCAGCAGCTCACCGCGCAAGGCCGAGGCCAAGTCCGAGACATCTTCGGGGTCGACGGCCAGATCGGCGTTGCGCGTCAGGCGAAACTGGAAGCAACCGCGCACCTGCATACCGGGAAATACTTCCTGAGCATGGGCGTGAATCATTGACGACAGGAAGACGTATTCGGTATAGCCGGCCTCGCTCAGCTCACGTGGTAGGCGCATCAAGCGCGGCAGCGAGCGTGGGGCGGGCAGGATGGCAAGCCCCCCTTCACGGCCGAAGGCATCGGTGCCTTCGAGCTCGACGATGAAGTTCAAGCTCTTGTTGACCAGGCGTGGAAACGGGTGCGAAGGGTCGAGGCCGATGGGGCTGATCACTGGAATGATTTCCTCGGCGAAATACTCGCGTACCCATTCAGCCTGGGCCTCGGTCCACTGGGTGCGGCGGCGAAAACGCAGGCGTTGCTCCTCGAGCGCAGGGATCAGGGTCTCGTTGAGGATGCGGTATTGCCGCTCGACCTGCTCGTGCGCGATGCGCGATATCTCGGCGAGCACCTGGCGGGGTGGCATGCCGTCGGAGCCGCTTTCCTCGCGGGCCAGGGCGACTTGATGCTTGAGGCCGGCCACGCGAATCTCGAAGAACTCGTCCAGATTGGAAGAGAAAATCAGCAGGAACATCAGTCGATTGAGCAGCGGATGTGAGGGATCCAGAGATTGCTCGAGCACGCGGATGTTGAACTGCAGGTGCGAGAGTTCGCGGTTGAAGTACAGTGCTGGATCGTCGAGTTCGGCCTCGGGGAATGGCGCGGGCTTGGCGTGAATGCCCGTGCGCGTGCGATTGACGCGAAGCGGTGGCTTCTCACCGACTTCCTGAGATGCTGCATTATCGCTACCGAGGGGAACATCGGAAGAGCGCGTGTCGTCCATCATGAGCTCCCTGTCGTCGCTTGTGACCAACCGCTGGGCCGGAAGCATGACACCCGTCTGTGACAAGAATGTGACAGTGACGAGCGTGTATCTCCGGGTATCTGCAGTATACCCACGAAACCGAGCGCGACACGCACCAATCAACGGCGAAGGCGGGCCAGGCGTGGCCCGTTTGTCGTAGATCAGTCTTCTCGGGATGCCTCGTCATCGGCGTCGTGACGGTGGCGCGGTACCAGGCGACCGAAGAGGATGCCGACCTCGAACAGCAGCCACATGGGAATGGCGAGCAGGCTCTGGGAGACCACGTCCGGGGGCGTCATCATCATACCCACCACGAAGCAGCCGACGAGCACGTAGGGGCGTTTCTTGCCAAGACTTTCGACACTGGTCGCACCGGTCCAGATCAGCAGGAACGTGGCGATGGGAATTTCGAAGGCCGCACCGAAGGCAAAGAACAGCTTGAGCACGAAATTCAGATACTGATTGATATCGGTCATCACCGTGACGTTCTCCGGCCCGGTATGGACGAAGAAGTCGAATAACAGGGGAAAGACCACGAAATAGGCGAAGGCCACGCCGCCGTAGAACAGCAGAATGCTCGAGGCGAGCAGGGGAAATGCCAAGGTCTTCTCGTGCCGGTAGAGGCCCGGCGCGATGAATGCCCAGGCCTGGTAGAGCACGAAGGGTACGGCGATGAAGAAGGCCGTGAACAGCGTCAGCTTGAAGGGCGCCAGAAAAGGTGAGGCCACTTCGGTAGCGATCATCTGCGCGCCTTCGGGCAAGAGTGCCATCAGCGGGTCGGCGACGAAGCTGTAGATATCGTTGGAGAAGGCGTAAAGCGCGCCGAAGATGACCACGATCACCGCCACCGCCTTGACCAGCCGCGAACGCAACTCGATCAGGTGTTCGATCAAGGGTGCCTGGGCGTGCTCCTCCGGTTCGCGGGGCGATGTATCGCTCATGGGGCGTTGGAATCCTTGGCGGACGAGGCGTCGGGTGTGTCCCGGGGGGCGTCGGGACGCGTCGCTGAGGCGTCATCATCCGGTTTAGGCGCCGTCGGCCCCCGGCGTGATCCGGCGTGGTGCGTGTCGGTGTCGTCGGCGTGGCGTTCGACCCCGTCGCGGACCTTGTGCAGACCGGCATCGAGCTTGCGTTGCTGCTCATTGAGCTTCTGACGCAGGTCCTCGGCTTCCAGCTGTGCGTTGATCTCGCGCTGCATGCCGGACACCGTACGCTTGATTTTGCCGATCCACAGGCCCACGGTGCGCGCCGCCGTGGGCAGGCGCTCGGGTCCTAGCACCAACAGGGCCACGACACCGATGATCATCAGTTCGAGAAAGCCCATATCGAACATGGCGGTTACTTCCGCTCGGACGTTTCGTCGGCCTTGGACGATTGCGAGGTTTTCGATTGGGTGTCGAGCGTCTCGTCGTTCGCTTCATGCTCGACACGCTGCTGCGTCGTGTCCTCGTCGTCGTGCGCTTTTTTCTGTTCCTCTTCGCCGACGGCGCTCTTGAATCCCTTTACGGCACCCCCGAGATCGCTGCCCATATTGCGCAGCTTCTTGGTGCCGAAGATCAGGATGACGATGCCGAGAACGATCAGCAGCTGCCAGATACTGATTCCACCTAACATGGAAGATCTCCTTGATGCCCGAAGACGGCCGGGCCGATTAGCGTGATGGGCGTGAGGCTTTTTCTTCCAGGCCGGACGTTCCGAAGCGCCGGGCCAGTTCATCCAGCACCGCCTGATGGTCGATGTCCAGATGCGAGAGCATCACCAGGCTATGAAACCACAGGTCGGCGGTTTCGGCGACCAATGCCTGACGCGTTTCGTCGTCACCGTGCTCGGCGTCCTTGGCGGCGAGAAGGGTCTCGGTGGTTTCCTCACCGACTTTCTCCAGGATCTTGTTGAGACCCTTGGCGTGGAGCTTGGCAACGTACGAGCTGTCGGGGTCGGCATGGCGGCGTGTGGCCAGGACGTCCGATAGCTGGGCAAGCGTATCATTCATGATGTGACGGTCCCGAGACAAATAGAGTAGTGAGTGGATGATAGCAGCAACATCGTGCGCTAGCAGCGACGTCAACGCCAAGCGATGAGTGCCAGCCCCAGTGTGGCAGCGACCAGCACCGGCCAGGGTTGGGTGTGCGCCCATTCCCAGAGTGGCTGCCAAGCTAGCGCCACGGCGATCAGTAAGGCGCCGAGGCGCAACCGCCGTGCGCGCGTTCCGGTACTGTGCCAACGCCGTTGCAAGGCATTGAGCGCCTCGGTTTGCTGGCGCTGCTGGCGGTGACTGTCTTCGCTGCGGGCGAGAGCCTGGTGAGCCAGCACTGGCAGCTCGGGCAACTGGCGCGAGAGTTCGGGTGCGTGCTTGGTCAAAGCATCCCAGAAGCCGCGAGGCCCGGCACGTTCTTTCATCCACTGTTCCAGGTAAGGCTTGGCGGTGCTCCACAAGTCCAGGTCCGGGTAAAGCTGGCGACCGAGCCCTTCGATATTGAGTAGCGTTTTCTGCAACAACACCAGCTGCGGCTGGACTTCCATATTGAAGCGCCGCGCGGTCTGGAACAGTCCCAACAGCACCTGGCCGAAGGAAATGTCCTTGAGTGGCTTTTCGAGAATCGGCTCGCAAACCGCGCGTATGGCCGCCGCGAACTCGTTGGCGCGCGTGTCCTCGCCGACCCAGCCCGATTCGATGTGCAACACGGCGACTTCGTAGTAGTCCTGGCGGAAGAAGGCGAGCAGGTTGCGGGCCAGGTAATCCTGGTCCTCGCGGGTCAGGCTGCCGACGATCCCGCAGTCGATGGCGATGTACTGCGGGTCGTGCGGATTGTCGGCGGACACGAAGATATTGCCGGGGTGCATGTCGGCATGGAAGAAATTATCGCGAAACACCTGGGTGAAGAAGATTTCCACACCGCGCTCGGCGAGTCGGCGCAAGTCGATGCCGGCCGCTTGCAAGGCGTCCATGTCGGCCACCGGAATGCCGTGGATACGCTCCTGGACCATCACCTGCTTGCGTGTCAGCGACCAGTGGATTGCCGGCACGTAAAGTAGCGGTGAATCGCGGAAGTTACGCTTGAGTTGCGAGGTGTTGGCCGCTTCCTTGTGCAGGTCCAATTCATCGAATAGCGTGGACTCGTAGTCGGCGACGACCTCGACAGGGCGTAGCCGCTTGGCTTCGGGAACCCGTTTGAGCAGGCGCGCGAAGGTATACAGCAGGCCAATGTCCTTGCGCATCACGCCATCGATGTTGGGGCGGATGATCTTGACCACTACGTCTTCGCCGCTGTGCAGGCGTGCGCCGTGGACCTGGGCGATGGAAGCCGAGGCGAGTGGCTCGCGGGTGAATTCGGCGAAGGCGGTATCGATATCCATGCCGAGCTCTTCCTCGACCAGCGCGCGGGCCTGCTCGCCGGGAAACGGCGGTACCTGATCCTGGAGACGCTTGAGTTCGTCGGCGATGTCCGGCGGTAGCAGGTCACGGCGGGTGGAGAGCATCTGGCCGAACTTGACGAAGATCGGACCCAGGGCTTCGAGCGCCAGGCGTAGGCGCTTGCCTCGGGTATGCGGGCCGGTGGGTAGCAAGCGCAGTGGCGAGAGCTTCATCGCCACGCGCAGTATGCCGGGGAGGCGCTCTGCGGGGATCAGGGTGTCGAGGCGAAAACGCGCGATCACCCAGGCGATACGAAACAGCCGCAAATTCACGACGCGTGCTCCTCCTGTCGGCGACGTTCGATCTCGCGAACCAGCCGGTCCAGGCGTGCCTCGAGTCGGTCGGTGGCCAAGCCCAGTTGCGTCAAATGCTCGCGAGCGATCTCCCATTGCGTGCGGCTGGGCAGTAGCCGTGCTTCCTCGGTCAAGTATTCATGCACGTCGCGTCGCAACTCGCCGCACGTGCGCAGGCCGAAGCGATTCAGGCGTCGCAAGCCTTGCGACAAGCTATGCGCGGGCATGTCGCCGAGCCAGTGCGCCAGTTCGGCTTCCCAGTCGATTTCCAGATCGCTGAGCAGCTGACTGGCGCGTTCCAGCACATGAGTACGCCCGCGCACCGATAGCCGTCCGGCAAACATCAATGCTTCGACGCGTTCGCCACTAAGCAGCGCGCCCAGGGTCTCGACGTCCAGTTCGACAACCACGTCGCTATCGGCCTCGTCGGGGTCGTGCTGGGCGAGCAGCGTAATGCCATGGGTGTCGAAGTGCACTAGCGCCGCCAGTGCCGGGCGTTCCAGACGCAGCGATATGCGCTGTCCGGCAAGCTGCGACAATCGCGAGGGCGAGGCGGGATCGTGTGCAAGAAGCCCGTTGATCAGCGTTTCCGCACTGGCCAGCAGGGTAGTGAACATCACCGGCATGACGGCCT
The DNA here is from genome assembly GCF_023061135.1 of Chromohalobacter sarecensis. Taxonomy (GTDB): domain Bacteria; phylum Pseudomonadota; class Gammaproteobacteria; order Pseudomonadales; family Halomonadaceae; genus Chromohalobacter; species Chromohalobacter sarecensis. The sequence goes on from NZ_JAKGAN010000001.1 coordinate 119,749, forward strand.
CATAGTTTGATGCCACGGTGCAGGGCGACGACGCCCCCGGTCATGTTGGTGTACTCGACACGTTCGAGCCCGGCGTCTTCCATCATCGCCTTGAGGGTTTCCTGGTCGGGATGCATGCGAATCGATTCGGCCAGGTAGCGATAACTCTCGCCATCTTGGGCGACCCATTCGCCCATACGCGGCAAGACGCGGAAGGAATATTCATCATAGAGGCGCGACAGCGCGGCGCTCGCCGGCTTGGAAAATTCCAGGACCAGCAGGCGCCCCCCGGGCTTGAGCACGCGTGCCATGGAGCGCAGCGCGGCATCCTTGTCGGTGACGTTGCGCAGGCCGAAGGCGATAGTGATGCAGTCGAAGCTGTTGTCGGCGAAGGGCAGCGCTTCGGCATTGGCCTGCACGTATTCGACGTTGTCGCCGACGCCATTGTCGAGCAGCTTGTCGCGGCCCACACGCAGCATCGAGGCGTTGATGTCGGCGAGGACCACGCGTCCGCGGGGACCGACCAAGCGCGAGAACTTGAGCGCCAGGTCGCCGGTACCGCCGGCGATGTCGAGCACATGATGACCGGGGCGGACGCCGGCGCGCTCGAGGGTCAGGCGTTTCCAGAGGCGATGCACGCCGAACGACATGAGATCGTTCATGACATCATAGCGGGCGGCGACCGAATGGAAGACTTGCGCCACCCGGTCGGCTTTCTCCTCGACCGGAACTTCCTGATAACCGAAGTGGGTCGTGCGCTTGTCCATGACCTTTCCTTGGGCAGGCGTGGAGTGCCCGCGCGGTGCGTGGAAGTGGGGCTGCATTGTAACGTCGCCCCCGGCGTTTGTCGCCACGCCGGGGTGTCTTATAACTCCTTGATGGTGATGGTGGAAGGCTCGCGCGAGGCGCCGGCCTCCTCGAGGCGGTGCAGGTAATCGGCCCACCATTGCTCTTGATGGCAGGCCATTGCATAGAGGTAGTCCCAGCTGTACAGGCCGCTGTCATGGCCGTCGTCGAAGTGCAGCTTGAGGGCATAACGCCCGGCCTGGGTGATGTTCTTGAGGCCGACATCCTTCTTGCCCACCTGCAGGACAGCGGTATCCGGGCCGTGGCCGCGAACCTCGGCAGAAGGCGAGAACACGCGCAACAGCTCCGCCGGCAAGCGGTAGGATGTGCCATCGGCATAGCCGAGTTCGAGCTCGCGGGCCTGCTGATGGTAATGGATGCGCGTGGGAACGGGTGTGGACATAGGATCACCTTCGGTGAGCTTGACGCTGGAAGAACGCCGCTTCGCGGCTGGAAGCTTGAAGAAAAAGCCTTAACTCGAGTGTCGGGAGCGACATGCTGATTTCGAGCTTCGAGCTTCGAGCTTCGAGCTTCGAGCTTCGAGCTTCGAGCGGTTCGTCGCCCGAAGCTCGTAGCGCCTAGCTTAAAGAATATACCGCGACAGGTCTTCGTCGGTGGCCAATTCGCCGAGTTGCTCGTCGACATAGGCGGCATCGATGGTCAGCGGGCTGGCCATGTCACCTCCTTGGAAGGACGGCTCCTCGAGCAGGCGTTCCATCACCGTGTGCAGCCGCCGCGCGCCGATGTTCTCGGTGCCTTCGTTGACCTGCCAGGCGATCTCGGCGATGCGCGTGATGCCTTCATCGGTAAAGTTCACCTCCAAGCCATCGGTGGCCAGCAGCGCCTGGTATTGTCGGGTCAGCGCGGCGGACGGCTCGGTGAGGATGCGTTTGAAGTCATCCGGCGTCAGCGCTTGCAGCTCGACACGGATCGGCAGACGCCCTTGCAGTTCGGGGATCAAGTCCGACGGCTTGGAGAGGTGGAACGCCCCCGAGGCGATGAACAGGATATGGTCAGTGTTGACCATGCCGTGCTTGGTGGACACCGTCGACCCCTCGATCAGCGGCAGCAGGTCACGCTGCACGCCTTCGCGGGAGACATCGCCGCCGCTGCCCGAGTCACCGCGCTTGGCGACCTTGTCGATCTCGTCGAGGAAGACGATGCCGTTCTGCTCCACCGCCTCGATGGCGCGGTTCTTGATCTGTTCCTCGTTGACCAGCTTGGCGGCTTCTTCGTCGTGCAACAGGCGCCGAGCTTCCTCGACGGTTACGCGGCGTGATTCCGACTTCTGCTTGCCCATGTTGGAGAACATGCTTTGCAGCTGGCTGGTCATCTCTTCCATGCCCGGCGGCGCGGAGATATCGAAGTTGCCACCCTGAGGTGTGACCTCGATGTCGATCTCCTTGTCGTCGAGCTGGCCTTCACGCAGCTTCTTGCGGAAGGTCTGACGCGTCGAGGAGTCGTCGTGGGCATGGTCGTACTCGCTGCCGCGCGGCCGCGGCAGAAGCGCGTCGAGAATGCGCTCCTCGGTGGCGTCTTCTGCCTTGTGGGCGACTTCTTCCTTGGCCTGCTCGCGAACCATCTTCATGGCCATTTCGACCAGGTCGCGGACGATCGACTCGACGTCGCGGCCGACATAGCCCACTTCGGTGAACTTGGTCGCCTCGATCTTGATGAACGGCGCCCCGGCCAGCTTGGCCAGGCGACGGGCGATCTCGGTCTTGCCGACCCCGGTTGGACCGATCATCAGGATGTTCTTGGGCACCACCTCGCCGCGCAGGCTGTCGTCGAGTTGCATGCGGCGCCAGCGGTTGCGCAGGGCGATGGCCACCGAGCGCTTGGCTTCCTGCTGGCCGATGATGTACTGATCCAGTGCGTGGACGATCTCGCGGGGAGTCATCTGTGTCATGACGGAGCCCTATGCTGCCCGGGAGCGGTGAGCGTGGCTCACAGCTCCTCGAGGGTAATGTTTTGATTGGTGAAGACGCAGATATCGCCGGCGATTTCGAGCGACTTCTCGGTGATGGTGCGTGCGTCGAGGTCGGTGTTCTCGAGCAGGGCGCGTGCGGAGGCCTGGGCGTAGTGACCGCCGGAGCCGATGGCGATGATGCCGCGTTCGGGTTCGACGACATCGCCGTTACCGGTGAGGATCAGCGAGGCGTTCTTGTCGGCCACGGCGAGCATCGCTTCCAGGCGGCGCAGGGCGCGGTCGGTGCGCCATTCCTTGGAAAGCTCGACGGCGGCCTTGACCAGATGCCCTTGGTACTTATCCAACTGGGCCTCGAAGCGCTCGAACAATGTGAAGGCGTCAGCCGTGCCGCCGGCGAATCCGGCCAGCACCTTGCCATGGTGAATGCGGCGCACCTTGCTGGCGTTGCCTTTCATCACCGTGTTGCCGAGCGAAACCTGTCCATCGCCGGCGAGGGCGACATGTTCGCCGCGACGTACGGATACGATCGTGGTCATGGATGGGAACTCCTTGTGGGGTGTCGGGCACCCGATGACTTGATTGCCGAGGCGCCCGCGGCCCCTCAGGCGATAAAACGATGGCGACGAATGCCGATGCTCACGGTAATGCGGGCGGCTGTCGGGGAAATCAAGCCGCCCGGGTGCCCCTTCAATTCTGTAGCTTGATCAGCAATGGCTCGATGCCTTGCGTCACCATCAGGTCCTGGGCGCGCGTCAGCTCATTCGTGCTTTGGTAGGGGCCGACCTGCACGCGATGCCAGATTTCGTCGTTGGAGGTTTGCACTTCGGTGATCTTGGCGATCAGTCCAAGGTCCTGAAGTCGGCTCGCGAGGCGCTTGGCATCGGCGACCTTGCGAAACGAGGCCGCCTGCAGCATGTACTTGAGTCCATCGGCTGAAGGATTGGCGACCACCTCGTCAGCACGGTCGTCGCTCGCCTCCGCCGAACTCTCGCCGCCGTTGCTGGTGGGTAGTGCCGTGGTGTTATCCACCTTGGGGGCGATGACCTCCGATTCCGGCAACAAGGTATAGAACTCGAAGGTCGGCATGCGCGACTCGGAGGCCTCCTCGTTGGAGGTACCGGCCGATGAGGCGTCGCCGTCTTTACTGCCCGTCGAATCGCTGCCGGACGAGGCGCTATTGGAGGGCTTGGGCATGACTGTGGCGACCGGTTCCGGGGCCGACTGCTGGAGGTATTGAGCGAGCGCGAAGCCGACGATCAAGCCGGCCACGCCCCATAGCCATCCCGGGAGGCCCGCGCGCGATGATTTGGCCTGGCGCTTGCGGCTGGTAGCGCCGCGCGACGCGGCGCGGGCGTTACTCTTTCCTTGCTGGGCGGGGCGACGAGCCATGCTTACATCTCCTCGGGTGCGCTGACGCCCATCAGGTCGAGGCCGTTGCGCAGCACTTGGCGCGTGGCCAGGCCCAGCGCCATCCGGGGGTTACGCAATTCAGCGTCGTCGACCATGACCTTGACCGCGTTGTAGCAGGTGTGGAAATCGGAGGCCAGATCCATCAGGTACTGGGCGACCTGCTGTGGCTCGCGGGTCTGAGCCGCCCGTTCGACGACCTCTGGATAACGTGCCAGGCGGTTCATCAGCTCTTTTTCCTGCTCGGTATCGAGCCGACTCAGGTGTTGCATGCCCAGCGCATGATCGAACGCCTTGGCGTCGGCTTCGGCGCGACGCATCATGCTGCATACGCGCGCGTGGGCATACTGGATGTAGTAGACCGGGTTGTCGTTGGACTGCGAGCGAGCGAGGTCGATATCGAAGGTCAACTGCGAATCGGCACGCCGCGCGGCGAGGAAGAAACGGGTGGCATCGCGGCCCACTTCATCGATGAGATCGCGCAAGGTCACGTAGCTGCCGGCGCGCTTGGAGAGCTTGACCTCGACCCCGGAACGCGTGACCAGCACCATCTGATGCAGCACGTAGTCCGGCCAGCCTTGCGGGATGCCGGTTTCCAGCGCCTGCAGGCCGGCGCGTACCCGAGTGACCGTGGAGTGGTGATCGGCGCCCTGCTCGTTGATCACGGTGGTGAAGCCACGTTGCCATTTGTCGAGGTGGTAGGCGACGTCCGGCAGAAAATAGGTATAGCCGCCGTCTTTCTTGCGCATCACCCGGTCCTTGTCGTCACCGAAATCGGTGGTGCGCAGCCAGGTGGCGCCGTCCTCTTCATAGGTATGGCCGCCGTCGACGAGTGCTTTCACCGTGGCGTCCACCTTGCCGTCGTTGTACAGCGAGGATTCCAGGAAGTAGACATCGAAGGCGACACCAAATGCCTTGAGGTCGAGATCCTGCTCGCGACGCAGGTAGGCGACGGCGAAGTGCTGGATAGCCTCGAGATCCTCGGCATCGCCCTTGCCGGTGACTTCTCGATCATCGGCGGTAATCGTCTCGCCAGCCACATACGCCTTGGCGACATCGGCGATATAGGCGCCGCGATAGCCGTTCTCGGGCCACTCGGCGGCCTCTGGCGTGAGGCCTTTCACGCGGGCTTGCACCGAGAGGGCGAGATTGTGGATCTGGACGCCCGCGTCGTTGTAGTAGAACTCGCGGGTGACATCGTAGCCGGTGGCTTCCAGCAGCCGGCACAGGCAGTCGCCGATGGCGGCGCCACGTCCATGGCCGACGTGAAGCGGCCCGGTGGGATTGGCGGAGACGAATTCCACCTGCACCTGTTGGCCCTGACCGCTCAGGCTACGCCCGTAGGTATCGCCGGCATCCAGAATGCTGGGCACGACCTGAGCGACGGCGTCGGTGGCGGCGAAGAAGTTGATGAACCCGGGGCCGGCGATGTCGACCTGGCGTATGGCGGCGCTTTCCGGCAGCGCCGCGACCAGTGCCTCGGCCAGCTCGCGTGGCTTACGGCCGGCCGGTTTGGCGAGGGTCAGCGCGAGGTTGCTCGCGTAGTCGCCGTGGGCCTTGTCCTTGGTGGGCTCGACCTTGATGGCCAGCGGGGTGTCCTGGGGAAGAATGCCTTGCTGCTTGAGCTGCGTACCGGCCGCGTCGAGCAGTTCGATGATGGTGTCTTTCATGAAATTCCGATGTCCTGTGTCTGGCGCGCGACAGGCCGGCGAGCGCCAGGCTGCGCTAAGAGCGTTAAGGCCGCCTATTATCGGCGATTGGCCGACGCCTTTAAACCCAGCGACGCCATGTGTCTTGCGTTGCCGCTCGTGGCGGCGGTTGTGGGGGGCTGAAACCCCGTCAACTCAGCGTTTGTGGGTCGACATCCAGCGAGGCGCGTACGCGACGACTATCGGGATGATTGTCCAGCCATTGCACCAGCCAGGCGCACGCACGGTGTAGGGCGCTGCGCCGCGTGTCGGAGAGCATCAACTGCATGTGATAGCGATTCTGACGGCGTTCCATGGGCGCCGGTACCGGTCCCAGGCAGGTGACCGAGGTGTCCTGAGTGACGAGCCATTCGCGCAATGCCTCGGCGGCGGCGGTGGCGAATTCGGCGACGTGTTCCTCGCGCGCGGCTTCGAAGCGGGCAAGGGCCAGATGACGATAGGGCGGCAGGCCGGCCAGGCGACGTTCTTCCAGTAGTTGGCCAGCGAGTGCTTCGTAGCCGCTGTCGGCGAGCAAACGCAGGTTGGGGTCGTCGGGATGCAGGGTCTGGACCAGCACGCGTCCGGGATGCTCGGCGCGGCCAGCGCGGCCGGCGACCTGCACCAGTAGTTGGGCACTGTGCTCGAGGGCGCGGAAATCGCTGGCGTAGAGCCCGGCGTCGGCGTTGACCACGACCACCAGCGTGACATGCGGCAAGTGATGGCCCTTGGCGAGCATCTGGGTGCCGACCAGCAGGCTGGGCTCGCCGCGTCGAATCTCGCGCAGGATGTCCTCGAAGGCTTGCTTGCGCCGCGTGCTGTCGCGGTCGATGCGATGCACGGGCGTCTCGGGGAACAATGCCGCCAGCGTTTCCTCGGTGCGCTCGGTGCCGCTGCCCAGTGGGCGCAAATCGCCACTGTCGCATTCCGGGCAGGCATCGGGCAGCGGGCGGTGAAAGTCGCAATGATGACAGACCAATTCCTGGGGCTGGCGATGCAGCGTCATGCGAGCATCGCAATGCGGGCACTCGGCCATCCAGCCGCACGCGTGGCACGCCAGGGTAGGCGCGAAACCGCGCCGGTTGATGAAGACCAGCACTTGGTTGCCCGCGCTCAGGGTTTGCCGGACTGCCTCGATGGCAGGGGCGATCAAGCCGCCCTGGCGGTGGCGTCCGCGTAGGTCGGTCAGCTCCAGGCGCGCCGGAGCGTGGCGGTTGGCGCGTTGCGTCAGACGCAGGTGACGGTAGCGGCCGCTACGCGCCTGGGCGAGCGTCTCCAGTGCTGGTGTGGCGCTGCCCAGCACGATAGGGATGTTCTCGCGGTGGGCGCGGGCGATGGCCAGGTCGCGGGCGTGGTAGCGCAGGCCTTCCTGTTGCTTGAAGGAGCCATCGTGCTCCTCGTCGATGACGATCACCCCGGCCGCCGCCAGGGGAGTGAAGACCGCCGAGCGAGTGCCGATGACGATCGGCGCCCGGCCGCTGCGCGCGGCGTCCCAGGCATCCAGGCGTTCGAGATCGGTGAGCCCCGAATGCAGGGCGACCACGGGGACCCGAAAGCGTTGCCGGAAACGGGTCAGCGTTTGCGGTGTCAGGCCGATCTCCGGCACGAGCACCAGCGCCTGACGGCCTCGTGCGAGCACCGCCTCGATGAGTTGTAGATAGACTTCGGTCTTGCCGCTGCCGGTGACGCCATGCAGCAGGCACGGATGATAGCGTTCGAGGCCTTCATGAATCTCGGCGAGGACGCCTGCCTGCTCGCGGGTTAGCGGCAGCGAGGGTTCGGCGAGCCGTGAGCCGGATTCTTCCTCGGTGGCCGTCAGGCGTTCTTCGCGACACTCGACGAGATGTTTGGCCAGCAGGCCCTCCAACTGAGCGCGAGTGAAGCCTTGCGCGGTGACCGCGCGTGTCAGCAAGCCACGTGGGTGCTGGCGCAGCATCGCCAGCAGTTCGGCCTGGCGAGGCGCGCGTTCGAGCGTGTCGGTATCGCCGTCGCGCGCTATCCAGCGCTCCTGGTGGCGTGCCTGCAATGGCCGCCCCTGGCGTAAGGCGACGGGAAGTGCCTGGGCGATAGTGTCACCCAGCGGGTGTTGATAGTAGCGCGCGGTAAAGCGGCACAACCACCACCAGTCGTCGGGTAAGGGAGCGTCGTCGAGGCATGCCAGCACGGCCTTGAGCTGCGCGTCCGGAACGTCACTGTGCTCGGGGCACTCGACCACCACGCCGATGAGCTGGCGACGTCCGAACGGCACCTTGACGCGAAGCCCTGGGCGCCAGCCACAAGCGGGCACCTCGCGACAGGGGCGATAGTCGAACAGGCGTCGCAAGGGGGTGGGCAGGGCGACTCTGAGTAGGCGCGGCGTATGGTCGGTGCTCGACAAGAATCCTCCGAAAGGGTGGCGGCACATGGCGTTGCAGGCGTCACGCGTCTTTTCAGCGATATCACGGCACTGCTATAATGTTCGGCCCTTCGGCTGTGGGCCAGGCGAGTATCGTCCGGGTCGCATGCCGAATCAATCGGTTGCATCTTTATCAACCCGTGTGCGGTGCCTGGCATCGACCAGGTGGCGGCGCACCATAGCGTGAGGCAGCAAAATGAAACAAGCGATCCATCCCGAATACAAGAAGGTCTCCGCCACCTGTTCATGCGGCGCGACCTTCGAGCTGGGCTCCACCGCCAAAGACGACTTCTACCTGGATGTCTGCTCGCAGTGCCACCCGTTCTATACCGGCAAGCAGAAGCAGGCGACCACCGGTGGTCGTGTCGAGCGCTTCAACAAGCGTTTCGGTGCAGCGCTCAAGCGCGACTGAGCCAAGCAAGAGAACCGCTACGCCGGCGACGCGTCGGCGTTCGAAAAAACCCGCTGAAAATTGAACTGCCCCCGAAAGTTGGAGAGAGTATCCAACCTTCGGGGGCAGTTCACAGAGGGTGATTTAGCCTGTTTTATACTGGCTATATGCTTTCTTGATAGCCCGCTACAGCAAACCTCCCTGTACAGCCCGCCCTACTTCTCAGACCTTGAAGGCTGTATGATCCGGGTATTTCCCGACGGGCACCGGCCGACACCTGCACCTGCGTGTATACTGTGCCCTTGTTTTCAGACACAGCCGGATCGTCCTGGAACTATGCCTTCGAACAACGCAGCAACGCCCAAGGCCACGGGTGTGGTGATCACCACCTATAACTCGCCCGTATGGCTCAGTAAGGTACTGTCCGGCTATGAGAATCAGTCAGCTCGCGACTTCAGGGTAATAGTGGCGGATGACGGCTCTACCGACGAGACTTGCCAGCTGATCGACCATTTCCAGGTGCGGGGCATTCTCACCCTTGATCACGTGTGGCATGAGGATGACGGCTTCCGCAAGTGCCAGATCCTCAACAAGGCTATTCGTGAAACCGACTGTGACTACTTGATCTTTAGCGATGGCGACTGCATCCCCGAACCGGACTTCATCGCCACCCACCGTCAACTGGCGGAACCGGGCTATTTCCTCTCGGGTGGCTATATCAAACTCACCATGCCGGTATCGGAGATCATCACCGACGAGGATATCCGTAGTGGCGTTATCTTTGACCCAGCATGGCTGGTGGCTAACGGCCAACCGAAGAACCACAAGTGCTGGAAGCTCTCTCCCTCTTGGGCCTTTCGCAAACTGCTCAATACGTTGACTCCGGCGACCGCCAGTTGGAACGGCATGAACAGCTCAACCTGGACCCGAGACTTGGTGGCGGTGAACGGCTTCAATGAAGACATGCAGTACGGTGGTCTGGATCGGGAATTGGGCGAACGCTTGTGGAATTACGGTCACAAGTCGAAGCAAATCCGCTTCAGCACGGTTTGCCTTCACCTCGATCATGACCGTGGTTATGCCAAGCCGGAAATCAGGGCACGAAACAAAGCCATCCGCAAAGCAGTGAAAGAGAACCGATCCTACTGGGCCGTGAACGGAATTAAAAAGTATACCGCCACCTAAGCCTGAGGCGCCCGGCCAAGGAATCTGTCGAATGAGAACGCTGGTGATTATCCATAGCCTGAAGATGGGAGGCATGGAGCGGGTTGCCGTCAACTTGGCCGATGCTTTTGCCGATGAAGGGCATGAAAGCCACCTACTAGCCTGTCGCGATCGCCCCAACGACCTTAGCCCGGCGAACCCAGCCGTGCGCTTGCACTATTTCGACCAGTTTCAAGCCCTGATTAAATCAGTCATCGGTATTCCGGTTTTTCTGCTGTCTCGCTTGTTGCTCGGCGTATTGCTGCCGAAATCCCACTTTATGTGGGTGGGATGGCTCAGCGGCTGGCTCCTAAGGCAGCGCATCCACAAGCTGGAACAGCAATACGGGCGCTTTGACCGAATCATTTTCCGAGGTCTGGGCACTTTCAAGTATTTCTGGTCGTTCCAGGATGAGCGCTGCATCTATGTGCTGGAAAACGTCATCCATTACGACCGTCCGCTATGGCAGAAAAAACTGGAATGGAAACTGGTACTCCATGACCGCCACCTTGTCTGTGTGTCCTCTGGAGTCGAAGAGTCCGTCCGCGAGGCCTTTGCCAATGGCGGTATCACACCGAAAAGCCTGAGGGTCATCACCAACCCGTGCCCCGTTGACCACATCGGCGAGCTGGCTAGCGAGACCGACCCCGAAATACCCGACGAGCCTTATATCGTCAACGTAGCACGGCTGGTCCCACAGAAAGGCCATGCGCTGCTGATGGAAGCGTTTGCCGGCGCTGACATTCCCCACAAGCTGGCCATCGTAGGCGACGGCCCGTTGCGGCAGGAGCTGGAACAGAAAGCCCACGCGCTGGGCATTGCTGACCGAGTTATCTTTGCCGGTAAGCGCACCAACCCCTACCCTTGGATGAAGCAGGCTGACCTGTTCGTACTGGCCTCCGAATACGAGGGCCTGGGCATCGTGCTGACAGAGGCTCTGGCTTGCGGAACCCCCATCCTTTCTACCGACAGCCGGGGCGGGGTTAGGTTTGTCTTCCGAGGTGATCTCGAGCGTTATCTGACCCCGCCAACGGTAGAGGGGTTGAAGCAGGGGCTCGAAAGGACCGTGCGGTGTCTGCCAATCCATGTCCGGGAGGAGTGGCTAGCCCCTTTCAGCGGCCAGAAAATTACCACAGCGTTCCTGTCCGATTCTTGAGGGAGCGTGGGCTCACGAAGCGGCCAAAAGACAATCATGACCAGCATTAGTGTATTTAAAAAAGCACATCTTAAGCGCAAGACATTGTCGTTTGAGGGCGGTACCTTCTGCGTGAATCGGGGCGCATGGGCTTTCTACGTTCCAGAGTGTCAGTTGAAGATTCTGCATGCTGTCGACAGCTTTGTTCACTGTACACACAAATCTGCTCCTCGCCGAGATGCTCTGTTGAAACACAACCGGGGGCTAAAAAACGGCAACTACTTACTTGAGGACTGGCAGGCAGCATACCGCAAACCGGCACTGCTCCGGGTCGCTGAAAATTATATCGCTGCCAGACGATTGGCAGATCATGGATTGGGACCAAAGGTGAGTGGAATAGCGCTCATCCTTAATTTTTCCAGCTTTTATTCAGCAACTCCCTGCCTGACTGGCGGTATTTACACTGACAATCTTGCCAACTTCCCGGAAAAAGAACCAGCCACACTGCACGACCTTAACGCCGTTGGCGTCGCTCCGGATAAGATTCAAAGTTGTCTACGACAACAGATTCGCGGTTATGTGAGTGATCTCAACTCAGTTGTACCCGTGATGCCAGTAAATGCGGATGCCGAGGTGAGCGCTCTATATCAAGAACTTCAGGACATCGTCCTGAAGAACCAAGGTTTGATTCGCCATCACACATCGCTGCGTCGAGCCGCCGTGCAAAAATTCAAAGCGGCATTTCGATAACTGGGTTGAAAATCCCTCTTAATCTGCCGCCCCTCCAGCGATCGTGGCAATATTATCGAACATGCTTTCTATCCGCCCTACCGCGCCATCTGCAAAAACCTGGATCCGGTCGTCAAACAGTGCTGGTACATTGTCAAACGCCTGGGAGAAATTCGTGTAGCAGTACTCTGGTGCCCCCATATCCTGCATCAGCCCGGAAATTTTCCAGGTATTGGATTCCCAGCAAGAGAACGGGATACCCAGCACAGAGGCCGCTACCACGGCATGAAAACGCCCGATGCACAGGCGCTGGTAGGAACTGAGAGTGTGCAGGTAGTTAGCCACAGATGTATTGGGGCGGAAGCCATAGGCCTGTTTTTTTAACTGGATAGGTCCGATAGTCCTACGCTTCTTTAGCACACTGTCCGTCACACCCAAATCCTCGATTGGATCCGGTTTGACGAATGAGCGTAGCTGCATGGCGGCAAATATTACATCCGGCGTCACATCGCATTGCAGACCAAGCTGGCGTACTTCATCGGCACTTTGCGATTCTCTGGCCGAACGGTAGAGAAAACGATCTAGGGCTTCATTCCTTGGGTTTTCCTGGTATACGGCGTTCACAAGCACTGAGGGAAAACGGCGGGCTACATCCAGAAGGTGATTGCGCTTACCGTGATGGATCGACCCTTCACCGTTTACCACCACCAGGTCCACTTTCTCCAGCAGGGGCGCGATAGTATCCAGTTCGTAGTCTCGGGGAAATGCGTACTTCAGATCCAAGCCCGTTCGGGCAAACTGCTCGCGAAAGGTCTGACCAACGAGCAAGCAGCCAAAATGATCCTCGAAGAGGCTGGTATCGTTGATTAAGGCAACGGTTGGTCTCAACTTGTCCCTCGGTAGGTTAGGATTCACGGGATTCAGCACGGCGTAACAGTGGCAGTTTAGCCAGGGCGGACTTGTGGATGATTCCAAGTTGGGCCGGAAAACGCTTCTCCAACATCAATGCCATGGCAAAGCGATGGCAGCCGGCACCTGAAAACAGCGGCTCGCCATCCGGCCCTATATGCACTAGGATTCCGCCAATTTCACGAAAGTTACCGGGCTTCAGTTCGTTCCTTGGCGGCAGGCTACCACGCGCTTTCACATCGGCCCAGATTGAATCCAAGCTTTCAAAGCGTGTTACAATATCTTCCTTAGTGCACATCTCGTCAAGATAGCCTGTCGGTGAAGTGGTAATTCCTTCGAGCATGAATTCCAAGCCACCAGCCTCATCCCAGCTTTTTCCCTCCTGCCAATGCCTCAAGCAATACGTCAGTTTGGGGTGTTTACAGAGTGATTTCTCCAAATCTGATGGCCACGTTTCGACCACACGCCCGGATAATTGACGAACGCCGGTGCCTAGGCGCCGGGATAGATCTGCTGCCTCAATATAGCGTTTGCACTGGTCTGGATCGATCCACACGCGCTCGGCATAACGAGGAGCTTGCCGTCCGAACTTCAATCGATTCATCGTATCTATCCGGGATGCCCGGATTTTATATTTTAATGCCAACGTAACACCATCCCAACGGCCTTCAGCAGTTCGTTACTTACTCGTGGATCGAGATGAAAAAACATTCGATACTGCGGATGCAGCGCAGCCTTTAGTGAGTCCCTTTCGTCGTTATAACGCACCGGGCAATCCCTCATTCCCTGCTAGCACCTGCCTGCCAGACTCACCATGCGCACGTTGTAAATCCTTTACGTAGGCTTCAAGACCGTTTTCCATAATGGCTCCAAACCGAGCGTCGCCTTCTATTAAGCCGGACGCCCACAGCCTTTTAAGATAGTTGAATTGCATGAACGGATCATGTGTCTTGGAAAACGAGAAGCAGTAATTAACCGGTTTAGTGCCCGGACGCCAGTAGCCTTGGTAACGCCCCGCCGTCAGCATAAGATCAGAGTTGAATACCTTGACTTTCTTGGGCTCGAAACGGAAAAGATCTACCAGCGCGTTAGTGCCGGCATGAAACTCAGAATCCAGTAACAGCCATTGGGCATTCCTGACGATCCGCCCTTCGGAAGTGACTTTTTTGACCGCCCTGAACCCTTTAGCCTTGATAAAAACCGGGAACCTAAGGTTAGCCGGAAAGCCAGCATCGGAATGCTGGGCGATATATTTTGCCTGATCAATATTGTAGTAAGAAATATCGATTCGCCGACCCTGGGTCAGGGGATCACAGCCTTGCTCTCCACCACGATAATTGAATTTTGCGACCAAGTTAAAGCCATCAATTTCGGGGCCTGCCTCCACTGATGAGGCAACCGGGCCCACCATCGCAATAGAGCATCCTTTTGCGGCATCCAGCATCGACAACTCGGCGTGATGCTCCAGAGGAGACTGTCCAGGATAAGCTTCCACAAGAGTGGTCTTCGTCCTGCTACAAAGCAGATCACGCAGCCAGAATCCTTGAGCCAGTTTGTATTCAGATAGCTTAAGTCGCGCCAACCGCTCCAGCGCGGCTGTTGCCTCCTCGGTCTCCCCCGATTCAAGGGACACGGCCAAGGCGAGACATTGCGATCGTATGCCTCCCAACTTGGAAGAAGCTTCACGCTTAATCGCACCTTCCGCTTTATATCTCACCTGTAAGCCGAGTCGGAACAAGCCCGAGAACAGACATATCCGATACAGATCAAGCCAACGATCTGCTTCCAAAAGCTCGCTATTCAACGTCTCGGCAATTTCTAGAAGAACCTGCTCAGAAGACTCACCTCCGTCCGGATTAGTACTTGTTACATATCGGAAAAACTCTGGCCACCAAGCGTCGGGTAATGCTTTGAGAGATTCATTTCCAGTCCGAACCAGGCCACGGAATATCAAGCTCAGCGTCTGATCAGCACTGGTGCTTTGCTGAAAGGCACGGAGAAAATGACGGTAAAGTATAACCAAACGCTGCTCCCGGTTTCGGAGTGACTTTCGCCGCAACCTGTAAAAAAGCACGTCTGATAAAGCGATGGGAAAGTAGTTCATTGTCATAAATTTTGGGCTGCATGGGAGAATGGTTTTTAATAATGTCCGGGATGCTGTGCTCGATGGCTGCATGACATGAACAGGACTCGCCGAGGATGCCTCATACGTATCTTTTTATTTTAGGCGGCTGTCGGATCCCGGGTGATAAAATTAGTCTGTGCATTGCCAGTCCAGTAATTGGGTTCAAATCCGGCATTGTTAACCTTAGAACACCGGTAATTTATAACAAGTATTGGCTATCCTTGGTCCATGGAGATGTTGGACCGAATAGGCTGGAAAGGCCTTCAGTTTACCAACGCGCCTTGCAGGGCTCCACATTCGAAAATGAAAGTTTTTTTTGAAACAGACCGTAACTTCCCCAACCCCATCGCGTTCTCAGCCGGCTCTCGTCCTGCTGCTGCCGGCAGAGTGATGCAGGAAGGACAGTGGGAGCAATCTCACCTCTTGCCTGATTAGAGTCGAAAACGAGGCTCCGATAAGGTTTGTTTTATGCCTGATTGGCCAGGCATAAGATTCAACAAATGGCTGGTAATTGCTTCAAACGGTCGCTTAAAAGTCTTTAATGTCGCGAACTTGGCATAAGTTGTTTGGCGGAATATTTTTCTATATTCTGGCGATCATGCCTCCATGCAGACGATTGGAAAAAGCTCATGAGTGACGAAAAAAGACAGGCAGCGTTGGATTATCACGCCAAGCCGATTCCCGGTAAGCTATCCGTCGAATTGATCAAGCCCACCGAGACATCGAAACATCTATCCCTGGCGTATAGCCCCGGCGTCGCCGAGCCGTGTCGCGAGATCGCCAAGGACGTGGAAAACGCCTACCTGTATACCGGCAAGGGCAATCTGGTGGCCGTGGTCTCCGACGGTAGCGCGATCCTCGGCCTGGGCAATCTGGGGCCCTTGGCCAGCAAGCCGGTCATGGAAGGCAAGGGCGTGCTGTTCAAGCGCTTCGCGGGCATCAATTCCGTGGACATCGAGGTCGATGCCGAGAGTCCGCAGGCGTTCATCGATACCGTGGCACGCATCGCCGACACCTGGGGCGGCATCAATCTCGAGGATATCAAGGCGCCGGAGTGCTTCGAAATCGAGCAGGCGTTGATCGAGCAGTGCAATATTCCGGTCTTCCATGATGATCAACATGGCACGGCCATCGTCACGGCTGCGGGACTGCTCAATGCCCTGGATATTGCCGGTAAGCGCCTCGATGAGGCCAAGATTGTCTGTCTGGGCGCGGGCGCGGCGGCTATTGCCTGCATGAAGCTGCTGGTGTCGTGCGGCGCGCGCGCCGAACATATCTACATGCTCGATCGCAAAGGCGTGGTGCACAGCGAGCGTGACGATCTCAACCAGTACAAGGCGATGTTCGCCACCCAGACCTCGCGGCGTACGCTGGATGATGCTATCGACGGGGCCGACGTCTTCGTAGGGCTGTCCGGGCCCAATCTGCTCAAGCCCGAGCAGCTCGAGCGCATGGCGGTGAGTCCGGTGGTCTTTGCGTGCTCCAATCCCGACCCGGAGATTCATCCGGACGTCGCCAACGAGACCCGTGACGATGTGATCATGGCCACCGGGCGTTCCGACTATCCCAATCAGGTCAATAACGTGCTGGGCTTCCCCTTCATTTTCCGTGGGGCGCTGGACGTTCGCGCTACGCGTATCAATGAAGAAATGAAAGTGGCGGCCGTGCATGCCCTCAAGGATCTGGCGCGTGAGCCGGTGACCCGCGAGGTGCTGGATGGCTATGGCATCGAGTCGCTGGAGTTCGGGCGCGGTTACATCATTCCCACGCCGCTGGATTCCCGGCTGCTCGACAGGGTCGCCTCGGCGGTGGCGCAAGCCGCGGTAGATAGCGGCGTGGCGCGCAAACCCTATCCGGCGCATTATCCTCTGACCAGCATCAAGGACGTTTACGGGCCGCTATAGTGCGTGTCGTGAACAGCCATCATGATGTCGAAGGGCCGCTCCCGGAGCGGCCCTTTGTGGTTGTGGGGCTGGTTGGCGTCACCAACTGTAGAGCAGTGACATTGAGGTAGTACGGTCGGTGTTGGCTTCGGCGTCGTCCGGCGGATTCGTGTTGTTCTTGACCTCAAACGACATCTTGAGTGCCAAATGCGAATTGAGCTGGGAGGTCAGCGACGAAATCGAGCGCGTCGTGGTGTTGGGCTCGGCCGCTTCGACAGAAACTGCCTGCTCGAAGTAGGCGCCTTCCGAGATATTCCAGCGATAGTCGAGCGCCGCGTAAGCCAGGCCGAGATCCTCTTCCTTGCCGTCCTGGTAGGCGTCATGACGATAGCCAGGGCCGAATTCCGTCGACAGCGTATGCATCGGCCCGTCGAGCCACTGGCGGCCATAGCCGCCGATGGTGGTGAACTGGTAGTCGTAACCGCTAAAGCGGTCCTTTTCCCAGCGTCCGAAACCGAACAGATAGTGGGGGCCTTCCAGCTCATAACGCTCGCGGCCGCCCAGCAGGTACTGCTCGGTACTGGTTTCATCGTTTTCCTGAACGCTGCGCGTCTCGCCGCGCAGCGTATGTGTATGGCGACCCGTCAGCCAGGTGAGACGCCCCTTGGCGAGCAGCGTCCGGCTGTTGCTGTTCCCGGAGAGGCGCGTATAGCCGAGTTCGGCCTCGCCGCTCATCTTGGGGGCATCGTCCTGCGGCGCAGGCGGTGCGTAGAACAAGTCGGCGTGCACCGGGAGTGCGCCGCCGAGCAGCATGACGAGCGCTACTGATAATAACAATGACCATCGCGAGCCTCGCGACACGAGCATGATGAACTCCCTTTCAAAAACGGTTCTCGATCAGTGGTGTGGGAGCTGGCGCGCTCATGGGGTGGCCGTTGGGGCCACCCATGGGGAGTCGACTAGAAAATGGCATCGTAAGTGCCGGTGCCCTGGGAGCCGCTGCTATCTTCGAGTTCGGGCTGGATCGAACGCGGCTTATACCCGGGTAGATTGTCCTTGCGGAAGATTTCCTGGATGCCGCCCGATTGATCGTTGTGCAGGCGCAGCCCGGTCTCGGGGTCGATGCGGACCTTGACGATATCGTCGGGGCGCGAGGGCATGCTCTCGGGCTGGCCGCGAAGCGCCTGCCCCATGAATGACTTCCAGATCGGCAAGGCGGCTTGCGAGCCGTATTCCCCGGTCGTGGAATTGTCGTCCTTGCCGACCCAGACGGTGGCGACCAGGTCGTCGTTGAAGCCCGAGAACCAGGCGTCGCGTTGATCGTTGGTGGTGCCGGTCTTGCCGACGATATCGGGGCGGTTGAGATCCAGGGCGCCGCGTCCCGTGCCCTTTTCGATGACATCACGCATCATGTCGCGGATGATGTACATCTCTTCGGGGCTGGCCACGCGCTCGGCGACGCGGCGGGTTTCGCCATCGAGCACCACGGTCTTCTGGTCGGGATCACACTCCCGGCATGCCACCACGGGATTGGCCTCCTCGACCAATTCGTTCTGGCTGCCATGAGTGACCGACTGGATATACCACGGCGCGACCTTGAAGCCGCCGTTGGCCAACACGGCATAAGCATTGGCCATTTCCAGCGGTGTCAGTGATGCGCTGCCCAGGGCGAGCGATAGGCCATGCGGTAGCCGGCCCTTGGCGAAGCCGAAGTTCGTCAGGAATTCCAGCGTGTTATCCAGGCCTAGCGACTGCAGCACGCGAATCGTGACCAGGTTGCGCGACTGGTAGAGGCCGACACGCAAGCGCGTAGGGCCGCGGAATTCGCCCTCGGCATTTTCAGGGCGCCAGTCACCGCCGACATCGGACATGACCACCGGGGCGTCGTTGATGATCGTGGCGGCATTCATCCCGTTGTGCAGCGCGGCGAGATAGATGAAGGGCTTGAAGATCGACCCGGCCTGGCGTTGCGCCTGGATAGCGCGGTTGAACTTGCTCGACGAGAAGCTGAAGCCACCTTGCAGGCCGCGAATGGCGCCGGTCTGCGGGTCCATGATGACGATTGCCGACTGGGCCCCCGGCACCTGCGAGAGGCGCCAGTCGCCGTCGTCGGTACGCATGACACGAATCAGGTCGCCACGCTGGGCGATGGCCTCGGCGTTGGCGGGTGTCTCGCCGCGCCACTCGGCGCTGTGGTACGTACGCGCCCAATCGAGTCCGTCCCAGCCAAGCGTTACGACGCCATCGTCACGTGTCAGAACACGCATCTGGCGACCCTCGGTGTCCACGACGATACCTGGCTCGAGCGGGCCGTGACGGGGGGTACGGTCGAGTACCTTGACCCAGTTGCTGACATCTCCATCGACCCCTTCGACCGACTCCTCACTGCTCTTGGCGGCCTGGCGTGCGGTCTCCATGACCTCCGGGGATTCGGACAGCTCTTCTTCGAGCCCTTGGGAGTCCGTGCGGTCCTGGGCTTCCACCAGGCTGGAGGGAATCTCGGTTTCCTCGGCCCCGCGCCAGCCATGGCGAGTGTCGTAATCGATGAGCCCGTTGACCAACGCGTCGCGTGCGGAGGCCTGCAGGCGGCTGTCGATGGTCGTCTGGATCCGGTAGTTATCGGTGTAGGCGTTGTCGCCGAAGCGTTCCACGGCATATTGACGCGCCATTTCGGCGACGTATGGCGCATTGACCTCGTACTGCGAGCGTGGCCGATGCGCAGTGATCGGCGCCTTGACGGCGGCCTGGTACTGAATCGGGTCGATGGAGCCGAGTTCGCGCATGCGCAGCAACACCCAGTTGCGGCGAATCAACGAGCGCTCGGGATTATTCAGCGGGTTGAGCGCCGAGGGCGCCTTGGGCAGACCGGCGAGCATGGCCAGTTGCGGTAAGTCGAGCTCTGCGAGAGGTTTGTCGTAGTAGCCTTCGGCGGCCGCCCCGATGCCGTAAGCGGCATTCCCGAGATATATCTTGTTGACGTAGAGCTCGAGGATTTCCTGCTTGTCGAGCACTTGCTCCATTTGCAGCGACAGCAGGATCTCACGAATCTTGCGGGTGAAGGTGCGGTCCAGCGTCAACAGGTAGTTGCGCGCCACCTGCATGGTGATGGTGCTGCCCCCCGACTGAATGTTGCCGCTGGTGGCAAGCTCCATCGCCGCGCGTGCAAGCCCTTTGGGATCGATGCCGGGGTGTTCGAAGAAACTGGCATCCTCGGCGGCCAGCAGGGCATCGATGTAGGATTGGGGGATGTCATCGTAGCTGACCGGCATGCGCCGTTGATCGCCGAACTCGCCGATCAGCTTGTCGTCACGCGTGTAAACGCGTAGCGGTGTCTGCAGTTCGAAGTCCTGCAATTGACGAACATCGGGTAAGCCTGGGGCGAAATAGATACCGGCGCCGATGATGGCCAGTACGCAGCCCAGCCCCAAAGACACTATCAGCCATAGGATGGACGTTAACAAACGTTTGAAAAGCTTCATGAAAAGGCGTTTTCCGTCGTCTTGGGTGGCGGTCTGGCCGCAATGAATGGTGCAATCCGTTGCCATCGCCATTATAAGAACGCAGCCGCATAGGGGCTAGCGTTGATGCAAATCGACTGTCACGGCAGCATGCATAATGTAACCTTACGCAATGTGGCGTGCCTCATACGATAGTGTGGCACGCTGATAATAAAGCGGCTTGCCTCGGCACAGGGGCAGCGGGTTGGCTCGACGAACGACAATACCGAGCGCCACGCCACGCCGAAGAATATCGCAGGGGTATGACAGTGTGGCGGTTTAAAAAGTCCCAACAAGGCCTTGTAGGGGTAGATATTACCTCAGCCACCGTCAAGTTGATCGAGCTCGATCATACGGGGGCGGGCCAGCGTATCGCCAGCTACGCCGTGCGCCCGTTGCGTGAAGGCGCGGTGGTGGAGCGGCGCATCCGCGATCTCGACGAGGTGGCCGCAACGTTGACGCGTGCGGTCGAGCATGCGCGTCCGTATTCACGGCGTGCGGTGGCGGCGGTGCCCGCGAGTGCCACGATCACCAAGACGTTGACCTACCCGGTGACGCTCAGCGACGACGAGATCGAGGCCCGCATTCAGCTCGAGTCCGAGCGCCATATCCCGTTTCCGCTCAATGAAGTGGCCTTCGATTTCCAGCGCCTGGGGCTCAACGCCCGCTACCCCGATCAACAAGATGTCTTGCTGGTGGCGTGCCGCCTGCAGGACGTCGATCATCTTGCCGACGTTCTTCGCCGTGCCGGCCTCGAGCCCGCCGCGGTCGACGTGGAATCCTTTGCCATGGAGCGTGCGGCCAGTGAGTTGCTGCGTGACGAGGCGCCGTCCGACCAGGCGGGAGACTGTGTTGCGCTGGTCGATATCGGCGCCAACATGAACGCCTTCCATGTGCTCATCGACGGGCGCATCGCCTATACCCGCGATAATGTGCTGGGCGGTCGCCACTTGACCGAGGAGATCCGCAAGCGCTATGGCCTGAGTCTCGAAGAGTCGGGGCTGGCCAAGAAGCGCGGCGGTTTGCCCGAGGATTACGAGCATGAAGTGGTGGTGCCATTCATCGACATGCTGATTCAGCAAATCGGCCGCTCGCTGCAGCTTTATCACACCTCGGGCAAGCCGCGTGATATCCAGCGCCTGATGCTGGCGGGTGGCTCGAGTGTCATTCCGGGGCTGCGTGAACGGCTCGAGGCGCAAAGCGGGCTGGAGGTGGTGATGGCCAACCCGTTCGAGCGTATGCGGGTGGCGTCACGCGTCGACGTGCAGGCGCTTGCCAGCGATGCGCCGGCGATGCTCACTGCGTGCGGCTTGGCGATGAGGGGGCGTCGATGAGTATCGAAATCAACCTGTTGCCGTGGCGAGAGGCGCATCGGCAGCGGCGTACGCGGCGCTTTTACATGGCCTTGATAGGCGTGGCGGTGTTGGCGCTGCTCTGCGCCTTGGGTGTATCGCGCTGGTATCAGGCGGGGATCGATGCCGAACGTGGTCGCCTGGCCCTGATCGAGCGCCGCATGGAAGCACTCGAAAAGGACATCGACACGGTCAAGGACTATCGCCAATTGCGAGGGCGGATGCTCGAACAGATCGGCCTGATCCGTGAGCTGCAATTCAGCCGTCCGCAAACGGTACGCATCTTCGATCAGTTGGCGGCGACGCTGGCCGACGGCGTGTATTACGACCGCCTGGTACGCCATGGCGACCGACTCGAGCTCAGCGGCCTGGCGCGCTCCAATCGACGTGTGTCCGAGCAATTGCGGCAGCTGGCCGCCTCGCCAGACTTCAGGACGCCGGCGCTTTCCGACGTGCAGTCGGGTGACGGCGATGCGGCGTTGAAGCGTTTCAACCTCAGTGTCGAGGCGCGTACGCCTCGCCGTGATGCCGAGGAGGCGCCATGAGTCTGCGCTCACAGTGGCGACAGTTGCGTGAGGTCGAGTGGCGCGACCTGGATCTCAAGGAAGCCGGCACATGGCCGGCGTTGCTGCAGGCGATGTGCCTGGTGGCGCTGTTCCTGGCCATCTTCTGGGTGGCCCAGTGGTACGTCGCCGTGCCGCGCCAGGAGACCCTCGATAGCTTGCAGGGACGCGAGGGCGAACTGCTCCAGGAATACGAAACCCGTGCTTACCAGGCGGCCAATCTCGAGCAGATGCGCATGCAGATGGCGGAGCTCGACACGCGCATGCAGGCATTGCTGAAAATGCTGCCCACCGGCACAGAGATCCCGGCGCTGCTGGATGACATCAGCGATGCGGCGCAGGATCATCGGCTCGCCATCGAATCGATCCGGCTGCGCTCGCCGGTGCCACAAGACTTCTACATCGAGCAGCCCTTCGATATCCAGGTGCGGGGCGGCTATCACGATATTGCCGCCTTCCTGGCCAGCGTGGCGGCATTGCCGCGTATTGTCACCCTGCATGACTTCTCGCTAGTACCGGTGGACGATGGCGATACGCTGCGTCTGTCGATATTGGCACGTACTTACAGCTACCGCGATGACGCTGACCCCAAGGCCGAGGGGCGTGACGATGACTGAATGGCTGACGATTTCCCGGCGCTGGGGTGGTCTGCTTGCGGTGCTGGTCGGCATGGTGTTGCTGAATGGTTGTCGCGATGCCGAGATGACCGCCCTGGACGCGCACCTGGATGCCCTGCGCCAGCGGCCGGAGGGCAATATCGAATCGCTTCCTCCCGCGCCGGTGTATCGCACGGCGCATTATTCGCAGGTCCAGCAGCGCAGCCCGTTCAGTGCCGAGCGCCGCACGCAGGAAGGGACTGCGGCCTCGCCGCAGGGCAATGGCCCCGATCGTCAGCGCCCGCGTGAGCCCCTGGAGCGCTTTTCGCTGGAACGACTCGAGTTGGTGGGAACCTTGACGGTGGGCGGGCAGCCATCGGCCTTGATCCGCGCGCCTGATGGCAACGTTTACCGTCTTTTCGAAGGTCACTATCTGGGGACCGATTTCGGACGTGTCACGGCGATTGATGACGCCGGCGTCGAGCTGGTCGAGCGAGTGCGCGATGGCGGCGGTGCTTGGCGTCAGCGGCAACGCACCCTGGAATTCAACGATTCATCGCAAGCCGCCGAGTGATGGCGGTACGAACAAGTATTGGAGAACCACATGATGCGAACGCTGCGCGACTGGCTGATGGGCGGGCTCTGCCTCGTGGGGCTGGTCGTCTGTGCCCAGGGACAGGCGGCGACGTTGACATCGCTCGACTTCACCCAGCGCGGAGATGGCGGAATCGATGCGCTGCTGGCGTTCGATGGCCCGGCGCCCGAGCCGCATAGCTACCGAAGCGATTCGCCGGCGCAGCTCGTCGTTGACCTGCCGGCAACGCAAAATCAGCTCGAGCAGCGCCGCTTCGGTATCGATCGCGCTGGGTTGCGCGAGGTCAGCGTGGCCGAGACGGGCGAGCGTACGCGTCTGGTGTTCGGTCTCGACGCGCCTTTGCCCTATTCGACCCAGCGTCAGGGGCAGCGTCTTCGTGTGCGCCTGGGCGGGGACACCGCTGAACGCTCTACTGCATTGACGCGCATCCGCGATCTCGATTTTCGGCGTGGCGATAATGGCGGCGGGCGCTTGGTGGTCACGCTCGACCACGGTGGGGTGATGCCCGAAACGGACACCGAAGGTGACACCTTGAAGGTCACGTTGCCCGGTGTGCGGCTGCCTAAAGAGTTGAACAGTATTCTCGACGTCAGCGATTTCGATACGCCGGTGTCGCGCATCGTGCCACAGTCCGACGCGGACGGCGTGACATTGACGCTCGACAATCGCGAGGCCTTTCAGCACCTGGTCACGCAACGCGGCGATCAATTGATCGTGGAGGTACAGCCGCGCGCTGATGATGCGCGTGCGTTAGAGAACGACGCGCAGGAATATGACGGCGAGCCGGTGAGCCTCAATTTTCAGAACATTCAAGTGCGCGAAGTGCTGTCGGTGCTTTCCGACTTTAGCGGGATCAATATCGTCGCCAACGATAGCGTTCAGGGCAGCGTGACGCTCAATCTCAAGAAGGTGCCGTGGGATCAGGCGCTCGATCTGATTCTCAAGAGTCATGGCCTCGCCAGTCGTCGCGAGGGCGATGTGATCGTGGTCGCGCCCGCCGATGAGCTGGCGCAGATGGAGCGCCAGGCGCTGGAAAATCGCGCCCAGTCCCAGCAGTTGGCGCCGCTCAGGACCGAGTACGTGCAGGTGCGTTACGCCAAGGCCACCGATCTCGCCACGATGCTGCGTGGCAGCGAAGGGTTCGGTCTGCTCTCCGAGCGTGGCCGCGTGACGGTCGATGAGCGGACCAATACCTTGCTGGTGCGTGACACGCCCGATCAACTGGCGGGGATCCGTGACATGCTCGACAAGCTCGATGTGCCGGTGCGTCAGGTGCAGATCGAGGCACGCATCGTCATCGCCCGTGATACTGCCTCCCAGGAGTTGGGGGTCAACTGGGGCGTCTCGCAAAGCCAGGGGGTTACCTTCGACGAAGATGGCGTGGGCAGCGTGGTCGATCGCAACCCCAGTGGTGCCAATCGCGGCTCCGCCGGTCTGTCCGTCGATTTGGGCGATAGCGATGGCAGCGGCTCGGCATTCAGCTTCGGTTATCTTTCCGGCGACGTGTTGCTCGACCTGGAATTGCGCGCCCTGGAAAGTGAGGGCAAGAGCCAGACCATTTCCCAGCCCAAGATCATCACTGCCAACCAGAAAAAGGCGGTAATCAAGCAAGGCCAGGAGATCCCCTACCAAGAGTCGACGTCCTCCGGGGCGACCAACGTGGAATTCAAGGAAGCCGTGCTGTCACTCGAGGCCACGCCGCAGATCACTCCCGACGGCAGCATCGTCATGGACTTGCTGATCAACAACGATACCGTCTCCGATAGCAGCTACGATGGCGCGCCGGCGATCGATACCAATTCCATCGAGACCCAGGTGCTGGTGAATGATGGCGAGACCGTGGTGCTGGGCGGCATACTGACGTCTGAGCAATTGCGCAATCTCTACAAGACGCCGCTGCTTGGCGATTTACCGCTCATCGGGTCGTTGTTCCGCTATACCCAGGAATCCAACGAAAAGGTAGAATTGTTGATCTTCATTACTCCCAAGATCATCGGAGACGAACAGGCGAATCGCTGATGCAGGATCTGCCCACGATCATCCTCGTCGGCCCCATGGGCGCGGGGAAAAGCACCATCGGACGCCTGCTGGCAGCCGAGTTGAAGCGCGAGTTTTTCGATAGCGATCACGAAATCGAAGCGCGCTGCGGTGCCAATATTGC
This sequence comes from Chromohalobacter sarecensis, assembly GCF_023061135.1. Classification (GTDB taxonomy): domain Bacteria; phylum Pseudomonadota; class Gammaproteobacteria; order Pseudomonadales; family Halomonadaceae; genus Chromohalobacter; species Chromohalobacter sarecensis. The sequence goes on from NZ_JAKGAN010000001.1 coordinate 145,130, forward strand.
CTGGATTTTCGATGTCGAGGGCGAGCGTGGCTTTCGTGATCGTGAAACCCATATGCTGCGGGAGCTGGCCGGCCGCGAGGCCATTGTCCTTGCTACTGGCGGCGGTGCGGTGATGCGCGAGGATAACCGCCAGGCGCTACGTGAGCGTGGCACGGTGGTGTATCTGGCGACCTCGGTCGAACAGCAGATTCGGCGTACGGCCCGCGACCGTAACCGCCCTCTGTTGCGTCAAGGCAATCCCGAGCAGGTGCTGCGCGATCTATTCGCCAAGCGTGATCCGCTTTACCGCGCCACCGCCGATTTGACGGTCCGTACCGACCGGCGCGGACCCAGGGCGGTGGTCAACGAGATCATTCGTCGCACCAAGCGTCTGTCCGATCCACTCGATCTAAAGGCTTGATCATGACCGCTTCGTCCGCATTGCCGTATCAACGTCTGCATGTCGAACTCGATGCCCGGCGCTATCCCATCCATGTCGGTCCGGGGCTGCTCGATGCGCCAGACATGCTGGTGCCGTACCTGGCCGGACGTCAGGTGATGATCGTCACCAACGAGACCGTGGCGCCGCTTTATCTCGAGCGCCTCAAGCGTACGCTGAGCGGTGACGACCGCGACGTGCGCGACGTGCGCGAGGTAATCCTGCCCGATGGCGAGCACACCAAGACTCTGGCCAGTGTCGAGCGCATTTGGGACGCGCTGCTGGCGGCGGGGTTCAATCGGCGTTGCACGCTGGTGGCGCTTGGTGGCGGAGTGATCGGCGACATGGCAGGCTTCGCCGCGGCGTGCTATCAGCGCGGCGTGGCCTTTGTACAGGTGCCGACGACCTTGCTGTCGCAGGTGGATTCCTCGGTGGGCGGCAAGACCGGCGTCAATCATCCGCGCGGCAAGAATATGATCGGCGCCTTCTGGCAGCCGCGCGCGGTATTGATCGATACCGGTACGCTGGCTACGTTGCCGGCCCGTGAGCTCTCCGCAGGACTTGCCGAGGTCATCAAGTACGGCCTGATACAGGATGCCGACTTCCTCGCCTGGCTGGAGGCGCGCATGCCGGCGCTGCGCGGGCTCGATGTCGAGGCGCTCACCGAGGCCATCCTCAGGAGCTGCGCCATCAAGGCGGAGATCGTCGCCCGCGACGAGACCGAACAGGGCCAACGGGCGCTGCTCAACCTGGGGCATACCTTTGGGCACGCCATCGAAGCGCATCAGGGCTATGGCAACTGGCTGCACGGCGAGGCCGTGGGCGCGGGCATGCTGATGGCCGCTGCGTTGTCGCAGCGTCTTGGCTGGCTTGCCGCCGACGACATGGCGCGTGTCGAGACGCTGGTGGCCGATACCGGCCTGCCGGTGACGGCGCCGGCTGCGATGAGTGCCGATGACTTTCTCGCCACCATGCGCCTGGACAAGAAGAATATCGACGACCGCTTACGCCTGGTGCTGTTGTCCAGCCTGGGCGAGGCGTGCGTCTACGACGACACCCCGTCGGATATGCTCGAGTCGCTGCTCGCCGACTTCCCCCGCGCCTGACGCGTGTGTCTCTCCCTTGATCGACGCGTGACGCCTGCCTCTTCGGCAGGCGTTTTGCGTATTCGAAAGGCGTTTTGCGTCGCCCCGCCCGTGTTTGTGCAACGACGGTTTTCACGCGACAATATGCCTGCATCGGCATGCCTCATGCAGGATCGGCATGAGCTGAAGCGATAATGTCGACTAAAGTCGCATGCTTCGGGATTCATGCGTTCCAGCTTGCTAACGCGTTGACATGTCAGGTGTTTTAGCCAAATTATGCGGCTAACCCCGCGATTTTGCGCGGCTTTGAGGCAGAGAGGCGGGTCGTGGAATTGCTTGAGTAGGGGGCAGGGGCTATGCTGGTCGGCCTTTTTCACGTCCGATGCGTCATCGAATGACGAGCTTTTCACCCCTTAAAAATAAAAGATAACCGAAAAGCATAACACGATTATTTCTGGACACAAGTTTTCAAAAATTGTGAGGCACGCCCATGATGAGAGGCCTTCACCAGCCTGGCGAGTTCCGTGACAACTGCGGTTTCGGCTTGATCGCCCACATGGAAGGGCAGGCGAGTCATGACCTGCTCAAGACCGCGATCGAATCCCTGACTTGCATGACCCACCGTGGCGGCATTGCCGCCGACGGCAAGACCGGCGATGGCTGCGGTCTGCTATTCAAGATGCCCAGCGACTTCATGCGTGCCGTGGCCAGCGAGGAGCTGGGCGTCACGCTGGGCGAACGCTTCGCTGTGGGCAGTCTGTTTCTGCCCGATGACGATGCCCGCGAGGCGCATGCGCGAGAGGTACTCGAGGCGCAACTGACGGCACGTGGACTGCGTGTCAGCGGCTGGCGCGAGGTGCCCACCGATGCGTCGGTGTGTGGCCCCATGGCGTTGGAGTGCCTGCCGCGCATTCGTCAGATCTTCGTCGAGGCCGATAGCGAGCGTGACACCCAGGCGTTCAATGTCGACCTGTTCATGGCGCGGCGCTATGCCGAGCAAGCGCTCAAGGATGAAGACGACTTCTATATCTGCTCGTTGTCCACCGAGGTGGTGTCCTACAAGGGCCTGATGATGCCCGCGGACCTGCCCACCTTTTACCGTGATCTGGGCGATGAGCGGTTGCATACGGCGATCTGTGTCTTCCACCAGCGCTTTTCCACCAATACCGCGCCGCGCTGGCCGTTGGCGCAGCCTTTCCGGTTCCTGGCGCACAACGGCGAGATCAACACGGTCGAAGCCAATCGCGGCTGGGCCAACGCGCGCAAGGAAAACTTCCTCTCGCCGTTGCTGCCGGAAATCACCGAACTCGACGAGATCGTCAATACGTCGGGTTCCGACTCTTCGAGCATGGACAACATGCTCGAGGTGTTGCTGACCGGCGGGATGGATCTCTATAACGCCATTCGCATGATGGTGCCGCCGGCCTGGCAGAACGTCGAGACGATGGATGGTGATCTACGCGCCTTCTACGAATACAACTCCATGCACATGGAACCGTGGGACGGCCCCGCCGGTCTGGTGATGACCGATGGCCGCCATGCGGTATGCATGCTCGATCGTAACGGACTGCGCCCGGCGCGCTGGGTGATTACCGAGAATGGCTATATCACTCTGTCCTCCGAGATCGGCGTCTACGACTACAAGCCTGAGGACGTCATCGCCAAGGGCCGCGTGGGACCGGGGCAAATCCTCGCCGTGGACACCCACACCGGCGAGGTGCTGCACACGCCGGATGTCGACGAACGTCTGCGCTCGGCGTACCCCTACCGGCGCTGGCTGAAGCAGCATGCGCATTATCTGGAGTCCGCGCTGACCGAGCTGGCGCGTTTCCAGCCCATGGCCGGCGACAAGCTCAACGTCTACCAGAAGATGTTCCAGGTGACGTTCGAAGAACGCGATCAGCTGCTGCGTCCGCTGGCCGAGGGCGGCCAGGAGGCGGTGGGTTCGATGGGCGACGATACGCCGATGGCGGTGCTGTCGCGTCATGGACGCTTGCTGACCGACTACTTCCGACAGAAGTTCGCCCAGGTCACCAACCCGGCCATCGATCCGCTGCGCGAAGCGATCGTGATGTCGCTGGAAACCTGCTGCGGCGCCGAGTTGAACGTCTTCGAGGCGACCCCCGAACACGCCCACCGCCTGATCTTGACCACGCCGGTGCTCTCGCCGCGCAAGTTCACCGCCTTGGTGACCCAGGAGGACCCGGCATTCGCCAGCCATACGCTGAGCCTGAGTTACGACCCTGAGCGCGAGACGCTCAAGCAGGCGCTGCTCGGCCTGTGTCAACGGGCCGAGGACGCAATTCGCGAGGGCAAGGTGATCCTGGTGCTTTCGGACGCCGACCTGGAGCGCGGCAAGCTACCGATCCATGCCGTGCTCGCGGTGGGGGCGATCCATCATCATCTGGGCCGCAAGGCTTTGCGGCCGCGCGTCAACCTGGTGGTCGAGACCGGTTATGCCCGCGACGCCCATCAGATGGCGGTACTGTTCGGCGTGGGGGCCACGGCGGTGTATCCGTATCTGGCTTACCAGGTCATGGCCGACATGCACAATACCGGCGAGTTGACCGGCAACCCGGCGGACGCCCGTGAAAATTACCGCAAGGGCCTGCAGAAGGGGCTCTACAAGATCCTCTCCAAGATGGGGATCTCGACGCTGGCCTCCTATCGCGGTTCGCAGTTGTTCGAGGCGGTGGGGTTGTCGTCTGAAGTCATGGAGATGTGCTTCACCGGCATGGCGTCGCGTATCGAAGGCGCCGGCTTCGCCGAGCTGCAACTGCAGCAGGAACTGCTGGCCCGTGACGCCTGGATTCCGCGCAAGGGAATTCGTCAGGGCGGTCTGGTGAAGTACGTGCACGATCATGAATACCACGCCTACAACCCGGACGTGGTCATGCAACTGCAGGGCGCAGTGCAAAGCGGCGACTACGCCAAGTGGAAGCAGTTCGCACAGACTGTCAATGAGCGCTCGGTGGCCACTCTCCGCGACCTTCTGACGCTCAAGCCAGCCCCCGAACCGTTGCCGCTCGATGAAATCGAACCGGTCGAGAATCTGCTGCCGCGCTTCGACAGTGCCGGGATGTCGCTTGGCGCACTGTCACCCGAGGCTCATGAGGCGATGGCGCAAGCCATGAACGAGACCGGCGGGCGCTCCAACTCCGGCGAGGGCGGCGAGGACCCGGCGCGCTACGGGACGATTCGTAGCTCCAAGATCAAGCAGATCGCCTCCGGGCGCTTTGGCGTGACGCCGGCCTATCTGGTCAACGCCGAGGTGCTGCAGATCAAGGTCGCGCAGGGCGCCAAGCCCGGTGAGGGCGGCCAGTTGCCTGGCGGCAAGGTCAACGAACTGATCGCTCGGCTACGCTATGCGGTGCCCGGGGTGACGCTGATTTCGCCGCCGCCGCACCACGACATCTATTCCATCGAGGACCTGGCGCAGCTGATCTTCGACTTGAAGCAGGTCAACCCCGCGGCCCAGGTCTCGGTCAAGCTGGTCTCCGAGCCGGGCATCGGCACCATCGCCACCGGCGTGGCCAAGGCTTACGCCGATTTGATCACCGTTTCCGGCTACGACGGCGGCACGGCGGCGAGTCCGCTGACCTCGATCAAGCATGCCGGCAGCCCGTGGGAACTGGGCCTGCCCGAGGTGCATCAGGCGCTGCGTATCAACGGCCTGCGCGACAAGATTCGCCTGCAGACCGATGGCGGCCTGAAGACTGGCCTCGACGTGGTCAAGGCGGCGATTCTCGGCGCCGAGAGCTTCGGTTTCGGCACCGCGCCGATGGTGGCGCTGGGGTGCAAATACCTGCGTATCTGCCACCTCAACAACTGCGCCACCGGCGTCGCCACTCAGCACCAGCATCTGCGCGACGAGCATTTCCGCGGCACCGTGGACATGGTCAAGCACTACTTTCGCTTCATCGCCGAGGAAGTCCGCGAGCTGATGGCACTGCTCGGTGTGCGTCAGTTGCCCGACCTGATCGGGCGCACCGATCTGCTCGAGATCCTCGAGGGCGAGACGGCGTCCCAGCGCAAGCTCGATTTGATGCCGTTGTTGCAGAACGATCATGTCCCCAAGGACGCGCCGCAGTTCTGCCAGATCGGTCGTAACGAGCCGCACGATCCAGGCGCCAAGAACCAGGAAATGCTGGAGGCGCTGTTGCCGGCCATCGAGGCCAAATCGGGTGGTGAGTTCCACTTCCAGATCACCAACTGCGACCGCAGTGTGGGGGCTCGAGCCTCCGGCGAGATCGCCAAGCGCTACGGCGAGAGCGGGCTTGAAGACGCGCCGATCGCTGCGCGTTTCACCGGTGTGGCCGGGCAGAGCTTCGGGGTGTGGAACGCGCGTGGCCTGCAGCTCTATCTCGAAGGTGATGCCAACGATTATGTCGGCAAGGGCATGAACGGTGGCAAGGTGGTCATCGTGCCGCCTCGCGAGAGCCGCTTCGAAAGCCACAAGACGGCGATCATCGGCAACACTTGTCTATACGGCGCGACTGGCGGCAAGCTGTTCGCGGCGGGCACGGCGGGCGAACGCTTCGCGGTGCGCAACTCCGGTGTGCATGCGGTCATCGAGGGCGCTGGCGATCACTGCTGCGAATACATGACCGGGGGCCTGGTCGCGGTGCTCGGCGAGACCGGCATCAACTTCGGGGCGGGCATGACCGGCGGGTTCGCGTATGTACTCGATGAAGATCGCACCTTTGTCGACAAGTACAACCACGAGCTGGTCGAGATCCATCGCATCAATACCGAGGTCATGGAAGCCTACCGGCGCCACCTGCGGGAGATGCTCGAGGAATACGTCGCCGAAACCGGCTCCGCGCGGGGCGCGGCGATCCTCGAGGACTTCTCCGACTTCATCCGCCATTTCTGGTTGGTGAAGCCCAAGGCGGCGAACCTCAACGGTCTGCTGGCCCAGTCCCGGCGTCAGCCGGAATAAGAGTCGGCGTCAGCCGGAATAGGCATCGGCGTCAGCCGAAATAAGAGCTGGCGTCAGCCGGATTAAGAGCCGTTGGCGGCCAGCATAAGCGCCGTTGGCGGCCGGAGTCAGAGCCGTCGGCGGCCCGAGTAGCGCCTGCTGCTCGCTGAATATCAGGAGAGACGACCATGGCAAACCGTCTGAATAACGATTTCCAGTTTATCGATGTCGGCCGGCAGGATCCGCAGAAGAAAGAAGCGCGCGCCCGGGCGCGCGAATTCGCCGAGATCTACGAGCCTTACAAGCCCAGCGAGGCGGCCAGCCAGGCGCATCGCTGCCTGCATTGCGGCAACCCGTATTGCGAGTGGAAGTGCCCGGTCCACAATTACATTCCCAACTGGTTGAAGCTGGTCAGTGAGGGCAACATCCTCGAGGCGGCGGAGATGTCTCACCTCACCAACTCGCTACCCGAAGTGTGCGGTCGCGTGTGCCCACAGGATCGCCTCTGCGAGGGTGACTGCACGCTCAACGATGGCTTCGGCGCGGTGACTATCGGCTCGGTGGAGAAGTACATCACCGATACGGCTTTCGCCATGGGCTGGCGCCCGGACATGTCCAAGGTCGATTGGACCGACAAGCGCGTAGCGGTGATCGGTGCCGGCCCGGCGGGGTTGGGCTGTGCCGATATTCTGGTGCGTAACGGCGTCAAACCGGTGGTGTTCGACAAACATCCCGAAATCGGCGGGCTGCTGACCTTCGGCATTCCCGAGTTCAAGCTCGAAAAGAATGTCATGAAGCGGCGCCGTGCGGTGTTCGAAGAGATGGGCATCGAATTCCGCCTGGGCGTGGAAATTGGCGGCGATGTGTCCCATGAGGCACTGCTCGACGAGTTCGATGCCGTGTTCATGGGCATGGGCACCTACAAGTACATGGAAGGCGGCTTTCCTGGCGAGGATCTGCCGGGTGTCCACAAGGCGCTGGATTTCCTGGTCGCCAACGTCAATCACTGCCTGGGCTTCGAGAAGGATCCTGACGATTACGTGTCGCTCGAAGGCAAGCGCGTCGTGGTGCTGGGCGGCGGCGATACGGCGATGGACTGCAACCGCACCTCGATCCGTCAGGGGGCGGAGAGTGTGACCTGCGCTTATCGTCGCGATGAGGACAATATGCCGGGATCGCGCAAGGAGGTGGCCAATGCTCGCGAGGAGGGGGTGGACTTTTTGTTCAACCGTCAGCCGGTGGCGATTGTCGGCGAGGACAAGGTCGAAGGCGTCAAGCTGGTGCGCACACGTCTCGGTGAGCCGGATGCCAACGGGCGGCAGCGCCCCGAGGTGGTGCCGGGCTCGGAAGAAGTGTTCGCCGCCGATGCGGTGATCATCGCCTTCGGTTTTCAGCCCAACCCTGCCGAGTGGTTCGACACGGTGGGCATCGACCTCGACGAGCGCGGCCGCGTCAAGGCGCCGGCTCAGGGGGGCTTCGCCTTCCAGACCAGTCATGAAAAGATCTTCGCCGGTGGCGACATGGTGCGCGGCTCGGACCTGGTGGTCACCGCCGTCTACGAAGGCCGTCAGGCCGGTGAGGGTATCCTCGATTACCTCGGCGTGTGATGCTTGAGCTCGGGGCCACGAGCAGGATGGAGTCATCATTGTCTGATGTGGGAGCGAATTCATTCGCGATTCAGCGCGGTCGAAACCATCGGGAATAAATTCCCTCCCACAAAGGCCTAGTGCTACCCATCGGGAATAAATTCCCTCCCACCAGGACCACTGCCATCTGGCCTGGTTTCGTGGGAGCGAATTTATTCGCGATAGCCTGTCCTGCCCGAAGCTCAAATTGAGCGTTGTGGGCGAATCTGCTATTCTGGCGTCCCATCCAGGCCCGGTTTTCTCCACGGCCTTCAGATCACGTTTCGACAGGTTTTCCATGACGCGATATATCTTCGTGACCGGTGGTGTTGTGTCCTCACTCGGCAAGGGCATCGCCTCCGCCTCCCTCGCGGCGATCCTCGAGGCGCGCGGCCTCAAGGTCACCATCCTCAAGCTGGATCCATACATCAATGTCGACCCTGGCACGATGAGCCCGTTCCAGCACGGCGAGGTGTTCGTCACCGAAGATGGCGCCGAGACCGATCTCGATCTGGGACATTACGAGCGGTTCATCCGTACCAAGATGACCCAGAGCAACAACTTCACCACCGGGCGCGTTTACGAAAGCGTGCTGCGCAAGGAGCGCCGCGGCGATTATCTGGGTGGGACCGTGCAGGTGATTCCGCATATCACCGACGAGATCAAGCGCCGCGTGTATGAAGGCGGCGAGGGATTCGATGTCGCGCTGGTGGAAATCGGTGGCACGGTGGGGGATATCGAATCGCTGCCATTTCTCGAGGCGACGCGTCAGATCCGTAGCGAGAAGGGCGCCAGCCAGGCACTCTTCATGCATCTCACGTTGGTGCCCTATATCAAGACGGCTGGCGAGACCAAGACCAAGCCGACTCAGCACAGCGTCAAGGAGTTGCGCTCCATCGGTATCCAGCCGGATATCCTCATCTGCCGCAGCGAAGTCGAGCTCGAGGAGAGCGAGCGGCGCAAGATCGCGCTGTTCACCAACGTCGAGGAGCGCGCGGTGGTGCCGTTGCAGGATGCCGATACCATCTATCGCATCCCGCTGATGCTGCACGAGCATGGCCTGGACGAGATCATCTGCGACAAGCTGCGCCTCGAGGCCGACGAGGTCGATCTCGGCGAATGGGTGCACGTCCTGGATGCCAAGCTGAATCCTCTGAAGTCGGTCAATATCGCCATGGTCGGCAAGTACATGGAGCTTCTCGACGCTTACAAGTCGCTCAACGAGGCGTTGATCCATGCCGGCATTCAGGGGCGGGTCAAGGTCAACATCGACTATATCGACTCCGAAGACATCGAGCGTCACGGTACCGAGCGTCTCGCCGGCAAGGATGCGATTCTGGTCCCCGGCGGCTTCGGTGAACGTGGCGTGGAAGGCAAGATCGCCACCGCCCGTTATGCCCGCGAAAACAAGGTGCCGTATCTGGGCATCTGTCTGGGCATGCAGGTAGCCGTCATCGAATATGCGCGCCATGTCGCGGGTTGGGCGGATGCCAACTCCACCGAATTCACCCACGACACGCAGCATCCGGTGGTGGGGCTGATTACCGAATGGGTCAATCCCGAGGGCAAGATCGAGCTGCGTGATGCGGCCTCCGACCTGGGCGGTACCATGCGCCTCGGCGGTCAGGTATGTCACCTCAAGCCGGGAACCCTAGCGCATGCGGCCTATGGCCTGGAAGACATTACCGAACGCCATCGTCATCGCTTCGAGGTTAATAACCAGTTCGTCGAGGCGCTGGAAGACGCCGGCCTGGTGATTTCCGGCAAGAGCGCCGACCACTCCCTGGTGGAAATGATCGAGCTGCCCGATCACCCCTGGTACGTGGCGTGCCAGTTCCACCCGGAATTCACTTCCACCCCGCGCGATGGGCATCCGCTGTTCTCCGGCTTCATCAACGCCGCGCTGGAGTACAAGGCGGCGGTCGCACGGGCGCGTGCACAACAGCAGAACTGAGGAAGCGCTATGGCCGAGACATCCAAACACATCGAGTTTGCCGGCCTGAGGGCCGGCAATTCATTGCCGCTGACGCTGTTTGGCGGAATGAACGTGCTCGAGTCCCGCGAGATGGCCCTGGAAGTCGCCGAGGCGTATGTCGAGGTGACGCAGCGCCTGGGCATTCCCTATGTGTTCAAGTCGAGTTTCGACAAGGCCAATCGCAGCTCGATTCACTCGTATCGCGGCCCGGGCCTGGAAAAGGGTCTCGAGTGGCTTGACGAGATCAAGTCGCGCTTTGGCGTGCCGGTGATTACTGACGTTCACGAACCCTGGCAGGCCAAGCCGGTGGCCGAAGTGGCGGATGTCATTCAGTTGCCGGCCTTCCTGGCCCGCCAGACCGATCTGGTGGTGGCGTTAGCCGAGACCGGTGCGGCGATCAACATCAAGAAGCCGCAGTTCATCGCCCCGCATGAGATGCGTCATATCATTCGCAAATGCGAGGAAGCCGGCAATTCGCGGTTGATACTCTGCGAACGCGGTTCCAGCTTCGGCTACAACAATCTGGTGGTCGATATGCTGGGCTTGGGTGAAATGAAGAAGACGGGCTACCCGGTTTTCTTCGATGTCACGCATGCGTTGCAGCAACCGGGTGGCCGCGCCGATAGCGCCGACGGTCGTCGTGCACAAGTCGCCGAGCTGGCGCGTGCGGGCGTTGCGGTTGGGCTTGCGGGGCTGTTCCTCGAGGCGCACCCCGACCCTGACAACGCCAAGTGCGACGGCCCTTGCGCCTTGCCCCTGAATCGCCTCGAGGGCTTTTTGAGCCAACTCAAGTCGATCGACGAACTGGTCAAGGGGTTTGCCCCCCTGGAAATCGACTGAGACACCGACGCATGCGATAGTCGAGTACACGACGAGCGGAGCCGCCCGTAGCGGTCAACGCGACCGCTACCCTCTCGATATGCTGAAACGACCCATCGTTAACACGAGGATGACTCGCAATGGCTGAGATCAAAGATATCCACGCCCTCGAGGTGCTGGACTCCCGCGGCAATCCAACCGTTCAGGCTGATGTAGTGCTGGCGAGTGGCGTACGTGGCACGGCCTGCGCGCCGAGCGGCGCCTCCACCGGCTCACGCGAGGCGCTTGAGCTGCGCGACGGCGATGCTGCGCGCTATCTGGGCAAGGGCGTACTCAAGGCGGTCGAAGCCGTCAATGGCAAGATTCGCGACGCCCTGCTGGGCAAGGACGCGCTCGATCAGCGCGGTCTGGATAACGCCATGCTCGAACTGGACGGCACCGACAACAAGGGTAGCCTCGGCGCCAACGCCATCCTCGCCGTGTCGCTCGCCGCTGCCAAGGCGGCCGCCATCGAGAAGGGCGTGCCACTCTACGCGCACATCGCCGAGCTGTACGGCCAGCCAGGCCAGTTCCGCATGCCGGTGCCGATGATGAATATCCTCAATGGCGGCGAGCATGCCGACAACAACGTCGATATTCAGGAATTCATGATCCAGCCGGTGGGCGCGCCTGACTTCCGTGAAGCGCTGCGCATGGGCGCCGAAATCTTCCATACCCTGAAGAAAGTGCTCGCCGCACGCGGTCTGTCGACCTCGGTGGGCGACGAGGGCGGTTTCGCTCCCGACCTGGCCTCCAATGCCGAGGCGTTGGCGGTGATCCAGGAGGCCGTGGAAAAGGCCGGCTACACCTTGGGCAAGGACGTGACCCTGGCGTTGGATTGTGCCTCCTCGGAATTCTATCAGGACGGTCAGTACAACCTCTCGGGTGAGGGCAAGTCCTACGACGCGACAGGCTTCGTCGACTATCTCGCAGCGCTGTGCGATCAATACCCGATCGTCTCCGTCGAGGACGGCATGGACGAGTCCGATTGGGCCGGCTGGAAAGCCCTGACCGACAAGCTGGGCGACAAGATTCAACTGGTGGGCGATGACTTGTTCGTCACCAACACGCACATCCTGAAGCGTGGCATCGACGAGCACATCGGCAACTCCATCCTCATCAAGTTCAACCAGATCGGTTCGCTTTCCGAGACGCTGGATGCCATCAAGATGGCGCAGGACGCCGGCTTCACCGCGGTCATCTCGCATCGCAGCGGCGAGACCGAGGACACCACCATCGCCGACCTGGCCGTAGGGACATCCGCCGGCCAGATCAAGACCGGCTCGCTGTGCCGCAGCGACCGAGTGGCCAAGTACAACCGCTTGCTGGTCATCGAGCAGGCCTTGGGAAGCCAGGCTGTCTATCCTGGCTTGGCCGCAATCAAGGGCCAGGGCTGACGCCGAACGCAAAGCGCACGTCTATGACATCTCGGTTGTAGCACCCACGGCGGCCTTCAGGGCCGCCGTGGGTGTTTTGGGGTAAGCATTATCTCCATTTTTTGTAAGAGATTTCCTACAAAAAGTGCCCTCGATATGTGATAAATCGCGATAATCGGCGCGATAGATACACTTTCTAATGGTTTATCTTTATGTTTTTAAAGATAATTTTTTGTTCTTCGGTGCCTGCCTGCTACAGATCGAGGGCCAAATGACCTGCTTGTCGCGACGGGAAGCTTTGGTAACAATGCATCGCACAGGATGAGCAAAGGCATTGCTTACCTGGAGGCAGATTGGGATGCAGCAGGGTGCGCCTGTCGTGGAGGGAGCCCATGGCAGGCATGGAGCGCACCTAGGGAGTCGAGCGGAGGGAGCCGCTCAGGGATGAATGGGATGCAGCGGCCTTCGGGCCGCTTTTTTTTGTCTTGCCGTTGCCTGCCTTCTCGACCAAAAAAAGCCGGCCTTGTCGAAAGGCCGGCGTTGCGTGGCGCGCCGAGGACGTTGGCAACCAGCGTCAGCGTTCGAGATATTGCCGCTTGTCGGCACTGCCGTCCCACTGCTCCGCCTCGGGCAGAGGATCCTTCTTCTCGCTGATGTTGGGCCAGACCTCGGAAAGCTCGGCATTGAGCTCGGTAAAGTCCTTCTGATCATCCGGCAGTTCATCCTCCGAATATATCGCCTCAGCCGGACACTCAGGCTCGCACAGCGCGCAGTCGATACACTCGTCAGGGTGAATCACCAGAAAATTGGGCCCTTCGTAGAAGCAGTCCACGGGACAGACTTCGACGCAGTCGGTGTATTTGCAGCGAATGCAGTTTTCGGTGACGACGAATGTCATGGGGATCTCCTGAATCTCGGTCGCGACAGCGCCCAAGGGTGACAGTACGGTTATAAACGGGCGGCGATTTATAATGGCATATTCTAATGGCGCCACATTTTAGTCGTGCCCCCGGCGCGCGGGCAAGCGAGTACCACAAACGTTTTGGAATGGCCTCATAGCCAAACGCATCTTCAGCATTGCTCGCGCCACTCATAGAGCAAGGCCATGGCCTGGCGTGGGGAAAGATCGTCGAGGTCGAGCTTTTCCAGAGCCTCGATGACCGGATGCGGCGCACTGGCAAAAAGATCTGCTTGCTGCGGTTTGGGCGCGTCGCTCTCGTGGATGGCGCCACGAGTACCGGCTTGGTGAACTTCCTGCTGCTCCAGGGTGGCGAGCTTCTCGCGTGCCCGTGCCACGACGCGTGGCGGTACGCCAGCGAGCTGTGCGACCTGCAGGCCGTAGCTCTGGCTCGCGGGCCCTTCCTCGACACGGTGCATGAAGACGATGCCGTCCTGATGTTCGGCGGCCGTCAGATGCACGTTGGCCACGCCGTCGTAGGGTTCCGTCAGCGCGGTCATCTCGAAGTAGTGTGTGGCAAAGAGCGTGAACGCACGCCGCTCGACCAGGTGCTCGGCGCTGGCCCACGCCAGTGAGAGGCCGTCGAAGGTGCTGGTGCCGCGACCGATCTCATCCATCAGTACCAGACTGTGCTCGGTAGCATTGTGCAGGATGGTGGCGGTTTCGGTCATCTCCACCATGAAAGTCGAGCGGCCGCCGGCGAGGTCATCGCTGGAGCCGATACGCGTGAAGATGCGATCCACGGGGCCGATTTCGGCATCGTCGGCGGGCACACAACTGCCGGTATGCGCGAGCAGTGCGATCAAAGCCGCCTGGCGCATGTAGGTCGACTTCCCGCCCATGTTGGGCCCGGTGATGACCAGCAAGCGCCGCGTTTCGTCGAGCGTCAGGTCGTTGGGCACGAACGGATGGTCGCTGACGTGCTCGACCACGGGATGACGCCCGCCATGAATGCGCAGGCCAGGCTGATCGCTCAGCCGGGGACGGACGAAATCCAGCGCCAGGGCGCGTTCGGCGAAACATGCGAGCACATCGAGGGTCGCCAGCGCGCGTGCCGTGCCCTGCAGCGCTTGCAGGTCGACGTTGAGTGTTTCCAGCAAGCCGTCGTAGAGGAGCTTTTCGCGGGCCAGTGAGCGCGACTTGGCCGAGAGTGCCTTGTCCTCGAATTCTTTGAGCTCGGGGATGATGAAGCGTTCGGCGTTTTTCAGCGTCTGGCGACGAATATACTCGGCCGGCGCTTCGCGAGCCTGGGCGCGGGGGATCTCGATGAAGTAACCGTGGACGCGGTTGTAGCCGACCTTGAGGCCGGCCAGACCGGTGCGTTCGCGCTCGCGGGTCTCGAGCTCGACCAGGTAGTCGCCGGCATGCTCGGCCAGGCCACGGTATTCGTCGAGCTCCTCGTCGAAACCGGTGGCGATGACTCCGCCGTCGCGGATCACCACGGGCGGGTTGTCCATCAGTGCCCGGGTTAGCGTCTCGGCCAATTCGGGGTACGGCCGGATATGGCGCTTGAGTTCGTCGATGGCGGTGCCATCGTCGAGCTCGGCCAGGTCGCGTTCCAGCGCCGGCAGGGCGTTGAGGGCATCGCGCAAGCGTGCCAGGTCGCGGGGCCGGGCGCTGTAGAGGGCCACGCGGGCAAGGATGCGCTCGACGTCGCCGATCGCCTTGAGCGGCTCGCGCAGGGCAGCATAACGATCGTCGTCGATGAGACTCTGTACCGCCGCCTGACGCGCCTGGACCTGGGCGGTATCGCGCAGTGGCCGGTTCAGCCAGCGCTTCAACTGGCGCGACCCCATGGCCGTGGCGGTGGTATCCAGCACGCTGGCCAGCGTGTTCTCGACGCCGCCGCCGAGGTTGATATCGATCTCGAGATTGCGGCGGCTGGCGGCGTCGATCACCACCGCCTCGTCGCGATTTTCCACGGCGATGCCGGTGACGTGGGGCAGGCGCGAGCGCTGGGTATCGCGGGCGTAGTCGATGAGCACGCCGGCGGCGGTCAGCGCGGTGGTCAGGTGCGCGCAGCCGAAGCCGCGCAAGTCGGCCACGCCGAATTGATCGCACAGCAAGCGCTGAGCGCTCTCCAGATCGAACAGCCAATCGCCCTGACGGCGAAAGCCGGGACGCTCGGCGAGGGCGGGCGGTAGCGAAAGACTCTCTGCGGCGAGCAGTTCGGCGGGGTCGAGGCGCTGGATCTCGGACAGCAGGTCGCTTTCGCCATCGACTTCGAGCACGCTGAAATGGCCGCTGGAAAGCTCCAGCCAGGCCAGGCCCCAGCGCTCGCCGTGAGGATGCACGGCAAGCACGAGATTGTCGCGGCGCGCGTCGAGCAAGGCTTCATCGTGCAGAGTGCCGGGCGTGACGATGCGCACGACCTGACGATCCACGGGTCCCTTGGCCGTGCTGGGGTCGCTCATCTGCTCGCAGATGGCCACCGATTCCCCGGATTTGACCAGCCGCGCCAGATAGCCTTCGGCGCTATGATACGGCACACCGGCCATGGGAATAGGCTTGCCCGCCGATTGGCCACGTTGGGTCAGGGTTATATCGAGCAATTGGGCGGCGCGCTTGGCGTCTTCATAAAACAGCTCGTAGAAATCGCCCATGCGATAGAAGAGCAGCACCTCGGGATGCTCGCGCTTGATCTTCAGGTACTGGGCCATCATCGGCGTATGCTGGGCAGAGGCCTGGCTCATGCGAATCCTTGTCGTGCCGGTGGCTGATGTTGCCAAATGGGATCAAGGCGACGCGACGCTGGACGCGCCTGCAAACGTTCGCCAAAGCCTCTATTCTACGCATTCGGGTGGGCGGCGTCAGTGGCATGCCGCTCAAGATGGCAACCGGGGGACATGACATGGCGGTGACGCTGACAGCATGGCAAGCTTTTTCGCTCGAGGCATTGTCCGAGCGCCTGGGGCGCGCCTGTCTCGCGGCGAATGCCAGCGTGACGGCGGCGGAGTCCTGCACCGGCGGCGGTGTGGCCAGTGCGATTACCGATATTGCCGGCAGCTCCGCGTATTTCGAGACCGGCTACGTGACCTATGCCAATGGCGCCAAGCAGCGGCTATTGGGTGTGCGTGACGCGACCCTTGCCGAGCACGGAGCGGTCAGTGCCGAAACCGTGGTCGAAATGGTGGCGGGGGCGTGTCGCGACAGTGGTGCCACGCTGGGTGTGGCGATCAGCGGTATCGCCGGCCCTGGTGGCGGTAGCCCCGGCAAGCCGACAGGCACGATATGGTTTGCCTGGGGCGATGAGCGGCAACAGGAAGTAGAATGCCATCACCTGGCAGGATCGCGTAGTGAAGTGCGTCACCAGGCAGTACGCGTGGCGTTGATCGGCCTGATCGACAGGTTTGAGAAAATGGTATCGACAGCGTGATATCGGGTGAAAAGCAGAGGTAGGCGGCGAGGAATTTTTTCGTCATACTACTGTCTAGTCATACAGTATTTCGCGGTCGGCGCCGACATGCGTTTGTGCCGCCGTGCGAGCTTCGACGTCCTTCGATAGGAGACCTTCATGGCACAGGACGACAACCGTTCCAAGGCACTCAACGCAGCGCTTTCCCAGATCGAGCGCCAGTTCGGCAAGGGCGCCGTGATGCGTCTTGGAGATACGCCGCGCGTGGCGCTGCCCGCCGTATCCACCGGATCGCTGGGGCTGGATATTGCGCTTGGCGTGGGCGGCTTGCCGCTGGGTCGCGTGGTCGAGATCTTCGGCCCCGAATCCTCGGGCAAGACCACCATGACACTGTCGGTGATCGCTCAGGCACAAAAGCAAGGCAAGACCTGTGCCTTCGTCGATGCCGAGCACGCGCTGGACCCCAGCTACGCCGAAAAGCTGGGTATCAACCTCGACGATCTGCTGGTCTCGCAGCCGGATACCGGTGAACAGGCACTGGAAATCTGCGACATGCTGGTACGCTCCGGCGGTGTCGATGTGATCGTCGTCGATTCGGTTGCGGCCCTCACGCCGCGTGCCGAGATCGAGGGCGAAATGGGCGATGCCCACGTGGGTCTACAGGCCAGGTTGATGTCCCAGGCGTTGCGCAAGATCACCGGCAACATCAAGAACGCCAACTGCATGGTGATGTTCGTCAACCAGATCCGCATGAAGATCGGCGTGATGTTCGGGAGTCCCGAGACCACCACCGGCGGCAACGCGCTGAAGTTCTACTCCAGCGTACGCCTCGATATCCGCCGTACCGGCTCGGTGAAGCAGGGCGACGAAGTGACCGGTAACGAAACCCGCGTCAAGGTCGTCAAGAACAAGGTTGCGCCGCCGTTCCGTCAGGCCGAGTTCCAGATCCTCTATGGCAAGGGCATCTACCATGCCGGCGAGGTCGTTGATCTCGGGGTACAGCAAGGCTTGGTCGACAAGGCGGGTGCCTGGTATAGCTACCAAGGCAGCAAGATCGGTCAAGGCAAGGCCAACGCCGCTCAGTTCCTCGAAGACAATCCGGCGATCATGGACGAGATCGAAACCGAGATTCGCGCGCGGTTGCTGTCCACGCCGAAGGCGGAGGAGGACAAGCCGGCGGAAGGCGCGAGTGAAGATAAGGCCGCAGCGACCCAGGACGACGATAGCCTGTTGTAACCATGGATAAGCAAGAGACGACACCGCGCGACGATGCCATCCGCCTGCTGGCACGTCGCGACTACTCGCAGGCTGAGCTGGTGTCGCGGCTGACGACGCGGGGGCATGAACGTGCCGACATCGCGTTGGCGCTGGATGGCCTGGCCGAGCAAGGCTTGCAGTCCGATGCACGCTTCGCCGAGCAATTCGTGCGGTCGCGCTTGTTTCGGGGCCAGGGGGAAATGAAGATTCGCGCCGAGTTGAGTTCGCGTGGTGTCACCGACGAGATGGCGCGCGAGGCACTCGACGGCGAGGCCCCCGATTGGCATCGTCTGGCGTGCGAGGCCTTGGCCAAGCGCTTCGACTCACCCGGCCGCGAGCCGCGTGAACGTGCCAAGCGCGAGCGGTTTCTGGCCTCCCGTGGGTTCGATTTCGATCAGGTGCGTCATGCCATGGCGCATGCCTGGAATATGGACCATTAGCGCGCCTACCACCATGCGTGTACCTTCCACCGGTATGCTGGCACCTCTTTAGTCCCCCGCCGAACGCGTTATACTAGTGCGCCTTGCGATGGTTCGGGGCGACTCGTTTTCCGTCATTCGCCGACTTTCGCGTTTCTCGCCCACCGCTTGTCCGGTCGGGCCGCGCGTGCCCGCAGCGCCTAACGCACACCGCCACGGAATTTCTATGAAAAGCGCAGACATCAGACAAGCCTTTCTGACGTTCTTCGAGGAGCACGGCCATACCATCGTGCCGTCGAGTTCGCTCGTGCCTGACAACGATCCGACGTTGCTGTTCACCAATGCCGGCATGGTGCCGTTCAAGGACGTCTTCTTAGGGCGTGATCCGCGTCCCTACGTACGTGCCACCTCCCCGCAGCGTTGCGTGCGTGCCGGGGGCAAGCACAACGATCTGGATAACGTCGGTTATACCGCGCGTCACCATACGTTCTTCGAGATGCTGGGCAACTTCAGCTTCGGCGATTATTTCAAGCGCGATGCGATCGGCTTCGCGTGGTCGTTCTTGACCGAACGGCTGGGGCTGCCTGCCGACAAGCTGTGGGTCACCGTTCACGTCAGCGACGACGAAGCCGAACGGATCTGGAAGGACGAGATTGGCATCGATTCGGCGCGTTTCTCCAAGCTCGACGAGGACAACTTCTGGCAGATGGGCGATACCGGCCCCTGCGGCCCGTCATCCGAGATTTTCTACGATCATGGACCCGAGGTCGCGGGCGGCCCACCGGGAAGCCCCGATGAGGACGGCGATCGTTACATCGAGATCTGGAACCTGGTATTCATGCAGTTCGATCGCGACAGCAGCGGGACGCTGAACCCGCTGCCCAAGCCGTCCATCGATACCGGCATGGGCCTGGAACGCGTCGCGGCGGTCATGCAGGGCGTGCATTCCAACTATGAGATCGATCTGTTTCAGAATCTGCTCGATGCCTCGGCGGAAGCCACGGGCTATGCGGACACTAGCGCGCCGTCGCTGCGCGTGATCGCCGATCATATCCGTTCCTGCGCCTTCTTGATCACCGACGACGTGCTGCCGTCCAACGAAGGGCGCGGTTACGTGCTGCGTCGCATCATTCGTCGCGCCATCCGCCATGGCCACAAGCTCGGTACCCGCGAGCCGTTCTTCCATAAGCTGGTGGCGGCGCTGGATGCCGAGATGGGCGATGCCTATCCGGAGTTGCGCAAGACACGCACCCAGATCGAGAAGGTGCTGCTCAAGGAAGAAGAGCAGTTCGCGCGCACGCTGGATCATGGCATGGGACTGCTGACGGAAGCGCTGGACTCGCTCGAGGGCGAGGTGCTGCCGGGCGAGACTGTCTTCAAGCTCTATGATACCTACGGCTTTCCGTTCGATTTGACGGCGGATGTCTGCCGTGAGCGGGGCGTGACGCCGGATGAGGTCGGCTTTCAGCGTGAACTCGAGGCGCAGCGCGAACGTGCCCGTGCGGCCAGTCAATTCGGCGCCGATTATACGGCGGCGCTGGAACTGGAGGGCGAAACGGCCTTCACCGGTTATGATCGCTTGGAAGACGATGCCCGTGTCACCGCTCTGGTGGATCGCGAGGGCAATGCGCTGGCGACACTCGAGGCTGGTCAGAAGGGCGTCGTGGTGCTGGATCGCACGCCGTTTTATGGCGAATCGGGCGGGCAGGCCGGCGACACCGGTTACTTGAATGCCAACGGCATGCGTTTCCAGGTGACCGATACCCAGAAGCAGGGCGGGCATCATCTGCATCATGGCGTGCTCGTCGAGGGGCGGCTCGACGTGGGCGACAGTGTCACCCCGCAGGTCGATGCCAGCCTGCGCGCGGCGACCATGCGCAACCATTCGGCGACGCACCTGTTGCACGAGGCGCTCAAGCAAGTATTGGGTGAGCACGTACAGCAGAAAGGCTCGTTGGTGACGGCGGAGCGTCTGCGTTTCGACTTCAGCCATTTCGAGGCGATGACGTCGGCGCAGCTCGAGGAGGTCGAGCGTATCGTCAATGCGCAGATCCTCGCCAACGCCGACACGCGCATCGAGCAAATGACGCTCGACGAGGCCAAGGCCAAAGGCGCCGCAGCGCTCTTTGAGGCCAAGTATGCCGATAACGTGCGCGTGCTGACCATTGGTGCCGATGACTTCTCCATCGAACTGTGTGGCGGCACACACGTGGCGCGCAGTGGTGATATCGGTTGCTTCCACATTCTCAGCGAGGCGGGGGTCGCCGCAGGCGTGCGCCGCGTCGAGGCCGTCACAGGCGAAGGCGCCCTGGCGTATTTCCGCGATCAGGAAGCCAAGGTCACGCGTATCGCCGAGCATCTCAAGGCCAAACCCGAGCAGGTAGAGTCACGTCTCGAGGCGACGCTCGAGCGCAATCGCAGCTTGGAGAAGGAGCTCGAGCGGCTCAAGGCCAAGCTGGCGAGTGCCGCAAGTGGCGACATGCTGGCCGAGGTGCGTGAGGTGTCGGGCGTTAAATTGCTCGCCAAGCAGGTCGAAGGCATCGGTGGCAAGGAACTGCGCGGCTTGCTCGATCAGCTCAAGAACAAGCTGGGGTCGGGGGTCATCGTGCTGGGCGTGGCCGGCGACGAAAAGGTCAGCCTGATCGCCGGAGTGACTGACGATTTGACCGCGCGCCTCAAGGCCGGCGACCTGGTCAAGCATGTCGCCGAGCAGGTCGGCGGCAAGGGCGGTGGCCGGGCCGACATGGCTCAGGCGGGAGGGTCACGGCCTCAGGCGTTGCCTGATGCCTTGTCGAGTGTACCGAGTTGGGTCGAGGCCCGGCTCGGCGAGTGAGATCGTGAAAAGGGTCGTGCGCATGGCGCCGGCCCTTTTCTTCATTCATGCTTGGGAAAACCACCACGGATAGGCAGCTATGGCGCTATACGTACAGAAGTTCGGGGGGACCTCGGTGGGCTCGGTGGAGCGCATCAAGGCCGTCGCCGACAAAGTGAAGCGATTCCGCGACGAAGGCCATCAAGTGGTTGTCGTGGTGTCGGCAATGAGCGGGGAAACCAATCGGCTGATCGATCTGGCCAGCCAGATCAACGATGAGCCTACGCCGCGCGAGATGGATATGCTGGTGTCCACTGGCGAGCAGGTCACCAGCTCGCTGCTGGCCCTGGCCCTGCACAAGCTGGGCGTGGCGGCGACCTCCTACACCGGCGGTCAGGTCGGCATCCAGACCGACAGCGCCCATACCAAGGCGCGTATCCAGCGTATCGAGACCGACGACATTCAGGCCGATCTCGACGACGGTCAGGTCGTGGTCGTGGCCGGCTTCCAAGGCGTCGACGACGAGGGCAACATCACCACGTTGGGACGCGGCGGTTCGGACACCACCGGCGTGGCCCTGGCGGCGGCGCTCAAGGCCGATGAATGCCAGATCTACACCGACGTGGACGGCGTGTATACCACCGACCCGCGGGTGTGTTCCAAGGCGCGCCGTCTTTCGGGCATCACCGTCGAGGAAATGCTCGAGCTGGCCAGCCTGGGCTCCAAGGTATTGCAGATTCGCGCCGTCGAATTTGCGGGTAAATACAACGTACCGCTGCGCGTGCTGTCCAGTTTCGAGGACGGCCCCGGTACCCTGATCGTCGCTGAAGAAGAAGAAGAGGCCTCCATGGAAGAACCGCTGATCTCCGGTATTGCCTTCACCTCCAGTGAAGCCAAGCTGACGTTGCTCAATACCCCCGATGTGCCGGGCGTGGCGTCCAAGATCCTGGGGCCCATCGCCGATGCCAACATCGAAATCGACATGATCGTGCAGAACGTGGCTCCGGCCGGTGACTACACCGACTTTACGTTCACCGTGGCCAAGAACGATTTCAAGCAGACACGAAGCATCCTGCAGGATCAGGTGATCCCGGCGCTGGGCGGTGGTGAGCTGCGCGGCGACGAGAATATCGCCAAGGTCTCGCTGGTCGGTGTGGGCATGCGTTCTCATGCTGGGGTAGCGTCCAAGATGTTCCGCGTGCTGGCCGACGAAAACATCAACATTCGCATGGTCTCTACCTCGGAAATCAAGATCTCCGTGGTCATCGACGAGAAGCAGATGGAGCTGGCCGTGCGCGCGTTGCACACTGCTTTCGGGCTCGATAAAGACAGCATCCAGAGCGAATAAGCAAAGAAATTTGGCCTTCCTGGCCCATTGGCTTCTACGCTGAGGGTGGCGTCAGGACGACGCCGGAAGGCCAGATGCGGCCTTTATTCAGCGCATCCGTGGATGCAGAGTACGCGCCATTGGCTCTCGGGGCCTGTATGACGCATAATTCGCCTTCGTACTGTCGCTTGGCGGTGCATGCATCCCGTTGGAAGAAAGCCTGAGAAGGAGATCAGACATGCTCATCCTGACCCGTCGCGTCGGTGAAACACTGATGATCGGCGACGACATCACCGTTACGGTCCTAGGTGTAAAAGGCAATCAGGTCCGTATCGGCGTCAATGCGCCCAAGGACGTAGCCGTACATCGCGAAGAGATCTATCAACGCATTCAGCGTGAGAAGACCGATAGCGAAGACGGTGGTTCAAGCGTTTGAAGTAACGCATGCGTGGAACCGTCTGAGCTGGTGAAGTCGTCCCCTTTATCCGCTCGGGCTTTTAGACTCGCATGCTTTTGGATTGAGCAGTTTGACATGCACGCAGTACGGTAAGTGAGTCGTTCGCCAAGCAAAAAGTGACGGTATTGATTGATATCAAAAGATTTTCAATCCTCCCTAGACAAGACCCCAGTATAATCGGTAACATACGCGCCGTTGATGAGGGAGAGATGGCCGAGTGGCTGAAGGCGCTCCCCTGCTAAGGGAGTATGGGGTTTATAGCCCCATCGAGGGTTCGAATCCCTCTCTCTCCGCCACTCAACCGGATGCATTGCATCAAAGTGAATAAAGTATGCGCCCGTAGCTCAGCTGGATAGAGTACCTGACTACGAATCAGGTGGTCGGAGGTTCGAATCCTCCCGGGCGCACCACTTTAAGACCCATGTGAGCGAAAGCGAATCACGTGATGATGCAGATGTGAGAGCCTTGGCTCTCGATACAACGCGAAACACGGCAGAGCTGGTCGTGCGTTGTGCAAAGCGCCCGTAGCTCAGCTGGATAGAGTACCTGACTACGAATCAGGTGGTCGGAGGTTCGAATCCTCCCGGGCGCACCAAATATCAAGCCCGTCCCTCCGGGGGCGGGCTTTTTTGTCTTTGTCGACGACTCCCCTTCCTTGACGGTGAGACCTGTGGATTGCAGGAAAACAGTCGTATTCCTTGATCAGTCGTCTGGCTTGACGCGGTAGTCGCCCTCGAGCACACGAGAAGAGTGCTTATCATCCGGCGATCGAGTGTTGTCCTGAGTGCCATTGCCGCCTGCCGGTTGCGCATGGTCGGCACGAAAGGTTTCGGCGCGTTTCTTCATGCGGTGGCGCAAGAAGGGCAGCATCGCCCAGCCGATGAGCAGGAAGAACAGGCCGAGCAGGGTTCCGACGATCATCATCACGCCGAACAACAACCAGGTGGCGAGCAGCTTGAGCCCGCCGGCGCCCTGTGATGGGCGCGCTTGACGCGCCCGTTCTTGCCATTGCTGTGCCGCTTGCCAGGCGGCATTTTGCTGTCGATTAGTCATGTTCCACTCCAGTGACCGTTAGATCATTGCGCTCGAGGCGAATGTCGATCTCACTATTCTGGGCGTCGTAGCCTTCGATATCCACATGCCCTTCTTCATCGACATCCAGTTCGGAAAAGCGTTTCATGCCGGCGTCCTGAGCGTTGCCCAGTGCTTGGTGCAGCTCGTCGCTGGTCAGGCTCCAGTCGGGAACCGTGTCCTTGTGTCGTTTCTCGTGCACCAGGCTACCGTCCTCGATGAGCATGTCGATGTCGAGTTGCCAGCCGTCGTCACGCCAGCCTTCTATCTCGAGGCGATTGCCGTCATCGATGGCGACTTCATCGTAATGGGTGACACCGTATGTATCGGCGTCGTTGAGTAGCGATTCGAGTGCGTTGGGAGATAGGCTGCCGTCATCGGCGAGCGCGGCGGTGGACAGCCCACCCGTGAGAACCATCGGCATCATCAGCATATGCATCGTCTTCATGACTCACTCCTGGCTTTCGCCTCAAGGCTGGTATGATAAAACCGCGACTGCGGATTAGGGGTACGCTAACGCTGTCTACCTTGCAGTCACCTGAAAACGATGTTCATCTTTCGTTCATGTAATCGAGTGTCGGGCATGCGCGGCAGTGATGATCTCTGCAGTGTGGCAAGGGTCGATATGAAGTATCTAGCGCGCGATTATTCATGCTGCATTCATGTCGGCCGAGGCAAACTCATGTCCATGAAACGCTTCAATCGCTGTATCAAAGCGCTGATGCTGGTGGCGGTGGGTATCATGGCCTGCCAGTCGCTGGTCGCGGCCGACGATGACGAATGGCGCTCCCTGCACCGCGAGGTGGAGGAGGGGCGTGTGGTCGCTCTGCCCGAAGTGCTCGACTGGCTTGAGCGGCATTATATAGGCCAGGTGCTAGAGGTGGAGCTCGAGCGTGATGATGGCCCACCGCGCTACGAAATCGACATGATCGGCCCGCAGGGGCAGGTGGTGGAATTCGAATTCGATGCCACGAGCGGGGAAATGATTGGTATCGAAGGGGTCAATATCGATGGGATGGCACGTCAATGAAGGTGTTGCTGGTCGAGGATGATACCGCGTTGGCAGAGGCGCTCGGTGAGGCGCTCGGAGAAGCGGGATTGTTGTGGGAGCATGCCGCGACCGGCGCAAACGCCGATTATCTCGTGCGCGTCGAGTCCTATGATGCCGTGATACTCGATCTGGGGCTCCCCGATGGTGATGGTACGCGTTGGCTGGCGGCCTGGCGCGAGGATGGTATCGACTTGCCGGTATTGGTGCTCACGGCCCGCGAGCGCTGGTCGGACAAGGCGGCGGGCTTTTCCGCCGGTGCCGATGACTACGTCACCAAACCCTTCGAAACCGCCGAGGTGCTGTTTCGTCTACGTGCTCTGGTACGACGCAGCCATGGACATGCCCATCCCATACTCAGGTTGGGTGAGTTGGCGCTGGATACGCATACCGGTAGCGTCACCTTGGCGGGGCGCCCGATCACCTTGACGGCCCAGGAATCGCGGTTGCTGGCCTACTTGCTGCATGCCGCGCCGCGTATCGTGACACGCACCGAACTTTCCGAGCATGTCTATGACCGTGATCATGAGCCTGACTCCAACGTCATCGACGTACAGGTCAGTCGCTTGCGCCGTAAGCTCGGCAACCAGCGCATCGTGACCTTGCGCGGTCAGGGGTATCGTCTGGTGGCGCCCGAGGATGAGCAATGAGTCGCCACCCCTGGCGACAACGTCTTGCGCGTACCTCGATCCGCGCGCGATTGCTGATCGCCTCGTTATTGCTGGTCATGGTGGCGCTCCCCCTGGCGGGCACGGGGCTTGCTTATAATTTTCGCGATTCCGTCACCACCGCCTTCGACGACCGTCTCGAATCGTTGCTCAATGTATTGCTGGCGGGCGTGCAGGTCGATGCCCAGAACGAAGAACTGCGTATGGCGCGCTCGCTGGGCGACCCGCGATTCGAGCGAGTCTTCTCGGGATGGTACTGGCAGATCAGTGCCGATGAGGGGCAAACGCTGACCTCGCGTTCATTGTGGGATCAACGGCTACCGACCGATAACGCCACGGGCGTTGCCGTGAGCGAAGTCGAGGGCCCGCGTGGTGACATGCTGCGCGTCATCGAGCGTGATATCCGCCTGCCGGGGCATGCCGAGACGCTGCATGTCAGCGTGGCGGCGTCACGCGAGGAGTTGGATACCGAGGTGGCGCGCTTCGAGTGGCTGCTGGGGTTGTCGCTGCTGGCGCTTGGCGCCTTGCTGCTTGTCGGGCTGGCGATTCAGATTCGCTGGGGACTGGCGCCGTTGCGTCGCATGCATACCAATCTACGTGCGGTTGAATCCGGCGATATCGACAGCCTCGAAACGGATTTCCTGCCCGACGAGCTGGCGCGCCTGGCGCGTGCCATGAACGGTGTGCTGGAGCGAGACAGGCGTCTGATCGAGCGCGGTCGCAACGCCGCCGGCAATCTGGCGCATGCGCTCAAGACCCCGGTCAGCGTGCTCACCACCCTTGCCGAACGCTTCCCGCCCGATACGCGCGACCGCCTGCACGGTGAACTGGGGCGCATCGACGACGCCGTTCGCCATCATCTTGCCAGAGCTTCTGCGGCCGGTGGGGTGGTCCTTGCCGGCAAGGTAGACGCCGCCCAAACCCTGGCGCCGGTGCTCGAGGGATTGACGCGAATGGGGCAACGGCGCGGTGTCCAGTTGACGCAAGCGTTGGCCGATGACCTCAAAGTACGCATGGAGGCCCAGGATCTGCAGGAACTGGTCGGCAACCTGCTGGAGAATGCGCTGCGCTGGGCCGACAGCCAGGTCACGGTGAGCTTTCATCCGCTGTCATCAGGCGTTGAATTGTTGATCGAGGATGACGGTCCCGGCATGAGCGAGACACAGCGTGATGCCGCCCTGGCGCGGGGTTCCCGACTCGACGAGCGACGCTCCGGTTCCGGGTTGGGCCTGGCTATCGTCGAGGATTTGATGACCCTCTACGGTGGCCAACTCTCGCTGTCACGCGCCTCGCTCGGCGGACTCGCCGCACGCGTCTGGCTGCCCACGTCACCGGTGGCGCCGAGCGGTATCGAGTCCTGATCGTCTGACGTGGTCGCGGCGTGCTCTGAAGGGGCGCGTATTGTGCGCGTGACGTGCGATTGCGATGATGCCGGCATTCCCCTTCCAGCAGGAGCAGCGGCGATGGACAAGTACGAACTCAAACGCGAGCAGGCGGCGCGTGCGGCCTGGCTGTCCTATGTGGGGGGACGCACCCAGGATGAAATCGCCGGCCAGTTGGGCGTCTCGCGCCCCGGTGTGCAGCGCCTGCTGGCATTGGCGCGGCAGGAAGGATTGGTCAAGGTGCATATCGACCATCCCATTTCCGGGTGCATGGCGATGGGCGAAGCGATTCTCACGCATTTCGGGCTGGATTACTGCGATGTAGTGCCCAGCGACCCTGACGTTCCGGATAGCAGCCCGCGCTTCCTCGCCCAGGCGGGCGCCGAACGCCTGGCTGGGCTTCTCGATCGCCAGCAAGCGCTGACACTATCGCTGGGCACAGGGCGTTCGGTGCGCGCTACGGTGGAGGCTCTGAGCCGTCTGGATCGCTCGCAGCATCGCATCGTGTCGCTGGTGGGCAATGTCGCGCGTGACGGCTCTGCCAACCGCTACGATGGGGTGATGGTGCTGGCCGACAAGACCGGGGCGGAGCGTTTTCTGCTGCCGGCGCCGGTGGTCGCCGCCTCGGTGGAAGAAAAAGAAGCGCTGCTGGCTCAGCAACTCGTGCAGGCAGTGTTCCATATTGCCCGTGAAGCAGAAACCGGGGTCATCGGCATCGGTCGTATCGATCCACGCGCGACTCTGTTCCAAGATCATTTCATCAGTGAAGCAGAACTCAACGAGCTGCTCGAGGCCGGCGCCGTGGGGGAGCTGCTCGGCTGGCCGCTGGATACCCAAGGGCGGCTCATCGATTGTCCTATCACGCGCCGGATCACCAGCTTGCCGTTATCGGCCCTCGGCGGTCAGCCGTTGATGGGCTTGGCTGGCGGACACGACAAGGGCCCGGCGATTCTGAGTGCCTTGCGGGGGGGCTGGCTCAAAGGGCTGGTCACCGACGAGGCGGCGGCACGCTATATCGTGTCCACATTGGGGGCTGCTTAGGCCAAAGTCTAAGCGTGTGAGGTTTGCTTTTTTTTGCGTTGCAAATGATCATTTGAATACTCAATGAGTAGATTGATCAAAACAAATTCAAGAATCTCCTCTCAGGAGCTCGCCATGTACCTGAAACACATATTACCCCTGGCTGGGGCCGCGACACTGGCCTCGTTCGCCGCACATGCCGAAATCATCACCGTGGCCACGGTGAACAACAACGACATGATCATCATGCAGGGCCTGACCGATGAATTCGAAAAGGCCCACCCGGATATCGACCTGGAATGGGTGGTGCTCGAGGAAAACGTGCTGCGTCAGCGTCTGACCACCGACATTGCCACCGATGGCGGTCAGTTCGATGTCATGACTGTCGGCACCTATGAAGTGCCGATCTGGGCCAATCAGGACTGGTTGGTGGAACTCGACGACCTGCCCGAAAGCTATAATGAACAGGATTTGATCAAGCCGATCCGCGACGGCTTGAGCCAGGACGGTTCGCTATATGCGCTGCCGTTCTACGGCGAGAGTTCGATGATGTATTACCGCACCGATCTCTTCGAAAAAGCCGGCATCGAGATGTCCGATCAGCCGACCTGGGACCAGGTTCAGGATTGGGCGAGCCAGATCAACGACCCCGACAGCGACGTTTACGGCATCTGCCTGCGCGGCAAGCCGGGCTGGGGCGAGAACATGGCTTTCATCTCGACATTGGTGAATACCTTCGGCGGCCGTTGGTTCGATGAGGACTGGCATCCGGAAATCAATTCGCCGGAGTGGAAGGAAGCGGTCAGCTTCTACGTCGATCTGATGAACAAATACGGCCCGCCGGGCGCGACCTCCAACGGCTTCAACGAGAACCAGGCGCTGTTCTCCAGCGGCAAGTGCGGTATGTGGGTCGATGCCACCTCGGCTGCCGGCAAGTTTTATGATGCCGATGAGTCGCAGGTAGCTGACAAGTTGGGCTTCGCTCCCGCACCGATTGCCAAGACCCCGAAGGGGGCCAACTGGCTATGGTCGTGGACGCTGGCGATTCCCACTTCGTCGGATTCCAAGGACGCCGCCAAGACCTTCATTACCTGGGCGACCTCGCAGGAATACATCGAACTGGTCGGCGAGAAAGAAGGCTGGACCAGCGTGCCCCCGGGCACTCGTGAATCGACCTACGAGAATCCCAAGTATCAAGAAGCCGCGCCGTTCGCCGACTTCGTGCTGAACGCCATCCAGACCGCCGACCCGACCGACTCGACGCTCAAGCCGAGCCCGTATATCGGCGTACAGACCGTCAATATTCCCGAGTTCCAGTCGGTGGGTACCCAGGTCGGGCAGATGATCGGTGCCGCGCTTTCCGGCCAGCAGTCGGTCGATGCCGCCCTCGATCAGGCCCAACGCTCGGTCGAACGTACCATGCGTCAGGCCGGTTACTACGACTAACAGATAGCGTCCCTCTTCGGCCGGATCGTCATGATCCGGCCGCATTTCCCGACTCGTTTCCTTCAGTAGGGCATTCCCATGCGCGAGAGAACGTCTGGACGAACCGTCGGCGGCTTCCGCAATCTGTTCCTGCAGGGCCCGGCGGTTACCCTGTTGCTGCTGTGGATGCTGGTGCCACTGGGCATGACCCTGTGGTTCTCCTTCCAGCGCTATAACCTGATCAATCCCATGATCTCCGGCTTCGCCGGCTGGGACAATTACACCTATCTGCTCACCGACCCGGCCTTGTGGACGGCGATGGGCAACACGCTGCTGCTGGTCGGCTGGGTGCTGGCGATCAGCGTGATCGGCGGCACGCTGCTGGCGGTACTTTTCCAACAGGAATTCTTCGGCCGTGGCATTGCCCGGCTACTGGTGATCGCGCCGTTCTTCGTCATGCCCACCGTCGGAGCATTGGTATGGAAGAACATGCTGATGCACCCGGTCAACGGGGTGTTCGCCTGGCTGAGCCAACTGCTGGGACTGCCGGTGATCGACTGGTTTTCGTCGATGCCATTGGCGTCGATCATCATCATCGTGTCTTGGCAGTGGATGCCGTTTGCGCTGCTGATCCTGCTCACCGCCATCCAGTCGCTGGACGACGACCAGGTCGAGGCGGCGCGCATGGATGGTGCCGGGCCATTGGCGATCTTCTGGTTCATCACTCTGCCGCACTTAAAGCGCGCGATCAGCGTGGTGATCATGATTGAGATGATCTTCCTGCTGACCATCTTCGCCGAGATCTTCGTTACCACCTCGGGCGGTCCGGGGCTGGCCTCGACCAACCTGGCCTATTTCATCTATATCCGCGCGCTGCTGGATTTCGATGTGGGTGGCGCCTCGGCCGGCGGGGTCATCGCCATCATTCTGGCCAACATCGTGGCGATCTTCTTGATCCGCACCGTAGCCAAGAATCTCGAGACCTGAGGCGAGGAGCACTGCATGAACCCTACGATGACCAAGAAACTGCTGCTCACGCTACTCGCCTGGAGCATCGCGCTGATCGTGTTCTTCCCGATCTTCTGGATGGTGTTGACCGGCTTCAAGACCGAGGGTGAGGCGGTCGCGACACCGCCCAGCCTGTTCTTCGAGCCGACCCTGGCGGGCTACCACACCGTCATGGCGCGTGCCGACTATTTGAAATTCGCCCTCAACAGCATCGTGATTTCGTTCGGCTCGACGCTTCTGGCGCTGATCGTGGCGATTCCCGCGGCGTATTCGATGGCCTTTCTGCCGACCAAGCGCACCCAAGGCACGCTGCTGTGGATGCTTTCCACCAAGATGCTGCCACCGGTGGGCGTGCTGATGCCGGTCTATCTGTTGTTCCGCGACATGGGGCTGCTCGACTCGCAGCTCGGACTGACCATCATCTACATGCTGATGAACCTGCCGATCGTGGTGTGGATGCTTTACACCTTCTTCAAGGACATTCCCAAGGACATCCTCGAAGCGGGGCGCATGGACGGTGCCGGCACCCTGCAAGAAGTGTTCTACCTGTTGTTGCCGCTGACCCTGCCGGGGATCGCTTCCACCGGGCTGTTGTCGGTCATCCTGAGCTGGAACGAGGCCTTCTGGAGCCTCAATCTGACGACCTCGGATGCTGCCCCGCTAACTGCTTTCATCGCCTCCTTCTCGAGTCCCGAAGGGCTGTTCTGGGCCAAGTTATCCGCCGCCTCGACGCTGGCCATTGCGCCGATCCTGATCTTCGGTTGGATGACCCAGAAACAGATGGTTCGTGGTCTCACCTTCGGCGCCGTCAAATAAGGAATTCCGCCATGGCAACGCTACAACTCAACGACATCGTCAAGGACTTCGGCGGCACTCAGGTGATCAAGGGCGTCGACCTCGAGGTCAAGGATCGCGAATTCGTGGTCTTCGTCGGCCCGTCGGGCTGCGGCAAGTCGACCCTGATGCGGATGATCGCCGGGCTCGAAAGTACCACCAGCGGTGAGATCTCCATCGATGGCGAGCGCATCAACGAGGTCGGGCCGGCCGATCGTGGTCTGGCGATGGTCTTCCAAAGCTACGCGCTCTACCCGCACATGACCGTCGAGGACAACATGGGCTTCAGTCTGCGCCTGGCCAAGGTGAAAAAGGCCGAGCGTCGCGAAAAGGTGCTCGCCGCTGCACGGATTCTGCAGCTCGAACCCTTGCTCGACCGCAAGCCCCGTGCGCTCTCCGGTGGCCAGCGCCAGCGCGTGGCCATTGGCCGGGCGATCGTACGCAATCCCAGCATCTTCCTGTTCGACGAACCGTTGTCGAATCTCGATGCGGCGCTGCGCGTGCAGATGCGCATCGAGCTGGCGCGGCTGCACGAAGAACTCGACGCGACGATGATCTATGTCACTCACGATCAGATCGAGGCCATGACCATGGCCGACAAGATCGTCGTGCTGCAGGACGGCTTGGTCGAACAGATCGGCTCGCCGATGGAACTCTACCACCACCCGTGCAACCGTTTCGTGGCCGGCTTCATCGGCTCGCCGAAGATGAATTTCCTCGACGTCGAGGTCCGCGAAGCAAGCGGTGAAGGCATCAACGTGGCACTGCCTGGCGGTGACTGCCGCGTGCCGGTCGATGGCAGTGGCGTCAGCGCCGGCGACACGCTGACGTTGGGCATCCGCCCCGAACACTTGAAGCTCGATGACGCGGGCCCGCTGACCGGCAAGATCGTGGTTATCGAGCGTCTCGGCGGGGTCACCTCGTTGTATCTCGAGCACGGCGACAGTGAGTGGATTCTGGTTGCCGACGGCGATGTCGCTCACCGGGTGCACGACCAGGTGCGCTTTTCCTTCGACCCGACCTGCGGCCATCTCTTCAAGTGCGATGGCGAGGCGCTGAGCCATCTGCATCGCCACCCGCTGGTCGACATCGACCGCAAGCAAAATCGCGTGTCCTCCCCCTCGGACGGCCAATGATGGAGTCGCCCATGGAGATGCTGATCTTCGATTGCGATGGCGTGCTGGTCGACAGCGAAGCCATCGCCGAGGCGGTGCTGCACGAGTGTCTGACGGCTTGGTTGCCCGACTTGGCCATCGGCGACGAACTGCGCCATGCGCTAGGCATGACCACCCAGGCGATTCTCGAGCATCTCGCCGCCCACAGTGCCTATGCGTTACCCGACGACGCCTTGGCGCGTATCGATGCGGCGATCGAGGTGCGTCTGGGCGAGGAGCTCGAGGCGATGGCCGGCGTAGCGGCGGCCATCGAGGCGCTCGATTTGCCGCTGGCGATCGTCTCCAACAGTCGCCGCCGCCGCGTCGTCGACTCGCTGGCCAACACCGGACTCGATGCACTGCTCGGCAAGGCACCGCTGTTCACCGCCGAGCAGGTCGCGCGCCCCAAGCCGGCGCCGGACGTCTACCGATTGGCGGCGCAGAGTCTCGGGGTGGTCCCCGAGGCCTGCCTGGTCATCGAAGACAGCGTGTCCGGTGCCCGTGCGGCATGTGCCGCCGGCATGACGGTGATCGGCTTTACCGGCGCCAGCCATATCGAATCCGGCCACGAAGAGCGGCTACGCGAGGCCGGTGCCTGGCAGGTGCTCACGCACATGGCGGAACTCGGCGCGCTGGTACAGCGCTGGCGTGATGAGCGACCGGGTGCGCGCTAGGCGGCCACGTGTCGTATCTCTTACAACCCAGTGATGACAGCGACTACGTGGCGGCCCAGACGCTGAATATCGACGGCGGCAACTGGATGAGCTGAAGGCGTTCCGGGAAATCAAGGCCGCCTCCGTCGCCGCCGATGTGCACTGGTCCGCAAGCGACCGACCTTTTTAAAGATCCACAGGCGAAGCATTCGCCGCCCACGGCAGGAGATATTCATGACCCGACTCAATAACGACAACCTGCAACATCTAGCGGCCGATATCGCCGTGCCTGCCTATGACCGCGATAGCGTGACATCGGGCATCGTTCACATCGGTGTGGGTGGCTTCCATCGCGCCCATCAGGCGATGTATCTCGATACGTTGATGAATCGTGGTGAGGCA
Source organism: Chromohalobacter sarecensis (assembly GCF_023061135.1). Classification (GTDB taxonomy): domain Bacteria; phylum Pseudomonadota; class Gammaproteobacteria; order Pseudomonadales; family Halomonadaceae; genus Chromohalobacter; species Chromohalobacter sarecensis. Next base: position 178,638 of record NZ_JAKGAN010000001.1, read on the forward strand.
CTGGATTGGGGCATCATCGGCGTCGGCGTGATGCCGGGCGATGTGCAGATGCGCGATGCTCTGGCGACGCAGGATCATCTCTACACGCTGATGATCAAGCATCCCGACGGACGGTACGAGGCGCGTGTGATCGGCTCGATCGTCGATTATCTGTACGCGCCCGAGGCCCCCGATATGGTCATCGAGACCATGAGCGACTCCGCGATTCGCATCGTCTCGTTGACGGTGACCGAAGGCGGCTACAACGTCGATCACATCACCGGTGAGTATGATCTCACCACCCCTGAGGTGCGCCAGGACCTGGCCACGCCCGAAGCACCATGCACTACCTTCGGGCTGGTCGTCGCGGCGCTCAAGCGGCGTCGCGAACGGGGTATCGCGCCGTTCACGGTGATGTCCTGCGACAACATCGAGGGCAATGGCGATGTTGCCCGCAAGATGTTCACCGCCCATGCGCGTGCATTGGATGATGAACTGGGCCACTGGGTCGAAACCGAGGTTTGCTTTCCCAATGCCATGGTCGATCGCATCACGCCGGTGACGACGCCCGATGATAGCGCCGCGCTCGCCGAGCGTTTCGACGTCGAGGACCAATGGCCGGTGGTCTGCGAGCCCTTCACTCAATGGGTCCTCGAGGACCGCTTCCCCGAAGGGCGTCCGCCCTACGAGCAGGTCGACGTGCAGATGGTCGACGACGTCGTGCCTTATGAACTGATGAAGTTGCGTCTGCTCAATGCCAGCCATCAGGCGCTGACCTATTTTGGGTACCTGGCGGGTTACCGTTATGCCCACGAGGTGTGCCAGGATGCATTGTTCGTCGATTTCCTGCTCGATTACATGGACCGTGAGGCCACGCCGACCCTGTCCCCGGTCCCCGGTGTGGATCTTGACGCCTACAAGCGCACCCTGATCGAGCGCTTCGCCAATCCCGAGATCAAGGACACCCTGGCGCGGCTATGCGCGGAAAGCTCGGACCGCATTCCCAAGTGGCTGTTGCCGGTGATCCGCGAGCAGCTCGCGCGTGGCGGCGAGATCCAGCGTAGCGCCGCCGTGGTGGCCAGTTGGGCGCGCTATGCTGAAGGGGTCGATGAACAAGACCAACCGATCGAGGTCGTCGATCGCCTCAAGGAGCGTTTGATGGCGGTGGCCAGCGACAATCGTACCTATCCCACGGCGTTCATCGAGCAGCACGCCTTGTTCGGTGACCTGGCGGAGAACGCGCGTTTCCGCGATGCTTATCTTCAGGCCCTCGAGTCCCTACATGCCGAGGGTGCGCGTGCGACGCTTCGCGCCTTGGCCGAGGGTCGTATGTCGTAATGCGATCAACAAACGGATACTCGAGGTTCCGCCTCGCGCGGGCCATGCATCGCAGCGCTGGAATAAGGAGAGAACATGTACGTTGGCGTGGATTGTGGAACGCAGAGCACCAAGGTGGTGGTGGTCGATATCGAGCGTGCGGCGATCCTGGGCGAGGCCAGCCGTTCGCATCATTTGATCGAAGGCGATAACGGCAAGCGCGAGCAGGACGTTAGCGAATGGATCTCGGCCTTGACCGAGGCGTTCCACGAGGCGGTGAGTGAGGCGCGTATCGATGCGCGCGACATCCGCGCCATCGGCGTCTCGGGGCAGCAGCACGGCATGGTGGCGCTGGATGCCGACGGCCAGCCACTGCATCCCGCGAAACTGTGGTGCGATACCGAAACAGCGCTGCACAACGAGACGCTGATCGAGCGCCTGGGCGGCCGGGAAGGCTGCCTGGACAAGCTGGGGCTGGTGCTGCAAACCGGCTATACGGCCTCGAAAGTCGCCTGGTTGCGCGACACGCATCCCGACGCCTACCAGCGTATCGCCACCTTGCTGTTGCCCCACGATTATCTGAATTTCTGGTTGACCGGCGAGCGTGTCGCCGAGTGCGGGGATGCCTCCGGCACCGGGTATTTCGATACCCGCGCACGTGAGTGGCGCCATGACGTGTTCCAAACCATGGCGCCTGAACTCTCGCCGGAAGCGGTACTGCCACGTTTGATCGACTCTCACGCGCCAGTAGGAACGGTACGTCCCGAGGTCGCGCGCCTGTTGGGCCTCGGCGATGACGTGCTGGTGTCCAGTGGCGGCGGCGATAACATGATGGCGGCCATCGGCACCGGCAATATCGCCCCCGGCATGGTGACCCTGAGCCTGGGTACCTCGGGAACCGTGTACGCGCATTCGGCCGCACCGATGGAGGCCGAGGACGCCCAGGTTGCCAATTTCTGCGCCAGTCACGGCGGGTGGTTACCGCTTATCTGCACCATGAACGTGACCTCGGCGACCACCAAGGTTCGCGAGCTGTTCGGTTTCGATCTGGCGACCTTCGGCGAGCGCGTGGCCCGGGCCCCGTTGGGTGCCGAGGGCGTCATGGCGTTGCCTTTTTTCAATGGCGAGCGTGTGCCGACGCTGCCGCATGCTACCGCCAGCTTCGAGGGCATGACGAGTCTCAACACGACGGCGGACAATCTCTGTCGCGCGGTAGTCGAAGGGACGACGTTCGGGCTACGCTATGGGTTCGAACGCTTGGGCGAGCTGGCATCGCAGGCCAGCCAAGTCCGTCTGGTCGGCGGTGGCGCCAAGAGTGCCGTCTGGCGCCAAATCGTCGCCGATGTGCTGGATGTCGATGTGATCTGTCCACGCATTACCGAGGCTGCCGCCTTGGGTGGGGCGATTCAGGCCGCCTGGTGCGATACCCAGACGCGTGGGCAGGGCGAGTCGTTGGCGGCACTGACCGAACGGCTCGTCGAGGTGGATCTCGATACCTTGACCCGCCCGCGTGGCGAACCGGTACGCCGTTATCAGGAACTCTACCAGCGTTACCGTCAGGCGCTGGCCGAACGCTACGACGTCGCGCCATGAGACGCGACCCATGACCCTTTTCGTTACAGGATATTTGCCATGACGCAACTCGAGGCTCTCAAGCAACTTTCGATGGTAGTCGCCGATACCGGCGATCTCGAGGCCATCAAGCGCTACCAGCCGCACGATGCCACGACCAATCCTTCGCTGATCCTCAAGGCCTTCGAGCTGCCCGGCTATCAAGCGCTGATTGACGAGACGCTGGCGCAGGTCAAGGCCGATATCGCCGATCCCCAGGCTCGGGTCGACGAAGCAGTGGATCGTTTGTCCGTCGCCATGGGCAGTGAGATCACGCAGCTGATTCCGGGGCGTGTGTCCACGGAAGTTGCCGCCAAGCTGTCCTTCGACCGCGAGGCGAGCATTCAGAAGGCGCACCGCCTCATCGAGCTTTACGAGCAGCGCGGGATCGGCCGTGAACGCGTGCTGATCAAGCTGGCTTCGACCTGGGAAGGCATCCGCGCCGCCGAGCAGCTCGAGAAGGAAGGCATTCAGTGCAATCTGACGCTGTTGTTCTCCAAGGCGCAGGCCCGGGCCTGCTTCGACGCCGGGGTGTATCTCATCTCGCCCTTCGTGGGCCGCGTCACCGATTGGTACAAGCAGAAAACCGGGCAGGAGTACGCGCCGGATGAAGACCCGGGCGTCGTGTTCGTGCGCGAGGTATGCGACATCGCCAGCCGCTATCGCTACGACACCGTGGTCATGGGCGCCAGTTTCCGTACCAAGGGCCAGATCCTGGGCCTGGCCGGCTGCAATCGCCTGACCATTTCGCCAGCGCTACTCGAAGAACTCGAGGGCGAGGAAAACGAGATCGAGCGCAAGATCAGCGACGTCGGGGATGCCAGTGAGCGTCTCGCCCCGCTGGACGAAGCGACGTTCCGCTGGGGGCTCAATCAGGATGCCATGGCCACCGAGAAGCTCGCCGAAGGCATTCGCCGCTTCGCCGAGGACCAGGCGACGCTGGAAGAGAAGCTCGCCGCCCGGCTGGGGTGAGGCATACTATTCACCCGCAGTTGCTCTGCGTGAACGTGAAAAGGCCGGCGAATGCCGGCCTTTTGCGTCTGCGCGGATGGCTGGCAAGCCTTAGCCTTTCCACACCTCGGCGAGAATCTCGTCGGAACGGCGGCGATGCGGTGAGTGGTTGGGTACGCATGCCGGTCAACGCTTGGGACGTGGGCCATTGCCGATGCAGTAATATTGAGTTTCCAGATATTCTTCCATGCCGGCATGGGCGCCTTCACGCCCCAGCCCCGACTGCTTTACGCCGCCGAAGGGGACGTGTGGCCCGGTGATGTCCATGGTGTTCACGCCGACCATGCCAAACTCCAGGCCGCGCAGGAACTTGCGGATGCGGGCATCGTCATGGGTGTAAACATACGAGGCGAGGCCGTAGATAGTATCGTTGGCCACCATGATCACCTCATCGTCGTCATCGAAGGCACAGATGGGCGCTACCGGGGCGAATGCTTCCTCGGCCGATACGCGCATCTCGGCAGTAAAGTCGGCCACCAGGGTGGGCATGAAAAACTGTGGTCCGGGGGCCTCGCCTTGATCGCGACCGATGATGCGTGCTCCCTTGTCCTTTGCATCATCGACCAGCGCCTGGGCTTGCTCGACCGCGTCGCGGTTGATCAGCGGGCCGATCTCGTTACCTTCATTGAAGCCGTTGCCCACACCCATGGCATTCATGCGTTCAGTGAAGCGTTCGATAAAGTCTTCGTAGAGGGAGCGGTGCACGAAGATCCGGTTGGCGGCGACACAGTCCTGCCCGCTGGTCTGGAACTTGGCCGCGATCGCTCCGTCGACGGCAGTCTCCAAGTCTACGTCGTCACAGACGATGAACGGCGCGTTGCCACCGAGTTCCATCGCCGTGCACTTGACCGTATCCGCACTCTGACGCAAGAGTTGCCGACCCACCTGAGTGGAGCCGGTGAACGACAGGGCGCGCACGCGATCATCGGCACACACCGTTTCGGAGAAGCGCTTGCCGGAGCAGGTCACGACATTGAACTCGCCATTTGTCAGGCCGGCGCGCTCGGCCAATACGGCCAGGGCCAGAGCGCTGAAGGGGGTCTGACTGGCAGGGTTGATCAGTGTGGTGCAGCCGGCGGCCAAGGCGGCCCCGACCTTGCGCGTGATCATCGCCAGCGGGAAGTTCCACGGCGTGATGATGGCGGCCACGCCAACCGGTTGGCGGGTCGTGCCAATCGCAAATGCGGGGTCTTCCGGCGGGATGGTCTCGCCAGTGGCGCGGCGTGCCTCCTCGGCGAACCAACGCAAGAAGCTCGCCGCATAGTCGACTTCACCGCGTGCTTCCGCGAGCGGCTTGCCCTGTTCCAGGGTCATCAGCCTGGCGAGCGCTTCGGCATGCTCTTGCATGCCTTCGTACCACGCGAGGAGCTTGTTGGCGCGCTCGACGCCTGAAGTATCGCGCCACGTCACGAAGGCGCGTGATGCCGCGTCGATCGCCTCTTCGATACGCGTGGACTGAAGTTCCGGCACATGGCCTATCACCTGTTCGGTGGCTGGGTCACTGACGGCCCGGCGGTCATTATCGGGGGCATCGATCCAGCCGCCATCGACGAAGGCTTGCTCACGCATCAGTGCTTTTTCATCGCCTTCCATAAGCAATACTCCTGAAAAGACGTTCGCTAACCATAATGACGCTACGCTCATGAATGGCGCTTGCTCAAGTGCCATCATGTATTGCTATCGTTACAAGTGAATACTTCAGTAGGGAAATGCCAGTCAGCGTTCACTGACTGGCATTAGGCAGCCGCTGGCCTTATACGTCTGCGTAAATGACTGTCGGGCCTCAGCCTTTCCAGACGTCGGAGAGAATCTCATACGAGCGACGACGGTCATCGTGATCGTAGAAATCACCGTTGATCATGAGTTCGTCGGCTTGAGTATGCGCCAGGAAGTTGTCGAGTTCGTCGCGGATCGTCTCGGGACCGCCGACGATGGAAGCGCCGAGGTTCTGACTGACCATGGCGCGTTCCTGCGGCGACCAGTCGAGTGCTTCGACGGGCGGCAGGGTGCGCGTGCTCTTGCCGCGAATCAGGTTGAGAAACTTCTGCTGCTGAGTGGTAGCCAGGTACTGCGCATGCGCGTCGCTGTCGGCGGCGACTAGCGGGATGCCTAGCATCACATACGGCGCGTCCAGCACGTCGGAGGGCTGGAACATTTGCCGATAGAGCTGGATGGCCTCAAGCATATAGCCTGGGGCGAACTGGCCGGCGAAGGCGAACGGCAAGCCAAGCTGGGCGGCGAGGCGTGCGCTGAAGTCGCTGGAGCCCAGCAGCCAGAGCGGTACATGCGTGCCCTGACCGGGAATCGCCTTGACGCGTTGATCGGGCAGGGCATCGCCCAGGTAGCCGCGTAGTTCAGCCAGGCGATCGGGGAAGTCATTCACGCCAGCGCGCGGGTTGCGACGCATGGCCTGCATGGTCACGCCGTCGGAGCCGGGCGCGCGCCCCAGGCCCAGATCGATGCGCCCGGGATACAGCGTTTCCAGCGTGCCGAACTGTTCGGCGACCATCAGCGGCGGGTGATTGGGCAGCATGATGCCGCCACTGCCTACGCGGATGCGTTGTGTCTTGCCGGCGACATGACCGATGAGCAAGGACGTGGCAGCACTGGCGATGCCGTCGATGTTGTGATGCTCGGCCAGCCAATAGCGATTGTAGCCCAGGGTATCGGTGAGTTGGGCGAGATCGACCGTGCGTTCGAAGGTCTCGGCGGCGGTGCCGTCATGCGAGATCGGTGCGAGATCGAGCACGGACAGCGGAATTTGCGAGAGTCGGCTCATGATGGCCTCTTGATCGGGTGAACGTTAGCGTCCTCAATATTACTCTGTGTGGGGATGACGAGCGTATAACTCAAGGTTTGGCGCTACGTTCACGGTGTGGCGCTCATGGCATGAATTGAAGCCAGAGCCACGAGCCGAACAACACGATGCCCAGCACGCCGATAGGGCGTGCGTGGCGCCGCCACAACGATAGGGCCGCGTCGCCGGCGAGATGCACCAGCAAGGCGAGGCCAAAATAGCGCACGCCACGCGCAAAAAGAGATGCCAGCAGAAACATGGGGAAGGGATAGCCACTCGATCCGGCGGCGAGCATAGCGATCTGGAAGGGGATGGGGATGATGCCCACCGCGAGCACCGCCATAAAGCCGTCGCTGGCCATGCGCGCCTGAAAGGCGGTATAGGCATCCTGGCCCCCAAACAAAGGGATAAGCGTCGTCCCCCAAGTATTCAATGCCCAGGCCCCCAGTGCGTAGCCAATCGCGGCGGCAGTCAAGTTGCCTGCCAGCGCCACGCCTGCCAAGCGCCATTTACGACGCGGTTGGGCCAGCATCCAGGGGATCAGGATGGTCTCGATAGGAATCGGCACCAAGAGGGTTTCCAGCATCGAAGCGAAAAACAACAGCGGCAGGGCATGCCGTGAATGCGAAAGACGCTCGAGCCAAGCGGTGGCGGAAGCCAGACGGGTTGGTGACGGCATAGCGGGCTCTTCAATGAAGTTTAATGATTGATTTGCTGAAATATAAAATGCGGTTATGGCCATGCGGCAATGATTCTGCCATCGTGGTCGATTGGTCTCATGTATTTGGCTTTGGTTCCCTGGGCCATTGCAGGCATGCTGGGCCCGGTGATAAGAACCCAAGAGGTGCATGAGACATCGTATCGTCGGAGACTAAGAGGATAGCTGCATGGCCAATATTGGAAGGCAAAATGTATTCATCGTCTCTGCCTTGATCGTGGCGGTTCTGGTCGCCATAGGCGCGGCCTTTCCCGAGGGCTTCGGTGAAGCGGCATCGACGGCATTATCAACCATTTCACACTACTTTGGGTGGTTCTACCTGTTTTCGGTCTTCGGGTTCGTGGTGTTCTTGTTGACGCTGGCCTTCAGCAAGTACGGCAAGATCCGCCTAGGCCCGCAGGATAGCTCACCCTCCTATAGCTTCTTCTCGTGGGTCAGCATGCTACTGGCGGCCGGATTTGGCGTCGGCTTGGTATTTTATGGCATGGCCGAGCCGATGACACACTTTCTCGAACCGCCTTACGGTGACATGGAAGGTGGCACCGAGGAAGCGGCACGCTATGCCATTCAATACAGCTTCTTCAATTGGGGCATCCATCAGTGGGCGGCGTTCTCCGTGGTTGGGTTGATCATCGCCTATTATCAGTTCCGCAAGGGACAGGCGGGACTGGTGTCCAACGTGCTCTCGAGCATGACCGCCAAGCGTCCCAAGCTGCGCAAGATAGGACCGGCGCTGGATGTGTTCGCCGTAGTCGCCACCGTGATGGGGGTGGCGACGTCCATCGGCCTGGCGGTGTTGCAGATCAACGGTGGTCTGCATGCAGTGTTCGGCGTCGAGGAAGGCGTCAAATGGCAGTTCATCATCATGGGCGCCATGTTCCTGTGTTACATGGCGTCTACCTGGTCGGGGTTGGACAAGGGCATCAAGCGCCTTTCCAATCTCAACATGGTGCTGTGTTTTGCGCTGATGTTCTATGTGCTGATCACCGGACCGACCGTGGCGATCCTCGAAACCATCACCTTAGGAATCGGCGATTACCTACAAAACATCGTGGGCATGAGCCTGCGTGTCGCGCCCTATAGTGACGATACTTGGGCGAGTAATTGGACGATTTTCTACTGGGCGTGGGTCATCGCTTGGTCGCCGTTCGTGGGGACTTTCGTGGCACGTGTCTCGCGCGGCCGTACCATCAAGGAGTATGTGTTCGGCGTGTTGATCGTGCCGCCGCTGCTGGCTTGCCTGTGGATCGGCGTGTTCGGTGGGGCTGCGCTCAACATGGAATTGTCCGGTGATGTCGGATTGGCCTCGGCAACGGCTGACAACATCACCGTGGCGCTGTTCCAGATGTTCAACTTGATGCCCTTCTCCAATGTGCTGTCGGTGGTGGCGCTGTTCTTGATCTTCATCTTCCTGGTGACGTCTGCAGATTCGGCGACCTACATCGTCTCGCAGATGACCGATGGCGGCTCGCTGAATCCGCCTTTGGTGAAGCGGATTATCTGGGGCGTGTTGATCGCCGCGATCTGTCTCACCTTGCTGGTCGCGGGAGGCTTGAATGGGCTGCAATCCGCAGCAGTGCTGGCGGCATTGCCATTTACCTTCATTCTCTATGGGATGATCTTCGTGCTGGTGAAGGAACTGCGAGCGGATCGCAAGGCGATGCTGACGGCACTGTATCATCGCCATGGAGAGACGCCGGTCGGCGCCGATGCCTTCGAAGCCGACACGTTGGCTGATGCCGAGCGCTATCGTCGCGCTCCGAATGTGGTCAATCGCCGTATCAATACGCATGAAGGCGGGTAACGCACGCCTGCGGCTATGCAACGCCCGGCTTCGGCCGGGCGTTTTACGTTGGCGCTGGTGGAAACGCGCGCCACCCCTTATGGTAAGCGATATTGCATGGACGGGAGTGAGGAATGCCCCAAGTGGCCAAAGCAGGCAGGCGACAACGTCACGGCGCGACTCGCCGCCGGAGAGGAGGCCCCGTGCGTCCCCGGGGCGGCGTCGATGATTGGCTGAATCGACTGGTGAGCATCGCCGTGCTCACCGCGCTGATCGTAGGCGTGCTGGCGTTGCTGGTAACCCTTTTGTGGGGCTGATTACGTACGTCCCGGCGGGACTCTCCAGAGCCCGAAGCAGCGTGCGAAGACCCAAATGCCCAGCCCCCAAGCGCCATTGACCAGAAAGCCGATGGGAAATCCGGCGAGGTTGAGGCCGCGCCCCTTGAGCGGAAAGACGATAAACAGCGCCACGAGTGTTAACGCGATACCGCCGAACAGCACGCTTTTCCACCACAGCCCGGTCGTGACGTGGCAACGCGTGAATACCCACAACATGACGATGCCCCATACACCGCCCCAGAAGCTCGCCGACAGCCACTGAGGAACGCCCAAAGGAGGTACGGCTGTGGTGCCATAGGGCGCAAACGGGATGATGGCGTAGGCGTGCAACAAGCCCGCCATGGGCTGATGGAAGCAAAGCACGGCGAAGAAGCCAGCGATGAAGGCGAGTGGAATCCAGCGTGGCATGGCGGTTCTCCTGTAAGGTCGGGGGTGCGTACAGTATCGGTCACATTCGCATTCCTCACAGGCGGATCGTCATATGACCGCTGACGTTCTCTAACTGAAGGCTTTGCACCTTGCCGGGAGTGCCATGAAACCGTCGCTTGCCTTCCTCGCGTTGAGTTTCGCCGTGATTGCCGCCGGCGTCGCCCTGGACAAGGGCGTCTGGAGCGTCCCTCAGGAGTGGAATCCCTTCGCTCCGCTAGCGATTGAGGATCCACTCACTCCGGTGACGCAGTGGAAGCTCGGTCGCTTGGAGGGCGATCGTGAGGCCTGCCGCGATGTTCTCGACGCCGCGCCTGCTGGTACCCTGAATTACACGCCGCTGGCGGATTACACCCCCGTTGCCGGCTGCCCGCTTAAAAATGTGGTGCGCGTGCGCCATGCCGGTGTCGATTTCAATGCCAGTTTCGTGGCCAGCTGTCCGCTGGCGGTGGCTTGGTCGCTGTTCGAGCGTCAACGCCTGCAGCCGGCCGCGCAGGAGGTGTTCGGTGAGCCGGTGGCGTCGGTACGCCACTTGGGGAGCTTCGCGTGTCGTAACATCTATCATCGCGACAATGCCCGCCGCAGCGACCACGCTACTGCGGAAGCGCTCGATGTGGCGACCTTTCGGCTGGCGGACGGACGCCGTGTTTCCGTGCTCGATGACTGGGTGGGCGACGATGACGCGGCGGATTTCCTGCATCGCGTGCGCGATGGCGCCTGCGAGGTATTCGGGACAACCCTCGGGCCGGACTACAATGCCGCGCATGCCAACCATTTTCATTTTGGCATGCGCGGCGTCTCGTTGTGTCGTTAGTGGCGTTGCGCGCTGGGCTCCGTTGGTCCTATGCGCACCGCCTCATGAATGTGCCAGACTAAGCAATAGCATCTTCTTCACGGCCTACCAGGAGGCAGCCGCATGCGCATCGATGTGCAGGACATCATCGACGGAGAACCCATTCCCGAACGCTTCGCGTTCGCCGCTCCCGATCCCGATCAACACCTTCGTTTCAGTGACAATAGCAATCCGCGTGTTCACTGGCATGATGTGCCTGCCGGGACGCGTAGCCTCGCGCTGTTGGTGGTCGATGCGGATGCGCCCACGGACCCTAGCGACGTCAACCAAGAAGGCCGCAGCGTGCCAGCCGAACTGCCTCGCGCCGATTTCTACCACTGGGTATTGATCGATATCCCTGCGGAGGTGAGCGGCATCGACGAAGGCGAAGATGCTGACGGTGTCGTGGCCATGGGCAAGGCACCAGGCGAGACCGGCAAGGGCGTACGCGGTATCAACAGCTACACGGACTTTTTCGTCGATGACGAACAGCTCGAAGGCATTTACGGAGGCTATGACGGGCCTTGTCCGCCGTGGAACGACACCTTGGTGCATCGCTACTACTTCACAGTCTATGCGCTGGATATTGCTTCGCTGGGTCTGCAGGGCGAGTTCACCGGTGATGAAGTTCTCGAGGCCATGCAAGGGCATGTCATCGAGCAATCCTGCGTGATGGGGACTTACACGCTCAATCCAGAACTTACGCGTTAAGTTCGCTTATAAGGTGGCTCATGGAATGAGACATAGACGCACGGGATGGTGGCTGGCCCTGGTGGGGCTGGCACTGAGTGGCTGTGAAATGCTACCCACGGGTGGGCCGACGCAGCCCGTCGATGTCGAGGAAGCCGGCGAAGGTACGCCGGTAGGCGCCGTCGAACGTCAGGTTGCATTTCCCGCCGAGGAATACGCCAAACTGGACAAGCATGGCTCCGCTGTCGTCAAGGGGCGACTGCGCTACACCTCATCGACAGACGGTACGCTGGTGGGCAAGAACGAAACCGTGTCGATCGCCCCGGCCACGCGCTATTCCGCCGAGGCCGCCGAAGCCGCGCTGGCGGGGAAGCGCATCGAGCCTGCGGACCCACGTGCGCGTGAATACACGCATTACGCCAAGACCAACGCCAACGGCTATTTCGAGGCCACCGGCATTCCCGCGGGGGTCTTCTATGTGGCCGCAAGCGTGCGCCTGCCGGACGGCTCGCGCAGCCCGCTGATCCTGAAGCAGATCGAGATTGGCGCCGGCCAGACGCGAGAGATCGATCTGAGCCGCTGATGCATGCGATGCACGCCCCTCCTCGAACAAAAACGCCCCGCTGGTTGGCAGGGCGTTCATGGTTCGTTGCATGCCCGCGCAGAAAGGACGGGGCGCGACCCAATCACGAGCGTCAGCGCGAGTGCGTGGGTGTCTTCTTGTAGTGTCCGGGCACCGTCACACGCTCGCCATTGGGCAGATCGCGGACATAGGTAGGAACGTAGACACGTTTGATGACACTCTTGGCTTCCGCCATGATCCAGTCTCCTATGAATTCGACACCTTCACGCTACGCCGGTTGCGGATTGGAATCAATCCCATCCCCTGTGATCGTTAGTGGGATGATGACCTATTTATCAGATCGCTGACCGAGCTCGCCATGACTCCGTTCAAATCTCGTGCGCTTGAATATCTTGATGCCGTCGTTCGCTATGGTTCGCTACGCCGGGCCGCCGCGCATCTGGAGGTCAACCCATCGGCACTCAGCAGGCAACTGCGCGCGCTCGAGGAGGAACTGGATGCTTTGTTACTGGTGCGTTCGCCACGCCTGGGATTGACGCCTGCCGGTGAATTGATGCTGCGTCACTATCGCGATCGACGCGCCGCCGAGCGGGCAACACTTTCCCAGTTACAGGCAATGCAGAACCTGGAACATGGTGAGGTACATATCGCCGTTGGCGAAGGATTCATAGCGGATCTGGTTTCGGCACCCTTGCAGAATTTTTTGGCCACCTATCCGGGATTGGAAATCGAAGTACATATGGCGGGGCTCACCGATGCCATGGCGTTGGTCGAGGAAGGGGGCGTCGATCTGGCGTTACTGTATGCGCCGCCGGACGACCACCGCCTGGTCTCGCATGTCGATCGTTGCCAACCGCTGGATCTGATCGTGCCCGCCGAACACGCGTTGGCCCGTGCGACGGCGCCGCTGACGCTCGCCGAGATCGGTGCGCATTCCTTGGCGCTTATCGATGGGCAAACCGGCATGGGGCAGTTGGTCGATATGGCATTGCGGATGGCCAAGCTATCGTATCGGCCGCGCATGAAAACCAACTCGGTGTCGGTGCTCAAGAATTTCGTGCGTTCCGGCTTGGGCGTGATATTCATGCCTGAGCTCAGCGTCCTCGAGGAAATTCACGAGGGCAGCATTGTCGCGCGCGAGGTCGACGCCGAGGTACTGTGCCAGGCGCAAGCGCGCATCGTCAGTCAGGTCGAGCGGCCATTGACGGTGGCAGCCCAGGCGTTCATTGAGCACCTGCGATATAGCATGCCTTTCTTCAGCGCCGACGCACCGCGCGTCTTGGACGCACGCATGTTGCCTTTAAGGCAACGCTAGAGCGCTTGAAAGGTCAACAGCGCAACGATTAGCGTCATAGAAAGCCGCTGTAAACAACGGCCGATCAATACACGCGTCATGTCGCGTTCCGATAACAACAAGGAGTCCTCTTCATGCGTTTCTCAATGCTGCGTCCCGTGTTACTCACAGCTGCCGTCACAGGCTTGCTGACGACGGCGAGCCTGGCCAATGCGGCCACGACCATCAATCTGAGCTATAACGGACCGCCCGATGCGGACAAGAATGCGGTTCATCTGTTTGCGTCCAACCTCAAACGGCTGGTGGAAGAAAAAACCGACGGCGATATTCAGCTCAAGCTATATCCCAACTCCATGCTCGGCGAAGAACAGGAGCGCATGGAGCAAGTCGCCAATACGCCGAGCCTCAACATAGCTTCATTCGCCGGTATGTCGCCGATCGTGCCCGAAATCTATGTCAGTGCCACTCCCTTCCTGTTCGATGATTACAACGCCGCGCATGAGTTTTTCGACGAAGGTGATTATTGGAACAAGGTCGAGGAGGCGCTCAAGGAGCGCACTGGTGCCGAGTTGCTTGGTGTGATCGAGGAGGGGGGCTTTCTTGGATTCACGAACTCCAAGCGGCCGATAAAGAGCCCCGACGATTTCGAGGGACTGCGCTTCCGCGCCATGGATCCTAGCCAAGTCGCGCTTTATGAGGCCTTCGGTGCGTCCGGCACGCCGATACCCTGGACCGATACCTACATGGCGCTCAAGACCAATGTCGCCGATGGCCAGATGAACCCGCCGATGTACATCATCATGGGCAGTCTCTACGAAGTGCAGAAGTACTTCACCCGGGCTAACGTGCAGTATTCCGACCAGTTCCTCGTGGCTAACGGCGATTGGTATGAAGGACTCTCAGACGACGATCGCCATGCTGTCGACTCAGCCGTCGAAGAAGCCAATGAGCTCAACCGTGAAGATGTCGAAAAGCGGGTCGACGAGCGCGTCCAGTTTCTTGCCGATAATGGCATGACGGTGATCGAACCCAACGAGGAAGAGATGGCGGCGTTCCGTGAAAAAGGCCAGCCGGCCTACATCGATTGGCTCGAAGAGCAGGGTATCGACGACGAGTGGATCAAGATGGCGCTCGAGGATGCCGGTCAAAGCGACCTGCTCAGCGACTGATTCCCACGTTATTCACCCGGATGCCAGGAGTACGACCGGCCATGCCGGTCGTACCATGTAAATCACTATGTTCCGAAAAACCTTGTTATCGCTGCTGGGGCGGATAACGACCGGCCTGGGCGGAGTGGCGCTATTGGTCACGCTAATCGATATCCTGTATGGCGTCGTGACGCGCTATGTGGTTGGTCAGGCGCCTATCTGGAGTGACGAACTTGCGCGTTACTGCTTGATCGCATCGGCGTTGCTGATCGCCGGCAATGTTTGGGTGCGTGGCGAGCATATGCGAGTGGCGTTACTCGAGCGCAAGTTGGGAAACATCGCCCGGCAAATTTTATTGGGTTATCAATGGCTTTTGACCCTGGCGCTGTGTGTGGCCATGACTTGGTGGAGTTGGCATTACGCGTTGTCGGTGAGTTATTTCACCTCTCAGGGACTGGGCATTAGCCGCACCATTCCCATGCTTGCCATGCCGCTGGGTTTCGGCCTGCTTGCCTTGCAGGTATTGCTTTACGGCCCTCGTCCATTGCCTCAGACCGGTGATGTCTCTCCAGATGTTGCGGAGGACGCCTCATGATGGTCGCTGTGATGTTCGTGGTTTTGTTGGCCAATACGCTATTGGGCATACCGCTTTTTCTCACTTTGATTGCCACTGCGCTGGTGGGTTTCGTTTTCGTCGACCCCGGCATGATCGCGCGGATGATGCCGCAACAGTTCTTCGGCGGTCTCAACAGTTTCTCGTTGATGGCGATTCCGTTGTTCATTCTCGCCGGCAATCTGATGAATACCTGTGGTATGACCGAACGTTTGATGCGCGTCGCGCGTCTGCTGGTGGGGCATCTGCGCGGCGGTATCGGGCATGTCAATGTGGTAGGTAGCGTGTTCATGTCCGGGGTCAATGGCTCGGCGGCTGCCGATGCCTCTGCACTGGGGGCATTGCTGGTGCCGGCGATGAGACGCGAAGGTTATTCCACGGCGTTTGCCGCTGGGCTGACCGCCGGTAGCTCGCTGATCGGGCCGATCATCCCGCCGAGCATCTTCATGATCTTGTATAGCGCGCAGACCAATACCTCGGTCGGCCAGCTGTTCCTGGGCGGCGTGGTCCCCGGCCTTCTGCTGGCACTGGCGTTCATGGCGATAAATGCCGTGCATGCCAGGCGGGCGGGTTTCGAGCGACGCACCACCTTGCCTACCAGACGTGAGATATATGCAGCGGTAGGCGGGGCGTTGCCGGCGCTGGTTGCGCCGTTCATCATCGTCGCGGGGATCGTGCTGGGTATCGTCACGCCGACCGAATCCGCTGCCTTGACCGTCCTCTACGTGGCGGTGTGCGGGCTGCTGATGGGAGAGCTGCGTCTGACGGCTTTCTGGCGTGCCGCGATCGAGACCACACGGTTAACGGCAGCCATCTTCCTGATCATCGGCATCTCGTCGGTGATCAGTTGGGAGTTGGCTTATGCACAGGCGCCTGATCGTTTCACTAGTCTGCTCGAGCCATTCATCGACTCGCCGGTGATTGTGCTCTTGCTGCTTAGCGCCATCACCTTCGTGACCGGCATGTTCATGGAGGAAGTATCGGCGCTGATGTTGCTCTCGCCGGTATTCACGCCAGTGGCGCTGGCGGCCGGCATCGATCCCGTGGCGCTGGGTATAATCATTACGCTGAATATCACTATCGCCTTGATAACACCCCCGATGGGCGCCTGCCTATTCATCGCTGCGGCGGTTAGCCGCTTGGATATAACCGTGCTCTTCCGCACTATCTGGCCGTTCATCCTGGTGGCGGTCGGGGTTCTGTTATTGCTTATTGTCTTTCCCGGCCTGATCACTTGGCTACCCAATACTCTGGGCTGACTTCAACTTGGAAACGAACCGCTTGAACGTGACTGACTCGACGCTTCGACCCATCGCCGACATTGCCGATCCACAGTGGGAGGCCATTGCCGCTATTCCCATCGTCGACGACGGCATGCCATTACATGCGCTCAGCCTTGCCGCGCCGGCCTTGCGCGTGCATCCCATCTACCATGCCCTGGGCGTATCTGGGGCGGTGCCCGAGTGTTGGGCGCGGGAGGCAGTCTATCGGCGACTTCTCATGGTGGCACGGAGCCTGCCGGAAGGTCTGGGATTGGTGGTGCTGGATGCCTGGCGGCCCTATGTCGTGCAGCGCCACTTCTATGACACCTTGCTGAGAATGGTGGAAACGCGCTATGCGGATCTCGACGAGTCGGATCTGCGGGCGATGACCCGGGCATTTGTCTCGCCGCCCAGTGATCAGCCAGAGTGTCCGAGCCCGCATCTCACCGGCGGAGCAGTGGATGTAGCGCTATGCGACGATGATGGGATGCTGCTGGAGATGGGCTCGGCATTCGATGAAGCGCGGCCCGCCTCGCATACCGTCCACTTCGAGCATCATGCCCACGACGCCACGACGCGAACCTACCGTGACCGGCGACGGGCCCTTTACCACACCATGTGGGATGCCGGCTTCGCCAACCTGCCCAGCGAATGGTGGCATTACAGCTATGGCGATCAGATGTGGGCCTGGTATCGGCGGGAGTCACGGGCGGTATTCGGCCCCAGCAGCCCCGATACGCTCGAGAAGCGCTGGCAGCGGTCGCTGGGGCTGGGGGATTGACGCCCCCTTGCCGTCCAGGTCAAACGATAGTGATTTTTCACGATTGAATCGGTAGAACTTAGCGCTTCAAGGCCTCGAGAGTCGATTGAAGAGACATGCGCTCGCGTTCTGCATAGAGGGCCAGCTCGTCGGTTACCTTGGCGCCTAGCGCTTCCTCGAAGGCCTCTTTGTTGGCATTGCCCGCATAGGCCTGATTGCCGCCACCGCCGAGGTTCGACTGAAAGATGCCGGCCGCGCTGACGGGCAGGAAATCCTCGTAGGTGATCGGCCGAGCGGCGACCAGCCCTTGCTCGATGAGTTTTTCCAGCTCGGCCTCGGCGCCCGCTCCGGCCTCACGCCCCGCTGCGGTCAGCCGGTACTCGAAGAAGGCTAGACCCTGATGGCGTAGCTCGGCTTCGGTGTCCGGGAAGTCGGCGAACACCTCGGCCAGGACGCGCTGGTGTTCGGCATTGGTCAGTCCGGTCGTACGCTGACGCGATTCGGCGAGCAGCCGGTCATAGAGCGCACGTCCCTTGGCGGTCAACGCCACGCCACGTTGTTCGATTTCGCCGAAACGCGCGGTGTGAGTGCCCTGACGTTCACCGGCGAAGCGGGTCGGCTCCTCAAGGGCCTTGAAGCTGGTCTGGCGCAGCAAGATCGGGCAGTCGCGGCGCGGCGGGCCTTCGATGACTTCCTTGGGATTCATCCCCGCCGCCGGCATGCGGCGTTGCGCCTCGTCGATATCCAGGGTGCGTGGCGTCAGATGATTGATATGTGGCCCGCGAAAGCAGACCACGTCGGCGATCAATCGATGCTCGGCGTGCAGCGCCTCGTAGGTTTCCAGGTCCACCGTGGCGTCCTGGTGCCAGCGAAAGGTCTCCAACGACTCGGCCACGAAGCGGTCGGCCTGTTCGTCGGTGAGCCCGCCCTGGCGTTCGCTGAGTTCGATCAACTCCCGTGCGCCGGGCGTGAAGATGTCACGCTCGGCGAGGATCCCGGCGGCGCGCTCGCGTAGCTCGGCGCTCTCGATCAACTCCAGGCGTAGCAGCGAGGTAAAGACACGGAAGGGGTTGCGCGCCAGGGCGTCGTCGTCGATGGGCCGGAAGGCGGTGGAGTGAACCGGCACGCCGGCCTCGGAGAGATCGTAGTAGCCCACCGGATACATGCCCATCACCGCGAACAGCCGGCGCAGCATGGTGAGTTCTTCGGCCGTACCGACGCGGATGGCACCATGCCGCTCGACGCTGAGGCGATTCAACTCATCATGAGCCTCGAGCCGCGCGGCCAGCTCAGGATCGCGCTCGAGGGTCTCGCGGTTCACCTGAGCTACCAGCTCGAGCAGGGTTTCGTACTGGGGCACTTCGGCCTGATACATGGCCGACATGGCCTTGGAGAAACGGTCACGAATCTCGTGATGGGAAATGGGGACTGTCATCGGCTGTGCCTCATGGTGTCGGTCGTCGACGTTGGATGGATGCGCGCTTAGTACTGCCAGCAGCGCTCTCTCGAGCCTCGCCAGTCCTTCTTCCAGAACCTCGGGTTCGGCGGTCAATGGGGGCAGCAGACGTAGTACGTTGCGCCGGCGCCCGCTGGGCATCAATAGTACGCCCTCCTCGCGACCGGCGACGATCAGCGCGGCCAGATGTTCGGCGCCGGTGGCTGCGGGCGTATCCTCGAAGACAATACCGCGCATGGCGCCAACGCCGGTCATGTCGCCAAGCATTGAATAGCGGTCAGACGCTCGCCAGCCGCGATACGCTTCCAGGATCATCGCTTCCTGGCGCTCGCTCCAATCGGCCAGATGCTCATCGCTCATTAGCGCCATCACTGTCTGGGCCGCAGCGCAGGCGACGGCATTGCCCGAATAGGTGCCGCCCAGGCCACCTTTAGGTGGGGCATCCATGATCTCTGGCTTGCCCGCCACTGCGGCCAGCGGCAGTCCGGCGGCCATGCTCTTGCCCATCAGCAGCAGGTCGGGTTCGACCCCCAGGTGGGAAAAGGCGAAACGCTTGCCGGTGCGTCCGAAGCCGGACTGGATCTCGTCGAAGATCAACACGATACCCTGTGCCTCGCACAACACCCGAAGGCGTGCGGCGAAATCGGCGCACAGTAGACGAAAGCCACCCTCGCCCTGGACCGGTTCGACGATGATACAGGCCACTTCATCGGCAGGGATCTCGACCTCGAATAGTCTTTCCAGGGCGGCCATGGCGGTGTCGGCGTCGACACCATCGTCGCGACTGGGGAAGGGTAGGTGATGCACCGGTCCGGGCAAGGCACCGAGGCGATTCTTGTAAGGCTTGACCTTGCCGTTGAGGTTCAATGCCGCCAGCGTGCGGCCATGAAAGCCATCGTCGAAAGCGATCACGCCTTGGCGCCCGGTGGCGGCACGTGCAATCTTGAGAGCGTTCTCGGTAGCCTCGGCACCGCTGTTGGTAAGCATGCAGGACAGCGAATAAGACACCGGCACGAAGGCATTCAAGGCGCTGGCGACCTCGAGATAGCCACGATGCGGCAGGGCATTGAAGGCGGAATGCATCAAGGTATCGACCTGCGCCTTGACTGCCTCGACCACGTCGGGATGTCCATGCCCCAGGTTGAGCACGCCGATACCGCCGACGAAGTCGACATAGTGGTTGCCCTGTTCGTCCCAGACCTCGGCGTTGCGGCCTCTGTCGATGCAGAGAGGGTGAACGATGCCGAGCGCGTCACTGATGTGCGGGAGGTCCATGTCATTATCCTGAAGAAGCCTATCGCCACGATGAGAACAGAGCCATCTTCAGGGCTTCAAACGAAAAAAAGCGTGTTATCCATTCCATTAATTCATGCACTAGGGTGCCACAACGTCGCCAGGGGCCTCCCGATGCTCGAGTATCCAGTCGATGAAGCCTCGAACCTTGGTATCCTCTCCCTTGTGTTCGGGATAGGCCAGGTAATAGGCATCGCGACTGGTCAGGCCGAACGTCCATGGAATCGTCAGTAGGCCGGCCTGTAGTTCCTCTTCGGCGAGAAAGCGCGGTGCCAGGGCGACGCCACATCCGGCACGTGCCGCGCGTAAGGCCATGTAGAAGGTATCGAAACGTGGCCCGTGGTAGCTGTGCTCGGTGTAACAGTCCTGGGCCTCGAACCAGTCGTGCCAGGCCTCGGGCCGCGTCGAGCTCTGCAATAGCACCAGCTTTGTCAGTTCCAGCGGTTCTTGAATGCCGTCGACTGGCAGCACCGCAGGCGAGCACACCGGCACCATCTCCTCTTCAAGCAGTTTGATGCACTCGGCCCGGGGCCAGGCGCCATGACCGAAGAAGAAGGCGACATCGACGCGCTCCTCCTCCAGGTCGAAGGGCTCCGAGCGGTTGGCGATGTTCAGATAGACCCGTGGATGCCGGAAGCGGAACCCATTGAGCCGCGGGATCAACCAGCGTGCCCCGAAGGTCGGCAGTGTGGTGACATTGAGCACCACACTCTGGCCACCGTAGGACTGCATGTAACGCGTGGACATTTCTACCTGGGCCAGGATCTTGCGCACCTCGGTGAGATAGAGCGAGCCCTCCGGGGTGACCTGAAGCCGCTTGCGTACTCGACGGAACAGAGGATGCTCGAGCACCGCTTCGAGCTGGGCAACCTGCTTGCTGACGGCACTCTGGGTTAGGTTCAGCTCGTCGGCGGCACGCGTGAAGCTCATGTGCCGCACCGAGGCTTCGAAGCACTGCATGGCGGTCAGGCTGGGCAGGTGTCGATGGCTCATGCCGCTCTCCTGTGTATGGATTGTGCCTCGTCGTGGTTCTTCATTGTGAAGGCTAAAACCAGAAAAATGGGAATGACCTCCATATAAAACGTCGTTTGAAGGGCGTCAACCTCCGCGCCAATACTGGTTTCGATTTTCGAACCCAGGAATTGATAGTAGGAGGAAGAATGATCGAATCCCTCATGCAGCGTCTCGGCGTCTCCGAGGATGCCTACCGCCAGGGCGATTATGCGGTCATCTCACCCACCGACGGCGGCGAGCTCGGCCAGATTCGCCTCGAGGGCGTCGATGCCGTCGAGGCCCGCGTGGCACGTGCCCAGAGGGCCTTCGAAGAGTGGCGTCGAGTACCCGCCCCTCGTCGCGGCGAGCTCGTTCGACTGTTCGGCGAACAGTTGCGTCGCCACAAGGAGGATCTCGGTGCCTTGGTTACCCTGGAGTGCGGCAAGATCTATCAGGAAGGTCTCGGCGAAGTTCAGGAGATGATCGACATCTGCGACCTGGCCGTCGGTCAGTCGCGTCAGCTCTATGGCCTGACCATCGCTTCCGAGCGTCCCGGGCACCACATGCGCGAGAGCTGGCATCCGCTGGGACCGATCGGCTTGATCACTGCCTTCAACTTCCCGGTGGCCCCCTGGGCCTGGAACGCCGCCTTGGCCTTGGTATGCGGCAATAGCCTGCTGTGGAAGCCCTCCGAGAAGGCCCCGCTCACTGCTCTGGGCTGCCAGGCGTTACTTGAGCGCGCCATGGCCGAGTTCGGCGACGAGGCGCCCGAAGGTCTCAGCCAAGTGATTCTGGGAGACCGCGAGGCGGGCGAGCGCCTGGCAGACGATCCGCGTGTGCCGCTGATCAGCGCCACCGGTAGTACGCGCATGGGTCGGGAGTTAGCGCCTCGGGTGGCGGCTCGTTTCGGTCGCAGCATTCTCGAACTCGGGGGCAACAACGGCATGATTCTGGCGCCCAGCGCCGATCTGGACATGGCGGTCCGCGCCATTCTGTTCTCCGCCGTGGGGACGGCTGGACAGCGCTGCACCTCCCTGCGTCGCCTGATCGTCCATGAGTCGATCCGCGACGAAGTCGTCGAGCGCGTGAAGAAGGCCTATGCCGGCGTGACGATCGGCGATCCCATGGAGGGCAACCTGGTCGGCCCGTTGATCGATGCCCAGGCCTTCGAGCAGATGCAGTCCGTGCTCGATCAGGCGCGCCAGCAGGGCGCGAGCGTATTCGGTGGCGAACGCCAACTCGCCGATCAGTATCCCGATGGCTATTACGTGACCCCGGCCATCGTCGAGGTCGAGCAGCAGGATGACCTGGTCAAGAACGAGACTTTCGCCCCGATCCTCTACGTCATGAGCTATCGCGACTTCGATGAGGCCATGACGTTGCACAACGACGTTCCCCAAGGGTTGTCATCGTGCATCTTCACCAGCGACGTGCGCGAATCCGAGGCCTTCATCTCGGATGTCGGCAGCGACTGCGGTATTGCCAACGTCAACATCGGACCGAGTGGCGCGGAGATCGGTGGTGCCTTCGGTGGCGAGAAGGAGACCGGCGGAGGTCGCGAGTCCGGCTCCGACATCTGGAAGAGCTATATGCGTCGACAAACCAACACCGTCAACTACTCCCGTGAGCTACCACTGGCACAAGGGATCAAGTTCGACTGACCACGAGCGCCGTCCCGATGACGGGGCGGCGCTTCGTTGCATGAACGTGCTCGAAACCTCGACGCACAGGGTCGGGTTTTTTGGAACGTTCGACCATCCAGGCAGAACGTGTCATGGAGTCCAAAGATGACAACAACAATTTCTCGAGAACAATGGGGTAGCCGCTTTGGTTACCTGATGGCCGTCGTCGGCGCCATGGTCGGTGCCGGCAATATCTGGCGCATGCCCTACGTGACGGGAGAGAATGGCGGGGGCGCCTTTTTGATCGCTTACTTCCTGCTGCTCTATCTAATCGCGGTACCCGGTCTGATGGGCGAGACCAGCCTTGGGCGCTATACCCGCCAGGGCTTGATCGGCACCTTCCGCAAGGTCTATGGCAACAATCGCCTCGTCGGCCTGGGGCTGGTGATTCTGATCTTCAACATCGTATTGATGTCCTACTACTCATCGATCGTTGGCTGGTCGATCTACTATGCCTTTCATGCCGTGCTCGGCACTTTCACCCAGACTGATTTCGATACGGCTGCCCTGTGGCAAGACTTTAGCGGCAACACGGCCCTGAACGTCGGCATGCACACGATTGCCATGCTGATGGTTACCGGCATTCTGCTGTTCGGTATCAAGCGGGGAATCGAACGTATGGCCAAGTGGATGATGCCGATCCTGACCATCGCCTTGATCGCTATCGCCATTCGCGGGGTGACA
Source organism: Chromohalobacter sarecensis (assembly GCF_023061135.1). GTDB lineage: Bacteria > Pseudomonadota > Gammaproteobacteria > Pseudomonadales > Halomonadaceae > Chromohalobacter > Chromohalobacter sarecensis. The sequence continues at coordinate 201,908 of NZ_JAKGAN010000001.1, forward strand.
TTGCCGGGGGCCATGGCGGGCCTGGAGTTCGCCTTCTCGCCCAACTGGGAATATCTGGCCCGGGGCGAGACCTGGCTGGCGGCGCTGGGGCAGGCGTTGTTCTCCACTGGCCTCGGCTGGGGGATCGCCCTGACCTACGGTAGCTATCTCGGCCGTAACGACGATATCCCGCTGGGGGGAGGCATCTTCACGGCGGTCGGCAATACTAGCTTCGGTCTGCTCGCCATTTTCGCCGTCTTTCCCATCGTCTTCGCTTTCGGCATCTCGCCCAGCTCCGGCGCTGAACTGGCCTTCGTGGCTCTGGCCAATGCCTTCGGCAGCATGACGGGCGGTTACTTCTGGGCCTTGCTGTTTTTCATGGGCTTTTTCTTCGCCAACTTGACCACCGCCATCGCCATTACCGAAGTTGGCGTTACCACTTACCGAGAGGAGCGGAACACTAGCCGTACCAAGGCCGTGCTGACCATCTGCGGCATTATCTGGCTACTCGGCATCCCGAGCGCCATGAATGCCAATATCCTCGGCTATCTGGATTTCGTGGTCGGCAACTGGGGGCTACCGCTTTCGACGTTCATCACCATGCTCGCCATCGGCTGGAAGTTCGATGCTCACCGACTGCGCGTGTTGAGCCTCAACCGGGGCGCCGATCTTTACGTGCCGCGTGTCTGGGAACTCGTCATTCGCTACCAAATCCCCGCCATCATGCTCGGCATCATGGCCTACTTCCTATATAGCAATCTTGGGCAGACACCCTGGAAGACGATCAGCGGCCTCGTAATACTCACGCTGATGATCCCGCTATGCATGTGGATCATGAACCGTCGCCATGAAACGCCGCATGTCGCCAATTCCACAGGAGGTCAGTCATCATGAGCCTATCCGCCATCATCGTCATGATCGCCTCCATCATCGCCTTGTGGGGGGTAGCCAGTTGCGCCCTGATCGTGTCGATTCGGCATGAGGAGCGAAAATTGGTCCTGCTCCGCTCACAGGGTGATTTCGAACCCTTCTCGCCGCGTGCCTTCCGGGATCTCGAGCGCTGGCTGGCGCAGCATTCCGAGAGCGAACACGCTCCTGAAATCAGGGAGTGGCAGCAGGCGCAGCGAGACTCCCTGCAGCGTAATCCGCAACGCTTCTACGACTGGTCGCACGCCGACGACGATGTTAGGGAGGCGTCATGAAATCGGCCTGTATCTGGACCACGACTTCCCCCGAACGACAAAGGGAATACTCACGCCTGGAAGGCAACGCCGTTGCCGATGTCGCCGTCATTGGCGGCGGCATCACCGGGCTGAGTACCGCCCTGCATCTCGCCGAAACTGGCGTTTCGGTGACGCTTCTGGAGGCGGGAGACATCCCTTGCGGCGGCTCGGGGCGCAGTGTTGGCTTGGTCAATGCGGGAATGTGGATACCACCGGACGATATTCTTGAGGCCCTGGGCCCGGAAAACGGCGAACGCGCCAATGCAGTGCTCGGTCGTGCGCCCGCCGATGTCTTCACACTCATCGACCGGCACGGCATTGACTGCCAGGACACTCGGACCGGTACCTTGCATCTTGCCCACAATGGCAAGGGGGCCGAGGAACTGGCTCGGCGCTTCGAGCAATTTTCGCGTTGCGGTGCACCGGTCGAGTTGCTCGAGGGAGAGGCGTGTCAACGGCGCGTCGGTACCCACCGCATCCAGCGAGCCCTGCTCGACCGTCGGGCCGGCACGCTGAACCCGACCGCCTATACCCGGGGACTCGCCCGTGCGGCTCATGATGCAGGCGCCAACCTGCACACTCACAGTGCTGCCGAGGGCATCGAGCGCGAAGGCGACCGCTGGCGGGTCGACACCCCGCAGGGCAGCGTTCGGGCACCGCGTCTGGTGATCGCAACCAATGCCTACACGGAAGATCATTGGAACCAAGTGCGCGAGCACTTCTTCCGAGGACACTTTTACCAGGTGGCCTCCCCGCCACTCTCCGACGAGCTTGCCGGTGACATTCTGCCCGAACGCCAGGGCGCCTGGGATACCCGTACGGTGCTCAGCAGTCTGAGGCGCGATGCAGAGGGACGCTTGATTCTTGGCAGCCTAGGATGTGGTGATAGCAAGCCGGCGTCTTTCCTGCGCTGCTGGGCCGATCGGGTTCAGCGGCATTACTTCCCGCAACTAGGCCGAGTGGACTGGGAATGCACCTGGACAGGCCAGGTCGGTTTCACTCCGGATCACACTCTGCGCCTCTTCGAGCCGGCGCCGGGTATTTTAGGTGTTGCGGGTTATAACGGCCGTGGTATCACGACTGGCACGGTGGTAGGAAAAGGCTTTGCCCATTACTTGAACACTGGTGATGATAGCTTGTTGCCACTGCCGATCTGCTCCCATCAACCGATACGCGCCAAGCCATTGTGGAGCACCGGTTACGAAGGAGGCTTCACGCTATACCATGCAGGGCAGTGTTTGCGCGTATTGATATGAGCAGCATCTATTGGAAGCAGTTTTTACGCTAGCTATCCCTGCAATGGAATTGTGACTAGCTTGTTCTAATTTGGCTTGCCATTCTTTCGTCGCTGCAGTCGGTGTTTGATGGCGCAGTGCTTTCTGCGCGATATGGCGATTGCAGCAACCACAGGAGAGTAAGATGCGTACAGTCTCCGCGCAGGAGGTCAGCGACGCCTTAGCATGGCCGGCGTTAATCGAGCGCCTGGACGCGTGTTTCGACGGCAGTATCGAAACGCCGTTGCGCCACCACCACGCCATCCCGCGCGACGCGGGGGAGGCGACCTTGTTGTTGATGCCGGCATGGCAGCAGGCAGGCTATATCGGCACCAAAATGGTGAATGTCTTTCCTCACAATGCCGAGCGAGGCTTGCCGGCGATCTCGGGCGTCTACCTGCTGTGCGATGGCGATACCGGCCAACCCCTGGCCTGTATCGAAGGCAGCGAGTTGACCCGCCGCCGTACCGCCGCCGCCTCGGCGGTCGCCAGTCGTTATCTGTCTCGCGAGGATGCCGAGACGCTGGTGATGGTCGGTACCGGCAAGCTGGCGCCCATGCTGATCGAAGCGCATGCCGCCGTGCGTCCTATCTCACGCGTCAAGATCTGGGGGCGCCACCCGGAGAAGGCGCGACATCTCGCCGACGCCTATGCGGAGCGCTTCGACTGTGAAGCGGTCACCTCGCTTAGCGAGGCGGTTGCCTCGGCCGACATCGTCAGTTGCGCGACGCTGAGCAGCGAGCCGCTGGTTCGCGGCGAGTGGCTGCGCTCGGGTACGCACCTGGACCTGGTGGGCGCGTTTCGCCCGACCATGCGTGAAAGCGACAGTGCCTGCCTGTCCCGTGCGGAGGTATTCGTCGATACGTATGAGGGCGCCAAAGGCGAAGCCGGTGATATTCACCAAGCCATTGAAGAGGGTGATTTCCAATTCGACGCTATTCGCGGCGAGTTGCGTGAATTGATCAGTGGCGCCTCGCCGGGGCGCAGTAGCCCTCAGGCGGTAACGTTGTTCAAATCGGTCGGTGCGTCGCTCGAGGATCTCGCAGCGGCCATCGAAGTGTGGGAGCAGCTCGAATCATGATGCCGCCATCACGCACGGGGTTTTACTGGCATGGTTCTGGTACGACCCCGGAGCTATTGGGGGCTTTCCTCGTATTGGGGGAATCACGAGCGATATTCGGTGCGACCGGCTCCGATACGCTTGAAAAACGCTGGCAGCGGTCGCTGGGAGGGGGCGACTGACGCTCCCAAGCGATACCGCGGCCAGCGCACACCGAGGATTACTGCTTTGGTGGCTCGACATGGCCGCCAAAGCCGAAGCGCATCGCCGAGAGCAGGCGGTTGGCGTAGGTGCTGTCCTTGCGCGAGTTGAAACGCGCGAACAGGGCGTTGGCCAGTACCGGAGTGGCGACGCCTTGCTCGACGGCGGCGTCGATGGTCCAGCGGCCTTCGCCACTGTCGGCGACGGCACCGGAGTAATGATCGAGCTTGGGGTCGCCGGTCAACGCTTGGGCGGTGAGGTCGAGCAGCCACGAGGAGACGACGCTACCGCGGCGCCAGACTTCGGCCACGTCGGCGAGGTTGAGATCGAAGCGTTCTTCTTCCGGCAATTCCGGCGATGACTTGCTCTGCATCAGCTCGAAGCCTTCGGCGTAGGCTTGCATGAGGCCGTACTCGATCCCGTTGTGGACCATCTTCACGTAGTGGCCGGCACCCACCGGGCCCGCATGGATATAGCCACGCTCGGCGCTGTCATGGGGCGCGTTGCGGCCATGCGTGCGATCCAGGTTGCCGTAACCGGGGGCCAACGTATCGAACAGCGGATCGAGCTGGTCGAAGGTTTCCTGATCGGCGCCGACCATCATGCAATAGCCGCGCTCCAGTCCCCAGACGCCACCCGATGTACCCACATCGGCATAACGGATGCCTTGTGAAGACAACGCCTTGGCACGGCGGATATCGTCCTTGTAGAAGGTGTTACCGCCGTCAATGATGATGTCGCCGGCGTTCATCCGCTCGGCGAGGGCATTGATGGCGTCTTCGGTGGGCGCGCCGGCGGGCAGCATGACCCACACCACGCGCGGCGTTTCCAGTTGATCCACCAGCGTCGCCAGGGAGTCCGCCGGAGTGGCACCGTCCTCGATCAACGCCGAGGCGATGGATTGATCGCGGTCATGGGCGACGACGTCGTGGCCGCCGCGCATCAAGCGTCGGGCGATATTGCCGCCCATGCGGCCGAGTCCGATGATACCGAGTTGCATGTTCGTACCTTTCGCGATGTTGGGGTGGGAGTGGGAACGGCGGCAAGCCTACCGATACCGAATACATGACGTAAAGCGGGCCATGCCGTGAGGCATGACCCGCGACGTTCACTCAGTGTGGTGCATCAATCCCAGCTTAGCGCGCCGCCGACCTGATATTCGGTGACGCGCGTCTCGAAGAAGTTCTTCTCCTTGCGCAAGTCGATGATTTCGCTCATCCACGGGAAGGGGTTCTCCGCGCCGGGGTACTGCTCCTTCAAGCCGATCTGCGCCAGGCGGCGGTTACAGATGAAGTGCAGGTACTCCTCCATGATCGCGGCGTTCATGCCCAGCACTCCACGCGGCATGGAGTCGCGCGCATAGGCGATTTCCAGCTCGGTGCCCTCGATGATCATCTGGGTGACCTCGTCCTGGAATTCCGCCGTCCACAGGTGCGGATTCTCGATCTTGATCTGATTGATCATGTCGACGCCGAAGTTCAGGTGCATCGACTCGTCGCGGAGGATGTACTGAAACTGCTCGGCGACACCGGTCATCTTGTTGCGCCGGCCCATGGAGAGGATCTGGCTGAAGCCACAATAGAAGAAGATGCCTTCGGTCACGCAGTAGAAGGCGACCAGATTGCGCAACAGCTCCTGATCGCTTTCCGGCGTGCCGGTATGGAAGTCCGGGCGCGCCAGCGACTGGGTGTGCTTGAGGCTCCACGCCGATTTGGCGGCAACCGAGGGCACCTCGCGGTACATGTTGAAGACTTCGCCTTCGTCCATGCTCAGCGACTCCACGCAATACTGATAAGCGTGGGTGTGGATGGCTTCCTCGAAGGCCTGGCGCAGCAAGTACTGGCGGCATTCGGGGTTGGTGATCAGGCGGTACAGCGCCAGCACCAGGTTGTTGGCGACCAGCGAGTCGGCGGTGGAGAAATAGCCCAGGCTGCGCTCGACGATGCGACGCTCGTCTTCGGTCAAGCCGTCATTGCTTTTCCACAGCGCAATGTCGGCGTTCATGTTCACTTCCTGGGGCATCCAGTGATTGGCGCTGCCGTCCAGGTACTTCTGCCACGCCCATTCGTACTTGAAAGGCACCAACTGGTTGAGGTCGGCGCGGGCGTTGATCATCTTCTTGTCGTCGACCTCGATACGCGCCGCGCCCATTTCCAACTCTTCCAGGCCGGCGGCGACATCAAGCTCGTCCAGCGACTTGCGGGCACGCGCCAGCCGGTCTTCATCGGCCACCTGGTAGCGTGACGCGCTTTCGCGCACCTGCTCGGGTTCCGGCGCTGCGGGTTGCGCTGTCGGCTTAGCGGCCGGCGCGGGCTTTTGAGGCTCGGCGGCGGCATTCTCGTCATCAACCGCGTCTTCGTGAAAGTCGTCCCAATTCAGCATGTTCTTCTCTCCTGTCTGTCGACGAATGGCGAAGGCTCAGGATGTGGGAGCGAATTCATTCGCGAACAAGTTCGCTCCCACAGGCGGCTGACGCCACGTTGAATTAAGTAGCCAGCGTCTACTGGCAGGCCTCGCAGCCGAGTTCGTCGATATCGCCCGCCGATGGCGCGCGTGAGCCGCTGCCGTTCTTGCCGTTCAGGAAGTCGTCGATGCCGCGCGCTTCGCCGGAGGCGCCACTGGCCGCCGGGCTGGGTGCGCTGCTGGGGGCGGGCGGAGTCGGCGCCGTTGCACCGCTATCGGCGTTGCCCACGGCATTGAGATTGCCGCGATCGACGGTGGATTTTTCCACCGAGGTGGCGCCTAGCGCGCGCAAGTAATAGGTGGTCTTGAGGCCACGGAACCAGGCCATGCGATAGGTGACGTCGAGCTTCTTGCCCGAGACACCGGCGATGTAGAGGTTCAGCGACTGCGCCTGGTCGATCCACTTCTGGCGCCGCGCGGCGGCCTCGACCAGCCACTTGGGCTCGACCTCGAAGGCGCTGGCATAGCGGGCCTTGAGGTCGTCCGGCACGCGGTCGATGGGCTGCACACTGCCGTCGTAGTACTTGAGATCGTTGATCATGACCTCATCCCACAGGTCGCGTTCCTTGAGGTCGTTGACCATGTAGGCGTTGACCACGGTGAACTCGCCGGAGAGGTTCGATTTGACGAACAGGTTCTGGTAGGTCGGCTCGATAGACTGCGTCACGCCACAGATGTTGGAGATCGTCGCGGTCGGCGCGATCGCCATGACGTTGGAGTTGCGCATTCCTTGGCTGGTGACCTTGTCGCGCAGACGCGTCCAATCTTGCGTGGTGGAGGTGTCCACTTCGATATAGTCGGCGCCGCGCTCTTCGACCAGGTTGGCGATGGAGTCGATGGGCAGCACGCCCTTGCTCCACAGCGAGCCTTCGAAGCTTTGGTAGCGTCCGCGCTCGGCGGCCAGGTCGCTGGAGGCTTCGATGGCGTGATAGCTGATCAGCTCCATTGAGGTGTCGGAGAACTCAATGGCTTCCTGGGAGGCGTAGGCGATCCCGCGCTTGTAGAGCGCATCTTGGAAACCCATCAAGCCGAGGCCCACCGGGCGGTGCTTGAAGTTGGAGTTCTTGGCTTGGGGCACGGCGTAGTAATTGATGTCGATGACGTTATCGAGCATGCGCACGGCCGTCTTGACGGTCTTCTTCAGCTTGTCGCCGTCGAGTTCGCCGTCGACGATGTGCTGCGCCAGATTGATCGAGCCCAGGTTACACACGGCGATTTCATCCGCCGAGGTGTTAAGGGTGATCTCCGTGCACAGGTTGGAGCTATGCACCACGCCGGCATGGTTCTGCGGGCTGCGCAGGTTGCACGGGTCCTTGAAGGTGATCCACGGATGGCCGGTTTCGAACAGCATGGACAGCATCTTGCGCCACAAGTCCTTGGCCTTGACGCGCTTGAACAGCTTGAGCTGCCCGTTGCGGGTCATTTCCTCGTATTCGGCGTAGCGCTTCTCGAAGGCGGCGCCGTACAGGTCGTGCAGGTCCGGGCAGGTAGACGGTGAGAACAGCGTCCATTCCTCGTCGTCGAAGACCCGCTTCATGAACAAATCCGGCACCCAGTTGGCGGTGTTCATGTCATGGGTCCGGCGGCGGTCGTCGCCGGTGTTCTTGCGCAGTTCGAGGAATTCCTCGACGTCGAGGTGCCAGGTCTCGAGATAGGCGCAGACCGCGCCCTTGCGTTTGCCACCCTGGTTGACGGCCACGGCGGTGTCGTTGACCACCTTGAGGAACGGCACCACACCTTGTGACTTGCCGTTGGTGCCCTTGATGTAGGAACCCAGCGCACGCACCGGCGTCCAGTCGTTACCCAGGCCGCCGGCCCACTTGGAGAGCATGGCGTTGTCGCGAATCGCGCCGTAGATGCCATCGAGCTGGTCGGGCACGGTGGTCAGATAGCACGAAGAGAGCTGGCTCTTGACGGTGCCGGCGTTGAACAGCGTCGGCGTGGAGGCCATGTAGTCGAAGCTCGAGAGCAGCTCGTAGAATTCGATGGCACGCGCTTCGCGATCGTCTTCGTTGAGCGCCAGGCCCATGGCGACACGCATGAACATCACCTGCGGGAGTTCGTAGCGGATGTCGTCGTGATGCAGGAAGTAGCGGTCGTAAAGCGTCTGCAGGCCGAGGTAGGTGAACTGGGCGTCGCGGGTGTAATCCAGCGCCGAACCCAGGCGCTCGAGGTCGAACTCGGCAAGCTGGGGGTCGAGCTGGTCAAAGGCAATACCCTTGGCGATATAGGCCTTGAAGGCTGGCGCGTAGAGGTCGGCCATCTCCTGGTACGTCGCTTCGTCGGCGATATCCAGGAAGGAGAGGGCCTCGCGACGCAGGTTGTCCTGCAAGAGTCGCGCGGTGGCGTAGGTATAGTTGGGCTCTTTCTCGACCAGGGTACGTGCGGTCATCGTCAGCGCTTGCGACACGCCATCGATGGATACGCCGTCGTAGAGATTCTTCAATGACGCGTCGACGATCTTCTGCGGCTCGACGTTGGTGAGCCCTTCGCAGGCGTCAAAGACCAGCGTCTCGACCCGGCCCAGATCCAGCGGACGCACGGTGCCGTCGGCCTGTGTGACATTGAGGCTGGGATGCGGTTTGGCGATATCGCCGTTGTGAGGCTGACGGGCGCGGGCATGTTCCTCGCGGTACAGAACATAGGCGCGGGCGACTTTCTGCTCGCCGGCACGCATCAGGGCCAGCTCGACCTGATCCTGGATGTCTTCGATGTGCAGGGTGCCACCATCGGGCATGCGCCGCAGGAAGGTATCGACGATGCTCTGGGTCGCCTCGTGAACGAAGTCACGGATGCGTGACGAGGCCGCAGCGTTATCGCCTTCGGTAGCGATGAACGCCTTGGTGATCGCCACCGAGACTTTGCTACCGTCGAAGGCCGCGACATCGCCGTTGCGCTTGATGACGCGCAGTCGCTGCGGTGCGGTGATGTCCACTGACGCCTTGTCAGGGGAAGAAAGAGTGGTATCCATGACGCCTTCCTGTCATTACGGGTCCGGGGGAAAGGGTGTCGCCGCGCATGTTCGTGTCGCGAGAAGTCGAGGATTATCGCGACGATGACCGATTTAACCGTCTTGTCTCGGCATTTTCGTGCCTGAAGAGGAACGTTCGGGACGATCACGCGAAATACGGTGATCCCTATATATGGGGAAGATCCTTATGATGAGCACAAGATAGAGCGGTTTTGCGGGGGTCGCAAGTGGATAAGTTGTGGATAGTCTGTGACTCTCCTGGGGGCTATTCTTGCGCTCCGTCAAGGAATCTATAACTCGCTGTCACGCGACGATTTTTCAATCTGCGTGGCGATCTCTATGATGCTCGACAGCTACTCGTGAGTGAATTCGGGTATCATCGCTTGCTATCCGCTATGGTAGGGAGTAACGGCATGTAGTACGCCTTTGTCGTGCCGCGCATTCCGGCGGGGTCTCCCTTGGATAGCGAGAAGAATACAAAATAAAGACGAACGGAACTCGTACGACAAGGCCGAAGGTAGGCAGGGCTTCATGGCACCAATGTAAAGGGATGGATGACAGCTTGGACAGCAGCAGACATCAAGATCACGTTCTGATCATAGAGGACGACGAGCGGCTGGCGCATCTGACGCGAGACTATCTCGAGGCGAATGAATTCCAGGTCGCTCTGGAATACGACGGCGCGCGTGCTGTGGAGCGCATCCTCGACGAGCAGCCGGACATAGTCATTCTCGATCTCATGTTGCCCGGCGAGGATGGTCTTTCCATCTGCCGTCGCGTGCGTGGCCAATATGCCGGCCCCATTCTCATGCTCACCGCGCGTACCGACGACATGGACCAGGTGCTGGGGCTCGAGATGGGTGCCGACGACTATGTGCCCAAGCCGGTGCAGCCGCGTGTGCTGTTGGCGCGCATGCGCGCTCTACTGCGCCGTGCTGATGCCCTGGACGCCGCCAGCGGCGCTACGCGGCTGAACTTCGGTGACCTGCTCATCGATAGCGCCACCCGTGAGGCTTGGCTCAACGACGAACGCATCGATTTGACCAGCGCCGAGTTCGACCTGTTATGGCTGTTGGCCGGTAATGCTGGCCATGTGCTGACCCGCGAGGAAATCTTTTCGCAACTGCGGGGCATCAAGTACGACGGTCAGGACCGCTCGATCGATGTGCGGGTTTCGCGTATCCGGCCCAAGATCGGCGACGATCCCAACCAACCGCACCGGATCAAGACCGTGCGCAGTAAAGGGTATCTGTTCGTCAAGGATAGCTAACGTTGATGCGGCGAACCCTGTCGGACAGCACCTTCCTGCGCGTTTACGCCTTGTTGTTGCTGGCGTTGGTGCTGACATTCGGACTCGCATTGCTGGGGTATCTGGTGGTCGACCAGGTGCGTCAGGAGAATTACCGCGAGCGCCTGGCCAGTGGCCCGATGCAGGTGCTGGCGCATCTGGCCGCCGAGCAGCCCGTCGACGAACGTGACGAATGGTTGGCATCGATGTCGTCGACGCTGGGCGTTCCCATGGCGCTGCATCCCATCGATAACGTGTCGCTGAGTTACTTCGATCGCTCGCGGCTCAATGAAGGACGGCCGCTGATCGAGCGCCACGACGCGGCATGGTCGGTTCTGCGACGGCTGCCGGATACGCCTTGGTTGCTGGAAGTGCGTGTTGGCGGACTCAAGGAGATGCAGTTACGTGGTGCCACCGAGGCCCTGCGAACGTGGCTCAGCGGCGTTTCGGAAGATGAGAGCGCCGAGCGTCTGGCGCGTCTTCAGCGTGTCTTCAAGATCCCGCTGGACGTCTCGCCGATGCCACCTGCGGGCGTCGATCCCATCCAGCAGTCGCGTCTCGAAGGCGGTGAAGTCGTGGTGCGCCTCGAGCCGGGGCTCGGCGTGTTGTATGTGCACGCGCGGCTGGGGGCGGATCGCTGGCTCAGTATCGGCCCCATTCCGTCCTTCGAGCCGATGCCTATCTCGTTGGCGCTGGCCCTGCTGGGCATCATGTTGCTCGTGCTGGCGGGCACCATCTACTTCGTGGTGCGCGGCGTGGAAGGGCGCGTGGAGCGTCTGGAGCGTGCCGCCACGCGCATCGCCGGGGGGCACCTGGATACTCGCGTCAAGGTCGAGAGCAGCGACTTTCTCGGACGGCTGGGGATGGCCTTCAACGGCATGGCGGCCCAGGTGCAATCGTTGTTGCGTACGCAGCAGGAAATGATCCGTGCCGTCTCCCATGAATTGCGCACCCCAGTGGCACGTATCCGCTTCGCGGTGCAGATGGTCGAGGACATGACCGATGAGCCCGTGGTGCGGCGCCAGTTGCAGGATATCGACGGCGATATCGAAGAACTCGATCAACTCGTCGACGAGATTCTGACCTACGCCCGCCTGGGGAGTGACAGCGCCCAGGGCATCCAGCTCGCCACCGAGACCACCGATTGTCGCGCCATGGCCCATCGCGTGGTCGATACCCTGGCACCGCTGCACGCGCATTTGCGACTCGAAGTGCTGGAAGGCGAGGAGGTCGATGTCGAGGCCGATCCGCGCTATCTGCAACGCGCGCTTTCCAACCTCGTAGCCAATGCCTGCCGCCATGCGGAAGGGCATATCCATGTCAGCGTGACGCGGGAGGCGCGGGCCGTGCGGTTGGATGTCGAGGACGACGGCGCAGGGGTCCCCGAAGCCGATCGCCTATTGATCTTCAAACCCTTCGCGCGTCTCGACGACAGCCGCACGCGACGTTCCGGCGGTTATGGCCTGGGGCTCTCCATCGTGCAGAAAATCATGGCCTGGCATGGCGGCAGCGTCGTGGTCGAGCGTAGCCAGCGGCTCGGTGGGGCACGCTTCAGTCTATTGTTGCCGACCCCGGATCTCCTCCAGGGCGACCCGCGCTACTCGCGGGGACGCCGCCTGGACGATGCGTGACCGCTATCTCCCTCGACAGACGCTGGCAACCCGCAAGCGCCAGCGTGAGAGCGTGGCGACGAGACGTGGCTAGGCCGGCTTGATTCCCTCGAGTACCGCGAAGGAGGTCTCGCGCGCGGTGCGCAGGAAATCTTCCATCCACGGCGCGTCACGGCTTTCCTCGCGAATCGCCGCGAATAGCGTGCTCCATACCCCCTGCTCGCCGAGATGCAGGGCGCGCACATAACCGCGCTCCAGATACTCGGTGAGCGCCCAGTTGGGCAATGCGCAGACCCCCCGGCCGCTGGCCACCAGCTGCATCATCATGACCGTCAACTCGGCGGTGCGTACCTCGGACGGCGTGAAGCCCGCAGGAGTCAGAAACTGGGTGAAGACGTCGAGGCGCGTGTGCTCCACCGGGTAGGTGATGAGTGTCTCGCCGGCCAGTTCCTCCGGTGTCACCCAGTCGCGGCGTGTCAGGGTATGCTGCTTGCCTACCGCCAATAGCCCCTCATAGCGGAATAACGGCTCGTAATGAATGCCGGAAAGCGGCTGGGGGTCGGCGGTAATCACCAGGTCCAGCGATTCGCGCGCCAGCGATGGCAGAGCATCGAAGCTGTAGCCGCTGGGGATGTCGACTTCAACCTCCGGCCAGTGATCGCGGAAGTGATCGATGGTCGGCATCAGCCACTGAAAGCAGCTATGGCATTCGATGGCCATGTGCAGGCGCCCTTGTTCATGGCCGGCCAGGCGTGCCAGGTCGCGTTCCGCCATGCGGATCTGCGGCAGGACCTGTTCGGCCAGCGCAAGCAGACGCTCGCCCGCCCGAGTGAAGGTGACGGGGCGCGTCTTGCGCTGGAACAGGGGCGCCTCCAGACGCTCCTCGAGATCCTTGATCTGATGCGAGAGCGCCGATTGGGTGAGATGCACGCGTTCGGCGGCTTCGACGAGCGAGCCGGCGTCACGGAGTGCGATCAAGGTGCGGAGATGGCGAAGCTCGAGCATGGTGTATGAGAGCCGTTCATTTTGAAGATTAATTAATTTAGTTTGATTCACGCACTACCGCCAGCGAGACTGCCCGCCAGCACATCACGGCGTCGCCGTGACCACGAAGTCACTTATTCTAGCTGCATACCGCAAGGGGAAACACGATGGCGCTGGCACACATTCTGGGCTATCCGCGCATTGGCGCGAACCGTGAGTTGAAAAAGGCTGTCGAGGCCTACTGGAAAGGCGAGATCGATCAGACCACGCTCGAGGAGAGCGGCAAGACGCTGCGTGCCGCACACTGGCAAGCCAGCCGCGATGCGGGGCTCGACCTCGTCACCGTAGGCGACTTCGCCTTCTATGACCAGGTACTCAACGTCAGCGCGCTGCTGGGCGCGGTGCCGCCGCGTTTTGGCGCCATCGAGGGCGATGTCGACCTGGATACGACGTTCCGCATGGCGCGTGGCCGGGCGCCCACCGGCGAACCGGCGGCCGCCTGCGAGATGACCAAGTACTTCGATACCAACTACCACTACCTGGTCCCCGAGCTGCATGCCGGTCAACGCTTCCGAGTAGCCTCCACGCGGTTGTTCGACGAGGTCGCTGAAGCCCAGGCTGAGGGGCATCCGGTCAAGGTGGCGCTGCTGGGGCCGATTAGCTGGTTGTGGCTGGCCAAGGAAAAGAGCGAGGGGTTCGACCGTCTGACTCTGCTCGATACGTTGTTGCCGGTGTATGGCGAGATCCTCGAGCGTTTGGCGGCGCAGGGCGTCGAATGGGTACAGCTCGACGAGCCGGCCCTGGTACAGGACTTGCCCCGCGACTGGCGCCAGGCCTTCGAGGCCGCCTACAACAAGTTGCAGTCTGCGCGGGTCAAGCTTCTGGTGGCGACCTATTTCGGCGCTCTGGGCGACAATCTGGGCCTGGCCGCCGGCCTGCCGGTCGCCGGGCTACACATCGATACGGTCCGTGCGCCCGAACAGCTCGATGCGGTGCTCGACCGTCTGCCCACCTATAAAGTGCTGTCCATCGGCGCCATCGACGGACGCAACATCTGGCGTGCCGATCTGGCGGCACTGCGTGAGCGCCTGCAAGTGGCCCGCGCGCGTCTCGGCGAGCGTCTGTGGGTCTCGGCGTCTTGCTCGCTGCTGCACGTGCCGGTGGATCTCGAAGCGGAAACCGATCTAGACGCCGAGCTAAAGAGTTGGCTGGCCTTCGCACGCCAGAAGCTCGATGAAATCGTCACCCTGGCGCACTTGCTCGACGGGCGTGCCACAGACGCCGACACCGCTCGTCTGGAAGCCGCTACGCAGGCGCTGGAAGCACGCCGCAACTCTCCGCGCATTCACAAGCCCGCCGTGGGCGAGCGTCTGTCGGCGGTATCCGCTACCGACGCCGAGCGTCCGAGCCCTTACGGCGCGCGTGCCAAGGTGCAGCATCGTCATCTCGACCTGCCGCTGTTTCCGACCACGACCATCGGTTCGTTCCCGCAGACGCAGGACATCCGCGCCGCGCGCCGCGCCTTCAAGAGTGGCGAATTAGGCCGCGATGCCTACGAGGCCCGCATGCGCCAGGAGATCGTCCATGCCGTCGAGCGCCAGGAAGTCCTGGATATCGATGTGCCGGTCCACGGCGAGCCCGAGCGTAACGACATGGTCGAGTATTTCGGCGAACTGCTGGATGGCTTTGCCTTTACGCGCTTCGGCTGGGTGCAAAGTTACGGCTCGCGCTGCGTGAAGCCGCCGGTGATCTTCGGTGATGTGAGTCGCCCCGGGCCGATGACGGTGCGCTGGAGCGAATATGCGCAATCGCTCACCGACAAGCCCATGAAAGGCATGCTCACCGGACCGGTGACGATCCTGCAATGGTCGTTCGTGCGCGATGACCAACCGCGCGATGCCACCTGCCGTCAGATTGCCCTGTCTCTGCGTGACGAGGTCGCCGATCTCGAAGCGGCCGGCATCAAGATCATTCAGATCGACGAGCCGGCACTGCGTGAAGGCCTGCCGCTGCGGCAGGGCGAATGGCAGCGCTACCTCGACTGGGCGGTGGAAAGCTTCAAGTTGAGCGCAGCCGTGGCCCGCGACGAGACGCAGATCCACACCCATATGTGCTACTCGGAGTTCAACGACATCATCGCGGCGATCGCGGCCCTGGACGCCGACGTGATTACCATCGAAACTTCGCGTTCGGATATGGAGCTGCTCGACGCTTTTCAGGACTTCGCCTATCCCAACGAGATCGGCCCGGGCGTGTACGACATCCACTCGCCCAACATTCCCGAGGTGGAATGGATGGTGCAGTTGATGGAAAAAGCCGCCGAGAAGATCCCCGCCGAGCGGCTTTGGGTCAACCCGGACTGCGGTCTGAAAACGCGCGGTTGGGCGGAAGTCGAGCCGGCATTGGCCAACATGGTCGAAGCGGCCAAGGAACTACGTCGCCGCCACGGGTAAGTATTTCGTGTTGACGCCATGAACGCGCCGTCGAGCCACCGCTCGGCGGCGCGTTTCTTATGGTGCCGGAGTTTCTCGTGGCACCAGCGTTTCTCATGACATGAGGACTGGTATGCTATCGGTCTTCTTTGATTGAACGATATCGCATGCAACGCGCTCTGCAGATGTGGAGCGGGCCCTGACCAGCAAGGAGAAGCTGAATGTTATCCAGAATGTCTCGGCGTGCGCGGCACGTCTTGTCGGGTGTGGTATGCGTTGCCGTATTGGGTGGCTGCGCCAGTTCCGACGGTCCGCCGCAGGTGCGCGACGCCTCCGGGAGTGGTTTTACGCCCCCGCCGCAACTCGATGCGCCGGACGAGAACGACGACGCTCCCAAGTCGCCGCTACTGCCGAGCGCCTTCTTTGCCGATGGGGCGGAGGCATTCGTCTCCTGGCGGTGTACGCCAGCGCAGGATCTCATCTCGGCTGCGCCCGGAAATAGCCTGCGACTGTGGTCGGCACAGGGATACTACGCGCTCGAGCGTAGCGTGGTCGCCGACGGCAAGCGCTACCGCAAGAGCACCCTGACGTTCGCCCAGCAGGGCGACGAGGCGCACGTCGAAAGCGACAACGGCCAGCTCGCCTGTCAGCAAGATGCCCGACGCGAGTCGATCACGCGTGCCGATGCCCCGAATGCGATCTTCAAGGGGCAGGGCAACGAGCCAGGATGGACGCTCGAACTCGACCGCGAGGCGCCGCAGCTCACGCTGATGACGCAATACGGCGAGGAAAAGCGCACGCTGGATTATCGGGTTACGCAGCTCGATAACGGCCACCAGGCTGCCATGATGCTAGAGGCTGGCGACGCCGATGCGCCCGTGACCGTCGAGCTCAAGGCGCGGGCCTGTTTCGACAGCATGAGCGGCAAACCGTATCCCGTTCAGGTGCGTGTCGAGGAGGCGGGACGCACCTGGGTCGGCTGCGGCCAGGGCATCGAGCGAACGCGCTGAGACGTATATGGGTGTTCGTTTCATTATATCGAATGATTTGTGGGCTTTTTTGCGTTTTTCTTTTCAAAAAGGGCAACGAATAATAACGCTATTCGCAGCATATGCCCTGAGTTCAATGAGAGGAATTTCGCATGGCCGTTCGCAATATTCTGTTGGTGACCGCTTCCATCCTTGGCGAGCATGGTCAGTCACGCGCGTTGGCGACGCATTTCAAGGCGCAGCTCGGCGCGGGTGATGATGTCCGGATCACCGAGCGCGATGTCGTGGCGCTCGATCTGCCGCATCTCGATGGCGCCGAAATGGCTAGCTGGATGACCGAGCCCGAAGTCCGCGACGCGACCCAGCAGGAGCTGGCGGCGCGCTCCGATGTATTGATCGAGGAAGTACTCGCGCACGATCTGATCGTACTGGCGGTACCGCTCTACAACCTGGGCATTCCGAGTCAGCTCAAGGCGTGGTTTGACCGCGTTCTGCGGGCCGGCAAGACGTTCAAGTATACGGAGAACGGCCCGGTGGGCCTGATCGAGGGAAAACGCGCGCTGGTGCTGGCGGCACGCGGCGGGCAGTACGCGGGCACCGCAATGGATACTCAGACCGGCCATGTCAGCAGTCTGCTGGGTTTGATCGGCATTCGCGACATCGACTGGATCTACGCGGAAGGCCTCAATATGGGCGAAGCGGTGCGTGAACCGGCCATGGGCGAAGCGCGTCAGGCGGTGGCGAATTACGCGGCGGAACGTCTCTGACGTAAAGCGGTGCCTGGCAGATAAAGTAGTCAGGAAGGAAAAAGAAGAGGGCGGCTCATGGCGAGCCGCCCTCTGCGTTTCAGGGCGAGACGCGTGGCGTGAGGCACTGCGCCTGAGGATCGGCCAGCGGCAGGCAGACGTTGGCTTGCGGTACGATCAGGCGTTGGAAGAGTGAGGCGAAGGCGGTTTTGTCGGGACGCGCGCCCGCGACACGTTCGCTGTCGATGGGGTGCCAATCATCGGCGCGGCGCTCGGCTAGCGAAAAGTTGAACATCTGATAGCCGGGCGTGCCCAGACGCAGATCGGTAGCGATCAGTTGGGTGGCGCCCTGGCGTTCTTCGGTGCGATAGCGCAGGAATGGCCCGGCGAACCACGCCAGACGCTGCCCGGCCGTCGTCGCCAACGCGGCGTCCTGCCATTCGTCGCCACGCGGCAGACGGGTCAGCGCCAGTGGTGTGCGACCATCGAAGAGGCTTACGACGCCTTCGTAGTAGGCGTCGTCCTCGACCACCGTGACGCGCCACAGCAGGGCGTTGAAGGGCGTCGGCTGAACCAGCCGTGGGGCATCCTCGAGGCCTTGGCTGGCCAGGTTCGGGCCGATGCGCGCGTTCACCGTGTTCTGGGCGGCGACGGTAAAAGCCAGGTAGAAGCAGGCGAGCGTCAGTCCCCAGCCCAGCAGGCGCGGTGAATAGCCCTTGATCAGCGCGGCGATGACGCCCACCAGCAACGGCAGCGTGAACAGCGGGTCGATGATGAAGATGCTATGCCAACTTACCGGCGGCGTGGTCATCGGCCACCAGAGTTGAGTGCCGTAGGTGGTGAAGGCATCCAGCATTGGATGTGTCAGCAGGCAGCCGCCAAACAGCAAGCCCCAGCGCCAGGTGCCGATGGGCGGCGAGACCTGGCGCCAGCGCTCGCCGGCGCGGGCCAGCCCGGTCAGCAGAACGGCGAGGGCGCCGAGTACCCACAGGGAATGACTGAACCCCCGGTGATAGGTGTAATCGGCCACGGCGTCGCCGTAGTCGATGACCACGTCGAGATCGGGCAATGTGCCGAGTACGGCGCCGGCGATGACGGCCTTGCGGCCTAGACGGCGGCCCAGCACGGTGCCGCCGATAGCGGCGCCGAGGCAGGCCTGCGTCAGTGAATCCATGCGCTGTGATCTCCCCTTGCGGCGGTGTGTCCCTGGTGAACGTTCATTCGATGTTTAGCCACGGCGGCCGTTGTGCGCGTATCTGATGCTGAATCGGGCAGTCTTCGCGATGGGCGCCCGGCAGGTAGCCGGTACTCATCAAGAACTCGTTGACGATCTCCGGGCCGGTGAAGCGGAAGGTGCGTTTGAATAGCTTCACCCATTCCGGCAACGCGAGTGGATGATGCGCGTCGAGCCAGGCGGCGAAACTGCCGTGAGAATCCTGCAGGTCGAGCACCACGTTGGCATTGTGAATCGCGGCGTCGACCTTGCGCCGATTGCGGATGATACCTGCATCCGCGAGCAGACGCGCCCTTTGCGTGTCGTCGTAGGCGGCAACGCGTGCCACCGAGAAATCGTTGAAGGCCGCCGAGAACGCCTCGCGCTTCTTGAGAACGGTCAGCCAGGAAAGACCGGCCTGGTTGATCTCGAGGATCAAGCGCTCGAAGAGTCGGTCGTCGTCGCGTACGGGAAACCCGTATTCGTGATCGTGGTAGGGACCATGAAAAGGATGGCCGGGGGCATGGTCGCAATACGTGCTCATGGGGTGTGCCTCGCGGAGTGTTGACGAATCGCCCCGGCGGTGATGAATTCGCCGTGGCCGGTGGGCTGGTTTACCATAGACGTTTAGCCTGCATAACATTATGAGGAGATTACCATGCAGTACCTTCACACCATGGTCCGTGTCGCCGATCTCGACGCCTCGCTGCATTTCTATTGTGACCTGCTGGGCCTCAAGGAAGTGCGCCGCAAGGAGAACGAAAAGGGCCGCTTCACGCTGGTGTTCCTCGCCGCGCCGGAGGACGAAGAACGTTCGCGTGAGCAAAAGGCCCCGGAAGTCGAGCTCACCTACAACTGGGATCCGGAGACCTATACCGGTGGTCGCAACTTCGGCCACCTGGCGTATCGGGTCGATGATATCTACGCCCTGTGCCAGCACCTGATGGACAATGGCGTGACCATCAATCGACCGCCGCGCGACGGCCACATGGCCTTCGTTCGCTCGCCGGATGGCATCTCCGTGGAATTGTTGCAAAAGGGCGATGAACTGCCCGCTCAGGAACCGTGGGCCTCGATGGAAAACACCGGCAGCTGGTAAGCCGCCGCGTGTCGCGCCCCATTCCCGCGCTGGACGGGGCGCGACTATCGTTGGAGGCTAAACGAGCCCTTGAGCTGGAAAGGATGCTAAGCATGTCACAAGATGTGACCCTCCCCTCGGCGTTACGCGATGCATTTCGCCGTGAAGCCGACACGCTCGACGGCATCGACCGCGATGTCTACCTCACCAATCGGCGCGACCCGCTGGAGCCGATCATCGGGCTGGGCCCACGCGACGCGCCGGTGGGCTTTTTCGGGCGCGACCCCGGCCGTCAGGAGGTCGTGCATGGCGCGCCCTTCGTGGGCAGCGGCGGCCAGAAGGTGCGTGCCGGGTTGTACAAGCATCTGCACGGGGAGGCGCTGCCTGATTTCGACGCCTCACTCGCCGTGGGGCAGCGTTATTTCTGGGCCAACACCGTGCCTTACAAGCCGACCGGCAACAAGGCGTGGTCGATGGCGGTCAAGAAGCGCTTTCAGCCCTTGATGGCGGAGCTTCTAATCGCGCACTGGCAAGGCCGCACTCTGATCACCCTGGGGCGCGAGGCGTTCTTGTGGTTCGCCATCGGTCAGCCGCGCGAGATCAAGCGTGAATTGGAGGCCTTCTGGGCGCGTGAGGACCGCTTCGAGGCGCTGCATACCACCGTGCTGTCACTCCCCGACGGGCGTAGTGCCGAGTTCCAACTGGCGCCACTGCCGCATCCTTCGCCCCTCAACCAAACCTGGTACAAGCGTTTTCCGGCATTGCTCGATGCGCGCCTCGCTGCTCTGGAGAGCGCTCCCTGAGTGATGTGAGGAGTGGTAATAAGGCACCGAATTAGTCGGGATGCATCGCCAGGCGCCCGCTGCCCATGAGCATGATCGCCAGGGCGCCGCACAGGAACATGCCCTGCAACTCCAGCGTCCAGCCGCCTTGCGCATTGAGCGTCAGCAATTCGTCATGGTGGACGAGGATGAACGCCACCAGCATGTTGCCGGCCATCAACAGGCCGCCGATGCGCGCCTGCCAACCCAAGATGGCCATCAACGGCGCGACGATCTCACCGATGAGCACGCCATAGGCGAGGAAGATCGGTAGCCCCATGGCGTCGAGCATGTTGCCGATACCGGTGATGCTGGCGGGCGACAAGAGCTTGTCGATGCCGTGCAGCAGAATCAGCCCGCCCACGGCCAGGCGCAGAATCAGTTTTCCCAAGTCGTCATGATGCAGTAGTCGTTGCATGGAAGTCGGCACCCTTCATCGTGTGAAACCGGCATCCAGCCGGGCAAGACGTGTGGACTTTCTCATGTTCGCGCGTTCCTCACCAGTAAGACGGTTTTTAACATTTCTTTACGTTTGACTAGCGCTTTGGTTTGTATTGGCTAAGCTTTCTTAGAAATATCGCTGGAAGCGGTCCTCTGTACAGACGTTGGCACCGAGACTGGCGGGTAAGACCGTCATCCGGTAGAGACAAATAACGATCCTTGCCCTTAAACCCCGCAAAGGGTGGGCGGAGGCGAGGACGCTACGTTGCGAAACACGCAGCGGTGCGCGGGAAGAAAGGGAATCCGAGATGACTTCAAGAGCCTTGCAGCGGCTCTGGGAATGGTTGTGCAGCGCGCCGGGGGCATTGCCGCTGGAGCAACGACGCAGCTACGAGGTGATCGCACAGACTTTCGTGCTCGCAAGCCTGGGGCATTTGCTGTTTGCATGCGTGCTGATCGGCTTGCAGATTCCGCTGCTGATTGTTTTGAACCTCGCCTGTGTGGCGACCAATACCGCAGCGTTGATGTTTCACCGACGCTTGCAACTGAACCGGGCGATGAGCGTCAAGCTGACCGCGACCCTCCTTTTGATCACGCTGAGCGTGTGGTGGATCGGCCCCGATGCGGGTTTCGAATATTATTTTTTCCTGCTGCTATGCGAGATGCTGATTAGCGACATGGCGGCCCGCTACAAGATCGCGGTGAGTGCTGTGATCGGTAGCGTGGCGCTGGCCACGCTGTTAATGGCACCGCATTTCACCCCCTGGATGCTTGAAGCCGCGGCGTTTCGCAAGGACATCCGTTTGACCAATCTGGTCATGGTCTTCTTGATTCTAGGGCTGATCCTCTGGCGGCTGCATGCCATCACCGAGCGCTGCGAGCACCATTTTCGACGCGACGCCACTTACGATTATCTCACCAAGGTGCTCAATCGGCGCGCCATCTTTCATGAAGCCGAGATGCTGTGGCAGCAGGAGCGTGATTTCACGTTACTGCTGCTCGATGCTGATCACTTCAAGCAGGTTAACGATACCCATGGCCACACCGCAGGTGACGAAGTCTTGCGTCACTTGGCGTATATAGTGCGTGGCGCCTTGCGCGAAGACGACCGTCTCGGGCGCGTGGGCGGCGAGGAATTTTTGATCGTCTTCCCCGACAGCACGCGGGAGGAGGTGCTCTCGGTGGCATCGCGCATTCGTCGATGCCTGGCAGACCAGCCGTGTCAGTTGGAAACGTTGACGCTGCCAGTGACGTTCTCCATGGGCATGGCTGCGGCGAAGGAAGTCACGTCATTGCAAGCGCTCATCGACATGGCCGACCGTCGCTTGTATCGCGCCAAGTCTGCCGGGCGCGATCAGCTGGTCATGAGTGACCTGGAGATCATCGGGCCGGCGGCGGTCTTATGAGATGTCCGGAAACACTGTGGGGAGGTGGCTTCATCTAATACGCATGCCCTAGCACAACGAAGCGACAACATGGCATTTTGCTTATTTGGCGTTTGACGAATTTCATGCTGCAAAGCGGTTAAATTCATACACGAATCGTCCTTTTGATGCGCCGAATATGGCTAACCTTGCTAGGGAGTCGATGCAGGGGAAGGCCCGTCGTATGACGTGGCCTAACGCAATAAAAAGGGATTCGCTCATCATGCCGCTACGTACCTATCGCCTATGGGGAGGCCGAGGTGCATCGTTGCCTCCGTATTGCCCCCTGCCGCCGGAATACCGGCGTTATTTCGATACCTTCGCCCATCTATACGCCATGGCGTTGGTGGCCTATGCGGGTTTGATGCTGCCGCTGTTCGTCTGGCTAGGGCAGCCCGGTCCGATATTGATCGTCCTGGCAAGCGTCTTGATGACGCTCGGTGCGCGTGGGCTGCATCATCGGGGCTACATGGCCTGGGGCGCGACCTTGCTGTTGAGCATGATGTTATTGCTGATTGGTGAAGCCATTCACCTCTACGGCGCCGGCGTCGGCTTCGAGTTCTACGTGAGCCTAGCGCTATTGGTGTTGCATATCAGCGCGATTCCGCGTGGCTACAAGATCGTGCTGTCGCTGTTGCTGTTGGGTGTGATTGGCGCGCTGTTGATGAGCATGCACCGGGGAACGCCCCAAGTCGCACTGCCCTCGGCGACGGCGACGTGGCTGTTGTGGGTCAATCTAGTGCTGACGGGGGCGCTATTCGCCGGTGTGCTGATGGGGCTGGAAGGGGTGACCGAGCGGCTCGAACGTGCGTATCGCCGTGAAGCGCTGCACGACATGCTGACCGGTGCTCTCAATCGGCGCGCGATCGTTGCCATTGCCGAACGTTGGCAGCGCTCCAAACGGCCCTTCGCCGTGGTACTGCTGGATGTCGATCACTTCAAGCCGTTCAACGACCTGCACGGACATGCCACGGGCGATGCGGCGCTTTGCCATCTGGTGAGCTGTTTGCGCCAGGGATTGCGCGACGGTGACATGTTGGGGCGTTACGGCGGCGAGGAATTCATGCTGTTGCTGCCGGGAGCGTCACGCAGTGATGCTATCGCAGTCGCTGAGCGTGTCGCGGCCGTCGTGCGCGATCAGCCATTGGTGCTGCCCGACAAGTCGCTCGGCATGACCGTCAGTCAAGGCCTTGCCACCCAGGACGAGGCGGCGACACTCAGTGCCATTATCGCCTTGGCCGATAAACGCTTGTATGCCGCCAAAGGCGCAGGACGCGATCGCGTCATGGCCTGGGAAGCCTTCGAAGCATTGTCTCCCATGCCGACTCGGTGTGTCGTCGAAGGCGCCGAGGCGTGTCCGTTCGAGCCGCCTCGCCGACATGACGATTCAGCGGTCAAGGCGTGAAGCGAGGCGCTCGAAGCCGCGCTGACACCAGACGGCCATGCGGTTGGCCAATGAGGTACACAGCACCCAGGGCAGCAATAGCAGGGCGATGGCAAGTGCCCCCATGTAGACATCGCTGAACCAGTGGCCGCCGCCGATGATGCGCGGGGCACTCAAGCCGATGGCCAGGGCGGCACTGACGAGACCGACGCGGCGTCCCGCGAAATGCCACATGAAGGCGGTAAAGGTCATCAGCATCAGGCCGTGATCGCCGGGAAAGCTGTTGCCCGAGCTGTCCTTGGTGGCGAAACTTACTTCCTGCGACAACAGATGAATCCCGCTGTGCGTCAGGGTCGGGCTGGGATGGCCGTAGGTCACTAGTTTATTGACCAGCAAACTCACTAATCCCGCAGTGACCAGCATGCTCACGCCGATGGCGCCCCAGCGTTTCAGGCGGTCGGGCCGTGTGTCCTGGCGCATGGCCCATGCGAAAACAGCGGCCAGGGCGAGGAAGCTGGCGATATCGAAATCACGATTGTTGAGCACAGCGATCAGCGTTGTCCACAGCGGATGGTCGGCGATCGACAGCGTCTGGTTGAAGAACCAGAAGATGTCGTCGTCGAGGGTCGACCAGAGAGGGAAATGAGGTAGCCACCAACTGAGCAGCAAGGCCATCCCCAGCAGGTTGTAGCAAGCGATACGGGTGATTTTCATGAGCGTGAAAACGAAATGGGTGAACCCGAATTCTAATATTTTATCATCATTGTGAACAGCGTTTGATAACTGGAGATTCAGCCATCTCGATGGCAACCTCTTGGCGGGGAGAGATGTCCTCCTGAATGTCTGGCGTTAGACCGTCAAGAAATGCCTGCAACTCGGTACGCCGTCGCAGGGCGATAAAGCGCCTGGCGGCCTCGTCGTCACGCCCACGCATCTGGTTGAGCCACTGCTTGAGAAGCGAGACCACGATCTTTTCCGGCAGGTGCATGCGTATACGCTGAGCATAGGCCGTCAGCACCTCGGCACGCGCCGCCCAGGGCGTCTCCGTCAAGTGCTCGCCAGTACGCTGCCAATGCTTGATGCGACGCGCCAGCCAGGGGTCGGCGAGCATGCCGCGTCCCAGCATCACATCCGTGCAGCCCGATAGCGTGCGCGCCTTCCAATAGTCTTCCAGTGTCCAGATATCGCCGTTGGCGATCACCGGTATCCTCAGCCGGGCACGAATGCGTCCGATCCACTCCCAATGCGCGGGCGGTCGATACCCTTCGCGGCGGGTGCGGGCGTGGACGACCAGGTGTGCCGCCCCTCCGGCTTCGGCGGCCTCGGCGCAGGCCAGCGCCACTTGTTTGTCGTCAAATCCCAGGCGGATCTTGGCAGTCACGTTGATCCCCAGGGGCATCAGCGCTTCATGCACGGCCCGCACGACGTTGTAGACGCGATCGGGATCGCGCAGCAGCGAGGCGCCGCCGTCATGGCGATTGACGGTCTTGGCCGGGCAGCCGAAGTTGAGATCGACTTGGCGGGCGCCGAGTGCCTGGGCGTGCACCGCGTTGGCTGCCAAGGCATCGGGGTCGGAACCGAGTAGCTGCAGGTGAACCGGCGTGCCGTTCGAGGTCGTGCAAGTGGCGTGTTCGAGCTCGGGACAGTGACGCAGGAAAACACGCGCCGGTAGACGCGCGTCGACCACGCGCACGAATTCGGTCACTGTCCAGTCGAGCGCACCGTCGGCGCTCAACAAATCCCGCGTGACCACGTCGATCACGCCTTCCATCGGGGCTAAGCCGATACGCCCGCTGGCCACTTGCGTCATGTCTTCGCCATCACCCTTGGTGTCATTGCACAATCCCCTGAATCGGACGGGTATTATGTCATTACCCCCGGACGATAAGGAAAACGATAGTGGGTGCTGTGGCGTTGCCTCATGGCAAGGTGAGATGAGTGAGCCGTCCCTTGAGGCGCGAGGTCAGCTCACTCAAGTCGCTGCTGCGCTCGTCGGGCCAGGCAATATCGAGCGTCACGCCGTCGGCGTCGTAATCGGCGCTCTCGATGAGGGCATCCTGCGTGGCGAGCCACTCGCGGGCGATGGCCTCGCCGGCGAAATCGATACGTACGCGCAGCGTTCGACGCTCGATGAAGGGGCGTCGTGGCAGGCTCTCGAGTGCCTGGACGACCGCCTGCGTATAGGCGCGCACTAGGCCGCCGGTGCCCAGTTTGGTGCCGCCGAAGTAACGAATTACCACGCAGCCGATCTGTCCCAGCCCCGAGCCTTCCAGTGCCTGATACATGGGCCGCCCCGCAGTGCCGCCGGGCTCGCCGTCGTCGGAAAAGCCGATGGCATTCTGCTCGCCGGGCGCGCCGGCGATATAGGCCGTGCAGTGATGACTAGCGTTGGGGTGCGCCGCCCGTGCTTGCGCCAGCAATGCGTCGAAACTGGCGATATCGGGGATGAAGGCCGTCCAGGTAATGAATCGGCTTTTCTCGATTTCGATCTCATGGTAGTGATGCTCGCCGGATGCGAGGTCGGGAATCGCGTAGCGCATCAATGACTCGTGGTCGCGTGACGCATCACACCCATCACCAGCCCCAGCACTTGTACATCGTCGTTCTTGAGATAGATGGGCGCCATGTCATCGTTGGCGGGTTGCAGGCGCACGCCGGATTTCTCGATATAAAGCCGCTTGAGGGTGACTTCCTGATTGTTGATCTGTACCACGGCGGTTTCGCCGTTCTCGGCGGACTCGAAGCGCTCGATAATGATGATGTCACCATCGAAGATGTTGCTATCGATCATCGAGTCACCGCGCACGCGCAAGGCGTAAGTGTTGCGTCGTACCATGCGCGACGGCACGTGGATGGCCTCGTTGTCGAGGCAGGCCTCCATGGGTAGACCGGCGGCGACCACGCCCAACAGAGGAATCTCGACGAAATCGGTGGCGTCGATCTCTTCCCAGGCGGCGTCCGATAGTGGCAGGTTCGGCAGGCGCTGCAGATAGTGCGGCGTAACGTGCGACATGACCCTCTCCCTCGGATGATCCTTCGGCATCATAGCAAGGCGGGGCGGTGCGGCAAATCCCGTTGGCGGCGTGGAGTTAGCAATGGGGCTTGGGCCGCGCCCGCGCCTCGGATAGACTGCGGGCTCTCATGCATGGCTCGAGCATCGGGCCGCGACTCATCCTCAGGAATTCCGGCAGCGCATGCGCCTCACGTCCATCAAACTGGTCGGCTTCAAGTCATTTGTCGATGCGGTCAATGTGCCGTTCGCCGGCAACATGACCGCCATCGTTGGCCCCAATGGCTGCGGCAAGTCGAATATCATCGACGCTGTGCGTTGGGTGATGGGCGAATCCTCCGCCAAGACGCTGCGCGGCGAGTCGATGACCGATGTCATCTTCAACGGCTCCACCGGGCGCTCGCCGGTGGGCCAGGCCTCCATCGAGCTAGTCTTCGACAATAGCGACGGCACCATGGGCGGCGCTTACGCCCAGTACGCCGAAATCTCCGTCAAGCGCCAGGTCACCCGCGACAGCCAATCCAACTATTTCTTCAATGGCCAGAAGTGCCGGCGTCGCGATATTTCCGATCTGTTCCTGGGCACGGGGTTGGGGCCGCGTTCCTACGCCATCATCGGGCAGGGCATGATCTCGCGGTTGGTCGAGGCGCGCCCCGAGGAGCTGCGTTCGACACTGGAGGAAGCGGCGGGCGTTTCCAAGTACAAGGAGCGCCGCCGCGAAACCGAGAATCGCCTGCGCCGCACCCAGGAGAACCTCGACCGCCTCGATGACATTCGCGAGGAACTCGACAAGCAGCTCGAGCGTTTGAAGCGTCAGGCCGATGCCGCGCGGCGCTACCAGACTCTGAAGGACGAGGAATATCGCCTCAAGGGCGAGCTGGCATTGCTGCGCACGCGGGCGTTTCGGACCCAGCAGCACACCCAGGAGCAGCACGTCCGCGAGCTGGAAACCCAGGTCGAGCGCGAGATCCTCGGCCAGCGCCAATGCGAAAGCCGCCTGGAAGAATCGCGCCTGGCGCACGATGAGGTCGCCGCCGAACTGGAGAGTCATCAGGCCCGCTTCTATGAGACCGGTGCCGCCATCGCGCGCATCGAGCAGTCCATCGAGCACGCCCGTTCGCGCGATCAGCAACTGGCGCAGGATATCGAGGATGCGCGCCGCGAGCTGAGCGAACTCGAACAACTGGGATCTCAGGACGACGAGCGTCGCGCGGCCCTGGACGAGCGTCTGGAGAGCATCGCCCCCGAACTCGAAGAGGCCCAGGAAACGCTGGAAATGCTGCAGGAGTCGTTGGACGCCGCCGACGAAGAAGCCACCACAGCGCAACAAGAGTGGGAGCGTTTCAACGAAAGCGATCGTGACGTGGCACACGGGGCCGAGCGGGCCCAGGACGACGTGCGTCGCCTCGAAAACGCCATCGCCGAGCTCGACGACCAGATCGGCAAGCGCCGCCAGCAACGTCAGGAACTGCCCGATGTCGAGTCGTTGCGCGGCGAGCGCGGTGAATTGCGCGAGGAACTCGAGGCGCTGGATCTCGATCAGGAAGCCCTGGAAAGCCAACGCGAGCGCCTGCAGCAACAACGCGAGGACGCCCAGGCACGTCTCGACGACGCAGCCGCTCAGCGCGATACCCAGCGTTCGCAGTTGAGTCGCTTGCAGGGCGAACTGGCGTCGGTGGAGGCATTGCTCGATGCCGCCTTGACCGATGACGACGCTGCTCTGGAGTCGCACCTCGCGCGCCATGGCCTGGCCGAGGCGCCGCGTCTGGCCGAACGGCTGGAGGTTGCCGCGCCCTGGGAGACGGTTGTCGCCTGGGCCCTGGCGCCGTGGCTCAAGGCGCGTCTCGCCACGACGTCCGCCATGGTCGAGATCGTCGCCGATGCCCCGCCCGCCGAACTGGCATTGCTGGGGGGCGATGACGTGGCGCCGGTGGCCGGCACATTGAGGGAACAGGTCGACGGCGCCGGGGCGCTGGGTACCTGGCTCAACGGCATTCACTGCGCCGCCGATGAAGACGCCGCTTGGGCGATGCGCGGGCGCTTGGCCGCGGGGGAGAGTGTGATCACCTCTGGCGGGCTGTGGCTGGGCCCGGATTGGGTACGTCGGCGCGGCGAGTCGACGTCCGAGGATGGCGTGCTGGTTCAGCGCCGTCGACGCGAGGCACTGCAGGCCGATAGCGCGGCGCTCGAGGCATCTCTCGAGACGCTCGAGGAAACGTTGCAGAGCGCGCGTGAAGCGGTGGAGCACGCGGCGACGGAACTCGAATCGTTGCGTCTTCAGGAACGTGATCTCGGGCAGCGTCGGCAGCAGTTGGCCTCGCGCGAGGCGGGGCTGGCGAGCCGTCTGGAGCAGCTCGACGCGCGCTCCCGTGAGCTGGATGACGATGTAGCGCAACTCGTCGAGCGGCATGCCCAGCGGCGTCAGGAACTCGAGGAAACGCGTGAGCGCTGGCAGGCGGCGATGAGCGACGTGGACGCCAACAGCCAGACCCGGGAGAGATTGGAAAATCAGCGTCGCGAAGCGCGGGAAAAAGCCCAATCGCTACGCCAGCAGGTAGCGCCTGCGCGCGAGCGCCAGCAGCATCTGGCGATGGAGCGTCAGCGTTTGGAGACGGAGCGCTCCGGTCTCGATCAGCAGCATGCGCGCTCGCGCGACCAGCGTGAGCGCCTGGCCGAAAAGCTCGCCATGCTCGAAGAGCAGCGCGCCACCCTGCGTGAACCGGAAGAGGAAACGCGGGAACGGCTCGACGAATTGCTTGACCGCCGCAGTCGCGAAGAGGAGACGCTCAACGCTTCGCGCGATCGCGCCCATCAACTGGCCGAGACATTGCGCGACACCGAGGCCACGCGTCAGCAACACGAGCGCAACCTCGACGGTCTACGCGGCAAACTCGAAGAAGCGCGCATGCAGGTGCAGGCGCTGACGTTGAAAGCCGATACGCAGGATGAACATCTCGAAGAGCTTGGGCACGATGTCGACGCGTTGCGCGAAGGGCTCGACCCCAACGCCACCGAATCGGCGTGGCAGACCCGGCTAGACGAGCTCGGCGATAAGATCCGCCGCCTCGGCGCCATCAACCTGGCGGCCATCGAGGAATATGACCAGCAGGCCGAGCGTCGCGACTATCTCGAGGCCCAGCATGCCGAATTGAGCGAAGCCATCGAGACCCTGGAAAAGGCGATTCGACGTATCGATCAGGAAACGCGGACGCGTTTCAAGCAGACTTTCGATCAGGTCAATGCCGGCTTCGGCGAACTTTTTCCCAAGGTCTTCGGCGGTGGGGCCGCATGGTTGACGCTAACCGGCGACGATTTGCTGGAGACGGGGGTGGCTATCATGGCGCGCCCACCGGGCAAGAAAAACACCACCATTCATCTCCTATCCGGGGGTGAAAAAGCACTGGCGGCATTGTCGCTGGTATTTGCTATCTTTCAGCTCAACCCGGCACCATTCTGTATGCTGGACGAAGTCGATGCGCCGCTGGATGATGCCAACGTGGGACGTTACGCCAAGCTGGTGAAAGAAATGTCCGAGAGTGTCCAGTTCATTTACATCACACACAATAAGATTGCCATGGAAGCGGCCGAGCGATTGATGGGCGTGACCATGCAGGAAGCCGGGGTATCCCGGCTGGTATCGGTAGGAATCGACGAGGCGGCGACCCTGGCGGACGCATGAACGACTTGCAGAAAATCGCCAAAAGGGTTACCAACACTATTGTGTTAGCCTCGACAGGGATATTGAAGGGTGATTGCTCTGAGCTAAGGGTACTACTTGACATTCAAAAAAAGTGGCCCTTTTTTTGTTAATCGCGCTATGCTTCTTCACGAACGAGTTTTAATCATGGCGCCAATAGCGAACAGGCAAGACGACCCATGGAACTAAGAGAGTGGCTAATCATCCTGGGACTGGTGCTGGTGACGACCATCGTGATCGACGGTGTGCGTCGGCTTCAGCGCCAGCGCCGCGTTCCGCGCCTCGACCAGGCAGCGCATAGCCAGGTAGCCGAGGACAGGGACGCCGAGGAAGAAGATCCGGATAAAGCGGCCCGCGAGGCTGAGATCCGGCGGGAATTGCCCAATGGAGGTGCGCGTGTCGTACGCGATGCCACCTTCGATCGTAGCGAGGAGCGTGAACCGGTACGCCCGGAATCGCCCTTGCGCCAGGAGCGAATTCCCGAGGAAAAGCTCAAACCCAGCGTGCTCAAGCGTGCCCGGGGCAGTGCTTATGAGGACGATGCTCATGAGGATGATGCGCACCGCGATGACGATGCCTATCAGGGCAAGCGTTCCGGCATGCGGGGCATGAAGGATGCCGTGCGGGCAGGGGCTCAGCGTATGAGCGCCTCGGCCCAGCGTTTCACGGCCTCCCTTGGCCACGATGACGAGCGTTTGGCCGATGACGAGCATCCGCATCATGAACCGACGCTGGAGTCGTCGTCCCGCGAGCCCGCGCCCGATACGCCCCGCGCCGGCGTGGCGCGTCCGGCAAGGGACGAGGCGCCGCCGCGTCGCCGCGAGGAAGCGCCCGCGCGGCGGACAGTGCCCGATGAAGCACCGGCGTTTCGTGCCATGGATGACATGGATGAAGAGGCCGAGGTACCCCCGCAATCGACGCCTGACGAGGAGCCGTTGGCTCAGCCAGAGCGCGCCGAGGAGCGCATGACGCGCCGTGAGGTGGTCACCGATCACCCGGCGGTGGAGCGTGCCAAGCGTAATCCGGTACATGCCGATCGTGCACGCGAAGCCTTGTCCGACGCCGAGGAAGTCATCGTCATCAGCGTTCTGTCACGCGAAGAGGCGGGCTTCCAGGGCCCTGACCTGCTCAACCTGATGCTGGCCTGTGGTCTGCGTTATTGCCATGAGATGGGCGTCTTCCACCGTTTCGAGACCGAATCGGATGACAGCGCGCTGCAGTTCACCATGGTCAACGTGGTCAAGCCGGGCGTGTTCGATCTCGATGACATGGACGAGTTCGCAACGCCGGGGGTGACGTTCTTGATGCCATTGCCCAGCGCGCACGACAGTGCGGCAGCGTTCGAGGCCATGTTCGAAACCGCCATGGTGCTGGTACGTAACCTCAGCGGTGAGCTGAAGGACGAAAACCGCAGCGTGATGACCGCGCAGACGGTGGAGTTCGCCCGGCAGCGCGTGCAGGAATTCGAACGCCGCCATCGCCTGCATCGCTATCAGGCAAATTGAGAGCACTGGCGTCGCGATTCTTGCCTGTTCTCGACGACGCTTGTTCTTAAAGACGGTTGTTCTTGAAAACGACTGCTCTTGAAAATCAGCGGGGCCCTTCGGGGCCTCGTTTTTTATGCACTGACGATAGCCGATGTCATGGCGTCGGGCGGTCGACGGTGAGAAGTCCTTGCAAGGCGGTCATATCCAGGCAGCGGTAGGTGAACGAGGGGCGCCCCACCTGCCCGTAGTGAAAGGACTCGCTGAGATAGCCGTGCTCGGTGAGGTATTTCAAATACTTGCGCACCGAAACGCGGGACATGCCGGTGGCTGGAATCAGGCTTTCGGTGGTGAAGGTTTCCGCGTCGAGGCTCAGAATGGCCTGGGCAATTTGCGCTAACGAGGGCGTCGTCAGCCCCTTGGGCAGCCCATCACTACGCGTCTGGCGTGGCCTGCTGGGCTGGAAAAGCCGGTCGAGGTCGCGTTGGTCGGCTTGTTCGGGTAGGCGCTCAAGGGTGGCGCGCACACGTCGGCAGGCATCGACGGCGACCTTGAAGCGCTCGAACTCGAAGGGTTTGACCAGATAATCGCGCACACCGAGGCGTCGTGCGGCGCGCACGGTCTCGGTCTCGCTGGCAGCGGTGATCAGGATGACGTCGGTGTCGCGGCCCAGCCGCTGCAGGTAACGGACGATTTCCAATCCGTTGCGGCCGCGCAGGTAGACGTCGAGCAGGATGACGTCGACGGCGTCGCGCTCCAGCACGTCCAGGGCGCTGGGAACATCGCCGCACTGCGCGACCAGCGCGACATCGTCGAGTCGGTTGAGATATTCGACGTTGAGGCGCATGACCATGGGGTCATCCTCGACGACGAGTACTTGCAGTGGCGTATCGCTCATGCCGACGTTCTCATTGTGCGCTCAATTCTCGGTGGCGGACGAAACGGGATAGGGCAGGGCGACTTCGATCAGGGTGCCGCGCCCGGGTTCGGAATACAGTGCCAGGGTACCCTCATGCGCTTCGACATGCTCGCGCACCATCGCCAGCCCGAGGCCGCGCTGGCGTCCCTTGGAGGAGGTGCCAGTGGTGAAGATGTGCGCCTGCATGGCCGCAGGAATGCCGGGGCCGGTGTCCTGCACATGTAGCGACAACATTGCGGCGTCGACGCCCATGGTGAGCGTGACGTGGCGCTCGTGCTGCGTGTCGACGGCGTCGAAGGCGTTCTCCAGCAGGTTGCCCAGCACGATGACCAGCGTATGAATCATGGCGGGGTCTTGCGGCGCGGGAATGGCGTCCTCAACGTCCAGCGTCAAGGTAATGTCGCGCTCGCGGGCTTCGCTCTGCTTACCCAGCAAAAAGCCCGCCAGCACCGGTTCGCTGATGCCTTCGACCAGCGCTGCGCCCGGCGCGATATGGTGATCCGCCACGTCGCGCAGATAGCGGTGCAGTGCGGGATATTCCTCGAGTTGCACCAGGCCGAGCATGACATGCAGTTTGTTCTTGAATTCATGCGTCGCCGCGCGCAGGGCTTCGGCGTAACGTCGCACGCCGGTCAGCTCCTCGGCGAGCAGGCGGACTTCGCTCTTGTCGCGGAAGGTCGCCACCGCGCCGATCACCTGGCCCTGGTGGCGAATCGGCATGCGATTGGCGAGCAGTGCCTGGCCGTTGATGAAGACTTCCTGGTCGAGCGAGGCCTCGCCGCTTTGCAGCACGTCCGGCAGCCCGCTCTGGGGCAGGTAGTCGGTGATTGGTGTGCCCAGCGCCGGCGTTTCCAGGCCCGCTTGATGCAGCAGCGAGCGCGCGGCGGCGTTGGTCAGGGTAATATGCCCGGCGACATCCACCGCGAGAATACCCTCGTGCACCGAGCCGAGAATCGCTTGGCGTTCTTCCACCAGGCGCGTGATCTGGTGGGGCTCCAGGCCCAGCAGCACACGCTTGATGTAACGTGCCAGCCAACTGGCGCCGAGGGTACCCAGAAGCATTAGAAGTGCGATACCCAGTACCACGCGCAGACGGTTGTCGGCCAGGCGAGCGCCCAGCGTATCCAGTGTCACCCCTACCGAGACGGCGCCGATCACCTCGCCGGCAGCATCGCGTACCGGTGCGAAGCCGCGAATACTGACGCCCAAGGTCCCTTCGGCCCGCGACGCATAATGCTCGCCCCGCAGTGCTGCGCCTTCATCGCCGCCCTGGAAATGCTCGCCGATACGTGTCGGGTCGGGGTGCGTCAGACGAATGGCATGGGGGTTCATCACCACGATGAAATCCACATTCAGGCGCTGACGCAAGGCGTCGATCTCCCTTTGTACGTCGCTATCGGCGGTAAAATCGTGCTTTTCTCCTGCTTCTTTCAGTACGTTGACGACACGTCGCCGTGAAGCCACGACCTGAGCGATATCGGTCACGCGCGCCGCCTGGGCGTCTTCTTGGGTATCGTGCAGGGCAGCATCGAACATCCACAACGCCACGCCCAGCGTAACGATCACCGTCGAGG
This sequence comes from Chromohalobacter sarecensis, assembly GCF_023061135.1. Taxonomy (GTDB): domain Bacteria; phylum Pseudomonadota; class Gammaproteobacteria; order Pseudomonadales; family Halomonadaceae; genus Chromohalobacter; species Chromohalobacter sarecensis. The sequence goes on from NZ_JAKGAN010000001.1 coordinate 236,173, forward strand.
CCACGAGCAGCGAGATCAGCACATTGAGATGAACAGTCGGCAAGCGAGGCATGCGTAGCGGACCCTATGGGTGATTTTCGACCTTGGTGTAATACCCAAGCCGGACGCGCTATGCCGGATACAAGGTCGTCGTTTTCAATAATTTCAAAACGCTTTAATAAGTTGGCAAAGCTTGGTTCACGGCATGTGCGGCTTATCCTCGGCGACGTTCACGTTCTCCGCCCGCGCGGGCGGATTCCAACACATGGGAGCACGCCAATGAATACCAGTGCCGCTACACAAAGCCTGGACGATACCCAGCACGCTTCGAGCGTGCTGGGTGCGCGCATCTTCGGCATGCCACTGCCGGTTTTCTTCATCGCTTTCGCCGTCATGGTCGTGGCCATGCTCACCGACACGCTGCCAAGCGGCATGATCGGTGCCTTGCTGGTGATGATGATACTCGGTGAATTGCTGGGCTTCATCGGTGATCGCCTGCCGATCGTCAAGACCTACCTGGGCGGCGGCGCCATCCTGGCCATCTTCGGTGCGGCCGCGTTGGTTTATGTTGGCTGGCTGCCGACCGGTATCACCGACAATGTCACCGAGTTCATGAAAGGCGGCGGTTTTCTCAACTTCTACATCGCCGCCTTGATCACCGGCAGTATTCTGGGCATGGATTCCAAGGTGCTGGTCAAGGTCGGGTCGCGCTTTGCGCTGCCCTTGCTCTGTGCGGTGTTCTTCGCGGGGCTTTTCGCGGTGATCGTCGGTGCCATAATGGGCTTCTCGCCTCAGGATGCCCTGGTGGTCATCACCCTGCCGATCCTTGGTGGGGGCATGGGTGCGGGCGCGGTGCCCATGAGCCAGATCTACGAGCAGCTTCTTGGCCAGCCGGCAAGCTACTACATTTCGATTCTGGTGCCGGCGCTGGCGCTGGGTAACGTCTTCGCGATCATCATCGCGGGCCTGCTCAACGGCCTGGCCAAGCGCTTCCCCAAACTGACGGGTAACGGTCAGATGATGCCAGGCGTGGAAATCGAAGAGCGCAAGAGCACCTTCGATCTCTCCAAGCTGGGCATCGGTGTCGTCGCTGCGCTGACATTCTTCACCGCCGGGCAGATTCTGGGTGGCTTCATCCCGCTGCATCCCTATGCGCTGATGATCATCCTGGTCGCCGTGCTCAAGATCGCCAATGTGGTGCCGGAAAGCATCAACGAGTCTGCCTCGCAGTGGTTCCAGTTCGTCGCCAAGAACTGGACCTTCGCGCTGCTGTTCGGGATCGGCATCGCCTATACCGACCTCGGCCAGGTGATCGATGCCATCACACCGACCTATGTGATGATCGTGCTCGCCGTCGTGGCCGGGGCCGCCTTCGGCGCTGGGCTGGTCGGCAAGCTGGTGGGCTTTTATCCCGTCGAATCCGCCATCACCGCAGGGCTGTGCATGGCTAACATGGGCGGTACCGGCGATGTCGCGGTGCTCTCCGCCGCCAAGCGCATGCAACTGATGCCCTTCGCGCAGATCTCCTCGCGCTTGGGCGGCGCCTTGATCCTGCTGATCTCGAGCATCCTCGTGCCGATATTCTTTACCTGAGCATCTTTGCCGCGATTCAAAAGGGCGCCCCATGGGGCGCCCTTTTTGTGTGTCAACGGTCGATCGCACGGAGCCGCGAGTTCGGCGTTTAGCCTTCTTCCTCGTCGTCGGCTAGCTGACGGCCGAACGCATGCCACTGGGCTAGCGTCATGACTTCGGTGGTCTCCGTCTGCAGGTCATGGGCGATCAGTAACTCACCGCGCTCGAGCTGGCGCTTGAGTTCGCGTACCCAGGCCGGCATGCCTTCACCTTCATCGGTGGTGTCGTAGCCTTCGCGGGTGACGAAGCCCTCCAGCAAAGTATCCAGCGTGTCGGCCGGCAGCATGCGGTAGGGCACTTCGATGAAACGTCCGCTCATTGGTTTTCCTCCGCGTTTTCCCACTCGGCGAGTCGTTGCAGGAAGGTGTCTTCGTCGAGCACTTCCACATCGAGCTCGCGTGCCTTGTCGAGCTTGCTGCCCGCCGCCTCGCCGGCGACGAGCGCGGCGGTCTTCTTGGAGACACTGCCCGAGACCTTGGCGCCCAGCGCCTGCAGGCGCGCCTTGCCGTCATCGCGGGTCATGCCTTCGAGGGTGCCGGTGAGCACCCAGGTCTGCCCGGCCAGCGGCTGGGGGCGCTCAATGATGGTTTGCTCGTCCCACGTGACGCCGACGTTGATCAGGTCGTCCAGGGTCTCTTGATTGTGGACCTGGCGGAAGAAGGTATGAATATGCCGGGCGACCACGGGGCCCACGTCCTCGACTGCTTCCAGCGCTTCCAGCGTGGCCTCGCGCAATGCCTGGAGCGTGCCGAAATGGCGTGCCAGATTGGCGGCGGTGGCCTCGCCCACTTCGCGAATGCCGATGGCGTAGATGAAACGCGCCAGCGTGGTGCGCTTGGCGGTTTCCAGCGCATTGACCAGATTGTTGGCGGACTTTTTCGCCAGCCGGGGCAATTCGGCGAGCTCGTCGGCCTTGAGCCGGAACAGGTCCGCCGGTGTCTTGACCCACTCGCGCTCGACCAGCAGGTCGATCAGCTTTACGCCCAGGCCGTCGATATCCAGTGCCCGGCGGCTGGCGAAGTGCTTGAGGGCTTCCTTGCGCTGCGCGGGGCAATACAGGCCGCCCGAGCAACGTGCCGCGACTTCGCCCTCGGCGCGCTCGATCTGCGAGCCGCAGACCGGACACTCGGTTGGCATCTCGATGGCACGGGTCTCGGCCGGGCCTTGGGCGTCGACGACACCCACGATCTGCGGGATGACGTCACCGGCACGGCGCACGATCACGGTATCGCCGATGCGTACGCCGAGGCGTGCGACCTCGTCCATGTTGTGCAGTGTGGCATTGGAGACGGTGACCCCGGCGACCTGGACTGGCGACAGCTTGGCCACCGGCGTCAGTGTACCGACGCGGCCGACCTGAAAAGCCACGTCGTTGAGCGTCGTGATCTGCTCCTGGGCGGGGTACTTGTAAGCGATGGCCCAGCGCGGGGCGCGAGCGACGAATCCCAGCTCACGCTGATCGCGTAGGCTATCCACCTTGAGCACGGCGCCGTCGATGTCGTAGTCGAGGCCGTCGCGTTGCTCGCCGAGGCGGTGGCAAAAGTCGATCACGCCGCGTTCGCCTTGGACAAGATCGAGCAGCGGACTGGTGCGAAAACCCAGGTTGCGCAGGCGCTTGAGATAATCGGAATGCGAGCGGGCATCGTCATCGCCCTCGAGCCGGGCGACCTGATAGGCACAGAACTCCAGCGGGCGCTGGGCCGCAATCTTGGAATCAAGCTGGCGCAGGCTGCCGGCGGCGGCGTTGCGCGGATTGGCGAAGACCTTGTCGCCGTTCTCGCGGGCGCGTTCGTTGAGCGCTTCGAATCCGGAGTGGCGCATGTAGACCTCGCCACGCACTTCGATCCGCGAGGGTACTGCGTCGCCGCGTAGCTTGAGCGGAATGGAGCGCACCGTGCGCAGATTGAGCGTTACGTCCTCGCCGGTGCGTCCGTCGCCGCGTGTAGCGCCCTGCACCAGTTGGCCGTTCTCGTAGACCAGCGCCACGGCCAGGCCGTCGAGTTTGGGTTCGCAGCAGAATGCGAGCGTCTCGCCGTCGCGTTCGAGCTTGTCCGCGACGCGTTTGACGAAGGCCGCAAGCTCCGCTTCGTCGAAGGCGTTATCCAGCGACAGCATGGGCACGGCGTGGGTCACTTCCTCGAAGCGTGCCGCCGGTGGCGCGCCGACACGCTGAGTGGGCGAGTCGGGCGTCACCAGCTCGGGGTGCTCGGCCTCCAGTGACTGCAGTTCGCGCAGCAGGGCATCGTATTCCGCGTCGGTAATCTGCGGCGCATCCTCGACATAGTAGTGGTAGTTGGCGTCTTCCAACCGCTGGCGCAGGGCCTCGGCCCGTTCACGGGTCGCTGAAGAAATCTGGCTCATGGTGTCTCGGTGGTGTTCGGTGACGTCGGCGGCTCGTCGCGCATGGGTGATGCCGACAGTGTAGCGTTTCCGCGGATGATATCAGCAATCAGTCGCCGTCCCGGGTGAAGATGGTCGGCGAGCTCGCGCTCCAGCGGCAAGGGTTCGTCGCACAGCCGCGAGGCGATGACCTCGGCACACAGTGGCGCGCTGGCCAGCCCGCGCGAGCCGTGCGCGGCACTGACCCACAGGCCGGGATGATGCTGTCCCGGCGTGGTGGGAGCGCGACGAGCATCGCTGCCGAGCACGGCGTAGTCGTCGAGCCAGGCCTCGCGCACCGGCACCGGGCCGGCGTAGGGCGACTTATCCGGGCTGGCGGCGCGCAGGCTGACGCGCGCCTCGCAGGCGGCGGGATCGAGTGTGGCGCCGGCCGCGCGTAGTGCCTCGGCGAAGGCGGGCAGGGTGGCCTCGAATTCGGCCAGATTGCGGGCATGGTCGGCCGCACGCGGCGTGGTATCGGTATCGCCGGGGTCGAAGGTCGCCCCCAGGCTGAGCACGCCGTCCAGGGCCGGGGACACATAGCCCCCCGCGCAGACCACGCGGGCCAGCGTTGGTGCACCGGGCGGTACCGACAGATGGGTGAGCTGGCCACGAATGGGTTGGAGCGGGAGCCCGGCCAAGGGTGTCAGCTTCGACGCCTCGTGAGCGGTGGCGACAACCACTTGATCGGCCTCGAGTGCCGTGCCGTCGGCTAGCGCGATGCGCCATCCGGCGTCGTCCGCGTCGCGCTCGAGTGTGCGTGCCTCGCCTTGGTGGAAGGTGATCCTCGGGTGGGCGGCCAGGTGGCGGCAGAGCACATCGGGACGCACCCAGCCAGCCCGGGGATACGCCAGTCCCGAGGCGTTCAGCGGCGTCTCGGCGGCATGGCTTGCGGCAGCTTGATCGACGCCTTTGACCACGCTCTCGGGCAATCTGTGGTACTCGAGAAAGCGCTGCTGACGTCTGGCTTCCTTGGCGTCGAGGGCGAGTTGCAGCACGCCGCAGTCGCTCCACAACTGGTCACGCTCGGAGTCGAGCGTAGCCAGCCAGCGCCGGGTATGCAGCAAGCCGGCGAGGTAGACGCGGCTTTGCGGATTGGTCTCGGCGGCCAGCTTGACGTAAAGCGCCCCCTGGCGATTGCCGGATGCCCCGGCGCCGGGGCCATCACGTTCGAGCAGGGTGACGCGTACACCGCGTCGCGCCAGGGCGGTGGCCACGCTGGTGCCGGCGAGCCCCGCGCCGATGACCACCACATGTCGCGCGGGCAATGCCTCGGGTGGCATGTACCACGGCGTTGCCGCGCGGCGCGTATCGTGCGGCGGCTCGGCGATTTCGCCGCACAGCATCTCGCGTTTGCGTCCGAACCCCGGCACCTTGCGCCAGGCGAAGCCGGCGGCGCGCAGGCCACGCTTGACCACGCCGGCGCAGGTGAAGGTAGCGAAGCTCGCCCCCGGGCGACTGACAGTAGCCATCGCCTCGTAAAGCGCCGGTTGCCACATGTCGGGATTGTTGGCCGGTGAGAAACCATCCAGAAACCAGGCGTCCACACGGCCGTCGAGACGCGACAGGCGCTCGGCGGCGTCGCCGAAGTGCAGATCCAGCGTGACGCGCTCGGAAAGCCACAGCCGGTGGACTCCGCTGAGCGGTTCGGGCCATTGATCGGTCAAGGGGCGAGCATGCGCAGCCAGCTCGGGCCAGATCGCCAGTGCTCGCGCCAGGGCGTCGCGCGGTAGAGGATACTTCTCGGTGGAGACCAGGTGCAGGCGCGCCTCAGCGGGCGCATGCCGCTCGAAACACATCCAGGCACAAAGCATGTTGAGGCCGGTGCCGAAACCGGTTTCGCCGATCACGAAAGGGCGTGCCTCCCGCCATGTGGCGAAGCGCTCGGGCAGGCGGTTGCCGTCGATGAAGACATGCGTGGTCTCGGCGCGGCCGTCGTGACGCGAGAAATACACATCGTCATGGACGCTGGAATAGGGCGCATCGCCGATATCGTCGGCGCGCCATTCCAGGTTGGGTGCGCTCAGCGCGGTCAGTGGCGGCAGGGGAGACGGAGGGGGCGACATGGCTCTCGGCAAGGACGTGAAAACTGGTTAAAAATTGATCGAAATTGGCTGGGCGGCGTGACGACCGCCATCGAGAAAGGCGTCCGCCGCCTCTTCACAATGTTATCCACACCTGGTGTGTATAAAGGCTCGCAGCTCCGGGTGTGGATAAACGCGTTACGGCAATACCTTCTTGAACGGCTTGACCGTGACCTTGGCGTAGACGCCGGCGATCACGTAGGGGTCGGCGTCGGCCCAGGCCTGGGCTTCCTGCAGGTTGTCGAATTCGGCGATCACCACGCTGCCGCTGAAGCCGCCTTCGCCGGGGTCGTTGGCCTCCACGGCGGGGTTGGGGCCGGCGAGCACTAGGCGTCCTTCGTCGCGGAGCTTTTGGAGACGCGCCAGATGATCGGGGCGCGCCGTCTTGCGGCGTTCGAGGCTGTCTTGCACATCATCGCTGACGATCGAGTAAAGCATCAGAGGTCATCCTTCTGGTGGTCGTTTTGCGAAAGCGTATCACGAGGCATGTGACGGGCCAGGTAAATGCCCTGGCCGATCACGAACAACAGGGTCAGCCCCAGCATGCCGAACAGCTTGAAGTTGACCCAGGTGGCCTCGTCGTAGGTCTTGAAGACATACACATTGATCGCGCCCAGTGCAATGAAGAAGAGCGCCCAGGCGAGATTGAGGCGGCGCCAGGTCGCGGCGGGAAGCGTGAGGGCCTTGCCCATCATGCGCTCGACGAGGGTCTTGCCACCGAACAGCGGGGCGACCAGAAACGCGAAGGCGAACAGCCAGTTGACCACGGTCGGCTTCCATTGGATGAACGCCGCGTTATGAAATAGCACGGTCGCCCCGCCCATGACGACGACCAGCACCAGAGTCACCAGCTGCATCTTTTCCACACGACGGTAGCGCCACCACATGAAGGCGACCTGCAGCAGCGTGGCGGGGATCAGCACCAGGGTGGCGAGGAGGATATCGCCGCTGAAGTGATACACCGCAAAAAACAATACGATGGGCAGGAAATCCAAGAACATTTTCATCGGCGAGCATCCTGTGAGGTGTCGGCGCGGCACGGGAATTGACCCAGCGCAGCGCAAGCGAGCACTATAGCGAGCCTATTCTGACAAAGACGCCGCACCGCGTCATGCCCATGAGCCAACCCTTGCCGCCCCTGCCCGATACGTTCGATGCCGATCTTGGCCTCGACCTGCACATGCATTCCACCGCCTCCGATGGCGCGCTATCGCCACAAGCGTTGACCGACGCCTGTCACGCCAAAGGCGTCACGCGATTTTCCCTGACCGATCACGACACCGTGGCCGGCGTTGCCGAGGCCCAGCAGCATGCGGAAAGCTTGGGTATGCGTTGCCTGGCGGGCAGTGAGTTATCCACCTTGTGGCGCGGTATCGGCATTCACGTGGTGGCATTGTTGCCTGAAGGGGCCAGTGGCGCCTTGGTGCCCGGTCTCGAGGCGCAGGCGCAGGCCCGTGTGGCACGCGCCGAGGAAATCGCCAAGCGCCTCGAGAAAATCGGCCTCGATGACGCCTTGGCGCGCGCCCGCGAGCAGGCTGGTAGCGAGCGGCCCCTGGGACGGCCGGATTTCGCCAAGGCCCTGGTGGCGGCGGGTTTGGTGCCGGACATGCCGACGGCCTTCAAGAAGTATTTGGGCGCCGGCAAATCCGGTGACGTGAAGACCCATTGGCCGTATCTCAGCGAGGTGGTCGAATGGATTCGCGACAGTCAGGGCATCGCGGTGCTGGCGCATCCGCTGCGCTATCGCCTCACGCATCGCAAGCGCAGCCAACTGCTGGACAGCTTCCGTGAGGCCGGCGGGGAAGCCGCCGAATTGATCAGCGGCCATCAAAACGCCGACGTAGGGCGCGACCTGGCCCGCCAGCTCGAAGCGCGCGATCTCATGGGGTCGCAGGGCAGCGATTTTCACTATCCGGGTGGGCCGCTGGCGCCGGGCGTGATGAGCGCGCCGCCGCGTTGTTCGGTAACGCCGGTGTGGTGTCATCCCAGGCTTGCGAGATTCGCCGCGTAAGGTTAATGCTGGGCATGAGGCACGCCGTGCGGCCCAGCGCCTTCGCGTTTCAGCACGTTCGGTCCTCGGTACTTCCGGTTCGTTCTTCCGGCCCAAGGAGGCAGGCATGACCCAGTTCTTTCAGATTCATCCCGACAACCCACAGAAACGGCTCATCGATCAGACGCTGGAGATTCTGCGCGGTGGCGGCGTGATCGCCTATCCGACCGATTCCGGCTATGCGCTCGGGTGCTGCCTGGGCGAGAAGAAGGCCATCGAGAAGATCAAGTGGCTGCGCTCGCTGGATGACAAGCACAACTTCACGCTGGTGTGTTCCGACCTGTCTCAGATCGGCACTTACGCCAAGGTCGATAACGACGTATTTCGTCTGCTCAAGGCGCATACGCCGGGGCCGTATACCTTCATTCTCAACGCCACCAACGAAGTGCCGCGTCTGCTCTTGCATCCCAAGCGGCGCTCTATCGGGGTCCGCGTACCGGATCACCGCATCAGCCATGCGATACTCGCAGCGTTGGGCGAGCCGTTGATGAGCGTGACGCTGATCCCCGTCGACGACGATCTGCCGATGACCGACCCTGAGGAGATCCGCGAGCGCTTCGGCGCGCATCTCGAGGCTGTCATCGACGGTGGCGCCTGCCACCTGGACCCGACCACGGTGGTCGATCTGCGCGAGATCCCGCCGACCATCGTCCGTGAGGGGCGTGGTGACGTCGCGCCGTTTAGCTAGTACGTCAACGCCGAGTCACCGCGCTCAGCCACGTCCCAGTCGAAAGGCCCTGAGGCGTGGCAGAACGGTGGCGATATCCACGGGGCAGCCCTCGCCGAAGCCGAAATAGACCTCTCGGAAAAGCGCATAGAGTTTGTCGCACGCCTCGCGATTCGCCGAGGTGGGGGTGAACGTGCAGACGGGCGGGCAGAGGCGCTCTTGGGCTGCTTCGATACTGTCGAATAGCCCCGCAGCGACGGCGGCGAAGATGCAGGCACCGATTCCGATGGGCGAACGAACGGGGACCGAAACCTCGGTATTTAGCATATTCGCGTAGATTTGATTGAGCCCGGCGTTCTTCTGGGGAATGCCGCCAGCGTTGATGACGCGACGTATCACGAGCCCATGTTCGGCCATCCTTTCATGGATGACGCGCACATGCATGGCCATCCCTTCCAACGCGGCATGCATCTCATCGGCGGCGCTATGCCCCAAATCCCAGCCCAACGTCATGCCAGCCAAGTCGGAGCGCACAAGCACGGTACGATCGCCGTTATCCCATACCAGCCGCAGCAGTCCGGTCTGACCGGGGCGACGTGTTTCAAGGCCTTCGCAGAGAGTCGCGACGTCGCTGCCCGCACGTCGTGCAATGGCCTCGAAAATATCGCCCGTGGCGGATTGCCCTGCCTCTACGCCGATCATGCCGGGCACCACGCTTCCAGGCACCGAGCCACAGATACCGGGGACGGGCGTCATGGATTCATCGCTCAACGCGATGATGCAGGTCGATGTACCTACGACGTTGACTACATCGCCGGGTCGACAACCGCTGCCGATGGCATCCCAGTGACTGTCGAAGGCGCCATAGGCGATCGGAATATGGGCAGTCATTCCCAGTTTATCGGCCCATTCCGGCGTTAGATGCCCGGCCGTTTGGGTAGAGTCGCCGTAGCGTCCGGTCAGTTTGGCGTTGATGCCGTCGAATAGCGGATCGACACGCGTCAGGAAATCTTGGGGTGGCAATCCGCCCCAGGACTCTCCCCACAGCCATTTATGGCCCATGGCGCATATCGAACGGGGAAGTTCCTCGCGACGTTTCAGCCCGCATAGCGTGGCGACGAGCATGTCGCAGTGTTCAAGCGCGGTGTAGAAGTGTGGGCGCTTGTCGGGATTATGGCGTAGGAAGTGGAGGAGTTTCGCATACCCCCATTCGTGCGAGTAGGTGCCGCCACACCATTGTAGGGCCTCCAGTCCTTCCTCACGCCCCTGCGCGGTGATTGCGACGGCCTCGGCGTGGGCGCGGTGGTCGCACCACAGGTAGTAGTCGTCGAGAGGGCGTAGATTCTCGTCCACCATTACCACGCTTGATCCAGTGGTATCGGCAGCAAAGGCAGCGATATGTCGGCCGTCGACTCCGCTGTTGCGGCACGCCTCGTGCATCGCCTGCACCAGGGCCCGCATGTGATCGTCGTGATTCTGTTGAGCGCGCAGTGGATCGTCGGGCGAGCGCTTTAATGGATAGTCGGCGATAGCGGTACCGACCTGCTCGCCGCTTTCGCTGTTCATGAGCGTGACGCGCACGTTGAGCGTGCCGAAATCGGCACCGGCCACCAGTGTCATAGGCGCTCCGTTTGTCCGTAGGTGGCTTGGGCGCCGTGCTTGCGTAGAAAGTGACGATCACGCAGCGCATCGGGAATCGGTTCGACCTGAGGATTGAGACGCTTGGTGAACCACGCCATCCGCGCGCATTCCTCGAGGATCAAGGCGTTGAGCGCCGCTTCCTTGGGGGTGCGTCCCCAAACGAAAGGGCCGTGACCGGCGACGAGCACCGCAGGCATCTCCAGAGGGTCGCGACCTTCAAAAGTTTCGATGATGGCCTCCCCGGTGGCAGCGACATAACGATCGCCTAGTTCCCCTGGACGAAGGTGGCGGGTCACGGGGATGTCACCGCGGAAATAGTCGGCATGGGTGGTGCCCAAGCAGGGGATAGGCATCAAGGCTTGAGCGAAGATCGTCGCATAAGTCGAATGGGTATGGATGACGGCGCCGATTCCGGTGAAAGCACGGTAGAGAACCAGATGGGTATCGAGGTCCGACGAGGGGCGCAAGCGATCCTCGACCACTGCGCCATCGAGGCTCACGGTGACCATATCCTCTGCCGTCATGGTGTCGTAGGCCACTCCTGAGGGCTTGATGACCACTTGGTCCGTGGTGCGATCGATTCCGCTGGCATTGCCGAACGTCGCCATGACCAGGCCATCGCGAACGGTATCGAGGTTGGCCTCCAGGACGGCCCGTTTCAAAGCGGAAAGCGACATGGCAGGCTCCTTGCTTGATGGTAGGAAGAGGAGCGCACCCTTTCGGGGGCGCTCGTGGCGAGGTTCAGCGCCCCGTCCAGCCGACGTAGTCGTCGACGTTGTCGGCGGTGATGAGCTTGGGTTGGATCAGCACGGTATCCTGCTCCAGAGATTTGCCCTGGAAGACTTGGTAGGCCAGATCCATGGCCTTGGCGGCCATGACGTAGGGATCCTGACTGGCCGATGCCTTGAGGAGGGAGTTGCCTGACTTCAGGGACTTTTCGGTATCGGGAGCACCGTCGACGCCGGTAATGATGATGTCGTTGCGATTGAACTGGCGAGCCGCCAATTGAGCACCGAGCGCCATGGGGTCGTTGGCGCCAAACACCGCGTCGAGATCGTCGTAACGGGTCAGCAACCCTTGCATCACGTTCATGCCACCGTCGCGACTGCCCTTGCCGTTCTGGTCATTGGAAACGACGTTGATCTCGTCGTGCTGGGAGAAGACCTCGGAGCAGCCCTTGAAGCGGTCGTTGAGCGACGACGACGAGGGTCCCTTGATAATCGCGACATTCCCTTCGCCATCGAGCGAGTCGACGATGTATTGGCAGGCTTCGCGTCCCGCCGCCACATTGTCGGTCATTACCGTCACCTCGGCGCCAGGGGCCGAAACATCGAAGGCAGCTACAGTGACGCCGGCGTTCTTGGCCCGCTGGACGGCCGGTGCGATAGCGCTGTCGTCTACGGCGTTGAGCATGATGATGTTCACGCCGGCGGCGATGAAGTTATCGATCTGATTGACCTGCTTATTGAGGTCATAGTCGGCCGACACCGAGGTGATCTTCACGTCTGGGTTAATGTCCTGGGCGGCATCGGTGATGCCCTTGATAGTGGCGACAAAGAAAGGGTTGCCCAAAAGGCCGACAGAAATGCCGACGCTTTCCAGCGGTTTGTCTTCGGCGATGGCCGTTCCCGAGGCCATGGCGATCATGCCGGCGCAAACAATGGTAGTGAGTGGTTTGTACATTGTTGTCTCCTCGTTCTGCTGACGTTGCTACTTGATGGCAATGCACCGATCAGGTCCGGGCACCGCCTTTGAGCCGATAGCGATCAAGCGCTACGGCAATGATGATGACTAGACCCTTGATGATGAATTGCCAGATATCTGACACGCCGACCAGGATTAGCCCATTCGAAAGCACGGCGATGATCAGCGCACCGATCAACGTTCCCCAGATCGAGCCGACGCCGCCGACCAGGCTGGTGCCGCCTAGGATGACGGCTGCAATGGCATCGAGTTCATACGCCTGTCCGAGTTGAAGGCCATTGGCGGCGTATAAGCGTGCCGTCGACATCACCCCACCCAGACCCGCGAGCAATCCGGAAACGCCGTAGACGAAGAGCAATACCAAGCTGACCTTGATGCCGGTCAATCGCGCCGCCTCATGGTTGCCGCCAATGGCATAGATCCAGGTGCCCAGCACCGTGGCGCGGAGGATGAACCAGGAAAACAGCACGACGGCCAAGGCGATGATGATCAGCCAGGGGATTCCCATCAGACTCTCGTTACCGATGAAGGCGAAGGGCAGATCGGGATTGAATATCGTCGTGTCGTCGCCGAGTAGTCGCGCCAACCCGCGCACGGCAGTCAACGAGCCCAGCGTCACGATGAAAGGGGGTAGCCTGAGGAAAGCGATGAGGACCCCGTTGACCAAGCCCAGAACCAGCCCCACCAGGAGTCCGATGGGGATGCCCAGCATGCCGAGCCCCGGCCACAGCGACACCTCGACCGCTGCTATTGCCGATGCCGCCAGCACCGAGCCTACCGAGAGATCGATACCGCCGGTGAGAATGACGAAGGTCACGCCTGCCGCCAGGACGATATTGATCGAGGCCTGTTGCATGACGATGGATATGTTGTTGAAGCTGAGGAACTTGCCCGTCATCAGCTCGAAGGCAATTGCCAGAAGAATCAATACCGGCAGCATGCCCAGTGCCATCACTACCGATTTCATTTGCGCCATGCGTTGGGCTGGGTTGCGAGTCGTTGTTGTCTCGTTCATGCCAAGCTCTCCTTGTTGTGACTGGCGTCTTCTGAGGCGTTGGATTGCGGAAAGCTTCCGGTGGAAAAGGCCATCAATTCTTCTTGTTGTATCGGTCGCTCAGGGGTGGCGACCACTTCGCCAGCGATTTCACCGCTATGCATGACCAGGCAACGGTCGGCAACACCGATGATTTCAGGCAATTCGCTCGAGACAACGATGATCGCCAGTCCCTGTTTTGCCAGATCGTCGATCAAGCGATAGATCTCGGACTTGGCGCCGACATCGACGCCACGTGTTGGTTCGTCGAGCATGAGCACCCGCGGTTTGGCTTCAAGCAGGCGCGCGAGCAACACTTTCTGCTGGTTGCCTCCTGATAACGCGCCTACAGCCTGGCGCGAGGAGGGCGTGCGGATGCCGAGGTGATGAATGGCTTGTTTAGCGCGCTTGGCGGCGGCGGAGAAGTGGCGGATGCCGCCAGGACGAGCGTCCTGTTCGGCCACCGCCATATTCACGTTGTCGACAATGCTCATGTCGAGGAACAGTCCTAGTCCCTTGCGGTCTTCGGTGAGATAGACAATTCCCTGCTTCAGCGCATCGCGTGGCGAGCTTGGGGTAACCGCTTTGCCGTCGAGATAAACCGTGCCACGGCTTGCCGGGTCGGCCCCGTAGATCAGGCGTAAAAGCTCGGTACGCCCCGATCCGACCAAGCCCGCCACGCCGAGAACTTCGCCCTTGTGGACCACGAAGGAGCAACCCTTGATTACCTTGTCGTCCGCCAGATCCTCCACACGCAGAGCGACTTCGCGATCCTCCTCATAGGCTTGATGCGCTTTCTTGTAGAAGGAGGAGATGTCGCGTCCCACCATCATCGTTACCAACCGTTTGGCGTCCAGCTCATCGCGTTCGAGCGTGCCGACGTAGGTGCCATCGCGAAGCACCGAGCAACGATCGGAGAGGCGGTAAACTTCATCCATTCGATGGGAGATATAGAGGATCGCGATGTCTTCACGCTTGAGCCCTTCGATCACCTTGAAGAGGTGCTCGGTCTCTCGGCTGGATAAAGAGGTAGTAGGCTCATCCATGACGATGATGCGCGCCTGGGTGGAGAGCGCCCTGGCGATCTCCACTAACTGACGTTCGCCTAACGACAAGCGCCCCACCAGGGTGTCGGACCTGAAGGTGACCCCCAGTCGATCGAGGATCGGCTGGGACTGAGTGCGCATGGCATGACGGTCGACGACGCCGCGGTGAGACTTTTCTGCGCCGAGGAAGATGTTCTGCGCCACAGTCAGGTTGGGGGCGAGAGACAATTCCTGATAAATGACGGCAATACCGAGCGACTTGGACAGTCGGGTGTCGCCGGTACGCATGGGTGTCCCGGCAATACGTATCTCTCCACCGGGGTCGGGCGATAGTGCTCCGGACAGAATCTTCATCAAGGTGGACTTGCCGGCACCATTCTCACCCATCAGAGCGTGCACTTCCCCACACCAGGCGGTCAGTGACACGTCGTGTAATGCCTTGATCTCGCCAAACGTCTTGGAGATGGCGGTCATCGTGAGAATCGGATCAGTATTATTGTTCATCCAGGCCTCCCGAAGTATCGGCGATCGTATAGCGGACACCTTGGCTTTCCAGCATCTTGGCCTCGTTGTCGCCAAGCCCGTCGTCCGTTACCAGATGCGCCACGCGCCGCAATGGCAATGCCACCAGCGGAGGCGTTTCCTTGAACTTGCGACTGTCGACGAGCAATACGACTTCGTTGACGCGTTCGGCGAAATGCTGAACGAAGTGCACGAGCAATGGGTGGGATTCGAGTATGCCTTGAGTGCTTACCCCGAGAGCGCCGATGAAAAACTGCGAGGCGAAAAAGGTCTGATTATCACCGGCAGGATCGTAGAGGATTCCTGGCTCTCGATGCAGATCACCGCCGCCGACGGTCAACTGGCAGCGCCCGAACTCCGATAGATAGGCGGCCAGTGGCATCGAATGGGTCAATACTCGTACGTTCCAGTCGGCGATGTGTACGCCAAAGTGAAAACAGGTAGAACCGGCGTGGACGACGATCAAGCTGCCTTCCCGTACGAGTTTGCCGGCCTCGCGGGCAATCGCTCGCTTGACGTCGACGACGATGTCGCGATTGTCCGAGAAGGGCAGGGCGATGGAACGCCGCTGATGCGCCGACTCGACGGCAGCGATGCCGCCATAGACTTTCTGGGCACGTCCTGCCTCGTCGAGTTTATCGATATCCCGCCGTACGGTGGCAGCGGAAACTCCCAGCATGCGAGACAGTTCCTTCACCGACATGAAGGGACGTTCCTGCAGGAGTTGTTCAGTCTTGGCGTGGCGCGCAATCTCGCTCATTGATCGGGCTCATGTGCGTTATTTAATGCATTCTGTGATTTAGTATAATCACGAATCCAAAAAATACCCCTGATAATGAGCGTTTTTACGCACTACTTTGGTAGTAATGATTGCATGCGTGCAAAAAAGCGGTGCCTGGCTTGTTATCTGCACTTAGTGGGTTGCCATACGTTGGCTGTGGTTTGCTCGGCCTCTTACTTGTCCTGTGCCAAATGCGGATCCGGAGTATCTTCGTCGAGCCAGGTGCCGCATTTACGGCAATACTTTGCGTCGCGCTCGTGTCCTTCGTGGCCGCAGCCGGGGCAGGCTTCTTCGGAGTAGCGTTCTGCCTGGATCGAGCGGATCACCTCCGCCGAGAAGACGCCGGTGGGCACGGCGATGATCGAGTACCCCAGGATCATCATGCACGCCGAGATGAACTGGCCGAGCGGAGTGATCGGGGCGATGTCGCCGTAGCCCACCGTCGTCAGCGTGACGACGCCCCAGTACATGGCCCGCGGCATGCTGGTGAACCCGGCTTCGGGCGGCTCGATCATGTAGATCAGGGCGCCGAAGACGGTGACGACCAGCAGTACCGTGAACAGAAACAGCATGATCTTGCGGTAACTGCGCGAGAGCGCCTGCGTCAGCATGCGGCCTTCACCGACGAATGCCATCAAGCGCAGGACACGGAAGACGCGTAGTGCACGCAGCACGCGCACCACCAGCAGCGACTGGGCGCCGGGTATCAGCAGGCTGAGCCAGGTAGGCAGGATGGAGAGCAGGTCGACGATGCCATAGAAACTCTTCAGATAGCGCAGCGGGCGTTCCAGGCAATAAAGCCGTACCGCCAGCTCCAACGTGAAGAGTAGCGTGAAGCCCCATTCAAGCAGGTAAAACGCCTCGCCGTAGCGGGCGTGAAGGCTCGGCACGCTGTCCACGAACACCACCGCTACGCTGATTAGAATCAGCGTGATGAGGACGATGTCGAAGATCTTCGCGGCCTTTGTGTCGGACTCGAAGATGATGTGGAACAGCGTCTTGCGTAGGCCGCTGTCGGCGGGTTCGAAAGGCAGCGTCAAGGGACGGTCTCCTGCGTTACGTCAGGCGGTGGCGTAGTACCAGGCGGCGAGCCAGTCGCGGCTCATCTCGGGCGTGAGCCAGGTATCGGGGCGCGCGTCGTCGGCGTGACGCAAGGCGCTCGCCAAGCGTTGGGCGGCATCGCCGCCGAGCGCCTCTAGATGGCAGTTGGCCTGATGACGATAGTCCGCATGCCCCGTGTCCTGCCAGGCATCCAGCGCCTCGAGCGCCGCGTTCCAGTGGCTCTGGGCGTCTTCGGCATTGTCGGGAAGTGTCCAGCCGTCATGCAGGGCGGCGCCGCGCTGGGCCTTGCTGGCGTTGGCGGGGCGTAGTGCCACGCCGTCGGCGAGAGAGGCGGCCAGTTGCCACAGCGCATCGGCGCTGCCTTCCTTGAGCTCGAGTTCCAGTTCGCGGATCGCGACCTGTCGCTCGCCGGCCTGAATGGTGCCGATATCGAGTGCCACCTCGATGGTGGCGTCCGCTTCGGTGACCTCCCAGCGCTCGCGGGTGAAGTCGGTGGTGAAACGCGGGGCGAGTTGGGCGAGATCCGTTTCGTCGATGGTGTCCGGTGCATGCTGGCGGATGCCGTCGATATCGAGGGCGTCGCCATCGATCGGCCACTCCCATTCACCGCGTGCGTGCAGGCCGCCCTGGCCGCTGCCTGCCGTCTTGAGCGTTTGCAGGTAGCCGTCGGGCGTGCGGCGAATGCGCAAGGCGATACGCGCGCGCTCCAGAGCGCGCCCTGGCGTGTCGTAGTAGGTGTTGGCGAGCCACGCACGCTGCGGGCTGTGGTTCGCGAGTCGCGGATGCTGGCGCAGCGCATGCGGGCCGCTAGCGCCGAGGGCGAGCTTGAGTTCGATTTCCTGAGCCATGCCTGACCTTGTGTGTTGATGACAAGATGATGAATTTTCCATGACGAGAAGGGGTGCAGTCACTATACTGACGCCGCCATTCCCAACGCATCGAATCTGACATTATGGTGACTTCCAATCCGTTTTCGGCATTGTTCGGGCGCTCGCCTTTTGAGCCCTTGCTCGCGCATATCGTCAAGACAAGCGAATGCGCCGAGCGACTGCTGCCGTTTTTCGATGCCACGCAGGCGGGCAACTGGGACGACGCCGCCACGCATCGAGAAGCGATCACCGAGCTCGAGCATGAAGCCGATACCCTCAAGACCGAACTGCGTCTTAACCTTCCCAACAGCATGTTCCTGCCGGTCTCGCGTTCCGACCTGCTTGAGTTGATCAGCGTACAGGATAAGATCGCCAACAAGGCGCGCGATATTACCGGCATCATGCTGGGCCGCCAGATGCAGGTGCCGGAGTCGCTGGCACCCTCGATGCGCGCCTATCTCGAAACCGCGATCGCCACCGTGGGCCAGGCGCGCAAAGCGCTCGAAGAGCTCCAGGAGCTTCTCGATTCCGGCTTCGGGCGTAATGTCGGCGATCTCATGCAGGACTTTATCCGCGAGCTTCATAACCTCGAGCATCAGGCCGACGACCAACAGGTGCTTATTCGTCGCCAGCTCTTCCAGCTGGAGGCCGAGTTGCCGCCGGTCGATGTAATCTTCCTTTATAAGATCATCGAATGGATCGGTGAATTGTCCGATCGCGCCGAACGCGTCGGCAGTCGTCTCCAAATTCTCACGGCCCGCTGAAAACGCGGGCCGTGTGATTTTCCGTCTCACGCCAGCCAGATAGAACTTGCCTATGTCCATCATTGCGCAGTACGGCGATGTCTTCATCATTCTCGCCTGCATTTTCGGTTTTTTTATGGCCTGGGGGGTAGGGGCCAACGATGTGGCCAATGCCATGGGGACCTCCGTGGGCTCCAAGGCCATTACCATCCGTCAGGCGATTCTCATCGCCGTGGTATTCGAATTTCTCGGCGCGTGGCTGGCCGGGGGGCAGGTCACCGACACCATCCGCAAGGGCATCATTGACCCGAGCTTGCTGTCCGATGACCCGCAGTTGCTGGTCTACGGCATGCTGGCGTCGTTGCTGGCGGCGGGCGTGTGGCTTTTCATCGCCTCCATGCGTGGCTGGCCGGTGTCCACCACGCATTCCATTGTCGGCGCCATCGTGGGTTTCGCCATCGCCGGGTTGGGCGTCGACTCCGTCGGCTGGCCCAAGGTCGGTCAGATCGCGGCGAGCTGGGTGGTGTCGCCCTTGCTGGCGGGGTCGATCGCCTTCGCGTTGTTCAAGTCGGTGCAGTTTCTGATCTTCGAGAACCACGACCCCTTCGCCGCGGCCAAGCGCTACGTGCCCGGTTATATCTTCATGGTCGGCTTCATCGTGGCGATGGTTACCCTTGTCAAGGGGCTTTCCCATGTGGGGTTGGAATTTAGTTTTGGCCAGAGTCTATTGATCGCGATCGCCATCGGTATCGTGGTGATGGTCATCGGCATCCTGATGGAAAATCGCGTCGATCGCATCAAACGCAAGCGTGGCGGCTCGGCGTTCGATTTCAACAGTGTCGAACGCGTATTCGGCGTGCTGATGATGTTCACCGCCTGCGCCATGGCATTCGCGCATGGTTCCAACGATGTCGCCAACGCCGTGGGGCCGCTGGCGGCGGTCATCAGCGTCGTCGAGTCCAGCGGCGATGTCGGCGGTGCTGCCGCATTGCCGTGGTGGGTGCTGGTGCTGGGGGGCGGCGGTATCGTCGTCGGCTTGATCACCTATGGCCATCGGGTCATCGCCACGGTAGGCACGGGAATCACCGAGCTGACGCCGAGTCGCGGGTTCGCGGCGACCCTAGCGGCGGCGACCACCGTGGTATTGGCCTCGGGAACCGGCCTGCCGGTCTCCACTACGCACACGCTGGTCGGGGCGGTCCTCGGGGTCGGTCTGGCCCGCGGGATCACCGCGCTCAACCTGCGCGTACTGGGCACCATCGTGCTGTCCTGGGTGATTACCCTGCCGGCCGGGGCGTTGCTGTCGATCATGTTCTTCTTCATGTTCAAGGGCTTTTTCGGCTGACGAGCGACGGGCCACGAGCTGCGAGCTGCGAGCTAAAATACGCCTGAAGCCTGAAGCGGCGGTGCCACGAGAGTGGTGCCGCCGTTTTCGTCGCTCTGTTATAGTCAGGATTTCCCGTTCACCTGCTGCCGGAGTGCGGCCTTGGATACTCGTTTCCCCTTCGCCGATTGGTTTCGTAATTCGTCTCCGTATATCAATGCGCATCGCGGACGTACCTTCGTGGTGCTCATCGAAGGCGAGGCATTGGCGTCTGAGCGATGGGAGCCGCTGCTTCAGGACCTGGCGCTGCTGCATACCCTGGGCGTGCGCCTGGTGATGGTCTTCGGCATTCGCCCACAGGTGGGCGAGGCGCTGAGCGAGTCGGGGATCGAGCCGCGCCGGATCGAGGGGCGTTGGGTGGCCGACGAGGCGATCATGCGCCATGTCGAACGCATCGCCGCCGAACTGCGCCTCAAGATTGAGGCACGCCTCTCGCTGGGGTTGCCTAACACCCCGCTGCATGGCGTCGAGCTGACGGTGGTCTCCGGCAATCTGGTGACCGCCAAGCCGCTGGGCGTGCGCGATGGCGTCGACTTCCATCACAGCGGCGAGGTGCGCCGAGTGCGCAGCGATGCTATCGCCGGACTGCTGAGCCAGGAAGCGCTGGTCGTGGTGCCGCCGTTGGGCTACTCGAGCACCGGCGAGGTGTTCGATCTCGACGCGGCCGACGTCGCCCAGCACGTCGCCATGGGGCTTCGCGCCGACAAGTTGATTCTGCTTGGCGACGCGGTGGGGCTGCACGATGCCAGTGGCATGTTGCAGCGCCAGCTCACGCCGCTGGAAGCCGAGCCGTTGTGTCGCCAGGCAGCGCCAGGCAGCGAGCTGGCGCGGCATCTAGGCGCGGCGTGTGAAGCGGCGCGCCATGGCGTGGCGCGCACTCACCTGCTGAGCTGGCACGATCACGATGCCCTGCTCGGCGAGCTGTTCACCCGCGATGGGGTGGGCACCATGATCACCCAGCATCGTTACGAGCAATTGCGCCGTGCGACGCTGGAAGACGTGGGCGGCCTGCTCGAATTGCTGCGCCCGTTGGAGGAGCGCGGCATGCTCGTGGCGCGCTCGCGGGAGCGGCTCGAACATCAGATTGACGACTATTGGGTGATCGAGCGCGACGGCATGATCATCGGTTGCAGTGCCATGCATGCCTATCCCGAGGCAGGCATGGGCGAATTGGCCTGCGTCGCCGTGCACGGCGATTATCGCGGCGGTGCGCGTGGTGACCTGTTGCTGGCCGAGGTCGAGCGTGAATCCCGCCGTCGCAGCTACAGCGCCTTGTTTGCCCTCACCACCCACACCACCCACTGGTTCCTCGAGCGCGGCTTTCGACTCGACGGCTTGGAGGCGTTGCCGCACCTGCGGCGCGACTCCTATAACCATGCCCGCCAATCCAAGGTGTTGCTCAAACCCCTCGGTTGAGCGCCTGCCCTGTGCCGCCGCTCAGCGTCGAGGCGGCACCGAGGCTCGCCTGTCCGGCGGCATGCCGTGTCGCTTTCATCTGATGGGGTGTCTCCAAAAAGAGACGTAATAAGTTACTGTTTTTATTGATATTAATTTATACCGGCGAAATGGCGTTGTCAGATGGCGACGTTATCGGCGTCGAAACTCCCTCGATTCTCGATGTAATAGCTTGCCGTGCGGTTTTGGCCTACTGGTTATGTTTTTAACTTCATGTTTTTAAATGACTTTTAAAAAAGTGGCACGGCTATCGCAATATATAGGGTGAGCAACGGGAAACGGTTCAATACGGCTCGAGCCGTTTCTCGATCGATCAAGCCAGGGCGTTTCGATCACAACCCTGTGCTTAATGTCCCGGCTAGATCGATCAGCGTTTGCTCCACGCGATGTGTGACTTAGGTTGCGATGAGACGGGTACCGCCTACGGGCACGGAATGGTACCAAAAGGGCAAGGATGCCCAGGCAAGGATGCCACCCCTTCGGGGGCCAAATTCGCCGCGCTGCTTTTGGCGACGCGGCAAACGAAACGAAGTGGCGGCTGTGCCGTCAACATGAGGGCCTTTTCCTGGCAATGTATGGACCTCATGGCTTCGTGGGCTTTCGAGCCCCTCGATCACTCTCGAGAATTCAGCCAGGTGGATGTTTGAGAGTGTTCATTTGACCCTTCAGTTCCCTGCGTACCTTGGGCCGGTCTTTCCGGCCCATTTTTTTGCGCGTCTTGTGGGCCGCCGTGGCGTGCCTAGGGGATGCATCGGGTGTTCATGGTCTTGATGGGACTTCCTCCTCGCTTTCGATCGGTGCGGCGATGCGAAAACCGGCATGTGAATGCAACTCTGTTATTCTGTGCGGGTAAGATGACATGGCATCCACCCTCTTTCTGCATAGAATCGCGCTCATGACCACTCAGGTCTCTCGCCGTTGGCGTCCCCGTTCGTTACTGCAGTTGGTAATGCTCGCCTTTGTGATGGTGATGCTGCCAATTGCCGTGCTCATGTTTCAGGCTGGCCAGGCCCTCTCCGAGCTCTCGTCGCTGGCCGATGTCAGCGCGCGCCAAGCGGTGGAGCAAACTCGCCGTGCCCGCACCTTGAGCAATCTAGCATTGGAAATGGAGCGCAGCGCGCGTCAGTACGCGGTGCTCGAGCAGGAAGGGTTGCTCAGCATCTACACCGAGAAAGCCAAGCGCTACGCTGAGCTGCTCGACGAGCATGCCCCCTTGCTGCCCGACGATCCCGATATCCCGCGTCTGCGTGAGCAACTCAGCGAGCTCGAGGCATTGCCGGACACGCCCATCGATGAGTTCCGCGAGCAGTTGGCGGCGTTCGGCGACTTCTCCCAACGGACCGATAATGTGCGCCATGCCACTAACCGGCTGATCGACGAACGTATCGAGAACATTCGCGAGCGTGCCAGCACCGTACGTGGGCAGCTGTGGATGCAGACCGCCGCGCTGGTCTCGGTCAGCCTGGGGCTGATGCTGATCTTCACCTGGCTGATCATCCGCCCCATTCGCCAGCTCGAGCGGCGGATCTTCAGCCTGGGCAGCGGTATGGAGCCGGCCTCGCCGCAGCATATCCAGGGGCCGGCAGAGCTGGTGAGTCTCGGCGAGCGGCTGACCTGGCTATCCGGGCGTCTTACCGAACTCGAGGCGCAGAAGCAGCAGTTTTTGCGCCATATGTCCCACGAGCTGAAGACGCCGCTAGCCAGCGTGCGCGAGGGCACGGCACTGCTTTCCGACGGCGTGGTCGGCGAACTCAGCGAGCGTCAGCGGGAAATCGTCGGTTTGATCGATGTCAGTGGTCAGGAACTCCAGGCCCTGATCGAGCAACTGCTCGACTATAATCTGTTGCAGCACAGTCGGGGACTCAAGGTGACGCGTTTTGATCTAGTCACGGTGATCCAGGAAGTGCTCGCCAAGCATCGTTTGGCGCTCGACAAGAAGGGCATGCACGTCGACTGGCCCCGGCACACGCCGTTGCCCTGGCAGGCCGACCGCGAGCGTACCGCCAGCGTTCTCGACAACCTGATTTCCAATGCCATCGCCTACGGTGAGAATGGCGGCCAACTGGCGCTGCGTGCCCAGCAATATGCGTCATGGCTGGTGATCGACGTCGCCAACACCGGCGAGCCCATCGATGAAAACGACCGCGCGCGTCTATTCGAGGCGTTCTATCAGGGCCGCATGCGGCGCCAGGGTGCCCTCAAGGGGTCGGGCATCGGCTTGTCGGTGGCCGCTGATTGCGCCAAGGTTCAAAATGGACGCTTGGAGTTGGTCGAGGATGACACCTTTCCGGTCTGCTTCCGACTGACACTGCCTGAGGTGACGCCGCCGGAGGAAGGAACCGATGGCGACGACGCTTCCATAACGACGCCGACCACTATGACGCCGGCGCTAAACGCAAGGAACGACACATGAACATTCGGATGCTGCTGGCAGCGTTATGCGCTGGCTCGCTGTTGACCGGGTGCCAGTGGATGACGCAAGAGACGTCTGCACCGGCGGCCCCGGTCACTTCCTGCAATGACGACATCCCCAAGCTGGCCGACAACGTTTGCCTGGTGGATGACTGGATTGCCTTCGGACTCGCCTCGCAGCGCGGTGACAGCGAGTGGCGAGGCTCCATGCTGACGCGCCTCCGGGGCGACATGCCGCACCTCAAGCTGGCCCGTGCCACAGTACTGGCATGGGGCGATCGCGACGGCTGGGAACAGGCGTCCGAGCTTTACAAAGCCGATATCTCGGCGGCGCCGAGCCGCTTGCAGCCACTGCTGCGGCAATGGCTCAACGAGCTCGAGGCACGCCGCGATTTGGCCAGCGATCTCGCCAAGAGCGAATCGCGCCGCCAGGCGTTGGGACGCGAGCGCGATGACCTCGCCGAGAAACTCGACGCCCTGACGGCCATCGAACAGAGCATCAACTCGCGCCATGAGCAATCGCCATGACAGCGCGACGGTTACCAAGGAGAGATTCGTGAAGCACGCCGCCGCCCATCTTCTGCTGGTCGATGACGACCCCAGCCTCCTCAAGCTTTTGGGCATGCGCCTGGAAAGCCGAGGTTACCGTGTGACCACCGCCGAAAGTGGGCGACAAGCGTTGGAGTGTCTCACCGAGGACCGCCCCGACCTGGTGCTTTCCGACTTGCGCATGGATGAAATGGACGGCATGGCGCTGTTTCGTGAATTGCAGCGCCGCGCGCCGGGCATGCCGGTGATCATTCTGACCGCGCATGGCTCGATCCCCGATGCGGTGAGCGCCACGCGCCAGGGCGTGTTCAGCTTTCTCACCAAGCCGGTGGATCGCGACGAGCTGTTCGCCGCCATCGAGGAAGCCCTGTCGCAGACGCCGGGCACGCATGGCGCCGGCGACGATGCCTGGCGCGCCGAGATTATCACCCGCAGCCCGCAGATGGAGCGCATTCTCGAGCAAGCGCGCATGGTAGCGGCGTCCGATGTCAGCGTGCTGATCACCGGCGCTTCCGGCTCAGGCAAGGAACTGCTTGCCAACGCCATCCACCAGGCCAGTGGCCGCGCCGATAAACCCTTCGTGGCGATCAACTGCGGCGCATTGCCCGAGCAATTGCTGGAAAGCGAGCTGTTCGGCCACGCCAAGGGCGCCTTTACCGGCGCAGTCAGCCAGCATGAAGGGCTGTTTCTCGCCGCCGATGGCGGCAGCCTGTTCCTCGACGAGATCGGCGACATGCCGCTGACCTTGCAGGTCAAGCTGCTGCGTGCGCTGCAGGAACGTCAGATTCGTCCGCTGGGCTCGACCACCTCGGTGCCCATCGACGTGCGTATCATTTCCGCTACGCACCGCGATCTCGACCGTGCCATGCACGAGGGTGACTTCCGCGAGGATCTCTACTACCGCCTCAACGTCGTCAACCTCAAGTTGCCAGCACTCAAGGAACGCGCCGAAGACGTGCCGCTACTGGCCAAGTACCTGGTGGGGCAAGCCGCCGAGCGCCACAAGCCCTTCGTCAAGGGCTTCTCGTCGGAGGCGCTCAACCTGCTGGCCTCCAGCGCCTGGCCGGGCAACGTGCGCCAACTGGTCAACGTCGTCGAACAGTGCGTGGCGCTGACCAGCTCGCCGATCATTCCCGAGGCGCTGGTGGCGCAAGCGCTGGCGGCCGAGGAAAACGCTTTGCCGTCGTTCAACGAGGCACGCGCGGGCTTCGAGCGCAGCTATCTCGTCAAGGTGCTCAAGATCACCGAAGGCAACGTCACCCAGGCCGCGCGCATCGCCGGGCGTAACCGTACCGACTTCTACAAGCTGCTGGCGCGCCACGACCTGGAACCCAGCAGTTTCAAGCCCAGCACCCAACCGCAAGCAGCGCAGAACGACGATACTCAGCCGCGCCGCGTGCAGCGTTGAGGCGCGTGTTCAGCGCTTGAAACGCCGCTTTACTTCGAGTTTCAAGCGCCCCTCACCGAGTCGCGCGGTGAGGGCCTGGCCGGGTTGGGTATCGTGAGCGCTGCGTACGACATGGCGCTCGTCGTCTTCGAGAATCGCATAACCGCGCCCCAATACCGCCAGCGGGCTGACGGCGTTGAGTTCGCGCGCCAGGGCTTCGAGCCGAGAGCGCGACTGATCGAGCCGGCGAGGCAGCGCGGCATGTAGCTGACGTTCCAGGGTCGTCAGGCGTTGCTGTAGCGATGCGATGGCAAGGCGTGGGTCCTGGCGCTCTACGCGGCGCGTGAGGGTGTCGTGGCGTTGATGCTCACGGTCGAGGCGTTGGCGCATGGCCAGGCGCAGGCGCGTTTCCCAGCTTTCGAGGCGTCGACGTTGCTCGGCCAGGCGCTCGCCGGGGTGGCGTAGCCGCACCCGCGTATGATCGAGACGTTGACCGTCGCGCTCCAGGCGCGCCTGCATGGCACGGGTCAGGCGGCGTTCGACGGCTTGCAATTGTGTCTGGCGCTCACGCCAGTCGGGGACCAAGTGTTCGGCGGCGGCGGAGGGCGTAGGCGCGCGTTCGTCGGCGGCGAAATCCGCCAGTGTGACATCGACTTCGTGCCCGACTGCCGACATCACCGGCAGCCGGGAATGATGGATCGCCCGCGCCAGATGCTCGTCATTGAATGCCCACAGATCCTCCAGACTGCCGCCACCGCGCGTGATCAGCAGGGCATCGACGCTGTCTTCCGGCGTCTGGGCGCGTTGATTGGCCTGGGCGATGGCGCGGATGATCGCCGGCGGTGCCTCGCGGCCTTGGACCGGCACCGGCAGGATTGTCACCTCCAGCGCCGGCCAGCGGCGGCGCAACACCGCCAGCACGTCACGAATCGCCGCCCCGGTGGGCGAGGTGATGATCGCCAGATGGCGCGGCGGATTCGGCAGCGTCTGCGCGTTAGCGAAGACACCTTCGGCAGAAAGCTTCGCCTTGAGGCGCTCGAACGCCGCCAGCAACTCACCTTCCCCCGATGCCTGCACTGCCTCGACGATCAGTTGATAATCGCCACGCGGCTCGAACACCGACACGCGTCCGCGCACCCGCAGCCGGTCGCCATCCTTGAGTGGCGCACGCATCAACCGCGCCCGGTTGCGGAAGAACGCACAACGCAACTGTGCGCGATCGTCCTTGAGCGTGAAGTAGATATGCCCCGACGCCGGCCGCGCAACGCCCGAAATCTCGCCCTCCACCCAACACTCCCCGAAGCCGCGCTCCAGCATCAGGCGGGCCTGGCGGTTGAGTTCACTGACGCTGAGGGCGGTGGGGGTGCCAGTGTCGTCCATCGCAGGCCTCGCAAAATCGGGTAAGTTTGGAAAAGAGACAGTTTAGCATTGTGGCAACGGGCAACGGGCAACGGGCAACGGGCAACGGGCAACGGGCAACGGGCAACGGGCAACGGTGGCGCCGCTATCGGGAATGAATTCCCTCCCACAAGGCCAGGCTCCCCCAAGGGCCAACTACAATGGTGTACCAGCGCTTTGCGCGGAGGTAGTTCTCAATAGCCAGCTCACCATGAGCGCCCCGACGAGTAGTGCCCCGCCGAAAAGCGGTAATGCAATCGCATGTCCGACGCTATCGATCAGCGCACCGGTGGTGACGACGGGCAGGCTGAAGCCGACATAGGCGAGCAGGAAGAACCCGGCGCTGGCGCTTGATTGCCGCTCGCCGGCGACGGCGAGGACACCGCTCAAGCCGCCCAGGTAGACGAAGCCATAGCAGGCGCTGCTGGCGGCGAGAGTGCCGATGAGTACCGCAGCCAGCACGCCATTGAGCGACCCCCAGGCGATCAGCGCATACGCCAACGGCAAGATGATCAGACCCAGTTGGGTCGAGGCATGGGGTGAAAGCTGCCGCGCCCAGGGCTGGAACAGCACGCCGCAACTGCATATACCGAAGGTGGCGAATCCCGACCAGGCGGCGAGCCCGTGCCGGGCCAGCGTCGAGGGCAGGATGGCGATGACCAGCCCGACCGTGGCCCAGGCCAGCAGGATCGCCAGTCCGAACGGGAGTGCGCCGGCCGGATAAGCCGGCAGCCGGAGCATCGCTGCCCGAGGCCGGCGCGGTGCATCGTCGGGCAGGCCGATCACCAGCAACAGGGCCAGACTCGCGGCACCCAGATACAGCCAGAGACTAGGTGGGGTCAGGCTTGGGACATACAGGACGAAGAGGCTGGTTACTGCGGCCCCGAGTCCAAAACCCAGCGAAGTGCTGCCCGTGACCCAGTTTGCCGCCACACGCTTGTCGCGGCCGTGGAACAGCTCGATCATGTAGGCGGGCGCGACGGCCGAGGTCAGTGCGGTGCCAAGGCCCATCAAGAAGCGTGCAATGCCCAGAGTGACCAGCCCCGGGGCGAGCAGTGTCAGTGACGTTGCCACCAGGCACAAGCATAGCGCGGCGAGAATCAGGGGCCGCCGGCCGAGGCGTTCCGGCAGGCCGTTCAGTGCCAGCAGGACTGGCATGATGCCTAACACGTAGCAGGCGAAGGCCACGCTAGTGGCGCCGACGCCCAACCCGTCCCGCGCGGCCAGAGCATCGTAGAGTGGCGCCTGCAGGTTGACTGCGGTCGTGATCGTGCAAAGTGCGAGCGCGAGGCGAAGGGGAGACGATCCTTTCATGCGATGGCTGCCAGTGTCGGTAGAGGGGCGCCCAGCCTGGCACCGGCACATCGGGCCGGTAAGGTACAATGCCGGCGAATAATCCATGCACTGTTCGCGATTATTGCGGAACGGTCGCTACCCGGGGGATCGCTGCGGTGAAGCTGGAAATCGATCAAGACTCGAACCTGCCGGTGGTGGCCCAGGTGACCGACGGCGTACGCGACTGGATCGCGCGGCACGGCGCGGGCAGCCGCCTGCCTTCGATCCGGCGACTGGCGCGCGATTTGGGGGTCAGCCGCAACACCGCCATCGAAGCCTATGAACGATTGGTGGCGCAGGGCTTGGTGCGCTCCAGGCCGGGGGCGGGTTTCTATGTGGCCGATAGCGCGGTGCGGGTGCTCGCCAGGGAGGATAGCGGCGCGGAAAACCTGGAAGACGTCACCGACGAAATGTGGCGCTTGTTTCAGACCCGTGAGGATAGCCTGAAGCTTGGCTGCGGGTGGCTGCCCACCGACTGGCGCGAAGGCGACGATCTGGCCCATGCCATTCGCCAGGTGACCCGGCAGGACCGCTTGAGCCTTTTCGACTACAGCACCCCGCTGGGTACGCCGGTGTTGCGCTCGCTCATCGAGGAGCGGATGCGGTTGCTGGACATCGAGGCCGATGCCAACCAGATTTTGCTGACCGGCGGCGGCAGCCATGCGCTCGACCTGCTCGTGCGGCTGATGCTCAACCCCGGCGACACGGTCTTCGTGGAATCACCGGGCTATTACAACCTGTTCGGCCTGTTGCGGCTGCAGCGGGTCAAGGTGATCGGCGTGCCACGGCTGAGTGGAGGGCCCGATGTCGAGCGGATGGAAGCCCTGCTGAAGACGCACCGGCCCAGGCTGCTTTTCACCAATAGCGTGTTCCAGAACCCGACGGGCACGACGCTGGCGCCGACCGTGGCGCATCGCGTTTTGCAACTCGCCGAGAAGCACGACTTCCGGATCGTCGAGGACGACATCTACGCGGACTTCCAGCGTGACCCCACCATTAGACTGGCGGCGCTCGATGGCCTGCGGCGGGTTATCTATCTCGGTAGCTTCTCGAAGAGCCTGTCCTGTTCGCTGCGCGTGGGGTTCATCGCCGCCGAGCCGGGCCTGATCAAGCAGCTGGTGGACGTCAAGATGCTAACCAGCATCGCCTCGTCGCGTTTTGCTGAGCAGGTGGTTACAACCATGCTGGAGAACGGCAGTTACCGAAAGCTGACCGAGCGCCTGCGCCTCAAGCTCTCGGGGCAGATGGCCTCGGCCCTCGAACTGGTCGGGGCGGCGGGCTGGGAGGTCTTCGCCGAACCGGCCGGGGGTATGTTCCTGTGGGTACGCCACCCGGCCGTGGACTCGTCCAGCCGGCTCGTCGAAAGTGGTCAGTGCGCGGGGATCAGCCTGTCGCCGGGCGATGTCTTCCTGCCTGACGGCGGGCGTTCGCCGTGGATTCGGATCAACGTGGCCTACACACGCGATCCTCGTGCGGTGCGCTTTCTTGGCAACCCAAGCATGCTATAGGCCGCCGCCATCGGGAATGCCTTTCTCCAAATACGCCTCCCACAAGGCAGGCTCCACAGGCCAGCTACAGGCAAGAACCTGTGGGAGCGAACTTGTTCGCGATGAATAGGACCCCCCACAACCACCGGCCGGTCTTCGTGCTACCGCTTTCGAAGTTGGCGCGTTCAATGTCCATTCGGCAGGCTCGCTTCATCGACAAGGTGGGTGTTACGCCCGACACGCTTGAGATCGGCCCAGGCGGCTTGGGGCGTTGCCAGCCGTAAGGGACGTCCGACATCGCGCATCCGGTCTAGCAGTTGGATAACGGGTCGTTTGGTGTGGGTGAATTCAATGGTGCCATAAGGGGTTCGATATTCTCCCTTGCGGCCTGTGGTCATGATCGTCAGTCGATCGACAGGGATTTGTGAGATCGCACCATATTCCGAGAGTGCGGACTCGAGGCTGACATAGCTGTACTCGCCACGGCGCATGGCCTTGGCGATTCGTTCGAGTAGGTCGGCATCACGGTGCCGTGACAGCTTGTAGACATACACGCCGCGACTGACTGCCTCAAGCATGCCGTGCTGACGTAACCGATTGATTCCCTCCTGCAGCGTCTTCGGGCTGTCTTCGGGAAAGATCTTGGCCAGGTCCGACTGGATAAATACATACCGATGTTGACGGTCCCAGTCGTCGAGCCGGGTTCGGGCGGTGATTTGGTCCATTAAGTCTACGCAAATGCTATTTATAAATAGTCTATGTGTATACTTACTGCGTGGCAAGTAGAGCATTGGCTTGGCTATCGGGAATGAATTCCTTCCTTCGAGGACGAGGAGGCCATCGCCCCAAGGGTGCATTGACAAACGCCCTCAACGTTGAGAGGAGGGGAATAGGGGTTTATAATGGTGGATTAATCTTCCCCGCACCCGCTTTCCCCACAGGTGTCGCCACATGCTTCGTATAGCGCAAGAAGCTCTTACGTTCGATGATGTCTTACTCGTCCCCGGCTATTCCGACGTTCTGCCCAAGGATGTCAGCCTCAGATCCCGCCTGACGCGCGACCTTTACCTCAACATCCCGCTGCTTTCCTCCGCGATGGATACCGTGACCGAAGCCCGCTTGGCGATTGCCATGGCGCAGGAAGGTGGCATCGGGATTATTCACAAGAGCATGACCATCGCCGCGCAGGCGACGGAAGTGCGCAAGGTGAAGAAGCACGAGAGCGTGATCGTCAAGGACCCGGTGACCGTCAGTTCCAAGGCGAAGCTGGCCGATCTGCTCGAGATGGCCGACGAGTACGGTTATTCCGGATTCCCGGTAGTCGAGGGCGACACCCTGATGGGCATCGTCACCGGGCGCGACATGCGCTTCCGTCCGGACAAGGGCGATAGCGTCGCGGAAATCATGACTCCGCGCGAGAAGCTGGTCACTGTGCCCGTCGGCACCTCGCTGGATATCATCAAGTCCAAGCTGCAGGAACACCGCATCGAGAAGATCCTCGTGGTCGACGATCAGTTCCGCCTGCGTGGCTTGGTCACCGTTCGCGATATCGAGAAGGCGCGCACCTATCCGCACGCCGCCAAGGACAGCGATGGCCGTTTGCTGGTCGGTGCTGCCGTGGGCACCGGGCCGGAAACGCCGGATCGCATCGCCGCGCTGGCCGAGGCGGGCGTCGATGTGGTGGTGGTCGATACCGCGCATGGTCATTCCCAGGGCGTCATCGAGCGCGTGCGTTGGGTCAAGGAACATTATCCGCAGGTGCAGGTGATCGGCGGCAACATTGCCACCGCCGCTGCCGCCAAGGCACTCGCCGAAGCCGGCGTCGATGGCGTCAAGGTCGGCATCGGCCCCGGTTCCATCTGCACCACGCGCATCGTCGCCGGTGTCGGAGTGCCGCAGATCTCTGCTGTCTCCGATGTGGCTGACGCGCTCAAGCCGTTCGACATCCCGCTGGTCGCCGATGGCGGCATTCGCTTCTCCGGCGACCTTTCCAAGGCTATCGCCGCCGGGGCCAGCACGGTGATGATCGGTGGCCTGCTGGCCGGTACCGAGGAAGCGCCGGGCGAGATCGAGCTCTATCAGGGGCGTACCTATAAGGCCTATCGCGGCATGGGCTCCATGAGCGCCATGTCCCAGACTCAGGGCTCGTCCGATCGTTACTTCCAGGATAAGAACGCCGGCGTCGAGAAGCTGGTGCCGGAAGGCGTCGAAGGCCGCGTGCCCTACAAGGGCGCGATGAGCGCCATCGTCCATCAACTGATGGGCGGCTTGCGCGCCTCCATGGGCTACACCGGCTGCCACGACATCGACGAGATGCGCACCAAGCCGGAATTCGTGAAGATCACCGGCGCGGGCTTTGCCGAATCGCACGTGCACGATGTGCAGATTACGAAAGAGGCCCCCAACTACCGGGCGGGCTGATATCTAGTAAGAAGATAGAAGAGATAAGAGGGAAGAAAAGAGGCGGGTTATACCGCCTCTTACTTCTTCAGTCTTCCCTCTCGTTTTTCGAGGCAATGATCCAGGCCTCGACGTTTGAGTCCATAACGGCGGTGCCCATTTCATGCAAGATATTCACGCCCATAAGATCCTGATCCTCGACTTCGGCTCCCAGTACACCCAGCTCATCGCGCGCCGCGTGCGCGAGATCGGCGTCTACTCCGAAGTGCGTGCCTTCGATATCAGCGAAGAAGAGATCCGCGAGTACGCGCCCAACGGCATCATCCTCGCCGGGGGGCCGGAATCCGTCACCGAACTCGCCTCTCCGCGCGCACCGCAATGCGTGTTCGAGATGGGCCTGCCGGTACTGGGGATCTGCTACGGCATGCAAACCATGGCCGAGCAATTGGGCGGCAAGGTCGAAGGTTCGCATACGCATGAGTTCGGCTATGCGCAGGTGCGTATCGACGCCGACAACGCGCTGCTCTCGGGCATCAAGGATCATGTCGACGTCGAGACCGGCCGCGCGCTGCTCGATGTGTGGATGAGCCACGGCGACAAGGTCGGCCAGGTGCCGGATGCCTTCACTGTGACCGCCTCCACGCCGAGCTGCCCCATCGCCGCCATGGCGTGGGAAGAGAAGCATTTCTACGGCGTGCAGTTCCACCCCGAAGTGACCCACACCCTGCAAGGCCAGCGCATTCTCGAGCAATTCGTGCTGGATATCTGCCAGGCCGAGCGGCTGTGGACCCCGGCGCAGATCATCGAAGACCTCTGCGAGCGCGTACGCGAGCAAGTCGCCGACCGCCACGTGCTGCTGGGCCTTTCCGGCGGCGTGGACTCCTCCGTGGTCGCCGCGCTGCTGCACAAGGCCATCGGCGATCAACTGACCTGCGTGTTCGTCGACAATGGCCTGCTGCGCAAGAAAGAAGGCGACCAGGTGATGGAAACCTTCGGCCAGCACATGGGCGTGCGCGTGATTCGCGTCGACGCCGAAGACGAATTCCTCACCAAGCTGGAAGGCGAGGCCGACCCCGAAGCCAAGCGCAAGGTCATTGGCAACACCTTCATTGACGTGTTTGACCGTGAAGCCGCCAAGATCGACGGCGTCGACTTTCTCGCCCAGGGCACCATCTACCCGGACGTGATCGAATCCGCCGCCAGCAAGACGGGCAAGGCCCATGTCATCAAGTCGCACCACAACGTCGGCGGCCTGCCCGAGACCATGAAGCTCAAGCTGGTCGAACCGCTGCGCGAGCTGTTCAAGGACGAAGTGCGCAAGCTCGGCCTGGAACTCGGCCTGCCCTACGACATGGTCTATCGCCACCCCTTCCCGGGACCGGGCCTCGGCGTGCGCATCCTCGGCGAAGTCAAAAAAGAGTACGCCGACATCCTGCGTGAAGCCGACGCCATCTTCATTGAAGAACTGCACAATGCCGACTGGTACCACAAGACCAGCCAAGCCTTCGCCGTGTTCCTGCCAGTCAAATCCGTCGGCGTCGTCGGCGACGGCCGCCGCTACGAATGGGTTATCGCCCTGCGCGCCGTCGAAACCATCGACTTCATGACCGCAAGATGGGCCCACCTGCCGTATGAGCTGCTGGAGAAAGTCTCCAATCGCATCATCAACGAGATCAGCGGTGTATCGCGCGTGACGTATGACGTCAGCAGCAAGCCGCCCGCGACGATAGAGTGGGAGTGAATAAGCGTTAGGCGCTAGCTGGCACTACCCGGCAATAAATTGCCAATAAGCCCATGTTTTTATGGGCTTTGTCGCCTTATTTTTGGGTGATCTTTCAGCATGGTATCGGAATCGAAGAAGGATAAGACTCTTGCTGACCGATACCAAGCTGCGCAACCTCAAGCCGAGGGATAAACTCTACAAGGTGAATGACCGGGACGGCCTCTACGTGGCTGTCACCCTGCCGGTTCCATCTCATTCCGTTACAACTACTCAATCCATGGCAGGTAAGAGACAATAACCTTTGGCCGCTACGGCGTTGGGGGCATCACTCTGGCAGAAGCCCGTGAGCGGCTAGGTGAGGCCAAACGGATGGTCGCAGATGGGAAGTCGCCAGCGAAGGAGAAGGCTCGCGACAAGACGCGTGTGAAAGGGGCTGAAACCTTTGGTGCCTGGGCGGAAAAGTGGCTACGTGGCTACCAGATGGCCGACTCTACCCGTGATATGCGCCGCTCGGTTTATACGAGAGAGCTGGAAACGAAATTCGGCAATCAGAAGCTGACCGAAATCACTCACGAGGACTTGCGAGCACTAACCGACGCCATCGTAGAGCGCGGTGCGCCTGCTACGGCGGTTCATGCGCGTGAGATTGTACTCCAGGTATACCGCTGGGCCACTGAGCGAGGCCAGAAGGTTGAGAACCCGGCAGACCTAGTGCGGCCAGCAAGCATTGCCAGGTTTGAGCCGAGAGATCGAACCCTGACGCCCGAAGAAATCAGGATCATGTACCAGTACATGGGGCGTATTGGTACATCACCATCGATCCGGGCTGCGGTAAAGCTACTGTTGTTGACGATGGTGCGTAAAAGCGAGCTGACGAATGCCACCTGGAGTGAGATCAACTTCAGCGAAGCGCTCTGGACGATCCCCAAAGAACGGATGAAGCGGCGAAACCCTCACCTGGTGTTTCTATCCAGGCAGGCTATGGACATCCTCATCGCTTTGAAGACGTTCTCCGGTGGGTCGGATTATGTTTTGCCGTCGCGTTACGATTCTGACGTACCCATGAGCAGTGCCACACTCAATCGAGTCATGACAATGACGTACAAGCTTGCTCAGAAAGAAGAGCAACCGCTTGCCAAGTTTGGCCCCCACGATCTGAGGCGCACAGCGAGTACCTTGCTCCATGAAGCCGGTTACAACACCGACTGGATAGAGAAATGCCTCGCGCATGAGCAAAAAGGCGTGAGAGCGATATATAACAAAGCCGAGTATCGCAAGCAGCGTACAGCCATGTTACAGGACTGGGCTGACATGATTGATGTGTGGACAGATTTAAAATGTTACATACTGTAAGCCCCCATGTTGTAACGTTATTTCTTAAAATAACCAGTTTCATGTATTTTTCTAGAAAAGATGCTTGCCTTTAGAAATGTCGAGTCAGCAAAGGTGCTTCTGACTCGACATTTAAAATTAAAATTGAATTTATGGAGCAACAAATATTTTTAGTTCCACATCATTGCTGTGCGCTGTCGATATCCAGCTATTAATTAATTGGTAAGCTTGTAATGTCTCGCTGGCCGCATTTTTACCAAGCCATAGCTGACTCTTAAAGTGCCTTACAGAAAAGCTATTTGCGGCAACAATCCATATTTCCTTACGAACTGCTGTTGAGCGACGTCTCTGGAAAACTACTTCCCAGGCTTCGTTCAGCTTTTGCTGCCTATCTTGAGAATTACTGGCGGTGTAGGGTTGTCCATTAATCAACCTGATCCTCTCATGCATCAATTGCTCTGCCCCCGCTGTGGGCCAAGCTGAAAGTAGTAAGTTCCAGTTTCCTGGTTTTAGCAATTCGTTACCACTTACCAACATTTCCATGTTCTTGATTGCTTGAGATCCTACCTCAGCAAGTGCGCCAGCTGAAGAGTTTGGCCTTGAAAAACTGTTGCCACATTTTATATGCACATATACAAGTTTGCTCTTAGAGGACAAAATAAAATCGGCAGGCTCAGTACCCATATCAGTGTTTAGAACTAGATCGGCATTAGGAATATATGGGGAAAACGGTCCTAAGTCTTCCCTTGTTGGATTACCCATTCCATTGGCTTTAATCTTATCTAATAGGTGGAAGATTGATTCTGTGCTAAAGTTCTGATTTACAACCTGGTATACTCCATCCCTATAACCCTTTTCATCTAGGTTTTTTCCTAGTAACTCAGGAAACCCAATGACCACGTTTGCTAGATTCGATTCATCAAAATTGAAAGAGTGTTCGACGGGAAGTTTTGTTTGATAGAATTTATCTTGGGAATACCCAATTCCATTTTCCAACAAAGCTTTGTGGAGGTGTTCAGCTAGAAATTCTACAATATTTTCTTTTTTAAAGTCATGTTCATTTAGAGAGTAAAAAATTGGCTGATCAGTGTTCATGTCCAGGCATGGTTCTTCATTGTGAAGCTCGATTACTACTCGGCTCTCTTCAATTCCAGATAGTAGCAGGAATCCGTTTTCATAATTTCTATGTAAGAAATCATTGTCTATGGTATGACTTGAACCATTAATTGAGATTGTTATTGGTGATTCGAACTCGCTGAAATCAAAAATCACGCTTTCGATATTTATATTCGTGTCTACGTTAACTGGCTTTGCATAAGAGTCGATTAGTGGATTGTTAACTAATAAGTCGCCAGCAAGGACGGTATCCATTGTTTCTAACCAGTCGTTTAATTCATGCAGGCTGAATGAGTTTTCTTTTTGGTCTGATATGCGCCCTGAGTCAACCCCTACGTAATAGCTACCGGATTTTGTTTGCATTCCGTCATAAGTATCTAATCTTGCTGTAGAAAGTCTGTATGAGGAGTTCGCTTGTTGATCTGCCATTTGATCCAAGTTCTGTCCCTTAATTGCAATACTATCAGGGCGTCTCCTTGCTGAACTAACAGACTTGCTGCTGGCCTCTTTAGTAGTTGAAGATTCACCAAGGGATAGAATCTTAAATAAATTCTCTTGTGGTACGGCAGAGCCAAGTTTTAATTCTTTGTCTCTGCTAAGGCGTCGTCCTCTGCTATCGTAAATTGCGACAATGTTGTTAGATAGTTCTTTGAAAATAGTTATTTCTAAGGAAGGTTCGAAAAAGAAATGCTCCTTCAAGAATTTAGAACGGTTGAAAGCTATGGAGACAATAATATAAATACCAAATTGTGTATTAAATTGCTTAGCAAGCTCTCCGTTATTATTGCATCGCCAATACAATATGTCTGATAGAAGCTCTACACTAAACCCCTCAGTTGTGTTTAAAAAGCAAACAGATGCTGTTGGTATATTTAGTGAGGTCTCTGGATCAAATTCGTTAAGTTCAAATTTTCTCAAAAAGCGATTGCCATAATAACTTGAATCAGGAAAAGCCTCCAGATAAAGCTCTATTAACCTGTTTGCATCTAAAGAGAGAATGAATTTTTTAACAGCACTTTCGCTATTAAGGGATGCATCAAATAGGCGATAGTTCTGCCACATTTGATGATTTGAATTGCTGTTTATCTCTATTACTTTGGGTTCGACTTCAGAAAATATTCGAACGACACGGCCAATTGTTTGTACGAGCTCTCTACCACTATTAACATTGTAAGTTAGGATCAATAGCTTTGCTTGGGGTATGTCAACACCCTCATCAAGCTTTCGTTGATGAATGATGACTTCATATTGAGAGTTTTTTAAGTTGGCAGGTACGGCTGACTTAACATTACTGCGAGGGTCTTGCTTAAGTTGGTCGTGTATAGCCAGTATATTGAAGTCGCTGTTTAATTGGTTGTAATAACTTTCAATGTCACTTATGTTTTTGCATTTTATTATGCATTTTGTATTAGGGTTTTTAGTTAAGAATGAGCGAATAGAATTGCTTAAGCTTTGAGGCTTAATAGATTCAAATTCAGGCTCTTTAAGCACATTGTCTAAAAGTGCTTTTTTAAAGGTGTAGATGTAGCTGAAGTCCGCTGAAACATCAAATTGAAATAGATCGTTGCGATACGGTGTTGCTGTGATGACAATTTTATGAGCATTCATTCCCCTTACAAGAGTACGCCAAACGGGAGAGGGTTCAGAGTGACCTTCATCAATAATAATAAGGTCAATTTCTTTCTTCAGTTTTTCTAGCTCTATAGAGTTCAAATTTTGTAGCTTTTGAAATGTTGATACATAAATGCCATTTTTTGATAAGTCGTTGATATCATCAAAAGCATGCTTTAATGTAATGCTTGAACCTTCCGCGCGTTCGCTAAAAAACTTACCATTTATCTCTGAATGCAATTGATCACAAACAGCCCTTCGATGACAAAGTACAAGAACCTTTTTTTGAGAGGATTTATGGCTGATGACACTAATCACACCAGACTTTCCAGCACCTGTAGGTAAGCTGACCAAACAAGACTTATCAGTTTCAGTAAGCGGTTTTTTTAAGTAGCTTAAAGCTTTTTTTATACTCTCTTGCTGACAAGTTCTTAAGTCATACCATAAGTTTCTATTTATTGAAAATCCTTTGATATTCACAATTTATCCCCTGTAGAAGTATAATATTAAGATTGAGCCAAGTTTTTATATTGTCTGCATCGTTAAAGCAAGATGTTGGTGAGTTTATAAGTTAGTGAGAATTTTAGCGGCTAAAATTAGCGGTCTCAAGTTCCAAGCGCAATGCTATTGAATAGTGCTCGGTCAACCGAGGAATTCCCTGAGCTCATCGGCATAGATTTCCAGCGGCGTTCGCCAGTCCAGTGTCTTGTGCGGTAGCGTATTCAGAGAGTCGGCGATATCGTCGAGCTCTTACTGGCTGTAGACGAAGAGAACAGTGCTCTTTGGCAGATACTGCCGCACCAGCTCATGGTGTTCTCGCTGGAGCCCCGCTGCCATGGGCTATGTGGGTCTGCGAAGTAAATCGCTGTACCGCTTTTCATCACTCCAGATTGTCCGGTTTTTGTCAGTGCTCTTTCATCGGAACAGCTTCAGGTTTCGGTTCTTTTGAGGATTCGTTCTCCTTCGACGTTGGTGTCGTCACCAGTCTGGCGCGTCGCTTGTCCTTCAGTCGGTAGCTCTCGCCTTTGATGTTCAGGGTGGTCGAATGATGCAGCAGCCGATCTAGGAACGCGGTGGCGATGACCTGGTCGCCAAAGATCTCTCCCTAGTCCATGAACGACTTGTTCGAGGTGAGAGTGGTGCTGGCCCGCTCGTACCGCCGATTGATCAAGAGGAAGAACAGACTGGCTTCTTCGCGCGTCATTGGCAGGTAGTCCATCTCGTCCAATACCAAGACATTCGGGTACGTCAGTTGCCGGAGTTGTCGCTCAAGGCGGTTTTCCTGTCGGGCACTCATCAGCGTGCTGACCAGCCGGTCCAAGGTCATGAACAGCACCCGGTGGCCAGCTTCTGCCGCTTTCACCGCCAATGCCACGGCGAGGTGCGTTTTCCCGACGCCTTGCGCGCTGCCGAGTCATCGACTTAATGACCGCAAGATGGGCGCATCTCTCGTATGAGCTGCTGGAGAAAGTCTCCACCCGTATCATCAATGAGATGGAAGGTATCTCCCGCGTGACCTACGACGTGAGCAGCAAGCCACCCGCGACAGTTGAGTAGAAGTGAGGCTCTCATGGGGCACCATTGAATACGAAGTAGACTGGGGGCGTTTCATCAACTTATAGAGCCTTGTAAGCTCTTTTGGAAACAAAGAATCCAATGGGGGGCCAATGGGAACAGAGGAGACACCGGTAGACGAGACGGAATTGGCTATGCAGCTCCGTACACGCGGCTTGGTTCGTGCTATTGCGGATCGAGAGTTCCGGCGTCTAGACGATAACCGCTCTGCGTTGGTCGAGGCGCTCGCGGCCATATTGAACGCTATCGATGCGCCACCAATTGATCTCCATGTTGAAGATGCGCTGGCAGAGCTGGAGGGACGGTGCTTATTCCTCGTCCAGCATGTTCTATGCGATCTGATACCTCTTCTGAATGTAGATCAGGAGGTCCTTCTTGCCTTCATCACGCGCTTGCTGGATACAGGCGGCAACGATCTGGATGCTGGCGCCCTGAGTACCGCTTTTGGGGAATGGACGAAGAAAGACGCAACCAGATCTTCCAAAGTTTACGAATCAGCACGTACCGGCGATAACCGTGCTCTGCGTCAACTTTCCACGGTTCTCCTAATGAACGCTGAGGTCGAGGAAGGCCTAATTTTCGCGCAAGCTCACGATCGGGAAGCGAAGCTCGCAGCCATCTCGGCTTTGGGTGCCATGGAATTGGGTGAACGTTACCGTGAGGTACTCGACACACTAACCCAAGAAGCGTCCAGCGACGATGAGGATACCGCCATTCGGTCCCTCGAAGCGGGCTACCGCGCTGCTGCAAAGCGAAAAGTATTCGCACCAGCCAGTTTCGACAAACAACTCGAACGAACCCTCCAGACGCAGAGCCCATCTGCGATTCACTTGGCGGCAGATCTCCTGTGGCGTTATCGAGAAGGCCTCACAGAGAACACCATAGACCTGTGTCTCTATACCGTTGCAGATGTTAATCCTGACGATATTGTAACTATCTCGCGCATTGATCATGCCTCATACCAACTTGTGAGAGATGGGCGCGCTGAACAGGTGATCCGCCTACTTGGTGAATTGATCGATCGTTCAAAGGGGCAGATTACGCTAGGCGCATTCCAGAGCGCGTACCACGCGCTGACGCAGGCGGGAGCTGAGGTGCTTGGTAGTGCGGTTGTGTACTGGCTGCTCAATGGGGGAGTACACACTCGTAAATGCGTGGCGAATGAAGTTTGCAGTGTTGGGAACGATGGCCCACCGTTCTTAATCCCTACGTCGTCTCTGCCACCAATCCCATCAGACCAGCTGTTTCTCTGTCGCAAGGCTGTCGGATGGTTCTTTATCGATCCGCTGGCAGCGGTCGCCATACCTTTAGCGGTACTTCGCGATGGGTCTCAGGATATC
Source organism: Chromohalobacter sarecensis (assembly GCF_023061135.1). Classification (GTDB taxonomy): domain Bacteria; phylum Pseudomonadota; class Gammaproteobacteria; order Pseudomonadales; family Halomonadaceae; genus Chromohalobacter; species Chromohalobacter sarecensis. Next base: position 276,869 of record NZ_JAKGAN010000001.1, read on the forward strand.
GCCAGTGATGTCCTCAATCTGATCTACGATCCCTTGCTCCTGAGCTATGGTGGCAATTTGAAGAGCTACCTTGAACGCTACGTTGAAGACGGCGGAGCGAACGGCTCAGGTATTACTGAACTGCTCGCACGAAAGGCTGCATTTCAGGATGCGATGGAGGGTATTGAACGTTTGGTTGAATTGCACCCCAGCGAAATGCAGCGTGAGGTAGAGCGTGCTCAGTGGAACGAGAGGATGGAACGAGGCATGGAGCAGGAAAGTCGGAGATCTATCTTTGAGGATATCTTCTCCAAGCAGTACATCCTTTATGGCCGCTCTTCGCTGACGCCGATTCATACTGGTGAGGGTGCCACGCATCTCACCGAGATTGAGATGAAATCGTTCTCGGTCTCGTCCGAGTTGCCCCTCCTTAATATTGTTGACCCGGTTGGCCTAGAACACATGCTTTTCCACTTCAAGCTTGAGCCGAGAGAACAACAATGAAACTTGTCGTGACGCACTATCTGCGCTCGTTGCGTGAGCGCGACGAACTTGACGCTATCTTGCCCGATCTTCTGGCCGAGAGTGGGTTCGAAGTTCTAACCCGTCCACGTCGTGGCACACGGCAATCTGGTGTCGACGTCGCTGCAATCGGCCCCAACCCTGATCGCAATGGCACTCGAAGCCTGTTTCTGTTCACAATCAAGTCCGGCGATTTGACACGAGAGCATTGGGATACTGGTCAGCAGGCCGTGCGGCCGTCGCTGAACGAAGTTCTGGATGACTACATCCCGAACCGCATCCCTCCCCACCTTACAAATCTGCCCATCGTCATTTGTGTCTGCATGGGTGGTGAGATGCGCGAGGATGTTCGTGCCCAGTGGAGCGGCTTCTGCCGGACGAACGAGAAGGCCAACGTTTACTTCGCCGAGTGGAACGGAGATCGCCTCGCGGATCTCATCCTAAGCGGCATGCTCCGGGCAGAGTTAATTGAGAGCGAGAACCGGGGAGTGTTTCAGAAGGCGCTAGCGATGCTCGATCAGCCCGACGTCGCTTATCGGCATTTCCGTGACTTGCTCGATGCCATCTTCACTGAGCCGAAGAACCAGACAGAGCGGACACGCCAGCTACGTAAAGCCTACTTGTGCCTTTGGATACTCTTCGTATGGGCTCGCGACGCTGGTAACCTCGAGGCAGCGTATCGAGCATCTGAACTAGTGCTGCTACGTAGCTGGCCGTACTGCGATAGTGCCCGTTTGCGCAAGGGGCTGACGCAACAGGAGCGGCTGGCTCATTTCGATCAGGTCTTACAACTTCATATCATCATCGCCAACCTTCTTCTCGTCGAGAAAATTGGGCCGTTCGCCGATAAGCGCTACGCGCTTTCAATGGCCGTAAATTCACGCAACGCGGTCGACATCAATATCGCGCTGTTCGAGACGCTGGGGAGGTTGTCTCTCCATGGACTATGGCTGGAGGCCATTAGTGCCTCGCAGGACGAGGCGATTGCGCAGGCAATGAGTGAAGGGGCGGATAAGGTGCTTAACATAGCGATCGGGATGCTGAACGCGAACCCGGCGCTTGCCGTCCCCGTTCGCGACGATTTCACGATCGAACTGGCTTTGTTTATGCGTCTTGCAGACGTGCGCGGCCGACTTTCCAACGTCGCCGACTACATCCGTGGCATGTCCGATCACCTGTGCAACGGACTCATGAGTAGGCAGCACTATCCGACGCCGAAGACAGATTATCGAGACGTCCTAGCTCATCCTAGAGACCGTAGCGACGCATACTTCGAAGAGCATACGCGCGCGGGGATTCTTTACACCTTCGTACTCGCTTGGCTTGCGATGATCGGAGATCAGGAACGCGCAGAGCGCTTGCGTAGCACGTTGTTAGAACACGCTCCGCACATGACGCACCAAATCTGGGTTCCTGATGGCCAAACAGATGAGGTCTTCTGGGATGGTGACCGAGAACATGGCTTATCGGTACCAGGTCTGCCGCTTAACGAATCGCTTGAAGCCGTCTTTGATCTCATTAATCGTGTAATGAAGGAGCATCCGCTGCATGAACGAGTAGGTGCTGTGAGAATGGGGCTGATCCCCATTCTTCTCACGGCCTGCCGACATTATCGAATGCCTGTGCCACCACACGTTTGGCGAGGTCAGGCTTGCTCTACACCCGACGCCGGGTAGGTTGTCGCCACGGAGCAAGATATTTCCAAGAAGTCCTCGGTTCGCCTTGATTCAGCATAGAAGGCTTAAGCGCGGCGCTGAATCGCATGCCATTGGCCGCACGGAAGGCATGACGTATGACTAGGTGTATGGGTCCTAGATATCGTGGTTGGTGATGGTTGTATGTCCGCCCATTCAAAAACGTGTCGCCAACTTTGACCTAGCCGGGGACATATAGGGGCGATAGTCTGATTCCTGCAACACACTCACAGGAGATTACCTATGGCTAGCCAAAAAACCCAAAAGCAACTGAATGATCGTGCCGATACACTGAACCGCAATAAAGGCACAACTGGTCAAAATATCAAGAATGCCAAATCCAACGGGAACCGCGGCAAGCAAATTAAAGAGAGTCGCACCTCTAACAAAAAATAATAGCAATGGGGGCAGGGAAGCCCCCTAGAACCCTAGGAAAGCGATGCCATGACTCAATACGCTCTACCTACCCTTGGTGATGTGGTGAAAATTTTATTCGATATCACCGGGGTACTGCCGCGAACCAAAGAAAATCAAAAGGGGCCAACTGGCTTTGCCGAAGAACAGAAGAAAACCATTCAGACCCGCCTTCAGCGATTGACGAAGGAGCAGGGCGAGCTACAGCCCAATGTTGAGAAGTTATTTACCCTGTTGGCGGAGTGCCTGGAACCTTATATCCGCTGTCCGGTACGGGAACGTCAGCTGACAGGCCTGATCAATGATTTGTATGGCCTATACGTGTCTCTGGTTACAACCCAAGGTACCCTCATGAGCAAGCGTGACTCTATCAGGTTCTTGCTGGTGACTTACCTGGCTGACGAAGGCACGCGTTCCTTGACGAAGGAGTGGTTGAAATATCTGGGATTCGTCGTTCAACCCATCCGGCCGTCGGATCCCTTCTGGTTCCTGCCTACCACAGAAGCAGGGCGCCAAGTATCGCCACTTAGCAAGGTGCTTTACTGGGCCTATGACTCCTGCGGTCAAACCCTAGTGAACTTCCATAGACAGCCCAGCTCCGAAGGCCAAGACCCCAAACCCAACGAGTGGCAAAACGAGAAAACGGCCAGGAACTGGCATCAAGGTCGGCACATCCCTTATTTGGGAAACTTGCTGCAGAACCTGAAAGAATCGTTCGAAGTGCAGGAGGCTGTCGACAACCCTATCGACAAGCCGTTGCAAGATGCCATTATTACCCATGCTGCCCTTGCTAGAATGGTAACCATGGCTACTTCTATTATTAGCCAAGCGTATGGCCAGGACTTCCTGGACGAACTCTGCGAGCAGATCCGTTTATATGCCAGCTGGATGAACGAGGAGCTTGAAGGCTTCTATCGGGAGTATGAGGAGCAGCTAGGCCAGATCGGCCCAGACCCAGATCATGATGCCCAAGTGCTATTGGGGCTGAAGATGGCACCTCATTTTTGGAAATTCTTTGAGACCAAACGCCAAAGCTCCACGGAAATTTTACGACATCATATAAGCCCTGCAGGCGAACCTGATCCCTTAATTGTGAATTGGAACGAGAGTAGGTATGGCTCTTATGTGTCACAAGTGCCTGTGGATACCGTGTCTCGCTGGCGCCAGCCTCCCTCCGTAGGTATTGTGCCGCTAATCGAACGTGGCCTGTCGATGCGCAAGGATCCCGAGCTCAGACCGGCGACCATTGATGCGCTTGAGGAGGACCTGAACCGGGCGGAGGTGGCTGAGCGACTCACCTGGCTTCTGCACTGGTTGCGGGGTGTTGTCTGTTATCGCGCCGAAGACTATGCGTCTGCTGCGACTCACTATCAGCAAGCGTTCGACGCGGCCAAGTACACAGCCGGTGAGTACCAGTACCTGCTCGTCAACCAGTATATCGAGGTGATGGCAAAGACTCGCCAATGGCGGCCATTCAAGAAAGGCGTTCTGTGGGCCTGCTATCTCGGTGTATCGGTTCGCTGGCTTCGTGAAGACAAGCCCACCGCAGACAACCTGAAAGGGGTCTACGAGCTTATGGGAATGAAGCAGATTAATTACCCTGTGCTATGAAAAGGAGGTCTAAGTACATGGCGGGGTAGGTGGGAATGAATATCCTCTCGACTATAGCTAAAGAAGAGGAAAACATGCCAGTTTGCGGGAGGCGTAACCTCGCCGAAGGCGGTGATCAGTGTACATCTTTGGCTATCTAATCGTTACTGCTCTCATCCTATTTCTTCCTATGCCTGGACCAGTTCAGGCTGTATGAAATATTCATATTTGTCATCGGAATCGGTAACCAAAGGATCGCCCCGTGCTTCGTATACACCTCCAGGCCTTACACTGAAGGCCCCATGATCCACTAGCGGTATACCGAAGAATTCAAGATTGAAGCCGTCACGCAGGTGACTAAGCGAGGCCATCCTGTCATGGAGGTGGCTGTCCGGTTGGTCGTTTCCGGGTATAGTCCCTATCAGTGTCAACGCCAATGAAGGTTGTCCCCACCCCCACCTCCAATGTATGGAAGAGAGGGCAGTACACCGACAAAAAAGCACCCGTGAGATCGTTGAATGTTGAAGTGGATGCTCTTCATCAAGCTGGCGTAGCAGGCTTATGGAATAGCTGAGCTTGCTGGGTCGGTGGAGATGAGACAATGGACATTTCCCTTTGTAAAATGTTGTTGTAGCAAAAGTCTATTTTGGTAAAGCATTTCTAATGCAATAATCCATGGTATGTGCTAAATTAAAAAGGCCTATTATGCATAGACCTTTTTGATGCACTGGATTAAGAAATGAGATCTTGTGTTGAAACTATAGTTGCGAATCGGTCCTTGAGGGCAGCCATTGCAGCGTCGTGCAAAAGCTCAGAAGAAATAATCGAACCATTATGACTTGGTAGTTCTCTCGTTGCGCAGGCGTCATGGCAAACAAAATTTTTGAACCCTAGGTCAAGGGAAGCTCTAACACTGGCACTCACACACATGTGACTCATAAAACCAGCGAAAACTACCTGCTGTGTACTTGCTAGAAGCAACAACTCCTTGAGGGGGGTGTTATGAAAAGAGTTCGGATGTGCTTTTTCGATGACCTTCTCATCCGAAAAGGGGGCGAGAGGGCTCAGGATCGAAACTTTGTCGGTAAGCGGATCGAAGATCTTACCTTTAGGTTCTCCATGTTGAACAACATGGAAAACAAGTGCTCCTTCTTGCCGTGCCTTGTCAAGCAAAAGCTTAGCATTTTGAAGGGCCTCTTCGCCGGCAGTCTTCAGGGGCAATGCACCATCCAGATACTCATTCTGATAATCAATCAGGACGAGCGCACACTTCTTCCAGTCAGCGACTTCATTTGGGGCACCAGCCATGTCAAGCAAGGTCATTGGTATAGTCATTTTTCGCTACCCGTAGTTTAAAAGGCACGCTAAATATGAACAATTCTGACTTAGAGGTAAATTTAAAATTATGTGTAACGCACAAACAGTTTTGAAGAAGATAAAGCAAAGGCTAAATTGGGATGACCTACGTTTTTTCTATGCGCTTGCAGACAGTGAATCAATGACCTCAGCAGCTAAAAAGCTGAATGTTAGCTATATGACTGTGTCTAGAAGGCTAGAAAAATTGGAAGAGACACTTCATAAAGAGTTGTTTGTAAGGAAATCTGAAGGCTTTGTTCTCACAAAGCATGGCCGAAAGCTATATGAGAAAGTGCAGGCTATGCACGATACAGCTGAACAGCTTGTGGAGGATCTGAGTGCGGAAGATGTGATACAAAAGAAAATAAGAATTTCAACAATACAATCATTGGCTTATCAAATAGTCGCCCCGGGGTTGAGAAGTCTTCAGGAGAAATACAGTAGCCTGATCTACGATATTCAAGTGACTGATCGCAATATCAGCATTCCAAAGCGAGAGGCCGATATAGCAATACGCCTGAGTAATACACAATCAGATGAAGAAAATACTTTTAAGTTAAAGCTGGGGAGGTTGAATTATTATCTTTGTGGGACAGAAGTCGTCATTCGCGCAATGAAGGAGGGGAAGGCTGTTTCTGCGATAACATTTAATGAAGAAATGTGGCAGCTGCAGGAAGTAAAGCATTTGTTGAAAACTGTTGGGCTGGAAAGAGTTAGTTTCCAGTCAAACTCATCTGTTGTTCAGCGGTCAGCTGCGATCGCGGGATACGGAGTGGTATTGTTGCCGGACTTTATGATCGAAAATACAGAGCTTTGTAAATCATCTGAAGAACCTGAGTTTTCTAAAGACATTTGGTTGGTCACTAAGAAACAAAGCTATGAACTCACTGCTGTAAGGTTGATAATTGAGGAGCTGGCGAGTGTTTTTGAGAAATACAGTCAATGGCATACACCACTCTCTCCATTGCTTCCATGCACAAGATCTGAGCTTAACTCATTCCGCGATTGAGCCCTCCGCTCTTACGCTTCTCATGGTTCTTTTGCTGCCTACGCCTTTGCACAGCCTGGCGTGTTAGTGCGATACGCATCAGGCGTTGAAAGGTTGGGCATTCCAGGTGGCTTGGGGCTGTGCATGTCGTGGCATGACGCAAACCATCACGCAGTGCGCTCAGCTCCTGGATGCGGCGATCCAGAAAATCTGCCTTGGCACCTAGCCGGTCACGATCAATGCTTGGTTGCCCTTCCGGGCCGAGCATTTCGCGTATTTCGGCAAGCGAAAACCCCGCGACCTGCCCCAGAGCAATTAGCGACATGCGCGATAGCACTTCAGACTCGAAGACCCGGCGTAGACCCTTGCGCCCGACTGATCGAATCAGTCCGATCTCCTCGTAATAGCGTATTTTCGAGGCGGCAATGCCGCTTTGCCGGGAGAGTTCGGAGATATCAAGCATGGCAGTTGACTTAAAGTTTACTTGAAGTTGTAGGCTACTCAGCCTCACCCAGCTTTTCAAGGGAGCTTGAGGAAAATGCCACTTTTCGACACTCATAGCCGAGTCACACATAGGCCTGAACCAGGGTTTGCGCTTTTGGCGCTGGTTCAGGCCACGCTGATTTTCACTATCACCTTGGTCGCGGTGCCACTGCCGTTGATCGGGGTTGAATTCGACTTAAGCACCGCGGACCTGGTCGTGCTTCAGATCGCCTATGGCCTGCCCTATAGCGGGCTTTTGCTGCTCGGGGGGAACCTGACTGACCGCTTCGGAGGGACAAACCTCATGCGAACAGGGCTTTGGGCCTTCGGCCTTGCATCGCTCGGGGCTGCACTGGCTCCAGGGTTTGACACGCTCGTTGCAATGCGAGGGCTACAAGGGGTTGCCGCGGCCCTGGTGGCACCTGCCGCCTTGGCACAGGTCGCGGCACTCTTTCCGCAGGCAGAGGATTTCGACCGGGCAATGGCCCGCTGGGGCGGTATTTCGGTACTGGGCGCCGCCATGGGAACAGTCCTCTCGGGAATCGTGACCACCTGGGTTTCATGGCGATGGATGTTCCTGGTTCCCGGTGCGGTCTCGGCATTGGCTCTGCTGACAGAGAGTTGGCTTTTACCCAAGGTGCTAAGCAAGGACCGGGGGCAATCGCTGGATCTATTCGGCGCCGGACTTGCGCTGGTGGGTTTTTCAGCGGGGGGATACGGGTTGGCCATGGGCAGTGAAACAGGCTGGGACGCACCTTCGGTACTGGCCGCACTCGTACTGGGAGTAGCCTCTCTGACGGGCTTCGCCTGGCATGAGCGCCGTGCGGATGCACCGTTGCTTCCCGCGGATTTTCTGCGCGACAAAGGCCGCCTCGCCGGAGCTTTTGGCATCTTTTTGGCGGCGGCCAGCATGGGGCTGGTGACGTTTATTCTGGCGATCTACCTGCAAAGTGGCCCTGGGTGGAGCCCGCTGGCCACAGCCGGAGCGATGGTGCCCTATCTCGCAGTGCTTATTCTGGGCGGGGGACCTTCGGGCCAGATGGTTATTGGTATGGGCACACGAAATGCCATGATCCTCGGACTGGTTCTGTCTGCCATCGGCCTCTGGCTATTGGCGGGCTTTGGTCCGAATTATGTTGTCGAGATTCTGCCGGGACTGGTGCTGTTGCCCGCAGGCACTTCGCTGGTCTTTGCGGCCTCGGCGGTCTTAATGACCCAAGGTGTTTCCCCTGTTCGAATGGGGCTTGCAGGAGGTGTGATGAATACGGCGATGGAACTTGGTCCAACCGCCGGGTTAGCGGGTTTCATGGCGCTAGCCTCGTTGCGTACGGAGATCGAAGCAGGTTGGTCACTTGTATTTATGTCGGCCGGCGGAGTTGCGTTTCTTCTGGCGGTGTCGGCGTGCTTTGTGCTGAAAAGATTACAGGTAACAGGAGCATGGAAATGACCAGCCTTCTGATTGATGCCCTGCTGCTCGGGGCTGGAGCAACCGCATTCATGGATATCGTAGCGCTGGTGCAAAACCGTCTGTTCGGTATCCCTTCTCTAAATTACGCGATGGTGGGGCGCTGGCTTGGTCATCTGCTGGGTGGCACCTTCATTCATCGACCCATAGGCAAAAGCCGGCCGATTCGAGGAGAGGCAGCCTTGGGATGGATCGCCCATTATTTGATCGGGGTAGCGTTTGCCGCGATGTTCCTAGTGCTTGTAGGGGCGGGCTGGTTGAGCCGCCCTGCGCTCGTGCCGGCGCTGGTTTTCGGTGTGATGACTGTGCTGGTCCCATTTCTTGTCCTGCAACCTGGTATGGGCGCGGGGATTGCCGCTCGCAAGTTACCTGAACCGAGCGCAGCTAGGCTTCGCAGTCTTTTTGCGCATTTCAGCTTTGGTCTTGGCCTATGGATCACTGGCCTAGGAGGCATGCTTGTGCTCTAGGAGCAGGATTTATAAAAGGAACATCGCTACGAGAGCGGCCAAAGTGTTTGTTACGTTAAGCGCGAAGCTGCTTGGCACAGTTATGAGTACAACAAGAATCATCTGGAGAGAGCGATCCAAAGCCCGGCCTGCAAGGCGTCCGCCAAACCGATCCGAAGCAAACGCTGCGCGAGCTCTACGCTCGGATCGTCTTCAATATCCTGTGCGGCAACATGGACGATTATGCCCGCAACCATGCTGCGTTCTGGGACGGCAGGATGCTCTCGTTGCCCCCGATCTGCCCACAGGGTGAACTGGCAACGAGGCGACCCAGGCGATGCTGATAAAGGGCGAAAACCGTATTAGTGCGCTGTACAGCCGCCTCGCGGCTGCCCCGGACTTCCTGCTCAATGACGAACAGGCCAGGCCATTATCGAGAACCAACTGGTCACGATCGCTAGTGAATGGGGAGGGGGCTGCGCGCAAGCCAAACTAGCTGAGACCGACCGCAGGCTTTTCGCCGGTCAACAGTTTCTGAACAGCTACTTGCGTCGCAAGATACGAGATAGCTTTGCGACCTCACGCGCACAGTTACTCAGCTAACAGGGTGGCGGGGTTCAATCCCGCCGGTTCGCGTAGTGCGACCAGCGTCATCTCGGCGACATGATCATCTCTGGCAGCACCGAACGCTGCCTAGTCGGCGGCGCTCAGTGCCACGGGGGCGAGTTCACGAATCGGAGCAGGCCACACCGCGCACATGGGCCTGCGTCTTCCACAGCCATGTCTGCACGCCCATGCCCGAGAGCGCCACGAGCCCGGCGATGATGGAGAGCGTGTCGACCGGTATCTGCAGCGCCAGGGCCAGGCCGCCGAGTGAGGCACCCAGGGCGCTGCCGAGATAGAGCGCGGATTCATTCAAGGCCACCGCGAGGTTGCCGTCGCCCTGCGGCTCGCGGGCTTTCATCAACTCGTTGTTCTGGGGTACCTGCAGTGCCCACCCCACGGCACCCCAGAGCGCGATGGGGATCAGTGCCAGCCAGGGGCCGACGCTCAGCAGCAGCGGCAGGGCGATCAGTGCGATACCGAGTAGCAGCATGATAGCGAAGGTGAGCCTGGGGCCTGAGAAGCGGTCGACCAGCGTGCCGATCAAGAAGCTGCCGAGCACCCCGCCTACGCCCCACACCCATAGATAGGGCGTCACCGGGCGCTCGCCGTGGGCGCCGATCAGCGGCGCGATGAAGGTGTACATGCCCAGGCTGGCGATGGCGGCCAGCAACGAGATGCTCAGCAGACCGACGACCCGGCGGTCGACCAGGATGGAGAGCTTGCGGCGCATCGGCACTACCTGGGCGGCAGGCATGGGTGGTAGGCGGAAGATCAGCCCAACCAGTGCCACCAACCCGATCAATGTAATCAACCACAGGGCGGCCTGCCAGCCCCAGCGCTCTGCCAGTAGCAGGCCAAGCGGCACGCCGAGCACGGTGCCGCTCGCCATACCACCCATGATGATCGAGATCGTCTTGCCGCGTGCCTCCGCCGGTGCCACGCCAACGGCCGCCGCAATACCGATGGCGAGATAGGTGCCCGCCGCTATGCCGGCCAGCACGCGCCAGGCCATCAGGGCGGCGAGGCTGGTCGTGAGCGCGCTGGCTGCGTTGGCGATCACGAACAACCCCAGCATTAGAAACAGCCCGCCGCGCTGGCGATTCGCGGGCAGCAGGGCGACACACAATGGCGAACCCAGCCCGTAAGCCAGCGTGAAGGCGGTGACCAACTGGGCAGCCACGGAAACGGAAACCGTGAAGTCAGCCTGGATCATCGGGATCAGCCCGGCAGTGACGTAAGAGGCCATGCCCAGCGCGAAGGCGCCGATGGCCACCAGGTAGGTGGTGCTATGTGTTCCGCGTGTCATCTGTACTTTCCTCGATATGTCGAATGGCGGTGCAGGGAAGTACGCGGAGTGTGCGGTTGGCTTTAGAGGGTTACAATTTAACCCTTTATGCTATTACTCGAGGCAACAGAATGGCTCAGGAGCGAACGCTAGATCGCACGCGCCAGGAACTCGCCGAATTTCTACGGACCCGCCGCGAGCGGATCTCGCCCGAGTCGGTAGGCCTCCCGGCGGGGACGCGTCGGCGCACACCGGGGTTGCGGCGCGAGGAAGTCGCGGCGCTCTCGGGAGTGGGGGTGACTTGGTACACCTGGTTGGAGCAGGGGCGCGAGATCGGCGTGTCGTCGTCGTTTCTCGATAACTTGGCGCGCGCACTACAACTGGACGCAGCGGAGCGGCACCATTTATTCCTGCTGACTCACCAGCGCCCGCCGGTCGAGCCGGGCAAGACCTGGTGCCAGGTGCCGCCTCTGGTGAAGCGCCTCATGGACGACCTGTCGACACGCCCCAGCTACGTGCTGAACCTGCGTTGGGACGTGCTGGCGTGGAACGACGCGGCGGCGCGTGTATTTGGCTTCGACCGTCAGCCAACCGAGTATCGCAACCTGCTCTGGATGCTGTTCACCGATCCCGAGCTGCGCCGGGTGATCGCCGACTGGCCGACCCAGGCGCCGCGCATTCTCTCCAGCTTCCGGCGCGACTACGCGCGGGCGGACGACGACCCCGCCATCGGCAATCTGGTGAAGGAACTCTCCGCGCACTCCCCCGACTTTTGCCAGTGGTGGCGCCGCCACGAGGTGGATGCCCCTTGCCAGGGTGTGCGTGTGCTCGATCTCGATGGGCTGGGAATGATCGGCTTCGAGCACACCAGCCTGATCGTCGACGAAGGCCGGCATCTGCGCCTGGTCGTCTATGCCGTGCAGGAGGCCGACCCCCAGGCCGAAGCCTTCGCCCGCTGGGTGGCTGGCGAAAGCGCGGAATAGCCGAGTAGCCGTTGCGATGGTTTGGCCCCTTTCTGCGCGATGAGCGGCCGAGCGGGCTGATGAGCGTTGTCCCGATTTGTAACTTCCCAAATCTGTAGGTTAAGTCCTATTGCAAAACGATACCGAGGAAGGCTAAGTAGGGTTAACCCCCAAAGCTAGCGGCCGATAGGAAGTACAAGGAGAACAATGCGTAGCGAGTCGCAGGGACAGGATGATATCCCCGGACGGTAGTGTGGCTGGGTAAGGTAAAAGTCCGCTTTCGGTCTAAAACGGATATTGAATAAGTGAAAAGCTTGATCTTGTCCTCCATATACGAATAAGAGAAATGTATGCAGATGGACTTTGTTGAACCGCTTGAGAAGGTCATAACTCTCCCGGAAAAGCTCGCACCAACTATTAAGGTAGGCGGCAATTATGTTAGACGGGTGTTGAGTAACTTGCTTACTTTGACTGTTGAGTTGACAGAAAGTGAGAACCGAGGGCTTTACAAGTTAAACACCAGGCTGGAGCCCCCTTTAAATGAGGTGTACCTAAAAGCATGGAATGCGCGTGCAGAAATACCGGATGATGTTTATTGCCTGAAATTCAAATGCTCTACCTCTCTGGAGGAGCTAAATCAGGACACAGAGTTGGTCTGGTTGCAGTACCCCGGCCTAGACACTCTTCTTTCGCGGAATGAGGTCGCGGCTAGCTGGCTTGGTGAGTTCACGTTCAAGGAGGATAAGCCTGAGCTTGGCCAGGCCGGACTTCGCCTCCCTCAAATCGGTGCCTTGCACGCGATATCGGCACACCTATCAACTGATAAAGAGCTGGAGCCTGCTACGGTAGTATTACCGACTGGTACTGGTAAAACGGAGACCATGCTGGCAACTATGGTCTATCGCAGGGCTTCTTGTGTTCTGGTGGTAGTGCCGTCAAGGTCTCTGAGGGAGCAGGTCGCGAATAAGTTCTTGTCGCTAGGTTGCCTTCCAGACTTGGGTGTTGTCTTACCGGGTTGCAGTTTCCCTTATGTAGCAAAAGTCACAACGGGCATACAATCCGTTGAAGAAGCAGAACGGTTAGGGGCTGCCGCGAATGTGATCGTGACTACGCCAAACGTTTTGCAGAAAGAAGAACATTCTGCAGCGGTTGATGTCCTTTGCCAGAAATGCAGTCACCTCTTCGTAGATGAAGCGCACCATGTCTCGGCCAAATCTTGGGCGGCTATTCGTGACAGGTTTATGGGTAGGCCGGTTATCCAATTTACAGCAACGCCTTTTAGAAATGACCATGAAGCCCTTGGCGGAAGGATTATCTTCAACTACACCATGGGAGAAGCTCAGCGCGCGAATTATTTTAAAACGGTAAACCTAAACCCCATCGAAGAATTTTATGAAGATAAGGCTGATCAAGCAATAGCAGAAGAGGCTATCGCTTTATTGAGAAGTGATATCGAAGCTGGATTTGATCATTTAATGATGGCTAGGGTCTCTAGCAAGCCCAGAGCCAATAATCTAATAGGGCTATATAGGGAGCTTGCTCCTGACCTGAGACCGATTGTTGTTCACTCTGACTTTTCTCAAGCTAGAAACAAGCAGTGTCTTGAGCTACTTTATGCAAGGCAGTCTCGGATTGTGATTTGTGTAGATATGCTGGGGGAGGGTTATGACTTACCCAATCTTAAAGTGGCGGCACTGCATGACCATCATAAAAGCTTGGCGATCACACTGCAGTTTATTGGCCGATTTACTCGGGCTGCACGTGATTTGCCAATTGACGATGCTTCTGCCGTTGTGAATATAGCTGATCCCGGAGTAGGAAAAGGCTTAGATCGGCTTTATTCACAAGGGGCTGATTGGGATATTGTTTTGAGGCGTCTGGCGGAAAATCAGATTGAGCGGGAAATCCAGCTTCAGGATGTAGTTGATGCACTTAAACGTGGAGAGGGAGATCTGAGTTCGCAGATATCGCTGTGGAATCTAAAGCCCAGTTATTCAACTGTATTGTTTGAAACACACTGCGATAGGTGGAATCCAGAGTCATATAGTGAGGATCTGCCATCGTTTGATGATCATTGGCATGCGATAGCAAAAGACGAGAATATCCTAGTTGTCTTAGCTGTTCAAAGCTCAACAGTAAAATGGGGTAACTACAAAGACCTCAATGATATTGAATATAAGCTTCTCATTGCTTACTGGGATCAAGAGCGTGGCGCTCTTTTCATTTTTTCAAGTGACTACAAAGGGTTCCGAGTAGATAAGCTGGCCAGAAATATCTGTGGAAAGAGCTGTGAGCTTGTGTCGGGTGATAAAGTATTTAATGTTTTTAATGGCATTGAGGTTCCATTAGTAAGAAATCTTGGTGCGTCTCAAGTAGGTGCCATTAGTTTTGCTCAATTCTTTGGCTCGAATGTCACTGAGGGGCTGGATCGGATTGAGAAATCCAATTCTAAATTGAGCAATGTGGCAGTAAAAGGTTACGAAGATGGTGAAGCCGTTCTTTGGGGGTGTTCCGAGAAGAAGGGGAAGGTGTGGTCTCCTCAAGCTTCAGGTTCATTGTCAGATTGGCGTGAATGGGTGACGCAGGCCTGGGACAAAATCGCCAAAGGTGGAATCGACGAAGAAAACATAACAAGGGATTTCTTGCGCCCTGAACGCATCTCTGAGCTCTATCCAGAGCACCCAGTGTCTGTTCAGTGGGGAGAGCAAATTCAGAATGTTTATGAAGAGAGGGTGAATATCCAATTCGGTGATGAGTTGGTCCCTTTCTACTTGGTAGACCTGTCACTTGATAGGCAAGAGGGCCGTGATGGGCTGTTTATTCGTATTTCCAGTAATGAGAAGACGTCTGTCTATCAGTTGAGTATTTTTTATGAGGCCCCTGGTTATAGTTACCAATTGATAGAAGGCCAGCCATTATGTGTGCATAAAGGCAATGCTGGCCCAATTGATTTCAATGACTATATGGAGCGTGACCCCGTAGTTATTCAGTATGTTGATGGCTGTTTTTCATATAACCGTTTCCTTGTTCGTGTCAAAGATGCCGTTGGCCTTTATCCTGCTGAAGACATCGTGGTCTGGAACTGGCAGGATGTTGATATTAGATCTGAATCCATGGGGTATGAGGGTAAAGCTGACTCGATACAGTACCGCTCATTAGAAATGATTAGAGATAATTACGACGTAATTATTAATGATGACGGTTCGGGTGAGGCTGCTGATCTGGTCGCTTTTAAAGTGATCGATGATGAGGTTGTTCTTTCTTTAATCCATTGTAAGTACTCATCTGGTGACACTACAGGCGCCAGAGTTAACGACCTCTACGAGGTCTGTGGCCAAGCACAACGCTCAATTCATTGGAAGCATTCAGGCATAGGTCACTTCTACAAACACGTAACTCGTAGGGAAAAATCTTGGGGTAAAAAAGGCCGTAGCAGGTTCCTGAAAGGTACAATTCGCGATCTGAACACCATTAAAAATATAGCGCGAACGTCAAAGTTGCGCTTGGAAGTAACGGTTGTTCAACCAGGCTTGAGCGTAGAAAAAATAAATGATGAATTATTGAAGTTGCTGGGGTGTACGGCATCGTATATTAAAAAAACAACTCAAGCAGAACTTGTTGTTATTGCGTCAATGTAAGAACCAATAAATGATATAGACAGATCATGTTTTTCTTGATGTCCGTTAATGGCCGTAAGCTCCACTTCAGGCTATGCTGATAGAGCTGGTGCAGCAGCTGACGGTACACTGCGGGACTCCCGGAAAATGCTGCTGGCGCGTTCGTCTGTGTATTTGTGCCGGCTACCTAAACACTATTAAAAACATTAAGGTGTCTGTATGCAGGAAGTATATGAGAGGGTGTTCGTAGCCGATGCGACGTCCTGCTTGGCGGGCTCTAATGAAGTAGCAGTTGTCCATGCTTGCAAAATTCCGTGTCATCAGCGAGCAGTGGGGTACACACGCAACCTTCCGAATTCGCATCCAAACTATTTGGTCTTGGAGCGAGGTTCAGACCTGTATATGAACATTATTGATCCACCAGTGCCGCTCTTTATGCCAGCACTATTTTCCAAATTTTTGGAGTTTTCAAAGAAGCATTGGGATAATGGGAAAAAGCTGGTTATTCACTGCAACCAAGGTGAATCTCGAGCTCCATCTCTAGCCTTGCTGTTCCTGGCACGGGCGCTCACAGTTATTGACGACAGTTCCTATAGCTCTGCGCGTGGCGAGTTTCAAAAACTCTATCCTCGGTATCAGCCAGGCGAGGGGATTCACACCTATTTTACTCAAAATTGGGCTAAGCTTGGTCAGGATTTTTAACAAGGCGCAGCACCACGTCGACCGTTTTTCCACCGTTTCACGACTCTACATCGGCGTGTGCCCCAGGCATTACATCAGAGCTCACTGAAGTCTGCTTCTGGCCGTTAGCTGGCCGGAGGGTACGATAGGAATAGGTTTGGTCCCGCGAAGAAGTGAACCTGGTCGTCATGAATCGCTAGGTATTCCCTACACCCGCCAGACCGTGAATGTAATGCCGCTGACCCTGGCTCGTGAGCTGCCTCTGACGGTTGGATACCAACTGATGCAGGGGGCGGTTAACGAGCGGGGGTTTCGCTTTTTTGGCCTTTCAGTTAGGCGGCTGCAGGGTCATCAGCCGGGTTTCCGCAGCCGCGTGGCAAGCCAGATGATGTGAGTGCCGCCGCTGGGCGTGCGACGGCGAAGGCGGCCGGGGTTGGTGGTCGATGATACGGCGGAGCGTGAACTAAGGCTATAACACGCCATATCGCCTCGCTGGGCTTTATAGCGACACCCCCATTGACGATCCCTAGCTAACATGACACGATGCATTCAGTTGGTTAGCAAGTCGCATATGTCAGTTGTACTCGAATCGTTCGGTAGTCTGGTTATATCCCTTGTTTTACCCACTTCATCTGGGGTAGTACCCGGCAATTGTAGTAAAAGCGCTTTCGCGCTAAGGAATTCGAAAATGGCAACTGGTACAGTTAAGTGGTTTAACGACGCTAAAGGCTTTGGCTTCATTTCTCCCGCCGAAGGTGGTGACGATCTGTTCGTCCATTTCTCCGAAATTCAAGCTGACGGCTTTAAATCCCTGCAGGATGGTCAACAAGTCTCGTTTGACGTGACTCAGGGCAAGAAAGGCCTTCAGGCTTCAAACGTACAGCCTAACTAACTCCGAGTTAGTCTGCGCTGTCGAGCCGCAAGGCTTCGAGCACCAGAGCCCGCTTCGGCGGGCTTTGGTGTTTCTGTGTGTCAGAAACGTGAGATTTCGTCTGATGTTGGGTTTTCAGCATCGATTTCACTATCTGCCTCTCTCCTTCTTCCGTGCATTATGCACTTCCTTCCCTGACGCCAGGCCCATGCGGTATTAACCTCCCTGGGGTTCCCGTCGAAGCCAGTCATGCACAAAGGCGAGTTTGCGGCGCGCGGCGTTCGACCTGGAGCGTGCCGTCGAGACCATCGACTTCATGACCGCCCCCCACGCCGCAGCCATGTGCTTTACTATCTTCACTTTCATTGATGGAGGAGGCTTCCATGATCGGCGGCTTGATAGGATTACTGGATGACATTGCCGCGTTGGCGAAGTTGTCCGCAGCATCACTGGATGATGTGAGTGCCGCCGCTGGGCGTGCGACGGCGAAGGCGGCCGGGGTGGTGGTCGATGATACGGCGGTGACCCCGCAGTACTTGCAGGGGGTGACGGCGGAGCGTGAACTGTCGATCGTGAAGAAGATCGCGCTGGGGTCGATCCGCAACAAGCTGATTTTTATCCTGCCGGTGGCCTTGCTGCTGAATTACTTTTTGCCCGGGCTATTGCCGATCATCTTGATGGGGGGTGGTACCTACCTGGCCTTTGAAGGCGCGGAGAAGGTCTGGCACAAGCTCTCCGGGGAGCATGATGACGACAAGCCGGCGGTCGAAAAGGGGCCGGAGGCCGAGAAAAAGATCGTCAGCAGTGCCGTTCGGACCGACCTGATCCTGTCCGCCGAAATCATGGTGATCGCGCTTTCCGCCGTCTCTCATCAGGGGGTCTGGTCACAGCTGGCGAGCCTGGTGGTGGTCGCGTTCTTCATCACCCTTCTGGTGTATGGCGTGGTGGCGCTGTTGATCAGGATGGATGATCTCGGCCTGAAGCTCGCCCAGCGCGATAGCTCGGGCATTCAGACGCTGGGCCGGAGCCTGGTGACTGCCATGCCCAAGGTGCTGACGACCATCTCGGTCGTGGGCACCGTCGCCATGCTCTGGGTGGGCGGGCATATCCTGCTGGTCAATCTGGGTGCCGATGGCACGGGCTGGTTCAACGCGCCCTATGCGTGGGTACACCATCTCGAGCAGGGCATTGGTGAGGCAACCGGTGGCTTGGGCGGCATGCTGGGCTGGAGCTTCAATACGCTGTGCTCTGCGGTGATTGGCTTTTTGGTGGGCTCGGTTGTCGTGGGCGTGCTGCACTTCATCCCCTCCAGGAAGGCGCAGGCCGAATAGGTATGAGCCACAGCGCTCATATCTGATTTTTAATTGATTTTAAGGCTTCAAATATGAACGCTTGATATTTTTAGCGTCTGATTCTTCCTCGTCATAGTGCTCAAATTTGACTATCATAAAGAGATTACCATTCATATTTGGATTGCTTCGATATGGTGTCCTCAGGCTCCAGACGTTCTGGCACTCAGGTTGCAATGCCGCCGCCCGTGGCGCGGGCGTTGCGTAGCCTTGGCCATGATCTATCGATGGCTCGCCGTATGCGTCGAATGACGCAAGAAGACCTGGCGCAGCGTATCGGGACATCGCTGAGTACGGTCAGGCGCATGGAAGACGGTTATCCCGGGACCGCGTTGCACACATTCCTGCGTGCCCTGCATGTGCTCGGTCGCCTTGAGGACGTGGTCAAGGTCATGGCGCTGGAGCAGGACACATTGGGACTGGAGTTGGTCCAAGACCAGTTGCCCCAGCGGGTGCGGTCAGCCGACGGGAAAAAACCGAAGGCAAGTCCATCGGAAGAGTCGGGGAGAGAAAGTGGGGCTACTGATGACCATGAGCTCGAGGGCTTCTGATGGCGACCCAGCAAGCGCAACGCCAGGATCTCGACATCCATCTCGGTACGGATGGCAAACTCATCGGACGCCTATACCTGGGCAGTGGTAAGCGCAGTGCCTTCCGCTATGACGAGCGCTGGTTGCAGGACCCGCGGTTCTTCACGGTGTCGCCAGACTTGCAGCTCATCCCCGGGGTCCAGTATCCACAGGGTGTTTTTTTCGGGCGCTGGAAGAGGGCGTAGAGAGTACGCAAGACCTGCAATATCTACTCGGGCAGGGAACGTCGTTGGGTGGCGCGCGTCCGAAGTCCACCGTCCTCGATACCGACGGATGGCTGGCCTTGGGCAAGTTTCCGAGTCAGGCGGACCAGCGCGATGTGATCCGGGGCGAAGTGCTGGCCATGACACTGGCGACGCGTGCAGGCATTCGTGCCGCGCCAGCGCGTGTGGAACTCATCCAGGGCACGGCTGTGGCGATGATCCGACGATTCGATCGTACTGGTGGTGGAGGGCGCATCCCCTATGTGTCGGCCGCGACCATGCTGCAGACGAGTGGACGCGACGAAGACCACGCTTACACCGAGCTCGTGGACGTGTTGTTACAAGCGGGTTCCGATCCCATCGCTGACATCCGCGAGCTATGGCGACGTCTGGTCTTCAATTTCCTCATTTGCAACACGGACGATCATCTGCGTAATACAGGACTACTTTATGATGCTCGGCGTCGCGGTTGGCGTCTCGCGCCGGCGTTCGATCTCAACCCCATGCCGGGCGATCGCCGTGAAAGCAAGATATGGCTGACCGAAGACTCCGGTCCTATCGATAGTCGACAAATGCTCATGGAAGGGGCGCCGTATTTCAGGTTGAGCAAGCAGGAAGCGACGACAGGCTGGGATGAAGTAACCAAGGCCGTGGGAGCATGGCGCTCCATGGGCAAGGAATTGGGCATGCGAAATTGGGATTTGACCGATTTTTCTCCTGCCTTCGATCCGGATGTATAAGCTGCATTGTGAGTTTTAAAGCGTAATTGCCGATCATCCTGATGGTGGGGGACCTACCTGGCCTTCGAGGGTGCGGAGAAGGTCTGGCACAAGCTCCCCGGGGGGCATGATGCCGAGTAGATACGAGCCCCTTGCCGCATGAGGAGCCACCGCGACCCCATTCGCGCGACAAGAATCGCCCAAGCGTCCGTGCTATGGTCAATGCTGGTAAACGCACCGGGACCTGATCGACATGAGCGAACAATCACAAATCCTTATCTATGAAGATGTCGAGAAGGCAGTCGACGTGCGTCTGGACGAAGGGCGCGAGACCGTATGGTTGACGCAGCGGCAGATGGCTGAGGTATTCGAGACATCAATCGATAACGTCAGTCTTCATTTGAAAAATATCTATACCGATGGCGAGCTGGATGAGAGCGCAACTACCGAGGAATCCTCGATAGTTCGTCAAGAAGGCCAGAGACAGGTGAAGAGATGCGTTCAAATCTACAATCTCGACGCCATCATCTCCCTCGGCTATCGCGTCAATTCACGGCGGGCGGTGCGCTTCCGCCAGTGGGCAACTCGCGTCCTTCGCGAGCATCTCACCCAGGGCTGGACGCTGCACCAGCAACGCTTCGAAGCCAATGCGCGCGAGCTGGAGGCGGCAATGGCGCTGGTGCGCAAGGCGGCGCACAACCCGGCGTTGGATGTGTCGGGCAGTCGTGGGTTGGTGGATATCGTCGCGCGTTATGCGCAGACGTTTCTGCTGTTGCAGCGCTATGACGAAGGGCTGTTGAGCGATCCCGATGTTCAGGAGGGCGGCCAGCTTCCTTCGTTGGACATCGCGAGAGCCGCGCTGGGCGATTTGAAAGCCGAATTGATAGGACGGGGAGAGGCCACCGACCTGTTTGCCCGGGATCGAAGCGATGGTTTGGCCTCACTGCTAGGCAATCTCGATCAGTCCGTCTTCGGCGAGTCGGCTGATCATGAACATGC
Organism: Chromohalobacter sarecensis; assembly: GCF_023061135.1. Classification (GTDB taxonomy): domain Bacteria; phylum Pseudomonadota; class Gammaproteobacteria; order Pseudomonadales; family Halomonadaceae; genus Chromohalobacter; species Chromohalobacter sarecensis. The sequence goes on from NZ_JAKGAN010000001.1 coordinate 297,688, forward strand.
TCGCCGATGACACGGCGCCCGCTTGAACCACCGAAGCCTTCGATGTCGTTACGCCAGTCGCGATGCCGCCCCCCCGTGGCGCGTGCCTTGAATAATCTCGATCATGATCTATCAATGGCTCGTCGCATGCGTCGGTTGACGCAGGAGGGCCTGGCGCAGCGTATTGGCACATCACTGAGTACGGTCCGACGCATGGAAGACGGTTATCCCGGGACCGCATTGCACACGAATGAAGCACAACACCTTTGTGTCGATCTCGCGGTTTCAGTTCAACCGGTAGCTGATTCCGGTAGCGTCGCTATTACCTTGATTGCAAAATCGAAACCATAAAGCTAGGTGACGCCGACGACCGTCAGCGTCGGGCGTGGTGCGCCAGTACCACTAGAGTAGGTAGCGAATAGAAGGCGCACATCGCTTCAGACCTGACGTGAATCGGCCAGGATACGGCGCCCGCGCAGACAGTCTTGTTCGTGCGCTTCATCGCGCCATGGCTCCTGGATGCCTTGCTCGACCCATGAGCGAACCGCCGGGTGCTCGAGCAAGCGCTCTGCATAGTCGCTGGCCTGGGCCGACAGGGTCAGCCCGTAGGTGCGATAGCGAACCGCCACGGGCGCGTAGAACGCATCGACGGCACCGAACGCCTCACCGGCGAGCCAGGGCCCACCGAAGCGATCAAGGCCTTCTGCCCATAATTCCGCCAGCCGCGTCAGGTCTTTCTCCAGCGCCGGACTCGGCGTGCCCAGTTCGATCCGCAAGCCACAGTTCATCGAGCATTCGTCGCGTAACGCCATGAAGCCCGAGTGCATTTCTGCGCAAGCCGAGCGTGCCCAGGCCCGTGCCTGCTTATCCGCCGGCCATACGCCCGGGTGCGCTTCTGCCAGGTACTCGATGATCGCCAGAGAATCCCAGACCAGCACATCGTTGTGCTTGAGACAGGGCACCTTGCCGGTGGGCGAAAATTCCCTGAACGCATGCTGTATTGCGGTGCCTGCGAAGGGCGTCAATATCTCCTCGAACGTGATGTCGCAGGCTGTCATCAGCACCCAGGGGCGCATGGACCAGGAGGAGTAGTTCTTGTTGGCGATATAGAGCTGGTAATCCAAAGGTATTCTCCTGAGTCAGGATGAGACTTGGACAATCGAACGAGGTCGAATGATACCGGCACGAGTCTAGCCCGAGTTTGTTAAGCAGTGGTCGCACGGTATCATGATTCAAGCCAACGTCGGCCTTCCGGGGCTTGCGCTTCAATGCCTGCCGGGGATCTCCTTGCCATGACACGCGTCGCCATTTTCGTGGATACCCAGAACGTCTATTACACCGTGCGTGACGCCTATGGCAAACACTTCGATTACCGCCGGTTCTGGGCGAGGGTGACCGCTAACCGGGAGGTGCTGGTCGCCCGCTGCTATGCCACCGACAAGGGCGACGCCAAGCAGCGTGAGTTCCAGAATATCCTCCGATCAATCGGCTTCGAGGTAAAACTCAAGCCATTTATCCAGCGTGCGGATGGCTCCGCCAAGGGCGACTGGGACGTGGGTATCACACTCGATGCCATCGAATACGCGGCACACGCGGATGTGGTGGTGCTGGTCTCCGGCGATGGCGACTTCGATCTGCTGGCGCAGAAGATCCGCGAGGTGCATGGCAAGCGCGTCGAGGTTTACGGCGTGCCCCAACTCACCGCCAACTCCCTTATCAACGCCGCGAGCCAGTTCATCCCCATCGAGGGCGACCTGCTGCTGGGGTGATTCACCGATGCACCCAGTCCAGATGCTCGAACGCGCCTCGTGCGTGGTCGCGCCCGAGGTTTAAAAAATGGTGATTATGCTCACTAAAAGTGAGCATAAAATGTTTTTAGTAAACCTCACGTCCACTGGACAAAGTTTGTTAAAGGCGTATTTTATTCACTATGAGTGAGCAAAAAAACCAAAAGATAAACCGCTTGCTAGCGAGTCTGGGAGACTCTGAGCTGGTCTCCAGCCGCTGGTTGCAGGCGCATGGCTATTCGAGAAGCCTGGTGGCGCGTTATGTCGCGAGCGGTTGGCTAGCGTCACCGGCGCGCGGTGTCTACCAGCGAAAGGGCGGACGGCTGCAGTGGCAAGGCGTGATGAGGAGCCTGCAACAGCGAGAGGGCCTGCCGTTGTATGTTGGTGGGCGTTTCGCGCTGGCAATGCATGGGCATGAACATTATCTACGTCTGGGCGAAGCCGCCACGGTGACACTTTATGGGCCAGTTCGGCCGCCAGGTTGGCTTGATGAGTTGGCGTTGCCAGAGCGGTTTGTGTTCTGTGGTAAGCCACCCTTCGATTGGCCGCTACCCCATTTCACTGTAGAGATGCAGAGTGACGCCCTTCGCGAACAGGGGTTGGAATGGAATGAAATGCTCGCCGGTGCGGAGCCATTCGTCTGTTCTACACCGGAGCGGGCGATACTGGAACTGTGTGATGGTCCTTCCGGTGCGGCGCTGGTCTACGAAGCCGATGCGCTTATGCAGAGTCTGGCGACACTGAGACCGAAGCGCGTCGCGGGATTGTTGCGCCATTGCCGCAGCATCAAGGCCAAGCGTCTGTTCCTCGCCTTGGCGGATCGGTATCAGCATGCTTGGCTGCGCAGAGTCCCGTTGGACAGGGTGGGGCTCGGCAGCGGCAAACGCGTTCTGATGCCCGGCGGCCGTCTGCATCCGACTTATCAGATCACGCTGCCGAGGGACCTTGATGAGCACTTGGGATAAACGCTACACCGATCGCGTCCAGTTGCTGGTCGATATTCTACCGATGCTGGCCCAGGAACCGCGCTTTGCGTTGAAGGGTGGAACGGCGATCAATCTGTTCGAACACGATCTACCTCGCTTGTCGGTGGATATAGATCTCGCCTGGTTGCCGGTCCACGGTTTCGCTGAGGATGCCTCTATGCCGGAAAACTGTCGGCAGCGCTATCGCGTCAGCATCCTCGCGACTTGTTCGATGTAGGGCTGTTATTGGCTGATGACCGCGCTAATAAAGACTTGTGGCGCACGTTTCTGGTCTACCTGACGTGCAGTCCAAAACCTGCTTGGGAAATTCTCGAACCTCAGGTGGCAAAAGACTTTGACGCCATCTTTCATGCGCATTTCAGGGGCATGACGGCGGAACCCGTGACCGTAGATGAATTGCTGGAAGTCCGGGAGCGGCTGTTGGCGCGTGTCGCTGAGTGGATGGATGATCCTTCGAGAGCGTTTCTCCTTTCCGTTGAAAATGAACAGCCGGACTTCGCTATGATTGGACTGCCTCAAGCCCGTGAACTGCCCGGCGTCAAACGTAAGCTGCAGAACTTGGCTCGGCGTTCAGCACAGAAGCGACGCGAGGATGGACTCCAGCTGAATCAGGCTCTGGCGCGATTCTCCGCGACCTGATAAGACTGCTGGGCATCCCATGGTGCATAGGACCCGTCGGCTATCTACCCATCTCACCGATGCACGATATCCAACTGCGTGAACGCGCCTCGTGCGTGGTCCTCGCGGAATAGCCCATGGTCGTGGCGCACGCGGTCGGCGGCTTCTGTGGCGAATTCCACCATGTCCTCGGTGAACAGCCCCGGTGGGCCGATGGCGTCGATAATCGCGGGTTCTACGTCGTAGTCGAGGTTGCCGGAGTCGTCGGAGAGGGCGTGCACGCTGGCGAGCACGCCGCCGCAGATGCCGGCGTAAGTCTTCCACTCGCTCTTGGAAAGATCGTCGAGGTCGATATCGTCGCGGAACGGCGCGCGCTCGCGGGATAGATAGCTATGGCCCTCGAACTCGACATGGCCGTAGAAGACGTCGCCGCGTATCAGGTGCACGGCCTGAGCATGGCTGATGCGTTCGGCGAGCGTGTCCATTTCGTAGGCAGAGGGCGGCACCAGGCCGGCCAGGGCCGAGCGTCGGGCTTGCTTGTACTCGAGGATCAGGTCATCCGTGCCGTCGCGTTCGGGGCCCTCGATCAGTACATAGTAGCGGTTGAGCCCCAGCGAGGCGGTGCCCTGGCCGAGGCGCAGCGCCACGTCCTTCACGCGCATGCCATTCTTGCCTCGCACTCGGGCGCGTGCTGGTACCTCGATGTCGTTCTCTTTGATTAGCCGGTCGGTGATCGCCTGGAATTCGTCGCGGCGCGACGAGATCGGCACCAATTTCTTGGTCGGGCGGAAGCCGCTGCGTGTCTCGTCGAGATAGTCGTCGGAAAGCCACGCGGCACGGTCTTCCTCGGCGTCTTCGAACAGCTTGCGGATGAGCTTCGGGGCGTTGTCATGACGCATCTCCTCGTCCTGCTCGGTGCCTTCGTGGGCTAGTCGCGCCATTTCCTCGATGTAGCCCTGCACGAAGCGGCGCACGATCTTGATCTGCTGTTTGCGCTTGAGTTCGCCTTCGGTCTCTGCGGCGATCATGAAGCCGACCGCGCCGCGTTTGATATCCCAGCTGAACGGAGCGTAATAGGCCTCGTCGAAATCGTTGACCGAGAAGATCGGCACGTTGTCCACGTTGGGCATGACGCCGAAGTTGCCGGGGTGGACGTCGCCGAGCGCGAGCACGGTTGGCATCCAAACGTCGTCACCAGCCATGTCGCGATAGAACAGTAGCGACGTGCCGCGAAAAAACGAGAATAGCGAGTCGGCGAGCTGGTCGAACTTGGCGCCGGCTTCCTCGCAACCTTCCGCGATGCGTGTCTGGTGATCCTCGCGTAGCGTCTGGCGCACGTGCCGGCGCCGCTCGAAACCGGTCAGCGCGCGCGGGCGCAGCACGAACTCTCCATCTGCCACGGCTGTTGCCAGACGTTTGAAGGTATCGAAGCGTGTCGCCACCACCGGGGCGGCGGCCTCCTCGAACGACTGCCGCTCGAGCGCCGCTGCCAGTTCTTCCTTGCTCATCTTTGAGCGTCCCGCGATATCTTGCTGCTGGGCTTGCTCGTAGAGTGCCTTGCGCGTCGGTTCCGATTCCCGGCTCATGGAGACTCCTTGCCTGTTCTGGCTGCCGTGTTGTCGTTAGATCTTTGTCTACCAGCATGCACGACTTGGGAGGAGGGTGCATGTGCGCTGGGTGTTAACGCACGTTGAGCTCCACGATCCGTCCACCGGCCTGCGCGAAGCGCTCGAAATACCGTTGCGAATCCAGCAACTGATACGGAAAGTAAAGCCCGGGTGATGTGACTGGTTTGCCGTCGAGACCAACGAGCCTCTCGAGGAGTAGCGCGACCCCGAGCCCTGTCAGCGGCATCTGCCCTTCGGGATGGGTCACCGCGTGGCGTGAGCGTAGCGGCTGTGCTGCCTGATTCTCACCCTCGAGTTCGATGATGATCTCGGTGGACATCGGCTCGCCACGGCGGCGGCTCGAGCTGACACCAATGGCCAGGTTGAATTCGATGTTGGGTGCACCGGTCACGGTGGCGAGGCCGAACACGTCGTGAGGCGATAGCCCGGTCGCTTGCAGCATCGTCCCATCGGCTGCGCGGAAACGGGTCTCGAGATCGTCACCGCTGCGCCAGACCCAGGCACCGTTGCGGCGTGCCTGGACGGCGGGAAGGGCCTGCGTCTGACGTTCCAGGTCGTCGTAGGAAGCCGGGCCGCCTTCGTCTTGTTCGTCTATCAAGGCGCCGATGCGAATGGCGTCGATGTGACGGAACGCCTTGGCGCACGCGAGTGCGGGCAGTGTCGTTGCACCTACCAGCCATTCGGTTCCCAGCACCACTGCGGACGCGTTTGGTCGGTGCACATAAGCGGCGATTTCGGGGCCTACCTCGGTCATGGCGGGGGATACGCTGAGATAAGGAATGCCCCTGCGCTGCGCGAACTGTAGCGCGGCAGTGGTGGTGTCGGTGAAAAAAATAGCGATGGCGCTGACCGGGCGCTCGCCGAGGTCGAGATCTTGTGCGGTGAGGTCCACCGCCACGCCCTCGGCATTGCCGATGCCGGCGGCCGCTTGCTGGGCTTTGCCGAGATCGCGTCCGCCGATCAGCAGGGGAAGTTCCGGATACATTTCGCGTAGAAAGCGTGCCGTCTGGCGGCCGACGATACCGGCGCCTCCAATGAGCAGGATGGGAGCGAGTGTCATGTATGTTCTCCGAGTTGAGAGTTAACCTACTAAAGGTAGGTTTTTGAACATTAACCTACTCGTGGTAGGTTTTCAATTTGCCGGAGAGCTTGGAAGAGTTGGAAGGGAGAGGAGAGAACGTGCAGCGCAGTGCAAGCGAGACAGGACAGAAAACGGGCGCTCGGCGGCTCTCCGGGCCCGAGCGGCGGCGTCAATTACTCGATACGGCGTTGCAGATCGTGCGGGAAGAGGGCGCGGATCGACTGACGCTGGGCTATCTGGCAGCGCGTGCCGGCGTCTCCAAGCCGGTCGCTTATGATCACTTCGGGACGCGCTCGAAGCTTCTGATCGCGCTATACAGGCTGATCGATCGCCAGCAATCGGAGGCGCTTCGTGAAACGCTGACGACCGATGGCCGTAGCTTCGAGGAAACCGCGTCACTGCTCGCGGCTGCTCACGTGCATTGTCATGCCGACACTAGCGGCGAGTGGCATGCCATTGGCGCCGCACTAGCGGGAAGCGAAGAGAAAGAGGCGGTCTATCAGGAACTGCTCGATGGCTACGTTCAGTTATTCGCGGCTATGTTGAAGCCCTATTGTACGCTTGAGGATACTGAGCTCGAACGCCGTTGCGTCGGCTTGATCGGCGCGGGAGACGCGCTCTCGGCGGCCATGGTGCGCGGTCATTGCAGTGAAGCTGATGCGTCACAAGCATTTGCCGTGTTGATCCGGGGTGGGCTTCGGGAGACGCCTTGATGCCGCATCGCAAACCTCACCTCCCCACCAAGATCTGCCCGGTGTGCCAGCGCCCCTTCACCTGGCGCAAGAAGTGGGCGCGGGACTTTATAGCCGACGTTGGTGCTGGCCGCGAGCCAGTTCATACCGGTCGAGCGCGACCTGCTGCTTGGTTGACGCGCGGCGTGACTTCATCATGCACAGGCGGTGCATTCATCTATCCCCGGCGTATCCGTCCTCGGGCATCTGCTCGTCTTCAGGCGTCGTGGATGCCCCGTTAGACGTTGCCGATTCGTCCTCAGGCGCGTCGCGCTCTGTTGGCTGTGCGTTCGCATCATCTCGCGTCACTCGCCAGATCGCATTGGTCATATCGTCGGCGACGATCACCGCGCCATCCGGAGTGACGGTGACGCCGACGGGGCGGCCGCGGGTCTTGCCGTCGTCGGTCAGGAAGCCGGAGACGAAGTCGACGGGATCGCCGGCGGGCTGTCCATCCTCGAAGGGGATGAAGACGACTTTATAGCCCACGGGGTCGGCGCGGTTCCAACTGCCGTGCTCGCCGACGAAGGCGCCGTTAGCGAATTGCTCGCCCACTGCCGCGTTGGAGAAGTCGACGCCGAGCGGTGCGCGGTGTGCTCCCAGGCTGTAGTCGGGGGCGATTGCCGATTCCACCAACTCTGGATTCTCCGGCTTCACACGCGGGTCGACGTGCTGCCCCCAGTAGCTGTACGGCCAGCCGTAGAAGCCACCATCCTGAATGGATGTGAGGTAGTCGGGCACCAGGTTCGGCCCGAGTTCGTCGCGCTCGTTGGCGACGGCCCAGAGCTCGTCAGTGCCCGGCTGGATGGTCAGCGCGGTGGGGTTGCGCACGCCGGTGGCGTAGGCACGGTGCGCGCCGGTCTCCGCGTCGATCTCCCAGATTTCCGCGCGGTCGACTTCCGCCGCCATGCCGCGCTCGGTGATGTTGCTGTTGGAGCCGATGCCGACGTAGAGATAATCCCCGTCCGCGCCGGCAGTCAGGGACTTGGTCCAGTGGTGATTGATCCTCGAGGGTAGCGGTGTAATCACTTCCGGTGGGCCGCTGGCTTGGGTCTGGCCTTCTTGGTAGTCGAAGCGAACGAGCGCGTCTTGATTGGCCACGTAGAGATCGTCGTCTACCAGGGCGAGGCCGTAGGGCGCGTTGAGGTCCTCGGCGAACACCGTCTGCTCCTCAAAAGTGCCGTCACCGTCGCCATCGTGCAGCAAGGTGAGACGGTCGCCGCCTTTGACCGCGGTGGTGCCTTGCGATTGGATCAATCCGGCGATGAAATCTTTCGGTCGTGATTTAGGGGCGTTACCGCCGCCTTTGCCTTCCGCCACCAGGATGTCGCCATTCGGCAGTACTAGCGTCTGGCGCGGGACTTTCAGATCGGTGGCGATGGCGGTGATCGTGTAGCCATCGGGCACCGTGGGTTTCATGTCGCCCCACTGTGCCTGCTCGGGCACCGTCATGTTGGGCAGCAGGCCTCGCTGCGGCTCGGGCAGCTCAGGGTTAGGGCCGTACTGCTGGCCCGAGTCGGCGGCGTAGGCGCCACCGGCGAGCAGCAGGACCGAGAGCGGTGCGACATAACGCATGCCAGCGTACTTGTGTGCGAACTTCATGACTGACCTCCGCTCTTGCGGCTGGTGAACCCGATCCAGATTGCGACAAAGGAGAGCACGGCAATGACGACGGAGAGCGTGAAGCCCGTCGGCATCATGGCCCAGGCATCTCTGGCGTGAACCAGTGAATTGACGAAGGCAAGGATCCAGGTCACCAGCAACAGCAGAAAGTAGAGGATGGAAAGGCCGCGACTGTTGGCGGGGCGGAACATTCCGATAAGCGCGCAGATCAGCGCCAGGCCGCAGAAAACCAGGCCGCCGGCGAGCAGCCAGGAAGCGAAGTGACTCCACTGGATTTGGTAAGTGGTGGAATACGCGTAATCGCTCAACGCGGCGCCCAAGAAGAGAGGGAAGGCGCCCGCGAGCAACATTCCATGAAGTGGGTTCGGCCCGCTTCGGGCCGGTCGTTCGGCGGTGGCAATCACGGCAAACTCCTTTTGCGGATCAATGGAAGGCAACGCGCCGACATGGCCTGGCTCATGACGAGCGTAAGATGTCTTCGGCTGCAGTGTAGTTTGCTTATGCAGGCCCCACCAAAATAGACATTCCACCGGCTCCTCTTGCTCGCCCATGACTCGCTGGTTCACCCCAAACCGGGGCGCCGGGCAATGAAGACTGGACGCGGCAATACCGGGTGGGCTGTACTGCGAGCAACCACTAACGTGACGGCCTTTTTATAGATAAAGGCACAGCCCGGGTCGGGAGCGATCCGGTGGTGGTATGCATGGATGGCCCACTGAATCGGTAAGGAGCGTATGAAGAAAAATGGTGCATGGCGACTGTGTCTGGTGGCTGCAGTGGTTTTCATCTTTTCCAGCCTGGGTATGGCGCAAACGCCGGACGCAGACAGTGAGGAAACACGCTGGTCCTCTGTCGATTCGCTAAACGCTGGGCTGGGCGAGGTTCCCAAGGCGGTCAAACGAATGACGCCACGGGAGGCGATTCGTAGCTTTTTGACACTGACTGAGAATGGGGACTTCGCGGCGGCGGCGCATATTCTCAACCTTGCCGAACTATCCCCGGCGGAGCAGCGAGCGCGAGGGGGACAGTTGGCCCAGCAACTAGCCGAGGTCCTCAAGCGTGGCGAGTGGCTCAATGTTTCCGGCCTTCCCGGGCGCCAGGATGCTGCCATCGAGGACCCGTCGGGTCAGCATCCTCAGGCTGGTGAACCACGCCGGAACCTCAAGCTGGCATCGCTCACGGTCCAGGGCGAAATCTATGACATCCGTCTGGGTCGATACCGAGTGGGCGACGCGGAGCCCGTCTGGTTGGTCATGCCGGACAGCGTTTCGTCGGTGCCCGTGCTTTATGAGGAATACGGCCCGTTGATGTTTGAGACCTATATCCCGGAGCGTTTTAAGGCCTCGTTCGGAGTGTTCAAGATCTGGGAATGGCTCGCGATTCCGATTTTCCTGCTGCTGGTGGGGCTGATGGGATGGTGGGTCCACCACCTGGTCGGGATGGCGACACGCTGGCTGCCTTCCGGCTCGCCGAGCATTTTCGTCGGCCGAATCAAAGTGCCTGTGGCGCTCGTCGTCATATCACTGGCAACCCAGGCGGTGCTCGACTACGTCGTGTCTTTCTCGGCCGTGGCGACCACGTCCTTCCGGGTGCTGTTGATCATCATTCTGGCTTGGAGTGGCGGTACGATCGCGCTGCGCCTCGTCGACACCCTCATGCTGCAAGTGACTCGGCGCCTCATGGGGCAGATCGATGACACCAAGCCCCAGGACGCGCGTAAGTTCCTGACCACACTCTACGCGTTGCGACGCATCATTATCCTGATCACGGTAACTGCTGTTTCGATCTATGTACTGAGCCAGATTCAGTTATTCGAGACGCTGGGGGTTACCTTGCTGGCCTCGGCCAGCGTCCTGGCGGTACTGGTGGGTATCGCCGGCCAGACGGTACTCGGCAATATCCTTTCTTCGTTTCAGCTCTCGTTAGCCAAGCCCATACGCATCGGCGACCTGGTGGTCTTCGAAGATCAATGGTGCTATGTGGAGGGCATCTTCTATACCTACATCCGCTTGAGGGTCTGGAACGATCGACGCTTGATCGTGCCGGTCACTTATTTCGTCTCCAGGCCCTTCGAAAACCTGGCGATCAAGAGCACCAAGGAGTTCAGAAGCCTGGAGCTGATCCTCCACTTGAGCGCTGATATCCAATCCCTCAGGGAAAAATTCCTGGAGTACGCGCAGGAAGAAGATAACGTCATCGAGCATCACAAGCTTTCTTGTTATGTGACGGGGCAGACCGAGCGGGCACAGACGGTCGTTTGCTACCTGATGACCTCGGATCCTTTTGCCGGCTGGGTCGCTGAAATGAATGTTCGGGAGAAGCTGATGGCCTTCATCCGGGATAACCATCCCGAGTGGTGGCCGCGTGAGGTGACGGCCATCAGCGAACATGATGTGGCGTTAGGCGAAAAGCGGGGACACTCGCTCGGCCACGGCGGTGGGGCGTCTTGATAGGGGCTCATCAGCTGGCCGTTATTCCAGCAGCAGCATGCCCTGTTCGATATCTGCGGCGATCGCTTGGCAGAACGCCGAGCGGTCGCCGCGCCTGAGCGCCTGGGTCACTTCGCGATGATAATCGTCGGCGATGCTCGATGCCCCCCAGCGCGTGCAGATGTAGCGCATGCTGGGGCCGTATTGCAGCCAGAGTATCTCGACCAATGGCAGCAGTACCTGCGAGTGACTCAGTCGGTAGATATGGAAGTGAAACTGGTAATTGCCACGCATGTAGCTGACCAGATCGCCCTGGGCGATGGCGGTGTTGATCCGCTCATCAATCCGTTCCAGGGCCTCGATATCGGTGCCGGCGATATTGTCGAATGCCTGGCGTGAAACCTCGGTTTCCAGATTCTTTCTCGCGAATAAGATTTCATGAAATCGGTCATGACTCAGTTCAGGGACGATGATCTTGCGACTGTCGGAGAATATCAGCGCCCCCTCCGTGACCAGCCAGCGCACCGCCTCCCGCGATGGCATGGCACTGGTGCCGTATTCCGCGGCGATACGCCGGATCGAGATCACTTCACCCGGGGTGAAGTCCCCTTCGCATAACCGCACGCGGAGAGCCCGGTGCAGGCGCGTCGAGGCGGTATCGGGTGAAAACGCATCGCGATGGGCGGTTCGTTCCGTGGTCATGCCGTTTGCCATTGTCATTTCGCTTATTACAGGGGCGACGGTGCCGGCGAGGCTCTACGACCTATCTTAACGCAGTTGGGCGATCACGACTGCCATACGTGCCTTGTGAGCCTGGCAGGCCTCTGCTAGTGTGATCACACTCGTGTGATCACACTATTCTCAGAACAATACACTATCGAGATCGATCCATGACGCAATCATCTTCGCAACGCGCTCCCGATCCCGAGCGCTTCCGGTTAGACGCTGCCAGCAAGCGGGTCGACGTGCTCTGTGTCGACATGAATGGAATTCCGCGTGGCAAATGGGTGCCCGCCGCCCAGTTCGACAAGGTGCTGGCCGGGCAGGTCCGTCTGCCGCTTTCGACGCAGTCACTGGATATCTGGGGCGAGGACAACGACACCCTCACCGGGCTATCGCAGTCCATCGGCGACCCGGATGGCGTCTGCCACGCCGATGAACGCACCTTGTCGCCACTACCGTGGGCCAATGGCCACCAAATTCTCACCACCCTGCACGATCTGGATGGGGCGCCGAGTTTCATGGACCCGCGCGCCATCCTGGCCGCCGTGGTCGAGCGCTTTCGCCAGCACGGCTGGACGCCGGTGGTTGCCATCGAGCTGGAGTTTTACCTGCTCGATGCCGACGAGCGGCAAGCGCTGAGGCCGATGCCACCCGCCTCGCTATGTCCCGGTGGCGTGCCCAAGGGCTTGCAGCTCTATGAAATGGACGCCATGGAATCGCTGGGCGAGGTGCTCGAGACCATTCGCGCCTTCGCTGACGCTCAGCAGGTCCCCGCCGATACGCTGATCGCCGAGTTCGGCCCTGGCCAATTCGAGGTCAATCTGTGGCATCGTTCGGACACCTTGGCCGCCGCCGACGATGCGCTCTACTTCAAGCGCCTCGTAGCCCAGGCCGCCAAGTGCCACGGCCTTTCCAGCACCTTCATGGCCAAGCCCTACACCGAGCAGGCCGGTTCCGGCATGCACCTGCACGTCAGCGTGATCGACGATGCCGGCACCAATATCCTCGACGAAGCCAACGGCGCCGGGCATCTCGAAGCCGCCATGGGCGGTGTGATGCACAGTCTGCTCGACGCCCAGGCGATCTTCGCTCCCCACGCCAATTCCTACCGGCGCTTCCAGCCCGATAGTTTCGCGCCGATTGAGTGCAGTTGGGGACGCGACCATCGTGGCGCGGCGGTGCGCGTACCGGAGTGGTGCGGCCCCGGCGCTCGCCTGGAGTATCGTGTGGCCGGCGCCGATGCCAATCCTTACTTGGTGGCTGCGGCACTGCTCGGTGGCGTTCTACATGGCTTGGAGCAACGCATCGCCCCGCCGCCCGCCATCGAGGACGAAGCCTATTCACCACAGCGCCCCGAGTGTCTGAGCCATGATTGGCTCACCGCCATTGAGCGCTTCGCTGCCTCGCCGGCCATGGCCGACATCCTCGGTACCGAGTACCGCGATCTCTACGCCAAGGTGAAACGGCACGAGGCCCAGCGCCTGCTGGCCATGGTCACCGACATCGACCGCCAGACGTATCTCACCCGGCTCTAAGGAGAAGACATGCCCCAGGAACGCTGCGCTTCCTATTACACCGCGTCGGTCGCCGAGGAGTCTGACTATCCGCGTCTGGAGGGCGAGCACCGGGTCGACGTGGCCATCGTCGGCGGCGGTTTCACCGGTGTGGCCACCGCGGTCGAACTGGCCGAGCGCGGTTATCGCGTCGCCATCGTCGAGGCCAACAAGGTCGGCTGGGGCGCCAGCGGGCGCAACGGCGGCCAGGTCACCGGTAGCCTCTCCGGCCAGGATGCCATGGCCAAACAGATGCGGCGTACGCTGGGCGAGGGCGCCAAGGAATTCGTCTGGAATCTGCGCTGGCGCGGGCATCAGATCATCCGCGAGCGAGTAGCGAAATACGCTATTGCCTGCGATCTCAAGCAAGGCCATCTGCAGGCGGCCTACAAACCGAGCCACGTGAAGGCGCTGCGCCAGGACTACGAGGAGTCGCAGCGACATGCGATCGGCGAGCATGTGCAGTGGCTCGATGCCGAGGCGGTTCGCGGTGTCGTCGGTACCACGCTTTACCACGGCGCGATCCGCAACGACTACAACATGCACCTGCATCCGCTGAACCTATGCCTCGGCGAGGCACGTGCCGCGGCAACCTTGGGCGCACTGATCTTCGAGCACTCGCCGGTCGTCGACATCCAGCATGGCGAGCAGCCCGCCGTGATCGGTGAGCATGGCCGCGTCAGGGCGGACAGCGTGATCCTCGCCGGCAACGCCTATCATCGGCTCGAGCGCAAGCAGCTCAAGGGCAAGCTGTTTCCGGCGGCGCTGGGCATCGTGACCACCGCGCCGCTGTCGCCTGCGCAGGTCCAGGCCATCGACCCGGAGGACCTGGCTGTCTACGACACCCGCTTCGTACTCGACTACTACCGGCTGACCGCTGATAAACGTCTGCTTTTCGGCGGTGGCGCCAACTATTCCGGGCGCGATTCACAAGACATCGCCTCGGAGCTGCGGCCGCGCCTGGAGCACACCTTTCCACAACTCAAGGGCCTTGCCATCGATTTCCAGTGGCAGGGCATGGCGGGCATCGTCATCAACCGTGTCCCGCAGCTCGGCAAGCTTTCCGACAACGTCTACTACGCCCAGGGCTACTCGGGCCATGGCATTGCCACTTCACACATCGTCGGCGAGATCATGGCCAACGCGGTTGCCGGCAGCCTCGAGGAGTTCGATGCCTTTGCCAATGTTCGCCACGTCCGCGTTCCACTCAACGATCGCTTGGGCAATGCGTTGCTTGCCACCGGCATGTGGTACTACCAGTTGCTCGAAAAACTGAAGTAGCAATTACTCGAAAAACTGAAATAGCGGCGCTTTTGCGCCCAACAATTCGGCTTCCCGTCATTCACGAAGGCACAACAACAACTCCGCTGAGGTGAGACACGATGGAATATGACAATCCCCTTGTCCTGCTGCCCATGGCAATCGTCCTGATACTCGCGCTGTGGACCCGCCGCGCTCTCGAACCCCTGGTACTGGGGGCCTTCATCGGTACCTTGATGATCGACCCAGGCAATGCCTTGAGCAGCCTCACCGATGACTTGCTTACGGTCATGACCGACGAGGACGTCGCCTGGGTCATCATGGTCTGTGGCTTGATGGGGAGCATCATCGCGCTGCTGCTCAAGTCCGGCTCCTCCCGGGCATTCGCCGATAAGCTGATGCGTTACACGACCAATAAGCCCCGCGCGCTGCTGGGGTGCTGGGTAATGGGCATCATCCTGTTCGTCGACGACTACCTGAACTCGCTGGCCGTCGGTACCTCGATGCGCAAGGTCACCGACCGCTTCAAGACATCCCGGGAAATGCTGGCCTATGTTATCGACTCCACCGCGGCGCCCATCAGCGTGCTGATTCCGATATCGACCTGGGCAGTCTTCTTCGGTGCGCTGCTCGAGAGCAACGGCGTGGCGGAGGACGGTCAGGGTGTGTGGACCTACATCCAGGCCATCCCGTTCATGTTCTATCCTTGGGTCGCCGTGATCCTGGTGCCGCTTTTCATCTTTCGCTGGATTCCCGCTTTCGGCCCGATGAAGAAGGCCGAGCAGCGTGCCGAAGGGCAGGGGCAGTGCGTGCCTCCCGGTGCCGAACACATCGACGCTGAAATCGCCCACCTCGAAGCGGGGACCAACTCGAAAGGCAGTATCTGGTCCTTCCTGTTGCCCATGGCCTCGCTAGCCTTCTTTACTTGGTGGTTCGATCTCGATTTCCTGATGGGCATCTTCGTGACCCTGGCCGGGATGATCGTGGCCTTCATCGGGTTCAAGAAGCTTTCACCCAGCGAGACGTTCGACAATATACTCGAAGGCTTCAAGTCGATGCTGGATGCCCTGGCGGTGCTGGTTGCCGCCTTCCTGTTCAATGAGGTGAATACGTCGCTGGGCCTCGCCGACTATGTCATCACCACGGTCGAGCCGTTGGTCAGCGCGCAAATGCTGCCGTTCATCATCTTTACCGTGATGGGCTTCGTTTCCTTCGCCACCGGCTCCAACTGGGGCGTGTTCGTGATCATCCTGCCGATCGTCGCCGTGCTGGGCCAGAATCTCGGGGCCGACATGACCCTGGTGATCGGCGCCACGCTCTCCGCCAGCACCTTCGGCAGCCACGCGTGCTTCTACTCCGATGCCACGGTGCTGACCGCTCAAGCGAGTGGCTGCACACCGTTCCAGCATGCCTTTACCCAACTGCCTTATGCGGCCCTGGCGGGCTGTATTGCTGCCGCAGGCTACCTGGCATTGGGGTATATGTGATGACTGATTCTAGAAAGTACGCCATGCACGACGATGCGCGTTGCAATTTCTGGGCCTCTACGCTCGCCGAGCAGCCGACATCGCGCCCGCGCCTGGCCGGTAATGTACAGGCCGATGTCGCCATCGTCGGCGCCGGCTTCACCGGGCTGTGGACCGCCTATTACCTGAAGCGGCTTTCCCCCGAGCTGGCGATCGTCGTGCTCGAGGCGGAACGCGTCGGCCATGGTGCCTCCGGGCGCAACGGTGGTTGGGTGGTAGGCAATCTGGCCGGCCTGGAGCGGCATATCGGAGACTTGCCGCTGAAAGAGCGGCGCGACTGTTGTGGCGTGGTCGCCGATAACGTCGACGAGATCGGCCGGGTGCTCGCACGCGAGGGGATCGCCGCCGATTTCAACAAGGGCGGCGCGCTCTACGCCGCAGCGCGCTATCGGGATCAAATCGCCATCCAGCGCGATTACCTGCACCACCTCCATGAACTCGGCCATAGCGAGGAGGATTGCCACTGGCTCGATGCCGAACAATTGGCGGAGAAGGCCCACTTTCGCGACGGCTACGGCGGCATCTACCATCGTCAAGTCGCCACGCTGAACCCGGCCAAGCTGGTGGCGGGCCTGGCCGAGCTCGTCGAGCGTCTCGGCGTCACGATCCACGAGCACAGCCGCGCCACAGAGCTAGGTCGAAACGTAGTGAGCACTCACGAGGGGAGCGTCGAGGCGCCGACGGTTGTCTGTGCCACCGAAGGCTACGCCGATCGCTTTCATGACTTTAAACGCCACGTGATTCCGGTGCAGAGTCTGGTGATCGCCACCGAGCCGCTTTCAGACGCCACGTGGCAAGCGGTCGGTATGTCCGAGCGCCTCGCCTTCTCCGACGCTAGCCGTCTGATCAATTATGGTCATCGCACCGCCGACGGGCGCATCGTTTTCGGCGCGCGCGGCAATTATCGTCTCGGTGCCAGGCCCAAGGCCGACCAGGCGATTGGCGATGAGGCGATTCGTATGCGGCGGGATCTGCTGGTCGATCTTCTGCCCGCACTGGAAGGTGTCAGGATCGACTATGGCTGGGGCGGCTCGCTGGGCCTGTCGCGCAACTTCCGCCCGCATGCGATTTTCGATCATACCAGCGGTCTTGCCACGGCCGGCGGCTATGCCGGCGAAGGCGTGGCCGCCTCGCATCTGTTCGGACGTACCTTGGCGGACCTGATTCTCGAGCGCGATACCCACCTGGCGCGGATGCCGTGGGCCTTTACCAACGCGAGTCATCGGCAGTTGATCAAACGCTGGGAGGCCGAGCCGTTGCGCTGGCTAGCCGCACAAGCGATCACCTACAGTTACGCCGGAGAAGAGTCATTGATGCGTCGTGGCAAATCGGCGCCACTGCTCAAGCGAGTGAACGACTACTTCGCCTCGATCATCGAATGATCGCCGAGCTGGCAACTATCCAGTCCCCTTACGCTGCACGATGACTTCGAGACCCATGAGATCGAGTACGTCCAGAACCTTCTGGAGCTGCAGCGTCGGTTTACCCCGCTCCAGGTCAACGATGAAGCGATTTCCGGTGCCGGCCAGCCCGGCCAAGTCGATCTGTAGCAATGATTGTTCGGCACGCGCCTAGCGTACCAGCTTGCCGAGGTCTTCGCTGTGACGAATGCGGCCGCCAAGCGTTTTGGATGGGGTGGAGTCGGCCATTTACGTTCCTGGTCTAGAATTACCGTTCGGGAAGTGTAGCGTCATATATCGTGACTTTCAGCATTATAATTACTGATCGGTAATTTATAACGCCACGAGAGGCTTGATGGCCGGTTAGTGACCGAACGGTAATTTTTAGTGGCTTTACGCTTGTCAATCTCCCACGCGCCGGAAGGAGAATAGCTCGGCCAGCGAGTGCTCTCGGCCTTCGATCAGGGCACGTAGCAGGTCGGCGCCGATCATGCTGTAGCTGATGCCGTTGCCGCCGTAGGCCATGGCGAAGTGGATGCGATCACCGTATTGCGGGTGAGGGCCGAAGAAGGGCAGGCCATCATCGGTTTCGGCAAAGGTACCGCCCCAGGAAAACGTGGGGTTGAGCGAGAGATGAGGGAATAGCGTTTCCACCTGTTCGATCAAGGTTTCAGCCTTTTGGCCCACGCGTTGATCACGCTCGGCGGGGATATCGATATCGTCGTCCTCGCCGCCGACCATCAGCCGGCCATCACCGGTGGTGCGCATGTAGAGATAAGGGCGCGCGGATTCCCAGACTAGAGTCGAGGCGAGTTCGCTCAGCACGTCTGCTGCGATGGGGTCGGTGATGAAAGCGTAACTGCTGCGGTTGATGGCGACGCTGTCATCGAGCCAGGTTTGCGCTTCATAGCCCGCAGCGACGATGAGATGCTGACAGGCGAGCGAGTGGCCGCTGGTAGTGGTGAGCGTGACGCCGTGTGCGTGCGGCGTGACGTTGTCGACTTCGGTGCGGTCATATACCTGTCCGCCGGCATTGAGCACGCGGTCGAGCAGCTTGTAGGCCATACGGTAAGGGTCGAGGCGCGCGGCGAGATGCGTCAGGATCGCGCCGGGAGCGTTGAAGCCGAAGCGTTCCGAGATGGCTTCCTGGGGTAGCCAATCGGCAGCAAAGCCGTACCGGCGGCGCATCTTCCATTCGCGATAGAGGCTCTCGACATCACTTTCGTCGCTGGCGTAATACAGGCTGCTTTGCATGGCGAAATCGGTATCGCCGAGGACGTCGGCTAATGTCTCGAGGCGTTCGATGGCCTCTGCGCAGGCACGATAGGCCAGCACGGCATCGGCCTCGCCGTAGCGTGCGGCGAGATCGGTCATGTGGGTATCGATCTCGTATTGAATCAGCGCGGTGCTGGCCGCCGAACTGCCCCAGCCTACATCGCGGCGCTCCAGCACGATGACATCATGCCCGTGCTGAGCCAATTCATCGGCGATCAAGGCGCCGGTGATACCGCCGCCGATGATGGCGACCTCGCAGGTCAGGTCCTGATCGAGTTTGGGAAAGGCTTGTAGCAGTCCGTTCTTGACCGCCCAGAAAGGATAGCCGCTTTTAAGGTCCATACAGGCTCCGTGAGCAAGGAAAGGCAATCTTCGTAGAGTAGACGCGAATGACGTGGTGGGTTGGACTATCGCTGTATTACGCAAAGTTGGCGCCTTCTCCCGCCGGATCACGAGAGGAAAAACCGTTCTATCTCATGAGAAAGCATGGTTTAGCTTGGCAGCCATCTGGACCACTTCAACCACATCAAGGCTTAACGCCAACTCCTGGTTTTTTAGATCTTCTATCGGCATCCAGCGTGCCTCCAGAGCATCATCGCCGGCGATGGGTTCGCCAGAAACCCATTGGCACAAGACCGCTATAAGCACAAAGTGCTGTTTAGTTTCTCCGGCGTCATCATGATCAAATACATTCACGGCAGTAAAAGTTTCTGCAACGTTTGCCTGTACGCCCGTTTCTTCGTAAAGCTCACGTAATGCTGCGCTTTCAATCGTTTCACCAAAATCTATTTTTCCACCTGGGAATCCCCAGTGGTTAGCATCCGGTGGGTTCCTGCGACGTACTAACAAGACATTATCATCCCGAATGACGGCTGCTATTGTCGCCGGTATGGGATGATGAGGAGATGAATTTTCTGTTTGGGGAGAACGGTTTTCCATTGATCGGCTCGCGTGTAAAGGGTGATGTTATGGTTTTATATTGTCAGACATTAGAGGGCTTAGCGTGCCAGTAATTGCTTCTCCACGATGTCGACGAATGCACGCGTTCGTGTCGAAATACTTTTCCGGTCTGGGTGGATCGCAACGATTTCCAGTGGTGCTGGCTTAAGGTCGAGCGCCAACTCGATGAGATCGCCTGACCCGATACTTTCTTGGCAAAATTCATAAGGAATAATGGCGTACCCAATACCGGCGCGGGCACCGGCGATGAGCATCAGACTACTATCGACGCGATAGCGAGTCGGTACGTCCAGCGCGATGGTTCGACCTTCCGCATCGATGAAGTGCCAGGGGTTCGACTGTAGCGCCGTCAGTGTCGAGATACAGGGCAAGTGGCTGAGCTCCTGCACCGAAGCGGGCCGGCCATGACGAGCAATGACCGATGGCGCTGCCACTACTGCACTGCGCATGCTGACCAGTGGGCGAACCACCATGCCGCTATCGGACAGCTTGCCCCGGTGGTAGCAGATCGAGACATCTACGTCCCTTCTGACAGGGTCGAGAGGTGCCATGCTGGTAATGCAGTCGATGGCGATGTCCGGGTGGTCGGCCACAAAATCGGCGATACTTTCATTGAGCCATTTGACGCCAAACTCGGAAGGTATGGCGACAGTAATCCTGCCACTCAGGTTGCCATGACGATTTTTCATCTCATGCTCGATTTCCTCCAGGTCGCCGATAATGTCCCCTGCCAGATGATATAACCGCTGGCCTTCGGCGGTCAGGCGCAAGTGACGTGTATTTCGCAAGACCAACTGATGGGATAGCTGACTTTCCAACTGATCGAGATGACGCGCCACTGTCGATTTGGGCATGGCCAATGCCCTTGAGGCTGCCAGGATCGAACCCTGCCTGGCAATAGCGACGAAGACTTTAAGGTAATCGAGGTTCATAGGTTCAAATCCGGGAAAGTGTTTCCAATCCTACTGCGTTGTCAGCATCCGGGTACAACATTAGGGTCTTCAAGGAGTAGGCGGCCAGCCTCTTATACAGTTTCATCGATTTTATTTTTTTGAAAGAGGCGCGACATTATGAGTGACGTTGTCAGCAACATTGTCGATTCGGATCCTATTGAAACACGTGAATGGCTGGATGCTTTGTCATCGTTGACTCATTGTGAAGGCCAGGATCGAACACGTTTTATGATAAACCGGTTGCTTGAAGCGGCCGGTAAAAACGGGGTGTCGTTCGAGGGTGGTTTCGCGACGCATCACCGTAACACCCTTGCGCCTCGGGAAGAGCCAGAATATCCCGGAGACTTGGCGCTGGAGCGCAAGATTCGCTCGGCAGTCCGTTGGAACAGTGTTGCCATGGTGGTGCGCGCCAATGCCAAGGACAAGAGCCTCGGTGGTCATCTGGCTAGTTACATGTCGAGCTGTACGCTCTACGAAGTCGGCTTCAATCACTTCTTTCGCGCCGCGTCGGAAGACTTTGCCGGTGACCTGATCTA
The DNA here is from genome assembly GCF_023061135.1 of Chromohalobacter sarecensis. GTDB lineage: Bacteria > Pseudomonadota > Gammaproteobacteria > Pseudomonadales > Halomonadaceae > Chromohalobacter > Chromohalobacter sarecensis. Next base: position 318,736 of record NZ_JAKGAN010000001.1, read on the forward strand.
TTTCCAGGGGCACATCACGCCGGGTATCTATGCACGCTCCTTTCTCGAGGGGCGTCTGACCGAAGACCAGTTGGATCGCTTTCGTCAGGAGGTCGGGGGCGAAGGGCTCTCATCTTACCCACACCCTTACCTGATGCCGGATTATTGGCAGTTCTCGACGGTATCGATGGGCTTGGGGCCGATTCAGGCGATCTATCAGGCGCGTTTGATGAAGTACATGGATAACCGTGGGCTGCAGCCTCTTCAGCAACGCAAGGTTTGGGCATTTCTCGGCGATGGCGAATGCGATGAGCCGGAAACGTTGGGCGCGCTCAACGTGGCGAGCCGGGAACGACTGGATAACTTGATCTTCGTCATCAACTGCAATCTGCAGCGCCTTGATGGGCCGGTGCGTGGCAACGGTAGTGTGATGAGCGAACTGGAGCGGACCTTCCGTGGCGCCGGCTGGAATGTTTTCAAGGTCGTCTGGGGAAGCACCTGGGACCGCTTGCTGAGTGACGATCACAGCGGTCTTCTGCAACGGCGCATGGACGAAGCCGTCGATGGCGAATACCAGAACTTCAAGGCACAAGGCGGGGCCTACACACGCGAGCATTTCTTCGGCAAGTACGATGAGCTGGCGGAGCAGGTCGCCTCTCTATCGGACGAGGAAATCCAGGGGCTCATCCGCGGCGGACACGATCCGGTGAAGGTCTATGCTGCCTATCGTGCCGCGATGGAGACCGACAATGGCCGACCCACGGTGATCCTGGCGCATACCGTGAAGGGCTATGGTATGGGCAGCGAGCACGGTGAGGCGGACATGGAAGCTCATAACATCAAGACCATGACGGCTGAGGGCTTGAAGCAGCTACGTGATCGTTTTCAGGTGCCGATTACCGATGAACAGTTGCAGGACGGCGGCATGCCTTATTACCGCCCGGCGCCGGACTCGCCCGAGATGCGTTATCTACAGGGATGTCGCGAGCGTCTGTATGGCTTTCAGCCCGCGCGGCGCACTGATCACGAGACGCTGCCGATTCCCGCGCTTGAGGACAAGCCCTTCGCTGCTCAACTGAAGGGTACGGGGGAGCGTGAAGTCTCGACCACCATGGCCTTCGTACGCGTGCTGAGTGGCTTGACCAAGTACAAGCCACTACGCGAGAGAGTCGTACCGATTGTTCCCGACGAGGCGCGGACATTCGGTATGGAGGGGATGTTTCGCCAGCTTGGCATCTATGCGCCGGAAGGCCAGAAATACGAGCCGGTCGATGCCGGACAAATCATGTTTTATCGCGAGGACCGGGCCGGTCAGATCCTCGAGGAAGGCATCACGGAGTCCGGCGCCATGTCGTCGTGGATCGCAGCGGCGACGTCGCATGCGAACCACGGCACGATGTTGATTCCCTTCTACTTCTTTTACGCGATGTTCGGTTTCCAGCGCATCGGTGATCTCGCCTGGGCCGCTGGTGACATGATGTGCCGGGGCTTCATGGTGGGCGGCACAGCGGGGCGGACCACGATCAACGGTGAGGGACTGCAGCACCAGGATGGCCATAGTCATCTGTTTGCTTCGGCCATTCCCAACTGCCGTACTTATGATCCTACCTACGCCCATGAAGTCGCCGTCATCGTGCGACATGGTCTGCAGGAGATGTACGAGCGAGGCAAGGACATCTTCTTCTATCTGACGGTGATGAACGAGAACTACCCGCACCCGGCCATGCCCGATGATTGCGAGGAAGGCATCGTGCGCGGCATGTACCTGCTGCAACCGGGGGAGACCGACGAGAACAAGCCTCGGGTTCAGTTGCTGGGTAGTGGCGCGATTCTCCGCGAGGTCGAGGCGGCGGCCGAGATACTTGGCGAGTCACACGGAGTGATCGCAGACGTGTGGAGCGTGACCAGCTTCAACGAGTTACGTCGCGAGGCGCTCGACTATGATCGCCGGCGCTTCCTGGCCCCGGGGGAGCGGCAAGAGGCACCTTGGGTGATGCGCCAGTTGGCTGAGCGTCAAGGCCCCGTCATCGCAGCTACCGATTCCATCCGCCTGTATGCCGACCAGATCCGCGCCTGGGTGCCGAGCGATTTCCATGTGCTGGGGACCGATGGTTTCGGACGCTCCGACACGCGCGAGGCTTTGCGCCGGTTCTTCGAAGTGGACCGCTATCACGTGGTTGTCTTGACGCTTTGGGCATTGTCCGAACGTGGCGAGATAGCGCCGCACGTTGTTGCCGATGCCATGACGCTGTACGGCATCGATCCTGCCGCGCCTAACCCGCTTGATAGCTGAAGCGCGCCTGAGTATGAGCCCACGTGACGTGAAAGCGGATTAAAGGACGAGGAGCGCTACAGTGCGTAAGGAAATGATACGGGTACCGGACATCGGCGGCAGCGAAAACGTGCCGGTCATCGAACTGGCAATCAGCGAAGGCGACGAAGTCGACGCGGAAGATACGTTGATCACGTTGGAATCCGACAAGGCTTCCATGGACGTGCCCAGCCCCTACAAGGGCAAGATAGTCGAGATCTCAATCAAGGAAGGCGATAGCGTCTCCGAAGGAGATCTGATCGGCACGATGGAGATTGCGGACGAGGATGCCGATGAAGGGGGCGATGCGGAAGATGCCGACGAGACGCTAGCGGAAGGCGAGCCTGAAAGTGTCGAGTCGCCTGCGGAAGCCGAGGAGTCGGCCAAGAAAGCCAATGCCGGTCAGAAAGACGCCAGTCAGCAAACGACCAGCGCTACCAAGTCGGCGCCGCCTGCCAAGGAGCCTGCGGGTGAGCCGGGCCCCGAGGCACGCCACAAGCACGGCGACGACAAGACGGCGGGTGCGCATGTGCATGCCGGTCCGGCGGTGCGCATGCTGGCCCGCGAGCTGGGCGTCGAGCTGGCCCAGGTCACGCCCACCGGGCCCAAGCAGCGCGTGCTGAAGGAAGACGTGCAGGGTTACGTCAAGAACGCCCTTCAGCAGCGCTCCAGCGGCGCTGAAAAAGGCGCTGCGCCGAGTGGCGGTGCGGGCATTCCGGCGGTGCCGGACATCGACTTCAGCCAGTTCGGCGAGGTCGAGGAAAAGTCCATGGGCCGTCTGATGAAAGCGGGCGCGGCCAACTTGCACCGCAGTTGGCTCAACGTGCCGCACGTCACGCAATTCGACGAGGCGGACATTACCGAGCTGGAAGCCTTCCGCAAGTCGATGAAGGACGAGGCCGCCCAGCAGGACGCCAAGCTCACGCCGCTGCCGTTCATGATCAAGGCCTGCGCCTACGCCTTGCAGAAATTCCCGCAGTTCAACGTCAGCCTGAAGAGCGACGGCGAAACGCTGGTGCAGAAGCACTACGTGCACATCGGCATCGCCGTGGACACGCCGGACGGCCTGATGGTCCCGGTGATCCGCAACGCCGATCAGAAATCGCTGATCGACCTGGCCAAGGAATCGGTCGAACTGGCCGGCAAGGCGCAATCGAAGAAGCTCAAGCGCGAGGAGATGCAGGGTGGCTGCTTCACCATCTCCAGCCTGGGCTCCATCGGTGGCACCGCCTTCACGCCCATCGTCAACGCCCCGGAAGTCGCCATCCTCGGCGTTTCCAAGGCGCAGACGAAGCCGGTGTGGGACGGCGCTGAGTTCGCGCCGCGGCTGATGATGCCGCTGTCGTTGTCCTACGACCACCGGGCGGTCAATGGCGCCGATGCGGCACGCTTCACGGCCTTTTTGGCCCAGGCGCTGAGCGATATTAGAACGCTTTTGCTATGACTTCGTCTCTTTTCCTCATGACTAACCCATCCCTGCACGGTTGTTGAAAAAACAACCTCCAGTTGGCTAGTGTGTTGATCGTGCTTGACGGGGTGCCGGATGACCGGCTGAGAGGTGCATAGCGCATCGACCCGTTGAACCTGATCCGGGGAATGCCTGCATATGCAGGCGAGTACTGGCGTAGGGAATCAAGCGAGCCAATGACAACACCCCGCTTACCCCTTCTAGTCTCCGGATCCTCTACTTGCCAACGACCGGAGACGATCATGGGCTATAGTTTCGACGATCTAAAAAACACGTGTGCTGCCGATTGGCAGGCGTACATCCAGCACGATTTCGTGCGCCAATTGGGCGCTGGTACGCTCGAGTCGGACGCTTTTCGCTATTATCTCCAGCAGGACTATCTGTTCATTCAGCATTTCGCGCGGGCGTATGCATTGGCGATCTATAAAAGCCGCAATATGGCAGATCTGCGCCAAGCCTTTGACAGTCTCAAGGCCATCATCGATACCGAGCTGACGCTGCATGTCGACTACTGCCGGCAATGGGGGATGACCGATCATGACTTGGCTCGGTTGCCAGAAGACCGAGCCACCATGGCCTACACGCGCTACGTGCTCGATGCCGGCAACCGGGGCGATTTACTCGACATGCATGTGGCACTCGCGCCGTGTCTGGTTGGTTATGGCGAAATCGCCAATACTCTCAACAGCGACTCCACGACGGTTCGCGATGCCAATCCCTACGATGCCTGGATCGCCATGTACGAAAGCGACGCGTTCCAGAGCGCCATGCGTAGCGAAATCGCATGGCTGGATGAACGACTGGCCGACGTGACCGAGAAGCGCTTTGACGAGCTCGCCGGTGTTTTTCGAGATGCGACGCGCCTTGAAATCGACTTTTGGCAAATGGGGCTCGACTGGCAAGCCAGCCAATAATTGGATCGGCCATGTCACGACTCATGTTGGCGATAAGCCTCTGAAGGCCGAAGATGCAAGCGCTTCCGGCGCTGTTGAATCAGCATGACACCCCCGATCAGGGCGGCGATAACGCCGGCACTGGCGCCGACGCTCATTGCCCAGCGTGGGCCGGCATGATTGGCGAGCCAGCCGACGATGGGCGCGCCAAGTGGCGTGCCACCCATGGTGATCGCCATGCGCAATGCCATCACCCGGCCGCGCATCATCGGCTCCGTCGAGAGCTGAATCAGCGCGTTGGAAGCTGTCATGAAGGTCAGCGCGGCCAGGCCCGTCAGCACCAGGGCGGCGGCGAACAGGTATTCATTGGGGGCGAGCGCGGCCAGGCCGCAGCAGACACCGAATCCCAGAGTGGAGAAACACAGCAGCCGCATGTGCGGGTGCTCGCGCTTGGCGGCCAATAGCGCACCCGCGACAGAGCCGACGGCCAGGCATGAGGTCAGGAGACCATACTGCCCCGCCTCGCCGTGGAAAACTTTCACCGACATGGTGGAAATATAGACCGCAAAGTTGAAGCCGAAGGTGCCGATGACGAAGAGCATGAGCAGGATGGCTTTCAGGTCGGGGCGTTGCCAGACGTAACGGAAACCTTCCGTCAGTCCGCTGGCGTTGTGCTTTGGTCGGGCAGTAGGGAGTAGTTCATCGAGCCGTAGCAGGCATAGCGACCCGAGCACGGCGGCGAATGAGCCCGCGTTGATCATGAAGACCCAGCCGCTGCCGACGGCGGCGATCAACAACCCGGCGACGGCGGGGCCGATCATCCGCGCGGCGTTGAAGGAGGTCGAATTGAGGGCCACTGCGTTGGAGAGATGCTTTTCGCCGACCAGGTCGTTGACGAAGGTCTGACGAGCGGGGGCGTCGAAGGCCGTGACGCAGCCGAGCCCCAAGGCGAAGACGTAGACCTGCCAAAGTGTCACTACGCCGGTGAGGGTGACCAGCCCCAGCCCTACTGCCAAGAGTCCAAGCAACGCCTGAGTGAGGAGGATCAGCCGGCGGCGGTCGAAATGGTCGGCGGCATAGCCGGTCAGAGGAAGCAGCAGCAACTGTGGGCCGAACTGCAAGGCGATGGTGATACCCACGGCACTGGCATCGTGATCGGTGAGCACGGTTAGTACCAGCCAGTCCTGAGCGATGCGCTGCATCCAGGTGCCGATATTGGAGACCAGGGCGCCGATGGCCCACACTCGGTAATTGTAAAAACGTAGCGAGCGAAAGAGGCGGGTATCGCTCATGCCGCGCGTAGCAGTTGATGAATGAAAGAGGCAGTACGGTTCGAGTGGCTGTGCATAGGCGTATTGAGCTGAGTTGAAAGATCGGGATGGCGGCGTTAATCCGCTAACGACCGTTGTACCACGGCCTGGCCTCACGCATGATTCAGACCATGGTGGCAATGCCCCGATCCGATATTTATGAGATGAGAGAACATCATGCCGCAATACGCCGTAGTGGCCTATGACTACACCGATGCCGAGGCGTTGGATCGCCGTCTGGCCAATCGCGATGCGCATCTGGATGGTGTGCGGACGCTCGCCCGTGAGGGCTGTTTCCTGAGCGGTGGGGCGATCCTGGATGACGACGGCAAGATGATTGGCTCCAGCGCGCACTTCCAGTTTGCCGACCGCCAGGCGTTGGAGGCGTGGCTTGCGACGGAGCCCTACATGACCGGTCGCGTGTGGGAGCAAGTCGATATTCGCGAAGTCAAACTGTTCGACCCGAGCGCTTGAGCGAGACCATGTCCGATAGTCCGTTACCGCTTGCAGCCGCCGTACGCGAAACGCTCGAAGCGGTGCCGCGCGAGAGGCTGCCAATGACCTACCAGGACGTCGCCGACGCGCTCTGCTTGCAGCCGCCGCGCACCATTCAGCGTGTCGCCCAGGCGCTGGAGGTCTTGATGCGTGAAGACGCCGCTCAAGGTCGACCCTTCATCGCCGCGCTGGTCGTCAGCCGTCGTGCGCCGCACATGCCGGCGCGTGGCTTCTTCGAACTAGCCGTCGAGCTGGGGCGTTTTCCCGCCGATGCCTCCTTGCATGCTCAGGCGTGGTGGGAGGAATACCAGCGCGTGCTGGCGACATTCGATTGATTTGTCTCGTCGAGGGAAGGGAACTTCGTGCAGCGGTATGCCTCAAATGTGGTAAATTGCTACAGAGTGGTCTCTATTGATGGAGTCAATCCGATGAGTACTTCCAGCGTACGTTTGGACCAAGCGTTAATCGATAAAGCGTCAGTCATGGGTAAGGCGATGAATCGCTCTGTGCCGAAACAGATCGAATACTGGGCCAAGGTCGGCGAGATCATGGAAGATAACCCTGACCTTTCTTATGAGTTCGTGCGCCAGGCGATAATCGCTCAAGCGGAGCGAGACGTTGGGAAACTTGACGCCTACGAGTTCGATTGATCATGCGCGTGCTGCAAACGCCTACTTTCAAGAAGGCGGTCAAAAAGCTGCATGCCAACCAGAAAAAGGATCTGGATAAGGCCATTTGCCGGCTTATTGAGCATCCAACGCTCGGCGAACAGAAGAAGGGCGATCTGAGCTTCCTGCGTGTTTACAAATTCAAGATGACTAAGCAGCTGGTTTTACTAGGCTATTCTTATGATGACGGCATCATCGAACTGACGTTAATGGCGTTGGGCTCACATGAGAACTTCTATCGTGACATCAAGGCGCGGGAGTAGCTGTTATGTTCATCAGCGCCGGACGATTCACCCCAATGGTGGCACAGTCGTCTATGGCTAACCAACGCCAATGTTCCCTTCACTCAAGGCGTGTATGACATGACAGATAACCATCACGCACTATCACGGCGCTGGCTGGAAATCGAGACGCATCACCATTGGCTGACGCGGGAGGGCTTGAGGCTGCTCGATTTTCACCGTCAGGCGCGGCTTGACACTGGCGGTTTCGCGCCGCTGGACGGCGATGGTCGGATTCCCGAAGGCGCCGGTGCGGATACGATGATCACCGGGCGCATGGCGCATAGTTATGGATTGGCGGCGATGCAGGGCGTGCCCGGCGCGGCGTCGTTGTCCGAGCATGCCATACGTGCCTTGAGCGGTTTGCTACGCGACGAACAGGATGGCGGCTGGCTGGTGGGCGATCCCGCCGCGACGGAGGATCGCACCAAGCAGTGTTACCTGCATCACTTCGTCGCCCTGGGGGCTGCGACGGCGACCCAGGCGGGTATCCCCGGCGCGTCGCGGTTGCTCGATGAAGTGGTCGAGGTTATCGAGGCGCGCTTCTGGTCGCCGGCGGAGCAGGCCTTCGTCGAGAGCTACACGCAAGGCTGGGGCGAACTGACGGACTATCGCGGCGGCAACAGCAATATGCATGGCGTGGAACTGTGCCTGGCGCTGGCCGATGTACGTGATGAGCCGCTTTGGCTGGAGCGGGCGCTGGCTGTCGTCGAGCGCTTGATCCATCGTCACGCGGTGCCGCGCGACTATCGCATACTCGAACACTTTCACGGCGACTGGTCCGAATGGCCGACGTACAACGCCGAGCAGCTGCATCACGATTTTTGTCCGTATGGCGCGACGCCGGGACATGGCTTCGAATGGTCGCGGCTGATGTTGCACCTGGAGGCGGCGCTGCAAGCGCGTGGGCTTGAGGCGCCTGCCTGGTTGTTCGTGGACGCCGCGGCGCTGTTCGAGGCGAGCCTGCGTGATGGCTGGGCCAGTGACGGCGCACCCGGGTTGGTGTACACCGTAGATTGGCAGGGCCAGCCCAGTTCCCGGCGGCGCCGCCACTGGACACATGCCGAAGCGCTGGCAGCCGCCGGTGCGTTGCTGCAGCGCACCGGCGAGGCGCACTACGAGCACTGGTATCGCCATGTGTGGGACTTCATCGACACCACCTTCATCGATCGGGCGCGGGGCGGCTGGCAGCAGGAACTGGATCATCGTCTCGCCATCGACCCGGCGCAGGGCGATGTCAAACCCGACCTTTATCATGCTTACCAGGCCACCTTGTTGCCGCGCCTACCGCTTGCCCCGGCGCTAGCCGTGGCGGTGACTATGCAAGATGGCTGAGCGGCAGATACGGGTAAGCGATGCCAATCCCGCCGGCAATGGCGAGCAAGGTCATGCCGGCCCACAGGTAATAGATGCGTCGACGCTGCGTCTTGGCGTCAGCGTTTTGCTGCTGGTGCAACTTCCCAAGTTCGGTGCGTAGCAGCGTTATTGCTTTATCACTTTGTGTCGTACGTTCGTCTATTTGTCGCGAGAGTGTCTCGTGAGTCTTGGCTATGTCGGTATCGAGCTGTGCTTGCAACTCTTGCCGAGCTTGCGAGATAGCCTCGGACAGGGATGACTGACGTGAGAGGAAGTCGCGCTGTTGCGTCTCGACCTCACGTCGTAGCGTGGCGATGTCGGCGCGTGTTGCTTCCTCGAGTGTCGTCTTGATGTGCTCCAGACGTGAAGCCAATGCTTCTTGCCGCTGCGCCTGTTGGCTTTCAGCATGCTGCTGCTTTTCAAGCTGATGGCGTTCGGATACTGCGAGACGCTCTTGTAGCTCGGCATGCACTCGGTTGATTTCCGCCTGGGCGCTTTCTTGCTGAGTGACCAAGGCAGCATCGATTTCCTGGACGCGTGCCGTGAATTCTTCCAGCAGGCGATCCTTGGTCGCCGTGACCTCTTCGGCGATGTCGATAAGCTGCTGGCCATGTTCAGCAGTGAGACCTTGAACATTGAGGAGGTTGGTGACGTATTGGCGTAGCTCGGTTGCCTGCTGGGATATGCTGTTCTGATGCTCTTCCAGTTTTCGAGTGTGGTTGGCCAGTGACTCGGCCTTTTCCTTCAAATCGCTTTGCTGTTGGCCCAGTTGATTTTGTTGTGCCACGAGTTGTTGCGACTGCATGGTGCTGATCATCATCAGCTGGGCCAATGTCTTGGAGAACTCCGCCTGCAGCTCGTGGGCATCGAGCTGTGCATCTTTTAGTTCTTTGCCATTGAAGAGACGTCCCAGGAAACCGCGTTGCTCATGTTTGTCGCGGATATCCTTAAAATCATCCAGACGCTTGAAAGTCTCATGGAATTTTTCATAGATGTCATTGATATTGATATGTTGCAGCAGTTCTTTAGGCGGCTTTGTCTTGGCGAGCTGGGCGATGACGTTGGACAACTCATCTTTCCTTATGAGATCGGTTGAGAAGGCGGGAGAGCTTTGCGCTGACTTCTTGTTGAGTGCGCGTGGCGCTGTCGAGGCTGGCTAGCGTTTCGTCTTGCGCCGAGCGTGTGTCCGCGGCGGCCAAGTTGGCATTAGCCATGGCGTTGTCGGCATCGCTTAACCGATGTTTGACGGCCTCGTTGATGTCTAATGACGCCTTGAAGCTGGAAGAGAGCTGAAATTGGACGTCGATATGCTCGGCCGTGCGTTGGATTAGAGTCTGATAACCTTCCAAGGCTTCGATTTGGCCATTCAGGTAGGCAGTGCCCTTGTCGAGCATCCAGTCGATTAGCGAGTCGATGGCATACATCAGCAGTGCCGTCGCCAATCCGGTCAACAAACCGGTGATGACGGGGGAGATGAACCCTGCTATTGGCGCCAAGGGAGGAATGCTGAGCAAGAAGGCGTTAAGCGACTCTTCCCACAGCATGCCGACCCCTAGTGTGAAAAGCCCGGCAACGCTTTTGGTAATGGCGCGTAGCCTCTCCTCACGGCTCATCCCTTCGGGTGGCCAGAGCATCATCTTTAATGCATCCCATAACTGATGCATGCCTTCACGGATAATCGTGACCACCTTGGCGGAGGTGGTGATGAGGCTGTTGATGAGGAAGGTGAGAAGGTTACTGATAAAGCCTTGAAGCCCACCCTTGAAGAACTCTCCAAGCGCATCTTTGAATTTGTTTTGCACACGTGTGGCCACACGCTTGATCGCAGCACTCAAGCGGTCCAGCAGTGGATCTGGGTGATTGCGGTCGTTAAGTACCGTTTTGATTTCGGAGAAAATACCGCTGACCAACTCATGCAGCAGCAAGCCCATGGCGCGACGCATCCCCATTTTTCCAAACTCACGGGCGCCTGTCTTGCCGATTTCCTTGGCGTGGTAGACGGCTCGTTCTTGTGTGTCGGGCAAGTGTTCGTCGATGGCGGTGCGTGCGTCATCGATGAGTGGGCGTGTACGTGTTTCATCGTAACCGTGTTGACTGGAAAGCGCTTCCTCGGCAGGCGCATCACTTTTCCGGCGGTTGTTCTCGAGCGTGGTGTAATTCAGGTTTTTATCATCCGAGGCGAGTGCTTGACGATGCTCTCCATCGAGCATCCAGCCTCCTTCTTTATGCGTCTGTTTGAGCGGAACGGTGTGATCGAGTTCCGCATTCATGCCCTGTTTTCCACTCGATGTGGTGCGTTTGGTGGGTGCCTTCTCTCCTGTATAGGCATCCGTGAAAGTGTCGGAATTCATGTCACCGTTTTTAACGGCGTCGCGCTTCTTGTTTCGCTTGGCACTCTGGTAGTCGTAATCGTCGCGGTTGTATTTTTCCGATGTCTTGGCGTAGATATCCTGACTGGCGTTGTGCTGGGTAGTGACATTGCCACCTTCGATATCATCGAACATGGCAGGCGATAGCCCAAAAGGGCCAATCAGTTGCCTTAGCGCTTCGTTGCGGCAGTGATCCAGCAATTCTTGCGCGCGTTGTTCCTTCAAGGCGCTTCGTCGCTGTATGGGCGATGGCCTGGTATTGACGGCCGAGAGGTCGTGCTCGGAGGAGACCTGGAGAGGCGACGTAGGCGGCAGGGAGGTGCCAGCGTTGAGGGAAGGGTAAAGCTCGTCCTGAGGCGCGGCCATGGTGATGCCTTATGTCAGTTCTTGGGACGCGGGCACACTGGCCGCAAAGAGTATAATTTACCCCGGGGTTTAGCACTTTGTCATGATTTGTTAAGAAAGGATTAGGCTGCGTTATCGAATTGTCCATTGAACCGTCCGCCTCGCGTCCCAATGATTATCAGACTACCTTTTCAGGCGACTGGATACGTCCCGCCGCTTGGCGAGGCGTGATCCGACGCATAGATCAGGAGGCTTCATGAGCCAAGAAACCGAGTACACCCCACCCCGTGTCTGGACCTGGAAGAGCGAAAGCGGCGGCAAGTTCGCCAGCATCAATCGTCCGATCGCGGGGCCGACCCATGAGAAAGAGCTACCGGTGGGTGAGCATCCGTTTCAGCTTTATTCGCTGGCCACGCCCAATGGCGTCAAGGCGGGGATCATGTTCGAGGAGCTGCTGGCGCTGGGCCATCAGGGTGCCGAGTATGACGCATGGTTAATCAACATCGGCGAGGGCGATCAGTTCGGCAGCGGCTTCGTCGAGGCCAATCCGAATTCGAAGATTCCGGCGCTGATGGACCACAGCAGCGACACCCCGATACGTGTGTTCGAGTCGGGCTCTATCTTGCTGTATCTCGCCGAGAAGTTCGGAGAGTTCCTGCCCAAAGAGCATGTGGCGCGTACCGAAGCGCTCAACTGGCTATTCTGGCAGATGGGCAGTGCGCCGTTCCTGGGCGGCGGTTTCGGGCATTTCTATAGCTATGCGCCGGTCAAGCTCGAGTACGCCATCGACCGTTATGCCATGGAGACCAAGCGTCAGCTTGATGTGTTGAACCGCCATCTGGCGGAGCACCGCTATCTGGCCGGTGACGAATACAGCATCGCCGATATCGCCACCTGGGCGTGGTACGGACAGTTGGTGCTCGGGCGGCTCTACGACGCGGCAGAATTCCTGCAGGTTCAGGAATACACTCATGTCGTGCGCTGGGCCGAGGAAATTGGTGCGCGCCCGGCGGTGGAGCGTGGGCGAATGGTCAACCGCACCTTCGGGGAGCCGGAAACCCAGCTCCATGAGCGCCACGCTGCCAGTGATTTCGACACTCGGACAGAGGATAAGCGCGGGGCATAGCACGCCTCGCGCCGTCAACGAGCGCTACTTCTCCAGCAGTTCCGCGACTGAGTTGAGCACTTCGCGGGGGCGGAAGGGGTAGCGCTCGATTTCTTCCCGCGTGGCGATGCCGGTCATTACTAGCACTGTGTGCAGGCCGGCCTCGATGCCGGCGATGACGTCGGTATCCATGCGGTCACCGATCATGCCGGTACGCTCAGAGTGTGTGCCGAGCTTGTTCATGGCCGAGCGGAACATCATCGGGTTGGGCTTGCCGACGTAATACGGCTCGCGCTTGGTGGCGGCGGTGATCAAGGCGGCGACCGCGCCGGTGGCGGGCAACGGCCCTTCGGGGCTGGGGCCGGTGACATCGGGGTTGGTGGCGATGAAGCGCGCGCCGCCGTTGATCAGGCGGATCGCCCGGGTGATGGCTTCGAACGAATAGCTACGCGTCTCGCCGAGCACCACGAAGTCCGGTGCGACATCGGTCATCACGAACCCCGCTTCGTGAATCGCCGTGGTCAGGCCGGCTTCGCCGATCACGAAAGCCGAGCCGCCGGGTGCCTGGTCGCGCAGGAAAGCGGCGGTCGCCAGGGCGGATGTCCACAGTCGGTCTTCGGGGACATCGATACCCAGGCGCGTCAGCCGTGCGCTGAGGTCGCGTGGCGTGTAGATGGAGTTATTGGTGAGCACGAGAAAGGGCGTGCCATTGGCGCGCCATTGATCGATCAGTTCGACCGCGCCGGGCAGGGCCCGGTCCTCGCCGATCAGTACGCCATCCATGTCCGTTAACCAGCAGTCGATCGCACGTTCGCTCATCGCCTTTGTGTCCTGTTGCTGAATCGATGCGACTAGCATAATGGTAATGTAGCGCCGCCGCAGCCTCCGTGTCGGGCATTTTGCCTAGCATGGGCGAAACACGGTGTCGGCCAAACAACAAGGAGAGGGAGCGGTGAAAGCATTGTGGCAGGCCTATACAAAGAGCTCGTTGATCCTGCGGGTGACGATTGCGCTGGTACTCGGCGTCATCGTGGGGCTGGTCGGCGGCCAGGATGTCGCGGATTGGCTGGCGCCATTCGGTGATTTGCTACTGAGGCTGTTGAAGTTTCTGATCGTGCCCATCGTGCTGTTCACGCTGATGGTAGGCATCAATCAAGCCAGTGCCGGCAGCATGGGCCGCGTCGGGCGCAAGGTATTCGTCTACTATGTCGGTACCTCAGCGCTGGCGATCGCCGTGGGGCTGGCGGTGGCTACGCTGTTTTCCCCGGGCAGCGGGATGACGCTGGATAGCAGCGCCGAGGTCTCGGTGCCGGAAAACCCCGGTATCGCCCAGGTGCTGCTTGGCGTGGTGCCGGATAACATCATCGGGGCGTTCGCTGAGTTGAACCTGTTGGGTATCATCTTTACCGCCATCGTCTTCGGCATTGCCCTGTTGAAGCTGCGGACGTCCGAGTCGCACGGGGCGCTGGCCGAGCAACTGTACCGTGTAATCGAGGCGCTCAACGAGCTCACGCTCAAGGTGATGTCGGGCGTGCTGCATTACGTGCCGATCGGCGTGTTTGCCATCGTCGCCGGTACGGTGGCCGAGCAGGGAATGGAGACATTGCTGTCGCTGGGCGACATGGTGCTGGTGCTGTATATCGCCCTGGGCGTGCATCTGCTGCTCTATTGCGTCTTGATGGGGGCCTTTGGCGTCAAGCTGAAGGCCTTCTTCCGCGAGGCGCGCACGCCGATGGCGACGGCGTTTGCGACCCAGAGTAGCTCCGGGACATTACCGCTGACGCTGGACGCCGCGCGGCGCATGGGACTGTCGCGCGGTGTGTACGGTTTCAGCTTGCCGCTGGGGGCGACCATCAACATGGATGGCGCGGCGATTCGCATCGCGATTTCGGCGGTGTTCGCGGCCAATGTGATCGGCGCGCCGCTGGATTTCACCAGCATGCTGGAGATCGTGCTGATCGGTACGCTGGTGTCCATCGGCACGGCGGGCGTGCCGGGTGCCGGTATCATCATGATCGCCACGGTGTTCGCACAAGTAGGTCTGCCTATCGAGACGGTGGCGCTGTTGACGGCCATCGACGCTCTGGTGGGCATGGGCTGCACGGCGCTCAATGTCACCGGCGATATGGTAGGTGCTTCGATCATCGCCCGCAGCGAAGAAGACGGACAACGCGACGCCTGCGTCGATGCGTCGCGCTCGTGAAAGCTCGCAGCGGCGGCATTGCCCGTTATGCTGAATACCTGAATGCACCCTACGCGCCTGATCTAATGGCACGCGCCGGCGTGCCTTGTCACGGGAGATGTCATGCAGCGTGAAGCACAATCCGAGGCCTCCGACCGGCAAGACACGCGAGAAACGCGCGATGTGGTCGTCGTCGGCGGTGGGGCCAGCGGCCTGATGGCCGCGCGCGCGGCGGCCAAGCGTGGGCTGAATGTGGCCTTGCTGGAACGTACGGCGCAGGTCGGCGGCAACCTGCGTACTCATCGCGATGGCGACTGGCAGATCGAGCTCGGCCCCAACACTCTGATGATGAAGCCGCCGCTGCATGCGCTGCTCGAAGAGCTCGGCCTGCTCGACGAGGCGCAGCCCGCCAACCCGGATGCACGACGGCGTTACATCGCCTATCGGGGCATGCCGGTGGCGCTGCCGTCCCATTGGCTTAAGGCGCCCATCAATTCGCTGATCGGCCCGCGCGGCATGGGCGCGTTGCTGTGCGAACCGTTTCGGCGGCGTGCGCCGCAGGCCGAAGAAAGCCTGGCCGATTTCGTCACGCGACGCTTGGGGCGTCGCGCGCTCAATCATCTGGTCGATCCTTTCGTGTCCGGTGTCTATGCCGGCGACCCTGCTCGGCTCTCGGCGCAGGCGGCGATGCCCCGGTTGGTGGCGTTGGAGCGCGAGTATGGCTCGCTGGTTCGCGGGGGGCTGGTGCGGTTGCGCCAGGCACGGCGCGCGACGCCTGCCTTGCCGCGCGAGTGGCGAGGCCAATTGGTGAGCTTTCCCACTGGCCTGCAACGCCTCGCCGAACGTTTGGCCGAGGACATCGCCGCGCAGCCCGACGCGTCGATCCACTGCGAGTGCGAGGTGAGCGGCGTGTATCGCGAGGGTGAGTACTGGCGTGTGGAGACGGCATCGGGGCAGGATTTTCGGGCGCGCGAACTGGTGCTGGCGGTGCCGGCGCCTACGGCTGCCGGGCTGCTGGCACCGCTCGATCCGCAAGTGGCCGCGCCGCTGGAGGCAATCGCTTATCCGCCGGTCAACGCCGTGTCGCTGGGCTTTCGGCGTTCCGATATCGCCCATCCGCTGGATGGTTTCGGCATGCTGATTCCTGGCGTCGAGCATCGTCAGACCCTGGGCGCGCTATTTTCCTCGACACTGTATCCGGGGCGCGCGCCTTCGGATCATGTGTTGCTGACCGCATTTCTCGGTGGTCGTCGTCAGCCTGAGGCGGCTGTCAGCGATGACGATGCCCAGGTGGCGCAGGTTGTCGCCGATCTGCGTGATTTGCTGGGCATTAGCGGTGAGCCGGTGTGGCAGAGCGTCAGCCGCTGGCCGCAGGCGATTCCGCAGTACGAACTGGGGCATCTCGAGCGTATTGCTGCCCTCGACGAGGCACTCGAGCGTCACGCCGGGCTCTCGCTACTCGGCAATTGGCGGGATGGCATTGCGGTGGGGGATTGTCTGGAAAACGGACGGCGTCTCGGCGAGCGGATCGCCGAGACGCTGGGTGGGGACTAACCGCCGGTATTTACAGCCGGACCAGCATCTTGCCGGTGTTGCCACCTTCGAAGAGCTTGAGGAAGGCGTCGGGCGTGCGTTCGAGGCCGTCCTCGATGGTTTCCCGGTAGTCGATCTCGCCGCGCGCCACGAGTGGGCCGATCTCTTGCAGGAACTCGGGGTAGTGTTCCCAGTTTTCGGCGTCGAGGATGATGAACCCTTCGATGCGTGCGCGACGGATTAGCACCTGGGACATATTGCTGGGGCCGGGTGTGGGCGTTTCCGCATTATAGCTGTCGATCAGGCCACAGACCGCGATGCGTGCGCCGACGCGAATGTTGTCGAGCGCGGCCTCGAGGCAGTCGCCGCCGACGTTTTCGTAGTAGACATCGAAGCCGTCGGGGCTGGCGGCCTTGAGGTCGGCGCTGAGCTGTTGCGCGTCTTTGCCGCGATAGCTGACCGCGCTCACGCCGAGCGATTCCAGCCACTCGAGTTTTTCCGGCGCGCCGGCGATTCCCACGACGTGGCAGCCCTTGGCCTTGGCCAATTGCACGGCCAGGGAGCCGACGGCGCCGCTCGCTGCGCTGACCAGCACGCGCTCGCCTTCCTTGAGCTGGGCAATGCGATTGAGCCCGGTCCAGGCGGTCATGCCCGGCATGCCGAGCACTCCGAGGAAGGCCTGTGGCGGCACGTCGAGATCGGGCAATGCCTGCAAGCTGTCGCCGGGTAGCTGAGCGATATCACGCCAGCCGCCCATGTGGACGACGCGATCGCCGGGAGCGAAGCGTTCATCGCGCGATTCGAGCACTTCGCCGATGGCGGCGCCTTCGAGCGGCTCGCCCAGCGTGAAGGGCGGAACGTAAGTCGTCACGCCGTCCATGCGCCCGCGCATGTAGGGGTCGACCGACAGCCAAAGATTCTGCAGGCGGACCTCGCCCGCTGCCAGGTCGGGGAGTGCCTGCGACTCCAGCGCGAAAAAATCTCTGGAGGGTAGGCCCTGAGGATGAGAATGAATGGTGAAATAGCGTGATTCCATGATGTCTCCCGCTGTGATGACTGGTATGTGTCATGCTGCCCACGCGGATGGGCGGGCGTGTATATATGAAATGGGCATGAAGGCGGCCGGACGCAAGGGGCGTTTCATGAAAACGGCCTGATGTGCTGGCGTGGGCACGACGTTGGTCTAGCGTGAGGCTGGTGAGCGATGACATGCGAGTGAGTGCCGGCACCGTTCATGCTCATCTGATATCCATTAGTACATGTCAATGTCGCCACTCGGTTATTGGTGAGGTGAAGACTGCCCGGCTAGCGTGAAATATGAGGCGCCGCATGGGGCGACGTGCTTGCAGATGCGCTATCGGGAGGCCGAGAATGCAACGATTTCAGACGATTCCGCGCTTGGCGTTGGGCATGGGAATGACATGCTTGGCACTGAATGCGGTACAGGCAGACGAGATGACCACACAGACTCCTTCCATCGAAAAGCAAAGCTTCGGCCAACTCCCCGATGGCCGCGAGGTCGAGGCGTACCGCCTGCGCAACGGCCATGGCATCGACATGCAGGTGATTACCTATGGCGGCATCATCACGTCCCTGCGTACCCCGGATGCACAGGGAAATGTCGACGACATCGTCCTGGGCTTCGATTCCCTGGAAGACTACCATTCCGAGGCATATCGCAAGTTGAACCCCTATTTCGGCGCCCTGATCGGGCGTTACGGCAACCGTATCGCCGAGGGGCGCTTCACGCTCGACGGCACGGCCTACGAGCTGGCAACCAACGACGGCCCTAATCATCTCCACGGGGGCGATCAAGGCTTCGACAAGCGGCTCTGGCAGGCGCATTCCTTCGAGAACGACGCCGGTGTCGGCGTCGAACTGCGTTATACCAGTGAAGATGGCGAAGAAGGCTATCCCGGAACGCTCGAGACCCGTGTGCGGTATACGCTGACCACTGACGACAAAATAATCATCGACTATCACGCCACCACCGACAAGGCGACGCCGGTCAATTTGACTCAGCACAGCTACTTCAATCTCGAGGGCGAAGGCAGCGGGCCGATCACCGATCACCGATTGATGCTCAATGCCGATGCCTTTACACCGATTGGGGAGACCTTGATTCCGACGGGCGAGATTCGTACCGCAGCGGACACGCCGTTCGATTTCCGCGAGGCGACGGCGATCGGCGCACGCATCAATGACGACAATACTCAGCTCGAGTATGGCCAGGGCTACGATCACAATTTCGTGCTGGCGCGTGACGAAGCGGCTGCAGACACACTGGTAACGGCTGCTCGCGTTGTCGCGCCGGATAGTGGTCGTGTGCTGGAGGTCGCTACCACCGAGCCAGGAGTGCAGTTCTACTCGGGGAATTTTCTCGATGGCACGCTGACCGGTAAGGGGGGCGAGGCCTACGAAAAGCGCGGCGGGTTCGCGCTGGAAACCCAGCACTTTCCGGACTCTCCCAACCAGGCGGATTTCCCATCGACGATTCTCGAGCCTGGTGACACCTATGAATCGCGCACGGTATGGCGCTTTGCTACGCAGGGCGGCGACAACTGAGCGACGTCAGGGGCGCGCGTAACAGTCCGCCCAGTCCAGCGCTTCATCGAGCGGCAGGGCAGGGCTGTAAAAGAAGCCCTGGCCTATGTCACAGCCCATGGCGATGAGCTTCTCCTCGGTGGCACGATCTTCGATACCCTCGGCGATCACACGGCGATTGAAGCTCTTGGACAGCGCGACGATGGCCTCGACGATCATTTCATCCTCAGGGTCGTCCAGCATGCCTAGGATGAAGGAGCGGTCGATCTTGATTTCGTTGGTGGAAAACTTGCGTAAATAGCTCAACGAGGCATAGCCGGTGCCAAAGTCATCAAGGGAGAGTTGCACCCCCAGCGCCTGACATGCCTTGATATTCGACGCTGCGAGGCCTGCATCATCGAGTGCCGTGCTTTCGAGAATCTCGAGTGTCAGGCGTTTGCGAAATGCCATGTCATATCGGCTTAGCGTGTTGTTCAGGTGATCGAGAAACTCGTCGTTGAGAAAGTGAGATGGGCTCAGATTGATGCTGATGGTGTAGGGAAGATCCCGTACCTGGAACGTTTCAAGGGTCGATACTGCCTGGTTGATGACCTGTTTGCCGAGCTCGATATCGAGCTTGGTATGCTCGATATAGGGCAGGAAACGCCCCGGATACACGAGCTTTCCAGAGGGATGGTGCCAGCGTATTAGACACTCGAATCCCGATACGATACCGGTCTTGTAATGTAACTGGGGTTGATAGAAAAGTTCGAGCTGATCGTTGTCCAGGGCGTGCTGCACTTGCTCACCGATGGCAAAACGCTCTTGCTGGGAATGATGACTCTCAAGATCGAAGAAATGGTAGCAGTTCTTTCCTGTTTCCTTAGCGGTATACATGGCTTGATCGGCATGCCGTAGCAGCAAGTCGCTATCCGAGTCATCGCTTGGAAAGCGTGTTATCCCCATGCTGGCGGACAACTCGATAACATGCCCTTGAAGGTGCATGGGGTGGCGCAGTTGATCGAGGATATGGCGGTAGATTCTTGCGTGTTCGACGTCACGTAGAATGATCACGAACTCGTCGCCACTCAGGCGGGCGGTGACATCGTGGTGGCGTACGGCGCTGCGGAGTCGGTCCGCAACGCATCTGAGCACCTCGTCACCGATTGCGTGGCCCTTGAGATCGTTGATCGCCTTGAAACCATCCAGATCGAGAAAACACACCGAAAGCGAACCGCGCCGGTCTCTTGCGGCATTGAGTTCATCCTGGAACAGTTCATTGAGGAGATGACGGTTGGGAAGCTTCGTCAGGCTGTCGATGTTGATAGCCTCGCTCAAGAGTCGCTTCTTTTCCTGATTGGCAGCATTCAGGTGCTCACGCTCGAGTTCTTCTTCGAGTATCGCCGCTAGGCTACGCAGGATACTGAAGTCCATGTGAGACGCATCACGTGGGGCGGAGTCGATAAGGCATAAGGTGCCGATCTTGAAGCCTGTAGGGTCGCGTAAGGGGATGCCGGCATAGAAGCGAATGAAAGGCGCACTGGTAACGAGCGGATTTTTATAGAAAAGAGGATCGTTAGCGGCATCTTCAACGATATAAATACTATTTTGTTGAATAGTGTGGGTGCAAAAAGCATGCCGTCGTGGGGTCGTGTCCATACCGAGATTTTGCTTGGATTTGAACCATTGACGCTTGGCATCGATAAGCGTGAAGAGCGTGGTATCGACTTGATAGTGTTGCTTGGCAATACGCGTCAGACGGTCGAAGCGTTCTTCCGGAGGGGTATCCAGAAGACCGGTCTCATGCAGTGCATGAAGTCGACGTTGCTCATGTCGTTTTAGCGTCAAAATGCCATCTCCCGATGCCTAGAATACGCAATCGTTTGTTTGAATTCAGTGAGACGTCGTATGAGACGCTTAGCCGATTCATCTTGCCCCTGTATCATGGCTGTTCCACTCGGACGCACCAGGGCGTATAGGGGCTGAATCATGAACCGTCCAGTCAGCGTACTGAATGGATAATTCAATATTAAAGTGAATAACGATTCAACGCGAATTGAATCATTGATTCAAATTCAGCGTATGAATGAAAAAACCATGTTCGCTGAACGCCTTCAAAAGGCCCTTATTGCCGCAGGCTATGAGCCTCGCCCCTCGGTACTTGAGCGCGAGTTCAATCTCCGCTACTGGGGAAAACCGATTACATTTCAAGCGGTACGGCGTTGGCTTCGTGGTGACTCCATTCCTGCCCAGGATAAACTTCAGGTGCTTGCCGAATGGCTGCGTATTGAACCGCACGTGTTGCGCTATGGAGATGAGAGTGAGCGAGCGCTTTACGCCACGCCCAATGAATTGGATGTTGTGCCGGTCTGCGGAGACGAAGCTGAAGTGTTAAAAATCTACCGTAGCCTGCCTAGCGAGCAACGCAAAGTGCTTCGCCACGTCATCGCTACATTCGGCAAGGCGAATGCGCCAAACGATAACGAGGGGACGCCGTGAGCGAAACCGGCAAGGCGTCGAATCGTACTTCGGGCTTAGAGGCTAGCGTCGCTGCTGTCGCCCGCTATTGCTCCTATGACTATCATGACGCGCTGTTCGTATCGCTGGCTGCTTCGATCAGGGTAGACAACTGCCCAGTGTATGTCAGAGTCAAGCGATGCATCGCACGGGTGCAGGCCACATACAGCAGGTTACGGTCCATATCGTTGTGGTACGTCTTGTCCTCTGCACTCGGCACGATGACACGGTCGAATTCCAACCCCTTGGCCAGGTGTGCAGTACAGACGATGATGCCGCGACTCAGGGCTTGGCTGCGTTCATCGAGCAATACGGCCTCGACCCCGGCAGTGGCGAGCTGTTCGTGATAATAGGCGGCCTGACGCTGAGTCTTGCAGATCACGGCCAGAGTGTGATGCGACGAGTCGAGAAATGCATGCGCTTCGTCGATGATGCCCTCCGCCTCTTGCCGGCGCGAGGTGAAGTGCAGGACGCGTGGTGCTTCGTCGTGGCGTTCGATGGCGACGAGGTCGGGGTTGTGAGATATCCGTTGAGTGAATTGCATGATCTCGTAGCTGGAGCGGTAGCTCTTGTTGAGCGTCATGCAGATACTGCCGAGAAAGGTCCGTCGAATTTGCGTCAGGCTCGAGGCACTATAAGGATCGACGGATTGACGCGCGTCGCCGAGGATCGTTTTCTTGCATGAAAACAAACGGTTGAGAACTGCGTACTGGACCGGCGTGTAGTCCTGCATTTCATCGATCAGTAGATGTTTGATCCGTGCATAGGGCGAGCTGATGCGTTCGAGTTTCATCTTGAGATAGATGAGCGGAAAAAGATCGTTGTATTCCAACCGACCGTGGCTACCGGGCTTGAACAGCGCTGGTTCTTCCAGCCATTCGTAGAAGGCCTTGTACGTCTGACGTAGCGTACGTCGACGTGTCTTGGCCATGGCGCCGAGTTCTTTCTGCAATTGCTGGCGATCGTCTGGGGTCAGGGCATAGCGATACTCCTGCTGCATGCTAGCCTCGAGATCGCGAATGACACGCTCTAGGCGGTCGCGTTGGGCGAGGCTGGCATGGCGATGAAAGGCCTCCTCGATCAACCAGGCGGGAATCAAGCGCCCCTCGATCCAGACATCTCGCGCGGCGAAACGCTGGTTCTCGACATGCTTCAGGTAAGCGTCCAGATGCTCCAGCATAGCGGCGGAGGCCTTGAAGGCCACGCGGCGCTGCAATTCGGGGGCCTGCTTTTCCAGCAGGGCGCGCGTTTGCTCGAAGAACCCCTGGAAGCGGAACTCACCCTCCAGCAACGTATCGGCCAGGCTTTCCATGCTGACTTCGTTGACCGATTCCTCGCCGAGTTCGGGCAGTACCGTGGAGATGTAGTCGGCGAACACGCTATTGGGCGAGACGATCAGTATGTCGTCGGAACTCAACGTGTCCTTGAAGCGGTAGAGTAGAAAGGCAATGCGATGCAAGGCGATAGAGGTCTTCCCCGAGCCCGCGACCCCCTGGATGATCAATACCGGTGCCTCGTCGTTACGAATGATGGCGTTCTGATCGCGCTGGATGGTCGCCACGATATTTTTCATGTTGGCGTCGGATGCGCGTCCCAGCTCATCCTGCAGGACTTCGTCGACGACGTTGACCTCGCTATCGATCATCAGCTCGATGGTGTCGTGCTGAATGCGGAACTGGCGTTTCAGCGAAATCTGGCCTTCGATGTCGCCCTCGGGTGCCGTGAAGCGCACAGGCCCGGTTTCATAGTCGTAGAAGAGCGAGGCGATCGGCGCACGCCAATCGTAGACATGCGTGCGGTTGGTTGCGTGATCCTGAAAGTGATGAATGCCGATGTAGATGGGCGAGGCTTCGCGTTCGCCCTCGCGGCGGAAGTCGAAACGTCCGAAATAGGGCGCACGTTGGAGTTTCTCGAGGCGCCCTTTCTGCGCTAGCAACGCATCGCCGGTTTTGACCATCTGATCGATAGATTCGCGAGAAGAGATTTTCTCGATGTGATCCATCTCGTCACGGTTTTCCGCCAGGTACGTTTTTTGCTCTTGAATGTCCTGTTTGTAATCGCTCAGACGTGCTTCGGCATCGTCGATGGCGTTGATCAGGCGTGACTGGATGGTCTCGAGGTGCGTCGCTTCCTGCTCGCGAGCGCTAGCATGGCGAGGTGCGTTCATATAGGCGAGGGGCTTTGCTGATGATATTGGAACTGCATACCATTTTAACCTGCCGGGGACGACATGGCACCCATGGCGCGGCCGGCGGTCGGGACTGACGGCGTCAAGCACCATGAAACTTCTTGATGATGAAGATTGCGCTAGGCTATCGCGAGGAGCGCGTTGATTGAGTATCGCTCCGGGTAGTTCCTTGCCATGCGGGGCTTGGCGGGCTGCTTTTCCTCATCGGCGATGGCCGGGGAGAGGCTAGTCATGGCCTTCCTGGTTGCCGGGGCAACTGTGTATTAGGTAGACAGTTACTGCGTTTATTTCCTATATATAAAGTGGGGGACGGGAGGTCCCCTAGCTAGATTGCACTATCGCGCCAGCGGTTCGATCCCAAGGCCAGCGGTTCGATCCCAGGGAAAGGGCGTGGCGGTATGATGTGCCATATATGAAAATGATGGGGAGATATCATCGTGACGCAAGACAATCGCAAGCCAACGACGACAGACGCCGGAATTCCAGTGGCCAGTGACGAGCATTCGCTGTCCGTGGGGCCTGACGGTCCGATCGTAATGCACGATCACTATCTCATCGAGCAGATGGCGAACTTCAACCGCGAGCGGATTCCCGAGCGTCAACCGCACGCCAAGGGCAGTGGTGCCTTCGGTCATTTCGAGGTGACTGAAGACGTCAGCAAGTACACTAAAGCGGCCGTGTTCCAGCCTGGCACCAAGACCGATGTGTTGATTCGTTTCTCCACGGTGGCCGGTGAACGCGGGAGCCCCGATACGTGGCGCGATCCGCGCGGGTTCTCGATCAAGTTCTACACCAGTGAAGGCAACTACGACATGGTGGGGAACAACACGCCGGTGTTCTTCATCCGCGACCCGATGAAGTTCCAGCACTTCATCCGCAGCCAGAAGCGGCGTGCCGACAACAACCTGCGCGATCACGACATGCAGTGGGATTTCTGGACGCTGTCGCCGGAGTCCGCTCACCAGGTGACATGGTTGATGGGGGATCGCGGCATTCCCAAGACCTGGCGCCATATGAATGGCTATTCCAGCCATACCTATATGTGGGCCAACGCTCAGGGCGAGAAGTTCTGGGTCAAGTACCACTTCAAGACCGACCAGGGCATCGAATGCCTGACGCAGGAAGAGGCCGACCGTCTGGCCGGCGAGAACAGCGATTACCACATGGGCGATCTGTATAACGCCATCCAGCGCGGCGACTATCCGAGCTGGACGCTCTACATGCAGGTTATGCCGTTCGCGGATGCCGATACATACCGCCTCAATCCGTTTGATCTGACCAAGGTCTGGCCGCACGACGACTATCCGCTGATCAAGGTCGGCAAGCTGCAGTTGAACCGTAACCCGACCGACAACCATGCCGAGATCGAACAGGCGGCCTTCGAGCCCAACAACCTCGTACCCGGCATCGGTATTAGCCCGGACAAGATGCTCATCGGGCGTGTGTTCTCCTACGCCGATGCACACCGTGCGCGCCTCGGGGTCAACTACAAGCAGATCCCGGTCAACGCGCCCAAGGCTCCCGTGCACAGTTACAGCAAGGACGGGGCGATGCGCATCGACAAGGTCTCCGACCCGGTCTACGCGCCCAACTCCAAGGGCGGTCCGGCGGCGGATGGCGAGCGTTATCCCACCGACTCCACCTGGGAAGCCAACGGCCAGATGGTGCGTGCGCCCTATGCCCTGCGCAAGGATGACAACGACTATGGCCAAGCCAATGACCTGATCAACAAGGTCATGGACGATGCCGCACGTGATCGCTTGGTAAACAATGTGGTCGGGCATGTCTCCGGCGGTGTCGAAGAGCCGGTGCTGTCGCGCGTATTCGAGTACTGGAAGAATATCGATGCCGAGATCGGTCGGCGTATCGAAGAAGGCGTGAAGGCGAACAAGGGGCTGTAACACACGGTCCGCGTTAGCCTTTACCTACCACACGGCCCGCTTCTTCTCAGAGAAGCGGGCCGTGCTTTTAGTACTCAGGTGAGTGGGTGAGTTAGTCCTGAGATGGGGACGTGAGAGGTATCGGTTCAGCGCTTGGCATCGGCCAGTTGCTGGCGGCGATAGGCGCCCTGACGTTCGAACATCCAGCCGGGATACTCGGCGGGCAGTGCGCTGACGGCATCGAGCTCGGCGAGTTCTTCGTGGCTCAATGCGACCTGCGTGGCGGCGATATTGTCGCCGAGCTGGTCGACGCGCTTGGCCCCGACGATGACACTCGTCACTGCCGACTGATGCAGCAACCAGGCCAGCGCGATCTGGGCTACGGAGACGCCGTGTGCCTTGGCGATCTTGCCCATTACATCGATGCAGTCAAAGGCACGTTCTTTATCGACCGGCGGGAAATCGAAGTTGAGGCGACGGCTACCTGCCTCGCCCTGACTGTCGCGCGTGTACTTACCGCTCAGGAAACCGCCCGCGAGTGGGCTCCAGACCATCAGCCCAAGATTTTCGCTCTGCAGCATGGGGATCAGCTCGCGTTCGAGATCACGCCCAGCGAGAGTGTAATACGCCTGCAGCGACTCGAAGCGCGCCAGGCCGTGACGCTCGGCGATGCCCAGTGCCTTCATGATCTGCCAGGCCGCCCAGTTGGAAACCCCGACGTAGCGCACGTGGCCGTGCTGTACGAGGGTGTCGAGCGCGCGCACGGCTTCCTCGATGGGCGTGGCGGGATCGAAGCCATGAATCTGATAGACATCGAGATGATCGAGCTGCAGTCGCTTCAGGCTGGCCTTGATGCCCTCCATGATATGGTAGCGCGACATGCCACGGGCATTAACGCCGCCGTGGCCGGTTTCGCCGAACACCTTGGAGGCAACGACGACCTCGTCGCGTGGGACGTCGAGATTCTTGAGTGCCTGGCCGGTGATGATTTCGGACTCGCCCTGGGAATACACATCGGCGGTGTCGATGAAATTGATGCCGGCATCCAGCGCGCGGCCGATCAGGCGCTCCGCATCGCTTTGCTGTAGATCGCCGATCTGGCTCCAGAACTCGCCCTGGCCACCGAAGGTCATGGTGCCGAGGCACAGCTCGGAGACGAACAAGCCGGTATTGCCGAATGGTTGATAACGCATGAAACACTCCTGACGGTGATGAAATCGCCCCTCGTAGATAACCGCCATTGTGACCCGTGGCGCTGATAAGCGGCATGGGACGGGGCGGCTTCATTCAGTATGGACCCTATGAAAGCAGACAAAATGCGCGATTCTGTCGAGTTTATGCCCGATCCTGTTGTCAGCTCGTCAGCGCTGTCGTCGCATCTTCCTGTCCGATAGGGAGCAATAGGTGGCAAGAGCGGCCAGCGCGGGCTTACGCTTTCATCACTGGATATCGTCTATAGTGGGGCATGCGTAACGCGGTGGAACTGCGTCAGGAATAATAGCCGGGTCGGCCTCGGCGTATCAGGGAGGAAGTAACTTGTTCAGTGAAGCGAGTATATCGGTAGCGCGCCATTGGGCGGGCGGTGGCGTCATGGTGGGCGCTTTGGCGGTGCTCGGTGGGTGCCAGACAGGGTCGCCGGCGCCGGAAGGGCTGAATACCGAGCGTATGGAGAAAAGCTTCGTCGAGCGTGATTGTCCGGCAGGGCGTTGCGCGACCGTCGAAGTCGAATCGCTGCGTTTTCCCGGTGCATCGGGCTTGAGCGAGCAGCTACGAGATGAGTTGCTGAGCATGGGGTCGGGCATTACCAATGGCGAAAGCGACGTGGTAGCTTCGTCCTGGAAAGAGTACGCGCAGACGTTTTTCGACGAGGCCAAGGCGGCGCGGGAGCGCGTGCCGGAATTGCCCGGTTACCAGGCGGTCTTCAAGGCGGAGATCTACGACCGGCATGCCGCGCTGACCACCGTCAAACTCGATAGCTACGTGTTCACCGGTGGGGCCCACGGCATGCCGCTGACCGAATTCATGGTCATCGATGAACGCGAGCGACGCGTGGTGACACTCGATGACATGCTGCGCGAGGGGCAGACGCCGGCCTATCGCGAGGCGCTATCGCGTGCGCATCTACGTTGGCTGGAAAAACAACAGGCGGATGCCGACTTCGCCGAATCCTGGCCGCTGAGTATGAACCGCAACGTGGCACCGTTCGCCGACGAATGGCGGGTACGCTACAACGCCTATGACATCGCGCCTTATTCCTATGGGCAACCGGAGCTACGCATTCCTGCCGAGGCGCTCGAAGGCATCGCCAAGCCGCGCTATCTGGAGCGCTGATTTTCAAGTGCTTTCCGGTAATAACTATCCCCGGCGTTGCTTGAGCTGTTCCTTCAAAGAGCCGGGCACCTGCTTGATGATCAGGCGATCTTGCTCGGCGTCGAATTCGATGCTGTTGCCGAGCAGGTGAGAATCGAAGCTGATCGAGACGCCGCTGGCGCGTCCCGTGAAGCGCCGGAATTGATTGAGCGCGCGTTTGTCTGGCGGGATTTCCTCGGAGAGTCCGTAATCCTGATGGCGAATGTAGTCGTAAAACGCCTTGGGATGTTGCTCGTCGACGAGTTCGGACAGCTCGTCGAGGGTTACCTTTTCGCCGTTCTTGGCCTGGCTGCTGGCGTAGTCGATCACGGCATCCGTCTTCTCGCGGCTCTCGTCGTCGGGCAAGTCCTCGCGCTCGACATAGTCGCTGAATGCCTTGAGCAGGGTGCGGGTTTCGCCGCTGGAATCCACGCCTTCCTCGACGCCGAGCAGTTCACGGAAGCCTTCGGCGAACTTCTTGCCGCCACGATCCTTGATGAAAGACACGTACTGCTGCGAATTGCCGCCCTGCCATTGGGCGAGGTCGATACGCATGGCGAGCATCAATTGGCCGAGATTGAGCTGAGGCGATTCGGTCACGTTAAGAGCATTGTCGATGGCAAAGCCCTGGCGATGATGGAGAAGTGCCACGCTGACGTACTGTGTCTCGCCGTGCTGATAATGCACGAACAGCAGGTGGCCGCCCACCGAGAGGTGGGCGTCGATCAAGGCGTTGATGCGCTCCGCCATCCGTGCACTCCAGGTGACGAAATCGACCGATCCGGCAAGATACTCGGAGAGCCCCGCAGCGAAGGCACTGCTGCCGGTCTCGCCGAAGTGACCCCACGCCTTGGGCTTGGCGTGATAGCTGTCATTGACGCTCGTCAGCAGCGCCTCGAGAGACGCCGTCGATGACTGCGCCTGCTCGGCGCAGGTCAGCGTGGCGGGTGTCTCGGTATCGGGCTTGTCGATGCGGTGGAGGGTGCTGGTCAGAATCGGCATGGTGGCATCTTGGTGTAAACGAAAATGGGCACGGTAACGCGCACTATGGGCCAGTTTCTAAGGCTCGGGGACTATCTGAAAATGCTTAGGGCTTGATGTTGTAGCCGGTCTTGAAGATCCAGCCGACCAGCGCCAGGCACAGGCTCAGGAACACCAGGATCATCAACAGGCTGGCGCCGACGCTGACATCGCTGATGCCATAGAAGCTCCAGCGAAAGCCACTGACCAGATAGACCACCGGGTTGAACAGCGTCACCGTCTGCCACACAGAGGGCAACATGTCGATGGAGTAGAAGCTGCCGCCCAGGAAGGTCAGCGGCGTGATGATCAATAGCGGCACGAGTTGCAGCTTCTCGAAGCCTTCCGCCCAGATACCGATGATAAAGCCCAGCAGGCTGAAGGTGAGGGCGGTGAGTGCCAGGAAAAGCAACATCCAGAATGGATGGTCGATACGCAAAGGCACGAAGAAACTGGCAGTGACGAGAATGATCAAGCCCAGAATGAGCGATTTGGTGGCTGCCGCGCCTACATACCCAAGGACGATTTCGAGATAAGAGACCGGCGCCGAGAGCACTTCGTAGATAGTGCCGGTGAACTTGGGGAAAAAGATCCCGAACGAGGCGTTGGAGACGCTCTGAGTGAGTAGCATCAACATGATCAGCCCAGGCACGATGAAGGCGCCGTAGCTGACGCCTTCGACTTCCTGAATGCGTGAGCCGATGGCGGCGCCGAAGACCACGAAATACAGTGAAGTGGAGATGACTGGCGAGACCAGGCTCTGCAGCAACGTGCGCCACGCGCGTGCCAACTCGAAATGATAAATGGTGCCGACCGCGCGGAGATTCATGCGTCCTTCCTCACCAGGTTGACGAAAATTTCCTCCAGCGAACTTTGCTCGGTGTGGAGGTCTTTGAAGTGAACGCCCGCCGCTTCGATATCGTTGAGCAGGGCGCTGATGCTTGCCGGCGTCGAGTACTCGTCAGCGGACGCGGCGTAGGTATAGACCAGGACATTGCCGTCGTCGGCGAGACTCAGCGGATAGTGTGCCAGCGTCTCGGGGATGGCCGCGAGTGGCGTCTGCAGGTCGAGCCGGAGTCGCTTGCGGCCCAACTGGCGCATCAGGGCGGCTTTCTCTTCGACGAGCACGATTTCACCGTCGTTGATCACGCCGATGCGGTCGGCCATCTCCTCGGCCTCTTCGATGTAGTGCGTCGTCAGGATGACGGTGACGCCTTGGTCGCGCAGTTGCCGCACCACATCCCACATGTCGCGGCGCAGCTCGACATCGACCCCGGCGGTGGGCTCGTCGAGAAACAGGATCTGCGGCTCGTGCGCCAGCGCCTTGGCGATCAGTACCCGGCGTTTCATGCCGCCCGAGAGCGTGATCATCTTGTTGCGACGCTTGTCCCACAACGACAATGACCTGAGCACACGCTCGATGTGCGCAGAGTCGGCGCGCTTGCCGAACAGACCTCGGCTGAAGCTGACCGTGTTCCAGACCGTGGCGAAGGCGTCGCTGGTCAATTCCTGCGGGACCAGGCCGATCTGCTCGCGCGCGGCACGGTAGTCGGTGACGATGTCGTGGCCGTTGACGCGGACTTGGCCGTCGCTGGCGTTGACCAGACCGCAGATGATGCTGATCAAGGTGGTTTTGCCGGCGCCGTTGGGGCCCAGCAGAGCGAAGATTTCGCCGCGTTGGATATCCAGGTCGATGCGTTTGAGCGCCTCGAAGCCGGAGGCGTAGCGCTTGGTCAGCCCCTGAACGGCGATCACCGAGGGCGTGGCTTGCAAGGTATGAGCGCGTGCGGCGGGGCGAGTGTCGGTGGCAGTGGCGTCTGCGATGTCATGACTCATGCGATACCGGGCTCCCGTGGAGAATGGGTCGATCCGTATAGGCACGCGCCGGCATGTCGTGGCCGGCGCTCAGCTGATCGGTAAGTACATCGTCGGCGAGTGCCTCGTCGGCGAGGCCGGGTCAGTCCTGCGGCTCGGCGCTGTGGTAGATGTTCTGAACGTCGTCGAGATCGTTGAGCGTGGCGAGCAGCTTGTCGAGCATGACCACGTCATCGCCGGCAACGGGGGTCGTGGTCTGCGGCAGGAACTGGATCTCGTCGGCCTCGAACTCGAGCTCACCGAAGGCCTCGGCGAGTGCCTGCTTGGTCTTGGCGTATTCGGTGTGGGGCGCGAACACGGTGATGCGATCGGTTTCGCTCTCGATGTCGGTGACATCGACATCGGCCTCCATCAAGGCTTCCAACACCGCTTCCTCGTCACCACCTTCGAAGGCGAGAATCGCGCAGTGATCGAACATATGGCTGACGCTGCCCGGGGTGCCGAGTTTGCTCTTGGCCTTGTTGAAGCAGGCGCGTACGTCGCCGAAGGTACGGTTGGGATTATCGGTCAGGCATTCGACGATGACCATGCAACTGCCTGGCCCGAAGCCCTCGTAACGCGCGAGGGAGTAGTCCTCGCCGCCACCGCCCTTGGCCTTGTCCAGCGCCTTGTCGATGACGTGCGACGGTACCTGGTCCTTCTTGGCGCGTTCGATCAAGCCACGCAGGGCGAGATTGCCCTCGGGGTCGATTCCGCCGGCTTTGGCGCAGACGTAAATCTCGCGCCCGTATTTGCTGTACACCTTGGTCTTGGCGTCGGCCGTCTTGGCCATGGATTCCTTGCG
Organism: Chromohalobacter sarecensis; assembly: GCF_023061135.1. Classification (GTDB taxonomy): domain Bacteria; phylum Pseudomonadota; class Gammaproteobacteria; order Pseudomonadales; family Halomonadaceae; genus Chromohalobacter; species Chromohalobacter sarecensis. Next base: position 350,167 of record NZ_JAKGAN010000001.1, read on the forward strand.
GTTCTGGAAAGCCCTACCCATGTCATGCCCTATCAAGTGGTTCGCAACGCACAAGATTCTACGCAACATCGCCGGTCGAGGCAGGTTTAATTTTGCGCTGTCGGCCTTTGGCCTTCGACGATACGCCGCCCCCTTCAGTCGACGCTATGCTTAATGCGCGCTCACCTGTAGCTTAGGGAGTCTCTAATTGCTCACCTCATCGGAAATGCATATGTCGACGCGATCCATGCCAATGCCGTTTACCGCTCGCTCCGTCTGGCACGTCATGCTGTGGCTGTGCCTTGCCGTCTCGCTGACGGGCTGCGGTATCAACAATATTCCCACGCTGGACGAGCAGGTGAAGTCGGCCTGGTCGCAGGTCGAGAACCAGTATCAGCGGCGCGCGGACCTCGTGCCCAACCTGGTGGAGACGGTCCAGGGATTCGCCGATCAGGAACAGGAAACGCTGACTGCTGTGATCGAAGCGCGCTCCAAGGCGACCTCGATCAACATCGACGCCGACTCGCTGGACGATCCCGAAAAGATGAAGCAATTCCAGCAGGCCCAGGGTCAATTGACCGGGGCGCTGAGTCGCCTGATGGCAGTCTCCGAACGCTATCCGGAGTTGAAGTCGAACCAGAACTTCCTGGCGCTTCAGTCGCAACTGGAAGGCACCGAGAATCGCATCGCCGTGGCGCGCCGCGACTTCATCCAGGCGGTCGAGCAATACAATACCGAGATTCGTACGTTCCCCGGGCGACTCTGGCATGGCCTTTTGTATAGTGACATGCCGATTCGCGAAAACTTTGAAGCGACTGCTGAGAACGCCGATCAGGCGCCTGAGGTGGAGTTCTAATGAGGCATTGCATTCGTCTGACATGCTTGATGCTGCTGTGGGCCTGTGCCCTCAGCGTTCAGGCCCAGGACATCGAGTTTCCCGAGCTGACCGGGCGCGTGGTCGACCAAGCCGACCTGCTGAATGCGTCGACTCGAGATGAATTGAGCGGCATGCTCGCGGCCCACGAGGAAGACACCGGCGAGCAGGTCGTGGTGGTCACGCTGCCCGACTTACAGGGAGCGCCGATCGAGGAATACGGCTACCAGTTGGGGCGCCATTGGGGCATCGGCGAGGAGGGCGAAGACACCGGCGCGCTGCTGATCGTCTCCATGGAGGAGCAGGCCATCCGCATCGAGGTCGGCTATGGCCTCGAAGGGCGGCTGACCGACGCGCAGTCCTCAGCGATCATCACGCAGAAGATCGCCCCGGCGTTTCGTGAGGGCGATTACGCGACCGGCATTACCCAAGGCACCGAAGCGATCATCCAGGTGCTGGGCGGCGACCCGATGGCCGACGCACCCGCCGCTGGAGCGGGGCCTGGGAATGATAAATCGCGCGATGCCGGCGGCGCATCGGTGGCGTTCTTCGTCATGCTGATGATCGTCATGGGTATCGTACGCGGCATCGGTGGTGGCGGCGGACGTGGCGGGCGTCGTCGCGGACGCGGTGGCGGCTTGCTCGGCGGCATCCTGCTCGGCGGCGCCATGGGCGGCGGTTTCGGAGGCGGCGGTGGCGGCCTCGGAGGCGGCGGCTTCGGCGGCGGCGGTGGTGGTTTCGGCGGGGGCGGCGCCTCCGGTGGCTGGTAGATCAACGCAAGGGACATCACCATGACATTATTGAGCGACAGCGAGCAGCAGCAGGTGCGCGACGCGATCACGCACATCGAACGCGATACCGACGCCGAACTGGTCACCGTACTCGCGCCGCAGGCCGACGATTACACCTACATCCCGTTGCTCTGGGCGGGGATTCTGGCCCTGCTGATTCCGGGGGCGATCAATTATTTCCCCCAATGGCTGGGGGCCTCGGAGCTTTTGATCGTGCAGTGGGCGTGTTTCGCGGTGCTGGCAATCGTGTTTCGGCTGCCGGCAGTGACGACGCGGCTGATCCCGCGCCGCGTTCGCTTCTGGCGGGCTGCGAATCTGGCGCGGCGGCAGTTTCTCGAGCAGAATCTGCACCATACTCAAGACGGCACCGGCATGCTGATCTTCGTCTCCGAGGCCGAGCGCTACGTGGAGATCCTGGTCGATCGCGGGATTTCCAGCCGGCTCGACGACGAGACCTGGCAGAGCATCGTGTCGAACTTTACCCAGCAGGTGAAGCAAGGCCAGACGCTGCAGGGCTTTCTCTCCTGTATCGAGGCATGCGGCGAGCATCTTCGAGAGCATGTGCCCGCCACGCACGAGCGCAACGAACTGCCCAATCGTCTGATCGTGCTGGAGTAAGCGCCCCCTTGCTTCGCGGCGATTCGTCACCATCATCTAGGTAGGACACTTGAGGGGCGCGTCATGTCGGATGCGTCCCGCAAGCACAGGATGACAGCACAGGAGAGCACGATGAACGTCGTCACATTACGTAGTCCGGGTGGACTGGATAAGCTCGATGTCCACGAACGCGAAGCGCCGGGCGAGCCGGGGCCTGGCGAAGTGCGCGTGCGAGTGCATGCCAGCTCGCTCAACTATCATGACTACGGTGTCGTCGCCGGGGCCATGCCCACCGAGGACGGTCGTATCCCCATGTCGGACGGGGCCGGTGTCGTCGAAGCCGTGGGAGAAGGCGTCGAGGAGTTCACCGTGGGCGACCGCGTGGTGTCGACGTTCTTTCCCGGTTGGCTTGAAGGGCCGGCGCGGATCGGCGACTTCACCACTACGCCTGGCGATGGCGTCGATGGCTACGCTCGCGAGCAGGTCGTGCGTCCGACGACGTGGTTTACCCATGCGCCGCGCGATTACGACCACGCCGAAGCCGCTACCTTGACCACGGCCGGCTTGACCGCCTGGCGCGCACTGGTGGTGGACGGCAATCTCAAGGCCGGCGACACGGTTTTGGTGCTGGGCACCGGTGGCGTCTCGATCTTCGCCTTGCAGTTTGCCAAGCTGATGGGCGCCACGGTGATCGCGACCTCGTCCTCGGACGAGAAGATCGCACGACTGAAAGAACTGGGCGCCGATCATACGCTCAATTACAAGACCGAGCCGGAGTGGGGCAAGCGCGTCAAGGCGCTTACCGATGGCCGGGGTGTCGATCATGTCATCGAAGTGGGTGGCCCCGGTACGCTGCCGCAATCCATCGATGCCGTGCGCATCGGCGGACACATTTCATTGATCGGCGTGCTCACCGGACGCGGCGGCGAGATCCCCACCGCCAAGCTGATGGCCAAGCAGGCGCGTCTGCAGGGCTTGATCGTGGGTAGCCGGCGCGATCAGATCGAGATGATCCGGGCCATCGACGCCAGCGATCTCCATCCAATCATCGACCGGTGTTTCGCTCTCGACGAGATCGCCGACGCGTTTCGCCACCAGGAAGCAGGGCGCCACTTCGGCAAGATCTGCCTGGAATTCTGATTCGCGCAGACGCAGAGCGGTGATAAATCCAGCCCTCAACAGCAAGAAGCCGGCCACGGCCGGCTTCTTGCTGTTCGCTTTTCCTACAGCTTTTCGACTCTATCTTAACTACGCAAAGTCACGTTCAGGGTGAAACCTGGCGGGTCGGCATCACCAGTAGTTCCTGCAGGTTGACGTGGCCGGGCTGCGCGAAGCCGTAGACCAGTGCACTGGCGATATCCTCGGCGTGTAACGCTTGGACGCTATCGCGGCGCTGTTGCATCTGCTCGTCGGGCACGTTGTAGCCCCAGTTGGTATAGGTGGCACCGGGTTCGATCAACGATACACGGATGCCATCCTCGCCGAGTTCCTTGCGCAGCGCGTCGTGAAAGCCCACCACGGCGAACTTGGTGGCGTTGTAGACCGACCAGCCAGCGATGCCATAGCGTCCGCCGACGCTCGAGACGCTACTGATCATCGCCCCCTCGCGGCCACGCATCAGCGGAATGGCCCGCTGAGTGCAGTTGAGCACCCCATAGAGATTGGCATCGATGGTAGCCCGCCACTCCTCATGGGTACTCTCCTCGAAGCGGTTGTTATAACCGACGCCGGCATTGTTGAAGAGCAGATCAAGCCCACCGAATTCGCGCTCGACGGCGGCGAAGACATCGGCCATTGCGTCGGGGTCCGCGACATCGGCCACATGAACGCGGGCGCGGGCACCGATACGCTTGGCCAACATCTCGAGTTTGTCGGCGCTGCGTGCCACCAGCACCACATTGACGCCTTCCTCGGCCAGCATCTTGGCAGCGGCTTGGCCGATGCCACTGGACGCACCGGTAATGACGGCGACACTGTCAGTCAGGTTGCGAAGTTCCATATAGCTTTCCTTTTGCTTGAGACATGGGCAGGACGATAGAGCGAATACTATTCGCTCGCTATCAAACTGCAGATTTAACTAGCCTAGAAGCTCAAGGCGCCTGCCGCCACCCTCGGCAATGGGCGTTGGCCTGGTTGCAGAGTATCGGGCATGAATGACGCAGGATCGCGCACGGCGATGATGTGGCGTCTGGTATGGCTGAATTAGCTCTGAATGTGCACCGAAATGGCGATTGTTGGCCATCATGATGCTTGGTTTACAAACGAAGTCGCTTTCTCGCCCTCCCTGGATAGATCGCCATGAATATTCTTGCACTTCTCTGACATCCGTAAGCGTTAATTCCATTCTGGAACCATTTGTCTATGTGAGGTGATTCTGCCGGGTGCCTGCGTGGTGCGCTCCGACGTATCGATGTGTGCTAAAAGAGGAAAGAAGGCTTTTAATTTTTGTTTAAAAACAGTAGTTTAATATTTATTTTCTTGTAGTGGCATGCTGTTTGCTTTAGTGGCTTATAACGGAATATATGAAATGTAGCAGTACCGACGAAGCGGAGGAGAAAACGTTATGAGCTATAAGCGGCGAGATTTCATTAAAACAGGGGCTGGTGCTCTGGTCTTGGCAGAGTCATCAGAACCGGAAAGAACGTTTGCTACAGATCTGAACGATCGTGCTCCTTACGGATACACTGGGTTGACTTGACATCAAAGCTCTGCAATACAGTTTTAACCAATCGAAAAAGCTGTGGTACCTATTTCAACTGAACAGAGAGCAGCGCGAACGGGATGCCTATGAAGACCGAAACACTGAACAAGCTGGTCCAATTCCGGCACAACCTACACCGAGAGCCCGAGCTGGGCTTCGAGGAACGCGATACGTCGCGCAAGGTGGGGGCCTATCTTGATTCGCTCGGCGTCGAGTACGTCAGTGGGATTGGTAAGACTGGCATCGTGGCCTGGATCATAGGTACGGTCGGCGACAGCGATGCCAGTGTCGGGCTCCGAGCCGACATGGACGCGCTGCCCATCGAGGAAAAAAGCGGGGTCGAGCATATCTCGACGCGTACCGGGCGCATGCACGCCTGCGGCCACGATGGCCATACCAGCATACTGTTGGGCGTGGTCGATTACTTGAAGGAAAACAACGATTTTGCAGGCACGGTCTATTTCGTGTTCCAGCCAGCCGAGGAAGGGGTCGGCGGCGCCAAGGCGATGATCGAAGATGGTATCTTCGAGCGCTTCGATATGCGTGAAATCTACGCACTGCATAATTGGCCATCGCTGCCGATCGGGCAGTATGGACTCATCGCGGGGCCGATCATGGCCGGCGGCGACCGAGTCGATATCACCATCCATGGCCGCGGCGGACATGGCGGGCTCAACCCGCATGGCTGTATCGATCCGATTCGCATCGCTGCCGAACTCGTGCACAAGGCCCACACCATCATTGCCCGTGAGGTCGATCCGCTGAACCCGGCGGTGTTAAGCATCTGTGCCCTGCAAAGCGGCGACTTGGCCGGCTTTGCCGTTATCCCCGACACCGCCACGCTATCCGGCACTATTCGCGCCCTCGACGAAGCCACCCGCGAGGTCGTTCGATCAGGGCTGCGTCGACTCTGCCAGAGCCTGGAGCAGTACTATGGCGCAGAGATCGAGCTAGTCATAGAGGACAAGTTCGGGGTCACCGACAATGATCCAGGAGCGACCGAATCGGCCCGACAGATCATCGCCGACTGTTTCGGTGAGGAGGCACTGGCGGTGAATCACAAGCCCTGCATGGGCGGAGAGGATTTCTCGTACATGCTGGCCGAGCGCCCCGGTGCTTATATCCATGTCGGGTCCGGCGACGCCGAGCATAGCCGCGGCCTGCATCATCCTGAGTATGATTTCAACGATCGGATCATGCCGGATGGAATCCGGCTGCTCACTGAACTGGCTCGCAAATCGCTTGAAAAACAACTTCAATGACGTGAGTTCATGAATAGCGTGAGCCGTCACACCAAGGAATACCCTAAAACAATCGAAAGGAGGGCGCTCTTATGGCAACCAGTCGCCGAAGTAAAGTCACCCGACCGTACATCGTTTTCGTGGTGGTAATGTTCCTGCTCATGATCTTCCCGCTTTACGGGCTCGCCAACCACGTGTTCCCGCTGGTACTGGGGCTACCTTTCGGTCTTTTCTGGGTCATTCTTCTAGAACTAATCGCCTTCGTCGCGTTGTGCTTTTTCTACCGCTACGAGTATGGCAACGGGGGCGAGCATGAATAATTGGGTATTCGCGCTGGGTTCGATGCTGGTGTATCTGGTCCTTGCCTTCGTGATTGGGCTCATGGCTGGGCGTAAACGCTCGTTCTGGTCGGTTTCCGAATACGCGGTCGCAGACCGCGGTCTTGGCCTGATCGTGATCTGGTTCATGATGGGCGGTACGGTTTTCAGTGCGTTTTCCTTCCTCGGCGGTCCGGGCATGGCTTTTTCCCAGGGGGCAGCGTCGTATTTCGTACCGGCCTATATAGCACTCGGGATCCTGCCCTGGTACTTGCTGGGACCAAAGGTGGGCCGTATTGGCGCTCGCAAGAATTTTTTCACCATGGGTGATTTCCTGGGGGATCGGTATCAGTCCAAGGCGTTGACCGTGATCGTGGGTGTGATCTCGGTACTGGCTTTCATCCAGTATCTGACCCTCCAGATCAAGGGTATGGCCTTCATTTTCAATATTCTCACCGACGGAGTAATTCCGTATTGGTTCGGCGCGTTGCTGGCCTACGGCATCGTGGTCGCCTATGTGGCAACCTCGGGCGTACGCGGTGCAGCGTGGAGCGATGTGTTGCAGGGCGCGCTAATGCTTATCGTGGCTTGGACAGTCGGCTATTACCTGGTCTATACGCTGCAGGGCAGTCCAACGGAGATGTTCACTGCTATCGATCAGGCAAAACCAGGATTTCTGACCATCGGCCAAGACGGCTCGCCGATGTCGGCTATGGCGTATTCGACCGTCATATTGGTATCGGCCCTTGGTTTTTTGATGTGGCCGCATCTATTCACCAAGTCCTATACGACCACCGAAAAACGCATCAAGATCACGACAATGGCTTTCCCCCTGTTCGGTATCTTTCTGGTACCGGTGCTGTTCGTCGGCTTTGCCGCCATCGGCGTGGTCGCCCCGGACGCGTTGGAAAGCTCAGACGAGATCCTGCCGCATCTCGTGACCAACTATCTCGGCGCTAACAGCTGGCTGTACGGTTTGATCGGGGCCGGCGCTTTGGCTGCGGCCATGTCGTCTTCGGATGCAATCACCCACGGCGGCTCTGTCTCGCTAGGCCGCGACGTGATCCTGCCTTTCAAACCGGACATGAGCGAACGCACTCAGGTCTGGATCATGCGTGCCGGTGTGGTCGTGATTGGCGCAGCGGCCTATTGGCTGTCGATCTTCGGGGCGGCCGGTATCATTGCGCTGCTGGTCGGCGCCTATGGGTCGATCGCGCAGTTCGTGCCGGCGGTGTATGGCGCTCTGATATGGCGGCGCGGCACCAAACAGGGAGCCATCGCGGGGATGGTTGTCGGTATTGGCGTCAACTACTACTACCAGATCGTGGCGGAATCGACGCCGCTGGACATCAATGCCGGCATCGTCGGCCTGCTTTGCAATATCGTGGTATTCGTCGCGGTCAGTCTGATGACCCGGCCGGTACCCGCTACACTCGCAAACGAGTATGCTGACGCTTGAATCCGGTGATTGTTACAGCGCGCGTAGCGAAGCGATCAGGTGGTCCATGTCCTTGCCCGGGTAGCCGATGACCACCAGCGCCCGCGATTGATGGGCACGGGTCACGGTCCAGGTCAGCCGACCACCTGCAAGCTGAATAACATGGTAGCGACCGGAATGGTCGTTGGCCTGCACCAATCCCTTGGCGCGAACCAGCGTGGTAGCCGCCTCGCTCAGCAGAGCCTCGAGGGCGGCGAGATCAATGACGCTGGCGAACTCCACGCTCTCGGTGACTAGCGTCCCACTGCCTCGCGTCGCGGAATCGGCAGTCGAAGCTGATGGCGGCTTCTCTGCCTTTTCGAGCGTCCTGCCTGCCGTCGGGTTTAGCGCGGCGATTGATTGCAATACCTGCTCGCGCTGCGCGTCGGTCAGCCAGTTAATACGGTTGATGCGTAGATGGGCCACCTCTCGGATCTGGGAGACGACGATGTCTTTGATTGCCGTGTCTTTGTAGTGGCGTGTGAAGGCGCTGGCATCCACCAGTGTTTCGGCGCTTTCGAGCCGGAAGCCGCGTGCTGCGTCGAGTAACTGCATGAGCGGGCGCGGCCGAGCGATACCGCTAGCCTCGAAGATCAGATGCGATGGCGGCGTCGGCCATCGGCGTATGTCACGCAGCTGTGCGGAAAGATTGCCGGCGATCCCGCAACAGGCGCAGCCGTTGGTTAGCCGCAGGATGTGGTCTTCCTGCGATTCGATCAGCTCGGCATCGATGTTGATACGCCCGAAATCGTTGACCAGAAACAGCGCATTCGTGAGTTCACCGCTGGCAATGAGCGTGTTAATACGGGTGGTCTTGCCGCTGCCGAGGAACCCACAGAGCAGGGTGGTGGGAATGGGCAATATCGATGTGCTCATCGTTTCCAACTCCATCCGCAAGCACGCCGATCAGGTGAAGGATCGGACATTATCCACCCCCTGGATCCATCCTTGGGTATTGATCAATGGGTCGCCATGCCCCGGTATCGAGCGCCTTGGCTGGCGTAATCCGAGTAGCGTTTTGCCTGTATCTATTTGCGTGCATGCTCTCAGCCGCCGCCCGTCGACCGACCGGAAAGCAGCGTGTCGAACACACCGATGTCTTTGAGCGGCGTGGTGCTGTTGAGCGGATCTTCGTCGAGTACCGTGATATCGGCGAGCTTGCCCGGCTCAAGGCTGCCGATGCGATCGTCCATACGCAGCGTGTAGGCTGCGCCCAGCGTGATCGCCTCCAGTGCGCGGGCGCGGCTAATCTTCTCTGTCTCGCCCAAGGTGACCCCGCTGGCGGTCTCGCGGGTAGTGGCACACCAGGCGGTAAACAGCGGCGAGATTGACGTGACCGGCGCATCGCAGTGAATGCCGAAGACAATGCCCATTCGGTCGGCACTCGCCGCCGGTTCGAGTCGCTGGCAGCGGTCGAAACCGAGTGTCTTGGACAGGTGTATATCGCCCCAGTAGTAAATATGGTTGGCGAATATGTTCAGGCAGGCCCCAAGGCGTGCGACCCGGCGTAGCTGGTCCTGGCGGATCAGTTGTACATGCTGAAGTGTATGTCGATGGTCTGGTCGTGGCCACATCGCCAGCGCCCCGTCCAAGGCATCAAGGATCACGCTGACTGCTTCGTCGCCATTGGTGTGCACATGCAAGTGAAGTCCGGCCTGGTGGTAATGCTGGACCATGTCGTGAAAAGTCTGTGGCGGTGCGTTCCAGACGCCGTTGTCCTGCCCGATAAGATAGCCTGGCCACTGCAGGCGGGCTGTGAAATTCTGGATCGCGCCGTCGGTGACCAGCTTGACGAGCCCGAACTGCAGCCGCTCGTGGTTGTAGTCGATTGCCTGCTGCACCCGCTCGCTACCCATCTGCGGATCCCAGGCGAGAGCATTGAGTGCGGGTACCAGGCGGACCGGGAAGTCCTCGGCCGCAGTGACCTCGCGAAGTGCTGCAATCGCGGCATCGCTCATAGGATTGAGCAGATCGGTGATCGTGGTCACGCCTTCGCGCCGCGCTGCTTGAGCATAGCGATTCAGTGCGCGAGTATCGGAAACGCCCTCGAAGATGTTGAAGTCCAGTGCATCGAACACCGGATGCATGGCGGCGAACTCTTCGAGTATGCCGCTGGGCCGGCCCTGATCGTCACGCACGATGCCTTCGAGGTCCATATCGGCGAGGCCCGCCCGGTCAATGGTCGCACTGTTGATGAACATCACATGCAGGCTGGCATGAATAACCACGATCGGCCGTGTGTCGCTTACCGTATCCAGCAGTTGCCGGTTGATCGATACAGCGTCGAAATAGACCGGATCCAATCCCCAGGCAATGAGCGGGCTATCTGCGCCACCTTGATCGACGTGTGCGGCCAAACGCTGCTGAACCGCATCGGGTGTCTTGAGCCCTTCCCAGAGCTTGCCTTCCGGATCCCGCCGGTCGAAATAGCCCAGATATAGATGGCTCCAGACCGAACCTTCCAGCGCATGGCTATGGCCCTCGACGAAGCCGGGCACCAACACCTTATCGGCATAGCGGTCGTCGACGACCACCTCGCCGAAGCGCTGTATTTCTTCGATTGGCCCGACACCGAGTATCCGCCCGTCCCGTACCGCCACACATTGCCCAACCGGTTGCGATGGGTTCATCGTATGAATGGTTTTGGCGGTATAAGCAGTAATTGTCATGGTTGTCGGGCTCTCGAGCTTCATGCGTGTGAAGCAGTCAACATAGTCGGCCTGTCACCACCAGGCAAAGCATTGGCCAGCCTGGCATCTCTCAATTTCTTGGCCTCTTCAACATAGGCTACCTGGAGATGGAAAGAGGTCAATCATTTGCCCGGTGTCGTCTGTCCGTCATCGCCAGAGCTCTCAGAAGGCCGAACGCCCAAGAGCGGAGAGTAGTATCACCGATCTTTATTCAGATCTTGGCACCGCCCCGGCCATGCTTAATACGAGAGAGAAGAGTCGTACAATTTACTGAAATGACCTCCTCTCGCCCCAGGAGGCGCTCGCGTGCAAAGCGGTCAAATGTCTCCTGGCTATCGGTCAAGGTGTGCATGTGGAGGCTACGCAAGTCGCTCATGATGTAGAGGTTGATAACTTCATTGCAATCTGCGAGTTCCGCTGCCATCTCCTCGATGGCGTAAGGTGCGACTTTTAGATCCACGAAGGTCGAAATGACCTTGCCGAGCTTCGAGGGGTTGACCACAGCCGTAAACTGCTCGATGACGCCATTGTCGATGAGTTGCTGAACACGATCTCGGGCATGAGCGCGAGAGATGTCGAGTTCTCGAGCCATATCTGCGTAGGACATTCGACCGTCTTTGATCAGTAGATTAAGAAGCGCGTTATCAAGTTTATTCATGACGTTTTAGGAGCTTTAAATTATACAGGGAAAATTGAGAACAAGGTGTTCCAGAGCCCCGATTGTCAGTCAATGATCGCTAAAATGCCGCCGGAGACTCTTCGGCGGCGTTTTTTTATTTCCGCGACGCGGGCCGTAGATCGTAGTCGAAATATTGTTCCATAAGCTCGACGAAAGTGCCGTCGGTGTAGATGCTATCCAGCGCTTGATTGAAGGTGTTGGCTAGTGCCTTGTCGCGTGGTCGAACGGCGATGGCGTTACCCTTGCCGAAGATGGACTCGGGGCTATTGATGCGCGGCCCGAGTTGGACAAAATTGCTGTCGGTGTTATCGACTTCTAGCGTATCCAACGCGACCGGATAGTTGATGAAAGCTAGATCGAGGCGCTGCGACTGCAGGTCGAGTGCCACATCCGCCGCCGTGGCATATCGCTGGATATCAAGGGTGTCAGAATAGCGCTCGGTGACATAATTATCTTGTGTCGTTCCGCGCTGCACGCCGACGGACAAGCCTTTCAGTGTCTCCATGTCGTCGATATCGATATCACTGCCACGTCGTGCGACCCACACTTTGGGTGACATGGCGTAGGGCTCGGTGAAGCGTACCTGTTGCTCGCGGGCAGAGGTAATGCGCATAGACGATAAGATGGCATCGTACTTGCGTGATAGCAGCCCGGGAATGATGCCATCCCAGCCTTGTACGACCCATTCGCAATCCAGTTTGGCGCGCTGACAGAGCTCGTTACCCAGGTCGATTTCGAAGCCCGCGAGTTCGCCATCAGCGTTGCGATATTCGAACGGTGGATAAGGCACGTCGACGGCAATGCGTACTTGTTGTCTGTCATCGTTGGACGTGTCGTTGGCCAGTGCAGAAACAGTACTGGTCAGGCTGGCACCCACAAGCAGAACGGCGATGGCCAGCTTGAGAGGTGTGGTTCCGGTCGGATGAAGGTCCGGTAAGCGTAAAGGCGGCATGAGCAGATTCCTTGTTGTCATCGATGGGGCGTCGAAGCGGCCCCCGAAGGGGCCGGGTCAGGCGGTTTTTTCGCTAGGTCTTTGGCGCAGCCGCTGGCGAATCGCAAAGGCCACCGACACTACGGCAAGGATCAACAGTGTCAGCGAGATTGGCCGGGTGAAGAACAGAGTCCAGTTTTCGTCGGTCATCAGCGCGCGGCGCAGGTTGGTCTCGGCGATTGGTCCGAGGATAACGCCGAGCACTAGTGGTGCCAGAGGGTAATCCAGCTTACTGAGGATATAACCGAAAATTCCCACCCCGAGTAGCAGATAGATGTCGGTGACGCGGTTGTTGAGGGCGAAAGCGCCGACGACACAGCACACCAGCACCACCGGCACGATCACCGAGCGCGGCACGTTGGTGACGCGCAGGAAGAAGCGCATGCTGAACAAGCACACCACCAGCACCATGAATGCGGCGAGCAGCATGGCCATGAACATGCCATAGACCAGATCGCCGTGATCGAGGATCAGTCGCGGACCGATGCCAATGCCATGGACCATCAGCGAAGCCATCAGCACTGCGTCGACGGCACTACCGGGAATGCCCAGCGCGATCATCGGGATCAAACCACCGCCGGAGGTCGCCGAGTTGCCGGACTCCGAGGCGATCACCCCTTCGGGCGTGCCAGTGCCAAACTCTTCGGGCGTTTTGGAGGCACGCTTGGCTTGGTCGTAAGCCAAAAGGTTGGCAATGCTGCCGCCGGCCCCGGGTACTGCGCCGATGAACACCCCGACCAGCGATGAACGAATCAAGTTGATCGGGTAGGCTAGCGTCTCGCGGAGCGCATCCAGCGGCTTGAAGGCTACGTTGGCGGGAATCAGTTGCTTGCCGTGCTGTGTCTGTTCGGCATCTTCGACTTCCTGAAGCAACTGGCTGACAGCGAAGATGCCGATCAGCACTACCAGGAAGGGGAAACCGTTGGCGAGCAGATCAATGTCAAAGGTGAAGCGTGCCACTCCCATCATCGGGTCGGCACCCACGGTAGCGATGAACAGCCCCAGCAGACCGGTCATCACCCCCTTGAGCATTGACTTGCCGACTAGGCTGGCGACCACCGTCATGGCGAAGATGATCAGCGAGAAATATTCCCAGGCGCCCAGCTTGACGGCAATCATCGCCAGCGGCGGGGCGGCGATGATCAGCACGATCGCACTGACCAGAGCGCCGAAGAACGATGACCAGATGCCCAGCGCCAGAGCGCGACCGGGCTGGCCGCTGCGCGCCATCGGAAAGGCATCGAAGGTGGTGGCCACCGACGATGGCGTGCCGGGAATACCCAGCAGGGCGGCGCTGATCAAACCGCCTGAATAGCCGCCGACATAGACCGCGAGCATGGTCGCAATGCCCTGCAGCGGAGCCATGGTAAAAGTCAGCGGCAGGGTCAGCACGATGGCCATGGTGATGGTGAAGCCGGGGATCGCCGAGGCGATAACACCGGCCACCACGCCGAGCAGCATGGTGGCCATCGTCGATAGCGTGAATAGCTGGTCCATGCCGGCGAACAGCGCTTCCGTCATGTTGCATCTCCTCTCGAGGACAGCTGCGAAGCCAGGGAGTCAGCCAAGGGTCAACTGAACGGGCCGCGGGGAAGGCTGATGATGAAGACATCTCGGAACAGCCAGTCGAGGCCGAACGAGAACGTCACCGCGATGACTGCGGCGATAGCCAGACTACGTGGGCGGCGTACGCCGAGCGCGAGTTGAGCCAGGACCAAGAAGAACAGCGAGGCCAGGCGAAAGCCCAACGCTGGTACGCTGATGATGTACAGAGCGAACAGCGCGAGTACGCCGAACGCTAGCCGGTGGCGCCACAGCCAGCGTCTGACCAGTCCTGGCGCGGCTGCTGTATTGCTACGATAGTGTCGCCATTCCTGGACCATGATGCCCAGGTTGATCATTATCAGCACGGCCAGCACTAGGCGTGGAAAGCTGCCCGAACCCAGCGGTTCCCACATCGACGAGGGCAGCGCCCCGGCATGCACGAACAACGTGGCGAAAAGCACCACCAGTGCGCCATTCAGTACCAGGTGGGCGAGGGCGTTGGCGCGACGGGTGTCGGGATCGGCGCCCCGGTCCGATGACCGGGTCTGCTGTAAAGGTGCCTGTGAACTCATTTGGCCAGCTTCCCTGAAAGCCGCTCGATGGTCTTGTCAGTAGTCTCGAGGTAGTCGGCGAATGCCTCAGGGCCTTCGAAATGTACCTGGGCGCCGGCGTTATGCACCGACTGAATGAATTGCTCATCCTGGGTGAGGTTCTGCATGGCGTCGGCGAGCACCGTGACCTTGTCTTCGGGGGTGCCCTTGGGGGCGATCAGTCCGCGTACGATATTGAGGCTGAGCGAGTCGTAGCCGAGTTCCTTGAAGGTCGGTACGTCGGGGGTTTCCTCCTGGCGTTCGGCGCTGCCGACTGCCAGAAAACGCAGGTCCCCATTCTTGACGAACTCGCCACTTGAGGACACGTCGCCGATCGCCGCGTCGATGTGGCCGCCCACCAGGGCACGAATGCGCGCACCAGTGCCTTCGAAGCCGACGTAGCGAAACGATAGGTTGGCGGCGTCTTCCATCATTGCCGCGTGGACATGGGGGATACCGCCGAGTGTCACACCGACACGGATCTCGCCGGGGTTGTCTTGGGCGTAGTCGACGAAGTCGTCGAATGTTTCCCAGGGGCTGTCGGCGTTGACCGTGAGGTATTGCGGTGAGGCGGTCATGGCGGCGACTGGGGTGAAGTCATCCCAGTTGAGCTGAGTCAGTTGGGTATGGTTGGCGACCAGCAGGCCCTCATGAATCTGGCCTACCGTGTAGCCATCGGGATCGCGCTTCGCAAGCTCTTTTAGGCCGGTGGTGCCGCTGACGCCGGGCATATTGATGACCGGCATGGCCTCGCCCAGGTACTGTTCGGCGTGGTTGGAAATGACACGCATCAACGTGTCGCTGCCGCCACCCGGCGACCACGGCACGATGAACTCGACCGGCTTGTCGGGATAGTCCTCGGACTGGGCCAGTGATGCGGTGCTAGCGCCTAGCGCTGTACCTAGTATTAGCCCTCCTATGATTAGCTTGAAGCGGAGGGGACGGGTCGCTTGGGGCCGACCTTGGATAGTGTTGTACTGCTGAGAAGTAAATGACATGGCTGTATTGTCCTTGTTGGTCATCAATTAGTGCGTTGCATGTAGGCCTGCGAAGGCCTTAGAGGGCCGCACGGCGTATCGCCGGATTGCAGACGGGCCCACCCCGATGCCCACTAACCGAGCAGCAGGGCGCCGTAAACGAGCCCGAAACACACGACGAACGCCGGGTGAACCCGAGTTGCCAGGAGGAGTGCCGCAGCGACGCCACCGATGATCGCGGTGTGCATGGCGCCGGCGATCGTCAAACCTTCGTCGAGAAAGCTCCAGGTCAGATAGGCCATCAGCGTCATCACCACCGGGCGGACCCACTGGCTCATTGATTTGACCTTGATCGAGTCGCGGTAACGATACAGCGTGCCCAGCGCGATCAGCATGAGTAGTAGCGACGGCGCGACGGTGGCGAAGGTGGCGATCAGTGACCCGGGCACGCCGGCGACGTCGTAACCGATATAGCCAGCCATCTTGGTGGCGATCGGGCTGGGCATGGCGTTGCCGAGTGCCAGGGTTTCGGCGAAGCCCTGCGAACTCATCCAGCCATAGTGGCCGACCACCTCGTTTTCTATCAGCGGGATGATCGCCGGGCCGCCGCCGTAGCCGACGATGTTGGGAATGAAGAACGCCAGGAACAGGTGCCAATAAATCATTTGTCCGTCTCGCGGGTCGTGTGATGCGGCTCGGGGCGCAGTAATGCGGCGACCAGGATGGCCCCGACCACCAAGCCCGGATGCACGTCGAGCCAGTAGATCAGCCCGCCGGCGATGGCACCCATGATCAAAGTCACCAGCCAGCCGAGGCTGGCCCGCGACTTGGTGAAGAAGTCCCAGGTCAGCTTGGCCATCATCACCATGACGACGGGCACTACGCCCTGGCCCATGCCCTGCACCCAGCGCTGATCGCCGTGACGGGCGTAGAGGCCGAGCAGCGCGATCATTGCCACGATGATCGGGGCGATGACCGCGATGACGGCATTGAGTGCGCCGAGACTGCCCGCGACGCGATATCCGATGTAGCCGGCCATCTTGGTGGCGATGGGGCCGGGCAAGGTGTTGCCGATCGCCAGCACATCGGCGAACGCCTCGTCGTCCATCCAGGCGTGGCGTTTGACCACTTCCTGATGCACCAGCGGGATCATCGACGGGCCGCCACCGAAGCCGAACAGGCCGATGCGCAGGAAGGCCATGAAGAGCTGGGCGTGTGTCTTCAGCATGGTCATAGCACCGCGATGCTGGCGTCGGTACGCGGCTCGGTGCCGCCGCAGTAGATGCCGTTGTCCGGGTCGCGGATGATCATCTGTCCACGGCCGAAGCCGCGTGGATCGTGATCGATCTGCATGTCGTGACCGCGCTCAGCCATCGCCCGTACCAACGGGGCCGGGTAGCCGTGTTCGATGCCGATGCATTTACCGCCCATCCACTGCCAGCGGGGTGCGTCGAGCGCGGCCTGGGGGTTGAGGCCGAAGTCGATCAGGTTCATCACGACCTGGACATGGCCTTGCGGCTGCATGAAGCCACCCATCACGCCGAACGGCCCGAGCGGCGTGCCGTCGTCGCGGGTCAAGAAGCCCGGGATGATGGTGTGGAAGGTCTTCTTGCCCGGGGCGAGCACGTTGTCGTGGCCCGGGTCGAGGCTGAAGTTGTGGCCGCGGTTCTGCAGCGCGATGCCGGTGCCGGGGACCACTACGCCGGAGCCGAAGCCGTGATAATTGCTCTGGATGAACGACACCATATTGCCGTCGCTATCGGCGGTGGCCAGGTAGACGGTGCCGCCGGCCTGCGGGGTGCCCGGCGTCGGGTCGAGTGCCGATTCACCGATCAGTGCGCGACGCTCGCGGGTATAGGCGTCGTCGAGTAGCGCCTCGACGCTGTGGCTCATGTGCTCGGGTTGGGTGATATACGCCTGCCCGTCGCTGAATGCCAGCTTCATCGCCTCGAGCTGGCGGTGCAGCACCTCGGGATTGTCGCGGCTGTCGGCCTGAAAGCCCTCGAGCATGCGCAGTGCCATCAGCGCGACCAGCCCCTGGCCGTTGGGCGGAATCTCCCAGACTTTATGGCCGCGGTAGTCCGCCGCGATCGGTGTGACCCATTCCGGCTGATAATCGGCGAGATCCTCGGCGCGCAGGTAGCCGCCGGTCTCCTGGGAGAAGGCGTCGATGCGCTCGGCCAACTCGCCGCGATAAAAGCTCTCGCTGTGGCTTGCGGCGATCGCTTCCAGGGTTTGTGCCTGGTCCTCGCAGCGGTGCCACTCGCCAGCTCGCGGGGCACGTCCGGTCGGCGTGAAGGTCTCGAACCAACCGGCGGTGGCGGCCTCCGTCAGATGTTCGCGGAAGGTCGTCTCGGCGCGCTGCCAGAGGCTGGCGATCACCGGCGACACCGGAAAGCCCTCGCGGGCCAGGCGGATCGCCGGGGCGAGCAGCGTCTGGAAGTCGAGCTTGCCGAAGCGCCGCGACAATTCGGCCCAGGCGGCGGGAATGCCGGGCACGGTCACCGGCGTCCAGCCGTACAGTGGCATAGTCTCGAAGCCGGCGTCGGCGACCGCCTGAGGAGTCAGCGCGGCGGGGGCGGTGCCGCTGGCGTTGAGGCCGTGGAGCTTACCGTTGCCTGCATTGTCGTTGGCGATCCACACCAGCGCGAAGGCGTCGCCGCCGATCCCGCAGCCGGTGGGTTCGACCACGGTGAGCGCCGCCGCGGTGGCGATGGCGGCGTCTACCGCGTTGCCGCCCTGAGCGAGGATGTCACGGCCGATCTGGCTGGCTTGAGGCTGGGACGCGGCGACCATGCCGTGTTTGGCGTAGGTGGCGCTGCGCTGGGAAGCGTAGGGTGTTGCCTGGGAAAAGGGCGTCAACATGCCATCTCCAATCGATTGTTATGTTATAAATCGTTTTGAGTAAAAAAATCGATTTTGTTGAGATGACTATGGCGCGCGATTTGATTAACGTCAATATGGGATTTGGCAAAGGGCTTACGTCACCGAGGCAGAACCTGTTCGCCAGTCATCAACGCACATTTGCCGCCATTATCTTTGAACTTGATAAGCCATTACCTTCGAACTTGAGAAGAGAGCCACGCCATGACCGCATCGCCATCCGCCAATCGCGACATGGCCTCGAGCCGAATCTTCGAGACGCTCAAGCAGGACTTGATTCGCGGGCGTTTCGCGGCCGGCGAGAAGCTCGCCATCAGCGCCTTGAAGGACCATTACCAGGTGGGGCTCAGCCCGCTACGTGAGGCGCTCAACCGACTGGCGGCCTATGGCCTGCTCGAGCAGGTCAACCAGCGTGGCTTTCGGGTGCCGGCGATGCACATCGAGGAGCTCGATGACATCGCAGGGCTGCGCGCTCAGCTTGAATGCATGGCGTTGACGCAGGCGTTTCAGGCGGGCGATTCGGAATGGGAGTCACAGGTACTGGCGGCGCAGCATCGGTTGCGGCGTGCCGACGAGCATCCTGAGCGGGTGGAGGAGTGGGAGCAGGCACACCTGCGCTTTCATCGGGCGTTGCTAGCGTCGTGTGGGTCGCACTGGTTGTTGCGCTTCATCGAACAATTGCACGACCAGTTCGACCGCTACCGGCGCTTGGCGCCGCCCAACCCGGGCGTGCGCGAGGTGCTCGATCGCCAGCATGGCGAACTGGTCGAACTGGCGCTGAGTCGAGACATTCGCGCCGCGCGGGCATTGCTCGATGATCACATTCGGCTGTCTCACAGTGTTGCCCGCGGTTGTTGCGAGTCACCGGCATCCGACGACGCGACGTGAGCCGTTGGGCGGTGTGCTCGCTACGACTCAAGGACTCAACGACTCAAAGTGTCAACGCCAACATGTCAGCGGCTAACCTGTCTTACGCCCCGCCTTGGGTACCGTTACCACGACCCCGCCCGCCGCGACGACGGCGTGGGCGGTTTTCGCCGCCCTCATTGCGATCGCGTGAGGCACTGTCGTTGCGTGAGCTGCTGTTGCGTGAGTCGTTACCGCCTGAGTTGCCACCACGGCGTTGGCCGTTGTCGCGTCCGTTGCCATTGCGCTGCCCCCCGCCACTACCACCGCGCGGCGGGCTGGTGCCTTGGCCGCTGACGAGTGCTTCACTGGGCTCGAAGCCGGCGACGGTCTGGCGTTCCAGTGTCTGGCGGATCAGCCGCTCGATGCCCGCGAGTTCCTTGCCTTCCTCGGGGCTGACCAGCGATACCGCGTGGCCGCTGGCACCTGCACGGCCGGTACGTCCGATACGGTGGACGTAGTCCTCGGCGACATTGGGCAGCTCGAAATTGACCACTTGCGGGAGCTGGTCGATATCGAGGCCACGCGCGGCGATATCGGTCGCCACCAGCACGCGAATCTCACCGCTCTTGAAGCCGTCGAGAGCTTTGGTGCGTGCATTCTGGCTCTTGTTGCCGTGAATGGCGGCGGCTTCGATGCCGGCGTCTTCGAGCTGGCGGCTCAGGCGGTTGGCACCATGCTTGGTGCGCATGAAGACCAGCACCTGCTGCCACTGATTCTCGTGGATCAGGTGCGTGAGCAGCGCCGGCTTACGGGTCTTGTCCACTGGGTGGATCCACTGCGTGACTGTCTCGGCGGTGGTGTTGCGCGGCGTGACCGAGATTTCCACCGGGTCGTTGACCATGCCCTTGGCGAGCGTGCGAATCTCCTGCGAGAAGGTCGCCGAGAACATCAGGTTCTGACGCTTGGCGGGCAGTGCCTTGAGGATCCGACGGATATCGTGGATGAACCCCATGTCGAGCATGCGGTCGGCTTCGTCCATCACCAGCACTTCCAGCGCATCGAAGCTGACGGCCTTCTGGCTATATAGATCCAGCAGTCGTCCTGGCGTTGCCACCAGGATGTCGACCCCGCCGCGTAGCTTGGCGATCTGCGGGTTGACCTTCACGCCGCCGAAGACCACGGCGCTGCGTAGCGGCAGGTGCTTGCCGTAGGCCTCGATGTTGGCGCCGATCTGGGCAGCCAGCTCGCGGGTCGGCGTGAGAATCAGCGCGCGCACTTGTTTGGCGGGCGCGCGCGTGCCGGTGGAGAGGCGCTGGAGGATCGGCAGCGTGAAGCCGGCGGTCTTGCCGGTGCCGGTCTGAGCGGCGGCCATCACGTCGCGTCCCTCGAGGACGGCGGGGATCGCCTTGGCTTGAATCGGTGAAGGTGTCTCGTAGCCTTGCTCGGCCACGGCATCCAGAATCGGAGCGGAAAGCCCCAAGGAGGTAAAGCTCATGAAATCGTCTCGGTGGCTGCGAAGTGGGCCAGAGTAGGCGGGCAGCGGGCGTGCAGCTTACCGGATATGGGCTCGGCTTGCCACTTTAGGCGTATAGCGCAGGCACTGTTCAAACTGTGTTCAGTACCCAGGCTCGGAATGCACGCATGGGCTCGGTCAGGTGACGATGTTGCGGGGTGAGCAGTGACAGACACCCCCGGCTGGGCAGCGTATGCGGCAGTGCCTGCACCAGGTTGCACTGCGCCAGATCCGCGTCGAGAAGGTGTGTCCAGCCCAGGGTGACGCCTTGCCCGGCCAGGGTGGCATTCATCAGCAATTGGAAGCTGTTGGCGCGCAGGCTGTGTTCCGGGGCGTGCCAGCGCAGACCCTGCGCCTGGTACCAGCCTTCCCAGGTAAGCCAGTCGTGATAATGATCTTCCACCACCATCAGGGTATGGCGCGCAAGCAGGTCTTCGGCATCGCGGATGTCCCCATGACGGGCCAGATAGGCCGGACTGCACACGGCGGCGACCTCTTCGTGGGAAAAGATCGCTTCGGCGCCGAGGCCGGGTGGATCGACTTCATGCGGAACATGGTAATAGATCCCCAGATCGAACTCGGCAAGGTCCAGGCGATGCGGGTCCTCGACCGTCAAGATACGGATTTCGATATGCGGGTGGGCGCGCTGAAAGTCCGGCAGCTGCCGCGCCAGCCAGATCGAGGCGATGGTCGGGCTGGATGCCAACGTCAACTGGCGGTCATCGCCACGACGACGCAGGCGCGCCGTTTCGTCGCGCAGGTCACGCAACAGGCGCTGCACCACGCGAAAGTAGTGCTCGCCGGCAGGTGTCAGGCGCAAGCCTTCATAATGACGCTCGAACAGCGGCCGGCCCAAGTCGTCCTCGAGCCGCTTGATCTGACGGCTGACGGCGCTCTGGGTCAGGCTGAGTTCATTGCCGGCTTGCGTGAAGCTGGCATGTCGCGCGGCGGCCTCGAAGGCGCGCAGACAAGCCAAGGGGGGAAGTGCATCGCGAGTGGGCATGAAAGCATCCGGGACCGAGTTCTCTCGGTCCCGGAGCATAACATGCACGCCGCCGGTTAGAGGGCCGTGCGTGGAATCTCCCGTTCCCATCGTTTCTCGCTGACCAACGTCTCGCCCTCATGAGCGATCTGCTCGGCGTTGAGGTAGAAAGTCTGCGCGTCGCAATGCAGGTGATAACGGCTCACCACCTCGACCGCGAACTGATCGTTTTTGCCGTTCTGGCCTTCGCCACGGCTGGCGCGGTAGACCCATTCGATGTCGGCACGGGTACGCGTGGCGTCGGTCGGGTGGCTGGTATAGACCTCCTTGGCCTTCTGCTCGACGCGCAGGCCGTGATCCTCGAAGCGAACGTCGCCCATGTCGTCTTCGACGGTGACGGTCACCTCGCCGCTGCCGACGTCTTCACTGATGGTGCGCTTGGGCTTTCCGGCTCGCAGGGTTTCGACCCGGCAGTGTGTGGCGCTCTCAGGCGGTTCGAATGGCATGGGGATATAAGCCGCTTTTGAAAATGGCAGCTCGAGCGTCGGCATTCCCGACTTGAGTGTCAGGTCGGCGCGTCTCGAAGGCGACCACACTAACGGAAAGCTGGCGCTGGAGAGCGCCACGCGCAGGCGATGTCCCGGGGGCAGGCGATAGCCGATCAGGTCCAGCGGCACACGAACGTCCATCGGTTCGCCCGGCACTGGTGGCGTGATGGTGCCCGGGGCGTCACGCAGATTGAGGTTGAGCGTGCCGTAGGTAATCAGCGCGCTTTCCCCGCTGGGGGCTACGTCGCACAGGCGTACGTGCAGCTGGCCGCACGCCTCGGTGCTGGTGACTGACACCGCAAGCGTCGGCTGGCCGAGAATATCGATTCCTTCGATGTAGGGGGCAGAGTCGAAGGTCAACGACAAGCCGTCATCGCGGCGCTGATCGGTCGGGAAATCGGCGCCGAACCACAGCGGGATGTACTCGCCCTGCAGCGAGCCCGCGGTCAGTGGCGAGGCGATTTGCCGGTCATTGCTCAACCGGCCGTTGGTCCCCAGGCCGTGATCGCTGAGCACCAGGGACTGTATCTCGACCTCGGTGCTAGGTGCGGGCCAGGCGGAGGTTCGCACCCACTTCCCGGGACGCTCGAGATACTTGGGCGCAGGGGGCACGCCGTCCTGTAGATAAAAGGTGCAGGGCGGCTCGTCCATGATTCCGGTGTCGACGTCCTTGAGCCAGTAATCCCACCAGCGCAGCGCCTCCTGCAGGAAGCCGATCGCCGGGTCGGGAATCGCGAAATGCGGATACTTGTGCATCCAGGGGCCGATCAGTGCCTTTCGGGGGCAGGAGAGGTGCTCCATCATGCGCGGAATAGTGTTGATGTAGGAATCGCCCCAACCGCTGATCATGTAAACGGCGGCTTCGATGTCACCATAGTTTTCGTTGATCGAACCATGCTTCCAGTAGTCGTCCCGGTGCTGGTGGTTCAGCCAGGTCTCTGCCAGCAGCGGCATGTTGTCGAGGCGGTGTTTCCACATCTCGCGCCATTGATCGCCGACCAGCGCCGGGTCAGGCACGGCAGCGGAGAAGCTCAGCATGGTCGCCGCCCAGCCGAGATTCTCCAGCAGCATGTTGCCGCCCTTGTAGTGGATGTCGTCGGCGTAGCGGTCATCGGTGGAGCACAGCGTGATGATCGCCTTGAGCGGTTTGGGGCGCAGCGCGGCGAGTTGCAGGCTATTGAAGCCACCCCAGGAGATGCCCATCATGCCGAGCTTGCCATCGCACCAGGGTTGCGCGGCGATCCAGTCGATCACCTCCAGCGCATCACGTTGCTCCTGCGGGGCGTATTCATCCTCCATCAGGCCGTCGGACTCGCCATTGCCGCGCATATCCACCCGAATGCAGGCGTAGCCATGACCGGCGAACCAGGGATGGGTTAGCTCATCGCGCACCGCTGTGCCGTCGCGCTTGCGGTAGGGCAGGTATTCGAGGATCGCCGGCATCGGCTTTGACTCGGCATCCTCGGGTAGCCAGATGCGCGCCGCCAGCCGCGTTCCGTCGGCCAGCACGATCCATTGGTTCTCGATTTCGCGTACGCGGTTCGGAAAGTCGTGCTTGATGTTCATGCGTCGTCCTTGGCGGTGTGAGAAGAGGGAGGCGGTGTTGTGAGGCGCTCGGGATATTTCAACCAGCGCCATAGCGAGCCGGTGGCAAGCAGCACGATGAGCAGCGCGGGTAGGCCGCCGAGATTGGAGAGCATCTTGATGCCGTCGATCCCCACGAAGCTGACCATGACCCAGGACACGATGCCGACGATGATCCCCCACAGGACTTTCATCGACACGCCGGTATTGAGATCCGAGTCGGCGGTCAGGCCACGTGTGCATAGGTTGCCGATGGCATCGGTCTGCGAATCCGCCGCCGTGACATAGGAGATGTAGGCGATGAATAGCAGCAGCGGAATCCACACCTGCGAGAACGGCATTTGCCGGAAGAGCTCGTAGAGCACGTTCTCTACGCCGCGATCGCTGAGGATGGCATGCAGGTCGACGCCGGTATGCGCCTGATAATAGAGCGCCGCGCCGGAGAAGATGATGACCCAGGCGGAGGCGAAAAGAGCTGGATAGAAGAGGTTGACCCGCAGGAACTCGCGTACCGTGTAGCCGCGTGAAATCTTGCCCAGGAACAGCGCCGCCATGGGCGCCCAGGCGAACCATACTGCCCAATAGAAGATCGACCACCACTGTGGCCACTGGTCCTCGCCGGCGGCGCCGGTGAACAGGCTCTTGGTGAAGAAGCTGTCGAGATAGACGCCGAAGGACTCCACGCCCAGCGAGAGCATGAAGCTCGTCGGGCCTACCACGAAGATGAACACGCCGAGAATCGCGAGCAATACGGCATTCAACGACGACAGCCGCGCGATGCCCTTCTGCAGGCCGCTGGCCGCCGAGATCACAAACGTCACCACGATCAGGGCGATGACCACACCCAGGCGTAGCGGGCTGGTCTCGCCGCCCAGGTATTGCCCCGCGCCGCCGGCCAGCGTCAGCGCGCCGGTGCCCAGCGACGAGGCCATGCCGGCCACCAGGGCGTAGAGCGAGACGGCGTCGATCAAGCCGCCGAAGCGCTTGACCTTGGGCCCGAAGACCGGCTCCAGCATGCTGGAGATCGAGAAGCGCAGACGCAGATTGTAGAACGCCAGGGCGAAGATCAGCGCCGGCACGGCGTAGATGGCATAGGGCGTGAACGACCAGTGCAGGAACATGGTCGACATCGCGAACAGCATGGCATCGCTGGAACTGGCTTCCAGGCCCAGTGACTCGGGCGGCCCCATGAAGTGATACAGCGGCTCGGCGGTGGTCCAGAACAACACGCCCACAGCCAGCGTGGTGCACAAGGTGATCGAGAACCAGCGCAGCCGTGACAGCATGGGTGTTGCCTGCTCGCCGCCGATGCGCAGTTTACCCAGTGGCGAGAAATAAACGATCACCGCCAACACCAGCAGGTACAGGCTGCCCAGACTAAATAGCCACGAAAAGTTATCCAGAATGGCATCGTTGAGCGCGCTGGTGGTCGCCAGGAAGGCATCGAGATTGACGTAGCTGGCGATCACTGCCGCCAGCAGTACCAGAAAGGTTGGCCAGAAAACCAAGGGCCGTAGCGATGTGTGCATCACCCAGTCTCCGTTTGTCGTTATCGTGTGGCGTCATGCGCCAATATCATGGCATGCCACTCTACCGACACACGGTGCGCTACGCTCAAACGCTACTTGGTAATAGGGGTATGCGTACAACGCATGGCATGCGCGCCATGGCGACGTGCACTGCCACGTCCGTTAGCATGACTGCTTAGAGATGCTATGCGAGAAACCCCGCCATGAAGCCTGAAGACTTGCAAAAACTCACCACCCGCGAGATGCCCTTCGGCAAATACGCAGGCCGGCTGATCGCCGACCTTCCGGGCCCCTACCTTGCCTGGTTCGCCCGGCAGGGTTTTCCCAACGGTGAGATCGGACGGCTGCTCGCCTTGATGCACGAGGTCGATCACAACGGGCTCAATGCCTTGCTCGAGCCGCTGCGTGAGTCATCTCGGGGTGATGAATAGCCGTTGGGAGGAAGGTGGCGCGACGCTATCACGCCTGGGGAAGATTCTCCGGGCCGAAGGAGTCGGGCAGTAACTGCTCCATGGTATAGCGTTTGAGCGGGGCGCCGTCGCCGTCGAGGACGACGATAAAGGTGTCCGGCGTGGCGAATTCACGGATACGCTGGCGGCAGTCGCCGCAGGGGGTGCACAGGTGTTCGCCGGGGCCGATGACGTAGAGCGTGGCGATTTCGCGCTCGCCCTGCGCGATCATCGCGCTGATGGCGCCTGCCTCGGCGCAGAGCCCCTTGTAGTTGGCGCTTTCCACGTTGCAGCCCAGGTAATGCTGGCCGCTTTCGGCAATCAACAAGGCTCCCACCGGATGGCGGGAATAGGGCGCATAAGCGCGCTCGCGCGTCTGTAGCAGCGCCTGGCGTAGCGCATCGGAAAGCGGCGCGAGGGATGTCTCAGTCATGGGTGGTGTCTCTCGCGTCGCGGAGCAGGGCTTCGAGGGTGATCGCCATCATCTCGTGAAAGCCGGTCTGACGGGTGTGCGCATCGAGCGCCTCGCCCTTGAGAATGTGATCGGAGACGGTGCATACGGTCAGCGCGCGGGCACCGAATTCGGCAGCGACGCCGTACAGGCCGGCGGCTTCCATCTCGACGCCGAGCACGCCGTGGCGCTTCATGAGCTCGAATAGCGCGTCGTCGGGCGAATAGAACAGGTCCGCCGAGAACAGATTGCCGACCTTGACGGGGGTGCTGCGTGCGCGGGCAGCGTCGACGGCGTGCCGGGTCAGGTCGAAGTCGGCGATGGCGGCGAAATCGTGGCCTTTGAAACGGGTGCGGTTGACCCCGGAATCGGTACACGCGCCCATCCCGACAACGATGTCGTTGACGGCGACATCGTCACGCACCGCGCCGCAGGAGCCCACGCGTACCAGGCGCTTGACCCCGTACTCGGTGATCAGTTCCTTGGCGTAGATCGAGATCGAGGGGATGCCCATGCCGCTGCCCATCACCGAGATGCGCTGGCCTTGATAGGTGCCGGTGAAGCCGAGCATGTTGCGCACCTGGTTGACGCATTCCACGTCGTCCAGAAAGGTCTCGGCGATGAATTGCGCGCGCAGCGGATCGCCGGGCATGAGTACTGTATCGGCGAAGGCGCCTGCGGGGGCATCGATGTGTGGGGTAGCCATCAGTTTTCTCCCTTGGATGAGATTGGCAATAAAGATTGCCCGTATTCCATTGGGCCGAGTCCAAAATGCGTCGCCAGGCTCTGGCCGATATCGGCGAAGGTCGCCAGACGGCCTTCATCGTCACCCAACGGCCCTGGCGTCAGGCTCGCGCCGCTGGCGAGCACGGGAACTTGCTCGCGGGTATGGTCGGTCCCCGTCCAGGTCGGGTCGTTGCCGTGATCCGCGGTGAGGATGAGCAGATCATCGGGACGCAGCTTGGCGAGCACTTCCGGTAAACGTCGGTCGAAGGCCTCCAGCGCCTCGGCGTAGCCATCCGGATCGCGGCGGTGGCCGTAGAGGGTGTCGAAGTCGACGAAGTTGGTCATCACCAGCGTCTGCTTATTCGCCAGTGAATGCTCGCCGGCCTCATCGATGGCGTTGAGCGTGGCATCGAACAACGCGTCATGGCCGTGTGCCTTGAGCACTTTCGAGACGCCGCAGTGGGCATAGATATCGCCGATCTTGCCCACGCCCAATACCGTGCCGCCGCTGTCGTGCAGCTTTTGGAGCACGGTTGGGGTGGGCGGCTCGATGGCATAGTCGCGGCGATTGCCGGTGCGTTCGAAGGTTTGCGGCGTTTCGCCGACGAAAGGGCGCGCGATGACGCGGCCGATGTTGTAGGGCATCAGCAGCTCGCGGGCGATCTCGCACAGTGCGTACAGGCGGTCAAGACCGAAATGGGTCTCGTGGGCGGCTATCTGGAAGACCGAATCCGCCGAGGTGTAGACGATCGGCTTGCCGCTTGCGATATGTTCCTCGCCCAGCTCCTCGAGGACCGGGATGCCGGACGCGTGGCAGTTGCCCAGCACGCCGGGCAGTTCGGCCCGCTCGATCAGTGCTTCCAAGAGGTCGGGCGGGAAGCTCTGCGTCTTGTCGATGAAGTAGCCCCACTCGAATAGCGCCGGGACACCGGCGATTTCCCAGTGGCCGGAGGGCGTGTCCTTGCCCGAGGAAATCTCGGCCGCCGCCGCGTAGGCGCCGTCGACGTGCTCGGGCGGGGTGACGCCCGCCGCCCACTCGCCGGTGGCGAGATAATGTGCGTGGTAGAGCCCCAGTTTCGCCAGGTTGGGCAGCGCGAGCGGCCGGCCGGCAGCGGCACGATGGCGGGCGATGTGGCCCAGCGTATCCGCGCCGGCATCGCCGAAGGCGGCGGCATCCGGGGCGTTGCCGATGCCGAAGGAGTCGAGTACGAGAAGAATGGCGCGGGTCATGACAGATCCTCCTGTCTCAGGGTAGCGTGGATCGGCAACGCTGGCGCGACGCTACCTTCCTCGCCGAGGGTGAAGGCCGCGCTCAAGTGGCGTGTGACGGCCTCGGCGTCGGCTCGGCTGGCGGCGTGGAGACGCAGCAGCGGTTGCCCGGCGTCGACGCGCTGGCCAAGCGCGGCGATATGCGAGAGGCCGACACGATGGTCGATGGCATCCCCGGCGTTGCGGCGTCCGCCGCCCAGTTCGACTACGCCGAGTCCCAGCGCGCGGGTGTCGATGGCGTTGACGGTGCCGGCCCGAGGGGCGACGACGTCGGTCGTGAAGGGCGCTGGCGCTAAATAGTGCGCGGGGCGTTCGGCCAGGTCGCTCGGGCCGCCGAGGCCATGCACCATGCGCGAGAAGCGCTCCAGCGCCTCGCCGGAGGCAAGGGCCCGATCCAGGCGAGTTTCGGCGTCTTCTGCGTCGCTTGCCAATCCCGACTGGAGCAGCATTTCCGTCGCCAGAGCATGAGTGACCTGATAGAGGCGAGTGCTACACCCGCCCCCCTGCAACAGCCG
This sequence comes from Chromohalobacter sarecensis, assembly GCF_023061135.1. Classification (GTDB taxonomy): domain Bacteria; phylum Pseudomonadota; class Gammaproteobacteria; order Pseudomonadales; family Halomonadaceae; genus Chromohalobacter; species Chromohalobacter sarecensis. The sequence goes on from NZ_JAKGAN010000001.1 coordinate 378,914, forward strand.
CAGCGCCTCGTGGACTTCCAGGGCATTGCCGGCGCAGTCGGCGAGCGGTTGGTTCATGTCGGTCAGCAGCACGCTGGTGGGGGTGCCGGCGCCGCTGCCGATGGCGACGATGGCGTCGGCGAGTTCCCGAGAGGCCTCGGCGGTGGGCATGAAGGCGCCGTTGCCGACCTTGACGTCCATCACCAGGGTATCGAGGCCGCAGGCGAGTTTCTTGCCCAAAATCGAGGCCACGATAAGCGGCAGCGACTCCACCGTGGCGGTCACGTCGCGCACGCCATACAAGCGCTTGTCGGCGGGGGCAAGCGTGCCGGTCTGGCCGATGATCGCCACGCCGACGTCTTTCACCAGTTGGCGGAAGCGAGCGTCGCTGGGGGTGACGTCATAGCCGGGAATCGCTTCGAGTTTGTCCAGTGTGCCGCCGGTGTGGCCGAGTCCACGCCCCGAAATCATGGGCACGTGGCCGCCGCAGGCGGCGATCCACGGCCCCAGCACCAACGAGACGAGATCGCCCACGCCGCCGGTGGAATGCTTGTCGAGCACCGGGCCGTCGAGGTAGAGATCGTCCCAGCGCAGGACTTGGCCGGAGTCGCGAGTAGCCTCGGTCAGCGCGATGGCCTCGTCGCGGGTCATGCCGTTGAGCATGACCGCCATGGCGAAGGCGCCGATCTGGGCGTCGCCGATACTGCCGTCGGTGACGCCACGCATGAAGGTGTGGATAGCGTCGGCGTCGAGGACCTCGGCGTCACGCTTACGGCGGATAATGTCTTGAATCAGCATGGCGATGTCCGCGTTTTTATTGTCTGCCGGTGAATGTCGATGTCTGTCGTTGTGTATGGGTGTTGCCGGACAGCCTTCAGTAACCGCTGGGTGCGGCGTCGGTCTCGCCGATGTCCAGGGTGGCGAGCAGGGCATCGAGCAGTCCCGAGGCGCCGAATCGGAAATGCGCGGGGCTGATCCAGTCCTCGCCCATGATCCGCGCGGCCAGCTCGAGATAGGCCTTGGCGTCCTCGGTGGTGCGAATGCCACCGGCGGCCTTGAAGCCGACGTCGCGGCCGCTGTCGCGTATCGTCTCGAGCATGATCTCGGCGGCCTCGAGGGTTGCGTTGACGGCGACCTTGCCGGTGGAGGTCTTGATGAAGTCGGCACCCGCAGTGATCGCGATCTCTGCGGCCTGACGAATCAGGGCGGGGTCCTTGAGTTCGCCGCTCTCGAGGATGACCTTCAAGGTCGCGCCGCCGCAGGCTTCGCGGCAAGCCTCGACGAGCAAGCGGCCGACATCGGGCGCGCCATCGAGCAGAGACCGATAGGGAAAGACCACGTCGACTTCGTCGGCGCCCGCCGCCACGGCGAGGCGTGTCTCGCGCGCCGCGCGTTCGGCGTTAGGGGCGCCGTCGGGGAAATTGGTCACCGTGGCGATGCGCACGCGCTGGGTCAGGCCGAGGGCGTCGAGTTCGCGCTGGGCGTCTTCGATGAAGGCCGGATACAGGCACAGCGCGGCGGGATGGCCGACGGGCGTGTCGGCACGTCGGCATAGCGCCTGGATACGAGCGCTGTCGTCATCATCGTTGAGCGAGGTCAGATCCATCAGGCCGAGCGCCTGACGGGCGATGAGCGTGAGGTCGGTCATGGGCGTGAGTCCCCGAGTGGCAAGCATGCGCTTGGCGCGCGTGCATGGGTCGATGAGTCGGGCGCGCGGACGGCGAATGTGCCGGAAGACGCGCAGGAAGGCGTTGGCATGGTAATGTCCTTGTCTTTATTGTTGGGCTGCCTTTGTTATTTTTCTAACAGAAATTTTGTGGCTAAGCTAACAAAATGTGCCGGAGAGATGCGAAATGAATAGCCGCAGTGCGGCACGCCTTCAATGGCTACAGGATACGTTGCGCGCGGAAGGCATGCTGCCGATCGCTGAGGCCGCCCAGCGCTGCCAGGTCTCGGAGATGACCATACGCCGCGACATTGCCGCCAGCCAGGACACCATCGTCTCGCTAGGCGGACGTTTGTTGTTGGCCGAGAATCCCCAGGTGGCCACCGGATACGATTTCGCCACCCAGCAGGACAGCTTTGCGCAGGCCAAGCAGCGTATGTGCGATGAGGCGGCGCGTATGGTCGAGGCGGATGACACGCTCTTCGTGGATTGCGGCACGACGCTGATTCCGCTGTTCGCCGGGCTCGATCCCGATATGCCGCTGACGGTGGTGACGTACGCGCTCAACGTCGCCAATGCCATCGAGCAAATGGCGCTGCCTCACGTGCGCTTGGTGCTGCTCGGCGGGCTCTATTACCCTGTGTCGCAGTCCTTCGGCGGTGAGGAGCTGGTCACCGCGATCCGCCGCCTGGGCATCAATAAAGCGTTCATTTCCGCCGCCGGCGTACATGCCGATAAAGGCGTGAGCTGCTTTCACTTCCATGAGGTGGTGCCCAAGCAGGTGGCGCTGGAGACCGCTGTGCAGCGCATCCTCGTCGCCGACGAGAGCAAGCTCGACCTGGTGCGCCCGGCGTTTTTCGCCGATCTCGAGACCTTCGATGTGATGCTGACCAGCGGCGCGGCGGGCGAGGCCTTGCGTGACACCCTGGTGGCGCGGCCGGGGCACGCTTGGCCGACGCTCAAGGTGTTGTAAGGGGCGCGTTCGATTGCGTGGCTGGTCATCCTGTTGCGCTGTTACTACGCGCGGCGTGATGGGGCTTATCTGAGTGTCGTGTGTTGTGCAGGCGGTGGCGTGACGAGCGCCTCGAAGGTCTCGACAGGACTTGGGCGTCCATAGTAATAGCCCTGATAATGATGACAGCCGAGCCGTGCGAGGAAATCGCGTTGGGGCAGGGTTTCGACACCTTCGGCCACGGTCTTGAGTTGCAGGCTGTCGGCCAGGGCGATGATGGTCTTGACGATGGCGGCATCGTTGGCCTCGACGAGGACATCGCGCACGAAGGAGACATCGATCTTCAAGGCATTGAACGGCAGGCGCTTCAAATAGGCCAGCGACGAATAGCCGGTGCCGAAGTCATCCAGGGAAAAGCTCACCCCATGGCGTTTGAGCTGCATCATCTTGTCGATGACGCTCTCGACGTTGGCGAGTAGCAGGCTTTCGGTTAGCTCCAGGGTCAGGCGTTCGGGCGGCGCCTGATGGTCGGCGAGCGTGGTCAGCACCTGGGCGACGAAGTCGTGCTGCTGAAACTGGTGCACGCTGACATTGACGGACAGCTGCAAGTCGGCCAACGCCGGATCGGTCGCCCAGCGAGCCAGCCGCGAACAGGCCTTTGCCAGCACCCATTGCCCCATGGGTAGGATCAATCCGGTTGTTTCGGCGAGGGGAATGAATGCGCCCGGGGAGATCATCCCACGTTCGGGATGCTGCCAGCGGATCAACGTCTCGGCTCCGATGATGGTGCCTTCAGCATCGACCTGGGGTTGGTAGTACAAGCGCATCTGCTCGTCCTGGATAGCCTGGCGAAGTTCGGCTTCCATCCATAGGCGATCCTGGAGAGCGTCTTCCATTTCGGGATGGAAAACGTAACTCGTGTTGCCGCCGTCCTGCTTGGCCCGTGAGAGGGCCAGACTGGCGCGCTTGACCAGTTCGTCTGCCACCACGTCGTCGTCGCCGAACCATACCCCGCCTAGGCTGTGCGTCGTGGTGTGCGAATGATCGTCGAGATCGTACACGCCGCCGATAACCTGCCGCACGGTGCTCATGTGGTGCCGCAATTTCGTCATGGCGGCGTCGCGGTCGAATGGCAAACCGGTCACCACCAGGGCGAATTCGTTGCCGCCCAGGCGTGCCAGGTCGTGCTCGTGGCGTGCGAAACGCTTGAGACGACGTGCCACATGACGTAGCAGCATATCGCCGGCGGCATTACCTCGTGAGTCGTTGAGCGCCTTGAAGTTGTCGATATCGAGCATGATCAGCGCACCGCTTTGTTCCCGCGTGTGACACGCGGCTTGCACGGCGCCGAGGCGCGTATAAAGGGTCTGGCGATTGGGCAGGTCGGTCAGGGAGTCGTGATGCGCGAGGCGGTGGATTTTCGCCTCCGCCTCGCGACGCGCGCTCAGGTCCTGAAGGGTGGCTACATAGTGGCACATGGTGGTGTGGCTGCTGTATTCGACGCGACTGACGCTCAAGCGTGCCGGAAAGGCTTGGCCGTTCTTGCGTCGCGCCTTGATCTCGCCTTGCCAGTGCCCGTTGGCGGTGATGTGGTGGCGGATATCGCGATTGACTTGGGCGCTTTCAGGAGAGTGCTCGAGGACTGATAGAGGCTTGCCCTGAATGTCGCTGGAGGTGTAGCCGGTCATGGTCGTGAAGGCCCGGTTGCTGAGTACGATCCGGCCTTGGGCATCGAATAGCAGGAAGGCGTCGTTGATCGCGGCGATGACTTCCATGAGTTGTTCGCGTGACATCGTCGACTGACGCGCGTGGCGCTGCAGACGCCGGTCGATGAAGACGCTCAGCGCGGCGATGAGCAATAACAGTGTGACGACACCGCTGACACTGACGGCGAGCCACGAGGAGGACGTTTCCGGTGTGTGATGTGGCGCGGGCACGGGCAGGTAAAACGTGGCGGACATGGCGATGTAATGCATGCCGCTGATGGCCAGTGCAATGCAGGCGGCGATCCCGAAAAGACGACGATCGAGGTGGATCAGGCGGCGGTGGCGTACGCAGTAGCGATGGGCCAGCATTGCCCCCACACCGAGCGCCAGTGCAACCGCGATCGAGAGAATGAACAGGGTGGCGTCGTAGCGCACGGCGACGGGCATCCGCATGGCTTCCATACCCAGGTAGTGCATGGTGCCGATCCCCGTGCCCAGCACCAGCCCACCAAGGACACAATAGCCCGGTGTCGCCATGGGCCGAACCATGATACGCAGTGCGTAGCCGCTGGCCAGCACGGCAGGGACCAGCGACAGGAGCGTCAGCCCCACATCGTATTGCATGGGCAGCGGTAGGCGCAGGGCTAGCATGCCGGTGAAGTGCATGCTCCACACGCCTAGTCCCATCATGCCGGCGCCGGCGATCAACCAGATGCCGCGGCGCAGACGGTTATCGGCTTCTTGCATGCGCTCGCCGATCGACAATCCGAGCCCGGAAGCGAGCCACGCCACCAGGCACGACAGCACGATCAACCACGGATCCCATTGGCCGTGGATGGCATTGTCGAAAGAAGCTGAAAAGGTCATGCGGTCGGCTTATTCCTCTCGGGCGGTATGTGGCGGTGGCCGGCGCGTACTGGAGCATGATAAGGGACGGGCGCCTCTTGTCGAAATCGCGACGTCCTGCACAGAGTAATGTTATCGGCAGAGCGGCATCGCCACTTGAAATATCACGAGGCGGCGGGCGTTTCGGTGGCACGTTGTCGGTCCCCTAAGGGACTGTGCCCGAAATAGCGTTTGTAATCGCGGCTGAACTGCGAAGCGCTCTGGTAACCCACCTGGGTGGCGGCCTGGGCGACTTGATAGTCCTGCTGAGTGAGCAGCGCGCGCGCTCTGAGCAGGCGCAGGCGCTTGAGGTACTGCATCGGTGCGAGTTGCGTGGTGCGCTTGAAATGATGATGGAAGTGCGAGGCGCTCATGTTGACGCGTTGCGCGAGCGCGTCAACGTTCAGCGTCTGGGTGTAGTGGCTATGCAGGAACGTCAGCGCCTCGGCGATACGCGAGTATTGGCCATGGTAGGCGACCAATTGACGCAAAGAGGCGCCCTGCGAGCCGCGCAGCGCGGTGAACAGGACTTCGCGGATGCGTCCATCGCCCAACGCCGCAGCCTGCTCGGAGTCGTCGAGACAATCGATGAGTCGTGACACGTTGTCTTCCATGTCGGCGTCCATGGAGACGGCGGCCATAGGGGCAGGCATGCGCGTGGAAGTCGTCGATGGCAGGCGCGCCACCAGGTCGCTGAGCATGGTCATGTCGAGGCTTACCGACAAGCCCAGCAAAGGCTTGGTGTCGGACGCGTGGGTTTCGCACTCAAACGGCAGCGGCATGGCCTGAATTAGATAGTGGCCGGCGCCGTAGTGAATGATGCGTTCGCCGAGATAGCCGGTCTTGTTGCCTTGAACGATGATCACCAGGCTGGGCTCGTACATCAGCGGCGTGCGCGGATGACCGCAATGTGAGGCGATGAGCTGTACGCCGGGCAGCCGGGTGGACGTGAAGCCATCTTGAGTGGTCAGTGATGCCAAACGCGCCGCCAAGCGCGTCTCTAAGGGAGGTTCGGTGCTGGTCTCGACGCTGGTCAAGTGAAGGGGCAATGAGTGGGTCATAAGGCAGTTCCTCGGCAATGGCGAACGCCCGTCAGGATAACATCGTGCATGAAAAATGCCGTCTATTCGCTTTTCGAGGTGGAGAGACAGTAGCTCTGGGCAAAAATCACACAGAATCGGGCATGGAGGAAATCGCCGACGGCGCCCACACTAGGCATGTTCGCGACCCAGGTTGGGCGATTCGCCGAGCCGGTACGCGGTTGCACTCACCAGTTATAGGATATTCGCTATGCCACAAGCCACAGGCTATGCAATGCACTCTGCCGAATCGGCACTCGAGCCATATGCTTTCGAGCGTCGCACGCCGCGCCCCGACGACGTCGCCATCGAGATTCTTTACTGCGGTGTCTGCCACAGCGACTTGCACTTCGCGCGCGACGACTGGGGAATGGCGCAGTATCCGATCGTACCGGGCCACGAGATCGTCGGTCGGGTCACATCCGTCGGCAGTGATGTCGCCAACTTCAAGGAAGGCGATGTGGTCGGCGTGGGTTGCATGGTCGATTCCTGCCGTCATTGCCAAGCGTGCAACGATGGAGTGGAGCAGTACTGCGCCGAGGGCTTCACCATGACCTACGGCAGCCCCGACCGCCACGACGGCAGTCTCACCCAGGGCGGCTATTCCGACCGGGTCACGGTCAGCGAGCGTTTCGTGCTGCGCATGCCGGAAGGTATCGATCTCAAGTCCGCAGCGCCGATTCTGTGTGCCGGGGTCACCACCTACTCGCCGCTGCGTCATTATGGCGTCAAACCGGGTGACAAGGTCGGCGTGATCGGCATGGGGGGACTCGGTCACATGGGCGTCAAGCTGGCCAAGGCACTGGGTGCCGAGGTCACCTTGTTCACGCGTTCCGAGAGCAAGGTGGCCGAGGCCAAGTCCAACGGCGCCGATCATGTGGTGGTCTCTTCCGACGAGGAACAGATGGCGGCACTCGCCGAGACCTTCGACTTCATGCTCGATACCGTGCCGAACGAGCATGACCTGAATCCGTACCTGCAGGCCTTGAAGTACGACGGTACGCATATTCTGGTCGGCCAGATGCAACCATTGGAGCCCGGCGTGGCGGGCGCTAACCTGATCTTCCGGCGTCGTGTGCTGGGCGGTTCGCTGATCGGCGGTATTCCTGAGACGCAAGAATTGCTGGATTTCTGCGCCGAGAAGGGCATTACCTGCGATGTCGAGATGATCGATATCCAGAACATCAATGAGGCCTGGGATCGCATGCAGAAAGGCGATGTGCGTTATCGCTTCGTCATCGACATGGCATCGATGAAAGAGGGCTGAATAGCTACGAGCTACGAGCTACGAGCTACGAGCTACGAGCTACGAGCTACGAGCTACGAGCTACGAGCTACGAGCTAAAAACGCCAGCGGCAGTGCCGCTGGCGTTTTTTCGTCTCGGGTAAAGTGCCATCATTTCGCGGTCAAGGGCGATGTCTGACTAGCCCTTCCTGTGCCACTGAGGCGACCAGCCGTCCGGCTCGGTCGTAGACGCTGCCGCGCGCGAATCCGCGTGCTGCGCCGGCCCAGGGGCTTTCCATGTCATACAGTAGCCAGTCGTTGATGGTCACGTCGTCGTGGAACCACAGGGCATGATCGAGACTCGCTATCTGCAGCCGTGGGTCGCCGAAAAAGGTGTCGTGCGAGACGAGGCTGGTGGTCAGCAGGTTGAAGTCAGAGCTGTAGGCAAGCAAATAGCGATGCAGCGAGCCGTCCTCGGGCAATTCGCCAGCGAGTCGGAACCACAGTCGCTTGCGCGGCATATCGGTGGTGGCATCCGGGAAATGCAGGAACTCGATGGGATGGCCGTCGAAGCGCTGCACCTCGGTGCCGGCCTCGATCAGCGATTGGGGTGACTCGAGGTCGGGCATTTCACGTTGATGGCCGAAGCCCGGTTCTTCGCCCTGGAACGAGGCGCTGCAGAAGAAAATGGTCTTGCCGTTCTGGATGGCGCTGACGCGCCGGGTAGTAAAACTCCCGCCGTCGCGTACACGATCGACCTGATACACTACTGGGCGTTTAGCGTCGCCGGGGCGCAGAAAGTAGCCGTGCAACGAGTGGGCACGGCGCGCTGTATCGACTGTACGGGTGGCGGCGGAAAGCGCTTGGCCGAGTACCTGGCCGCCAAACAATTGGGGAAGGCCGAGATCCTGGCTACGACCGCGAAACAGGTCCTCCTCCAGAGGTTCCAGACCCAATAGATCGACGAGGGTGGCGAGTGGTTGTGTCATGCCGGCATCCTTCTGATGGCTCGTTTTCATACGACTGTTCCAATTCTACCAGCATACCGGAGTGCCCCTGTGATGCGCAGCGATACCTTCTACATGCACCGTGCGCTGGATCAAGCGCGCATGGGGTTGGAAGCAGGCGAGGTGCCGGTGGGCGCGGTGGTGGTCGAGCCCAGTGGCGAGATCGTGGGGGCGAGCTTCAATGCTCCGGTCTCGTGTCACGACCCGAGTGGGCATGCCGAGGTGCGCGCCTTGCGCGACGCCGCCGCACATCTGGGCAATTATCGACTGGATAGCTGCACGCTCTTCGTCACCCTGGAGCCTTGCATGATGTGCGCCGGGGCGATCATCCATGCGCGCGTAGCCCGGGTCGTGTACGGCGCTGCCGAACCCAAGAGTGGCATGGTCGAGTCACGGGCCAACCTGTTTGCTCAGCCGTGGTTCAATCACCGTGTTCAGGTGGAAGGCGGGCTGCTGGCCACGCGTGCGACGCAATTGCTGAAAGCCTTTTTCGCCGCACGACGTGACTGATCTAGAGCACTGGCGGAACGGTGTCGAAAGGCGTTCCCTGGAGCATCGAATCGTCGCGTTCGCCGAGCTGGTGAAACTGGCGCCGGCTGCGATCCACGTAGTTCAGAATTTCGTAATAACGCCGAATGTTGCGCACATAAATTACCGGCTCGCCGCCACGCGCGTAGCCATGGTGAACTTTGCTGTACCACTGCCGTTTCTGCAGCAGAGGCAATGCTTTGCGTACGTCTGCCCAGTTGTAAGGATCGCCACCCTGCATCTCAGCGATCTTCTGGGCATCGTAGAGGTGTCCCAGGCCGACGTTGTAGGCGGCAAGTGCCATCCAGGTACGGTCCGGTTCGGTGATCTCTTCTTGCAGGCGCCCCTTCACATGGTCGAGGTAGATGGCGCCACCCTCGATACTCTGTTCGGGGTCGAGTCGGTTGCTCACGCCGACCTCGGCAGCGGTGGCGTTGGTCAGCATCATCAGGCCGCGCACGCCGGTCGGTGAGGTCGCACGGGGTTTCCAGTGCGATTCCTGGTAGCCCAGGGCAGCCAACAGTTTCCAGTCGAAGCCGGAATCGCGCGCGGCTTGCTTGAAAGCGTCTTCATAGCGCGGCAGGCGATTTTGGGCATGCCGGATGAAAAGGCTCGCACCCACGTATTCGAGGTAGTTGTCATGACCGAAGTAGCGTGCGATTAGATCCGCCAGGTCGCCGTGCTCTCGAAGACGCGCGATAAACTGGTTGGCGGCTTGCAGGAGTGCCACGCCGCTGTTTTTGGGGAGCGCCCACACCAGGCTTTGCGGGTCGCCGAGCGGAAAGCCACTCTCGACGTCGGGAAAAAATAGCCGATTGAGCTTGAACTGATGTGCATAGACGACGGCAGCATCGAGTTCGCCTTTCTCGACCATTTCGATGAGGTCAGTGACTTCCAGTTCGTCGGTTTCTTGCCACGTCAACTCGGGGAGAGACGTCTGCAAATCGCGAAGCGCATGGCCGGTTCCCGAGCCACGCAGCGCGGCGATATCCAGCCCCAGGAGGTCTTCCGGTGCCTTGGGAGGGGTGATGCCGTGGTGATAGATGACGATGGGCTGCATCGACATGATCGGGCGCGTGTAATTCACTCCGGGCTCGGCGGGATCGAGCGCCAGGGTCGCGACGCCGAGATCGGCACGGCCATCGCGCACGGCCGTGAGCACGTCGCCGATATTGCCCTGGCTATCGATCGACAAGCTGACGTCCAATGTTTCGGCGAATTGCCGCACCAGCTCGTATTCGAATCCCGTTGGGCCATGGCGACCTTCGTAATAGGTCGACGGCGTATTGCGGGTGAATACTTGAATGAAGTCACGCGAGAAAACCTCCGACAACGCCGCGTCCCGAACAGGGAGCGTGCGGCCGTCAGGAATCAGCAGCGCCAGCAGAGCGACGAGTGCGGTCGCAGCTGGCTGCATGTAGCGTAGGAGAGCATCGAGCATGCCAGTTCGAGTCAGCGATGAGAGGGGCCACCTTAGCGGGCGTTGAGCCTTGTGTCACCTGATACCGATTCCACGCAATGTGCGTGGGTGTGAAGGTGGCTTCGCCCGTGGAGACCTTTTCCAGTATCATGATCGTTCATTGGCCGCCGCCCGCGGCATCGTCTACTTGCTGTCCCAGAGGCCCATTCGACATGCTCGAACTGCGAGGAGCGCCCGCCCTTTCCGCCTTCCGTCATGCCAAGCTGTTAGCCGCGTTGCGTGATGCCGTGCCCGAGGTCGAGGCGCTGCATGCCGATTATGTTCATTTCGTCGATCATCAGGACGAACTCGATGACGCGGCGCAAGAGGTGCTGGCGCAACTGCTGAGTTATGGCCCCGTCCGTGATGGCGGAGAGGCCGAGCACGAAGGGCATCTGTTGTTGGTCGTGCCGCGCTTGGGCACGTTATCGCCGTGGTCATCGAAGGCCACCGATATCGCCCACAACTGTGGTTTGACGCAGATTCGCCGGATCGAGCGCGGCATCGCCTACCGTGTGACGCTCAAAGGTGCGCTCGACGAGGCGGCCTTCGCGAGCCTGGTAACGGCGCTTCACGACCCGATGACGGAAACGGTGTTGGCTAATTCGAGCGATGCGGCCAAGCTCTTCGAGCGCCACGAGCCGGCGCCGTTGGGGCGTGTCGATGTGCTCGACGGCGGGCGCGCCGCGCTGGTCGAGGCCAATGACGCCTTGGGGCTGGCGCTGGCCGACGATGAGATCGATTACCTGCTCGATGCCTTCCAGGGGCTCGAGCGCAATCCCACCGATGTCGAACTGATGATGTTCGCGCAGGCCAATTCCGAGCACTGCCGGCATAAGATCTTCAATGCCGATTGGCATGTCGATGGCGAGGCGCAGCCGCATTCGCTGTTCGAGATGATCAAGAACACCTATGCGTGTTCCAGCGACGGTATCCTGTCCGCCTATAGCGATAATGCCGCCGTGATCCGTGGCACCCAGGCGGGACGTTTCTTCGCCGCCCCCTGGCTGCCGGACCGCGAGCAGGAAACGCGTTACGCGGCGACGCAGGAGCCGATCCACATCCTGATGAAGGTGGAAACCCATAATCACCCGACGGCCATCGCGCCACATCCCGGCGCGGCGACCGGTGCCGGCGGCGAGATTCGTGACGAAGGTGCGACGGGTATCGGCGGCAAGCCCAAGGCCGGGCTGACCGGGTTCGCGGTCTCCAATCTGCGTATCCCCGAGTTCGTCCAGCCCTGGGAAGCCTTCGATTACGGCAAGCCTGCGCGTATCCAGTCGGCGCTGGACATCATGCTGAAAGCGCCCATCGGCGGTGCGGCGTTCAATAACGAGTTCGGCCGCCCCAACCTGACGGGCTTCTTCCGTACCTTCGAGCAGGACGCAGTGGGGGCCGGCGGCATCGAGCGGCGCGGTTACCACAAGCCGGTGATGCTGGCCGGCGGCTACGGCAATATTCGCGAGGGTCATGTCGCCAAGGGCGAGATCCCGGTCGGCGCCAAGCTGATCGTGATGGGCGGCCCGGCGATGCTGATCGGCCTTGGCGGTGGCGCGGCGTCGAGCATGGCTTCGGGGGCTTCCAGTGAGGATCTCGACTTCGCCTCCGTGCAGCGCGACAACCCGGAAATGGAACGCCGTGCCCAGGAGGTCATCGACCGCTGCTGGGCGCTGGGCGATGACAATCCGCTGTGTTTCATCCACGACGTGGGCGCCGGCGGGCTTTCCAATGCCTTGCCGGAACTGGTCAAGGATGGCGGTCGCGGCGGACGCTTCGAGTTGCGCGACGTACCCAATGCCGAGCCCGGCATGAGTCCGTTGGCGATCTGGTGCAGCGAAGCCCAGGAGCGTTACGTGCTGGCCGTGGCGCCGGAGGATCTCGAGGCGTTCGATGCACTGTGTGCGCGTGAGCGCTGTCTGTACGCTGTGGTTGGCGAGGCCACCGAGGCCCATCATCTGGCGGTTCACGATGGCCACTTCGATACGCGCCCCGTCGATCTCCCAATGAGCTTGCTGTTCGGCAAGCCGCCCAAGATGACGCGTTCCTTCGAACGTCAGTCGCGGACTCTGCCAGGGCTGGGGCTCGACAATCTCGATCTGCGCGAGGCGCTGGACCGTGTGCTACGCCTGCCGACGGTAGCCTCCAAGAGCTTCTTGATCACCATTGGTGACCGCTCGATTACGGGCATGGTGGCGCGCGATCAGATGGTCGGCCCCTGGCAGGTACCGGTGGCCGACTGCGCGGTGACCACGGCGAGTTTCGACACGCATGCGGGCGAGGCCATGGCGCTTGGTGAGCGTCCACCGGTCGCGTTGATCGATCCCGCCGCCAGCGCGCGCCTGGCGGTGGCCGAGGCAATCACCAATCTGGCGGCGGCACCGATCGAGAAAATCGAAGACATCAAGCTTTCTGCCAACTGGATGAGCGCCGCCGAGCATGTTGGCGAGAATCAGGCCTTGTTCGACGCCGTGCACGCCGTGGGCATGGAACTCTGCCCTCAGCTTGGCATCGCCATTCCGGTGGGCAAGGACTCGATGTCCATGCGGACCGCGTGGCAGTCCGGTGACGAGGAGAAAAGCGTTACCGCGCCGCTGACGCTGGATATCACCGGTTTCGCGCCGGTCACCGATGCTCGGCGTACTCTGACGCCACAGCTGCGCCTGGACCAGAACGAAAGCGACCTGATCCTGATCGACCTGGGACGCGGTCAGAACCGACTCGGCGGCTCGGCATTGGCGCAGGTGTATGGCCAGGTCGGCGATGTGTGCCCCGATCTCGAGGATGCCGAGGATCTCAAGGCCTTCTTCGCCGTGATTCAGGGGCTCAGCGCCGATGGCAAGCTGCTCGCCTATCATGACCGCAGCGACGGCGGCTTGCTGGTGACGTTGCTGGAGATGGCCTTCGCCGCGCGTGGCGGACTGGAGATCAAGCTCGACTGGCTGATCGACGATGCCTACGAAGCCTTCGATGCCTTGTTTGCCGAAGAACTGGGCGCGGTGATTCAGGTCAATCGTCACGATACCGAGTTCGTGCTCGCCCAGCTCGCGGCCGCAGGCCTCGAAACCAGCGGCGTAGTTGCCCGGCCCCGCTACGACGATCAGGTGCGTGTCACGCTCTTCGAAGAACCGCTGCTGGAAACCACGCGGGCCATCGCGCAGCGTACTTGGACCGATACCAGTTACCGCATGCAGGCGCTGCGCGACAATCCGGACTGTGCGAAGTCTGAATTCGACGTCTTGCTTGATCTGCGCGACCCGGGTCTTTCGGCGCAGCCTAGCTTCGAGGTCGATGAGGACATTACCGCGCCCTATGTCGGACGTGGCGAGAAGCCGCGCGTGGCGGTGCTGCGCGAACAGGGGGTCAACGGTCATGTTGAGATGGCGGCGGCCTTCGATCGCGCGGGTTTCGCGGCCATCGACGTGCACATGAGCGACATCCTCGAGGGCCGCGTCGATCTGGAAACCATGAAGGGATTGGTCGCCTGCGGCGGCTTCTCATACGGCGATGTGCTCGGCGCCGGCGGCGGCTGGGCCAAGTCAGTGCTCTTTAACAGCCGCGTCCGTGATGCCTTCGAGGGTTTCTTCCAGCGTGATGACAGCTTCTCGCTGGGGGTATGCAACGGTTGCCAGATGCTCTCGCAGCTCAAGTCGCTGATCCCTGGTGCCGAGAACTGGCCGCGCTTCGTGCGCAACGAGTCCGAGCAGTTCGAGGCGCGGGTAAGCATGGTCCAGGTCGAGAAGAGCCCCTCGATCCTGCTTGCCGGGATGGAAGGTTCGCGGCTGCCGATTGCCGTGGCGCACGGTGAAGGGCGTGCCGAGTTCCGCGATAGCGGTCATTTACGCAGCATGCAGACCAGCGACCAGATCGCCATGCGTTACGTGGACAACTACGGCCAGGTCACCACGCGCTATCCCGCCAATCCCAATGGCTCTTCCGCAGGCATCACGGGGCTGACCACACCGGATGGCCGTGTGACGATCATGATGCCGCACCCCGAGCGCGTGGCGCGCGCGGTGACCAACTCCTGGCGTCCCGCCCAATGGCAGGAAGACGGCGCCTGGATGCGCTTGTTCCGCAACGCGCGTGTCTGGGTGGATTGAGCGCGTCTCGCCATGCAACGACGGGGGCACAAGGACGGACGCCTGTTGGTCTCTCGCATGATCCACAGGCGCCTCGAAATGCGTTAGTTTGCGCAGGTATGTTGCATTCATGGACCCGTCAATGACACACGACCCTAACTCCCAGCGACGCGGGGACTTTCCTCGTGCCGAGCTCGCGGCTTCGTCCGGGCGTCCTGCGCGGCTCAGCGACAAGGTCTATGGCGATATCGTCGAGCGTATCCTGCAAGGGGAGTACGACGAGGGACATCGGCTGCCTTCCGAGGCCAAGCTGGCCGAAATGAACCAAGTCTCTCGGCCCATCGTGCGCCAGGCCTTGTCTCGACTCCGGGAGGATGGCCTGGTGAGGTCGCAACGTGGCGCGGGCAGTTACGTGATGCGCCTTCCGGACCGTGCCATGCTGGACTTCGCTCCGCTGGACAGCCTGGCGGACATGCAGCGTTGTTTCGAGTTCCGCGCGGCGCTCGAGGGCGAGTCAGCACGTGCGGCCACGCAGTATGCCTCGATCGCGGCGATCAGGGAGATCGAGAAGGCCCTGCAGCGTCTGGAAACCTGTATCCAGGAGGGCGAGCTCGGGGTGGACGCGGATTTCGGCTTTCACCTCGCGGTAGCCAACGCCACCAACAACCGGTTTTTCACCGATACCCTCCTGTCCCTCAAGACACAGATCAATTTCGGCCAGAACCTGGCGCGTAACCTCGGCCTGCGTCGTCCGGGGCTGCATTTGCCGGAAGTCCAGGAAGAGCATGTGCGAATCTTCGAGGCCATTCGTGCGGGCGATGCCGAACTGGCCTGCCAGCGGATGCGCGAGCACATCGGCAACTCGCGTCGTCGGGTATTCGAAGGGTAGCCACGTCGTCCGACAAAACTTTTAAAACAACTTTCTCAAAGCTGCCCCTGCCTTTCTCTAAAAGACATTTTACGGCAATTCATTGTTTTTATTCATTAAATTTTTTATCTACATACGTAGAGACACGCTTTTCCTGCGTGCCCCGACTAAGGTCTACCACCTTTTAGTGGACATATTTTACAAGTTGGCTAGCTTCAAAGGTGCGGTATGCATTTCCCCCGACACGAAATGCGTATGACGTTTCATTCGCTCTGCCATGACGGTGACAAGAACAATCGAGCGGAAAACGTCGCCAGACCACAAGAAGACCAAGGAGTACGCCAATGACACTCGCCACGACACGTTGGGTAGGCTCGCTCACCCTGATGGCTGCCCTGGGCATGCCGGGCATCGCCCTCGCCGAGTATCCCGAACAACCCATTACCTACACGATTCCGTTCGATCCTGGTGGCGAGTCCGACGTCACCGCACGCTTCCAGGAGCCTCATCTGGAAGAAATTCTGGGGGTCGATGTCAACGTCAACCACCGTCCCGGCGGCGGGGGCGCCGTCGGCTGGAGCGAGTTCCAGAGCAAGGCCGAGCCGACGGGGTACGAGATGATCGGGGTGAATATCCCGCACATCATCGCCCAGCCCATCATGCGTGAGAATGCCGGTTACGAAACCGACAACTGGAAAATCGTGACTTTTTTCCACACCACGCCCAATGCCTTGATCGTCCCCAAGGACAGCCAGTTCGAGACGCTCGATGACCTGGTTCAGTACGCCAAGGAGAACCCGCAGGCAGTAACGCTGGGCGGTAGCGGGACCTTCAGCGCCAACCATCTGGGCGCCTTGCGTCTGGAGCGCGAAGCCGGTGTCGACGTGACCTACATTCCGTTTACGGGAACGGGGCCGTTGCCGGCGGCGGTCCAGGGGAACCATGTGTCGGGGATCTTCAACTATTCGATGCTCGGCGTGCAGATGCAGGACAACGCCCGCGTCCTGGCCGTGGCCTCGGAAGAACGCGTCCCCGCGCTTCCGGACGTACCGACGTTCAAGGAACTGGGCTATGACATCGTCGGCGGTGCCTATCGCGGCGTGGCCGTGCCCAAGGGGACGCCGGACGAGATCGTCAACACGCTGGAAGATGCCTTCGCGAAGACCAACGAGCGTATCGCCGAGAAGCAGGAGCCGCTCGGCTTCGTCATGACCAATATCACCGATGGCGAGGTGGACGAGGTCATGCAGCAACTCCAGTCGGCCTACCAGCCGATCCTCGAAGACGCCAAAGCCAACCAATAACGCGACATGATGCGTCACCCGTCCCTGCGAGCCTTCCTGGCGCAGGGACGGGTGCCGGCCGTTCATTCGACGCGACCCATCATGCGAAAAGGGGAGTTGGCTCATGGACATGTTACTGGAAGCCCTGTTTTCGATCCTGACCCTCGAAGGACTCGTCACCATCCTGTGCGGGGTGACGGCGGGGTTGTTCATCGGCGCCCTGCCGGGCTTGACGGCAACCATGGCGCTGGCGGTGCTGCTGCCGTTCACTTTCACGATGTCGCCCCTGCAAGGCTTGATGGCACTGGGGGCGGTCTACATGGGCGCCATCTACGGCGGCGCCTTCACGGCCATTCTGATCAATACGCCCGGGACGCCGTCGTCCATCGCCACGACGTTCGACGGTTACCCCATGGCGCGCAAGGGACGTGCCTACGAAGCCCTGGCCGCCGCGACCATTGCCTCGGTGGTCGGCGGCATCATCGGGGTGGCTTTTCTGCTCTTGCTGGCGCCGCCCCTAGCGAGGCTTGCCGTGGTGTTCGGACCGGCCGAGATGTTCTGGGTGGCGCTGCTGGGCCTGACTCTGGTGGCCAGCCTGTCGAGCGGGTCGCTGCTCAAGGGGTTGCTGGGCGGTTGCATTGGCATGCTGTTGAGCACCATCGGGGTCTCGCCGATCGGTGGTGAAACTCGTTTCATCTTCGGCATACCGGCGTTGCAGGGCGGTATCGAACTGATCGTTGCCCTGATCGGCCTGTTCGTGGTTCCCGAGCTGATCTCGATGGCGGCCCAGGGACGGGGCGCCTTGCCGGAAAGCGGCAAGCTTCAGGGGGGCGCAGGCTCGGCTATCATGCGCATGGGCCGACATATCTTCGGCAAGCCTATCAACCTGATTCGCTCCTGCATCATCGGGCAGATCATCGCCATCATTCCGGGCGCGGGAGGGAACGTCACCAGCCTAGTGGCGTACAACGAGGCCCGCCGTTTCTCCAAGGATCCGGCGTCGTTCGGCAAGGGCAACGTCGATGGCGTGATTGCCTCGGAATCGAGCAACAACGTCATGGTGGCAGGCAGCATGGTGCCACTGCTGACCTTGGGCATTCCCGGTGCGCCACCGGATGCCATCATCCTCGGGGTGTTGCTCATGCATGGCCTGCGCCCGGGGCTGGATCTATTCACCGAAACCGGTGTGCTGACCAATGGCTTTATCCTCTCTATGGGGTTCGCGGCCATGTTCCTGCTGCCGGTAGGCCTGCTGGGCGGGCGCTTGATTCACCGCGTCGTGGTCAAGACGCCGTTTTACTTCCTGCTGCCGAGCATCGCCATGGTCACCATCCTGGGGACCTATGCGCTGCGCAACAGCATGACCGACGTGTTCATCATGCTGCTGCTGGGCTCGGTGGGGTATTTCCTGCGTCTGATCGGCATTCAGGCGGCGCCCATCGTTCTGGGCATGATCCTGGGCGTCATCGCCGAGAAAGGCTATGTGCAGACCATGCTGGTGGCCGTAGTGGACCCGATTCCCTGGCTGCGACTGGTCGCCAACCCGCTGTCGATCGTGCTGGCCTGCCTGGTGCTGCTGAGTGTCGCGACGACCCTGTTGCCGGGGTGGCTGGAGCGTAGCGGACGCATGGCCAAGGTCGACTCGGACGAGGAGAAACCGTCATGACCCTGCGCTTCAACACCGATTTCGCCGCGGGGCTCTTCGGCTTGCTGTTCGCCGCCGTCCTGTGGTTCCCGCGCGAGGGCATGGGTCGGCTGAGCATCATCTTTCCCCGCGCCATCCTGGTGATCATGGTCGTGCTGTCCCTGGCGCTGATCGTCAAGGCTTTCACCAAGCCGGCGGCGCGTCAGGTGGAAATCGAAGGTGATCCACGACGTCTGGTGATCATGATCGTCGTGTTGTTTGCCTGGTGGTACGCGATTGGTGTGCTGGGCTTCTTGGGGGCGACGGCCATCTTTTTCTTTGGCCTGACCTGGTATCTGGCGCATATCGAGGGGCCGGTACCCGTGCGTCGCCTGGCCCAATGGGCACCGATTATTGCGGTGCTGATCGGAGCTTTCTATCTGGCCTTTACGGAAGTCCTGAGCGTCAGGCTACCGTCCGGCATCTGGTCGTGATCGCTCAGTCATTCTCTCGGCTGCAACACAAGGAGCAAGCATGCGAATTACCGACATCAAGGAGGCGCGGGTTTCGATTGCTTCCGACATCGCCAACGCCTATATCTCGTTTGCCAAGATGGATGTCTCCATTCTGGCGATCTACACCGACGCCAAGGTCGATGGCCGGCAGGTCGTGGGGTATGGATTCAACTCGAATGGGCGCTATGCCCAGAGTGGCTTGCTTCGGGAGCGTTTCTTGCCGCGTCTACGAGAAGCCGATCCTGCGTCGCTTCTCGATGACAGCGGACATAATCTCGACCCATTCAAAGTCTGGGCGACGCTTATGGCCAACGAGAAACCGGGCGGTCACGGCGAGCGCTCGGTAGCGGTGGGCATCATCGACATGGCGATCTGGGACATCGTGGCCAAGGTCGAGAACAAGCCGCTGGCGCAGCTATTGGCCGAACGCTTCGGTGACGGCGAGGTGGATAGCGGTGTCTCAGTCTACGCCGCTGGCGGTTATTACCATCCTGGTAAGGAAATCCAGGGGCTTCAGGAGGAGATGCGCGATTACCTGGAAATGGGCTACGTGGCCACCAAGATGAAAATCGGCGGTGTGCCGCTGAAAGAGGATTTGGCACGTGTCGAGGCGGCGCTCGAGGTGGTGGGGGACGCGTCGCGTCTGGCGGTGGATGCCAATGGCCGCTTCGACCTGCAGAACACGCTAGACTTCGCCGATGGCTTGGCCCCCTATGGGATGCGCTGGTACGAGGAGGCCGGCGACCCGCTCGACTACGCCCTACAGCGCCAGCTATGCGAACACTATGCCGGTCCGACCGCGACGGGGGAGAACCTGTTCTCTCACCAGGATGTACGCAACCTGCTGCGCCATGGAGGGATGCGTCCCGATCGCGACATTCTGCAGATGGATCCGGTGCTGTCGTATGGACTGGTGGAATACCTGCGCATGCTGGACGAGTTGCATATTCGCGGCTGGTCGACTCGTCAATGCATTCCCCACGGAGGGCATCAGTTCGCCCTCAATATCGCTGCCGGCCTTAAGTTGGGTGGCAACGAATCCTATCCTCGAGTCTTTGCGCCCTTCGGCGGTTTCGCCGATTCCACGCCGGTCGAGAACGGCTATGTGGCGATGCCGGCCATGCCGGGCATTGGTTTCGAGGATAAGGCCGAGTTGATGAAGGTCTTCCACACCCATCTGTAAGTCTTGGGTCAATTGCAGCAGAGGATATTCACCATGCGTCATCACAAGATTGCCGTGATTCCTGGAGACGGCGTCGGCGTCGAGGTCATCGAGGCGGGCAAGCAGGTCTTGCAGGCCCTGGCAGAGAAAAGTGGCGAGTTGAGCTTCGCCTTTAGCGATTTCCCGTGGAGCTCCGACTATTATCTGGAACATGGTCGCTACATTCCTGAGGGCGGCCTGGAAGAACTGGCCACTTTCGATGCCATCTATTTCGGCGCGGTGGGCAGTCAGTGTGTGCCAGATCATGTCTCGCTGTGGGATTTGCGTCTAGCGATCTGCCAGGGGTTCGATCAGTATGCCAACGTGCGTCCCGCTCGTTTATTACCCGGAATCGGCAGCCGGTTGCAGGACGCCGACAAGATCGATTGGGTGATCATCCGTGAGAACAGCGAAGGCGAGTATTCCGGTAATGGGGGGCGGGTGCACCGCGGCTTGCCGGAGGAAATTGGCACCGAGGTGTCGATCTTCTCACGCAAGGGGGTAGAGCGCATCCATCGCTTTGCCTTCGAGATGGCGCAAAGTCGGCCGCGCAAGAAGTTGACCCTGGTGACCAAATCCAACGCTCAGCGGCACGGCATGGTGCTATGGGACGAGGTGTTCTTCGAGGTGGCCAAGGACTATCCCGACGTCGAGATTGACCGTGAACTCGTCGATGCCGTGACGACGCGGATGGTGCTCAAGCCGGGCACCCTGGACACCGTGGTGGCCACCAACCTGCATGCCGATATCATTTCCGACCTGGCAGCAGCGCTGACGGGGAGTTTGGGGATTGCGCCGACCGCGAACCTGAATCCCGAGCGCCGTTTTCCTTCCATGTTTGAGCCTATCCATGGCTCGGCCTTTGATATTGCAGGGCAAGGTATCGCCAATCCTGTCGGCGCCTTTTGGACGGCGGTCATGATGCTCGAGCACTTGGGGGAAGCTACGGCGGCCAAGCGACTGATGGCGGCCATTGAACGCTTGACGCGCTCCGGGGTCCATTCCCGGGATGTGGGTGGCGCGGCGACGACGCACGAGATCACCCAGGCGGTCGTTAACGAACTGAGCCGCTGAGTCGGGCGAGGCGGCAAGACCGCAGCGCTCGGCGTCGCGGTCTCGTGCTCGCTCGGCGAGTGGGCATCACTCGGGACGGATGGCCGTGTAGAAGAAGCGCACGTTCGGTTCGCCATCGAGCAGCGGTGCGCTGCCTTCCTTGAAGGGCGCGTAGTGGGGCATCTGCATGTGATGTTCGAAGGCGTCGCGGTCGCGATAGACTTCGTGCAGCACGACGACGTTGTCGCTGCCTTCCGGCGTCAGCACATCGAACGTCAGGCAACCTTCCTCGTTGGCCAGGGATTCGTTAGCGTCGTTGTGCGCCAAGGCGAGAAACGCGGGTACCTGGCCTTCCTTGAGATGGAATTCAGCGAGCACCACGAAATGGGATTGAGTTAAAGACATGAAAGATCTCCGGGTAACGAATGTCGGTTAAATGTCGGTTAAAAATACCTATGAAATTTAATGTCGGGGTGCGGGGTGTCGAGATCAAGTCTTCTATTGCCACCTCGTCGATCTTGTCGCCGGTGGTAGGATGCGCCTTTTGATTCGATTGGAAGTCTGCCATGAGCGCGCCCTCGCTTCGCCCTTATCAGCAACAGGCCGTGTCCCGGGTCGTCGAGCACTTTCGCGCGAGTGACGACCCCGCCGTGGTGGTGCTGCCGACCGGTAGCGGCAAGTCGCTGGTGATCGCCGAGCTGGCGCGTTTAGCGCGGGGCCGGGTACTGGTGCTGGCTCACGTGCGTGAACTGGTGGAACAGAATCATGCCAAGTACCTGGCCTACGGCCTGGAGGCGGATTTGTTCAGCGCCGGCCTGGGGCGCAAGGAGAGCGAGCGCCAGGTGGTCTTCGGCTCGGTGCAGTCCGTGGTCAATAGCCTGGCGCGTTTCGAGACGCACGACGAATGGGGGGCATTCACCCTGCTGGTCATCGACGAATGCCACCGCATTCCCCCGCCTGCCAGCGACGACGCCCACCAGCGCAAGGCGCCGTCGAGCTATCACCGCGTGATCGCGCATCTGCGCCAGCACAATCCGCGTCTCAAGGTGCTGGGGCTGACCGCGACGCCGTATCGCCTGGGGCAAGGATTCATCTATCACCGCCATCACCATGGCATGGTGCGTGGCGACGCCGAGAGCTTCTTTCAGGATTGCGTGTTCGAGCAGCCCCTGCGGTTGATGGTCAAACAGGGCTATCTGGTCGCGCCCAAGCGCGTGGATGCGGCGCTCTACGCCGAGGATGGTCGGCAGACCCGTTATGATTTTTCGCGCCTGGTACCGGGACGCGATGGCGGCTTCGAGGAAGCTGAGTTGAATCGCGTCGTGCAGGGGCACCGGGCGACGCCGGGGATCATCGCCGAGGTCGTCGAGCAGGCGCGCGAGCGGTGCGGCGTGATGATCTTCGCGGCCACCGTGGCGCACGCTGAGGAGATCATCGGCTACCTACCGGCCGAGCAGTCGGCGTTGATCGTCGGCGCGACGCCCACCAAGGAGCGCGAGCGCTTGATCGCGGCCTTCAAGGCGCAGCATCTGAAGTATCTCGTCAACGTGGCGGTGCTGACTACGGGATTCGACGCGCCGCACGTGGATTTGATCGCCATCCTGCGGCCCACGGAGTCCGTCAGCTTGTATCAACAGATCGTCGGGCGTGGGCTGCGCTTGTCCCCTGGGAAGGAAGACTGTCTTATCCTCGATTACGCGGGCAATCCTTGGGATCTATACGCGCCGGAAGTCGGCGAGCCGCGCCCGGATTCAGACGCTGAACCGGTGCAGGTGGAATGCCCCGAGTGCGGACATGCCAACCTGTTCTGGGGCAAGCGTGATGGCGACCTGGTCATCGAGCATCACGGCCGCCGCTGCCAAGGGCTCGTTTCTTCTCATCGCGCCCGCCCCCGCGCGAACAACTCAGCACCGAGCCCTGAAGCATCGGTGATGGAGCAATGTTCGTTTCGCTTTCGCTTCAAGGTGTGCGATCAGTGCGGCGCGGAAAACGACATCGCCGCGCGGGCTTGCCATCAATGCGGCGAGCGCATGGTCGATCCTGATGACAAGCTCAAGGCGGCCCTGCGACTCAAGGAAGCCAAGGTGCTTCGCGTGTCGGGCATGCAGCTGCAAGCGGTGCTCAATGGGCGGGGGATGCCACGCTTGAAGGTGACCTATCACGACGAGGATGGCGCCACGCTCGACGAATGGTTCGCACTGGAAACCCCCGCGCAGCGCCGCGCCTTCACGCTGGCGTTCTTGCGTTATCATCTGCGCGCCCCGGGCAGCGACTGGCAACCACGCTCGGCGGAGGAGGTCATCGCCGATGAGCGGCGGCTCAAGGCCCCGGATTTCGTCGTGGGGCGCAAGGTTGGCCGCCACTGGCAGATCCGCGACAAGCTCTTCGACTACGTGGGGCGCTATCGCAAGGCCGCTGGATGATGCGCCATCAATATGCGCATTCTTTGTACTTGATAATGCGGTAATGCTATCAAGGGGTTATGATGAAAGGGCAAACCCACTAGCGGAGAAACGATATGACCTGGACCACTCCCGCAGTTAAAGAGATCTGCATCGCGCTGGAAATCAACGATTACATGCCCGCCGAATTCTGAGGCGGCTTTGTATATTCGTGTACTCGGGGCGGCCGCCGGTGGCGGTCTGCCCCAGTGGAATTGCCGTTGTGACGTATGTCGGCTGGCGTGGTCGGGTGATCCACGCGTCACGCCGCGAACACAATCCTCCATTGCCGTGAGTGCCGATGGGCGTTCGTGGGCCCTGATCAATTGCGCCCCCGAGGTGCTGACACAGATACGTCGAACGCCGGCGCTCTTCCCTCAACAGGGCAGTCGCCACACGCCTATCGAGTCGATCCTGCTGACCAATGCCGATGTGGATCATGTCGGTGGCTTGTTGAGTCTGCGTGAAAGTTCTCCCTATCGGTTGTATGCCACGGCGGAAATCCAGGCCGTATTGCGTGACAACCCGATTTTCAATGTGCTCAATCCGGATTACGTCGAGCGTGTGTCGGTGGCGCTGGAGCAGCCTCTGGCACTGGCTGAAGGGCTCGAAGCACGCATGTTCGCGGTGCCGGGCAAGACGGCGTTGTACCTGGAAGGCGAGCAGGTAGACATTGGCGTCGAAGGCGAGGCGACCGTAGGCATCGAGTTTCGTGCCGCGGGTCGCCGGACCTATTACATTCCCGGCTGCGCAGCGATGACGCCCGCGTTGGCGGCGCGTCTCGAAGGGGCCGATGTCCTGCTGTTCGATGGCACCTTGTGGCGTGACGACGAGATGATCCGCGCCGGGGTCGGTCACAAGACAGGGCAGCGTATGGGGCACATGGCGATGTCCGGTGAAACGGGCAGCATGGCCGCATTGTCGTCGCTCTCGCTTGGCCGGCGTGTCTTCCTGCATATCAACAATACCAATCCGGTATTGATCGATGATTCAGCCGAGCGCCGGGAAGCGGCGCGCATGGGATGGGAAATCGCCCATGACGGCATGGAACTGGAGTGCTGATGAACGATATCGACGCGCCGCTACGGGAACCACTGAGCGCAGAGGCCCTGGAGGCTCGTCTGCGCAGCATTGGTGAGCAGCGTTACCACCACCGCCATCCCTTCCAGTTGATGTTGCAGAACGGCGAACTCGATCGCCGTCAGGTGCAGGCTTGGGCGCTCAATCGCTATTACTATCAGGCCATGATCCCGCACAAGGATGCGTCGCTTATCGCGCGCCTTGACGATCCGGCGCTGCGCCGTGAGTGGCGTTCCCGGCTGGTGGATCATGATGGCGAAGCCGAGGGCGAAGGCGGTATTTCACGTTGGTTGATGCTCACCGATGGGCTAGGCCTCGACCGCGACATGGTTGTCTCGACGCGGCGCATATTGCCGGCCACACGCTTCGCGGTGGATGCCTACATCCATTTCGTGCGCGAGCGCAGCGTGCTGGAAGCCATCGCGTCCTCGCTGACCGAGTTGTTTTCCCCGATGGTGATCGGCCAGCGCGTCAGTGGCATGCTCAAGCACTATGATTTCGTCTCCGCCGAGACCCTGGCCTATTTCGAGCCGCGCCTGACCCAGGCTCCGCGGGATGCTGACATGGCGCTCGATTACGTCACGCGCCACGCGCGGCGACTCGACCAGCAGCAGGCGGTGCTCGATGCGTTGATCTTCAAGTGCAACGTGCTGTGGACTCAACTGGATGCCCTTCATCATGCCTATGTCGCCCCCGGCCACGTGCCGCCCGGTGCATGGAGCGATAAGGGTGCTGCCGATGACCGATAGAGAAACGAAGACGTTATGACAGCGATTCAGGAAAGCGACATCGTGCGCCTACCACGTGGTGTCAGGTTGCGAGAAGACAAGCAGCGGGGTGGCTGGGTACTGCTGGCCCCTGAGCGCGTCTTCCAGCTTGATGGCATTGCGCAAACGGTGGTCAGCGAAGTGGACGGCGAGCGCAGTGTCGGCACGATCATCGACAGGCTGTGCGATACCTATCAAGCGCCGCGCGAGCGCATTGCCGAGGATGTGACCACCATGTTCGCGGGGCTGATCGAAAAGCGTGTGCTGGAGGTGATGTGATGGCGTCGTCCGAGGTTCCTCAGCCGCCTATGGGAATGCTGGCGGAGTTGACGCACCGCTGCCCGCTGCAGTGCCCGTACTGTTCCAACCCAGTGGCCCTGGAACGCCGTCGGCACGAGCTGGATACCGCAACTTGGCAGCGGGTCTTTGCGGAAGCCTCGGAGATGGGCGTACTCCAGGTTCATCTGTCGGGCGGCGAGCCGGCGTTGCGTCCGGACTTACCTGAATTGGTACAGGCCTGCGCGGACGCGGGCTTGTATTCCAACTTGATTACGGCGGGCGTCAACATCAACCGTGCCCGGTTGGAGACGCTGGCGGATGCGGGCCTCGACCACGTGCAACTGTCGGTACAAGGCGCCACGCCTGAGGTAACCGACCATATCGCCAATATGTCTGGTGCGCATGCACGCAAGCGCGCCTTCGCCGCCGAGGTTACCGCGCTTGGCTTGCCGTTGACGCTCAACGCAGTGATTCATCGCGCCAACCTGCATCAGATCGATGACTTCGTCGAACTGGCAATTGAGCTCGGTGCACGGCGCCTTGAGATCGCCCACGCCCAGTATTATGGCTGGGCACTGGTCAATCGCGCAGCCTTGATGCCAAGCCGCGAGCAGGTCATGTCAGCTCTCGAAAGGGTCGAGGCGGTGCGTGAGCGTTTGCAAGGGCGTCTTGTCATCGATGCGGTGATGCCGGATTACCATGCGCGGCTACCCAAGCCCTGCATGAATGGCTGGGGGCGCCAGTCACTCAACGTGACGCCATCGGGCAAGGTATTGCCGTGCCATGCGGCAGAGACGATTCCGCACCTTGAATTCTGGAATGTCGCGGATCATGGGTTGCGGGAGATCTGGTACGACAGCCCGGCCTTCAACGCCTATCGCGGTACGGACTGGATGCCCGAAACTTGCCAGAGCTGCGAGCGCAAGGAAATCGACTGGGGCGGCTGCCGTTGTCAGGCGCTGATGCTCACCGGTGACGCCGCGCAGATGGACCCGGTGTGCGAAAAATCGCCTTATCACGACGAGGTCCAGACCTTGGCGGTGCTCGACGCCGCAGGGGATGCCGACTTCACCTATCGGCGCTTCGCGCGGACGCCCGAGGGCGCCTGACAGTCCGACGACACATCTTGCATGATGCAGGCGTGTTCGCCTCCCGATGGCCTTGCTACACTGCGCGTTTATCGAAGGTCGCGCCGTGAGGCGCAGTCGAGGAGAGCATCACGTGTGAGTGATACCGCCGAGCCCGTCAGTGCCGATACCGCCTCGGCCGCGTCCCAAGCGGCGGTATTGGCGCGCCTGCACGATCAGCCCATCACCGAACTGCCGGAAGATCTCTACATTCCGCCCGAGGCGTTGCGGGTTTTTCTCGAAACCTTCGAGGGGCCGCTCGACTTGTTGCTGTACCTGATCCGGCGTCAGAATCTCGACATCCTGGGCATCGACGTGGCAGCGATCACGCATCAGTACATCGAATATGTCGAGCTGATGCGGGCGCTGGAGATCGATCTGGCCGGCGAGTATTTGCTGATGGCGGCAATGCTTGCTGAGATCAAGTCGCGGACGTTGTTGCCGCGTCCGCCCAAGAGCGAGGATGAGGAGGCAGAAGATCCGCGCGCCGAGTTGATCCGCCGCCTGCAGGAATACGAGCAGTTAAAGCTGGCCGCCGAAGGGCTGGATGAATTGCCGCGCGAGGGGCGCGATTGGGTAGCGGCGCAGGCCGCGTTGCCCACGCTCGAGACCCGAGTAGTGCATCCCCAAGTCGAACTGGATGAGCTGCTGCACGCCTTGTCGGGACTGCTCAAGCGGGCCGAGTTTCAGCAGTCTCACCAGATCAGCCGCGAGGTGTTGTCCACCCGCGAGCGCATGCTGCGCATCATGGAGCAACTGGACGGCCAGCGTTATACCCCGTTCGAGGCGTTGTTTACGCTCGAGGAGGGGCGCGCGGGCGTGGTGGTGACCTTCATGGCGATTCTCGAGCTGGCCAAGGAGGCGATGATCGAGATCGCGCAGAATGCGCCGTTGTCGCCGATTCATGTGCGTGCTCGGCTGGTCGCCGAGGCGACCGACGAAGCCCCTGGGACGGACGATGACGAGGGTGGAGAAAGCGCCTTCGCCGATGCTGAAGAGGATCCCCGATGAACGAGGCGCCGACGTCTCTCGACGAAGTCTGCGAAGCGGCGTTGCTGGCCGCCGGCGAACCGTTGACTGCCGAACGCCTGGAGAGTCTGTTCGACGCGCGTGAGCGCCCATCGCGCGGTGAGTTGCGCGATGCCCTGGCGCGCCTGGGCGAGCGCCTCGAGCATAGCGCTCTGGAACTCATCGAGACCGCCTCGGGGTTTCAAGTGCGCATTCGTGCACGTTTTTCTCCGTGGATATCGCGGCTGTGGGATGAAAGGCCGCAGCGTTATTCGCGCGCGCTACTGGAGACCTTGGCGCTGATCGCCTATCGTCAACCAGTCACTCGTGGCGATATCGAGGAGGTGCGCGGGGTCTCGGTGAGTACCACGATCATGCGTACCCTGAGCGAGCGGGGATGGATTCGCGTCGTCGGGCAGCGTGACGTGCCGGGGCGGCCCTCGGTCTACGCCACCACGCGTGCGTTTCTCGACGACTTCGGCCTCAAGACCCTCGATGCCCTGCCGCCGATGCACGAACTCAAGGAATTCGAGACGCGTTTCGAGGAGGCACTGGGGCACGATAAGGAGACGCCGGGGCACGATGAGGAGACGCCGGGGCACGATGACGCGGATCATGCATCGGCGCGTGACAGTCAGGCCGACAACGTCGAGAATACCCCGCCGATCGAGGATGCGTCGCAAGCAGCGTCGTCATCTGAGATCGAGCCAGACACGCTAGAGACGGCAGATACGACGACGGCCGGGATGGTCGACGATCAGCACGCCGGGACGGCGTCCGAGCGGTCGGGATTGAGCTTCGCCGAACTCGAAGCTCGCCTGGCCGAACGCGCCCGCCGACGGGAAGAAGGGGCCGAAGCATCACCATCAGACGATGCCGAGGCTTCCGACGTGGCGGACGCGGAACATTCAACAGACGAGACAACGTTCGATTCATGAACACGCCTACCGAAAAATTGCAGAAGGTACTGGCCCGTGCGGGCTTCGGCTCGCGCCGTGAGATGGAAACCGCCATCAGCGACGGCCGCGTCAAGGTCAATGGTCAGGTGGCCACGCTGGGTGATCGCATCGAAACGCGCGATCGAGTCACCTTCGACGAGCGCCCCGTGAACCTGCGCGATGCCGAGGAAGTGCCGCGACGCGTCATCATGTACAACAAGCCCGAGGGCGAGCTGTGCACGCGCCGCGATCCCGAGGGGCGGCGCACCGTCTTCGATCGCTTGCCACGCCTCAAAGGCGAGCGCTGGATCGCCATCGGTCGCCTGGATATCAATACCAGCGGTTTGTTGCTGTTCACCACCGACGGCGAGCTCGCCAACCGCTTGATGCATCCTTCCACCCAGGTTGAGCGCGAATACGCGGTACGCGTGATGGGCAGTGTTCGCCAGGAGAACGTGACCGCGATGACCGAGGGGGTGATGCTCGAAGATGGCCCGGCACGTTTCACCGATGTGCAGGAATTCGGCGGCGAAGGCATCAATACGTGGTTCCACGTGGTGATTCTCGAAGGGCGCAATCGTGAGGTGCGGCGTCTCTGGGAGTCGCAGGAGCTCACGGTGAGCCGCCTCAAGCGCGTTCGTTACGGCAATATCTTCCTCGATAAGCGCGCCAAGGCGGGTGAGTGGGTCGAACTTTCCCAGGAAGAGGTCGACGACCTGGCGCAATTGGCAGACTTGCCGGCGCGCAAGGTGCCCGCGTTGACGCCTGACGAGAAGAACCGCTGGAGCCGCGACAAGAACAAGCGTCGTCCGGTCAACGCCATGCGCAAGCCGAAGAACTCGCGGGGCTCTCGGTGAGCGGTTTGCAGTAAAAAAATCTTGTCAATGTCGAGCGTTATCAGTACTATGTGCGCCCTGTCGGGACGGGTCGTTAGCTCAGTGGTAGAGCAGTTGGCTTTTAACCAATTGGTCGTAGGTTCGAATCCTACACGACCCACCATTGGCACGTGCCTTTGATTGGTATGGTGCGATAATGCGTCTCGAAGACCCGGCGGCGGGTCGTTAGCTCAGTGGTAGAGCAGTTGGCTTTTAACCAATTGGTCGTAGGTTCGAATCCTACACGACCCACCATTGCCGCCCAAAACTGTCCGAACGGACAGGTTATGGGTCGTTAGCTCAGTGGTAGAGCAGTTGGCTTTTAACCAATTGGTCGTAGGTTCGAATCCTACACGACCCACCAGCATTCAACCCCGTCTCGCATGAGGCGGGGTTTTTGCGTTCCAGGTATTGGTGCTGGGCATTAGGCCCTGACGACATTCGGGTGGGCACGATGCTGGTAAGCCGGCATCGACGAGCAGTATCATGAGATCGGGTGTGGCGTGTCCGCGAAGAGATCGCGGCGCGACGCTTCTCGTTATGCAGGGGGAGCCCCTGCCAGTCACAGTGGTAGACACGATGACGATCATGACACCGAAAGCGCCGGAGGCCACCTCGCCTCTGGCTCGCGCGTATTGCCCGGTCGCGCCGAGTGCGTCGGCACGCATACAGTCCGAAACGATCAAGCGTTTGCTGCGCGAACGCAATGCCACCTTGGTGGCGCATTATTATACCGACGACGCCATTCAGCAGCTCGCCGAGGAAAGCGGCGGCTGCGTGGCCGATTCCCTGGAAATGGCACGCTTCGGCGCCCGGCACTCGGCCACGACCTTGGTGGTGGCTGGGGTGCGTTTCATGGGCGAGACCGCCAAGATACTGTCCCCCGAGAAAACTGTACTGATGCCTACGCTGGAAGCGACCTGTTCGCTGGATGATGGCTGTCCGGCGGATGAGTTCGCGGCGTTCTGTGAGGCGCATCCCGACCGCACGGTGGTGGTCTATGCCAATACCTCGGCGGCGGTCAAGGCGCGTGCGGATTGGGTGGTGACCTCGTCGATTGCGGTCGAGGTCATCGAGCATCTCCAGGCCCGTGGCGAAAAAATCCTGTGGGCGCCGGACAAGCATCTGGGGCGTTATATCCGCGAGCGTACCGGCGCCGACATGCTGCTCTGGGATGGCGCCTGTATCGTGCACGAGGAATTCAAGGCCGAAGGCGTGCTGGACCTCAAGAAGGTCTATCCCGATGCCGCCTTGCTGGTGCATCCCGAGTCGCCGGCTGCGGTGATCGAATTGGCCGACGTGGTGGGTTCGACCTCGCAGATGATCAAGGCCGCGCGCGAGCTCGACCAGCAACGCCTGATCGTGGCCACCGATCGCGGTATCTTCTACAAGATGCAGCAGGCCGTGCCCGACAAGACGCTGCTCGAGGCACCCACGGCGGGTAATGGCGCGACCTGCAAGAGTTGCGCCCACTGCCCGTGGATGGCGATGAACGACCTGAACCGCCTCGAGCGCGCCTTGCATGAAGGCAGTGGCGAGATACATATCGAGGCAGCGCTGCGTCAGCGGGCCCTTAAGCCCCTGGAACGGATGCTGGCCTTCGGTCGCTGACGCGCAAGCAGTGGGCGAGGGGCTAGCGTGTTTCGGTACGCACGACGCGCATCGACAGGTCGACGGCTTTGACGTCTTTTGTCAGCTCACCGATGGAGATGCAGTCGACCCCGGTTTTGGCGATATCGCGCAGGGTGGCCTCGCTGACATTGCCGGAGGCCTCCAGGCGGCTGCGTCCGGCTGTGCGTGTGACTGCCTCGCGCAGTGTCTCGAGATCGAAGTTGTCGAGCATGATGGTATCCGCGCCGGCGCAGAGCGCGGCATCCAACTCGTCGAGGGTCTCGACTTCCACTTCCACCGGCAGATCGCTGGCGATACGACGCGCGGCGGTGATGGCCTCGGCAATGCCGCCGCAGGCGGTGATATGATTTTCCTTGATCAGGAAGGCATCGTGCAGCCCGAGGCGGTGGTTATGGCCGCCGCCGCAGGTGACGGCGTATTTCTGCGCCAAGCGCAGGCCGGGTAGGGTCTTGCGAGTATCCAGTAGCGCCACGCCGGTATCGGCGACCCGTGCCATGTAATCGCGCGTGCGTGTCGCCGTGCCCGAAAGTGTCTGGAGTAGATTGAGGGCTGCGCGCTCGCCGGTCATCAGGCTGCGTGCGGGGCCTTCCAGTTCGAGAATGGTTTCCTCGGGCGCCAGAGCGTCGCCATCGGCAGCATGCCAATGGAGCTTGACGCTGGGGTCGAGGCGCCGGTAAAGCTCATCGACCCAGGCGACACCGCAGAGTACCGCGTTCTCACGGGTCACGACGCGTGCCCAGGCCCACTGCTTGGCAGGAATCAGTTGCGCGGTGATGTCGCCGGGGCCAACATCTTCGGCCAGCAGGCGGGCGGCACTGGTGCGGATATCCTCCGCGAGCGCTTCGCGATATTGCATGTCGGGCGCCTTCCTTTGATATGCGACAATATGTGCAGTATATCGGGATCACGGCGATCCGGTCAGGGGGGCGCTGGTCATCCGAGCGCGTCCCGAAGAGTACGTCTTGAGAAGTACGTCTTGAGAGGTACGTCTCGAGAAGTACGTCCCGAAAAGACAGGAGCAGGCATGCGGGTCGACAATCACTGGCTCACCACGGCGCGGCACGTCGTTTCGCCCAATCACAATGCACGTCCCGAGGATGAAGTCTCGGCACTGGTACTGCATTCCATCAGCCTGCCGCCGGGGTGCTTCGGGGGTGAGGATATCGAGCGCTTGTTCACCAATCGTCTCGACCCCGCCGCGCATCCTTACTTTGCCACGATTCACGCCTTGCGGGTCTCGGCGCATGTGCTGATTCGCCGCGACGGCGAGGCGGTGCAGTTCGTGGGCTTCGATCGACGCGCCTGGCATGCCGGTCGCTCGCGCTGGTGGGATGGCCAGCGTGAACGTCGTGAACTCAACGACTTCAGTATCGGCATCGAGCTGGAAGGCGATGAAATTCACGCTTATCGCGATGCGCAGTATCAATGCTTGGCCCGCGTGTTCCAGGCATTGCATGAGTATTATCCTGCCTTGAATCTGGGGCGTGTGACTAGTCACGCGCATATCGCGCCGCTGCGTAAGACCGACCCGGGGCCGGCTTTTGACTGGGCCTATTTTTGCCGTTGTCTCAAGGAGGTGGCGGGCACGGCTTCCAGGTGCACGGCATGCATGTAAATGCACTACATCGTGTAAACTTTTGTCGTAGCCCTGCGATATGGCCTAAGCGGGCATGGGCAATAAACATTTTGCAGGTCGCTTGCGGCCTATCGAATTGGCAGCAGACAGCGTTTGCGGTATCGTCGTGGCCTGAATTCGTGCGTCTTGCACGCCCCGCTGTAAGGAAATTACAGAAAGTTTTCCCCGGAGACACGGCCCACAGAAGGTCGCGCCCGCACTGAAGAGCGCCACAGGCCCCATCGCGATGCGTAGACGGGCCATGACCGACATACAATCTTCATTCGGAGAGACGTCTATGAGTCTGGAGGCAAGAAACGATCTCGATCCGATCGAAACCACGGAATGGCTGGATTCCTTGGCCTCGGTCATCGAGCATGAGGGCGAAGAGCGCGCTCGGTATATCATGAGCCGCTTGGCGGATCGTCTGCGTCGCGATGGCTCTTCTCCCCCCTTTTCCGGGACCACGCCGCATCGCAATACCATTCCGGTGCATCGTGAAGCCAAGATGCCCGGTGATATGTTCATCGAGCGCAAGATTCGTTCGGCCATCCGCTGGAACGCGATGGTTCAGGTATTGCGCGCCAACAAGAAGCACAAGGGCCTGGGCGGTCACATTGCCAGTTATCAGTCCAGTGCCACGCTTTATGAAGTTGGTTTCAACCACTTCTTCCGTGCTGATAACGGTGATCACAAGGGCGACCTGCTGTATATCCAGGGGCACGTCACGCCGGGTATCTACGCGCGTTCGTTCCTCGAAGGGCGCCTGACACAGGAGCAGATGGATAACTTCCGCCAGGAAGTCGACGGCGAGTCGCTGCCGTCCTATCCGCACCCCTACCTGATGCCGGAGTACTGGCAGTTCCCCACGGTCTCCATGGGCCTGGGACCGATCCAGGCGATCTATCAGGCTCACGTGATGAAGTACCTGCATTCGCGTGAGCTTGAGGACATGCAGGACCGCAAGGTCTGGGCCTTCCTCGGCGATGGCGAATGCGACGAACCGGAATCCCTGGGTGCGCTGCACCTGGCGAGCCGCGAGAAGCTCGATAACCTGATCTTCGTCATCAATTGCAACCTGCAGCGTCTCGACGGCCCGGTGCGCGGCAACTCGCGCGTCATCGACGAGCTCGAAGGCGTCTTCCGCGGTGCCGGTTGGAACGTGATCAAGGTCGTCTGGGGCGGCCAGTGGGACCCGCTGTTTGAGCAGGACACCAAAGGCATGCTGCAAAAACGCATGGATGAGGCGGTCGACGGCGAGTATCAGAACTACAAGGCCCAGGGTGGCAAGTACACCCGTGAGCACTTCTTCGGCAAGTACGATGAAACCGCAGAGATGGTCAAGGACTACTCCGACGAGCAGATCTTCCGTCTCAATCGCGGCGGTCACGATCCACAGAAGGTCTACGCGGCCTACCATGAAGCGGTCAACAATGCTGGCAATGGCCCCACCGTGATCCTGGCGCATACCGTCAAAGGCTACGGCATGGGCGGCGGCAGCGGCGAAGCCGACATGGAAGCTCACCAGATCAAGTCGATGGATACCGAAGCGCTCAAGAAGTTTCGCGATCGTTTCGGTGTGCCGATCTCCGACGAGCAGATCGAAAGCGGTGACATCCCGTACTACAAGCCCGACGACGACAGCCCGGAGATGAAGTACCTGCATCTCCAGCGCGAGAAGCTCGGCGGCTTCTTGCCGGCGCGCAAGAACGACTTCGAGGCGCTCGAGATTCCCGGGCTCGATGACAAGATGTTCGCCAGCCAGCTCAAGGGCTCCGGCGACCGCGAAGTGTCCAGCACCATGTCCTTCGTGCGTGTACTCAACGGCCTGGTCAAGAACAAGCAGTTGGGCTCGCGCGTGGTGCCGATCATTCCCGACGAAGCGCGTACCTTCGGGATGGAAGGCATGTTCCGCCAGTTGGGTATCTACGCCGCCGAAGGGCAGAAGTACGAGCCCATGGATGCCGGCCAGATCATGTACTACCGCGAGGACCAGAAGGGTCAGATCCTCGAGGAAGGCATCACCGAAGCCGGTTCCATCTCCGCGTGGATCGCGGCGGCGACGGCTTACGCCAACCACCACCTGCCGCTGATTCCGTTCTACGTCTACTACTCGATGTTCGGCTATCAGCGCGTCGGTGACCTGATCTGGGCGGCCGGCGATCTACAGGCGCGCGGCTTCATGATCGGCGGTACCGCCGGACGCACGACTATCAACGGCGAAGGGCTTCAGCACCAGGATGGCCACAGCCATATCCTGATGTCGACCGTGCCGTCGTGCCGTGCCTACGACCCGTGCTATGGCCACGAGGTCGCGGTGATTCTGCAGGATGGCCTGAAGCGCATGTTCCACGACAAGGAAAACTGCTTCTACTATCTGACCGTGATGAACGAGAACTACCCGCACCCGGAAATGCCGGAGGGCAGCGAGGAAGGCATCGTTCGTGGCATGTACCTGCTTCAGGAAGGCAAGAAGGATGGTCGCAAGAAGCAGCCACGCGTGCAGCTCATGGGCAGCGGCACGATTCTGCGCGAAGTCGAGGCCGCTGCCGAGATGCTGGCGAACGAGCACGACGTCGTCGCCGACGTGTGGAGCGTGACCAGCTTCAACGAGCTACGCCGCGAAGCGCTCGAATACGACCGGTTGCAGTTCCTCGACTACGATGAAAAGCGTGAGCAGCCGTGGGTGTCACAGCAACTCAGCGGTGTCGAAGGGCCGGTCATTGCGTCGACCGACTACATGAAGCTCTACGCCGATCAGATTCGTGCTTGGGTGCCGAGTGATTTCCATGTGCTGGGGACCGATGGTTTCGGGCGTTCCGACACGCGTGAAGCGCTGCGTCGTTTCTTCGAGGTCGATCGCTACTACGTAACCATTCAGGCGCTGCGCGCGCTGGCCAGCCGCGGTGAGATCGACGCCAAGGTCGTCAATGATGCCATGAAGAAATATGGCATTGACCCCGCCAAGCCCAGCCCGCTGGTGTCTTGAGCCCCGTTGGTGTCTTGGACCCAAGGGTCCCATCGAGGTGCCACCGCCGCTTAGATGCGGTGGTGGCTGTGGCCAGATTGCCTGGTCTGGTCGTATTGCCCGAGCGCGATGTTTCGCCGGGACGACCAGACTGCCAGATTGGAAAGGAGCGCGACCTTGAGTAGCGAAATCATCAAAGTTCCCGATATCGGCGGTAGTGAAGGCGTCGAGATCATCGAGGTGGCGGTGTCCGAAGGTGATGTCATCGCCGCCGAAGACACCATGATCACGCTGGAGTCCGACAAGGCCAGCATGGATGTCCCGGCGCCCAAGGGCGGCAAGGTCGTCAAGGTGCTGGTCAAGGAAGGCGATAGCGTCTCCGAGGGCGACGATGTCCTCGAGCTCGAAGCCGAAGGTGGCGACGACGGTCAGGACGATAGCGACGCTGACCGGCCCTCTCAGGACGATGTCAAGTCTCAGGACGATGCCAAGTCGAAGGATAAGGACGAAGCCGAGCCCGAGAAGGCTGCGCCGAAGAAGTCGTCCGGTGGCGGTAAGCGCACTGTCGAGGTCAAAGTACCGGATATCGGCGGCAGCGAAGGCGTCGAGATCATCGAAGTCGCGGTCGGTGAAGGCGACGAAGTCAGCGCGGAAGACCCACTGATCACGCTGGAATCCGACAAGGCCTCCATGGACGTGCCGAGTCCCTACAGCGGCAAACTCGTCTCGCTGGCGGTCAAGGAGGGCGACACTGTCTCCGAAGGTGACCTGATCGGCAGCATGGAGATCGCCGGCGAAGGTGACGACGCAGACGACGATACCGACGAAGCCCGGGCGGAAGGCGATTCCGAGAGTGCCGAGTCGGACGCGGGTGCCGAGGATCAAGACGCCGAAGACGAGACGCAAGAAGACGCCGACGAGGGTGGCCGCCAGGAACTCCGCGTTCCGGATATCGGCGGTAGCGAAGGCGTGCCGATCATCGAGCTGGCGATCAGCGAAGGCGACGAGATCAGCAAGGAAGACACGCTGATCACGCTGGAATCCGACAAGGCCTCCATGGACGTGCCCAGCCCCTACAAGGGCAAAGTCGTCGAGGTCTCGGTCAAGGAAGGCGACAGCGTCTCCGAGGGCGACCTGATCGGCTATATTGACGTGGAGGGTGCCAAGAAGCCGGCCAAGAAAGCCGATGCCGGCAAGGCGGATCAGAAGGCCGATGCCGGTCAGCAAAAAGCCAGCGCTGCCACGTCCGCGTCGTCTGCCAAGCAGCCCATGGGCGAGCCGAGCCCCGAGGCGCGTCACAAGCAAGGCGACGACAAGACGGCGGGTTCTCGTGTCCATGCCGGTCCCGCGGTGCGCATGCTGGCGCGCGAACTGGGCGTCGACCTGGCACAGGTCACGCCCACCGGGCCCAAGCAGCGCGTGCTGAAGGAAGACGTGCAGGGTTACGTCAAGAACGCCCTTCAGCAGCGCTCCAGCGGCGCTGAAAAAGGCGCTGCGCCGAGTGGCGGTGCGGGCATTCCGGCGGTGCCGGACATCGACTTCAGCCAGTTCGGCGAGGTCGAGGAAAAGTCCATGGGCCGTCTGATGAAAGCGGGCGCGGCCAACTTGCACCGCAGTTGGCTCAACGTGCCGCACGTCACGCAATTCGACGAGGCGGACATTACCGAGCTGGAAGCCTTCCGCAAGTCGATGAAGGACGAGGCCGCCCAGCAGGACGCCAAGCTCACGCCGCTGCCGTTCATGATCAAGGCCTGCGCCTACGCCTTGCAGAAATTCCCGCAGTTCAACGTCAGCCTGAAGAGCGACGGCGAAACGCTGGTGCAGAAGCACTACGTGCACATCGGCATCGCCGTGGATACGCCGGACGGCCTGATGGTCCCGGTGATCCGCAACGCCGATCAGAAATCGCTGATCGACCTGGCCAAGGAATCGGTCGAACTGGCCGGCAAGGCGCAATCGAAGAAGCTCAAGCGCGAAGAGATGACCGGTGGCTGTTTCACCATCTCCAGCCTGGGCTCCATCGGCGGCACCGCCTTCACGCCCATCGTCAATGCTCCGGAAGTCGCCATCCTCGGCGTTTCCAAGGCGCAGACGAAGCCGGTGTGGGATGGCGCCGAGTTCGCGCCGCGGCTGATGATGCCGTTGTCGTTGTCCTACGACCACCGTGCGGTCAACGGCGCCGACGCGGCACGCTTCACGGCCTTCCTGGCCCAGGCGCTGAGTGATATTCGCCGTCTGCTGATGTGACCCAAGCGCATCTACGATGTGACCAAAGCGGCCCTCTTGAGGGCCGCTTTTTTAATGTCACGACAAACAGAGCAGGCTGTGGCGCGCGACGAAAGTGCAACGCTTCAGGCAAGTCCATGAAAAAAGGCGAATTATGGCGCTTTGAGCAGGGCGAACCCAGGGCGGGCGTGCTTGTGCCGTTCGAGCCGTGCAGGTATCGTCATGGGCCATTCCCACGGCGATGGCGTGTGCTTCATGGAGCATGCCATGGCTGACAACGAACATGTGATGACTCGTTCAAGGAGTACTATCGATGCGTTTGATCTTGTTGGGCGCCCCGGGCGCAGGCAAGGGTACCCAGGCCCAATTCATCTGCGAGCATTTCGACATTCCGCAGATATCCACCGGTGACATGTTGCGCACGGCGGTCAAGGAGGAGAGTGAACTGGGTCTCAAGGTCAAGGAGATCATGAACAGCGGCGGTCTGGTGTCCGATGACATCATCATCTCGTTGGTCAAGGAACGTATCGCTCAGCCCGATTGCGCCAACGGTTTCCTGTTCGATGGTTTCCCGCGCACGATCCCTCAGGCCGATGCCATGAAAGATGCCAGCGTCAAGCTCGACCATGTGCTGGAAGTCGCCGTGGACGACGAGGAAATCGTCAAGCGCCTGGCCGGTCGTCGGGTGCATCCGGGCTCGGGGCGTGTCTATCACGTCGAGTATCAGCCGCCCCAGGAAGAGGGCAAGGATGACGTGACCGGTGAAGCGATCGTGCTGCGCGACGACGATCAGGAAGCCACCGTGCGCAACCGCCTGTCCGTCTACCATGAGCAGACCGAGCCGCTGGTGAAGTATTACCAAGAATGGGCGCAGCAAGATCCGCAAAGTGCGCCTGCCTACCACCGCGTGGAAGGCACCGGTAGCGTCGAGTCGATCCGCGAGCAGGTGCTGACGGCGCTCGAGGGATAAGTTTCTCTTCCTGCCGCGCGGCGTCCCTGGCGCCGCGCAATAACGACCTGCGTCAAGCAATGCGTCAGACGGTTCGTCGGGCGTTTTGCCAATGCTTGATGGCACGTTTATAGTGCGGGCTCACCCGTAGCCCGATGATCGCCGATGCCCACTCTGTTGGCCCTGGATGCCTCTACTAGCGCCTGTTCCTGCGCCCTGTGGCGCGATGGCCATGTGATTTCCCGCTATCGTGACGCCCCGCGTCAACACACCCACCTCTTGATGCCGATGGTCGACGACGTGCTGGCCGAGGCGTGCGTGGCGCTCGCTGATCTCGATGCGTTGGTATACGGCCGTGGGCCGGGCTCGTTTACCGGCTTGCGTATCGCCGCCGGGACGGCGCAGGGACTGGCGTTTGCACTCGAGTGTCCCTTGATCGGCGTGTCCACCTTGGAAGCCCTGGCGCTTTCCGCGCATCGGCGCCTCCACGCGCGCTATGTCGTGGCGGCAATGGACGCGCGCATGGACGAGGTCTATGCCGCGGCCTATCGCTGTCACGATGGCGTGCTCGAGCCGCTCATGGCGGAGGCCGTGTTGGCGCCGGAACGCCTGCGCCTGCCCGCGGCATTCCACGATGTCGACTGGGTGGGCATTGGTTCGGGCTGGAACTTACGCGAGCGCATGCCCGTTGAAGTGCAGTCGGCGCTCGGCCAGTGCCTGAGCGAGCCGCAACCGGCCGCCGAGGACATGGTCCATCTGGCCGTACAGGCCTGGAAGTCGGGCGAACGTCCGTCGCCCGACGCAGCGGTGCCGGTGTATTTGCGCAATGAGATAGCGTGGCAGCGCGGCTAAGCGTTTCTTAAGCCCTCGAGAATAATAATGGCGTGTTCGCACGCTCGTACGCAGCGTCATGCTTTTCGTTGCTTCAAGGACATCTCATGGATTGGTTGCACGTCGTTGCGCTGGCCGTCATTCAGGGTCTCACTGAATTTCTACCCATTTCGTCATCCGCTCACCTGATTCTCCCTTCGCAGTTGCTGGGCTGGCCCGATCAGGGCTTGGCCTTCGATGTCGCCGTGCATGTCGGCTCGCTGGGGGCTGTGTTGTTCGCGTTTCGCCATGAAGTCTGGCGCATTCTTCATGCCTGGTGTACCCAATTCGGCGAGCGTGGACCAACCCCGGAAAGTCGCCTGGGGTGGGCGATCATCATCGCCACCATCCCGGCGGTGGTCGTTGGCCTGTTGATTGAAGACTGGATCGAGAGTGCGGGACGCGCGGTGCTGGTCATTGCCACGACGACGATCCTTTTCGGGGTGCTGCTGGGTGTGGCCGACAAGCGCGGCAGCCGCGTGAAGTCGCTCGAGACCCTGACCCTGAAGACCGCGTTGCTGATCGGCCTGGCGCAAGCCATTGCACTGATTCCCGGCACGTCGCGCTCGGGTATCACCATGACGGCAGCGCTGATGCTCGGCTTTACCCGGCAGGCCTCGGCGCGTTTCTCGTTCTTGCTGTCGATCCCGCTGATTCTCGCCGCCGGCTCACTCAAGGGTATCGAGCTCGTCGAAGCGGGCGGGGACGTGGCCTGGGGCACGCTCATCGCGGGCACGTTGATGTCGTTCATCGCGGCGTGGCTGTGTATCAAGCTGTTCCTGGCCGCACTGGATCGTATTGGTATGCTGCCGTTCGTCATCTACCGTCTGATCCTGGGGGTCGTACTGCTGGTGTGGGCGGTATGAGCGAAAGCGTCGCGGCCATCGGTGAGCCGCTACGTGCGCTGGCCGCGCGTCTGGGGATGCCCTGGGAATCCGAGGCGGATGCCGATGCCGCCTTGCAGTTGACCATGCGTGCCGATGGCCTGGCGCTGTCGGGCAATGCGCGCCACTATGGCGCGCCGATTCGGGTCGATTTTACCGCTGGCAAAGTCGCGCACCGGCGCCGCTTCGGCGGCGGACGTGGACAGTTGATTGCCAAGGCATGCGGTCTGGCGCACGGCGTGACGCCGAGCATCGTCGATGCCACGGCGGGACTGGGGCGCGATGCCTTCGTGCTGGCGAGTCTCGGTGCCGACGTGTTGTTGATCGAGCGCGTGGTGGCGATCTACGCTCTGCTCGAGGATGGCGTGCGGCGCGCCCGAGTGGATGACGAGGCCGCCGAGATCGTGGCGCGTATGCGGGTGGCGCATGGTGATGCCGCGCGTGAACTGGCAACCCTAGTGGCGCGTCACGATGTTGCGCCGCAGGTGGTACATCTCGATCCCATGTTTCCACACCGTGACAAGAGTGCGCTGGTCAAGAAAGAGATGCGTATCTTCCGCGAGTTGGCCGGCGACGATGACGACGCGCCACGCTTGCTGGAAGCCGCTCTGAAGGTCGCTACGCACCGGGTAGTGGTCAAGCGCCCCCGCCGCGCGCCGCCGCTCGATGGCCCCGCGCCCGATCACGTGCTCGAGGGCAAGACCAGTCGCTATGATCTCTATGTGCATCGCAGCCTGAAACCCGCATGACGGCAATCTACCCGAGTCGGGTGATTACGATGGCTGGCGATGCACCAGTTGAGTCAAGCGGTGGCGCAGGCTGGGATCGAAAAGCGCCCGGCCGCGCCGCTGGGCATTTTCGAGCGGGGTGTCATAGCACAGCTTGTCGTTTTCCTGCCATAACCAGCCCTGCGCCTCGAGGGTATCGAGCAAGCCGCTGAAGAGACGTTTATCGAAGAACTCCGGCGCATTGAGCCCGGAGAGCAGGGTGAGACGTTCAGCCAACTGACGGCTTTGTTCCTCCAGCGCCTCGCGGGTCAGGGTGCCGCTTCCCTCGCGCAGCAGCACGGCCAACAGCAGATAACCACGCTCCAGGGTCGGTTGTACCAGCCGCCCCAACAGGCGCAGGTGTTCGCTACTGGCCAGGTGCCCCGCTGGGCGCTCCCAGCCATGATCGGTCTCGAGTAGTAGATCTTCCGACGCGAGTGCCGCCAGGGCGCGCTCCAGACGCGGCGCGAAGGCCTCCAAGGGGAGGTGAAATTCATGCGCGAGCACCGGCCAAGCGGGGCCCAGCAGTGTGAGCAGCTCCTCGGTGCCAAAGCGCGCATTATGCCGATACGCGAAGGCGACCAGCGCCATGTCGATGAACAGGTGCAAGACGTTGTTGCGATACCAGGTCAACAAGGTGGCCTGTTCCGGCGTGGCGAGCACGAGTTCGCCGAGTGCCTGCGGGCGGCATTCGATGAACCCCAATTGAGCGGTATGAGCGATCCAGTCACGTGGCTCGCCGTCGGGCAGGGTAATGCGCTCGCCACCCGGGAGATGCCGTCTCAGGTCCACCAGCAAGCGCATGTGGCGCTCGAGCAGGTCGGCCTCGATGGCGTGGTGCGAATTGGCCAGCAGCCCCAGGGCGACCAGCGAGACCGGCGTGATGGCGGCTGCGCCATTGATGCGCTGGGCCAGGGTGGACCCCAGTGCGGGCACGGCCTGGTTCAGCCAGTCGGGGCGCGTCTGGCGGCGGTTGTCTCGCCAATCGGGGACCTGGCGGTCGAGAAACTCGCTGAGCATGAGCGGTTCGCCGACATTCACCGTGACATGCCCGTACGACTGGCGCAGGCGACGCACGATGCGCAACAGATCGAAGGGCGATTCCTTCTTCTTGTGCCCGCCGCGCAATTCCTTGAGGTAGCTACCGCTTTCCAGCACTTTCTCGTAGCCGACGTAGACCGGCACGAAGGCGACCTCGCGGCGAGGGTCGCGGGCGAAGGAACGCAGGGTCATGGCGAGCATGCCCGGGCGCGGTGCCAGCATCCGCCCAGTGCGCGAGCGTCCGCCTTCGAGGAAGTACTCCAGCGGATGGCCGCGCGAGATCAGACGATGCACGTATTCGTTGAACACCGCCGCGTAGAGGCGGTTGTCACGAAAGCTGCGGCGCAGGAAGAAGGCCCCGCCACGGCGTAGCAACGCGCCGACCACCGGCATGTCGAGGTTACGGCCCGCCGCGATGTGCGGCGGCATCAATCCCTCGCGAAATAGTGCGTAGGACAACAACAGGTAGTCGATATGGCTGCGATGACAGGGCACGTAGATCAACTCGTGATCGCCGGCCAGCGCCTTGACGTCGTCGAGTCCATTGACGGTGACGCCGTCGTAGAGGCGATTCCAGAGCCGGCGCAGTAGCTGGTAGAGGAAGCGCAGCACCGGGTATGAGGTGTTGGAGGCGATCTCGCGGCCATAGCGCAGCGCGCGGCGGGTTTCACGCTCAGGGCTGGTGCCACGGGCGGTGGCCGCATCAAAGATCGCCTGGCGGACTTGTGGGCTGTCGACCACGCCGCGGATCAGCGTGTTGCGGTGCGAAAGATCGGGCCCCAGTACGCGGGCGCGTACACGACGAAAGTGAACGCGCAGCACGCGGGCCGTCTTGCGCTGGGCGACCGGCAGCGGACGTGTCTCGACCAAGGTGCGTAGTTGCAGCGGGGCGCCGATATGCACCTGCACGTGCTTGCCGTTGATCGCTATCGACAAGAGTCGGCGCAGACGTCCGCTCCACTGCCAGCTATCCGCGGCGAGCAGTTTCCAGAAGCCGAAGTCCTTACCCGGGGCGCGCCCCCAGAACACGCTGACCGGCACGAGCTGGATGTCCCGCCCGGGGTCGGCGGCTAGCTGTGCCAGTAAGGTATCGAGGTGCGGCGAGCGTCGTCCGTGTACCCGCGTCAGCCCGCGGCTGAGCCGGGGCAGGGCGATACAGGTGGGAAGGCGTGTTTCGCCGAGCACAACGCTGCCTCGGGCGCTGGGCAAGCCCTCGCGGCGGGTTATCAACTCGAGTGCCAGTCTGTCCGAGAAGGTCGGATGCGGCAGCACGTAAATCGTTGGCTGCGTGGCATCGAGCGCGGGCTGCTGCGCTTCGACATGATGGTAGTCGAGCCAGCGGTCGAGCAGCGTGCGGCACAGGGCGCGCAAGGGAGTGAGGAGCGTGCGTAGAACAGCCATCCATTAGCCTTGAAGGAACGCAATGAAGCAGTATAGCCAGTCAGGCCGGGTAGGCCCAAGGCGGGTGCTTTTC
Organism: Chromohalobacter sarecensis; assembly: GCF_023061135.1. GTDB lineage: Bacteria > Pseudomonadota > Gammaproteobacteria > Pseudomonadales > Halomonadaceae > Chromohalobacter > Chromohalobacter sarecensis. The sequence continues at coordinate 422,964 of NZ_JAKGAN010000001.1, forward strand.
AGCGACGTTGCAAACGTGCGTCAATGACGCATGCCCGAGCCGCTGCGCAGGCGGCGAAACAAGGAGACACCATGCGCGGACGTTGGCAGGTAGGCAACCGTTTCACCTTGTTGCCGGAAGGCAAGCGTTTTCTTCCCGCCTTGTTTTCAGCCATCGATAAAGCGCATACCACGCTTTATCTCGAACTCTATCTGATGGAATCAGGAACGCTTGCCACGCGGGTGATCGATGCCTTGTGTGCGGCGGCTGGGCGGGGTGTCACGGTGTTGTTGCTGCTCGATGGCTACGGTTCGATGAAGCTCGCGCATGCGGACCGCGAGCGCTTGCGCGAGGCCGGCGTGGCGCTGCGCTTCTTCAATCCGCTGGCCTGGCATCGGTTGGGAAAGAATCTGTCGCGCGATCATCGCAAGCTGCTGATCGTCGACGAGCAGCTGGCTTTTACCGGTGGTTTCGGCGCCGTCGATGCCTTTATCGAGGCGTGGTATGAAGTCGCCGTACGCATCGAGGGACCGGTCGTCGCGGATTGGGTCGGCCTGTTCGCGCAGCTTTGGGAGTCGCCCTTGACGCGTCGCAAGGCGGCGCCGCGTCACTGGCCGCCTCTGGCCCCCATCGCACCACTCACGGCGGATATGCACGGGCGGATGATCAGCGGGCGTGGGCATCGTTACCAGGCGATCCGGCATTCGTTGCATCAGCGTATCGCCACCGCCGAGCGGCGATTGTGGCTGTGCACGCCCTATTTCGTGCCGACTTTCAGCCTGCGCTGGCGCTTGATCCGCGCGGCGCGTCTGGGCCTTGACGTGCGCCTATTGCTGCCGGGGTCGCGCCACGACCATCCGGGCATTCGCTATGCCGGGCAACGTTTCTACGCGCGACTGTTGCGGGCCGGGGTACGCATCTACGAGTTCCAGCCGACCTTCATTCACGCCAAGTTCGTGCTGGTCGACGATTGGTCGTCGATCGGCTCGTGCAACTTCGACCACTGGAGTCTGCAGTGGAACCTGGAGGCCAACCAGGAAGTTGAGGACGCCGGTTTCGCCCGCGACGTGGCGGCCCTGTTCGAGCGCAATTTCGCCGCCAGCGAGGAGATCGATTGGGATCAGTGGCGCCATCGTCCATGGACTCAGCGCTGTCGTGAGTGGGTTTTCGGCACCCTTAACGGGTGGATGACGCGGCTGCGCTGAGCACGCGCCTAGCCGCGATCCTTGCTGCCCGGACGCCCGGCGGGCTTCTTCTTGCGCGGCGTAGGCTTGGGTTTTTCCTCGGGGACGCGGTAATGCAGATAAATATCGAGGATCAGCTCGGGAAGCTGCTTGACGAGCGCTTCTGCGCGGGTGCCGTCAGCGATCAATTCGTGCATGTCGGGTTCGTCGTCGAATAGCCCCGATAGAGCCATGAAGGGCAGTAGCAGCTCGGCGACTCGGGCTTCGTCGTGCTCGAACCAGGCGACTTCATTGAGAAACACGCCTTCCATGAAGCCCGCACACCAATCGCCGATGGGCGTTTCTTCCGGCGAGATGTCGCCGAGCTCAAGATCGAACGGCAATTCGGGCAGGTGACCGTGCTCGAGGGCCTCGATGGCGTTTTGCTTGAGCGTTTCGCAGAGGCCGAGGATCTGCTCGCGTTGCGTGGCGTCGGTGAACTGCGGCTCGCCATGGTAAAGCTCGGCGACCCAGGTCGTGGCCGGTGTCTCGATCGGCGCGATCGCCAGGGCGACGAGGAAGCCGTGCGTGCCGATGAGATCGAGCGCCTCAGGGTCGACCTGGTCGGATTCCAGAAAATCGTCGAGGGCCTCGAGCGCTGCGTCGTCGAGCAATGGCATGGGGGGCGACGTCTCGGACATGATGAGCCTCTTGCAGTGGAGCGGTCGGTGAGTGGTGGACGCCTGTCGCGTTGCGCGGCATTCTAGCATCCTATGATGTCTGTCACCTTGCCCACGCCCGATAACGATTGGTTAATGTCTCTTGACGAGCCGGCGCTCCACGAGGCGCTACATGCGCGCGTCGAAGCAGCCTGGTACGTCGCCCGCGATGTCCATCCCACCTTGCCGCGTCCCCGCGTGTGGCTGGACCTGCGTGGCAAGGGGGCCGGCCAGGCGCACTTCACCCGCGGTGGCCTGCGTTTCAATCCGGTGCTGCTGCGCGAGAATCGCCAGGCGTTTATGGAAGACGTCGTGCCGCATGAGATGGCGCATTGGCTAGTCTTTCATCTCGAGGGGCCGCCAGCGCGTCCACATGGCCACGAATGGCGTACCGTCATGCAGAAGCTCTACGGTTTGCCGCCACGTACCACGCATCGTTTCGATGTCGCGCGTGCCAGTCCCGCACCGTATTGCTACCGTTGTGGTTGTGCCACCGAGCATCGATTTTCCGCGCGTCGTCATTCGCTGGCACAGCGCGGCACGACCTATCATTGCCGACAATGTCGACAGCGCTTGCGCTTCGTCGCGAAAAAGTGATGTAACTCAATGAATTAAAAAGGAAAAATGGTAATACCAAGGTCTAATAGGGAGTCAGGGGGGCTAGGGGTATATGCTGGGTAGTATTCTTGGACGGTCACGTTGGTAACCGTGTGGCCGATCATCCATTTCTCGACCTTTGAGAGGCAGCCATGACCGAACAGCAGAAAGTCTACCCGGTGGCGGAGGATTTCGCCGCCAATGCCTGGGCGGATGACGAGACGTATTTGAGCCTCTATCAGCGCTCGGTCGACGATCCCGAAGGCTTCTGGGCGGAACAGGCCGAGTCTCTGGATTGGTTCAAGGCGCCGACCAAGATCAAGAACACCTCATTCGCCGCCTCCAACGTGGATATTCGCTGGTTCGAGGATGGCGAGCTCAACGCTGCCTACAACTGTCTCGATCGCCATCTCGAGACGCGTGGCGATCAGCCGGCGATCATCTGGGAAGGCGATGACCCGGGGCAAGACAAGACCATCACCTACCGCGAGCTGCATGCCGAAGTGTGTCGCTTGAGCAACGCGCTCAAGGAAATGGGTGTCACCAAGGGGGATACTGTCACCCTTTACATGCCAATGATCCCTGAGGCATCGGTGGCGATGCTGGCGTGTGCGCGTATCGGGGCGGTGCACTCGGTGGTCTTCGGCGGCTTCTCGCCGGATGCCTTGGCACAGCGTGTGGTCGATGCCCAATCACGTGTGGTGATCACCGCCGACGAGTCGGTGCGCGGTGGCAAGCATGTGCCGCTCAAGGACAACGTCGACGCCGCGATGACCCGTGACGGCACCGAAATCGTCGACAAGGTACTGGTCGTGCGCCGTACCGGCGGCGAGATCGAATGGCACGACGACCGTGACGTCTGGTATCACGAGTGGGTCGAGCGCCAGTCCAGCGAATGCCCGGCGGAGAAAATGAACGCTGAGGATGCGCTGTTCATTCTCTATACCTCCGGCTCTACTGGGCGTCCCAAGGGGCTCAAGCACACCACCGGGGGCTATCTGCTCTATGCGGCGCTGACGCATCGCTATGTGTTTGACTACCACGAGGGTGAAGTGTACTGGTGCAGCGCCGATGTGGGCTGGGTCACCGGACATAGCTACATCGTCTATGGGCCGCTGGCCAACGGTGCGACCACGTTGATGTTCGAGGGCGTGCCGAGCTATCCCACGCACGGGCGTCTCGGCGAGATCATCGACAAGCATCAGGTGTCGATCCTTTACACCTCGCCGACCGCCATCCGCGCGTTGATGGCGCATGGTGAGAACATCATGGACTCTAGCCAGCGTGACAGTCTGCGTGTGCTGGGGTCGGTGGGTGAGCCGATCAATCCTCAAGCTTGGAGTTGGTTCCACAGTGTGATCGGCAATTCGCGCTGCCCGATCGTCGATACCTGGTGGCAGACCGAAACTGGCGGCATCATGATCACACCGCTGCCGGGGGCCACCGACCTCAAGCCGGGCTCTGCCACGCGGCCGTTCTTCGGCGTGCGTCCGGCGCTACTCGACAACGACGGCAATGTGCTCGAAGGCGCTACCTCGGGCAATCTGGTGCTCCTCGATTCCTGGCCCGGTCAGGCGCGGACCATCTGGAACGATCACGAACGTTTCGTGCAGACGTACTTCTCTCCTTATGAAGGCGTCTACTTTACCGGTGATGGCTGCCGTCGCGACGAGGATGGCTACTACTGGATCACCGGCCGCATCGATGACGTGCTCAATGTCTCCGGGCACCGCATGGGTACTGCCGAGATCGAATCCTCGCTGGTGGCACATAGTGCCGTGGCCGAAGCCGCTGTGGTGGGATACCCCCACGATATCAAGGGACAGGGCATCTACATTTATGTCACCCTGAGCGACGATGCCGAACCCAGCGAAGAGTTGCGCAAGGAATTGACGCAATGGGTGCGCAAGGATATCGGCCCGATTGCGACGCCGGATGTCATTCAGTGGGCGCCGGGTCTGCCGAAGACCCGTTCCGGCAAGATCATGCGGCGTATCCTGCGTAAGATCGCCGCCAACGAGTGCGAGGGCTTGGGTGACACCAGTACGCTGGCTGACCCGAGCGTGGTCGATGAGTTGATCGAGCATCGCGCCAATCGTTGATACGTGTTGGGGAGGGTATCCAGCGTCGGTTCGTTCGACACGGGGCGGCACGCCAGCTCGCCTCGGGTGCCCGCCCGACTTTCGCCGGCCGATGGCCGGCTTTTTCGTGCCACCAGGAACGTTCGGGGGTGCGTCGACGGAAGGCTTGGGTATTGTCTACAGCATGGGGTAACATGCTGAAAACAAGAAGTGAACCTGATGCTTGCCGATGACAATCGCGGCACGACCGTTCGCTCCAGGGGGATCCGGAGGAGACACAATGGCTTTTGCCCAGAAATTCATCGTCGCCGATGACCACCCGCTATTTCGTGCCGCGCTCAACCAGGCGTTGCGCCAAGTAGCGCCACAGGCGGAGATCGTCGAAGCCGATACCATGGAGGCGACCACCGACATGGTGATGCGTCATCCTGATGCCGACCTTATCTTGCTCGACTTGCACATGCCGGGTGCGCATGGCTTTTCGGGGCTGATTCAGTTGCGCGGTCAGTCGCCCGAGGTGCCCGTGGTCGTCATTTCGGGCAGCGAGGAGCCGCCGGTGGTGCGTCGGGCCATCGACTACGGTGCGTCGGGCTTCATCCCCAAGTCCTCATCGCTGGATGTGATCGCCGAGGCGATCCGCCAAGTGCTCGAGGGAGAGGTCTGGTTGCCCGAGGAGATGGCCAAGGTTCTCGGAGAATCGAATGAAGATGAAGCGCGCTTCGCCGAGGCCATCGCTTCGCTGACACCGCAGCAGTTCCGGGTGCTCAACATGTTGAACGAAGGTTTGCTCAACAAACAGATCGCTTACGAACTCAATGTGTCCGAGGCGACCATCAAGGCGCACGTCACGGCGATTCTCCGCAAACTGGGCGTGCATTCGCGCACTCAGGCGGTCATCGCCGCGCAGAAACTCGAGGTCGAGCCGCCCAAGGTCGAGTCCTAGGCTGTCCTTGGCGGCATCATAAGAGGCCACGTGAGAGACAAGAAGCCGTTCCCGTCAGCATGGGAGCGGCTTCTTCGTATCTGCTATCTGCGTAGTGCGCGCTCAGGGCCATGCCAGGTGGTTTATGAAGGTGACTGGCGGTCCAGGAAATCGCGCATGGCGTTCACGGTTTCCTCACTGCAGTGATGCTCGATGCCCTCGGAGTCGGCACGCGCGACTTCCTCGGGCACGCCGAGCGCCCGCAAGGCATCGAGTACCACTCGGTGGCGTGCCATGACGCGCTTGGCGAGCGCGTCTCCCTCGTCGGTCAGGAAGATCCCGCGGTAGGGGCGAGCGACGGCAAGCCCGTCGCGTTTCAAGCGTGCAATGACTTTCGACACCGCCGCCGCGCTGACGCCGAAACACTCGGCCAGATCGCTGGCACGTGCTTCACCCAGCTGCGTATGCAGGTGCGCGATTTCCTCGACATAATCCTCGACCAGTTCGGTCTGATGATCCTGCCGGACGCGTTTGAAATATTCGTGCTTGGGCTGAGACTTCATGCAACCCCTGCTTTCAGTGTCCCGTGAGCGTAGAAAATAGCACGTACGCGTTGAGGGCGACGATCAACGTGCACACGATACCGCCTACCACGGTTACCGATCTGTGATTGACTAGGTTGCCCATGATACGGCGATTGGCGGTGAAAAAAAGCAGTGGTATGAGTGCGAACGGAATTCCAAAGCTGAGAATCACCTGACTGGCGACCAGGGCTTTCTGCTCGGACACGCCGAGCATGATGATCACCAGCGCCGGCAACATGGTCACTAGACGACGTAGCCAAAGGGGGATCGTGAAGGCCATGAAGCCTTGCATGATCACCTGCCCCGAGAGTGTACCGACGATGGACGATGACAGGCCAGCGAGCAGCAAGGCGGCGCCGAAGACATGGCTGGCCGTAACCTGGCCGAGCATCGGCGCCAGCAATTTATAGCTGTCACTGATGGTGGCGACATCAAGATGGCCATTGGCATTGAAGGCCGCCGCCGCCATGGCCAGCATGCTGAGATTGATCATGCCGGCAATGGCCATGCCGATGATGACATCGAGGCGGTAGTAACGCATCAAGCGCAATCGATGGGCGTCGTCCTTCACCTGAATCCGCTGCTGCGAGAGTGCCGAGTGCAGGTAGATGACATGCGGCATGATTGTGGCGCCGAGGATGCCCGCTGCCAGATAGAGCGAATAGCTATCCGGGAAGCCGGGGATCAGCAAACCTTCGAGCAGCGGCGTCGCTTCCGGCCGGCTGAGCATTAGCTCGAGGATGAATCCGCCCGCTACGGCGAGGATCATGGCGCCGATGATGATTTCCATGAGCCGGAAACCGTAACGGTAGAGATGCAGCGCCAGATAGGTGATCGCCCCGGTGAGCAATGCGCCTTCCATCAGCGATAGCCCAAACAGCAGATTGAAGGCCAGCGCCGCCCCCAGGAATTCGGCGAGATCGGTGGCGATGGCCACGACCTCTGCTTGTATCCAATAGCACCAGACCACAGGACGCGGATAGCGCGCGCGAATCACCTGGGGCAGGTTGCGCCCGGTGGCGAGCCCCAAGCGTGCCGACAGGGTCTGGATCAGCATGGCCATCAGGTTGGCGACGAGCACTACCCACAGCAGGGTATAGCCGTAGCGCGAACCCGCCTCGATGTTGGTGGCGAAGTTGCCGGGGTCGATATAAGCCACTGCCGCGATCAGTGCGGGGCCGAAGAAGGCTGTCCAGCCCCAGCGTCGGGACTTGCCGTTGAGGGTCGATGCGGCTTGTTCGCGGATCGCGCTGTCGGAAATCATACTCAGCATGGTAGCGACTCTAAGTTAACCATGGTTAATCGAATGTCTGAAGGTTAACTTAGAGACCTTGGCTTGACCAATAGCCGTTGTGCCAGGCGACGATTGAGTTTGACTATTAATTGCATCCGGTTGTCGTCGACCCCGACACGCTAGCGGTCCTGGCGAGCGGCGCGGTTGGCTTGCAAGGTGCGTGTCAATAGCGCTCGCAATGCAGCGGGGCGCACCGGCTTGAGCAGCAACTGGTAGCCATTGCGGCGAATCTCCTCGGCGACCTCGTCAGTACGGTCAGCGGTGATCACGATACCTGGAACGGGGCCCTCACAGAGTTCCTCGAGCGCTTCCAGGGCCATCAACCCGGTGACCTCGTTGTCCAGATGGTAGTCGGCGAGAATCGCCTCGGGGTCGCTCTCCAGGTGGCGCAACACCGACTTGGCGCCACCGATGGATGTAGCAGTGAAGACTTCGCATTCCCAGCCATCGAGCATCGCCTTCATGCCCTCGAGAATCAGTGTCTCGTTGTCGATGCACAGGATCCTGGCGCCTGCGAGTTTGTTGCCGGGACGCCGTGTGGGCGTATCCTCGTCGCTTTTCTCCTGCTGGTGTCCCTCGACCCGGGGCACCGAGACTGAGAACACGGTGCCGACGTTTTCCCACGAGCGAACCTTGATGGGATGCTCGAGCACTCGGCTCATGCGGTCGGCGATGGATAGCCCTAGGCCCAGCCCTTTCTCGCTTTCCTTGTGGCGCGAGGCTTGATCGAGGCGACGAAACTCTTGGAAGATTTCCGCCTGCTTGGCCTTGGGAATCCCCGGACCGGTATCCCATACCTCGATGCTCAGTTGATCGCCCTTGCGCCGACAACCCAGTAGCACACGCCCTTGCTGGGTATAGCGCAGTGCGTTGGAGAGGAAATTCTGCACGATGCGGCGCAGCATCTGGGCGTCGCTGTCCACCCAGGTGCCGGTGGCGACGACATCCAGGTCGAGCCCGCGATCCGTGGCCATGACTTCGAACTCGGCGCGCAGCGGGCGCAGGACGTCGGTCAGCGGGAACTGCGTGCGACGAGGTGTCAGGGCGCCGGCATCGAGTTTGGAGATGTCGAGCAACGTGCTCAAAAGCTCTTCGGCAGCCTGTAGCGAGTTGTCGATATGGCCGATGGTATGGCGCAGCTCGTCGGCCTCGACCTGCTGCCCCAGCGCCGAGGTGAACAGACGCGCGGCGTTGAGCGGTTGGAGCAGGTCATGGCTGGCGGCAGCCAGAAAACGTGTTTTCGAGGCGTTGGCCTCCTCGGCGACCTGCTTGGCTTGGCGCAGCGCCGACTCGGCCTCGGCGCGCACGCGGTTTTCCTGGCGCAGGGCCGCGTTGGCCTCCGACAGCGCCTGGGTCCGCTCGCGGACGCGTTCCTCGAGGTTTTCATTGGTCTCGCGCAGGGCTATTTCGGCCAGGCGGCGCTCGGTGATGTCCTGATAGAGGGCGAAGAACCCGAGCACGCTTTCACCTTCGCCGAAGTGGGGCGTATAGGTCACCAGCATGTAACGCACGCCGCCGTCGCCGTCGTCCTGGGAGATTTCGAAGCTCACTCGCTCGCCGGCCAGAACACGATGCATCCACGGCGAACGCTCGCGGATGACCTGGGCAGGCATGACGTGGTCGAAGCGTTCGCCGATCGCTTCGTTGCGGTCGATGCCCATCGCCGCTTCATAGGCACGGTTGGTGAAGAGGTAACGGCATTCCTTGTCGAAATAGGCGATCAGCGCCGGCACATTGTCGGTGTAGATGCGAATGTTGTTTTCGGAGCGGATCAACGCCTCTTCGGTGCGTTTTTGCTGGGTAATGTCCTGATAGGTGTAGACGAAGCCGCCGCCGGGCATGGGATTGCCCTGGACCTCGAGCACGGTGCCATCCTGGCGATAACGCACATAGCGATGCGGTTGCCCCTGGCGAATGTTATCCATCAAGAGCTCGACGTGCTCCTCGGGGTCGCCGGGGCCGTATTCGCCGTTATGCGCGTTGTAGCGCAGGATCTTGTCGAATGGCGCGTTGACCCGGATCAAGCTGTCGGGGAAGCGAAACAGCTCTAGGTAACGCTGGTTCCAGACCACCAGGCGCGCGTTCTGATCGATCACGCTGATGCCCTGGTTGATGTTCTCGATGGTCGCCTGCAGCAGAGCGCGGTTGAACTCCAGCACCTGCGAGGCTTCGTCGACGATGGAGATGACATCGGAAATACCGATGCCGCGCCCTTGCAGCGCCGAATTGACCACGATGCGGGCCGAGGACGCCCCGAGTACCGACGACAATAACCGTTCGGTGAACTGGATGACGTCGATCGAGGCGCGGGTATTGTCGTCCACGGACTGGCCGCCACGCCGGGAGTAGTCCTCGAAGGCGCGCTGTACCTGGCCGGTACCCAGGAAGCGCTCGCAGAGGACCTTGAGATCGCCCACCGTGGTGGCGCCGGTCCAGGGGCGGTTGACCGAGGTCTGTCGGGTTTCGACGCTATCCACGAACAGCGAGGCCTGGATGCGTTCGACGACGCGTTGCGGGGTGATCTGCGAGACGAAGATGTAGCCGAACAGGTTGAGCCCCAAGGACAACATGACGCCGTGAGTGAAGCTATCACCGACGTTGAGCCCGAACAGGTGCGTGGGTGCCAGCCAGTCGAGCCCCAAGGGGCCGCTGGTCAGCCAGGTCACCGGCAGCAATTCGGCCTGCACCAGCGCCGGCAGCAGCAGTGTGTAGGCCCACACCGCGAAACCGACGTTCATGCCGGCGATGACACCGAGACGGTTGCCACGCTTCCAGTAAAGCCCGCCCAGCAAGGCGGGCGCGAACTGGGCGGCCGCCGCGAACGACAGCATGCCCGTCGAGGCCAGGGTGCTGTATTCGGCGATCAGGCGATAAAAGATATAGGCCAGCAGCAGGATGACGACGATGGTCGCGCGTCGTGCACGGAGTACCAGTTTGGCGTAGTCGCCTTCGGTGACGAACCAGCGTAGACGGAACAACAGCGGGATGATGATCTCGTTGGAGATCATGATCGATACCGCCACAGCCGCCATGATGACCATGCCGGTGGCCGCCGAGAGTCCGCCGATGAAGGTGAGTAGCCCCAGCCATTCACTGCCGCCGGCCATGGGCAGCGCAAGCATGAAGGTGTCGGGATTGACGTCGCCCTCGGGGAATATCGTCAGCCCCGCCGCCGCGATGGGCAGCACGAAGAAACCGATGGCGGCTAGATACAGCGGGAATAGCCAGCGGGCGCGCTTGGCGTCGTCAGCGTGGGTGTTTTCGACCACGGCGAGGTGGAACTGGCGGGGCAGACAGAAGATGGCCAGCATCGCGAGAAGCGTCTGTGCCCAGAAGCCGCGGCCGAAATCCTGCTCGGTCAGTTGGCGCTGCAGTTCCAGATAGGTATCGGCGCGGCCGAACAGGTCGCCGAGGCCGTCGAACATACCCCAAGTGACATAGGCACCGAGCACCAGAAACGCCAGTAGCTTGACCACCGATTCGAAGGCGATGGCGTGAATCAGGCCCTCATGATGCTCGGTGGCATCGGTATGTCGCGTTCCGAAGAGAATCGCGAACAACGCCATGACGGCGGCGATATAGAAGGCCGTATCGCCGAACACAGGCGCGCGGGTCAGGTCGGCGCTGTCGGTCAATACGGTGAATGCCGAGGCCACGGCCTTCAGCTGCAAGGCGATGTAGGGCAGCGTGCCGATCAAGGCCACCAGGCTGGCGAATGCCGCCAACGACTGGGTCTTGCCGTAGCGCGAGGCGATGAAGTCGGCGATCGAGGTGACGTTCTGGCGTTTGGCGACGCGGATCATCTTGGCCAGCACGGGCCAGAACAGCAAGAAGGTCAGGATCGGGCCGAAAAAGATGCTGGCGAAGGACCAGCCCGACGTGGCAGCCTCGCCGACGGCACCATAGAACGTCCACGACGTACAGTAGACGGCCAGCGCGAGGCTGTAGACGATGGGGCGTCGCCTGCCCGGTCCATGGCGCTTGGCCTGGCTGTCGCCCCGCCAGGCGATGGCAAACAATACGGCGATGTAGATCAGCGATACGACGATCAGTAGCCAGCCAGCAAACATGCTCTCTCCCCTATGTCTGCGGCCATTCTAGGCTAATCCACTGGTGCGCGTCAGTCGTCCTTACGCTCGGGGCGTTTCACACAAAGCCTGGTAAAGCGGGGTGTCGGCGCCAATCTCGTGCAGCGCGGAGGCGTCCGGTTGGCGCTCATTGCCGACTAATGGCACCCATTCCCGTGCGTCGCAGTGCATCAGGTAGGCCTGATGGGTTACACGGTCCGCGACTTGCTTCTCGAAGCGGTAGAGGAAGAACTCGACCATGCGCTCTCCGTCGGCCTCGGTAGCACTAAGATGATCGCGGTCGATGACTTCGAAGGCAACGGGCATGGGGTACATGTAAGTCCAGGGACGCCATAGCATCGAGCCGTATTCGACATCGACGACTTCAGCCGAGTCGGGGAGTTGCTGTTGCTTGAACGACAGCCAGCTGTATTCGTAATAGACCTGGTAGCCAAGCATGCCGAGGCCGCCCAGTGCCGGAACGATCCAACGCGGCAGGCGCTTAGCGCTGATGAAACGCAGCAGCAGGCCGATACCGGCGGTGCCGAGTCCGGCGAAAAGCGCTGCTATCAAGTGCCATATCATGGACGTCTTTCCTGAAAGCGCTCGGGCTTCCCTGAGGAAGCCCGAGCGAGAGGGTTGTCTGCAGCCCGGCGTACCGGGCCGCGTCATTATGGCTTAGTGGTTGTGGGCGACGCCAGCGCCTTTCGGATAACGCACGCTCTGTACCAAGTCTTGGATCTCCTGCGGCGGTGCCTTGGTGACCCGGGAGACCGCGAAGGCCACTGCGAAGTTGATGATCGCCCCCACAGCCCCGAACGAGAGTGGTGAGATGCCGAGCATCCAGTTCTCCGGCGTATTGGCCAGCATGTTGGTGCCCGGAATGAACAGCCAGCCTAAGTAAGTGAAGATGTACAGCAACGTGCTAAGCAGGCCGGCCAACATGCCACAGACCGCCCCGGCGCTGTTCATCCGAGTAGAGAAGATACCCATCATCAACACCGGGAACAGCGAGGCGCCGGCAATGCCGAAGGCCAAGGCCACGGTCTGTGCGGCAAAGCCCGGAGGATTGAGCCCCAGGTAGGTCGCCACCAGGATGGCGCCGGCCATCGAGATGCGGGCCGCGAGCATCTCGCCTTTCTCGGTGATGCGGGGATTGATGGTGTTCTTGATCAGGTCGTGACTGATCGCTGAGGAAATCGCCAACAATAGCCCAGCTGCCGTGGAGAGCGCAGCGGCAATACCCCCGGCGGCAATCAAGCCGATGACCCAAGGTGGCAGGTTCGCGATCTCCGGATTGGCGAGTACCAGGATGTCGTTGTTGACCGTCAGCTCATTGCCTTCCCAACCACGCTGCTGTGCCGTATCGGCAAAGCCTTCATTACTATCGTTGTAGGCTTGGATGCGGCCGTCGTCGTTCTTGTCCTCGAAATTGATGAGGCCGGTTTCTTCCCAAGTGCGGAACCAACCGGGACGATCCTCGTATTGCAGGGCGTTGTCGGCGGCGGCGTCGTAGTTCTCGACCTGACCGGCCATCTCGGGGTAGACGGTGGTCATCAGATTGAGGCGCGCCATGGACGCCACAGCGGGTGCCGTGAGGTACAGCAACGCGATGAACACCAGGGCCCAGCCGGCCGACCAGCGTGCATCGGCGACCTTGGGCACCGTGAAGAAGCGAATGATGACGTGGGGCAGGCCCGCGGTACCGATCATCAGCGATAGGGTGAACAGCACCATGTTGAGCTTGTTGTCGACATCAGCGGTGTAGTCCTGGAAGCCCAGCGCGTTGACGACGTCATCGAGCTTTTCGAGTAGCGGCACGCCGGATTCGCTATGCGTACTGAACAGGCCGAACATGGGAATCGGGTTGCCGGTCAGTTGCATGGCGATGAACACCGCCGGAATCGTGTAGGCGACGATGAGCACGATGTATTGCGCCACCTGAGTGTAGGTGATGCCTTTCATGCCCCCGAAGACCGCGTACAGGAAGACGATGGCCGCAGCGATCCAGATGCCGGCAGTACTGCTGACCTCGAGGAAGCGTGAGAATGCGACCCCGGCCCCGGTCATCTGACCGATGACATACGTCACCGAGGCGACGATCAGACAGACCACGGCAATGACACGCGCCGTGCGGCTGTAGAAACGGTCGCCGATGAAGTCCGGTACCGTGAATTTGCCGAACTTGCGCAGGTACGGCGCCAAGAGCATGGCCAGGATGACGAAGCCGCCGGTCCAGCCCATGAGGAAGGTAGAGTTGGCATAGCCGCCTGAGGAGATCAGTCCGGCCATGGAAATGAAAGATGCGGCGGACATCCAGTCGGCGGCGGTTGCCATGCCGTTAGTGACTGGATGTACGCCCCCGCCGGCGACATAGAACTCCTTGGTCGACCCGGCTCGCGACCAGATCGCGATGCCGATGTAGAGTACGAAGGAGGCGCCGACGAACAGCAAGTTGATGGCGAATTGGCTCATGATGGCTTACTCCTCCAGGCCAAATTTTTTATCGATTTTGTTCATTCGCCAGCCATAGAAAAAAATCAGGGCGACGAAGGTGAGGATGGAGCCTTGTTGAGCGAACCAGAATCCCAGGTCGGTCCCCCCGATGGGGATACCGGATAGCCATGGTCGGAATAGGATGGCGCCGCCGTAAGACACCAGTGCCCAGACGATCAGGCAACCGATGATAAGTCGCACGTTGGCTTTCCAGTAAGCTTCGGCATTGGATTTTTCATCAGCCATGGTGTCGCTCTCCACTGGTAGGGATATGTTGGCGTTGTGATGAGAGTGTGCGAGACGCTTCAAAGCAATCGCAGGTATAGAACACTCTTTGGGGTAACGTCATTGATACGATAGTGGCGCTAGACTTTTATCGATAATGACGGCGCTGTCCGTTGCGTGTTATCTACCTGGGATTGCTCTGAATAGCCTGACGATGATAGTGACCAATGATGCGGAAAAAAGAATCCCATACTTTGGTATCAAGCCATTAGTTTAAAGAGTAATTTTTTTAAATTTCATGGTTTTCATGAGGTTGTAAGGGCGCTCGAGAATTTGTAGCAGGCTTATTAAAAAGACGTGACATGTGTTGTGGAGCGCCAGTCAATGGCTGTTTTTTTGGTGCGATCTAAGCGTAGAACGATAGTCTATGTGTCGTAATAAAAGTCAGCTTTGCTACTCTCGAACGCGTAATATGATAAGCATCTTTCGGCCGTGTTACCGAAAAGTATAAGGAACATGAGGCGGTGATGATGACACCAAGTCGTGCCAGGGTCGGCACAGGACGAGGGTACTACCATGGTCGATATCAATCTCTCGCAGCCACCATTCAATCTGCTCGATGAAAAAGCACGGCAGCGCGTCCGGGACGGAGTCGATCTCGCGTATTTCAATGAGAGCGAGGTCATACTCGATGCCGGTCAACGCGGTGAGCATGTATTCCTGATTCACAAGGGCGAAGTGGCGGAGCTCGACCTCAACGCTAGCGAGGGAGAGCAGCGTATCGGCCATTACACGGCGGACGATCTGTTCGGGGCGATCAGCATCCTTAACGGTACGAGCCGCTATAGATTTCAGGCCGAGCAGGAAAGCCTTTGCTATTTACTGCCCCGCTGGCTTTTCGAAGACATCTGCAGCGCCTACCCCGCCTTCGATGATTACTTCCGTCAGCACCTGGCCGAAAAGGCGCGCCATGTGCTCCAGCGGCGGGCGGAAGGGGGCATGAGCATGGCGCGCTTCATGCTGGCACGGGTGGCGGAGTGCATGCGCGAGCCCGTCGTGATCGAGGGGCGCACCACGATTGCCGAGGCCGTCACGCACTTGCGCGAGTGTCATGCCGACAGCTTGCTGGTCAGTCATGCGGGGCGCTGCGGTATGGTGACCAAGACCGATCTTCTCGATGCGCTGGTTCAGCAAGGCTTGCCGCAAACAGCCGAAGTAGGCGGTATCGCGCATTTCACGCTGATCACCTCGCATGCCGATGACTACCTCTTTACCGCACTGGTGAGCATGACGCGTCACGAGGTCGCGCGTGTCGTGGTCATGGAGGGCGCGCAGGCGGTGGGTGTCGTCGAGTTGACCGACGTTCTGGGCTATTTCTCGAGCCGTGCGCATGTCGTCAGCCTGCAGATCGAACAAGCCGAGGATATCGATGGCCTGGCGTGTGCCAGTGCGGATCTACCACAACTGATCCAGGCGTTGATGGCGCAAGGGGTGAAGCTGCGTTTCGCCATGGAGCTCATGGCGGCGCTCAATGGGCGCATCATGCATAAGGCGTTTCGTTTCCTGATGCCCGAAACGCAACGGGAGCAATCGTGCCTGTTGGTCATGGGCAGCGAAGGGCGTGGCGAACAGATCCTCAAGACGGATCAGGACAATGCGCTGATCCTGGCCGATGGCAGCGATTGGCCGGGTATCGAAGCGGCCATGGGCAGCTTGACCGACACACTGGGCAGGCTCGGCTATCCGCCGTGTCCGGGTAACATCATGGTTTCCAATCCGCAGTGGGTGGCGAGCGAGTCGGCATGGCGAGGCAAGATCGCTCGCTGGGCCTCGAGCCGCGATCCGGATGCGTTGATGAATCTCGCCATCATGCTCGACGCCCATGCCATCGCCGGCAACGCGAGCTTGCTCGAAGGCTTGCGCGAGCACCTGTTTGCGCGCGGCTCCCACGATGAGTTGCTGCTCTCGTACTTCGCTCGGGGCGTATTGCGCTATTCCACGCCGTTGACCCTGTTCGGCACGCTCAAGCGCCCGGAGCATGGCATTGACATCAAGAAAGGGGGGCTTTTCCCCATCGTGCATGGCGTGCGCACGTTGGCACTGGAGCGGCGTATCGCGGCTACCTCGACGTTTGCGCGTCTCGAGGCCCTGGTCGACGACGGGCGCCTTGACCGGCCCTTCGCTGACGACCTGGGCGAAGCCATGGCGCTGTTTTCCGAGCTGCGCTTGCGCCAGCAGTTGGAAAATCTGGAGGGAAACGACACGTCGCAGGAGCCCAATCGCGTGGTCGTTCAGCGTCTCAGTGGCTTCGAACGTGACTTGTTGCGCGAGGCGTTGCATACGGTCAAGGAATTCAAGCAACGCTTGTCGCAGCGCTTTCATCTCGAGTATTGAGGTGCTCGTCAGCCAAGGGCCACGAACGGTCGAATCAAACCACACGGGCCATCGTCAGAAGCATACAGGAGGTTGCGATGATAAAAGCATTACGTCGTGCCGGTGATCGGCGCCGCCAACTGGGCGGGCATCATGCCTGGCGCTTCGAGCCGTATGGCGGCAGTGAGGTCATCGCTCTGGACTGCGAGACGACCCATCTCGACCCACGGCGGGCGGAGTTAGTAGCGCTGGCGGCGGTCAAGGTGCGCGATGGCCGCGTGCTGACCAGCGAGTCGTTGGACCTGCGCCTGCAGCGACCGGAGAGCTTATCGGGCGACTCCATCCGCATTCATGGCTTGCGTGGCGTCGATCTA
The DNA here is from genome assembly GCF_023061135.1 of Chromohalobacter sarecensis. Taxonomy (GTDB): domain Bacteria; phylum Pseudomonadota; class Gammaproteobacteria; order Pseudomonadales; family Halomonadaceae; genus Chromohalobacter; species Chromohalobacter sarecensis. The sequence continues at coordinate 439,838 of NZ_JAKGAN010000001.1, forward strand.
TGGGGCGGCGAGGCGTTGGGTGATGCGCTCGACCGTTTGCTCGACTTCATCGGCAATCGTCCGTTGGTCGGCTGGTGCATCGATTACGACATGGCAGTCATCAATCGCCACCTGCGCCCGCGCACGGGATTCGATCTGCCCAATCGAACGCTGGACGTCTGCCGGCTATATGCGCGTGAACGCCGACGCGTGCAGCCGGATATCGAGCCGGATATGCGTTTCGAGGCCATGAGTGAAGCTCTGGGCGTACCGGTCATGGGGCGTCATACGGCATTGGGTGATGCCGTGACCACGGCGCTAATGTACCTGCGCTTGTGTCACCGACGTGCGCTCAGTGCCTGAGCGACCAGGTTTGAGACTTCGTCGCGATGACCTGCGGTGGTAATATGAGGGGGTTCATTCACTACGGCAGGTCAAAGCGCTATCGTCATGCACGCACTCACCGGCCAAGACAAACTGGCATTCAACAAGTTGCAAAAACGCCTGCGGCGCCAGGTGGGAAACGCCATCGTCGACTACGGGATGATCCGTGACGGCGATAAGGTCATGGTATGTCTCTCCGGCGGCAAGGATTCCTACACCATGTTGGATATCCTCATGAACCTGCAGCGTAACGCGCCGGTCTCGTTCGAGCTGGTGGCCGTCAATCTCGACCAGAAGCAGCCGGGATTTCCCGAGCACGTGCTGCCCGAATACCTGGATGGCGTGGGCGTGCCTTACCACATCGTCGAGCGTGATACCTATTCGGTGGTCAAGGAGAAAACCCCGGAAGGCAAGACCACCTGCGCGCTTTGCTCGCGGCTGCGGCGTGGCACCCTCTATGGATTCGCCGAGGAGATCGGCGCCAACAAGGTCGCGCTGGGTCATCACCGCGAGGACATGCTGGAGACGTTGTTCCTCAACATGTTCTTCGGTGGCACGCTCAAGTCGATGCCCCCCAAACTACTCTCCGACGACAACAAGAATGTCGTTATCCGGCCCTTGGCGTATTGCCGTGAGGCCGATATTGCCGAGTACGCCGAGTGGCGCGAGTTTCCGATCATCCCCTGCAATCTGTGCGGTTCGCAGCCCAATCTTCAGCGTCAGGTGGTCAAGGAGATGCTTACGGAGTGGGAAGAGAAACACCCCGGGCGTCTGGAGACGATGTTCAAGTCGATCACCAATGTGGCGCCGTCGCAGCTGGCCGACCGCAACCTCTTCGATTTCGAGGGACTGGAAGACAAGCAACGCGAATTCCAGAATAAGCGCATCGAGGCGTTCGATGTGCTGGCGCGAGAGGCGTGACGCACCCTGCCTGCCAATGAGTCACGGCTGATATGAACTTCGAGCATGCCTATGCCGCGACGCCACGCTCGCTGACGTCACTGCAAGAGAGTGGTGTATCGCCGGGCGTCGCGGCGCAGTATTTTTATCTGGACGACCTAGGCCCTCTGGAAGTACGTGGCATGCCGCGTGTGGGGCGCTTGCTGCTGACCCATGGCGCAGGGGCAGGGCAGACCTCGCTCTTCATGCAGCGCTTGCGTGAGGCGCTGGCGCTGCATGGCGTGCAGGTCTGGGCCATCGATTTCGCCTACATGCAGCGGATATGGCATGAAAGTCGCCGGCGTCCGCCGCCGCGTGTCGAGAGCCTGGTCGACGAGCTGGCCGCCTGGCGAGACGCGTTGACGCCGCTTGCCGACGCAACGTCACCACCGTTGTGGCTGGGCGGCAAGTCGATGGGCGGGCGCGTGGCGAGTCTGCTGGCGGCATGCGATCAATCGGCGGGCCTGGCGCTGTTCGGCTATCCGTTTCATCCGCCTGGCAAGCCTGAGCGCACGCGGCTGGCGCATTGGCCGGATCTGGCCTGCCCCACCTGGGTATTCCAGGGCACGCGAGACCCGTTCGGAGGTGAGAGTGAGGTCCGTGAATACGCCTTGCCGGCGACGGCACACGTGCATTTTCTCGACGATGGCGATCATGACTGGCAGCCGCGACGGCGAGCTGGGCATGATCAGGCGGCGTTGATCGAGGAAGCAGCGCGCATGGTGACCGTCGCCATGCAGGCAAGTGAATGAATCCGATGAATATAATCGGTTGACTTTCCACGCTCTGTCTGTAGAATTCAGCGCCACGTGACCAGGGGTGGTTAGCTCAGTTGGAAGAGCACCAGCCTTACAAGCTGGGGGTCACTGGTTCGAGCCCAGTACCACCCACCATTGCGCGAAATGTGTTTCGAGTAGTGGGGACACGTAAAGAAGAATGTAGCGGACCGGTAGTTCAGTTGGTTAGAATGCCGGCCTGTCACGCCGGAGGTCGCGGGTTCGAGTCCCGTCCGGTCCGCCAGTTCTTCATCGGAAATCCGACAATGTGTGGTTAGCGTTGTATTCAGCGGACCGGTAGTTCAGTTGGTTAGAATGCCGGCCTGTCACGCCGGAGGTCGCGGGTTCGAGTCCCGTCCGGTCCGCCACGATTTCCTTGCCGAAGCGTCATTGACGACAAGGCATGTAGAAGCAACATGCAGTACCAAGCAGTATGCGATCCGGGTGGTTAGCTCAGCTGGTTAGAGCACCAGCCTCACATGCTGGGGGTCACAGGTTCGAGTCCTGTACCACCCACCAATCCGAATAAAATCGGACAATGCGGACCGGTAGTTCAGTTGGTTAGAATGCCGGCCTGTCACGCCGGAGGTCGCGGGTTCGAGTCCCGTCCGGTCCGCCACGATCGCCATCGGCCAACCCTGAGTCATTGACTTGGGGTTTTGTCGTTTGGGCCTTCCTGCTTCATGCGCGGATGCCCCCTATCGCGCTGTTTCCTCAGTGTTTTCCTCATCCAAGACCGTGTCGTCCTGATGTGCCTGGCACCAGGCGAGTGCCTGCGGGTAGACGTCTTCCACGGCGCCGGGGTGCGTCAGCATGTCCAGATGCGCGTAATCTCGCCCCTGACCGTTCTCACGTCCCAGCACGCGTAGTGCATGCCGGTGTGGGCCGCATTCCTCGACGAAGCGTGCCACGTCTCGGGGGTGCCCTAGGGCCTGGTCGCGATGACCGGCGAGATGCAGTGTGGGCGGCAATCCTCCCTGCGCCAGGGCGGCGGCATAATCGAAGCCATCCTCGGCGTCCCGCCAAGGTGTTTCGCGCACCCAGGCGACGCTGTCCGCGTGGCTGGCGGCATATTCGTCGTCACTGCCCCAGCGTAGTGAACGCGCCGGCAGGTAGCCGCATAGACCTCGGGCCAGCGGTGCGAGCCCCTTCCAGATCAGATCGATATAGAGCCATTTGCTGGGATTCTGAACCCGCACCTGGCGCTTGGTGCCGAAATAGACCTGGCTGGCGATATGCTCGCGACTACTGGGGACGCGCGCCAGGTGTGCGGCGATCAAGACGCCACCCCAGGAATGCGCCATGACATGGCAGCGTGACTGGCCACTCAGCCCCAGGCAGGCGGCCAGAGCAGCGGTGACTTCATCGAGGATGACCGCGCGCTGCGAGAACGAAACGCCACGCGCAGGGCGCGGTGAGGCGCTGCCGCGACCGCGTTGATCGATCACCATGACGTCATGCCCCTGCCGGGCAAGCCAGGGCGCCAGCCCCTTGCCGCTACGGCTGTGAAAAATGCGCCCCGACTCGATGGCGCCATGCCAGCACAGGATGGGTAGGCCGTGGATGCGTTCGGGCTGGAAGCGGGTAAGATTCAGTTCGCCGCCGCCAGCGACGGGGATGCGGTGTCGAGAGCTCTGATAATCCATTCGGGTCTCGCTTGTCTAGCGTGAGAGGGCAGTCATGTCTGCGCCCTTGGTCGGGATTGCCTCCCGTGACGCCTTCGTTACAATGTTCATACAGTTGTTTGAAAATGTATGGTGGTTTAAAGCCGAGTGCAAGCGAGGACGCGCCGTGACTCAGTATCCGCATCTCTTTCGCCCGCTGGCCGTGGGGCCCGTGACGCTCGATAACCGCATCCTGATGGGCTCGATGCACACCAATCTGGAGGAGGCTCCCGACGGCTTCGCGCGTCTGGCGGCGTTCTATGCCGAGCGGGTACGCGCGGGTGTCTCGTTGATCGTCACCGGCGGCATCGCTCCGACTCCCGAGGGCGCAGTGTTCGAAGGCGCCGCCAAATTGAGCGAGCCGGAAGAAGTCGAGGCGCACCGACAGGTGACTCAGACGGTACATGCCGAGGGTGGCCATATCTGCATGCAGATCTTGCACGCCGGGCGTTATGCCTATTCGCCTGCCCTGGTGGCGCCCTCGGCGCTCAAGGCCCCGATCAATCCGTACACACCCCGGGCGTTGAGCGGCGACGAGGTGACGGAGCAGATCAAGGCCTATGTCAATTGCGCCCAACTGGCTCGCGAGGCGGGTTACGACGGCGTCGAAGTCATGGGTTCGGAAGGCTACCTGATCAATCAGTTCCTGTGCCGGCGTACCAATCACCGCGACGACGAGTGGGGCGGGGAATTCGAGAACCGCATGCGCTTCGCGGTGGAGATCGTGCGCCGCATTCGACAGGCGTTGGGCGATGACTTTTTGATCATCTTTCGGCTGTCGATGATCGACCTGGTCGAGGACGGCAGCAGCCACGACGAGGTCGTGGCCCTGGGACGTGCGATCGAGGCGGCGGGCGCCAATCTGATCAATACCGGAATCGGCTGGCATGAGGCGCGGGTGCCGACCATCGTCACCAGCGTGCCGCGGGCGGCCTTCACCGAGGTCACGCGGCGCCTGCGTGAAGTGCTCAAGGTGCCGTTGATTGCCACCAACCGCATCAATATGCCCGAGGTGGCCGAGCACGTGCTGGCCGAAGGGCACGCCGACATGGTTTCGATGGCGCGCCCCTTTCTCGCCGACCCTGAGTGGGTGGCCAAGGCGCGCGAAGGACGCGAGGCGTTCATCAATACCTGCATTGCCTGCAACCAGGCCTGTCTGGACCATACCTTCCAGGGCAAGTTGACCTCCTGCCTGGTCAATCCACGTGCCTGTCACGAGACCGAATTGACGCTCGCGCCCGTGGCGACGCCGCGTGATATCGCAGTGGTCGGGGCTGGTCCGGCGGGACTGGCGACCGCCGTGTCGGCGGCGCAGCGCGGCCACCGCGTCACGCTGTTCGAACGCGAGGCCGAGGTCGGGGGGCAATTCCGCTATGCGCAGCGCATACCCGGGAAGGAAGAATTCCGCGAGACGCTGCGCTATTACCGCAGCATGCTCGAGGCGCTGGATGTGACGGTGTGCCTGAATACATCGGCCGAGGCGCAACGCTTGCAGGCCTTCGATGTCGTGGTGCTGGCATCGGGAGTCGCGCCCCGGGCGTTGTCGTTGCCGGGTAGCGAGGATCCGCGTGTGGTGGACTATCCCACGGCGATCATGCACCCCGAGCGTGTCGGCGAGCGCGTGGCGATCATCGGCGCGGGTGGGATCGGCTTCGATGTCGCGGAGCTCTTGACCCATGCCGAGCATCCCGCACTGGATCGCGAGACGTGGTGCGCCGAGTGGGGCGTCGATCTGTCGTTGGCGGCGCGGGGCGGTCTCGTGGCACCGCAAGCGCCGCAGGTGCCCCGTGAAGTGACGCTGCTGCAGCGCAAGACCAGCAAGCCTGGCAAGGGGCTGGGCACGACCACCGGCTGGGTGCATCGGGCTGCGTTGCGCCAGCGCGGGGTGCGCATGCTGAGTGGCTGCGAGTATCTCGGCATCGACGCTGCGGGGCTGCATATCATGCATGACGGCCAACAAGAATGCCTCGAGGTAGAGACGGTGGTGGTGTGTGCCGGTCAGGTATCGGTGACGGATCTCGAGGCGCCGCTGACGGTAGCCGGCTGCGAGGTGCATGTCATCGGGGGCGCACAGGAGGCGACGGAGCTCGATGCCAAACGGGCCATCGATCAGGGTACCCGTCTGGCGGCACATATATAAGAGGGTGTTTACAAAAGGACTTCGCTCGCCCGTTTTGTAACTCCCCCTCTAAGAAAGTGCGTGTATAAGAAGGTGTTCACTAGCGGGCTTCCGATGTGAAGCGGCGATGAGTAGACTGGATCGAGACGCAATTTTTTGCAGGTTAACGGCAGGTGTTGGCACCCGGTACCTGGCGTTACGTTTCAAGCGTCTTTCTTCTCGCCACACATGAGGACAATAAGGCATGGAATCCGACTGTACGCCGCTTTTTCTGGCCAGCGATAATACCTCCGGCATTTGCCCCGAGGCGCTCGACTACCTGTTGCGCGCCAACGAAAGCGATGATCTCGCCTATGGCAACGATGCCTGGACCCAGAAAGCTGCCGACCGTTTTCGCCGTTTCTTCGACTACGACTGTGAGGTGTTTTTCGTCTTTAATGGCACCGCCGCCAACTCGCTGACACTCGCCTCGATGGGGCAGAGCTATCATAGCGTCATCTGCCACGAACTGGCGCATATCGAAACCGACGAATGCGGCGGACCGGAGTTCTTCTCCAACGGTGCCAAGCTGCTGACATGCTCCGGTGCGGATGGCAAGTTGACGCCCGAGGGCATCGAATCACTGGTGACGCGGCGCAGCGACATTCACTACCCCAAGCCGCGCACGATCTCGCTGACCCAAGCCACCGAGGTCGGCACCGTGTATACCCGCGATGAGCTGATGGCGATTCGTGCCATGGCGGATAAACATGGTCTGCACGTGCATATGGACGGGGCGCGCTTTGCCAATGCTTGTGCGTCGCTCGGGGCCACGCCGGCGGAGCTCACCTGGCAGGTCGGCGTCGATGCGCTGTGCTTCTCGGGGACCAAGAATGGTTTGCCGATGGGCGAAGCGGTGGTCTTTTTCAACCACGCCCTGGCGGAAGACTTCGACTACCGCTGCAAGCAGGCAGGGCAGTTGGCCTCCAAGATGCGTTTCATCGCCGCGCCTTGGCTGGGCCTGCTGGAAAGCGGTGCCTGGTTGCGTAATGCCGAGCATGCCAACGCTATGGCGGGATATCTTGCGGAGGGCTTTGCCGCCTTGCCGGGGGCCGAGCTGATGTTCCCCGCCCAGGCCAATAGCGTCTTCGTGACGCTGCCCGTCGCGGTCCTCGAGACACTGCGCCAGCGCGGCTGGACGTTCTATACCTTCATCGGCGCGGGCGGTGCGCGATTCGTCTGTGCCTGGAATACCACGCAAGCGCTGCTCGATCGCTTGATCGACGATGCGCGCGATGCATTGTCTGCTGCCTGATCGAGTGCCAGGGCGAGGGCATCGATGTGCTCTCGCCTTTCCCGCCGTTTGCGGATTTCAACGAACCAATGGCCGTTTATGGGCTCTCATGTCGAGGGCCGTGCCGCTGCGTTGAAAGGAAATACGTTTCGCATCGCCCCTTTCTTCTCCATCCGTCTACGCTGATACATAGACAGCCCAGAATCCGATGAGCGGCCCCGGGTCGTGAAAGGAGGCGTTTGATGAGTATCTTCGATCATGTTCAGAACCGTTACGAGCGCGTTCAGCAAGAGGAGATGAGTCTTCAGGAGTATCTGGAACTCTGCCGCCGGGAGCCAAGTGTCTATGCGAGCGCGTCTGAGCGCATGCTCGAGGCGATCGGCGAGCCGGAGGTCATTGACACCGCCAAGGACTCGCGGCTGTCACGTATCTTCAGTAACAAGGTCATCCGTCGTTATCCGACGTTTTCCGAATTTTATGGCATGGAAGAGGCCATCGAGCAGATTGTGGCGTATTTCCGGCATGCCGCGCAGGGGCTGGAAGAGAAGAAGCAGATTCTGTATCTACTCGGGCCGGTAGGTGGCGGTAAATCCTCGCTGGCCGAACGGCTCAAGCTGTTGATGGAACATGTGCCGTTCTACGCCATCAAGGGTTCGCCGGTCTTCGAGTCGCCGCTGGGACTGTTCTCGCCGGAAGAAGACGGCGAATTGCTGGAGAAGGAATACGGCATCGCGCCGCGCCATCTGAGTGCGGTGATGTCGCCTTGGGCCGCCAAACGCTTGCAGGAATACGGCGGCGACATCTCGCAGTTTCGTGTCGTGCGGCTCTATCCGTCGCGCCTCAATCAGATCGCCGTCTCCAAGACCGAGCCCGGTGACGAGAACAATCAGGATATTTCCTCGCTGGTGGGCAAGGTCGACATTCGCCAGCTTGAGCTCTATTCCCAGGACGATCCGGATGCCTACAGCTTCTCCGGTGGCCTGTGCAAGGCCAACCAGGGGCTGATGGAATTCGTCGAGATGTTCAAGGCGCCGATCAAGGTGTTGCATCCGTTGCTGACGGCGACGCAGGAGGGTAATTACAACCCCACCGAGGGCATGGGGGCGATTCCCTTCGACGGTATCGTCCTGGCGCATTCCAACGAGAGCGAGTGGCAGACGTTTCGCAATAACCGCAACAACGAAGCCTTCCTGGATCGCGTCTATATCGTCAAGGTTCCGTATTGCCTGCGCGTGAGCGAGGAAATCCACATCTACAAGAAGTTGCTCGAGCATTCATCGCTGAATGCCGCGCCCTGTGCGCCGGATACACTGCGCATGCTGGCGCAGTTCTCGGTGCTATCGCGCCTCAAGGAACCCGAGAATTCGAGCATCTATTCCAAGATGCGGGTCTATGACGGCGAAAACCTCAAGGATACCGACCCCAAGGCCAAGTCGCTTCAGGAGTACCGCGATGCGGCCGGCGTCGACGAGGGCATGGAGGGCCTGTCGACGCGTTTCGCCTTCAAGATCCTTTCCAAGGTCTTCAACTTCGATACCCACGAAGTCGCCGCCAATCCGGTGCACTTGCTGTATGTGCTGGAGCAGCGTCTCGAGCAGGAGCAACTGCCCAAGGAAACCTTCGAACGCTACCTGCGGTTCATCAAGGAGTACCTGGCGCCGCGTTACGTTGACTTCATCGGCAAGGAAATTCAGACCGCCTATCTCGAGTCGTACAGCGAGTATGGGCAGAATATCTTCGATCGTTACGTCATCTATGCCGACTTCTGGATTCAGGATCAGGAGTATCGCGATCCCGAGACCGGCGAGTTGTTCAATCGCCAGGCGCTCAACGAAGAGCTGGAGAAGATCGAGAAGCCTGCAGGCATTTCCAACCCCAAGGATTTCCGCCACGAAGTAGTCAACTTCGTGTTGCGCGCACGTGCCCAGAACAACGGCATGAATCCCAGCTGGCAGTCCTACGAGAAGCTCAAGGGTGTGATCGAACAGAAGATGTTTGCCAACACCGAGGAGCTGTTGCCAGTCATCTCCTTCAACGCCAAGGCCTCGACCTCGGATCAGAAGAAACATGAGGACTTCGTGGCGCGCATGGTCGACAGGGGATATACCGAGAAGCAGGTACGCCTGCTGTCGGAGTGGTATTTGCGGGTTCGCAAGTCGCATTAGCCTGAGCTACGAGCTCGAGTCTATCGACAAATATTGGCGACGAGGTGAGCGGCATGACCTACTTCATTGATCGACGCGCCAATGCCAAGCACAAGAGTGCCGTGAACCGGCAGCGCTTCCTGCAGCGCTACCGCGGCCATATCAAGCGCTCGGTGGAAGAGGCGGTCAACCGGCGCTCGATCACCGACATGGAGCGCGGCGAGAAGGTTTCGATCCCCACCAAGGACATTTCCGAGCCGGTGTTTCAGCACGGCCCCGGCGGCTCACGAACCATCGTCAGCCCCGGCAACAAGGAATTTGTCGAGGGGGATCGGTTGCGGCGTCCGGGGGGTAACGGTGAGGGCGGCACAGGCGAGGGCGGTGCGTCCAATCAAGGCGAGGGCATGGACGAATTCGCGTTTTCCCTGAGCCGCGAGGAATTCCTCGATTTCGTCTTCGATGGTCTGGCACTACCGCATCTGGAACGCAAGCAATTGCGGGATCTCGACGAGGTGCGACCGGTGCGTGCCGGGGTGACCCGCGATGGCGTGCCATCGCGAATCAACATCGTGCGCTCGATGCGCGAGGCGCAGGCGCGGCGTATCGGCATGCGGGCCCCTATCAAGCGTGCCCTGCGCGAAGCCCAGGAAGCGCTTCAAGAGGAGGAGGACAAGGACCCGGTGCTACGCAATCCGACGCGCATTCACCAGCTCAAGGCCGAGATCGAGCGTCTCGAGAAGCGCCTGGAAGCGGTGCCGTTCATCGATACCTACGACCTGCGCTACAACAATCTCGTCGACCAGCCGCAGCCCTCCAACAAGGCGGTGATGTTCTGCGTCATGGATGTCTCCGGCTCCATGACTCAGGGCCACAAGGATATCGCCAAGCGTTTCTTCCTGCTGCTGTATCTCTTTCTGGAGCGCAACTACGAGAAGGTCGAGCTGGTGTTTATCCGTCACCATACCGCAGCCAAGGAAGTCGACGAGGAAGAGTTTTTCTACTCCCGGGAAACCGGGGGGACCATCGTTTCCAGCGCGTTGACCCTCGTCGACGAGATCATCACCCAACGTTATTCGCCCGCGCAGTGGAATCTTTACGTCGCCCAGGCCTCCGACGGCGATAATTGGGACGACGACTCGACGACCTGCCGTGACCTGCTCATGTCGTCGCTGATGGCCAAGCTGCAGTACTACACCTATGTGGAAATCACGCCGCATTCGCATCAGGCGCTGTGGGAGGAATACGAGCGCGTGCAGGCGCGCCACTCCGAGCGCTTCGCCATGCAGCAGATCGTCGAGCCAGGTGACATCTATCCGGTCTTCCGCAAGCTGTTCCGCAAGCGTATAGCGCAATGAGGCGCCGCGCCGAGGAGGTGACATGAGTACCGCATCGACCCCCATCGCGACCGGCTCGGATTGGAATTTCGAGATTCTGACGGCCTATGAGCGTGAGATCGCCAGGTTCGCCAAGGAATACCGCCTGGATATTTACCCCAACCAGATCGAGATCATTACCTCCGAGCAGATGATGGATGCCTACGCCAGCGTGGGCATGCCGGTGGGCTATCATCACTGGTCCTTCGGCAAGCAGTTCCTGTCTGTCGAGCAGGCCTATCGGCGCGGTCAGATGGGTCTGGCCTACGAGTTGGTCATCAACTCCGATCCCTGTATCGCCTATCTCATGGAAGAGAACACCTTGATGATGCAGATACTGGTCATGGCGCATGCCTGCTACGGCCACAACTCGTTCTTCAAGGGCAATTACCTGTTTCGCACCTGGACCGACGCCTCGGCGATCGTCGATTACCTGGTATTCGCGCGCAAGTACATCGCCGAATGCGAACAGCGCCACGGCGTCACCGCGGTGGAGCAGCTCCTGGATGCTTGTCATGCGCTGCAGAACTATGGGGTCGATCGCTACAAGCGCCCCTCGCCGATCTCCTCGGAGGAAGAGGCGCGCCGCCAGCAGGAACGTGAAACCTATCTCCAGGCGCAGGTGAACGCCCTGTGGCGCACGATTCCGGGGAAAGCGCCACGTGAGTCGGAGGTATTCGCGGAGAACATCGACGATCCGCTGGGGCTCCACCAGTACGGGCGTTATCCCCCCGAGCCGCAGGAAAATCTGTTGTATTTTCTGGAGAAGAACGCGCCGCTTCTCGAGTCGTGGCAACGGGAAATCGTGCGCATCGTGCGTAAGCTGGCGCAGTATTTTTATCCCCAGCGCCAGACTCAGGTGATGAACGAGGGATGGGCGACATTCTGGCACTATACGCTGATGAATCGGCTCTACGATGAGGGGCTGATCGACGAAGGCACGATCCTCGAGTTTCTGCATTCGCATACCGCCGTCGTGCAGCAGCCGGGATTCGATAGTCCACATTTCAACGGTATCAATCCCTATGCTCTGGGGTTTGCGATGTTTGCGGACATTCGCCGGATCTGCGAGACACCCAGCGAGGAAGATCGCGAGTGGTTCCCGGAGATCGCCGGCAGCGATTGGCTGGAGACGGTGCATTTCGCGATGCGTAACTTCAAGGACGAGTCGTTCATTCAGCAGTTCCTGTCGCCCAGGGTGATTCGCGATCTCAAGCTGTTCAGCCTTGTCGATGACGACCGCGATGAGATGCTCACCATCAGTGCCATTCACGATGAGCGTGGCTACCGGCGCGTGCGTGAGGCGCTGTCTACGCAATATGCCTTGTCGCTGCGCGAGCCGAACATCCAGGTCTGGGAGGCCGATATTCGCGGCGATCGTTCGCTGACCCTGCGCCATGTCCAGGATGCACGCCGGCCATTGGGCAAGACCCTGTATCCGGTATTGCGCCACCTGCATCAATTGTGGGGATTTGCGGTCAAGCTGGAATCGGTGGAGGACGACGAGGTCGTGCGCCGCTATCAGTGGCCGCTCCCCGGTGACGCGCGAGAAAGCGGCTGAAACGCGTCGCTAGCCGCAGCGCGCAAGGCTGATATACTGCTTGCGCGCCGTCGGCGAAGTGCCGTGCCGGTGCGTCTTGAGCGTGCCGGCCGCAGGCTGGCGCGACGCCCCGAGTGCAGTAGGCAGTAGGAGAGTGTCATGCAAAGCGCGGTGATTCTGATCGACGTGGAAAAGGGCCAGATCAATGCGGTCGCCCAACGGTTGGCTGAGCTGGAAGGCATCAGCGAGGTATTTTCCACCTGTGGCCGTTATGACCTGGTCGCCATCGCCCGCACGCGCGACTTCGAGTCGTTGGCGCAGCTCGTGACCGAGCGCCTGATGCAGGTCAAGGGCATTCGTGAGACGGAGACGCTCAACGCCATGCAGGTGCACTCGCGCCACGACCTTGAGACGATGTTCTCGTTAGGTTGGTAGCGGCGCCCTCATCGCCCCGTATAATTACCCTCTTCACGTTTCGTTTTCGCAGGACAAGGACACGTCGCCGGCATGATCGCCGTTATTTCTTATCAGTGTCGGCGCTTGGTGCGTGGCGTGGGCATTTCTCTGATTTTCGCCGTCGTGGGGTCCGGCCTGTGGTATTGGCAGGAGCGCGAGGTTCGCGACCGGCTTAGCTGGATGGGCGTGCCCGAGTGGCAAACCACCAGTTGGCAGGGATTCAACCGGGTGCTGCGCAGTGATGCCTTCCTGGTGGGGTGGTCGGATATTCGGGTCAGCCCTTTATGGGTCAGTTATGCGCTTCATGAAACGCCTGATGCGCCGATCGGTGATCGTCCGTATGGCTTTGCGCGGGACTGGCGCTCGTTGTGGCCGGTCATCTCGGATCAATACACGCACAGCGGCTACGACCGCGGCCACTTGGCCCCCAACTATGCCATTGCACGCGTACATGGGCGTGCGGCGCAGCTCGATACCTTTCAGATGACTAATATCACGCCGCAGCGCCCTGATTTGAATCGACGCGTGTGGCAACGTCTCGAAGAGGTCGTGATGGACGATTTCCTGCCGCGCTTCGAGCAACTCCGAGTGGTTACCGGTCCGGTCTTCAATGAGCGCTTCATGCATCGAGTGGGCTTCACTCAAGTGCCATCGGCGTTTTACAAGATCATCGTCGTGCCTGGTGAGCACCCGCGGGCGCTGGCGTTTCTGATTCCGCAGACGGTGAGTGGCGACGAGCCGCTCGATCGTTTTCTGGTCAGTATCGACGAGCTCGAAGCGAGAACGCGGCTCGATTTCTTTCCGCGTTTGCCGGAAGACGTCGAAACGTCCCTGGAAGCGAATATCGAGACAAAGGGGTGGGCATTGCAGCGTGTCGCACAGCGACCCGGGCGTTACCAATAGAATAATGGAAGTTTTACAAAGAAGGGGGCTTCGAAACGTCGTAAAACAGCATGCACGCTGGTGCCCAGGAGAGGACTTGAACCTCCACGTCCATACGGACACTAGCACCTGAAGCTAGCGCGTCTACCAATTCCGCCACCTGGGCGTGTCATGCACTTTACGGATATTTCTGATGGTGCCCGGAAGAGGACTTGAACCTCCACGTCCATACGGACACTAGCACCTGAAGCTAGCGCGTCTACCAATTCCGCCATCCGGGCGTTGCGCTGCATCGATCTGGCGGAAGATCGATGGTGCCCAGGAGAGGACTTGAACCTCCACGTCCATACGGACACTAGCACCTGAAGCTAGCGCGTCTACCAATTCCGCCACCTGGGCAAGGCGCGATGTATAATACCCATTTTGAACGTGAATGCAAGCTACCTCGCCATGCTTCATATCTTGTTTCATGAAAGGCAGGTGATCGCCATGGTTGGGTCGACTGGCTGTGCCCGCTATACTGGCGGCATGATTGAATTTCATAACAACGCCATCGGCGCACGACATTTACTTGCCATCTCGCCTGTAAGGAAGTCATTACCATGAACCATTGGAAACTCAGTGACGATCCGCATGCGGAACGTGAAGCGAGTAAATACGATAACCCGGTCCCCAGCCGCGAATACCTGTTCGCGCGGCTGGAAGAGTACGGTAAGCCCATCACACCCGAAGATCTCGGCAGCATGCTGGCGGTGGACGACGAAGAGCGCCTGGAAGGCGTGCGTCGGCGACTTGCCGCGATGGAGCGTGAAGGTCAGATACTACGCAATCGGCGCGGGGCCTTCGCTCTGATCGATAAGCTCGATCTCATCAAAGGGAAGGTTCAGGGCCACCGTGACGGGATGGGATTCTTGATCCGCGAAGACGGCAAGAAGCCCGACCTGGTGGTGCCGCCGCGTCAAATGCGGCGTGTCTTCGACGGCGACCAGGTGCTGGTGCGTGTCAGCGGCCGCGATCGGCGCGGCCGCGATGAAGCGACCATCGTCGAGGTCCTTGCTCGCAACACGCAGTCGCTGGTGGGTATCTACCGCCAGAATACCGCCGAATTCGGCGTGCTGATCCCCGAGAAAACGCGCATCGCCCAGGAAGTCATCATCCCGCATAGCGCCAGCGGAGGGGCGCGTGACGGACAGATCGTCTCGGCCCGTATCACCCAGCAGCCGGCGACGCGTGTACAGCCGGTGGGCGAGGTGACGGAAGTGCTCGGCGAACGCATGGATCCAGGGATGGAAATCGATATCGCCATCCGTAGTTACGAGATCCCCGCCGAGTTTCCGCCCGAAGTGCATGCGCAGATCGCCGATATGTCCACCTCCGTGGACGACGCCGACAAGGCGCATCGCATCGACTTGCGTGATGTGCCGCTGGTGACCATCGACGACGAGTCCGCCAAGGACTTCGACGATGCCGTCTGTGCCTGGAAGACCAAGTCCGGTAGCTGGAAGCTGCTGGTAGCGATCGCCGACGTGTCGCACTATGTGCGTCCGGGCAGTGCCCTGGACCAAGAGGCGATCACGCGCGGCACCTCGGTCTACTTCCCCGGTCAGGTCGTGCCGATGTTGCCGGAATTGCTCTCGAACGGGTTGTGCTCGCTCAATCCCGAGGTCGACCGCCTGGCGCTGGTCTGCGAGATGAACATTTCACCGAATGGGGCGATCAGCCGCTATCGTTTCTACGAGGCGGTCTTCCAGTCCCATGCGCGCCTGACTTACAACAAGGTCGCCGGGATCCTCGATGACGAAGGCCCCGAAGGCGATGCATTGCGCGAGCAGTATCGCAACCTCGTGCCGTCGCTCAAGAATCTCAAGAGTCTCTACACCATCTTGAGGGAAGCCCGCGAAGCACGTGGCGCGATCGATTTCGAGACCACCGAGACGGCCATCGTCTTCAACGACGCGCGCAAGATCGAGAAGATCGTACCGCGCTCGCGCAACGACGCGCACAAGATCATCGAGGAGTGCATGCTGGCCGCCAACGTGGCGACGGCGCGCTTCCTCGACAAGCATGACTTGCCGGCGCTGTATCGCATTCACGAGAAGCCCTCGCCGGAACGCCTGGACAAGTTGCGTCTGTTCCTCAACGAGTTGGGGCTTTCCCTGGGCGGGGGCGACGATCCCACGCCGCAGGACTACCGTGATCTTGCCGAGACGATCAAGGGGCGCCCCGACGCTGACGTCATCCAGACGGTCATGCTGCGTTCGATGAGTCGCGCGGTCTATTCGCCGCAGAACGACGGTCACTTCGGTCTGGCGTATCCCGCCTATGCGCACTTCACTTCGCCGATTCGGCGTTATCCGGACTTGCTCGTGCACCGCGCCATTCGTTCGGTGATTCGCGGGCCACGACAGACCAATACGGTGCTGCGTGCCGAAGGCGCGCCGGTAGAGCCGCCCAGCAAATGGGCACCGTACAGCTTCGAGCAAATGCTCGAGCTGGGTGAGCACTGTTCGATGGCCGAGCGGCGTGCCGACGATGCCACGCGTGACGTGGAGGACTGGCTAAAGTGCGAGTTCATGTCGGACAAGCTCGGTGAGATCTTCGAGGGCACCATCGCCTCGGTGACGCAGTTTGGTGTTTTCGTGCGTCTCGACGACGTCTATGTCGAAGGGCTGGTCCACGTGACCTCGCTGCCGTCCGATTATTACCACTACGAGGCCGAGAAACACCGTCTCAAGGGCGAGCGGAGCGGCATGTCCTATCGGCTGGGCGATGGCGTTACCGTGCAGGTGGCGCGCGTCGACCTGGATGATCGCAAGATCGACTTCGAGCTGGCCGACGAGAAGCCGCGTCCGCAGAACCCGGCCCGGCGCAAGAAATCCGCTAACGATGGCGCATCGGCACGTGGTAAGCAGGGCGCAGGGCAAGCCGGCAACGCGACGAAGAAGGAGCGTGACGGCAACAAGCCGCGTCGGCGTTCGCGAGGCGGTAAGGGCGGCGGCAAAGGTGATAAGCGTTGAATAAGCGCCATGGAACGGGCAGTGGAGCATCATGAAAGCTAAACCTTCGCGGACGCGTGTCGCGACACCCGACGGCTTGGACGCCGTGTATGGCGTGCACGCCGTGCAGGCATTGTTCGAGCGAGGCCAGCCGCCACGCGAGCTGTGGTTACAGGAAGGGCGTGCCGAGGCACGCCTGGAAAGTCTTCAGGAGAGCGCCCGTCAGGCTGGCATCAAGTGCGTCGGCGTCGCCCGCGAAACGCTCGATGGCGTTGCAAAAGGCGCCGTGCATCAAGGCGTGATTGCCTTTGCGCCACCGCTGCAGGCCGAGAGCGAGGAAGCGCTTTGGTTTCGCCTCGGCGCCTGGCAGCAGCCGTCTCCGCCGTTGCTGTTGATCCTCGATGGCGTGACCGATCCGCATAACTTCGGTGCCTGCCTGCGCAGCGCCGACGCGGCAGGTGCGCACGGCGTCATCGTGCCCAAGGATAAGGCCGCTCCCCTCAATGCGACGGTGCGCAAGGTGGCCTGCGGCGCTGCCGATATCATGCCTGTCTATCAGGTCACCAACTTGTCGCGGGCGATGGAGCGTCTCAAGACGCATGGGGTATGGATCGTCGGTACGGCGGGCGAGTCGGCGCAGAACCTGTACGAGATCGACTTGATGGGGCCCGTGGCCATTGTCATGGGCGCCGAAGGCAAGGGCATGCGCCGGCTGACGCGCGAGGGCTGCGATCTACTCGCCAAACTGCCCATGGCGGGGAGTGTCTCGAGCCTCAATGTCTCGGTTGCCACGGGCGTATGTCTGTTCGAAGCCGTGCGTCAACGCCATGCCACTTGATGCCCGGTCGGGCGAGACAAGTTGCAAGCACGCGGGGTGATCACTACAATTGGTCGGCTTTCCGGGCATCGTTTCGCGCGTCCGGAAACATAGAGACTTTCTCTCCTTGCTTCTCGCGGCCCTGTACTTGACTTTGTACTTGTAAATGCCGGGCCTCGTGGAAGCTGTCAAACCGTAAGGAGCTATCATGCGTCATTACGAAATCGTGTTCATGGTCCACCCGGATCAGAGCGAGCAGGTGCCGGCCATGGTCGAGCGCTATACCGGGCTCGTTACCGAAAACGGCGGCACTGTGCATCGCCTGGAAGATTGGGGGCGTCGTCACCTGGCCTACCCGATCAACAAGATCCACAAGGCTCACTATGTACTGATGAACATCGAGTGCAGCGGCGAGACTCTCGACGAAATCGAGAATATCTTCCGCTTCAACGATGCCATCATCCGTAGCTTGGTGGTGCGTTGCAAAGAGGCGGTCACCGAAGCGTCTCCGATGATGAAGCCGGCCGAAGAAAAGCCGCGTCGTCGTGAAGAGAAAAGCGAGCGTCCAAACGCTGAGCGTTCCGAAACGAACGCTGATGCCGACGCCGATGCTGAAGCTGAAGCCAACTGATTCGTACCTCTGGAGGATAAACCATGGCACGCTTTTTCCGTCGCCGTAAGTTTTGCCGCTTCACCGCCGAAGGCGTGAAGTACATCGATTACAAGGACCTTGATACCCTCAAGTCCTATATCACTGAAACCGGTAAGATCGTCCCCAGCCGCATTACCGGTACCAAGGCTCGTTATCAGCGTCAGCTGTCCACGGCCATCAAGCGCGCTCGTTATCTGGCGCTGCTGCCTTATACCGACAGCCACCAGTAAAACAAGGCGACTGGCGCGATGCAGGCACTGGCCCGTTGGGTGATGCGCGGTACGCCGCAGGCGGCGATGGTCGCGTTAATTGCGGCGTTGATTCCCTGGTTGTTCTGGCTGAGTGCCGCCGTCGCCGCGCTGGTGACGCTACGCCGCGGCCTGGGCCCTGGCCTTCCCGTCTTGATTGCCGCCGCGCTGCCCGCCGGCTGGTGGTGGGTGCAGGGCGATGCCGTTCCGCTTGCCAGCGTTTTGCTGGTGACGCTGATGGCGACCATACTGCGCGCTCGGATGCGTTGGGGTGAGACCCTGATTGCCGGCACGCTGGTGTGTGTGGTGCTGGTGCAGTCCGGCATTTTCCTGCCTCCGGGCGGGGCGGGGCCGCTGCTCGAACAGGTACGCCAGAATTCGGCGGATGTCGACGCCATGCTCACCGAGTTGAGTGCTCAGGGTGTCTCCAGCGAACAGTTGGCGGGCATGTTGATCGGCGGCGTGACAGGGCTAGTGGTCCTGCTTGCGGCAGTCGCTTGTTTGGCACTAGCGCGTAGCTGGCAAGCCGGGTTGTATAACCCCGGTGGCTTTCGCGACGAGTTCCATGCGCTGCGCTTGAACACCAAGGAGCTTTTGCTGCTGGTGGGCGTTGGTGTATTGGGCGTGCTGGTATCCATGCCGATGGCGACGATGCTGGCGTGGATACCCCTGCTCGTGGCAGGCATCGCGCTGGTGCATGGTTGGATTGGATTGAAGGGGATGAGCGGGTTCTGGTTGGTTGGCTTTTATGCATTGCTGCTGACGACTTGGCCCACGATTCTGGTTGTGCTGTTGCTGGCCGTTGTCGATACTTTCGCGGATTTCCGCACACGCTTGGCCGGCGACCACTGATGAGAGGTTAACGAGATGGACGTCATTCTGCTCGATAAGATTGGCAAGCTGGGCAACTTGGGTGACCAAGTCGCCGTCAAGGCCGGTTATGGCCGCAATTATTTGGTGCCCTATGGCCTCGCCGTGCCGGCCACCAAGGAAAACGTTGCCGCTTTTGAAGCGCAACGTGCCGAGCTCGAAGCGCAAGCCATAGAGCGTAAGTCAGAAGCCGAAGCGCGCGCTGAACAACTGGCTGACATCGAGCTGTCGTTGGTCGCCAAGGCCGGTGATGAAGGCAAGCTGTTTGGTTCCATCGGCCCGCGCGATCTGGCCGATGCACTGACGCAAGCGGGTCTTGATGTGCTCAAGAGCGAAGTGCGCATGCCGGAAGGTCCGATTCGCCGGACCGGTGAGTATGACATTACGCTGCAACTGCACGCGGAAGTCACCACCAGCGTTCGTATCGTGATCGTGGCCGAGTAAGCGATCACCGCCAGGCGATATGCCGGCATGGGGCGCGAAGGGTAACCTTCGCGCCCTTTTTGTGCCATGGGCCAAGATCCTGGGATACGTGATGCAGGTTCCATGAGATGCAACAGCATGGTCATCACGGCATCATAGAGGTGGCCGACACGGTTAACGTGTACTTCGCCGACCTTCGATATCGACCGGTCAGGAAACGAGCATGAGCGAATACGTCGAGCACGATCAGGAAACTGCGGCTCTCAAGGTGCCGCCGCACTCGCTGGAAGCTGAGCAATCAGTGCTCGGCGGGCTGATGCTGGACAACAGTGCCTGGGATACGGTATCCGAGCGCCTGACCGCCAACGATTTTTATCGCTACGAACATCGTCTGACCTTCAATGCGATGGCGCAGCTCGCCGAAGCAGGGCATCCGCTCGATGTGGTCACGCTCTCGGAAGCGCTGGAAAACCGCGATCAGTTGGAAGGTGTGGGCGGGCTGGCGTACTTGGCCGAACTGGCGCGCAACACGCCATCGGCGAGTAACATTCGCGCGTACACCGATATCGTGCGCGAGCGTGCGACCTTGCGTAAGTTGATCCAGGCGGCCAATCAGATCGCCGAGGGTGCCTTTGCGCCGCAGGGCCGGCCCTCCGATGAGTTGGTCAACGAGGCCGAGCGCCTGGTGTTTCAGATCAGCGAGGATCGTCCCAAGACGGGGGGGGCGATCGGCATGAGTGACCTGCTCAGCAAGGCCGTCGATCGTATCGATGAGCTTTTCAACATGCAGGGCGAGATGACGGGGCTTTCCTCTGGCTTCCGGGACCTGGACGAGATGACGTCGGGGCTGCAACCGTCAGATCTGGTGATCATCGCCGGACGTCCTTCCATGGGTAAGACGACGTTCGCCATGAACTTGGTCGAGCATGCAGTCATCTCCAGTGACAAGCCGGTCATGGTATTTTCCATGGAGATGCCCGCCGAAGGTTTGATGCTGCGCATGCTCTCTTCGTTGGGGCGTATCGATCAGACGCGTGTGCGGACCGGGCAGCTGGAAGACGAGGACTGGCCGCGCTTGACCTCGGCGGTCAATCTGCTCAAGGACAAGCAACTCTTCATCGACGATACCGCCGGGCTTTCGCCCAACGAGATGCGCTCACGCACACGGCGTCTGGCGCGCGAGCACGGCAACATCGGCATGATCATGATCGACTATCTGCAGCTCATGCAGATCCCGGGCTTCTCCGAAAACCGTACCGGCGAAATTTCCGAAATTTCGCGCTCGCTCAAGTCATTGGCCAAGGAGTTCAACTGCCCGGTCGTCGCGCTGTCGCAGCTCAACCGCTCGCTCGAGCAGCGGCCCAATAAGCGTCCGGTGATGTCGGATCTTCGCGAATCGGGGGCCATCGAGCAGGATGCCGATGTCATCGCCTTCGTCTATCGTGATGAAGTCTATAATCCCGATAACCCCGACAACCATGGCTTGGCTGAATTGATTATCGGCAAGCAGCGTAACGGTCCGATCGGGACCGTTCACATGGCCTTTATCGGCAAGTACACACGCTTTGAGGATCTCGCCCCCGACAGCTACGGTCAGCATATGGGCGAGTGATGATGGCAAGGCAAACATGCCGGTGTTGCCTTATAATGCCGGCTCGCAAGTGAACAGGAGGGGGAGATGGCGAGCGGATTTCAACGTGGCAAGAAACGTATCCCCAAGCTCGAGGGGCGAGGCCAACTGGAAAGCGTCGAGCGTGAAGGGCCGTTCAAGGAGTGGTTGGGGATGCCCGATCTCTACCGTTATTCCCTGATCGTCGATGGTGAAACCTACAGCTATCAGACCGAGGATGCCGAACTGCCCGTCGCGATCGGCGACCGAGTGGTGTTTCGCTACAAGGAAACTCGCGCGGGCAACTGGGTCGATCGTAACTCGCTCGGGGTGGCGATCGATCCATCCACGTACCAGCGCGATTCTTGATACATCGCGATGGGTGCTATACAGGGGCCGGTACGCCGGCCCCTAGCGAGCAATGGGCAACGGGTCGGCGTACGTCTCGCTGCTTGAGCGTTCATATTCCTTCTTTCCTTCTTATGCCCCCACCCTGCGCGCAGGTGATGGAACTTCTTGTGCGGCGACGCGTCTCAATTAGTGTACTTTTCCTCTTTTCGATCAAGGTTTAGGCGAATCGTATACCCTTCGCCGAGACGTTTACCGTTATCTTCGCCATACTCATTGCAACATTTCTGTCATCTCGACAAGGCAAGCTGTACGTGCGCCGTGGTAGGTGGCCAATGTCTTATCGAACTTTATTTTCTCAAGGAGAATGCTATGGAAATCAAGGAACTAAAAAACTTCGTGGATGCGGAGCATGACTTCGAGATTCGCGTCATCAGCCACGCGGGCAGTCGCCTGTATCGCGTCGAGATGGAGGATATCGAAGGCCAACGCTACCCGCTGATGCGGCGTGGCAAACCGATGTTGTTTCGTGCCTTGGACGATGTCTATGCCGAGCTCAAGCGTGCAGGGATCCATCGTGCCTATCTCGTACAGTGGGTTGCCCATGATGAAGTGATCGGCCGAGACACACACTATCAGTCCCCGCTGACGTCGCGCATGCCGTTGGTGTTTTGACATACCGCGCATGACTTATTCGACGTGCGTTCTGCGCTCCACTCACCCACTGCAATGCTGAATTTATAGCCCGGCTGGCAGCCGGGGCCTGGGTGCGTAGGCACCGGGCACCCCTCTCCTCACGACGTCATCTTCTATTACTTCTGCGCGCTTTTTCAGGGTATGTCGCTAGGCAGTCCAATACCGTGTGCTAAAGTCTTGGACGCACCTTATCCAGATATTGTACAAATCGTGTTCATAGTATAACGCGATAAGCGCAATATGCCCGTGGCTTGTTACACTGCGCGACACGATCTTTTATAGGAGAAGGTTTCATGGGGTCAGCTCCCTTCGGTGTCATGCTCGTCAATCTTGGCACGCCCGAGGCCCCGACGGCATCAGCGGTACGTCGCTATCTGGCAGAATTCCTCGGCGACCGGCGCGTGATCGACCTGCCGAGGGTCAAGTGGCTGCCGATTTTGCACGGCATCATCCTGCGTATTCGGCCACCGCGTGTCGCCAAATCCTATGCCTCCGTGTGGCGGGAGGATGGCTCGCCTTTGCTCGCCATCGGGCGATGTCAGCAACGCGCGCTGAAGGAACGACTGGCGACGCGTACCGGCACTGAAATTCCCGTCGAGCTGGCGATGACCTATGGTAAGCCGAGCATGGAGGAAGCCGGCCTGGCGCTGCGCGACGCTGGGGTCGAACGCATCCTGGTGCTGCCCCTGTACCCGCAGTTTTCTGCCACGACGACGGGGGCGGTATTTGATCGCTTGGCGCGCGCACTGGCGCCGTGTCCGCACTTGCCGGAACTGCGTTTCGTGCGCGATTACCATGATCATCCGGCCTATATCGAGGCGCTGGCGGAAAGCGTTCGCGAGCATTGGTCGACGCATGGCCGGCAAGCGCGTTTACTGTTTTCCTATCACGGTATCCCCAAACGCTACGCCGATGCCGGCGATCCTTATCCACGGCATTGCCAAGAGACCAGCCGCCTAGTGGCCGAGGCACTGGGGCTCGAGGCAGATGAATGGCGACAGACTTATCAGTCGCGTTTCGGACGCGAAGAATGGCTCAAGCCGTATACCGACGAGACCTTGAAGGCATGGGGTGGCGAGGGCCTCGAAGGCGTTGACGTGATCAGCCCCGCCTTTGCCGCCGACTGTCTGGAAACGCTGGAAGAACTCGAGGTCGAGAATCGCGGCTATTTCGAGGAAGCGGGCGGCGGTGACTACCAGTACATCCCCGCGCTCAATGATCGTCAGGATCATATCGACTTGCTGGCCTCGCTCGTCGAGCAACACACTCAAGGCTGGTAACGCCACTGACCATTTCGGTAAGGCGTTTATAGGCAAGACGCCCGATGGCGAAGACCATCGGGCGTCGTCAGTTGGGCGTCAGGCAATGTTCAGGGTGGTTTGTAACTGTTCAGGGTAGTTTGGAGCTGCCCTGGGGCGATTCCTCGAGGGTGTGTTCATCGTCGTCTTCCTGAAGCTCCTCGGGATTGCCGCGGGTCCTGGGGTCGCGTTCGAGCTTCTGATGCAATGCGCTCTTGCTCAGTAGGTGCGCGGAGACGGGGGCGGTAATGAACAAGAAGATGGTAATCAGCAGTTCCTGCAGGCTGGGGCCGCTCTCGAGAAGGCTGAAATAGGCAATAGAGGCCAGCAGTATGCAGCCTACGCCCAGCGTGGATATCTTCGAGGGGCCGTGCAGGCGCATGTAGAAATCCTTCATGCGGGCCAGCCCCAGCGAGCCGATCAAGGCGAAGATACTACCGGCGATCAAAAAGAAGGCGATGATGCCTTCCATCAACGTATATAAGGCAATCATGGTCTCTCCGCTATTCGATGATGTCGCCGCGTAACAAGTACTTGCAAACCGCCACGGTGCTCACGAAACCGAGCATGGCGATGAGCAGCGCCGCCTCGAAATAGGTGCGATGCCCTAGCCAAATGCCGAACAATACGATCAAGGCGATGGAATTCACGTACATCGTGTCCAGCGCCAGGATGCGGTCGGGTAGGCTGGGGCCGACCGCGACCCGGTACAAATTGAGCACCACCGCGATCGCGAACAGCACCACGCTGACTTTGAGAGCAAAATCTAGCATTCGAAGATCTCCTTGAGCGTACGCTCATAGCGCTCATGGATATGACGCTTCATATCGTCTATATCGCCCACATCCAGGGCATGGATCAGCAGGGTCTTACCATCCATGCGCAGATGCGCCGACACCGTTCCCGGCGTCAGGGTGATGGTGCTGGCCAGCATGGTGATCGCGAAATTCTCCTGCAGCTCGAGCGGGTACTCGACGAAGGCGGGACGTGCCCGTCCTCGCGGATCGAGTATGACCTTGGAGGCCTCCAGGTTGGCGACCACGATATCGAGCAGTACCCGGAAGAAATAGCGCACCATGAGCCAAGGTTTCTTGATCCTGGGTTGTTCCTCCCAGAAGGGCTTGGTGATCAGCGGGATGACGATGGCTAGAAAGCCGCCAAGCAGCCAGTTTCCCAGGGCGACGCTGTTCATCAACAGCAGCCACACGATCAGCAGCAGGACGGATAGCAGGGGCATTGGCAGCCACTTGCGAGGACGAATCATGCATCACCTCCAGTGTCGTCGCGGGCGATGATGGATTCTACATACGCGTCGCGGTCGAGCAATTGGGCGGCGGTCGCCTGGGTAAACGCCGTAATGGGACCGGCAAAGGCCACCATGAGCGGTGCACAACCGATCAGCATGAGCGTGCCGGTGAC
This sequence comes from Chromohalobacter sarecensis, assembly GCF_023061135.1. Lineage (GTDB taxonomy): Bacteria > Pseudomonadota > Gammaproteobacteria > Pseudomonadales > Halomonadaceae > Chromohalobacter > Chromohalobacter sarecensis. The sequence continues at coordinate 464,743 of NZ_JAKGAN010000001.1, forward strand.
GCGCAGTGGGCCGAGCGTGATACCGGTCTTCTCGCCCGACGCCCGCCAGAAGATGGTCGAGCCGGTACGCGATAACGCTATCAAGGAAGCAAGCCCGCTACCCAGAAGAATCGGCCACAGCCAATACTGTTGGGCCGTCGTCGCTGCCTGAAGCAGCAGGGCCTTGCCGAAGGCGCCGGACAAAGGCGGCAAACCGGCCATGGCGATGGCGCCAGCGAAGAATAGCAAGCCCAGTGTGGCGGGCTGCGTCAGCGTGCGGGACTGTACGATGCGCGCGCCCGCCTTGCCGCGTTGCTGGGCGATGGCATCGACCAGCAGGAACAAGCCGCCACTGACCAGGGTGGTGTGGATCAGATAATACAGCAGCGCACTCAGCGCGGCTTCGTTATGCATGCCGGTCCCCGCTAGCAGGGTGCCCACCGAGACCAGGATCAGATATGCCACCTGAGTGCGCATGTCACGTGCGGACAGCACGCCCACGGCACCGAGCGCGAGCGTGGCCAAGCCTAGCCACCATATCCACGGCTGGGCGAGATTTGCCAGAGGGCCGGCCTGCTCGCCGAAGATCAGCGTATACACCCGGATAATCGAATAGATCCCGACCTTGGTCATGATCGCGAACAGGGCGGCTACCGGTGCCGGTGCGGCGGCATAGGCGCGCGGCAGCCAGAAATATAGCGGCAGCATGGCCGCCTTGAGCCCGAACACGATCAGCAGCAACAGGGCGCCGGCCTTGACAAGCCCCAGGTCGGCGGTATCTAACGTGGGCACGACCGCTGACATATCGGCCATGTTGAGCGTGCCCATGGTGCCATAGAGGATGCCCAGTGCGATCAGAAACAGCATCGACCCGAGCAGGTTGAGCGCCACGTAATGAAAGCCGGCATGCGTGCGTGCCTTGCCGCCGCCGTGCATCAACAGTGCATAGGAGGCGATGAGTAGGACTTCGAAGAAGACGAACAAGTTGAAGAGATCGCCGGTCAAGAAAGCGCCGTTGATACCCATCAGTTGCAGCTGGAACAAGCCGTGAAAGTTGGAGCCCTGCTCGTCGTCACCGGCGCAGGCATACAGCAAGCTGCCCAGTGCCAGTAGCGATGTGATCATCACCATCAGGGCGGACAGACGGTCGAGTACCAGAACGATGCCGAATGGTGGTTGCCAGTCGCCGAGGGCGTAATAACGGATGGTGTCGTCGGTACTTTCGGCGACCAGCAAGATTCCCACCACCACCAGCGCGATCGTCGAGAGCACGTTGGCTGTGCGACGTAAGGTGAGTGCGCCGCCACGGTGGATCAGCAATGCCACCCCCGTAAGCAGCGGCAATAGCACCGGCAGAATGATCAAGTGCTGCATCAGGACTTGTCCTCCCGCGGCTCGTCGACACGATTGCCGTTGACGTGGTCGCTGCCCACGTCACCGCGCACGCGCATGGCGAGAATCACCGAGAAGGCGGTCATGGCGAAGCCGATGACGATGGCGGTAAGCACCAACGCCTGGGGTAGCGGATCGGCGTACTCACCGCCGCCATCGCCGATCACGGCCGAACCGTCGGTGGTCAGCCCCCCGGTGGAGAACAAGAACAGGTTGACGGCATAGGACAACAACGTCAGGCCGACGACCACGGGGAAAGTGCGCCCACGTAGCGCCAGATACAAACCGCTGGCGGCCAGGATCCCCGTGGTGGTCGCGAATAGCGCTTCCATCACGCTTTCTCCTTCTGCTTGGAGGGGCGGTGCGACGTGGTCACCTTGCCCAGGTTGGCAAGGATCATCAGCGTGGCACCGACCACGGTAAGGTAGACACCGAGATCGAACAGCATGGCCGTGGCCAACTCCACGTCACCGATCAGCGGGATGTGGAAGTGACCGAAGGCCGAGGTCAAGAACGGATACCCGAAGACCCAACTGCCAATCCCGGTCAGCGCGGCGATGGCGACGCCGGCGACGGCGATCGGTTGATACTGGAATGACAAGCGCTGCTGGGCCCATTCGACCCCATGGGCGATATACATCAAGATCAGCGCCACCGCCGTCACCAGCCCCGCGATGAAGCCGCCGCCCGGGGCATTGTGGCCGCGCAGGAAGATGAACACCGAGACCAGCAAGGCCATGGGCAGCAGCGACTGGGAAACCGACGCCAGAATCATGGGGTAGCGATCCGGCGACCAGGGCCGCCCCTCGCTGTCGCTGGAGGGCATGAACAAGCGCAAGCGATTGAGCAGCTTGTAGATGCCGATTCCCGCGATGCATAGCACTGTGATTTCGCCCAGAGTATCGAAGCCACGGAAATCGACCAGAATCACGTTGACCACGTTATGCCCGCCACCGCCGGGCACGCTGTTCTCGAGGAAAAAGTCGGAAATCGAGTTCAAAGGACGCGTCAGTAGGGCATAGTTGAGGCTTGCCACTACCCCGCCGAAGCCCGCCGCCAGCAGGACATCGCGGACGATGCGCGACGCACTCGACTCCTTGGGTGTCTTCTGCGGCAAGAAGAATAGCGCCAGCATCAAGAGGATTACCGTGACCACCTCGACCGCCAACTGAGTCAATGCCAGGTCGGGCGCCGAGAAGCGCGCGAAGATCAGCGATGCCATCAAGCCGACCACCGAGAGCATGATCAGCGAAATCAGGCGACGACGATGCAGGAAGGCCGTCGCCAGTCCGGCGAAGCAGGTGATTACAGCACCGACGATGATCAAGGGGCTGGCCTCTTGAATGGCCAATTCGCCTTTCAAGGTCTCGATGCCCATCAAACTCATGCCGGCCACGACCAGGGCGCTGATCACTACCCACAGCATGTAGCGCTGCAGCGAACCGTTTTCGAGGGTATCGATGCCCCATTGAGTGAAACGCACCAGGCGCTGTACGGCACCTTCGAAGATTGCCAGCGAGTCGCGCGCCGGGAATTGGCGGTGGAAGGTGAATAGGTGCTGGCGTAGCACGTACACCAACAGGCCACCGATCAGCGCGATCGCGCTCATCAGCAAGGGCAGATTGAAACCGTGCCAGATGCTGAGGTGAAGCTCAGGGGCGGGCATCGTCAAGGTTGCGTCGGCGGCGGCCGTTAACAGCCCCGTGGCCGTCAGCGCGGGGAATAGCCCCACGACCACGCACACGATGGCCAGCACCAGGACCGGCAGGCGCAAGGGAAACGGCGCTTCGTGCGGGGTCTTTTCCAGCTCGCGAGGCTTACCGTCGAAGAAAGTATTGCGCACGTAGCGTAGCGAGTACGCAGCGGCCAGGATGCTGCCGATGGTGGCCAAGGCGGGAATCAGCCACGCCAAGCCGCCGAGAAGCGGTGTCTCAAGCGTTTCGGCGAGCATCATCTCCTTGGAGAGAAAACCATTGAGCAAGGGGAACCCGGCCATCGAGGCCGCGGTGATGGTGGCCAGCGCAGTGGTCATCGGCATGTAGCGCCATAAGCCCTTGAGCTTGCGAATATCCCGCGTGCCGCACTCATGATCGACGATCCCGGCGGTCATGAACAGCGCCGCCTTGAAGGTCGCGTGGTTGAGAATGTGGAAAAGACCAGCGACCACCGCCATCTGGCTGTTAAGGCCGAACAGCATGGTGATCAGCCCCAGGTGACTGACCGTCGAATACGCCAGGATCGCCTTCAGATCGAGTTTGATCAGCGCGAAATAGGCGCCATACAGCATGGTCACCAACCCGGTCAGGCTGACTAGGTAAAGCCACTCTTGCGACCCAGCCAGCGCGGGATGCAGGCGCGCCAGCAGGAAGACCCCAGCTTTGACCATGGTCGCCGAATGCAGGAAGGCCGACACCGGCGTTGGCGCTGCCATGGCCTGGGGCAGCCAGAACTGAAACGGGAACTGCGCCGACTTGGTGAATGCGCCGAGAAGAACCAACAGCAGCGCCGGCAGATAGCGCGGATCCGCGAGGATGACATCGCGGCTATCGAGCACCGTCTGCATGTCGAAGCTGCCGACGATCTGGCCAATCAGAATAAAGCCAGCGAGCAGAGCAAGGCCCCCCATGCCGGTGACGGCCAGCGCCATGCGAGCGCCTTTGCGCGGAGCCGATTGGTGGCTCCAGAAGCCGATCAGCAAGAATGACGACAGGCTGGTCAACTCCCAGAACATCCATAGCAGGATCAGGTTGTCGGCCATCACGATGCCCAGCATCGAGGTCATGAAGAGCATCAAATACGCATAGAAGCGCGGCATATTGTCCGCTTCGGCCAGGTAATGGCGCGCATAAAGGATGATCAGCAGCCCGATCCCCAGGATCAGCAACACGAACAATAGCGATAGACCATCAAGGCGCAAAGCGAGGTCCAGGCCCAATGCCGGCACCCACGAAAAGGCCAGGCGCGGAACTTCGCCGGCGAGGACGCCGGGGGTCTCGCGTAATGTGACCAGCAGTGCGATGAGCGGCATCGCGGCGGTCAGCAGGGCGCATTGATGGCGCCGCTGATTCGAACCTAGCAATGGCAAAAGACTGCCAAGCAGCGGCAACAGCACGATCAGTAGCAATGACATGCAACTTGCTCTTGTCGTTTAACGTTTGAGGGTACCCGCGACCATCCGAGCGGAGGTTCGGATACGAGTATGGACGGCGGCAGCGCGAACGTCAGTCGCGAACGACGGGAGGGTCCGTCAGATAAGGGCGTCTGATACCTCGGGGTGCCAACATCCAGGCAGGGGTGCGGTCGGTTGCATCGCCGGCTGGCATGAGTGACAGACGATGGGCACCGTAATGGCAGGGCATGCGCAGCGGCAGGCAGCCGGGCAGGAAGTGTCCTGTCATGGTGTCTCTCCTCCTTCGGAACGCTTCGGCGCGAAGCTGTGTGTACAGCGGCTTGTATTGATTGATGATTTGTTGCGTCGGGCGCCAAAACGAGATGGTTGATCGAATGTACCATGCACCTTCCCGGCCTCGCTATAGCCTGGGCGCCGAAAGATGCAGTAGTGGATGTTGTCCTGGCGCGTTCGCTCTGGTGGCAGCGTCGTCGCCTAGGTAGCATGATCCCTGCCCGGCAGCTGTGTCTGTCGGCCTGATTCGGCCAGCGTTGCTCGGCGCTTGGCCCTCATCGTCGTCATTGACAAGGAACGACATATGAAACGACCTATTTGCAGCCTCGCATTGGGGCTTTGCCTGGCGGGATGCCAAGGCATGGCGACCAGCGATACCGCAGCTTCCTCGACCCAGGTCGATAGCGCGCCGGCGAAGACGCCGAGTATCTCCGCCACTCAGGCCGCAGACGACGAACAGGCATCGACCCGGGGGATGCGCCAGGAGTTCGCCGCCTGGGTGGAAGATTACCGGAGACATGCGGCCGCAGAAGGCATTGATGCCGTCACGCTGTCGGCGGCCTTAGACGATGTCCGCTTCCAACCGCGTATCGTCGAACTCGACCGCTCGCAGCCAGAATTCTCCCAGCCTGTGTGGGCGTATCTGGACACGGCGGTCTCCGATCAGCGCGTCCGCCAGGGGCGTGCAAAACTCGATGACCACCGCGACGCCGCGATGCGCGCTGAGGATCGCTACGCGGTGCCGGCCGACATATTGACGGCGATCTGGGGCGTGGAGAGCAACTACGGTAGCCATTTCGGCAGCTTTTCGACCATCGATGCGCTGGCCACGCTAGGATTCGAGGGGCGGCGTCAGGACTTCGCCCGTGGCGAACTGCTCGCGGCCTTGAAGATTCTGCAAAGCGGCGATATCGACCGTGAGCACATGCGAGGTTCCTGGGCGGGTGCCATGGGGCACACGCAATTCTTGCCGTCGAGTTTCCTCTCCTATGCGGTCGACGCCGATGGTGATGGTCGGCGTGATATCTGGGGCAGCGTGGACGACGTGATGGCCTCGACGGCGTATTACCTCGAAGACGCCGGCTGGCAAGGGGGCGAGTCGTGGGGCGTGGAGGTTACGCTGCCCGAGGATTTCGATTACGCCCAGAGCGAGCTCTCGGTGCGCCACTCCAGCGATGAATGGCGCTCGCAAGGCGTGCGTGCACGCGGTGATGAGTGGCCGTCGTTCGACGACGCCTCGGTGATTACCCCGGCGGGCGCACGTGGTCCCGCCTTAATGGTGGGCGCTAACTTTCGCGTCATCATGCGCTATAACGCCTCCACCAGCTATGCGCTGGCTGTCGCGACGCTGGCCGAACGCATTGCGGGTGGTGACGGTATTCAGGGCGACTGGCCGCGCGACCTCGAACCGCTGTCGCGCACCCAGATCAAGGAGATGCAGCGTCGACTCAACGCGCAGGGCTTTTCTACCGGTGGAGCGCCGGATGGCATCGTGGGCCCCAACACGCGGCGTGGTCTGCGTGCATTTCAGCACAGCCAGGACATGATTCCGGATGGTTTCCCCACGCATGCCTTGCTCGAGAGGTTGCGTGACGCAGGCGAGTCGTGAGCGCCCCGCCACCTGGCTGGAGCGCCGAGGTGGTGGGCTAAGAGGTGTCATATCGCGGGAGGCGTTGAAAAGAGCGAGATTAGAAAAGGCGTGCGAGCAGGGCGGTCACGGCGGTCTCGACGCGTAGGATGCGCTCACCCAGGTGTACGCCTTCGAAGCCTAGGGCTTCGAAACGCTCGACTTCGTAAGGTACGAAGCCGCCTTCGGGGCCGATCGCCAGGGTGACGGGTTCGTCGAGGCCGCGCGGGCAAGTCGTGGCCATGCCGGGATGCGCGATCAACGCACGACGCCCGCTCAACTGCGCGGGTAGGCGATCCTCGATGAAAGGCTTGAAGCGCGGCTCGAATGTCACGCGCGGTAGATGTGTGTCGCGTGCCTGCTCGAGCCCGAGGATGAGATGATGGCGGACCTTCTCGGGCGTCAGTTCGGGTGATTGCCAGTAGCTTTTCTCGACGCGCCGGGTATGCAGCAGGGTAAGCTGTTTGACGCCCAGCGCGGTGACATGCTCGAGCGTCCGCGCCAGCATGCGCGGACGCGGCAGCGCCAGCAGTAGATGAACCGGCAACGGCGCGGGGGGATCGCGGTCCAGGGTGACCGTGAAAATGGCCCCCGTGTCATCCAGCGATTGCAGTCGCCCGCGTCCCAGTGCGCCGCCGATCAGGCCCACGCTCAGTTCATCGCCGGGTACAGCGCGGTGTATGTCGCGCAGGTGGCGTAGGCGCACGGGGTCACGTAGATGCATGCGCTGGGCGTCGAGGCGGTCGTTGTCGTCGAAGAGGATGAGGTTCATGAAAGCTCCGCGAATGGCGCGCGTAGTCTACTATCATGCCCCCGCGCTGTCGTGGATGGCTTGCGCTGTTCGAATGTCGGTGCACAATGCAATGAAAGCCTCAGTAAGGACTGCGCCGTGCGCGTGATACGCAAGTATGCCAATCGTCGTCTCTACGATACTCAGCAGAGTCATTATGTGACGCTGGAGGATTTGCGTTGCCTGGTGCTCGATGAAGTTCCTTTTCGCGTCGAGGACGCCAAAAGCGGTGAAGATCTGACCCGGCCCATCCTGCTGTCGATCATCACCGAGCAGGAACAGCGTAACGACAACGAGGCTGATGTCTTCTCCAACGCCTTGCTCGAACAATTGATCCGCATTTACGCCATGGCGCAGCCCTTGCCGCTGGCCCGTTATCTCGAACAGGGCACGCAATTGATGCTAGAGCAGCAGCGCCGTATGCAGGATCAGTGGCAGCAGGCGATGCGTCACTCGCCGGTGGACACCATGCACGAGCTTGCCGAGGAAAATCTGCGTTTCTGGCAGCGCATGATGCGTCAGAATCAGGCGCCCGACGATGATACGTCGGAACGCTGATGTCTCGTTCTGTGGTGGCGCATGCTTTCTGCCATAATGGCCCGATCTTTTTCGTCATAGCTCCATAAGGTCTTATCCAGATGAAGGTTTTGATCATCGGCGGCGGTGGCCGCGAGCACGCACTCGCCTGGAAGGCGGCCCAATCCCCACGGGTCGATGCCGTCTTCGTGGCGCCGGGCAACGCCGGCACGGCGCGCGAGTCGAAACTCACCAACGTGGATATCGCCGCTACCGATTTGGTGGGGCTGGAGGTCTTCGCGCGTGACAACGGCGTGGAGCTGACCATCGTCGGCCCCGAAGCGCCACTGGTCGAGGGCGTGGTCGATCGCTTTCAGGCGGCGGGGTTGGCTGTCTTCGGTCCCACCCAGGCGGCCGCTCAGTTGGAGGGTTCCAAGGCATTCGCCAAGGATTTCCTCGCTCGGCATGCGATTCCCACCGCCGCCTATGCCACCTTCACCGATATCGAACCGGCGCTGGCCTACGTGCATGAGCAGGGGGCGCCGATCGTCATCAAGGCCGATGGTCTTGCCGCCGGCAAAGGGGTGATCGTGGCCATGACGCTGGAGGAGGCCGACGCGGCGGTGCGTGACATTCTCGCCGGCAATGCCTTCGGCGATGCCGGCGCGCGGGTAGTGATCGAGGAGTTTCTACAAGGCGAGGAGGCCAGCTTCATCGTCATGGTGGATGGCGAGCACGTATTGCCGATGGCTACCAGCCAGGATCACAAGCGTGCCGGCGATGGCGATACCGGTCCCAACACGGGGGGGATGGGCGCCTATTCGCCGGCGCCTGTCGTGACCCCAGCGGTCGAGCAGCGCATCATGGATGAGGTCATCCTGCCCACGGTGCGCGGCATGGCAGCCGAGGGGCGCCCCTATACGGGCTTCTTGTACGCCGGGCTGATGATCTCGCCGCAAGGCGCGCCCAAGGTGATCGAATACAACTGCCGCTTCGGTGATCCGGAAACCCAGCCCATCCTGATGCGCTTGAAATCGGACCTGGTGGCGCTGTGCCTGGCGGCGACCCAAGGCCAGCTTGCGGCCCAGCAATGCGATTGGGACACTCGCGCGGCGGTGGGCGTGGTCATGGCGGCCGGCGGTTATCCCGACGCTTACCGCAAGGGTGATGTCATCGAAGGGCTGGAGGGCGCCGAGGCGGTGGGCTGCAAGGTATTCCATGCAGGTACCGCCTTGCGCGACGATGGTCGGGTCGTGACCAGCGGTGGTCGCGTGCTATGTGTAACGGCCTTGGGCGCGCGTGTCACGGTGGCGCGCGCGCATGCCTACGAAGGCGTGGCGGCGATCGACTGGCCAGAGGCGCTGTACCGCCGCGACATCGCCCATCGCGCGGTGGCCCGGGAGCGCGATGACGCCAACGCATAAGGCGTTCGGCATGCCGCTCTACCAACACAATAAGCGACGAGCAGGGTAACGCGACATGGAAGCTGTACGATCGAGCAGTGCCGAGCGCGTGGCCAGCATGCGCCGAGTGTTAAGAGTTTCGCGAAGCGGAGAAACGCACCATGTCGCGTGAATATCCGATCATCGCGGTGACCGGTTCCTCGGGAGCCGGTACTACGACCGTCAAGCGGACGTTCGAGCGCATGTTCGCGCGCGAGGACATCCACGCGGCGTTCGTCGACGGCGATGCCTTTCATCGCTACACACGCGATGAGCTGGCACGCATCTTCGAGGAAGAGCCTAGCCGCAAGTCCGAGCTGTCGCATTTTGCGGTAGAAGCCAATCTGCTCGATCGCCTCGAGGGCCTGTTCCAGGAATACGGCGACCTGGGCATGGGCATGCATCGTCATTACATCCATGCCGAGGACAAGCAGCATATCGAGGCCGGGTATCAGGTGGGCACGTTCACCGAGTGGGAGCCAGTGCCCGGCGGCACCGACCTGCTATTTTATGAAGGTTTGCATGGTGGGCTGGTGACGCATGAATACGATATCGCCAAGCATGTCGACCTGCTGGTCGGGGTGGCCCCGACGATGAATCTCGAGTGGATCCAGAAGATTCACCGCGACACCAATCTGCGCGGTCATTCCCAGGAGTCGGTGATCGATACCATTCTGGGGCGCATGCATGATTACGTGCGTTATATTCAGCCGCAGTTCTCGCGTAGCCACATCAACTTTCAGCGTGTGCCGACGGTGGATACGTCCAACCCCTTCGAGGTGCAGGACATTCCCACCGATGCCGAGTCCATGGTGGTGATTCGCTTTCGCGACCCGCACTCGGTGGATTTTCCGTATCTACTGACGATGATTCGCGACTCCTTCATGACGCGCCCGCATACCCTGGTCGTGCCGGGGGCACGCATGTCGCTGGCCATGGATTTGATTCTGGCGCCGCTGGTGACGCAGTTATTGGATCAGCGCCGCTTTCGTTAAGTATTTTGCAAGCGAGGCCTGGACAGCTATTTCTACATCGACGCGAAGAGGAAAGCTCATGGATTGTCTGTTCTGCAAGATGGTGAATCGCGATATCGAGCCGGATATCGTCTACGAGGACGATCATGTGTTGGCGTTCAATGACATCAATCCCCAGGCGCCTACGCATATACTGATCATCCCCAAGAAGCACATCGCTACGCTCAACGACATCGAAGAGGGCGATCTGGCGCTGGTCGGGCGGCTGCAGTATACCGCCGCACGCTTGGCGCGGGATCTCGGCTTTGCCGAGGATGGTTATCGCGTGGTGATGAATTGCAATGACCATGGCGGCCAGTCGGTCTATCATGTGCATATGCATTTGATGGGCGGTCGTCGCTTCACTTGGCCAGCGGGCTGACCGTAACGCGCCGGCATCTTGCGCGTTTCTTCCCAGCGATGGACGCATCGATGCTGCCGGGCTGCTCCTCGAGTGGCCCGGTTTTACGATGCTCGCGCTTTTTACACTCCGCTTTGTTGCATGGAGACTCCTACATGTCCCGTCAGCTTTCCCGCACCGACAATTTGATCCAGCAGTTCGATACCATCCTGCGCACGCTGGTGCCGCATGCCGCCAGTGCCTCACGCGCCAACCCCGCCGTGGGCACGCAGGACGCCGAAATGACCGACGCCGAGCGTCGCCATGCTGCGGGGCTGATGCGCATCAATCATACGGGTGAGGTGTGTGCCCAGGCGCTTTATCAGGGCCAAGGGTCAACCGCCAAGCTGCACGAGACGCGCGATCAAATGGAACAGGCGGCGGCCGAGGAAATCGATCATCTTGCCTGGTGCGATGAACGTCTGTGTGAGCTCAATGATCGGACCAGCTATCTCAATCCAGCGTTTTACGCGGCGTCGTTCGGCATGGGCGCGCTCGCCGGGGTGCTGGGCGATAACATCAGCCTGGGCTTCGTCGCCGCTACCGAGGAGCAGGTCGGCCGCCACCTCGACGATCACATGCACAAGCTGCCGCAGGGCGACAGGCGCTCGCGGGCGGTGCTCGAGCAGATGAGGGTCGATGAGGCGCATCACGAACGTTGGGCGCTGGAGGCGGGCGGTGCACGCTTTCCTGCCCCTCTCAAGCTAGGCATGCGGGTGATGTCGCAGGTGATGACCAGGTCAGTTTATAAGCTATAAAGTATAAGTTATAAGATGTAAGTCGGAAGGAACCCCAACGACAAACCCCCGTCGATATTGACCGGCAGGGGTTTTCTTTCTGCTTTCAGATGACGGTTTAACGCTTCGCCGTAAAGCGGCAAATCAGTCGAGGTTGCGGGAATAGAAGATTTCCAGCATTTCCTTGCGCAGCCGATCCTCGATGTTGCGGGCTTCCTCGAAGGTCAGGTCGCGACGTGTGCTGCCGAACAGATAGTTGTCGAGCTCGAAGTCCTTCAGCAACATCTTGGTGTGGAACATGTTTTCCTGATAGACGTTGACGTCGACCATCTGATAGGCGCGCTTGGTATCTTCCGCCAGGTAGTCCTGGATGGACGTGATGTCATGGTCGATGAACAGCTTGCGACCGTCGACGTCGCGCGTGAAGCCGCGCACGCGATAGTCCGTGGTCACGATGTCGGAGTCGAAACTGTGGATGAGATAGTTCAGCGCCTTGAGCGGGCTGATCATGCCGCAGGTCGATACGTCGATGTCCAGGCGAAAGGTGCTGATGCCGTTGTCCGGATGCGACTCTGGATAGGTATGCACCGTGACATGGCTCTTGTCGAGATGCCCGAGTACGGTTTCGGGTAACGGCCCCGGGCCCGGCTCGATATGCTCGGGATCGTGCTCGTCGAGTTCGTGCTCGGCGATGAGGATGGTCACGCTGGCACCGTGCGGCTCGTAATCCTGGCGCGAGATATTGAGCACGTGCGCACCGATGATGTTGGTGACGTCCTTGAGGATCTGCGTCAGGCGTTCGGCGTTGTAAAGCTCGTCGATATAATCGATGTAAGCCTTGCGCTGCTCTTCCGTCTTGGCATAGCAGATGTCATATATATTGAAGCTCAGCGAGCTGGTCAGGTTGTTGAACCCGTGGAGTCGGAGATTATCGGTCACGTCCGAGCCTCCCAATTGGCAGGTTAGTACTGAACCCGACGAACAGGCGCCGGAACCCGAGCAGATGCGTATGCAGGAAGGCGCGTATTATGCACATCCACCGTGACCGGCGCATCTGTCGATTGCAAAATCTTCCACGTTGCCATGCGGGTTATGTCGTCACGCACACGCCGCGCGGGTGCTTCACGCCTCGACGATCTCGTAGGAATGCGTCATCTCGACGCCGCCGCGCGCGAGCATGATGGATGCGCTGCAATACTTGTCGGCGGAAAGCTCTACCGCGCGTTTGACCTGAGCGTCCTTGAGAGCGTGCCCGGTCACCGTGAAGTGCACATGGATCTTGGTGAACACAGAAGGCGTGCCCTCGGCACGTTCGGCCTCGACGCTGGCCACGCAGTCGGTCACGGCGGCACGTGCCTTTTCGAGAATCTGCATGACATCGAACGAGGTGCAGCCGCCCAGGCCCATCAACATCATTTCCATGGGGCGCGGACCGGTGTTGCGACCGCCGTGCTCGGGATTGCCATCGAGCACTACGCTATGGCCGCTGCCGGCCTCGGCGACGAACTGGCGACCGTCGGTCCACTTGATGCTGGCTTTCATGGGCTGGGATTCCTCATCTGTCTGCGTGTGCCGCACGCCGGGGCGTGGCCTGGAAATTACTTTGCATGGTAACGGGAGTGACGTGTTCGTGTCGCCTTTCCCGTACGCCGCGTCCACTCAATGTGGGGATGCTCGTGGCCGATCTCAAATGTCGCGCAGATGGGCGTCCAGCGCCTCGAGGCGCTCGGGCGTGCCGACATCCACCCAGCCGCCGTGATGATGCGTGCCGCCGACACGTTGCGAGGCGATCGCCTCACGGAGCAGGGGCGCCAGCTTGGCGGGCACATCGTCGGGCAGCGAGGCGACGAGCGCGGGGTCGAGTATCGCCAGTCCGGCGTAGGTCAGGCGTGGCGTGCTGTCGAGCCGCACGCGTCCTGCGTCGTCGAGGGCGAAGTCACCCTCGGCGTGGTGGTCGGGATTGGCGACCAGTACCAGATGGGCAAGGTCGTCCTTTACTTCGGGCAGTGTCTTCAGTGCGGCATCGCACCAGACGTCGCCGTTGATGACTAGAAAGGGCGCTTTACCCAGCAAGGGTAGTGCGTGGCGAATGCCGCCTGCCGTCTCGAGGGGCGTCGTCTCGTGGCTGAAGGTGAGCGATACACCGAAGCGTTGGCCGTCGCCGAGCGCCTCGACGATCTGCTCGGCGCGATAGCTGACGTTGATCACGATATCGGTGATGCCCGCCGCCGCCAGGCGCTCCAGATGGTGCACGATCAACGGCTTGCCCGCGATCGGCAGTAACGGCTTGGGACAGTGGTCCGTGAGGGGGCGCATCCGCGTCCCCAGGCCAGCGGCGAGAATCATGGCCTTCATGAAAGGCGCTCCTCCAGAGAGTGGACGATGCCTCGGCGGTCGAGTTCGCGGCACAGCGCGGGGGTGAAGAGGGTGTCCACCCAGGTGAGAAAATCACCGTGCGCGGGGAGCGCTGCGAGCCCTTGCCGCAAATGCGACAGGAAGTGCGGCAGGCGCTCCAGATAGCGAGGCTTGGCATCGCGCAGCGTCAGGCGGCAGAAAATTCCTAGGACCTTGAGCGAGCGATGTACGCCCATGGCCTCGACCTGCTGATGAAAGGCGTCGGCGTCGATGGGCGGCAGGCGTCCATCCGCCAGCGCCCGCTGGCGGAAATTCTCGATGAAGTCGGTCATGAGCGCCTGTGGCCACAGACGGTAGCGCCCGCGCAGCAGTGATACCAGGTCGTAGCTGATCGGTCCGTTGACGGCATCCTGGAAATCAATGAGCCACAGCGCGTCCTCGTGCAGCATCAGGTTCATGGCATCGAAGTCGCGGTGGACGGCAACGCGGGGCTGGGCCAGAGCGTTGTCGATGAGGGAGTCGCGCAGGACGGGCCAACTGGGGGGTACGGGAAGGTCGAGCAGTTGCGTGAGACACCACGCGGGGAAAAGATCCAGCTCACGCGCCAGCAGGGCGCGGTCATACTCGGGCAAGTCGTCGCAGGGTGCCTGGCGCTGCAGGCGTTCCAGCAAGTGCAGGGCACGTTCGAACCAGGTATGGGCATCGGCGTCGCTTACCAAATGCTGATGCATGACGTCGTCGCCCAGATCCTCGAGCTCGACGAAGCCCGCTTCGAGATCGACGCCATACAGGGCAGGCACCGGCAACTGGGCCGCGCGCCAGGCACGGGCGATGTCCACGAACGGTTGGCTGTTCTCGTGCTCGGGTGGGGCATCCATCAGTACGCGTCGGGTCCCGTCGGGAAGACGGAAACGGTAGTAATGGCGGAAGCTGGCATCGCCGGCGACGTCTTCCAGCGGGCAGGCGTCGAAGGGCAGGGCGTGTTGCCGGGCGACCCAGCGTTGCAAGGTTTCCGCTCGCTCGTTCATGCAGGCTCCTCGTGGGTTGCGTGTTGACGGGCCTGGTTCGCCGCCGCATGCTGGGCGTCGATTCCCTGGCGCGTCCTTCACTCGTCGCGCATTATCGACGCTCATGGCGCCGCGCGATACGTCTGCGTGTCGCACTCGGTGTGTCTTCGCGAGGCAGACGCACGCGACAGGGGCTGTATAATACCGATTCCACTCGGCAAGGACACAGAGGACCATGGGCAAGCGATTCTTCTGGACTGCCCTCTCAGGCTTGATGACCGCCGCTGCCCACGCAGCGCCTCCCGCTCCCCTGCCCGCGCAGCAGATGGACTGGCAGCCTTGGGGCGATAGTGCGCCGCAAGGCGCGTTGTGTAGCGGGCGTTACGTCGAGCCGGGCTATCAGCTGCGCGCCGGCGATACGCCTCGGCAGATCCGCACCGATTCCGCTGAAGCGGCCTATGGCGACGATGGCGGCACCATACTGTCTGGCGAGGTGGCGCTGCGGCGAGGCGAGACGCAACTCGAGTCGCCGCGCGTGCGTGTCAACGCCGAGCGCGACCGCGCCTTCGCCGAGGGGCCGACGGCGGTTCGCAACCCAGGGCTGCTGGTGCGCGGCGGCGATGCCAGCATGGCGCTGGATAGCGACGCCGCTCAAATCGACGACGCGCATTACGTCGTTCATGATCAGCGCTTGCGCGGCGATGCTGTCGAACTTCAACGCCTGGCGGATGGCCGCTACCGTCTCGACGACGCCAGCTTCACCACCTGCGAGCCGGGTAATCGCCTGTGGCGCATGGTGGGCAGCGACGTGACCCTGGACCGTGAAGAGGGCTTCGGTACCGCCACCAATGCGCGCCTGGAGATGGGCGATGTGCCGGTGTTCTACTGGCCATGGGTGCGCTTTCCCATCGACGATCGTCGGCAAAGCGGCTTTCTATGGCCGACGCTGGGCTTCTCGGGCGATGGATTCGACTATACCCAGCCCTACTATCTCAACCTGGCGCCCAATTACGATGCCACCTTGTCACCGCGCTGGATGAGCGAGCATGGCGCCATGCTGGGCGGTGAGTTCCGTTACTTGTTCGGTAGCGATCAGGGGACGGTCGAAGGCGCCTACTTGGCCAGCGACCGGGGCGGTAAAAGCGACAATCCCAACGATCCCGATGACGCCTTCGAAGACGAAGCGCGCTGGTACATCGATTATCAGCATGCGGGACGCTTCTCGTCGCAGCTGGATTATCAACTGGCCTATGGTGCGGCGAGCGACGGCCGCTACTTCGATGATTTCGGTCGCAATTTCGCTGAGCAGGATACCGATCACCTGGATCGTCTGGCGCGCACGACCTATCGCGGCGATACCTGGCGTCTCGACGCGCGTGTCCAAGGGTATCAAAAGCTCGATTATCCGCTCGATGAGGACGACAAGCCGTTCTATCGACTGCCCAGCCTGAGCGCGGATGCCCGCTGGAGTCAGGACAACGGCTTCTACCAGGAGTGGAATTCCAATGCGACCTACTTCTGGCGCAACCTCGACGGTGTCGACAGCCAAGGGTTCTGGACGGATGAGGAAACCGGCAATCGGCGTAGAATTCCAGAGCGTGAGGCCGCCAATGGCTCGCGCGTGCATCTGACACCGGCGCTGGGGTGGCGCGCCGATCCCAGTTGGGGCTTTTTAGAGCCGCGTGCGCAGCTGTGGCAGTCGAGTTATCAACTCGATTACGGCAACCGCCAAACCGACCGCGACGAGGACCCTTCCCTGGTGGCGCCGGTGCTGTCGATGGACTCCGGGCTAATTTTCGAGCGCGACACCACAATATTCGGTACCGATTGGCGTCAGACCCTGGAGCCGCGGCTCTACTACGCCTATGTGCCAGAGCGTGACCAGAGCGATTTTCCCGATTTCGACACCAGCGAGCGTGCCGTCTCCTGGGGGCAATTATGGTCGCCTTACCGTTTCTCCGGCGCCGACCGCCTGGGCGATGTCAACAAACTGTCCTACGGCGCCACTACGCGCTTCTTGGAAGATGCTACCGGCCGTGAACGCTTGTCGCTGTCGGTGGGCCAGAGCAGCTATTTCTCCAACCGCAACATCGACATGAACGGCGACCCCGACACCTTGCCGGATCGTGAGCGCAACTATCAGGACTGGTACAACGCCACGCGGGACCGTTCGCCGGTGATCACCCAACTGGAATGGCAGATGACCGAGCGCTGGCGTAGCCGCTATTCCTGGTTCTACGATCCTGATCGCAGCATGACCGAGAAGGCCTCAGCGTATGTGCAGTATCAAGATCCTGCCGGCCACGTATTGAACCTTGGCTACAATTGGCAACTCGAAGGGTTCCAGCCGCAGGACGATGCCGAGGATCGTCTGGGCTACAATCGCGAGGATTACGACGTGTCGTTCGCGTACCAGGCGACGCCGAGTCTGGATCTGATCGGTCGTTTCTTGTATGACAACACCAATGACCGCGCCCTGGAGCAATTGGCGGGTGTCCAGTTCAACGACTGTTGCTCCGCCGTACAACTCGTCTGGCGCGAGTGGGTCGAAGACAATGACACGGCTAATACTATCGATGACGACTACACGGATCGCGGACTGTTCCTGCGCTTCGTCTTCAAGGGCTTGGGTGGCGTTGGTCAGGAGGCCGACAGTTACTTCGAGGAAGCCATCCCCGGTTACCGGGCGACGAGCTTCTAAGCCACATTGGCATCTATTCACCGCCGGTCCAGGCATGCGCCGGCGACAAGACAGTAACGTAGAGAGGACTTCATGCGCTTGAGATCGTTCGCATCCCTGGGCTTCATGCTGCTGATGGCGTTGACGCCACTGGTAGCGCTGGCTCAACCCCAGCCGCTGGACCGCATCGTGGCGGTCGTCAACAAGGACGCGATCATGCAGAGCCAGCTCGAGGATCGTGTCACCCAGGTGAGCAAGCAGATGGCCAGTCGCAATGTGCCCGTGCCGGACGAGGGTGACCTGCGCCGTCAGGTGCTCGACCGCATGATCGTCGAGCAGATCCAATTGCAGATGGCCGATCGCGCCAATGTGAGCATCGACGATACGCAGCTCAATGCCGCCGTGCGCGAAATCGCCGAGAACAACGACATGTCGATGGATGAATTCGCCGACTCGCTCGAGCAAGATGGCATGTCGTTGGCGATGGTGCGCGAACAAGTGCGTCGCGAGATGCTGCTGCGTCAGGTGCAGCAGAGCCAGGTTGCCAGTCGCGTCAACATTACCGACCGCGAAGTGGAGCGCTATCTCGATCAACAGGGTGACTCTTCCAACACGGCCTATCATCTGGCGCACATTCTCGTCTCGCTACCCCAGTCGCCTACGCCCGCGCAGGTCGAAAAGGCACAGACCGAGGCGCGCGATTTGTATCGCCAGCTACAGGATGGCGCCGATTTTCAGCAGCTCGCCACGGCCGAATCCGAGGGCGAGCGAGCGAGTTCCGGCGGCGATTTGGGCTGGCGCCGTGGTGACCAGTTACCGACGATCTTTGCCGATGTGGTACCCCAACTCGCCGACGGCGAGGTCAGCCAGCCGCTACGCAGCCCTAGCGGCTTCCACCTGGTCAAGCGCATCGAAACGCGCGGTGGCCAGGGCGAACAGCAGACGGTGGTTACCGAGAACCAGGTGCGTCATATCCTGATTGGCACCAACCCGAACCGTAACGACGAGCAGGCCCAAGCGCTGGCCGAAGACGTGCGTCAGCGGATCGCGGGGGGCGAGAACTTTGCCGAGATGGCGCAGCAGTACAGCGATGACGACGGCAGTGCCCTCGATGGCGGCGAGCTGGGCTGGGTGCGTCCCGGGCAGATGGTGCCGTCGTTCGAGGATGCCGTGAACGACATGGACGTCGGCGAGTTGTCCCAGCCGGTGCGTTCGCGCTTCGGTTATCACGTGATCGAGCTCGAAGACCGTCGCCAAAAAGACGTGACGCGTGATGCCCAGCGCGAACAGGTCCGTCAGACCCTGTTCCAGCGCAAGGTGAACGACGAACTCGAAGCCTGGACGCAGGAAATCCGTTCCGGCGCGTACATCGATAACCGCCTGGAAGACGGCCAACAGTGATGACGTCTTCTCCGGTGCTGGCATTGACCACCGGCGAGCCGGCGGGGATCGGCCCGGATTTGACGCTGGCGCTGGCGGCGGCTTGGCCGGATCACGAAACGCGCCTCGTCGCCATCGGTGATCCCGAATTGCTGGCCGAGCGGGCCGCGCGTCTGGCGCTGGCGGTGCGCATCGTCTCGTTGGCCGACGGGGCGCCGGTACCTGCGCCCCGTGACGGTGTTTTGCCGGTATGGCCGGTGCGGCTGCGAGCCCCCACCGAGGCCGGTCGGCTCGACCCCGCCAATGCCGCCTATGTGCTTGAAACGCTGGATGTCGCTATCGTGGCCTGTCGTGATGGCCATGCCGATGCCATGGTCACCGCCCCTTTGCACAAGGGCGCGATCATCGAGGGCGGCTATCCCGGTTTCACTGGCCACACTGAATACTTGCGCGATGCCTGTAGCGTCGAGGAAGTGGTAATGATGCTGGCCACCGAACGCACCGAACCGCCCTTGCGCGTGGCGTTGGCGACGACGCATCTCCCCCTGCGTGAGGTGGCCGATGCCATCGATGCCGAGAGTTTACGTCGCGTGACAACGATTCTGGACGCGGATCTACGCCGCCACTTCGGCATCGCGCGGCCGCGTATCCTGGTTTGTGGTCTCAATCCGCACGCCGGCGAGGACGGCCACTTGGGTGTCGAAGAGCGTGATATCATCGCGCCGGCGCTGGCCGAGCTACGTCGCGATGGGCTGGATCTTATCGGTCCCTTGCCCGCCGATACGTTGTTCACACCGCATCATCTGAAACACGCCGATGCCGTACTCGCCATGTATCACGACCAAGGCTTGCCGGTACTGAAATACGCCGGTTTCGGCGAAGCCGCCAACGTGACACTGGGGCTGCCGCTGATTCGCACCTCGGTCGATCACGGTACGGCGCTCGACTTGGCCGCGAGTGGTCAGGCCGACGCCGGTAGCTTGCGGGTGGCGCTCGACGTCGCCGCCAGGATGGCCCACAGCGGCCATGCCGCACCTGAATGAATGCCCGATTGCCCCAAGGAATACGCCACCTCCATGTCCAATCGCCCCCCGGTCCACCAGGCCCGTAAACGCTTCGGCCAGAACTTCTTACGCGACCCCGGCGTCATCGCGCGTATCGTGCACGCCATCGCACCACGGGCCGACCAACGCTTGATAGAAATCGGCCCCGGACAAGGCGCGTTGACGGAGCCGTTGCTAGATGCCGCCGGCGTGCTGGAGGTCATCGAGCTGGATCGTGACCTGATCCCGGGGCTGCGTGTGCAGTTCTTCAATTATCCGGGGTTCGTCATCCACGAAGGGGACGCGCTCAAGTTCGATTTTGCCGCTCTCGCCGCGGAAGGGGAGACGCCCGGCAAGCCGCTACGTGTCATCGGCAACTTGCCCTACAATATCTCCACGCCGCTGATCTTCCATCTGTTGACGGCGCGCGACGCCATCGTCGACATGCATTTCATGCTGCAAAGGGAAGTCGTCGAGCGTCTGGCAGCGACACCGGGCAGCTCGGCATGGGGCCGCCTGTCGGTCATGGCGCAGTATTATTGCCGCGTGGACAATCTGTTCGTGGTCCCGCCGGAGGCCTTCACGCCGCGCCCCAAGGTCGAGTCGGCGATCGTGCGTCTGGCGCCGCACGCCGAGCCGCCGCATGTCGCGCATGATGAAGCGCTGTTCAGCGACATCGTGCGCGAGGCCTTCGGTCAGCGTCGCAAGACTTTGCGTAACAACTTCAAGGGGCGTCTCGACGACGTGGCTTGGGACGCGTTGGAGATCGATGCGGGTCGGCGCCCGCAGACGCTGAACGTCGAAGAACTGGTGCGTATCGCCAATCATGTTGCGGGAGCGACGCCATGAGCGAAGTGGCCGCCGATGTCCAGGTGGAGGTCGAACCCGCCTACCAAGCAGGTGAATCCGCCCCCGCCGAACAGCGTTATGTCTTCAGTTATACGATTACCGTGCACAACCGCTCGATGCGTTCGATCCAGCTGTTGGCGCGTCATTGGCAGATCACCCAGAGCAGTGGCAAGGTGCAGGAAGTGCGTGGCAAGGGGGTCGTCGGGCAACAGCCGTTGATCGGCCCCGGTCAGCGCTTTCGCTATACCAGCCGCGCGGTGCTCGATGGCCCGGTGGGCGTCATGGAAGGCAGTTACACCTGCCTGGACACGACCGAGCAGCGCGCCTTCGAGGTCCCCATCGCGGCCTTCCGTCTCGCGGGGCCCAACCAGATACACTGAGTGTCGGGAGAAATATGTCGACATATGCCATCGGCGACCTTCAGGGTTGCCATGAAGAATTCGCGGCGCTGCTCGAGCGGATCGCCTTCGATCCGCAGCGCGACCGCCTGTGGCTGGTGGGCGACCTGGTCAACCGTGGCCCGGGGTCGCTTGATTGTCTACGTGCCGTGAAGGCGCTGGGCGACAGTGCCCGAGTGGTACTGGGCAATCACGATTTTCATCTGCTGGCGGCGGCCTGGGCCGATGCGCCGCTCAAGCGTTCCGATACGCTGCAACCGATTCTCGAAGCTGATGACCGCGACGAGCTGCTCGATTGGCTGCGTCGCCAGCCGCTGTTGGTGCATGATGCCGCGCTCGACGCCGTCATGGTACATGCCGGATTGTTGCCACATTGGTCGCTGACGCAGGCGAGCGATTATGCCGCCGAGGTCGAGGCGGTGCTGCGCGGTGATGCGGTGGGTGACTTCCTGGCGGCGATGTACGGCAATTCACCGGCGCGTTGGTCGGAGGACCTGCGTGGCATCGAGCGCATGCGCGTCATCGTCAATACCTTCACGCGCATGCGCTTCATCGCCGCCGACGGCACGCTCGACTTCGATGCCAAGGAAGGGCTGGATAGTGCGCCCGAGGGTTTCGCGCCCTGGTTCACCTACCCGCGCCATGATGACCCGCGTATCGTCTTCGGCCACTGGGCGGCGCTTGAGGGCAAGACCCCCGACGCCCGTGTGCGTGCCCTGGCGCTGGATACCGGCTGCGTGTGGGGCAGCGAGCTGACCGCGGTCGATCTGGAAAGCGGCGAACGCTACGTCGAGCCGGCCCATCCGCGGCGTTGAGTCTACCCTCAAGGAGCGATTACATGTCCGACGAGACAAACTTTACCCACCTTACGCCGACTACGTTGGCTGAATGGCTCGACAGCGCCCATGAGCTGACGCTGGTCGATATCCGCGACCCGTTGAGTTACTCACAGGGTCATATTCCCGGCAGCCATCACCTCGACAATGCCAGCGTGGCGGAATTGTTCGAGCAGGCGCCGCGCGAACGCCCGATGGTCGTGGTCTGTTATCACGGTCATTCCAGCCAGCAGGCGGCGACCTGGCTGGCGGCCCAAGGCTTTAGCGATGTCTATAGCCTGGACGGCGGCTTCACCGACTGGGCCGCGCGTCATCCCGAGCGGGTCGAGCACTGAGCTCATGAACGAGCCGCGCGATGTGCTCGAAGGTTTCGCCGTCTACCGGGTCGGCGGTGCGGTGCGCGATGCGCGCCTGGGCTGGCCGGTCACCGACGAGGATTGGGTCGTGGTCGGCGCTACGCCGGACGCACTCACCGCACGGGGATTCATTCCCGTAGGACGCGACTTTCCGGTCTTCCTGCACCCGGTGACCCACGAGGAATATGCCCTGGCGCGTACCGAGCGCAAGCAGGGCCATGGGTATACCGGGTTTGTAGTTCATGCCAGCCCTGAAGTGACCCTCGAGGAAGACCTGGTACGCCGCGACCTGACCATCAACGCCATGGCGGAAGACGCTGCGGGGCATCTGGTCGATCCTTTCCAGGGTGCGCAGGATCTCGAGGCGCGCGTGCTGCGTCATGTCTCCGAGGCGTTCGTCGAAGACCCCTTGCGTGTGCTGCGCACGGCGCGCTTCTGGGCGCGCTATCGCGAGTTGGGCTTCGTCATTGCCGATGACACGAAGCGCTTGATGCGCTGGCTGTGCGACAGCGGCGAAATCGGCCACCTTGTCGCCGAGCGTGTCTGGCAGGAGACCGTCAAGGCATTGGGTGAACCACGCCCCATCGCCTATTTCACGGCGCTGCAAGAGTGTGGGGCCCTGGCCGTGTGGATGCCGGAACTGGACGACGACGCCGATCTCGCGCAGGGCGAGGCCGCGATGGCGATCTTGCCCGCCAACCACGACCCCGCGATGTGGCGCTGGGCACGCTTGCTCGAAGCCCTGGCCGATGATGCGCGTGAGGCCCTGTGCGAGCGCCTGCGCGTGCCCAATGCGTGGCGCGATCTGTCTCGCCAGGTAGCGCGTACCCGGACGTTGCGGCAGAAGGACGACGATGTCGGGCTGACGGGTGCCGACGTGATGGCCTGGTTCGATGCCATCGATGCCTGGAGGCGGTCCGAACGTGTCGAGCCCTTGCAGCGTTATCTGGCGCTGGAAGCGCCGGCGTTGGCCGAATGTGTGGGTGAGGCTTGGCAGTTCGCGAGTGCGATTCAGGCGCAGGCGTTGCTCGAGGAAGGCTATCGCGGCAAGGCGCTGGGGGAAGCACTGGCGCAACGTCGCTTGGCGAGTATCGACGACGTGGTCCGGCTTTATAAGCTGTAAGCCTTGGCCGTGATCGAGATGAACGCGACGGGAAGATATAAAAAACGGCAGTATAAAAACACAGAGGGGGCCGTGATGGCCCCCTTCGTAGTTTTATACGTGCGTGGCGGGATTACACGAACAGCCCGATGATCAGCGCCATGACCAGACCCACCAGCCCGATCAGGGTCTCCATCACCGTCCAGCTTTTCAGGGTCTGCGCCTCGGTCAGGCCGAAGTAACGGTTGACCAGCCAGAAGCCGGAGTCGTTGACGTGACTGAGCACCGTGGCGCCGGAGGCGATGGCGATCACGATCAAGCCGAGTACCGGCCCTTCCAGGCCCAGTGTCGAGATCAAGGGCGCCATCAGCCCGGCGGCGGTAATCATCGCCACAGTGGCGGAGCCTTGTACCACGCGAACGGCGGTGGAGATCAGGAAGGCGAGCAGAATCGGCGGCAGCGCGCTATCGGCCATCATCTGGCCCATGACATCGCCGACCCCGGAGTCGATCAGCATCTGCTTGAAGACGCCGCCAGCACCGGTGACGAGGATGATGATGCCAGCGGGTTCGAGCGCCTTGGTGGCGACTTCCATGACATTCTCGCGGCTCATGCCACGGCGCGTGCCCAGGAACACGAACGACAGCAGTGTCGCCAGCGTCAGCGCCACGAAGGGATGACCCACGAACGCGAGGGCGGCGACGATTGGATTATCGTCGGGCAGCACTGCGCCGGAAACGGTGTTGAGCACGATCAGCACCAGCGGCAGCAGAATGATGGCGAGGATCAGCTTGAAGCTCGGCAGGCCGGTGCTGTCGATCTCATCCTTGGGCAGCTCCATGTAATCGGGAATGCCAACGTCGATATGCTTGGCGATATAGCGCCCGAAGATGGGACCCGCGATGATCATGGCCGGCAGGCCCGCCATCGCCCCGAAGAGGATGACATAGCCCAGGTCGGCGCCGATCAATTCCGCCACGGCAATCGGCCCCGGCGTCGGGGGAATGAACGAATGGGTAACTGCAAGCCCGGCGAGGAGCGGGATACCATAGTAGAGCAGGGAGCGCCCGGTGCGGCGCGTCAGGGCATAGACCAGCGGCACCAGAATGATGAAGGCGACATCCAGAAAGACCGGAATCGCCACCAGGAAGCCGGTGACCCCCATGGCCCATTGTGAGCGGTTTTCCCCGAAGCGATTGAGCAATGTGCTGGCTAGGCGGTCGACCCCGCCGGAGACTTCCAACATCTTGCCGAACATCGCACCAAGACCCACGACGGTGGCGACGAAACCGAGCGTTCCCCCCATGCCGTCCTGTACGGATTGAAGAATGGCATCGAGATCCATGCCCGTGGTGAGACCCACGATCAGACTGACGGTCAACAGCGCGACGAAGGCATGTAGGCGCAGACGCATGACCAGATACAACAGCAATATGATGCCGCCCAGCGCGGAGAGGAGCAGGGTGGTGGCGTTATCCATGTGAACGAAACCTCTATTGGAGGCGCGACCGGCAACGAGGGATGCGGCGATGGTCGCGTTGTGCCTTGGCGTCGGATTTAGGAAAATGCATGTTACCGGTAACATTACATCCGCAACAATGCTCCGAAAGGCGAATAGAGAAACGAGGAAAAATGAGTATGAACGAGGTGACGAGCAATACGCGGCGAATCATCGTCATGGGTGTATCGGGCTGCGGCAAGACGTCGGTCGGCGAGCGTCTGGCCGAGGCGCTCGACGGGCGTTTCATCGACGGCGACGACTATCATTCGGCGACTAGCGTGGCCAAGATGTCGCGTGGGGAACCGCTCAATGACGATGATCGTGCCGGGTGGTTGACGCGTTTGTCCGAGCTGTTACGGGAAGGGCGCGATCACCGGGAGACCGTGGTAATCGGCTGTTCGGCGCTCAAGCGCGAGTATCGCGATGTGTTACGCGGCGGTGATGACGCGCTGTGTTTCGTGCATCTGGCCGGTACGCGTGAGGTGCTGCTGGAGCGTCTGAAGGCGCGGCAGGATCATTTCTTCAAGGGCGAGTCCATGCTCGATAGTCAGTTGGCCACCCTCGAAGCGCCGGGAGAAGACGAAGCTGTTACCGTTAACATCGACGCCTCGCTGGACGATGTCGTTGCCCTCAGCGTGCAGGGTGTGTCGCGTCACGGCGCCCAACAGCCCGCTTGAGAGTGGCGTGGCCTCAGGTGCTTTGACGCAGGGCGATCTCGAAGCCCATGTCATGGCAGGAAGGATCGCACGGCGCCCCCTGCAAGCGCTCGACGAGAAGACGCGCGGCCTGTTCACCAATGGCACGACGTGGCGTGATCACGGTGGTCAGCGTTGGCCAGGTCGCGTCGGTGATGTCGAGGCCGTTGAAGCCCGCGAGGGCCAACTGCCCGGGGACATCGAGACGCCGCCGCTGGCATTCGAACAAGGCGCCCGCCGCCAGGTCATCGTTACAACAGAACACGGCATCCATGTCCGGCCAGCGTTCGAGCATGGCTGAAAGTAGTTCCCCGCCGAGTCGATAGGACGAGGGGCGCGGCGTCGTCTGGCAGCGCTGCGTCGAGAGCCCAGCTGCTTTCAATGCATCTTCCCAGCCGGCCAGCCGCTGCTGCACTCGGTAATCGAGCCGTGCACCGCAGAACCCGATGCGCCGATAGCCGGCAGCGATCAAGGCTTCCCCGATGGCACGACCGGCCGCGCGTTGATCGAGGCCGACGTTGATGTCGAGCGGGTTATCTGTCAGCTCCATGGTTTCCACCACCGGCAGGCGCGCACGATTCAGCAGGCGATGAGCGTAGTCGGTGTGCCGGGTACTGGAGAGCACGAAGCCATCGACACCGTAGGCGAGGAAGGTGTCGATGAGCCGCTCCTCCTCGAGGATCGAGTACCCGGTGTGGCCCATGAGTACCTGATAGCCCGCCTCGCGCAGCCCTTCATCGACGCCTCGTTGGACCTCGGAGAACACCGAGTTGGAAATCGACGGGACCAGCAGGGCTACGCTCAGACTGCGCCCGCTGGAGAGCGCCCCGGCTTGGCGATTGGGGATGTAATTCAGAACCTCGATGGCCTCTTCGATGCGCAGTCTCACCGTTTCGGAGACGCGCTGCGGCTCGCGCAGGCAACGCGAGACCGTGACTTTGCTGACGCCGACGCGTTCGGCGATATCCTGAAGCGTGACGCGACCCGATGAACGACGCGGCATGTGTGTCCCCATCTCCTTGTTATGTTATGCCGCAATGTTAGCGGTAACGTTTTCGGAGATTAGCATCATCGTCTGGACATGACTGTTGGGCCATGGTCGCAAGTGGGATCAGAAAGATAGCAAGAGCAGGATCAGCGGTGGCGAGAGTAGCGATAGCAGGAAGCCATTAACGATGGCGATGGGCACGCAGGCCACGCCGCCGTGCTGCTGAATGACGGGTAGGGTGAAGTCCATGGACGTGGCACCGCCATAGCCGATGGCCAGCGGGGCGGCGCGATGAATGACCAGCGGGATGAGCAGGAAGGCGAACAGTTCGCGTGCCAGATCGTTGAAGAAGGCCACCCCGCCGAGCACGGGCCCGAGTTGGTCGCCGATGAGAATCCCGGAAAGTGAGTACCAGCCGAAACCGGCGGCCATGGCGAGGCCTTCGTTCCAGCGCAGATCGAGCAGCGGGGCGGCCAGCAGGCCACCCAACAGCGAGCTGAGCGCCACGCTGATGGCGATGACCAGGCCGTGGCGATTGAGCAGGATCTGCTTGAGCGGCATGCCCGAGTTGCGCAGTTGACAGCCGATCAGTGCCAGTAGCAGGTAGAGCGTCCATTCGGCGAGTGGCTCCGCCCAGGCGTGTACGACCCCGGAGCTCCAATGACTGGCTGCCACGCCGCATAGCGTTCCCAGGACCACCACACCGGCCAGCGAAAGCGAGCCCAGCAATGCCGCGCCGGTGCTGGTGGGGGCGTCGGGGAGGCGGGGAGACTGTCCGGCGCGCAGGCGGCTGCGACGTGACAGCCAGGCTAGCGCCAGCAGGTTGAGCGGGGTAATGATCGCGAACAAGGTCGCGGCTTGGCCGCTCATCTGCGAGAGCTGGCCGAGCAGGTCCTCGAGCCCCGCCAAGCTGACACCCATCAGAAACAAAATGACGTAGACCGAGCCATTGACGCCGCGGTCGATCGTGGCAAGCACGCCGCTATGACGTACCGGCACCAGATAGCCTACGATCAAAGGCAGCAGTATCAACAAAAGTCCGGCCAGCATGCCCGCTCCTGGGAGTGTAAGTCGCTTTGGAAGCGGTCACTCTATGTGAGTCGAGTGGAGCGCGCAAAAGCTTTTGCTTATAGGGAGTTAGCAGCTTTCATCGGCTTGGGCAAGCACTGCATAAATGTCTGCACAGACGAATCGCTGCGTTACGCGGTGCTCGAAGGCTCACCTAACCACATGTTATGTCTCGCCTTCTGTGCTCCGGGCGCCTTGCGCTTCATTCTGCTCGACGATTTATTCAGCGCTTCCTTAGCTCGGTCAACGCCATGCGACTCGTCAACTCGCCGTCACGATAGTATTCCACGCTGATCAGCAAGCCGGGCGTGGTCGATGAAAAAGCTAGGCGCAGGCGGCGGTCGGGCTTTTCCGGATTCCACCCATCGACCCAGCGCGCCTCGAACTCGCCGGCCGGGACCTTGAGCGTTTGCGGTGCCGCGACGCGATATGCGAAATGCTCGGTACGTCCTTTGTGATCAGCATACGTCAGTTCGCATGGCGTGGATTCGCTACCCTGACAGGGGGCGTCGTCCAGCTCGCGAGATAATTGGAACAAGGCGCTCTGGCGATCGGGCAACTTGGCGAGATCGCTTGCCGACAGGTGGTAACGCTCCCCGATGCCGAATAGCGAATAGCCACTGGCGTAATGCCAGGCCTGCAGGTCGTCGCCGTCGAGGCGGAACTTGCCACGCTCGTAACCCTCGGCGGTGAGGATGCTGGCGCGCATCTCGCTTTGCCAGTCGTTCCCCGAAAGATGACTGAGACGATGATGGACGTCGGCATCCGGCCAGCCGTCGAGGCGCAGGTGGTAGGTAGCATCGAAGGGCTGGGGAGCGGCGGCATGCGCACCGGCGATAACCCCGAGACTGGCCCAGCAGGCGACGAGAGCCAGGGCGGCGAAGCGGTGCAGTCCATGCATCTTGGGTCTCCATCGAGTGTGGGCGCGTGGCGCCATTTCCATGTGCGAGGCAGCCTAGTAGGCACTACGCTGAAAGGGTAAAAGCCAATCTGTTTTCCACCTTCGCGCAGGAGCTCAACGCATGGCCAGAATACTCGTGATTGCCGGTGATTTCGTCGAGGACTACGAGATCATGGTGCCCTTTCAGGCACTCCAGGCGATGGGACATGACGTCGACGCGGTCTGCCCGGACAAGAAAAAGGGTGACAGCATCAAGACGGCCATTCACGATTTTGAGGGCGATCAGACCTATTCCGAGAAGCCCGGCCACCACTTCATCGTCAATGCCAGCTTCGCCGAGATCGAGGCATCAAGCTACGATGCGCTGGTGGTACCGGGCGGGCGTGCCCCGGAGTATCTGCGCCTCGATGAGCGCGTGCTGGCCATCGTGCGGCACTTCATGGAGACCGACAAGCCCGTTGCCTCGATCTGCCACGGGGCCCAGTTGCTTGCCGCTGCGATGTCGCTTGCCGGGCGGCGTGTTTCGGCGTATCCCGCCTGCGCGCCGGAGGTGCGCCTGGCAGGCGGCGAATTCGTCGATCTCGCGGCGGATCAGGCGGTGACCTGTGGTCGCTTGGTCAGCGCCCCGGCCTGGCCAGCGCATCCTGAATGGCTCAAGCAATTCAACGCCTTGCTGTGAGCTTCAGTGAGACGACAAGCATGACGAGCGCTCCTGGGGGCGCTCGCTGTATTTCAGCGCATGGCGTCGAGGTCGTCGCGGGTGGGCAGTGCCGTATAGGCGCCGGGGCGCGTCACGGCGAAAGCCCCGCAGCGACAGGCACGCTGGGTGGCGTCTCGCAAGCGGGCCTCGTCCTGGCACCAGTCGCCGAGTGTGGCAGCGGTGACATCGGCCTCGGCCAGTTGTGCGAGCAGGCCGCCTACGAAGGCATCCCCCCCAGCGGTAGTGTCCACGGCCGTCACCTCGGGCGGTGTGACGTGAATGACCTTGCCAAGCCGATGCACGACGACCGGGGCTGGCCCGTCGGTGATCACGATCAGGCGCACACCAGCGGCCAGGCGCCATTGCAGCCAGGTATCGGCGTCATGATCGCCACGCAGTAGGTCTAACTCCTCGCGGGATAGCTTGAGTAGATGCGCGTGGTCGAGCAGGGCGGTGACACGGCCGATATCGACGCGAGTATCGGGCCACAGGTTCGGGCGCAGGTTGGCATCTACGCTGATCAAGGCCTCGCCGCGCCGAGCGATATCGGCGATGCTCAGCGTGGTCTCGGCGATGGCGTCATCGGTGAGGCTGTTGCTGCACAGGTGCAGGATCGTCGGCTCGGCGAAGATGCCTGCAGGCAAATGCTCGAGACGGTAAAGCAGATCCGCCGCGGGCGGGCGATAGAAGTCGAAACGCCGCTCGCCCTGGGCATCGCGCGAGACGAATGCCAGAGCGGTACGCGCCTCGCGCGTGCGGCGAATGTCCTCGACCGATACACCGTGACGCGCGAGTTCCTCGACGAGAAAATCGCCGAAGCGGTCCTCGCCGAGCATACCCAGGAAACGACTCGACATCCCCAGGCGGGCGCAGGCCACGGCGACATTGGCCGGGGCGCCGCCCGCGTAGGGCGTAAAGGTTTCGGGCGTGGTGGTGTCGGCGCCATCCAAACGATTCGAGAGCATGTCGACGAGGGCTTCGCCGAAGGCAATCAGTGGTGTCATGACGCACCCCCTTGGGTTTTTTTGCCACGCGCTTTTGTCTTGTTCTGGGGGGTCGCGGTCGGGAAGTGCTCACGCACCAGCGACAGCAAGCCTTGGGTCGAGGCATCGAAATCTGCTGCATTGGTGTCGATGCGCTCGCTGATCTCGCCGGCAATGCGCTTGCCGAGTTGCACGCCCCATTGGTCGAAGGAGTTGATGTTCCAGATTACGCCCTGAACGAAGACTTTGTGTTCGTACAGCGCGATCAGCGCGCCCAAATTCTTGGGCGTCAACTCATCGAGCAACAGGGTGCTCGAGGGGCGATTGCCGGGGCAACTGTAGGGATCGAGCTGGCTATCGTCCTGGCTTCCTTCCATGAAGGCATTGGCCTGCGCCAGCATATTGGTGAGCAAGGCGAAGTGATGATCCTCGAACTCCGGCTCGGGCTTGAGTGAGGCGATGAAGTCGATGGGTACGTAGCGCGTGCCCTGGTGCAGCAATTGAAAGAACGCGTGCTGTCCGTTGGAGCCGGTTTGCCCCCAGACGATGGGGCCGGTCTTGTAATTCACCGGCTGGCCGAAGATATCCACCGACTTGCCGTTGGACTCCATGTCGAGCTGCTGTAGAAACGAGGGTAGCTGATGCAGCGCCTGGTCGTAGGGCACGATGGCTTGCGTTTCGGCGCCAGTGAAATTGAT
Source organism: Chromohalobacter sarecensis (assembly GCF_023061135.1). Taxonomy (GTDB): domain Bacteria; phylum Pseudomonadota; class Gammaproteobacteria; order Pseudomonadales; family Halomonadaceae; genus Chromohalobacter; species Chromohalobacter sarecensis. The sequence continues at coordinate 495,582 of NZ_JAKGAN010000001.1, forward strand.
GTACCAGATACCGATCAACGCCATGAGCACCGGCATGTTCTCGGCGAACGGTGCCTCGATGAAGTGTTGGTCCATCTCATGGGCACCCTCGAGGAGTTCCATGAACCCTTCGAAGCCGATGGACAGTGCGATGGGCAGCCCGATCGACGACCACATCGAGTACCGCCCGCCGACCCAGGCCCAGAATTCGAAGACGTTCTCCTCGCGAATGCCGAATTCCATTGCCGCCTTGCGGTTGGTCGAAGCGGCGATGAAATGCGCGCCGACGTCGGCGTCTTCACCGGCATGGTCGAGGAACCAGCGGCGTGCGGTCTTGGCGTTGAGCAGCGTCTCCTGGGTAGAGAAAGTCTTGGTCGAGACGATGAACAGCGTGGTTGCCGGGTCGAGTGCTCTCAGTACCTTCTGAATGTGCGCGCCGTCGACATTGGAAACGAAGTGGAAGTTGAGCTCGTTGTGGCGGTACTTGAGCAACGCGCGGCAAGCCATGTTGGGCCCTAGGTCCGAGCCGCCGATGCCGATATTGACCACGTCCTTGATGCGCTTGCCGCTGTAGCCCTTCCAATCGCCGCTGCGTACTTCTTCGGAGAAGCGCTTGATCTGTTCGCGCGTGCTCTGAATCTCGGGCATGACGTCCTTGCCGTCGGCATAGACCGGCTCTTCACCGAGGTGGCGCAAGGCGGTGTGCAGGACCGGGCGGTCTTCGGTGACATTGATGATGTCGCCGGAAAACATCTGCGCACGACGCTGCACCAGTGCCGAGTGGTCGGCGAGCTCGATCAACTTGGCGAGCACGGCATCGGAGATGTGATGCTTGGAGTAATCCAGGAACAGGCCACCGACTCGTAGGCTCATCTTGTCGAAGCGCTTGGGGTCGGCGACGAAGTAGTCGCTGATGCGGTCGTTGGCGGTCTCGCGATTGAGACGTTCGAGAGCGCGCCAGGTGACGCTGCGCGTGAGTTGGAACATGGCGTCATCCTTCTTCATGAATCGGGCAACATGACCACGCGGGTCGGATCGATGAATCGTGTCAGCTTACCCTTGGCTCGACAATGGGCCTTCGACGAAAGCCGCATGCGAGTCACTGTTTAGGCCACACGGTGACTGCGTGCCTCTTCCAGCAGTGCGAACCAGGTGGCACGGTCCAGCATCAGGTTACTGTCGCGGTGCAATGCTTGGATGCGGCTGTCCTTGAGGGTGCCGATGACGGGGGCGGGATGCCCCGGCAGGCGTCGTAGCCAGGCCAGTGCCAATCCGGCGGTACTCGAATCGAAGGCGTTGGCGAAGCTTTCCAGTGCACTCCCCAGGACATCCTCGAAGACCAGCCCGCCCCCCAGCGGCGACCAGGCCATGGGCGCGAGGTCGTCGGCGATCACGGCATCATAGAACCCATCGAAAAGTACTTCCGGACGTGCCAGTGACAATTCGAACTGATGCGCCCCGAGTGGGTGGCGCATGGCGGCCTGCAGGCGACGCCACTGCTCAGGCAGGAAGTTGGAAACACCCACTGCGCCGATCTTGCCGGCGTCGATGGCGGCATCCAGCGCGGCTGCAGTGGCATGGGCATCGAGCAGCGGGTCGGGACGGTGCAGCAGGAAATGCTCGAGGCGCTCGACGCCCAGTTGCTCCAGCGAAGCGTCGATCTGCGTGTTCAGGTACTCGGGAGAGGTATCGTAATGCTTGACGCCGAAACGCGATGTATCGCGAGCGGGCAGCACGATATCGGTCTTGGTGATTACCTTGACGCGGGCCTTGAGCGACGGACGCCGTGCCAAGGCTTCGCCGAACAGGCGTTCACACTCGCGATTGCCGTAGATATCAGCGTGATCGAACCAATCGAGCCCTTCATCGAGGCGCGTCTCGATCCAGTCGGCCAGGCGCGTGGCGTCGGCCAGCTCGGGGCGCTCGTGGAGGCGCATCATACCCAGTACAAAAGGAACGTCGAACGTCAGCTCATCGCTCATTGCGGCATGTCCTCACGAGTCAGAGTGGTGGCCAGGAGGTGCTGGGCGCCGGGGACCAGCCATACAGGGTCGACACGGGTGCAGGCGGCCTCGACGCACAGGAAGCGATGCCCGATGTCGGCGGGTGTGTCGCCGGGTAATTCAGCGTCAGGATGCCAGACCACCGTGGAATCGCTGCCTTGTTTGGCGATCTTGAGGCGGCGTGTGCCGTCATCGAGCACGAGGGGACGGTTGGATTCGTAGATGCGATCCAGCGGGCCGCGGACGCCGAGTTCACCCTGCTGGTGCGCCTCGGAGAAGTCCTGGCGCTTGTCCAGATAGCGCGCGCCAACCAGGCCTTCGACACGACATTGGTGAGTATGCGAGACACTCAGGTAGCTATGTAGTGCTGCGGTCAGTTTCACGGGCGTTTCGCCGTGGTGTTCGGTAATCAGTTCGACATGCAGACGCCGGGCGCTGGCGTGGATCATCACGCGGGGGGCGAGTTGTTCGTCGAGGCGCGTGGTCGGCGACAAGTGCACCTCGACGCCCTCGTCCTCCTCGTCGACTCCGTCCAGTCGCCACTCGGCCTGGCGGGCAGTGCCATGCATGGGGCCGCGACCATCCGGCGACTCGTCGGCGAACCATGGCCAACATACCGGGATGCCGCCGCGTATGGTGCCCGGCAAGGTTTGCGGTGTGGGCGTTACCCACAACCAGCCATCCTCTGTGCCGGACACCGATGGGGCACCGGTGGTTCGCCCGGCTTCGGGCGCAGATAAATAGTGCAGCACCTGGGCGCCTTGCAGCGAGACCGCCAATTCGCCCCAGTCGGCGTTGAACAACAGTACGCGGCGCCCTTGCCATTCGGCTTCGCGCTGCCCCTGAGTCGCGTCAAGCAACTGACGCAGGGAGTCGGGAATCATGCTACCTCCTCGTTATGTAACGCTTCGCAGGCACCCAGCAGCCCATTCCAGGGTGCCGTGACCACCCACACGGGAATGTGAGCAGTGTACGCGTGCATGCGCCCTTTGTCGGCGAAGGCGTCATGGAATTGGCTGTGGGGCAACCAATCGAGCAGGCGCGGCAGGATACCGCCACACAGATAGACGCCGCCGCGCGCACCGAGCATCAAGGCCGCATCGCCGCTGACATCGCCGAGAATCTTGAGGAAGCGTTCGAGGGACTGACGCGCCAGTGGATCGCCGGCGCGTGCCGCGCCGGTGACCTCGGCGGGTGTGTTGTAGTGGGCAATCTGCTTGGCCAGATGCGCATTGGCACGATAAAGATCCAGCAAGCCCTGCCCGCAGAGAATACGCTCCACCGAGACGCGCCCGTAATGCCGGTGAAAGTACGCCAGCAGATCGCGTTCATGCGCGTCGGTGGGCGCGAAGGATACGTGTCCGCCCTCGGTGGGCAGCGGAATCCAGTCGTGCTGACCGGGAAAGAGACCCGCCATGCCCAGGCCGGTGCCGGGGCCGAAGATCAATCTGGCGCTGCCCGACGCGGCCTCGCCTCCTCCCAGCGGTACCAAGTCCTTGGCATCCACGTGTGGGACACCGAGCGCTTGTGCAGTGAAGTCGTTGATGACCTTGAACAGCTCGAAACCGAACTCCTCGGTGACCTGGCGCTTGGAAAAGCACCAGGCGTTATTGGTCATGTGAACTTCATCGTTATGTACGGGGCAAGCGAAGGCGAGGCAAGCCTCGTGGGGAACTTCCGCACCCACCTCGTCGAGATAGGCGCGAATCGCCTCGGAGAGGGTCGGATAATGCGCACAAGGAAGCGTTCGAATGGCCTGCAGATCGAACTCTCCCGGCGTCACCAAGGCAAAGCGGGCATTGGTGCCGCCGATGTCGCCAATCAAGGCAGGTCGACTCATTCAGGCATCCTCGTTATGGATTTGCGCTCCCTGACGCTCAAGGTCATCGGCCTCGAATCCGCCCAGTACGCTGCAACCTTCCTCGCCGCGCATGGCGAGCTGGCGGAAGCCGGCGAAGAGCTCGCGTCCCAGCCCCACGTGGTAGTGGTCGAGGTCACCGACACGCTGTTTGCGTTCTCCCCAGGTCTGTTCGTCGAGCTTCACTTCCAGGGTGCCATTGTCGGCGTCGAGACGCACGACATCGCCGTCACGCAACTTGCCCAAGGGGCCGCCGTCGAGAGCTTCGGGCGTCATATGAATAGCGGCGGGCACCTTGCCGGAGGCGCCGGACATGCGGCCGTCGGTGACCAGCGCGACCTTGTAGCCGCGATCTTGCAGGACCCCGAGATAAGGCGTGAGCTTGTGCAGCTCGGGCATGCCATTGGCCTGAGGGCCCTGGAAGCGAACGACGGCGATGACGTCGCGGTCTAGCTCGCCGGCTTCGAATGCGCTCTTGAGGTCGTCCTGATCCTCGAAGATCCGGACCGGTGCCTCGACCAGGCGATGTTCTGGCTGCACGGCAGAGATCTTGATGACGCCGCGCCCCAGATTGCCGTCGAGCACCGTCAGTCCGCCGGTGGGGGAGAAGGGATTCGATACCGGACGCAGGACGTCTTCGTCGAGGCTTTGCTCGGGACCTTCGCGCCAGATCAGTTCGCCGTCCTCGAGGAAAGGCTCTTTGGTGTACGCCGTCATGTCGGTGCCGAACGCGGTCGGGATGTCGCTGTGGATGAGCCCGGCCTTGATCAGTTCACGGAACAGGAAGCTCATGCCGCCTGCGGCCTGAAAGTGATTGATGTCCGCCTGGCCATTGGGATAGACGTGCATCAGACTCGGCGTCACCGCGGAAAGGTCGGTGAAGTCGTCCCAGGTCAGGGTCAGCCCCGCAGCGGCGGCCATGGCCACCAGGTGCAGGGTATGGTTGGTGGAGCCGCCCGAGGCGAGCAGGCCGACGATGGCGTTGACGATGGCCCGCGCGTCGATTTGCTTGTAGAAAGGCCGGTAATCGCCACCCGGTTCGGTGTTGCGAATCGTCTGCTGGGTGGCGAACTGAGTCAGCGCCTCGCGCATTTCGGTGCCGGGGTTGACGAACGACGTGCCCGGTAGGTGCAGGCCCATCATCTCCATCATCAACTGGTTGGAGTTGGCGGTGCCGTAAAAGGTGCAGGTGCCAGGGCTATGATAGGACTGCGATTCGGCTTCCAGCAGATCTTCACGCGTGGCCTTGCCTTCGGCAAACAGCTGACGGACTCGGGCCTTTTCCTTGTTGGGCAGGCCGCTGGGCATCGGGCCGGCGGGCACGAAGGTGGCCGGCAGGTGGCCGAAACGCGCCGCCGCAATGAACAGCCCCGGGACGATCTTGTCACACACCCCAAGATAGAGGGCACCGTCGAACATGTTGTGCGACAGGCCTACTGCCGTGGCCATGGCGATGACATCGCGCGAGAACAGCGACAGTTCCATACCGGGCTGGCCTTGGGTAACGCCGTCGCACATGGCGGGGACGCCACCGGCGAACTGGGCGGTCGAGCCCATTTGGCGAGCGGCGTCCTTGATGGTGGCGGGGAAGGTCTCCAGGGGCTGGTGGGCCGACAACATGTCGTTGTAGGCCGAGATGATGCCCAGGTTGGCGGAGTTCATCAGCTTGAGCTGATTCTTGTCCTGGCTGCCGCAGGCGGCGACGCCATGAGCAAGGTTGCCGCAACTGAGATCGCTGCGGTGGACCCCGCGCTTGTACTGATCGTGCATGCGCTTTTCGTAGAGCGCACGGCGTTCCTTGGAGCGTTCTTCGATGCGGCGAGTCACGTCGGCAACGGTCTGATTCAGTGTCATGTCAGGACCTCATCAAGTGCGGTGGGTGATCATGTAAGTAAATTTAGCAAAAAATACCTTGATGGTCGTGGGTATTTTGGCCAAATTACGGGAATAGTTGTAGTATTCTTCCAAAAGGTACTTGTCGTATCCTTGGGTTCACGCTAATCAAAAAGCTAGTCATCAAGAGAGGAAGCCATTATGACGCTACGTATTGCAATCAATGGGTTTGGGCGTATCGGCCGTAACGTCCTGCGGGCTCTCTACGAAAACGGTTATCGCGACCGCGTCGAGGTTGTGGCCATCAATGACTTGGGCGATCCGTCGCTCAACGCCCATCTACTCAAGCATGATAGCGTGCATGGCCATTTCATGTTCGAGGTGGGGCACGATGAGGAGTCGCTGAGCGTCGATGGCGACCGCATCCGCATATTGTCCGAGCGTGAGCCGGCCGCCTTGCCGTGGAAGTCGTTGAATGTCGATCTCGTCATGGAGTGCACAGGCCTTTTCACCAAGCGCGACGCGGCGGCCAAGCACATCGATGCTGGCGCCGAGCGTGTGTTGATCTCTGCGCCCAGCGGTGACGCCGACGCCATGGTCGTGTTCGGTGTCAACGAGGATGTATTGACCAGCGAGCATCGCGTGGTCTCCAACGCCTCTTGCACCACCAATTGCTTGGCGCCGGTCGCCAAGGCGCTCAACGACGCGGTGGGCATTGAAAACGGCTTGATGACGACGGTGCATGCTTACACCAACGATCAGAACCTGTCCGACGTCTATCACAAGGATCCTTACCGGGCGCGTAGCGCGACCCAGTCGATGATTCCTACCCAGACGGGGGCTGCAGCGGCCGTGGGCCGGGTGTTGCCCGAGCTCGAGGGCAAGTTCGACGGTCTGGCGGTCCGTGTGCCGGTCATCAACGTGTCGCTGGTCGACCTTTCCTTCACCGCAGGTCGTGACACCACTCGGGATGAAATCAACGCCATCGTTGAGAAGGCGGCCGAGAAATCGCCGGTGCTGGCCTCCAATGCCCAGCCGCTGGTGTCGATCGATTTCAACCATGATGCAAACTCGTCCACCTTCGACGCCAATCACACGCGCGTCAACGGCCGCTTGGTCAAGGTAATGGCGTGGTACGACAACGAGTGGGGCTTCTCCAACCGTATGCTGGATACGGCACTGGCAATGCACGCGGCCAAGTAAAGCCGGCAGCAGTGACGTAACCACCCCGAGTGGGAGCGTCCGGATACACGTCTCGCGCACTCACGGCTCCGCTCGATCGTTGTCCGTTCGCTCTCGCATCTCATCGGGTACATCAGGTGCCCGGAAATCAGGCGCCCCAGGGCGCCTTTTTTCTGCCGGGACTCTCAAGATTCGATATCCCTCGGCCGATGTTCAAGGTAAGGCAGCACCGTATTCCATCGGCACATTGCAACTTTCGTGACGATGCCTCAGTTCCTGTCCTGTAGAGAATGAAGAAGTGCCATAATGAGTCCATCATCACGTCATGGTCGGGTTTATCTCCTTCCTGTGATAGACTACGAAAGGCATGCATCATTTCTCATCAACGGAACGGGCATCATGCGCGATTTTGTGCAACAGGCTCATCGGCTGGTCGGTGTCATGCTGCGCGACGGACACCGCAATCGCCAAGGAAAGATTACCGGTGTCGATCAATCGCGCGACACGCCTGCCGTCTACGTCGCTTGGTCGGGAGAGTCCCGTTGCGAGCGTGTGGCGCTGAGCATTGAAGAGCTGCGCACCCTGGTGTCGGCCTATCTCGAAACGCATGATCGCCGACCCGTTGAGCAAGCCGAGCCGGAGGCCTCACCGGTCTCGCCGCCGCAGCGGCGCACCGGAGTGCGATAGCCCGCTGGTGTCTTTGCCGAGTCAGCGGTCGTGTGAATTCGTCACGAAGCCTGTGAAGTGGGGCGATGACTCATTATGGACATACCGGCCGCGAAGGGTTTCTCCACGCTTTCCAGCGATTGCGATGCGCTGCTGGAGCGCTCTCCCGCCATCCTGTATGCGACCGGTCCCGACTGGTGGCGCAGCGATCCGTACTACGTTAGCTATAATCTCGCGACGCTGATTGGCGCCACGCGGGCGCAACTCCAGTCCACCCCTGCTTTGTGGCTGGAGCATGTGCATGATGCCCACGACGTCGAGATGCACCTGCTCGCGGCGCTGGCGGCAGGTGAGTCACGTATCCGTCTGTATTACCGCATTGCGTGCGCCGAGGGGCATGTTTGCTACATACAAGACGATATCGCGGTGCAGCGTGATGCTACGGGCGTGGTGGTCGAGTTGATCGGCTCCCTGACCGATATCAGCGAGACCCAGGGGGCGCTGGCCCATCTTGAGGCGCAAGTCGACAGTGAGCGCGGTTATCGCTTTATCGTCGAAAACGTCAGCGATGCCATCTTGTTGATGGACGCCGAGGGGGCATGTCGCTTCGCGTCGCCGTCGACTCGCGGCCTGCTGGGGCATCGTCCTGAAACCTTGCATGATCGCGGACTGCTGGCGTTGTTGCCGCCGGACGATGCGCCGCGCGTGCAGCGCCTGATCCGCGATGCTTTGCGGCATGGCGAGCCGCTGCGCATGGAGCTCCGCATGCGTCACCGGTTAGGTCATTATGTGTGGTTGGAGACCTGCTGCTCACCCTATTTGAATCCTGCCAGCGAGCGCTACGAGTGGATCCTAGCGGTGGCCCGCGACATTACCGATCGCAAGCATCGCGAGCATCGTCTGCATGAGCTTTCGACAACTGATAGTCTCACTGGGGCGCTCAATCGTGGCGCCTACTTGAGTTGCTTGCGTAGCGGCCTGGAAGCCGCCGATCATGTGTTTCAGCGCGTGTCCTTGGTGATTTTCGATATCGACCATTTCAAGACGATCAACGACACTTGGGGACATGCGGCTGGCGATCTGGTGTTGGCTTGTGTGGGCGAGATATGCCGTACTGCGTTGCGCGATCACGATGTGTTTGGGCGTATCGGTGGGGAAGAGTTCTCGTTGATGCTCACCGGTCAATCGTTGAACGACGCGGCGCTGCTGGCCGAACGGCTACGCAAGAAATTCGAAAGCGTGCGAGTCGAATTTCACGGCGAATGGCTGAGCTTCTCGGTAAGTTTCGGCGTGGCGGAACGCCAATCCCGCGAGGGCGTGGAGTCGCTGCTGCATCGTGCCGACATGGGGCTCTATGCCGCCAAGCACAACGGCCGTAACCGCGTGCATCAGGCGCCGCCACAACCCGTATGAATACATATGCAATTACCTGACCCGCGTATGCCACATCGCCGAGCGTTAGCTTGTCACGGCGTAAGAACCAAGGAGAAAAACATGATGCGAATTCTGCTGGCCTGTTTGCTGAGCATGCTGAGTCTCGGCGCCTGGGCGGAGACCGTGGAAGGCCCGAAGGTCGTCGGCGAGACGTTCGAATACGCCACTGGCGGGGAGACGTATCAGGGGTATCTGGCACGTAACGTCAACGACGAGGAGCCACGCCCGGCGGTATTGCTGGTGCACGAATGGTGGGGGCTCAACGATTACGCCAAGTCACGCGCCGATCAGTTGGCGGCCCTGGGCTTCGTCGCCTTGGCGGTCGATATGTACGGTGAAGGTAAAAATGCCCAGCATCCCGACGATGCGCAGGCGTTTTCCAAGCGAGTGATGAGCGATTGGCCCACGGCGCGCGCGAGTCTCGAGGCGGCCATGGCCAAGCTCCGGGAAGAGCCCTACGTACGTGGCGATCGCATGGCGGCATTGGGATATTGCTTCGGCGGCGGCGTGGTGATGAACATGGCGCTGGCCGGCATGCCCATCGAGGCGGCGATCAGTTTCCACGGCAGCCCCACACAGGCGGTCTCCGACCCGCAGCCCTTCGATGGCATCGTGCAGATTCATAATGGCGAGGCCGACGGCCTGGTCGAGCCGGAGGCGCTGGAGTCGATGGCAAAGACGCTAAGCGATCAGGGCGCCGAAGTGCGCGTGGTGCAGTATCCGGGGGCCAAGCATGGCTTCAGCAATCCCGAGTCCGATGCTCAGGCCGACGAGTTCGATCTGCCGTTGGGCTATGATGCCGCTGCTGACGCGGCGTCGTGGCAATCGGCTTTGGTGGCGCTGGATCGCGCCCTCAACAAAGACTGACGGGCAATCTGGCGGCGGCGCGTGTCGCGCCGTCGTCTTTTGCCGCCATGGTGAATCAGGCGCGTCGAGAGAGGGCCAGGACGCGTTTGGCGAGTTCGATCATGTCGGGGTCGCCGGTGTTCTTTTCGAGAACATCTGAGAGCTTGATCACCGGGATCCAGTGTTGCCCTTCCGGACGCGCCTCGGTCATCTTGATGACCATGTTCATTGGCGTAACACCGACATCGTTGGTGAAGTTGGTGCCGATGCCGAATGCGGTGGTAATGCGTCCACGGCAGAAGTTGTCGATGCGCTCTACGCGCTCGGGGGTCAAGGCATCGGAGAAGATGATGGTCTTGGTGCGCGGGTCAATGCCCATGCGCTCGTAATGCGCGATGGTGGCGGCCGCGAACTCGAGCGGATCACCGCTATCGTGGCGCACACCATCGAAGAGCTTGGCGAACTTCTTGTCGAAGCTGTCGAAGAAGGTGGCGGAGGTGAAGGTGTCAGTCAGCGCGATACCTAGGTCGCCGCGATAAACATCCACCCAGTGTTCCAAGGCCAGGCTGTTGGCCATCTTGAAGCCGAAGCGTGCGCCGTGAAACATGAACCATTCGTGAGCATGCGTGCCGATCGGCTTGACGCCATGACGCATGGCCAGGTGCACGTTGCTCGAGCCGGAAAAGGTGTCGCCCCCGTGATGGCATAGCGACGCCACGACGCGGTCGTGGACGCCATAGGAGTAGCGCCGACGGGTGCCGAACTCGGCGATCTTGAGGCCCAGACGCTTGTAGTGCTCGATCTTGTCGCGGGTGCGCGTATCGATGAGTGCATCCGAGTCGCGTTGACCGTCGCCCATCTGATACCAGATCTCGCTAATCAGCGCCATCAACGGTACTTCCCAGAGGATGGTACGGTACCAGAGCCCTTCGATGCGCAACGTGAAGTGCTCGCCTTGCTGGACGATCTCGACCTCCCCAGGGTCGTAATGAAATCCCGAGAGGAAGTCGAGATAGGTCGGGTCTAGATAGGGGCAGGTGCGTTCCAGGTAGCGCTTTTCCTCGAGGGTCAGCGTCAACTCTGCCATGGCGTCCACCGCCTCGCGCAGTCGCTCGCCAAAGCCGTCGGGGAAGGTGTGGTCGCCCCGGTTGATGAACTCATAGCGAGCTCGCGCATAGGGAAAGCGCTTGATGACCGCGCTTTGCATGGTGAACTTGTAAAAGTCGTTGTCGAGGAGCGAGTCCAGCATCGTGCATCCTATACGGCGAGGTTCCGGAACGAGGGCGCAAGCTTAGCGCAGCTACGCGGCAGGCACCACTGTGCCAGGCTGGATGTCGGTTGGAGAAGCGCCTACATGAGGGCCATCACGCCGAACATGGTGATCATGAAGCCGCCGAACAACAACAGACCCGCAATCGATAGTAGCAGCAGCAAATAACCGAGGATGAGTGCCGCCAGGGCCCAGGCATCGCCCTGCTCGCCCGTGCGGCGGATCTGTCGGCGAGCTAGGTGACCGCAGACGACGCCACCTAGCACACTAGGCAGCACGAAGATGCCCAGCACGCTGAGTGCAAAAGCGACGATGGCCATGGTGTTGAGCTGTGGCGTTGGATGCGGCGTGGATGGCTCGGGCGTGACGCGGGGCATCGCTTGCTCCAGAAATGAGTTGGCCTCACCCTAGCATGAGCCGTGATATTCGGGAATCCGCTTCGGGAGGCGTGGCGATGAGCTTGACGATACGGGAGCTGACGCGCGTTGCCGACGTCCCGCTCGAGACATGGAATGCGTTGGTGGAAAGGCACTACCCTTTTCTGCGGCACGAGTTTCTGGATGCTCTGGAAAGTACCGGCTGTGTGGCCACCGAGAGCGGCTGGGTGCCGCGTCATCTCTCGCTGTGGCAGGGTGAACGACTAGTGGGCGTGCTGCCGCATTATCTCAAGACGCACTCTTTTGGCGAGTACGTTTTCGACTGGAGTTGGGCCGACGCTTGGGAGCGTGCCGGTGGACGGTATTACCCCAAGCGCTTGAGCGCGATTCCCTTCACCCCTGCTGTCGGGCCGCGACTGGCGGTGGCATCCGACATCTCGTCCGCCGAGGCCATGCAGGCAGTGGCAGCCTTTCTCGAGGAGCGGGGCGACGACTTGTCGAGCTGGCATTTGTTGTTCGCCGATGAACGCGAAGTCACGCAGTGGCAAGCGCAGTGGCCGGCCCTGTTGCGGCGTGAGGCGGTACGTTTCGAGTGGCGCGATGCCGATTACGGCGATTTCGAGGGCTTCCTGGCGTCGATGGTGGGGAAACGGCGCAAGGAGATTCGCCGTGAACGCCGTAAGGTCGCCGAACAGGGATTGAGTCTGCATCGCCTGAGCGGGGATGATATCGATGCCGCCGCATTGGCCCACTTCTATCGCTGCTACCGCATCACCTATCTCGAACGCGGGCAGATGCCCTATCTCAGCGAAGCGTTCTTCACGCGGCTGCACGCGACGATGGGCGAGGCGCTGATGCTGGTACAGGCACGACAGGGCGATACGCCGGTCGCCGCGGCGCTCTATCTGCGAGGCGGTGATACGCTTTATGGACGCTACTGGGGCAGTGAAGTCGTTGCCGACTGCCTGCATTTCGAAGCATGTTATTACCAAGGCATCGAATACTGCCTGGAACAGGGCCTGCAACGCTTCGATCCCGGTACTCAAGGGGAGCACAAGTTGATTCGCGGCTTCTCGCCCGAACTGAGCAACTCGCTGCATTACTTGCCGCATGCGGGATTCCGGGAGGCGGTTGCACGGTTCTGCGTCGAAGAGCGTCAGGCTATGGAGCACTATCGCCTGACATGCCGCGAACGTTTACCGTTTCGCCACGCACAATGAGCAGGAATCATCGCTGGGAAGCGTGCCGTGGCGCGGTCATGGAAGGCTTATATGAGGAAGGCTAGCGCATGAACTTTTTCTATGAGGCAGCGGTACTGCTAGGCGCGGCCATCATTGCCGTGCCGCTGTTTCAACGCCTGGGATTGGGCTCGATACTCGGCTATCTCGCGGTGGGGCTGCTGCTGGGGCCGTCCGTGTTCGGCTTCATCGCCGAGCCTGAAGAGGTACTGCATTTCTCCGAGTTCGGCGTGGTGATGTTGCTGTTCCTCATCGGCCTCGAGATGGAGCCCTCGCGTTTGTGGGGCATGCGCAAGAAGCTGTTCGGGCTGGGGTTCTTGCAACTGCTGGGGTGTGGCGTGTTGTTGACGCCCATCGGGGTGGCATTGGGGCTGACATGGGAGCTTGCGATGCTGCTGGGGCTGATCCTGGCGCTATCTTCCACGGCGTTCGCTCTGCAGCTTCTCAATGAACAGCATCGCCTGGCGACACCGCATGGCCAGACAGCGTTCTCTATTCTGCTCTTCCAGGATCTGGCGGTCATCCCGTTACTCGCCTTGTTGCCGTTATTCGCGGGTGATCTTGGTGGCCAGGGTAGCGCGGTGTGGCTGGATATCGGCAAGGCCGTGGGCATGGTGCTGGCGGCGATCGTCTTCGGGCGTTTGGTCTTTCCGCGCGTCCTGGCGCTCATCGCGCGCAGCGGTGTGCATGAGGTGTTCACCGCCGCAGCGCTGTTTCTGGTGCTGGCCTTGGCCCTAGTCATGGAATGGGCGGGCCTGTCCATGGCGCTGGGGGCGTTCCTGGGGGGCGTCATGCTGGCGGATACGGTTTACCGTCATGAGCTGGAGGCCAACATCGAGCCCTTCAAGGGCATCCTGCTGGGGCTTTTCTTCATCGCCGTGGGCATGTCGGTCGATCTGGCGCTGGTCTTCGATAACGTAGGGTGGGTGCTGGGCATCACGTTGGCGTTATTGGTGGCCAAACTGGTCGTCATCACCCTGGTGGGCATGGTGGCACGCCTGCCGCGCCAGGAGATCCCGCGCTTGGCGACGGTGATTGCCCAGGGCGGCGAGTTCGACTTCGTGTTGCTCAGCGCGGCGGTCAGTACGGGGGTGTTCGATCAGCGTATCGCCAGCTTGTGCATCGCAGCAGTGACCTTGAGCATGGCGCTCACGCCGTTTCTTTATCGTGGCGGTAATCGACTTGCCGCCCGCATGGGGGAGAGTCGTCCCTACGATAAGGACTTCGGCGATGAGACACCGCCGGTCCTGATCGCGGGGCTGGGGCGCTTCGGGCAGATGGTGGCGCGTGTACTCAAGTTGCAGGGGATCAGCTTTACCGCGCTCGATCCCAATATCACCCAGGTGGAATTCATTCGTCGCTTCGGGTCGCGTATCTATTATGCCGATGCTGCGCGCCTCGATGTCCTGCGCTCGGCGGGGCTCGCCCAAGCCAAGATGCTGGTGATCGCGGTCGACGACGAGGAGGCGGCACTGACCATCGCGCGGCTGGCGCGCAACCATTATCCGCAGCTCAAGGTCTTCGCCCGCGCGCGTAACCGCCATCATGCTTGGCAATTGATGGAGATCGGCGTCGATACTGTCGTACGCGAGACGTTCGCCTCGAGCATGGAAATGAGCGTGGAAGTGCTCAAGGGACTGGGCTACCCCGGTTCCAATGCGCTGGATGCCGTGCGCACCTTTCGTGACTTCGACAACCAATTGCTGGCGTCGTCCTACACCCATCGTCATGACTCGGAAGCCTTGATGAAGTCTGAACGCGAAGCCATGGCCGAATTCCAGACGCTATTTCAGCAAGAATTGAAGCAACGTCGAGGCAAGGAAACGAGTGCCGATACGGCACCGGAGACGGCGAGCACGTCGACCTCGGACGAACGCTGAGTACGTGTCTCCATAAAGTTACGGGATAAAGCGTCTGCGGTTCAGGAAAGGGACACCGATTAACGGGAGGTCAGTATGCAGGAGTCGCTGCGTGCCGTGTTGGCATCGCAACATCTTGTCGCTCGGGGCGAGCCTCGAGCCTTGGCGGGGGGCGATATTGCCGAGGTCGCCTGGCTGGAAACCGATCAGGGCGCGGTGGTGGTCAAGCACGACGCTCCCGAGGCTCTGGCCGCCGAAGCCGAGGGATTGCGCGTTCTGCGCCGGGCAAACACGGAGTTGAAAGTGCCGACGGTGATCGCCCAAGAAGGAGAATGGTTGATCATGGAGGCATTGGCAGCGGGCGGCAAGCGCGACGCAGCGAGGTTAGGCGCGGGCCTGCGCGGATTGCACAGCGTCCATGGCGAGCGTCATGGATGGCCGAGTGACAACCGCTGCGGGCCCACGGCGCAGCGCAACACGCTCTGTGATGATGGTCGCGTGTTTCAACGCGAGCACCGGCTGATGCCGCTGGGCACGGCCTGCGTTGAACGTGGTTTGCTGTCCGCAACCATGCTGGACGCCCTGGGGGATGTCACCGATCGACTCGAGACGTGGTTGCCGAATGTGTCGCCAAGCCTCGTGCATGGCGACCTGTGGTCCGGCAATGTGCTCACCACGCCTGAGGGCCCGGCCATCATCGATCCTGCCGTCTATTATCATTACCCCGAGGTGGACCTGGCGATGCTGACGCTGTTCGGCGCGCCAGGCGAGGCGTTCTTCGAGGCTTACTGGGACGGCGCTTGCCCCGATGACTGGGAGCGCCGCCAGACGTTGTTCCAGTTGTATCCGCTGCTCAATCACCTGCTGCTGTTCGGCGGTACCTACCGAACGGGTGTCGAGCGGGCCATCGCGTGCTTACAGACAGGTTAAGACCGGGCGCTTCGTGTGATGAGCTGGAATAGACTGTCGATCGCTTCGCCGCCGCTTTCGCGTAGCGAGAAGCTATCGGGCGCTCGCAGCCAGTCGTGTACCAGACCGCCGATCATCGAGTGCAGCATCAGGGTGGCAACGTCCGGTGCGATCTCGTCGATGAGCAGGCCCTCGTCGTGGGCCTGCTGAAAACAGCGCCGCACGACTTCGCGGCAATCCGAGGCCAGGCGGTTCTGAAGCTCCACGGGATTGATGTCGCTGATGAATTCGCAGCGATGCATCAGGATAGTGTGGACACGACACGAGCGTGGGCGCTCGAGCATCTCGAAGGCGTGTAGCGTGGCTAGACGCAGTGTATTCAGCGGCCCCGAGGCCTGTCGCTCAGCGGTGATGTCATCGATGATCTGCTGGAGCGGCATCTTGACCCGGTCGAGCATGGCATGGAACAGGTCAGCCTTGTTCTTGAAGTGCCAATACACAGCGCCGCGCGTCATGCCGGCATGACGCGCGATATGTTCGAGTGAAGTGCGTGAGACGCCTTTTTCGAGGAAGACGTCTTCGGCGGCATCGAGCAAGGCTTCTCGCGTGGCCTCAGCTTCGGCTTTGGTTCTGCGGGGCATGGCGTGATCTCGTTGATGAATCCAGCCAGACGGCGGGAGTAAGCCCAGTCTAGCGAGACTTTTTCGCCATCATACCCCAAGTGAATGGCATTTACATTCATGTATGTATGCGTGTAATCTTAGCCCATCATTGATCTCGATCAAACAAGGTAAAACACCGATGGTATCCACGACAGGGAATGAGCGCCGGGGCTTTTTGGCCGTGGCGTTGGCGGGCGTTTTGCTGATGGGCTGCGGCAGCGATGACGATGCCCAGCAGCAGTCAAGCGACGCTTCTTCTCCGCCGCCCAAGAAGGCGCAGGTCATGGACATGGCCAAGCGCGACATCTCGCTCGATAAATCCTATCCCGCTATGTTGCGTAGCGATAACGAAGTGACTGTCGTGGCCCGTGTCAGCGGTACGCTTGAGGAGCGGCATTTCGAGCCCGGCCAACAGGTCGAGAAGGGCGATAGCCTCTACACGATCGAGCCTGAAACCTATCAAGCGACCGTGCGCCAGCGCGAGGCGGATCTGCAGAGTGCCCAGGCCGATGCGGAACTGGCGCAGACGAATGCCGCTCGCTACGAGCGCCTGCTCAAGCAGAATTCCGTCAGCGTTCAGCAGCGCGACCAGGCGCAAGCCGATCTCAAGGTGGCGCGTGCCAGCGTTGCCCAGGCGCAAGCGGCACTGGATAGCGCGCGTATCGATCTTGATTATACCGATGTCGAGGCGCCGGTGTCGGGCATGATCAGCCTGAGCGAGGTGAATCTCGGCAACCTCGTCAACGATGGCGCCGAGTTGGCGACGATTACGCCGCTCGATCCCCTCGAGGTGCGTTTCCAACTGCCTCAAGAAGAAGCCTTCGAACTACGCCGTCAGCGCGAGCAACAGGGTAAGGAGGCGATTACCGCCGAACTGCAGATTCCGGCATTGCCGGGACAGACCCTCAAAGGGAGTGTGGAATTCTTGGGCTCGCGTGTTAGCGAAAGCACCAGCACCGTGCAAGCCAACGCCTTCTTCGATAATCCCGATGGCATGTTCATGCCGGGACAATTCGTGCGTGTCGAGCTGGATGGCGTGAAGCGTTTTGATGTGTTTGCCGTGCCCGAGATCGCTGTGACGCAAGGGCTGATGGGCCCTCAAGTCTATGTGCTGAATGACGAAGACAAAGTGCGCACGCAGACCGTGCAGCTCGGTGATACAGCGGGACCGTGGATGATCATCAAGGATGGGATCAAGGAAGGGGACCGCGTCGTGGTCAGCGACCCCGGCAACATCAGCGCTGGCGCGGTCATCGATCCACAGCCGTTCGACGGTGATGCCGAAGCGCTTTCGGGCGCCGAAGAAGGCGAGACTGCAGCTGGAGACGAAGCCGAGAAGGATGCTTCATCCGATGCCCAAGGCCAAGCTAACGAGGAAGGTGGAGCTTAACGGATGAATATTTCCAACTTCTTCATAAAGCGGCCGGTCTTCGCCACCGTTATTTCGATCATCGTGGCGGTGATCGGGATAATGGCGATGCGTGTCTTGCCCATCGAGCAATATCCCAGCGTGGTGCCGCCGACGGTCTCTGTGCAGGCCACCTATCCCGGTGCCGACGCCGAGACGGTCTCGAAGACCGTGGCGGCCCCGATCGCCGAAGCGATCAACGGGGTCGAGGACATGATCTACATGACCTCGACCAGTGCCGATAATGGCTCGATGCGAATGAATGTCTCGTTCGGTATCGGTACTGACGGTGATATCAACACCATCAACGTCAATAACCGTGTCCAGCAGGCGCTGTCCCAGTTGCCCGAGTCGGTGCAATCGCAAGGGGTCACGGTCGAACTGAGCTCGAGCAGTATCTTGATGTTGGTGGCATTGACGTCGCCGACGGATGAATACAACAACATCTACATGCAGAACTACGCCACGCTCAATATCCTCAATGAACTCCGCCAGGTGCCTGGCGTGGGGACGGCCGAGGTGCTGGGGGGCGGCGAGTTCGCCATGCGTATCTGGCTCAATCCGGATAAGCTGGCGCAGTACGACATGACGTCGGCCGAGGTGGCCAGTGCCATCCAGTCGCAGAATACCGAAATTCCGGCGGGGGCCTTGGCACAGGCGCCACAAGACGATCCGCGTGCGTATACGTATACCATCACGGCGCCAGGGCGTTTGGCTGATGCGGACCAATTCCGCGATATCATCCTGCGCACCAACAACGATGGGTCGGCGCTGCGCTTGAGCGATGTGGCGCGTGTCGAGCTGGGGGCGTCGTCCTACTCGGTCAACGCCAACATGAACGGCGCCACCATGACGCCGATCATGATCAATCAGCAGCCCGGCGCCAATGCCTTGGAAACCGCCGAGGCCGTCAAGAGCAAGATGGACGAGCTCTCCGAGCGTTTCCCGCCGGGACTCAAGTATGAAGTGCCTTACGACACCACGCTGTTCATCGATGCCTCGGTGGAATCGGTCTTCCATACGTTTATCGAAGCGTTGCTGATCGTTGCGGTGATCGTCTTCATCTTCCTGCAGAACTGGCGGACCACGATCATTGCCATGTCGGTGGTGCCGGTCTCGGTGGTGGGGACCTTCGCCGGGCTGTACATGTTCGGCTTCTCGATCAATTTGTTGTCGTTGTTTGCCATGGTGCTGGCGATCGGCATCGTGGTCGATGACGCGATACTGGTGGTGGAAAACGTCGAGCGATTACTGGAGGAAGATCCCGAAATACCCATACGCAAGGCGGCCATTACCGCCATGAAGGAGGTCGGAGGACCGGTTATTGCCACCTCGTTCATCATGGCGGCGGTGTTTATACCGGTGGCCTTCTTGGGTGGTTTTACCGGCCAGATCTACCAGCAGTTCGCGTTGACCATCGCGATTTCGGTGGGTATCTCGGCGGTCGTGGCGCTAACCTTCACGCCGGCGATGAGTGCGCTGTTCGTCAAGCACAAGTCAGAGCTGGGCGATTCCAAGATCGCACGTGCCGCCTCGACGCCGTTCCGGTTGTTCGACCGCTTCTTCGCGTGGGTGACGCGGGGTTACATGGCGGTCGTGCGCCTGTTGGTTAAAGCGTGGGTGCTGACGCTGGTGCTCGCAGCATTGATCATTGGCTTCTCGTATTGGTTATATCAGAACAACCCCTCGACGTTGGTCCCTGAAACCGACCAGGGGATCGCGATTGCCAGTGTCACCTTGCCGCAAGGCGCGTCCGTGGCGCGCACTACCGAGTACATGGACAAGCTAAGCAACAAGATCGAGCAAGACCCGGCGGTGGCGTATTCCACGGCGATAGCCGGCTACGACATGCTTTCCAGCGCGGTCAATACGGCCAAGGGCGTGATGTTCGTTACCTTGAAACCGTGGGGGGATCGCGATAAATCCGTCGAGGATATGATCGCCAAGATCAATCAGACGGCGGCCGGCATGGATGGCGGTACGGCGATGGCCTTCAACATGCCACCGATCATCGGCTTGTCGACTACGGGTGGCTTTACCGGTTATCTGCAGTCCTATGGCGGGGCTGACTCTCAGGAGTTGATGCAGGCTTCCGGTAAAATAATGCAAGCCGCTAATAAGCGCCCCGAACTGTCCCAGGTGTTCACCACTTTCGATGCTTCGGTGCCAACATATCGGGCGCATATCGACCAGGAAAAAGCCCTGAGTTACGGCGTGTCGATCGATGATCTCAATACGACGCTGTCGAATACGTTAGGCAGCGGTTTCGTGAACTATTTCACGTATCAGAACCGCAATTTCCAGGTCTACATGCAAAACGAGGATACGTTCCGGCAAACGCCCGACGATCTAAACAAGATCTTCGTGCGTGGCGGTGATGGCGAGCGTATTCCGATTTCCGAGTTCGTGACGCTCGAGCGTCAGTCGGCGGCTTCCGTAGTTACGCGCTTCGGGGTCTATCCTTCGGCGCAGTTCCAGGGTGGCCCGGCGCCGGGCTATAGCTCGGGACAGGCGATTGACGCGATGCAAGAGGTGGTCCAGCAAGAACTCGGCAGCGAGTGGGGGATGGGCTGGACAGGCACGTCCTTCCAGGAGTCGACTGCCGGCAATGCTGCGATTATTGCCATTACCTTCGGTATCTTGATGGTCTTCTTGATTCTGGCGGCGCAGTACGAGAGTTGGGCGTTGCCGCTGGCGGTCATCACTGCGGTGCCGTTCGCCTTCATTGGGTCCATCGGCGGGATCGTGTTGCGTGGGTTGGATACCAGTGTCTACGTTCAGGTGGGCATGCTCGTGGTAGTCGGGTTGGCGGCCAAAAACGCCATCCTGATCGTCGAGTTTGCCGAGTTGCAGCGGCGCGAACACGGTAAGTCGATCCGTGATGCCGCATTGACGGCCTCCGAGCTGCGTTTCCGGCCGATCGTGATGACCTCGCTGGCGTTCATCTTCGGGACCTTGCCACTGGCCATCGCGAGTGGTGCCAACGACACCAACAGCCATCACATCGGTACCACGGTGGCGATGGGCATGGTCTCGGTGGCCGTGTTGGCGAGCTTCTTCGTGCCGGCGTTCTACTCCATGATCGCCAATGTGCAGGTATGGCTGCAGAATAAGCGTGGCGTCTCCTCTCATCACGAGGACGACGAGGCGTCGGCAACGTCCGGGCCGCCGGCAAACAGTCACTGATCTTCGATTGAACCCACTACGGCCAGGGCCTCGCGCCCTGGCTTTTTTATGTACGCCAATTCATGCGTGCCGGCCGGTTGGTTGCGACGCTTGGCTAGGGCACTCTGTCATGATGGGAAGACGAGGCGAGGTGAGTATGATCAAGGGCGCGACGCATTGGTACCGAGGGATCGTCCTCTTGTGTGCGCTATTAGTATTGTCCGGCAGTGCGTGGGGCCAGAGCGCATCCCCGCTGGCGGCACTGTCTGGGGGCGGTAAAAGCCAAGCGTCACAAGATGAGGCGCCATCGAACGAGGAAGCGCGTGCTTCGTTAGATAGCGTCATCTCGATGCTCGAGGATCAGCAGCGCCGCGAAGAACTGCTCACACAATTGCGCGAGTTGCGGGCTTCTCTGGAGGGCGGCGAGGCCGAGCCAGAGTCGCCGCGAGGATTGCTGGGTGCCATTGCGGACTCGCTGACCTCGCTAAGCGATTCCGGCGAAGTCGTGACACCACTCGAGTATTGGCAACGTCTGGGCGAACGGGCGGGGGACACTCTGACGCAGCGCGTCGCCTCGTTGGAGTCATTGCTGCATCTCGTCGGCGATTTCGCCTGGGTGCTGGGATTGTGGGGAGGAAGCGCGGCGTTGATGGTGTTCGGTGGGCGCAGCTTGGCTAAGCGCATGAACATGCAGCTCACGCTCGGCGCGGAACCGAGCACCTGGATGTTGATACGCCATATGTTGCGGCGCTTGCTACCCTGGGGACTCGCCTTCGGTCTTACCCTGGGCGTCGTGCACGGCATGGCATCTACGCTGGGGATGACGCTGGCGATGGTGATCGCTTACATCACCCTGTGCGGGATTTTGTTCACCGCCGTGTGTGAGGTCGTCTTCTCGCTGTTTGCTAACGGCCATCGCCGCGTTGCCTTGCGTATTCTGCATCGCCGGGCCGCTCGCTGGCTGTTCATCATCGGCGCGCTGGTCGCTTTGGGCGATGCCTCGAATGCCTCGGAGCTACGCTCGGCTCTGGGAACGTCGCTAGCGGAAATGGTCTCGATGCTGTCCAATGTCACGGCCGCCTTGTTGACGGGGGCGTTCACGATCCGCTTCAAGCGTCCGGTCAAGCATCTGATTCGCAATCGTCCTTATCGTTACCGGCGCGACAAGCGTGCTAGCAGTGAGCTGATCCAGGTGATCGGATCATTGTGGCATGTGCCGATTCTGCTCATGGTGGTGGTATCGCTGATCGCGATCCTGACCTCCGAGGGCGACTCGCGCAGCGCCTTCGCCAAGGCCGTCGTGACTGCGGGGTTGCTGGTGATGACCTTGATCGTCAATGGGTTGGTGCATCGCCATGCCGAGCAGCCTTCCAAGTTGCGCCGTCAGTCACAGTATCGGCGGCGTCTGGTGCGCTTCGGCTATACCCTGGTGCACTTGATCAGTTGGTTGATCTTCGCCGAGTTGGCGATGCGTGTTTGGGGGCTGTCGTTGCTGGCCTTTGGTGGAGACGAGGGGATCAGTCAGCGCATCGGGCAATCGCTTATCAGCATCGGCATGACGTTGTTGTTGGCATGGTTGATATGGATCCTTGCCGATACCGCGATCGAGCGCGCATTGCTGTCTTCTAAACGGGGGCGTAGTGCGCGGGCACAGAGCACGCGGGCACAGAGCACTCGCGCGCAGACCATTACTCCGCTGATTCGCAAGGTGGTCTTCGCCACCATCGTGATCATCGCGGTCATCGTCGCGTTGGCCAATCTGGGGGTCAATGTCACGCCGCTACTGGCTGGTGCCGGGGTGATCGGTCTGGCGGTGGGCTTCGGCGCTCAGACGCTGGTTCAGGACCTGATCACGGGGCTGTTTATCCTTATCGAGGATTCGTTGGCGGTCGACGACTTCGTTGACCTGGGCGGACACATGGGGACGGTCGAGGGATTGAGTCTGCGTACGGTACGGCTGCGGGATCTGGATGGCATTGTGCATATTATCCCTTTTAGCCAGATCAAGGGCATTCAGAATTTTTCCCGGGAGTTCGGCGTCGCCTTGATGCGTGTCCGTGTGGCGCATCATATGAAAGTCGACGAAGCGATCGCTATCGTCCGTGAAGTGGCCGAGGAACTGCGTAGCGACCCGATGATGCGGCATTACATCTGGTCGCCGCTGGAACTTCAGGGGGTGGAAAGTTTCGATGCTGGCGCGGCGATTCTGCGCATGCGTATGCGCACAGCCCCGGTCATGCAGTGGGACGTGGCCCGAGCTTTTAACCTGCGGCTCAAGCGGCGTTTCGATGAACTCGGAATGGAGCTCGCCATGCCGCGCATGAGCGTGAGCCTTGAGCAGTCATCGGGTGAGGCTCCCAATCTGCCAACTGCGAGTGAACCTGCCACGACAGCCAGTGGTGATGTCAGCGATGCACCATCCGATACGAGTTGAGCGTGACTGCGAAGGTGGCTATCTAGAAAAAAGGGGATGACGCATGTCATGGCGTCGCCGTTAAAGGTATGCAGCAAGCGGCCGATGCTCATAGGATGCTCGCACGCCACGCGGCGATTACCTATAACGAACAACCCGAAAGCCAGGAGCTGGCATGGCATCATCGCGTTTTACGCCTTTCGAGCGTTTGTTGCTCAGCAGTCGTAACGAG
Source organism: Chromohalobacter sarecensis (assembly GCF_023061135.1). Lineage (GTDB taxonomy): Bacteria > Pseudomonadota > Gammaproteobacteria > Pseudomonadales > Halomonadaceae > Chromohalobacter > Chromohalobacter sarecensis. Next base: position 518,916 of record NZ_JAKGAN010000001.1, read on the forward strand.
GCCGATACGGCCGCGTTGTTGTTGCTGGCCTGGCTGGCGATGAGCGATGGCCAGGGCACGTTGAGCGACCGCAAGCGTGCCTTGCTCGACGAGCTTACCGGGGATTTTCGCCATGACCATGGCTATCAGTTGATCGTCGATCTGGCGAGCGCGTCGGATTTCGTGGCCCTGCAGCTCGCGGCGGAAGTGTTGCAGCGCTATTATCGTGGGCCACGCCGGGAAACTTTCCTCCGTCAGGCGATTCATGTGGCCACCCACGAAGGGGCATTGGCAGCCGGTCAGCATCATGTCTTGCGTTTTCTGGCCGACCTGTTGAGCGTAGCGCCCGAGACGTTCGAGGTCTTGTTCCGGGATGTCGCCGGTTACCCGCTAACGGTGCCCGATGATCCCAGTGCCGCGCATTACTGGCGTTCACGCGAGAGTACCGATCATCGCCATTCCTCCCGGCAAGGCGGTCACGGCACGCATGGCGAAGATTCTCGAGAACATACGGCTGGAGAGAAGGGCAACGCAAAAGACTCGCGAGAGCGTCATCGTAAGGAGCGGCGCTATCGTCAGCGCGAGCATTCCAAAGACGAGCGTGACGAAACTCGGCGACGTCGCTGGCGCTGGCGCTGGCGGCGCGAGGACACCGGGCAGCGTGAACAGGCGCATGGCGGTCAGCATTCAGGCGAGGACAAGCGGCGCCGCGAGGGATTTTCCCATGAGGGCTTTGCCCACGAAGGTGCACAGGCCAAGGGGCATGCCGCGGGGAATGAAAAGGTCCAGCGGGCATTGGCCGTGCTGGGTTTGATGGAAAACGCACAGAAGAGCGATATCAAGCGCGCTTATCGGCGTCTGGCTCAAAAATACCATCCCGATCGCTATCATGCGCAGAGTCAGGAGGCGATGGTGACGGCCTCGCTGCGCTTTCAGCGAATCAAGAACGCTTACGATTATTTGATGCGCCAATATGCGTGATCTTTATCGACGATTGGACATCCACGTCTCGGCGAGTGACGCGGACATCGCACGAGCCATTGCGCGTTGCCAGAATCAGGCCGTCAAGACGGACGCTGAAGACGTCTTGCGCGCCGAATCGCGTAAGCGTGAATATGACCAACTCTATGGCACCTTGACGGGCATTGGGCTGCTGCGTGCGCGTATGGGGTTGAGCCATGCGCCGTATTGGAGCGGCAATGTGGCCAACGACTTCTCGATCAGCGCCGATGGCGAGTACGCTCGCTATGCAGAGCTAAAGGCCAAGATGGCGCGCGCCGTACACGTCCATGATACCTGGCAGCAAGTGCGCAGGATGATGCTATGGAGCGGCGGGATTTCGCTGGCTACGGGCATCGGCGTGGCGTTGCTGGTGTTTGCGCCGGATCTTTTCTGATCCCAGACCATAGGTCGTTGAGGAACCCTGCGCTACCCCCTACAATCGTATGAGCCTTTGCTCAGTCAAGAGGCTTAGGGTGCGACACGGCTGCGGCAATTAGTCGCTTCTATTTCGCCTTATTTTGCTTCAGAATGCCGCCCCGTCGGTTCTCCCTGCTTGCTGCTCGTGTTCGCCCAGGTGGCGATTCTTTCGCAGGCAGGCCAGGGGCGAGATGGCGTAAGCGATGTATGCTCGTTTATGGCGAAGATATTCACCATTACCTAGCATGCGCGGTACGCCCAACCTTCAGAGCGCATCACACTCGCGTCATTGGCAGCCGGACAACCGGTGGCTGGTCGGAATGCATGCCATGGGGCGTTTCCAAGTGGTCAGCAAGGCACGAGCCGACCATTTGGACACGCTCCAAGTCGCTGATGTTCCGTTGGCGAATGTGCCATTCCATTTTGACCGCCGGACCTAACGGGTCGCCAGCGGAGGAAATCATTCAATGAGCAAGCGCTGCAACGTCTTCCCATGCTTGAGTGAGGCCATGCAATGAGAATGAAGAAGAACCTGGGATGGCTCGGTATCCTGCCCTTGATCGCAGTGCTGCTTAGTGGCTGTGACGGGGCGCTTGTGGATCCCAAGGGCCAGATCGGGGTAGAGCTGAAATCACTGATCATTACTGCCTTCTGGCTGATGATGATCGTAGTGATCCCCGTTATCGTCATGACGGTGGTTTTTGCTTGGAAATATCGGCATAGCAACCATGCCGCCAAGTACATGCCGGACTGGGCGCACTCCAACAAGATCGAAGCGGTCGTGTGGCTCGTACCCTGCGTAATCATCCTGTTCCTGGGGATCATTACCTGGAAAACGTCACATTCACTGGACCCGCACAAGCCGATCGAATCCGACGCCGAGACCATGGAAGTAGAGGTCGTGGCCCTGGATTGGAAGTGGCTGTTCATCTATCCCGAGCAAGGCATCGCGACGGTCAACGAAGTGGCCATGCCCGTCGATGTCCCGGTCCATTTCCGCGTGACCTCGGCCTCGGTGATGAACTCGTTCTTCATTCCCACGCTGGGAAGTCAGATTTACGCCATGGCCGGCATGGATAACGACGTTTACCTAGTCGCTAACGAAGAAGGCGTCTACGACGGCAAGTCCTCCAACTACAGTGGCGAGGGTTTCTCGGAGATGACCTTCGATGCGCATGCCATGTCGCAGGATGACTTCGACGCCTGGGTCGACAAGGTGGGGCAGTCGTCCGAAACGCTCTCGTATGACGGGAGTTATCAAGAGTTGGCGGAACCGTCCACGGACCATCCTGTGGAGTATTTCTCCGACGTAACGTCAGACCTGTACCGCGACATCGTCGAGAGTTTCCATGGCGGCAACGGTGAAGGTGGACACGATGGCGGCCATGGCGAGACGTCCATGAGCGCAGAGGCAGCGGAGTAAGATTATGTTCGGAAAACTCAGCCTTGAGGCTATTCCTTACCACGAACCGATCCTCGTCATGACCGCGCTTGTCATGGCGCTGGGCGGGTTGGTCGTGGTCGGTGCCCTCACGTATTTCAAGAAGTGGAAGTGGCTGTGGACGGAGTGGATTACCTCCGTCGACCACAAGAAACTGGGTATCATGTACTTCCTCGTGGCGTTGGTCATGCTGCTGCGCGGTTTCGCCGACGCCATCATGATGCGCACCCAGCAGGCCTTGGCCGCCGGGGGCTCCGAGGGTTACCTACCGCCTGAGCATTACGATCAGATCTTCACCGCGCATGGTGTGATCATGATCTTCTTCGTGGCCATGCCCATGGTCATCGGCCTGATGAACCTGGTCGTGCCGCTGCAGATCGGCGCGCGCGACGTCGCTTTCCCGTTCATGAACAACCTGAGCTTCTGGCTGTTCGTCGCGGGCGTCGCACTGACCATGATATCGCTGCTCATTGGTGAGTACGGCAAGACGGGATGGTTGGCCTACTCACCATTATCGGGAATAAAGTACAGTCCCGGCGTAGGGGTCGATTACTGGATATGGGGACTACAGATATCGGGGATCGGCACCACCCTGACCGGTATCAACTTCTTCGTCACCATTCTGAAGATGCGCACCAAGGGCATGAAGTTGTTCCGCATGCCGATCTTCACTTGGACATCGCTGTGCGCGAACATCCTGATCATTGCTTCTTTCCCGATCCTGACCGCGACCATCGCACTGCTGACACTCGATCGTTACCTGGGGATGCACTTCTTCACCAACGATATGGGCGGCAACATGATGATGTACGTCAACCTCATCTGGGCCTGGGGCCATCCAGAGGTGTACATTCTCATCCTGCCGGCGTTCGGGGTGTTCTCTGAGGTCATCGCGACCTTCGCCAAGAAGCGTTTGTTCGGTTACAACACCATGGTCTGGGCGACGGCGTGTATCACCATCCTGTCGTTCGTCGTGTGGCTGCACCACTTCTTCACCATGGGGGCGGGGGCCAACGTCAATGCCTTCTTCGGTATCGCGACGATGATCATCGCCATTCCGACCGGGGTGAAGATCTTCAACTGGCTGTTCACCATGTATCGCGGCCGCCTGGAGTTCACTTCGCCGGTACTCTGGACACTGGGCTTCATCATCACCTTTACCATCGGTGGCATGACCGGGGTGATGCTGGCCGTGCCGGGTGCGAACTTCGTGCTGCATAACAGCCTGTTCGTCATCGCTCACTTCCACAACGTCATTATCGGCGGCGTGGTGTTCGGCATGCTCGCGGGTCTGACCTACTGGTTCCCGAAGGCCTTCGGCTTCACGCTCGATGAAAAGTGGGGCAAGCGTTCCTTCTGGTGCTGGATCATCGGTTTCTATCTGGCCTTCATGCCGCTCTATATCTTGAGCTTCATGGGTGCGGTACGCCGCATGCAGTCATACGCCAACGCCGATTGGCAGCCGCTGATGATCGTGGCGTGGGTGGGTGCCGTCCTCATCCTCTGCGGTATTGTCTGCACCGTGATTCAGTTCATCGTGAGTATTCGCGATCGCGAGAAGAATGCCGATATCACGGGCGATCCGTGGGACGCGCGCACGCTGGAGTGGTCAACGTCTTCTCCTGCACCGTTCTATAACTTCGCTCACTTGCCCAATGTCGGCTCTGTCGATGCCTTCTGGGAAGCGAAGAAAGAGAAGGGCATGGCGGCGGACAAGCCGACCCAGTACGAAGACATTCATATGCCGAAGAACACCGTGGCAGGACCGATCATCGGCCTGATCAGCATCGTGTTCGGGTTCGCGTTGGTCTGGCATATCTGGTGGCTGGCTGGTGTAGGCGCGATCGGCATGTTCGTGGCTTTCCTGATGCGTGTTTTCAACGACGACATCGACTACTACGTCCCGGCGGCGGAAGTCGAGCGTATTGAGCGCGAGCACCACAAACGGCTGGAGATGCAGGCGTAATCATGACGACGCAAACTGTTAATCAACATGAATCTCATGCTCATGACGAGCATGAGCACCACGATGCTGGTGCCATGAAGGTATTCGGCTTCTGGGTCTACCTGATGAGTGACCTGGTCATCTTCGGGAGCCTTTTTGCGGCTTATGCCGTGCTCATGAAGGGCACGGCGGGTGGACCTTCTGGGGCCGATATCTTCGAGCTCCCGCTGATTCTGGTCAGTACCTTCCTGCTGCTGTTCAGTAGTTTCACCTATGGCATGGCCGTACTGGCCATGCATGCCGATCGTGTGGCGCAGGTGAAAGGGTGGCTGGTCATTACGTTCTTGTTGGGTGCTGGCTTTATCGGGCTGGAAATTTACGAATTTCACCACCTGATCGCCGAAGGCTTCGGACCGGATCGTAGTGCTTTCCTATCCTCTTTCTTCACGCTGGTCGGTACGCACGGCCTCCACGTGACCTTCGGTCTGATCTGGATGCTGGTAATGATCGTCCAACTCTTCACGAAGGGCCTTAACGACAAGACGCGCCCGCGAATCATGTGCCTGAGCCTGTTCTGGCACTTCCTGGATATCGTGTGGATCTGTGTCTTTACCTTCGTCTATCTGATGGGAGTTCTGTAATGAGCGATGCACATGCTTCCCACGATGGTGGCAACCACGGCAGCGTCAAGTCCTATGTAATTGGCTTGATTCTCTCTCTCGTGTTGACGGTCATCCCGTTCTGGATGGTCATGAGTGGTGGCTTCAGCAACATGACTGTCGTCGTGACGATCTCGATCATGGCGATTGCCCAGGTATTGATACAGCTGGTCATGTTCATGCACCTGGACTTCAAGACCGAAGAAGGGTGGAACGCAGGGTCCTTTATCTTCACGGCGTTGATCCTGGCCATCCTGGTGGGCGGGTCGCTGTGGATCATGCAGAACCTGCACGCCAACATGATGCTTGGTGGGTGAGTCGCTCGGCGTGATGCTCAAACCCTACGTCTCCATTACCAAGCCGGGCATCATCTTCGGCAATCTGATCTCCGTGGCCGGGGGCTTTTTCCTCGCTTCCCAGGGAAGCGTGGATGGCGTGCTCTTCCTGGCCACGGTCATCGGGATTGCGTTGGTGATCGCGTCCGGGTGCGTGTTCAATAACTACATCGATCGCGATATCGATCGTTTGATGGAGCGCACCCAAGGACGTGTCACGGTCCAGGGGCTGATTTCACCCGGTATCACGCTGGCATATGGCAGTGTGTTGGGTATTGCAGGCTTCTTGATCCTGGGGCTGGGCACCAATGCCTTGGCGACGCTGTTCGCCTTGCTCGGGTTCGTCGTCTATGTCGGGCTTTATAGCCTGTATCTCAAACGACACTCGGTGTATGGCACCTTGGTGGGCAGCTTGTCGGGCGCGGCGCCTCCGGTGGTTGGCTACTGTGCTGTGAGCGGTCAGTTCGATCTGGGTGCGCTGACGCTGCTGCTGATCTTCTGCCTGTGGCAGATGCCACATTCGTATGCCATTGCCATCTTTCGCTACCAGGATTATCACGCGGCGTCGATCCCGGTACTGCCTGTCACGCGTGGCGTGAGGACGGCGAAGCATCATATCTTCTGGTATATTCTGGCGTTCTTGGGTGCGACTCTGATGCTCACGCTAGGAGGGTATGCCGGGTATGGCTACTTCGCGGTGGCGGCAGCGATGGGGCTTTATTGGCTCGTCATGGCGCTTCGCGGTTACCGCACCGGCGACGATCGTGTGTGGGCCAAGAAGGTGTTCATCTTCTCGATCTTCACCATCACGGCGCTCAGCATCATGATGTCGATCGACTTTCAGGTGACCGATACCGAAGTGCTGATGACCTCGCTGCGCTGATCTCGCCTAACGTGCTCGAAATGAAAAGCCACGCCATATAACGGCGTGGCTTTTTTCGTCTTACGGGCGTGTTAGACCTCGCGATATAAGTGGCCGCCTTGCTCGCGGAACTTCTCCGCTTGCTCTTTCATGCCACGCCTCACTACCTCTGCGTCGCTTTCAAGTCCGCGTTCGGGGGTGCGGTCCTTGTAAGCATCGCGTACTTCATGGCTGATCTTCATCGAGCAGAACTTGGGCCCACACATCGAGCAGAAGTGCGCCACCTTGGCTGAGTCCTTGGGCAGCGTCTCATCGTGGTATGCCCGTGCGGTGTCCGGGTCGAGCCCTAGATTGAACTGATCCTCCCAGCGGAATTCGAAACGCGCTTTCGACAGCGCGTTGTCGCGGCGTTGCGCTGCCGGATGGCCCTTGGCAAGATCTGCGGCATGGGCGGCGATCTTGTAAGTGATGATGCCGGTCTTGACATCGTCCTTGTTGGGCAGGCCGAGATGCTCCTTGGGGGTGACGTAACAGAGCATGGCGCAGCCGTACCAGCCGATCATCGCCGCGCCGATACCCGAGGTGATGTGGTCATAGCCCGGCGCAATGTCGGTGGTCAGCGGGCCGAGGGTATAGAAGGGCGCCTCGTCGCACTCCGCGAGCTGCTTGTCCATGTTCTCCTTGATCAGGTGCATGGGCACGTGGCCGGGGCCTTCGATCATCACCTGAACGTCGTGCTTCCAGGCGATCTTGGTCAGCTCGCCGAGGGTTTCGAGTTCAGCGAACTGGGCTGCGTCGTTGGCATCGGCCACCGAGCCGGGGCGTAGGCCATCGCCCAGCGAGAACGCCACGTCGTAGCGCTTGCAGATTTCGCAGATATCCTCGAAGTGGGTGTAGAGGAAACTCTCTTCATGGTGGTAGAGACACCACTTGGCCATGATGGAGCCGCCTCGGGAAACGATGCCGGTGACGCGCTCGGCGGTGAGCGGCACGTAGCGCAGCAAGACGCCGGCATGAATGGTGAAGTAATCCACACCCTGCTCGGCTTGCTCGATCAGGGTGTCGCGGAAGATTTCCCAGGTCAGATTCTCGGCGACGCCGCCGACCTTTTCCAGCGCCTGATAGATCGGTACGGTGCCAATGGGCACTGGGGCGTTGCGGACGATCCACTCACGCGTTTCGTGGATGTTGGCCCCGGTGGAGAGGTCCATGATCGTATCCGCGCCCCAGCGGATGCCCCAGGTCATCTTGTCGACCTCGTCCTCGATGGCCGAGCTTACCGCCGAGTTCCCCAGATTGCCGTTGATCTTCACCAGGAAATTACGACCGATGATCATCGGCTCGGTTTCCGGATGGTTGATGTTGCAGGGGATGATCGCGCGGCCTTCGGCCACTTCGCGGCGCACGAACTCCGGGGTGATCTCGTCCGGGAGGCGCGCACCGAACCCTTCGCCCGGATGCTGCTGGCCGAGGATGCGCTCAACTTCCTGGCTGCCTGAGTACGCTGTAGAGAGCGCCTGGCGGCGCTGATTCTCGCGGATGGCGATGAATTCCATCTCGGGGGTGACGATGCCCTGGCGCGCGTAATGTAGTTGGGTCACGTTGTTACCCGATTTGGCGCGTCGCGGTGTGCGAGTAAGTTCGAAGCGTAACGGGGCGAGCATGGGGTCGTTGGCGCGGCGTCGGCCGTATTCGGAAGTGGGGCCGTCGAGGAATTCGGTATCGTCGCGTGCGTCGATCCAGGGGCGTCTCAGCTCCGTCAGACCCTTGCGCAGGTCGATCTTCGCCTCGGGATCGGTATAGGGACCGGAGGTGTCGTAGACCAGCAGGGGCGGGTTCTCTTCATCCTGGCCGGAGGTGCGGGTCGGTGATAGCGATATCTCGCGGAAAGGCACGCGGATATCCGCGGATGAGCCTTCTACGTATCTCTTGCGCGAGCCGGGTAGCGCCTGAATGGCGGCATCGTCGACGCGGGCGGTGTCGGAAAGAAATTGCGGTGATGTCATATGTGCTCCAGGTCATGACGCAAGTCAGGCCGGCGCACAGCGTAGGCGGGAGAAGTAAACAACGACGGATGACGTCCCGACGCTGCGGACTCCGCTTGATCCCTACGCCGGTACTAGCCGGGTCAGGTTCGTCGGGATCCGCCGTGGCACACGCCTTGTTGGCGAGCGCAGGACGATCTCAGCCGGTTCCACCGGCACCCCGTCAAGCTGTCGTCTAGAGTCTATCAAGGTATTGGCTGAATGAGATCCCCCTGTGCAACGCGTGCGACGACCGGGACGTCAAATCCTCATTTGCGTGCTAATGTCCTAGGGAGAACACAGCAAAGGAGCGTTGAGCATGAAAATTGGATTCATTGGCCTGGGTACCATGGGGCGTGGTATGGCGCAGCAATTGCTTGAAGCAGGGCATGAGGTCACGGTGTGGAATCGCTCTTCTGAAGCTGCCGAGGCGCTCGCCGAGCAGGGCGCCAAGATCGCCAAGACACCGGCTGACGCGGCACGCCATGAGGTGCTGGTAAGCATGTTGGCGGACGACCAGGCAGCGCATCAGGTGCTGGTGGAGAGCAAAGCCATCGAGGCGATGAAGAAGGGCAGTGTTCACGTCAATATGGCCACCGTGTCGGTGGCTTTCGCCCGTGGCATGGCGGCGCTTCACGAACGCCTGGGCGTAGGCTATGTCGCGGCGCCGGTGCTGGGACGTCCGGACGTGGCGGCGGCGGGCAAGCTCAATATCATCGCCGCTGGCGCTACGGCGCATATTGAACATGTCAGCCCCGTACTCGACGCCATGGGGCAGGCCGTCTGGCCCTTGGGAGAGTCGCCCGAGCGCGCCAACGTGGCGAAAATCGCCGCCAATTTCATGCTCGCCAGTGCCATCGAATCGATGGCCGAGGCCTCGACACTGACCCGTGCATACGGCATCGAGGCCAGCGATTTTCTGGATATCGTCACCAATACGTTGTTCGCCTCGCCGGCTTATCAGGGCTACGGCAAGATGATCGCCGAAGCTCGCTTCGAGCCCGCCGGATTCACGATGCGCCTCGGCCACAAGGATGTCGGGCTGGCCTTGAGCGCGGGTGATGAGCAAAACGTCGCCTTGCCATTGGGTAGCGCGGTCCGCGACCGTCTGCTCGACGCTCTGGCCAACGGCGATGGCGACAAGGATTGGTCGGGACTCGCGGAGGTTGCGGCGCGCCAGGCGCATCTGGACAAGCGCTAGGATTTCTCGGATCAGGGCGTCAGGCGGTACAACCCGGTATCTCCACTGTCGGTGGTGAAATAAAGCGCGCCGTCGCGGTAGGCGATACCGGCGGGGCGCGCCCAGCGTTCGCCGCTTTCCGCCTGGAAGCCGCCGACCAGATCGATCACCTGGCCCTGACGGCCGTCGTCTTCGAGTCGAATGCCGACGATCTTGGGCGGTCGGCGGGTAGCGCGGCCCCCGGATGCTTGCGTGGCCCAACTGCCATGGATGGCGGTGACCATATCCACCTGCCAGGGATTGTCATCAGGCAGGAAGGTCAGGCCGATAGGGGCACTACGCGCGGCAAACTTCGCCACTGGCGGTGCGAGCGTGTCACGCCCGGCGGGCGGTGCCGAATCGATGCACTCATCGCGCTGCCATTCACCTTCATTCCATTGATACCACGGCATGCCGTGGAAGCTCTCGGCCTCGGCGCGTACCAGTAGTTCGGGCGGTGCTTCGTAGCCCCAGTGGTCGGGGCCGTTGTTGTTGAGGTAGAGAGCCCCTTGTGGACTCCAGGTCATGCCGATTGGGTTGCGCAGTCCGCTGACGTAAGGCGTCCATTCAGGCGCCTCGCGTGTGGGATCAAGCGCCATTACCCCGCCTCGCCGATCCTCAAAGGTGGTGTCCTGGCTGACGTGTTGCGCCGAGCAATTGCCTTGAAGGCCGAGCGCGACATAGAGCCTGCCGTCGGGCCCCGCGGATAATGAGCGCGAAGCGTGGCCGCTACCGCCGGGCAGATCGGCGACGCCCTCGAAATCCGTCTCTGTGACGTCCTGTCCTGGCGAATACGCCGTGCGATAGAGACGCTCGGTGGTCGCTACGTACAAGTAGCCTTCGTGGACCACAGCGCTGTGGGGGTAACCGGGTAGTGAGATCTCCGCATCGACATGATCATAGGGTGGCTGCAGGCGATACAGGCGCCCCGACTGGGAGCCGATGAACATCTCGTCTTCGGGACCAAAGCTGATCAAGCGGGGTGCACGCAGCGAGACCCGCTTATCGAGCGTGGCACCGTCGGGCACATTGGCTCGTTCCGCGTTGCCGGCAACCTCTACTGGCGTCAGTGCCTGGGCCTGACCGGAGGCGATCATCATGACGCCCAGCCAGAGGCTGGCAAGCGCTGGTGCGCGTCGTCTCAGTGCTTGGGTAGTGGGATGAATCATCATGCACGACTCCTCGAGAAACTCTCTGGAGCAGTGTAGACAACAATCAGCGACGCGCCCTGCTCCCTAGTAGATCCGAAAGCGCTTGAAATCGGGATGCTTGGCGGCTTGTTGCGGGGTCTTGCGGAAGCGTTTGTATTCCCACTGGTACTGAGCAGGTTCCAAGGCGATGGCATCTTCTACGCTGGCGTTGACGCCGGTGGCGGAGAGCGTCTCGTCGCTCGAGTAGACGCGTTCGTCGGCAGCGAGGAAGTACAGCGCGAAGCCCTTGCCATCGGGGAGGCGTCGCGCCACGCCGGTGACGACGCGCGCCTCGGTGCGCGCCACAAGCTTGGGCAGTAAGGTGGCGGTATAGGCCGGACGCTGGAAGAAATCGGCAAAGACGCCGCTTCCCCAGCTCGGCTCCTGGTCGGGGAGGATGCCGACTGCCTCGCAGCGCTTGAGTGCCTTGAGCAGCGAGGCGACACCGCGTGGATTGGTAGGAACCAGTTGGGCTCCCATGCGTTCGCGGCCATGCCGGATCACCGGATCGAGCGCATCGATCTTGGGAGGCTCGTACATGGCGGTGAACGGGAAGTGGCTGGAAAGCCAGAAGTTGAGCACTTCCCAATTGCCGTAATGCGGTGCCAGCACGATGACGCCACGTCCCTCGGCACGGGCGTCGTCGAGCAGTTCGCGGCCGTGCACGGCGCGGATCGAGGCCTCGACGCGTTCCGGGGCGGCCATCCAGGCAAACCCCAACTCGAGCATGGTCGCCGAGGAATGCGTCAGGCTGTCCCGCGTCAGACGTCGTTGCTGACGTGCTGGCATATCCGGATAGACGTGCCTGAGATTGGTGCGCGTCACGTCACGTTCGCGGCGGCTGAAGGCGAGAACCAGCGGCCCGATCAAACGGGCCAGTTGCCACAGCCGGCGCGGTGCCAAGCGTGCCAGGGTGCGCCACAGCAGGGCGATGGCACGTGCGCGTAAAGGAGAAGGAGCGTCTTCGGACATCGAACTCATGGCATCATCGGTTACGGCGGACGATAGGGCCCGTATTATACAGATTGCGCAGCGTATGCCTGCCCGCACGTGCGTACAATGCCGGCGACCCTCTTGTCAGTTTAGCGGCGCCCGGGGCGTGAAATCTCGATCAGGTTGCCATCCGGGTCGCGTACGTGAAGCGTGTCGGCAGCGCTATGTTCAGCCGGCCCTTTATCCATCGGTACTCCAGCCAACGGCACCCCTAGCGCTTCCAGATGCGTCTTCACCTCTGCCAGGGGTAGGGCGCTGCGAAAGCCCATGGTCTGATTGCCTGGCATGGCAGGGTGCGTTTTGTCGGCCGTTGCCTGGGCGGCGTGCAAGCGCAAGGCGAAATCGTCCAGATAGAGATCGGTGCGTGTCGCATCGTGGTAGCGTGCCTCGAGCCCCAGCACGCGTGTGTAGAAGTCGATACTGCGTTCGAGGTCGGTGACGTGTACCACCAAATGGTCGATGGCATTGAGCATGGCGGATTGTCCAAAAAAGTGACGGTCAGCCCCAGAGGGGAAGGACATCATGCACGCTCAAGGCGGTCTGCATCCAGTCTAAAGATGCGCAAGTGCGTGTCGAGAAAGTGCCTGCCGGCGAATTGCTCGCCGCCGGGTAAATCCATGTGCGAAGTCATGCGAGGCTCAATGACAGAACGAACAACATCGCCGGCGATTACGCCAGCATGCCCCTTGTGTGCCGCGTCCCACAGCGTGCCCTCGCCGGGCGCGCCGCCACGCACCTATTATCGCTGCCCGGTTTGTGCCTTGATCTTTGTCGCTCCCGGGGAGCGCCCCACGGCCGAGGAAGAGCGCGCGGTTTACGATCTCCACGAGAATTCGCCGGACGATCTGGGCTATCGACGTTTCCTGGCGCGCTTGTGCGCCCCCTTGCTGGCCCGTCTGCCGCCCGCTTCGCAAGGGCTTGATTTCGGTTGCGGGCCGGGGCCGACATTATCGGTCATGCTGGAGGAGGCCGGTCATCACATGACGGTCTTCGATCCTTTCTATGCGCCGTACCCCGAACGTTTGGCGCGGAATTACGACGTCATCACCGCCAGTGAGGTGGTCGAGCATCTGCATGCGCCGGGGCAGGTATTGGCTGACTTGATCGCGCGACTGCGGCGCGGCGGCTGGTTGGGCATCATGACCCAGCGCAGTGATGGCGTCACCGACCTTACCCGCTGGCGTTACATGCGCGATTCGACGCATGTCTGCTTCTTCGCCAAGCGCAGCTTTGATTACCTTGCCGAGCGGCACGGGCTGACGGTGACGTTTCCGCGTAACGATGTGGTGCTGATGCAGCGCTCGTGACGGTCAGCCTGAAGGTCCTGCGGCCGCGTCGAGTCAGGGATCGTCAGCAGGTTTCGATTACGAAAAACATTAGGGCTTTAAGGATAAACATGCCCCTTTTGGGCTTTAGATGCTTTGGAAAGGATGTGCTTTTAATCTCGTGCTTAGCACTGTAATCAGTAAAAGTCACTGCAATATGCTTTTCAGGGCCGCATAGTTTTCGGCTATAGGAGCGATTGTCAGATCCGTTATTGCGTTTATTGTTAGCTTGCTATATAGTTTACTCAACGTTCGCAAGCGAACATGAACACGCAAGGAGATTCATCATGCAAGTACGTACCCTTATTGCCGCCGTCGCACTCGCCGCTCTGCCGGTTGCCGCTCAAGCCAGCATCGCTTCCAGCGAAGCGCTACAGGTCAATCACGAAGCGCTGCAGGCCAGCCAGAGTGCCGATCAGGCATCCGTGAGCTTCCAGCAGCTCGATACCTCAGGCGCGGACAGTGTGGCTATCGCCAAGGCGCAGCACTACATCTCAGTGCACAACACCCAGCAGACCAACCTGCCCAGCGATACGCAGGACCAGCCGAAGATCGGTCATCGCGCTGACTGGTAAGGTGTCGTTTGACGGCGTCACCGAGGCGTCGTCTACGCAGGTATGCAAAAGCCACCCGTCTTTCGAGGCGGGTGGCTTTTTATGGTGCCGGTGGCAGGGAGATTCAAGCGTCACGCAATGTGCATCACCGGGCCTGGCACCGGGGCGTCAATCCGGACGTGAAATCGTACGGCCACGCCAGGTGAAAGCCACGGGCCATAAGTGTTGGTCGCCGTTCGTGAACGCGGCCCACAGTGCGGCATAAGAGTGCCCTACTTCGGGATGCGGCGTTTCCGGCAGCAACTCGGCGAGTGGCCGCAACACGAATGCATGGTGGAGGATCTCGTCACGTGGGAGGTCGACGCCTTCGATATGACCGCATTGGTCGCCTACCGTGAGCAGGTCGATATCCAGGGTGCGCGGGCTGAACTTGGGGCTGCCCGGCAGACGCCCGTTGTCGGCCTCGACCTGTTTGCACCAGGCTTGCAGCTCACCGATCGTGAGGGTGGAGTGGAATGCGGCGACGAGGTTGTAAAAATTGCGCCCGTCCTCGAAGCCCACCGGCTCGCTCTCGAAGACACGCGATACCTGTACCTCCGCGAAGTCGTCGGCGAGGGCGTCGAGGCAGGCGAGAACGTGGCGTTCGCGGTCGATATTGCTGCCGATACTGACGGTCACCTGTGTCATGCCTGCCCCCGTGTGATGCGTACGCCCACGCTGGCGGCATTGGCGACCGCGCCGGGTTTGCGGACGGTCAGGCTGAGCCAGGCGATGGCGAATTCCTGGCGCAAGGTCTCGGCCAGACGTTCGGCAAAGGTTTCGACCAGCGCGAACTGATGTGCCTCGGCGAATGCGCCAATACGCTCGCTGATGGCGGCGTAGTCGAGTGTCAGTTGGATATCGTCCCGCTCCGCAGCGGGGCGGATGTCGGTTGCCAGTTCAAGATCCAGCCGCAGCCGCTGGCGAAGGGTGCGCTCCCAGTCGTAGACGCCGATGACGGTATCCACTTCCAGTGCCTCGATCAGCACGTGATCCACGGCGTATCCTCATTAGGTCGGGCGTTCATGCGGCGAAGTCTGGTCAGTGCTTCGCGGCGTCGCAAACCTTAGATTGTACGTCATGGAGGTGGCAGAATCATGGGCGAAGCCTATGCATCGGTGTCGCCCGCACCATGAAGGAGTCCAGCCCATGTCGCCAGTCTTGCCCATCGTCACCTTGGTGGTTGCCGGTTATTTGAGCGGTTCGCTGCTCGGCGCCGTCTGGGTGTGTCGTGCGTTGGGGCGTCGCGATCCGCGTTACGCGGGGTCGCGCAACCCCGGGTTTTCGAATGTTCTGCGCGTGCATGGGGCGGTGCCGGCGGCCTTGACCCTGACGGTCGATGCGGTCAAGGCCATGCCGGTGTTATGGGTGGCGCAGCGCGAGGCGCTGCCGCTGTGGATACAGGGCGCAATAGGATTGTCGGTGCTGGTGGGGCACAGCTATCCAGCGTGGGATCGTGGGCGCGGGGGTAAGGCCGTGGCCAGTGCCTTCGGCGTGCTGCTGATGATCGCCACGCCGGTAGCTTGGGTTTGTGCCCTGTGCTGGGCGCTCTTGGCGTGGCGCTCGCGGACTGCAGCGGTGGCGTCTCTGGCCGCCGCGTTGCTCGCCCCTTTGGCCAGTTATTGGTTGGTGCGTGAGGCGACCCCGGTGGTGAGCGTCTTTTCGGCGTTGGTGCTGGTGCGTCATGCCTGGAACATTCGCCGCCTGGGTCACGGCGGCGAGCCGGGGTTATCACATACCTCGCGGGAGGGCGACGTCAGGCCGCCGGAGGAGTGAGCGAGGCTAGCGGCCAGCGTGGCGTCGCCTGCATCGTTGTGTCGTCACGTTCACCGGCGAGCAGGCGTTGTGCGCCGACGTAGGCGATCATCGCGCCGTTGTCGGTGCAGAAGCGTCCACGCGGATAGAAGGTCTGCGCCTGGCGCTTGGTGGTTTCATGGTCGAGGCGCTCGCGCAAGCGATGATTGGCGCTGACCCCGCCGGCTACCACGAGTCGCTTGAGTCCTGTGGCATCGAGGGCGCGGCGACACTTGATGACTAGCGTGTCGACGACAGCTTCCTCGAAGGCGCGGGCGATGTCGGCGCGGTCCTGATCGCTCAGGGAGCCGGCTTCCTGGAGCTTTCGGGCGGTGGTCAGCGTGTGCGTCTTAAGTCCGGAGAAGCTGAAGTCGAGCCCTGGGCGGTCGGTCATGGGGCGCGGGAAACGAAACCGCGTGGGATCGCCACCTTCGGCGAGCTTGGCCACCTGTGGGCCGCCGGGATAGGGCAGGTCGAGCATCTTGGCGGCCTTGTCGAAGGCTTCGCCTGCAGCATCGTCGACTGACTCGCCGAGCAGACGATAGCGTCCGAGACCATGGACTTCGACGAGCTGGGTGTGCCCGCCCGATACCAGCAACGCCACGAATGGAAAGTCAGGCGGCGTGTCCTCGAGCATCGGCGCCAGCAAATGCCCCTCCATGTGATGCACGCCGAGCACCGGGATGCCCCAGGCGCGAGCCAGACCGTGTGCGGTCGAGGCACCCACCATCAGGGCGCCGACCAGCCCGGGCCCGGCTGTGTAGGCGATGGCGTCGAGTTCAGCACCGTCAAGCGCGGCCTCGTCGAGCACCTGGCGAATCAGCGGCAGCAATTTGCGAGTATGATCGCGCGAGGCGAGTTCCGGTACCACGCCGCCGAATTCGGCATGCATCGCCATTTGGCTATGCAGCGCATCGGCGAGCAGGCCGCGCTCGGTATCGTAGATGGCGACGCCGGTTTCGTCGCAGGAGGTCTCGATGCCCAATACCCGCATGTGTCGTCATTCCCCGCTATCCCGTGAAGCCCATCATTCTACGCTTTTCGCGGCATGCGTGGCAGGGGCGGAGGTAAAGGCTTTGCAAAGCGATCTTATGGTGACTAGAATACTGTGTTCTGCAAGACTGGGTCGTGCACTCGTCATGCCGTTCGGCATAAGCCGAACATGGTCTGACTAGGTGTGCGTTCAATCCGAACTCATCTTTCTTCAAGGTAGGTGATTGGTTAATGCCTTCTGTAAAAGTACGTGACAACGAGCCGTTCGACGTCGCCCTGCGGCGTTTCAAACGTTCTTGCGAAAAAGGCGGCGTCCTCTCCGAAGTTCGTCGTCGTGAGACCTATGAAAAGCCCACCGCAGTGCGCAAGCGCAAGGCTGCTGCGGCGGTCAAGCGTCATGCCAAGAAGCTGCAGCGCGAGCGCAAGCGTTTCGAACGGCTGTATTGATCCGTACTAGAAGCGGCCTCGGTCGCTTCTTAGAGGGACGCCAAGCGGCTGCCATCGGGTGGCCGCTTGTTTTTCCCGCCCCGCTGTTTCCGCGATGCCTGGCTCCGTGATTTCCGCGATACAGACAACGTTTCGTCGAGCGCTACCCCGCCATGGCTGGACAGATACCCCAACGCTTCATCGATGATTTGCTGGCTCGTACCGACGTGGTCGAGATTGTCGGCGAACGCGTTCAGCTCAAGAAGGCCGGTCGCAACTACTCAGGTCTTTGTCCCTTCCATCAGGAAAAATCGCCATCGTTCACCGTCAGTGCCGAGAAGCAGTTCTATCACTGTTTCGGCTGCGGCGTGCACGGCAATGCGCTGCGTTTCTTGATGGAGTTCGATCATCTGCGTTTTCCCGAGGCGATTGAGCAGTTGGCGTCGCGTTTGGGACTGGACGTGCCCCGGGAAGGCGATGACGATCCGCGTGCCCAGCAGCGCGAGCAGCGTCGCGAAGAGGCGGTCAACCTGCTCGAGCTGTCGGCGAGCTTCTTCCGAGAGCGCCTGGTGATGGCGGAGGGCAGTGACGCACGTGATTATCTCGAGCGTCGCGGGTTATCCGAGGATATCGTGCGCGAGTTCGGGATCGGCTTCGCCCCGGACAAGTGGGAGTCGCTCAAGCGACACTTGGGCGAGCGCGGCATCAGCGATGCGGTACAGATCGAATACGGACTGTTGGTGCATCGCGAGGACTCTGGACGCAGCTACGACCGCTTTCGTAATCGGGTAATGTTTCCGATCCGCGACTGGAAGGGGCGCACCATCGCCTTCGGTGGGCGTGTACTCGGCGACGCCAAACCCAAGTACCTGAACTCGCCCGAGACGCCGGTGTTTCACAAGGGGCGCGAGCTATACGGCCTCTACGAAGCGCGTCAAGCCAACGCGCGACTGGAGCGCATGCTGGTCGTCGAGGGGTACATGGATGTCGTGGCGTTGGCTCAATTCGGGATTCGCAACGCCTGCGCGACTCTGGGGACCTCGCTTAGTGAAGACCATTTGCAGCGTCTGTTTCGCCTGGTGGGCGAGGTGGTGTTCTGTTTCGACGGCGACCAGGCCGGACGTCAGGCGGCACGCCGTGCGCTGGAGACGGTGCTGCCGTCGATGATCGACGGGCGTCAAGTGCGCTTTCTGTTTCTCCCTGAAGGCGAGGACCCGGATACCCTGATACGGCGTGAAGGCACCGAGGCTTTCGAGAACCGGGTGCTATGTGCCGCGCCTCTTTCGGAGTTTCTCTTCGATCAGGCGGCCGAGGGGCGCGACCTCAAGCATATTGAGGAACGCGAGCGTTTTGTCACCACGGTGTTGCGCGCCTTGGAGCGTTTGCCTGAAGGCGTATTGAAATCGCTGTTGCTACGCGAACTCTCGCAGCGTACGGGCGTCGAACAAGCAAATTTTCAGGCATTGCTGGCGCGTGCCGATAAGACGCATGGCGCCCATGATGCTGGCCTCACCGACGCGCCGGAGAATACGTCTTCCGAGGCTGCGCCCTCCAGTGGGAATACGTCAGGTGGGCGGCGTGGTGTTCTGAGCCTCGTCGGTCGCTTGCTGCATTTGTTGGTGCATGAGCCCGGCTTGGTGGAGCGTTTGCCCGAGTCGCTCGATTGGTGCCCCGACGACGAAGGCGATGGCGCGCTGTGTCACGAAGTGGTGCGCTTGATCCGCGCGGGTGGCTATCGCAACGCGCAGGTCTTGCTGGCGCATTTTCATGGCACGCCCGAAGGTGAGCGACTAGCCTGGCTGGCGCGTCGGGAACTATTGATGCCACGTGACGCACGCGGCGCCGAGGTGGAGAGTCTGGTCGATGGGTTGCGCCAACGTCATTCGCAGCGTTCGCCGCAAGAAGAGTATGACGCCCTGTTGGCCCGGATGCAGGCCGGAGAGGGGCTGTCCAGAGAAGAGCGCCAGCAGTTGAACGAGCTGCTGATGGAGTTGAAGGGCGGTACTCGTCCAATATGACGATCGTGGGGAAGTTGCCTGCCGCGACGGGTTGAATTGGCGCAAAACGTCGCCATTTACTAGGCAATATCGAAAAGGGTAGCCGAACACACTAGCACACCTGGATGACAAGACAAATACGACACTGGCAGTAAAATGTCCTTAGCGGCTATACTGGCAGGCTTAGCAGCGTTTCGATCCGTTCGCTTCCAGGTGCTCCATTGTCGAGATAGGGTTTCTATGGCTGGAAATACGCAGCAGTCACGTCTGAAGGAGTTGATCGCCCAGGGTAAGGAACAAGGCTTCCTGACCTATGCGGAGGTCAATGACCACCTTCCCGAGGATATCGCCGATCCCGATCAGGTGGAAGACATCATCGCGATGATCAACGACATGGGTATCAGCGTCGTCGAGGAAGCACCTGACGAAGATACCCTGATGATGTCCGACCAATCTACCGATGAGTCGGCGGCGGAAGAAGCCGTCGCTGCCTTGGCGGCGGTCGAGAGCGATGTCGGGCGCACCACCGATCCCGTGCGCATGTACATGCGTGAGATGGGCACGGTGGGGTTGTTGACGCGCGAAGGCGAGATCGAGATCGCCAAACGCATCGAGGAGGGCACCCGCGAGGTGATGTCCTCGCTGGCTTATTTGCCGGGGGCCGTGGATTCCGTCCTCGATGCCTATGATGCGACTCAGGATGAGGAAGCGCCGGGGCGGCTCTCCGATTTGTTCTCGGGCTTCATCGATCCCGATGAGGGCATTCCCGGTGTGGCCGAGGCCGAGGTTCCGGAGCCCGTTCCCGAGGAAAGTGCCGCAGACGGTGACGCTTCTGAAGATGCTGACGCCGACGATGCCGAAGAGGAAGAAACCGGCGGCGGTCCGGATCCCGAGGAAGCGAAGGCACGTTTCGAGCAGATTCGCGAACAAAACGAACGCGCCAAGGCCGCGATCGACAAGCATGGTCTGGGGTCATCGGAGGCGAATAAAGAGCAGGCGCGTCTTGCCGAGCTGTTCTCGCCGATCAAGCTGGTGCCCAAGCACTTCGAGCGTCTGGTGGGGCAGGTTCGTATCAGCATTGAGCAGGTACGTAGCCAAGAGAAGGCTATCATGCAGGTCTTCGTGAAGCAGGCCAAGGTGCCGCGCAAGACCTTCATCGGCTCCTTCCCTGGAGCCGAGTCCGACCTCGAATGGCTGGACCGTTTCAAGGCCAAGCATGCCAAGTACGCCGAGCGTCTTGAGCCGTTTCGTGCCGATATCCTGCGTGCTCAGCGCAAGATCGGCTTCGAGGAAGAAATGGTGCGCCTGCCGGTCACGAACATCAAAGAGGTCAATCGCCGCTTGTCGATCGGCGAGGCCAAGGCGCGTCGTGCCAAGAAGGAAATGGTCGAGGCCAACCTGCGCTTGGTGATCTCGATCGCCAAGAAGTACACCAACCGAGGCTTGCAGTTCCTGGACCTCATTCAGGAAGGCAATATCGGGTTGATGAAAGCGGTCGACAAGTTCGAATATCGCCGTGGCTACAAGTTCTCGACGTATGCCACTTGGTGGATTCGCCAGGCGATCACGCGCTCCATCGCCGACCAGGCACGCACCATTCGTATTCCGGTGCACATGATCGAGACCATCAACAAGCTCAACCGCGTGTCGCGCCAGATGCTGCAGGAGATGGGCCGCGAGCCGACGCCGGAAGAGCTGGGCGAACGCCTCGAGATGCCGGAAGACAAGGTCCGCAAGGTACTCAAGATCGCCAAGGAACCGATCTCCATGGAGACACCGATCGGCGACGACGACGACTCGCATCTCGGTGATTTCATCGAGGACGGTACCATGCTGCTGCCGATCGACTTGGCCACCGGTGAGGGCCTGATCGAGGCGACCCGCAACGTGCTGGGCGGTTTGACGGCGCGCGAAGCCAAGGTGCTACGCATGCGCTTCGGGATCGACATGAACACCGATCACACGCTGGAAGAGGTTGGTAAGCAGTTCGATGTGACCCGTGAGCGCATCCGCCAGATCGAGGCCAAGGCGCTGCGCAAGCTGCGCCATCCGTCGCGCTCCGAGCCGTTGCGCACTTTCCTCGACGAGTGAGCGAGGCGAGAACCAAAAAACCCGCGAGTCAGCTCGCGGGTTTTTTTGTGCGCCACGTATGAAGGCGGCCGTTTTAGCCATGATGGCGGAAGCGACGGCGCACCAGTAGCACCAGCTCTATGCAGGCGAAGAAGAGCAGCATGTAGCCGGCAAGTTCGGTAACTTCCTCGGCGGCGTCTTTGATGACGCGCTGGAAGTGATCGCCGAGCATGGCTTCCCAGAACGCGGAACGGCCATAAAGGCGCGAGAAAACATACGTTGTGAGGAAGCCGGCGGCAAACATCCCGAAGCCAAGGCTGTCGGAGATCGACTTGAACTCCTCGACGAAAGCATGCCGGTGGCGAATCACCACGAACAGCGTCGGCAGCAAGATCAGCGTCACGATGACCTGCCAGGCCCCATCGAAGACATAGCTGTCCAGCCAGGCGTCGTTCTCCCGGACGAAGGACGCGAACAGGAACGCCCCGAGTAATAGGCTGACATTGGGAATGGCGTCGGGACGGCGGTATAGGTAGCCCATTAGCAACGCGCTGAGTAGCAACAATGCCGACTGCGTGAGTTCGGTCAATGACGTCTCGGAAAATCGATCGACGCCGGATTGAGCGTCCACCATGACCAGCTGCATGATGCCGGCGACGATCAAGATATAGCAAAGTGCGCGAAGGCAGGTCGCCTTGAAGCTGATCGTGACTTCGGGAGGCAGGGGCGAATGCGTCATACGTGGTCTCTGGCGTGCGTCGAAGCGACGGTGATTAGGGCATCGTTTGATGCTGAATATTAGCAAGGAAACGACTCTTAAGAAACACCGTTTCCAATCTTTAGGATAGTTCTTTACAGAACCCGGGTAGAATCTCAGACTAACGGTATGTCCTACTATTGCCGGAGAGCGGTTGCATGCAAGTAGAATTGCTGGAAGTTCGTCAGCACATGGCGCAGTTCCCGCCTTTCGAGCAGCTGTCTGACGACTTGCTCGATGCGCTGGCCGGTCAGGTCGAGGTCGGGTATTTTCAGGCCGAGACCGATATTTACCGCCACGGCGATGCCGTCGAGTATCTTCACTACATTCGTAGTGGCGCTATCGATCTGTATCGCCGCAACGGCGATCTTTACAACCGCCTCAGCGAAGGCGATATCTTCGGTCAGTTCGACCTGCTCAGGGATCGTCGTGTGCGTTTTCCGGCCCGGGCGATCGAAGACACGCTGATCTACTTCATCCCCCTCGCGACGTTTCAACGCTTGTGCGAAGCGGATGACAACTTCGCCGATTTCGTCGAGGTCGAGCGCCCGCGCCTGGAGTCTACCGTCGACCAGCAGCGCAAGGGGCACGAGATGCTGGTGACGCGGGTACGCAAGCTGGCCTCCCGGGCACCGGTGATGGTGGAAAGCGATGCCACGGTACAGGAAGCGGCGCAGCGTATGGGCGAGCACAATGCCTCATCGGTGCTGGTGCTGGCGGCGCCGCAAACGCCGGACGATTCGCACGCCTTCACGCATGCAGACGGACAACTGCGCCGCATGGTCGGAATTCTCACCGACCACGATCTGCGTGACCGTGTCCTGGCCGAGGGACGGCCGACGAGCACTACGGTGGGGGAACTGATCGACGAGCGCCCGATCACCATTCAGTCCGACGAGTCGGTGTATGAAGCGATGCTGCGCATGCTGCGCAACAATATTCATCACCTGCCGATCCTTCATCGGCGTCGCCCGGTGGGCGTGTTACATCTGTCCGATATCGTGCGCCACGAGACCAATAGTAGCCTGTATCTGGTGGACAATGTCTTTCGTCAAGCCAATGTCGAAGGGTTGGCCGCGTTGAAAAGCGACGTGCGCGCGGCATTCGTGCGCATGGTCAACGAAGACGACAATTCGCAGATGGTGGGCAGTTCGCTGTCGAGCATCGGGCGCGCGTTTACACGCCGCTTGCTGGAGCTGGCCGAGGAAGAGCTGGGGCCGCCGCCAGTGCCGTATTGCTTCATGGCGTTGGGGTCGATGGCGCGCAATGAGCAATCCATCGTCACCGACCAGGACAATGCTCTGGTACTCGATGACAGCTTCGATTCCGAGCAGCACGATGCCTATTTCCTGACATTGGCGCAACGCGTCAGCGATGGACTGGCGGCATGCGGCTATAGCTATTGCAAGGGCGATGTCATGGCGACCAATTCGCGTTGGCGCCAACCGTTGCGCGTGTGGCAGCAATACTTCCGCGATTGGATCGACGACCCTAGTGCCGAGCGTTTGCTGCATAGCTCGATCTTCTTCGATCTCGATAGCGTTTATGGCGACGAGGCCTTCGTCGAGCGCCTGCAAGATCTTGTCGCCGAACGCGCCTCCCAGCGTCCGCACTTTTTGGCCGCGATGGCGCGCAATGCGTTGAATCGTACACCCCCGCTGGGGTTTTTCCGCACTTTCGTGATGGAAAAGGATGGTGAGCAGAACAACACGATCAATCTCAAGCGACGCGGCACGGCGCCCTTGGTCGACCTGATCCGTGTGCATGCGCTGGCTTGCGGCTCGCGGGCACAGAATTCCTTCGACCGTCTCGAGGATATCAACAAGACGCGCTTGCTTGCGGGGCATTCCGGCGAGCGGATTCGCTACGCCCTGGAATTTATCGCCATGGTGCGTATTCGTCACCAGGTCATCGATATCCAAGAGGAGCGCGAACCGGACAATAATATCGAGCCCGAAAACGTCTCGGATAACGAGCGCCACAATCTCAAGGACGCCTTTCAGGTCCTGAGCAACGCACAGAAATTCCTGAAGTTCCGTTATCCCATGCCTTCTCAGAAACGCTGATATTTGAATGAAGCCACTGTTACCACGCCGATACCCGGCGCCGCCGACATGGGCGGACTATTTCACGTCGCGTCGCGAGCAAACGCGTGATACGGCACTGGAGCGCTACTTCGATGTCGGCGTACCCGCACCGGAGACGCCCATCAGTGATGTGCCGATGTTGGCCATGGATATGGAAACCACTGGCCTCGACGAGCAGCGTCACGCCATCGTCAGCATCGGCGTGGTGCCTTTCGATCTGCAGCGTATCCGACTCGCCGAGCGGCGTTACTGGATCGTGAGACCGCCGCGTCCCCTCAATGAGCGCTCGATCACCTTTCACCATATTACCCATAGCGAGATCGAGCAGGCGCCCGATCTCGATGATGTTCTCGATGAGTTATTGGCCGTGATGGCTGGACGCATCGTCGTGGTGCATTATCGCCATATCGAGCGCACCTTCCTGAACGCCGCCGTCAAGGCGCGGCGTGGCGAGGGGATCCACTTCCCGGTGATCGACACCATGTCGCTGGAGGCGCGTCTGCATCGTCAGTCGTGGTGGGCGCGTCTGAGGCGCTGGCTGGGCCGTCCGCCGGCATCGATTCGCTTGCCCGATAGCCGCACGCGCTATGGTTTGCCGTCCTACCAGGCGCATCATGCCTTGATCGATGCGCTGGCGAGCGCTGAATTGCTGCAAGCGCAGATCGCGCATCGTTATAGCCGAGACACACCCCTGAGCGAAGTCTGGAGTTAGCCTCAGCCGGCAGTGGGTGTTGGGGTGTTGTCGCGCGATAGGTCTGAAAACGAAAAAGGCGGCCCATGGGCCGCCTTCTCGTTTAGCACGAACCGGTGCGTGGCATCAGGTGCCGCGTGGTTCGCTCATTAGGCCTTTGATGATGGCGTAGCAGGCCGCCAGCAAGACCAGCGTGAAGGGCAGGCCTGTGGTGATGACCGCCGTTTGCAGCGCGGTGAGACCGCCACCCAGAAGCAGGGCGATCGCAATCGCACCTTCGATCAACGCCCAGAAGACGCGCTGCGGCTTAGGTGCGTCGACCTTGCCGCCGGCAGTGATCGAGTCGATGACCAGCGAGCCGGAGTCCGAGGAGGTGATGAAGAACACCATCACCAGCACGATACCTACGAACGAAGTGATCGCCGTCAGCGGTAGCTGGCCGAGCATGGTGAATAGCTGCAGCTCCAGCGCCGCATCCTTCACGCCTTCGAAACCGCCGTTGACCTGTTCGATGGCGGTACCCCCGAAAGCGGTCATCCACAGGATCGATACGAGTGTCGGCACCAGGAGTACTGCGATCAAGAATTCACGCACGGTGCGGCCGCGGCTGACGCGGGCGATGAACATCCCGACGAACGGTGACCAGGAAATCCACCAAGCCCAGTAGTACGCCGTCCATCCCTGTGTGAAGCCGCTATCCTCACGACCGAAGGGGTTGGACAGGGCGGGGAGATTCTTGACGTAACCGAATAGGTTCTCGAAGAACCCGGTCGCGATCAGCAGCGTCGGCCCGACGAAGATTACGAAGAGCAACAGCAGGAAGGCGAGCGCCATATTGAGCTGCGAGAGGCGTTGTACGCCCTTGTCGACCCCGGCAAGAACCGAACCCAGCGCCACCAGCGTGATAGCAAAGATCAGTATCACCATGGTGACGTTGGTGTTGGGCGTATCGAATAGATAATGCAGCCCTGCGGAAGCCTGCGACGCCCCCAGGCCCAGCGAGGTCGCCAGACCGAAGAGCGTGGCGAAAACCGCCAGGATATCGATGACATGGCCGGGCCATCCCCACACGCGCTCACCCAGAATCGGGTAGAAGATCGAGCGCATGGTCAGCGGCAGGCCCTTGTTATAGGAGAACAGCGCCAGCGACAGAGCGACGATGGCATAGATGCCCCAGGGATGCAGTCCCCAGTGGAAAATCGTTGCCGCCATGCCCAGCTGCGCAGCCGCTTGCTCGTTACCTTCGGCGCCGCCCAGGGGGGCGCTACTGCCACCCGCAAGCGAGGTGCCGAAGTGGGTCAGCGGCTCGGAAACGCCATAGAACATCAAGCCGATGCCCATCCCCGCTGCGAACAGCATGGCAAACCAGCCGGCATAGCTGAAATCCGGCGTGGCGTTGGCGCCGCCCAAGCGGACTTTGCTCAGCGGGGTGAAAATCAGCACCACGGCGAGTACCACGAAAATATTCGCGGCCAGTATGAAGAACCAGTCCAAGTTGCCCGTCAAGAACGAGAACATGGCATTGAAAACTGGTGCCACCTGATTCTGGAACGCCAGCGTTACGATGACGAAAAACAGGATCACCAAGGAGGAGATCGTGAACACCTTGCCGTGTAGATCGAAGTCGATACCGAACTTCGTGGAGGTGATGTTGTCTTGTCCTATTACATAGTCGGTATCGATCAGGTTCGCCGGCCCATCCGGAGCCGGAATACCCTCTGAGCCCTCATTCGGCTCTTGCGTATCGTCCTGCGAACGTTTGTCCATGAGAATTCTCCGTCTCAGGTAAGCGTCGATTGCGTCATTGACGCGAGATATGCCGCTTGGCGGTTAGCGCATTGTACTTAAGAAATCTGCATAGTTGAGTCGTTTTTGCCATTAAGACCTTAAACGCTTTGCACTGTGTTTCGCAAAAAAGCATTCCCGGCGGAATCGGCTTGGCATTCAATGACCACTGTTGCGCGTCGCTTCCTCGACGATCCAGTCATGCACGGCGCGTACCCGCCGATCGTCCAGTGCCCCAGGATTATAGACCAGCCCATAGCGCTTGCCGGTGGCCACGGTGCCGGCGAATGGCGCGATCAGTGCGCCGGTGTCGAGCTCATCGGTAATCAGTGTACGCCGTGCGATCGCCACGCCCATGCCGGCGATGGCCGCCTCCACGGTCAAGTGATTGCGATTGAACGTGTAGCCACGCCGCACATTGACCGATTCATCGCCCAGCGCATGCAGGTAGTGCTCCCATTCGGCGTAGTCGTGGCTGCCGCGCCATGCGGTCACGTCATGCAACAGCGGGTAGTAGCCCAGATCCTCCGGGCGCACCAGCGGCGGGCGGCGGCGCAACAGTTGCGGCGAACATACCGCGAAGATCTCTTCATCCATGAGTGGCGTGATCTGGAAGCCGGGGTAGCGTCCATCGTTGAGATCGATGGCCAGCTCGAACTCACCCTCGCGCAGTGACAGGTTGCTGTCTTCGGAAGCGACATGCAACTCGATGTCGGGAAAGCGCGCTTGTAATCGCGTCAATCGCGGCATGAGCCACTTGGCGAGAAACGAGGGCACGCAACGCAAGCGCAGCACACCGCTCATGACCCCTGTACGCAGGCGACGCACCTCCATGCCTACTGCATCGTAGGCCTGATCGACCACCGCCGCCAGGCGCTGGCCCTCGTCAGTGAGTTCCAGGCGCCGCGGCAGGCGGCGGAATAGCTTGAAGCCCAGCCGCGCCTCGAGTTGCTTGATCTGCTGGCTGACAGCGCCGGTGGTCACGTGCAGCTCTTCGGCGGCACGGGTAAAGGAAAGGTGTCGCGCGCTGATCGCGAAGACCTTGAGCCAGGCGTGGGTTTGGGCGTGCAGGGTACGGCTCATGGTTTAGCCATTCTAAAGCTTGATCGAATTATTCTCCGTTGCCCGGCATACAGGCTGGCTTCAAGCTAAAGTTAAATCGAGCGCCTAACAAGTTCGTTTAGTAATTTTGATTCATCAAGACTGTTCGAGGTGGCACGCATGGCAATCAGTGTGTTCGATCTATTTAAAGTGGGAATTGGACCGTCCAGTTCGCATACGGTCGGCCCCATGCGTGCGGCCAGCGACTTCATCGATGTGTTGCGCGCGCATGATTGGTTGACGCGTGTCACGCGCATCGAAGTGCATTTGCATGGCTCACTGTGCGCCACTGGTAAGGGGCATGGCACGGATCAGGCCGTGATCATGGGGCTCATGGGTGAGCGCCCCGAGCGTATCGACCCCGAGATCATACCCGCCTGCATGGAAGAGCTACGCGAATCGCAGACCTTGCTGCTTGCCGGTCAGCATCCTGTCTCGTTTCCTTGGGCACGCGACATGCAATGGCATGAAGAGCCGCTCGCCTATCACCCTAACGCGCTGCGCCTCATCGCCCGTGCCCACGGCGAAGAGCTGTATCGCAATACCTATTACTCCGTGGGCGGCGGCTTCGTCGTTGATGAGACCCAGGCCGCCAACGGTGCACTAGATAACGATTCCACCGCCTTGCCCTACGATTTCGCCACGGCGGAGGAGTTGCTCGTGCTGTGTCGCACGCATGGGCTGCGCATCAGCGAGTTGATGCTCGAAAACGAGAAAGCCTGGCGCGATGAAGCAAGCGTGCGCGACGCGCTGTGGCGTATTTGGGAGGCGATGAAGGCCTGCGTCGACAACGGTTTGCGCCAGGATGGCTTGCTGCCCGGCGGGCTCAACGTCAAACGCCGCGCCAGCACGTTGCATCGGCGTCTGCAGTCGGCGACTGCCGATACCAGCGTGATCGCCTCGACTTTTTCGGCGATGGACTGGGTCAACGTCTTCGCCCTGGCCGTCAATGAGGAAAATGCCGCCGGCGGTCGGATGGTGACCGCGCCGACCAATGGCGCGGCGGGTATCGTCCCGGCGGTGTTGCACTACTACATGCAGTTTCAGCCCGGCGCCTGTGAGCGCGATGTGGTCGACTTCCTGCTCGCGGCCGGCGCCATCGGTATTCTGTGCAAGAAGAATGCCTCGATTTCCGGCGCCGAGGTGGGTTGCCAGGGCGAGGTCGGGTCGGCCTGCGCGATGGCTGCGGCCGGGCTCGCCGAGGTCATGGGCGGCACGCCCGCACAGGTCGAGAACGCCGCCGAGATAGGCCTCGAGCACAACCTGGGATTGACCTGCGACCCCATCGGCGGCCTGGTGCAGGTGCCGTGCATCGAGCGCAACGCCATCGCCTCGGTCAAGGCGATCAACGCTGCGCAGATGGCGCTGGGCGGCGACGGCGAGCACTTCGTATCCCTCGACCGCGTCATACGCACCATGCGCGATACGGGCGCCGACATGCAGGACAAGTACAAGGAAACCTCACGTGGCGGCCTGGCGGTTAATGCCATCGAATGCTGACGCCCAATCGTTCGATCAACCCTTTGGGACGTCCGTGTGGCGTCCTTTTTTTAATTGAGGGATCGCACCACTCGACCTTCTATGGTTTTATTTCGTCGAATAGTGCGCCTAGGGTGGCCGGGATAGGCTCGGTGCCCTATCCAAGACTCCTGACGAGATAAGATAAGAAGGTCGCTCATGAGCGAGACAGATAGCTGTATCATCCGCCATTTCCGGCATTACGCGGATCTCACCGAGAGTGACGAAGCGCTGTTGGACTCGCTAGAACGCGAGCCGCGCGAGGTCGAGCGAGGGGAAGCCTTGTGGCAAACCGACGACCCGGCGGGGCGTTTCTGCACGCTCTCCAAGGGCTGGGCGTATTCCTTCCGTGACATGGAGGATGGCTCGCGCCAGATTCTCGAGATATTGCTTCCTGGGGACGTCATCGGCCTGCGCGAATTCGCCTTCCATGAGCGCCTCTCCGGGGTCATGATGATCGACGATGGCGTCGTCTGCGATTTCCCGCATCGTCGCCTGGTCGAGGTGTTTCGCGAATCCTTTACGCTGTCGATGATCTTCTTCGCCGTGTCTTCGCAACAGCAGGCATTGTTGACCGAGCGTCTGATCAATCTGGCACGGCGCAGCGCGCGCCAGAAGTTGGCGCACCTGATCTACGAGATGTACATACGCCTGCAGCGCACCATGCCGCACGCCACGCGGCGTTTCCGTCTGCCGCTGTCGCAACAGCAACTGGGCGATGCACTGGGCCTCACCTCGGTGCATGTCAGTCGGACATTGAGCGGTTTCCGGGAGGATGGTCTGCTGATCCGCGAGCGCCAGTGGGTCGAGTTGCTCGACCCTGATGCCCTGGCCCATGAAGCTGAATTCGCCGGACGCTATCTGCGGGATAGTCTATGGCCGACCTCGGGAGAATGAACTGCCAGGCCGTCCCGAGTAGCACGCATCAGGCCTGGAGTGCCTCCGGCAAGCGTGCGACCAGGAAGTCCACGAACTGACGCACTTTGGGTGAGAGGTGCCGGTGGCGCGGATAGATCGCCCATACCGCAGTATCGGTAAACTGATAGGCATCCAGCACCGACACTAGCTGTCCTTGCGCCAAGTGTGGCGCCACGTAGTAGTCGGGTAACTGCGCTAGACCCAGGCCCTTCAATACCGCATCGAGCAACGCCGGCCCCGAATTGGCACGCCAGTGGCCTTCAATACGGATCTCCCGGCGCTGGCCATTGACCTCGAAAAGCCAGCTATCGCGGGAGCCGCGCAGGCAATTGTGATGGCTCAACTCGGCCAGCGAATGCGGCGGCGCGGCGCGCTCGAAGTATTCCCGTGCGCCGACTACGTATTCGCGACGCTCGCATAGCCGCCGCGCGATCAGGCTCGAGTCACGCAGTACGCCCATACGGATGGCGACGTCGAAGCCTTCCTCGATCAACTCGACCTGACGGTTGGTGAAGTGCATGTCGACCTCGAGCTGCGGATGCAGACACTGGAAGTCATTGACCAGCGGGGCGATGTAGCGCTCACCGAAGGTGGTGGCACAGGTCAGCCGCAGCGTGCCCTTGGGGCGCGACTGGAAGTCGACGATGGCCTCCTCGGCCTCGCGAAAGCCATCGAACAAGTGGCGGCAATGCCGGTAGTAGAGGGCGCCCGCGTCGGTGAGGCGCGTCTGGCGGGTGGTGCGATACAAAAGCGTCGTGCCGAGTTGATTCTCGAGCTGTCCAATCAAGCGGCTTACGTGCGAGGTGGAGACCTTCAGATGCCGCGCGGCGGCGGAAAACGTGCCCAAGCGGGCGACTTCGATGAAAGCCTCGATGCGATCCCAGCGCTGCATTGTTGCTCCACGACAATAATCTTGTGGCGTTGTAAGTATTTATCCAAGCGCGCCAACTGCCTAGACTGGTGAGGTTAACCACGCGCGCCTAGACTGCCTTTGCTGGTGCATCGGGCGCCGCCATGATCGACGAAGGAGAATGCCTGATGAAATCACGCGCCGCTATCGCCTGGGAAGCCGGCAAACCGCTGGAGATCGCCGAGATCGACGTCGAAGGCCCCAAGGCCGGCGAGGTACTGGTTCAGATCAAGGCGACCAGCGTCTGCCATACCGACGCTTTCACCCTCTCCGGGGCCGATCCGGAAGGCAACTTCCCGGCGGTGCTAGGCCACGAAGGCGCCGGCGTCGTCCAGGAAGTCGGCGAGGGCGTCACCAGCCTCAAGCCCGGCGATCACGTCATTCCGCTGTATACCGCCGAGTGCGGCCAGTGCAAGTTCTGCCTCTCCGGCAAGACCAACCTGTGCAGTTCGGTCCGCGCGACCCAAGGCAAGGGCGTGATGCCTGACGGCACCTCGCGCTTCTCCAAGGACGGTCAGTCGCTGCATCATTACATGGGCTGCTCGACGTTCAGCGAATATACCGTGCTGCCGGAAGTCTCGCTGGCCAAGGTGTCTTCTGAAGCGCCGTTGGACAAGATCTGCCTGCTGGGCTGCGGCGTCACCACCGGCATCGGTGCGGTAATGAATACCGCCAAGGTCGAGCCGGGCGCCACCGTCGCCGTGTTCGGCCTGGGCGCCATCGGTCTGGCGGTCATCCAAGGCGCGCAGATGGCCAAGGCGAGCCGTATCATCGCCATCGACGTCAATCCTGACAAGTTCGACCTGGCGCGTCAGTTCGGCGCTACCGACTTCGTCAATCCCAAGGACTACTCGGACCCCATCCAGCAGGTCATCGTCGACCTGACCGACGGCGGTGTCGATTATTCCTTCGAGTGCATCGGCAACGTCAATGTCATGCGCAGCGCACTGGAGTGCTGTCACAAGGGCTGGGGCGAATCGATCATCATCGGTGTCGCCGGCGCTGGGGAGGAGATTTCCACACGCCCGTTCCAGTTGGTCACCGGGCGCGTCTGGAAGGGCTCCGCCTTCGGTGGGGTCAAGGGCCGCAGCGAACTGCCGAGCTACGTCGACGACTACATGAACGGCAAGCTCAAGATCGACGAATTCGTCACTCAGGATATGGCATTCGAGGAGATCAACGAGGCGTTCGAGTTGCTGCATGCCGGCAAGAGCATCCGCACCGTGCTGCACTATTGATCGCACCCGGTGCCGCGCGAAAAGCGCTTATTGATCCATCGC
Source organism: Chromohalobacter sarecensis (assembly GCF_023061135.1). GTDB lineage: Bacteria > Pseudomonadota > Gammaproteobacteria > Pseudomonadales > Halomonadaceae > Chromohalobacter > Chromohalobacter sarecensis. The sequence continues at coordinate 551,227 of NZ_JAKGAN010000001.1, forward strand.
GATAGATGTCGTCAGCAAGTGCGATACCGCGCGAGGTGGAGCTGTTCAATCAGCCGGCGGCCTGATGCCGCCGGTTTCTCAGGGAGAGCACCATGAGCATGTCTGAATCGCTGGAATTGGTCTCCGCGACCAAGTCGTTCGGCGGCTGGCTGAAACGCTACAAGCATCACTCGCGGGCGCTCGACTGCGAGATGATCTTCGCCATTTACCTGCCTCCCCAGGCGGAGACCGACAAGGTACCGCTGCTGTGGTGGCTCTCGGGGCTGACCTGCAACGACGAGAATTTCATGCAGAAGGCCGGCGCGCAACGCGTGGCCGCAGAGCTGGGCATGGCGATCATCTGTCCGGACACCAGCCCGCGCGGCACCGACCTCCCCGGTGAGCACGACAGTTATGACTTCGGCTCCGGCGCGAGCTTCTACGTCAATGCTAACCAGGCGCCGTGGTCCAAGCATTATCGTATGTACGACTACGTCACCGAGGAGCTGCCCTCGGTAGCGCGTCAACATTTTCCGCTCAACGGGCGGGAAGCCATTAGCGGACATTCCATGGGCGGTCATGGCGCGCTGGTATTGGCCCTGCGCCAACCCGGGCGTTATTCCTCAGTCTCGGCGTTCGCGCCGGTGGTCAATCCCATTGTCTCGCCCTGGGGGCAGAAGGCATTCACGGCTTATCTCGGCGAGGATCATGGCAAATGGACGCAATACGACGCCTGCGAATTGATCGCCAAGGGGGCGTCGCGTCAGCCGCTGTTCATCGATCAGGGCGAGGCGGATAACTTCCTCGACGAGCAACTGATGCCCGAACGCATCGAAGCCACCTGCGAGAAGCATGACCATCCGCTGACCCTGCGCCGTCAGCCGGGTTACGATCATAGCTATTTCTTCATTGCCACCTTCATCGAAGAGCATCTGCGCTATCACGCCGAACATCTGCAGCGAAAGCGTTAGACGACTCGCCGGACCGATGCCCCGCCCAGATATACTGGCGCGGGGCTTTTTTTTTTGAAAACGCCAAGGCTATGTCGTTTTTGGTAGCGTGAGACGACGCTTTTAGATACGTTGAGAGGGTACCTTCTCGTCACACTCAAGGCGTTGAACCTGACTTTCTACAATGACAATACATCCCTGGTGAAGCACTACCAGTGGCTCCGAACGTGACCCGAGGAGAACCGCTGATGGCCATGACGAGTGACCGTCCCGCGCCGCCTACCGCCCCCGATGCGCCGCTGCGGTTGGGCTTCTTGTTGATGGATAATTTCACGCTGATCTCGTTGGCCTCAGCGGTAGAGCCGTTGCGTATGGCCAACCAACTGGCCGGGCGTGAACTCTACCAGTGGACCACGTTGAGTACGGACGGTGAGGCGGTGCGTGCCAGCGATGGTTTACTGATTACGCCTGATAACGGCATGCACGAGCCGCTCGCGCTCGACATGGTGTTCGTGTGTGGCGGTGTCGGCATTCAGCGTCATGTCACACGTGAACATGTGCTGTGGTTGCAGGCGCAGGCGCGTCAGTCGCGACGCATCGGTGCGCTGTGCACTGGTAGTTGGGCGCTGGCCAAGGCGGGGTTGCTCGATGGCTACGAATGCAGTATTCACTGGGAGTTTCAGGCCGCTGCGCAGGAAGCCTATCCGCGTGCCACGCTGACCACGCAGCTTTTCTCGATCGATCGCGACCGTGCCACGGCGTCCGGCGGGACCGCGCCGCTGGACATGATGCTGACGCTGATTGGGCGCGATCACGGCCGTGAGCTATCGGCGGCGATCTCCGACATGTTCATCTGCGATCGCATGCGCGGCGAGCAAGACCAGCAGCGCGTGCCGCTGCGGCATGTACTGGGCACCAGCCAACCCAAGTTGCTCGAGATCGTGGCGCTGATGGAAGCCAACCTGGAAGAGCCCATTGCCCTCGACGAGCTGGCGAACTACGTGAATGTCTCGCGTCGCCAGCTCGAGCGGTTGTTCCAGAAATACCTGAGTTGCTCGCCGTCGCGCTATTACCTCAAGCTGCGCCTGACCCGTGCCCGGCAACTGCTGCGTCAGACCTCGATGTCGATCATCGAAATCGCCTCGGTTTGCGGGTTCGTTTCCACACCGCATTTCTCCAAGTGCTATCGGGAATACTTCGGCACGCCGCCGCGTGACGAGCGTCTGACGCGTTTGGCAAGCGCTCGCGTGACATTGACACCCGCCAATCTGGCTGCGGGCAATGAAGACGACGCCTATGTCGCGCCGCGCGCCTCTAGTGCGATGCAGGCCCTGGCCCAGGCGCAGGGCGAACCCACCTATGCGAGTGTGCGTTTGGGATAGCGCGTACCAACGCGATACCTGGCATGTGCTTCTAACGGGGCCGTCCGATCATCGGGCGGCCCCGTTGCGTTCAGGCCGATGACAAGGCGTGACGCATTTGGAATTTTCCTCGTCGCTTCCAAGCGTCGGCGGCCTCGGGGACGGGGCTAAGCTGGCCGCATGACGCCATCCCGGGAGCGAGACCCATGACTGCCCAAGCACTGCACGACGACGCCATCGTTATCGATGGCCTGATCATCGCCAAATGGAACCGTGAACTACTCGAAGACATGCGTCGGGGCGGTTTGACCGCCGCCAACTGCACCGTCTCGGTTTGGGAGGGATTTCAGGCCACCGTCGACAATATCGTCCAGACCAACGCGCTACTTGCGGCGAGCGACGACCTGGTGCGGCCCGTGCACACCACCGCCGATATCACCCGCGCCAAGGAAGAAGGCAAGACCGGCATCATCTACGGCTTCCAGAACGCTCACGCCTTCGAGGACCAGATCGGCTATGTCGAGGTCTTCAAGCGCCTTGGCGTAGGCATCGTACAGATGTGCTACAACACCCAGAACTTGGTCGGCACCGGCTGCTACGAGCGTGACGGCGGACTTTCCGGCTTCGGCCGCGAGATCGTCGCCGAGATGAACCGCGTGGGCGTGATGTGCGATCTCTCCCATGTCGGGGCGAAAACCTCCGAGGAAGTCATTCTCGAATCGCAAAAGCCGGTCTGTTATTCCCACTGCCTGCCGTCCGGGCTCAAGGAACATCCCCGCAACAAGTCCGATGCCGAGTTGCGCTTCATCGCCGAGCATGGCGGCTTCGTCGGCGTGACCATGTTCACTCCCTTCTTGCGTGCGGGTGTCGACGCCACCGTCGACGACTACGTCGAAGCCATCGAATACGTGATGAACATCGTCGGCGAGGATGCCATCGGCATCGGCACCGACTTCACCCAAGGACAGGATCAAGCCTTTTTCGAATGGCTGACCCACGACAAGGGCTACGCTCGTCGACTGACTAACTTCGGGACCATCATCAATCCCGAGGGCATACGCACCATCGGTGAGTTCGGCAACCTCACCGAGGCGCTCTTGCGACGCGGCATGAGCGAGCGACAGGTGCGCAAGATCATGGGTGAGAACTGGATGCGAGTGCTCAAGGATGTTTGGGGAGAATAAGCCACGAGCGGCGAGCCATGGGCCGTGAGATATAAGCGGCGAGCTACGGGCTGCGAGCTAAAATGCTGCCGAAGCCCGAAGCCGCGGTAGGGCCATAACAATCAGCAAGATTTGAGGAATACGACCGTGACCAAGATGCCTCCCGAATTGCCCATCGAGGTGGATAGCGAGACCGGCGTTTGGACCACCGATGCGCTGCCCATGCTCTATGTGCCGCGCCATTTTTTCGTCAACAACCACGTCGCCGTGGAGCAGGCGCTGGGCATCGAGACCTACGCCGAGATTCTCTATCACGCGGGCTACAAGAGTGCCTGGCACTGGTGCGAGAAAGAAGCCGAATGCCACGGCATCACAGGTGTGGACGTCTTCGAACATTACATGAAGCGCCTCTCGCAACGCGGCTGGGGGCGCTTCTTCACCGAGGCGATCGACCTCGACGCGGGCACTGCCTGCGTGCGTCTGGAAGACAGCGCCTTCGTTTATCAACAGGGCAAGGTCGGCCACAAGGTGGATTACATGTTCACCGGTTGGTTCGCCGGGGCGATGGATCAGATCCTCGCCGCGCGCGGCAGCGAGCTGCGCACCGTCGCCGAGCAGACCCAGAGCGCCGCCGAGCCCGCCTGCGATGTCGGGCGCTTCCAGGTCACTCCCCGCTCTCAATTAGCCGGCTGAGGTTTCCACGATGGCATTCGACGCACTTTTCCAACCCATCGAGATCGGCAAGCTGACGATTCGCAACCGCGTGGTCAGCACCGCCCATGCCGAGGTCCATGCCACCGATGGCGGCATGACCACCGAGCGCTACGTCAAATACTACGAAGAGAAAGCCAAGGGCGGCGTGGGGCTTTCTATCTGCGGCGGCTCGTCGCCGGTATCGATCGATAGCCCCCAGGCCTGGTGGAGCTCGGTGAACCTGACCACCGACCGCATCATTCCGCACTTTCAGAACCTCGCCGATGCCGTCCACAAGCACGGCGGCAAGATCATGATCCAGATCACCCACATGGGGCGTCGCTCACGGTGGGACGGTCACGACTGGCCGGTGCTGCTGTCGCCTTCGGGGATTCGCGAGCCGGTGCATCGCTCGACCTGCAAGACCATCGAGGAAGAAGACATCTGGCGGATCATCGACGATTTCGCCCAGGGCGCGCGGCGCGCCAAGGAAGGTGGGTTGGACGGCGTCGAGCTGTCCGCCGTGCACCAGCATCTGATCGACCAGTTCTGGAGCCCGCGCGTCAACAAGCGCACCGATGAGTGGGGCGGCAGCTTCGAGGGCCGCATGCGGTTCGGCATGGAAGTGCTCAAGGCGGTACGCGCCGAGGTCGGTGACGATTTCGTGGTCGGCATGCGCATCTGCGGCGACGAGTTTCATCCGGATGGTTTGACCCACGACGATATGAAGGACATCGCCGCCTACTACGATGCGACCGGCCAGGTCGACTTCTTTGGCGTGGTGGGCTCGGGCTGCGATACCCACGATACCTTGGCCAACGTGATCCCCAACATGACCTACCCGCCGGAGCCGTTCCTGCACCTGGCGGCGGGCATCAAGGAAGTGGTCAACGCCCCGGTGATCCATGCCCAGAACATCAAGGACCCCACCCAGGCCAACCGCATTCTCGAAGGTGGCTACGTCGACATGGTGGGCATGACCCGCGCGCATATCGCCGATCCGCACCTGATCGCCAAGGTCCAGATGGGGCAGACCGACCGGATCAAGCAGTGTGTGGGCGCCAACTACTGTATCGACCGTCAGTACCAGGGCCTCGACGTGTTGTGTATCCAGAACGCGGCGTCGTCCCGCGAATACATGGGCCTGCCGCACGAGATCGAGAAAAGCGCCGGCCCCCAACGCCAAGTAGTGGTCGTGGGTGGCGGGCCGGGCGGCATGGAAGCGGCGCGGGTCGCCGCCGAACGTGGCCACTCGGTCACGCTGTTTGAGGCTGCCGAGGCGTTGGGCGGACAGATCACGCTGGCCGCCAAGGCGCCGCAGCGCGATCAGATCGCCGGCATCACGCGCTGGTTTCAGCTCGAACTGACGCGGCTCAAGGTCGATGTCCGACTGGGTGCGCGCGCCGACGAGGCGACCATCGAGGACCTGCGTCCCGACATCGTCGTCCTCGCCACTGGCGGCCAGCCGTTTCTGACCCAGGTACCCGAATGGGGCTATGCACAAGACCGCGACGAAAGCCTGGTCGTCAGCGCCTGGGATGTCCTCGGCGGTGAGGTGGCGCCGGGCAAGAATGTGCTGGTGTTCGATACCCTCTGCGAATTCACCGGGGTCTCGGTGGCCGACTACCTGGCCGACAAAGGCGCCCAGGTGGAAATCGTCACCGACGATACCAAGCCCGGCAGTGCGGTCGGCGGTACGACCTTTCCCACCTATTACCGCAGCCTCTACGAGAAGGAGGTCATCATGACCTCGGACCTGGCGCTGCATAAGGTCTATCGCGAGGGCACATCGCTGGTGGCGGTATTGGAGAACGAATACACCGGCGCCCAGGAAGAGCGCGTGGTCGATCAGGTGGTCGTCGAGAATGGCGTGCGTCCGAATGAATCACTGTATTACGCGCTCAAGGAACGCGCGCGCAATCATGGTCAGCTCGACCTCGAGGCGCACTACGCCGCCGCGCCGCAACCCAGCCTGGCGACGCTGGACGACGACGCACAATCCGGCTTCCTGCTGTTTCGCGTGGGCGACTGCACCGCGCCGCGCAATACGCATGCGGCGATCTACGACGCCCTGCGGATTTGCAAGGATTTCTGAAGGCGCTTCGCGTCAGCCACGAGCTTCGAGCAACGAGCCGCGAGCAACACTGTTGTAGTCCGGAGCTCGTAGCTCGTAGCTCGTAGCCCCAAAGTGAGGTGGTTAATATGCTCGATATCCTCTTGCCGACCCTAATCTTTGCTGCCTTGGTCTTGGCGGCGCTGGGTGCCTGGCGGCGTGTGCGGTTGTGGCGCCGGGGGCGGGCGTCGAAGGTGGCTTTCTTACGTGGCCTGGCTGCGATGCCGCGACGTTATCTGGTCGATCTGCACCATGTGGTGGCGCGCGACAAGGTGATGGCCAATACTCATGTGGCTACCGCCGGAGGCTTCGTCGCGGCGCTGGGGCTTGCAGTCATTGTGCACGGCCTGGGACTGGCTGAGGGTATGCTCGGTTGGTTGTTGTTGGCGGCCAGCGCGACCATGTTTGCGGGTAGCCTGTTCGTCGTCCGGCGGCGGCGCAACCCGCCGGCACGCTTGTCGAAGGGGCCGTGGATGCGCCTTCCCAAGAGCCTGATGGCGTTCTCGCTGGGTATCTTCGTCGTCACCCTGCCGGCGGTGGGCGTACTGCCATCCGGCTTTTCACAAGGCGTGGGCGGCTGGCTGGTCGCCTTGTTGCTGGCCGGTGTGGTGGCCTGGGGGCTGGCGGAATTGGTAGTAGGCATGACCTGGGGTGGGCCGATGAAGCATGCTTTCGCCGGTGCCTTGCATCTGGCCTTTCATCGCCGTCCCGAGCGCTTTGCCGATACGCAACACGGTGGCTATCCATCCACCGGCCTCAAGGCGCTCGATCTCGACGATGCCGAGGCGCCGTTGGGTGTCGGCCAGCCTGCCGATTTCACCTGGAACCAGTTGCTGGGTTTCGATGCCTGCGTGCAATGCGGGCGCTGCGAAGCGGTCTGCCCGGCCTTCGCCGCCGGCCAGCCGCTCAACCCCAAGAAACTGATCCAGGACATGGTGGTGGGCATGGCCGGGGGCAGCGACGCCGGCTATACCGGCTCGCCTTATCCACAAACACCCATCGGCGAGCACCAAGGCTCACCGCATGGACCCATCGTCGCGCCGGCCTCTACAAAAGACGGCAAGGCGTTGGTCGATGCCGAGACACTGTGGTCCTGCACCACCTGTCGGGCCTGCGTCGAGGAGTGCCCGATGATGATCGAGCACGTCGATGCCATCGTCGACATGCGTCGTCATCTGACCCTTGAAGAAGGCGCGACCCCCGGCAAGGGCGCCGAGGTGATCGACAATCTGATCGCCACCGACAATCCCGGCGGTTTCGACCCCGGCGGGCGACTCAACTGGGCGGCGGATCTCGAGCTGCCGTTGATGGCCGACGTCGAACGCGCCGAGGTGTTGCTGTGGTTGGGTGACGGCGTCTTCGATATGCGCAATCAACGCACGCTGCGCGCTCTGGTCAAGGTACTGCGCGCCGCCGGTGTCGACTTCGCCGTGCTCGGCAACGAAGAGCGTGACAGCGGCGACGTGGCGCGCCGTCTCGGCGACGAGGCAACCTTCCAGTCGCTGGCGCGGCGCAATATCGCCACGCTGTCCCAGTATCACTTCGACTGTGTCGTCACCTGCGATCCGCACAGCTTCCACGTGCTCAAGAATGAATACGGCGCCTTCTATCCGCCAGGGCAGGAAAGCAGCTACCCGGTCTGGCATCACAGCACCTTCATCAATCAGTTGATCGAGTCCGGTCGGTTGCGACTGGCGCCGGGCCAGGCGTCGCGGGTGACCTATCACGACCCCTGCTACCTGGGCCGCTACAACGGTGAATACGAAGCCCCCCGCGCGGTACTGAAGGCGCTGGGTGTCGAGCTGGTCGAGATGCAGCGCTCGGGCTATCGCTCGCGTTGCTGCGGTGGCGGTGGCGGGGCGCCGATTACCGATGTTCCCGGCAAGCAGCGCATCCCCGACATGCGCATGGGAGACGTGCGCGAAACTCAGGCCGAGCAGGTCGTGGTGGGCTGCCCGCAATGCACGGCCATGTTCGAAGGTGTCGTCCCGCCAACGGGCGACGAAGAGGTCGCGGTCAAGGATATCGCCGAGATGGTTGCCGTCGCGCTGGATACCACGCCCGAGGCGACGCTTGCACCGCGTGATGCCTCGACCCCGCAGGCCACCGAGGAGGTCATGTCATGAGCGATCTTCCACGTCGCGATCCCCGCCAGGAATGGATCGCCCGCAATCGCCTGCATCCGCGCCATGCTGAAGTGCTCCTGGCGGCGGGCCAGGGCGCGGCCAGTGAATGGCAGGGTCCCAACGGTCTCGTACGCAGAAATCCGCACGCGATTGGATTCGTCGGTCCCAATGGCGTAAAGCGCATCGACCGTAGCGGCACGCAACAAGGTGCGGGTGGCGGCGGTGCGATGAGACCGGCTGCCGAGCGCAAGCCGCTGGTCGAGATCGAAGCGCCGGCCTTTCTGGTCGCGGTGGTGCCGGACATGGCCGGCGGCCGCCTGAGCGGGCATGATCGCGATCTGCTCGGCCTGGCGCGCCAGCTCGCCGATGCCGATCCGGTAGCCCGGGGCGCGGTGGTCGCGGTGATCTTCGGTCCCCATAAGGAGACGAGCTTCGCCGAGGCGGGAGTCGATCGCCTGCTGCATCTCGATTCACCGGATGTCGCAGGCTACGCCCCCGAGGCGCGTCTGGGCGCGCTGACCCTGGTCGAAGAGGCCTGGGCACCGCGCCATTGGTTGCTGCCGGATTCCAAACTGGGCGGTGGCGAGCTGGGCCGGCGCCTGGCAGTGCGTCTCGGCGAACGGCCGGCGACGAGCGTCTGGCAGGTCGCAGCGGATGCCGAGGCGGTCATGGGCTGGCAGTGCACCGCGCGGGGCGCGGCGGGGTCGCTGGACATTCGGCGCCCCTTGTCGCGAGTCGCCCTGGCGCTGGCCGAATGTGCCGAACCGGTCAGCGAGACGCGCCACGCCGCCACCGAACTGGCCTTGCCTCAGCCGTTGCCATCGACCTTGTCGCGTATCCAAGATCTTGGCCAAGTCAGTGTCGATCCGTCCGGCGTGGCATTGTCTGAAGCCGAATTCATTCTTTCCGCCGGCAATGGCGTCAAGGATTGGCCAGGTTTCCATCATGCCGCCGAGGTGTTGGGGGCTACCGAAGGCGCCTCACGTGTGGCGGTGGATGATGGCTTCATGGCCCGCGACCGTCAGGTGGGCGCCACCGGCACCTGGGTGACGGCGAGAGTCTATGTCGCCGTGGGCATCAGCGGCGCCATCCAGCACCTGCAGGGGATCCAGACCTGTGACAAGGTAGTGGCGATCAACATGGACCCAGGGTGCGACATGATCAAGCGCGCCGATCTCGCGGTGATCGGGGACGCGACCCAGATACTCGAGGCGCTGGTCACCCTGGTGGCACAAGCGCGAGAGGAGAAACGCGATGCAGCCTGAAGTTACCACGATGCCAGCGCTCGAGGTGACGGTGCTGGTTTCCGTCGGTCGTCATCCGCTGACGGGAAGGACGCGGCGTGCCGACCAGGACGCCCGGGGTGTGGAACTGGCGCGCTCCTTGGCGGATGCTCAGGTGCGTCTGCTGCATGCCGGCATGCGCGATGAAAGTAGCGAAGCGGCATTGCGCGGCTATCTGGGCATGGGCTTCACCCAATTGTCGCTACTCGAGCAGCCCGAAGGCGCCGATGTGCTGCCTGCGCTCGCCGAGGCCTTGGATGCGACGTCGCCGCACCTGGTGATCGCCGGCGAGCGTGCCGAACGGGGCGAAGGCTCGGGTCTGTTGCCCTACCTGCTCGCAGAGCGCCTCGGCTGGCCCCTGGTGAGTGGTCTGGCAGCGGTGGAAAGCGTCGAGGACGGTGTGGCGACCTTGCTGCAGGCCCTGCCACGTGGGCAGCGGCGGCGCCTCAAGGTTCGCCTGCCGGCCATCGTCACTGTCGATAACGCGGCTCCCGCGCCGCGCCAGAGTGCCTACGGGCCGGCGCGACGCGGTGCATTCGAGACGACGGCAGGGCCGGTGAGCGATGATGAAGAATGGGCCGCATGGCAAGTGCAACCCGCCCGTCAGCGTCCCAAACGCCTCAAGATCGTCAAGGCCGCCTCGGCACGAGACCGCTTCAAGGCCGCCGCCGCCAAAGCCGAAGGCGGCGGTGGCCAGGTGCTGACGGACGTGTCTCCGGAACAGGGCGCCGAGGCTATTCTCATGCTGCTGCGCGAAGAAGATGTACTGCGGTGATAATTATCGCTTAAATCTTATATTAGGCGTTTTGCGTGTGTTTTTTGTCGCTTTATGGCAAACCTCTACGGCGAGGTGACGCAGAGTAGGGGAGCCGCAAATAACCGATGGAGCCATACCATGCGCAAGATGCCATTTCGTTCTTCGCTCGCCTTGTTGCCGTTGGCGTGGGTCGCTGCCGGTCCGGCGCAAGCCGATCTCGACACCGTGCGCTTTGGGGTGCCGCCATGGCCGGGGGTAACGGTCAAGTCGGAGGTTGCGTCGCAACTTCTCGATGCCATGGGATATCGCACCGAGCAAAATGAGCTGGCGGTGGGCGTCATTCTCAATGGCCTGACCAGCGATGATATTGATGTCTACCTCGGTGGCTGGTATCCCATCGAACAGGAAATGATCGAACCGCTGGTCGACGACGATAAAGTGGTCAAGCTCACCGAGAACATCGACGATGCCAATTCGGGGCTGGTGGTGCCGGAATATGTCCACGAGGCGGGCGTCGAAAGTGTCGCCGATCTCGCTCAATATCGGGAGCGCTTCGATGGCGAGATACAGGGCATCGAGGCTGGTACTGGTATCAACGATGCGGTCCTGGCGGCCATTGACGACGATAAAGTGGGGCTCGGTGATTGGGACCTACGCGAGAGCTCGACCTCGGCGATGCTCGCCTACGCCGATCAGCGCATCGCCAATCGGGAGTGGGTGACGTTCGTCGGCTGGGAGCCGCACTGGATGAACGTCAGCTACGATCTTTATTACCTGAAGGACGACGATGATAGCGGTGTCGCCGGGATCAAGAGCACGGTCTGGACCGTGGTGCCGGCCGATCTAAAAGCGGAGGATGCCAATCTCTATCGTTTCCTGTCGCAGTATCGGATCTCGATCGAGGATCAGAACGACTGGATCTACGAGTATAGCCATGAAGAGCGTCCTGCCGACGAAGTCGCCAGCGAGTGGATCCGCAACCACTACGATACCGTGGCCCAGTGGCTCGATGGCGTGACCACCAAGACGGGCGAGCCGGCCATCGATGCAGTCAAGGCACAACTGGGAAGCTGAGAGTGGCGCGGGGTGTCAGATAAGGCCTAGGTGTCGTTCAGGCGCGCCCGCAGTGCCTGACAGAAATCCTGCCAGGCGGCGGCCATATCGGGCAGCTCGGCGTGGCCGTGCAGTGCCGAATGAACCATGTTCGGCGCGCAACGGTAGCCGACTGAGGCGCCTGCCGAACGCCAGCGTTCGATGGCCTGCTCTAACGGTCGCGTCAGCGGGTCGTGCTCCACTGCCAATGCTTCTATGCGCATGGCGGGCGGAGTATGTGGGTCGAGCTTGGGCACGTCGTTGGCGGCCATCTCCCACAACGCGAGAATATCCGCCCGTGACAACAGCGGGCCATCTTCTCCCAGCGTCTCGGGCGTCGGCGTCTCCACCACCGGATAAATCAAACCCAGGATGCCTGACCACTGGCGCGTGCCCGCGATGTCGAGAGCCAGTCGCCCTCCGGCGCTATCGCCGATCACCGCGACCGGATCAAGCGCTTCCACTACTGCGCGGCAGTCGTCCAGCGCCTCGCTATAGCGCACCTCCGGCAGCAAGCGGTAATCGACGCTGACGACCTCGCGTTCGAGCCGCTCGGCGAGATCGGCGGTGATCCCATGGTGGCTCTTCGCTGACCCCAGGTTCCAACCGCCGCCATGCACATAGACAACACGCTCGCCAATGAGCTGTGCCGGTAGGAAGCGGCGTACGGCGACCCCGGCCACGATATCGTCGTTGACCTGCATGCCTGCCGGGTCGGCGGGACGATATTTGGCATGCAAGGCTTCATAGAGGCGCCGACGTTCGTCGAGCGGGGCATCGGCGTACTCCTCGATCGGCGTCAGGAGTTGAATGAACGATTCGATCTGCATTACAAGGCTCCCTCAGCGAGCCGAGGCGTGCTCTGGCAGCCCGCTGGCGAGGAAGATGCTGACCACGCCGCCGCCCAAGGCGATCCACAGTGGTGCGGCGGGCGCCCAGAGCGCGGCGACCGGCCCCAGCAGCATCACGCCGAGGGCCGCTAGCGCGTTGGCCAGACCCAGCGCCATGCCCGATCCCAGCGAGCGGTTCTCGGGTAGGATGTCTTGGGCGATGAGAACGCCCAGCGGCAAGGTCGCGAACAGGCTGATGCCCAGCACGCCGAGCACGATCCACAGCCAGATGCCTTCGGCCATCAGGAAGGCCGCCAGCATGATGACCGAGATACTCATGGCAGCGATCAATACCGGGCGTCGGCCGAAGCGATCCGAGAGCCGTCCGCCGCCGAGGTTGCCGATCACGCCGACGACCAGCATGACGGTGATGAAGCTGGCGCCGGTGGTTAGATCGCCCCCGCCCTGGGCCCACATCAACGGTACATAGGTCACCACCGAGAGAATCATCAGCGAACGCAGAGCGGAAAAGGTCACCAACCGCGAGAGCGGGCCGGCATGCAGACGCCAGGCGATGGGGGTGGCATTCGCGTCGCGCGGCGGTAGGCGCGGCGCCCAGTGCAGCACGAACGGCAGCGTGACGAGCGCGGGCAGGGCGAGCAGCCACAGATAACCCAGGCCCCACTGCACCACCACCCAGCTTGCCAGGGCCGGCCACACACCGCGTCCTACCTCGCCGCCGACCATGAAGATCGACATCGCGGTTCCCGGGCGTTCGCCACCCAGGCGACGAATCCCGGCCAGCGCCTGGGGATGGAAGAAGGCGTTGGAGATCCCGATCAGCATCAGAATGCCGAGCAGAGGCCAAAAGCCCGAGGCGAAGCCTATCAGGGCGCCGCCCAGCGACGAACCGGCGAGCCCCAGGGCGACCATGACGCGGCCCCCGACCCGGTCGGCGAAAATTCCCACCAGCGGTTGCAGTGCCTGGCCCATCAGCAAGGCCGCCATGATCGTTCCGGCCAGCGCTACCGACAGGTTGAGCGAGATCAGAATCGCCGGCAGCACGCCCGGCAGATAATTGGCGGCGCCGTCGTTGAGAAAATGCGTCCAGCTCATGCCGGTCAGGCGAGCGGGGTAGGACTGTGAACGAGACGAGGCGGTGGCGGTCGAGGCCTCCATGGCGAACTCCGGTGGCGGGCGATGCCTCACGGGGCATCTTTGAGTATTGGCTTGAATAACATGGCCCTACAGCGGGAACAAGCCCTGCTTACGATAAGGCGACTAAACAAATCGTGGTAGGTCGACGTTTGCATGGCGTTATGCGTTGAGCGGCAAGAACGCCGGATTGCGTTCTTCGATGTCTCTTTTGGGCATGGCGATGACTCGCTGGGAACATTACGCGCCAGCAAGAGGGCTATGGTCGAAGAGTGGCGTTTGACGCCACGACGCCTCTCACCACGAAATAAAGGACAATCACCATGAGTGCAGCCAACCGCGGCGTGATCTACATGGGTGCCGGCCATGTCGAGGTCCAACCGATCCCCTTTCCCGAACTGGCGCTGGGCAATCGCAAATGCGAGCACGGCGTGATTCTCAAGGTCATCACCACCAACATCTGTGGTAGCGATCAGCACATGGTGCGCGGGCGCACTACCGCGCCGAGCGGCATGGTGCTGGGGCACGAGATCACCGGCGAAGTCGTCGAGTGCGGGCGTGACGTCGAGTTCATCGGCGCCGGCGATGTTGTCTCGGTGCCCTTCAACATCGCCTGCGGGCGTTGCCGCAACTGCAAGGAAGGCCAGACCGGCATCTGCCTCAACGTCAATCCCGCGCGTCCGGGCGCTGCCTATGGTTATGTCGACATGGGCGGGTGGGTCGGTGGCCAGACCGAGTACGTCATGGTGCCCTATGCGGACTTCAATCTGTTGAAGTTCCCCGACCGCGACATCGCCATGGACAAGATTCGCGATTTGACCCTGCTGTCCGATATCTTCCCCACCGGCTTTCACGGCTGTGCCACCGCCGGAGTCGGCCCCGGCAGCACCGTCTACATCGCCGGGGCTGGCCCGGTGGGCCTGGCGGCAGCGGTTTCCGCCCAACTGCTGGGCGCCGCCTGCGTCATCGTCGGCGACATGAACCCGCAGCGTCTCGACCAGGCCGAAAGCTTTGGCTGCGAGACCCTGGACCTGCGTCAGGACACGCCGATGGCGGACATGCTGGAACCCATCCTCGGCGCACGTGAAGTGGACAGTGCGGTGGATGCAGTGGGCTTCGAGGCGCGTTGCCATGGCCACAACCACGCGCACGAGCAGCCCGCCACGGTGCTCAATGCCTGCATGGACGTCACCCGTGCCGGCGGTCAGATCGGCATCCCCGGACTTTATGTTACCGAAGACCCGGGCGCCGAGAGCCAGGAAGCCCAGCAGGGTAACCTGTCGATGCGTCTCGGCCAGGGTTGGGCCAAATCCCACTCCTTCCATACCGGCCAGTGCCCGGTGATGAAGTATCACCGGCAACTGATGCAGGCGATCCTGTTCGACAAGGTGAACATCGCCGATGCGGTCAATGTCGAGGTCATCTCTTTGGACGAAGCACCACGCGGCTACGCGGACTTCGACGGTGGCGTGGCCAAGAAATTCGTCATCGACCCGCACGGCAGCGTGGCCGCCTGAGCGGCAATCAATGGCCCCGGTGTGAGACCGGGGCTAACATGCAACGAGGCGCCTGTCTGCGGACAGGATGGCCGATAGCCGGGGATTGCTTTCCATGGCGGCCAGTCCCGCCGGACAGCACGCTCCCGGGCAAGTGCCTACTGATAATGAGCATGCCATGACCGTCGAGACCCTCACTCCCAAGCGTCGTTTCCGCGGCAAGGCCCGTGGCCGTGATTTGGCTCCTGTCGCGCTGGCGGCGCTTCGGGCGCTTCTCGGCGACGAGCGTAGCCACCCGGAACTGCGGCGTCGCGATCTGTTGATCGAGCATCTGCATGCCATTCAGGACGCGCGAGGGCATCTCGCCCTCGCCGAGCTGCGCGCGCTGGCCGCCTATATGAACCTGCCCATGGCGGCGGTCTACGAGACGGCGACTTTCTATGCCCACTTCGACGTGGTTCACGATGATCAGGCGTTACCGCCTGAGGTGACGGTGCGGGTCTGCGATTCGCTTTCCTGCCAGTTGGCCGGCGCCGAAGCGCTCAAGGCGGAACTGACGGCTGGGGTCGATCCAGAGGCGGTCAGGGTGGTGCGTGGCCCCTGCATGGGCCGCTGCGAGACGGCGCCGGTGGTCGAGGTGGGGCATCACCATGTGCTCTACGCTACCGCCGAGGGTGTCAAAGCGGTGATCGATACCGGCCACTACCATCCCGAGGCGATTCTCTGGCAACGCCTGGCGGACTATCGCGCCGCAGGCGGCTATGGGTTGCTTGCCGATTGCCACGCGGGGCGCATCACGGTCGAGACGCTGATGCAGACGCTGGAAGCCGCCAACCTGCGTGGCCTGGGCGGCGCCGGCTTCCCGACCTTCAAGAAGTGGTATTTCGTGCGCCAGGAGACCGGCCCACGTTACTGCGCCATCAACGCCGACGAGGGTGAACCTGGCACCTTCAAGGACCGCGTCTACCTGGAGCGCTCACCGCATCGCTTCCTCGAAGGAGCCCTGGTCAGCGCCTGGGCGGTGGAGGCCGAGGCGTTGTATATCTATCTGCGCGACGAATACCCCGGCCTGCATCGGGTACTGCGCGAGGCGATCGGCGAGCTCGAGACCGCCGGTCTGGTAGCGCCCGACTATATTATCCTGCGGCGTGGTGCCGGGGCCTACATCTGCGGCGAGGAGTCGGCGATGATCGAGTCGCTGGAAGGCAAGCCCGGCAAGCCGCGCCATCGCCCACCCTATGTCGCCCAGAGGGGCCTTTTCGATTGCCCGACCCTGGTCAATAACGTCGAGACCGTTGCCTGGATCCCGTTGATCTGGGAGAAGGGCGCCGACTGGTTCGCCGGTCAGGGGCGCCATGGCCGCAAGGGCCTGCGTAGCTTCTCGCTCTCGGGTCGGGTCAAGCGCCCAGGCGTGCACCTGGCGCCTGCCGGCATCACCCTCAATGAGCTGATCGAGGAGTATGGCGGCGGCATGCCCGAGGGGCACCGTCTGGCCGGCTACCTGCCCGGTGGTGCCTCTGGGGGACTTCTTCCGGCGAGCAAGGCGGATATCCCGCTGGACTTCGACACGCTTCAGGAGCACGGCGGCTTTATCGGCTCTGCGGCGGTGATCGTGCTCTCCGATCAGGACGACTTGCGCGACGTGGCCACCAACCTGCTGGCCTTCTTTGCCGACGAATCCTGCGGTCAGTGCACACCCTGTCGGGTGGGTACCGAGAAGATGCTGAGCCTGCTTGAACGCGACGAGTGGCAGTCCGATGAGCTCGAACGCCTGTCGCAGGTGATGATGGACGCCTCCATCTGTGGCCTCGGCCAGGCGGCGCCCAATCCCGTGTTGGGGCTACTCAAGGATTTTCGTGGCGAACTCGCCGCCCAGAACCTGATCGTCAAGGGCTAAGGGAGATGAACATGAGCGAGCAGAGCTTGAACGAAGGTTTTACCCTGACCCTGGATGGCGTCGAGGTCAGCGCCTGTCCCGGCGAGACCCTGTGGCAGGTGGCCAAGCGCGTCGGCGAGACCATTCCGCATCTGTGCTTTCGAGACGCGCCCGGCTATCGCGCCGACGGCAATTGTCGCGCCTGCATGGTGGAGATCGAGGGCGAACGCGCCCTGGCCGCCAGTTGTCTGCGCGAGGCGACGTCGGGAATGGTGGTCAAGAGCGCCACCTCCGAGCGGGCCCGGGTGTCCCGCGAGGGAGTGCTGGAGTTGCTGATCGCCGATCAGCCCGAGCGCGGCGACAGCCCCGACCGCTCGAGCCACTTCTGGGACATGGCCGATCAACTGGCCATCGACGCCACGGCGGTGCGCCAGCGGTTGCCGGCACGGGCCGACCGAGATGCGTCCACGGTGAATCATGTGCGTCTTCCCGAACATTCCCTCAGGGCCTCGACGACTCATGACGCCAGCCATTCGGCGATGAACGTCAATCTAGACGCCTGCATCGAGTGCAACCTCTGCGTGCGTGCCTGTCGCGAGGTGCAGGGCAATGACGTCATCGGTCTGGCGCATCGCGGGGCGGAGGCAAAGATCGTCTTCGACTTTGACGATCCCATGGGCGAGAGCACCTGCGTGGCCTGTGGCGAATGCGTCCAAGCCTGCCCGACCGGGGCGCTGATGCCGGCGACCCTGGTCGACGAGGTAGGTCGTGGCGATTCCGCAGTGGCCGATCGTACCGTCGACTCGGTGTGCCCCTATTGCGGGGTGGGCTGCCAGCTCACCTACCATGTCAAGGACGATGCGATCCTCTTCGTCGAGGGGCGCGAGGGGCCTTCCAATCAGAACCGGCTGTGCGTCAAGGGGCGCTTCGGCTTCGACTATCCGCGCCATCCGTCGCGGCTCACCACGCCGTTGATCCGTCGTCCTGGGGTAGCCAAGGGGCTCGACCCCGACTTCGACCCTGCTCAGCCGCTGACCCATTTCCGCGAGGCGAGCTGGGAGGAGGCGCTGGACCTGGCCGCCGGGGGGCTTTCCGACCTCAAGACGGCTCATGGTCCCGAGGCCCTGGCCGGCTTCGGCAGCGCCAAATGCTCCAACGAGGAAGCCTGGTTGTTCCAGAAGCTGGTACGCACCGGCTTCGGCAGCAATAACGTCGATCACTGCACTCGGCTGTGCCACGCAAGCTCAGTGGCCGCGCTCATGGAGTGCATCGGCTCGGGGGCGGTGACGGCTTCCTTCATGCAGGCGCTCGAGGCCGATGTGGTGATCCTCACCGGCTGCAACCCGGCGATCAACCACCCGGTGGCGGCCACCTACTTCAAGCAGGCGGCCAGAAACGGCACCAAGCTGATCATTCTCGATCCTCGCGGTCAGGCGCTGGATGCCTACGCGCACCGTAGCGTGCGCTTCACTCCCGGTGGCGATGTCTCGCTGTATAACGCCATGCTCAACGTCATCATCGGCGAAAAGCTTTTCGATCAGGCCTATATCGATGCCCACACCGAGGGCTTCGAGGCCCTCGCGACCCATGTGCGTGACATGACGCCCGAGTCGATGTCGCCCGCCTGCGGCGTCGAGCCTGAGCTGATTCGTGAGCTCGCGCGGCTTTATGCGCAGGCCGAGCGGGCGATGATCTTCTGGGGTATGGGCATCTCCCAGCACGTGCATGGCACCGACAACGCCCGTTGCCTGATCTCGCTGGCACTGGCCTGCGGCCAGACCGGTCGTCCCGGCACCGGCCTGCATCCGCTGCGCGGTCAGAATAACGTCCAGGGAGCCTCGGATGCCGGCCTGATCCCCATGGTGCTGCCCGATTACCAGCCGGTGGGCGATGCCCAGATGCGGGCCGCCTTCGAAGAGCTATGGAACACGCCGCTGGACGCAACGCCGGGACTCACCGTGGTGGAAATCATGGATGCCATCGCCGCCGGCACCATCAAGGGGATGTATATTCTCGGCGAGAATCCCGCGATGTCCGACCCGGACCTCGAGCATGCACGCAAGGCGCTTGGCAAGCTCGATCACCTGGTAGTGCAGGATCTGTTCGTCACCGAAACCGCGCAGTTCGCCGATGTGATCCTGCCGGCCTCGAGCTGGCCGGAGAAAGATGGCAGCGTGACCAACACCAACCGCCAGGTGCAGCTCGGCCGCGCCGCCGTGCCGCTGCCTGGCGAAGCCAAGCCCGACTGGTGGATCATTCAAGCGCTTGCCAATCGCCTGGGGCTGGGCTGGGACTACACGCACCCGCGCGAGGTGTTCGCCGAAATGAAGCAGGGTATGGCGTCGTTCGAGCATATCTCCTGGGAGCGTCTCGAGCACGAGAGCTCGGTGACCTATCCTTGCCCGGCCGAGGACGCCCCTGGTGCCGACGTGGTGTTCTCCGACGCCTTCCCCACCGCGAGCGGACGGGCGACATTCACACCGACCCGGCCATTGCCGCCGGATGAATCCATCGACGACGACTACCCCACGGTGCTGATCACCGGACGCCAACTGGAACACTGGCACACCGGTTCCATGACCCGGCGCACCCGGGTACTCGACGATCTCGAGCCCGAGGCGGTGGCAAGCCTCTCCCCATCGGAGTTGGGGCGCCTGCGGCTGGCACCGGGCGAGCCGGTCACCATTACCACCCGGCGTGGCAGTATCACCCTTAAAACGCGCGTCGATCCGCTGATGCAGCAAGGCATGGTGTTCGTGCCTTTCTGCTATCTGGAAGCGGCGGCCAATATGCTGACCAACCCGGCGCTTGACCCCTTCGGCAAGATTCCCGAGTTCAAGTATGCCGCCAGCCGGTTGAGTATCGGGTGACCGCGTACGTCGGCGTGTCGCAAACGCATCCGGCCATGACGTTTGCAAGCACTCCGCCGGAGGGGCGACAGGGCTACCATCGCGGCATGTGAAGACACGTCGTCGTGCCAGTCCAGAGCACGGGGGCCGCGGAGGGGAGAGGGTATGCAACGTTATTCAGGCTTCGGGCTCGTCAAGCACGCGCTGCGTCACCACGAGGATTGGCAACGTCAGTGGCGCAATCCCACGCCCAAGCCGCGCTACGACGTGATTATCGTCGGTGGCGGCGGGCATGGCTTGGCGACCGCTTACTACCTGGCCAAGGAGCACGGCATCACCAATGTGGCGGTGGTGGAAAAGGGCTGGCTGGGGGGCGGCAATACCGCACGCAACACCACCATCGTACGTTCCAACTATCTATGGGATGAATCGGCGGCGCTCTACGAGCATGCCATGAAGCTGTGGGAGGGGCTCTCCCAGGACATCAACTACAACGTCATGTTCTCCCAGCGTGGGGTGCTCAACCTGGGCCATACGCTGCAGGACATGCGTGACATTCAGCGCCGGGTCAACGCCAATCGCCTCAACGGCATCGACGGTGAAGTGCTCGACGCCGAAGGCGTGCAGTCACTGGTGCCGATCATGGATTGCTCGAAGCGTGCTCGGTATCCGGTCATGGGCGCTTCCTGGCAACCGCGCGCCGGGGTGGCCCGCCACGACGCCGTGGCCTGGGGCTACGCCCGCGCTGCCGATGCGTTGGGCGTCGATCTGCTGCAGAACACCGAGGTCACCGGCTTCAAGATTCGCGACGGGCAGATCCAGGGCGTGCATACCAATCGCGGCGATATCGAGGCCAAGACCGTGGGCTGCGTGACGGCGGGCAATTCCAGCGTGCTGGCGCGCATGGCCGGTTTCAATCTACCGCTGGAATCGCACCCACTGCAGGCGTTGGTCTCCGAGCCCCTCAAGCCGGTGCTGGATACCGTGGTGATGTCCAATCACGTACACGGTTATATCAGCCAGTCGGACAAGGGCGATCTGGTCATCGGCGCGGGGATCGACGGCTACAACGGCTACGGTCAGCGGGGCAGCTATCCCACCGTCGAGCACACCTTGCAGGCCATCGTCGAGATGTTCCCGATCTTCTCGCGCGTACGCATGAACCGTCAGTGGGGCGGCATCGTCGATACCTGTCCGGATGCCTGTCCGATCATCTCCAAGACCAAGGTCAAGGGGCTCTACTTCAACTGCGGCTGGGGAACGGGCGGTTTCAAGGCGACGCCGGGATCGGGGCATGTGTTCGCCGCAAGCCTGGCCAAGGGCGAGATGCATCCCATCGCCGCGCCGTTTTCCATCGACCGCTTCCACAGCGGGGCACTGATCGACGAACACGGCGCGGCCGGGGTGGCCCATTGAATGCGCGATTGTCTATTCCTCGAGATGAGCGCCGGTGGCAGGGCGGTGCGAGGGTCTTTTGCCATGGAGGGCAAAAGTAGCGCCCATGGAAGGGTTTACAGCGCCCTCGCGTAGCCCTGCCAGCGAAAAAGCTTATCGTCGCCGTATCGTGAAAGACGCTCCAAGGGAGAGCCACCATGTTCCATATCTACTGCCCCTACTGCGAAGAATTGCGCGAGGAAGAGGAATTCCACCCCAAGGGCCAGGCGCATATCGCCAGACCCGAGGAGCCGGATGCCTGCAATGACGAAGAGTGGGGCGATTATCTGTTCTTCCGCGACAACCCGCGCGGCATCCATCACGAGATGTGGCTGCACGCGGTGGGCTGCCGCAAGTTCTTCAATATCACACGCAATACCGTGAGTTACGAGATTCTCGAGACCTACAAGATGGGCGAACAGCCGACGATCACTGCCGAGCATCTGGCGCGTGAGGAAAAAACCGCGCGTGAGGAAAAAACTGATAGCGCGCAGGTCGCCGAGGGCGGCCAGCAAACCGTGGGTGCCAGCGACGCCGCCGTGGCGTCGATCAAGGGAGCGCAGGCATGAGCCAGTCAGCATCACAGCCCAATCGCCTGACGCAAGGCGGCCAGGTCGACCGCACGCAGGCGTTGACGTTTACCTTCAATGGCCGCTCCTATACCGGCCATCCCGGCGACACCCTGGCCTCGGCCTTGCTGGCCAATGGCGTGGACTTGGTCAATCGCAGCTTCAAGTACTCGCGCCCGCGCGGCATCGTCGCCGCCGGTGCGGAAGAACCCAACGCGGTGGTTCAACTGGGCGCGACGGAGGCGACCCAAGTGCCCAATGTGCGTGCGACCCAGCAGGCGCTGTACGACGGTCTGGTCGCGCGTAGCACCAACGGTTGGCCCGACGCGCAGCGCGACATGATGCGCTGGATCGGCAAGTTGGGCGGCCCGTTCATGCCGCCGGGGTTTTATTACAAGACCTTCATGGCGCCGGCCTCGATGTGGATGACCTACGAAAAATACATCCGCAAGACCGCCGGTCTGGGGCGCAGCCCGACACAGCCCGATCCTGATATCTACGATCACATGCATCGGCATTGCGACCTGCTCGTTGTCGGTGCCGGCCCCGCGGGCTTGAGCGCGGCGTTGACGGCGGCGCGTGCCGGGGCACGGGTGCTCCTGTGCGATGAACAGGAGACGATGGGTGGCTCGCTGCTCGACACGCGCGAAACGCTGGACGATCAACCCGCCGCTCAATGGCTGAAGACGACGCTGGCGGCGCTGGCGGAACACGACAACGTCACCTTGCTGCCGCGTACCACCGCGCATGGTTATCACGATCATCACTTCGTGACGCTCCACGAACGCCGCACCGAGCATCTGGGCGATAGTGCGCCGTCTCAGGCCGGTCATCGCCAGCCGCGCTCACGTCTGCACCGGGTGCGTGCCGGCCAGGTGATCCTGGCGACCGGCGCTCATGAACGTCCGCTGGTGTATGCCAACAACGACGTCCCTGGCAACCTGCTGGCGGGGGCGGTGTCGACCTACATTCGCCGCTACGGCGTGGCGTCCGGCCACAAGCTGGTACTCTCCACCAGCAACGACCATGCTTATCGCGCGGCTCTCGACTGGAAGGAGGCGGGCCGCGAGGTGGTCGCCATCGTCGATGCCCGCACCGCGCCGGAAGGCGATCTCGTTGCGCAGGCCAAGGCGGCGGGCATTCGTGTCATCACCGGCAGCGCCGTGCTCGAGGCCAAGGGCGAACAGCGCGTCTCGGCGGCACGCGTGGCGGCCATCGACGTGGACGCCTTCAAGGTCACCGGAAAGGTCGAAACGCTCGCGTGCGATACCATCGCCAGCTCCGGCGGCTACAGCCCGGTGATCCATCTGGCTTCGCATACCGGCGCGCGTCCGGTATGGAACGATGCCATCATCGGCTTCGTGCCTTCGACCGTGGCGGGCGTCGCCGCGACGGGCGCTGCGCGTGGTGTCTATCCGCTGGGCGAAGTGCTGGCGGACGGCGTCGAGGCCGGCGCCAACGCGGCGACGACGCTGGGATTCGCCGCCAGCGTGGATGACGCGACGCTGCCGCGTGTCGCGGCGCGCCATGAAGGCTCGGCCTGCGCGCTGTTCCAGGTGCCACATGAAAAAGCCACGCTGCGCGCGCCCAAGCAGTTCGTCGATCTGCAGAATGACGTCACCGCCGCCGCCATCGACGTCGCCACGCGCGAAGGGTTCGAGTCCATCGAACACGTCAAGCGCTACACCGCCATGGGCTTCGGCACCGACCAGGGCAAGCTGGGCAACATCAACGGCATGGCGGTGGCCGCGCGCTGCCTGGGGCAGAGCATTCCCGAAACCGGCACCACGGTGTTCAGGCCCAACTACACGCCGGTGACCTTCGGTGCCATCGTCGGTCGCCACTGCCGCGAACTCTTCGATCCCGAACGTTACACGCCGATGCAGGCCTGGCACGTCGCCCGCGGCGCCGAATTCGAGGACGTCGGCCAGTGGAAGCGCCCCTGGTATTATCCACGCAAGCGCGCCGATGGCGGGCTCGAGAGCATGGAGGAAGCGGTGGCCCGCGAATGCCGCTCGGTCCGCGAAGGCGTGGGCATCCTTGATGCCTCGACGCTGGGCAAGATCGATATCCAGGGGCCGGATGCCCGTGAGTTCCTGGGGCGCATCTATACCAACAAGTGGCAGAAGCTGGCGCCCGGTCGCGTGCGCTACGGACTGATGTGCGGCGACGACGGCATGGTGATGGATGACGGTACCACCAGTTGCCTGGCCGAGAATCACTTCCTGATGACCACTACCACGGGCAACGCCGCGCCGGTGCTGGAATGGCTCGAACTCTGGCACCAGACCGAATGGCCGGAACTCGAAGTGTATTTCAACTCGGTCACCGATCACTGGGCGACGATGACCGTGACCGGCCCCGAGGCGCGCAAGCTGCTCACCGACTTGACCGATATCGATCTTGATCGTGAGGCGTTCAAGTTCATGGACTGGCGCGAGGGGCAGGTGGCCGGTGTGCCGGCGCGGGTGTTCCGCATCTCCTTCACCGGCGAACTGGCCTTCGAGATCAACGTTCAGGCGCATTACGCCATGCACGTCTGGGAAGCGCTTTTCGCCCGTGGCGAGGCTTTCAATCTGACCCCCTATGGTACGGAAACCATGCACGTCCTGCGCGCCGAAAAGGGCTTCATCATCGTCGGTCAGGACACCGACGGCTCGGTGACGCCCGAGGATCTCGGCATGCATTGGGCCATCGGCTACGACAAACCGTTCCCGTGGGTCGGCAAGCGGGCGCTGACGCGCTCCGACACACGCCGCGACGGGCGCAAGCAGCTCGTCGGCCTCAAACCCAAGGACCCGGGCGTGGTGCTGGAAGAGGGCGCTCAGATCGTCTTCGATCCGAATCACGCCATTCCCATGCCCATGGTGGGCCATGTCACTTCCAGCTATTACAGCCCGACGCTGGAAAGCGGCTTCGCGCTGGCGGTGGTCAAGGGCGGGCACCAGCGCATGGGCGAGAGCGTCTACCTGCCCATGGCCGATGGTCGCGTGCATGAAGCCGAGATCGTCGGCACCCAATTCGTCGATCCCAAGGGAGAACGCCAGCATGTCTAACTCGGTCCATGTCTACGACGCCCGCGCCGATCACGCCACCGTCACCGCCGAATCACCGCTGGCGTATTCCTACCAGCGCAGCGGTATGCCCGCGCCCGGAGAGGCGTCTGGCGAGAAAAGCCGTGCGGTGATTGGCGAACGGGCATTCCTGGGGCATCTCATCCTGCGCGGCGGTGCCATCGTGCTCGACGAGGCATTGCGCGAGGTGCTTGGCATCGGCCTGCCCGGGCGTCCCAATTCACTCACCGTCGATGCCGACGGCCAGCGTTCCGTGCAATGGCTGTCGCCCGACGAATGGCTGCTGATCGTGCCCGGTGACGAGACCTTTGGTCTCGAGACGCGGCTACGTGCGCATCTTGGCGAGGCGCATGTCGCCATCGTCGACGTCAGCGCGGGGCAGACGCTGATCGAACTCTCCGGGGAGGCGGCGCATGAAGTCCTGATGAAGTCGACGGTCTACGATGTCGACCCGCATGCGTTCACGGTGGGCACGGGCGTGACCACGCTCTTCGCCAAGACCAACGTGATCCTGCGTCGCCCGGACGAGTCACGCTGGGAGCTCATCGTACGGCGCAGTTTCGCCGACTATGTGTATCGCTGGCTGCTGGATGCAGGGGAAGAATATGGTATCGGTGTCGCTCGAGAAAGCCGCCATGAGTCGCAGTGACGATACCTGGATCCTCGCCGCGCAGTGTCCCAGTCGCCTGGGCACCGTGGATGTCGTGACCCGCTTCCTCAAGGAGCGCGGTTGCTACATCACCGAACAGCAGTCCTTCGACGATCGCCTGGGCGAGCGTTTCTTCATCCGTACCGAGTTTCGGCCCCAGGCGTCCGACTTCGATGCCGAGGCCTTCAAGGCCGGCTTCGCGCCTCGCGCCTTGGAATTCGAGATGGATTTCGAGCTGACGCCGCCCGAGCGCCGCACGCCGGTGGTGATCATGGTCTCCAAGGCCGATCATTGCCTCAATGACCTGCTGTATCGCTACCGCACCGGGCAACTGCCGCTGGACATTCGCGCGGTGGTTTCCAATCACCCCGATCTCGAACCGCTGGTGGCCTGGCACGGCCTGGTGTATCACCACTTCCCGATCACGCCCGAGACCAAGGCAGAGCAGGAAGCCCGGGTTCGCGAGGTGATCGAGTCCACCGGCGCCGAGCTGGTGATCCTGGCGCGCTACATGCAAGTGCTCTCACCCGAGATGTGCGAATTGCTGAGCGGCCGCGCGATCAATATCCACCACTCGCTGTTGCCGGGCTTCAAGGGTGCCAAGCCGTATCATCAGGCGTTCGAAAAAGGCGTCAAGCTGGTCGGCGCCACCGCGCACTACATCAACGACGATCTCGACGAGGGGCCGATCATCACCCAGGGCGTGGAGCCGGTCAGCCATGCCGATGATCCCGAGGATCTGGTGGCCAAGGGGCGTGATGTCGAATGTCTGACCCTGGCGCGCGCCGTCTCGCTACATCTGGAGCGCCGGGTGTTTCTGCATGCCAGGCGTACCGTGGTGTTCACGCACTGACTATGTTTGCACACTGACGGCGGGAGCGGGCATTTTGTCCCCGCTCTCCTAAACTTTGGATAACGTCTCTGGCGACAAGCGTTCGCGCCAGTGGTAAGCCACAACAACGACCATCGCGGCCGCGACAGACGATACTGGCTAGCGCGCCGTCACTCGAGGAGGGAAAGACATGATGCTCGCGGATCTGATCGACGGTGACGACTTTCGCCAGCGCTTGCAGGCGCTGGGCGTGCGCATTCCCGACGGCGCGTGTCCTGAAACCTGTGCCCGCATGGCGGCATGCAAGTACAACGAAGTCGGCGTGGAAGGTTTGCCCGAAGCCATTCACGACATGTTGCAGCACAGCGATGAAATGCTGCCCTCGGTTCGTCAGGCGATCGACACCCATTTACTGCCCCGCCTGCGCGCGAACGAATAAGCACAGCCTTTAACGTCCAACGCCGTGCCGGTATGTATCGGCGCGGCGTTGGCGTGTATTACAGGAGTCCACAGGCGCTCCGTTGGCTCTCGCACCGCGATTCGCTTCGCGATCACCGGTCGGTTAAGATCCCTCTAGACGTCATCCTGCATTCGACTCGTCGCTCAAGGGAGGTGAACCGATGGACACGGCCGGTGACCGTTACTATCTACTCGATGTTTTTACGGATACGCCGTTTGCAGGTAATCCGTTAGCAGTCTTTACGCAAGCGTCAGGCATATCCGACGAGCGGATGCAGGCCATTGCGACCGAATTGAATCTCTCGGAGACAGTTTTCGTCGGCACGCAGACAGCCGATAACTGCTTCCCGATCCGCATCTTTACTCCTGGCACTGAGTTGCCTTTTGCCGGCCACCCGACCATTGGAACGGCCCATTTGCTGGCGTCACTCGGTTTGGCCGAGCGCCAGTCGCCGCTGGTGCTGCAAGCTGGTGTGGGAGATCTGGAGGTGCGGTTTGACGATGACATGGCGCGTTTCACGACTGCTCGGCCAGTCGCTGTGCAGCCAAGTTCCCTGAATAGTGCCACGGCCGCCGAGCTGCTCGGTTTGTCAGCTTCTCAGGTGGTTGACGATCCGCAGATCGCTTCTTGTGGCCTTGCGTATCACCTGGTCGAACTGTCCAGTTTCGACGCGCTGGCGCAGGCGCGACCATCGGCAGCACTATGGAGCCGGTATGTGTCGCCGAGCGGCATTGAACAGATTTATCTGCATGTTCGTACCGGCGACGAAACCCGACGCTCGCGGATGTTCTCCACCGAAATCGGCAATCTACGCGAGGATCCGGCCACTGGCAGTGCCGCGTCCGCCTTGGCTGGTTTCCTGGCAACGCGGGAAACGAGAAGTGGCCGCGGGTACTGGCAGATCGATCAGGGCGTCGAAATGGGTCGTCCCAGTCGTATCCATGCCTGGGTCGAAGGTGACGATGCCATGGCCATTCGCATCGGCGGACAAGCCGTCATGGTGGGCGAGGGCAAGCTCTACCGCTGATCCCGCGCCGGTATCGGCGCGGGATGATGCAGTATGCCATGTCAGCACATGACGCCAGGGGTCAGCCTCGCACGACCTGCAACGAAGGCGTTTCCGATTCCAGGTAGGAGAGCAGGGTTTCGCTGTACCAGTCGACGAAGTCGATTACGCCGAATTCGTAGGTCTCGGAGTAAGGGCCGGGCTGGTAGGCGATGGAGTTGATGCCGCGCTGGTTCTCCTCGGCCAGTTGCCGGTCCTGATCGTTGGTCGCGTCCCATACCTTGCGTAGCCATTGCGGGTCGTAGTCGACGCCTTCCTGGGCATCCCCACGGACCAGCCACTTGGTGGTCACCAGGGTCTGTTGCGGGCCCAGCGGCAGCACCCGGAAGACCACGGCATGATCGCCCATGAAATGGTTCCAGGAGTTGGGCAGATGCAAAATGCGCAGCGAACCCATGTCCGGGCTTTGTAGGCGCCCCATCAACTTTCCACAGCCGGGCTTGCCATCCATCGTCATCGACATGACGCCGTCGATCATCGGCGTGCGGGTCAGGCGCTCGCGCTTGCCGAAGCGCTGAAGCGCCCAAGGCACTTGCTGGCAATCCCAATGCGCTTGCTGGCGGGCGACCAGTTCGCGATAGGCAGGCGTGGCACGCGGGTCGTCGGTGTCGTCGTACTCGATCAGCGAGTTGAGCAGCTCCGGGTGGGCGCCGTTGCAGTGATAGCACTCGCGGTTGTTCTCGATGACCAGTTTCCAGTTGGCCTGCTCGACGATATTCGATTCCGCCGCGACCTTGACGTTGTCCATCTCGTAAGGCGCCAGGTACTCCTCCAGCGTGGCCAGGAAGTCGTCGATGGCCGGCGGCTGCTCGGCGAGGCTGACGAAGATGAAGCCGCCGGCGCTCTTCACTGCCACCGGCTTGAGGCCATGTTCGGAAAGATCGAAATTCTCGCCCATGTCCTGTCCGGCGAACAGCAAGCGGCCGTCGAGTTCGTAGGTCCATTGATGATAGGGGCAGACCAGCTTGGCGACCTTGCCCTTCTCCTGCGTGCACAGCCGCGATCCACGGTGGCGACAGACGTTGTGGAAGGCATGCAGTGTGCCCTGATCGCCACGCACCACGATGATGGGATTGTCGCCGATCTGCGCGGTCAGGTAATTGCCCTTGGCGGGCAGCTCGCAGGTCATGCCGACGAACAGCCACTCATGGGTGAAGATTTCCTGCATATCCAGCGCGAACACGCGTGGGTCGTTATAGAAGGGTTGCGGCAGCGAATACGTGCGCCGACGCTGGCGAAGCATGTCGGCGGTCGCGTCACGCGCGGCGGCCAAGGGATCGTCGAGTGCGGATTTAGCGATCAGATCCATGAAGGCATCCTCTTCCTCTTAGTGCGCCGTGTCGGGTAACGGGGGCGCCATGACGTTGGGTGAGTGGGCGTGAGAGGCGTGTATGTCGAGGAGTGTGGCGTATCGCCACTAGTGTGAATTGTCTGCCCGCGACATCCGCCGATGCCGTGACGACGTCAGTTGGCGACTGTCCGCGTGGCGGCGGCTGGAGCAGGCATGCGCGTGTCGTTGGCAGGTAAGTGGCCGATGCGGAGGGCGGCCACAATGCGCTTGACAGTCAGATACCGCCGCGCGACCAGGTAGCCATCTCATGAGCTTGAACTACTTCAATCCCGTCACTACTCAGACCTGGACCAATGGGCGCCATAACGTGCGTTGCGTGAAGGTCATCCAGGAAACCTGGGATGTCCGCACCTTCTGCTTCATGGCCGATCAGCCGGTGCTGTTCTTCTTCAAGCCCGGGCAGTTCGTGACCCTGGAACTGGAGATCGACGGCGAGCCGATCATGCGCTCCTACACGATTTCCAGTTCACCCTCGGTGCCCTACAGCTTCTCGATCACGGTCAAGCGCTTGCCCGGTGGGCGTGTTTCCAACTGGCTGCATGACAATCTACAAATCGGCGACGAGCTGGTGGTGCATGGCCCGGTGGGGGATTTCAACGTCATCGATTATCCCGCCGACAAGGTGCTCATGCTCTCCGGTGGCGTCGGGATCACACCTCTGATGTCGATGACGCGCTGGTTCTTCGATACCAACGCTAACGTCGACCTGCAGTTCGTGCACAGTGCGCGCTCGCCGCGCGACATCATCTTCCACCGTGAGCTGGAACATATCTTCTCGCGGATTCCCGATTTTCGGATGCATATCGTCTGCGAGCGCGATGATGAAAACGGCGTGGCCTGGGCGGGATTTCGCGGCTATCTGGCGCAGGCGATGCTCGAATTGATGGCGCCGGACTATCTGGAGCGCGAGATCTTCTGCTGCGGCCCCACGCCATACATGAATGCCGTCAAGCAGGTACTGAAGAGCCATGGCTTCGATATGAGCCATTATCACGAGGAGGTGTTCGGCGCCACGCCCGCCGATGTCCGGGCGGATGTGGAGGAGCTCGCCGAGCAGGCCGAGGCGGAGATGGAGGCCGTCGATACCGCCGATATGCTGCAGGTTGAATTCAGCAATAGTGGCAAGAGCATTCGTATTCTGCCCGAGGAGACCGTGCATTCCGCCGCCGCCAAGCTCGGCCTGCATATTCCCAAGGCCTGCGGAATGGGCATCTGCGGAACCTGCAAGGTCAAGAAGCTCTCGGGCGATGTCAACATGGAGCATAACGGCGGCATCACCGAGGACGACGAAGCGGATGGCTATATCCTGAGTTGCTGCAGCACGCCCAAGAGTCATGTGGCCATCGAGTTTTGAGAGCCTCTAGCGTGACTCGGCAGCGGTAGCCCCAGACTGCTCGGCCTCGCGGGCTTGACGCAGCTCGGCGCGTGCCTGACGGGCGATCTTCCAGCCGCCGGAGAGCGAGAGAAACGCGAATACCCCACCGACGATTAGGTCGGGCAGGGCGGTGCCGCTGCCGAACACGCCCACTGCGGCGAGCAGCACCGCGCCGTTGCCGATGACATCGTTACGCGTGCAGATCCATACGCTGCGCATGTTGCTGTCGCCCTCGCGATAGCGCATCAACAGCAGCAACACTGCGAGATTGGCGAGCAGTGCAACGAGCCCCACTGCGCCCATGGTGGGTGCATCCGGATAACTACCCACCAGCAGGTTATGCAACGTCACCCCCAGCACCACGACGCCAAACCCGGCCAGGGTCGCGGCCTTGACCAGCGACGCGCGAGCACGCCAGATCAGGCCCATGCCCAGTACGCCGAGGCTGATGGCGTAATTCGCTGCGTCGCCGAGGAAATCTAGAGAGTCGGCCATCAGTGAGGTCGAATCCGCCTTCATTCCCGCCAGCATCTCGACGCCGAACATCACCGCGTTGACGAGCAGCGCAATCCACAGCACGCGCCGGTAGCGCGGCGTCGATTGTGGTGAAGGGGAAGAAGAACCGCAGCAGCATGCCATGAGAGATCCCATATCGTTTGTTGGCCAATATGTCTCGATTCTACAACCCTAGAGTGCACTCCAGGGCAAGCGCTCTTTCGCAGGCGAGCGTAATTTGAACGCACAATCAAAATTATGAATAATGGAAAGGACAGTTTTGGATAATAATTCAATATCAGAGGGATCTCATGACACATTCTCGATGGCACCTCGCGCCGCTGGCGGCGCTAACGCTGGGCGCCGCCTCGCTGGCGCAGGCCGATGTCAGCGTTACGCGCGGCACGACCGACATTCCCGATGGCGAGGCGACTAACGCCGAAGACATTACCGTCTCCAACGACAAGCTGGCCTTCGCGCTGGCCGTCGAGTCGCGGCCACCCTGGGGCGTGCCGCGTGGCACCCTGGTCGACCTGGCGGCGGTGAAGGACGGCGAGATCGATCTCGATCGCGTCGCCTTCGCCGACTTCATCCCCAACAACTGGTCCGCCTGGCCCAACGATGGTAAGAAGGTCGAGGTCATCGAGAAGTCGCCCGAGCGCGCGGTGATTCGCGTCAGCCGCAACTTCGGCGATGCGATGGTCACGACGACCTACACGCTGGACGCTGGCAGCGACCGCGTGCATCTGGAAACCGTGCTCGACAATCAGGGCGAGGCGCCGCTTGAGGATATTCGCTCAGGCTTCACCCTATGGCCGGATACAGGCTACCTGTTTGGCGTTCCCGGCCTGGGCGACGCCAAGGAAACCGAGGCCAGCGACGCGCTCACCGACCGCATGGTCGCCTACGACCAGGACTGGGCCTTCGCCCTGCATGCGCCGTATTTCGACCGCATCAATTACGAAGGCCAGGACATGTACCTCGAGTACAGCCTGGCATCCGGCGAGTCGCGCAGTTTCGAGGGCTGGTTGCAGGTCGTGCCGGAAGGCGATCTGTCGCCGGTGGTCGCCAGCGAGATCGAACGCAAGAATCTCGATAGCGGCGAGATTCACGGCCAACTGCGCGATGGCGATGGCGAGGCACCCGCCAATGGCCTGGTAATGATCGAGAAGGAAGGCGCGCCCTACGCCTGGACGCTGGCCGATGACGGCAAGTTCTCGATGCCGCTGCCGGCGGGCGAGTACCAGGCTTACGCCACGGCGGAAGGCTTCGCCAACGCCGAGCCGGTCGAACTGAATGTCACCGCCGGCAGCGAGCGCGAGCTGACCTTTGACGACATGCGCGGCCCCGGCACCTTGTCGCTGGATATTCGCGGTGCCGACAACGACACCCCGCGCGATGCACGGCTGACCATTCTTGAAGGCCAGCAGCCGCCGGTGGAATTCCTCGGCAAGCAGACCTTCTTCACCGAGCTCGACCCGGCCGGGCATGCCGAGCTCAAACTGGCGCCTGGCGATTACCGCCTGGGCGTCAACGCCGGCGCCGGCTTTACGGCGCGTGAGCAGACGCTGGAAGTCAGCCTCGAAACCGGCGAAGAGATAGACAAGACCGTCGAGATCGAGCGTCTCGTCGAGCCCAACGACGCACACTGGTACGGCGCCGATCTGCACCACCACGCCAATGTGCTGGAAGGCACCACGCCGCCGGACATGGTAGTGCGTGCGCAGTTGGCCACGGATCTCGACCTGACCTTCATCAGCGATCACGACTCCACTACCAACCACGACACCTTCCGCAAGCTCTCCGCCGAGCGTGGCGTGCCGTTCATTCCCTCCATCGAGATTTCTCCCTCGTGGGGCCACATGAATCCGTTCCCCATTGAAATGAACGGTGAGCTCGACGTCGACCCCGGCACCGATGACGTGCAGGACATCCTCAAGGACGCGCGTCGCCTGGGGGCCGAAGTAATTCCCATGAATCACCCGTACAACGCTTACGGTTATCTGCAGAACTTGGGCGATGGCAAGGTGCCGGGTGGCTTCACCACCGGCTTCGATCTGCTCGAGCTCAACGCCGAGGTGGATAACGAGCCGACCTTGAAAGCCGCGCATCGCTTGTGGGATCAAGGCACGCGCATGTACTTCACGGCGGGCACGGACACCCATGACGCCTGGAACGACCTCACTGGCCGCATTCGTATGATGGGCCACGTGCCTGGCGAGCTGACCCCTCGCGCCTTTGCTCGTGCCCTCAAGGACGGCCATGGCTACGCGACCCAGGGGCCGCTGCTGTTCCCCGAGAACCACATGTTCGGTGACAGCCTGCGCCTGGTGGAAGACGCCAAGGGCGAATGGACGGTGAACGCCACCGCCGTCAATGGCCTCGAGGAAGCGCGCCTGATCGGCGAAGGCGGCGAGGTGATCGCCACGCAATCCCTCGACGGCACTGACGCGACGTTGACCTTCGAGATTCCCGGCGACGCTGAGGGCTGGGTCGCGCTGGAAGTCGACGATGCCGATGGCGATACCGCCTGGACGAATCCGCTATGGATCGAGCGTTCCAGCAAGGCCGACTATCTCGGTGACAAAGACGGCGACGACGAGGAAGATGCCTGATCGCGCGATCCGGCCCGCGTCACCATAACTACGATAACGCGCCGTCAAGACCCCTGTTCAAAGGGGCTTCAAGGGAATGCCACGCCTTCGGGCGTGGCTTTTTTGTAGGTGCTCTGGAGAGAAGGGAAAAAACCTGGCTCAGCTTCAAGACTTCAAGTACCCGGAGGCCGAGCTTTTGTGCTCGTTTACGCGTTGGAAATACCGCCAACCGTGGCTGTCCCCGGCTGGCGGATTCTTGCCTTGTTTACTGACAGGCCGTGACGGCATCGCCATCGCTGGAGACAGTCGGCTGCGTTCTCACGCCGACAAGCACCAGAGCGGCGGCGGCCAACAGCATCGTGCCGGCCGTCGCACACACACCCAGGACGCCACTGATATCGAACATCACCCCGCCGACGGCGGCGCCCAGCGCGATCGCCAGTTGGATCGAGGCGACGATCAGACCGCCACCGCTCTCGGCTTCGTCCGGCACGACACGGGTGATCCAGGTCGACCAGGCAACCGGCACGGCGCCGAAGGCGAAGCCCCATAGGGCCACCATGAGGACATCGGTGCCCATCGAAATGCCGCCCAGCGTGGCCAAAAGCCAGCCCAGCACGCCCATGATCAGCGGCATCAATAACAGCGTCAGTCGCAGGCTGCGCTCGAGCAGGTAGCCCGCAGCCAACGTGCCGACGAAGTTCGCCACACCGAACGCCAGCAGGGTCGAAGAAAGCTCGTTGATACCCATCTGGGACACGCCTTCGAGAAACGGACGGACATAGGTGAAAAAGGCGAAATGGCCGCAGAACACCAGCAGAATGGCCACGATGCCGACCGCCATGCCCGGCCGCTTGATCACGCTGACCAGCGTACCCAGCGGCGTCGGCCGTCCGGGTGCCATTCGCGGCAAAGTGAAATACTGCAGAACCAGCGTGAGGATCGAGAGCGCCGTCGCGAGCAGGAACACATTGCGCCAGCCGATCATGTCGCCGAGATAGCTGCCCAGTGCAGCGGCGCTGATGGTGGCGATGGGGACACCGGTGAACAGCAGCGACAGTGCGCGCGGGACGTCATGCTCCGCCACCAGCCGCATCACTGTGGCCGCCGACAGCGCCCAGAACCCGCCCAGCGCTACGCCGAGCAGCACCCGGCCGACCAGCAACCAGGCCAGATGCGGGGCGAAGGCCACCACCAGGTTGGCCGCGATCATCAGCACGGAGAACCCTAGCAGCACGTGGCGCCGGTCGAGGCGCTGCGTCACGGAGGTCACCAGCAAGCCGGAGAGCAGTGCCACCACCGCCGTGACCGTCACGGCCTGCCCGGCTTGGCCTTCGCTGATCATGAGCGAATCCGCCATTGGCGTCAGCAGGCTGGCTGGCAGAAATTCCGCCATCACCAGGCTGAATACGCCCATCGTCAGCGAAAACACGGCGACCCAGCGCGATGGCGTGGGCGACTCGTGCGTCGGGGGTTGAGTTTCTTGCGTCGTCATTTCGAGACTTCCGATCAATACTTGGGATGATGCGTAGACTAAAGTATTATCTTGGGATCATCTATCACTAAAGATCCGATATGTTTGATCAAGAGTCCGACGCTGTTGCGCCCGGTGATGCCACGCTAAGCTCCAGCGAATGGATCAATGAGCTGCTGCTCGGCATGCGTCTGTCAGGGCTGAACTATCGACGCGTCCAGCTAGCGCCGCCTTTCGGCATTCGTTTCGATACCGATGCCCGCTGCGCGCAATTTCACTTCGTCGCCCAAGGGCCCGTCATATTACGGCTCGGCGAAGAGGAACAGGTCC
The DNA here is from genome assembly GCF_023061135.1 of Chromohalobacter sarecensis. GTDB lineage: Bacteria > Pseudomonadota > Gammaproteobacteria > Pseudomonadales > Halomonadaceae > Chromohalobacter > Chromohalobacter sarecensis. The sequence goes on from NZ_JAKGAN010000001.1 coordinate 586,653, forward strand.
TGGAGACCGGCGATGCCGTGCTCCTGCCGAGGGGTGGCCAACACTGTCTGCTTTCTTCGCCTGAGGTGAAGAGTCGCGATATCGAACAGATTGACGCGCTGCCGCTGTGTGACGACTTCAGTTGTGTCAATGAATGCACCGATACGCTCGACGGCACTTCACCGGTGCGCCTGTTCAGCGGCTGCATGCAGTTCGATCTGGGCGGCATGCAGCCGCTTTTGACGCTGATGCCTGCGGTAATGCATGTCGGCACGCTACTCTCGCGCTATCCCGAGATGCTGCCGATGCTGGAAGCCATGGCGCGCGAAGCGCGTCTCGAACGCGCCGGTGCCGCCGGCATCCTCTCGCGATTGGCCGACGTCGTCGCCGCTAGCATCGTGCGGGGCTGGGTCGAATGCGACTGCGTCGATATCGGTGGCTGGATCGAGGCGTTGCGTGATCCGCGCCTGGGCAAGGTCATCGCCGCCGTCCACCGCGAGCCTGGCCGCGACTGGACGGTCGCTGCCATGGCGGTGGAGATGGGCTGCTCGCGCTCGGTATTCGCCGAACGCTTCCGCGGCTCGCTGGGCGTCTCGCCGCTCGGCTACGTCACCCAATTGCGTATGCGTCTAGCCACGCAGTGGATCGTCGAGAAGCAATTATCGATCGATCAGGTCGCCTGGCGCCTGGGTTACGGCTCTCAGGCCGCCTTTAGCCGCGCGTTCAAGCGCTCGACCGGGCAGACACCGGGGAAGTTGAGGCACGGCTAACAAGCGTGGCAGGCCGATTCGGAGCCTTGCGGCTGATGATGAGCCTCAGCGATGCGAGGCCGCCGGATATTCGTGACGGCTGATCAAGCGATGATATAGCAAACCGAATCCTAATATAGCCAAAGCACCCACTCCTACGGGAAAAACTAAAAACTGCCAAGACTGGCCGGTTAACATGATTACGAGCGGGTTGGCGCCAGCGGGTGGGTGAGTGGTTTTGGTCATCAGCATGAAAAAGACGCCCAATCCTACCGCGAGCCCTAGTGACAGCGGTGTCACGCCTAAGGTATGCAGAATCACGACACCCACTACGGAAGTGATGAGATGCCCAAAGAGTATGTTACGGGGCTGGGCCAAAGGGCTTGAGGGCAAGCCGAACAAAATCACCATCGTCGCTCCAAATGGCGCCATCAACCACACTATCGATGTGTCAAAGTGTTCAAGATAGGCAAGTAGCGTGATGCAGGCCATAGCGCCGAATCCCGCAATGGCGGCTGAAACGATAGATGGGATAAGAGATTTCATGGAGGCGACTCCTGATGCTGGATGTATACCGGTCTGTCTACTTTGGTATGGTAGACAGATCGGTATACAAATATCAAGCTATGTTGATTCACCGGGAGCAGGGCTTTGTCTCAAGCAAGCAACAGGTTGGAAAAGCGTGACCAGCTGATTTCCACGGCATTTTCGCTTTTTTATCGCTATGGCATACATGCCGTCGGCATCAATCAGGTCATCGACGCGGCGGGAGTCGCAAAAAGAACGCTGTATCATCACTTCGAGAGCAAAGAAGCATTGATCGCGGCGACGCTGGCGTATCGAGATCAGCAATTTCGCACATGGCTTGAAGCACGCATTGAGCAGGCACCGCCAGGAGAAGGCGCGCTTTTAGCGGTATTCGATGCGCTAAATGACTGGTTCAACGAGCGTGACGAGGCCATCATGCCGTTCCATGGGTGCTTCTTCATCAATACCTGCGCAGAATACACTGATCCGCAGAACGTTCATCATAAGCAGTGCCAAGCGCATAAGCGCCTTGTGGGTGAGATGCTCTTGCGCCATGCATACCAGGTGAACGCCGAGAGAGCCGACGAATTATCGCAAGAACTCGTCTTTCTAAAGGAAGGCGCGATTGTCCAGGCGCATGTCATGGCGGCCCCCCAAGCGGCCCTCGTTGCTAAGGGCATGGCCAAGCGTCTACTCCAGTCGTATGCGACATAGCTTAGAGCGCGCCCGTCGCGTCTACGCGCTTACGCAGTCAAGCAACATTGGACTTGGAGATCGACCTTCGTCGGGCATAGAGTGAGAGCGGGACGCCACGCATCGGCGTGGCGATCACGTTTACGCGCCTCACATGGGCGCCGATGCGGAGGGAATCGCATGAGTAGTCACAGTAACGTGGCCGATATCATCGTCGAGACACTGGCGGACGCGGGCGCCAAGCGCTGCTATGGCGTCGTCGGTGATACCATCAATCACTTCACCGACGCCATTCGGCGCAGCGGCGACTTGGAATGGGTGCATGTGCGCCATGAGGAGGTCGGCGGTTTCGCGGCGGGCGGCGAGGCCTACATGACCCGCGAACTGGCGCTTTGCGCCGGTACCTGCGGCCCTGGCAGCCTGCATTTCGTCAATGGGCTGTTCGAGGCGCATCGAAGCGGCTCACCGGTGGTGTTGATCGCCTCCCAGGTGGCCACCAAGGACGCCGGCATCGGCTTTCCGCAGGATGTCGATCCCAAGCCGATCTATGAGCAGTACAGCGTATTCTGCGAGTCGGTCGTCAATCCCGATCAGGCGCGGCGCATGACGGCCTTGGCGGCACAAGCCGCCCTGGCCAAGAACGGTGTCGCGGTGCTGATCGTACATGGTGATATGTTCACCCAGACGCCCAGCCAGGACTTGGCGTTTCGCGCGCATCGCTTCGACCCCATCGTGCGACCCAACGCCGAGGAATTCGTCCCCGCCGTCAAACAGCTCAACCAGGGTGGCAAGATATCCATCTTCGCCGGATTCGGCTGCGAGAACGCACGTAGCGAAGTCATGGCGCTGGCGGCCAAACTCAACGCCCCGGTGGCCTGGACCTCGCGCGCCAAGGACTTCATCGAGCCCGACAATCCCTTTCAGGTGGGGATGACCGGCGTATTCGGCTTGGCAGGCGGCTATCACGCCGTGTCCGAATGCGACACGCTTTTGCTGCTGGGCTGCAACTTCGCCTGGGGCCAGTTCTACCCCGAGAAGGCGACCATCATCCAGGTGGATATCGACCCGCAACAGATCGGCAAGCGCCACCCGGTGGATATCGGCTTGGTCGGCAGCGTGCGCGATACCTGCCTGGCGCTGGCGAAGATGGTCGATGAGCAGACCGACACCCGCTGGGTGGATAACTGCCGCAAGCAGTATCTGGACGCTTTGGGGAATGACGCCCACGAATCCAAGGACGATGCGCTGATCCATCCGCAGGAGTTGACCCTGGCGCTCGACGAGCAGGGCGCCGATGACGCCATCTTTACGGCGGATGGCGGCAGCCCCATGGTCTGGATGCTGCGTCACATACACGCCAACGGCCAGCGCCGCACGCTTTCCAGCCTCGTCCACGGCACCATGGCCAATGCCTACCCGCAAGCCATCGGCATTCAGAAGGCGTTTCCCAAGCGGCAAGTCATCGCCATGTGCGGTGACGGCGGCCTGACCATGCTGATGGGCGATCTCCTCACCCTCAAGCAAGAGAAGGTGCCGCTCAAGATCGTCGTCTACAACAACAGCGCGCTGGGCTTTGTCGAACTCGAACAGAAGGTCGAAGGCCTGCTCGACAGCTACACCGACCTCGAAAACCCTGACTTCGATAAACTTGCCCAAGCCATGGGCATCTGGGGCAAACGCGTCGAAGAAACCCACGAACTCAATCCCGCCATCACCGAATGGCTCAATCACGACGGCCCCGCGTTGCTCGACGTCAAGGTCAACCGCATGGAACTCGTCATGCCGCCCAAGGTAGCCGCCGGAGAAGTCGCCTCCACCGCGCTCTACTCCACCAAAGCCGTTCTCAACGGCCGCATGGAAGACGTCGTCGACCTCGTCAAAAGCAACTTCTTCAAACGTTAAGCCAGCAAAAAGTTAATGCTCACTCTCGATCGGGTGCTACTAAGCGCCCGGTTTCTCGACCAACGCTATCGGACGTCGATACCGAAACTAAACCAATCTATACCGAGAAATGACGCCTCATCAGCGCGACCATGTCTTGTGTGCCTGGAGCGTCCGGGCTTTTGCGCTGCAAGATGAGTTGGGAGCCTGGCAAGTTCGGTAATTTCAGTTCCTTGGGGACCGCGCGAATACCCTTGGGAATCGTGCTTTTCCCGAGCACGCCGATACCGAGCCCTGCTTGAATGGCGGCTGCGACACCCGCGATGCTGTCACTGGTGTATGTGATGCGCCATTCGCGTCCCGTCTCGTTCACCTGGTTCAACGCACATTGTCGCCACCAGCATGCTTGATCGAATAACACCAATGGCAATGGGCCCGTGGTAGGTAGATTGATGTTGTCGGCGACAACCCACCAGGTTGGATCATATAGCAGCACTTCACCGCTATGGCGTTCATTGTCGTCTGCGACGAGAAGCGCCAGATCCAGGGCGTCCTCCTCGATGGCCGCTGCCAATCTATCACTGCTGGCACTCTGCACGAGAAGCTCGACGCTCGGCTGGCTACGTTGGAAATGGCTCAATAGCTGGGGCAGTTCGGAGCCGGAATACTCTTCTGGGATGCCGATGCGTAGGGGGCCTGATGCCATCTCGTCACTATTGAACATGGCGGCCGCGTCGCGAAGAGCATCGGCGGTACGTCGGGCGTGAGGCAAGAGCCTCTCTCCCGCTTCGGTGGGAATCACGCCGGCACGCTCACGAACGAGCAATGGCATGCCGGCCGCCGCTTCGAGTTGTTGGATCTGCATGCTGATTGCCGACTGCGTACGGTGCAGGCGTTTCGCGGCGCCTGTGAAGCTACGTGCCTCCACGACAGCGGCGAAGGTCACCAGCCATTCACCTCGCATGTGCTCCATCATCAGATTCCTTGATATTTAAGATAAGATAAATTCGTTTTATTTATTATAGGCCCTTCGCCACCCTGACTGCTATATCAACGATTCAGGGAGCAAACGATATGCGCCGAGTTGTATCAGTCGTCTGGTGGCTGACTGTCCTCATGCTGTTACTGGGCTCTGTATGGCCCACGCCTAGTCTTGATCTGGCTATATCCGTGGCGGTGGAGCTCATCACATTATTGCCTTTGATTGTGCTGGTGGCGCTGATGGCAGGATGGCTTGCAGTGAGCGCGATGGCGGAACGGTTTCGCGGCATTCTGAATAATCGCCCGTGGCAGGCCATTTTCTTCGCGGGGTTGATCGGGACGGTAACGCCAGTGTGCGGCATTGCCAGTGTTCCGCTTGTCGCGGCGTTGTTGCGCCAAGGCGTTCCTATCGCGGCGGCGATGGCCTTCTGGCTGTCTTCGCCGATCACGGACCCGGGCATGTTGTTATTGACCGCCAATATATTGAGCTGGCCGTTCGCGATCGCCTTGTTGATTGCAGCCATGCTGCTGGGGCTTACGGCAGGTGCCGTCATGCACGGCTTGTGTCGGTGGCGGCCACAAGCGCAATGGGTACGCGAGGAGATATTGCAGGATACGGCGGCGCCAACTTGCGAGGGATCGACGCGCTCGCCTTTCTGGACAGAAACGCTCGCGACCTTTGCGCTTGTCTTACGTTGGTTGGCGTTCGCCTTGACGGTTGAAGCCTTGGTGCGCACGCATCTCGGGGAGGCGGGTTATTCACTACTGACGAACGTGGATAGTCTCTGGGCGGTGCCGTTGGCCGTAGGTATCGGCGGACCACTTTACATCGAGGGGTACGCAGCGCTGCCCCTGCTGCGCGGGCTGATGGACATGGGGCTGACCCCGGGGGCGGCCATGGCGTTTCTGATCTCAGGTGCGGCGATCAGCTTTTACGCCGCCATGGCGGTATGGAGCCTGATGCGACCCGTCATTTTCGGGCTTTATCTGGCGTTGGGAATCGTTGGCGCCCTGGTGGCGGGTTGGGCGACGGATATCGTGGTCAACTTAAGCTAAGCGTGCTGTGGCTTTTTCGTACGAGCAAAGACAGTCACTCTGTTGAGCTGCGTTAAAAAGGGGTGCCAGAGTCGCACTACCTGGAGATTGAATTGCACAAGATACCATGCCTAGCCCCAGGCACCTCCCTAATCCACACTCATTCCAAGCGCTAACGCGAGGGAGGGGCGTGGATGATGTTATCTGGATTTCTATGTGCGACATGCGGGGTGCAGTATCCCGTGAGCGAGTCGCCGCCGTTGCGGTGTCCAGTGTGCGAGGATGAACGTCAGTACGTGCCGGCGTCGGGCCAGCAGTGGACGACGCCGGCGGCGTTAATGGCGGGGCATACCAATACCTTTCGCGAGATGGCGCCGGATCTACTAGCGTTGGGCACGGTACCGAAATTCGCCATCGGCCAGCGGGCGTTCTTGTTGCGCACGCCGCAGGGCAATGTGCTGTGGGATTGCCTGAGCCTGCTGGACGCGGCGACGGTCACGTTGATCGAGGCGCTGGGCGGGCTAAAGGCTATCGTCATTTCGCATCCGCATTACTACGCCACCATGGCGAGCTGGGGCCGCGCGTTCGAGTGCCCGGTGTACGTGCACGCGGCGGACCGCGAATGGATCATGTGTCCGGGCGAGACGCTGCACCCGTGGGAGGGCGAGACGCTGGAGGTACTGCCCGGAGTGACGGCGCACCGCCTGGGTGGGCATTTTCCCGGTGCCAGCGTGCTGCATTGGGAAGCACGGGGGCTATTGTTGACGGGGGACACACTGCTGGTGACGCCGGATCGCATGGCGTCGTTCATGTGGTCGTATCCCAATAACATTCCGCTGCCTGCCGCCGAGGTGGCACGCATCGGCGAGCGCTTGCGCGCACTGGAATTCGAGGCCGCCTACGCGGCATTCTGGGGCAGTGAGATCACCGCCGATGCCAGCGCCGTGGTGGCGTTATCGGTGGCACGTCATTGCCAGGCACTGGAAGGCGGTAGGGCGAAGTGAACGCACACTGTTGAAACCTTGATGGCAATCCAACATGACAACCATGGAGTGCATGATATGAGGCTGTATCTCAAACCGGGTAGCTGCGCGATGGCCGTGCACATCGCGTTGGAAGAGGCGGAGTTGACCTATGAGATCGATAAAGTCGATCTGGCCGCCAAGAAGACGGAGAGCGGCGAGGATTATCTGGCAGTCAGTCCCAACGGTTACGTGCCCGCCCTGGTGCTGGACGACGGCGAGGTGATGACCGAGGCGGCGGCGATTCTTCTCTACGTTGCTAACCTCGCACCGGAGGCCGAGATGGCGCCTTCTCTGGGCAGCAAGGCGTATTTTGAGCTATTGAGCCAATTGGTGTTCATCTCTACCGAGCTGCACAAGAATTTCAGTCCTTTCTTCAAGCCCAACAGCGGCGACACCTGGCGCAGCATCGCGCAGAAGAACCTCGAGACGCGGCTGTCGCTGATGAACGAGCGTCTGGCGTCGCGCGACTATGTGGTGGGCGAGCGCTTCAGCGTGGCGGACGCCTACCTGTTCACGGTGCTCAGTTGGGCGCAGGTGGTGGATATCTCGCTGGACGCGTGGCCCCATCTTCAGCGTTTCGTGGTGCGCATCGCTGAGCGAGGCTCGGTTCAGCGCGCCATGCAGGCCGAAGGCTTGAAGTGAGCGATCGCTTGCGCTCGGCCTGTGGCGATCAGCCGTGATCGCGCGGTTCGGTGTCGCTGACGTCGATATCCACCTCGACCATCATCCCCGGGCCGATCAGTTCGGTCGGCCCATCGTCGAACTGGATACGGACCGGCAGACGTTGGGTGATCTTGGTGAAGTTGCCGGAGGGGTTGGGGTCCGGCAGTAGCGCGAACTGGCTAGTAGCGGCACGGCCGATGACGCTGACGTGACCCTTGAAGGTGGCGTCGGGAAAGGCGTCGACGGTGATCGCCACCGGTTGGCCCTTGCGCAGCTCACCGATATCGGTCTCCTTGACGTTGGCCTCGACCCACAGCTTGTCGGGGTCGTGCATCATCAGGATCGGTTGCCCGGCGCTGATGTACTCGCCCTGATCGGCCAGTGTCTTGTTGACTACGCCGTCGACCGGGCTGGTGACGTGTAGGTCGTCGAGGCGCAGCTCTTCCTGGTCGCGCTTGGCCCGGGCGGCGGCGAGGTTCTGTTCGGCGACTTCCACCTGGTTTTTCAGCACGTCAGGGTTGGGCAGGGGCATCTGCGAGCCGTTAATGAATCCCACCTGGGCGTTGTCGGCCAGCGCCTGGCTGACTTCCACTTCTTGCTGCGCCTGGGCGTGCTCCGCCTTGGCGGCCTGATAGGCATAGTAATCCTGATCGCGGCGCTGTTCGGAGACTGACTTCTTCTTATACAGCGTGTCGGAGCGCTTGAACTCGCGCTGGGCTTCGGTGAGCCGCGCCTGGGCGGCTTCCTCGGCGGCTTGGCTGGCCTCGAGATCTTGCCGGGTCAGGTTCATGCCGCCTTCAAGCTGCTCCTGGGCCATTGCCTGGCGTGCCTTCTCGTAGTCGAGCTGCGCCTGCTGCGCGGCGACGTTGGCTTCGAGCGATGCCATCTTGCGCTCATCGGGCTTGCTGTAGAGTGCTGCCACGGCGTCGCCTTTCTCCAGCGTATCGCCTTCGGTGAGCGTGAAGTCGGTGATGCGACCGTCCAGGCGGCTGCTGACCGTGATCTGGTCGGCCATCACGCGGGCATCTTGGGCGCTGACGTGTGACAGGCGGTGGGCGATCGCGAAGCCGATCCAGATCAGGCAGAGCATGACGAGAACCGCTAGAATCAGCCATTTGCCGAGCGGTGGCAGGCGGCGTTTGTGGGTTTCCTGAGGTGTTGTGTCGTCGGTCATGAGGCAATGTCCTTGGTCGAAACGAGCGTCGCTTGGACGTCGTGATCACTTAGGCGTCGTGGCGCGCCAGCGGCTGAGCAGAAGCGAGGGAATCGCAACGATGAACAAGCTTCCCGTTAGCACCCAGAAGCCGTCCTGATAGGCGAGGATCGAGGCCCAGATCGCCTCGGTACGCTCCATCAGATACCCGGCCATGGCACTTTGCTGAGTGGCTGAGGTGCCGAGATGGCCGGCCAGCTCGGCGAGCTGGTGAAGTTGTTGCTGCGCGAGGGCGTTATCGGCGTTGACGCCGGCGTTGAGCGATTGGCCGTGTTGCGCCGTCTGTCGGTCGAGCAGGATCACCAGCCCCGCCGTGCCCAGCGCGCCGCCGAGCTGCAGCGCGAAGTTGATGGCCCCGGAGCCATGACCGGTCAAATGCCGGGGCAGCCCGGCGATGGCGTTGGATAGCGTCGGCGGGGGAAACGAGGCCATGCCGATGGAAAGAATGCCCATCGCCGTCGCCAGGTACGCGAACGAGGTATTCCAGTCCATCTGCGCCATCAGCCACACTGCATATACGGTGCAGGCGAGCCCCGGCAAGGTGAGCCGATGTGGCGGGTGGCGGTCGCTCAACCAGCCGACCAGCGGCACCAGTACGCCCAGCACGGCGGTCGAGGGCAGAAAGATCTGCCCGGCGGTGATGGGGCTGTAATGCAGCACCGCCTGTACGAATTGCGGCAGCAAATACATGATGCCGTAGAAGGTGCCGCCGAAAAGGAACATCGCCAAGGTGCCGACCACGAAGACGCGATTGCGGAAGATCGCCAGATCCATCAACGGATGTTGGGTGCGATTCTGCCAGACCACGAAGACGGTGCCACAGACAAGAGCGATGAGAATCAGCGTCGGCACGCGCGGGTCATACCATCCCCAGCGCTGGCCGTTGGAAAGCGCTGCCAGCAGCGAGAACACCGAGACAAACAACAGCACGACGCCGGCCCAGTCGAAGGGCGCGCGCGGGCCCTTCTGCTCGCGTGAGGGCAGGAAGAAATAGCCCATGACCGCCGCCGCTACGCAGATCGGTAGGGTAATGAAGAAGACATAGCGCCAGGTGAAATGCTCGACCAGCCAGCCGCCGATCACCGTGGCCAGCGTCAGCGGCAGGCCCAGGCACATGCCGTACATGGCGGTTGCCATGCCGCGCCCCTCAGGTGGGTAAGCCGCGAACAGCGCCTGCATCGCCACCGGGCGGATCAACCCCGTCATGCCCCCCTGAATGACGCGTGCAGCGATGAGCATGCCCATGCCTTGCCCCAGGCCACCCAGGATTGAGGCGGCGATGAACACCATTAGCAGGCCGATGAAGGTAGCGCGCTGGCCGACCGCCGACACCAGCCATGGCGCGACGAGTAGCGAGACGGTTGTCGAGGCCAGAAAGCCGGTGGAAAGCCACTGTACCTGGGAGTCGCTCATGCCGAAGGCGCCCTTGATATAGGGAATCGCCACGTTGACGATGGTGATCGACATGCCTAGCGCCACGAGCCCCAGCATCACGGTCAGGGTGACCCAGAGGCGATAGCGGGGACCGTAACGTTCGAAAAGTTGATCGACCTGCGTCATGCATGACCGCCGACACAGCGGGAACGGCGACACCGTGACGAGGGTGCCAACGAGAGAGAATACAAAGCCTTGTCCTTGTGAGTCGTGAACGTTATCCGTGCCAAGCGTGCTGTCATAGTAAACACAAGCAGGCAAATTGATAACGTGACGATATTTTGTTAGCTAAGCGATTATGGCGTGTTTGTATAACGTCTTTCAACGTGTCGGGATGCGACAAAGGCACTTTACGCGTCGGCCATCGGCGGCGCCGAGCTGATCTCACGCCACTACAGACTTTGGTCGTAAGCCTTTGGTCAAGTTCGGTCGATGGGATCCCCAATGCTTAGGATGCGTACGAACAAGATAATCGAATAGATATCGCTTTTAGTCACAAAACGCATTAGATGGCTATCGGTACACGCATTAGGTTGTTGTCTCGCCGTCGCCGAGCGGCGTTCAGCCACCAATGCGAGGACCGTATGGACACCGCATTCGCTTTCTCTCTGTCGACGCCGGGTCTGCTTGCAGTAGCCGCCGGGGCGATCGCCATCCTGTTATTTCTGATTATCAAGGTGAAGCTGCACCCTTTCCTTGCCTTGGTGATCGTGAGTATCGCTACAGCGCTGGCGACCGGCGTGACCGTGGACGATCTGCTACCGACGCTGCTGTCCGGTTTCGGCAAGACCCTGGGCAATGTAGCGTTGTTGATCGGTTTCGGCGCCATTCTCGGACGTATCGTGGCGATTTCGGGAGGCGCCAAGGTACTGGCGGATACGCTGATTCGCATCTGCGGTAAGAATAAGGCGCCACTGGGGCTGTCCATCGCCAGTTTGTTGTTCGGCTTCCCGATCTTTCTGGACGCCGCCTTCGTGGTAATGCTGCCGATCATTTATACCATCGCGCGCGAGTTGCGTGGGTCGCTGCTGATCTATGCGCTGCCCGCGACGGGGGCGTTTCTGGTGATGCACGCGTTGGTGCCACCGCATCCCGGCCCGGTGGCGGCAGCGGTCTTTCTCGAAGGCGATATCGGCAAGGTGTTGCTGGTGGCACTGATCGTGGGGTTGCCGACCTGGTATCTGGCGGGTTATCAGCTATCGCTGTGGCTGGCCAAGCGTACGCCTTTTCACCCGGTGCCGGATCTAATGGGCGGCGCCGACAGCGACGAAGTCGAGCGCACCACGCTGCCGCGTTTCTCGACGATTCTGCTGGTGTTGCTGTTGCCGCTGGTGCTGATCTTCATGAACACCGGCATCACCACTCTGATCAGCGCCGGCACCTTGCCGGAAGACAATCCCGTGCTTGGCGCGCTGACGCTGATCGGCGAGACGCCGGTGGCGCTGCTGATCAGCTTGTGCCTGGCAATGTGGCTGTTGCTGTTGCGCGGCCATGAGAAAGGCGCCATGGGCGCCGTCAACGAGACCATCGAGAAGGCGCTGGCCCCCGTTTGCAGCATCATCCTGATTACCGGCGCGGGCGGCATGTTCGGCGGTGTTCTCACCGCCAGTGGTATCGGCGAGGCATTGGCCGATAGCCTGCAGACGCTGGGGCTGCCCATCCTCGTGGCGGGGTATGTAATCGCTGCAGTGATCCGCATTGCGCAAGGCTCGGCGACGGTCGCCGGTACCACAGCGGCTGGCATTATCGCCCCGGCGGTGATCGATTCCTCGCTGAGCGGTATGCCGCTGGCATGTGTGGTGGTCGCCACGGTGGCAGGCGCCATCGGCTATTCCCACGTCAACGACTCCGGCTTCTGGCTGGTCGGGCGTTTCCTGGGCATGGAAACCAAGACCATGCTCAAGACTTGGAGCGTGATCTCCACGGCGATTTCACTGATGGCCTTCGGTCTCGCCTGGCTACTCTTCGCCGTGCTGACGTAAGCACCGTCAAAGCCGCCGCCGAAGTTTCGGCGGCGGCATGCAAACGAAAAGGCCTGATATACTCCTTCGTCATAATGCTGCGACCCCATAAGGCTAACGCATGACGCGGGATTGGTTGCGCAGGGGACTGCGCTTTTTGCTATTCGTGATACTCGGCTTCGTTGGGCTATCGGTGCTCCTGGTGCTGGTGTTTCGCGTGGTGCCGGTATTCGGTTCAACGGTGATGCTGGAACGCAAGATCGAGTCGTGGGTGAGTGGCGAGCCGATCTCGATCCATCAGCAGTGGCGGCCGTGGGCGTCGCTTTCCGACAATGCCAAGCTGGCGGTGATCGCTTCCGAGGACCAGCGCTTTCCCATGCATCACGGCTTCGATTTCGACCAGATGCAAAAGGCACTCGACGCTTGGTTCAGTGGCGACAGCCTGCGTGGCGCCAGCACTATCAGCCAGCAGACCGCCAAGAACCTGTTCCTGTGGACCGGACGGACCTGGGTGCGCAAGGGCTTCGAAGCCTGGTTCACGGTATTGATCGAATTGCTGTGGCCCAAAGAGCGCATCCTCGAGGTGTATCTCAATGTGGTGGAGTGGGATAGCGGCGTGTTCGGTCTCGAAGCCGCCGCGCAGCATTATTTTGGCGTGAGCGCCGGCCAGCTCACCGTCGCGCAGGCCAGCCGTCTGGCGGCGATTCTGCCCAATCCGCGCGAGTGGAGTGCATCGCGGCCGTCGGCGTACATTCAGCAACGCAGCCAGTGGATTCGGCAGCAAATGCGTCAGTTGGGCGGCAGCGCCTACCTCGAGCGTCTGTGAGCGCTGGCATTGTGCTGGCCGCTGTCAGTGCGGCTGTCTTTATCAGATAAGGAGTCCTCATGAAGTCGGTTTCCGTGGCCATTGTCGGGTTCGGCAAGATCGCCCAAGACCAGCATGTGTCTGCGCTCAATGACAACGCGGCGTTCACGCTCGACGCGGTGGCCAGTCGCAATGCGTCGCTGGAGGGCGTCGCGCATTTTCGCGATATTCAGACCCTGCTCGATGAGCGCCCGGATATTCAGGCGATCTCGCTGTGCGCACCGCCGCAAGTGCGTTATCGCCAGGCGCGCGCGGCCATCGCCGCGGGCAAGCATGTGATGTTGGAAAAACCGCCGGGCGCGACCCTGAGCGAAGTGGAAGATCTACGTGCCCAGGCCGAGCGCGCCGGCGTGACGCTGTTCGCGACCTGGCATTCGCGTTGCGCGGCGGGAGTCGCCCAGGCCCGCGAATGGCTGAGCGCGCGTCGCGTGACTTCGGTCAATGTGCAATGGAAGGAAGACGTGCGGCGCTGGCACCCCGGCCAGGAATGGATCTGGGAAGCTGGCGGCTTGGGTGTTTTCGACCCCGGCATCAATGCGCTGTCGATCATCACTGCGATTCTGCCCGAACCGTTCTTTCTCACTCAGGGCGAGCTGGAAGTCCCCGTCAACCGGCAGGGGCCGATCGCGGCGACGCTGGCGTTCCGCGACGTGCATGATGCCGACATTCGGGCCGAGTTCGATTGGCGCCAGACGGGGTCGCAGACCTGGGACATTCACATCGAGACCGACGCCGGACCGCTATCGCTGACCCAGGGCGGCAGCCGTTTGACTATCGGTGATGAGGTGGTGCTGGAGGGCGGTGATGCTGAATATCCCGGGCTCTACGCACGCTTTGCCGAGCTCATCGCCAATGGCGAGAGCGATGTCGATGTCACGCCGCTACGCCATGTCGCCGATGCTTTCCTGCTCGGCCAGCGGGTCAGTGTCGAGGCCTTCAATGAGTGATCGCGTCTTGGTGTGGATGTGATTCAGTGCCCACGGATGATCTCGCGCAGGGTCGACATCAACGCCGCTGCGCCGGGTGAGAGGCGCTGTTCGCGTAGGCTGACCAGGCCGTAAGGTTGCACGCTCAATGCCTCCGGGAACGGCAGAATGCGAAAGCGCGGTTGGTCGCAGAGCAGCTCCGCAACCTGTTGCGTGGTAACCGTCACGGTATCCGATTTATCGACCATGGCCAGCGCCACCAGGATGTCCGACGTATCGACGATTTGACGCGGTAACGCCACACCATGGTGTAGGAATAAATGGTCGACCCGCTGGCGCATCAAGGCGCCAGGTGGTTGCAGCACCCAAGGATAGTCGACCATTGCCGCCAGGTTCAGTGATTCGCGATGAGCCAGTGGATGGTCGGCGCGGCACACGAAGCACAACGCCTCCTCGCCGATCTCCTCGAAGACGAAATCGCCCGCCGGAAGCGTCGAGGGAATCCGTGCGATGGCGAAGTCGAACTCGCCCTCCATGAGGCGCGGGATCAGCGCGTGACTGACGTCCACGTCGATGCTGACCTTGAGGTTGGGGCGGTCGCGATGCACGCGCTCCACCGCGCTGGTCAGCAGCGTGACGGCGGGCGCCATGACCGTGCCCACCGAGACACTCCCCGCGCTGCCCGCATGCAGTGCGTTCAATTCGTCGCCCGCCTGATGGAGCGACGATATGATGCCGCGCGCGTGGCGGATCACCGTCTCGCCGTACCAATTGGGTGTGATGCCGCGCGGGTGTCGGTCGAACAGCACAAGGCCGAGCTGGCTTTCCAGCTCCCCCAGCAGCTTGGACGCTGCCGGCTGACTCATTCCCAGGCGCTCGGCGGCGCGGTGCAGGTTGCGTAGCTCGTCCAGTGCAATGAATAGCTGCAAATGGCGCAACTTTAGTCGCACCTTCATGAACCAGTCAGTGGGCAAGGAGCTCATGGTGTCTGGCCTCAGGAGAAAACAATAACAAAATGGATATCGGTATTTCTGTCAAGTGGCATTAGCCGGTTATTTCGCTGATGCCTATTGTTCAGACTGTTAAGTAACCTTCTTAGTAACACAACAACAATCCCCTTCAAGGGATACAGGAGGACGCCGGATGTCATTAACAACACCGATGACGCGTACGCTAATAGGGATGGCCGTGGGCTTGGCGCTAAGCGCCGGACCGTTGACGGCACAAGCCCAGAGCGATGAGGACGTCAAGATGGGCTTCATCGTCAAGAAGCCCGAGCAGGCGTGGTTCATCAACGAGCAAGAGGCCGCGACCAAGCTCGGTGAGGAAAAAGGCTTCGAAGTGGTGCGCTTGTCGGGCGAGGACGGCCAGGAAGTGCTGAGTGCCATCGATAACCTCAACTCGCAAGGCGCCCAAGGCTTCGTGATCTGTCCGCCGGATGTGCGGTTGGGGCCGGCGATCATGAACCGCGCCAAGCAGTACGGCATGAAGGTCGTGACCGTCGATGACCGCTTCCTCAATAGTGACGGGGAGCCCATGGAGGACGTGCCGCATCTAGGGATGTCCGGCTACAAGATCGGCGAGCAGGTCGGCAATGCCATCGCCGAGGAGATGGACAATCGTGGCTGGGACCCGGACGAGGTCGCGGCGCTGCGCATTACCAACTATGAATTGCCCACCGCGAAAGAGCGTACCGACGGTGCCACGGCCGCGCTGCTCGAGTCCGGTTTCAAGAAGGACAACATCTTCGATGCGCCGCAGCAGAATACCGATACCAGCAGCGCGTTCTCGGCGGCCTCGCCGGTGTTCTCCAAGCGTGGCGATTTCGAGCATTGGGTAATCTACGCGCTCAACGAAGAGAGCGTGCTTGGCGGCGTGCGCGCGAGTGAACAGTACGGCCTCGATCCGGATCAGGTCATCGGGGTGGGCATCAACGGCTCCGGCGCGGCCTTCGCCGAATTCTCGCGTGAGACGCCGACCGGCTTCTACGGCACCGTTGCGGTGAGTTCGACCATGCATGGGCGCCAGTCGGCGGATAACCTCTACCAGTGGATCACCGACGGCGAGAAGCCCAAGGCCAATACCGAAACCACCGGCAAGCTGATGACGCGGGATAACTGGAAGGACGTACGGGAAGAGTTGGGTTTGTAAGACTGCCGCCCGCGCCTCGGGGCGTGGGCCCCTTTCTTCCTTCAGGAGCTCCGTATGTCCGAGGCTTTTCTCAGTTTCGACGACATCGTCGTCGAATTCCCCGGTGTGAGGGCTCTCGATGGTGTGAGCTTTGCCGCTAAGGCCGGTGAGGTGCATGCCTTGATGGGCGAGAACGGCGCCGGAAAATCGACCTTGCTCAAGGTGCTCAGTGGCGTCAATCGTCCTTCCTCGGGCCAGCTGTGGATCGACGGTCAATCGTATGTCTTTGCCAACGCCCGGGAGGCGCTGGCCCAAGGCATCGCGATCATCTATCAAGAACTCACGCTGTCACCCAACTTGTCGGTGGCCGAGAACCTGTTGTTGGGGCAGTTGCCGAAACGCGGCGGCTTCATCGACCGGCGCACCATGAAGGCGCGCGCCCGGGAAATTCTCGAAGAACTCGGCGAAGGCGAGATCGACCCGGCTACCAAGGTGCGGGAGCTTTCCATCGGTCAACAGCAAATGATCGAGATCGGTCGTGCGCTATTGCGCGACGCCAAGATTATCGCCTTCGACGAGCCTACCAGTAGCCTTTCCGTGCAGGAGACGCGTCAGCTCAAGCGAATCGTCGCGCGACTGCGCGACGAGGGACGCGTGGTGTTGTACGTCACCCATCGCATGGAAGAGGTCTTCGAAATGTGCGATGCGCTGACGGTGTTCCGCGATGGGCGCCATATTCGCACGCACGAGACGCTGGACGGTGTCGATCAAGACACCTTGGTCGGCGAGATGGTGGGGCGTCAGATCGAGGATGTGTATGGCTTCAGGCAGCGGGCCATGGGCGATGTCTTGATGCGTATCGACGACTTGCAAGGTCGGGGAGTGCGCAAGCCGATCAGCCTGGAAATGAAACGCGGCGAAGTGTTCGGTCTCTTTGGGCTTGTCGGCGCCGGACGCAGTGAGTTGATGCGGCTGGTGTGTGGCGTGGAAAAGGCAAGCCAGGGGCAGGTAACGTTTCGCGGCAAAACGGGTGTCTTTACCTCACCACAACAGGCGATTCGCGCGGGCATCGCGATGTGTCCCGAGGATCGCAAATCCCAAGGCATCTTCCCCGTGGCGAGTGTCGCCGACAATCTCAATATCAGTTGTCGGCGTTTCTTCAAGCGCTGGGGCGTGTTTCGTCATGCCGGGCGCGAAGCCGATAACGCCAAGACCTATATCCAGCGTTTGAGTATCAAGACGCCGAACCACCGCACGCCGATCAATACGCTGTCGGGGGGTAACCAGCAGAAGGTGATTCTCGGGCGCTGGCTGGCGGAGGAGATCGACTTGTTCGTGATGGACGAGCCTACGCGGGGCATCGATGTGGGGGCGCGGCGCGATATCTACACCTTGCTGTATGACCTGGCAGATCAAGGCAAGGGCGTGATCGTGATTTCCAGTGACCTCGCCGAAGTCAGTTCGATCTGCGATCGCATCGGCGTCATGCGCGATGGTGTCCTAGTCGATATCGTACCGCGCGAGCAGGCGACCCAGGAGCGCCTGCTGGGATTGGCGCTTCCGGCTTGAGTTGCCGGCCAACTGAGTTGTCGACCAACTGAGTTGCTCACCGCTAACAACATGAAGAGATCGACCACATGAGCACAGACAAACTGGCCGCTTCCGATACTTCGCCGACGGCACCCAAACCGCGTGCCAAGGCATTACGCACATTGCTCGACACCTCCGGGTTGATTGCGATCTTTTTCGCCCTCTTTATCGCCTTGGCGATTTTCGTCCCGGACTTTCTGACCGGTCGCAATATCGTCGGCTTGCTGCTTTCGGTGACCCTGATCGGCACCATCGCGACCACCATGATGATGGTGCTGGCACTCGGCGAGGTGGACTTGTCGGTGGCCTCCATCGTTGCCTTTACCGGCGTGGTGGCCGCCGTCGTGACGTCGACCTCGGGTAGCGTCTTCATCGGCGTGCTCGTGGGAGTGGCCGCCGGTGGCGCAGTGGGCGCTTTCAATGGCTTCGTGGTGTCCAAGTTCGGCATCAATTCATTGATTGCTACCCTGGCGGCGATGGAGTTCGTGCGCGGCTTGGCCTACATCACCTCCGGTGGCGATGCGGTCATGATTACGGTGCCGGGATTCTTCGACCTGGGCAGTGCTTCATTTCTGGGGCTGACGCTGCCGGTCTGGACCATGATCGTATGTTTCGTGGTCTTCGGCATCGTGCTCAACATGACGGCATTCGGGCGCAACACCCTGGCGACCGGTGGCAATGCCGAGGCGGCGAGCTTGGCCGGGGTCAACGTGCGGCGCCTGAAAATCACGGTATTTGCCCTGCAAGGCATCGTCGCGGGGATCGCCGGGGTATTGTTGGCCTCACGCATGGGACTGGGTGATCCCAATACCTCGATGGGGCTCGAGCTGGCGGTGATTTCCGCCTGCGTGCTGGGCGGTGTCTCGCTGTCCGGTGGGGTCGCCTCGATCACCGGCGTGCTGGTTGGCGTACTGATCATGGGCTGCGTGCAGAACGCCATGGGACTACTCAACGTGCCCACCTTCTATCAGTATCTGGTACGTGGTGCGATCCTACTGCTGGCGGTGATGTTCGACCGCTGGAAACAAACGCGCCGCGCCAAGGGATGACCTTTTTTACAACGCAAGCTGTATTACTATCGATGGCGGACGCAGCGTGGTCTATCACGACTGAGTCCGCCATACCATTGACTCGGCCTTCAGGAGAGCCCATTACATGCAACTCGCACAAGCCAGAATCGACAGTGGAGACCGCATGGTCCTGGCGATCGACGATGACCCGACGCAGGCTCGCCGTCTGGAAGGCGCGGAAAGCGTGCTGACCCTGGCGCATATCGCACTCGAGCGTGGCGTCGGACTGGCTGCGCTGATCGAGGAGTGGCCGGGGGATGCACGTGTCGACGCGGTGGCGTTGTCCGATCAAGGTCGCCTGTTGGCGCCGCTCGATCATCCCGATCCGGCACACTTGTTGGTCACCGGCACCGGGCTGACGCATCTCGGCAGCGCCGAGGGACGCGACAAGATGCACCGCCAGATGAACGAGGCGGACCAGAGCGAAGCGCCGCTTACCGACTCGATGAAGATGTTCCGCAAAGGGGTGGAAGGTGGCAAACCCGCGGCGGGCGATTTCGGCGTGCAGCCTGAGTGGTTCTACAAGGGTGACGGCGGCATCGTCATGGCGCCGGGCGAGGCTCTGAACATGCCGCATTTCGCGCTGGATGGCGGCGAGGAACCGGAAGTCGCCGGCCTGTACCTGATCGACAACAACGGTGTGCCGCGTCGCATCGGCTATGCGCTGGGCAACGAGTTCTCCGATCACGTCACCGAGCGCGAGAACTACCTGTACCTGGCACATTCCAAGCTGCGCGCCTGTTCCTTCGGGCCGACGCTGCTCGTCGACGAACTCCCCAGCGACGTGCAAGGCACCTCGCGTATCCGGCGCGATGGCGGTGTTCTATGGGAGAAGCCGTTCATCTCCGGCGAGGACAACATGTGCCACAGCCTCGCCAATCTCGAGGCGCATCATTTCAAGTACGCGCAGTTTTGCCGTCCGGGTGACGTACACGTGCATTTCTTCGGCACTGCGACGCTGAGTTTCAGCGACGGTATCAGCGCCCAGCCGGGGGATGTCTTCGAGATCGACGCCAAGCCGTTTGCCTTGCCGCTGCGCAACCCGCTGGCCAAGGACGCCGCCGCGCCCGTGCCGAGCGTCAAACCTCTTTAAGTCTGGCGGGTAAGCCCTGCGAGCCAGCCTCGCGAGCCCTTTCGACTCGATATAACAAAGGCCGCTGGAGCATTCCAGCGGCCTTTGGCGTTGAGGCGGGGAAAGATGATGTCGATCAGTTCATCGCCTGCGGCAGGTAGAGCACGATCTCGGGGAACAGGTGCAACAGCACCACGGCGAAGATCATCAGCAGGAAGAACGGCAGGGTAGCGCGGGTGATGGTGATGATGTCTTTGCCGGTGAGGCCCTGAATGACGAACAGGTTGAAGCCGACCGGCGGCGTGATCTGCGACATCTCCACCACGATCACCAGATAGATGCCGAACCAGATCAGATCGATGCCCGCGCCTTCGATCAGCGGCATGATGATCGACGTGACCAGCAGGATCAGCGAGATGCCGTCGAGGAAGCAGCCTAGCACCAGCAGGAAGAGCGTCAGCACCACCAGCAGCATGGTGGGGGATAGGCCCATCGCGGCGATGTGGTTGGCCAGTTGCATGGGCAGTTGCGTGAAACTCAGCGCCGAGGATAGAAACGAGGCGCCAGCGATGATGAAGGCGATCATGCACGCCGTGCGTAGCGCCGCGAAGAGCGAGTCGAGGAAGATGGTCTTGTTGAAATGACCGTTGCCTCGCGCGATCAGCATCGACAGCACCACGCCCACGGCAGCGGCTTCTGTCGGCGAGGCGAGCCCGCCGTAGATGCTGCCTAGAATACCGCCGATAAGCACCAGCAGCGGGATCAACTGGGCGCTGTTGCGGATTTTCGACATCAGCGGCATGCGGGCCTCTGCCTGCCCGGCACGGCCCTGGCGGGCGCCGACCAGTAACGACCAGCCGATCAGGTAGGTCATGAACAGGCCTAGCAACAGCAAGCCTGGCAGAATGCCGGCGATGAACAGCCGCGAGATGGACTGCTCGGTCACCACGCCGTAGACGATCATCATGATCGAGGGTGGAATCAGCAGGCCCAGCGTCGAGGCGCTGGCCAGCGTGCCGATGGCAAGGTTGCTGTCGTAGTCGCGGCGTTCCAGCTCGGGTAACGTCATCTTGCCGACCGTGGCGCAGGTTGCCGCCGAAGAGCCGCATACGGCGGCGAACAGGCCGCTACCGATGATATTGGAATGCAGCAAGCGTCCCGGCAAGCGGTTGAGCCAGGGCGCCAGGGCACGAAACATGTTGTCGGCAAGACCCGAGCGAAACAGAATCTCGCCCATCCACACGAACATCGGCAGGGCAGTCAAATCCCAGCCGTAGCTGGCGCCCCAGAAGTCGGACGCCAGGATGGGCCCGGGCTCGAAGCTGCCGAAGAACGTCAGGGCGATCCAGCCGGTTCCCAGCAGGGCAAAGGCGATCCACACGCCGCCACCGAGCAGCAGGGCCAGGGCGAGGATCGTGACGAGGCTGAGGGTCAGCATGACAAGGCATCCTCTCGCGTATAGTGGATCATGCGTCACCGTCCCGTGACGCGGGGGTCACATAGGAAGCGGGCGCGGTGAAGGCGATGCGCAGCGTGCCGATCAGCGTTTCGATCAATGCCAAGCACATCAGCGCGATACCCACGACGAGGACGCTTTGCGGAATCCACAAGGGGATGGCGAGCAATCCTGAGGAAACGTCTCCGTAATCCAGGCTTTCGCGCACCAGGCCCACCAGCTCCCAGGTGAGCAATACGCTAAGCGCCAATGCCACTAGCAGACAGAGCGTCTCGATCCACACGCGAGCACGCGGCGGCAGGCGTGAAATGACCAGCGTCACGCGGATATGCGCGTGATGCGTGAAGGTATAGGCCATGCTCAGGAAGGTGGCGCCCACCAGCAGGTAGGCGGCCATTTCCGAGACACCGGGAATTTCGAGCCCCAGGGGTGCGCTGCCCACCACAGCCAGCAGCGCATCCAGGCAGCGCAGCAGCACTTGAAAAGTGATGATGGCGCAGATCGCCAACATGCAGGCCGCGGCGCCCCAGGCACCGAGGCGATAGAGTCTGTCGAGTCGATAGGTCATGTCGGTCACTCACGAATGCGAGGGTGAGGACGGGGCCCTGCTCACCGCCGATAACGACGCGTGAGCGGAGCTTGCAGGTCTTGCTTCAAGGCGTGGATGCGTTATTCGGCGGCCTGGCGTTTGCGGTAGCGCTCGATCAGCGTCTTGGCCTGATCGCCGGCGCGTTCCTGCCAGTCTTCGAACAGCGAGTCGCCGGCGGCCTCGAGATCATCGGCCAGCTGGCCGCTGGGTTTGGAAATCGTGATGTCGTGTTCCTTCAAGGCCTTGGCGCTCTCGGCACTGTCCTCGCGGCTGGCCTGCCAGCCACGCCGTTCGGCCTCGGCGGCGGCATCCAGCACGGCCTGCTGCGTCTCGTCATCGAGGCGATCGAAGGCGCGCTTGTTGATGAACACGATGTTCTTGGGCAGCCACAGGTTGGCGTCACTGTAATTCGAGACATAGTCCCAGGCGGACATCGACTTGCCGGTGGAGACCGAGGTGATCATGGCGTCGACGCGCCCAGTGCTGAACGCGGTGGGAATATCGGCCTCTTCGGTTTCCGTGGGCGTGCCGCCGAGATTTTCGACGAAGCGCTGCGTGTTGATGTTGGGAGCGCGCACACGCAGCCCCTCGAACTGCGAGACATCGGTCAGCTCGAAGTCGGTATAGATGCCCTGCGCCGGCCATGGCACGGCATAAAGCGGCATCAGGCCTTCCTTGGCGAACATCTGGGTGATGATCGGCTTGGAGGCTTGCCAGAGGTCGTAGGCGTCTTCGTAGCTACCGGCCAGCCCCGGCAACGTATCCACTTCGTAGATCGGCGATTCGTTGGAGAGCGAGGAAAGAAACACTTCGCCCGCCTGCACGGTGCCACGCCGAACGGAAGGTTTGATTTCGGAGTGCGCGATCAACGAGCCGCCGCTGTGCACGCTGATATCCAGTTCGCCATCGGTAGCGTCGGCGACGTCCTCGGCGAATTGCTTGGTATTCTGGGTATGAAAGCTGGCATCGCCGTAGGGAGAGGCGAGGTTCCATTGCGCGGCCATGGCGCTGCCGGCAATGCCGAGCGAGCCGATTGCCGCCAGCCAGACGAAAGAATGCATCGTACGCATGTTCAATTCCTCATTGTTATTGAACTCGGAAGACGGATTCATTCTTCAAGTGGCGATGCACTGGCGTCAAATCGTTAATTCTGATGTCAAGTATCGACGTAGCCTTTCACAGTGGTAGGCGATGAAAGCTTTCCGTGATCTTGGGCGTAATCGGCGGCGCACTGCTTGGCCAGGCGAGCCACACTGGCGCAGAAGCTCGGGTAGTTGGAGCGGCGCCAGATGGCGTCATAGATCATCGGCGGCAACGGTTCTTCCAGCGTCAGGCGTTCCAAGCTGCCGGCGTCCACGGCATCACGTACCGTGGCGACCGGCAATACACCGATGCCCAGCCCCTCGATGCTCATGCGCATGATGGTCATCAGCGTGCTGGTGGAGTGAATGCGTGGCGTATCGATGCCCAGTGCGGTGAGGTAGGCGACCAGCTCGCTGTACGGCCGTGCCTGTTTGCTGAAGGAAATGAACGCCGTGTCGGCGAAGGTTTCCATGTCGCCATGGCGCAGTGTGGCGGCCAGCTCGGGGGCCGCGAACATGCCCATCTCGAAGGTGCATAGCGGCGTCTGGATGGCGCAGAGCCCCGGCGCCAGGCCGTCCATGGCGAACAGCATGTCGAGGTCGTTCTCGGCCAGGCGTTGATGCAGGAAGGGGGAAATATCCACCATCAACTCGATGGTCAGTTGTGGATAGCGCTCGGCCAGACGACGCATGAAGGTCGGGCACCAACTGCTGGCGATGGTCTCGATGACCCCCAGGCGCAGCGTGCCGGAGAACGATTCTTCATCCTGAAACAGGCGCATGGCTTCGTCGCGGCCCTCGAGCAGGCGCTCGGCATGGGTGAAGAACTCGCGGCCGCGAAGCGTGGGCTGCACGGGGCGTGCCGAGCGGTCGAGTAGCGACTCGCCGACGCTGTCTTCCAGCCGGGTGATGCGGTCCGAGATCGACGGCTGGGTGACGTGCAGCTTGGTCGCGCCCTTGCGAAACGAGCCCAAGCGCACCACCCAGACGAAGGCCTCGAGTTCCTTGAAGTCGAACATCGGTGATCCTGCACAGGTCGCCGCGCGATCCCCGCGCGGCGGAAGGGAAGCGGCGGCGGATACTATGTTTTCTTGAACAACTGCGTCTCACGGTCCTTGAAGGCCTTGAACTCCAGGGCATTGCCGGAGGGATCGTAGAAGAACATGGTGGCTTGCTCGCCGGGTTCGCCCTTGAAGCGCACGTAGGGTTCGATCTCGAAGGCCACGTCATGCGCGCGCAGCTTGTCGGCCAGGGCTTGCCAGGCACTCATCTCGAGGACTACACCGAAATGCGGTACCGGCACGCCATGGCCGTCCACCGGATTCTTGTGGCTAGCGACGGCGGTGTCCTTCAGTGCGGGATTGAGATGGCAGACGAACTGATGACCAAAAAGGTCGAAATCGACCCAGCTCTCCGATGAGCGACCTTCGGGGCAGCCCAGGAAGTCGCCGTAGAAACGCCGGGCTTCGTCGATATCGCGAACCTGCACGGCAAGATGGAAGGGATCGCTGACGGCCATGGAGGCCTCCTCGGGATCGGTTGTGATTGGCATTCGTGAACTGTGATTCTTTAACCCGGCGCTGTGCGCCGTCAACTCGTTTTCCCCACGTGCTGCGATGAAAGGTTCCACCGATATCGCGCATCACGAAAAACGATTGGACCGGGCCGCGCGGGCTTTCATAGAGTGAAGCGCCGCAACCGTGAAAGCCGACGACAATAAAAGAGGTCATGTTCATGCCCCTACCGCTTCTCAACTGCGACATGGGAGAGAGCTTCGGCAACTGGAAGATGGGTCTCGACGACGAGGTCATGCCCTATGTCGACTGCGCCAATATCGCCTGTGGCTTTCATGCTTCCGACCCCGACATCATGCGGCGTACCGTGGCGCTGGCCGTGCAACACGGCGTCCGCGTCGGGGCGCATCCTGCCTATCCCGACCTGCAAGGTTTCGGGCGGCGCTCGCTGGCCTGTACGCCGCGCGAGGTAGAGGACATGATGCTGTATCAGATCGGCGCGCTGGAGGGCATGTGTCGCGCCGAGGGTACGACCGTAAGCTACGTCAAGCCGCACGGCGCGCTGTACAACGATATGGCCCGCGACCCGGAACTGATGCGCGGCGCTATGCGCGCGGTACTGGCTTATGATCGCCGCTTGCCGCTGCTGGCCATGGCCACGGCGGACCCGGCACCGATGCGGGCGCTGGCCAAGGAAATGGGAGTCACGCTATGGTTCGAGACCTTCGCCGACCGTGCCTACGACCCTCAGGGGCGGCTGGTGTCGCGACGCGAGCCGGGTGCCGTGCATCAAGATCGCGAGACCATCGTGGCCCAGGCGGTGACACTAGCCAAGGGCGAAACACTGACCGCCAATGATGGCAGCGCGCTGCGTCTGGTCGCCGATACGCTCTGCGTTCATGGCGACAATGCCGAGTCGGTGGCCGCCGTACGTGCCATTCGCGACGCCTTCGATAGCCTGGCACGGGAGTGAGCCGGTGAGCGATCCGAGTATCGAAACGGTAGGCATGGACAGCCTCATCGTGCGCCTCTTCGACAGCATCGACGAGGAACATATGCCCTGGATGCTGGCCGCCGACCATGCCCTGCGCGAGGCCTTCGGCGAGGCGCTGATCGATCTGGTGCCGTCCTACACCACGCTGCTGGTGCACTACGATATCCAACGCCTGGACCTGCAGGCCGCTCGTGCCCGGGTAAGCGAGGCGCTAGCTGGCTTGACGCCGGCGACCAGTGGTGAAGGCCAGCGGCATGTGATCCCTGTGTGGTACGACGTCAGTGTCGGCCCGGAGCTCGAGCGCATCGCCGAGCGTCTGGGCGTTAGCCACGAGGACGTGATTGCGAGGCACTGCGCGCGGGATTACAGCGTCTTCGCGCTGGGCTTTGCTCCGGGTTACGCCTTCATGGGGCGTCTCGACGATGAGCTGGCCACGCCGCGCCTGAAGACGCCGCGCCAGAAAGTTGCCGCCGGCAGCGTGGCCATTGCCGAACGCCAGACCGCGGTCTATCCCACGCTTTCGCCGGGCGGCTGGAACATCGTCGGGCGTACGGCTGTGGCGCTTTTCGGCCGCGACCGGGAGGGTTATAGCCTGTTTCGGCCGGGCGACAAGGTGCGTTTCGAGGCGATCTCCCGCGAGGCGTTCATCGAGCAAGGTGGCGACCCGACGCCGCTGGCTGAACGCGGCGATACCCCCACGGAGGCCCAGACATGAAGGGATTGATCGTCGAACGCGCGGGGCCGCTGACGCTGATTCAGGATGGTGGGCGCTTCGGGGTGCGCCATCTCGGTGTGACCCAGGGCGGTGCCGCCGATTGGGTATCGCTGGGATGGGCCAATTGGCTGTTGGGGAACGCGCCGCAAGCGCCTGGCGTGGAAATTACCGTCGGCGGCTTGACCCTATACGCCGAGACCTCGGCGACGCTGGCCCTGACGGGGGCGGACCTGGGCGCGACCCTCGACGATGCGCCGTTGGCGCCGGGGACGCGCTTCACCATTACGGCCGGTCAACGTCTGGCCTTCGAGAGTCCTCGCGCGGGCTTGCGCGCCTATCTTGCCTTCCCGGGTGGGCTCGATGCCACGCCGGTGCTGGGTAGCGTGTCGAGTACGGTGCGCGAAAGTCTGGGCGGGCTCGATGGCCAGGGGCGGGTGCTGGACGAAGGCGATTGCCTGACATGGGCAGGCACCGCCGGAGCCGAGCGCACGCTGCCCTTGGGTGTAGGCACGTTACCTGGAGATGAAGAACGCGTGATGTTGGCGCTGGTGAGCGGTGCGCAGATCGCCGATTTCAGCGGTACCAGCGTGTTCGAGGCCTTCAACACACCGTGGCAGGTCGATCAGCGAGCGGATCGCATGGGCGTTCGCCTGACCGGTTCTGAGTTGCGCTACCTGGGCGAGGGAATGGTCTCTGAGGGGATTCCGCTAGGCGCCGTACAGGTGCCCGCCGACGGCCAGCCCATCGTGCTGCTCAACGATCGTCAGACCATCGGTGGCTATCCGCGTCTCGGCGCATTGACGCCGCTGGCCTGCGCGCGCTTGGCGCAATGCCAGCCGGGCACCGAGGTATGGCTGACGCCGGTAGCGGCGGGGCAGGCACGTAACGCGCATCTTCGTCAGTTGGCGTGCTGGCGCTGACGCGTGAGGGCGGCCGAGTCGGAGCGGTCAGTCGCGCTCCGCCGCCCGCATCGGCATCTGATCGATGATGTGATAGACCTTTTCCGGCGCGACGAATCCCTCGAGCTGCATTTTCTTGCCCCCGTCCTTTCCGATGAGCACCGTGGTGAGCGGGGCGTCGTCGCCTAGCGCCAGCGCCTTCAACAAAGCCTGTGTCTCGAAGCGGGTCATCGGCTCGTCGTTGCGATATCCCTGCCCGTTCTCCACCCGATAGAGCACCATGTCACGTGCCTGGAATTTAGCGCGGCTGGTTTTGAACTGGGTCTGCATACGTTGGTAAGCGTCGTTGTCGCGCTGTGGGGAGACGATCACCAGCGGACGAAAAAGTCCGTGATCGGTGATCAAGGGATTGGCGGGATCGGCGGCATGTGCGGTGTTCATCGGGCCAAGCAGCACGAGCATCCAGCAGGCAAGCAGGGCGGTTCGCATGGCATCACTCCTTTGAAAGTATTGCCAGTATGGCAGAGGCCCGCAGGCGGGGTAGCTCTCGATATTTTATTTCCCGTATTGCAAATTTATTTGCAATACGGGAAATGGGTGTCTAGCCTTGAAGCGGAATCCTTTTAGGAAATGATGTCAGGAGCCTGCCATGCCCGCCGACAATGCCGACTTGCCACCCCGGCGCTACGCCGATCTGCAACTGCTGGCGCTGCGTGCTCGACGCGGTGACGCCGCCGATTTGACGCTGTCCGCCAAGGGGCTTGCGTTACTCGAGGCCTTATTGGCCCAGCCCGAGACCGTGAGCCTGTCGAGCATCTCGCAATTGGCGCAGCACCACGGCGTGAATCCTTCGCGCCTGACGCGGTTGGCGCATGCCCTCGGCCTGGAGGGGTTCAAGGCGCTGCAGGCGCTGTTTCGTGAAGATCTGAGCGATAGCGCCTTCTATTCCACGCGTGCCCAGCGGCTGCTGGATTTCGGTGAGACGCCCCGCGCCGAGGGCGACGCGCTGGCCGACGACCGCGCGTTATGGCAGCAAGAGATGCAAAATCTCTCGGCCACCGTGGAGTCGCTGGACACGACGCAACTGGTAGAGGCAGCGGCTAGCATCCAGCGGGCGCGGAGCATTCATGTCATCGGCTTGCGGGCGAGTTTCGGGGCCGCGCATTACCTGGCGTATTACCTGGATTATCTGCGTGATGGCGTGGACCTGGTCTCGGGGCACGCTGGCGTCAGCGTCGAGCAGGCCTTGCGGCTGGGCGAAGATGATCTAGTGATCGGCATCGCCTTTCGGCCCGAGTCGCGGATGAGCATCGACTACTGCCGGCTGGCGGTGGAGCAGGGCGCGTCGCTGTTGGTATTGACGAATCATTCCAGCTCGCAGTTGGCCGCGTTGAGCGACTCGACGTTACTTGCGCCGGCCGAGGGCGCCTTCTTCTTCAATCCCATGAGTAGTCTGTTCATGCTCGTCGAGCTGTTGCTGTCCCGCGTGGCCCGCGAGATGGGGCACGACGCGGTGCTCGCTCTACGCCAGCGCGAGGCGTTGATCTCGCGTCTGCACGTCGAGTGACGCATTCGCTTACACCGCTTCTTTTGCCGCTTTCTGCCTCTTTCCCTGGAAACTGCCATGCCTACTTCCACGACTTCCCCTGATGTCTCGGGGCCCGCACCCAGCGCCGCCGATTGGCTGGGCCGGGGTTATGCCGATGATCACAACGCCACCGCCGCTTCGGATACGCTGTTGATCAACGAGCAGTCGCGCCTACTCGAAACGCAGGGGCGGCGCATCATCAAGTTCGGTTTCGGCCAATCGCCGTTTCCGGTCTTCGCCCCGGCGGTGGAGACGCTGGCCGAACACGCCGCCGACAAGGCCTATCTGCCGGTGCAGGGAATGGCCGAGCTACGCGAGAGCGTGGCGGCTTTCCACCGCCACATGGATGGTACCGACTGGCGAGCCGAACGCGTGTTGATCGCCCCGGGAAGCAAGTTGTTGCTGTTTGCGCTGATGAAGGCCTTGCCGCGTGCCGAAGTGCTTATCCCGGCGCCAGCCTGGGTGTCCTACGTACCGCAGGCGAAGCTCGCGGGGCAGCCGGCGGTGCGCTTGGAAACAAGCTTCGACAGCCGCTGGCTGGTCACGCCGGCACAGCTTGATCGGCATTGCCGCGAGCATGGTCCCGGTCTGCGGCTTCTGATCCTCAATGCGCCGGGTAATCCCACCGGCCTGTCGTATGCGCCTGAGATGCAGCGTGAGCTGGCCGCGGTCGCCAAGCGTCACGGTGTGTTGGTGCTCTCTGATGAGATCTACGGACCGCTCGATCATCGTGGGGAACATCGCCCCTTTGCACGCGATTATCCCGAGGGCACGCTGACGACCAGCGGGCTTTCCAAGTGGTGCGGTGCGGGCGGTTGGCGCCTGGGCGTCATGAATGTGCCCGAGGCGTTGGGCGATGAATTGCTGACACGTTTGCTGGGCATCGCCTCGGAGACCTGGTCGAGCGTGACCAGTCCGGTCCAGGCGGCGGCGATCACCGCGTATAGTGTCACGCTGGCGCTGGAGATGTATCTCGACGCCCAGCGGCAGTGGTTGAGCATGATCGGCCAATGGTGCGCGCAACGCCTCGAGGCGACCGGGATTCGCACCCATGCGCCGGATGGCGGCTTTTATCTGTTCCCCGATTTCGGTGCATACCGTGAGGCACTACGAGCGCGTGGGATTACCACCAGCGCCGAATTGACTGCGGCGCTGCTTGAGGAAGCGGGTATTGCGCTCTTGCCGGGCAGTGCATTTGGCTGCGAACCGACGCAACTGACAGCGCGCTTGGCTTATGTAGACTTCGATGGCGCGGCGCTGTTGGTACGCCCTTGTCCCGACGATCCCGAGGCGGCGATGGCTGCGCCCGAGCTGGCCACAGTGCGTCATGGCATCGAGGCAATGTTGGTTTGGCTGTCTACTGTTTGATAATTTACAATCTGTTACATGAAAAATGTGAACTCACCCACTAGAGTGGCGTCACAATAGCCACGCACACGCAATAATCTGGAGGTATTCATGCAACGGATCACTGCTCTTGTTTCAGCGGCTATGCTGACGACCGGAATGGTAGCGGCACAGGGCGCCATGGCACAGCAGGAAGACCCGGCAGCAAGCGGGACAACCCAGACTCAGGGTGCGTCTTCTCAGGATTTTTCTGATCAACAGCTTCAGCAGTTCGCTGATGCGTCTGAGGAAATTTCTCAAGTTTCCCAGAAGTACACCGAGCAGCTTCAGAACGCGGATGGCGAAGACGAGCAGCAGGAGCTTCGTGAAAAAGCCAATGAAGAGATGGTCAGTGTTGTTGAAGATAGCGGCATGAGCGTCGAAGACTTCAATGCCGTTGGTCAGGCGATCCAGCAGGATCCTGAGCTCATGCAGCGCGTTCAGGGCATGGTCCAAGGCCAGCAGCAGTAAGCGAAAGGCTCGGTATTACTGTCGATGTAACCTTCGCGGAAAAGGCCACCTTAGGGTGGCCTTTTTCATGCTCGGTCGCCATACCTCAGCCCACACGAGGTAGGGGTGCGATTATATGTGTGCCGTCTGTTCAACATGAAAAAGGCCCGCCATTGATGGCGGACCTTCTCGATACTTCACTCTTTACAGGCTAAGAGTCCGACGATCAGTTGTCGTTAAGGGCATCGCTGGCATCGTCCAGTAGATCGGCGGTGGCCGACTTGGTGCTTTGCCAAGCGCTTTCGGCGCCCTGCTTGGTATCGTCCCATGCCTGGCGAGCTTGCCCTTTGGCATCCTGCCACCAGTCGTTGTCGTACTCAGGCAGCTTGGCGACCTCATCGCGCGTCATGTCGAGCGTGACACGATACTCCAAGTCATCGAGATCATCGGCGTTCTGCGTCTCGAGGGTAAAGTTGTCGCGATCGACGACACGATGCGTATCGCCAAGATCGAGAACGCCCCCGGTTTCGATGACCAAGGCTTGAACGCTCATGTCCTCGCCCAGCAGCACGTCCTCGACGTCACCCACGTCTTCGTTGGGGTTTGCCTCGAGGAAAACGTCGGCATCCATCAGCTCATCGCCTGAGTAAAGCCCTTGGGGTTGCGAATCGGCAACGGCGAAGCCCGTTAGCCCGATGCCCCCGATGAGAATGGCGGTTTGCGTCATGCGATGCAGTGAGTGGCGCATTGAGAAGCTCCTTCTTCGTCGGTTCTATCTATTCGGCGGGTGTCGAATGACTGGCGAGATACGCGATCAGACCGAATGAGCCCAGTCATCGGCTCGCTTTTCGGCTTCTTCCTTGGTGATCCCGTATTTGGTCTGCAGCTTGCCGATCAATTGATCGCGCTTGCCGGCGACTTGGTCGAGTTCATCGTCGGTCATTTCGCCCCAGGATGCTTTAGCCTTGCCTTTGACCTCGGTCCAACGACCTTCTATCTGATCCCAATTCATGGCGGTTCCTCCTGAACGGTTGCCAACAACACGAGCGCTTCCTGCGCGTCGCGTGCATTACGAAGAATAACAGAGTTGTGGGCTTTGGCAATTACACCCCCTGCACCATGGAAAGCCGGCTACATGAACAGCGCCAGCAGCAGCGGTACGTAGATGAAGGCCAGCAATGTGGAGCAGAACACCAGGCTGGCGACGTATTCCGGTTCGCGCTGTGAGCGTTGCGCAAAAAGGTAATTATAGACCGCTACAGGCATGCTCATCTGCATCACGAGCACGCTCTGCGCCAGGGGCGGAAGGTCCAGGAGCCAGCCCACGCCGAAGGCCACGCAAACGGCGAGTGCCGTGCGTATGAGGCTGAAAGCGAGCCCCGAGGACAGACTGCGCACCTGAATGTTGGCCAGCGAGACGCCGAGGGTGATCAGCATCAAGGGGACGGTGAAGCCGGAGATCAGCTCCACGGTGTTATCGATCCACAACGGCAGGTCGGTATCCGTGAGCAGGATGGCCACCGACAGTAGAATGCTATACACGGTAGGCGTGCGCAGCAGGCTCTTCAGCGGATTGCTGCGGCTGATCATCATGATCCCGAAGGTGAACTGCACCAGGGCGACCGTCACCATCACGGTGATGGCATAGGCGAAGCCCTCGCTGCCGAATGCATAGAGTGCCACCGGCAAGCCCATGTTGCCGGTGTTGGGGTACATCATGGGTGCCAATAGCACGCGCCAGTTCTTGCGCAGCAGTATCGCCATCAGCCAGGTGGCCAGCGCCATGACCAGAAGCACGCCCAGCGTGCTCAGCATGGTGCGCCCGAAGGTGTGGGCATCGATGTTGGCACCGGAGAGCGAGGCGAGAATCAATGACGGCGTGCCGACATTGAAGACCAGTTTGGTGACGAAGTCGGTGGGATACGCGTATCCCAGGCGTATCCAGCAAAATCCGATACTGGCGCCCACGAACACGGGGGCCATGACAGCGAAGAGTTGGGCGAGCATGCGCGAGCCTGATTCAGGGATTGCGTCCACGCGGCGCAGGTGGACGGGACGATGTCGAACGCGACTGTGAACGTCGCGGAAAGTGCCATATGAGGTGCTATTGTCGCCAATCGTGGTGAAGCGTTGCAACGTGCATACGAAAACGAGAATCCTTTACCTTGACGTGGCGCGAGAATTGGCAAGAATCGTGGGCCACGCTGACATTCATCGGCGTCGCGTATAACGCGGCGCGTCGCCACTTTCAAAATAACGTCTAGAGAACTGCATGGAACTTTTGCGCGTCGTCTATCGCGATTATCGCTGGCCGTTCATCGGCGTCATGGTGTTGAGCCTGGCCAGCGCGGGGCTGGGTATCGGGGTCATCGCCTTCATCAACCAGTACTTGATCGAGGCCCAGGGCGACCCGCTTCTAGTGCTGCCTCAGTTCCTGGGGCTGATCGCATTGCTGCTGGCGGTCACGCTGGGTTCGCAACTGGCGCTGACCGTGCTCGGCCACCATTTCGTCTATCGTCTGCGCGGACGTCTCATCAAGCGGATTCTGGATACCGACATCGAACGACTCGAGCGCCTGGGCAGTGCGCACCTGCTGGCCAGCCTGTCCAGCGACATTCGTAATATCACCATCGCCTTCGTGCGCCTTCCCGAACTGGTGCAGGGGGTTATCCTGACGCTGGGGTCGGCCGCGTATCTGGCCTGGCTCTCGCCGGGGATGCTGTTCATCACTGCGCTATGGGTGGCGGTGACCGTGGTAGGGGGCTGGTATCTGGTGTCGCATGTGTATCGCCATCTGGGAAAGGTGCGCGACACCGAGGACCGGCTCTACAAGGATTACGAGGCGGTGATCGACGGCCGCAAGGAACTGGCCCTCAATCGCGACCGTGCCCGGTCACTGTATGAGGATGTCTACGAGCGCGACGCCAAGGCCTATCGGCATCACATTATCCGCTCCGACACCTTCCACCTGAGCGCGGTGAACTGGTCGAACATCATGATGCTGGGCGCCATCGGCATGGTGTTCTTCCTCGCCAATGGCCTCGGTTGGGCCAATACCAACGTGGCGGCAACCTATTCGCTGACGCTGTTGTTCCTGCGCACGCCCTTGATCCAGGCGGTGGGGGCATTGCCCACGCTGTTGAGTGCCCAGGTCGCCTTCGACAAGCTCAGGACACTGGCATTGACCGAGTATCGCGCGGAGTTCGGCGAGAGCGCCGCGCACGGCGACTGGCAGACGCTGGAGCTACGCAGCGTGACCTTTGCTTATGCTGCGGGCGAGCATGGCCGTGGCTTTGAAGTGGGGCCGGTCGATCTCACCTTGTCGCGCGGTGAACTGGTGTTTCTGATCGGTGGCAACGGCAGTGGCAAATCGACGCTAGCGCGCCTGCTGACCGGCCTTTATCAGCCGTATGCCGGTGAGATCCTCATCGATGGCATCCCCGTGGACGAGGCCGGCTGGCAGGCGTTTCGTAGTCGCTTCGCCGCCGTATTCACCGACTTCTACCTCTTCGATCAGGTGATCGGCCCTGATGGCGAGGCGCCGGACACGGCCTTGACCGAAGCCTGGGTCGCGCGCCTGGGCATGGGCGAAAAGCTGCATTTCGATGGCTGGCGGGTGACCGACACGCAGCTTTCCCAGGGGCAACGCAAGCGCCTTGCGCTGCTGCTGGCGGTGGCCGAACAGCGCGATATCCTGATGCTCGACGAATGGGCGGCGGATCAGGACCCGCAGTTCCGGCGCATCTTCTACCGCGAGTTGCTGCCCTTGCTGCGCGAACACGGCAAGACCGTCTTCGCCATCAGCCACGACGATCACTACTTCCAGCACGCCGACCGGCTACTGGAAATGCGCGCAGGGCAGTTGAGCGAATTGACCGGCGAGATGCGCGATCGCGTCAGCCGCGACGCCGTGGCTCGGCTCGAAGACACATCAGGCAACGCGTGACGGGCGGCGACTGCTTGCAGCGGCATCCAGCGTCAGGCGGCTGAGATATCGGTGGCATTCCAGACCAGGCTTTCGGTGGGGCCGTCATCCAGGTCGGAGCACGTGTCGACACGTAGAACCGTCGTCGTTTCGCAGACGGTCTGCAGTTGGCCATGCGCACCATCTTGTTCCCATCGCCACAGGATGCGTCGCCGATGCTCGTTGCCGGTGTCGTCCTGCAACGTCAAGCTGGCCTGTGGGTATCCTCGTTCTAGAAAGGCCAGGGCTGCGAGCTGGGCACACTGCTGCGCGGGTGTCAGCCGGGAGTCGCCGCGATAGCCGGGCAGAAAGCGACGGCCTTGCGCCTCCGCTTGCAGGAAGGGTAATGCCTGCTGCGGTGTAATGCGGCCGTACTTGCGCACTGGTGAGAGCAGGATGATGCTGGCGGCGAGGCGGCAACCGCCCAGATGGCTGCTTTCCCAGACATCGAAGGGCAGCCCGTGCGCCGCGACGACCTGGGCCAACTGCTTGTAGGTCTGGTAACCATACTTGGCGCAGCACTTGTCCTTCTTGCCGTGAGTGCAGCAAAGCAGCAGATCGCGGTCGACCGCTTCTCCCTCCCATGCTGTCAGTGGCGCCCCTGACTGCCACGCGGCCAGAAACGCCTCCAGTGCCTCGCGAGGCACGACAAACCGCCGGCGTTCGGGCATCAGAAATACCTGATGGCTGTCGCTGGCCTGTTCACGCCGATGAATCAGATTGATTCGCCGCCCGTCGGCGGCGATGGCGTCGAGGGTTTGTACCAGGCTGTCCGGCATGTCGTGGGCATGACGTAGATTGCGTGTCCATTTGGCGCG
Source organism: Chromohalobacter sarecensis (assembly GCF_023061135.1). Classification (GTDB taxonomy): domain Bacteria; phylum Pseudomonadota; class Gammaproteobacteria; order Pseudomonadales; family Halomonadaceae; genus Chromohalobacter; species Chromohalobacter sarecensis. Next base: position 621,903 of record NZ_JAKGAN010000001.1, read on the forward strand.
AGGCCAACTGATCAGGAGATTGCGCTCAACGTGCGCGGCACTGCCGGCCAGCGGATCATGCTGTTCACGGCTGAGATCGGCGCAGAATCGATGGCTCATGAAACACGACGCTGGTGGTCGGTGGGCTGGGCACGCCGGTGGGCCCCCCGTTTCTTGTGTGGCACGCAGATCGGGCTGCCTGTCTCGGGATCCTCGAGTACATGGGCATCGAGATCGAAGACATGCTTGAGGTTGGTGGCCGTGAACACCTTCTCAGGTACGCCACTGGTGACAATACGCCCTTCACGCATCATCACCAGTTGATCGGCGTAGGCCGCCGCCAGGTTCAAGTCGTGCAGCACCAGCAGCAGGGTGCGGCCGTGCTCGTGAGCCAGGCGGGATAGCAGCTCCAGCAAGTCTACTTGCACCTTGAGATCGAGAAAGGTGGTGGGCTCATCGAGCAGGATCAGGTCGGTCTGCTGAGCCAGCACCATGGCGATCCAACAACGCTGCCGCTGACCGCCGGAGAGCGCATCGACGCTGCGCTCGGCGAACGCCGTGACGTCGGCATAGGCCATCGCCTCGCGAATGGCCAGGGCATCCTGCTCGGCATCCTGTCGCCACAATCGCTGGTGAGGAAAGCGCCCCATGCCGACCAGTTGCCGGACCGTCAATCCCTCCGGCGCGGAAGGGCCCTGCGGCAGGATGCCCAGGCGCTGGGCGACCTCTCGCGTATTGCGGCGGTGAATATCCTTGCCATCGAGACAGACTTGACCGGCGCTGGGTATCAGCGTGCGCGCCAGCGTCTTCAGCAGTGTTGATTTACCGCTACCGTTGGGGCCGAGCAACACCGTCAGCTTGCCCTCGGCCACTGCCAGATCGACACCATCCAGTACGCGTTGCGATTCGTACCCGGCGCACAGGGCTTCGCCTGTCAGACGCGGCGGCTTGGCAGGTATTGAGGGCATGAAGGTGGCTCGTTGGGATGATCCTTAGGCTGGCAACCGTAAGACAAAAAATTCTCATTTTCAATATTGCGGGGTAGGTCCACTCGCTCTTCCACCATGATGGGGGAGCTAATGATTCGTGCGGCGGATATGTGCAAGCGTTGACTTTAATCTTTATTATAATCATTCTCATTAGCAAGTGAGCTGGCGATTACCCAAGCATCGGCACCGATGATCTAAGCGTATCGCTGTTCTCACCACTCGATCGACATAACAAGCACGACCATCCAGTAGGACGTTGCCCACTCAGTACGACGTTGCAACGTGGCTAGCGAGGGACGCGCGGACTTACTTGCCAGCAGAAGCCTTGCACTGACGGCACGGTTGGTCATGAGGCAGGTGAGGTTCAAAAGGAAGGTATTGTTGCGGAGGCTACATGAGCTACGCCCGTTTCTCTCGCTTACCTGGCGAGATAAGCCGACACGCATCCATGCATGCGTTGCTGAATTGCATTATCAAGGAAGTGGCAATCCCCCATGACACGGTGTTCCATCGGTGGCCGACTCGGCGCGATGGACTTCCGGAGCAGGTGCACGGCATGCCCCTGCTGATCGAGTGGTCGGCATCGTTGTCGCTGTTCGTGATGGTGGACCGACGTTCGGTCATCGGTAGTCACTTCTATCTTTCCGAGGTCTATCTGCGAGAGGCAGAAGGTACCGGCTGGCATGCCCCTGAAATGGTGGAATTGATCACTGCGCTGTTGGAGCACTGCCGGTGGAATGAGGGCACGCTCAATCAGGAATTGTGCGACCAAGTCATGCAAAGCCAGGACGTCATGACGACCATCGTCGCGCATGCCGTCGAGCAGCCCAGGCTCCATCCGTTGGCGGATTACCGTTGCAGTGAGCAGGGGCTGTGGTTTGGGCATCCCAATCATCCCACGCCCAAGGCCCGGCAATGGCCGCCCCAACTGCTGCAGGACGAGAAACCTGCCTACTCTCCCGAATTCGGTGCCACCACGACCCTGCACGAGTTTTCCTTTCCCGTGGCCGGGCTGAGCGTCCAGACCAATCGGCTGAATGCCCTGGATGTGTTGCCGCATGCGGGAGATCAGCGCCGCGCCGAGGATCTCGATCGTGTGGTGCTCAGCATGCACCCGGTTCAGGCCGATCTCTTCCGCCAGGATGCCCGGGTGGCAGAGATGATCCAGAAAAAGGTGATCGGCGATCTCGGGCCGAGTCGTTGGCATGCTGCCCCTACCGCTTCCATGCGTACCTGGTATCTCGAGGGGCATCCCTGGTTCATCAAGGGGTCGCTCAATGTGCGCATCACCAATTGTGTGCGCAAGAATGCTTGGTACGAACTGGAAAGCACGCTGGTCATCGATCGCATCATGCATCGGCTCGCCCAGTCGAAAGACACGACACTGGCGGCGCTATGCGTGGCACAGGAACCGGCCACGCTTCACTGGGCGCCGCCCGAGGGCGACGAGGCCGATCAGCGTTGGTTTCGGGAGCAGACTGGCGTGATTCTGCGGGAAAACTTCTGTCAGCGATTCCGACCGGAACGCTGCCTGCTCAGCGCGACGCTTTTTGCCCGCGATGCGCAGTTGGTGCCCCTGGTGTTGTCTTTCATCGCAGGGTCGACGTCAGCCGAGGGACACGACGCACTGCCCTCGGAAGCGCAGTCCCGTGCGTGGTTCCAGACCTACCTGCGTACGCTGGTGGCACCGGTCATGGGCTTGTTCTTTCGGCATGGCATCGTCATGGAACCCCATCTGCAGAATTGCGTGCTGATCCATGACCAGGGCATGCCCCGGCAGATGCTGCTGCGCGACTTCGAAGGGGTCAAGCTGACCCATGACAAGGGAGTGGACTGGCTCACTGGAGAGTCGCTGCATCCCCACGTCAGGGAGTCGATGACCTATTCTCGCGAGCAGGGCTGGAACCGTATCGCTTATTGCCTGCTCGTCAATCATGTCGCCGAAGCGATCCTGGCGCTGAGTTGGCAGCGCCCGGCCCTCGGCGATGCGCTGTGGCAGGACACCTTGGACGAACTGCATCGCGTTCGCCAGACCCTGGGTACGTCCGCCCCCGAGCTGGATGCACTGCTGGAAGGCGGTGACCTGCCCTGCAAGACCAACTTCAAGCTACGGCTGCTGGCTCAGGCAGATCGCCAGGCCGAGTATGTGGCATTGCCCAATCCCTGGTGTGTCACTCGGGCCGTTGGCCAGGAGGTGGCCTATGGGTGAGCCCGTTACCGTTCCCGAGTATGTGCTCGATGCCATCGCCTCGCATCGACAAGCGTGCCGCGAGCCCATGGCGGCATTCTTCTATGACCTTCCGGCGCTCGCCGCGCATGGTCGTGCCATGAAGGCGGCGTTGCCCCCAGGCGTCGAGCTCTACTATGCCATCAAAGCCAATAGCGAGGCGGCCATCCTCGATACGCTGGCACCCGTAGTGGACGGGCTGGAACTGTCGTCCGGCGGCGAGATCGCGCGGGCCTGCGCCTGCTCGACGCCGCGCCCCTGGGTGCTCTCCGGCCCGGGCAAACTGGATACCGACATGCATGAGGCCATGACGCGAGGCGTCGAGGCCTTGCATGTCGAAAGTCTCGGGGAAGTAGCCCGCCTGCAGGCAGTCGCGGCCTCGCTGGAGTGCGTGCAACCGGTGCTGCTGCGCATCAACCCCGCTCTGCCCGAGGACCTCTCCAGTCGTCTAAGGATGGCCGGCACGGCCACGCCTTTCGGCATCGACGAGGCGCAGTTGATCGAAGCCGTCCGGGCTGTCGATGACGCTGCGAACCTGACGCTGGTCGGCTTTCATGTTCACGCCATGTCGCACCAGACATGCGAACGGCGTCACCAGCGGCTGCTGGCCTCCTACCTGGAGCGCTGGCCACAGTGGCGAGCGTTGGCACGCCACCCCGAGCGCGTCACCCAGCTCAACGTGGGAGGCGGTATCGGCGTGAACTATCTCCAGCCGTCCGAACAGTTCGACTGGCCCGGCCTATGTGAGGCCTTGGGACAGCATCTGGCGGCCATGCATGAGCCACCGCGAGTGCGTTTCGAAATCGGCCGTTTCCTCACCGCCTTCTGCGGCTACTACGCGATCGAAGTGCTCGATACCAAGATCAGCCATGGAGAGGGCTTCGTCGTCTGTCGAGGCGGTACGCACCAGTTTCGCCTGCCCGCCGCCCAGGGGCACGATCATCCGATCGTTCACCTGCCGCGTGATGCTCACCGGGCCAGCCAGAGGGAGCGCCGATCATGGACGGTGGTGGGGCAGCTGTGTACCCCCAAGGACGTGCTGAGCCGTCGTCAGGCGCTGTCCGGGGTGGCGGTGGGCGATCTATTGGTACTGCCGCTGGCCGGTGCCTATGGCTACAACATCTCCCATGCGGACTTCCTGTGCCATCCCCGTCCCGATCAGATATTCATCCGTAACGCCCGTGAGGCCAGCGAATCCTCGAGTCGAAGGTGTCAGTACGCCGAGCCGGTGAACTGAGCGAGGGATTTCACGTGTCAATTTTCCAGGTTTTGAAGGTGCATCATGTCATCTCATGAACGTGTCATGCCGCTGGCTTCGGCCAGCGACGCTAAGGCCGAAGCTCGGCCGTGCGCTGCCTTGCCCTTTGCCCATGCATCGGACTGGCGTCATCACGCTCGCATCGAGCAGCGCGTTGCCGGCCAGCTTTTGCAGACCTTGCTCTACGAGGACGTACTGCCCCATGGGGCCGTCGCCGAGTCAGAGGCAGGGGGCTGCGGGGCCACAATATTTTTCCTGACCCTGGGTAAGCGCCGCTACCGGGTCAGTGGCTGGCGATGCCATAGTTTCCGTCTGATTCGCCTCGAACACTCGTCGCTGGTGGTCGAGGAGGCGGAGGATGACTCCGTGCCGGTGAGCTTGCCGCAGTTCCTCGAGGATCTCGAGACGGCGCTGGGCGATGTGGCGATCCAGCCCGGCTTCGTCGATGAACTGACGCAGACCCTGATCAAAGACATGCAGTCATCCGCGTGGCCAGTGCCCTGTCACGCGTCTCCGCAGGCTCTGGATGCCGACGCCCTCGAGCAGTATTTCACTGATGCGCACAGCTACCACCCCTGCTACAAGTCACGGCTGGGTTTCTCACTGCGCGACAATCAGCGTTACGGGCCGGAGTTCGCCCAGCCGCTGCGGGTCGTCTGGCTGGCCGTGCCGACGCGCCTGGCGCATCGGGGAGCCACCGACGGGCTGGCGCTCGCCGAGCGGATCGCACAGGAGGCGGGCCCGCAGGTGATGGCTAGCCTGGACGATTACCTTGCCAGGCGCCAGATGGTGCGGGACGACGTCGTGCTGATGCCGGTGCATCCCTGGCAGTGGGAAAACGCTCTGGTGGCGGCACTCTATCCGGAGCTCGCCCGCGGTGAGGTCGCCCTGCTCGGCGAGGGCGGGACGACCTACACCGCGCAGCAGTCGATTCGTACTCTGGCGCCGCAGGACACGCAGCAGCCGTATCTCAAGCTGGCGATGAGCATGACCAATACGTCCAGCACGCGTATCCTGGCGCGCCATACCGTCACCAACGCCCCCGTCATCACCGAATGGCTCCAGCGGCTCATCGCGACCGACGAGACGGCCAGCGCCGCAGGCTTAGTGATTCTCGGCGAAGTGGCGGGCGTGGCGCTGGATGAGCGGGCCTTCCCGGACGCTCGTTACCACGACGTGTACGGCAAGGTTGGTGCTATCTGGCGCCAGAATATCGACGAGTTTCTGCAAGACGGCGAGCGGGCCGTGCCCTTCAATGGGTTGAGCCAGTTCACCCGCGATGCCGAGGGGATGCCCGTCAGCCCCTTCATCGCGCCCTGGGTGGAACACCATGGGCTGGACGCCTGGACCCGGCAACTGGTGCATGTCGCCACCTGGCCGATCATCCACCTGCTGTTCGCCGAGGGCGTGGGCATGGAGTCCCATGGCCAGAATATCGTGGTCATTCATCGCGACGGCTGGCCGCTCCGGGTGGCGCTGAAGGATTTCCACGATGGCGTGCGCTTCAGCCCCTCGCACCTGGCGCGCCCCGAGCTGGCGCCGGACCTGGAGCCCGTCCCCGAGCGCCACGCTGCCCTCAACCGCAACTCCTTCATCGTCACCGATGACCCGCACGCGGTTCGGGACTACTCCTGCGATGCTTTCTTTTTCATTGCCCTGGCGGAGATGGCGATCTTTCTGCAGCGGCATTTCGGGCTGCAAGAGTCGCGGTTCTGGGCCATGGCGGCGGACGCGATCAAGGCCTATCAGCGCGCCCATCCTCAGCATGCCGAGCGCTACCGGTGCTTCGATGTCTTCGCACCGTGGTGGGAGGTGGAAGCCCTTACCCGACGTCGCCTGTTCGGTGATGACACTCCTCAAATCAAGCATGTCCCCAACCCGCTGGCGGCCTTCGCGCCCGGCAAGGAGGCGGCATGCTGAGGACCAATCGACTCAAGCAGTCGTTAGTCGAGGGCAGGGAGGTCCATGGGATTCTGGCCTCCCTGCCGGCGGCCGCTTCCATCGAGTTGATCGCCGAGGCGGGCTTCGACTTCGTGGTGATCGACACCGAGCACGTGCTGATCAACCCGGAAACCGTCGAGCACATGATTCGTACCGCCGAGAGCTACCAATTGACACCGCTGGTGCGGGTGGCAGATACCGACCCCAAGGCACTGCTGCGTCTTCTCGACGGTGGTGCCCAGGGAATCGTGTTGCCTCAGGTGGAAGACGCCGCGGCCCTCGAGCGCGCCGTGGTTGCGTGCAAGTACGCGCCAGAGGGCGAGCGCAGCCTCAATGCTGGGCGGCCAGGAAGCTTCGGCAAGGCGTCGCTAGCCGAGTACGTCGCCGAGGCCAATCGGGAGATCATGGTGGTCGCCATGATCGAAAGCCATCGAGGCGTGGCAGAGATCGAGTCGATCTGCGCGGTTCCGGGGCTCGACATGGTGCTGGAAGGGGCGGCGGATCTATCCCAGTCACTGGGTGTGACTTGGCAGACCGGTCATCCCGATGTCGTCCAGGCATTGGAAGCGGTCCAGCACACTGCAAGTGAGCATCGCATCCCTTATTGCGCCTTCCTGCGTAATCCCGAAGCCAAGGCTCGGTGGCAGGCGCGCGGCGTTGGCGCCTTCATGCTGGGCGACGAGCGTGGGATTGCCTTTCGCGCCCTGCAGCGAGCGCTTGGCGATGCTCGGGCGCCGTTGGATAGCGAGGCGACCCGAGCATGAGATCACCGACGGTGCAGGGTTCCATTTCCGATACTCCCATTTCCGAATCCCCCATGGAGCGCACGCCCATGCAATCTCTCGATGCCCAGCGTCATGCCCAGGCGCAGATCATGCAGTCGCTGGTGGACGGCCTGCTGGTCGAAGGACTACTGGATGACTTAGGGGCCGCCTGGTTGGCCACCACCGAGATCGATCACTGGATCACCCAACTGCCGGTGTTCGAAGGCCATGTCGACGATCCTTCGACGCGCTTCTGGCACTGGCCGCAGGGTCGAGGTAACGGGATTGGCATGTTGTTGCAGCCCGGTATCGCCCAGGCGTGGGAAAAGGTGCCCCGGACCCCCGTGATCGTCATGAATGTCGATCACGGGGAGTGGGAAGCGCTCGATCCGGTCGCCTTCATGCGCCGTGTCTTCGGTGCCGTGACGCAGGATGACGATCAGATCCTGGGGCAGGGACAGAAGGTGTTTCTCGAGGCGTTGTCCGATAGCCTCTGGCAGGCGGAAAGTTCCGTGGCGCACCGGGTAGAAACGCATGATCTGCCCTCCCGTGACACGGCCGCGCACTTCGCGATCATGGAGCAGTGGGCATCGTTGCTCGACCGACCCTACCACCCCACGGCGAAGGCCAAGCAGGGGCTCAGCGAGAATGAATATCGTGCCTACATGGCCGAATTCAATGCGCCTATTACGTTGCGCTGGGTCGCGCTGGCCCGCGATCAGGTCATGACCGGTGCCGGCGTCGACGAGGCTGGTGCCGAGCCGGTGCAGTGGCTCACCGATGTCGAAGACCGTAAGGCGCTCGAGCGTGAGATGACAGCGCGCGGTCTGGTCCGGACTCACGTCGCTATCCCCGTGCATCCCTGGCAGCACGAGCATGCGTTACCTCACTGGTTGGAAGCGGCCTTCGCGATGGGGGACTGTGTCTCGCTGGAGTCGGTCACGGCGCCCTGGCTCGCGACGTCCTCGCTGCGCTCGTTGGCGCCGACCACAGCGAGCCCGCATTTCCTGAAACTGCCGATGGCCATTCACTCGCTGGGTGCTTCGCGTTATTTGCCGGCGGTCAAGATGCTCAACGGCGATCTCAGCGCTCGCCTGTTGCACCAAGCCAGGGAGAAAGACGTCCGGCTCGCCGAGACGCTCTATCTTTGTGACGAGGGCAAGTGGTGGGCGTATATGCCGGAGGGGGCGACGCTGTTCGACGAGGCTCCCAGGCATCTGTCCGCCATGGTGCGCAGCTATCCCCCCGAACTGCTGGATGACCCGGGCGTGCGTCTAGTGCCCATGGCGACGTTGGGGACCCCGCTGCCGGGCGGCGAGCACCATGTGGTCGACGACTGGCTGGCGCAGCGCGGCATGGCGGCCACTGCCGTCTCGGTGCAGGGGCTATTCGGCGAGCTCTGCGAGGTGTTTTTCGACATCAACCTGCGCATGTTGCGGCTCGGCATGCTGGCGGAAGTGCATGGCCAGAACGCCGTGCTGGTCTTCAGGGACGGCCAGTGCCAGGGACTGCTGCTGCGCGATCACGATTCGCTGAGGATCAGCGTCGACCGCCTCGAGCGGCATGGCATGCAGGACCCTTGCTACTGCATCAAGCCCGGCCATGCCAACACTCTTTATCACGATAGCTTAGAGGCTCTGCTGTTCTGGCTGCAGACACTGGCGATCCAGGTCAATCTGCGCGCGATCATCGACACCCTGGCGGATCACTACACGCTGTCGCGGGATGACCTGTGGAGGGAAATGGCGATGCGTCTCGAGGCTCGAATCGACGCTATGCTCTTCGACGATCATGATCGCGCAATGCTCAAGGAGCAGCTCTTCGAGGGGGAGCAATGGCCTTACAAACGGCTCATCGCGCCGATCATCGAGCGTGCCGGCGGGCCCGGCAGTATGCCCTTTGGCACCAGCGCGACCTGTAATCCTTTCGTGCGGGTGAGGCGGCAGGCCGGTGAAAGCATCAAAGAGGCACTGACCGAGGCCTGAGGTTTGATACCTATACCGCCCGACATAGCATCGGGCGGTTTTTTCATACAGGTGGTGTTTTCTGCGCAGCGGTTACTTCAGCGAAACCATTCGGGAAACTCGGCCGCGAAGGCGTTTCGCTTCTCTTCCTCCTGAGCCTGCTTACGTTCTGCGGCATCGGCGAGTGCGTCGGCGCGATGCGGAGGAATGACGAAAAGCCCGTCGTCGTCGCCTACTACAAGGTCCCCCGGGTTGATCGTCACTCCGTCGATGGCGACTGGCGTGTTGATCTCACCTTCCAGCTCCAGCGCGCGGGTTGTCAGTGGGCTACTCGTCTGGGCATAGGTGGGCAGGCTAAGCCGGGAAAGGGCATCCCGGTCGGTGATGGCGCCGTTGGTGACAACGCCTGCGAGTTGCTTGCGTAGTGCCGCGTAGGCGCGAAATTCGCCCCAGCAGGCGCGATGCTGATCGCCGGATACGTCGATCACCAGCACATCGCCTGGGCAGGTCAACTTCAGCGCTTCACGGATGATGCTACCGTCGACGTGGGGAATTCTGACCGTTAGGGCTGTGCCAAGCAGTCGCACGGGACGCTGGAGCGGCGAGAGGGTGGCGATGGCACCGAAGTCGGTAAAATGTCCCAGGGTGGAAGTGGCAATGGTTCGATAGCGTTGCCGTTGCGTCGCCGTGATGGTGTCCTGACGGGGAGCGATATGAAACATGGGGGTTCCCTTATCTGCCATGGGTATCAGCGATGAAGAGTGAGTGATGATGGGCGAATCGCTTCAATGATTCTGGTAGCGGGTGCGATGCAGCAGATAGACGAAGAAGGGCGCGCCCACGCCTGAGACGAAGATGCCGGCGGGTAAGTCCTTGGGTAGGAACGCCACCCGGCCCAGCAGGTCGGCATAGAGTACGATCAGCGCCCCCACCAGGGCGCTGGCAGGGACCAATCGGCCGAATCCCCGCCCTACCAGGCGGGCGGCGATATGGGGGGCGATCAAGCCCACGAAGCTGAGCCCCCCGGCAAAGGCCACGGCCGCACCCGCCAGCGCTACGCTGCAGGCCATCAGCACCAGCCGGCTGCGCAACACATTCACGCCCAGCCCTAGAGCCACGTGATCCCCCAGCGCCATGGCATCCATGTGGCGTGCATAGGTCAGGCACAGGGGAACGGCGACCAGTAGCCAAGGGAGCATGCCGAGCACGTCCTGCCATTGGGCGGCATAGAGGCTGCCGGTCAGCCACACGTAGGCGACCATGGCGGCGGCATCGTCGCTGATCACGATCAACAGGGTGGTGACGGCGCCCATCGCGGCGGAGAGCCCGATACCGACCAGCACCATGCGCGAAGGTGAAATACCCCCCTTCCAGGCGAGCAAGAATACCAGCAGGGCGGAGAACACCGCCCCGAGCAGCGCGGAGGCCGGCAGCCAATGGATACTCAGGCCGGTACCGAATAGTGCCAGGAAGGTCACGGCGGCCATGGCGGCGCCACTGGTGATGCCGATCACGTCCGGTGAAGCCAACGGGTTGCGTACGATGCCCTGGAGGATAGCGCCGGCCACGGCCAGGGCCGCCCCCACCAACACCGCCAGCAGGATGCGCGGCAGGCGCAGTTCCCAGACGATGAAGGCGATATCGCTGTCCTGTGGCGCGGTCAGCGCGTGTACCACCTGGTTGAACGAGGTGGGGAAGCTGCCTAGGCTCAGCGATAGCCCCATGCTGGCCAGAAGGACTAGCGCGAGCAGGGCGCTGAGGATGACAGCGCGGTTCGTGGCGGCGGTGTCGTTGCCTGGCCGTGTCAGGGAGGCGGAATGCGTCATGGTCAGACCTGCTTCCTGCGTGCCAAGTAGATGAAGAAGGGTGTGCCGATCAACGCCGTCATCACGCCTACTGGCACATCCTGAGGTGGCATCAGGAAGCGCGAGGCCACATCGGCCAGCAGCAACAGGCTCGCGCCCAGCAGGGCACAGGCCGGCAGCAGCCAGCGATGGTCGACGCCGAAGAGCCCCCGCGCCATGTGCGGCACGATCAGGCCGACGAAACCGATCATGCCGGCGAGCGCGACCGAACTGCCGGCGAGCAGGATCACCACCAGACCCAGTAACAGCTTGATAGTGCCGGCGCGCATGCCCAGGCCCTTGACCATGTCATCGCCCAGCATCAAGGCATTGGCATGGCGGACCAGCAGCATACACAGCAGCAGGGCGATGCCGAAGAGCGGGAGCAGAGGGACAACGACCGACAGCTCGCGCCCTGACACGGAGCCGGCCAGCCAGTAGAGCACGCTTTCGAAGCTCTGTTGGTCGACGATCAAAAGGCCCTGGCTGAACGAGACGAACATGGCGGTGACGGCCACACCCGCCAGCACGACCCGCAGCGACGACAGCTCCCCCTGGCGCCCGCGACTCAGCATGACCACCAGACAGGCCGCGACCAGGGCGCCCAGCAGCGCCGCCCAGACGTACCCGGCCGGGGTGTGGAGGGGCAGCAGCGAAACCGCGATCACCACGAAGAACATGGCCCCCGCGTTGATTCCCAGGATGCCCGGCGAGGCGAGGGGATTGCGCGTCATGGTCTGCATCAGCGCGCCGGCGATGGCCAGGCTGGCGCCGACCAGAGCAGCGATGACCGCGCGTGGCAGGCGCTCCGTGACAATGATGATATGTGCGACCCGTGCGGGGTCGTAATGTAAAAGCGCCTGGATGAAGGTCGACGGGGCGATATCCGTGGTGCCCAGCATGACGCTTGCGGCGAAGGCCGCTGAGACCAGTGCCAGCCCCAACAACAGTCCCGCCATTCGGGAAGCGCAATGATTCAGCATGCACTCGACTCCTTGTCGTGGGCGCGAGACGTCGAGGACGTTTCATCGGCGCAGGTTGCGGCGGAAGTCGTAGGCGCATGAGGATCAAGCCCGTAATGGGTGTAGAGGTCATCCAGCATGGCATTGGCAGCCAGAATGCCACCGCCCATGATCCAGTCCACCGCGTTCACCTCGAAGACACGCTCGTCTTGCACGGCATCCAGTCGTTGCCAGAGAGGGTGGGAGGTCCAATGCCGATAGTTTCGCATGATGGCGGGATCGTTCGGTTCCAGTAGCACGAAGATCACATCGGCATTCATGACCGGAATGTTTTCTTCGCTGGTCAGCTTCATGCCCCAACCTTGGTCGTGCAGGGAGTTAGGTTGCTCGAAACCCAGCTCATTGAGGATGGAACCGGCGAAGCCCGTCGAGTAGATGCGCACATGGTCGCTCTTGAAACGCACCACGGCGGCTTTCTGCGGCCAGGCGTCGCCCAGTGTATCGGCGATTCTTTGGCGGAAGTCCGCCACGCGCGTATCCCAGTTGCGTAATAGCTCGCGGGCGCGGGCTTCTCGTCCGGTGGCCTCGGCGATCAGTTTCAGGGTGGCCTTGAAGTCGAAGACGGTGTCTGTAGCGACCGTCGGCGCGATCTTCTCCAGCAGCGGCCGCACCCGCTCGTGGCGAAAGCGCGTGGCCACGATCAGGTCGGGCTTCAGCCAGGCAACCTTCTCCAGGTTGGGTTGGGTCTCCAGGCCGACATGCTCCACGCCGGCGAGATCATCACGCAGGTAGCGATACATGGGCTTTTCCAGCCAGGAGTCGACGACGCCGACCGGCGTGATGCCCAGCGCCACGGCGCTGTCCGTCGCACCCTGGTAGAGGGTGACGACACGCTGCGGGCGGGCGGGAATGTGGGTGTCGCCGAACGCATTGGTGACGGTGCGTTCATCGTCGGCGCTGGCTCCTAGCGGGAGGAGTGACGCCAGCAACGCCGCTAGGCATAGGCACCAGGTTCGGGTGCGCGTTTTCATTCCGGCCTCCTGGTGGATGCGGTCTTCAAGGGACTATTGGAGTCGCCAGCAGATGATGACACAGCGTCTAGCGATGCAGCGTCGTTTCGTGTCACGGCGCGGCCGAGTCGCCAGGCTAGCGGTAGGCAGCAAGCGGCGATCGTCGCCAGTGCCAGGAAGGCATGGTGCAGGGCGGAGGCACTCGCCTCGGTATAGGAAATGCCCTGGCTCAGTGAAGTCTGCACGACGGTATCGTAGTAGATAGAAAGTGCGACGATGCCGAGCGACGAGATCAGGCGGCGGGACATGTTATTCATGGCGGAGGCCTGGGCGACGTGTGGCTCGGGCAGGTCCTTCATTCCCACCGTGGTGGAGGGCAGATAGGCGCAGCCGAGGCCGAGGCCGCGCAGGCCCATCCAGGCACCGATCATCCACACGGGCGTGGCTTTTGTCAGTGTGGCGAGCCCCGCCAGACTTATCATGGTGATCAGTAGTCCGACGCCGAGGCACCACTGTGGGGGATAGCGGTCGATCAGACGTCCTGCAATGGGCGAGCAGGCGGCGGCGGCCAGCGCAGTGGCCAGAAATACCAGCCCCGTGGTCAGTGGTCCGAAGCCCAGTGTATTTTGCATCCACAGCGGCACCAGCAGGATGCAGCCGAACAGGATGATGGACTGCAAGCAGGCCAGGATGACGCTGAGCCGGTACCCGCGATGGAAAAACAGTGAGAGGTCGAGCAAGGGCGTGTCGGTGTGCCGCTCGACGCGCACGAAGAGCACGAGTGCCAGCAGGCCGACCGCGAGCGTCAGCACGGCCTCGACGCGTAAGAGATCCGTCAGCGTCTCCACCCGGCTGAGGGAAAATAGCACTGTGCCCATTCCCAGGGTGATCAGCGCGAAGCCAGGCAGGTCGAACCGACGTCGATGATTGGGGGGCTCCGCTGGGAGATAGCGATAGCCGCATAGCAGCCCCAATAGCGCGAACGGCATGTTCATCAGGAATAGCGCCCGCCAGTGGCTGACCTCGAGCAGCAGCCCGCCGACGCTTGGACCAAGGGCCGGAGCGAGCATTACCGCGAAACCCCATATTCCGCTGGCGCGGCCTCGCTGGTCGCTGGGGTAGGCGGAGAATATCAGTGACAGAGACAGAGGGATCATCAGCCCCGCCGCCACGCCCTGCAGTCCGCGTGCGAGGATGATGCCAGCCAAGCTCTGGGCCATGGCGCCGAGCGCCGAGCCGGCCAGAAACCCCCACAGACCCAATAGATAGACGTGCTTACGACCGAAGCGATCGGCGAGATAGCCGGTCAGCGGCATGGTCATGCCCATGGTGATCATGAACAGCGTTACCACCCAACTGACTTGTGTGGCGCTGGCATCGAAGGTAGCCATCAATTCGGCGACGGCAAGATTCAGGGCACTGTTGTTGAGGCTGACGGTAAAGGTACCCAGCAGCACACTGACCAGCACCTTTCCGCCATGCTGGGTAGCATGCGGCATGGATACTCACTTGATGGGAGTACAGAGGGCATCGCTCGAGCATAACGCTAATGAGGAATGCGTCATGAAGTAGGATGATGACATGATGCGATTTTTAATGCAAAAAATTATCAATTGCGATTGGTTTCGAGAAAGCGACGCTCGGGTCAGGTGATGGCGCGTCTGCGGCACACTTTGCGTAAAAGATGATGGGCTACAAAAAAGCGACGCCATGGAGGCGCCGCTCAACGAGCCAGATCTGTCGGATGTTTTTGCTTAGAAGTCGAGCTGATAGCTCAGGGTGAAAGTACGTCCCCGGCCTTTGAAGTAATACTCGTCGCTGACCCTGGCTGCCTGGGAATAATAGGTGAAGTAGTCCTCGTCAGTGAGGTTTTCCACACCCAGGCTGGTACGGCCCACTGGCAGGCTATAAGCCAGTGAGGCGTCGATCAGGCCGTAGCCGTCGAATTCAAGCTCGGGGTCGTCGACGCTGCGGTCGAAGTAGCGGCTGTACTGCAGGTGCGAGGAAAGTTTCTCGTTCCAGGCTGCGCTCCAGGCCAGCTTGAGGGTGTCCGGTGCGATGTTGATGCCGGTCAGCTTGGTATCCACGCTGCCGTCGCCGTCTTGGTCTGACTTGCCCTCCGTGTGCGTATAGGAAGCCCGTAGCTGGTGGACATCATTCACCTGAGCTTCGCCGGTAATCTCGACACCCTGGATCTCTGTCTTCTCGCGGTTGCCGACCCAAGTGCCGTTTTCCTCGGTGAGGCGCTCGCCATAGTCGGAGTTCGATTCAAAGTAGCTCAGCTCGAGCCCATAGCGATCCCAGTCGAAGCGGGCGCCGATCTCACGATTGTCGGTGACGATGGGCTGCAGCGTCAGCAGAGAGTCAACGTTTTGGCCTGGCGTATCGATGCCACGCAGTACCCGGCCTACATCGGGCATGCCGAAGCCTTCGGAATAGTTGGCATAGATCTGTGCCCAGTCGGTGGCCTGATAGACGATGCCCGCATTGTACAGCGTCTCGTTGAAGTCGGGCTTGCCGCCTCCGACGCTGACGTTGTCTTGAGTCACATTGCTGCGGTCGATGCTGCTGTAATCGTCGACCTCCAGCTCGGCATATTCCTGGCGAACCCCGGCATGCAGACTAAGCGCTTCGGTAAGGTCATAGTCCCCCTGCAGGAACACTGCCGCGTTGCGGAAGCGGGTCTCGGGCACATAAGTGCGATCGGTATGGACCAGCATTTGGCGGGTATCATCCTGCAGCAGATCGAGGCCAGTGGTCAGCTTGAGGCGATCGTCGAGCAGGCCATCGCGGCTTAAAGTGAACTTGGCGCCGAGCTTGTCGGATTCGTTGCGAGTCTGGTCATAAAGCGTGTTGCCATTGCCGTCTTGGTAAGGGAAGTATGGTGTGGTGGCGAACTGGGCGCGAAAACGCTGGGTATAAAACTGGGCGTCCAGGCTGTTGCCCAACCAATCATCATGAGAATACGACACCCGGGCAGTGGTGACCTTATTATAACCGGGATCGCCATCCGGATTGCCCTTGCGTGCGGTGGTGGCAACACCGGCGTCGCGGTCGCCGACCACAGGCACGTAGTCACCCTCGCCTTCGAGTTCGAAGCGATTGATCGACACCTCGACATTCTGGTCGTCATCGATCCAGTAGGCCGCCTTGGCCATCAAGTCGTAGCTGTCGGAGTTTTGGAGTTCGCCGGGATAAGCGACGCCTACTTCATCATCGTTACCGTCGTAGAAGACACCCCGTTTATGGCGACTAGCGGCGAACATGTAGTCCCAGTCGCGGGTCTGGCCGCTGAGACGGTAGTCCAGTTTGTGGCCGAAACCTTCCGACTCGAAATCATCGTCACTGGTCAAGCTGACGCCGACATGCTGACTTATCCCGACCCCTTCGGGGCGCTTGGTCACGTAGTTGATGATACCGCCGGTCGCACCCAGGCCGTGCTCGGCGCTGGCACCGTAAATGACCTCGATGCGCTCGACCATGGAAAGGTCAATGGTATAGCTGTCGCGGCTACTATCACGCAACGGGTTGGACTGGGGTACGCCGTCGACCATGAACAGCGGCGCACGGCCGCGGAAGGTCTCGCCCGCATTGGATAGCTTCTGACGGCTGGGCGAGTAGGAAGGTATCAAGTTGCTGAGTACCTGGCCGGGATCCTGGGTGATCGCCAGTTGTTGCTCGATTTGCTCGCGGTTGATGATGGTAACCTTCTGCGGGGTCTCGCCTTCGCTGCTGCGGTTGCGGGTCGCGGTGACGACCAGTGGATCCAGCCCATGGTCGTTGACATCTTGCGATTCCGTGCTTGTGGAGGCTTGGGCCAGCGCCGTGGCGGGCAGAGCAGAGACAAGCACCAATGGGAGCAGTGAGAGCTGCTTATGACGTGGTCGTTGAAAGGCTTGCATGGTAAACCGATATCCCCTTGCTGGATTTGATGTATTGGTTGTTGCTGTTATAGACCTTGAATCATTATGCTAATGATAATTCTTTTTATTTGCAATATCGATGCATCGCATGGCCTG
This sequence comes from Chromohalobacter sarecensis, assembly GCF_023061135.1. GTDB lineage: Bacteria > Pseudomonadota > Gammaproteobacteria > Pseudomonadales > Halomonadaceae > Chromohalobacter > Chromohalobacter sarecensis. The sequence goes on from NZ_JAKGAN010000001.1 coordinate 638,860, forward strand.
CGCAGGGGAAGGCAAGCCGAGCCTTGCGTTGAAGGCTTGCCATTGTGAAAACAAATCACAATTCTTATCATGTGCGATAGGCTTTGCTTGGCGCGCGCTCCGCCGCCTGCTAATAAAATGACACAAGGAAAATTCATGTCCCGCTCCCATTCCCCGTCGTGGCCGATCAACGTGCTGTCGCCCTCGGCACGTCGCCTGGCCATGGCAACGTTGCTGCTGAGCTGCCCGCTGGCGGCGCAGGCACAAGATGATGCCGCCCAGACCGATACGGTGGTCGTCACCGCAACGGCGCTGAAGGTTGCTATGCCGCTTGCCGAGACGCCGCGTTCGGTATCCAGCGTGAATCGTGAAGACCTCGATGAACGTAACGTCCAGAGTCTCGACGAAACCTTCCGTTATCGCTCCGGTGTGCTGTCAGGGCATTTTGGTGCGGATAACAACACCGACTGGCTCAAAGTGCGTGGCTTCGATCAGGCGACCTACCTAAATGGGCTACGTCTTTATTCACCGGGGTATTACCAGTGGACGCCTGAGCCTTATGGCTTAGAGAGTGTCGATGTCTTTAAGGGCCCGGCGTCGATTCTCTACGGCGAAGCGCCCTCGGGTGGGATAGTCAATGCTGTCAGTAAACGTCCCACCGCTGAGAAGCGTGGTGAGATCGAGATCCAGGCCGGTAACCGTAATCACCGCCAATTCGGGATCGATACATCAGGACCTGTCACCGAAAGCGGTGATGTACGCTATCGGATGGTGGGGCTATATAAAGAACGCGATGGTGATTTGAATGACACGGATAACGAGCGTGTCTACTTCGCGCCGAGCCTTGAATGGGATATCTCCGATGACACCCAGTTGACTGTGCTGGCCAGTTATCAGAAGGACGACGGCGTCCCTGAAAACCCCTTCAAACTAGCTTACAGTACGCTGGAAGATACCCCCTATGGCAAAGTCGATCCCGAGACTAATTACGGTGCTTCGGACTACGATAAAGATGAGCATACCCAGTTCGGTATCGGTTATGAACTTCAGCATCAGCTCGATGATACCTGGAAGTTCGAGCAAAACTTTCGTTACAGCCACTTAGATCTGGATCTGCGTAGTACGTACCTGATGTCGTATCGCAATGATGATCGGACGGCATATCGTGGCCACCTGCAGCGTGACGGTGAGATAGACAGCTTTACCATCGATAACCGCATGGTCGGCAAGTGGTATACTGAACGCACAGAAAATACGCTGTTGTTTGGTGTCGACTATCAGGACCTGAGCCTTGATGGTAAGGAATATGATAATTACACCTACGATACCGTCGATATCTTCAACCCTAACACGACCGCTACGCCGGTGCCTGACAGCCAACTGATAGGTCGGCAGATCGATAAACAGCAGCTTGGCGTTTATGTACAGGATCAATTACGCATCGATGATCGCTGGGTGCTGCTGGGCAGTGTTCGTCATGACAGCGCCGATGTGAAGAATACGAATCAGGACACCGATGTCACAGTCGATGAGACCCAGTCCGAGACCTCCTTCTCCGGCGGCCTGATGTATTTGGGTGATAACGGGGTGAGCCCGTATCTCAGCTATACCGAGTCGTTCAGGCCGCAAGCCCAGACTGACGCTCAGGGTGCGGTTTTTGAAGAAATCGAAGGTAAACAGTGGGAGGCGGGGGTCAAGTACGCGCCTTCTTCCTGGGACGGTTATGTGAGCGCGGCGGTGTTCGACATCGAAGAATCCAACTCCTTTGTCACCCAGCCGACCGGAGATCAACAGCAGGGAGGTGAAACAACTTCTACTGGTTTTGAACTCGAGGGCGTGGGCTATCTCACGGATTCGCTCCAGTTGACTGCGGCATATACGTATACGGATACGCGTAACGCAAACGACCAGCGCAAGGAGTTGATCCCACGTCACCAGGCTTCTGCGTGGCTGGATTACGACTTCACCAAAGGGGCCGTCAAAGGGTTGAAAGTGGGTGGTGGTGTGCGCTATGTGGGCAAGTCTGTGGCTAGCCCGGGTAGTAGCATCGATAGTGACGTGCCGTCCTATACGCTGTATGACGCCATGGCAAGCTACGACTTCAATACGCACTGGACTGCTCAGATCAATGCCAATAACCTTACCGATGAAGAGTACGTCGCCAGCTGCGATTATTATTGCTATTACGGCGAGTCGCGCAGCGTGATCGGCAGCCTCAAGTATCGTTGGTAAGCGGAAAGTTATAAGACGTTAGAAAGAAGAGGTAAGAAAATGGCCCGAGGTGCTGGAAGGCACCTCGGGCCATTTTTATTGAGCCTTATACTACATGTGCCAATACTATTGCCTTCCATCTTCCATCTTCCATCTTCCCTCTTCCCTCTTCCCTCTTCCCCTAGAGCTTCCTCAACGACCACATGAAGTAGGCGCCGCCAATCAGCGAGGACATCAGGCCGGCGGGGATTTCCTGCGGGAATAGCCACTGACGCCCCAGCCAGTCGGCGAGGACCATCAAAAGTGCGCCCAGCAAGGCGGCGGCGAGCAGGTGAGCGCGTGCCCGCGATGCCCCCAGCAGGCGTGCCATGTGCGGCGCGAGCAGCCCGACGAAGGACAGCGGCCCGACCACCAGCGTGGCGGCGGCGGTGAGCAGGGCGACGACGCCGAGCAACGCCAGGCGCGCCCGGTCGACGTTGACCCCCAGAGCGCGAGCGCTGGAGTTGCCCATCGGCAATAGATCCAGCCAGCGTGACAGGCATTGCAATGCCAGCGTCAGTACCACGGCGCTGGCCGCGACGACGATGGCCAGCGAGGTGTCGACGTAATAGGTCGAGCCCGACATCCAGGCCAGCAGTTGCTGCGTGCGGGGATCGCCGTTGGCGAGCACGATGCTGCGCAGCGGGTCGAACAGCGCGGTGATGGCGATGCCCGTCAATAGCACGCGCTCCGGCTGGAAACCGCTGCGGCGGTTGATCAGCAGCAGGATGCCCAACGTTGCCAGCGCGCTCAGGGTGCCGGCGAGGAGTAGCATCGGCAGGCCTACGCCCGGCACGAACAGCACCACGACGATCAAGCCGATGGCGGTGCCGCCACTGATACCCACGACCTCTGGACTGGCCATGGGATTACCGGTCACGCGTTGAATCAGCGTGCCGGCGAGCGCCAGTAGTGTGCCGGCCCCCGCCGCCGCCAGGGTGCGCGGCAAGCGCCATTCATGCGTGGCTTGCCATACCGCCCACGAGGGCCAGGCCCAGCCCTCGCCATTCTGGCCGAGCAACAGGGAGGCCACGAGCGCGACCGCGAGTGCCAGCCCCAAGGCCATCAGCAGACGGCCCGGTGCCCGGCGACGTGGCGCCGTCAGCATGGGCGCGGCATGCGGGCGGTCGCCTCCCAGCTTGAGACGCGGGATCAGCCATAACAGCAGTGGCGCACCCAAGGCGGCAGTGGTCGCACCGGTGGGAATCATCGTGGGGAGCGCGCCGGAAAAACGCTGCAAGAGTTGGTCGGTCGTGGTCAGCAGCAAGGCGCCTAAAACCGGTGCCCACAGCAAGCGCTGAGGCAGCGTGCGCGCGCCCAGCAAGCGTACGATGGCCGGTGCCGCCAGGCCGATGAAACCAATGATGCCGATCACGCTGACCACACAGGCGGTGATGAAAACCGCCAGACCCAGGCTCATCAGGCGCAGATGCTTGAGCGAGACCCCCAGGCTACGCGCATTGACGTCGTCGAGTTCGAGGATCGCCAGCGGGCGCAGCATGAGTCCGGCTAGCACCAGCGCGATGGCCAGGCGCGGGAGCAGATAGAGCACGCCGTCCCAGCTATTCTGCGAGAGCGATCCCGCGCCCCACACCATCAGGCCTCGCAGCTCTTCCTGGTGAAAGAGGATCAGCGTCGTGCTGACCGCGCCCAGGTAGAGATTGACCACCAACCCGGCGAGCACCACCACCATGGGCGCGAGACCGCGTCGCCACGCCAGGGCGAATACCAGCCCCATGGCCAGGCCGCCGCCCACCACGGCCACCCATTCGCGGCCGAGAATGAGCAGACCGGGGGCGAACAGCGTGGCGAGCAACAAGGCAAGCTGCGCCCCCGTCGCGACGCCCAGGGTCGTGGGCGCAGCCAAGGGATTACGCAACACTTGCTGCATCAGGACCCCGGCGATGCCCAGTGCGCCACCGGCCAGCAGCGCGATGGTCCAGCGCGGCAGCCAGCTGTAGTGCGTCAACAACTGGTCGATGTTGCCTTCATCGGGGACGAACAGCGCCTGCGCCCACTGCGCGACGGGCAGTTGCGTCGCCAGCGAGAGGCCGCTCAGGGCGAGACACACCAGCGCGAGCAGAGAACAGAGACGCGCGGGGGTCAGCACGAAATGCGGGAACGGCAAGGAACGGGAGATCCAGTCACGCATCGGGCGCCTCATGGGTCGGCGGTTTTGCGTCGTCGATGAGGGCATGGCTTAGATGATCGGCGAAACGTGCCGCCGAGGGCGCGCCGCCGAAGCTCCATACCGGCGGCAGCGTGAGCACCTCATCGCGACGCACGGACGGCAAGTGCTGCCACAAGGCGCTCGACGAGAGGCGCTCGTCGACGCCCACGGGCAGCGGCTCGATCACAACCAGGCGTGCGTCATCGAGCTTGGCCAATGCTTCCAACCCCACGGTGGAGAATCCCCAGTAATTGGTTTCTTCCTGCCAGGCGTTTTCTAGCCCTAAGCGCTGCATGACAGCGTTATAGAGACTATGTTCGCCGAATACGCGCACGTGACGGTCGTCGATGAACTGCACGACGAGCAAGGGACGGTCGCTGATATCCTGAGTGTCGAGGGTTTGCCGCAAGAGGGCGAGGTGAGCGTCCAGCCAGGCGAGCAGCGTGTCCGCTTCCGCCTCGTGGTCGGCAATGGCGGCGATCTCGCGGGTGGCGCTTTTCAGTCGTGTCCACAGATCGCTGCCGGGAGTATAGAGCGCGACGGTGTCGGTCGGGGCGATGCGTCCGAGGCTGGGGGCCAGGGTACTGAACATCGGCGAGAGCAGAATGCGGTCGGGCGCGAGCTGGGCCAGCAGTTCACGATTGGGCTGCGCACGTAGGCCGATATCGACCACCTCATCAGGCAGCGGCGGCGCGCCGACCCATTCACGATAGGCATCCGTTTGCGCCACGCCTACGGGTGTCACGCCGAGCGCCAGCAGCGTTTCAGCGATGGTCCAGTCGACGGTGGCGATACGTGGCGTGTCGGCGGCGCTGGCGTTATACGACCCGGCGAGCAGCACCAGCAACGCCAGGGCAAGGAGTTGAAAGCGGAGATTGTCTCCGCGCATCGACAATGGCGTCACAGCGACTCCATCAATGCAGCACGGCGATGGGGTGCTCGCCGCCGGGGTGAGACATGACCCGCATGGGGATGCCGTAGATGGCTTCCAGGGTGGCATCGCACATCAAGTCGCGGGGCGCGCCCTGGGCAAGCACTTGCCCGCTGTGCAGCGCGACCAGGTGATCGCAGTAACGCGCCGCCATGTTGACGTCATGAAGAACGATGACGACGCCCAGCCCCAGCTCGCGACACAGTGACCGTACCAGGGCCAGCACCTCCACCTGGTGCGCGATATCCAGCGCCGCTAGCGGCTCGTCCAGCAGCAGGAAGCGGCTTTCCTGGGCGAGCAGCATCGCCAGCCACACGCGCTGGCGCTCGCCTCCGGAAAGGGTATCCACCAGGCGGTCGGCGAAGGCTTCGGTATGGGTCAGCGCGATGGCACGCTCGATCTGCGTCTTGTCCTTGCCGTTGAGACGCCCCAGCAGGCCGTGCCAAGGATAGCGCCCAAAGCCCACCAGCTCACGGCCGGTGAGGTTGTCGGCACTGGGCAGATGCTGCGGCAGGTACGCCACATGGCGAGCGAATTCACGCGTTCCCCAATCGGCGAGCGGGCGCCGGTCGAGACGAATATGGCCGCGACTCGGCGCTTGCTGCTGGGCAAGCATCTTGAGCAGGGTCGACTTGCCCGAGCCGTTATGGCCGATCAGCCCATAGACCTTACCTTCCTCGAAGGTGAGGTCGGTAGGGTGCAATAGGCACTGGCCGTTGACCTCGAAGCTGGCAGCGTCGACGTTGAACATCACAGGTGAACCCCAAGCGGGAGAATCTTAGAGCGCAATCGTAATTCAAATAAGAACGGTTATCAAAAATCTCGAGGCGGTATCGTCTCAGGGGGAGGCGAAGAGAAAGGCGAGGGGGGAGGCAACGCCCGTCTCAATAACGGGCGTTACATGGCGCTGGCTATGCAAAGGTGGGTGTAGTTATCAGTAACTGTGTGACCAGCTCAATGTATAGGTGCGCCCACGGCCCTTGAGATCCCACAGCGACTGGGCGCCATAGGCTTCATAGAACACGGCGGCACGCTGGCCCCAGATCGTCACGTAGTCTTCATCGAGCAGGTTTTCGATGCCCAGGCTGACGGTGCCGAAGGCCGTATCCTGGCTGGCCGTGGCGTCGACCGTGGTAAAGCCGTCGAGCTCATTGCCGGAGGCATCGTCGAGATCGAAGGTGCGATTGACCTGGAGACGGGCGCGGGTATCGATGTCCGACCATTCGCCGTAGAGGGTCGCCTTGGGCATGCTGGCATCGGTGATGCTGGCGTCTTGCCACTCGCCGCCGATCTTCTCCTCGGACTTCACGGCGTTGAACGTCGAACCCAGCGTCCAGTTTTGACCGAAGAAGCGCTCGACCTTGCCTTCCACACCGTAGGTTCTGACGTCCTTGTCGATGGTGGTGACGCCGATCTCGAGATTGCCGTCGTTGCTGTAGAGGTAATCGATCGCCTTGTCCGACCAGCTATAGTAGGCGGCGACCTGTGTCTGCCAGTTGCCACCGTTGAAGCGCCAGCCGGTCTCGAGCTGCTGGGTCTTGATGCCGTCCACGGGATTGTCCGAGATGTCGAAACTGACTCCGCGATAGGCCTTGGCGATATCGGGAATCTCGAAGCCCTGAGTGTACGACAGCCAGGTCTGGTGGCCGTTGTGGAAGTCGTAAAGCGCCTTGAGATTGAACAGCGAGACATCGTAGCTGTTGGAACCGCCGTCGTTGCCGCTCTGCGGGTCGACCTCGACATCGGTTTGCTCGAAACGCGCACCACCGGAGAGTTGCAGGTTCCGGGTGAGCTGATAATCCGCCTGGGCGAACGCGGCCAGGGTATCGGCCTGGAACGACGGGTAATACGGATCGAGCACGTCGGTCTGGTCGAGCTCCAGCCCGCCGTCGGAAGGTGCCAGCGTGTAACGTTTGGAATCGAACTCCTCCCGGGAGAGATCGAGCCCGTAGGTCACGCTCAACGGCTTGCTGAGCTGCGCGGTGAACGCCGCCTTGGCGCCGGTCAAATCGGTGTTCTGCTCCGAGACTGTAAAGGTGCTTGCCCCGGGAAACGGATTGAAGACCGAGGATTCCTCGCGATGATAGGCCTGAAAGTAGAACTCCTGACCCAATAGCGCGCGGTGATGATAGTTGGCGTTGAGATACAGGCGCTCGGTTTCGGGATCGACATCCGAGTCGTAGCCATCGCGGACCTCGCTACCCTGGATTTTCTCCGAATACGTCGCGCCACTATCGTAATTCGGGTAATAAAGCCCCTTGTCACCCGCATAGGCCGAATCGTAATACTGGGCCGTGACATCGAGCCGTTCACTCTCACTGATCTTGACGGCGAGATTGCCCATGAGATCGACGGAGCGGTTTTCCTGCAGGCCCGATTGAGCGATGTCGGGCTTGATGATCTCGCCATCGGCATCGTAGAAGGAGCCATTCTCTTGCACCGCGATGGCCAGGCGCCCCTTCACGCGTTCGTTGCCGCCCGAGATGGATTGCGCCGCCCGTTTGGTGAGATCGTCCGAATCGTTGAAGCCGCTGGTCACGCCCAGCTCGCTCTCGAAGTTGAGACCTTCCTCGCCTTTCTTGGTAACGATATTGATGATGCCACCGGTGGCGCCGCCGCCATACAGACTGCTGGCGCCGGAAAGCACCTCGACGCGCGTGATATTGAACGGGTCGATGGAATCGAACTGCCGCGACAGGCTGCGTGAGCTGTTCAGCGATACGCCATTGATCATCACCAGCGCATCGCGTCCGCGGAAGTTCTGTGCATAGTTGGTGCGATTGGTGCTCGAACCGAAGTCGAAGCCAGGAATCAGCCGCCCCAAGGCCGATTTCAAGGACTGCCCCGCGTTTAGTTGCTGCTGGAGCTGCGCTTCATCCACCACCCATGCCGCGCCGGGGATCTGGCTGATCTCCGTGGGTGTACGCGCGCCGATCACCACCATGGTGTCTTGCGTGTCCTGTGCCTGAGCAGGCAACACTGAGCCGCCGGCCGCTGCGATGAGGCCGAAGGTAAGTGTCTTTTTCATTAGTATCCCCTTGATATTGAGCGTTATTTTCAAGCGCGCCCTAGGGTACAGAGTGAGAATTAAAACTCAATAACAACGATTATTATTTAGATTATTGTGTGAGAGTAAAAGCTAAGAGACAGGAAGTAGAAAGCCAGGAGCCAGAAGCTGGAGAAGCAGAAGAGAGGAAGAAGGAGGTAGGTGGCAGTGAAACCAGACGCGACGAGCTGCCCAGTGATTAACGGATTGAGTTCGAAGGAATGGCCACGAGACTCAGCAGGCGTGAGGCTGTCTCGGTGTACTGACCCTCGAGCATCGCGCCCGCCGCCCAGCCGTCGCAGAGGGAGCGACGCAATTGCAGCGTTATATGCCCCGTGGCGGGACGCCACTCGACGAGCGCGGCATCTTGAAAGTAGAAGCGCACGCCGATCAAGGGATATAACGCCTTGAAGAGGCTCTCCTTGCTGGAAAATGCCAGGGTGGTGAACAGCGCCTGGGCGTCGCGGTCGAGACTATCACGCCAGGCACGTTCTTCCGGGGTAAGAATCTGTGGCGCGAGGCGTTCGGCGCGCACGGGGCTCAATAGCGTTTCCGCATCGAGCCCCAGCCCTTGCCAGGCACCACGCGGCGCCGCTAGGGCGGCGGCGAAACCGTCGCTATGGGTGATGCTTCCTAGCGTGCCTTCGGGCCAGCAAGGCGCACGATCGGCCGCGATGCCCGGCACCACACCACACCCTGTGGCAGCGTACAGGGCCTCGCGGGCGCATAGACGCCCTGCCAGAAATTCGCCCCGGCGCTTGGCGATTGCCGTGGCCAGTTGTGGCGGTAATGCGATGCCTCGGGTGGCAAAGTCCGCTTCGCACACCGAGGGCGCCGTGAAATCCACCCCGCGCCAGGCGACGCCAGCGAGCGGGCGCGGCCAAGGCCACTGGGTTTGCCAGCCCTGACAACCGGCGGGGAGATCGCATACCGCGGGCATCGCTTAGCGGTCCACCAATACGGCATCCAGCTCGACCGGCACCTCGTCGTCGATCTGCTGATAGCCGAGCAGCCCGAGCACGGTGCGCGCGGTCTGGTTCTGCATGATCGCACGGCCATCCAGCGACACCGATTCGGCATTGCGTACACGAATCTCGCGTTCGCTCTCACGCGTGAAGCGCACCTTTAGCGGCTCCTGCTGCGACGCATCGCCATCCTTCACGCTGAGCATCAGCGTCTCGGTACGGGACTCACCTACGGGCAGGTCATCGAGCACTTGGGGATCGAGCTGTGTGACCACCGTGGTCAGCTCGGTATCCGACAGGCTCGCCATCCACGGTGGCAGCTCGCCCAACTGATCGAGGATGTCGGTCTGGTTGAGCCGCACCGGCAAGCGTAGCGTTCCATCCGCGGCGATATGCCCGTTCATGCGCTTCAGCGCGTGCTGATGCGCCACCTCTGAGCCGGACGAGGTGATCTCGGTGATCGTCGCCTCGACGCGTGATTTCTCCGGATCGAGCTGCCAATCCGCCTGCGCCACGCATGGCAGCGTGACCACGCCCAACGCCGCTGCCCAGGCAATACGACGCGCCATTTGCTTCATTTGATACATCGCCACACCCTCCATGGGATGGAATTACACTCCAGGGGACAATCCCCCCTAGTCTCGTTTATCGGCATCCGCTATGATACTGCCCCGTTGCGTCAGGGCCTATAGCTCAGTTGGTTAGAGCAGGGGACTCATAATCCCTTGGTCGGCGGTTCGAGTCCGCCTGGGCCCACCATTTCCAATACCCCTCCCTCACATCTAGCGCGACACTCAAAGGCTGCCACTAGCCACTCCCTCCCGCCATAGAATCTCAATCATGATTTCCATCAGGGGGCACAATCATGACTCAGCTCACACCTGATACTCAGGAAATGTTGGATAGCCTCCGTGCTGCTGTGTCGGAGACCTTGGAGCGCAAGCAGCGCTTGGGCCACTATGCTGTTATTTGGCAGGGCGATAAGCCTGTGCTGGTTGGTGACGATGCCCCTGATCAGGTTGATCGCCAGTCGCCCGGCGGCCCGGCACTGGACTGATTTCTCTCCAAGTGTGTAGATTCACGATCATCGACATACGCTTCCTCGCTATCGGCTTCGAGTCTCGGTCAATAAGGCTGCTTGGTGCGTGACCCCTTGAGTGAGCGTCTTCAGGGCGTTGTCGTGTTGTAGCAACCCGATCGCCTCAAAATGGCGCGGCGAATCGCCTCGCGCTGCTCCTCCCATGGTGGTCATTTCACGCAATACCTTAATCATGCCCTCTTTCGAGCAGGTGCTTTGTGAAGGACTTCGAGTCGCGTGGCATCGATATACTCAACCCGTGGGAGTGTCGCCCGGCGCCAAGATCCTAGGTGCCGGTCGACGCTCCCACGTTATGGGGTTCATGCCTTGGCCAATGAGGCTGCCTCGTGCTGCTTGCTAACCATTGATGTTGCGTATGCCCTCCCTGGAGTCAGAACATCGCTGCAACCGGTAAGTCCTGGAATCTTTTGCCGACATCCTTGTCTCATTGGCGGCGGTGGCATGCCGTGATGCGAAACCCGACGCACTCGAGCAATCCCGATGAGATGAAACGCTGTAAAGGCGCCTAGGTGGCATGAAACAAATCTTCGAAATCTATTGGCTGCGGTTCTATGGGTGCCTTGCCGTTTTCCTCTACCACCTGCTTGATCGGGTCAACCAGTATGCCGATAACGTCTATCTCGACCTGACGCGTTTATCCACTGTACTGGGAACGCCGACGTTCATCTTCATTTCCATTTTCCTGTTCACGATACGCTACGGTAAGACCATCCCCGCAGGCTTTCTCAGGCAACGGGTCAAGTACCTACTGATACCGTATATTACGTATGCGATTATCTATTCGGTATCCGAGTACTGCCTTGCGGAGGGGCATTCTCTGGATCCAGGCTATGGCCAGCTACTCGTCAATTATCTGATCTACTGTGACTGGCACGGCTATTTCCTGCTGATCGCCATCCAGTTCTATGCGTTCTACTGGTGTTATATGCGCTATGACCTGGGGCGTTATCTCAATGCGACCGTCGGCGTGATGATCGGCACGCTGATAAGCATGCTTTATTGGGGCAGTACAACGGCTCTGGACATTACATTGCCGGGGTATCTGCTCTGGGTAATTCCCATCGGTTGGTTATACATCTTCTTTTTCGCCATTCGTGTTGCCCGCCAATACTACTACGATAGGCTGGATAGTGGGCTGGGTCTGCGAGGACAAGCAGCGTTGCTGGCCGTCTCTTTCATGGTGATGATCGGCGTGGTCCTCATGACCGATATCGAACTTTCCTCGAAAGAAGCTTGGGTCATGCCTCTTTTCCTGCTGTTCATCGGCGTAACGATGCGACTGTTCAAGGGACGAGGGGCGCCCGCATTCGTGAGGATGATCAACCGGCACTCATTCGGCATCTACCTGTCTCATCCGATATTTTTCGGTATCTTCGAGGTCATCAGTCAAAAATTGGACTTCGGATTGATCGGCTACACCCTGCTACTCGGCATCGTCGGTTTTCTGTGTTCGCTTGGCCTTAGCGCCCTGGCTAACAGGCATCCGCTGAGCGGTCTGATCATGGGCCGCCAGCTTCGGATCGGTGCCGCCGCCGGCGTTTCATCTCAAACCGCAGCGCATGCTGACCGTCAATATAATCTGAGAGTAACGTGAAGGTGGCCACGGGTAACGGCTCGTGGGGCGCGTAAAGGTATTCCGGAAATCGCCATTGATAGCTGTGATGGGATAGGTATGAAAGAGCCTTTCCATGGCCGGTGATGACGCGGAAAGAAGGGCGAGTCGCGTTGATTGAGTTGGATGTCGCAGAGAAGACAATGATCCGTATGTAGGTACTTACCATGGCTGCGAATTTCAACAACAAGTGTGATTCGCCATGGTCTATACCGCTGCCATCGTGCTGAGCCTCATCGGCTACTTCATTATCGGCAACCTGGCCGGCCGCCGGGTCAAGGATCTCGACGACTACTTGGTCGCTGGGCGTAACGCTCCCACGCTGATGATCCTCGGCACCTTGGTCGCCAGCTACCTGAGTACCAGTGCCTTTCTGGGCGAGACCGGTTTCGCCTACGATGGCTATCCCTTTGTCATGCTGATCTTTGCCGCTATCAGCACCTCGGGCTGTCTACTCGGCGCGCTGGTGTTCGGTCGCTACCTGCGTCGTAGCGAGGCGCTGACAGTGCCGGAGTTCTTCGGCAAGCGCTTCGCTTCGAAGCGCGTGCAGATGATCGCCGGGCTCACCACCGTCTTTGGCCTGGGTGCCTACCTGCTGGGCGTGATGCAGGGCGCCGGCATCATGTTCGAGGAACTCACCGGGCTGCCTTACTGGACCGGGTTGGTACTGGTGTGGCTCACCTACACGGGCTTCATTCTGTACTCCGGTTCCCAGGGCGTGGTGCTAACCGACACCGTGATGTTTGTGATTTTCGCTGTCGCCGCGGTGGGCGGCTCGCTCTATATCATCAGCGATCTCGGCGGCTGGTCGGGGGTGATCGAGGGCTTGCTGGCGCAGTCCGACAAGCCCGATATCGCACTGTGGCATGGCGTGATCGAAGGCGAGGGAGCGACCTTCTCTTCGCCAGGCGAGGCGCTCATCTGGGGGCTGACGCTGGGGCTGGTATGGGCCACGGTGCTGGCGGCAAGCCCCTGGCAGGCGAGCCGCTATCTGATGGCGCGCAACGAACACGTCGTGATGCGTTCGGCGATGCTCACCGCCGTGGTGCTGGCGATCTTCTACGCGCTGATGATGATGACCGGCGCGGCGATCAACCTCTACGACCCGACGCTCGACGACGAGCGTGCCATGGTGTGGGCAGCGCTCAACGTGCTGCCGAGCTGGCTCGGTGTGATCATCCTCACCGGGGTGTTTGCCGCTGGTCTCTCTTCCTGCTCGACCTTTCTGTCGATCATCGGCTTCAGCCTTGCCCACGATATCCTGCCTTCTTCGCGCAACGAGCGCAGCGCGATGCGGGCGAGCCGTATCGGTGTGCTGGGGGCCGGGCTGGTGGCGCTGCTGCTGGCGCTCTTCCAACCGCCGGCGGTGATGGCAGTGGTGTGGTTCGCCGCGACGCTGTTCGCCTCCTCCTGGGGGCCGGTGGCGCTGATGAGCATCTGGAGCCGTCGGATTACCGCCGCCGGTGCCGGCTGGGGCCTGGGGGTTGGCTTCGTCGGCAACTTGATCCTGTCGCTGATGGAGCAAGCCGAGTGGGTCTCGCTACCCGTCTATCTCCACCCGGTGTTACTGAGCACTCTAGTGGCGCTGGTGGCGATCGTGGTCGCCTCCAAGCTGACCCGCGTCAGCCAGGCAGAGAGTGAGTACCATGCCTTCCTGCATCGCAGTCCGGTGGAGAACGAGCGCAGTTGGGCGGCTGTCAGCCGCCGGGTAGCCGTGGTAACCATGCTTACTGGCGTCGCGGTGGGAGCCTTTCTGTGGTGGCATTATGCCGACTCGCTGGCGGCGCTGGCCGGTCGCTTCGGTGTGGCTGATGACGTGGTGACGGGTGCCTACCTACTGGCGACGGGTTGCGGCGTCATGCTGGTCATCGCCGGCGCGGTGGGCTTCTGGCTGGTGAGAGCACGCAGTGCAGACGTCGGTAGCGCCCGAATGGCGAAGTCCTGAGCGGTTCTCTTGGCGCTGATGGTGAGGAAGCCCTCGACCAGTCGGATTGTCAGCCACTCGGATGGCTAGTCACTGGACTGACGCTTCCTCATTATTGGCTTCAGACCTCGGTCAACAAGGCTGCTTTTTGCCGGACTTCATCGGTCAGCGTCTTCAGGGCGTCATCGTGCTGCAGCAGCTCGATCGCATCACAGACGGCGCCGCGAATCGCGTCGCGCTGTTCTTCCATGGTGGTCGTCCCGCGCAGCACGTCGAGCAGGGGTGTCTCCAGGTACAGAGGATGATGGCGATTGGCCGGGCGTTCCTCGAGGTGATCGTAGAAGTGCCAGCCCCGGTGAGGCGTCCGCTCGCGAAGCTGTTGTACGAGTCGCCGATAGCTCGGTAGTTGCGGGTAGATGTCGTGCAGCTTGACCGAGAAGTCGAGAATGACGTTCAGCATCACCCGGTCGGTATACCGGTTCTGCACCAGGTGGTCGCGCCCGTCGAGAATCACCCCCACGAACAGCCCCGGCATCCAGTGAAGGGGCCCACCGGCGGGGATCAGCTCGAACCCCAGCCGGCCCCAGCGCGTCTTGGGGCTGCGTCCTTCATAGCGCTCCGCGAGCGGCCATTCCTCGTACGCCAGCGGTGTCAGAGCATCCGCCAGTTGCTCTGGAAAACGCCACGCCACCGGGTAGAACGCCACCGCCTGATGGCTGATCGGCGCCGCCGGATGCAGCCCCTCGTGTCGTAACAGGGCCAGGAAGCTGGCGATATGAAAGTGCTCCGCCGGGTCGCTCAGCGTTTCGTGGCGTGCCTCGAGCAGTTTGTACACGTCCTCCCAGCACAGGCAGCCGTGCGCTTCCGGCCGATGCTGACCGGTATTGGCGGAGACCACGATCACCCGCGCGGACTTGCCGGGAAACTCCGACGCCGCCAGTTCGCGATACTTGTTCACCTGCTCGGCCGAGAGCGGCGCATGCACCTTGTGCTCGAAAAGCAGTGCGCCGCCCGGCCACTGGGCGAGCATATCGAGGCGCGCGCCGGGATAGGGCGTTTGTGTGTCCCAAGTGATGTCCTGATCGGCATTGGGCAGATCGATGCGATCCGCCTCCGGCACGCGCGCCATGACGGTGTCGAGAAAGGCATCGGCCACCTCGCGGGAATTGCGGAGCAGCCAGGCGAAAATCTCGGTGAGGTAATCCTCGAGACTATCGCGCCCTTCTCGGGGGCGATAGCGGCGGAGGCTGACCAGCAGGGAGTCGTCCATCGATGCAGTCCTGGCAGTAAAGGGAAGGGGCGCCATGTGTCACGGCGCGAAAGGCGCGTAAAGGTACCTTGTAAAGGTGGCGATCCCAAGCCCGGTGGTCATTGTGAAGGACCATTACGAAAAATCATTGCGAAAGACCATCGCGAAGAAGCCATCGCTCCCTCCTGACCTGCACGCCTCGACCCCCCGTTCATCGCCAGCACAAGCGCCAGACGTTCGTGTTTAGACAAAAGTCTTTCTAGGCGCGATACAAAGTGAATGCTAGTATATCAGTTGGCTCCTGAAGGGAGCCTTCGATGCCAGCGCCTGTATCAGCTAACGGGGAGCACAACAAATGACATACTCACTCTCAGCCATCATAGGCCGCACTCTGGTGGGTTCCGCTTTGATGGGAACGGCCATGTTTGCCGGACATGTCTACGCACAAAGCACAGCAACCATCAAGGTCGCGAGTTACTTCGCGGAAGAACACCCTCAAAACGTGGCTATCCGCGAAAAATTCAAACCGTATGTCGAAAGCCATTCCGACATGCAAGTAAAGATCTATCCGAATAGCTCGCTCGGTGATGAGCGGCAATACACCAATGGGGTAAGAACCGGCAGCATCGAAATGGCGATTGCTGGAATGGGGTTGCAGACAGCCAAGCCGCAAATCGGCTTTCCTGAGTGGCCATTCTTGTTCGAAGACTATGACCAAGCACAGTCCATGCTTAATGGGCCGGTTGGTGAGAAGGTCGATCCCTATTTTCGTGAGCTTGGTGTAGAGCCCTTGGCGTGGACAGCGAATGGCTTCCGTGTTTTCTCGAGCAAGGAAAAAATCGACAGCATGGACGACTTCGATGGTTTCAAGCTGAGAATGCCCAACCTGGAACTGTATGTGGAAGTGGGTCAGGCGTTAGGCGCCAACGTGCAGACCATGGGGATGTCTGAAGTCTACCCGGCGCTCGAGCAGGGGGTGATAGACGGACAGGATAACCCTCTGGCCACACTTTATCGCTCAGGGTGGTACGAAGTGCAGAACAATGTGCTGGAAAGCCGGCACATGTTCAGCCCCAACGTGTACCTGATGAACCAACAGTTTTACGACAACCTGAGCGATGACGAGAAAGACGTCATCCAGGAAGCCTCTCGCCAATCCATGGAGTTGGAATGGAAGCTAATGCGTGAGTCCGCTTCAGAGATCAAAAAAGAACTCGAAGAGTCTGGGCTGGAAGTGACAGAACCGAGCCAAGAGCTTCATGACGAAATGGTAGAAGCAGTGCAGCCGATCTATGACGATTTCTACAGTCAATATGATTGGGCTGAAGACATGGTGAACATGGTGCGTGAAGGTTCATAACGTTTGTCATGTATATGCCATGCGAACTCCAGTAGTTCGCATGGCCAAACCGAGTGGATAAGGGGTGGTTTTATGTCGATGACGACCTTGTTCGGTTTCTTGAAAAAATCCATAAGGCTAGCCATTGCCGTTGCCCTGGTGCTGATGGTGGGGTTCGTTTTTACCAATGTCGTTCTCCGCTATGCCTTCGATAGCGGGTTGACATGGTCCAGTGAAGTAGCGCGATACCTCTTCGTATGGGTCGTGTTCCTGGGATCCATCCTCGCCGTTGTCGAACATAGCCACCTGGGCGTGGATATCCTGGTACGCCACATTCCCGGCTGGCTTCAGAAGCTGCTTTTCTTGCTGACGACGGCCCTGATCGTGGCGGTAATGACCCTCGTGGTCAAAGGGCTTCTGGTCCTGATCGAACTGAATGTGGGGATTACAGGGCCCGCCACCGATATCCCCATCAACAATTACTACTATGCCGGCATGATCGCGGCCATTCTGATATCTGCAGTGATGGCATACCAAGCGTTGAGCTTTGTTCTGACCGGCCGCAATGGCCCCACATGGGCATATGATCATGATGAGGGACCCACGTCATGATGGTCGTCGTCTTTCTTGCCGTGCTGTTCTCGTTGATGTTGATCGGCATGCCGATCGCCTTTGCCATGCTCAGCTCCGCCGTGGTGATGATGTGGACCCAGGACATGTTCAATGTCACGACACTGGCCGAGCACTTCATCACCGGGGCCAACAGCTTTGCCTTGATGGCCATTCCCTTTTTCATCCTGACCGGCGAGATCATGAATGCCGGGGGTGTTTCCAAGCGCATCGTCGACTTTGCCTCGTCACTGGTGGGCCATGTGAAAGGCGGCCTGGGCTATGTCGCCATCGTGGCCGGTGTGATCTTTGCCGGGTTATCCGGCTCCGCCGTTGCCGATACCGCAGCGCTGGGTTCGATCCTCATTCCCATGATGGTGGCGCAAGGCTACGAGAAGAAACGCTCGACCGCGCTGGTGGCGTCCGTCGGCATCGTGGGCACCGTGATTCCCCCAAGCATCCCCTTGATTCTTTACGGGGTCGTGGGCGGCGTCTCGATTACCGGATTGTTCATGGGCGGCATCGTGCCCGGGATTATCATGGCGATCGGCATGACGTTCACCTGGTGGCTGGTCGCGCGCAAAGCCGATACCAAGCGGCTCGAGCGTGCAAACTGGCAAGCACGTCTTCACAGCTTCAAGCGTGCCTTCTGGGCCTTGCTGTTGCCCCTGATCATCATTGTCGGGCTACGGGGCGGCGTTTTTACACCGACCGAGGCAGGTGTTGTCGCAGCGGTATACGCTTTCGTTATCAGTCTTTTCTACAGAGAAATTCGCCTAACACAGCTTTTCGATGTGCTCACCAACACCGCGAAGACCACGGCCATCGTGATGTTGATTGCCTCGGCGGCCATTGTCACGGCGTATGCAATCACGGTAGCGCAAGTTCCTGCCCAGATCGCAGCAGGGCTTACGAGCATTACCGATAGTCCGACGCTGATGCTCTTGATCATCATGGTCATACTGCTGCTGTTCGGCTGCGTGATGGACATGACGCCCGCCGTGCTGATTTTCGCCCCCGTGCTGATTCCCGTGGTCGAGCAGGTCGGTATCGATCCTATCTACTTCGGTGTGGTGATGATCATCAACCTCTCCATCGGCTTGATTACACCGCCGGTCGGCACGGTGCTCTATGTGGGCTGTAGCATCAGCCGAATCAGCATCATCGATATTTCGCGTGGCATATGGCCGATGCTTCTGATGTACGTGGCGATCCTGTTTGCACTGATCCTCTTCCCCGAGATCGTGACCTACCCCTTAAGTATTCTGCACAACGGTTGAATGATGGAGCTGACATGAAAAGAAGTATGCTGCGCGGACGGCGCTACGATCAGGCACTGAGCATCGCGGAGCTTGCCGAGATCGCACGCCGACGACTTCCGAACTTCGTCTATGAATACATTCATGGTGGTGCCGACGACGAAGTCAGCCTGCTGAACAACCGGGCCGTCTTCAACCGCTACCGGTTCACGCCCAAGACGCTGACCGATGTCAGTCAGCGGGATCTCGGCCGAGATCTGTTGGGCCACCGGGTGAGCATGCCGGTCGTGATCGGGCCGACGGGGTTCAACGGCATGGTCACCCAGGACGGGGACTCCAAGTTGGCCCGTGCTGCGGCGGACCGTGGGATTCCGTTCACGCTGAGCAATGCCTCGACTGAGCCGCTGGAGGAGATCGCCAAGGTCCCCGGTGGGCGGCCATGGATGCAGATCTACTTTTATCGCGACCATGATTACGTAGAGAAGCTAGTCAATCGCTGTCGGGCGTCGGGCTACGACACCATCGTCGTGACGACGGACAGCGCCATCTACGGCAACCGGGAGTGGGACACGCGCAATTACGCGCGTCCCTTCGTGCTCAACTGGCGCAACAAGCTGCATGTGTTGAGCAGGCCCCGCTGGATGAAGGATGTGCTGTATCCGCATGGCGTGCCGACCTTCAAGAACCTGGGGGACCTCCTGCCGCCCGAGGATTCCTCCGTGCAGGGGGCGGCCGCCGAGATAGGCAAGCACTTGATGCCTTCCCTGAACTGGGAAGACATTCGCTGGCTGCGGGATAACTGGTCTGGCAACTTGCTGATCAAGGGCATCCTGTCGGTGGAAGAAGCCTGCACGGCGGTGGAATACGGTATCGACGGCATCGTGTTGTCCAATCATGGTGGACGCCAACTGGACAGCTCCGTCTCGCCGATGGAGATTCTCCCCGAAGTCAGGGCAGCCGTCGGCGACGCACTCACTATCTTGCTGGACGGTGGCTTCAGGCGCGGCAGCGATATTCTCAAGGCGGTGCTTCTGGGAGCGGACGCAGTTCTGCTCGGCCGCACGACACTCTACGGACTCGGTGCAGGCGGCCAGGCGGGCGTCGATCATGCGCTTGGCTTACTGTACAAGGAGATGGATCGCACCCTGGGGCTTCTCGGGTGCAGCAACCTGCAGGAGCTCGACCGCTCCTTGATACGCGATGCGTGCGCGCCGCAAACGGTTAGCCCCGCATAGGGCGGAAGGGTAGGATGGGCGGTAACAGAGCGTAATCGGCCGCGTCAGCCAGGAGCCAAAAGCATGATGAAAGGGGTGCAGGAACGGTCGTCGAGTGATCGTGCTTATAGCGATATACGCGACAAGATCATCACCACCGTACTGAAACCCGGTGAAAGGATTCATGAAAAAGCGCTGTCGGAAGAGTTCGGCATCAGCCGCACGCCGATTCGCGAAGCCCTGATGCGACTGCGCTACGACGGCTTCGTCGATATCTTCGCCCAGCGCGGCACCTTCGTGACGCCCATCCGCCTCGATGTCATCAAGGCGGCCCACTACACGCGCTCGGTACTGGAATGCGCCCTGATACGCGACGCCGCCGTGCAATGCAGCGACCGCGATGCTCGAGATCTTTACGATAACCTCGAGCATCAGCGGCTCGTATATCGGCAGGGGCAATACTACAAGATCGAAATCCTCGACGAAGAGCTTCATCAAAAGATTGCCGACATCGCTGGGCGACCGTCAGTGTGGCAAATCATTTACCACGTTCAGTTGCATATCAACCGAGTCCGGATGCTGTTTCTCAACGAAGAACGCGTGCCCGCGATCGTTGAGGAGCACACGCGGATTATCGACGCCATCGCCAACCGCGATCCCGACGCTGCGGAAAGCGCCATGAAAGCGCATTTGCAGTACATGGACGAGAACATTCAGAAGCTGGCCGAAAGCTACTCGGAATATCTTTCTTGAGGGGGTGGCTGCGTGGATCAGTCTGCGTATTGGTTGGCTACCGAAGGGTAGATAGCAACGGC
Source organism: Chromohalobacter sarecensis (assembly GCF_023061135.1). Classification (GTDB taxonomy): domain Bacteria; phylum Pseudomonadota; class Gammaproteobacteria; order Pseudomonadales; family Halomonadaceae; genus Chromohalobacter; species Chromohalobacter sarecensis. The sequence goes on from NZ_JAKGAN010000001.1 coordinate 659,321, forward strand.
TGGGAGGGTTGGTGCTATAGTGATCGGTAATACGACCCTGATCAGTGGATCCGCTCCGCGGTGAAGCTGCTGAGGGTTTTTTGATTTCTGGGGTTGCTAAGGCATGCCATGATCGATCGTGAGGGAGTAGTTCAGAAGCCGGATCAGATTATCGATATTGCGGACTGGGATATCCACCAGGATTACGAGGTCTTCCCGGTTGGGGCGCGGGATAAGTCGCTGCTTGTTTGCCCGGATCCAGCCCCCTTCGACTTTTGTATTCCTAGACACAACTATCTGTTCAAGGAAGCCATCAAGAGCGCCAAAGAGCCTGGCAAGCCCCGTCATCCAGAACAGTATTGGGCCGAGCTGATCGCCTTCCGCATCGGTCGCTTGATGGGGCTAACATTGCCGCCAGTCTTCGTTGCGATCGATTCGACCCGCGATGAGCCTGGCACGGTGAACGAATGGTTCATGGGTTATCCAGGTAGTGGAGAGGAGCGCCATGTCCCTGGCGGCGATTATATGCAACGCCTGATTCCCGGTTATGACCGCGAGAAGGGGGGTGAGCACAACCTATCCACCATCCTCACCCTCAGCAAGGCATTGGCACGTACGGGCACGCTCACTCATGACTGGCGGATCTACTGGGGGCTGTGTTTGTGCTTCGATGCTTTGATTGGTAACACTGATCGTCATCAGGAGAACTGGGGGCTGATCTGGAGCGAGAATGGGCCAAGGGCGCGCTTCACGCCATATTTTGACAATGGCACCAGCCTGGGCCATGAGTTGCAGCACCAGAAAATGCAGCGCATGATGCGCGACCCGAACGAGCTCGACGGTTACTTGTGCAGAGGCAAGCATCAGATGCGTTGGGCCAGGGATGAACCTCGCCGCTTACCACTGATCACCGGGGTTGCTGAGTATTGTAGGCATTTTCCCCACATTCGGCCGATATTGCTAGAACGGTTGCATGGATGGTGCGAGGATGATCTAAAGGCTATGTTAAATAGCCTGACACAATTTGATCTCCCACACCCCTTTACGCAGCAACGCGCTGAATTTGTTGCTTTTTTGACCCTTGAAAGGAGAAAGCGCCTGCTACAGGCTCTGGAGAACTGACATGACACGCTTTATTGAACATCTGGTGGAACCACGGCGACTGCTGCTCTACTGGCAGGCGCGCGAGAGTAAGAACCGCTCTCGCTATTGTGTGGGCCAGTTGATAAAGCATGGCGATGACGTCTGGCTTCAGTATGGCGTGGATGAACAGGAGATGGCCGAGGCCATTGGAATGGGCTTTAAAGGCTATCCGGCATTCCCTCTGAACCGGTCAGAGCATCGGCAACATGTTCTTGATGCCTTCATGCGGCGCCTACCGCCACGTAATCGGCGAGACTTTGGCCGCTATCTCGAGCTGCGTGGGATTTCCCGCGACGCTGACATAAGCGACTTCGCTCTCCTGGGATACACGGGCGCTAAATTACCCAATGATGGCTTCGAGCTGGTTCACCCCTTCGATGAACCGCCCACAGCGTTCGAGATGCTGCTGGAAGTGGCTGGCTTTCGGCACGAGGCGGAGATCGGCGTCTCTCACCTAAAGGAGGGCGATTCTGTCCGATTCGCCCCCGAGCCTGACAATACCTACGACCGCTTGGCTATCCGCATCGAATCGCAGGGCCGCAAGTTGGGTTATGTGCCGCGAGGGCAGCTTGAAATGCTCCATCGGGCAATCGATCAGGGTGCGAGTGTGGAAGGCGTGGTCTTTCGCCTCAATGGCAGCGATGACCGCCCCTTGGTCTATGTATTGACGAGCGTCACCCGAGATCAATCGGCTATCCCGAAAACCGCCCAGCGGTTGGAAGCCTAATCAGTCGTCAGGCGTTCATAGTCTATTCGTTGCCATTCCGATTGGCCCTCGCTCTCGCGAGGGCCATTTTGCAGCCGCCAGCAGGTACCCCGGAAAGGGCGAGGTACCAAGGTTGTCATGGCAATCACGGATGTTACCCCGTACACGCTGCTTTATGATGGACGCTATCTAAAGACATCAGCATCAAGAACGCGGGGAAGCACCTTGAATACGGAGAGTCATTCTCAGCTGGCGGCCTTTATCTGGTCCGTGGCGGACCTGCTGCGCGGCAATTTCCGGCAATCCCAGTATGGCCGCATCATCCTACCGTTTACGCTGTTGCGGCGCCTGGAGTGTGTGCTCGAGCCTTCCAAGGAGGCCGTGCTGACAGCGGCGCACACTCACCAGGCAAAGCCCGATCCCGTCCGCGAGAAACTACTACTGCGTGCGGCTGAACAACCCTTCTTTAACGCATCACCGCTGAGTCTAGGCACGCTGTCCGATACTCAGACCGCCGATGACCTGCTGAGCTATGTGCAGTCCTTCAGTCAGGATGCACGGGAAATCTTCGAGCACTTCGAGTTCGAGAACTTCGTCCAGCAGCTCGGCGCCGGCGATCTGCTCTATCAAGTGGTGCAGCGCTTTGCCGCCATCGACCTGAGCCCCGAGCGACTTTCTCATTACGGTATGGGGCTGGTGTTCGAGGAGCTGATTCGCAAGTTCGCCGAAAGCTCCAACGACACCGCCGGAGAGCACTTCACCCCGCGCGATATCGTCCACCTGACGACCTCGCTGGTGCTGACCGGGCAGGATGACAAGCTCACTCATGACGGCATAGTAACCGTTTACGATCCGACGGCGGGAACAGGCGGCTTTCTTTCCGAAAGCGACGAGTACATGCAGCAGGTTAGCGGCGGCATGAGCGTTTCACCGCATGGGCAGGAGCTCAATCCTGAGTCCTACGCGATCTGCAAGGCTGACATGCTGATCAAAGGGCAAGAGATCGATCAGATCAAGCTGGGCAATACGCTTTCCAATGATCAACTGGCCGGTGAACGTTTCGACTTCATGCTTGCCAATCCGCCGTTCGGGGTGGAATGGAAAAAAGTCCAGAAGACGATCACCGACGAGCACAAGCACAAGGGCTATGATGGCCGATTCGGTCCCGGCTTACCGAGGGTCTCCGATGGTTCGCTACTGTTCTTGATGCACC
>NZ_JAKGAN010000010.1 GCF_023061135.1 Chromohalobacter sarecensis
CATTTATTTCAGAACCCCCGCTTCGAATGAAGCGGGGGTTTTGTCGTTTATACAGCCTTAAAAAGCAGCAAGTTAGAAGGCCTCCGGCGCACTCGGTGGCTAAACTTGTTTCCTGACAAAGTAATTTATTGCGCTTTGGTCGGCTATGCTCCCCCGACGGAGCGCATTTCGATAGAATGGCTTTTTTTCCCGACGGGGATGATCTGAATGACGATTGGTGATCTGATCCGTTTGCTGAGCGACGGTGAGTATCACTCTGGCGAACAATTGGGCGAGCAACTGGGCGTTTCGCGCACGGCGGTCTGGAAGCAGCTCAAAAAGCTGGAGAAAATGGGGTTGCAGCTGGAAGCGGTAAAGGGTCAAGGGTATCGCTTGGCCGCACCGCTGGATCTGCTGTCCGGGCCGGCTATCATCGAGCGTCTGCCAGCGGAGCCACGTCATCATTTGACCCGCCTTTTCGTTGAAGACGCGCTGCCTTCGACCAATACTTTTTTGCGTGAGCGCTTTCAGCAGGGCGCTGGGCATGCTGAGGTATGCTTGGCGGAGAGTCAGGGTGCCGGGCGTGGCCGGCGTGGTCGTCATTGGATCTGCCCCTGGGGAAGTGGCCTGCTGTTCTCGCTGGGATGGCGTTTCGATGAAGGCGCGTCGGCGCTGGAAGGCTTGAGTCTGGCCGTGGGCGTGGTGCTAGCCGAAGTGCTGGAGCATCTCTCCGTGCCTGTGGTGCTTAAATGGCCCAATGACGTGTTGTTGCAGCGAGAAAGCGGCACGGCAAAGTTGGCCGGCATCCTTCTGGAGATGAGTGGTGATGTCGCTGGACCCTGTGAGGTCGTCATTGGGATTGGTCTCAATGTCGCCTTGCCCGCCGCCGCACGAGATGATGTGGATCAACCCGTGGCTGCCCTGAATGACGTGAGATCTGATATCACGCGTAATGCACTGTCTGCATCATTGGTGGAAGCTTTGCTGGGAATGCTGCCCCGTTTCGAACAGCATGGCTTCGAGCCATGGCGTGACGCCTGGAATCGGCGCAATGCCTATGCCGGGCTCAAGGTAGATGTCGCGCAGGGTGAGCGTACCTATGCGGCTGTTGCCAAGGGCGTGGATGCCGCTGGGAACTTGCAAGTCGATGTGAATGGGGAAGTCCGGCTGTTGGCCGGTGGTGAAATCAGCTTGCGCGCGCGCTCATGATTTTGGATCTCGATATCGGCAATACCTTGTCGAAGTGGCGCCTGAAAGATGTTGCGAGCAGTGAGATTCGCTCTCGCGGGGCTGTCTGGACACGAGAAGAGTGGCGCCCAGGCGCCGACATACCAGATCTCGATGTTGTAGAGGCTGTGCGTATCTCGAGCGTCGCGCGAGAATCCGTATTGCACGATACCGTGACGCTACTGCGACGCCAGGTCGGTGTGGTGCATGTGGCGCGTTCTACGCCCGAAGCGCTTGGTGTCAGCTGTGGTTACGATGAGCCCGGGCGTCTTGGCGTTGATCGCTGGATGGGGGTGCTTGCGGGCTATCAGTTGACCGGGGGCTGCTGCAGTGTCGATTGTGGCAGCGCCATCACCATGGATTTTGTGCTGCCCGGTGGACGCCATCTTGGAGGGTATATCATTCCTGGGCTGCGCTTGATGAAGGAAAGCCTCAAGCTGGGGACGCGTAATGTGGCCATTGACCCTGACAGTGAAGCAGATGAGCTACTGGCGCCGGGACGCAATACGGTCGAGGCAGTCAATCACGGCATCTACATGTCGGCGGTGAGCGCTGTTAATCGTATCTATAGCGAAGTGTGCGATCGGGAAGGCATTGCGCTACCTCTGCTCCTGACGGGAGGTGATGCCCGTGTAGTATCACGAGGACTGCGTATCCCGCATGCAGTATGGCCCGATATGGTTTATGCCGGGCTTGAAACATGCTATCCGTTGACGGCGGCGGAGCGCGCCGGGCGACTAGCGGGGGCGCCGTTGCCACCCCCTGTTCCTCCCCTGGAAAAAGTCCGGGCCGGACTTGCATTCTCAATGCTGCTTTGACACAATGCGGCGCGTTTCGAGTCGACGGGCTCATGGCGAGAGAAAAGCATTGTAAATTAAGTGCTTGACACACTTCTCAAAAGCCGTAGAATTCGTCGCCACGTTGGAGGGGTTCCCGAGTGGCCAAAGGGAGCAGACTGTAAATCTGCCGCGAAAGCTTCGAAGGTTCGAATCCTTCCCCCTCCACCAGATTAGATGCTTGACCGCAAGCCCGTAGGGTGTAAGCGACAAGTGGGTAAGCGGGCATAGTTCAATGGTAGAACCTCAGCCTTCCAAGCTGATGATGCGGGTTCGATCCCCGCTGCCCGCTCCAAGTTAAGCTCATGTAGCTCAGGGGTAGAGCACACCCTTGGTAAGGGTGAGGTCGACGGTTCAAATCCGTCCATGAGCTCCATTATTGGGCGAGGCACGCTCCTCGCCTTGTGTGCGATACAATTGGGTTGCCTTCCTGGTTGTAGTTAGCTAACATGGCGCGCGCTGTGGCAAAAGCCTACCAGTAAAGCGTCAGGTTGCAGAGTATAGGCCAGTAGCTCAATTGGCAGAGCAGCGGTCTCCAAAACCGCAGGTTGGGGGTTCGATTCCCTCCTGGCCTGCCAGCCTTCCTCAGTGCTGGTTCTTCCTTTATTTTTCTTGTTACGCTTGCCGCGCCTTTAGGAGTTCCTTTTCCATGAAACAAAGCGCCGAGGTGCAAGGGTCGCGTTTCGATGCCGCCAGATGGGCGGTCGTCGTCGTTCTTGTCGTTCTGGCGGTGGCAGGCAATGCTTATTTTGCCGATCAAGCGCTGCTGTATCGCGCTCTGGGCGTCGTCGTGCTTGGCGTCGCCGCTGCGGCGGTGGCCTTGACCACGACCAAGGGGCGTGAGTTGGCTGAGCTGGCTCGCGGATCGCGTAAAGAAATTCAGCGGGTGGTGTGGCCGACGCGCCCCGAGACAATTCAGACCACTGCGATCGTCTTGGTAGCCGTGGTATTGGTCGGCATCCTGCTGTGGCTGATCGATACGCTTCTCGGCTGGGCCATGTCCGGCATCATAGGTTAGGAGTTTTCATGTCCAAGCGTTGGTACGTCGTCCACGCCTATTCCGGTTTCGAAAAGCATGTGATGCGCTCTCTCCATGAGCGCGTCAAGATGTATGGCATGGAAGACCAGTTTGGCGAAATTCTGGTGCCGACCGAAGAAGTCGTCGAGATGCGTGACGGCAAGCGTCGCAAGAGTGAGCGCAAGTTCTATCCCGGCTACGTGCTGGTCGAGATGGAAATGACCGACGCCACCTGGCATTTGGTGAATGAGACGCCACGTGTCATGGGGTTCATTGGCGGTACACCGGAAAAGCCAGCGCCAATTACGCAAAAAGAAGCTGATGGCATCTTGCGTCGCGTGCAGGACGGTACAGATAAGCCGCGTCCCAAAACGCTCTTCGACCCGGGCGAAACCGTGCGTGTCGTGGATGGCCCTTTTGCCGATTTCAACGGCGTAGTGGAAGAGGTCAACTACGAGAAGAGCCGCTTGCATGTCAGCGTGCTGATCTTCGGGCGCTCAACGCCGGTCGAACTCGAGTTCGCCCAGGTCGAAAAAGACTGAATACAAGGTGCCGGCTCGTTAGTGGCCGGTGCATGTCGTAGAGACCTTCGGGTCTTGCTGAAACGGGGAGCCGCAAGGCGCTAGCACCCAACTGGAGTCCAATATGGCGAAAAAAGTACAGGCCTATATCAAGCTGCAGGTCGCAGCGGGTAAGGCCAATCCGAGTCCCCCCGTGGGCCCCGCGCTGGGTCAGCACGGCGTCAATATCATGGAGTTCTGCAAGACGTTTAACGCTGAGACTCAGGATATTGAGCCGGGCCTTCCGACGCCGGTCGTAATCACGGTCTATTCTGACCGCAGCTTCACGTTCATCACCAAGACGCCGCCCGCCGCAGTGTTGTTGAAGAAAGCAGCGGGAATCAAGTCAGGCTCTGGCGTGCCGAACAAGACCAAGGTCGGCACCGTGACGCGTGAGCAGTTGGAAGAAATTGCCAAGACCAAGGAGCCCGATTTGACGGCTTCCGACCTTGATGCGGCTGTGCGCACCATCGCAGGCAGTGCCCGTAGCATGGGCCTCAACGTGGAGGGTCTCTGATCATGGCCAAGCTTACCAAGCGCGCTCAGATGCTCCAGGAAAAGGTCGATAATTCCAAGGTCTACACTTTGGAAGATGCTGTCGCCCTGTTGTCCGAAGTGTCTGCGGTCAAGTTCAAGGAATCCGTCGAAGTTTCGATCAATCTCGGCGTCGACCCGCGTAAATCCGACCAAGTAGTGCGTGGCGCTACCGTCATGCCTAACGGTACGGGCAAAACCGCTCGTGTTGCTGTCTTTGCGCAAGGCGCTGCTGCCGATGCCGCAAAAGAGGCCGGTGCCGATATCGTGGGGATGGACGAGCTGGCAGCCGACGTCAAGAAAGGCAACATGGATTTCGATGTGGTAGTCGCCGCACCGGACGCCATGCGTGTCGTTGGGCAATTGGGCCAGATCCTCGGTCCGCGTGGACTGATGCCTAACCCCAAGGTCGGCACCGTAACGCCGGACGTCGCCACTGCCGTGAAGAACGCGAAAGCAGGCCAGGTTCGTTTCCGTACCGACAAGAACGGCATCATTCATGCCGCCATCGGTAAGGTGGATTTCGACGCCAATGCTATCAAGGGCAACCTCGATGCATTGATCGGTGACCTCAAGCGTCTCAAGCCGAGTACGTCCAAGGGCATCTACTTCAAGAAAATCACCCTGTCCACTACCATGGGGCCAGGGTTGACCGTGGATCACACGCCGTTCGTGTGAGTCGCGGGAAAAGGCAGTAACTTTGCGGTCCCCGTACACGGCGTCTAGACGTGGCGGCGGGGCACCGTCAAAGACCGCAGGTGCCGGGCTTCTTCGATGAGCGCGGCTTAATGGGCCTCAAAAGCCGCCTGCGCAGATGGTGTAGCCGCCAGTCTTCTGGTGAGCACCATCACCCAGGCCTCCTCTCGCGACAAGCGAAGATGGGGGAGATGGTAACCACTGGAACGCCTTCACAGGCGTCCGGTACGAAGGAGTGATCACTGTGCCATTAGCACTCGAAGGCAAGAAAGCGATCGTTGCCGAGGTCAGTGAAGCCGCACAAGATGCGCTCTCCGTCGTCGTTGCCGATTCTCGCGGTGTGGCGGTAAGCGCCATGACCGAACTGCGTAAGCAGGCCCGCGAGAATGGTGTGCAGATTCGTGTTGTGCGCAACACGCTGGCACGCCGCGCCCTCGAAGGTACTCCTTGGGAGTGCCTCAACGAGACGTTCTCGGGTCCGACCATGTTGGCCTTTTCCTATGAGCATCCGGGCGCTGCCGCTCGCCTGTTCAAGGAGTTTGCCAAGAATGAGAAAGATTTCGAGATCAAGGCGCTGGCATACGAAGGCGAGTTCATCCCGGCTTCCGATCTTGATCGCCTGGCGACGCTGCCGACACATGATGAAGCCATCGCCAAGCTGATGTCCGTCATGAAGGAAGCATCGGCTGGCAAGCTGGTTCGTACACTCGCTGCGTTGCGTGACCAGAAGCAGGAAGAGGCCGCCTAAGGGCAGGCTGAACCGCGCTGGCACCAATATTGTATCAATGAGTCCTCATGCTATGAGGCTCCCGCAAAGTTAGGAATTTGACAATGGCACTGACTCAAGAAGATATCATCAACGCCGTCGCCGAAATGTCCGTCATGGAAGTGGCTGAGCTGATTTCCGCGATGGAAGAGAAGTTCGGTGTTTCTGCGGCTGCCGCTGTTGTGGCTGGCCCGGGTGGCGGCGAAAGCGAAGAAGCTGAAGAGCAGACCGAGTTCGACCTGGTGCTGACCGGCGCTGGTGAGAAGAAGGTTAACGTCATCAAGGTGGTTCGTGAGATTACTGGTCTGGGTCTCAAGGAAGCCAAGGCAGCCGTCGACGGCGCCCCGGCGACCCTCAAAGAAGGCATGTCCAAGGACGATGGCGAAGAAGCCAAGACCAAGTTGGAAGAAGCTGGCGCATCCGTGGAACTCAAGTAATTCCGGTGACCATGGCTTTACGCGCTGCGTAAGCTTCATGGCTGGCGGCGGGCTTTCCCGCTGCCGGCCTTTTTCTGTTGCTACTAGCCAGAATGTCACATGTCTGACTAGACGAATTCCGACGGCGAGCTCTCGTAAGGGCTTGCCGTCAGCGCCTGACGGGAAGTCCCTTCAGGCGGCGCCGACCACGCACCGGTCACCCAAGGTGAACAAGCTGGGGAATACAGATGGCTTACTCATACACTGAGAAAAAACGCATCCGCAAGGATTTCGGCAAACTGCCACAAGTAATGGATGTGCCTTACCTGCTGGCCATTCAGCTTGATTCCTACTACGACTTCCTCCAGCAGGACCGGGCGCTTGAAGAACGCCTCGACGTCGGCTTGCATGCTGCTTTCAAGTCCGTGTTCCCTATCGAGAGCTTTTCCGGCAATGCCGCTCTCGAGTATGTCAGCTACCGCTTTGGCACGTCGGCGTTCGACGTCAAGGAATGCCAGCTGCGTGGCGTGACCTATTCGGCGCCGCTGCGGGTCAAGGTGCGCTTGATCATCTACGATAAGGACTCGTCCAACAAGGCGATCAAGGACATTAAAGAGCAGGAAGTCTACATGGGGGAAATCCCCCTGATGACTGAAAACGGTACCTTCGTTGTCAATGGTACCGAACGTGTCATCGTCTCCCAGCTCCACCGCTCGCCGGGGGTGTTCTTCGATCACGACAAGGGCAAGAGTCACTCGTCCGGTAAGCTGCTGTACTCCGCGCGTATCATTCCGTATCGCGGCTCCTGGTTGGATTTCGAGTTCGATCCCAAGGACAACGTCTACGTGCGCATCGACCGTCGCCGCAAGCTGCCGGCCACGGTATTGCTGCGCGCGTTGGGCATGAGTGCCGAGGAGATCCTCGAGACGTTCTTCGATACCAGTACCTTCCATGTCGAGAAGAAGGGTTTCAGCGTCGAGCTGGTGCCGTCACGGCTGCGCGGTGAAACGGCGACCTTCGATATTCAGGACGGCGAGGGCAACCTCATCGTCGAGGAAGGTCGCCGCATTACCCAGAAGCATATTCGCCAGATGGAAAAAGCCGGCCTCGAGCGCCTCGATGTGCCGATGGAATATCTGTTCGGCAAGACGCTGGCCAAGGATCAGGTCGATCCGAATACCGGTGAGCTGGTGTGCGAGTGCAATACGGAAATTACCCCCGAGCTGCTTGAAACGCTTGGCCAGGCGGGCATCACCACGCTCGAGACGTTGTACACCAACGATCTCGACGCGGGCTCGTTCGTCTCCGATACGCTGAAGATCGACACGACACGTTCTCAACTCGAGGCGCTGGTCGAGATCTATCGCATGATGCGCCCCGGGGAACCGCCGACCAAGGAAGCGGCCGAGACGCTGTTCCACAATTTGTTCTTCACCGAGGATCGCTACGATCTATCGGGTGTCGGTCGGATGAAGTTCAACCGCCGTCTGCGGCGCGAGGGAGATACCGGCTCGGGGATCCTCGACAATCAGGATATCCTCGACGTCCTTCGGGAGATGATCAATATCCGCAATGGCTTCGGTGACGTCGATGATATCGACCACCTGGGCAACCGCCGTATTCGTTGCGTCGGTGAAATGGCGGAAAATCAGTTCCGTGTGGGGCTGGTACGCGTCGAGCGCGCGGTCAAGGAGCGTCTCTCCATGGCGGAGAGCGAAGGCCTGATGCCGCAGGACCTGATCAATGCCAAGCCGGTGGCAGCCGCGGTGAAGGAGTTCTTCGGTTCTTCGCAGCTGTCCCAGTTCATGGACCAGAACAACCCGCTCTCCGAGGTCACGCACAAGCGCCGTGTTTCCGCGCTGGGGCCGGGTGGTCTGACCCGCGAGCGTGCCGGCTTCGAAGTGCGCGACGTTCACGCCACGCACTACGGGCGTCTGTGCCCGATCGAGACGCCGGAAGGCCCGAACATCGGTCTGATCAACTCGTTGGCGACCTACAGTCATACCAATAGCTACGGCTTCCTGGAAACACCGTATCGCAAGGTGAATGACCGTCAGGTTACCGACGATGTCGTGCACCTGTCGGCCATTGAGGAAGGTGACTTCGTCATCGCCCAGGCGTCGGCCACGGTGGACGAAGACGGTAAACTGGTTGACGACCTGGTTCAGGTCCGCCACCGCGGCGAGACGACCTTCATGGCGCCGGATAAGGTCACGTTGATGGACGTGTCGCCGCGTCAGGTGGTTTCCGTGGCCGCGGCCCTGATTCCGTTCCTCGAGCATGATGACGCCAACCGTGCCTTGATGGGTTCGAACATGCAGCGTCAGGCCGTGCCGACCCTGCGTGCCGAGAAGCCGCTGGTCGGTACGGGCATGGAGCGTTTCGTGGCGCGTGACTCTGGCGTCTGTGCGATTGCACGGCGCGGCGGGGTGATCGACTCGGTCGATGCCAAACGCATCGTGGTACGCATCAACGAAGATGAGATCATCGGCGGTGAAGCGGGCGTCGATATCTACAATCTCACCAAGTACCTGCGTTCCAACCAGAACACGTGCATGAACCAGCGCCCGATCGTGCGCCCTGGCGACACCGTGGCAAGCGGCGATATCCTGGCCGACGGACCTTCCGTCGACATGGGTGATCTGGCACTGGGTCAGAACATGCGCATGGCGTTCATGCCGTGGAACGGCTACAACTTCGAGGATTCCATCCTCATCTCGGAGCGTGTGGTCGCAGAGGACCGCTTCACCAGCATCCACATCCAGGAGCTGACTTGCGTGTCTCGCGACACCAAGCTGGGCGCCGAGGAAATCTCATCGGACATTCCCAATGTCGGTGAAGCGGCGCTCGGTAAGCTCGACGAGGCAGGTATCGTTTATATCGGTGCCGAGGTCGGCCCCGGCGATATCCTGGTCGGTAAGGTCACACCCAAGGGTGAAACCCAGCTGACGCCTGAAGAGAAGCTGCTACGTGCGATCTTTGGCGAGAAGGCGTCCGATGTGAAGGACACCTCGCTGCGTGCGCCGACGGGGATGAAAGGCACGATCATCGACGTGCAGGTCTTCACCCGCGATGGCGTCGATAAGGATTCGCGCGCCCTATCCATTGAGCAAAGTCAGCTCGATGAGGTGCGCAAGGATCTTCAGGAAACTTATCGCATCGCCGAAGAAGCGACCTTCGAGCGCCTCAAGCGCACCTTGCTCGGTCAGCCGGTCAACGGCGGTCCCAAGCTCAAGAAGGGCGACATCCTCGATGAGGCCTATCTTGACGAGCTGCCGCGCAGTCAGTGGTTCAAGCTGCGTATGCAGGACGAGGCGCTCAACGAGCTCTTGGCCCAGGCCGATGAGCAGCTGGAAAAACGTCGCAAAGAGATGGACGAGCGTTTCGAAGACAAGAAGCGTAAGTTGACTCAGGGCGACGACCTGGCACCGGGCGTGCTCAAGATCGTCAAGGTCTACCTCGCCGTGAAGCGCCGCATCCAGTCCGGCGACAAGATGGCGGGTCGCCATGGTAACAAGGGTGTCATTTCATCGATCATGCCCGTCGAGGACATGCCGTTCGATGACAATGGCGAACCGGTCGATGTGGTGCTCAACCCGCTGGGTGTGCCCTCGCGCATGAACGTCGGTCAGGTCCTCGAGACGCACCTGGGCATGGCAGCCTGGGGGCTCGGGGTGAGGATCAACGAGATGTTGCGCGAGGCACGCCAGCAGCAGCTGACAGAGATTCGCGACTTCTTGGGGCAAGTGTATAACACCGCCGAGACGCGCCAGGAGGATATCGACTCGCTCAGCGATGACGAAATCATCACCCTGGCGAAGAATCTGCGCACAGGCGTGCCGGTGGCGACGCCGGTCTTCGATGGTGCCAAGGAGCATGAGATCAAGCATCTCTTGAGTCTGGCCAACCTACCGGATTCCGGTCAGATGACGCTCTACGATGGGCGTACGGGTGAAACTTTTGATCGCCCCGTGACGGTGGGCTACATGTATATGCTCAAGCTCAACCACCTGGTCGATGACAAGATGCACGCCCGTTCCACCGGTTCGTACTCGCTGGTGACCCAGCAACCGCTGGGCGGCAAGGCGCAGTTCGGCGGACAACGCTTCGGCGAGATGGAGGTCTGGGCGCTGGAAGCCTATGGCGCGGCCTATACCTTGCAGGAAATGCTGACCGTCAAGTCCGACGACGTTGAAGGCCGCACCAAGATGTACAAGAACATCGTCGACGGCGACCACTCGATGCAAGCAGGCATGCCGGAATCCTTCAACGTATTGGTGAAGGAAATCCGCTCGCTGGGTATTGATATCGAGCTGGAAGGCTGAGCGTTTCACGCTGACGAATGACGGTCCGCGGGGCCCTACAGGCCCCGCTCATGACAACTCCGCTACGGAGCCGACCCCATGAAAGATTTGGTGAAAGTCCTCAAATCGCAGGCACAGTCCGAAGAATTCGATGCGATCAAGATTACGCTCGCGTCGCCGGACCTGATCCGCTCCTGGTCCTACGGCGAAGTCAAAAAGCCTGAGACCATCAACTACCGTACGTTCAAGCCCGAGCGTGATGGCCTGTTCTGTGCCAAGATTTTCGGCCCGGTAAAGGATTACGAGTGCTTGTGCGGTAAGTACAAGCGCATGAAGCATCGTGGCATCATTTGCGAAAAGTGCGGCGTCGAGGTTACTAAGGCCGCCGTGCGCCGCGAGCGTATGGGACATATCGAACTGGCTGCGCCGGTGGCGCATATCTGGTTCCTCAAGTCGCTGCCGTCACGCATCGGCTTGTTCCTGGACATGACCCTGCGCGATATCGAGCGTGTGCTCTATTTCGAAAGCTTCATGGTCATCGATCCAGGCATGACCACGCTCGAGCGTGGTCAATTGCTCAACGATGAGCAGTACTTCGAAGCGCTGGAAGAATTCGGCGACGACTTCGATGCCCGCATGGGCGCCGAAGCCGTACAGGCGTTGCTTAACGATGTCGACCTTGGGGAAGAGATCGAGCGTCTGCGCGAAGAAGTGCCGCAGACCAACTCCGAAACCAAGATCAAGAAGCTCTCCAAGCGCTTGAAGCTGTTGGAGGCCTTCTACAAGTCCGGTAACGATCCGGCGTGGATGATCATGGAAGTGCTACCGGTACTTCCGCCGGATCTGCGTCCGTTGGTGCCGCTCGACGGTGGCCGTTTCGCGACCTCGGATCTCAACGATCTGTATCGCCGCGTGATCAACCGCAACAACCGCCTGAAGCGGCTGCTCGACCTCAATGCGCCGGATATCATCGTGCGCAACGAGAAGCGCATGCTGCAGGAATCGGTCGATGCGTTGCTCGACAACGGCCGTCGCGGCCGTGCCATCACCGGCTCCAACAAGCGTCCTTTGAAGTCGCTGGCCGACATGATCAAGGGTAAGCAGGGACGTTTCCGCCAGAACCTGCTGGGCAAGCGTGTCGACTATTCAGGCCGCTCGGTGATCACCGTGGGTCCGACGTTGCGTCTGCACCAGTGCGGCTTGCCCAAGAAGATGGCGCTCGAGCTGTTCAAGCCCTTCATCTACTCCAAGCTACAAGCGAGCGGCCAAGCGTCTACCATCAAGGCCGCCAAGAAGATGGTCGAGCGCGAGTTGCCGGAAGTGTGGGACATCCTCGCCGATGTCATCCGCGAGCACCCGGTGATGCTCAACCGTGCCCCGACGCTGCACCGCCTGGGTATCCAGGCCTTCGAGCCGCTGTTGATCGAAGGCAAGGCGATTCAACTGCATCCGTTGGTGTGCGCGGCGTATAACGCCGACTTCGACGGTGACCAGATGGCCGTGCACGTCCCGCTGACGCTGGAAGCGCAGCTCGAGGCGCGGACACTGATGATGGCCACCAACAATGTGCTCTCGCCAGCCAACGGCGAGCCCATCATCGTGCCGTCCCAGGACGTAGTGTTGGGTCTGTATTACATGACCCGCGAGAAGATCAATGCCAAGGGCGAAGGCATGGTCTTCGCCAACCTTAAAGAAGTCGAGCGTGCCTTCGGCACCGAAAGTGTCTCGATGCATGCGCGGGTCAAGGTGCGTCTCACCGAGTACGATCGGGACGAGGCAAGCGGCGAACTGATCGGCACGACCTCGCTGCACGACACCACCGTAGGACGTGCCTTGTTGTTCCGTATCCTGCCGAAGGGGATGCCTTACGAGCTGGTCGATCAGCCGATGAAGAAAAAGGCGATCTCGACGCTGATCAACGCCGTCTATCGTCGTGCCGGTCTCAAGGACACGGTCATTTTCGCCGACCAACTGATGTATACCGGCTTCCGTTTGGCGACCTGGTCGGGCGCGTCGATCGGGGTCAACGACTTCGTCATTCCCGATTCGAAGAAGGAAATCGTCGACGGGGCCGAGGACGAGGTCAAGGAAATCGAGGATCAGTTCTCCTCCGGTCTAGTGACTGCGGGCGAGAAGTACAACAAGGTCATCGATATCTGGTCCAAGGCCAACGACAAGGTCGCCAAGGCGATGATGGCAGGGATCTCCAAGGAGACCGTCACCGACCGTCACGGCGAGCAGGTCGAACAGGACTCTTTCAACAGTGTCTTCATCATGGCCGACTCCGGGGCACGTGGTAGCGCCGCACAGATCCGTCAGTTGGCGGGTATGCGCGGGCTGATGGCGAAGCCGGATGGCTCGATCATCGAGACGCCGATCACCGCCAACTTCCGTGAAGGCCTGAACGTCCTGCAGTACTTCATCTCGACGCACGGCGCTCGTAAGGGTCTGGCGGATACGGCACTCAAGACCGCTAACTCCGGTTACTTGACGCGTCGTCTGGTGGACGTGTCTCAGGACTTGGTGGTGACCGAAGAGGATTGCGACACGCATGAAGGGTTGACGGTACACCCGGTGATCGAAGGCGGCGACGTCATCGTATCGCTGGCACAGCGCGTGCTAGGCCGTGTCGTGGCGCAGGATGTCGTCGACCCTGCCAACGACGAGATATTGATTCCGCGCGGCACCTTGCTGGATGAGGCGTGGTGCGCCGAGCTCGATACCATGGGCGTGGACGAGATCATCGTACGTAGCGCGATTTCTTGCGAAACGTCGCATGGTGTGTGCGCATCGTGCTATGGCCGTGACTTGGCGCGTGGCCATCAGGTTAACATCGGCGAAGCTGTCGGCGTCATTGCGGCGCAGTCGATCGGCGAGCCGGGTACCCAGCTCACCATGCGTACCTTCCACATCGGGGGGGCCGCATCGCGTGCCTCGGCCGTCGATAGCGTTCAGGTCAAGCATGGCGGCACGGTACGCCTGCATAACATCAAGCATGTCGAGCGCACTGACGGCAAACTCATCGTGGTTTCCCGCTCGAGCGCCTTAGCCGTCGCCGACGACCATGGTCGCGAGCGCGAGTACTACAAGTTGCCGTATGGTGCCGAGTTGTCGGTGCGCGACGGCGACGTGGTTGAAGGTGGGACGCCGGTCGCCAAGTGGGATCCGCACACTCACCCGGTCGTGGCCGAGGTTGAGGGCAAGGCCCAGTTCAGCGATATGGAAGATGGCATCACGATCCACCGCAGCGTGGATGAGATGACCGGCCTTTCGAACATCGAGGTAATCGAGACCGCCGCGCGTCCGACCTCTGGTCGTGAAAAGCGCCCGATGATCATGTTGGTCGATGACAATGGTGAGCATGTCACGCTGCCGGGCTCCAATACCCCTGTGCAGTACATGCTGCCCGGCAAAGCCATTATCGCGGGCGAAAACGGTGACCAGGTCGGGGTCGGTGAGGTCATTGCGCGTATCCCGGTCGAAGCGTCCGGCAATAAGGACATCACCGGTGGTCTGCCGCGTGTCGCCGATTTGTTCGAGGCACGTAAGCCCAAAGAGCCGGCGATTCTGGCCGAGGTCACCGGGACCATCAGCTTTGGCAAGGAAACCAAGGGCAAGCGTCGCCTGACGGTCACGCCTGAAGAGGGCGATCCAGTCGAAATGCTGATTCCCAAGTGGCGTCAGATTGGTGTTTTCGAAGGCGAGACGGTGGAAAAAGGCGAGGTCATCTCTGATGGCCCCAGCAATCCCCACGACATCCTGCGCTTGCTCGGGATCGCGGAACTGGCCAAGTACATCACGGTCGAGATCCAAGACGTCTATCGCCTGCAAGGCGTGGTCATCGATGACAAGCACATCGAGGTGATCGTGCGCCAGATGCTGCGCAAGGTGGAAATCACCGATGCCGGAGATTCTTCCTTCATCACCGGCGATCAGGCGGAGTACGTCCGCGTCCTCGAGGAAAACGCACGCCTGGAACAGGAAGGTAAATTCCCGGCCAAATGCGAACGTTTGCTGCTGGGTATCACCAAGGCGAGCCTGGCAACCGAGTCGTTCATCTCGGCAGCGTCGTTCCAGGAAACCACGCGTGTATTGACCGAGGCGGCAGTGTCCGGCAAGCGCGACTACCTGCGCGGCCTCAAGGAAAACGTCGTGGTGGGTCGCCTGGTGCCCGCCGGGACCGGATTGGCGCACCATACCGAGCGGCGTCGCAAGCGCGAGGATGATGAGCACACGGTCAACCCGTCCGCCTCCGATGTCGAGCAGGAATTGGGCGCGCAGCTCACTGCGCTGGACGCCGACGACGAAGACCTCTAGACGTATGCCGTCAAGTCCGGCGTCCACGTGGCGGCGGACTTGACGTGGCTCGTCGCCAGACATTAGAATGCGCAGCCTTTAACAGTGGGGTGGGTACGTCCTGTCCCAATGTTGAAAGGTTTGGCAACCATTGGAGTCAGCTACAGATATGGCAACGATCAATCAGCTCGTGCGCAAGCCGCGCAAGCGCCCGGCCGCCAAGAGCGACGTGCCGGCGCTGCAGTCTTGCCCGCAAAAGCGCGGGGTTTGCACCCGTGTATACACCACCACCCCGAAGAAGCCGAACTCGGCGCTGCGTAAGGTCTGCCGTGTGCGCCTGACGAATGGCTACGAAGTCGCTTCCTATATCGGCGGTGAAGGTCACAACCTGCAGGAACACTCCGTGGTCCTGATTCGCGGCGGTCGTGTAAAAGACTTGCCGGGTGTGCGTTATCACACCGTTCGCGGCGCGCTGGATACTTCCGGTGTTCAGAATCGCCGTCAGGGCCGTTCCAAGTACGGTACCAAACGTCCCAAGTCTTGATCGCGAGGCGATCAAGACTTCAACTGTTGTCGGTCAGATAAGAGTAAGGTCGAGCGCGCGCGGCGTCGTCTCGAGTTTACCTGAAGGACCCTTCGAAACGAGGGCTTATCATGCCTAGAAGAAAAGTTGTAGCCAAACGCGAAATCCTTCCGGATCCGAAGTTCGGAAGTGAGCGTCTGGCCAAGTTCATGAACCACCTGATGATCAGCGGCAAAAAATCTGTAGCTGAGCGCATCGTTTACGGTGCGCTGGACAGGGTTGCCGAACGTAGCAAGGATGAGCCGCTGGAAATCTTCGACAAGGCGCTGGAAACGATCCAGCCGATGGTCGAGGTCAAGTCTCGCCGCGTTGGCGGTGCGACCTATCAGGTGCCCGTGGAAGTCCGTCCCTCTCGCCGTCAGGCCCTGGCCATGCGTTGGCTGGTGGATGCGGCGCGCAGTCGTGGTGAGAAGACCATGGTGCAGCGCCTCGCCGGTGAAATGCTGGACGCCGCCGAAGGCAAGGGTGCTGCTGTGAAGAAGCGTGAAGACGTGCATCGCATGGCAGATGCCAACAAGGCCTTCTCTCACTACCGCTTCTAACCAACGGGGTATTCCATCGTGGCACGCAAGACTCCGCTTAATCGCTACCGTAATATCGGTATCGTGGCTCACGTCGACGCCGGGAAAACTACCACTACCGAGCGTGTTCTGTTCTATACCGGCCTGTCGCACAAGGTCGGGGAGGTTCATGATGGTGCTGCCACCATGGACTGGATGGAGCAGGAGCAGGAGCGTGGTATTACCATTACCTCCGCTGCGACTACCTGTTTCTGGCAGGGGATGAGCAAGCAGTTCGATGAGCATCGCATCAATATCATCGATACACCGGGGCACGTTGACTTCACGATCGAAGTCGAACGCTCCTTGCGTGTCCTCGACGGTGCCGTCGTTGTGCTGTGTGGCTCCTCCGGTGTGCAGCCCCAGACCGAAACAGTCTGGCGTCAGGCCAACAAGTATGAAGTTCCGCGCATGGTGTTCGTCAACAAGATGGACCGTGCCGGGGCCGATTACTTCATGGTGCTCGACCAGCTCAAGCAGAAGCTGGGCGCCAATACCGTTCCCATCCAGATCAACTGGGGCGCGGAAGATAACTTCAAAGGGGTTATCGACCTGATTCAGATGAAAGGCGTTCTCTGGGACGAGGCCAACCATGGCATGAACTATGAGCTGGTCGACATTCCCGACGAGCTCAAGGAAACCGCCGAAAAGTATCGTGAAGCAATGGTTGAGGCCGCCGCCGAGGCGTCTGAAGAGTTGATGGATAAATACCTCGAAGAGGGTGCCCTCTCCGAGGCGGACATCAAGGCTGGCTTGCGTCGCCGTACCCTGGATAACGAGATCGTTCTGGTAACGTGCGGTAGCGCGTTCAAGAACAAGGGCGTCCAGGCGGTACTCGATGGCGTGATCGAATACATGCCGTCGCCGACCGAAGTCAAGGCTATCGAAGGTGAGCTTGACGACAAGGATGGCACTGTCGCCACGCGTGAAGCTGACGATAAGGCCCCCTTCGCCGCGCTGGCCTTCAAGATCGCCACTGATCCGTTCGTCGGTACGTTGACCTTTATCCGTGTCTACTCGGGTGTGCTCAAGTCCGGTGACAGTATCTTCAATTCCGTGAAGAGCAAGAAGGAGCGCGTGGGCCGTATCGTCCAGATGCACTCCAATTCACGCGAGGAGATCAAGGAAGTCTACGCGGGCGATATCGCCGCGTGCATCGGGCTCAAGGATGTCACTACCGGTGACACTCTGTGTGATCTGCATGACAAGATCATCCTCGAGCGCATGGAATTTCCGGATCCGGTGATCTCGGTCGCTGTGGAGCCGAAATCCAAGCCCGACCAGGAGAAGATGGGGACCGCGCTGGGCAAATTGGCTCAGGAAGACCCCTCTTTCCGCGTCAAGACCGACGAGGAAACCGGTCAGACGATCATTTCTGGTATGGGGGAGCTTCACCTCGATATCATCGTTGACCGTCTGCGTCGTGAATTCAAAGTCGACGCCAATATCGGTAAGCCGCAGGTTGCCTACCGCGAGACGATTCGCGCCAGTGTCGAGCAGGAAGGCAAGTTCGTTCGTCAGTCGGGCGGTCGTGGTCAGTACGGTCACGTGCTGCTGCGCATTGAGCCGCTGACGGCCGAAGACAAAGGCGAAGACGAAGAAATGAACTTCAAGTTCGCCTCCGAAATCGTCGGTGGTGTGGTTCCCAAGGAATACGTGCCGGCCGTCGAGAAAGGGGCCTATGAGCAGCTGCAGAACGGTGTCATCGCGGGCTATCCGATGATTGACGTCAAGGTCACGCTGTTCGATGGTTCCTACCATGACGTGGACTCGAACGAGACTGCGTTCAAGGTTGCCTCTTCCATGGCGATCAAGGAAGGCGCACCGAAGGCCAAGGCCGTGCTGCTGGAGCCGGTGATGAAGGTCGAAGTCGTGACCCCCGAGGAGTTCATGGGTGATGTCATGGGTGACCTTAACCGTCGCCGTGGTCTCGTACAGGGCATGGATGACTCCTCTATGGGGAAAGTCATTCGCGCCACGGTGCCGCTGGCTGAGATGTTCGGTTATGCGACCGACCTGCGCTCTCAGACCCAGGGCCGCGCAAGCTACACCATGGAGTTTGCGGATTACGAAGAGGCGCCCTCCAGCGTCGTTGAAGCCGTCATCAACCAGAATGGTTAACCGTTAGCTAACGTAAAGAGGTTATAGCAGTGGCTAAGGAAAAATTTGAACGTTCCAAAGCGCATATCAACGTCGGCACCATCGGTCACGTCGACCATGGCAAGACCACGCTGACTGCGGCTCTGACTCGCGTTTCCGCGGAAGTTTTCGGCGGCGATTGGCGCGAATTCGATACTATCGACAATGCGCCTGAAGAGCGTGAGCGCGGTATCACCATCGCGACTGCTCACGTCGAATACCAGTCCGAAGTTCGCCATTACGCGCACGTCGACTGCCCGGGTCACGCTGACTACGTCAAGAACATGATCACCGGTGCCGCCCAGATGGACGGCGCGATCTTGGTCTGCTCCGCTGCTGACGGCCCCATGCCGCAGACACGCGAGCACATCCTGCTGTCTCGTCAGGTTGGCGTTCCGTACATCGTCGTGTTCCTGAACAAGGCTGACATGGTCGATGACGAAGAACTGCTCGAGCTGGTCGAGATGGAAGTTCGTGAGCTTCTCAACGAGTACGACTTCCCGGGTGATGACACGCCGATCGTTATCGGTTCCGCGCTGATGGCGCTGGAAGGCAAGGACGACAACGGCATGGGTACCACTGCCGTTGCCAACCTGATCAAAGCTCTGGACGCGTATATTCCGGAGCCGGAACGTGCCATCGATCAGCCGTTCCTGATGCCGATCGAAGACGTGTTCTCGATTTCCGGTCGCGGTACTGTCGTAACCGGTCGTGTCGAGCGCGGCATCGTCAAGAGCGGTGAAGAAGTCGAGATCGTGGGTCTCAAGGACACTGCGAAAACGACCGTCACCGGTGTCGAGATGTTCCGCAAGCTGCTCGACGAAGGTCGTGCTGGCGAGAACATCGGTGCGCTGCTGCGTGGCACCAAGCGTGATGACGTCGAGCGTGGTCAGGTCCTGGCCAAGCCGGGCACGATCAATCCGCACACTACCTTCGAAGCCGAAGTCTATGTGCTGTCCAAGGAAGAAGGTGGTCGTCATACGCCGTTCTTCAAGGGCTATCGTCCGCAGTTCTACTTCCGGACCACTGACGTGACCGGTACTTGTGAGCTGCCGGAAGGCGTCGAAATGGTCATGCCGGGCGACAACGTCCAGATGACTGTGACGCTGATCGCACCGATCGCCATGGAAGACGGCCTTCGCTTCGCGGTTCGCGAAGGTGGACGTACCGTGGGTGCCGGTGTTGTCGCCAAGATTGTCAAGTAAGGGTTTCGCCCTTCGATGATCGAAGGGGGCTCCTTTGGGGAGCCCCCTTTCTGTGCATGTTTGACACTCACTGTCAGCCTGCCTATAATGCGCATCCTTTGAATGCGTGGGTAGACGGCTCGCGCCGTCGACATCCATTGGAGTTTAAGGCTAATGCAGAACCAAAAGATTCGCATTCGGTTGAAGGCCTTTGACCATCGCCTGATTGACCAGTCCGCGCAAGAAATCGTGGATACCGCGAAGCGTACGGGTGCTCAGGTCCGTGGTCCGATCCCACTACCGACTAATCGCGAGCGCTATACCGTATTGATCTCTCCGCACGTCAACAAGGACGCGCGCGATCAGTACGAGATTCGCACTCACAAGCGTGTGCTCGACATTGTCGAACCCACGGAAAAAACTGTAGACGCGCTGATGAAGCTCGACCTCGCCGCTGGCGTGGATGTGCAAATCAAGCTCGACTGACCACACTAGTCACTAGCGGCTTTTCCAAAAGGTCGCCACGCCGGGATGGCGTCACACAATGTGCTAGTGGAATGCTCTGGAAAGGGCAGCCATAGCGGGTGATAGCCCCGTACACTAAAGGAGACTGAACATGACTATCGGTTTGGTCGGTAAGAAGAGCGGTATGACCCGCATCTTTACCGAAAATGGCGCCTCCGTGCCCGTAACCGTTATCGAGGTCGAACCGAACCGCGTGACTCGCGTCAAAACCGTCGAAAGTGACGGCTATAGCGCGATTCAGGTGACTTCGGGATCCCGCAAGGCCAAGCACTTGACCAAGGCTGCCGCAGGGCAATATGCCAAGTCAGGTGTCGAGGCCGGTCGTGCATTGATGGAGTTTCGTCTGGCAGAAGGCGAAGACACTCCTAAGGTGGGCGGCAACATCACCGTATCCCTCTTTGAAGCCGGTCAGAAAATCGATGTGACTGGTACCTCTAAAGGCAAGGGCTTCCAGGGCGCCGTCAAGCGCTGGAATTTCCGCACCCAAGACAATGGTCACGGTAACTCGCTTGCGCACCGCGCACCGGGCTCCATCGGTATGTGCCAGACGCCAGGTCGCGTCTTCAAGGGCAAGAAGATGGCCGGTCAGATGGGCAATGAGCGTGTCACTGTCCAGAGCCTGGAAATCGTGCGCGTCGATGCCGAGCGTAATTTGCTGTTGGTCAAAGGCGCCGTGCCGGGTGCGACCGACTGCGAAGTCATCGTACGCAGTGCCGTTAAAGCTCGCTGAGGGGTATGAGACCGATGAATTTGAATCTCGCAGGTGCCGAAACCGGCACTGTCGAAGTGTCCGACGCTACCTTCGGTAAAGAGTTTAACGAGTCGCTGGTCCACCAGGTCGTGACTGCGTACTTCGCAGCCGGTCGCCAGGGGACTCGTGCACAGAAGACTCGCGCCGAAGTACGTGGCGGCGGCAAGAAGCCGTGGCGTCAAAAAGGAACCGGCCGTGCGCGTGCCGGCACTATCCGCTCGCCGCTGTGGCGCAGTGGTGGTGTGACCTTTGCGGCACGCCCGCAAGACTACACCCAGAAAGTCAATCGTAAGATGTACCGCGCGGCCATGCGCTCGATTCTCTCCGAGCTGGTGCGTCAGGAACGTCTGGTCGTCGTTGACAGCATTGCGGTGGATGCCCCCAAGACCAAGCAGCTGATTGCCAAGCTGAAGGACCTGGATCTCGAGAAAGCGCTGATCGTCACCGAAGATATCGACGAAAAGCTGTTTCTCGCCGCGCGTAACATTCCCTACGTCGATGTGGTGGATGTCGCGGCTGCCGATCCGGTGAGCCTGGTTGCCTTTGACAAGGTGCTGGTCACCGTTTCCGCTCTGCGTAAATTCGAGGAGAAGCTGGGATGAACCAGGAACGCGTATTCAAGGTTCTGCTCGGGCCTCACATGACCGAGAAGGCCGCATTCGCCGCCGAAAACAACCAGTACGTGTTCAAGGTGGCCCAGGACGCGACCAAGCCCGAGATCAAGAAAGCCGTCGAAGCGCTCTTCGAAAAGAAGGTCGCCGGTGTGCAGGTCTTGAACGTCAAGGGTAAGACCAAGCGCACGCAACACGGTGTTGGTCTGCGCAAGGGATATCGCAAGGCATACGTCACTCTGGCGGCCGGCGAGACTCTCGAAGACTTCTCTGGCGCCGAGTAAGGCAGGAGTACGGATCATGGCAGTTGTTAAGACCAAACCCACGTCCGCCGGTCGTCGTCACGTCGTCAAAGTCGTCAACGACGAGCTCTACAAGGGCCGCCCTTATGCCGGCCTATTGGAGAAGCAATCCAAGAGCGGCGGTCGTAACAATAACGGTCGTATCACTACCCGTCATGTCGGGGGTGGTCACCGTCAGCACTATCGTGTGATCGATTTCAAACGTGCCAAGGATGGCGTTGCCGCCGTCGTTGAGCGCCTCGAATACGATCCCAATCGTAGCGCCAACATTGCGCTGCTCAAGTACCTGGATGGCGAGCGTCGCTACATCATCGCTCCGCGTGGCGTGAAAGCGGGCGACCGCTTGGAGTCCGGCGTCAATGCAGCGATCAAGCGTGGTAACGCGCTGCCGCTGCGTAACATTCCGGTAGGGTCTACCGTGCACTGCATCGAGATGAAGCCTGGCAAGGGTGCTCAGATCGCGCGGAGTGCCGGGGCCAGTGCCCAATTGGTAGCACGTGAAGGCAACTACGCCACGGTGCGTCTACGCTCCGGCGAGATGCGCAAGATTCTGGCGGAATGTCGTGCAACCCTGGGTGAAGTGGGCAATTCCGAGCACAGCCTCCGTCAACTTGGCAAAGCCGGTGCGAAGCGCTGGAGAGGCGTGCGCCCGACGGTTCGCGGTGTTGCGATGAACCCGGTGGACCATCCGCATGGTGGTGGTGAAGGCCGCTCCAGCGGTGGCCGTCATCCGGTCAGCCCGTGGGGTATTCCCACCAAGGGCCACAAGACCCGCAAGAACAAGCGCACCGAAAAGCTGATCGTCCGTCGCCGCAAGGCCCGGAAATAAGATCTAACGCCAAGACATCAAGAGGTAACGGCTGTGCCACGTTCACTGAAGAAAGGTCCCTTTATTGACCTTCATCTGTTGAAGAAGGTTGAGACTGCAGTGGAGAAGAGCGATCGCAAACCGATCAAGACCTGGTCGCGTCGCTCCATGATCCTGCCCAATATGGTCGGGCTCACCATTGCAGTCCATAACGGTCGCCAACACGTCCCGGTGCATGTCTCCGAGGAAATGGTTGGCCACAAGCTGGGCGAATTCGCTGCGACCCGCACTTATCGCGGTCATGCGGCGGACAAGAAAGCCAAACGGTAAGCCAGAGAGGTTAGAGAGATGGAAGTCACAGCAAAGCTGCGTGGCGCTCGTTTATCCGCCCAGAAGGCCCGTTTGGTGGCTGACCTGGTGCGCGGTAAGCCGGTCGCCGAAGCACTGGATTCATTGACGTACTCGCCGAAGAAAGCGGCGAAGATCGTCAAGAAAGTGCTTCAGTCCGCCATCGCGAATGCGGAAGAAAACAATGGCATGGACATCGACGAGCTGCGTGTCTCGACCATCTGCGTCGATGAGGGCATGACGCTTAAGCGCATCCAGCCTCGCGCCAAGGGCCGTGCGGATCGCATCTTGAAGCGCACCTGCCACATCACCGTCAAGGTAGCCGAGAAGTAGGAGTCGACCAGATGGGTCAGAAAGTAAATCCGACAGGTATTCGGCTAGGCATCGTTAAGGATCACCGCTCCGTCTGGTATGCAGAGCGTGGTGCTTATGCCGATAAGCTGAATAATGATCTCGAAGTGCGTAGCTTCCTGGAGCAGCGTTTGAAAAACGCCTCCGTGAGCGATATCACCATCGAGCGTCCAGCAAATAACGCACGCATCACCATTCACACTGCCCGCCCGGGTATCGTGATTGGTAAGAAGGGCGAGGATGTCGATCGCCTGCGTCGCGACGTCTCCGAGATGATGGGCGTGCCTGTGCACGTCAACATTGAAGAGGTTCGCAAGCCGGAACTCGACGCCCAGCTCGTCGCACAGAACGTGTGCGGACAGCTCGAGCGCCGCGTAATGTTCCGCCGTGCCATGAAGCGCGCCGTACAGAATGCCATGCGCCTTGGCGCCGGTGGCATCAAGATTCAGCTGTCAGGGCGTCTTGGTGGTGCGGAAATCGCGCGTACCGAATGGTACCGCGAAGGTCGCGTGCCGCTGCACACGCTGCGCGCCGACATCGATTACGCCACTTACGAAGCGCACACCACTTACGGCGTTATCGGCGTCAAAGTGTGGGTCTTCAAGGGTGAGATCCTCGGCGGTATCGAGGAAGTGCGTGCCAAGCAGAAACAAGCTCAGGCGCCGGGGCCCAAGAAAAAAGGTTCCAAGTAAGGGGAGAGTGATCGATGTTACAACCCAAGCGTACGAAATTTCGCAAGGTGCAAAAAGGCCGTAACCGCGGTCTCGCGCATCGCGGAAGCAAGGTGAGCTTCGGCGAGTACGGCCTGAAAGCCACCGGTCGCGGACGTATCACCGCTCGCCAGATCGAAGCCGGCCGCCGTGCCATTACACGTCACGTCAAGCGTGGCGGTAAGATCTGGATCCGCGTTTTCCCGGATAAGCCGATTACCGAGAAGCCGCTGGAAGTCCGTATGGGTAAGGGTAAGGGCTCCGTTGAATACTGGGTCGCCCAAATCCAGCCCGGAAAGGTGCTCTACGAGATCGAAGGCGTTTCCGAGGAGCTGGCGCGTGAGGCTTTTGACCTGGCCGCCCAGAAGTTCCCGGTCTCCACCACCTTTGTGAAACGGACGGTGATGTGATGAAAGCCCAGGAAATTCGTGAAAAATCAGTCGAAGCGCTTCAGCAGCAGCTGCTCGAGCTCCTCCGGGAGCAGTTCAACCTGCGCATGCAGAAGGCCACCGGCCAGCTGAGCCAGACCCATCTGCTCAAGCAGGTGCGTCGCGATATTGCTCGCGTTAAGACTGTGCTCAATGAGAAGGCAGGTGACTGAGATGGCTGAAGAAAATAATGCCCGTACACTGACTGGCAAGGTCGTGAGCGACAAGATGGACAAGTCCGTCGTCGTTCAGGTCGAGCGCCGTGTACGGCATCCGATTTACGACAAGTACGTGAAGCGCTCCACCAAACTGCACGCCCATGACGAGGCGAACCAGGCGAAGATTGGCGACACGATCTCTATCGAAGAGTGCCGTCCGATCTCCAAGTTGAAAGCCTGGACGCTGGTCGAGGTGGTCGAGCAGGCCAAGGGCTGAGCAGGCCAGAGCCTTTCACCAGTGCAGTCAGTTTAGGTTTGGAGAAAACCGATGATTCAGACGCAGACAATGCTGGATGTCGCCGACAACAGCGGCGCGCGCCGGGTGCAATGCATCAAGGTGCTGGGCGGGTCACACCGCCGTTACGCCCGTGTTGGTGACGTCATCAAAGTGACGGTCAAGGAAGCGATTCCGCGAGGCAAGGTCAAAAAAGGCCAGGTTCTCAAGGCTGTCGTTGTACGTACCAAGAGTGGTGTCCGTCGTACAGACGGTTCACTGATCCGCTTCGATGGAAATGCGGCCGTTCTGTTGCAAAACGCTAACGAGCAGCCGATCGGTACCCGTATCTTCGGGCCGGTTACGCGTGAGCTTCGCAATGAGAAGTTCATGAAGATCATTTCCCTAGCGCCTGAAGTGCTGTGAGGAGCGAGGCGGATATGCGAAAGATTAAACGTGACGACGAAGTGATCGTCATTGCCGGCAAGGACAAGGGCAAGCGCGGCACGATTAAACGGGTCCTAAACGGAACCTATGTTGTGTCCGGTGTGAACATGATTAAACGTCACACCAAGCCTAACCCCATGCAAGGCAAGCAGGGGGGTATCGTCGAGCGTGAGGCCCCGATTCACGGATCCAACGTGGCCATCTTCAATCAGGAGACCGGTAAGGCGGATCGCGTCGGCTTCCAGATTCAGGAAGACGGTACCAAGGTACGTATCTACAAGTCGACGCAAAAGCAGATCGACGCCTAACGCGAGTCGGGTAGCAAAATGGCGAACTTGAAAGAACGTTATCAGAACGAGGTGGCAGCTCAGCTCCAAGAGCAGTTCAGCTACGCCAACGTGATGCAGATACCGCGGATCACCAAGGTGACCCTTAATATGGGCATCGGCGATGCGACCAGCGATAAAAAGCTGATCGACAACGCCATCGGCGACCTGGAGAAGCTCTCCGGTCAGAAGCCGATAGTGACCAAGGCGCGCAAGTCTATCGCAGGCTTCAAGGTCCGCGAAGGCTGGCCGATCGGCATCAAGGTGACTTTACGTCGCGAACGGATGTGGGATTTCCTCGATCGTCTCGTGAACGTCGCGATTCCGCGCGTTCGTGACTTTCGTGGTCTGAACCCCAAGTCCTTCGATGGTCGTGGCAACTACTCTATGGGCGTGCGTGAACAGATCATCTTCCCCGAGCTCGAATATGATAAGATTGATCGTATTCGCGGGTTGGATGTCACAATCACCACTACTGCCAACACCGATGAAGAAGGCCGTGCGCTGCTGAGCGCGCTGAACTTCCCGTTCAAGAAATAAGGGTGGGATCATGGCAAAGAAAAGCATGATTGAGCGTGAGCTCAAGCGCGCGAAGCTGGTAGACAAGTACGCGGCCAAGCGTGCCGAGCTCAAGGCCGTCATCTATGACGTCAACGCTTCTGATGAAGAGCGCTTCGACGCCCAACTGAAACTTCAGGAGTTGCCGCGCGATTCCAGTCCGGTGCGTAAGCGTAATCGCTGCCGCGTGACCGGTCGTCCGCACGGCTTCTACAACAAGTTCGGCTTGGGCCGCAACAAACTGCGTGAAGCCGCCATGCGTGGCGACGTACCTGGGCTCAAGAAGTCCAGCTGGTAAGCCACGCGAGAATCAGGAGCGCAACGTAATGAGCATGCAAGATACTCTGGCGGATATGTTTACCCGTATCCGCAATGCGCAGATGGCCACCAAGGAGACGGTTTCCATGCCGTCTTCCAACCTCAAGGTCGAGGTGGCTCGCGTATTGAAGCAAGAGGGCTATATCCACGACTTCACCGTCACGGAAGGCGCCAAGCCCCAGCTGGCCGTTACTCTCAAGTACTTCGAGGGTAAGCCGGTCATCGAGCACATCCAGCGCTTTTCAAAGCCGTCCCTGCGCTCTTACAAGGGCAAGGATGCGCTACCGAAAGTCGCGGATGGTCTGGGCATCGCGATCGTCACCACCTCTCAGGGCGTGATGACGGATCGTGCGGCGCGTCAGGCCGGTGTCGGTGGTGAAGTCATCTGCACCGTATTCTAGGAGTTTGGAATGTCCCGCGTAGCCAAATATCCGGTGAAATTGCCGAATGGCGTCGAGGTGAAACTCGAAGCCGACAAGCTGACCGTCAAGGGCGGTCAGGGCACGCTCTCCATGAACGTGCATTCCGATGTCACCGTGGGCCAGGAAGAAGGCCAACTGACATTTAATCCGAGCGAGTCCGCCAAAAGCTGGGCGATGGTCGGAACCACCCGTGCGCTGGTGCAGAACCTTGTTACCGGCGTCTCGGAAGGCTTTAGCAGGTCTCTCGAGATCAACGGTGTCGGTTACCGCGCGCAAGCAAGCGGCAACACACTCAACCTGACACTAGGCTTCTCGCACCCCGTCGAGTATACGCTGCCTGAAGGTGTGACGGCTGAAACGCCGAAGAACACCACGATCGTGCTGAAAAGCGCGGACAAGCAGAAGCTCGGCCAGGTCGCAGCGGAAATTCGTGCCTTCCGTCCGCCCGAGCCCTACAAGGGCAAGGGAATTCGGTATGGCGACGAAGAAGTCCGCCGCAAAGAAGCCAAGAAGAAGTAAGGCAGGGTTATGAACGCGAAGAAAGAATCTCGTCTCCGTCGTGCCCGCCGTGCTCGCGCCAAGATCCGCGAGCTTGGCGTGTCTCGCTTGTGCGTCAATCGCACGCCGCGCCACATCTACGCGCAGATCATTTCGCCGGATGGTGGCCAAGTACTGGCCAGCGCATCCACGCTCGATAAGAGCCTGCGTGAAGGATCCACGGGCAATTCTGACGCCGCCTCCAAGGTCGGCGCCCTGATTGCCGAACGCGCGAAGGAAGCGGGCATCACCGAGGTGGCCTTTGATCGTGCCGGGTTTAAATACCACGGTCGTATCAAGGCCCTTGCAGATGCCGCTCGTGAAGGCGGCCTGGAATTCTAAAGGGTTTTACGATGGCGAATAACGAACAGAAGGGCGGCGATCTGCAAGAGAAACTCGTGCAGGTAAACCGCGTCGCCAAGGTAGTGAAAGGTGGTCGTATTTTCGGCTTCACCGCACTGACCGTCGTTGGCGACGGCAATGGTCGAGTCGGCTTCGGTCGCGGCAAAGCACGTGAAGTGCCTGTCGCGATTCAGAAGGCGATGGATCAAGCTCGCCGCAACATGGTGAAGGTAAGTCTCAGTGGCTCTACGCTGCAGTACCCGACGAAGGCCCGTCATGGCGCCTCCAAGGTGTTCATGCAGCCAGCGTCTGAAGGTACCGGCATCATTGCTGGCGGTGCCATGCGCTCCGTACTCGAACTGGCAGGCGTCCATGACGTTCTCGCCAAGTGTTACGGTTCCACTAACCCGGTGAACGTGGTGCGCGCGACTATCAAAGGTCTCGCTGCCATGCAGTCTCCGGAGGACATTGCCGCTAAACGTGGTATGTCCGTCGAAGAGCTCGCGGGGTAAGGCATCATGGCATCAGCAACGATCAAGGTTACCCAGACTCGTAGTACCATCGGCATTCTGGAAAAGCACAAGGCCACTATTCGTGGCTTGGGCCTGCGCCGCATCGGTCACACGGTTGAACTGGAAGACACCCCCGCCGTACGCGGTATGGTCAACAAGGTTAATTACCTTGTGCGTGTTGAGGGAGAGTAATCCATGAAACTCAATAGTCTGAGCCCAGCACTGGGCTCGAAGCACGCCGAGAAGCGCGTCGGTCGTGGCATTGGCTCCGGTCTGGGCAAGACCGGTGGCCGTGGCCACAAAGGCCAGAAGTCACGCTCCGGTGGGTCCGTGAAGCCGGGTTTCGAAGGCGGTCAGATGCCTTTGCAGCGTCGTCTGCCGAAATACGGTTTCACGTCCATCAAGTCGCTGGCATCTGAAGAGGTGCGCGTGGCGGAGTTGGCCAAGATCGATGGTGATATCGTCGATCTGGATAGCCTTAAGAAAGCCAACGTACTTAAGGATAATACCAAGTACGCGAAGGTGATTCTCTCCGGTGAACTGAACAAAGCAGTCACGGTTCGTGGTCTCAAGGTCACCAAGGGTGCCCGTGGCGCGATCGAAGCTGCCGGTGGCAAGGTAGAGGACTAAATGGCTAAGTCAGGAAACATGCCGGCCAGTGGAAGTGGTCTGAGTGAACTTTGGGCGCGTTTGCGTTTCGTGTTCATCGCCATCGTGGTGTACCGTATCGGTGCCCATATCCCGGTGCCTGGCATCAATCCTGACCAGCTCGCTGCCTTGTTCAGGGAAAATCAAGGCACCATCCTGGGCATGTTCAACATGTTTTCGGGTGGTGCGTTGTCGCGCATGAGTATTTTTGCGCTGGGGATCATGCCGTATATCTCCGCGTCGATTATCATGCAGCTCCTGACGGCGGTCTCGCCTCAGCTGGAACAGCTGAAGAAGGAAGGTGAGGCTGGCCGGCGCAAGATCAACCAGTACACGCGCTACGGTACGGTGCTGCTGGCATTGATCCAGGCGACCGGCATGGCAGTCGGTCTGGTCGGACAGGGCGTCGCCTACAGCGGCGATCTCAGCTTCTACTTCACAGCGATCGTGACGTTTGTCGCGGGTGCCGTGTTCCTGATGTGGCTGGGCGAGCAGATCACCGAAAAAGGTATTGGTAACGGCATTTCCCTTATCATCTTCGCGGGTATCGTGGCGGGTCTTCCGAGCGCTATCGGTCAGTCTTTCGAGCTGGCGCGAAACGATGGGGCCTGGAATATCTTGCCGTTGCTGTCGTTGGCAGTTCTGGGGATTGCGACCGTTGCATTCGTGGTCTTTATCGAACGTGGCCAGCGGCGGATCAAGGTGAATTATCCGCGTCGTCAGGTAGGCAACAAGATGTATGCCGGGCAGAGCAGCTATCTGCCGCTGAAGGTCAATATGGCCGGTGTCATACCGCCGATCTTTGCCTCCAGTATTTTGTTGTTCCCAGCCTCGATTGGCCAGTGGATCGGTGACGGGCAGAACATGGCCTGGTTGCAGACGGTATCGCAGGCGCTTGGGCCGGGACAGCCGTTGTACATCTTGCTTTTCGCGGCGGCGGTGCTATTCTTCTGCTTCTTTTACACGGCGTTGGTCTTCAATCCCAAGGATGTCGCCGACAACCTGAAGAAGTCGGGAGCGTTTTTGCCGGGGATTCGTCCGGGCGAGCAAACGTCCCGCTATGTCGATAAGGTCATGACGCGTCTGACGCTTTTCGGCGCCTTGTACATCACCGCAGTTTCCCTGATGCCTCAGTTCCTCGTGGTGGCGTGGGATGTGCCTTTCTACTTTGGCGGCACTTCCTTGCTCATCGTGGTGGTGGTGGTCATGGACTTCATGGCCCAGGTGCAGTCGCATCTGATGTCGAATCAATATGAATCGGTGATGAAGAAGTCCAACCTGAAAGGCTATGGCAGCGGCGGTATCCTGCGTTAAACGAGCCCCGCTAGGTTTTTTGGAGAGAACGATGAAAGTTCGAGCTTCCGTCAAGAAAATGTGCCGTAACTGCAAGATCATTCGGCGCAATGGCGCGATTCGTGTCATCTGTAGCGAACCGCGGCATAAGCAGCGCCAGGGTTGATCCTGCGCTGACTTAAAAGCGGGTGTAGGCATACCCCTTGTCTCATCAGAGACAAAGGGGTATGCTATTGCGCCCTTATAGACGACTAAACGAGCAAGCCGCTCAACATTCGGAGTAAGCTGATGGCCCGTATTGCTGGCGTCAATATCCCGGACAATAAGCATGCGGCGATCTCGCTGACCTATATCTTCGGGATTGGCCGTACACGTGCGCAGGAAATCTGCGTCGCGACCGGCATCGCGCCGACGACGAAAGTTCAGGAGCTGTCCGCAGACGAAGTGGACACCCTGCGCAACGAAGTCGGCAAGTATACCGTTGAAGGCGACCTTCGCCGTGATACGACGCTTAACATCAAGCGTCTCATGGACCTGGGTTGCTATCGTGGTCTGCGTCATCGTCGTGGTCTTCCGCTGCGTGGTCAGCGTACCAAGACCAACGCGCGTACCCGTAAGGGACCGCGTAAGCCGATTCGCAAATAAAACGCATGTTCGTGCGTTAAGACAGGAATAGACATCAACATGGCTAACCCGCGTAGTAACCGTAAAAAGGTGAAAAAGCAGGTAGTGGATGCGGTTGCCCACATCCATGCCTCTTTTAACAACACGATCGTGACGATCACAGACCGCCAGGGCAACGCTCTTTCTTGGGCGACTGCCGGTGGTTCGGGTTTTCGTGGTTCTCGTAAGAGCACCCCGTTCGCTGCTCAAGTAGCAAGCGAACGTGCAGCGACTGCTGCAGCCGAGTATGGTGTGAAAAACGTCGACGTGCTGGTCAAGGGACCCGGTCCCGGCCGTGAATCCGCCGTGCGTGCGCTCAATGGCGCGGGTTTCCGCGTGCAGAGCATTACCGACGCGACGCCCGTTCCCCATAACGGCTGCCGTCCGCCGAAGAAACGCCGCGTTTAAGGAGACAGATTCATGGCACGTTATATTGGACCGAAGTGCAAACTGTCTCGTCGTGAAGGCACCGACCTCTTCTTGAAGAGCGGTGTTACTCCCTTCGAGAAAAAGTGCAAATCCGAGCAGATCCCGGGTGTCCACGGCCAGCGCCGTCAGCGTCTTTCCGACTACGGCTTGCAGCTTCGTGAGAAGCAGAAAGTACGTCGCATGTATGGCGTACTCGAGAAGCAGTTCCGCAACTACTACAAGGAAGCGGCCCGTCTCAAGGGCGCGACCGGCGAGTTGTTGTTGCAGCTTCTCGAATCCCGACTGGACAATGTCGTCTACCGTATGGGCTTCGGCTCCACGCGCTCAGAAGCGCGTCAGTTGGTCAGCCACAAGGCAATCGCCGTGAATGGCCGTAGCGTCAACGTGGCTTCCTATCAGGTCAAGCCGGGTGACGTGGTGTCCGTTCGTGAAAAGTCCAAAAACCAGGCGCGTATTCAAAACGCCTTGGGAATTGCCGCTAACCGTGGCGATGTGACTTGGATCGACGTCGACTCCAAAAAGATGGAAGGCACTTTCAAGGCTGTCCCGGAACGCGGCGACCTGTCTGCCGACATCAACGAAAACCTGATCGTCGAGCTGTACTCGAAGTAATCATGCAGCCACTGCGTGATGCCGCCAGGCCCCATGCCAGGGCCTGGTTTCGAGTACTGAGTATCCGTTTGGCAGCCTGAAAGGTGTTCTTATGCAGCGTTCAGTGACAGAGTTTCTCCGTCCTCGCGACATCAAGGTCGAAGAGATCAACGCGAATCATGCGAAGATCGTGCTCGAACCGTTCGAGCGTGGTTTCGGCCATACCCTGGGGAATGCTCTGCGTCGCATCCTGCTGTCTTCCATGCCCGGTTGCGCCATTGTGGAAGCGGAGATTGAAGGCGTTCTACACGAGTACAGCGCCATCGAGGGCGTCCAAGAAGACGTCATCGAAATTCTCCTGAACCTCAAGGACGTCGCCATCAAGATGCATGGCCGTGACGAAGTGGTTCTGACGCTGAGCAAGCAGGGTCCGAGTGTGGTGACCGCGGGCGATATCGCCGTCGATCACAATGTCGACGTCATCAACCCGGATCACGTTATCGCGCACCTCAACGACAGCGGCGAGCTGAAAATGGAGCTCAAGGTGGTTCGCGGTCGTGGCTATGAGCCAGCGGATACCCGTGCTTCCGAGGAAGACGAATCGCGTGCGATCGGTCGCCTCCAGCTGGATGCGACCTTCAGCCCGGTGCGTCGTGTGTCCTACTCCGTGGAAGCCGCGCGTGTCGAACAGCGTACCGATCTCGATAAGTTGATTATCGACTTGGAAACCGACGGCACCTTGGATCCGGAAGAGGCGATTCGCCGCAGCGCGACCATCCTGCAAGAGCAGCTGGGCGCGTTCGTCGACCTCGAAGCCGACAAGGAACAGGAAGTCGAAGAAGAAGAGGATCAGATCGATCCGATTCTACTGCGCCCCGTAGACGATCTCGAGTTGACCGTTCGCAGCGCCAACTGCTTGAAAGCCGAGAATATTTATTATATCGGTGATCTGATTCAGCGTACCGAAGTGGAGCTGTTGAAGACCCCGAATCTCGGCAAGAAATCCTTGAATGAAATCAAGGACGTTCTGGCAGCGCGCGGTCTTTCCCTCGGCATGCGGCTGGAAAACTGGCCGCCGGCGAGCCTGAAGGACGACAAGGCCTCTGCGTGAGTGCCGACTCGAGTCCCAGTTTGGTAAGGAATTTCAACCATGCGTCATCGTAAGAGTGGTCGTCACCTCAATCGTACGAGCTCGCATCGCCATGCCATGTTCAAGAACATGTGTGTGTCGCTAGTCGAGCACGAAGTCATCAAGACTACCCTGCCCAAGGCCAAGGAACTGCGTCGTCACGTCGAGCCGCTGATTACCTTGTCCAAGCAGGACAGTGTCGCCAACCGCCGTTTGGCCTTCAATCGCACCCGTTCCAAAGAAACGGTCGGCAAGCTCTTCAACGAGCTGGGCCCGCGTTATGTCGAGCGTCCGGGTGGCTATGTGCGTATTCTCAAGTGCGGTTTCCGTGCTGGAGACAATGCACCGATGGCTTATGTCGAGCTGGTCGACCGTCCGGTCGTGGAGGAAGCTGCCGAAGAGTAATCTTCGCCAGGCTTTGCCATCTCGGCACAATAAAGCCGGCCCCTCGGGGCCGGCTTTTTTATGCGTTGTTGATAGCCGGCACCCCGGTCAGGTTGCGGCAGTACTCGTTTCGCGCGTCGCTTTGGCGGTTGTGCGCTTGGCCAGGATTGGCTCGAGAAAGCGCCCGGTGTGCGAGACCTCCATCTTGGCGACTTGCTCTGGAGTACCCTCGGCGATGATGCGCCCTCCGCCGGAGCCGCCCTCGGGACCGAGGTCGATAAGCCAGTCGGCGGTCTTGATCACGTCGAGGTTATGCTCGATGACCACGATGGTATTGCCATGGTCGCGCAGGCGGTGCAACACACCGAGCAATTGGCGGATGTCCTCGAAGTGCAGTCCGGTGGTGGGCTCGTCGAGTATGTAAAGGGTCTTGCCGGTATCGCGCTTGGCCAACTCGCGGGCAAGCTTGACGCGCTGCGCTTCCCCGCCGGAGAGGGTCGTGGCGCTTTGTCCCAGGCGCACGTAGGACAGGCCGACGTCCATCAGTGTCTGCAAGCGCCGCGCGAGGGCAGGGACCGGCGAGAAGAATTCCAGTGCCTCCTCGATCGTCATCTCCAGCACTTCATGGATGTTCTTGCCCTTGTACTGGATCTCCAGTGTCTCGCGGTTATAACGCTTGCCCTGGCAGACGTCGCAAGGCACGTAGATATCGGGCAGGAAGTGCATCTCGACCTTGATCAGCCCCTCGCCCTGGCAGGCTTCGCAGCGCCCGCCCTTGACGTTGAAGCTGAATCGTCCGGGCTTGTAGCCACGCGAGCGCGCCTCCTGGGTGCCCGCGAAGAGCTCTCGAATCGGTGTGAAAATGCCAGTATAGGTGGCCGGGTTGGAGCGCGGCGTCCGCCCGATCGGGCTCTGATCGATGTCGATGACCTTGTCGAGCAACTCCAGTCCTTCGATGCGCTGGTAAGGCGCGGGGGTGAGGCTCGTGGCGCGGTTGAGCTCGCGCGTGGCGACAGGCATCAGCGTCGAATTGATCAGCGTTGACTTGCCCGAGCCGGACACTCCCGTCACGCAGACGAAAAGGCCGAGAGGCAACTCGAGCGTGACGTTCTGCAGGTTGTTGCCATTGGCCCCGGTGAGGCGCAGCATTTTCTCCGGATTGCCGGGGATGCGGTACGCCGGCATCTCGATGCGGCGTTTATCCGATAGGTACTGGCCCGTCAGCGAGGCATCGCATTGGGTGATCTGCTCGGGTGTCCCCTGGGCGACGATACGGCCGCCATGTACACCGGCGCCGGGGCCGATGTCGAGGACATGGTCCGCCGCGCGTATCGCTTCCTCGTCGTGCTCGACGACGATGACCGTATTGCCGAGATCGCGCAGGCGCTCGAGCGTCTGAAGTAGCCGGTCGTTGTCGCGTTGATGCAGGCCGATCGAGGGTTCATCGAGAATGTACATGACGCCGACCAAGCCCGCGCCGATCTGGCTGGCCAGGCGAATGCGCTGAGCTTCGCCGCCGGAGAGCGTGTCGGCGCTACGTTCCAGAGTCAGATAGTCGAGCCCCACATTGACCAGAAACTCCAGGCGCGAGTGGATCTCATGGACGATCTTGACGGCGATTTCACCCTTGCGTCCGGGCAGTTCCAGTGCCGCGAAATAATGCCAAGCCTCACCGATGGGCAGTTGTGAGATCTCGGGGAGCGGACGTCCGTCGACGTAGACATGGCGGGCTTCCTTGCGCAGTCGTGTTCCTTGGCAGGACGGGCAGGGCCGTACCGCCAGGTGTTTGGCGAGGTCTTCGCGCACCATGCTCGACTCGGTTTCGCGGTAACGTCGCTCCATGTTGGGGAGGACGCCCTCGA
This sequence comes from Chromohalobacter sarecensis, assembly GCF_023061135.1. GTDB lineage: Bacteria > Pseudomonadota > Gammaproteobacteria > Pseudomonadales > Halomonadaceae > Chromohalobacter > Chromohalobacter sarecensis. Next base: position 34,826 of record NZ_JAKGAN010000010.1, read on the forward strand.
AGGCATGTTCGCGCGTGACCTTGCGGCCCCGATCGTTGACGTAGCTGAAGGCGATCTGATCCTGCCCACTGCCGTGCAATACGACGTCACGCTCGTGCCGAGCGAGATCCTGCCAGGGCGTTTCCAGCGCGAAACGATAGTGTTCGGCGACCGACTGGAGCTGGTTGAAGTAATACACACTGCGCCGGTCCCAGCCCTTGATGGCGCCTTCGGCCAGCGATAGCTCGGGATGACTGATCAGCTTGTGCGGATCGAAATACTGGCGTACCCCGAGGCCGTCGCAGGTGGGGCAGGCCCCAGCGGGGTTGTTGAACGAAAACATGCGCGGCTCGAGTTCCGCGATGGAGTAGCCGCACACCGGACAGGCGAAGCGTGCCGAAAAGACGATGTCGTCGCGCGCGCCATCCATGTCGTGAATGATGGCGATGCCATCGGACAGGCCGAGCGCGGTTTCGAACGACTCGGCCAGGCGCAGGGCGAGCCCATCGCGTACCTTGATGCGGTCTACTACCACGCTGATATCGTGTTTCTTGTTCTTGTCGAGCGGTCCCAGCTCGTCGAGTTCCACGGCTTGACCGTCGACCATGGCACGGACGTAACCCTGGGCGCGTAGCTCGGCCAGCAGTTGCTGGTGCTCGCCCTTGCGGCCGCTGATGACCGGCGCCAGCAGCATCAACTTGCTGCCTTCGGACAGTGCCAGAACCTGATCGACCATCTGCGAGACGGTCTGGGCCTCGAGGTCGATATCGTGCTCGGGACAGCGTGGCGTCCCCGCGCGGGCATAGAGCAGGCGCAGATAGTCGTGGATCTCGGTAATCGTGCCGACCGTCGAGCGCGGGTTGTGGGACGTCGATTTCTGCTCGATGGAAATCGCCGGCGAGAGCCCTTCGATGTGGTCGACATCGGGCTTTTCCATCATCGATAGGAATTGGCGGGCGTAGGTGGAAAGGGACTCCACATAGCGCCGCTGTCCCTCGGCGTAAAGGGTGTCGAAGGCCAACGATGACTTGCCGGAACCGGACAAGCCGGTGATGACGATCAACTTGTTACGCGGTATTTCGACGTCGATGTTCTGCAAATTGTGGGTGCGCGCACCCCTGACCAGAATTCTGTCCATGCCCACCTCGTGCCGGTTGCGCCGTGGCGGTGGCGCGGTCAAAGGATCGATTATAGAGGCTGCAGTGGAGTCCGGGCAAAGCGCGTCCTTTCCTTGGCAGGCAGGCAGTCGGTAAAATGCGCTTGGTCGGCGTCTGCGCGCATGCGAGACGCCGAGGTGTTGGTTCGTCACGGCCCCTATGGCAAGGCCTCGTGGGCCGGTTTCGGTATCGAACGTTTCTTCTCTTCAACGACGCGACTCAATCATGTCTTCATCATTGCTTCACACCGAGCGGCGCGCCATTTTCGGCCTCGCCAGCTTGTATGCGACGCGTATGCTCGGGCTTTTCATGGTATTGCCGGTCTTGGCGATCTACGCCGATGGCCTGGAGGGCGCCACCCCCTTGCTGGTAGGGATGGCGCTGGGCGGCTACGGCCTGACACAGGCGATTCTACAAATTCCCTTCGGGCTGCTATCGGATCGCTTCGGCCGCAAGCTCATCATCAGCATTGGGCTCTTGTTGTTTCTGCTGGGCAGTGTGGTGGCCGCCCAGGCGACCTCGATCGGTTGGGTGATTGCCGGACGCTGTCTGCAAGGCAGTGGCGCAGTTGCCGGGGCGATCATGGCGCTGTTGGCCGATCAGACCCGCGAAGAAGTTCGCACCGCAGCGATGGCGACCATCGGGCTGTCGATCGGCATCGCATTCGGCGTGGCCATGGTCGTGGGGCCCTTGGTCGCCGATCCTTTCGGTCTGGCCGGTGTATTCTGGTTCACTGCCGTACTCGCCGCGGTGGGGCTCTTGGTACTATGGCGGTTGGTGCCGCGGGCACCACGCCTGGTGTCGCATCGCGACGTAGGGCTCGACCGCACCCAGCTGCGCGGAATGCTGGCGCGGCGTGATCTGTTGCGCCTGGATTTCTCGATCTTCGCCCTGCACGCCATCCTGACCGCCTGCTTCGTGGTCGTGCCCTTTCGCCTGGAAGCCTTGGGCATTGCGCCGGCGCATCACGGTTGGGTATACCTGCCGATCATGGCGCTGGCTTTCGTGGCCATGGTGCCGCTGGTGATCGTGGCCGAGAAGTACCGCAAGATGAAACCGATCTTCATCGGTGCCGTGGCGTGGCTGACGCTGTGCCTGGCCGGGCTGGTGGAGTTTTCCGATGGGCGCTGGGCGTTGTTCTCGCTGCTCTGGGGATTCTTCGTGGCCTTCAACTTGTTGGAAGCCACGCTGCCGTCGATGATCAGCAAGCTGGCCCCGGCGGGTGCCAAGGGCACGGCGATGGGCGTGTATTCCACCAGCCAGTTTCTGGGCGCTTTCCTGGGCGGAACGGCCGGGGGCTTTCTCTCCCAGCATTTCGGCCTGGATGCGGTCTTTCTGGGCGCCACCTTGCTGGGTGCGGTATGGTTGGCGATTGTCTGGAAGATGCCGGCCCCCCGCCATCTCTCGAGCGAGATCGTCGCGCTGGACGAGCGCTCGATGGGCGCGATGGATACACTGATGGAGCGATTCGCCGCCGTGGCCGGCGTCGAGGATGTCATGGTGGTGCCCGACGAGCGTGTCGCCTACCTCAAGGTCGACCGTCAGCGGCTGGACACCGAGGCGCTGGAACGCGTGCTCGGATCCGAGCGAGATCACAACAGCGCCTGATAATGGGCGCGGGACTATTTCAAGGAGACTCACATGGCGCGCGGCGTGAACAAGGTCATCCTGATCGGCAACCTCGGTCAGGATCCGGAAGTCCGCTTTTTACCTTCCGGCAATCCGGTGTGCAATCTACGCATCGCGACCACCGACACCTGGACCGACCGCCAGAGCGGTCAGCGCCAGGAACGTACCGAATGGCACACGGTGGTGATGTTCAACAAGCTGGCGGAAATCGCTCAGCAGTACGTGAAGAAAGGCTCGCGTATCTATATCGAGGGCCGTCTGCAGACGCGCAAGTGGCAGGGTCAGGACGGACAGGATCGGTATTCCACCGAGATCGTCGCCAACGACATGCAGATGCTCGACTCGCGTAGCGGCCAAGGCGGCGGCGACTACGCTCAGCCCTCGCAAAATGCGCCTCAGCAAGGCATGGGGCAAGGCGCTGCGGCGCAGCAGGGCGGTGGCTATGGCCAGCCACAGGGCGGCCCGCCCCCGCAGCAGCAGGTACCCCAGCAACAGCCACCCCAGCAGGGTGGCCAGCAAGGCAATTACGGGGCTCCCAATCCCGGCAACTTCGATGACTTCGACGACGAAATCCCGTTCTAGCGTCGGCCCGGTGATGAAGCGATAGTCAACTGTGAAGCCCCGTATATCGGGGCTTTTTTATGGATACGCAAAGACACATAACATCACAACCGTTTGCATATAGGGGGATTCCCTACTAGCCTCCATATCGCTACAGCGCCTGCTCAACGGATTTGAGCCTTCGTCTCGTTAACGGAACTAACGGTGGTGTCATCGCATAATGCAATCCCCCCGCTTCGGCGGCCGGTGGAAGGATGGCCATGCAGGCCATTGCGCGTGTACGCGCGTACGTACCGGCTGTCATCGTTTTCTACGCTCGCGTGTGCCTTTTACTGGGCTTGTCGCGCTGAGTCTGCTTTTGGCGTCGACAAGTGTCGTTCCGGCGGACACGCGTTTTCCCGATGGTCGACTGCCGGCCGTTGATGCGTCGGCGTCGGCCTATGGTGACGATGTGCGTACGGGGCCTGACGGGCATCCCAACGCCGACGACTTGGCGGGAATCGCCGAGCGCCAGCGCCAGCAAGGCCATCCTGGGGTTGCCCTGCAGCTCGCTGAGCGTGTCTTGACGTATGCCCCGGACAATGACCAGGCGCTCAAGACCCAGATATCGAGTCTCTCCAATCTGGGAGCTCATCGCCGCGCCGAGCAGCTGCGAGAGGAATACCAACCGAATTGGCCACAGGCTACACAGCATCGCTTCGATGCCGATGTGGCGACGGTGGCGATCCGCGATGGCACACAGGAGCAGGCTCGTCTCGAGCGTCGGCATCACTATGCGACGAGCAATACCGAGTTGGAAAAGTCGCTCGACTCACTGAATGCCAATCTCGAGCGCTTCCCGCCGGGTAGCGAAGCCAGTCTGCGGACGCGCTTCGACAGGCTGGTGGTATTGCGTCAATTGAACCGCTTCGAGGCGGTGATCGATGACTACCAGGCCTTACAGCGTGAATCGGCCAATGTGCCGACCTATGCCAAGGGCCCGGTCGCTGATGCCTATCTGGCGCGTCATCAACCCCAAACTGCGGCGCGGCTCTATCGTGAAGTTATTGACGCCAATCCCCAGGCACCGCTATCGGTGCGTACCGGTTACTACTACGCGTTGATCGAAAGCGAAGACTACGAGGGCGCCGAGCAACAACTGGCGCGCCTGAATGATCGGACCCCGACGTGGCGCTATCGTGAGAACGAGACAGCGGCGCCGGTTCCCAACTGGGAACGCAGTGAAATCGATCGCCTCCAGGTCCGCGACGCGGCGTATCGAAATCATGAAGATGTTGCGCTTGATAGGGCCACTACGCTGTATCGAGCGGCACCTCGCAACACCGATGTCATCAATGCCCTGGCCACCGCCGAGCGTGCCCGTGGTTGGTACCAACAAGCGCAGACAACGATCGCCCTGGCCAAGGGGTACGCCCCGAACGATAAGGCCACGCGTCTGAATATCGCCGAGAACGCCCAGGATCTCGAAGCGTTTCCGCGTTGGCGGGCGACCAGCGAGGCCTTGGCTGAGCAGTTTCCGAGCGATTCGGCGGTACGCCGTAATCGGCTCGAATGGCTGGATCGTCAGCACTTCTCCGTCGAGGGGCAGGGCAATGTCGGCAGCTCTCACGGTGGTGATGCCGTTAACGGGAGCCAGGATGGCGATTACCAACTGCGCCTGAACTCACCCTGGAGCGAGGGAGGCTATCGGGCCTATGTCGAGCAGTCCTATCAATGGGGCGAATACGATGAGGGCGCCGAACGCCATGGTCGCCAGGGTCTGGGGGTAGAACGCCAGTGGCTGCGTCGACACTGGTGGGCGGCGTTGAGCGGTGAGCGTCTCAATGATGACCTTGGCCTCGATCTCGGCTGGTCGCAATGGCTTGGCGATCATTGGCAATACCAGTTACGCACCCAGACGCAATCGCCCGAAACGCCGCTGCGTGCCGAGCGTGACGATCTGGACGGGCGTCTCTATCAGACGCAAGTCACCTGGCGCCAGAATGAATCCCGCGAAGCCACGCTCACGTTGGGCGCACTGGATATCAGCGATGGCAACCTGCGCAGCGATATCTCGGCCGACCTGACCCAGCGCATTCAGGCCAGTGCCCATCATCAGACCCGGCTGATTGGTTCGCTGTCGGCTGAACACAACCGCGATGTCGACGCCGATTATTACAATCCCGAAAACCAGCGCACGGCAGGTATTACGCTTGAGCACGACTGGCTGACCTGGCGTCGCTACGAGCGCTCCTTGACCCAGAATCTCGCGCTGGGCGCGGCGTCGGAATGGGAAAGCGGCTATGGCGGTGCGCCGGGTTACGAGGCCTCCTATGGCCATACCTGGCAATTAACGCGGACCTGGTCGATCAATTACGGCATCGGCTGGGAAAGCCATGCCTATGAAGGCGAGCGCGAGAAGCGCTGGTATGGACAGTTCGGTTTCGAGGGGGTGCTGTAATGCCGTCGCTGGTATCAATATTGCTGCTCGGCGTGGGGTTGCTGATAGCCTGCCCCAGTGTGGCCGAGACGCCGACTGCGCCGTCCCCGAGCGAGCCCGCTGCCTCGGCCAATGTGCAGATACCCGAGGGTCATTTCGTGACGCTCGGGTTTCATGATGTGCGTGAGGCTGCTCAGCCAGCGGTGGGGCGCGATCCCTATGCGATCAGTCATCAGCGGCTGGCGGCGTGGTTCGATTGGATGCTGGCGCATGACTGGCATCCGGTGTCGTTAGACGACATTCAGGCGGCACGCCAAGGCAAGCGGCCGCTGCCCTCGAACGCCGTCCTGCTGAGTTTCGACGATGGCCTGGAAAGCTTCTATCGTCGCGTGTATCCGCTACTACAAGCCTACGACTATCCGGCGCTCTTCGCTGTCGAGACCGGATGGCTCGAGCGGGTCCGCAAGGGCGAAAGCGTGGCATCGCGCGATACCGCTCAACTGGCGGAAAATCTGGGTAACGCGGCGAGCGACGCGCGTGACGGTACCGCCAGAGATGAAATCCAGTACAACGGTGCCACGCGCGGCCAGGCAGGCTTCGTCACCTGGGAGCAGGTGCGTGCTATGCAGGCCTCGGGGTTGGTCGAGATTGCTACTCACACCCATGATCTGCACCGTGGCATTCGCGCCAACCCGCAGGGCAACGTCGAGCCGGCTGCGCTGGCGCGGCGTTACGATCCGGCGAGCGGTGAGTATGAAGACGAGGCCGCGTATCGCCAGCGCATTCACGATGACCTGGTGCAGAGCGCCGATGTGATCGCGTCGAACACGGGCGTGCGCCCGAGGACCGTGGTCTGGCCGTATGGTGCTACCAATGCCGAGACCGAGGCGATCGCGCGTGATGCCGGCTTTGATTTCACCTTCAATCTAGGTGACCGGCGCCTGCCGACCCCCGCCTCGGGGCCTGACTTCGGGCGCATGCTGGTCATGGACAATCCCACGCCGGTGGATATCGAAGCACAGGTCGCGCAGACGCTCGACCCACCGACACGTAGCCAGCGTGCCGTGCAGGTCGATCTCGACATGCTCTACGATGACGATCCCGACCAGGTCCATGCCAACCTGAGCGCGCTGCTCGATCGCATCAAGGCGATGCAGGTGCGCACGGTCTATCTGCAGGCATTCGCCGACCCGGACGGCGATGGCACCGCCTCATCGCTGTATTTCCCCAACGATCATCTGCCGGTACGCGCCGATCTGTTCAACCGCGTCGCCTGGCAACTCAAGACGCGCGCCGGGGTAGATGTGTATGCCTGGCTACCCTTGCTGGCCTTCGACCTGCCGGATGCCTCTCGGCAGCGTCGCTTGCAGGTTCGGGTGCACGAGGCCAATGGCGAAAGTCGCGTTGCCGAGCGTGCCTATCGACGCCTGAGTCCGTTTCGTCCCGAGGCGCAGGCGCTTGTACAAGATATCTATGCGGATCTGGCCCGCAGCACGCCGAGTATCGACGGTATCTTGATCCACGACGACGCCTATCTGGCCGCAGACGAGGACGCTCAGGCCTGCTGGCGCAAGGCTCGTTGGCCGGATAGTGGTCGCCGGATTACCGATTGCAAGCTGAGCGCGCGGGACAAGACCCAGGCGCTGATCGACTTCGGTGAGCAGGCGCTCGACGGGGCGCGGCACTACGCCAACCTGAGCAATCGCTTTCGCGTGGCGCGTAATCTCTATGCGCGTGTCGTGCTCGACCCAAGCGCGGAAGCGCGTTTCTCCCAGGCGCTGGGGCCCTTTCTTGAGCATTACGACGACGTCGCTCTGATGGCGATGCCCTATCTGGATGGAACCGAAAAGCCGGCGAAAGAGTGGCTGGATACGCTAGTGGACCGGGTACAGCGCTACCCACGCGGTCTCGATAAAACGGTGTTCGAGCTGCAGACCTATGATTGGGAGCGCGATGAATGGATCGCGCCAACGCGCCTGCGTGACTGGATGCATCAGCTCGTGCGTCGTGGTGCGCTCAATCTGGCGTATTATCCGGATGACTTCATCACTGGCAAGCCGGCGTTTCAGCCCACGTTCGAAGGCATGAGCCTCAACGAGTTTCCCCACCGCCGGAGCCAGCCATGATCGATGCACTCGTTGCCTGGATACTGACCATCGACTGGCGCGACACGATGTTCGGTTTTGCGTTCTATTACCCGATCTTCATGGCCTGGATGTGGATCATCGGCGGACTCTGGTTCTACCTGCGGCGTGAACGCGGGAAGGATACGACGCCGCGCCTCGAGGAGTTGGGAGCGAATGCACCACCGGTCAGCATCGTTATTCCCTGTCACGACGAAGCGGCCCAGGTCGAACAGACGATTGCCTATGCGTTGGCGACGCGTTATCCGCACTTCGATGTCATCGCCGTCAATGACGGTAGTCAAGACGATACGGGTGCCATTCTCGATCGATTGGCGGCAGACAACGAACGCCTGCGGGTCATCCATTTCGCGGCCAACCAAGGCAAGGCCGTGGCATTGCGCGCCGGCACGCTTGCGGCCCGCAGCGATTATCTGGTGACCATCGATGGCGATGCCTTGTTGCACCCCTATGCCGTCTACTGGATGATGCGCCATCTGACCGGTGGGCCTCGCGTGGGCGCGGTGACCGGCAATCCCCGCATCCTCAATCGCTCGACGCTGCTGGGCAAGATCCAGGTCGGCGAATTTTCCTCTATCATCGGCCTGATAAAGCGTGCCCAGCGCACCTATGGCCGTATTTTTACCGTCTCCGGGGTGGTGACGGGATTCAACCGCGCCGCGTTGGATAGTGTGGGCTATTGGCACGCTGACATGGTGACGGAGGATATCGATATCTCGTGGCGCTTGCAGATGGATCATTGGGATATTCGCTTCGAACCCGAGGCGCTCTGTTACATCTATATGCCGGAAACACTCAAGGGGCTCTGGCAGCAACGCCTGCGTTGGGCCCAGGGCGGTGTCGAAGTGATGATGCGTTATGGCCGAAGCCTATTCGCCTGGCGGCAACGGCGTTTCTGGGGCGTGGCGATCGAGTACTTCACCAGCTTGATCTGGGCCTATGTGATGCTGGCGATCGCCGTGTTGTTTTGCTTGGGCCCATTCGTATCTCTGCCGCAGGAGTGGCAAGTGCATACGCTGCTGCCACAGTGGAATGGTCTGCTGCTCGGCGCGACGTGTCTGCTCCAGTTCCTGGTCAGCCTGGTGATCGATCAACGCTATGAGCGGACGGGATTCCTGCGCCATTATTTCTGGGTGATCTGGTATCCCTTGCTGTATTGGACGCTATCGACGCTCACTGCGGTGGTCGCCGTGCCCAAGGGGCTGTGTGGCGCGCGATGCCAGCGTGCTCGGTGGCGCAGTCCGGATCGCGGCATCCAAGCCGGCAGGGAGGAATGATCGATGGACGATAACGCCGATACGCATAGCGCGTTAAAACTGCCCAACATCATTTATCGTCCCGACCTGCAGTCGCGTCGTCAGCGTGGCCTGTTTGCATTGTTGGCAGGCGTGGGCTGGCTGATATGGCTCTACTTGTTCCTCCCCTTGTCGACTCTGTTGGGATGGGCCTTCGGTAGCGAACGTTTTCAGGCCTATGTGATCGACGGCCACGAGCACAGTTGGTCATCGCTGATGATCTATGCTGTGACCGTCGTGCTGGCGGGAGCGGCGTTGCTGATATGGGCTTTCTATAATTATCGCCGCTTTCGGAATGCCGATCGCCGCCGCCCGCCATCCCCGCTGACGACTGAACGCCTGGCGACTTCCTTCGGGGTGGACGAGGCGCAGGTGGCACGGCTTCAGCAGGGGCGTGTGGCGACGCTATATCATGATGCCGAGGGTCATATCATCGATATCGAGATGAGATCGACACCGCATCGTGAGAATGGCGAACGATAGTTAGAGGCTGAGTGTACCGCTCAAGGCTTGAGTCCCAGGCGTTTGCCCAGGCGATGCAGGTTGCCGCTATCCGTCCGCAGCGTGCGTGCGGTGGCGGCCCAGTTGCTGAATCTTGCCTTCCTGTAGCACGCGCAACAGCTTGGGCTGCACGGCGTCATCATGAGTTCTTCGGGCCGGCCGAGCCGTTGGCGGATATCGCCTGAGGCATGGGGCTGATGTTCTAAACGCAAAACGCCACGCCATCCGGCGTGGCGTTTTGCGTGATGTGTCAGGCATGGCGCCTGGCGGGCGTCGCTTTCAAGGAAGGATGAAGAGCGTCGGGACGACCCCGGCGCTTGCCCGATCAATATTGGTGTAGGATCAGCAAGTCTCGTTGAGCACTGCCTCGGGAAAGTGCCGACGCAGAATCTGGTTCTGAAACGCATCCACGAAGCGGCTGTTGATGATGATGATGAAGCGCTCGAAGGGCGCTCCGGCATCTTCCTGGTGAATGCCGTCCACGCTGTGGAAGAGGCGGTCGTCACGTAGGTGTAGAATATCGCCGGGGGCGAGAGTCGTGTCGGCCAGGAGCGAAGTGCCCGCCTTGTCGGCATAGAGATGGTTATCGCCCCCGGCGACATTGTGACGACTCAACACCAGGATGCTCAGCGCCTTGCAGCCGTCGGCATGAATCCCCTGACCCTGCAGGGGATCTATCATGCCTTCACCACGCACGCCGGTTATCTGCATCAGGATGGGCTCGTTAGGCTTCAGATCCCAGAGCCGCGACCAGGCACGCACGAAGGCTTTTACATCCGGACGGGCCATGAATGCCGGCGTCAGTGGCTCATAGTAGCGCAGCCGGTCCGCCATGCTCTCGGCGTCATTGAAGGCGCCGCCTTGAGCCATTGGGCAATGGCCCATATCGACGACCTCGTCACGTTCATCCAGCGTCAGCCAGGACATGCGTTTCCAGCGGCGATTGACATAGGGGTCTCGGGGCAAGTCGGCGGTGAATGCCTGCCAGGCCTCGAGATCAATCCGCGAGCGCACCTCGGTTTGAGCCCAGTCCTGCTGTTGCAAGTCGTGGGTGACCGCCGGCGGCCAGTAGTCGGCAGCCGGATCGGCGGGTAGGGTGGCGGGATTGAAGCCATACTTGAGAGTGTCGAGTGTCATGCGATTTTCTCCATTACAGGGAGTGAGATTGCCAGGAAATTGCCTGGGCACCCCGGAAAGGAGAATATCTGCTGCGAAATGTCAAAAAATGTACAAAACCTGTCATATTATTTTGACGTTGATCACGATTCGTGTCGCCAGATGACAACGCAGGCGGAGCCGGTGTGACGTGTAGAGGCACTCTTGCGTATGCCGTTAAGGTGAGATGGTGCGAAGGTGCCAGCTGGTCTCATGATGCGAGCAACAACATCTTTCGATGATGGGAAAGTGGATGAGCGGTCACGATTTCGTTTTCCGACGCTGGCTGGTGCGTCGGTGGCAACAGCTCAGGGCGCGATGGCCAGATACTCACAGCGGGAACGTTCGGGACGATATCGAGCTCGTGCGGCGTCAGTATCTGGAGAGCGAGCAGCGCTTCCGAGCTCTGCTGGAGAGCCTGCCCAGAGTGGCGGTCCAGGGCTATGATCGCGAGCGCTGCGTGATCTACTGGAACGAGGCCAGCGCTCGGCTCTACGGTTATAGCGCTGCGGAGGCGCAGGGCCAACCGTTGGAAAAGCTGATTATCCCGGCGTCCATGCGTGAGTCGGTGGTTCAGGCGCATCAGGCCTGGGTGAGAAAAGGGATTGAAATTCCGGCGGAAGAGCTCGAGCTTCAGCACAAGAGTGGAGGGCCGGTGCCGGTTTTCTCCCATCACGTGATGCTCGGCGAGCACACCGAGAATCCCCTGATGTTCTGTGTCGACGTGGATCTTTCGGATCAGAAGCAGGCGTATCGCGAGCTGGATTTTGCCACGCGCTTCGATGCCTTGACGCGTTTGCCCAATCGCCAGACCTTCGAAGCACAGCTGGACGAGGCTATTGCTCATTGTCGCAGACAGGATGCGGGGATAGTGCTGGTCTATCTGGATATCGACGATTTCGTGGCAGTCAATGATGCCCTCGGCTATGAACAGGGCGACCGGTTGCTGATCGAGCTGACGCGGCGGTTGCATAAGGTGACAAGGGCGTCAGACATCATGTCGCGGCTCTCCGGCGACGAATTCGTGATCGCCTTCCCTATGTCCCGTCGCAAGGAGGTGCTCCTGCAACTGATCCATAAGATCGAGCAGGCCCTTCACTCTCCTTTCCTGGTGGATGGTTCTAGGCACCAAGTGACGGCCTGTCTGGGGATCAGCTTTTATCCGGAAAACGGCGAAACGGCTCGCGAACTAATCCGCAATGCTGACGTGGCCAAGAACCGGGCCAAGCTCGATGGTCCTGGTAGCGTATGGTTCTACGATCAGCAGCTGCATGACCAACTGCTCCATCAGCACCGGCTGGTCGATCGGCTGGCGAATGCCCTGGACAGTGGAGAGCTCTCGCTGCACTACCAGCCGCAGGTGTCTGCCGCGAGCGGGCGTATCGACAATCTCGAGGCGCTGCTGCGTTGGCAGCCGGCGGAGGGCCCGCCGATCTCACCGGCCGAGTTCATTCCTCTCGCCGAACGCTCCGACCTGATCCATCGTCTCGGTGATTGGGTCATGGAAACCGCCTGTCAGCAGCGCGTGCTGTGGCGGGATGCCGGGTTGGCCATCGGACGCATCGATATCAACTTCTCCGGTCGACAGATGAGTCGGCCGGACGTCTTCCAGCGCTTCGAAGATTGCTTGGCGCGCCATGGTCTGGGCCCGCAGGATATAGGGCTGGAACTCACCGAGAATGTGCTTATCGAGGCTGACGATCGTATCCTGAGGGGATTGCGCCGTCTTCATGACCTGGGCTTTCGTATCGCCATCGATGATTTCGGCACCGGCTATTCGTCGCTGAGCTACCTCAAGCACTTTCCGGTCACGGCACTCAAGATCGACCGTACCTTCGTGCGGGACGCCCCGGATCAGCCCAAGGACCGCGCGATCATGGAGGCTGCGATCTTCATCGGCCACCGCCTGGGCCTAGAGGTCGTGGCCGAAGGGGTCGAGAATCGTGAGCAACTCGCGCTGATCCGGGAGATGCGCTGTGACTTAGTCCAGGGGTTCTATTTCTTCCGCCCCATGCCCACTGTGGAAATGGAGCGCGTGCTGGGCGGTCTGGTGACGGGAGACCCCGGGATTTCGGGCTGAGTCCGTCGTCTGCTTGGCGTAGAATGTCAGCCTTGCACGCGACCACGGTGACAGGTCGTCTCCGTGCGCCGCCTGTGGCGGATGATAGATAATACGGCGATGGGCGAGTATGTGCCCCTGCCGATGAGGTGGCCGACGAATCGAGGAGACGAGCATGCGAAAGGAGAAGCCGTGAAGCTGCTGCTGGCGGATGCGGGACATTGCTTGAGCCTGGCGCTGGCGCGCGAGGCCAATCGACGTCGCGATACCCAACTAACCATCGTTGAGGAGACGCAGGTCACGGCGGAGGCCTTGGCCGAAGCCCGGCCTGATGCGCTGGTGGTGCCGCCGTTATCGGCGCCATCACGTCTGGCGCCCGCCGAGGTCATGGCCCATGTCGAGGCGATCGACGCCAATCTCGAGCTGTGCCGTGAATATGATGTGCCATTGATCTGGTGCGTGTCCGACGAGCTCTATGAGGACGGTGGCGACGAGCTGCTCGACGAGCATGTCATTCCGTCGCCACGCGATGACAGCCTGAAGCGCTTGATCGCCACCGGTGACCGGGTGCGTGAGCGTCTGCCTAAGCATCTCATTGTGCGGCTGGGGCCGCTGTTCGCGCTCGGCGGGGCGCATTCTTGGTTACCTGAAGTGCTCGATACGTTGCTGGCAGGTAACGAAGTGCGCGCCGCGCAAGACGTCGTCTTGTGTCCAACCTCGGTGGATGCGGTGGCCATGGCGTTGATCGGCATGATGCAACAACAAGGTTGTGGCGCCGATGCTTGGGGCGCCTACCATTTGGCGGGTACCGAGCCGATCAGCCCATATACGTTCGCCTCCGTCGTGCGCACCTATCTTGCCACGCATCTCGAGCGGCAGGAGAGTGACGTGACCCTGGGAACGTTGCACGCCTTACATCATCATCATGACCATCCTCTACGGCGTGTTCTTAACTGTCGTCGTGTGTTGGATGTTTTCGGTATCCACCAGAAGCCCTGGCGACTCGAGCTGAGTCGCATGTTGGATGACTGGTGCCTGTTGTATGGCAAGGAGTCGGCGACGTGAAGGTGTTTCGTAGTCTCGTATTTTATGCCGGCTACTTTCTGGCGCTATTGATTAGCGGTCTGGTGTTGCTACCACTGGCGCCGTTTGTACCTTTGTTTTCGCGTTTTCGGCTACTCAATCTTTATAACCGCTTTATCTTGGGCTGGTTCGCCGTGTCCTGTGGGGTACGTTATCACGTCAGCGGACGCGAGAACGTGCCTGAAGGGCCATGTGTGGTGCTCGCCAATCATCAGAGCGAGTGGGAAACCCTGTTCCTGCAACTGATCAAGGTGCCGGTGTGTACCGTACTCAAGCGAGAACTGCTCAATCTGCCGGTCTTCGGCTGGGGGCTGCGCTTGATCAAGCCCATTGCGCTGGATCGCTCGCGTCCGTCGCGGGCCATTCGCATGGTGCTTGATCAGGGCATACAGCGCTTGTCCGAGGGGCTATCGGTGCTGATCTTTCCCGAGGGTACACGGGTGGCGCCGGGGCAGCGGCGTCGCTACAACAAGAGCGGGGTAGTGATTGCCTGTCGTTCTGGCGTCCCGGTATTGCCCGTGGCCCACAATGCGGGTGAACACTGGCCAGGGAGGCATTGGGTCAAGAAGCCAGGAGATTTGTACGTGGTGGTCGGTAAGCCGATCGCTACGCAGGGGCGTTCCACCAACGAGGTCTTGGCCGAGGTCGAGGAGTGGATAGAGGCGCAGCTTCGCGAGATCTCCGCCGTGCCGCGTCCTGAGGTCGAGGGCGAGCCTGCCAAGGTGCCGGCCTGAGTCTCTGTCGACGGTGGGTGTTGTCAGCATGCAAAAAGGGCGTCTCGTGAGAGACGCCCTTTTCGTGTTACTGGCCACTTATTACCAGGGATCGCATGACGCTAGATCGTGCGATCAGTCCCGGTAGCGCTGTAGCACCAAGCAGGCGTTGGTGCCGCCGAACCCGAAGCTATTGGACAGCACGCGCTCGATGGCCGCATTGTCGCGCCGTTGGTTGACGATATCGAAGCCCTGGGCGGCGTCATCTAGCTCGTCGATGTTGGCCGACGCGGCGATGAAGGAGTGCTCCATCATCAACAGCGAGTAGATGGTTTCCTGCACGCCGGTGGCGCCCAGCGAATGCCCGGTCAGCGACTTGGTGGAGCTCATCGCCGGTGTGGTATCGCCGAAGACCTCGCGAACCGCCTTCAGCTCGGCGATGTCGCCCACCGGAGTGGAGGTGCCGTGGGTATTGATATAGTCGATCGGGCCGTCCACGGTCGCCATGGCTTGCCGCATGCAGCGTGCAGCGCCCTCGCCGGAGGGGGCGACCATGTCGTAGCCATCGGAGGTGGCGCCATAGCCGACGATTTCGGCATAGATCTTGGCGCCACGCGCCTTGGCGTGTTCCAGCTCTTCGAGCACCAGCATGCCGCCCCCACCGGCGATGATGAAACCATCGCGCGAGGCGTCATAGGGACGCGAGGCGGTTTCGGGCGCGTCGTTATAGCTAGTCGAGAGCGCACCCATGGCATCGAACAGGCAGGACAGCGTCCAATGCTCCTCTTCGCCGCCACCGGCAAAGACCACGTCCTGCTTGCCGAGCTGGATCTGCTCGACGGCACTGCCGATGCAGTGGGCCGAGGTCGCGCAAGCCGAGGAGATGGAGTAGTTAACGCCCTTGATCTTGAACGGCGTGGCGAGACAGGCGGAGACCGTGCTGCCCATGGTCCGCGTGACCCGGTAGGGGCCGACACGACGCAGGCCTTTCTCGCGCAGCACATCGGCGGCTTCGACCTGGTTGGCGCTGGACGCGCCGCCGGAGCCGGCGATCAAGCCGGTACGCTCGTTGGAGACATCGCTGTCATCGAGGCCCGCATCGCGGATCGCTTGTTCCATCGAGACATAGGCGAATGCCGCTGCATCGCCCATGAAGCGACGCAGCTTACGGTCGATTAAAGTATCGAGATCGATATCGATGACACCCGCCAGGTGGCTGCGGAAGCCACGTTCGGCGTATTCGTCCTTGTAACGAATACCCGAGCGTCCGCTGCGTAGCGCGTCTAGTACCTGGTGCTGGTCATTGCCGAGGCAAGACACGATGCCTTGGCCGGTGACTACCACTCGTCGCATGGAAGCCTCCTGATCAGAAATTCGCGGTGGAGGTAAACAAACCAACGCGTAAATCGTTGGCCTGATAGATATCGCGACCGTCGACCGAAACGGTGCCGTCGGCAATCCCCAGTATCAAACGTCGGGTAATGATCCGCTTGAGGTTGATCCGGTAGGTGACCTTGTCGGCGTTCGGCATGATCTGACCCGAGAACTTGACCTCGCCGCAGCCCAAGGCGCGTCCGCGGCCTGGATGGCCCAGCCAGCCGAGGTAGAAGCCGACCAGTTGCCACATGGCATCCAGACCTAGACAGCCGGGCATGACCGGATCGCCGGGGAAGTGGCAGTCGAAGAACCACAGGTCGGGATGGATATCCAGTTCAGCGATCAGTTCGCCCTTGTCGTACTCGCCTCCGCCCTCCTGGATCTGCGTGATGCGGTCGAGCATCAGCATGTTGGGGGCCGGCAGTTGGGCGTTGCCCGGGCCGAACAGCTCGCCTTGGCTGCATGCCAGCAGTTCTTCGTAGCTGAAAGAATGTTGCTTGGTCACTGAGTCTTTCCGAGAGTCGAAATTGTGGTGCGTCGCAGAGCACGGACGCCCTAGTTTACTGGCAGTGCCGAATGAATGCACGCGGGGCCAGCCTACCGGGCGCGCGTTATGGGTGCAATCCGCAGATGGGTGCGGGTTGCGCCCGTCGCAAGAGAAGGGGCATGATGCCTCCACTTTCACGAACCTCTATTGATTGAGCTGCTAATTCTCTATGTGGTCCGTCTTTACCCTTAACCGTCCCCTGGTATGGGCGGGCATCGCTGCCATGGCCTCCATGAGCCTTTTGCCGACGCTGACGTTGCGACTGGCGGCCTTGGTGATAGTGCTCATTGGCGGCGTGGATGCCTGGCGGCAAATTCGCTTGGAATCGACGCGACGTCAACTCACCGAAGCCGCTCTCATGCTTTCTCCCGATGGTGTGCTGATTTCCAACGCCCGCAATCGCATCGAGGCGGTCAATCCGGCCTTTACGCAGATCACTGGCTACAGCGACGAGGAGATCCGCGGCCTCGATCCATCGGTTCTCTCCTCCGGGCGTCACGACAAGACCTTCTATGAGCATTATTGGCAAAGCCTCAACGCCACCGGCCAGTGGGAAGGGGAGGTCTGGAATCAGCGTAAGCACGGCGATGAGTTTCCCGAGTGGCTGCGCGTGCGGGTGATCACCGATGATAAGGGGCGTGTCACCCACTATGTGGGGCTGTTCACCGATATCACGCGTCACAAGGCACGCGAGCAAGATCTGCAGCGCATCGGCTTCGAGGATCCGTTGACCGGTTTGCCCAACCGTCGGCGTTTGCATGACCTTTTGGCTTCGCGCTTGCAGCACCTGCGGGCCGGCGAGGGGCTGGACATCGCGCTGATCGACATCGATGGCTTCAAGGCGGTCAACGATGCCATGGGCGTCGACAAGGGAGATCGTCTGCTATCGCGTTTTGGGCAGCGACTCGCGGCATTCGTTGCCGGTGGCGTGGTGGGTCGCTTGGGCGGTGACGAGTTCATGGTCATTCGCACCACGACCTATGACGATCACGAACAATGGGTGGAAGGGCTACGTGGGCATCTGAGCGAGCCGTTCGAGATCGGCGATAAACCCCTGCGCCTGGGGCTGACCATCGGCAGCTGTCGCGCCCCCGACGATGGACGCGATTCTGGTGTCTTGTTCCAGCGTCTGGAATCGGCGCTCTACACCGCCAAGCGCCATGGGCGTAACCACAGTCAACGTTTTCGCCCCTCACTGGAAGTCGAGGGGGATCCTCAGCTCGAGCTGCTCAACGAACTCCGCCAAGCCCTGGCACACGGCACGCAACTCGAACTCTTCTATCAAACACAATACTATCTTGACGATGGACGACTGGCCGGCATGGAAGCCCTGCTGCGCTGGTATCATCCCACGCATGGCATGATCTCGCCGGGGACGTTCATCCCCCTGGCCGAACGCCACGGTTTGATGGCGTCGCTAGGCGATTGGGTGATCGATAGCGCCTGCGCGCAGTTGTCGACCTGGCGCCAGCAAGGCTTATCGTTCGTACCGGTGTGGATCAACATTTCGGCGGTGCAGCTAATTCAGGGCGATCTCGAGTCGCGGCTGTCTGCCAGTCTGTCCAAGCACAACGTGCCTTCGGCTATGCTGGGGCTGGAACTGACCGAGTCGGTGCTGCTCGACGAGCGCGCCGGAGATATCTCGAAGCGTCTCGTCGCGCTGCGTGACAAGGGGCACCCGATCGCCATCGACGATTTCGGCACTGGCTATTCGTCGATGGCCTATCTCAAGGAACTGCCGGTGGATAAGCTCAAGCTCGATCGTGCCTTCGTGCGTGCCCTGCCCGACGATAGTGCCGATGCCGCTATCACGTCGGCAGTGCTTGCCATGGCGCGCGGCCTGGGGTTGGACGTGATCGCCGAGGGGGTGGAAACCGAGGCGCAGCGGGATTACTTGCGTGATCAGGGCTGCGCCATGGTGCAAGGCTTTCTCTATGCCCGTCCCGAACGGGTCACCGATGTCGAGAAGCGGCTCAAGGGTGACGTCGAGATGGCGCTGCCCTGAGCGCCAGCCATCCGCATAGACCACCCCATACCACGGCCTGTACCACTACGGCCCAGGGGGCCAGTTCGACATCGGCCAGGCGCGCACCACCCAGATAGGAGCTCGGCCCGCCGAGTGCCCCGCCCAGCATCGCCAATCGAGGATGCGACCATAACCAGGTGAGTGAGTGTTGAATGGTGGTCGCGAACAGCGGCCAGAGCAGCCACAGCCATAGCGGCAGTCCCGCACTATCGGCAAAGCGTAAACCGCCGAGTAGCGTCAGCGTGCCATCCACGAGGGCGCCGAGCAACGCGAACCCTGTCAGCCAACGCCACTCCCCGGGTATGCCCAGCCACAGTAGGTGACACGTCACGATGACCGTCACCGTGGGCAACGCCCAAGGCGTGCCACCCAGCACACAGGCCAACCAGCCGGCTTGAAACGCGAGCGCGTTGACGATCTTGCCTAGCATGGCTCAGGTCGCGCCGGTGAGTGGTGCACGGCGGTTGCCTGGCTTGGCCAGTAACCACTGCGAGGTACCAATGGTGCGCTCGCGGAAGCCGCCTTCGCAGTAGCAAAGATAATAACGCCACATGCGAATGAAACGCTCGTCGTAGCCGAGTGAACGAACATGCTCGAGGCTGGCCTCGAAGCGCTGGCGCCACTCGTGAAGCGTGCGCGCGTAATGCGCCCCGATCTCGTCTAGAGCGAGCACATTGAGCTGCGTGCGCCGCGCGATGCTTTCCAGCATCGCCTGATGAGAAGGTAAGAAGCCGCCAGGAAAGATATAGCGCTTGATGAAGTCGACCTCGCGCTTGGCCGCCTCATAACGCTGATCGCGGATGGTGATGGCTTGAATCAGCGCCAGCCCGTCGTCGCTGAGCAGGCGGTCGACGGTGGCCAGATAAGTGGCCAGGTACTGATGCCCCACCGCTTCGATCATTTCCACCGACACCAGGCGATCGTAACGCCCCTCGAGATCGCGATAATCGCGCTTGAGCAGGGTGATGCGCTCCTCGAGACCGGCTTCGCGAATGCGACGCGCGGTGTGTGCATACTGCTCCTCTGAAATGGTCGTGGTGGTGACGTGGCAGCCCCGGGTGCGCGCCGCGTAAAGTGCCAGCCCGCCCCAACCGGTACCGATCTCCAGCAGGTGATGCCCGGGGCCGATATCCAGCTTGTCGAGAATGAGCTCCAGCTTGTAGGTCGAGGCGTCTTCCAGGCTGGCGTCCGGGCGTGGAAAGATGGCGCTGGAGTACAGCCAGTGCTCGCGATCGAGGAATGTCTCGAAGAGGGCATTGCCGAGGTCGTAATGCGCGGCGACATGGCGTCGGGCACGCCCGGTGGTATTGCGTTGCAGGGCATGAAGCGTACTGAGCACGCCGTGCGCGAGTCGTGCGGGGCCTTTCTCCAGGCGCTCGTTGACGTGTTCCAGGTTGCGCGCCAGCAAGCGAATCAGCGCCACCAGGTCGTCGCAGTGCCAGTCACCGTCCATGTACGTTTCTCCGGCCGCGACACTGCCCCCCAGCGCGATGCGCCGCCATAGGCGCTCGTTGTGTACGTGCAGGTGTACCGTCAGTGGACCGCCCCGGCCGAGTCGATGCGTGCATCCGGCTTCTTCGACGATCAGCACGCCGCCCTCGAGGGTGGCCAACTGGCGCAGCAGGCGTGGCTTGAGCCAGCGTGCCATGCGTGCATCCAGCGTGCTGGCAGGCGTCTGGGTGGCGGAACGAGTCGTCGTCACGGGCGTGTCTCCTCGCCACGGGAATGTGAAAAGAGCGGCACGCGCTTCAACCATAGGCGCAATGCCTCGAAATGAATGCCGGCCAGCGTCTTGAGACTCATCCAAGGGGCGCGCGCCAGGGCGACAACCCATGCGCGCCGTCCCGCTGGCGCAAAACGCAGGCTCAGCGTGGCGTCGAAATGGCGCGTGGCCTCGCGCCATACCTCCATGTGCATCAGCAAGTACTCGCCCGGTGTGTTGAAGCGCCAGCGATAGCGCATGTCCATGGGATTGAACGGTGAGACATGCAGCGCCTTGTCGAAATGAGCAGCGTGGACATGGCGCGTCGGCGTCACCGGGTAGGCATAGACGTGGCGCTCTTGCCACGGCGTGTTGGTGACCTCGCCGAGGATGGCGCACAGGCGTTCGTCGTGGTCGTAGGCGTAATACAGCGTGATGGGATTGAAGAGCACGCCACATAGGCGCAACTGGGTCAGCATGCGAACGGGCCCCGTGGGTGCCGCCTCGCCAAGCTCATGGCGCAAACGCTGATGGACCGCCGTCTTGAGCGGCAGATGCGTGGGTCCCAGATAATCCTCGCGGCGAAAACGCGCCAGCGCAGCACGTCGTGCACTGAAGCCTGGCAGCCGATCGAAGAGCTCGGGCAGCTCGTCCAGGTCGATCCAGGCCATCCACACGCGGTAGGTGAAGTGATGCGCGCGCGGCGTGAATCGCCGATGGCGCAGCTCGCCCCGGGCTACTCGGCTATGCAAGAGGGCGCTCATGCCGGAACCCCTTCAGGCACTGCGGTTGCCGGCGAGAGAGGCCCTGGCAGGGCACTGGATTCGTCGCAGCCCAATGCGCGGGCCACGCGTAGCGCGCTCCACACACCGTCCTCGTGGAAACCGTGGCGCCAGTACGCACCGCAGAAATGCGTGCGATGCTGCGTACCGGAGATTTCCGCATGACGCTGCTGGGCGGCGGCGCCCGCCAGCGTGAAGCTGGGGTGACGATAGACGAAGCGCCGCAGCATGCACTCGGGGGCGATAGCGTCGCTGTCGTTGAGCGTTACGCAGAAACGCGTTTCGCCTTCCAGATGCTGGAGGCGGTTCATATCGTAGGTTACCGAGACGCGGGCGTCGTCTTCGCGCCCGTCGATGCGATAGTTCCAGCTCGCCCAGGCGCGGCGCCGACGTGGCAGCAGGCGAGTATCGGTATGCAGCACCACGTCGTTGTCCTGATACGGCAGGGCGTCGAGGATCTCGCGCTCCGCCTTACTGGGATCGGTCAGCATCGCCAATGCCTGGTCGCTGTGACAAGCGAGCACCACCTGATCGAAACGCTCCCTTCCTTGGGGCGTGGTCAATGTCACGCCCGTGGCGTCGCGTTCGATACCCCGCACCGGGCAGGCCAGGCGAATACGCTGCGCGTAGGCGGCCGTCAACGGGGCAATGTAGCGCCGTGCACCGCCGACTAGCGTGTACCACTGGGGGCGGTTGTGCACCGACAGCAGCCCATGATGATGAAAGAAACGCACGAAGGATGTTAGCGGGAAATTCGCCATGTCGCGCTCGCTGGCGGACCAGATGGCAGCTCCCATGGGCAGCAGGTAGCGGCGTCGGAAGGTCTCGCCATAGCCACCCCGCGTCAGGTACTCGCCCAGCGTCATGTCCTCCGGCAAGGTGCCGTGTGACAGGTCGCGTACCGCGTGACGATTGAAGCGCAGGATATCGCGCAGCATGCCGTGAAAGCTGGGGCGCAGCAGGTTGCGGCGCTGGGCGAACAGGGTGTCGAGGGTATGGCCGTTGTATTCGAAGTCCTCGTGCGTGGCATGCACCGAGAAACTCATCTCGGTGGCTTGTGCGGAAACGCCCAACTGCGCCAGCAAGCGCTGAAAGTGCGGATAGGTACGGTCGTTGAAGACGATGAAGCCGGTATCGATGGCATGCCGACGCCCGTCGAGCTCGACATCCACGGTCGCAGTGTGGCCGCCGAGGTGCTCGTTGGCCTCGAACAGCGTCACTTCATGACGTTGCGAGAGGTAATGAGCGCAGGCCATGCCGGCAATACCACCACCGACCACTGCGATACGTGAGGCGGGCGCGTTCATGCGCGGCTCTCCTCGGCGGCATTGCGGGTCAGGCGGCGGCCCAGGCGGTGGCGCAGCGTGGGCGGCAGGATGCCTGCCAGCTTGACCAGCAAGGTAAAGCGGCGTGGGAAATGAATGTCGAGTGTGCGCTTCTCCAAGCCGCGCAGGATGGCCTCGACGGCGGTATCGACCTCGACGCGCATGGGCATGGGAAAGTCATTACGCTCGGTTAACGGGGTACGCACGAAACCGGGGTGTATGACGCTGACATCGATGCCTTCCGCCGCCAGGTCGAGCCGCAGGGAGGCAAGAAAGTAGCTGATCGCGGCCTTGGACGCGCCATAAGCCTCGGCGCGCGGCAACGGAAAGTACGCCGAAGCACTTGAGACGGCCGCCAGCTGCGGACGCTGTGTGCCATGGCGAGCACGACGCAGTAGCGGTAGCGCCGCATCGATGGCGTACAGCGTGCCGTGGAGGTTGGTGGCCAGGACGCGCTCGATGAGATCGACATCGAAGTCGCGGGCGTCCACGTATTCGCAGGTGCCGGCATTGAGGAGGGCCAGTTCTAGCCCCCCGAAGACAGCCTCTATGTGTTCCCCGGCGGCGGTGACCGAGGTGCGATCAGTCAGGTCGGCGGGAACGACCAAGGCATTCTCAAAGGGCGCCGCCAACGCCTCCAGAGCATCGCGTCGACGCGCGGTCAGCGCCACTCGGTGGCCTTCCTTCAACAACCGCACGGCAAGTGCCTCGCCGATGCCTGACGTGGCGCCGGTCAGCCAGATGCGTCGCGGGGCCATTGAAGTGGTCATGGGCTGTCCTCCAAGTGGCTAGGCCTGAACGCTGACTAATGCGATGGCGGCGTCGGACGCGTGCGTCGCTTGAGCCAGCGGATCAGCGTGCCTAATACGGGCAAGTGCTCGTAAAGCATTGCCCCGGCATCGAAGTAATCGCGTTGCCGACAGACCCGCTCGCCGCGAAACGTCAGTCGCGAGCACCCCGCCACCTCGATTCTGCGGCCATCGGCAAGTCGGGGATGACTGAGCGACATCACCCAGTCGACGCAAGCTTCATCACCCTCACGCTGGTAGTGGTGGGTGGCGAAGTGGCACTCGGTGACGTTGTCGAGCATCTCGATGTAGTAGCCCATCAAGGCATTGCGTCCCTCGATGTGGTGTAACGGGTCGGTGAGCGACACATCGTCAGTGTAGAGGTTTTCTAGTCCTTTTGTACATGTCTTGTCTAGATTTTTAAAGGCGTGACAAAAGGCCTCCAAGGCGGGGTCCTGGTGCATGCTGTCCTCCGGAGGGCGTATGCCTAAGTGGTGCGTTGGTTACGTCGTCAGTGACTTGAAGGCGTCCAGTGCGCGTTGGCGTGCTGCCTTGTGGTCGACGATGGGATCGGCGTAGCCGGTTTGTCGGCGTTGCGTGGCGTCCGGGAAGAAGCGCGACTTGAGCGGCAACTCGGCCAGTTCCGGCAGGTATTCCGCGATGAAGCGGCCTTCGGGGTCGAAGCGTTCCGCCTGAGTGGTGGGGTTGAAGATTCGGAAATAGGGCGCGGCATCGGTGCCAGTGGAAGCGGCCCACTGCCAGCCACCATTGTTGGAGGCGAAGTCGCCGTCGACGAGGTGGCGCATGAAGAAGGCCTCGCCACGGCGCCAGTCGATCAGCAAGTGCTTGGACAGGAACATCGCCACGACCATGCGCAGGCGGTTGTGCATCCAGCCGCGCTGGACCAGCTGGCGCATCGCGGCATCGACCAGCGGATAGCCGGTACGCCCTTCGCACCACGCCTGAAACCCCGCGTCATCGTCGCGCCAGACCAAGGCTTGAGTGTGCGACTGGAAAGGGCGGTGGCGGTTGATGTCGGGAAAACTGGCGGCGATATGCAGGTAGAACTCGCGCCAGATCAATTCGTTGGCCCAGGCGGTGAGGCCGGCATCGCCGTCGGCGAGATGCCCCTCGTTGTTGCTCATCACCGCGTGCAGGCACTGGCGATGCGAGATCATGCCCAGCGACAGGTAGGGAGACAGCTCGCTGGTGCCGGGCAGCTTGGGAAAATCACGCTGGCGCTTGTAGTGATAACCGCGAAAGCGCAAGAAGCGCTCGAGCCGATCGCCGGCCTCGTCCTGCCCCGCGGGCCAAAAACTCGAGTCGAGTGGCGCGTCGTCCAGCGTCTCGAGATCGCGTGAGGGCGGCGGGTCGGCGTCGATGCCCAACGGGGTTTGGGGAGCGGGCCCTTCCACCAGGGCGATGCGGCGTGATGCCAACTGACGATGCCAGGCCTTGGCGAATGGCGTAAAGACGCTATATGGCTCGCCCTTGCCGGTGAGCAGCTCACCGGGGGCATAGGCCACGGCGTCGGTATGGCCCCATGTCGCGATACCTGCGGCTTGAAAGGCTGACTCCACGGCTGCATCGCGGCGGCGCTCATTGAGCGGGTATTCGCGATTGAAGTGCAGCGCGCTGGCGCCATGCTCGCGCGCCAGTTCGAGCAGCGCCGCAGGCGCCTCGTCGTAGGTCGCGATGCGCCGTTGCAGCAGGGGAATATTGAGGCCAGAAAGATGCTCGCGAAGCGCGGCCACGCCGCGTAACCAGAAGTCGACCTTATTGGCGCCGTGGTCGTGACGTTGCCATTGTGGAAGGCTGGTCAGGAACACGGCGATCACCGGTCCGCGTTCGGCGGCGGCTTGCAGGGCACGGTTATCGAGGGTTCGCAGGTCGCTGCGGAACCACATCAATTGCACATCGGACATGGCCACTCTCTGGCGTGGTTATGAGGGTTGGGCTTTATACGAAAACTAGCGCCCCAGCAGCCCATGCAGGCGGCTGAGTGCAGCGGGTAGTTCGTCACCGAGCGAAGCGACTTGGGTGTTTTCCAGCTCCGCGCTACGAATACGTGCCACGGGGCCGACTAGACACAGCGGTATCTCGAGATGTTCCGCCACACGCGGCAACTGACGTCGAATGAGATCGCTGCGCTCGGCGTATCCGCTGGTCATGAGTACGGCATCCGCCTTGAAGCGCTCTGCAGCCAGCGGCAACTCGTTGAGCGGCAGGTCGGTGTCCAGCCATTCGACCCGAAATCCCGAGTCGGACGCCACCAGCGCTAAAAGCATCAGGCGCAACAGGTCGCGCTCCTCGGGAAGGCGCAGCAGCAGCAGACGTGCGCCTCGCGTGGCTTGGTTGGCGTGGTACAGGCGAATGCCGACCCGTGTGCGCAGGAAGCTTTCCAGCAAGCGGCGCTGCAACTCGGCACCGAATTGATCGCTCCAGCGTTCCTCGAGCTGATCGATCATCGGCTGCCATAACTCGGCCACGCACAAGCCGGCGGGATAAAGCGCCATGCTGCGGTTGAACAGCACCTCAAGCGTATCGCTATCCAGCGCGTCGACGGCCTGCAGTAGTCGCTGGCGCTGGCCTTCCCAGTCGCTGATATCCGGTGACGGGACGTCATTGACCTCAGGTTCTGGCTGCTCGAGCAGATCGCGCACCTGACTGACGGGAACGCCTCGGTTGAGCCATTGCAGAATGCGTTCGACGCGCCGTATGTCCTCGCGTGCATAGAGACGATGTCCCTTGGGGGTACGCTGCGGACGGATCAGGCCGTAGCGGCGCTCCCAAGCGCGCAAGGTCACGGAGTTGACGCCGGTCAGCCGTGAAACCTCGCGGATCGGGTACAGCGGCGAACTGGCCGGATCCATCGCCTGTTCACTCATGCGCTTAGGTTCCTCCTGTGAATCTTGCCACTTAGCATGGGGGATGAAGTTGTACGTCGCAATAGTTTTGTACAATACCTATCACGTCTTATGTCTCCGGTGACGCCTCTGCGCGGGCCGTCACGATGCCCACCAGTGCTTCGACGAAGGCCGGGTGCTGGCCGACGGGGTCGAGCAGCGTCAGTGCTGCCTGAGGATATTGCGCACGCAATGCTTCCAACTGGGCCGGAACGTCTTGACGTAGGTGGCGCCCGGCGGCGAAAAACAGCGGCAAGATATCGAGGCGTCGATGGCCTTGGTCATACAGTTCGGCGACCCGGGTTTCCAGCGAGGGTTCGCTGAGCTCCATGTAAGCGAGGACTGCGGGGGTGTCGAGGCGTGCCCGCAGGTCGTGCTCGAGCGTCTCGAAGGGCGCGCGCCAGCGCGCATCGCTGGAGCCATGGGCAAGTAGTATCAAGGCGTGGCTCATCGAGCGATCTCCTATTAGATGAATGACGTGGCGACGACAGCCACGTGGCGAGTGGCCATGAGCTATGCTTTCCAGCCAGGCCAACGCATATTTACCTGGACAACTCTAGCAAACTGTACAACGGTCGTATAATACGTATTTGGAGAGTCATCATGCGCATCCTGATCACTGGCGGTAGCGGCTTCGTCGGACGATTGCTCTGCCATCGCCTACACGAAGCTGGCCATCGGTTGCTGGTGGTATCGCGCTCCCCAACCCGGGCGCAGACGCATCTGCCCGAGGGCATCGAGATCCGCGAGTCGGTCATGGCGTTTGCGGACGACGCCCCCGAGGCAATCGTCAATCTCGCCGGCGAGCCCATCGCCGACAAGCGCTGGAGCGAGGCGCAGAAGCAGCGCTTGATCGCCTCGCGACTGACCACCACGCGCGAGCTGGTGACGCTGTGCGAGCGCCTGGAGACGCCGCCTCGGGTCATGGTATCCGGGTCGGCCATGGGCTTTTACGGTGATCAGGGAGAGCGCGACGTCACCGAGCAGACTCCGCCCAACGACGAGTTCGCCCATCGTCTCTGTGCCCAATGGGAATCGGCGGCGCGTGCGGCCGAGCCGCTGGGTGTGCGAGTCGCGCTGTTGCGTACCGGGCTGGTGCTCGACGCCGGTGGTGGCACGCTGAGCAAACTGCTCCCGCCTTTCCGCCTGGGGCTCGGCGGCCGCCTGGGGAGCGGACGTCAGTATATGCCGTGGATTCATCGCGAGGATCTAGTGCGCATCGTGCTGTTGTTGCTTGAGCGGGATGACCTTGAAGGGCCTTTCAATGCCTCTGCGCCGCATCCCGTCACCAATGCCGACTTCACGCGTACCTTGGCGCATCATCTGCATCGCCCCGCGCTGATGACGGTACCCGCCGGCTTGCTGCGGCTGGCCCTGGGTGAGATGTCACGCTTGTTGCTGACCGGCGCCCGTATGCGCCCCGCGCGCTTGGAGGCGGCGGGGTTCACGTTTCACTATCCGACGCTGGACAGCGCCCTGAAGGCGATTCTCGGACGCTGACGCGTGGCCTCTCGATCTAGGTTTACTCGGGTGGGTCGACGGTGACGATCACACGCACTGCGTCGAGACGCAGCCGCGTGGCGTCGATGGCCGTATCCAGCGCCTGGCGCTCGTGGGCGAGGGCCTCGATTTCCGCGTCGCGTACTGCCGGGTTGTGACGTGCCAAGGCCTTGAGACGCGCCAGCTCGGTATCCAGCGTCTCGCGCATGCGCGTCTGTGCGGCCTCGACGATACTTGGCAACTCGTTCTCGGCCTCGCCCTCAGCGTTGGTCAAAAGCTCGCGCAATTGCGCATGGCGCGACTTGATCAGATCGCGCGCGACGGCCTTCTTGACCTTCTTGAGGTTCTTCGCCAAGCCCCCGAACGAGACTTTCTGCGTGAGGTTGGCGCCCGACTCGTCGAGCAGCAAACGAACCGCCGTGGGTGGCAGGAAACGTCCGATATTCAAGTGCTTGGGCGCTGGACAATGGGTCCGGAATACCAACTCGGCCATCAGTCGGCCGCCGGGAATCGAGGGGTGCTGAAGTAGCGCCAGAGCGGTATTGCCGAGGGTGCCGTCGAGGATGCGCTCCATCATTTCGCGTACCAGCGGATGTTCCCAGGAGAGGCGCTGCACGTCGTCGCGGCCCAGGGCCCGCTGCCGGTCGAACGTCGCCGAGAAACCTTCCTCGCCTTTGATCAGCCCCGGCAGACCGTCGAGCATGTGCGGCCCCGCCAGCAGGTGCTGGATATCATTGCCTAGGTCGCGACTCTCGACGCCGAACACGTCCAGGGCCTTGTCGACGTAACGTGGCAGTGTGGTGTCTTCGTCCAGCTCACGGATGGCGTCGGTAACGGCCTGGGCGCGTTCCGGGCGGCAAGCATTCCATTCCAGGAGTCGGTCGCGGCCGGCCTCATGCGCAGCGAGGCGGCTTTCGAAATAGGCGCGCGTTTCCGCGATGACCTCTTCGAGGGAATCATTGTCGAGCAGGGAGTCGGCCACGGTATCGCCGAAGGCATCGTAAAGCTCGCTGCCGATGCCATGCGGAGCGTTGAAGGCGCGCATGCCCTCGTCGTACCAGCGCAGCAGGCGCTCGCCGGGGCTGTCTTCGAACACCGGCACGTAGAGCTCGATGGTGTGTTGCTGGCCGATGCGATCGAGGCGGCCGATGCGTTGCTCGAGCTGATCGGGGTGCGCGGGTAGATCGAACATCACCAGGTGGCGGCAGAACTGGAAGTTGCGCCCCTCGGAGCCGATTTCCGAGCATACCAGTACCTGACAGCCGTCTTCGTCGTCGGCGAAGGCGGCCGCCGCCCGGTCGCGCTCGATGAGCGTCATGCCCTCGTGGAACACCGGCGCCTGGAACCCGCCCAGCACGCGCAGTGCCTCGCTGAGGTCGCTGGCGGTCGTGCGGTCGTGGGCGATGACCAGCACCTTGTCGCGGCCGACCTCGGTGAGGTGCTCCAGGAGCCAGGTCACGCGCGGGTCGATCTGCCACCAGGGTTCGGCGTTGAGTGCAACGTCGCCCGGCGAAGCGACGCTCGACACGTCATCGCTCAGTGCACGATACATGGCATCGGGATAGAGCAGCACCTCGGGATGATCGAGCCCGGTGGCGATCAGCAGGTCATCGAGGTAGTCCATGTCGCGATCCAGTTTGCGCAGTTCGCGGCGGTAGCTGGATGGCGGGGTCAGGCGCGTGATGTGCAAATGGCGCTCAGGGAAGCCGGCGACATGGCGGCGGCTGTTGCGGAACATCACCCGGCCGGTGCCGTGGCGGTCGAGCAACTGCTCGCGGAGCTGGCGGCGGGCGCTTTGATGTTGTGCCGCGTCGCTTTCGGGGTCGAACAGCGTCTCGAGAAGCGCCTGGCTGTCCGCGTCGTCGATGACCGCGCCCACAGCGTCGCGATCCGCAGCATCGCCGGGCAGGCGTTCGAGGGCGTCCACCGCTTCGGCGACCTTGGCGTAGCCCGCTTCTTCGGCGGCGAAGGCTTCCAGGCTGGTGTAGCGCTCTGGATCGAGCAGGCGCAGCCGCGCGAAATGGCCGGCTTGGCCCATCTGCTCGGGCGTGGCGGTGAGCAGCAACACGCCGTCGATGACGCGCGCCAACTGCTCGACACAGGCATAACCGGGGCCGCTGGTTTCGGGCGTCCAGTCGAGATGATGGGCTTCGTCGACGATCAGCAGATCCCAGTCGCAGGCCAGGGCTTGGGTTTGACGATGCGGATTGGCGAACAGCCATTGCTGACTGGCCAGTACTAGCTGGGCACTCTCAAAGGGGTTGCCCGTGCTGTGCTGGCTTTGCTGCTCATCGAGCAGCGTGAAATGCAGCGAGAAGCGGCGCAGCATCTCGACCAGCCATTGATGGCTCAGACTGTCGGGCACCAGGATCAGCGCGCGTTCGGCACGTCCGGTGAGCAGCAGACGGTGCAGGATCAAACCGGCTTCGATGGTCTTGCCCAGACCCACTTCATCGGCAAGCAGTACGCGCGGCGCATGACGGCGCGAGACCTCGTCGGCGATGTACAGCTGATGCGGGATGAGGTCCACACGGGGTCCGGCCAGGCCGTTTGCCGGGTGCTGGGCGATGCGGTGATGATGATGCAGGGTGCGGTAGCGCAGCTCGAACCAGTCGTTGCGGTCGACCTGGCCGGTGAGCAGTCGGTCGCGCGCCTGCTGAAAGCGCATGCTATCGGCGAGGCGGCTTTCGGGAAGCTCGTCGTATTCGCCGTCCGCCGTCTCGACGATATACACCAGCAGCCCGTTGGCTTTCTTGGTGTCGTCGACGGTCAGCGTGCGGCCGTCGGCGGCCTCGATCCGGTCGCCGGCGCCGAAGACCACGCGGGTCAGCGGTGCCTGGCGAACGCTATAGGTGCGCGTTTCTTGGCTGGCGGCAAAGAGAACGGTCACGCTTCGGACGTCACAGCTCAGGATCGTGCCCAGCCCCAGCTCGGCTTCGCCGTCGCTGACCCAGCGCTGGCCCGGAATGAATTCGCTCATGATGCCTCGGGATGATGATGTAACGGTACGTGGCGCGCCGTCTTGCCGGGGGAGCATGCAGGACGGCGGGGCGCGGTATTCTACCGGAAAGCGGCGAAGGGCTTAACAGGCGATTGCGTTTTCAGGTCGTAGTCGACAGCCAGCGCATGAGATGCGCCGTGGAAATCTCGCCTGCTTGGTAATCGCGCAGTCTGCCGTGGGCATCGAGACGCAGTGTCAGCGGCAGGGCGGGTATCCCGAAATAGGCCTGCAGGCGTTGTTGCGGGTCACGCAGGCCATCGGTGAAGGCGATCTTCTGGGCGTCGAGATAGCGCGCGGCTTGTAGCAACGTCTGGCCTTCGTTGATCGTCACCACGGTGGTGGCGTCGCGATTCAGGTCGGCAAGCTTTGCCAGCGTGTGACGGCATGCCCGGCAGTCGCTGCGCCATAGCACCACGACGAGCGGAGACGCCGACGTCAGCGTTTCGAGGGGCGTCGGAGTGCCGCCGAGGGTCTTCAAGGTTAGGTTCGGCAACTGCGCAGGCGGAGGCTCGCCCACCAGCGGCTGCCAGGCATTCACTCCCCACCATAAGGCGCTACATGTCACGAGCGTGCCGGTGGCCAGGCGTACCTGGCGCACGGGTAGGTCGCGCAAGCGCCACAGTGTCCATGCCAGGGCGCCGAGCAAGGCGCCCAGCGGGTGATACCCTGACTGCCACAGCGTCATGATCTCGAACGGCGCCTGGCGATAAGCCTCGAAATGCAGCACGACGTACATCAGACGCGCCCCGATCAGCGTCGCCACCAATGTACCGCTCAACCACTGGCGCCGCCGTGCGCGGGGCAGGCGCAACAACGCGCCCAGCACCAGCAGTGCGAGCGCCGCGATGGCGGCGTAGAGAGGTGCAGGTGGAAGCGGCACGTGGCCGAGCATGATCGGCGGCATGGGGTCCTCATGGTGGCGATGACGAATCGCGATGCCTGACACGTTACACTAACGCCCTCAGGGTCGCCTCTTTAAAGCGTGGTGGCTGGGTTGAAGTCCTCGCGCGGCGTCAGAGCGAGGTGGAAGGGGGAGAATACATGGTGATTTCGCGCTATGGGATCGATGGGTTGCGCGCGGCAGCCATCGCCAGTCAGGCCCTGGGATTCATCCTGATCATGACGTTGGAAACGTGTCTGGGCGACGCGGCACGCCCCTGGCAGGGCGTGACCCTGGCGTTGATGCTCCTCGCCGCGTGCTGGGTGGCGCTGATACGTCGTTACCGTCGCAACAAACAGCGCCGGGCCATGGCCGAGCGTGTTCGGCGCGCGCATGAAGACGATGAATGAAGGGGCGCATCAAGGTGCCAGACCGTGCGGCCCCAAGGGTTGGCAGCGGCGTGGATCGAGAGCCAGCAGCATCAACTGCCAATCACCGGGTAGTGGCATGGTCAGTACCCGCCAGGCACAACCACGCGAGGCACTAGGATGTTCGCGTGACGCTTCCAGGCAGCGCGCGCCCTGGCTAGTTAGTCGGGTTGCAAGACGCTCGAACTCCACGTTGTCGGCTTCCAGACGTAGCGTACTGGCGGGTGCCTCAGGGTGTTCCTCAAGCAGTAGCACATGACTGTTATGGCCTTCGCGGTGCAGCTCGAGACAAGCGCTGTACGGAGTACGCAGCAGAATCGGCAGCGCCAGATGCGTTTGCAGCCACTCCAGCAAGGGAGGGAGTCGCGCGACGCGAAG
Source organism: Chromohalobacter sarecensis (assembly GCF_023061135.1). Classification (GTDB taxonomy): domain Bacteria; phylum Pseudomonadota; class Gammaproteobacteria; order Pseudomonadales; family Halomonadaceae; genus Chromohalobacter; species Chromohalobacter sarecensis. Next base: position 67,161 of record NZ_JAKGAN010000010.1, read on the forward strand.
CACGGCGGGTTCCAGCGATAAACGTTGCATGAAGAACTCCCAGGACGCCGATGAGCGTATCCATCAGTATGGATGCTGGCGCGACGCTGGAAAGCACGGCATGACTATGGTGCGGATGCACAACGCCTATCGACGTCTTGGGGCAAGCGTTCTGATGAAGCGTCAGGGAAGGAAATCGGGTGGCACGTCCATGTGCCTTGGGGCTTCCTAGCCTGTTTACCATGAGTCTATGCGCCAGGATTAGCGATAACTTGGGTTAAGGAGTGGTGATCGTCGGCGTATCAGACCCCTTGCACCTCGATATCATGCCGTACTAACCACCCTCTGAGCTGCTCATGGTCCGGCATATGTTGGCGACTGCGCGCCGCATCGTTGGCCGTGCGACGGCGCACTGTCCGGGTTCTCGTGGCTGTCTAGATCAACGGGTTTCCATCTGCACCTTGTTAGGCCTTCTCCCCTAGGGCGGCAATATGGTCCGGCAAGCGATCGTGAGAGCCATACATGAAGTGATTCTCCATGCGCTCTGCAAATTGGGCAGCATCCGGCTCACGCTCCACCGCCATGGCCACCTCACGCACGTGCATCGGCGATGCGCCGCAACATACGCCGAGATAGTTGACTCCCTGAGCATGAGCTTTGCGAGCAAAGGCACCGAGTTCGTAGCGATTGCAGAACAGTGGGTCCAGGGCGGTCGGGAAAGGGCGTCCGTGGGGAGCCGGGCAGCTGCACCCCTGATTGTCGGAGAGGTTGAAGAAGGTCGGCTCCTGCTCGGTGGTGCGATAGGTCACCGGCAGCGCCGCCACATGGCAGGCAACGGCATCGCGGATCTGCTGGATCCAGGGCAACATGGTGTCCGGTCCTCTGAAGCAATTCAGGCCGACCACGCTGGCTCCCTTCTTCTCAAGGGCAACACAGGTTTCCACGATGCCGGGGCCATCGATCATGCGATTCTCGGCCATCGGCGCCAGGGTGACGACGGCAGGCAGTCCCTTAGCCTTGATCGCGTCCAGGGCCGCTTCGGCTTCTCCGGCATAGTAGAACGTTTCCGCGATGATGAAGTCAGCGCCTTCCTCTACGGCCCATTGCACCATCTCGTCGAACATGGCACGCACACTCTGCTGTGAGGCCGGGTCTTCAGGGTCCCAGACGTTGCTGTTGGAAATGTTGCCGGCCATCAGATTGCCGACCTTTTCATCGGCGACCTTACGAGCAATCTTCAGGGCAGCCCGGTTCAGTGGTTCCAGCAAGTCTTCCTTGCCGATCACCCTCATTTTTTCGCGGTGGCCGTTGTAGGTGAACGCCTGAACAACGTCTGATCCTGCATGCTGAAAATCACGGTGCAGCGCTTCCAGTGCGTCCGGGCGCAGCAACGCCACCTCGGGTACGAACTCACCGGCAGAGAGATAACCGCGACGTTCAAGCTCGAACAAAAAGCCTTCGGCACAAATGAGGGGACCCTGGTCGAGTCGTTGGGTGAGCAAGTCGTGTGCCATGAATACTCCGAGGTGGTATGTGTCTTCAATTGGCTGCATTTTGGCAGCCCTTTAACTTCCACCACCAGTGAAGGATTCTTATCCTCAATATGAATGAAATTCATTCAGGAACGGATTTCCAGTAGGGGCGTGAATATGGACCAGGCTTTTTGGTGTGTGAGGTGATGGCGTCAGCTAGCCTTCTGACGCTTGGAACCTGCATGGAGCCTAAAAGAGAAGCAAACGAAAAACGGCCACCGCTCCGAAGAGCCAGTGGCCGTTTTTACAGATGTTCTTTGGTCGGAGTAGCAGGATTCGAACCTACGACCTCTGCCTCCCGAAGGCAGCGCTCTACCAAGCTGAGCTATACTCCGTTCGCGCCGGGGGTGCCGGCTCGACGGGGCTGCATTATACGCATCCGCGGCGCGCGCGCAACCCTTTTGCGAGGCGGCGGGTCAGGTCTGACGCTCGACGGCGAGATGGGCGAGTTCGGCCATGCTGTCGCGGTAGCGGCTTTCGGGTAGCAGTTCGAGCTGAGCGAGGGCGAGATCGGCCATTTCCACGGCACGGCGGCGGGTGTACTCCAGCGCGCCGGTATCGTTGACGATGGCCAGCACCTCGTCGAGATGGTCGAGCCCACCCTGACGGATGGCGCGGCGAATCATCTTGGTCTGTTCGGCATCGCCGGCGGCCATGGCGTGGATGAGCGGCAGTGTGGGCTTGCCCTCGGCCAGGTCGTCGCCGACGTTCTTGCCCATGGCGTCGGCATCGCCCTGATAGTCGAGCAGGTCGTCGACAAGCTGGAAGGCCAGGCCCAGATAGCGCCCGTAGAGCTTGAGCGCCTCTTCCTGTGCGGGGCTGGCTTCGGCGAGCACCGCGCCGCTGTGGCTGGCGGCCTCGAAGAGCATGGCGGTCTTGCCTTGGATGGTGTCGAAGTAGGCGGCCTCGTCGATATCGGGGTTGCCGATATTGGTCAGTTGCAGGACCTCGCCCTCGGCGATCACGCAGGTGGCGCCGGAGAGGATCTCCATCACGCGCATCGAACCGACCTCGACCATCATCTGGAACGAGCGCGAATAAAGGAAGTCGCCGACCAGCACCGAGGGCGCGTTGCCCCAGGCATCGTTGGCGGTGGCCTTGCCACGGCGCAGGTGCGATTCGTCGACCACGTCGTCGTGCAACAGCGTCGAGGTATGCATGAACTCGATCAGCGTGGCCAGGGTCACGTGGCGATCGCCAGGGTAGTCCAGCGAGCGCGCCGCGAGCAGCACGAGTAGCGGGCGCAGCCGTTTGCCACCGCTTTCGATGATGTAGTGGCCAATGGTTTCGACGAGGGGAACCCGGGAAGCCAGTTGGGCGAGAATGGTACGGTCGACGGCGGCGAAATCGTCCGCGACCGCCGCATGGATAGGCGATGCGTTGGGCTGCATGGGTCGGCTTGTCGCAATAAGGGGTTGGGCCGCCTCTTATTGCGGCCTTGGGCTCGGGCTATGCTAGGTGGCCCCCCGGGAGGCGTCAAGGCGCATGCCAGGGTCTCGCAATGCCGCGTCAGGCATGGCGTGAAAGACGCTTGCCCGGTATGCCCGAGTGTCGCTATAATACGCGGCTCGACTCATCATGCTCCCTGTCAGATGGCTGCCGGAAGGGGCGCCACTCGCCGCAGGCCGATGAAGAGCGCAACCCCGATGAGTGCTGGAGAGTGACATGTACGCAGTAATCAAGAGCGGTGGCAAGCAGTACCGCGTTCAGGAAGGCCAGACCCTGAAGCTCGAGAAGCTGGAAGTGGCCACGGGTGACACCCTCGAGCTCGACCAAGTGCTGTTGGTCGGCGATGATGATGACATCAAGGTCGGCGCGCCGCTGGTCGACGGTGCCAAGGTAACGGCGGAAGTCGTTTCCCATGGTCGTGGCGACAAGGTGCAGATCATCAAGTTCCGCCGCCGTAAGCACCAGATGCGTCGTCAAGGCCATCGTCAGTGGTTCACCGAAGTCAAGATCACCGGAATTTCCGCGTAAGCGATATTCCCTAGATAACGCGAGGTATTTGCAATGGCTCATAAAAAGGCTGCCGGTAGTTCTCGTAACGGTCGCGATAGCGAATCCAAACGCCTTGGTGTCAAGCTGTTCGGTGGCCAGGCGGCGACCGCCGGCAACATCATCGTGCGTCAGCGTGGCACCAAGTTCCACGCGGGCAGCGGCGTTGGTATCGGCAAGGATCACACCTTGTTCGCTCTGAATGAGGGCGTGATCAAGTTCGAGACCAAGGGTCCGAAAAACCGCAAGTTCGTGAGCGTCGTCTCCGCCTGAGACCGCCATGAACGGTGAAAGAAAAGGCCCCGCTCAGGCGGGGTCTTTTCGTATAGGGCGGCCGTAGCCGTCAGGAGAAGTGTCCATGCAATTCGTCGACGAAGCCTCGATCATTGTGGAGGCCGGCAAGGGCGGCAACGGCTGCCTGAGTTTCCGGCGCGAGAAGTACGTTCCCAAAGGCGGGCCGGACGGCGGCGACGGTGGGCACGGCGGTAGCGTCTACCTGGTCGGTGACGATGCCCTCAATACGTTGATCGATTTCAAGTATCAGCGTTTCTACAAGGCGCCCAATGGGCAGCCGGGCCAAGGCCGTCAGATGAGCGGCCGTAATGGCGAAGACCTGTACGTCAAGGTGCCGGTGGGGACCACGGTGATCGACGAGGATACGCTCGAGGTGATCGCCGATGTGACCGAAATTGGCCAAGTCGAGCTGGTAGCCCAGGCGGGCCGTCGAGGGCTGGGCAACATTCACTTCAAGTCTTCCACCAATCGGGCGCCGCGCAAGACCACGTCGGGCACCGAGGGCGAGCGCCGCAACCTGCGCTTCGAGATGAAGGTGATGGCCGATGTAGGCTTGCTGGGCGTGCCCAATGCCGGCAAGTCGACGCTGATTCGTGCCGTCTCTGCCGCCAAGCCCAAGGTCGCCAACTACCCCTTCACCACGCTGGTCCCCAACCTCGGCGTGGTCAAGCTGGGCACGCATGAGCATTTCGTGATGGCCGACGTGCCCGGGCTGATCGAAGGCGCCTCCGACGGTGCGGGGTTGGGGCTTCGGTTCCTCAAGCACCTCACCCGCACGCGGTTGCTGCTGCATGTCGTCGATGTGGCGCCGTTCGATGAAAGCGATCCCGTGGAGAGTGCGCGCGCCATCGCGCACGAGCTCGAGCAATTCTCCACCACGCTGGCTGAACGCCCGCGCTGGCTGGTGCTCAACAAGCTCGACTTGCTCCCCGAGGACGAACGCCAGGCGACGGTCGACGACATCGTCGCGCGCCTGGAATGGACGGGGCCGGTGTTCCGGATTTCGGCGATCAGCAGCGAGGGCACCCAGCCACTGGTGCAGACGGCGCATCGTTGGTTGACCGAGCAGCGTCAGCTCGAGGCGGAAGACGAGGCGGCCTTCGAGCATGAGCGCGAGATGCGTCAGCGCATGGAAGAGGAAGCCGTGGCGCGTGCCGAAGCGCGTATGTCGCGCAAGCGCAAGCCGGCCCAGGAAGATGACGATGACTTCGACGATGACGATTACGACGTCGAGGTGGAATACGCCCCCTGAGTCGCGTCGAGAAGGGAGGAAAGCCGGTGAGTGAGTCGCAGTCGACAAGCCGTGATGCCTTGCGTGGCGCGCGGCGGATCGTGATCAAGATCGGTAGCGCGCTGTTGACCAACGATGGCCGTGGTCTCGATGCCGAGGCCATCGGCGGTTGGGTCGATCAGATCGCCTCCCTGCATGCGCGCGGCGTCGAGGTCGTGTTGGTCTCTTCCGGGGCGGTGGCCGAGGGCATGGTGCGTCTGGGATGGGCATCCCGGCCCTCAGCAGTATACGAACTGCAAGCGGCCGCTGCGGTGGGGCAGTCAGGCCTGTCGCAATGCTACGAGGGACACTTCGCGCGGCATGGTCTGCGCAGCGCGCAAGTGCTGCTCACGCATGACGACCTATCCGACCGCAAGCGTTATCTCAATGCGCGTTCGGCGTTGCGCACGCTGGTCGCACTGCGCGTGGTGCCGGTGGTCAACGAAAACGATACCGTGGTCACCGACGAGATCCGCTTCGGCGATAACGATACGCTGGGCGCGCTGGTGGCCAACCTTCTGGAAGCGGATGCGCTGATCCTGCTCACTGATCAGGAAGGCTTGTTCGATGCCGATCCGCGCCATGATCCCGCTGCGCGCTTGATCGACGAAGGGCGTGCCGACGATCCCGCCCTGGCGGCGGTCGCCGGCGATGGTGGTGCCTTGGGACGTGGCGGCATGGCGACCAAGGTGCGTGCTGCGCGCCTGGCCGCGCGCTCCGGCGCGTTGACGGTGATCGCCAGCGGTCGTCAGGAGGCGGTGCTCACGCGGCTCGCGGAAGGCGAAGCACTGGGCACGTTGTTGATGCCGGATCATGCGCCGTTGGCGGCGCGCAAGCGGTGGCTGGCGGGGCAGCTTCAAGTGCGCGGCACGCTGGTGCTCGACGCTGGCGCGGTCGAGGTGTTGCAGCGCCATGGCTCAAGCTTGCTGCCGGTGGGCGTGCGGCGTACCGAAGGTGTCTTCAAGCGCGGCGACATGGTGGTCTGTGTCAACGAGCAGGGGGAGCGGGTCGCCAAGGGGCTGGTCAACTACGGCAGCGACGAAGCACAGCGTATCGTGGGTCAGCCCAGTCATCGTATCGAAACGCTGCTCGGCTACATGGAATCGCCGGAGCTCATTCATCGCGATAACCTGGTCATCATCTGAAGGGCATGATGTCGAGGAGGTGGTCGGCGAACCTATAGCGATTTCCACGCGGACCATGCTAGAATGCCGCATCCTCTCAGACACGGCCCGTTGATGGGGCGCCTAACGAGTGGCGATCCCGTTTTGGCCGATTCGCGTGAAGTAGTTAAAAAGTCAGGCGAATCAATTTCTTACAGAATATGACTGTCAACATCTCCAAGGAGTAGACGGTGGCGAACACCAAACAGGCCCGTAAACGCGCCCGCCAGTCGGAGCAGCGTCGTCAACACAATGCCAGCCAACGCAGCATGGTGCGCACGTATATCAAGCGCGTCGTCAAGGCGATTCAAAGCGGCGATCACGGTCAGGCCATGATCGAGTTCAAGGCGGCACAGCCGGTCATCGACCGCATTGCCGACAAGGACGCGATCTCCAAGCGCAAGGCTGCACGCATCAAGAGCCGTCTGAATACGCGAATTAAGGCCCTGGCTGCCTGAAGCCGGGACTTGGCGGCAACGCGTGAAAAAACCGGCTTCGGCCGGTTTTTTTGTAGGTGGCGCTTGGGCGTCGACTCCGGGTGCTTGGAGGTAGTCGGTGACGGATAAGCAATCGCAGGCAGCGCCGGAAGACGACGCGTCGCCAGCGTCGGAGGTGCAGCCTTCGGCGCGTGGCGGTCTGTTGCGCTCGGGGATGGTGGTCAGCACGATGACCATGCTCTCGCGCGTGCTGGGATTGGCGCGCGATGTCGTGATCGCGGCCTTGTTCGGCGCCGGTAGCGGCGCGGATGCCTTCTTCGTCGCCTTCAAGATTCCCAACTTCATGCGCCGCCTGTTTGCCGAGGGCGCCTTCAACCAGGCGTTCATTCCGGTGCTCTCCGAGTATGCCACTCAGCGAACCCGCGAGGAGGTGCGCGAACTGCTCGATGCGGTGGCGGGCAGCCTCGGCGTAATACTGGCCCTGCTCAGCGCCGTGGCGATGCTGCTCGCGCCCTGGTTGGTGTGGCTGTTCGCGCCGGGCTTCAGCGCCGACCCGGGCAAGCTGGCGTTGACCGCCGACATGCTGCGACTGACGTTCCCCTATCTGTGGCTGATTTCGCTGACCGCCTTCGCGGGGAGCGTGCTCAACACCTGGAATCGCTTCGCCGTGCCGGCGTTTACTCCGGTGCTGCTCAACCTGTCGTTGATCGGCGCGGCCCTGGGGCTGACGCCCTGGATGCAGGACCCGGCCATGGCGCTGGCCTGGGGGGTGCTGATCGCGGGTGTCGTTCAACTGGGGTTTCAAGTGCCGTTTCTGGCACGCCTGGGGCTGACGCCACGCCCCTGGCCCAACTTCCGGCACCCGGGCGTGCGGCGCATCCTGGCGCTGATGGCGCCGGCGCTATTCGGGGTATCGGTGTCGCAGATCAATCTGCTGCTGGATACCGTGCTGGCGTCGTTTCTGGCATCGGGCAGCGTGTCCTGGCTTTACTACTCGGATCGCCTGGTGGAATTGCCGCTGGGCGTTTTCGGCGTAGCACTGGGTACGGTGATCCTGCCGGCGCTCTCCAAACGTCATGCCGAGCAGTCGTCGGCGCACTTTGCGAAGATGCTCGACTGGGCGCTGCGTGCGGTGCTGCTGATCGCGCTTCCTGCGGCCCTGGCGTTGGTGTTGCTGGCCGAGCCATTGCTGGTGAGTCTGTTCCACTACGGGGCGATGACGGATCACGATATCGTGATGGCAGCGCGCAGCATGCGGGCCTATGCGCTGGGGCTGTTGCCCTTCATGCTCATCAAGGTGCTGGCGCCGGGATACTTCGCGCGCCAGGACACCAAGACGCCGGTCAAGATCGGCATCGTGGCAATGGTCGCCAACATGGTCTTGAACCTGCTGTTGATCTGGCCGCTGGCGCATGCGGGTCTGGCGTTGGCCACGGCACTGTCGGCGTTTCTCAATGCCGGCTTGCTGGGCTGGGGACTACGGCGGCGCGGCGTGCTGACATTTCAGCCGGGGTGGGGACGCTACGCGTTGACACTCGGCGGCGGCTGCGTCGTCATGGGAGCCGGGCTTTGGTGGTTGTGCCCCGAATGGCATCAGTGGCTGGCTTGGGGCGTATGGCAGCGCGCGGCGACACTGCTGGGGCTGACCCTGGGCGGTGCGCTGGTCTATTTTGGATGGCTGGCGCTGTGCGGGGTGCGCCTCAGGCATTTCCGCTTGCGTGGCTGATGGCGGGACCGGCATGGCGGATGGCTGTCAGTTGCCGCCCCCTTGGTTATAATCGAACGTTTCACCGGCATATGAACGGCACATGGAACTGATCAGAGGACTGCACAATCTGCGCGAGGCGGGCCCGTGCGTGGCGACGATCGGCAATTTCGATGGCGTGCATCGCGGTCATCAGGCGATCCTCGATCAGCTCAAGAGCCGCGCCACGGCGCTGGGGTTGCCGATGACGGTGGTCGTCTTCGAGCCCCAGCCACGCGAGTATTTTGCCGGCGAGCAGGCGCCGCCGCGGTTGAGTCGGCTGCGCGACAAGGTCGAACTGCTGGGCGAATACGGCGCCGAACGCGTCGTCTGCCTGCCCTTCAACGCTGCTTTGCGAAGTCTGACGGCCGATGAGTTCATCGAGCGCGTGCTGATCCGGGGGCTGGGCGTCAAGCATCTCGTGGTGGGTGACGACTTTCGCTTCGGCTGTGACCGGGCGGGTGATTTCGCGTTGCTGCAACGCGTGGGCGAACGCCGGGGGTTTGAGGTCGAGCATACGCGTACCTTTGCCCTCGACGATGAGCGGGTCTCGAGCACCCGCGTACGCACCCTGCTGGCTAGCGGCAACTTCGCCCAGGCCACGCGACTGTTAGGACGCCCTTACCAACTCTCGGGGCGTGTGGTCGCCGACCGGCAACTGGGGCGTACCATCGGCGTGCCCACCGCCAATCTGCCATTGACGTCGCGCTCCCTGGCATTACGCGGTATCTATGCCTGCGTCACGCGGCTGCCCGATGGCCGCGAGCTGCCGGGGGCGGCCAACATCGGTTGGCGGCCGACGGTGGGCAGCACACGGCCGGTGCTGGAGGTGCATCTGTTCGATTTCGACGGTGACCTCTATGGCCAGCGTCTCACGGTCGTGCCCTGTGCGCGGCTGCGAGGCGAGGTCAATTTTGCGGGGCTGGAGGCCCTGACGCGTCAGATTCATGCCGATCTGGCGCAGGCACGTCGCTACTTCCGCACGGCGACGCCGCTCGATGCTGCCGCGCTCGAGCTGCCGTGCGTTTCGACTGGCTGGACTTATCCGCTGGCCTCGGCGCCTCTGGCGCCCGAGCCTTCGACTTCCGACTCCTCGGCCGGCGTTCGCCCGGCTGACCAAGACGATGGCTGACCTTCCGCTATGAGCGATTACAAACACACCCTGAACCTCCCCGAAACCGACTTCCCCATGCGTGGCATGTTGCCCAAGCGTGAACCGGGGCGGGTATCGCAATGGCAGGACATGAACCTCTATCAGCGCCTGCGCGAAACGCGCGCCGGGCGTGAGAGCTTCGTGCTGCACGATGGCCCTCCCTACGCCAACGGCAGCATTCATATCGGTCATGCCGTCAACAAGATCCTCAAGGATATCGTCGTCAAGTCGAAGGCACTGGCGGGTTTTGATGCCCCCTACGTGCCGGGTTGGGACTGCCACGGTCTGCCCATCGAACACAAGGTGGAGACCACCCACGGCAAGCATCTCGCCGCCGGTGAGGCCCGTGATCTATGCCGCGAGTACGCGGGAGCGCAGATCGAGGCGCAGAAGACTGACTTCGTGCGTCTGGGGGTGATCGGCGACTGGGATCATCCGTATCGCACCATGGACTTCGCCAACGAGGCGGGCGAGATCCGCGCGCTGGCCAAGATGGTCGAGGGGGGTTATGTCTTCAAGGGCTTGAAGCCGGTCAATTGGTGCTTCGATTGCGGCTCGGCGCTGGCCGAGGCCGAGGTCGAGTACGCCGATAAACAATCCGATGCCATCGATGTCGCCTTCACCGCCGCCGAGCCTGCCAAGCTGGCGGCGGCGTTCGGGCTCACCTCGCTCGACAAGCCGGCGGCGATCGTCATCTGGACCACCACGCCGTGGACCATTCCCGCCAACCAGGCGCTGAACGTACATCCCGACTTCAACTACGCGCTGGTCGATACCGGTGAGCGGCTGTTGGTGCTCGCCGAGGACCTGGTCGAAAGCTGTATGGCGCGTTACGGCCTCGAGGGCGAGGTCGTGGCCACCACCACGGGGACGGCGTTTGATGCCCTGACATTTCATCATCCGTTCTACGAGCGCGTGGCGCCGGTGTATCTCGCCGATTACGTCACCGTGGAAGAGGGCAGCACCGGGATCGTGCACTCCGCGCCGTCGTACGGCCTGGATGACTTCATGACCTGCCGCGAGCACGGCATGAGCTTCGATGACATGCTCAATCCCGTGCAGGGCAATGGCGTGTACCGCGATGACCTGCCGTTCTTCGGCGGGATGATGATCTGGAAGGCCAATCCCCAGATCGTCGACAAGTTGCGTGAAGTGAATGCGCTGATGGTGCACACGCCGATCACGCACAGCTACATGCACTGCTGGCGCCACAAGACGCCGGTCATCTACCGCGCCACCGCGCAGTGGTTCGTGGGCATGGACCGCGAGGACGACGCGGGGCGCACCCTGCGCCAGCGCGCCTTGGAAGGCGTCGAGGCGACGCAGTTCGTGCCCGCCTGGGGCAAGGCGCGCCTGCACTCGATGATCGCCAACCGCCCCGACTGGTGCATCTCGCGGCAACGCAACTGGGGCGTGCCGATTCCGTTCTTCCTGCACAGGCAAACCGGGGAGTGGCACCCGCGCACCGTCGAACTGATGGAAGACGTCGCCAAACGTGTCGAAGCCGAGGGGCTCGACGCCTGGTTCCGCCTCGATGCCCAGGAACTACTGGGTGACGAGGCTGGCGACTATGAGAAAGTCACCGATACCCTGGATGTGTGGTTCGATTCCGGCACCACGCATTGGCATGTGCTGCGTGGCTCGCATTCGCTGGGACACGACCACGGGCCGCGTGCCGACCTGTATCTCGAGGGCTCCGATCAGCATCGCGGCTGGTTCCATTCCTCGCTGCTCACCGGTTGCGCCATCGACGGTCATGCGCCCTACAAAGCGCTGCTGACCCACGGCTTTACCGTCGACGAGAAGGGACGCAAGATGTCCAAGTCGATGGGCAATGTCATCGCACCGCAGCAGGTGATGGATAAGCTGGGCGCGGATATTCTGCGCCTGTGGGTGGCGTCCACCGACTATTCCGGTGAGATGGCGGTTTCCGACGAGATCTTGAAGCGCACCGCCGATGTGTATCGTCGTATTCGCAACACCGCGCGCTTCTTGCTGGCCAACTTGAATGGCTTCGATCCCGCGCGTGATGCCGTGGCGTTCGAGGACATGCTGGCCCTGGATCAGTGGGCGGTGGACCGTGCCGCGCAGCTTCAGGAACGCATGCGGACGGCCTATGACGACTACCGCTTCCGTGACGTCTATCAGCAGGTGCACGATTTCTGCGCCCACGAGTTGGGTGGCTTCTACCTGGACGTGATCAAGGATCGCCAGTACACCACCCAGGCCAATTCGCTCGCGCGACGCAGTTGCCAGACGGCGCTCTATCATGTGGTCGAGGCGTTGGTGCGTTGGGTGGCGCCGATTCTGTCCTTCACCGCCGAGGAAATCTACGAGGCCATCCCCGGCGTGCGCGGCGATAGCGTGCTGCTGGAGGAATACTACCTGCATCTAGCGACCCTGAAGGCGAATGCCGTGATGGGGCGTGAGTTCTGGTCACGGGTGCTCGAGGTCAAGCAGGCGGTCAACAAGTGCCTGGAAGACGCGCGTAACGCCAAGGTGATACGCAACAGTCTCGCTGCAGAGGTCACGCTCTACGCCGACGACGGCTTGCGCGAGACCTTGTCGCAGCTCGGCGATGAGCTGCGTTTCGTGCTGTTGACCAGCGAGGTGCATCTGGCGTCGCTGAACGCGGCGGGCAGCGAGCAGGCCGAGGCCAGCGAGCTCGACGGCCTCAAGGTGGGCGTGATGGAAAGTCCGCACACCAAGTGCGAGCGCTGCTGGCATCATCGCGCGGATGTGGGGACGCATGCTGCCGATCCGAACCTGTGCGGCCGTTGCCTGAGCAATCTGCCCGACGGGCCGGGCGAAACGCGCCGCTATGCCTGACGCTGCTATGCCTGACGCTGCTATGCCTGATGACGCATCATGGGCCATAGTGCCGCTTGATCATGACATGAGAGGCTCGAATGAACGACGCTGCAACGCCTGATCGACCGGTATCGCCGCCCATGCAGCGGCCTTTACGCTGGCTGTGGCTGACGCTACTGGTGATCGTGCTGGATCTAGGCAGCAAATGGTTCGCCAGCACGTATTTGATCTATGCACAGCCGGTCGAATTATTGCCGGTGTTCAACTTCACGCTGCTGCACAACACCGGCGCGGCGTTCAGCTTCCTGGCCGATCACGCCGGGTGGCAGCGCTGGCTGTTCGCGGCCATCGCCCTCGGCGTGAGTATCGGTCTGACCATTTGGTTGACGCGTCTCAAGGCCGATGAACGCCTCTCGGCGGCGGCGATTGCGCTGGTGATCGGCGGGGCGCTGGGCAATCTCTACGACCGTCTGGTGCATGGCTACGTGGTCGACTTTCTGTCGTTTCATTGGCAGGGAAATTACTTCCCCGCCTTTAACTTGGCCGATACCGCCATCACCTTGGGGGCCATTGGCTTGATTCTGGCCTCCCTGCGTGACGGCCGACGACACACGGCAACATCCGATAAGAGAGACGCCCCATGAGTGAATACCGCATCGGCGATGGGATGGAAGTGACGTTGCATTTCACCGTCAAGCTGGAAGATGAGACGGTGATCGATTCCACCCGCGACAAGGCACCGGCGACGTTTCAGGTCGGCGATGGTAATCTGCCACCGGGGTTCGAGGCGCCGCTCAAGGACATGACCGAGGGCGAGACCGGCCGTTTTACCATCACGCCCGAGCACGCCTTCGGTCAGCACAATCCGCAGAACGTGCAGCGCCTGCCGCGTGACCAGTTCGACGATGATCTTGAAGTCGGTACGATGATGTCGTTCACCGACCCGGGGGGCGGCGAGTTGCCCGGCGTCATCGCCGAAATCGACGAGCGCAATGTCGATGTAGACTTCAATCACCCGCTGGCGGGGCGTACCCTGACCTTCGAGGTAGAAGTGATCGAGGTTCATCCGGCCACGACCCATTAAGCTTTGACGGGCGCACGCCGCCCATCGATACGATGCCACGACGCATCGAGGCGAGGTAAGCATGCAAATCAAGCTGGCCAATCCACGCGGTTTCTGTGCCGGTGTCGACCGCGCCATCGAGATCGTCAATCGCGCGCTCGATGTGTTCGGGCCCCCCATCTACGTGCGTCACGAAGTCGTCCACAACCGCTTCGTAGTGGATAGCCTGCGCGAGCGCGGCGCGGTATTCGTCGAGGAGTTGCATGAAATCCCCGACGACGTGATCGTCATCTTCTCCGCCCACGGCGTATCCCGCGCGGTCCAGCAAGAGGCCGAGCGGCGCGGGCTGCGCATCTTCGACGCCACCTGCCCGCTGGTCACCAAGGTGCATATGGAAGTCCTGCGCTACGCCAAGCGTGGTCAGGAGTGCGTGCTCATCGGGCATGCCGGCCATCCCGAGGTCGAGGGCACCATGGGGCGCTACGATACGTCCTTCGGTGGGCAGATCCACCTCGTCGAAGACGAGCAGGACGTGGCGAAGCTCGAGGTCAACGACCCCGAGCGGCTGGCGTTCGTCACCCAGACCACGCTTTCCATGGACGATACCTCAAGGGTCATCGACGCCCTGCGCGAGAAGTTTCCACGTATCGAAGGGCCGCGCAAGGACGACATCTGCTACGCCACCCAGAACCGCCAGGACGCCGTGCGCGAATTGGCCAGCGAAAGCCAACTGGTGCTGGTGGTGGGCAGCCCCAACAGTTCCAATTCCAACCGTCTGCGTGAACTGGCCGAGCGTACCGGTACGCCGGCGTATCTGATCGACACCGCCGAGCAGATTCGCCCCGAGTGGGTAGAGGGTGTGGGCACCATCGGCATTACGGCCGGCGCCAGCGCCCCGGAAGTCCTCGTTCAGGCGGTCATCGACCGGCTCAAGTCGCTCGGCGCCGAGGACCCCGATGAGCTCGCGGGGCAGGCAGAAGACATCACCTTCTCCATGCCCCAGGAACTGCGCGAGCAGGTGATCGCCAGCGCGTGAGGCGCGTCGCTCTTTCGGTGTGACGTGAGCGTTACAATTCGTTGCAAAGTACGCTACATTGATAAAGCGCATGGGGCGTTGCCCCATGCCGCGTACGTAACGCGCCGCTTCACCGATCAGGAAGACGTACGTGCCGCATTGTGCTTATCGCCTTCGCCACGTGTCGCATAGCCGTGGTTTCTCCCTTCTCGAATTGCTGATCGTGCTGGTGATCTTCGCGATCATGGCAAGCATCGCCGTGCCCAGCTTTCAGTCCTTGCGCCAGAACCAACAGCTCACCGACGCCAGCAACGAATTGGTCGCCGCACTGCGCCTGGCACGTGGCGAAGCCATCATGCGTGAAGCCGAGGTCACGCTGAGCGCAGTCGAAGACGATGACTGGGCGCAAGGCTGGCGTATAGCCGACGAGGATAATAAGACGATTGCCGTCCACCAGACGCTACCTGCCCAGCTTAGCGTGGGAGACGAGAACGCCCAGCGTCCCGGTAAAGTCACTTTCAATGATCTGGGATATCCGCAAGACGGGGAGGCGGCCAAGTGGCAATTGCGCCATGGACTATCGGACGACTCCCGCTGGGTGTGCTTGAGCCGCATCGGGCGTGCCTATGTCGCGGAATCAAACAAGGGGTGTGATTCGTGATGAAATCGCCGATGTCGCGTCCGCCCCATCGCCAACGCGGCTTCGGGCTGATCGAAGTGCTGGTGGCGCTGACCATCCTATCCATCGGCATGCTGGGGCTTGCCGCCATGCAGCTCAAATCCTTGCAGGCCGCTCGCGAGAGTCTCAATACGACAATCGCCACCATCATGGTCCGAGATATGAACGAACGCGCTTGGGCGCAGCAGGATCAGGGTGAGGCTTCTTGTAAAGAGCATCTTGAGGAGCTTGTGGGTGATTGGAAAGACTATGTCACAAAAAATGCCTCGATGCCTGATGTAGTACCCAAGAGAGAAGATTTGACCAAAGAAAGCTCTAACTCAGTAAATGGACGCTACTATGCCCTGACTATTGAGTGGGGCAGTGAAGACGATAACCACGTGGAGCTCGTATCTTTCTTGCCATGTAAGTCGTCACAGCTGCCAAATTCGTCACAGTCGTCGGAGACGGAAGAATCGGAGTCCGAGGATGACTAATCAATACCAAAGAGGCTTCACGCTGATCGAAACGATGATCAGCATGCTGCTTGGATTGATTATCCTCGGCGGCACTATCACGGCCTACCAAATGATCAGTGATCTTCGTGAGCAACGCGATGCCTATTACCAGCTGCAAGATGAGCTGATGTATATACACAGGGAGCTGTCTTCTACGGTCAAGGTGGCAAAGTCAGTCGAGATAAAAGATAAGGGAGATAGCCTTCTGTTAAATTCTTATCCGGTTGATGATAAAATAGAGTGCCCAAGCTTTGATGATGGTAGTGATTATATTACCTGGATGGAAGTGGGGGGTGATAATAATGATCGGACTTTTAAGTGCAAGGCAGGAGATGAGAGGAAGGGATTAAATATTCTGCCGCTGCATTCTGAAGGGAATGCTTCTGAAGAGGAGGGAGCCGAGGAGCGTGCTGGTATAAGCTCAATAAGCTTTGAATGTCCGTCCTATGAATCCTGTGGACCGGATGAAAAGCTAAAGAGTGTCGTCGCTATTGTCGATTACTATGACCGGAAATGCGATCCAGATAATAAGTCGTGTAAAAAGAAAACCCTGAATTTTCATTTGTCTACACGTAATCCTGAGGGTTAGCAAATGAATGCACCTAAGCAATCCGGCTTCGTGCTTGTCGTGGGCTTGATGCTGTTGACGGTGGCGTCCGGGGCTGTCGTGTCCAGTATGTCCCTCAACAAGTACCAAGAGCGCCAGGCGGGTAATTATGTGCGCACCAACAATTATGTGGCAGGGGCGGATGAAGCTTTTCGACGCTTTCAGAGTACTGAAGAAGGCTGGGGAGAAGATGTTAAGGCAGTAGTAGAGGGAAGACTTGGTGATTCCGAGGAAGGTGCGATCATTTTCCCCTATGATGGCGATGAAAACTGGCTTCCTAGCGATGAGCGCGAAGGTTGGGCTCAAGAAAATAAAGATGATAATAAAGAAGACGATGACGATATTAAGTACGCCTTTACTCAGGCTGGGATTAAAAAAATTTTCAAGACTGATGAATCTCAAGTGCGTGTAGAATTCTGGGGGCAGGGAGAGTTAAGTGGCAATGATGTCGAAGGTAATAATGGACAAGAAATTCTGCATGCATATTATTCTATTACCAAGGGTGAAGAGGACGATGACGATCAGCCAGGTAGTGCCTATCGAGAGGTGCTAATGGGTTGCGAGGGGGTTGATGTATCCGGTGGTGGCGTTATCGATAGTTACGACTCGCGTGATGGGAGCTATGGTGGAGAAAATAGTAAGCGCAGTGTCGCGAAAATAAGCTCCATCTCTCAGGGGGGCGATATTGTCCTGAGTAGTGGGCAGCCGGTTTACGGAGATGTCGAGTCAGCGGGAGGTATTCGTATCGGCAACTCTGGCCCCATTCATGGTGATCTGAAAGCGAACGACGATATCGTGATAGATAACGGTGGTGCAAAAATCCTGGGTAATGTTGCGACTCGCCAAGCGGTGCGTTTCATCACCAGTGGCCTTATACAAGGCGATGTCGAGGCAAACAAAGAAATCGTCACTGGCAACTGGAGTTCGCGCATTGATGGAAACGCCACGGCGCCGATCGTGCGTACGACGACTGATCGTGACGTGGCGGAGCAGGTGGGCGGCAAGACCAAACGCGTCTCGCCGAATGTTACCGCGGTTCCTGAAGTAGAAAATGGGCAACAAAGCTGTGAGGCTTTTACATCCTCGACAAGCAATGGCGCGACGATTGATGATTTGACCGGTGCATTAGATGACCCCTCAGATTACCCCTCGTCGGGCAACCTGCCGCAAAGCTGGGCGGACTATAAGCTCACGCCGGATGGATTGAGCGGCCCCAGCTACGCCGTGCCCAATCCCGAGCGCTATAAGGTCACTCAGGGCGTTACGGTCGATGGGATATTTCCCGAATCCACTAATTTGCTAGTGCTGGATAGCTTCTCGCTGACGTCTGGCAACATCGACGTCGAGGGGGGCGATATGACGATTTACGTCAAGGGCGATGTCGATATCAGTAACGGTACCACGCTCAGCATTGCCGAGGGCAGTTCGCTGAAGATCGTCACCGAAGGGAGTTTCACCCTAAAGAGCAACCTCAAGGTTGAGTCCGACAGCCCGACCGACGACGAAGGCAATCCAATCCTGTCTCTCTATTCGACCTATGACGATGGCGGTGCCAACGCTTGGAATGCCGGCGTCAATATCAGCGCAGACTCCGCGTTCAAGGGCACCATCTTCGCGCCGAAGAGTACCGTCAATGTCGCCGCTGGCGGGGGATTGTATGGCGCTGTGAAAGGACGGCGTGTCGAGGTTTCCGGCGGTGCTGGCATTCACTATGACGAAGCCTTGATGGAGTCGACCATCGGTATCGGTGGGGGGCAATCCGGTAATGATAGTGACGAGGGTGATGAAAACGGCGAAAACAGCGGCAACACCTGGAAGCTGGAGGGCTTGTCATACGGAAATCCGGAGGCATGAGTCACCGTGCGCAGGCGGTGTCTCCATTGGGCAGGCGCTCGATGCGTACCCGTCCGCCGCGGCTCAGCACGATGCGCCGTGCCGGTGTCGTCGCCTTGGCCGTGCACAAATAGAAGCTGCCGATCTGGAAGCTGCCGGAGGCGCGGATCGAGTAGCCGTTTGGTGCGTAACGCACGTAGCGCCGCAAGGGTTGGTTGGCGTGCAGTCGGAGTCCGCCCGGCGGTGGGCCTCCCGCGCGTAACGTCGGTTCCTCAGATGATTGTTCGCCATCGTCGTCGCGATCGGCGAATATTCGCCAGCCCTTTTCCCACCCTTCCTGTTCGCTGATCATCATCACCGGCACGCCTTGGCGAATGGCTTCGCTGCGGGTGTAGTAGAGCGCCTGATAAAGCGTGTGGCTAGCGGCCTGCAAGCGTTGATCGCGCAGCAAGTGACCCATGGCGGGGACGCCCTGGGTGGTGAGCACGCCGACGATGACGATGATCACGAGCAACTCGAGCAGTGTCATTCCTCGCATGTGTTGTGTTGTCGAGCGCATCGATTGCCTTTCTTTATATTAGTATTTACTTTGTATGTTTATAAAAGAGTTTAGGCAGACGAGCAAATACGATGCGGGTGGCACACAGGAACGCGCGGTTACGGCATTGGCGTACGTCGGGTTTCAGCCTGATCGAAGTGCTGATCACGCTATTCATTTTGTCTTTCGGCATGCTGGGGTTGGCGGCTACTCAGACCCAGGCACTGCGCGCCCAGCGGCATGCCGATGCCCAGTCTCAGGCGGTACAGCGGGTGGGGGCCATGCTCGAACGTTTGCGCATCGACCGCCACGCTGCGCTGGCTGGCGACTACGACCAGCCGTGCAGTGACGACCCCGGCAGTGCCGCATCGGCCCAGGTGCACACCTGGCTGAGGGGACTTGTGAACGCGCTTCCCCAAGCGCAAGGCTGCATCGAGGTGGTGGGCGATGATGACGTGGTGACGGCCACGGTAAAGGTAATCTGGCGAGCGCCCCGTGCGCGCTGGAGTGATGATGATGGGCAGCAGCAATATCGATTGCAGACCCAGCTTTGAGCGATCCACGCTGGGGCGACGGCGTCAACGTGGCGTGTCGCTGATCGAGTTGATGGTGAGCCTGGCACTGAGCATGATCGTGCTGCTTGGCGTCATCGACCTGTTCATCGCTTATCAGCAGCAGTATCGCCTGCAGACGCAACTGGCCCAGATGCAGGAAAGTGGCCGCTTCGTCACTGACGTGCTGACGCGGGAGCTACGCAAGGCCGGGTATTCGTCATGGCAGCGCGATCAGACCTTTCCAGCGACGCCGTATTTCGAGCAAGGCGCCATCGTCGAGGGGAGCGACAGCACCTTGCGGGTCCGCTATTACGGCAGCACGGATGAGCCTCTGCAGGATTGCCTGGGTGGGCGTCTTGAGAGCGCTGACATCGCGCGGGCCACGCTGTCGCTTAATACCGCGCAGGGATTGGACTGCGCGGTGGATAAAAACTCGCCGCAGCCCTTGGATGCACTTGTAGCTGACTGGGAGCTGCGTTATTTCGTCGAGGGTGGCTGGCATCGCGCTGCGGGCGTCGGCGACTGGGCCAGCGTCAAGGGCGTGAGCATCGAGCTGCTCGTGGCGTCGCGACAGGATGGGCTCGTCGACGCGGCCTCGACGTATGTCTTCGACGGCGAAACCGTCACGGCGCCAGATCATCGCCTGTATCGGGTGTATACCACCAGCGTGGCGTTGCGCAATGTACTCTCGCCACCGCTTGTCACCTCGCAGGATGAGGCGTCATCGTGAGCCTCAACGGCCCCGCTCGGGAACGGGGCATGACGCTGGTCGTCGCGCTGATTCTGCTGATGGCGATGACGGCGTTGGGGCTCGCTGGGTTGCAGGGCGCGGTCCTGCAGGAGCGCATGGCACGCAACGTCATGGATCGCCAAGTGGCGTTTCAAGCGGCGCAGGCGGCCTTGGCAGAAGGCGAATGGCGATTGCGTCACGCGGATTACACACTGCCCGATGCCCAAGGCGACTGCACGGCGCCGGATTGCCTGACGCCGCAGCCATCGCATGCTAGCCAATGGCCGGCCGCGCGCTGGAGACGTGACGGTGTGGCATATGGTGACAGCGGCGCCCAGTCACTCGCAGGTGTCAGCGAGTCGCCGCGTGTGACGTTCTCGCTGCTGGCGAGTGTGTGTCCTAAGGCCGGCGCGTCCTGCCAAGTGCGTGTCGAGATGACGGCTTTCGGCTGGGGTTCGCGTCCGGTGACGCATGCGCTACTCGAACGCCGCGTCACGCTGATGCTGCCTCGCGCGACGGGCGAGGCGTTGATTCAAGCCCAGCAGGCGCAGGCCGATAATGATGACACAAGCGTTACCTCTTTTTCCGAAGGGCCCTTTCGTCCGGCGTGGCGTGAGGTCTTGCGTTGAGTGCCTTGCGTAGCACGTCTCGTTTTCCATCTTCAGGAGCCCATGCCATGCGTCGATCCCAAGGCTTCAGCCTGATCGAGTTGATGATCGTGCTGGTCATCATCGGGATCCTGGCAGCGATCGCCATCCCCTCGTACACCGATTATGTGCGCAAGGCGGAGCGCGCCAAGGCCCAGACTAAATTGATGGAATGGGCGTATCAGATGGAGCGTCAGTACACGCAATATAATCGCTACGATGCTGGCGATACAGATGAACTGGTGCCGGAGAGTGAGGCTTACAAGTTCAGCTACACTGCGCCTTCGGCCAACGAATTTACGCTCAAGGCGACGCTCAAGAACAGCCAGGATGGGCAGGATTGTGCTTGGATGACGCTGGATCAGGCCGGCCAACGGACAGAGCCGGCGGGCGAGGACTGCTGGTAAGATGGGCACCGATAGCCGCTGCCATGCACGCTTAGCACATGGTAGATTGCGGGTTTCGCAGCGATGAAATGAGTGCCCGCGTGAGTGATTTCTTGATCGTTGGGGGCGGCGTCATCGGCATGATGACGGCCCTGCAACTCGCCGACGCTGGTGGTCGCGTCACCCTGCTCGAGCGCGGCGAATGCGGCCGTGAGGCTTCCTGGGCCGGCGGCGGCATCGTCTCCCCGTTGTATCCCTGGCGCTATAGCGCGCCGATTTCCGCATTGTCGCGCTATTCCGAAGGCGTCTATCCCGAACTGTCACTGCGCTTGCTCGAAGAAACCGGCATCGACCCCGAGTATCGCCAGCGAGGCTTGCTGTATCTGCGGGTCGACGATGAACCCCAGGCACTTGCGTGGGCACGGGAGGTCGGCAAGCCCTTGGAGCGGGTCGGTGCCGATACGATTTACGCCAAGGAGCCTAATGCCGCGCCCGGTGTTGATTCGGCGTTGTGGATGCCGACCTTGGGCAGCATTCGTAATCCGCGCTTGTGCAAGGCGCTGCGGGCCCGCCTGCAGGCAATGCCTAACGTCACCCTGCGCGAGCATGTCGAGGTCGAGGCGCTGGATGTGGCGGATGGACGCCTTCGCGGTGTACGGACGTCCAAGGGGTACGAGGCAGCCGAGAGCGTGGTGGTGTGCGGCGGCGCCTGGGCCGGTGAGCTGCTGGCGGGGGTCGGCGTGACATTGCCGGTGCGTCCGGTGCGTGGCCAGATGATCCTGTTCAAGGCGCCGCCCGGCCTGGTCGAGCGGGTGGTGCTGAAGGATGGCCGTTACGTGATTCCGCGCGGCGATGGGCGCATTGTCGCCGGCTCGACGCTGGAAGAAGTGGGATTCGATCAGCGCACTACCGAGGCGGCCAAGGGCTCGCTTTACGATAGCGCGCTGTCGATCGTACCGGCGCTGGCCGAATGCCCGGTGGAGCATCACTGGGCCGGCTTGCGCCCCGGGTCGCCGGATGGGGTGCCGTATATCGGTGCGGTACCGGACGTCGAGGGGGTATGGGTCAACGCCGGCCATTATCGCAATGGCCTGGTGCTGGCGCCGGCCTCGACGCGGCTGCTGGCCGACCAACTGCTGCATCGCGTGCCGGTGGTCGATCCCGCTCCTTATCAGTTGGGCAGCGTCTGACGACACGGCGTTTTGCCAGCGAGCCGGCGTTGCGTGACAATACAGCCATGAGGCCGTCTCGACGGCAGTTTTCACAGCCAATCGCAATGAGAGAGGCGCTTTCCGCTCATGCAAGACCTGACTCTGGTGATGGCCCAGCTCGACCCGTTGGTGGGCGATATCCCCGGCAATACCGCGCAGGCTATCGAGGCCGTGCGCGAAGCGCGCATCGAACACCGCGCCGATGTGGTGGTCTTCCCCGAACTGTTCCTGACCGGCTACCCGCCGGAAGACTTGTTGCTGCGCGAGTCGATGGAAACGCGCCTGGAAGAGGCGCGCGCCACGATGGCACGCAAGGTGTCGCGTGACGTGATGGTCGTCATCGGCTATCCGGGGAAGCGCGATGGCCGGCTCTATAACCTTGCGGGTGTGTTGTACAACGGCGAATGGCTCGGCGAGTACGCCAAGCAGGCGCTGCCCAACTACCAGGTGTTCGACGAGCAGCGCTACTTCACTCCAGGAGACACGCCGCTGGTCATCGAGCATGGTGGCGCCAAACTGGGCATCCTGGTGTGCGAGGATCTGTGGGACGGCGCGCCGGTGACGCAGAGCGTCGAGGCCGGCGCCGATATTCTGGTCACGCTCAACGCCTCGCCTTACCACCGCGACAAGCCGCTCGAGCGCGAACGCCTATTCGCCCGGCGTGCTCAGGCGGCTGCGCGGCCGCTGGTGTATCTCAATCAGATCGGCGGCCAGGACGAACTGGTCTTCGATGGTGGCTCGCTGGTGCTCGATGCCCAGGGCGAGGTGGCGGTGCGCGCGCCATTCTGGGAGGTCGGCCTGATGCCGGTGCGTTTTACTGACGCACAAGGCGTATGGGCGCCGGAGGCCGGCGAATGCGAGCCGCTGTTGAGCTCGGAAGAAAGCCTGTATTGCGCACTGGTGACTGGGCTTCGCGACTACGTCAACAAGAGCGGCTTCCAGGGCGTGGTGCTGGGGCTTTCCGGCGGCATCGACTCGGCCCTGTCGCTTGCCATCGCGGTTGATGCGCTGGGCCCTGAGCGCGTGCAAGCGGTGATGATGCCTTATCACTACACGGCGGATATCTCCAAGGCGGATGCCGCTGCTCAGGCGGATTTGCTGGGCGTGCATTACGAGGTCATGCCGATTGCGCCGATGGTCGAGGCTTTTACCGCGACGCTGGAAGAAAGCTTCGCCGGTACCCAGCGCGATACCACCGAAGAAAACCTGCAATCGCGTTGCCGGGGCGTGCTGTTGATGGCGCTTTCCAACAAGAAGGGGCTGATGGTACTGAGCACCGGCAACAAGAGCGAGATGGCGGTGGGCTATGCCACGCTATATGGCGATATGGTGGGCGGCTACAATGCGCTCAAGGACGTCTACAAGACGTGGGTGTATCGCCTTGCCAAGTGGCGCAATGCGCAGGAGCCGGCCATCCCCGAGCGCGTCATCACGCGCCCGCCTTCTGCCGAGTTGGCGCCGGACCAAGTGGACAGCGACTCGCTACCAGGCTACGACGAATTGGATGCTATCCTCGAACGCTATATCGAAGGCGACATGAGCGCCGAGGCGATCATCGATGCCGGCTTCGCCAGCGAGGATGTCTATCGGGTCGTGAAGCTGGTCGACCGCAGCGAATACAAGCGGCGTCAGGCACCGGTGGGGGTTCGCGTAACGGCGCGCGGGTTCGGGCGTGATCGTCGCTATCCCATCGTCAACGGCTGGCAGCCGGGGGAATAAACCCGGTTTCGAGATACGGGCCGCGAGCTCCGAAAAGCAAGACATCTCCGCTGGAAATATCCTGCGGAGATGTTGCTTTCATGAAGGGCTAATCTTGTTGCTCGAAGCTCGAAGCTCGAAGCTCGAAGCCGATCGTCAGTCGTTTAGCGTCAGCGGCTCGGCGTCGACATGCTCGGGCTCGAAAGTCTTGCCATCGAGGCGCGGATTGTCGGGATCGTTGTCGATGAGCGTCTGCAAGGCGTCGCGTGCCCGCTCGGGCATGTTCATCCCCATGTAGCCCTCGACCATTACCGCCAGGGCGTCGCGCGTGGCGGGCGTCTGCGGGTAATGCTCGAGCACCCATTTGCCGCGATTGATCGCCGCCAGATAGGCGCCTTTGCGAAGATAAAAGTCGGCGACTTGCAGTTCGTGACGCGAGAGCACGTTACGCAGATAGACGATGCGCTGGCGCGCGTCAGCCGCGTAGGGGCTTTCCGGGAAGCGACGCACCAACTCGCCGAAGTCGACATTGGCATCGCGAGTGGCGCCAAGATCCCGCTTGGAGATATCGATCAGCTCGAGCCCTTCGAGGCTGAAACGCCCGGATTGGTAAGCCGCGAGCCCGCGCATGTAATACGCGTAGTCGACCTGCTCGTGATCGGGGTGCAAGCGAATGAAGCGGCTGGCGGCGGCGCGTGCCTGCTCCCAGTCTTCAGTCTGATAGTACGCGTAGATCAGCTCCAACTGGGCCTGCTCTGCGTAACGACCGAAGGGGAAGCGGGTATCCAACGCCTCGAGGCGTGTCACGGCGGTGCTGTAACGCCCGGCATCCAGTGACTCTTGAGCTTGCTGGTAAAGATCCTGCTCTTGTATATCCGGGGCCGGCTCGTTGCTGGCGCAACCGGCGAGCAGTGCGCCGCTAAGCAGCAACGCACCGAACGTGCCAAGTGAAGGGAATCGCATCGTCATCCTCGTTCAACCAATACGGGGCGGCCGTGCTAGAATCCGCCAGTTCGGAGTCACTATAAAGCAAACGCCCCCGGTGGCGAAATGGAACCGAGCATTGCCATGGCAGATACCGTGCAGCGAGAAGAACGCGTCCCCGAAACGATGGCGGGCCAGCGCCTGGATCAAGCCGCCTCGACGTTGTTCGCGGACTTCTCCCGCGAGCGCCTCAAGGGGTGGATCAAGTCGGGGGCACTGACCTGCGACGGCGCATCCGCGCGCCCCAAGGACAAGTTACGCGGCGGCGAGCAACTCACGCTCGAGGCCACCCTCGAGGAAGACACGCGCTTCGCGCCGCAGGCCATGGCGCTTGATATCGTCCATGAAGACGACGACGTCATGGTGATCGACAAGCCGGCGGGACTGGTCGTGCATCCCGCTGCAGGCAACCCTGACGGCACGCTGCTCAATGCGTTGCTATACCATGCGCCTGGACAGATGCAACTGCCACGGGCGGGCATCGTCCATCGGCTCGACAAGGACACGACCGGGTTGATGGTGGTGGCCAAGACGCTGTCGGCGCATGCCTCGTTGGTCGAGCAACTGCAGGCGCGTACGGTGTCGCGCGAATACGATGCCGTGGTGACTGGCAGGATGACCGCGGGGGGCAGTGTCGATGAGCCGATCGGGCGGCATCCCAAGGACCGCAAACGCCAGGCCGTCACGCCCTCGGGCAAGCCGGCGGTGACGCATTACCGCGTGGTGGAGCGTTTCCCCTCCCATACGCATGTCCGCTGTCGGCTCGAAACCGGTCGCACTCATCAGATCCGCGTGCATATGGCGCACCGGCGCTTTCCGCTGATCGGCGACCCGGTCTATGCCGGGCGTCTCAAGTTACCTGCAGGAGCCAACGAGGCGTTGAAGGATGTGCTGCGGCATTTTCCGCGTCAGGCCCTGCACGCACGCAAGCTGGCCTTCGTGCATCCCGGTACCGGCGAGGCGGTGGAGTTTCGTGCGGCGTTGCCGGACGATATGCTGATGTTGCTGGATTTTCTGCGCGATGCAGCCAACACGCACGCTGAGTGAGTCTCACATGAACGAACGCCCTACCTTGATTCTGCCCGACTGGCCGGCGCCAAGTACGGTCGGTGCCTTCGTCACCACGCGTGAGAGCGGGCCCAGCCAGGGTCCCTTTGCGTCCTTCAATACGGCGCATCACGTAGGTGACGATCCTGCGTCGGCCGACCGCTGCCGTCGCCTGTTGAGTGCCGAGCTCGACGATGCCCGTCCCCTGTTATGGCTGAACCAGGTGCATGGTGCCGCCGTCCAGCAGGACTACCGCGCGATATTTGCCGAGCAGCCTCCGCAAGCGGACGCCTCGGTGGCCTTCGACACGGGATATGCCTGTGCCGTTCTGACCGCCGATTGTCTGCCGGTGTTCTTCTGTGATCGCCAGGGCACGCGCGTGGGCGTGGCACATGCTGGCTGGCGGAGCCTGGCAGGCGGCGTGCTGGAGGCCAGCGTGGCGGCATTGGGCCAGTCGCCAGACGAGCTCATGGCGTGGTTGGGGCCGGCGATTTCCAAGGCACAGTTCGAGGTCGGCCCTGAAGTGTTCGAAACCTTCGTGGCCGTGCAGCCCGAGGCGGAAAGCGCCTTCGAGCCCAGCCCCTATCGCCTTGGGCACTACATGGCGGATATTTATCGCCTGGCGCGGTTGCGTCTCGAGCGGCTGGGCGTCGGCCATATCGGTGGCGGTCACTTCTGCACCGCCTGCGAACCGCGTTTTTATTCCCACCGCCGCGACGACGGCCACACGGGTCGCATGGCCAGCGTGATCTGGCTGCGCTGAACGACGCTATGCGACCGAGCCTGGGGTTATCGAACGCCGGAACGATTTTTGCACGCCCTACCTTGAAACGCTTCGAGCATACCTCCATTGATGATGTCAACATGAAATAATTATGCGGCACGCCGATGGCGTGTCGCGATGAAGGAGGGGTTCGATGCGTATCGATCGCATGACCAGTAAATTGCAGAACGCCCTGGGCGAGGCGCAGTCCCTGGCGTCAGGGCGCAGTCACAACCAACTCGATCCCGGCCATGTGCTGATGGCGCTCGTCGAGGCGCAGGAAAACGGCATCAAGGGCCTTGTGCAGAAAGCCGGCGGCGATGTTTCACGCCTGCGTAACGGGCTTTCCCAGTATCTCGACGACTTGCCGCGTGTCGGCCAGTTCGACGGCAATGTGCAGCTTTCCTCGGCGCTGTCGCAGCTGTTCAATCTCGCCGACCGCGAGGCCCAGAAGCGCGGCGATCAATATATCGCCAGCGAGCTGGTGGTGCTGGCGGCGCTGGAAATGAAAAGCGCCGTTAGCAAGGTGCTTCAGCAGGCCGGTCTTGACGTGCAGTCCGTGCGTAGCGCCATCGACAGCCTGCGCGGCGGTAGCAAGGTGGATGACGCTTCGGCCGAGGAAAGCCGCGAGGCGCTGGATAAGTACACCATGGATCTGACCCAGCGCGCCGTGGATGGCAAGCTCGACCCGGTGATCGGCCGCGACGACGAGATTCGCCGCACCATCCAGGTGCTGCAGCGGCGTACCAAGAACAACCCGGTGCTGATCGGTGAGCCCGGTGTGGGTAAGACTGCCATCGTCGAGGGGCTGGCAAGCCGCATCGTCAACGGCGAAGTGCCGGAGGGCCTCAAGGACAAGCGCGTGCTGTCACTCGACATGGGCTCATTGCTGGCCGGTGCCAAGTACCGCGGGGATTTCGAGGAACGCCTCAAGGCCGTGCTCGGGGAGCTCGCCAAGGAGGAAGGCCGCGTCATCCTATTCATCGATGAATTGCACACCATGGTCGGTGCCGGCAAGGCCGAGGGCGCGATGGATGCGGGCAATATGCTCAAGCCGGCATTGGCGCGCGGCGAGTTGCACTGCGTCGGCGCGACCACGTTGGATGAATACCGGCAGCACATCGAGAAGGACGCGGCGCTGGAGCGGCGCTTCCAGAAGGTGCTGGTCGACGAGCCCAACGAGGAAGACACCGTGGCGATTCTGCGTGGCCTCAAGGAGCGCTACGAAGTCCACCACGGTGTTGACATCACCGACGGCGCGATCATCGCCGCTGCCAAGCTGTCGACACGCTATATCACCGACCGGCAACTGCCTGACAAGGCCATCGATCTGATCGACGAGGCGGCCTCACGGATTCGTATGGAACTCGACTCCATGCCCGAGGAGATGGATCGCCTCGACCGCCGACTGATTCAGCTCAAGATGGAGCGCGAGGCGCTCAAGAAGGAAACCGACGAGGCGACTCGCAAGCGGCTCGATTCTCTGGAGGCGCAAATCGACGAGTTGAGCCGTGAATATGCCGATCTCGAGGAGGTCTGGAAGGCCGAGAAGGCCAGTATCCAGGGGGCGGCGCAGTTCAAGGCGGAGCTCGAGCAGGCGCGCATCGATCTCGAGGCGGCCCGCCGCCAGGGCGATCTGGGACGTATGTCCGAGTTGCAGTACGGGGTGATCCCCAAGCTCGAGCAGCAGATCGCCGAGGCCAGCGAGCACGAGGCGGATACCGCCAAGCATCAGTTGTTGCGCTCCAACGTCACCGAGGAGGAGATCGCCGAGGTGGTCTCGCGCTGGACAGGTATTCCAGTGTCCAAGATGCTCGAGGGCGAACGCGACAAGCTGCTGCGCATGGAGGAGGCACTGCACGAGCGGGTCATCGGCCAGGACGAAGCGGTGACCGCAGTGGCCAACGCCGTGCGGCGTTCGCGGGCGGGTCTTTCCGACCCGCACCGCCCCAATGGGTCGTTCTTGTTCCTGGGGCCCACCGGGGTCGGCAAGACCGAGCTGTGCAAGTCGCTGGCCAACTTCCTCTTCGATACCGAGGAGGCCATGGTGCGCATCGACATGTCCGAGTTCATGGAGAAACATTCCGTGGCGCGGCTGATCGGGGCGCCGCCGGGCTACGTTGGCTACGAGGAAGGCGGGTATCTGACCGAGGCGGTACGTCGCAAGCCGTATTCCGTGCTACTGCTCGACGAGGTCGAAAAAGCGCATCCGGATGTCTTCAACATCCTGCTGCAGGTGCTCGAGGATGGGCGTCTCACCGATGGCCAGGGTCGCACGGTGGACTTCCGTAATACGGTGATCGTGATGACCTCCAACATGGGCTCGGACATCATCCAGCGCATGGGCGGCGATGACGCCGATTACGCTGTGATGCGAGATGCTGTGATGGGGGTGGTGGGCGATCATTTCCGCCCGGAACTGATCAACCGCATCGACGAAGTGGTGGTGTTCCACGCCCTGGGGCAGGAGCAGATCCAGTCCATCGCGGCCATCCAGCTCGAACGTCTCCAAGCGCAACTGGCCGAGCGCGAGATTCGCCTCGAGATCAGCGACGACGCCCTGGCGCAGCTCGCGGTGGTAGGCTTCGACCCGGTGTTCGGCGCGCGACCGCTCAAGCGTGCCATCCAGAGCCGCATCGAGAATCCGCTGGCGCAGGAACTGCTCGCCGGGAACTTTGCGGCGGGCGACACCATCCGCGTCACCACGCAAGACGGCCATCTCGTCTTTGCCAAGTAACGCCGACGGCCCGCAGCCTCGGGCCGTCGACGCTCTCGATATGCGGTCGCGTCCTGACCGTTTTCTCGCCCGCGACGTGCTGCGTCGCGGGTTTTTTATACCTGGCATGACGCTGCTTTAAATGATCCAACTTTAGTGGATAGGCGGTGCGTCAATGGGGGATTGCGAAGCGCTGCCGACCGCGTATGAGCGGCGGAGGTTGACAGCTAGGGGGTGCTGATGGAATCTAGGTGGTTCCTGATTGCGGGCGCAGCCATTGACGGGTGATCCCCGGTCGCTGCGTGAAGGGTAGGTTGGAAAATGCCTCTACCCGCCTGTCGAAGGAGATCAAGGGTATGGGCCAAACGCCTGTTCCCGCCAACCCCGACACGGCGATCTGCCGTGCCAGGAATCGCTCGGACCAGCCGGTCTCGGCGATTTCTATGAGTGCGGGTCCCCACCCCGGGCCCAGAGCCAGGAATATGGCATCAGGTGCCGGCGCAGCCGGCAGCGGCGTACCGCCGCATCGACACTTCACTGCCCGTAACGTGGTAGTGAATGGCACTCGTTATCTCCAGGGGAGAACTATCAGTGGAATTGCTTTCCGGCGCCGATATGATCGCCCGCTTCCTGCAGGATGAGGGCGTCGAGCGTATCTACGGCTACCCCGGCGGCGCAGCGTTGCACATCTATGATGCGCTGTTCCGTCAGGACAAGGTCAAACACATCCTCGTTCGTCATGAACAAGCCGCGACCCACGCCGCCGATGGCTATGCCCGCGCTTCGGGTAAGCCAGGGACGGTGCTGGTCACCTCCGGCCCCGGCGCGACCAATGCCGTGACCGGCATCGCCACCGCCTATATGGATTCGATCCCGATGGTGGTGCTGTGTGGCCAGGTGGCCAGTCATCTGATCGGTGAAGATGCCTTTCAGGAAACCGACATCGTCGGTGTGACGCGCCCTATCGTGAAACACAGCTTCGCCATCAAGCACCCGTCGGAGATCCCCGAGGTGCTCAAGAAGGCTTACTATCTCGCCGCGACCGGTCGCCCGGGGCCGGTGGTGGTGGATATCCCCAAGGATATGACGGCGCCCACCGAGCGCTATGAGTACGTCTATCCGAAGAAGGTCAAGATTCGCTCCTATAACCCGGTCACGCGGGGGCATAGCGGCCAGATCAAGAAAGCCGTGGACATGATGCTCAAGGCGCGGCGGCCGGTGTTCTATACCGGCGGTGGCATCGTCACCAGCGGCGCGAGCGAAAACCTGACGGCGTTGGTGAAGCGCTTGGGCTTTCCGATTACCACCACGTTGATGGGCATCGGCTCCTATCCGCAGACCGATGAGCAGTCGCTGGGTTGGCTGGGCATGCACGGTAGTTATGAGTCCAACATGGCCATGCACCATGCCGACCTGATCATCGCTATCGGGGCGCGTTTCGACGACCGCGTGACCAATAACACCTCGAAGTTCTGTCCCACGGCCAAGATCGTGCATGTGGATATCGACCCCAGCTCGATTTCCAAGACGGTGCGCGCCGATGTGCCGATCGTGGGGCCGGCGGATAGCGTCATCAATGAAATGATCAGCCTGCTGCAAGGCCGTGAAATGGCCAACGCCGAGGCCCTGCCGGAATGGTGGACGACCATCGACGGTTGGCGCGCCGAACGCGAAGGCAAGCTCTACGAGCCTTCTCAACCGGGCGAGCGGCTCAAGCCGCAGGAAGTCATCGAGGCGGTGTATCACATCACGCGCGGCGAGGCCTTCGTGACCACCGATGTCGGCCAGCACCAGATGTTCGCGGCGCAGTACTACAAGTTCGATAAGCCCAATCGCTGGATCACCTCTGGGGGGCTGGGCACCATGGGCTTCGGTTTCCCGGCGGCGATGGGGGTCAAGCAGAACTTCCCTGACGACGTCGTGGTGTGTTTCACCGGGGAAGGCAGCTTTCAGATGATGATGCAGGAGCTGTCGACTTGTAAGCAGTTCGGTACCGGGGTGAAGATCATCAACCTCAACAACGGGACGCTGGGCATGGTGCGCCAGTGGCAGGATCTCAACTACAAGTCGCGCCATGCGCACTCGTATGTGGAATCGCTGCCGGACTTCCAGAAGTTGATTGAAGCCTACGGCTTCACGGCGCTCAAGGTGGAACATCACGACGAGCTCGATGCGGCGCTGGAGCGCACGTTCGCCGACAATGACGAACTGGTGTTCCTCGATATCGACGTCGACCCTCGGGAACACGTCTATCCGATGCAGGTGCCCCTGGGCGCCATGCGTGACATGCTGCTTTCGAAGACGGAGCGGACCTGATGCGCCACATCATCTCGATTCTGCTGGAAAACGAACCCGGCGCCCTGTCCCGCGTGGTGGGGTTGTTCTCCCAGCGCAACTTCAACATCGAAACGCTCAACGTGGCGCCGACGGAAGATCCGTCGCTGTCACGTCTGACGGTGACCACGGAGGGTGACGACCGCGTCATCGAGCAAATCACCAAGCATCTCAATAAGCTCATCGATGTGGTCAAGCTGGTCGACCTGACCGAGGGCCATCATATCGAACGCGAGCTGATGCTGGTCAAGGTGAAGGCGCTGGGCGCGAGCCGTGATGAGGTCAAGCGCACGGTGGATATCTTCCGCGCGCAGATCGTCGACGTGACGCCGAGTGTCTATACGGTGCAGATCACCGGCGATGCCGGCAAGCTGGACGCCTTCGTCCAGGCCATGGCGCCGATCGGCATTCTCGAGGTCGGGCGTACCGGGGTATCGGGTATCTCGCGGGGCGACAAGATACTCAGCCTCTAAACCGTGCTCTCGAACCATGCCATTACAGGCCGCTCTCACGAGCGGCCTTTTTGCTTTAAGAGGTTAAAGCTAGTGGATTTGCGACCATAGGGCCTTGACCAGCGGATTGCGCAGCTTCTTCTCGGTAACGCAGAGCCCGACCTCGTAAGGCGTGAGTGCGGGCTCGACCTCGAGGGCCTGAATGCGCTCGGCCAGTGGACTGTTGTCGACCACGATCTGCGGCACGACGCCGACCCCGAAGCCCAGCCCGACCATGCTGACGATGGCTTCGTTGCCCGCGACCTGGGCATAGATGCGCGGCTTGATGCCCAACTGACGGAACCACGCATCCGTACGCTCGCGGGCGAGGCCCGACTCCGAGAGGATCATGGGAATGCTGCCCCAACTGGCGGCGTCCGTTGTGGCGGTGAGGCCGGCCAGCCATTCCGGCATGGTGCGCGGCGCGATGAACAGCAGCGGCGACGTGGCGATTGGCTTGAACGCTAATTGTGTGGGCAGGGTTTCAGGGCGCGCGGTGATCGACATGTCTTCTTCGCCGCTGAGGACGCGTGAAACCGCACTGGCCGGGTCGCCGGTATGCAGCTTCAATTCAATGCGCGGGTGGCGCTGGCGAAACTCGCTGAGCAGCTCGTAGAGAAAGCTGTAGCTGGCGGTCACCGAGCAGTAGATGCTGATTTCACCGGACAGTTCGCGGCTTTCCTCCATCAACGAGTGACGGAATACATCCCATTGCTCCAGGGCATCGCGTGCATAACGCTGGAAGAGGCGGCCTTCATGGGTCAGGCGCACACTACGATTGTCGCGCTCGAACAGGGTCACGCCGAGTTGTGTCTCGAGTTGGCGTATCGTGCGGCTCAGCGTCGAGGGGCTGACGTGACACAGCTCGCTGGAGCGGCCAAAGTGCAGGGTGTCGGCCAGGCTGAGGAACTGCTGGTAGGGACGAGTATCCATGGCGATATCATTTCAAATTTCGGCATACGGTATTGCAAATATAGCGTTTTACGCAACGCAGCGAGCTGGCGTAAAGTGACATCAAAGCGTCGCGGCAGACGACGCTCATGGCGGAAAGCCATCAACGCTGACACTTCATACGTTTCTCTTCGATATCTGGAGTAAGACATGCGCGTTTATTACGACAAAGATTGCGACCTCTCGCTGATCCAGGCGAAGAACGTCACCATCGTCGGTTATGGTTCTCAGGGCCATGCCCATGCCCATAACCTCAAGGAATCCGGCGTCGAGGTCACCGTGGCGCTGCGCCCGGGCTCCTCGTCCGTGGCCAAAGCCGAAGCGGCGGGCTTCAAGGTGGCCTCCGTGCCCGAGGCCTGCAAGACGGCCGACGTGTTGATGCTGCTGGCGCCCGACGAGAATCAGAAGGCGATCTACGAGCAGGATATCGCGCCCAACTTGAAAGAAGGCGCGACGCTGGCCTTCGCACATGGCTTCAATATTCATTACAACCAAGTGACGCCGCGCCAGGATCTGGACGTCATCATGATCGCGCCCAAGGCGCCGGGTCACACGGTGCGTTCCGAGTTCGTGCGCGGCGCTGGCGTTCCCGACCTGATTGCTATTCAGCAGGATGCTACTGGCCAGGCCAAAGAGCTGGCGCTTTCCTACGCTGCCGGTATTGGCGGTGGCCGCAGCGGCATCATCGAAACGACCTTCAAGGATGAAACCGAAACCGACCTGTTCGGTGAGCAGGCGGTGCTGTGCGGCGGTACCGTGGAATTGGTCAAGGCAGGCTTCGAGACGCTGACCGAAGCGGGTTACGAGCCCGAGATGGCCTACTTCGAGTGCCTGCACGAGCTGAAGTTGATCGTCGACCTGATGTACGAAGGCGGCATCGCCAACATGAACTACTCCATCTCCAACAATGCGGAGTATGGCGAGTACGTCACCGGGCCCAAGATCATCAATGAGCAGTCGCGGGAAGCGATGCGCCATGCCCTGAAGGACATCCAGAACGGCGAATACGCCAAGATGTTCATCAACGAGGGCAACAGCAACTATCCGTCGATGCATGCGCGTCGCCGCCTGAATGCCGAGCATCAGGTCGAGCAGGTGGGTGCGAAGCTGCGTGGCATGATGCCCTGGATTGCGGCCAATCAACTGGTCGACAAGAGCAAGAACTAAGCGCTGTCGGCGAGTCGATAGCGAACGGGCGCGGCCGATTGGCCGCGCCCGTTTACGTTTTGGGTCGTCAAGGAGGCCGACTGTCGACTAGGCTTGCAGTGTGTAGAATGTTGGAATAGCCCACCAAGGGCAGTCCCATGGCAACGGATGACTTTTATGACGCAAGAATCGGGCACACCAGAATCGCCCAAGAACACCGACACTGAGAATGTCACGGAGGACAGTTCGGTGTTTCAGGACGAAGACGAAATCGTCGAGGAAACCATCGAGAACGGCAAGCGCGTGCGTCGGCGAGGCATTTACTTGTTGCCTAACCTGTTCACGCTGTCAGCGCTGTTTTCTGGCTTCTTCTCCATCATCGCGGCGATGAACGGCAATTTTTCCGGGGCTGCCATCGCGATTTTCGTCTCCATGGTGCTCGACGGGCTCGATGGCCGCGTGGCACGGATGACCAACACGCAAAGTGCCTTCGGCGCCGAGTTCGACAGCCTGGCTGACATGGTGTCGTTCGGAGTGGCGCCGGCGTTGGTGGCATTTTCCTGGATACTGCAGGATGTCGGTAAGATCGGTTGGATAGCGGCCTTTATCTTCGCCGCGGGTGCGGCGTTGCGTCTGGCGCGTTTCAATGTGCAAATCGGCAGTACCGACAAGAAGTGGTTCGTGGGCTTACCGAGCCCGTCTGCGGCCGCGCTCGTCGCCGGTTGCGTGTGGACGCTGCATAAGTTCGATGCCGACGCCTTGGGCTTCAAGCTGTTTATCGCGTTCATCGTCGCTGCGGCTGGGGTCTTGATGGTCAGTAACATCCGTTATCACAGCTTCAAGGAAGTCGATTTCAAAGGGCCCGTTCCCTTCGTCGTGCTGTTGGCGATTGTGCTGGCGTTCGTAGTGATTTCACTCGAGCCCTCGCTCATGCTGCTGATCCTGTTCGGCTGCTATGTAGTGTCGGGGCCTCTGCTGGCACTCATGCGTAAGATGCGCTGAGCTTGTTCCTTTCATATCCAGCGCTAGCCACGGTGTGGCGCTGGATTATCCACACCCTCTTTTATGTGCTGCCCTGTTCGGGGTGTGGATAAGGTGAGTGGCGGAGACATTTAGCTGCCGCTAAGCGAACGGAAACTATTTTCGTATCAGCCCCTTGCGTTCAGCCGCTGTGAATCGTAAAGTACGCATCCGCTGCCGGCGACGGACTTCGTGGCCAGCGGTGGAGAGTGGCGCAAGTGACTGACTTGCTTGAGAAATTCAAACCTTCGGGTGGCTTTCTCGCTTGACAGTGACG
>NZ_JAKGAN010000011.1 GCF_023061135.1 Chromohalobacter sarecensis
AAATAAATTTAAGGATAATTCGGCGCGTTATGTAGAATTCGTGTGCCTGCTTCTTTTGCCGGTTTTCATCACCCATTTGGCGTTGCGGTGAGATGCGGAGCCGTCGGTCAGGCACGCTATCGCTAAAGCCACTGCATATTGTGTTGATGCGGTAGTCCCATGCGTAGTGGTTATTTTTCGAGCCGTCTAAGCGGCCTTAGAGATTCATACTAGGCGGGATGAGGTCTGTCAGCAAAGCGGATAAGGCGTCACTTATCGATGCAGTTCATGGTTTGGCGAATATTCCGATTATTGAGGAGTCAGTTTGTGAGTATTAGCTTACTCGAAAAGCAACGGGTAGCTTGGGCTACCCGTTGTCGGTGGCGGTTGCTGCGCGGAGGCAAGGTTTCAAGATTTATCCTCGTGATATATATCTTCCTCAGCGGGCGGCGTTGTCGCGTCGGCGTTATCAACATCATCCACCGCGTCTTCTTGGTCCTGGGCGTGATGAGGCGTCGACTTGCCAACGTCTCCTTCAAATGCGGAGAGCAGGACTTCGTTCTCGGCGTCCATATCGATGCTGCCTTGGAAGACGGCGCCGTCTTCCAGCACCAGGCAAGGGGTGATGATGGTGCCAACGATATATGCCGTATGATGGATAGAAATTTTGTGAGAGGCGATCAGTCGCCCTTCGACATGCCCTGCTACGTGTAGCGTTTGGGCATAGATATCCCCTTCCACGCGGCCGGCATTGCCAATGCTGACCGTATTGCGCTTGAACTCTACGGTGCCCACTACTTGGCCATCGATAACCAGTTCTTCCTCACCGATGACGTTACCTTTAATGCTGGTTTGGGCGCCGATGATAGCGGATCGCCCGGTCTTATCTCGTGGCACGTCCGCTTGGGTGGTGCTTTGGGGTGAGGCGGGAGGCGGCACCGTATGGTCGGCAGGAACACTGTCGGGTTTGTGCTTGCTGAACATAGGGGAAGGTCCAAGTCGCGTGAGAAAAAACAATGGTACCTGGAAATATTGCCTTGTCGGCTCGAGATCAAAAGGATGAGTAGCTGACGAAAAGGCCTGTTAGTCGTGTTTTCTCAGTGTGTAGAGACCTGCCTATACTCGTACATTCTATACTGACCAAGGGGCAATTATGGGGGGCGGGGATGTATTTTTCGTCTTGAGCTTGATAGCGCTCATCATCATTGTGCTGGACGGCAAGAGGCGTATCAAAAAGCGTACCTCCGCAGCCCAGCCGACTTCCTGGCGTCTGCAACAGCGTCAATCTCCCTCCAAAGAAGCCTCCAATCTGCCGAGTCAGTCGCAAAATCCAGCCAAGGTTGATTTACCGACGTCTCCACCGACAGAGACCCCCCAATGCTTGTCCGCGTCCGGCGGAAGCCTGATTGGTTCGACGCTGCGTATTGACGGTGATGTGAGTGCTCATGAAACGCTGGTCATTAGTGGCGCCGTCGTAGGCAACGTCACGGCCTGGGAACATTCTGTCATGGTTAACGAAGCGGGCAGCGTATCTCCGCGTATCGAGGCGCGTACGGTTTGCGTTGCCGGAAGTGTCATCGGCCAGCTCGTGGCCACGGATCAAGCCATCGTGCTCTCCAATGCACGCGTAAGCGGCAGCATTGACGCAAAACGCCTGAAATGTGAAAGCGGAGCCTGGCTACAATCGACTGTCACATGATGCTCTATCTGTAACCGCACATATCTGCCGTCGCTCAACGTTGCCGTCTTGTCGATACATTCGTGGAGTAGCCGTATTTCACGGCGCGAGCAGGTAGCCGCTGCGGTGGGCGTGGTGGCCGGCGACGTCGGCGACGATCATCCCGGCGGTGGCCATTCTGCGCTGGGTACGGGCGTAGAACATGCCGTCTTGCTCGGCACGCACGGGGTGTACGGCGTCACTGATGGGGTCGATGATCTCGGCGATCAGGTCGCCGCTTTTGACTTCTTCTCCCGGCGTGCGATGGAAGACCACGACGCCGCCCGCTGGGGCGCGCAGGAAGTCCATGGCGGCGAGCTCGGTAGCGGGATACGCCAGCGCGGGCAGCGGCGGCGCTTCGCCGTCGATCAGGGCGTGGTAGCGCATCCAGTCGAGAATCGCGTCGGCATCGCGTTCGGCGATGTCGCGGGCGACGTCCTGCTGGCCGCGCAGTTCGAGGGTGATCGACTGGCTGCCGTAGGGAATGGGATAGCGGTTGCCGAAGCGCTCGCGCAGTTGCTCCCAGACCAGGGTGAAGCATTCGTCGAACGAGCCGCCGCCGGAGTCGGTGGCGAGCATGCTGGCCTTGGCGCCGAAATAACGCGCCAGGGGCTCGAAGTCGGGCCATGCCGCCGGGGTGGTATAGAGATGCTCGACGGCGTGGAAATCGCAGTGCAAATCGAGGATGAAGTCCGCGTCGCAGGCCAGGCGTTGCTGCGTCAGGTGCAGGGACGCGTAGGCCGTGGTGGCCGGTTGTGCATCGAGGGCGGCAATGAAGCGCCGACGAATCTCGGCCCGGTTGTGCTCGGCATCCTGCGTTAGCGCGCTTTCCAGCCCTTCGGCGACAGTGTCGGTGACGTCGCGATAGCCTCGGTTGAAGTTGCTCACGCTTTCGAAGTCGTAGCGCCCCAGTGGAATGTCCATCAGTTGCTGGTCGAGCCCGATGGGGTTGGCGACCGGCACGACGATGACGTGGGCCTTGAGCTGTCCGGCCTCTTCCAGCGCTTTCAGGCGCTGCTTGAGTGTCCAGGCGACCAGCATGCCGGGTAGCTCGTCGGCATGCAGCGAACCCTGGATGTAGACACGCTTTTCCGCCTCGGCGGGGCCGAAGTGAAAACTCTCCAGGCTGCGCTGCGTGCCGGGAACCGGGCTCAACAAGGGATGCGTGCGATGCTGCATGAAGTGTCCTCGTAAAGGCCGGCGGTACGTTTTACCGCCGGCAATCGGTCATTGTTTGCCGACGGGCAGGGAGATGTCGTAGTCGAAGTATTGCTTCATCAGCTTTTCGTAGGTGCCGTCGGCATAGACGTCGCGAATGGCCTGGTTGAATTCCTCGGCCAGTTCCCGGTCGCGTTTGCGAAACGCCATGGCAGCGCCTTTGCCGAAGATCGAGGTGGGCGTTTTGATGTTCTCACCGATTTTCTTGAAGTCGCTGTCGTCATCCTGGAAGTGAAAGGTATCCACGGCGAGGGGATAGTCCTCGAAGGACAAATCCAGGCGCCCGGAGATCAGGTCGTTGGCAACGTCCTGAGAGGATGAATAGCGGCGGATATCGAGGGTGTCGCCGTACATCTGCGTGACATAGCTATCGCGGATGGTGCCGCGCTGCACGCCGACGGATAGATCCTCAAGCGCTTCTTTGTCGTTGATGTCGATGTCGCGATCGCGGCGCGTGATCCAGACGCTGGGGGTGTTGTAGTAGGGGATCGAAAACAGCACCTGATTTTCACGCTCGGGGGTGATGGCCATCGAGGAGAGAATGGCGTCGTACTTGCGCGAAAGCAGGCCGGGGATGATGCCATCCCAGGATTGCTCGACCCAGGTGCACTCCAGATTGGCGCGCTTGCACAGTTCGTTGCCGAGATCGATCTCGAAACCTTCCAACTCACCGCCCGCGGTGCGGTAGACGAACGGTTCGTAGGGCACGTCGATGGCCAGACGTACTTCGTCGGTATCGCGTGCCTGAGCGGTGGCGGTCGTGATGACTACGCCCAGTAGGGTCAGCGCCAGGAGCTTTTTCATGGTAAACCTCATTGGAATATTGTTCGGCACGCCGGATGTCACCCATTAATCGGTTTGAGATGCGCCAGGAGTTTCTTTTCCAGATAGCGGAAGAGATACAGGATGGCGAAGGTCAGGCACAGGTAAATCGCCGCCACGAAGAGGAAGGCGTCGAAGGGCGCGTAGAAGCGTGCATAGACGAATCGCGCCGCCCCGGTGAGGTCCATGATCGTGACCACGCTGGCGATGGCGCTGGCGTGGAGCATGAAGATTACCTCGTTACCGTAGGCCGGCAGGGCACGCCGGAAGGCGCTGGGCATGATGATGCGCCGCATCATTCGCGCGCGTGACATGCCATAGGCGCGTGCCGCTTCGATCTCGCCACGCGGTGTGGCCTTGATCGCGCCGTGGAAGATCTCGGTGGTATAGGCGGCGGTGTTGAGCGTGAAGGCGATCAACGCCGGATAGAAGGCGTCCTGGAGGACCGCCCAGAGGAAGGTGTCCTGAATGCCCTCGATGAACACCACGCCGTAATAGATCAGGTATAGCTGGATCAACAGCGGCGTGCCACGAAACACATAGGTGTAGAGGAAGATGGGCCACTTGATCCACTTGCGCCGCGAGCCGCGCGCAATGGCCAGTGGCACCGCCAGCATCAAGCCGATGATGAGGGACAAGAACACCAGACGCACGGTGCTGCCCAGCCCATCGAGGTAGTAGCCCAGGGTGTCGGCCGTGAAGATACTGTTGTCCGCAAGTAGCTCGGTGAACCAGGCGTTTAGTTGTTCCATTCGTCTGCCTCCCCGAAACCGACGTTATAGTGTTTTTGCAGCCGCGCGACGATCCATTCCGAGACACTGGCGATCAACAGGTAGATTATCGCCACCGGAATCATGAACAGGAACGGTTCGTGCGTGGCCTTGGTCGCTTCGGCGGCGATACGCACCATGTCGGAAAGGCCGATCACCGAGACCAGGGCGGTGGTCTTGAGCAGTACCATCCAGTTATTGCCCAGCCCGGGAAGGGCGTGACGCATCATCTGCGGAAACTGAATACGCCGGAAAATGAGCCGGCTGGACATCCCGTAGGCACGTCCGGCTTCGATCTGTCCGTTTTCCACCGCGAGAAAGGCACCACGAAACGTCTCGCCCATGTAGGCGCCGAAGATGAAGCCGATAGTCACGACGCCGGCGATGAACTCGTTGATGTTGATGAAGATATCCACATCGAACTGGTAGTAGAGCCAGTCGGTGAACATGTTGACGCCTATCTGGCCGCCGAAGAACAGCAGCATCATCAAGACGAGATCGGGCACCCCGCGAATGAGCGTGGTGTAGAGCGTGGCGATGCGATGGAACAGCCAGTGGCGAGACAGCTTGGCGCTGGCGGTGAGCAGGCCCAGGATCAAGGCCAGCAGCAACGACAGCAAAGCGACTTCCACGGTGACCAGCGCGCCTTCGAGAAGCCGGGGGCCGTAGCCCTGCAGGTCGATCATGCGTTTTTCTCCCGTCGGGGCGTCAGTGCTTAGGCGCCAGGAACTGCTTGAGGCGATCCGACTGTGGATTGTCGAGGACCTCCTTCGGCGGACCGACTTCCTCGACCATGCCCTGATGCAGGTAGATCACTTGCGAGGAGACGTCGCGGGCGAAGCTCATCTCGTGGGTCACCACGATCATGGTGCGGCCCTCTTCGGCGAGATCGCGCATGACCTTGAGCACGTCGCCGACGAGTTCGGGGTCGAGTGCCGAGGTCGGCTCGTCGAACAGCATCACTTCCGGGTCCATGGCCAAGGCGCGGGCGATGGCGCCGCGTTGCTGCTGGCCGCCGGACATCTGCGCCGGATAGTAGTCGGCGTGATCGAGCAGCCCCACGCGGTCGAGGAGTTGGCGCGCGTGTTCGATGGCGTCTCGCTTCGACTTGCCGAGCACGTGGATGGGCGCTTCGATGACGTTTTCCAGCAGCGTCATGTGGGCCCAGAGATTGAAGCTCTGGAACACCATCGAGAGCTTGGCGCGAATGCGCTCGACCTGCTTCCAGTCGACGGGCTCGCGGCCATGCCGAGTGGTTTTGAAGGCGATGTTTTCACCATGCACGATCAGCTCGCCTTCATTGGGTTGTTCGAGCAGGTTCATGCAGCGCAGAAAGGTACTCTTGCCGGAGCCGGAGGCGCCGATCAAGGTGATGACATCACCCTTGTGGGCCTTGAGAGAGAGCCCTTTGAGGACTTCGGTGTCACCGAAGCGCTTGGTGATGTCTCGCACTTCGAGGGGAATGGGCGTATCAGCCATGAAAAGCTCCAAACGTGGCGGTAAGTCACGGTCGGCACACCGGGCGGCGATGAAGAAGCCAGGGAGCGCGGTGTGGTGACCTGGGGCGGCTAGCGCGAAAAGGGAGCGATTCTAGCAGGCCGCGGGCGACCGAGCAGGCTCGATTTGGCGGCCGATGATACGACGTTTGTCGCATGGATGCGTCGTCTTGTGCATGAAGGTCGTCCTGTCGTTGTTGTCATTGAGTGTTGTGCGGAAATGCAAGAGCGTCATTTCGGTGGTGGGCACGCACGTACCAGCAGCGCCGCGCGCGCGCCGAGTTCCACCTGAGCATTGGGGAACACCACCGCCACCGGCGCCTCTTCGACGACGGTGTCGCCGGCTTGGCCATCATGCGCCAGCCGGGTGCCCACGGCGAACTCGGTGAAGTTGGGCGTTTCCTCGGAGAAGCACAGCGCGAAGTCCTGCGACTGACGCATCAGCTCGGTGACGACGCGGAAGAAACGCACCTCTTCGAGATTCCCCGAGGGTGTCTGACGGCCCTCGAGCAATGCCTCGAGCAGTGTGCGCATCCCGGACAGCGCGTCGAGGTCGTTCTCTCCGAAGGGGCGCACCTTGCCGAGCTCCAGCGTGAACGCCTGCGCCGCGTGATAATGCTTGGAATAATGCGAGAAGGTCCAGCTGTGGCGATGCTGATGCAAGGCCGCCTGCATGCCGGCGGCGGCCAGCCCATGCCATTGCGCGGGATCGGTCTTGGCGTCGGCGAAGGGCTCGACGGCGAAGCGCGGGTAGCGGCTGTCGCGAATCGCGGTGTGCATGTCGTAGTGCACGTGGGGCAGGGCATGGCGTGCGAAGAAGGCGTCGACGACGGCCATCAGCTCGCGGGCGCGGTCGGGCTCGTCGCCTTCCAGGTCCAGGTCTCGCTGGAACAGGCGATTGAGGTTGGTGGTGCAAAAACGCACGCCTTGTCGAATCGCCTCGAGGTTGCCGAGGATCACCAGCACCGGCGCGCCGAGCCTGAGCTGGCCGGCCTCGAGACGCGCCAGCCACGCGCCGACGAGCTCGATGGGCGCGGTCTCGTTGCCGTGGATGCCCGCCGAGACGACGCATGCCTGTGCCTCGGGGGCGAGCTCATCGGGAAGCAGTTCGAGCACGCCGGGCGCGTGCAGGCGATAACGCCCGCCGGGGACTTTTCCTTCGGGCCCTTCGCGTCCTTCGCGCGGCTCGACGGAGTCAGCGTCGAGACTCGAGGCGAGCCACTCGTCGAGCATGTTCAACGCCCCGCGGAGCGCTCGCCGCGCACATCGGTGGATTCGTAGGGAACGAAGAATTCCTGGTTGGTCATGTCGTGCGCCTCTTATGTTGTTGTGAGGTACGCGTTATTGCGAGGCCCGCCCCGTTTCAAGCTTCGTGCCGTTGCAAGCGTCGTGAGCGGACGAGTCGTGGCTGCAAGTATTGCTAATACGGCATTAGTACCGTTGATGGCTCTACATTACGAGCCGTTCGCACGACCACAAGAGGGGAGGTCGGCGTAATGAAAATGCCCGGTCTCATGATGAAAACCAGGTCGCTGGCGATAATCGACGATGTCTGGAGCAGACAGGCGGCTGGA
Organism: Chromohalobacter sarecensis; assembly: GCF_023061135.1. Taxonomy (GTDB): domain Bacteria; phylum Pseudomonadota; class Gammaproteobacteria; order Pseudomonadales; family Halomonadaceae; genus Chromohalobacter; species Chromohalobacter sarecensis. Next base: position 7,577 of record NZ_JAKGAN010000011.1, read on the forward strand.
GCAAGCGAGGCTTTCGTGAAGCGGTGTTTGGGCATATTATTATCCTGCTATTGATAACACGCTAAATAAAAGAGGATGGGTACATCATGACCTTGAGCACGTTCGGCAGACTTCACGCAGGTGGCGCGCCGCTCGTCATCATCGGCAGTTTCCTGATCGCCGGCACGGCCAATGCCTACTCGGCCTTCGCGCCGGATTCCCCCTATATGTTCGGTGATTGGGGAGGAGAGCGCACGGCGCTGGAAGATGCCGGCGTTGCCTTCAGCTTTGACTACGTCGGTGAAGCCGCCTCCATTCTCGACGGCGGTTACCGCGACAGCCACGTGACCAAGTACTCCGATCAGTTCGCCGTCGGGGCCAACTTCGACCTCGACAAGCTGGCCGGCATTCCGGACGCCGAGTTCCAGGTGACGATGGTCAATCGCAATGGCCATACGGCCAACGACCGGCTCAGCGACCCGGACGCGACGGTCGGGGGTTCCAATGTGCAGGAAGTGCAGGGGCGCGGGCCGGTCACGCGACTGACGCAGTTCTGGTACCGCCAGCGGTTCTTCGACGATGCCTTGTCGATCAAACTGGGGCGGATTCCCTTCGGCGATGACTTCGCCACCATCGACAGCAACTTCCAGAACCTGGCGTTCGGCGGGGCGCAGCCGGGCAACTGGGGCAACAATATCTATAACTGGCCGATCTCGCAGTGGGCGGCGGTGATCCGTACCAACTTCGCGTCCGATTGGTATGCCCAGTTGGGGGCTTTCAATATCAATGACAGCAATCTGGAGAACGACAACGGCTTCGATCTGCGCACCAGTGGCACCGAAGGCACGCTTTTCCCGGTGGAGCTAGGATATACCCCGACGTTGAATGGCATGGACGGCGCCTACAAGCTGGGCTTCTACACACAGAATGTCGAGAATCGCGCCTATGGCGCTGGCCCGGCAACGGATACCAGCGACACCAATACTGGGCTCTATTACGTGGTTCAGCAGCAGGTGACGACACGCGGCGGCAATCCCGATCGCGGGCTGACGCTGTTCAGCATGGGCAATGCCAACCACGGCGATACGGCGGGTATCGATCGTTACGTTTCGATTGGTGCGACCTACGAAGGGCCATTCGCTGCGCGTCCGCAGGACGACGCCGGCATCGGTCTGGCGTATCTCCACGTCAATGACGACGTCAACGATTACGTCGACTACTACAACGCCACACCGGTCGGTTTATCCTCGCCGCTGCCACGCCAGGGCCACGAGTACGACGCCGAGGTCTACTACAGCTTCAACCTGACCGACTACTTGGCGCTGCGTCCCAACCTGCAGTACGTGGTCAATCCGTCGGCGGTGGATTCGGTCGACAACGCCTGGGTTGCCGGCACTACGATCAAGGCGAGTTTCTGAGATCCTCTTTGAGCTTATCGCGCGTTGCCGGATAACACGAAATGCCCGGTTTCATGAGGGAAACCGGGCAGATTTTGGAGACGCTGCTCAGGCGCCGCGAGCACCCGTATAGAGGGTGTAGATCGACTGGCTGGCCGTCATCAGCAAGCGGTTGCGGTCCTCGCCCACGAAGCACAGATTGGCGCAGACTTCCGGAAGCAGAATGCGCGCCAGGCGCTCGCCGTCGGGAGTAAAAACCGAAACACCGTCCTTGCCTTCTCCGCCCGACACGCCGGCCCAGATATTGCCGTCCTGGTCTAGCTTGATGCCGTCATAGCCTTCGTCCTTGTTCGAAATCACCGTTTCACGATCGCCTTGCGTGGTGCCGTCTTCTGACAGGCGCCAACGCGAAATCGTGGCCGGCTGGTCGGGATAGTGCGACGGCGCGGTATCGCTGGCGTAGAGCGTGCGCTTGTCGGCGCTCAGCGCAATGCCGTTGGGTTTGTAGAGCTCATCGGAAAATAAGCGTGGCTCGTCGAGGTCGTCGTCGATGTAGTAGATCGCCGGGTCGAGCTCGAGTTCGCGCTTGTGGCCTTCATAATCCACGTGCGCGCCGTAGCCGGGGTCGGTGAATAGAATGCCGCCGTTATCCAGGGCGACCAAATCGTTGGGGGCATTGAAGCGCTTGCCCTGGAACTGGTCGGCCAGAGTCGTGACGCTGCCGTCCCACTCATAGCGCACTACGCGTGCGGGTGAGTGCTCACATGCTATCAGCCGCCCCCAGCGGTCGAAGGTGTTGCCGTTGGAGTGGCCGACGCCTTCACGTAGCACGCTGACCTCACCGCTGGCTTCATCCCAGCGCATCTGCCGGGCGCGGGGGATGTCACTGAACACGGCGTAGCGGCCCACGGCGTTCCAGGCGGGGCCTTCGAGCCATAAGCCCCCGGTCCATTGTCGCTCGAGCGGCGTGTTGAAGACGTAATAAGGCTTGAAACGATCATCGAGCACTTCCCAAGTCTTGTCAGGATAACGCTGTGGCGTGCCGGCCCCTGTGGTTTGTGCCAATAGCGTCGGCGCAAACGTGGCCGTGGCGGCAAGAGCGCTGGAAGTGGTGAGAAATTGGCGACGTCCCATCTGCATGGCGTGAAGATCCTTTGAATTCGTTGATTGTGATGTGTGACGGCCTCCCTGGCTTTTTAAATGTAGAACTAATGTACGCGTATGTTGAACTTATTCGACTAATGGCCGAGACGTGGCCGGCGAGTCCTTCGGGTGAGTCCTTCGGTAAAAAGTGGGCACTCATCGTGAATCGTGCCTATCAAGAATTGCCGCGAATGGCCGATAACCCCTTTGTCATCGATTTTGCATACGCAATAAGGGTCAAGGGGGGGTTAATGGCTAATTCGAGCGTGGTCGCTCACGCGGGCGACCCGTCGGCGCCGGTTTTATCGCACGGTGCTCATGCGGCGACGACACGTACGCAGTGGACACTCAAGCGCAAGTTGTGGCTGACGCTGGCGCTGATGTGGCTGGTGATGATCGCTATCGTGGTCAGCATGGCGTGGCAGAGCCGGAATGTGATGTTCGATGAGCGTCAGGCGGCGCTTTCCAACACCATCGGTATGGTGCATACCCTGCTGGAGGGGTATGCCGAGCGAGTCGAGTCGGGCGACTTGAGCGTAGATGAGGCCAAGGCGCGGGCCACCGAGGATCTCGACGCGATGCGCTTTGGTGCCGATCGTGACAATTATGTGTTCGTCTTCGATGCCGATGCGGATCTCGTCTATCACCCGCGTCGTGACGCGGGCACGAGCATGGCGGACTATGAGGATCCCAACGGGGTGGCGGTATATCGCGATCTGGCCTCGCTCGGCCAAGAGGACGGCGGCTATCTGCCGTATTCCTCGCGCGATGCCAACAGCGATGCGCTCTTTCCCAAGCTTAGCTACGTCGAGCGCTTCGAGCCCTGGGGCTGGAACATGGCGGCGGGTGTCTACACCAACGACATTCAGTCGGCTTTCATCGACAAGCTCTGGCAGTACGCGCTGGTCTTGCTGGTGGCAGGCGGTCTCCTGACGGCGGCTTTCTTGTTGGTGATTCGCAATGTGTATCGCAGCCTGGGCGGCGAGCCGGATGAAGCCGCGCGTGTTGTGGGGCGTATTGCCGAAGGCGATCTGACCACGCCCACCGCGTTGCGTGAAGGCGATACGCACAGTCTGATGTATGCCATCGAACGCATGCGTCTCGAACTGAGCAAGACGATCGCGCGTATTCGGGAATCCGGGGAAGCCATCGATCGGGGCTCGCGAGAGATCGCCACGGGTAACAACGATCTGTCCGCCCGGACCGAGGAGCAGGCGGCGTCACTGGCACAGACCGCGTCGAGCATGGAAGAGTTGACGGCCACCGTGCGGCAGAACGCGGAAAACGCCGATCAAGCCAATAAGGTCTCGGATGCCACGACGGCGTCAGTGGCGCATGGTCAGGAAGTGATTTCCCAGGTCGTGAGCACCATGGGCGAGATTCGCAGCAGCTCCCGCAAGGTGGCCGATATCATCTCGATGATCGATGACATCGCCTTCCAGACCAATCTGCTGGCGCTCAACGCCTCGGTGGAAGCGGCGCGAGCCGGCGAGCAGGGCCGTGGTTTCGCGGTGGTCGCCAGCGAAGTGCGCAATCTGGCCAGTCGCAGCGCGGACGCGGCGCGCGATATCAAGTCACTGATCGAAGGCTCGGTGGGGCATGTCAACGCCGGCGCCGAACTCGTCGATCAGGCCGATAGCGCCATGGGCGAGATCCGCGAGGGTGCCCAGCGTGTCAGCGACTTGATGGCCGAGATTTCCGCCGCCTCGCAGGAGCAGTCCTCGGGGATCGAACAGGTCAACCAGGCCGTCGCGCAGATGGATCAGGTCACCCAGCAAAACGCGGCCCTGGTACAGCAGGCCGCTGGCGCTGCCGGTTCGCTCGAAACGCAAGCTGGCGATCTTTATCAGGCCGTGGTGCGCTTCCGCGTATCATCGGAGCACTGAAACCGGTCCTGTAAGGTTCGCCTCGCGACCGGCGATGGCGAAAGACACGAATGCCCGGCGAGAATATTCTCGCCGGGCATTCGCGTTATGGCGCGGCTCACGGTTGCTTGCTTCCAGTCTCACACTTCAAGACGCCAGGCGTTGCATCTCTTCCTGATAGGTGTCGGCCAGCGACTGCTTGGTCGCGTCGTCGAAGACGCGCCCGGCCAACTGGAAGACTTCCTGCTCTTCCTCGTCGAGATGATGGGTGACCATCTCCTGCAGCTGGCGCGCCGTTGCTAGCCAGCCCGGTGAGCTGTAATCGGTCTGTTGCAGGGTCTCGATCAACTCGTCGATCTCGTGATGCTCGGCCACGCTATGACGGGCTTTTTCCTGCGTCATGTCGTGTTCCATCATGGGTATGTAGAGCGCGCGCTCTTCCGCCCCCGCATGATGTTCCAGCTCGGCGCGCACACGCTTGAACAGCTCATCGCGGCCATCGCTGTCGCCGTGCGTCTTGACCAGCAGATCGAGCAAGGTGCGCTGCCTGTCGTGGCTTTCGCGCAGTGCTTCGAATATCGTCATGATCCTCTCCCTAGATCGTTCACGGTCTTGGCCGTGGCTTGTCGCGCCACGTGTCACCTACCTTAAGCGACGCGCCGGGTGTGTGCACTCATCGCGTTATATTTCTCGCAACGTGCGTCGATTCATGCGGTGCAGGGCCAGTAGGCCCAGTGCCGGCCCGGGCAGTAGCCACCAGATGACATGCAGTTCCTGTTGCGCCCAGAAGTGGGTCGTGAGAGCAATTGCCGGAATCGTCACGGCAAACCCGATGGCGTTCATGATGGCCAGCGCCGCGCCCAGTCGTTCACGCGGCGCGGTGGCCGAGGCCAGGGCGGAGAACTGGGGCGAGTCGGCGATCACGGCCATGCCCCATAGCGCCAGCAGTGCCAGCAGGATGATCGGCGAGGCGTCGCCGAGTAGCGGATAGAACAGGCACAGGGTGCCGGAGATCGCTAGCGCGCTGCGCGCCACGTTGAAACTGCCGACCCGACGGCTGATGCGACCGCCCAACACACAACCGGGCAACCCTAAGCCGATAACAAGAAAGGCCAGCCAGGGTAGCCAAGCGGAATGCCCGCCCAGTCGCGCTATCTCACGGCTGACCATAAAGGGCGTCAGTGTCCAGAAGGCATATAGCTCCCAACAGTGGCCGAAGTAGGCAAAGGTCGACGCGCGAAAGTTAATCTGGCGGAATGCCGCCAGACCCGCCCAGGGGCGGCTCGACGTGGTGGGCCGCGGCAGTTGTGGGCCATCGCCCAGAGTGTAGATAAGCAAGGCGGCTATCAGGGCCAGGCCTGAGGCCAGCAGCAGCGGCCATTGCCAGGGCAGGTTGAAGGTTGCACCGCGCAACAGATGCGGCAGGGCGGTGCCCAGGGTCAGCATGCCCACCAGCCAGCCCAAGGCCGCGCCTGCATAGCGCGGCGTCCAGCTGACCACTAACTTCATGCCCAGCGGATAAATACCGGCCAGGCAAAGGCCGGTGAGAAAGCGCGCCAGTGCTCCGGCGTATGGGTCGCCTGCCACGAGAATGAACCCGGCATTGATGGCGGCCCCGGCAATCGCGGCCATGGCGAACAGTCGGCTGGCGCGGACACGGTCCGCCAGGCCGGTGATGGCGATCAGCAGCGTCCCGACGACGAATCCGGCCTGTACCGCCATGGTCAGTAGCCCTAGATCGGTATCGCTGAGGTCAACGGCGTTGACCAGTGCGGGGCCTACCCCATTGACGCTGAACCACAATGAAGTCCCGAACAGCTGGGAGATCACGATCACCGCGAGTGGCGTTTTCGCTAATTTCGTATTGAGCATTGTTTTGGATGGTGGCTGATCAAAAGCGATGGTGGGTATCGGGTAACGCAACGTCGCATAGAGCCGCTATTGCGCTTTCGCCGTAGGGTTGGGCGCGATGCCTTCGCAACATTCTTCCCGCAAGAAGTCGATCACATTTTCCAGGTGTTGATATTCAGGTATGCAGACAATGGTACGGCTATGCTTCTCCTGCCGGATCAGGCCTACCTTGGCCATGCGTGCCAGGTGATGCGAAAGCGTTGACGCCGGAATGCCCAAGGCTTTCTGGATCTCCCCGACGGAAGCCCCGCCATAGCCAGCCTTGACCAGGAAGCGAAACACTGACAGTCGATGACTATTTCCTAGTTCAGCCAGGCTGGCTGCAACCCTTTCATGATCCATGATCATCCTCGTAATTAACGATTCTATATTTCTAGAATATTAGTTGACATGGCCGAGAGCGGCAACCTAACCTGATCAATATTATTTCGACTAAACTAGAAATATAGGAGTATAAGATGTCATCTCAACTGCAAGACGCGCTAGGCATGTTTGCCTTTCTCGCCATCGAACTATCGGTCTTGTTCATTGGTATCAGCCTGCTGGTCGGCGTTCTTCAACGTCATATCCCGCAATCCAAGATAGAAGCTTTAATGAGTTCCAACCGACGCACAGGCTATTTGCTGGCGGCGGGGCTAGGCGCAATCACGCCCTTTTGCAGCTGTTCGACCATCCCCATGCTGAAAGGCTTGATTCGTGCACGTGCCGGATTTGGGCCAATGATGGTGTTTCTATTCGCCTCTCCTTTACTGAACCCCATCATCGTCGCCTTATTGGTTGCTACCTTCGGGTTGACTCTCACCGCTATCTACGTGCTCGCGGCGCTCGTGGTGTCACTCGGCGCCGGATGGTTACTGCAAACGCTAGGGTTTGAACGTTATATCCGCCGTGAGACAGACCAACAGACGAGGGGATGTGGAGCCTCCGGAAGTAGCTGCAACGCCAATCCGGCTGTATCAAGTAGCGACATCAGGCGATGTGGCAGTAATCCGGCGGAGGCTTCCTGCGGCACTGATGGAACAACGAGTGCTCCGTCCGATGGGTGCTGCGCCGCGCAGCCCTCTGCACCTGCGGCAAGTAAAGGCAAATACAGCGGTTTGTGGCGGGAAGCCTGGTCGGATTTCGTGGACGTTCTGCCATATCTGCTCATCGGTATTGCCATTGGCAGTTTGATCTATGGCTATATGCCCACGGGCCTTCTGGAACAGTATGCCGGCCCGGACAATCCCTTCGCCATTCCGGTTGCTGCTGTCATCGGTGTGCCGCTGTATATACGTGCCGAGGCGGTGATACCGCTGGCAGCAGCGTTAATGGCCAAAGGAGTGGGCGCCGGCACCGTGTTGGCGTTGATCATCGGGAGTGCCGGTGCCAGCCTGACCGAGCTGATCCTGCTGCGCTCACTGTTTACACTCAAACTTTTGGCGGCTTTTGTGGCTATCATCTTTGCGATGGCGATGATTGCAGGCTACGTCACCTTCCTGTTTTTCTGAATGAATTCCACAAGCCGACCTTTAATCCAGTTACGTTTCTTTAGATCGCCTCGATGATGGCCTGGGCCAGGTCCCGCGTCGTGCCTTGCCCCTTGAGGTCGGGCGTCAGCACGCTGGGGTCGGCCTTGGCGAGTACCGACTCGATGGCGTCGAGCATGGCCTTGCCGGCATCTTCGTGACCCAGGTGATCGAGCATCATGGCGCCGCACCAGATCTGGCCGATGGGGTTGGCGATGCCTTGGCCGGCGATATCCGGCGCACTGCCGTGGACCGGTTCGAAGAGGCTGGGGAAGGCGCCTTCGGGGTTGATATTGGCCGAGGGCGCGACACCGATGGTGCCGGTGCATGCAGGGCCCAGGTCGGAGAGGATGTCGCCGAACAGGTTGCTGGCAACGACCACGTCGAACCAGTCGGGGTGGAGCACGAAATTGGCGGTGAGGATGTCGATGTGGAATTGATCCACGTCGATCTCCGGGTAGGACGCGTGCATGGCTTTCACGCGTTCGTCCCAGTAGGGCATGGTGATCGAGATGCCGTTGGACTTGGTGGCTGAGGTGAGCTTACCGCGCGGGCGCTTTTTGGCCAGCTCGAAGGCGTACTTGAGCACGCGGTCGACGCCGGTGCGGGTCATCACGGTTTCCTGCATTACCGTTTCGCGCTCGGTGCCCTCGAAGATCTTGCCGCCGATGCTCGAATACTCGCCTTCGGTATTCTCGCGGACCACGTAAAAGTCGATGTCGCCGGGCTGGCGATCGGCCAGAGGACTCTTGATACCCGGCATCAGCTTGCAGGGGCGCAGGTTGATGTACTGATCGAACTCACGCCGAAACTGCAGCAGCGAGCCCCATAGCGAGATGTGATCGGGCACCTTTTCGGGCCAGCCCACGGCGCCGAAGAAGATGGCGTCGAAGCGGGACAGCGTGGTTTTCCAATCGTCCGGCAGCATCTGGCCGTGGGTGAGATAATAGTCGCAGCTAGCGAAGTCGAAGTCTTCGAAGGTGAGGTCGATGTCGAAGCGCTGCGCCGCGGCCTGCAGCGCGCGGACGCCTTCCGGCGTGACTTCGGTGCCGATGCCGTCACCGGGAATGACGGCGATGTTGTGTGTGCTCATGAAAGGCTCCTTGAATAATCGGGTGAGACGGTACGTCTTTGGTGCGTCCCTTGAGTCTAGCGCGCGGCAGCGCGATGATAATCAGGCTATAATGCAAGCTACTCTTGAATAAAAGTGGAGAATGACGTGACGCCGCTCGACGATCTGGCCTTCTTTCAGCAGGTGGCGCGTTCTGGGAGCTTGACCGGTGCCTCGCGTGAGCTCGGCCTGTCGCTGTCGGCGGTGAGCAAGCGCCTCATGCAATTGGAAGCGCGACTCGATGTGTCGCTTGCCACACGCACCACGCGGCGATTGACCCTGACCGCTGAAGGGGAACGTTATCTGGCGCGTGGGGCGACGATTCTCTCCGACCTTGGCGAGCTAGAAAGCGAATTGCGTGACCGCCGCGGCGATCTGTCCGGACGTCTGCGCATCAATGCCACCTTTGGCTTCGGGCGGCGGCATGTGGCGCCGTTGATCGCGACCTTTACCGCACTTCATCCGGGTGTGGATATCTGGCTGGAGTTGACCAACTTCCCCTTGAGCCTCGCCGATCATGGCTTCGATCTCGGTATTCGCGTCGGCGAGCCGCCCGATGCGCATCTGGTGGCGCATCCGGTTCTCGCCAACCGCCGTATCCTCTGCGCCTCGCCTGACTACTTGCGGCGAGCGCCGCCCTTACAAAGGCCGGAAGACCTGGCGCGGCATACCTGCCTGGTCATACGCGAAAACGACAGCGACTTCGCGCTGTGGCGCTTCGAACGCCAGAGTGAGGTGCGCTCGGTACGAGTCGGTGACCACTTGGCCAGCAACGATGGCGAAGTGGTCACCTGCCTGGCGCGGGAAGGGGCGGGGGTTCTGCTGCGTTCGTGGTGGGATGTGCACGCTGCCTTGTCGCAAGGTGAACTCGTGCCCTTGTTGCCGGAATGGCAGGGCTTACGCGCGGATTTCTATGCCGTGCATGAGCCGCGTCGCCATGCCGGTGCGCGCCTGAGGGCATTTGTCGAACATCTGCAGGATGGCATGCGGGGACGCGTGCCCGAGTTGCCCGAGGCATCATATTAACGCCCCCTGTGGCCTTTGGTGCCATGCTATCTGCTATGATGTGCCGCCTTGCGGCGGGCCAGGTCCGCGTCGCGCTTTCGAGGTCATAGGGAGTCGAGGGATTGAATATCCTGATGTTCACCAATACCTACTGTCCGATCGTGGGTGGGGTGAGTGAATCCGTTCAGCGTCTCAAGCGGTGTCTGCAACGTGAGGGGCATAGCGTATTGGTCGTGGCGCCAAAACTGGACGGTCAGCCGCGTTTCGAGCGCGATGTAGTGCGCGTGGTGGCCATGCAGCGTTTCAACGGCAGTGATTTTTCTATTCCCGTGCCGGTGCCCGGCCAGCTTTACGAGGCCCTCGAGGAGTTCGAGCCCGACCTGGTGCATTCTCACCATCCCTTCCTGCTGGGCGATACGGCGGCACGTGTGGCGCAAACCTATGGCCTGCCGCTGATCTTTACCCATCACACGCTTTACGAGCATTACACCCATTACGTGCCCGGTGACTCGCCGCGCATGCAGCGTTTCGCCATTGCCCTGTCCAGCGAATACACGCGCTTGTGCGATGCAGTGATCGCCCCCAGCGAGAGCATCGCCGAGTTATTGGCCCAGCGGAGCGTAGTGCCCGATAAGGTGCGCGTGATTCCCAGCGGCGTGGATACGCGAGCCTTTGGGCAGGGCAATGGATCGCGCTGGCGTCAACGTTTCGGCATCCCCGAGGATGCCATGGTGGTGGGCCACGTGGGGCGTCTGGCCATGGAAAAGAACCTCGGCTTTCTGGCGGCGGCGTTGTCGCGTTTCCTGGCGCGTCATCCCCAGGCCCGAGCCTTGATCGTCGGCGAGGGCGAGGCACGCACGGTGATGCACGACCATGCCGCCCGCGAGGGCGTGGCGGACCGTTTCCATTACACCGGCAAGCTGCACGACCAGGCATTGATCGATGCCTACCATGCGATGGATGCCTTTGCCTTCGCCTCGCATAGTGAAACCCAGGGTATGGTCATCGCCGAAGCCATGGCGACGGGGCTGCCGGTGGTGGCGGTCGACGCCAGTGGCGTGCGCGAAGTCCTGAGCGATGGCTTGAACGGCATCATGCTGCCGAACGACGATGTCGAGACGTTTGCAAAAGCGCTGGAAACGCTTCAAGAACCGGCGTTGCGTGCCAGGTTGCGCCAGGGGGCGTTAGACAGCGCACATAAGCTCGATGAGCGACGTTGTGCCGAGCGCTGCTTGAGTATCTATCGTCAGGTGCTCGAGGCCGAGGCGAGCGCGGCGGAGCGTGACGATGGTGCCTGGGAGAAGGTGCGCGGGCGTCTCGAAGGGGAGTGGCGCTTGCTGCGGCATCGCGGCAGGGTCTTGCGCTCAGTGTTTCAAACCTTGCCACAAAGCGATGGCGTCCAGCCAACGGAAGAAGTCCCTAGTAAGTGAGCGCTCACGGGGTGAGCGTTAAACGCGTTTGCCGCGACGCTCGGCATAACGCTTGAGTCCCCACAGAAGTCCTACCGCGACGATGATGCCGCCAGCGGCAATCAGCAATCCCTCGTGGCTTTCTGCGGTGACCAGCGACCCCAACTGGCTGCCCAGCAGGGTGACGCCGAGCAGTCCCGGGGCGATCCCCAGGGTGGAGCCGAGCATGTAATCGCGAAAACGTAAATGGCAGGCCCCGGCCAGCATATTGGTCAGGGTGAAGGGCGCCAACGGCAGCAGGTTGAACAGCACCATGGTGCGTATGCCGCGTCCCGCGAGAAGGCGGGCGAGGCCGTTGAGTTTCTTGCCGCCGTGACGTAGCAGGGCATCGCGCCCCAGAGCTCGTCCTACCCAATAAGTGGCGATCGACGCCGATAGCGTCCCTAGCATGGCGTAGACGAATCCCCAGCCGGGCCCGAAGATCAGGCCGGTGGCGGCGACTAGTATGCTCAATGGAAAGACGACTAGGGACGTGAGTGCATACACGCCCATGATGGCCAGTGGCGCCCAGGGGGCGTCGCGCCATGACGCGGCATTTTGCAGCAGATTGAGCAGCGCTTGCGGGGTCAGGATGTCGTGCATGGCGAGCCATTGCCAGAGCAGGCCACAGCCGAGCATGACACCGAGCAAGATGAACAGAATTCCGAGAGAACGAGACATGCGGACCCTCTAAGCGTGAACTGCGCCAAGCATACGTGAGAGCCCGCACGGGGGAAACACGGCACCTTGCGTGCCGTGTCGAACGCGGATCAGTCTTCCAGCGACAGCGCTTCTTTCACCACTGGCCAGGCTGCGTCGCCATCGGTCGTGGTCACGCCGTCGAGCATTTCCTCGACGCGATCCGGATGATCCTCGATCCAGGTCGTGGCCACGGTATCGAGCTCTTTCTCGTCAAGACCGAAGGCCTTGATCATCCAGCTCTGCTGCTCGGCGGTGAAGCTGAAGTTCTCGAAGAACGCCGTCAGATTGGGGTTGTCGTCGGCGTATTCCGAGCTCATCAGGGTGAGCACCTGGCTGGCGCCGTTGCCTTCGCCGAACAGGTTCTTGCTGTCGTCCAGATAGCGCATCGGTAGCTCGAGGTTCATCCAGTGCGGCGTCCAGCCGACCCAGACGATGGGCTCCTCGCGCGAGACGGCATCGCGTGCCGCGCTAAGCATGCCCACGGTGCTGGTATCCACCAGTTGCCAGTCGCCGAGTCCCCAGGAATCGTTGTCGATCGCCTTGTTAAGGATCTCGCTGGCGGCGGAACCGGCACCGAAGCCATGAATCTTGCCGTCGAACATGTCGCGGTGCTCGTCTAGATCTTCGAACGAGGTCACACCTTGTTCGTAGACATACTCGGGCACCGCCAGCGTCATTTGCGCACCATCGACGTTATTGGCGATACGCGTCACGCTTCCTTTGTCTTCCATGGGGGTGAGCATCGGCTCTTGCGCCGGTAGCCAACCGCCCAGGAAAACGTCTACATCGCCGCTTTCCATGCCCTGGTAGATGACCTGCAGGCCGATGTCATCGGTTTTCGACTGATAGCCGAGGGGCGCCAACAGCTGGCTGGCGATCTCGGTCTTGACGGTAATCCCGGGCCACGACGGCACGCCGAAGCGCACCGTGTCGGCTGCTTGAGCCGGCAGTGCCAGGCCGATACCGGCGGCTAGCGGTAGTCCGACGAGTATGGGGCGAAGCGAATGAGACATTAGGAAACTCCCGTTTCATTGGTGGATGTTGTCGGAGTAGCGGGCGCGGCGGTAGAGGCGTGGCGCGCCAACACGCGTAGATGCGATTCGAGGTGGTCGATATCCAGGTAGGTGCCTTGCAGGTGACGGCGGCCGGTATTGGGATCGAAGGCGCCACGACCGTGCAGCACGCGACGGTTGTCGAAGGCCACCATCTGTCCGGATTCGAGCGCGAAGTCGACGCGGAAACGCGGCTCGCGCAGACGTTGCCAGAAGATCAGATACGCTTCGTACCAGGCGTCGGCTTCTTCCGGCGGCAGGCGCAGGGTGTCGCGAATCCAGTTGTTGAAGCGAACTTCGCGGATGCGGCCTGTGGCGTCGACGTCGATGACCGGGGCGCGGACCGCGATATCGCTGTCCTCGTCCTGAAAGCGGAAATCGATGGGCGTATCGCGCAGACGCAGGAAGGCTTCCGGTACTTCGTGGCGCATGGCTTCGGCCACGGCGAAACCGTCGGCGAACAGAGATGCGCCGCCCTCGGCTTCGTTTTCCAGGCAATACAGCAACTGAATGTCCGGCGGATGGCGCCAGTTGGGCAGGTCGGTATGCAGCTCGAGACCGATGGCGGTATACGCGGCGTTATTGGGATTGGGCTTGGACTGAACATCGAAACGAGCGCCGAAGTTGGTGGCGCGCATCGGCCCGAACATTTCGGTGATACGCACGACTTCCTCGAGTTCGCGCGGGCCGTCGTCGAGCAGCACCAGGCCGTCGCGCAGCAGGGCGGTCAGCCATTCGCGACGGCCGTCGCTGCCGGCCATCATCTCGGCATGCGATACATGCACGGGGGTAAAGTCTTCGCGCCAGGCTTCGGCAAGCGGAACGCCGTCGTCGGCACGCGCCTCGGGGCGACGCTGATGCAGCCAGCCGGCGTCGAAGCGCGACTGGTGGCCGTCGGCCCAGCGCAGGGCCAATACGCCGTCTTCGATGGCTGCTTCGGGGTGCGCGTTGAGGAAAGCATCGTCCTCGAGCGGCATGTAGAGGCGTTCACGCGTAATCGAGTGGCGGCACTCGGGGCAGGCGCAGTGATCGCGCAGCCAACGATAGCTGTAACGCGCACTATCGGCGTTTTCCCAGGTTACCTCCAGCGCCTTATCGCCAGCATCGCAGGCACGTAGCGCGGGGCCTTGCGCATAGGGAGAGAGTTCACTCATTTCGACGGCGGGGGATTGGCTCTGGGACTGCATGTCGGCCTCCTGATGTTGGGTCGTGCGAATCGGCCTCTAGCATGTCGCCTCATGGCGACATTAGACAAACGATGAATCTCGGACCTAAGGCCAAGTTTTGCTAATGGGTGGCTTATTGATGATCATGGGCGGACTTCCATCACCCTCGAGGTCACCATGTCCCTGCCACCGATTCTGTGGATGCAAGCCTTCGAAGCTGCCGCGCGCACGTTGAGTTTCACCCAGGCCGGGCGCGAGCTGGGCGTGACGCAATCGGCCATCAGTCAGCGGATTCGCTTGCTCGAGGACCGTCTCGGCCAGGCACTGTTCGTGCGGCACCCGCGCAGCCTGACGCTGACACCGGCCGGGCAGGCCTGGTTGCCGAGCATTCAGGAGGCCTTCACACGCATTGCCGAAGGCACCGCTGAGGTCTTCGGGCCGCATCCCGACGCGCCGGTCACACTGCGTGCGACTCCCGCAGTACAGAATGGTTGGCTGGCCACCGAGCTCACGCAGTTTCATCATCGGCATCGCGATGTCACGGTGCGCTTGGTGAGTGCCGTATGGCCCGGCGACTTCGGCGCTGAGGGCGTGGACATGGAGATCCGCTACGGCCAGGGGGACTGGGCCGACATGGAATCGGTGCTGCTCAATGAGGAGGTCATGCTACCGGTGTGTTCGCCGGAGTTGGCTCGTGAGTTGCAAACGCCCGAAGACGTGGCCGGGCATACTCTCTTGCATGCCGCCGGTTTTGCGCTGGGCTGGCCGAGTTGGTTGGCGCTGGCCGGGTCCGAAGGGCTGGAAGCGCGTTGTGCTTCGTTCATTTGCGATACCCAGGTCGCCACGCTGGCGTTGGCGGCACGCGGGGCGGGTATCGCCTTGACTCACCGGCGGCTCTTCGAGGGACGCGACGATCTGGTGGCGCCCTTTGAATTGTGCATGCCCACCGACGAGGCCTTCTGGTTGGTGCGCCCCAAGGCGCGGGTACTGCGTCCGGCATGCGAGGCATTATGGGCATGGTTGCGCGATGCACGTGAACTAGACTGATATGAGTGGCCCATGAATGGGGCTAGCGAGCCCGAGGAGACGCGCATGATGAGGCATCGGTACGCGAGTCATTCAATACTTGTCGCCATGGGCATTACCTTGCTGCTGGTGGGGGGAATCACGACGGCCAGCGCGGACGGCGTGAAGGTCTACGATCCTGGTAGCGGGCGCTTGCTGCCGCTCGAGTCGTACCCGGCCGGGCATGAAGACAGACGCCACGACCGCAAGCGTCACGTCGGCCATGGATGGGATAAGGGGGGATGGCGAGAAGGACGCCAGCGCATCGATGTACACCCGTCGATCATATTGCAGCCCAGCGTGTCATCGTCGCCGGACATCGAAACGCGCGCTGAAACGTCCCAAGGTAGCCGTGTATGTCGCGGGGACGATGGCGGCGCTACCTGGTCGACGCGCCCTACGCCCTGTGCTTCGACCACGACCCCGGAGAGCCGCGATGCAACGCCGCAATGATGGCGTCGCGATGCGCCGCTGCCTGATGTGGGCCTTTTTGGTCCTCGCGGGGCTGGGGCTGTCGTGGCTAGCGAGCGCGCAATCCGACGCGGGTGACGCGTCCCACGGCGTGGTCCTGAGCATCGACGGCAGCATCGGCCCGGCTACCAGCGATTACTTTCAGCGCGGTCTCGAGCGTGCCGACGAAGCCGGTGCCTCGCTGGTGATTCTCGAACTCGACACACCGGGCGGTCTGGATGCCTCCATGCGCGACATGATCCGCGCGATGCTGGCCTCGCCGGTGCCGGTGGTGAGCTATGTGACGCCCGCCGGGGCGCGTGCCGCCAGTGCGGGTACCTATCTGCTCTATGCCAGTCATGTCGCCGCCATGGCGCCGTCGACGCACCTCGGCTCGGCGACGCCGGTACAACTGGGGGGTGGCGGTGGCGATAACGATCAAGTGCGTGAAGAGGGCGAAGGTGGCGGTGAAGCGGGCGAGGATGGCAATGACGCCCAGGCGTCTTCCTCGGCGATGGAACGCAAGGTCCTCGAGGATGCCGTGGCCACGATTCGCTCGCTGGCCGAGCGCCATGGACGCAACGCTGAGTGGGCCGAACGCGCGGTGCGCGAAGCGGCCAATCTCACGGCCAGCGAGGCTCTGGAAGCCAATGTCGCCGATGTCGTGGCGAGCGATCTCGACGACTTGTTGACGCAACTCGACGGACGGCGCGTGGTCATGGCCGATGGCGAACGCACGCTTGCCACGCAGGACATGACGCTCGAGCGTCAGCCGCCGGATTGGCGCGCCCAGGTGCTGGCGTTCATCACCAATCCCAACGTTGCCTATTTCCTGATGATCATCGGCTTCTACGGGCTGATCTTCGAGCTGCTCAGCCCGGGCACGCTGTTTCCCGGTGTAATCGGCGCCATCAGCCTGGTGTTGGCCATGTACGCCTTCCAGATGCTCTCGGTGGGTTATGCGGGGCTAGTGCTGATTTTCCTGGGTATGGCGCTGGTGGTGGCCGAAGCGTTCGTGCCCAGTGTCGGGGTGCTGGGCTTCGGTGGACTGGCGGCCTTTGTCGCCGGCTCGGTGATGTTGATGGATGACACGCATCAGGCGCTGGCATGGCCTCTGGTAGGCGGTGTGGCGCTGGTGGCTGCCGGCTTCCTGTTGTGGGTGGTGACGCGCTTTTTGGGGATGCGCCAACGTCGCCCTCAGGGCGGCCAGGAGGAAATGATCGGCCAGGAGGCCACGGTGCTGGCGGACTTCCAAGGACAGGGCAAGGTTATGGTACACGGCGAGCGCTGGCGGGCGCGCTGTGTATCGCCCGTGGCACGCGGCCAGCGGGTGCGAATCGTATCCAACGAAGGCTTGACGCTGGTCGTCGAGCCCATCACGGCAACCCCCTAGTCCTTATGCGGGGCACGCCAACGCTAAGCGAAAACGAGAAGGAGTCACGCCATGTACGCCAGTTATGCCTATCTAGTGCCGATTGTCCTGGTCGTGCTGTTGCTGTTCGCGGCAATACGCATCCTGCCGGAGTACAAGCGCGGCGTGGTGTTCTTCCTGGGCCGTTTTCAGGCGGTAAAGGGGCCGGGGCTGTTGTTTCTGATTCCAGCCATTCAGAAGATGCAGGTCGTCGATCTGCGCACCGTGACGCTGGATGTGCCGGAACAGGACGTCATCTCGCAGGATAACGTGACCGTGCGCGTCAACGCGGTGCTCTATTTCCGCGTGGTCGATCCCGAGAAGGCCATCATCCAGGTCGAGAATTTCGGTATTGCCACCAGCCAGTTGGCACAGACTACCTTGCGTTCGGTACTTGGCAAGCATGACCTCGACGAGATGCTCTCCGAGCGCGACCGTCTCAACAACGATATCCAGGAGATCCTCGATACCCAGACCGAGGCCTGGGGCATCAAGGTCGCCAATGTCGAGATCAAGCATGTCGACCTCGACGAGAGCATGATTCGCGCCATCGCCCGGCAAGCCGAGGCCGAGCGCGAACGGCGCGCCAAGGTGATCCATGCCGAGGGTGAGCTGCAGGCCTCGCACAAGCTGGTCGAGGCTGCCGATGTCATGTCCAGCAATTCGGCGGCGCTGCAGTTGCGCTATCTGCAGACGCTCAGCGACATGAGCAACAAGAACGCCTCGACCATCGTCTTTCCGTTGCCGATGGACATCATGGATGCCTTCAAGGGCCAACTGAACAAGGCGGGGGCCGCGTCGACGGGCAATGAAGCGCCGGGTAGTGCCTCGTCAGATACGTCGTCGAGCCGTTCGTCACCCAATGACGAGATGCCGGGCAACGAGGCGTGACAGACGGCTGTCATATCGAGCGGTTAGAATGGCGCCTCGTTTTCATCAGGAGCCAGGCGCCATGACCGCTGACAGCCGCCATCTGGCGATTTTCGATCTCGACGACACCCTGCTCGATGGTGACTGTACCGGGCTGTGGATTGCTTGGTTGGTGCGCCGCCAGTGGGTGGAAGACGGCGAGGCCTTCATGGAACAGGTGGCGCGTCACGATCGGGCGTATCAAGCCGGTACGCTGGATATGCAGGCGCATCTGCGCTTCGTGCTCGCGCCACTGGTTGCGCGCTCGCACGAGGTAGTGCGTCATGAGGTGGAGGCCTTCGTCGAGGCCTGGATTCGTCCGCGTTTGATCCCCGGTGCGCTGGAACGCTTGGCCTGGCACCGTGACCAGGGCCACGCCACCTTGATCATTTCGGCATCGATGCATCATCTGGTCGCGCCCATCGCGGACGCGGTGGGCGCCGACGAGGCGTTGGCCACGCGCCCGGCTTTCGATGCCGAGGGGCGCTTCACCGGCGAGCCGACCGGCATCGTCACCTATCAAGCGGGCAAGCTGACGGCGTTGGATGCCTGGCTCGCGGAACGCGAGGCGCTGGCTGCGTGCCCCGACGTTCTCTGGGGCTATAGCGACTCACACAACGATTTACCGCTGCTCGAGCGTGTCGATCATGCCCACGCCACGCAGCCCGATGCTCGCCTGGCGCGCATCGCCGAGCAACGCGGCTGGCCGGTGTTCGACTGGCGTGAGGCACGTCCGTCTACGACGAAAGGTGCAAGTACGACATCGAGTTGATAGAATCCCGCGCTTCCTGGGCGCCCCGCATGGGGCGAGCGGCACGCTAAGAGGCCGCGCCCGCCACTCGTCAAACCGCATGGACCGTGGCTGACGCCGTCTTCTGCCGCCTTGGGGCGCCTCCTGGCATGAATGATCGTGCATGATGGAGACGTGTCGGTATCAGTGATCGTGTTGCGTTTGACGAGTGAGGCCGTGCCATGACGGCCATGTAAGCCATGGGCGATGCCGCGTCGGCTGCGCCTTCACATCGACTGGACGACAACATGTACGCATCCATCAAACAACGTTGGTTTTCGAACGTCCGTTCGGACGTTCTAGCCGGCGCCGTGGTGGCGCTGGCGCTGATTCCCGAGGCGATCGCCTTCTCGATCATCGCTGGGGTCGACCCCAAGGTAGGGCTTTATGCCTCCTTCTCCATGGCGGTGGTGATCGCCTTTACCGGGGGCCGTCCCGGCATGGTGTCCGCCGCTACCGGTGCCATGGCGCTACTCATGGTGACGCTGGTCAAGGAGCATGGGGTCGAATACTTGCTCGCGGCCACCGTGTTGACGGGGTTACTGCAGATCGTGGCTGGTTACCTGCGCCTGGGCGCGCTGATGCGTTTCGTCTCGCGCTCGGTGGTCACGGGCTTCGTCAACGCCCTGGCGATCCTGATCTTCATGGCGCAGTTGCCGGAGCTGACCGACGTGACCTGGCATGTCTACGCCATGACGCTCGGTGGGTTAGCGATCATCTACCTGTTTCCCTATGTGCCGGTCATCGGTCGCGCACTGCCGTCACCATTGGTCTGCATCATCGTACTCACCGCGATCTATATGCTGGGCGATTTCTCCATGGTGCGCACCGTGGGCGATATGGGCGAGCTGCCGGATACCTTGCCGATGTTCCTGTGGCCGGATGTGCCGCTCAACTTCGAGACGCTGGCGATCATCTTCCCGTATGCACTGGCGTTGACCATCGTGGGGCTTCTCGAGTCGCTGATGACGGCGACCATCGTCGACGAACTCACCGATACGCCTAGCGACAAGAACCGCGAATGCAAGGGCCAGGGGATCGCCAACATGGCGACGGGCTTCCTCGGTGGCATGGCGAGTTGCGCGATGATCGGGCAGTCGGTGATCAACATCAAATCCGGCGGGCGTACGCGCCTTTCCACGCTGTGTGCCGGGGTCATCCTGCTGTTTCTGGTGGTCTTCCTCGGTGATTGGGTGGCGCAGATTCCCATGGCAGCGTTGGTGGCGGTGATGATCATGGTGGCGATCGGGACCTTCAGTTGGGAATCGCTGCGCGACCTGCGCAAGCATCCGTTGTCGACCAATATCGTCATGCTGGCGACGGTCATCGTCGTGGTGGCGACTCACAACCTAGCCATCGGTGTTCTGGTAGGGGTGCTGCTGGCGGCGTTGTTCTTCGCCAACAAGGTCGGCCAGATCCTCTACGTGGGCAGCGAGATGAACGAGGAGAGCCAGACGCGTGTCTATCGCGTCGTCGGCCAGGTATTCTTCACCTCGGCGGACCGTTTCGTGGATTCCTTCGACTTCAAGGAAACCGTGGAGCGCGTGCATATCGACCTGACCCGTGCGCACTTCTGGGATATCACCGCCGTGGGCGCGCTCGACAAGGTGGTTATCAAGTTCCGCCGCGAGGGTACCGAGGTGGAGATTACCGGTCTCAATCAGGCCAGTGCCACGCTGGTGGACCGTTTCGCGGTGCACGATAAGCCCGACGCCGTGGAAAAGCTCATGGGCCACTGAGTCGCGGCCTACGCCTTAAGGGGGAGACGACAGGCCTCCCCCTCTCTGGGTATCATGTATTTAGCCCCATTGCGATGGGACCCGAAAGATCATCACAAGGAGCCCGCCACATGAAAGCACCTCACGTCATGGCGTGTATCGATGGCTCGAGTTATTCGGAAACCGTGAGCGATGCTGCGGTCTGGTCGAGCCAACGCATGGATGTTCCGCTATCCTTCGTGCACGTGCTGGATCGCAATCAGGCGCCGAGCCAGTTCGATCCACGCGGCAACATCGGACTCGGCTCGCGCGAGAACCTTCTCGAAGAGCTCGCGAGTCTCGATGAGCAGCGTGGCAAGCTTGCACAAGAGCATGGCCGTTTGATGTTGAGCGCGGCGCGTGAGCGTGCCGAAGCCGCCGGCGTGGCAGACGTCGAGACTCGCCAGCGTAACGGCGAGCTGGTCGAGGCCTTGACCGAGATCGAAGAAGAAGCGCGCCTGATCGTGCTGGGCAAGCGCGGTGAATCGGCGGATACCTCGCCGGAGCACATGGGCAGCAACCTCGAGCGTGTGATTCGCGGGCTGCATCGCCCGATTCTGGTGATTCCGGAGTCCTTCACCACGCCCAAGCGCTACCTGATCGCCTTCGATGGCGGCCCGACCACGCGCAAGATGGTCGAACTGCTCTCGGAACGGCCGTTGCTGCGCGACCTGGAATGTCACCTGGTGTTGGTAGGGGCGGATACCGATGAGCACCGCGAGCAACTAGCCTGGGCGGAGAAGCAAATGGCGCCGACCAGCAGCGCCGTGCATACGCAAATCATCGCCGGCGAGGTCGAGAAGGTGTTGTGCGACTATCAGCATGAGCACGACATCGACTTGTTGGTCATGGGGGCCTATGGGCACTCACGCATTCGTCAGTTCCTGGTGGGCAGCACTACCACGGCGATGATTCGTCGCGCCAAGGTGCCGTTGCTGCTGTTGCGTTAAGCGCCGTACATCCCGAGGACACGCCATGATCATTCAACGCCACGACACCAAGGCCCGCATGAGCCGGGCCGTGATTCACAACGGTGTCGCCTATCTATGCGGCCAGGTGGCTGGCCCGGATGCTCGACACGGCGATATTGTCGCGCAGACCGAGAGCATGCTGGCGCGCGTCGACGCCTTGCTCGAAGAAATCGGCTCGGACCGCGAGCACCTGCTCACGGCGACGGTCTATTTGGCTGATGGTGGGGACGTGGCGGCCATGAACGCGGTGTGGGACGCCTGGGTGCCCGCCGGTCATGCGCCGGCGCGGACCTGTATCACCGCGCCGATGCCTGCCGACGATCTCAAGGTGGAAGTGACCGTGACGGCGGCGGTCAAAGGCCAGTGAGTCGCACTGTGTAAGGCGTCGGTCACGTCGACGGCGCCTCTTCTTCCTCGTTGTGGGTCGCCGCCGGCGGCTGATGATTCAGAAACTCGCCTACACGCTCCGGCTCGCTTTCGCCGACACGGCATAGCTGGACGGCGATCTCCGCATACTGCATCAAGACTGGTACCAGCAGGCGTTGCCGCTCGGCATTGTCGCCGCTAGTGGCGCGGGCCTCGCCGTTGAACCACTCGAAGAGTCGTGCCAGGCGCGCATAGTTGGGATCACCGCGCCCACTATTGCCGCGCAGGGCGTCGATGGACAGACAGCGCAGCACGTTGCGTTTGTTGGGATCCAGCCCTTCTTTCTCCAGCAAACGTTCGGCATGCTGCATGAAATGCTCGGCCAGCAGTGCCGTGGTCTGCGTGCGTCCGTGATGGGACAACGCCTCGAGGCTGTCGTGCAGGGCGCGCTGCTGCTGGGAAAGCTGTTGCCACAACGCCAGGCCCAGCAGGGCCAAGATCGCCAGCGCACCAAGCGCAAGCACGAACGCACCCAGGGGAATCAGCGCCGAGGGCGGCAGCGGCCAGGCGAGATCGGTGGCCGACAGCAGTACACCCCCCAGCAGGGCGATAGCGAGGAGTATGGCAAGTATCAGAGCCAAGCGTTTCATCGAGTCGTATCCATTGCCTCAAGCGTATGCCTCATTATCGGCCCCGTCGCGCCAAGCTTGATGGTGGTGAGCGACCTCCTCCCCAGAGGGCGTTTACAAAACAGTCCAGAGGTTGTTTACAAAATAGGCGAACGAAGGCAAGACAAGGCGAAATTGAGCGCAGAAGCGCAGTTTACGAGATGTAAATGAGCATTTTAAGGTCAATTTCAACGCCGTATTGCCGAGTGCAGGCATTTTGGAGATAGCCTCTCAGCACATGCCGCCATTCACCGGCAACACTTGGCGCGTCATATAAGCGGCATCCTTTGAGCATAGAAAGCTCACCACGCCGGCGATATCCTCGACTTGGCCGGTGCGACGCATCGGAATCATCTTGAGCACCTCTTCCCGGGGCAGGTGGTGCGTCATATCGGTGTCGATCCAGCCGGGGGCGACGCAGTTGACGGTGATATGGCGTTTGGCCAGTTCGATGGCCAGCGCCTTGGTGGCGCCGATGATCCCCGCCTTGGCGGCGCTGTAATTGACCTGGCCGCGATTGCCGATAAGCCCCGACATCGAGGCGATGGTGACGATGCGCCCCGGCTTGCGACGCTGGATCATCGGCATGACCAGCGGATGCAGCACGTTGTAGAAACCGTCGAGATTGGTATGCACCACGCTGTCCCAGTCGTCGCCGGTGAGCGCGGGGAACGGGTTATCGGCGGTGATACCGGCGTTGCAGACCACGCCAAAATACGTGCCGTGAGCCTCGATGTCTGCTTCCAGGGAGGTGCGTGCCTGTTCGCGATCGGCTACGTCGAAACACATAAGGCGTGCCTCGCGGCCTAGTGCGCGAATTTCTTCGGCGACGCCTGCAGCCTCCTGCTCGCGCGAGCGGTAATGCAGCACGATATCGAAGCCGTCGTGCGCCAGGCGCAGGGCGGTGGCGCGACCGATGCCACGGCTGGCACCGGTCACCAGGATAGTGTCGGTCATCGAGCGTCTGGCCTTTCTGTAGGGGAAGAAGAAGCGTCCGGCGGTGGCTGAAAGATACTCAGGCGTCCTTCGGCGAGGCACTGGCCCGCCGCCGTCGACAGTGTGCCGGTGAAGGCGCGCACGCCGTTGTCGGCGACGAATTCCCGCGTCACCTGAATATGCACCGGCTCGCCGAGAGAAAAATTATCCACATGGGCATGGTAGCGCCGGCTGGCGATCAGGAAACCGGGCGGAGGCGGTGCGCCGTCGATATGCGCCCAGACCCCGGCCCAGGCGGCGACGCCCTGAGCCATCCATTCGAGGCCGACCCAGGCGGGAATCGCCCCGTCCTCGACGAATAGATCGTCGGCCTGGGGGATGATCTCGACAGTGGCGCCCTCGGCGTCGTAATCCAGCAGCGTGTCGAGCAGACACATCGCGCCGTCATGGGGGACGAACGGTCTTACCTCACAGGGAAGCTGAAGGCTCATGTCATGCCTCATCGCGGGTCATCAGCAGCGCGGCGTTATTGCCGCCGAAGGCGAAAGAATTGCTCAGCGCCTGCTTGAGCGGACGCGGTTCGGGCGTAACCGGAGACATAACATAGTCGAGGCGCGGCAATTCGGGATCGGGCACGGCGTCGAAGACATGCACTGGCAGGCGTCCGCGGTGGAGCGCCAACCAGCAAAATGCGGCTTCCAGCGCCCCGGCGGCGCCCAGGGTATGGCCGGTCAAGGCCTTGGTCGAGCTGCAGGGCGGCGAGGTGGCGAACAGCGTTGCGACTGCCTGGGCTTCCATGCTGTCGTTGTGGCGGGTACCGGTGCCGTGCAGGTTGAGATAATCCACCGCCTCGGGCGCGCAGCCGCCCATTGCCAGGGCCTGGCGCATCGCTTCGTAAGCGCCACTGCCATCCGGACGCGGCGCTGAGACGTGATAGGCGTCGCTGGACTCGCCCGTGCCACTGAGCTGAATGCCGCCGGCTTCCGGCGTGACCACGAACAGTGCCGCCGCCTCGCCGATATTGATGCCGTCGCGCTGTGCGGAGAACGGCATGCAAGGCTGCTCGCTGATCGCTTCCAGACTGGCGAAGCCGTTGACGGTCAAGCGGCAGAGGCTATCTGCGCCCCCCGCGACGACCGCGTCGCATGTCCCGCTGGCGAGCAGGCGTCGCGCGCTGGCCAGCGCCCGTGCGCTGGAACTGCACGCCGTGGACAGCGCATACACAGGCCCCTGGGCCCCGATGCGCTCGGCGACGAAGTGTGCCGGTGCGCCGAGTTCCTGATTGGCATAGCGGAATGTCTCGGGTAGCGGCCCCTCGGGTCCCACCTCGGCGATGGCGCGTTCGGTCTCGCCGATGCCCGAGGTACTGGTGCCGATGACCACGCCGATGCGCTCGGGCGATACCGAATTACATAGATGTTCGAGTGCGTCATGCAGGCGGTGCATGGCGAGTGCCAACAAGCGGTTGTTGCGGCTGCGCTGCTCGGGCGGCCAGGCGTCCCAGTCGGGGAGCTCGCATGTGACCATGCCCAACGGTAGCGCACGTTCAGGGGTGAAGGCGGCACTGGACGTCAGTCCGCGTCGCCCTGCGAACAAGGCGTCGGCGATGGTCTCCAGGTCGTCGCCGAGGCTGCACACCACGCCGGGACGCGACAGACGACAGGGTTGGCGGTCGGCGGATAGGTTCATCGCGAGGCCTCGTGGTCGGTGGACGAATCGAGCGGCGCGATGCGCAGTCGGTAGTCGCCTTGAAAATCTTCCAGCAATACGCCGCTGTCACTATCCGCCCCGCGTTGTGCGGGGGGCGGCGTGATACGCGCGACACGCTCGCCGCGATAGACGATCAGGCGCTCTCGGCGATTCTCGTCGAGCGTCCAGTCGCTATCGGCGAAGGCCTCTTCGAGCGCCGCGCGGGGCCACAGCGACCATTCCAGTCGGGTCGCCAGCCAGTCCGGCGGAAACGGTAGAGCATCCTCGCGTGGGGCATCGCCCTGCTCGAAGCGGCTGCCCGAGGCGTCGCGTACCAGCGTCGTCAGGCGCTGACCGTAGGGCGTGGTCAGGACCACGCGCAATTCGTCCGGGGCGAGGCGCAGCACGGCGATCAGGGTTTGTTTGTCTGCGTCCGCGTCGTCGGGGATGAAGGTCAGGCGTCGAGTAAGTGTCTCCGAGCGTTCGGCCTGATCCAGCGCCGGATGGGGCGCAATGGGCGGCGCCAGCGAGCAGCCGCCGAGCAGCATCAGGCTACATAGCGCGAGCGCGAGTGGATATCGTGCCAGGCTCATGAGCGCACCTCGTCGCGTTGTTCGCAGACTTCGGCAAGTGTCGCCAGGCGGCGTCGTGAGGCGGTGACGAAAGGGTTGTCACGGTCCCAGGCGTAACCGGCGAGCACGCCGCTGATCCAGCGTTTGAAGCGCGGCGGCGGCGCTTCGTGAAAGACGATGGTCTGCAGCGTGCCGGCGTACCACGCCTCGACGAAAGCGCGGAAGGTCTCCACGCCGGCGCGTAGTGGCGTCTCGAAGTCAGCGTGCCAGTCGATTTCTTCGCCGCGTAGCTGGCGGTCGACGAGCGGGGCAGCGAGGTGCGCCGAATGCAGGGCGATGGTGACGCCGGAGGAAAACACCGGGTCGAGAAATTCCCCGGCGTTGCCGAGCAGCACGTAACCGGGGCCGTGCAGGCGCGTGACGCTGGCCGCGTAACCGCGTATCTCGTTGACCTCGCGCACGCGCTGCGCCTGGTGCAGAAGCTGGCGAAAGCGCGGCTCCCGGTCGATCAAGGTTTGCCAGCGCGTTTCTGGGCTGTCGCCATGCGCGGTGAGGGTGTCGATGTCGCCGACGACGCCCACCGAGGCGCGTCCGTCGGCGAACGGAATCAACCAGTACCAGATGCCGGCGTCCTCGGGGTGCACGCCGATCAGGATCTTCTCGCGGTCGTAATCGGCGTCATCGATGCCGTCCTCGACATGGCTGAAGATCGCCATGCGCGGTTCGGCACGTGGATCGCGTTCAAGCGCTTCCAGGCGCGCCAATACCCGACCGTAGCCGCTGGCATCGAGCACGAAGCGCGCGCTCAAGGAGCGCGTTGCCCCCTGTTCGTCCTCGAGTTGCAACACGGGGCGCGCGGCATCGGCGTCGAATGCGGTGACCGTCGTGCCGAACTCGAGTGTCGCACCCTGGGCCTCGGCGGCGTGGATCAGGCGCTGATCGAAGTCGGCACGTGGGACCTGATAGGTGGTGCCCCAGCCGGGCGTCGATTTTTCGCGGAAATCGATGGTAGTGGTCCGCGTGTGGCGGGTGAAGGCGGCGCCGTTCTTGGACTGATAGCCAGCAGCCTGGACCGTCTCCAGCAAACCGGCCGCCTCGAGATAGGCCATGCTCTGCGGCAGCAGGCTTTCGCCGATGGCAAAGCGCGGGAAATGGCTGCGTTCGATGACATGTACGTGCCATCCGAGGCGGCTCAGGCGCGCGGCGGCGGCCGCGCCGGCGGGCCCGGCGCCGATGATGGCGACATCACAGTCGGTGGCATGCGGGGATGCGTCGGTGTGCATGTTCATCAAGCGTCTCCTCGTGGACCGGGCCTGAGCAAGTAGACCAGCCCCCACACCGCGGCCAGGCCGATCAGGCACGTCAGGCCGAGATAGTGAAGCGCCGGGGTGGCACTGAACGCGAGCAGCCCGAAGGCCAGCAGACTGGTCAGCGTGGACAGGCTGATGGCCAGCCAGGCGGCGGCCTGGCGGGGATGCTCGGCATTGAAGATACCCGCATCGAGGCCGATGCCCAAGACCAGCAATAGCCCCAACTGACTGAAAACGTTGAGCGGAATACCGGTTACCGCGAAGCTCGTCAATACGATCAGCGTAGCGCCCAGCGGAGGGACCAGCACTCGCCAGGTACGCCGACGATAGCGCAGGCTCAGCCCTACGCCCAGCAAAACCAGGCCCAGCGCCAGCCATTCGGCGATATGCGTGCGTAGCTCGCCGAGGAGCCCCGACAGGCGTTCGATGCGATCGACATAGGTGACGCCGGGCGTATCGGCGGCGAGTTGCCGCAAAGGCGCCTCGCCGTCGCCATCCGCGACGCCTTGAAGCGCCACGCTGGCGGCGACGTCGCCGTCCTCGGTCTCGCCCAGCCACAAGCGGCGTTGAGACTCCCCGAGCGGCGAGTCGAGCCAGGTGGCGACATCCAGCAGCGGGCTCTCATCGAGGCGCGCGCGGGCGCGTTCGGCCAGCGTGTCCGGCAGGTTCGCACGTGCGAAGAGGGTCTCGAGCGGGGTCTGGTAAAGGCGTTCGACACGCGCCAGGTCGGCGTTTTGTCGCTCGGGCGGCGGCACGCTGTCGGCAAGATCGAGGTGTCCGCTGATCACGCCCTGGTCTTCTAGCGCGTCCAGCGGCGTGTGCAGGGCGTCGAGCCGCGAGAGCAACGCGGCCTCATCGTCGCCGCGCACCAGCAGGTAGTGCGTGCCGGTATCGTTGCCGAAGTGTCGCTGCACGATGCGCTCCTGCTCGAGCAAGGCATCGGGCGATGAACTGAGCAGCCGCAGGCTGTCGTCGCTGTGCAGGCGCCAGATACAGACCGCCACCAGGATCATTGCGACCACGCCGACGATGCCGGGCTTGAGGCGCCACGGTGAGCGAGTGAGGCGTTCCCAGCGCGTCGCCAGGCGCGCGGTGGCCGGCGAGATGGGCAGGCGCAGGCGGGGTAGCCACAGTACCACCGAGAGCCAGGCGCCCAGCAGCCCCAGCGCGGCGAAGACCGCCATCTGACGCAGTCCCGGTAGCGGCGTGAAGGTCTGGGCAAGATACGCGACCAGGCTCGATGCCAGGCCCAGCGCGAGTCCGGGGAGCAGGGCGCGGAGACGAAAGGCGCGACCCGCGATGGCGCGATGACTCTGCAGATGCAGGGCGTAATCGATGGCGATGCCGATCAGGCTGGCGCCGAAGGCCAGCGTCAGCAAGTGCAGGCTGCCGAACAAGGCCAGCGTCAGGGTCAGCGCCATCAACAGGCCGCTGCCCAGCGGCAACAGCAATGCAAGCAGCACGCGCGGCGAGCGAAAGACGATCAGCAGTACCGCGACCAGACCGAGCAATGCGCCCAGGCCGATGGTCGAGATCTCGTGCTTGGCTTGCTCGGCGCCGGCCGCGGCATGAAAGATCAGCCCCGAGCGCAATAGCGTCGCCTCGGGGTGGGCGGCCTGAAAATCCGCCAATGCCGTGGTCAGAGGCTGTTGGGCGTCCGGGGCATAGGGCGAGGCGGCGAGCTCGCCGATCAGCAGATCGAAACGCTGGTCGTCGATAGCGACGCTCAAACGGCCGTCGCGCGGGGTGACGCGGCTCGTGGTGCGTTCCTCGAGCCAGGCATCGAGCAGCCCGAACGGGTCGCGGCGCGGATCCGGGCGTGCGGCGGGCGAGAAAAGCGCCTGCAGTGCGGGCTCGACCAGTGATTCACCGCCGTCGGCATCGATGGCCTGGCGTATCTCGGGGGTCAGCAGGCGATAGCGATAGGTGTCGAGTGCCGCCTGAGGATCGTCGTCGAGCAGGTCGGTGTCGCGCCAGGTCAGGGTGTCGATCACCGACGCCGCGTCGCTATCCCCGCTGAGTGCCTCGGCCAGCGCGGGCGTGGTGTTCGACAGATCGTCGGCGTGCACCAGCAGCACGAAACGGTCCTCGAAGCTCGTGCCCAGCTTGGCGCTGGCGCGTTCCACGAGTGGAGCCTGGCGGTCCTCCGGCAGCATGGCGGTCAGCCGGGTGTCCGCAGGTAGACCGTCGCGCAGCAGCCAGCCGAGTGCCACCAGGCACACGAGATGGGCAACCAGCCAGGCCCAGGCAAGGTAACGGGGGGCGCGCGTGGCGGTGGGCAAGGGCGGCATGAGGGGTTCTCTCGATCCGGTCAGCGGGTATCGGCGTCGGGGAGGGCGTCGATCGCTTCAGGCGTCAGCGGCGCCTGGTCGCTGAAGTCGACGCTCAGGCGGTCGCCATCGGCGGTGTGCATCTCCAGATGCTCGACGTAGCGGCCGCCGGTCAGGCGAATCTCGCCGATGCGTTCGGCGAGGGCCGAGTCGCGGGGCGTGAGCTCGACTCGCCAGTCGTCGGCGTCGCCTTCGAGGGTCTGGGTAAAGCGTGCGTCCAGCGCCGACCAGTCGCCGCCGAGCAGGCGCAGCAATAGCGCGGCGATCTGCTCGCGACCCGCCTGACGGGCGCTTTCCGACTGCGTGGCGTCATCGGCATCGGCCGGTGTGAGTACCAGTGTGTCCTCCACGGGCGTTTCCAGTTGCCAGACGACCTTCTCGTCGCGCACATAGGCGAAGCGCCCCTGGCTTTCGAGCTGCGTATCGACATCGGCGAGCCAACGGGTCTGCGTGAAGTGGCCTTCCAACGCCGGGGTCTGCTCAAGACGTTCCTGCAGTGCCTGGCGGTCGAAGGCGTGCGCGGCGAGCGGCAGCCCGACGAGCCCCAGGCAGGCGTAGGCGATCAAGCGGCGCATCATGTGCTTTCTCCCGTGTCGAGATGAGGCGACGATGAAACTTAGTCGTCGTCTTTGTGCGTTGTCGAAGAAGCCCAGAAAGGGAAGAAGTTGAACCATTGCAGTGGCTGGCGCTGGCATTGATCGGTCAGCCACTGTACGTAACGGCGCATGGCTTGTTCGCGCCAGGCATCGCGCTCGACGCGTTTGACGTGGGTAGTGTCGTCGAAGTCATTGAATTCCACTCGGTAGCCCTCGGCGTCACGCAGGCAGGCCACCGTGTAGAGCGGGCAGCGCAGCAGGGTGGCCAGATGGAACGGGCCTTCGGGAAAGGCAGCGGGCGCGCCCAGGAAGTCGAGCGTCTGGGTGCGGCCACCGTCGTGAAGTGGCACGCGGTCGGCGGCGATCATCACGAAGTGCCCTTGTTGAATGCGCTCGGCGAGCAGCATGGCGGTGGCCGGGGTGATCTCGCTGACCTCGATGATCTCCGGCGCGCGGCGCAGGTTGCTGCGGGCCAGCAGCTCGTTGAACTTGCTGGCGTTGCGGGTGTGCATGATCTGCACCACGTGGAAGTCGTCGCGACGTTCCTGCATGGCGCTGCATATTTCCAGGTTGCCGACGTGCGAGACCAGTACCAGGCCGCCGCGCCCGCTGCGGATGGCGGCGTCGAGGCGGGCACGGTCTTCGCCGTCGACACGCGCTTCCAGCGTGCGCCCGCTCCAGGCATCAATCTTGTCCATCAGCATGCCGCCGAAGACCAGGAAATGGCGCAGGCTCAACCAGTGCACGCAGCGCGGCGCACGCCCGGCATAGAGTGGCCAGATGCGCTTGAGATAATCCTGCGACGCCTGGCGGGGAATGTGGCGTATCGCATAGTAGTAAAGGATGACCGGCACCAGCATGAGCCGAAACGGCCAGCGTCCCAGGTGGCGGCGAATCCAGATCATCAGGCGCATGCCGGCCAAGGTGCCGGACTCCTGAACGCGCGACCAGTGCTGTGCGTCGCGTTGCGTGTCGTCGTCGCTGGGGGTCATCCGGTACTCCTTGTTATTCGCGCATGGCGGCATAGCAGGCGTGGCAGCCGCCGCAGCATACCGGCGAGCAAGCGTAAATGCATCGCGGTGAGTTGGCGGTTATCGCGCCACATGGCGAAATGCGAGACGCCGTCGAGGGGATAACTGACCCGTACGGGCAGGTTCTCGACCGGCCACCCTGCCCATATCCAGCGCACGGGTAACTCGGTGTCGAACTGCATGCGGTCCCCGCAGGAATGCCGCGCGACCAGGCGATTGGTCGCCGCCACCGGATACAGCTTGACGCCGCACATGGTGTCGCGCAGCGCGAAGGAAAGAGTGCTCAGCCACACCAGCGAATGGGTCAGATAACGGGCATAGAAGCGGTGGCGCGGCACGCTGGCATCGAAACGTGGATAGCCGATGCGCAGCGTGGTGTCGTCGGCATTGAGGTCAGCGAGAAACGGCGGTAGATCGTCGGCGTCGTGCTGGCCATCGGCATCGACTTGCAGGGCGTGCGTGAAGCCCAGCCGCTGTGCCTCGCGCAGGCCGGCCTTGACCGCCGCGCCCTTGCCTTGGTTGTGCGGCAGTTTGAGCAGATGTGTGCGTGGTGCGCTGGCGAGGCGCTCGAGAACGGCGGCACAGGCGAGCTCGCAACCGTCATCGACCAATAACAAGGGGACCTCCAGACGGCGTAGCGCCTGGCATGTACGCCCCACCGCGTCGGCGTGGTTGTAGACTGGAATAATGACACAGGCACGGGCGTCGTCACGCATGGCATGCGCCCTCCGGCCGCGTCAGCGTCAGCGTGCCGGTCCCATGAGTACCGCGCTGGCTGGTGAACGTGAAGCGTAGCCGGATCGTCATGGCGTTGTTATGAGTATCGTCATGAGCGGTTTCATGCGAGCTGTCATACGTGGCGTCGAGCGTCAGGGTGACGCGCTCCCCCGGTAGCAGCAGCAGGGGAAACTTGATGCGGGTCATGTCGCGGCACACGCCATGCAGACCGAGGCTTTCGCGTGCGGCGTGAAGCGCCCAGCGCACCATGACTACGCCCGGTACTACCGGCTGCGTGGCGAAATGGCCTTCGACATAGGCGAGACGTTCGGGCACTTCCAGGGTCAGACGTGCGCTTTGCGGACCGTCCAGCGTTTCGCCCAGCCAGCGCGGTGCGCGGGGATCGTCGAGATCCGCGAACAGGCGTGATAGGCATGCAGCACCAAGCTTGCCCTGGGCATCGCGGGGCCAGGCCTTGACGAAGCGCCAGTAGCGTGGCAGCACGACGTTTTCGAAGCGTGGCGCCAGGGCGGCGCGCAGCGTCTGGATCAATCGCCGACGCGTGGCATGATCGTGCGGCACGGCCTCGGGCGTGAGCTCGACGATGGCGCCCAGACGGCCATCGCGCCTCGGCAGGGGAGCGCAATGGGCACGGCGCACGTCGGGCAGTTCGACGAGGGCGCGGTCGAAGGCGGTGAGCGAGACACGCTTGCCGCCGACCTTGGCGATACGGTCGCTGCGCCCGAGCAGTTGAAAACGGGTGTCGTCGACGGCCACGCGGTCGGCCTGCAGGGTCCAGGTCGCTGGGTCGGCCAGCCATGGTGTGCGTAGCCACAATTGGTGTTCACTATCGGCACTTATCTCGACGTCGGGAAATGCCGTCCAGCCAGTATCCCGGGATTGAACGCGCCAAGCGATGCCGCCGGTTTCGGAGCTACCATAGACTTCGCGTACCTCGGCGCCGAGCAGGCGCTGGGCATGCTCGGCCGCATCGCGCGGCAGGGGCGCGCCGGAAGAATGAATGCGTGCTAGAACGCCGTCGACCGCCGACCAGTCGAGTGTCTCTGGAAGCCGCTCAAGAGTTGGTGGGGCGCTGATCAGCACCGCCTCGCGCCGGGTTTGCGCATGCCAGTGCGCCAACCACTGATGCAGGGTTTCGGGATAGCGGCATACCTCGCTGGCGAAGGGGCTGCGTTCGCACAACGGGCGCAGTATGCCGAACAACAGCCCGTAGATATGCTGATGACTCACCTGACTCAGCGTCAGGCGTGCCTCGAGCGGCCATAGTGCGGCATGCATGCCAAGCTCCGCGTCGAGCTGGGCGAACGTCTTGTCGAGGCGCTGCGGTTCGCCGGTGGAGCCGGAGGTATAGAGACTCACGGCGATGCGCTCCGCCTCGAGCGTGCCCCAGCGCGGCGTGCGTGGGGAAGCGCTCGGCGTCAGGCCGCCGGGAATATCCCCCAGGCGCGCGGCACCCAGGGCATCGAGGGCCTCGAGTGTCGCCGGGCGCGTGTCGGCCGGTAGGATGACACGGTCGCCGCGCTCCCAGGCAGCGATCAGCGCACAGACGAATCGGTAAGGGTCGTGCGTGCTCAGCATCCAGTAATCGGGAGACTCAGTATGCGCGTCCAGGGCCGCCTGCCAGGCGCCGACGTCGGCCTGAAATGTCGCCAGCGTGTGCCAGGGCGCCTCGGCGTAAGCGTCGGTTTGCCAGGCCACGGCGCGTGCAGGGTCGCGGTCGCGCCACGGGGTGGCCAGCAGTGGGCCGTGCGCTGCGTCATTCGTCATCGGGCGTTTTCCTCACCTGGCGGCGGATCAGCCATTCGCCGCCGAACATCATCGCCAGCAGGGTATAGACGATGCCCCCGTTGTAGAGCGTCCACATGGCCAGGTCGGCGTAGAGTGCGGTCCATAGCGCGATGCTGCCATTGATGGCGAAAAATACGCACCAAGCTTGAGTCACGCGGCGCGTATAACGCACACCGCGCGGGCCGAGGTTGGGTTCGCGGCGCCGCGCCAGGCGCTCGATGGCACTGGGTGGCCGCGCCAGACTGTAAGCGAAGGCAGCTAGCATGGCGGTATTGAGAAGCACCGGCCAGGCGCGTACCCCAAGTTCGGCGTGGCCGGCAGCGAGCAGGCCCCCGCCGACGATCAGTAATCCCCAGCCCCATCCCCGGCGCGCGGCGGGTAGCCGCCACCAAGCCAGTGCGACGAGGGCGATCAGCAGTGGCCAGGCGCCCAGACGCGGCAGCAAAATGTGCACGGCCAACGGCCATCCCAATGCCAGGATGACGAAGAGCAGATTGAGCAGGGCCGAGCGCGGTGCGGTCGACGATGGGGTATGGGAATTCATGCTGGGCTCTACGCGGTGCGACGCTCCTCGACCAGCGCAGCGAGTGTGCGCAGATTGCGGAAGTAGTGGCGTGTTTCGTCACTATCAGCTTCCAGCTTGATGCCGTAGCGCTTCTGCAGAGCGAGCCCCAGCTCCAGGGCGTCGATGGAGTCCAGGCCGAGACCTTCGACGAACAGCGGCTCGTCGGGATCGATATCCTCCGGCGTGACGTCCTCGAGTTCGAGGGTGTCGATGATGAGATGCTTGAGCTCGTGTTCCAATTCGCTCGTCATGGGCGACTCCATTCTCGTCGATGCAGCATAAGGCGTATGTCGTGTGCGTAAACGTTGCCGACGGCGGGGCGCACTATACCGGCTGGCCTATGATACAGGGTGTAAGCGGTTATAGGGCAGGGCGTCGACGTTCATCGGGGTGATCTCGTCCATGCATTATTCGCCGCGCACCAATGACCATGCCTGGCGTGGCCGATGGCAATGGAGTTCGTCGCGTGTGCCGCATAGCCAGTCGATGAGATCGCTGGGCTGGGGGTGGCTCTCGGCGGTGTCGTCGCTCGTCAGTGGGCGTGGTGTCAGCGCCCAGGCGTCTTGCGTCGGCGTTAACGACACGCGCAGTGCCACGGCGGCGGTTTCGATCGGGGTCGTGAAGTGCGCGGTGAAACGTGCGGGGATCGCTTGCTC
This sequence comes from Chromohalobacter sarecensis, assembly GCF_023061135.1. Taxonomy (GTDB): domain Bacteria; phylum Pseudomonadota; class Gammaproteobacteria; order Pseudomonadales; family Halomonadaceae; genus Chromohalobacter; species Chromohalobacter sarecensis. The sequence goes on from NZ_JAKGAN010000011.1 coordinate 42,462, forward strand.
GGCGAAGGCGATGATGACTGCCGGCTCGCCCTGTGCCAGATAGCCACGGGCTTCGACGAGCAGTGCGGCGAATTCGTCGCCCGAGGCGGCGATTGCCTGCTGGGTGCGGCGGTTGCCGCGTCCGATCGAATATACGCCGGGGATGGCGTTATGCACCGAGAGCCCAAAGCGTGCCGGCGACAATGGCGCTTCTTCTGCCAGGGCATTGAGCATTTCCAGGGTGCGTTCGCCGTCGCCATGGCGGGAGGCATACAGCAGGGGGCAGTCGGCGTCGACATCGAGTTCGGCCAGCATGTCGCAGAGTGCGCGACCGATGCCGGTCAAACGGCGTCGCAACATGGCCGGCACATGGCCGCCGGCGGGTTTTTCCGCAACGCTGAGGCGGGGCTGCGAGGTATCGCGGCGGCCGGGCTGCCAGGCGCGCCAGTCATGCACGTACATCATGGCCGGTGTCGTCATGCAGTCGTTTCCGTTTCGTCGGCGAATGCCGCTGGCTCGATTCGTGGGGTGAATAACAACGTATACAGGCGTTTACCCTACCCGAGTCGTAGCATGATGGCTACTGTCTCGGGCCGCCGACAACGGGGCTGTGAGGCGAGGATGGGGAGTAAAAAATGACCGCCCTGGCGGGCGGTCCGGCCTGAGGCCAAACCCGCATTTGCGGGTGCAGGGAAACGGCACGTGGCGCTGATGTGTGGCGCGCGTGAATCTGTGTGCTGTCAGATGTCAGTCTATGTCAGCGTCGCGTGACTGGCTGTCAGTCATGGCGGCGAACGACGTAGGTAATGCTTGCGGGGTGGCGCAAGCGACTGGCTATGCACGCGGTGCTCGTCACGAGGTATGGGGTGAGCGTTGGCGCCCACCCTTGCGACCCGCCTCACGCGCGCGATTGGTGTCTTGCTTGAAGTTGCCGGGGCTCTCGCGGCCGCCCTTGCGGCCTGCCTCGGCGGCGCGCCCCGGGTCATGCTTGAAGTTGGTGGGGCTGGCCTGGCCGCCCTTGCGCCCGGCCTCGGCGGCGCGCCCGGGGTCGTTGGCGAAATTGCCGGTGCTGCGTTTTGGCGTTGAAGAAGGCGATGTTGGGGGCGGCGTCTCTTCGTCCTTGATCGGCGGGTGTGGCGGTGTGGTCATGTGAACCTCGTCAATGGAACACGTTAGCGACACGGGATCAGGCAGTCGGCCTGTCACTGGCGATGCCCCCTCTCCATGGGGCGGCACATCGTTTCCAGACATTAGCAGGTTCACGCGCAACACAGCGCAGCAAAACGTAATCTTCTGCGGTGTTTTCTTATCGCCACCCACTGGCGATCACGCCCATCCCGGCAAGCGCGAGACCGGCGCCGATCCAGTCGGTGGGTTGCAACGGTTCGCCATCGACGGCCCACAGCCAGCCCAGGGCGCAGACCACGTAGACGCCCCCGTAAGCGGCATAGATACGTCCGCTGGCGGCGGGATGCAGCGTCAATAGCCACGCGAACAATGCGAGGCTGGCGGCCGCCGGGACCAGCAGCCAGGGCGAGCCTTGCTGGCGAAGCCACAGCCAGGGCAGGTAGCAGCCGATGATTTCCGCCAGAGCGGTGACGATGAACAGCAGTGTCGTGATCAGCATGGGGCTTCTCCCGCGGGGCGGTCGTGCTGGCCTGGGGTCTCGGCGATTTCGCGCGGTCGGTAGCGGCGCGCCAGGGCGTCGACGCCGATGTTGAGCGCGGCGGTAATCAACAGCAGTACGAAGGCTTGATCAAACATCATGTAGGCGAAGCTGGAGTCGATGTGAAAGCCCAGCGTGGCGATGCCCAGCATACCCAGCAGCGCGGTCTCGCGAATGATCGTCTCGGCGCGGTAGAACAGCAGTGCCAGCAAGCCGCCATAGAGGCGCGGCAACAGTTCGTAGGCATAACGCCCGGACGCGGGCAGTGCGTGGCTACCCGGCACGATGGCATCGGCATGTCGCGCTACCAGAAAGGCGATCAGTGCGCCGTTGTGTAGCGACAACGCCAGCCAGGCGGGAAGCATCGAGGGGCCGAGCATCAACAGGAAGATGAAGGCCAGCATCAGTTCCGGCGTCGAGCGCATCAGGATCAAGACGCCCTTGCCTGCCATGCGGGTGGGGCGGTTGCCGAAATGCCGGCTGGCCAGCGGCCACAGCAGCAAGGCGACCACCAGGCTGCCGGCGGTGCCCATCAGTCCCAGTAGCAGGGTGTTGCCGATGGCGGGCAGCAGGTCGGGGATCTCGCCGAACCATTGCCAGAGTCCGCTCCAGTTCCCTTCGAGCAAGGGTTGCGGCCATAGATCGACACTCACGAATCGCCATAGCAGGGCGCCGTCGATGTCCGGCCAGGGCCCGAGCAGGAACAGACTCCCCAGTGCGATCCACGGCAGCAGGCGGCGGTGCCCCCATAGATGCAGCGAGGCGATCATGAGGTAGAACAGCCACAGCAAGGCGCCGGCTTCGGGGTAGCGTCCTTCGCGGAAGGCACTTTCCAGATGGAAGCCGAGCGTCGGCAGGCCCACGAACCCGAGCAGCACGCTGGAGCGCATGGCGCACTCGAAGCGATAGCGGGTATAGCTCGAAAGCCGCGACCAGACCATGGGCAGTTCGGCATACACGAAACGCGACAGACGCCCGACGCCCTCGGGCAGCGCATCGACCGGCGCGCGCGGCGTGAGTTCGAGAATCTCGGCGTAGACCTTGGCGAAAATGCCGGCGTAGGGGATCGTCAAGGCGGCGATGGCGGTGACCGCCGAAAGGCCGAAGACCTGCAGCAGAAGCAGCGCCCAGAATAGCTCGTGGATGGCGCGCACGAACGCGCAACCACCGCGTAGCAAGCGCGAGTGCGGGAAGAGCAAAGCCAGCGGGAATCCCAGCAGCATACCGAGCAATGTGCCCCACAGCGCAAAACCGATGGTCAGGGCGATGGCATGGGGCAGTGACTCGGTCGCCAGGATGTCGGGGTGCAGCAGGCCGGAGAGCATGCGCCCCAGCTCGGCCCAAGGATCGTGAGTGGTGATCGCCAGGTCGGCGAAGGGCAGCAATACCAGACACAGTGCAATCAGCCCCAGCGAGCGTCGGGCCAGGCGCAGATTGAGGGAGTCACCGGCGAGCAGGCCTGGCGCGCGTTCTTCCCTCATGCCGGCTCCGGTTGGGGATCGGACGAGTGGGCGTCGGGATACAGCGTGTCGAGATCGTCAAGTGTCAGCTCGCGCGCCGGCGCATCGAGCATCAGTCGGCCGTCGCGCAGTCCCCACACGCGGTCGAAATGGGTCAACGCGAGCTCGCGCTGATGCAGGGCAATCACACAGGTCGTGTGTTGATTCTGCACCCTATGCAGCAGGCGGCGCGCCTGGTGCGGGTCGATGCTGGCGACCGGTTCGTCGCCGAGAAATACCTCGCGCGCCTGATAGAGCGCCCGGGCGATGGCCACGCGCTGGCGTTGCCCTCCGGAGAGCTGTGCCACGGGGCGCTTGAGCAGCCCCTCAAGACCTAGCTCACCGCATAGCGCTTGAATCTCGTGCCAGGCATCACGCCTCGGGCGGATTAGATTCAGGAGGTTGGCGAGCGCGGAATGGCGTTCCAGGCGGCCCATATAAACGTTGTGATAGACCGACAATGGCGGCACCAGGCCGTGCTCCTGCGGACACCAGGCCGCACGATACCCGAGGCGCTGGCGCAAGGCGGCCAGCAGGGTCGATTTTCCCACTCCGCTGGGGCCCAGCAAGGCCACGCGTTCGCCGGCCTGAAGTCCTAGCGTGAGCTCGGCGAGGACGGTATGGCGTGCATGACCCAGCGCCTCGCCGTTGAAGCGAACGAGTTCCTCCACACTCACCGCAGCAGGCCTAGTTTCTCGCCGACGTCTTCAATGGGTTGATAGTCGTCGTTGTCGGCGGGGATGAAGCCCTCACGGGGGAAGCTCTCGAGCAGCTCGGGATCGTGCATATCGAGCAGTGCCTGACGCACCTTGTCGGTGAAGCCGTCGCCATAGCGACTGTCAACATCGCCACGCACGGTCCATTGATAGTCGGGGTAGGTCGGCGTCTTCCAGATCACGTCGACCTTGTCGGTGTCCACGCGTCCATCGGCCACGGCGGCATCCCAGACCTTGAAGTTGACGGCGCCGATGTCGTAAGTGCCGGACTCGACCAGGGCAATGGTGCGCGTATGGTCGCCGGAAAAGCCGACGCGCGAGAACAGCGACTTGGGTGGCGCCCCGAACTGGTTGCGGATGTAATATTCCGGCATCAGGCGCCCGGAAGTGGAAGTCTTGGCGCCAAAGGTGAACGCCTTGCCCTGCACGTTCTTGGGCAGGTCATCGCCTTGCGTGTCGATATCGCTATCATGGTGGGCGATGAAGTAGGTGCGGAATTCGGCGTCTTCCTTGCCCTGGGCGATGGCGCGAGAGTCGGGCACCAGGCGGCGTGCCTGCACGCCGGTCAGGCCGCCGAACCAGGCCAGTTGCACCTGATCGTTGCGGAAGGCCGAGACAGCGGCGCTATAGGATTTGACCGGCACGTACTCGACTTCCACGCCCAGTCGATCCTCAAGATAATGGGCGACCTTGTCGAAGCGCTCCTCGAGCCGCGACTGGTTTTCATCGGGAATGGCCGTGAAGCGAAACGTTTCCGCCGATGCGGCGGTGCTGACGAGAATCAACAGGCAGGCGACGAGCCAGCGCATGGACATACTCCTGTTTGCATAAAGACGGCTTCAATAAAAGCGGCTCAATGAGAGTGGTGAGACGCTTATTGTCGTGACTGCGCGGTGTGGCGGCAAGCGCGGCCGCGACGATTACTCGTCGTGAATCGGAAACCGCGTGGCTTGCAGACTGTCCTTTATCTTCTTGAGGTGCGGTAGGAAGTCTTCGCCGCGACGCAGCGTGACGCCGGTCGCGAGTACATCGATCAAGGCCAGGTGGATCATGCGCGAGGTCATCGGCATGTAGACATCGGTGTCTTCCGGGGTGATGACTTCGAGCGTTTCGGTACACTCGTGGGCGAGTGGCGAGTCGGGCGCGGTGATGCCGAGCACGATGGCTCCATTGTCACGTGCCACACGGGCGATCTCGACCAGCTCGCGAGTGCGGCCGGTGTAGGAGACGATGACGATGACATCACCGGTATGAGTGGCGGCGGCAACCATGCGTTGCATCAGCACGTCTTCGTAGGCGGTGACAGGCAGGTTGAAGCGAAAGAACTTGTGCTGCGCGTCCTGGGCCACAGGCCCCGAGGCACCGAGGCCGAAGAAGCTGATCTGTTTGGCCTGGATCAGATAATCGACGGCGCGCTCGACGCGTTGGGCGTCGAGCGTGCGGCGGGCGTCATCGAGGGCGGCGATGGTGGCGCCGAAGATCTTCTCGCCATAGCTTGCGGCGCCATCGTCACGTTCCACGCTGCGACTGACATAGGGCGTGCCGCCGGCTAGGCTTTGGGCAAGCTTGATCTTGAAGTCGGGATAGCCCTTGGCGTCGAAGTTGCGACAGAAGCGATTGACCGTCGGTTCGCTGACCGCCGCGGTCTGCGCCAGCGTCGCGATGCTCATGCCGGTGGCGGCGGCCGGGTCGTGGAGAATCACGTCGGCCACTTTGCGTTCGGAACGATTGAGTTCGTCCAAGCGGGAACGGATACGGTCGATCAGATCGAAGGCTGGCATGCGTAATGAGAGTCTCTGTCTGCCAAGGGTGTCGAAAGGTGGTCAATTAACGACGTTGTCACGTAACCACGTATTAAGTAACTACGTTGTGTTAGAAAGGCATCCTAGCGTGGTGGCGCAGGGTCGCCAAGCCAAGTCGTTCGCGAATGGGATCAAACGCGTGTCGCCATGGTAGTAAATTTACATAATATATTTGCCGAGGAGCCCTGATATGGCTTATTTTATAGGTAAGTTAACCAGATTTTGGGGGGCCGCGTCATGAGTCGAGATACTACGCCCGATGTCGATCTGGCCCTTTTCGGGGCGCTTGGCGATTTGGCGCTGCGCAAATTGTACCCGGCATTGTACCACTTGGATCGCGAAGGGTTGCTTGGCGATACCACGCGGATTCTGGGGTTGGCGCGCCATGAACATGATGCCGATGGCTTCCGCACCAACGTCAAGGAAGCCCTTAACAAGCGACTCAAGCCCAACGAGCTGGAAAAGGCCTGTCTCGATCGGTTCCTGGCGCGTCTCGACTACCAGCAACTCGACTTTGCCACCGTCGAGGGGTACGACGCCATTCGCGATTGGCATGACGCTACCCAGCGCCCCATGGTCGTGTACTTGGCGGTGCCAGCCAGCATCTACGGTGATATCTGCGCCAACCTGCATGCCAGTGGCAGCCTCGATGACGAGACCCGTGTGGTGGTCGAAAAGCCCATCGGCTACGATCTCGAATCCTCCATTCAGATCAACGATGCCATCGGCGATGTGTTCCCCGAGTCGCGCATCTATCGCATGGACCACTACCTGGGCAAGGAGACGGTCCAGAACCTGATCGCGCTGCGCTTCGCCAATCCCTTGTTCGGCAATCAGTGGAACCAGAACCAGATTTCGCATGTGGAAATCACCGTGGCCGAGAAGGTGGGCATCGAAGGCCGCTGGGGCTACTTCGACGAGGCGGGGCAGTTGCGCGACATGGTCCAGAACCACTTGCTGCAGTTGCTGTGTCTGATCGCCATGGATCCGCCGTCGAATCTCGACGCCGACGCCATTCGCGACGAGAAGGTCAAGGTGCTCAAGGCACTCAAGCCCATGATAGGTGAAGAGCTGTCGCGCAACGTGGTGCGGGGGCAATACATCGGCGGCTCCGTGGACGGCGAGAGTGTGCCGGGCTATCTCGACGAGGAAGGCGCCAACACCTCGAGCCATACCGAGACCTTCGTCGCCATGAAACTCGAGGTTGCCAACTGGCGCTGGGCCGGCGTGCCGTTCTATCTGCGCACCGGCAAGCGCATGCCGGAAAAGATGTCGCAGATCGTCATCCACTTCCGTCAGCAGCCGCACTACATTTTCGATCCCGACCAACGCGGAATCGCGGCCAACAAGCTGGTCATCCGTCTGCAGCCGGAAGAAGGCATCGCGCTGCAGGTACTGACTAAAGACAGCGGACTCGACAAGGGCATGCGTCTACGCCCCGGGCCGCTGCATCTGGATTTCAATCACGCCTTCCCCAAGACGCGGATTCCCGATGCCTACGAGCGCTTGCTGCTCGAGGTGATGAAGGGCCAGCAGTACCTGTTCGTGCGCCGCGACGAAGTGGAGTACGCCTGGAAGTGGGTGGATCAGTTGATCGCCGGCTGGGAGGCACGTGACATGTCGCCGCGGCGTTATCCGGCCGGCTCCTGGGGCCCCGTGGCGTCGATCGCCATGATTACCCAGGACGGGCGCTCCTGGTATGAAGATTATTGATTGGATAGGCAGCCCATTATGAAAAGCATCGAGGAAGGCCGTCGTTACCTGGCCGAGCGCCTCGCGGATACCGTGGCCAAGGCGCTCGAAGCCGACTTGGCCAGTCGCGAGCGGGTGCTGCTGGTCGTTTCCGGCGGCTCCACGCCAAAGCCGTTCTTCAGTGCCCTGGCCACCAAGGCGCTGCCATGGTCACGTATCGATGTGACGCTGGCCGATGAGCGCTGGGTAGCCGACGACGATGCCGACAGCAATGCACGTCTGGTTCGCGAGACGCTGCTCGTCGGTCCGGCTGCCGAGGCATGTTTTCATTCCCTGACCACCGATGACGCTACCCCTGAGGACGGCGTCGAGGCGGTCTCGGCACGCGTCGCGGCGTTGCCGTGGCCGGCCAGTGTGGTCGTCCTCGGCATGGGCGGCGATGGGCATACGGCCTCACTGTTTCCCGATAGCGAACAACTGGCCACGGCACTTGAGACATCCGAGGCGGCGGTGGCGGTGCATGCGCCCAGTGTACCGCAGGCACGCATCACGTTGAGCGCCGCGCGCCTGGCCGATGCCCATCTGCATGTCCTGCACATGACCGGCGAGGACAAGCGTCGTGTCCTGGCCAACGCGTTGGGGGGCGATGATGCCCGGCAACTGCCGATTCGCACTTTCCTCTCTCAACCGATCGCGACGTACTGGGCGCCCTGAGCCCTGCGTTTACGAACATCCGGAGCATCCCATGACTATCGACAAACAGCTTCCTTCCACCCGCACGACGGAACTCGACAGCATCTGCCAGAAGGTGGAGGTGATTCCGGTGTTGGTGGTCGATCGCCTCGAGGATGCCGTGCCCATGGCGCGTGCCTTGGTCGAGGGCGGTCTCAACGTACTCGAGATCACCCTGCGCACCGATTGTGCACTGGACGCCATTCGGCGCATGCGGGCCGCGCTTCCAGGCGTGAGTATCGGTGCCGGCACTGTGCTGACGCCCGCCCAATATCGGCTGGCCGAAGAGGCCGGTGTCGATTTCGTGGTTACGCCCGGTACGACCGAGGCGCTTTATCGCTACGGTGTGGAAAGCGCGGTGCCGATGCTGCCGGGGGTGGCCACGGTCTCCGAGTTGATGACTGGCTGGCAGTACGGCTATCGGCGCTTCAAGTTCTTTCCGGCGGAGGCTAGCGGCGGCGTCAAGGCGATCAAATCTATTGGTGGTCCGATTCCCGACGCCCACTTCTGCCCGACCGGTGGTATTACCGTGGACAACGCCGACGATTACCTCAGCCTGCCCAACGTGATGTGCGTGGGCGGCTCATGGCTGACGCCCAATGCTCTGGTCGAGAACGAAGACTGGGACGGCATTCGCGAACTGGCGCGCCAGGCCGCCGAACGCTTTCATCACTAAGACTGTTTGCTATTGAGCAGGCAACCATTTCTCTCTCGACAGCTGATGCTGTTCTTCCGACCCGCCACTTGGCGGGTCTTTTTTTGCTTCACGTACGTTGGCGGGCGCCGTTCGAAGGAGAGGTCGGCAATGCCCAGGCCTGTCAGTAACCGGCCGTGGGGTCGACGGTGTCGATGGCTTCGCCGGCGTGCATGGCGGTGAGGGCCTTGGCGACCTGGTCGGCGGCTTCGTCGATGGGGGTCGGGCCGGCCATGTGCGGGGTGATCCATAGGCGTGGATGCGGCCATAGCGGGCTGTCGTCGGGTAGCGGCTCGGTGGGAAAGGCATCGAGCAGCGCACCGCGCAGTCGGCCGTTTTCCTCTTCGCCGTTACCCAATGCCTCGAGCAACGCGGACTCGTCGATCAGCGTGCCGCGTCCGGGATTGATCAGGCTGGCGCCGTCGGGTAATGCGGCCAGGGCATCGCGGTCGATGATCCTGCGCGTGGCAGGCGTATCGGGTAGCAGCGTAACCAGGGTGTGGACCTTGCCGAGCAGTGTCTGGAGGCCGTCGTCGCCGTGGTGGCAGGTGATGCCCTTGAGCGCCTTGGGCGAGCGGCTCCAGCCGTGCACGGGGTAGCCATCGGCGGCGAGCTGGCGGGCGACATGACGGCCGATGGCACCCAGCCCGAGAATGCCGATGCCCCATTCACGCTTGGGCGTGAGCGCGTGTTCGCGCCAGGTCGCATGATGTTGCTGGCGGCGGTAACGGTCGAAGTCGCGTTGAAAATGCAGCACGCCATAGCGCACGTAGTCGGCGATCAGCTCGCCCATGCCGGCATCGCGCAGCTTGACGATGGGGATGTCGCGGGGCAGTGCGGGGTTGTTGAGCAACGCATCCACGCCGGCGCCGAGATTGACGATGCCCTTGAGCGCTGGCTGGGCCTCGAACAGTGACGCTGGAGGCTTCCATGCCGCGAGGTAGTCAGCCTGGAAATCGCTCGTTTCGCCACTGATGGCGAACTCCGCGGAGGGTAAACGCGAAGCGAGCCTGTCTTTCCAGAGCGCGGCGTCGTCGGCATGGATCAAGATGCGCATGAGATCCTCATGAGGTAGTTGTGAATGATGAATGAGGGGCGGCGTTGCTGCGCGCCCATCGCGCTATACGATTTGTAGCATCGGTGGCGGTGCTTCGCCGAGCAAACGTCCGAGAATCGTCAATCCCTGATCGAAGCGTTCGAGATCGTTTTCGCCCCCCAGGCTCAAGCGAATACGCCGAGGTGGTGGTCCTTGATCGACCATGAACGACTGCGCCGTGGAAATTGCCAAGCCTTCCTGAAGCGCCTGTTGTTGCAGTTCTTCCGCACGCCATGCGCCGGGTAGGGCGAGCCACAGATGCATGCCGGTGGGGCGCGAGGCCATGGCGTGCCCCACGAGGCGTGTCCGGGTCAGTTGTTGGCGCTCGGCGAGCAGTTGTCGTTGCTCGCTGGCCAGGGCGTCGACGGTGCCATCGGCCAGCCAGCGGTCGGCGATCTCGAAGACCAGCGGTGTGGCCATCCAACTGGTGGCGCGCAACCGGGGCAGGGTGTGATGCAACTGCCCGCGTGGCACGCTGAGATAGCCAGCGCGTAGCCCCGAGACGGTGGCCTTGGTCAGGCTGGTGACATGAAAGCTCTGGCGTGGGAGACGCGCTGTCAGCGGGCTCAATCCCGGCGGTTCGAGCAGGGCGTGAACGTCGTCCTCGATCAGCCAGGTGCCGTGTCGCGCCAGCACCTCGGCCACGGCATCGCGGCGTGCGTTGTCCATGGTCGCGCCGGTGGGGTTGAGCTGGGTGGGCGTCAGGCACACGGCACGCGGTCGGTAGCGCCGGCATGCGGCGTCGAGGGCCTCGGGAATCACCCCTTGTTCGTCGATGGCCACGCCGCGCAGCTGCAAGCCCAGTGTGCGTGATAAGGCGATCAAGCCGTGGTCCGTCAGCGCCTCGGTCAATACCACGTCGCCATGCTGAACCAGTGTGGCGATGGCCAGCATCACGCCGTGGGCGGCGCCGTTGCACAGCACTCGGTCATCGGGCGTGCCGGGCACGCCGAGCGTGTCGTGCAGCCATTGACTGGCGCGCTCGCGTTGATGGGGCAGTCCTGCGATGGGACGGCAGGCATCGATGACATCGGGATGCGCGCTGTCCGCCACGTCGCGAAGCGTTTCGCGAAAGCGTAGATGATGCCCGGGCGGACATATTGGATGCGCGATGGACAGATCCACGGGGGAGGCGTCCATGGCCATGTTGGCGCTGCGTAGATACTCGGCCTCCTGGCCGTCATCGAGCGCGTTGATCCAGGTGCCGCTGCCCACGCGGGCCTGCACCAAGCCCATCTTTTCCGCTTGGGCGTAGGCGCGCGAGACGGTTTGCACGCTTACATCCAATGTCTCGGCAAGGCAGCGGTGTGGCGGCAGACGTGTGCCGGGCGTGAGCTCGCCCTGGCGAATAGCCTCGGCAAGTGCTCGGGCGATGGCCAGGTACTTGGGCCCATGGGCCGGGAGATAGGGTGTCAGGTCAATTGTCATGACACAATAAAGCCTTTGACGGCACTCAGCGCGTGAATGCTAGTATCGTCGACAACGCATTGATCGACAATTGTACTGATTTTTCCCTTCCTTGTATCAGTACAATTTATTTCATCGAATGCAGGGTCCTGCCTCCCGTCCGGGAGATCAGGGATGAGCAATTCTATCGGGCGAGTGGTGCCATGTCTGAGGTTTCCCTGCCTTTCACTCGTGAGGAATACGCCAGCCGGCTGCACAAGGTGCGTTCGGCCATGGCTCATCGAGGGATCGACGTCCTGATTGTCAGCGATCCGTCCAATATGGCGTGGTTGACGGGATACGATGGTTGGTCCTTCTATGTGCATCAGTGCGTGCTGCTCGGTCTGGAAGGCGAGCCGGTCTGGTATGGGCGTCGCATGGATGCCAACGGGGCATTACGCACCTGTTGGATCCATCCGGACAACATTACCTATTATCCGGATTATTACGTTCAAAATCCCGATATGCATCCCATGGAGTACCTGGCGCAGTCGATCCTGCCGGATCGTGGTTGGCACGAGGGTACCATCGGCATGGAGATGGATAACTACTACTTTTCTGCCAAGGCGTATTTGAGCCTCGTGCGCGAGTTGCCGCACGCGCGTTTCGCGGATGCCAATTCGCTGGTCAATTGGTGCCGGATCATCAAGTCGCCGCAGGAAGTCGAGTACATGCGCATCGCGGCGCGAATCGTCGAGGGCATGCATTCGCGTATCCTCGAAGTCATTCAGCCCGGGGTGCCCAAGAGCAAGGTTGTCTCCGAGATCTACCGCGTGGGCATCGAGGGCTGGACCGATCCGCAAGGGCGTATCTATGGCGGCGACTATCCGGCCATCGTGCCCATGTTGCCGACCGGCGAAGATGCCGCCGCACCGCACCTGACCTGGGATGACACCCCGTTTCGCAAGGGCGAGGGTACCTTTTTCGAGATTGCCGGCGTCTACAAGCGCTATCATGCGCCGCTGTCGCGCACGGTGTTTCTGGGTACGCCGCCGAGCCAGTTCCTGCGTGCCGAATCGGCACTGCTCGAAGGTATCGACAACGGCCTGGCGGTGGCCAAACCGGGCAATCGTGCCGCCGATATTGCCTTGGCGCTGGGCACGGCGATGGACAAGTATGGTTTTGATCGTGGCGGGGCGCGCTGTGGCTATTCCATCGGCATCAGCTATCCGCCGGACTGGGGCGAGCGTAATATCAGCCTGCGCCCTTCCGACGACACCATTCTCGAGCCGGGGATGACGTTTCATTTCATGCCGGGGCTCTGGGAGGACGATTGGGGCCTGGAGATCACCGAAAGCATTCTGATTACCGAGACTGGCTGCGAGACGCTGGCCAACTTTCCACGCCAGCTGTTCGTGTGCTGAGCCGTGGGACGCGAGACGAGGAGAACATGATATGAGCAAGCGACCCAGCCCGGTGTCACCCACCGTCGATTTCGATGCCGACGGCATTCAGCACGGCTTTCTCAAGTTGCCGATCTCCACCGATGAATCGGCCTGGGGAGCGGTGATGATTCCCATCACCGTGATCAACAACGGCGCGGGGCCCACGGCGCTGCTCACCGCCGGCAACCACGGCGATGAATACGAAGGCATTAACGCGCTTCTCAAGCTCAGCAACACGCTGCGCGCCGAGGATGTGCGTGGTCGCGTGATCATCGTGCCGATCATGAACGTGCCCGCCGCTACTGCCGGCAAGCGCACCTCAGGACTGGATGGCGGCAATCTCAATCGCAGCTTTCCCGGCGACCCGAACGGTGGCGTCACCGAGCAGATCGCCGATTACTTCACGCGTGAACTGGTACCGATGTGCGACGTGGCGCTGGATCTGCATTCCGGTGGCCGGACGCTGGATATTCTGCCCTTCGCTGCGGCGCACCGTCTCGACGATTCTACCCAGGAAGCGCAAAGCCTGGCCGGCGCGGTGGCCTTTGGCGCGCCGGTGGCGATGATGATGTTCGAGCTTGACGCTACCCAGCTCTACGACACAGCCGTGGAATCCCAGGGCAAGACCTTCGTGACTACCGAATTGGGCGGCGGCGGCACCACGACGCCGGAGCGCATGGCCATCGCCGAACGTGGCGTACGCAATTTCCTGATTCACTACGGGCTGATCGAAGGGCAACTGGAGTCTCCGGCCGGCCAGCAGGTGTACGTGGACATGCCCGATGCCTCTTGCTACGTGCAGAGCGAGCATAGCGGCCTGCTTGAGTTGAGCTTCGCGCTGGGCGAGACGGTGCGGCGCGGTGATGTGATCGCGCGGATCTACGACATGACGCGCACCGGTAGCGAGCCAGTCGTCTATCATGCTCAGCGCGATGGCGTGCTGGTGGCGCGGCGTTTTCCGGCGCAGGTGAACATGGGCGATACGATTGCGGTGATCGCGGAAGTCGTCGATAGTCTCGAGCGTTGAGGATGGGCCGGCACACCACATGAAACTCGACCGCTACGACCTCAAGATTCTCGACATCCTGTCGCGCGATGGGCGCATCACCAAGTCGAAACTGGCCGAGGCGATCAACCTCTCTGTCAGCCCTTGTTGGGAGCGTGTGCGGCGCCTGGAAAAAGCCGGCGTCATCGAAGGCTATGGCGCCCGGATCGATCCCGCGATGGTAGTCAAGCGCACGCCGGTTTGGGTGCAGATCGAGCTGGCGACCCATCAGGCGGCGAGTTTCGCACGTTTCGAGAAAGCCGTCGCCGAGACGCCGGAGGTGACCGAGTGCGTCGCGGTGGGCGGCGGCGTCGATTATCTGGTCAAGTTCGAGGCCGACTCCATCGATGCCTATCAGCGCACGATCGATGCCTGGCTGGTGGACGGCCTGGGGATCGAGCGCTACTTCACCTATATCGTCACCAAGACCGTGAAACGCACCACGCCTCCGTTGGACTTGCACGACGAGGTCTCGTAGCGGGTCATGGATCATCGTCAGCTCGCGTTTTTATGTGCCCTGGCGCGTGAACGCCATTTTGGACGCGCCGCCAGGGCATGCCACGTGACTCAGCCGACCCTCTCGGCGCGCTTGCGCCAACTCGAGGAAGAACTGGCCACACCGTTGATTCGTCGGGGCCATCGTTTCGAAGGATTCACCACCGAGGGGGAGCGTGTACTGGCGCATGCCCGTCGCATACTCGGTGAATTCGAGGCCCTGCGCGGTGACTTGGCACCGCATGCGCCGCTGGTCGGCCGTCTAACGCTGGGCGTGATCCCCACTGCACTGAACGCGCTCACTGCCTTGTTACCGTCGTTGCGTGCCGCGCATCCCGGGCTCGTGCTGCGCGTGCGTGAACTCGCCACCCCCATGCTGGCGCAGGGCCTGGAGGATGGCGGTCTCGATCTAGGTATCGGCTATCTGGATGCGCCGGCAATGGCGGGGTTCGCGCATCGTCGTTTGTTCGATGAGCATCCCGCCTTAGTGGCGTCCCCTGAGCACTTTGCCTTGCCCGAAGCGCCGCAGTGGGCGCAGCTCGCCGAGTACCCACTGTGTCTGCTGACTCCGGAAATGCATCAACGCCACTTGCTTGAGGCGCGTCTGGCGGCCCATGGCTTGTCGTTGCTGCCCGTTCTCGAAACCGATGCCACCGCTGCCCTTGGCGAGTGGCTGCTGGCAGGACTGGGCGTCTCGATCCTGCCCGAGCAATTCATACGCCGCTATTGGCTTCAGGAGGGCGATGGCACGTCGGCTCTCGTGGCACGCCGCCTTCCCGACGCGGGCGATCGTGTTGGCTTGCTATGGCGACAGGGGATGCCGCGTGGAAAACGCCTGCAAGCAGTACTCGATCTGTGGCAGGCCGCTTCCTAGCTCGGTTTGATCGAGCCGCTCTATCGAGGCATCGCTTAGCTCGATTGGTCTGAAGGCGGTCGGCGCGCTAGGGTAGTCGTTAGAACGCCTTTCAAGACCCGCGGATGGCCGTGGAGCGATTGCCTTGAGCAAGCCTGCATGAGGACGCTGTATAGCGTTTTTCCGGGGATGTGGGTTATTTGATTTCCCGTTTGGACCTTTATATGCCGTCAGAAGTGGTGACACCGCATTCATTTTCCGCTGCCTCGCGCTATGATGACCAGCGCGACCGGCCTTTGCGGACGCTCGATGGTCCGCAGGAACAGCCGCTGACCCTGTCGCTCAACGATACCGCCATGGTGACGTTGCTGGCGACGCCCGACGCCCTCGAACCGCTGGCGCTGGGGCATGCCTTCACGGCGGGTTGGATCGAGCGCGCCGAGCAGGTCGAGGACATTCAAATGTCGCGATTGCGTCACGGGCTGTTGGTGCGGCTGGCGGTTTCGTCGCAGACCGAAGCGCGCGCCGCTGGTTTGCAACGCGCCGGGGCCTCGGTGTCGAGCTGCGGCGCCTGCGGCGTGGCCGAGGAGTCGCAGTTGATGCAGGGCCTGAGACGTTTGCCGGCGCGCCCGCCCTTGGCGCCCGAGGCCTTGATGCGTGGCGTGGAGAGTCTACAGCGTCACGCCCGCGCCGGGCTGCATATGGCGCTGGCCCTCGACGGTGATGGCGAGGTGCTGGCGCGCGGCGTGGATATCGGACGCCACAATGCCTTGGATCGGGTCATCGGCGAGGCATTGTCCCGTGGTGAGATGCCGGCGGCGGTGTTGCTTTCCAGTCGCTGTAGCATGGAACTGGTGCAGAAGACCGTGCGTGCCGGTATTGCTACCCTGGCCACGCTGTCATTGCCCTCTGCCTTGGCGGTAGAAATCGCACGCGCCTGCGACCTCAACTTGATCTGTTGTCATCGTGGCCGACATCTCGAACGCTTGAGTGGTCCGGCATAGCCTTCGAGTTCTGCCCGCTCCGTTTCCCGGGTATTTACCACGTTCATCGCGTCATTTTCCTCTATTTTTACCCACTACGTCATCGAGGATGCTATGGCTTCCCATCACCAGACTCCGTTATCCGACGACCGCGAGGCACCTTCCGCAAGCGAAACCGGGGAACGTCTCCCCGAGGCGGACGCGACCCTGACGCGCGTGCCGAGTATCGAACCCTATACCGGCCCGGCAGGTGGCTGGGGCGCGATGCAAAGCGTGGGGCGCCACCTCAAGCGCAGCCAGGCGCCACTCAAGGGCGCGCGGGCGTTGCTGTCCACCAACCAGCCGCATGGTTTCGATTGCCCGGGATGCGCGTGGGGCGATCCGCTGCACGGCTCGTCATTTGAGTTCTGCGAAAACGGCGTCAAGGCAGTGGCCTGGGAAAGCACCAAGAAGCGCGTCACGCGGCGTTTCTTCGAGCGCCACACGCTGAGCGAGCTGCGCGGTTGGGATGACTTTCGCCTCGAGGACCAGGGCCGGCTCACCGAGCCCATGCGCTACGATGCGTCCAGCGACCGCTACGTCCCCATCGACTGGGAGGGGGCCTTCGCGCTGATCGCCGAACACTTGGCGGCGTTACCCGATCCTGACCGCGCACTGTTCTATACCTCGGGGCGTGCCAGCAACGAAGCGGCCTATCTGTATCAGTTGTTCGTGCGCCTCTACGGCACCAACAATTTTCCCGACTGCTCGAACATGTGCCACGAGGCCAGTGGCGTGGGCATGCAGGCTAGCCTCGGTGTGGGGAAGGGCACCGTTCAACTGGAGGATTTCGAGCACGCTGATACCATCCTCGTGTTCGGCCAGAACCCTGGCACCAATCATCCCCGGATGCTCGGTGACTTGCGGCGTGCGGCGGAGCGTGGTGCGCGTATCGTCAGCTTCAATCCGCTCAAGGAACGCGGCCTGGAACGTTTCGCCGATCCGCAGAACAAGCGCGAGATGCTTACTCAGGGGAGTCATCGCATCTCCTCGCATTACTATCAGCCCAAGATGGGCGGTGACATGGCGGCGGTACGCGGCATCGCCAAGGCATTGTTCGCACTCGAGGCACAGGGGCGCTTCACGCCGGATCGCGCCTTCATCGAGTCGCACACTGCCGGCTATGACGCGTGGCGGGCCCAGGTCGAGGCCACGCCGTGGGCGGAGATCGAGGATCAGGCCGGCCTGACGCGTACTCATATGGAGGAGGTAGCGGATATCGTTGCCCGCGCCGAGCGCATGATCATCACCTGGGCGATGGGCATTACCCAGCACGAGCATTCGGTGGATACCGTTCGTGAGCTGGTCAACCTGCTGTTGTTAGGTGGCCATATCGGGCGCCACGGCGCGGGGCCGTGCCCGGTGCGTGGTCACTCCAACGTACAGGGGGATCGCACCATGGGTATCGACGAGGCGGCGCCTGCGGGGCTGATCGACGCCTTGGAAAGTCGTTACGGCGTGACCATGCCGCGTACCCCGGGTCACAACACCGTGGGGGCCATTCGTGCTCTGGAACTCGGCGAGGCCGATGTTTTCATTGGGCTGGGAGGTAACTTCACCCGGGCCACGCCGGATAGCCACCGCACTGAGCGCGCCTTTCGCCGCTTGGGGCTCAATGTGCAGATCAGCACCAAGCTCAACCGCAGCCACCTGATCACCGGTGGTGACGCGTTGATCCTGCCGTGTCTGGGGCGCACTGAGATCGATCGCCAGGGCGAGGCGGGTGCGTCGCAGCAGGTCAGCGTCGAGGACTCGATGTCGATGGTGCACGGCAGTGCCGGCATTCATGCACCGGCTTCCGAATGGCTGCGCTCGGAGCCGGCGATCATTGCGGGGATTGCCGAGGCCACGCTGGCACGGGTACTGCCGCGTCGAGGCATCGACACGGGCGTGGTCGATTGGGCCGCGCTGGTGGCCGATTACGACCGCATTCGCGACGAGATCGAGGCCGTCATTCCCGGTTTCGAGGACTTCAATGCGCGTCTGGGGCAGGCAGGTGGCTTCTGGCTGGAAAACGCCGCCAGCCAACGCCGCTTCAATACGTCATCCGGGCGGGCGACGTTCTGTGCCGCACCGCTACCCACGGCGGTGATGCATCAACGTCTGCACGCACGCCGCGATGATGGCTGGCTGACACTGCAGACGCTGCGCAGCCACGATCAGTACAACACCACTGTGTACGGTTACGACGACCGTTACCGAGGCGTCAAGGGCCAGCGGCGGGTCGTGTTCGTCAATCCCGCCGATCTCACGCGGCTGGGGCTCGAAAGCGGCCAGTGGATCGATCTGGTGGGGCTCGATCACGAGGGTGAGCCCCGCCGCGCCCCGGGATTCAGGATCGTCGACTACGCGACACCCGAAGGGTGTGCCGCCGCCTACTATCCCGAAACCAATGCGCTAGTGCCGTTGGAAAGCGTCGGTGTGGGCACCGATACGCCCACCTCCAAGGCGGTCGCGGTGCGTCTGGAGCCGAACCAGCGAATCGCCTGAGGCGCTGGCGATACGTGCCGTACGACCAAAGTTGAGACGCATAACCGGTGTCGCGGCGCTATGCTGTTAAATACTACATAAGCGTCGCCACATAAGTTGGCATTACACAAAACATTCGGACGACGCCTTTAACGCCCCTCCTGCACTCAGGGGGCACGCCGCTCAACTCAACGGGATCACCCGGGAGGTGCCGTCATGGAACTCTTCATCCAGACTGCATTGGGGTTTCCATTCGCTTTTTTCCTCGCTTTGCTGGCATTGGTGGCCGTCTACTGGCTGCTGGTCGGGCTGCGCGTAATACGCGTCTCGTGCTTCGACCATGACAGCCTGCGTGACGATCATCTAGCGAGTACCTTGATTTCTCTGGGCTTTGCAGGAGTACCGGCGTCATTCGCGCTGAGTGCCTTGTTCGTCACCGCCACGCCCATCGCATTCGCGTTGAGTTTGGTACTGGAATGGCTGCCGCTGGGCCTGCTGCGTCTGCCGCTGGGCTTTCTGGTCATCTGGGCAGCCTTCGCATTGGCGGCGTCACCGAGTGTTGCCGCGTGTCACACTCTGGCGCGGCGTTTCCACCATTCGCGCCGGGCGTCGCCGCGCTGGTTGCTGGGCGAAACCGTTGTCGTGCGCGAGGCCAGCGACAGCGAAGGGCGCTGCCAGGCGACGCTGGAAAGCGACTCCGATGTTGTCGTGACTCTGCATGGCAAGGGTGCGAGCTGTTCCGCCGGTGAACGCCGTGTGCTGGTGAAGCATGTCGCCCATGAGAATGTGTACCGTGCGGTGCCCGCCGAGGAATATCTGGACTCCCATGAGCGCCTGCGCAAGCTGCATTTGTTGCCGCGTCACGATATTTGATGCGTAAGATGCCACTTCAAGCACCTGCGTGGCATACCTCAAGCGAGGGTCGGGAAGCCATTGTAAAGTGGTCGTAAAAACGTGCTTTAACTGGCTTCCCACTTGGCAATAAGCTTTGGCAAATGGTATCATACTTTCGTTAAATTCGCTTGATGCAATTGATAGCTTGAGTGCAATGCTCACTGCTTAAATACTATTTGTCCAGCGAGTTCCCTCGTAGTACGGATACTCCCCTGAAAACTCCGGGTCTTATCTTTACTTTTTAGTCGTCATTGGCGATTTAATTAAGTAAACGGAGATTCGTCGGTGCTAAAATACGCAATATTATCGGTGTCGTTGATCACTGTGATGGCAGGTGCCATGATTGCACCTGCCATTGCCTCGATTGCGGCGGCTTTTCCCAACGCGAGCTCCTTTCAGATTAGCTTGCTAACATCCCTGCACGCAGGGCTTGTCGTGCCGTTTTCCTTTATTTCTGGATATCTGGTGCGCTATATACCCAAGAAAAATATTTTAATTGTATCGCTGATTCTCTATCTCATTGGCGGGATCGGCGGGTCGCTCTCCGATAGCATGTGGTTCATGCTGGCCACGCGTGTCGTTCTGGGTATTTCGATAGGCCTGATGATTCCACTATCGATTACGCTTATTTCCGACTATTATGAAGGTGAAGAGCGTACTCGGACGCTGGGTCTGCAAAGTGCCGCCACAAACCTGGGGGGCATCATCGCCATCGTTGTGTCCGGTTTTCTGGCAGCACAAGGCTGGCGTTATTCTTTCCTGGCGTATGGTTTGGCTATTCTGGCACTTGTGCTTGTTTTCTTTTTCCTGCCTAGAAAGGCACCAGCCAAGTCAGCTGAAGGCGAAGCCGAAGAAAGCAATTTTGACGCCCGTGTATTCCTGCTTGCCATCTATATGATACTGACGTTCGTCGTCTTCTTCGGCATTCCTTCCAATATGTCGCTTTTCTTGAGCGAGATCGATATCACGAATACGGTCGTCAATGGCATTATCATCGCGATTTGTTCTGTCGGTGGTTTCGCGGGCGGTATGTCGGTGGCGTTCTTCCGCCGTGTGCTCAAGTCGTTCTTCGTGCCGCTGCAAGTGGTCTACATGGCTATCGGCTTTGTGCTTATTGCTTTCTTGAATCAGTATATCGTGCTACTTGGTCTGGGCGTATTGATATTGGGCTTCGGCTACGGTAGTACCGTGCCGGTCATTTTCGACGGGGCTACCAAGATTACCACCGGGGCAGCACGCTCGATGGCCACGGCCATTCTGGTCAGTAGTATCTATCTAGGGCAGTTCATCTCTCCCATCGTGCTGGACGAAATATCGAAAATCTTCGGTAATGGTAGCGTTTATTATTCCTACTCCGTCATGGCGCTGGCGCTAGTATTCGTTGCCATCCTGATGTTCGTCGAGCGTGGTTTGCACTTCTCAGGGCTCAAGAGGTGGCTGGCTCGCAGCAGTTCGAAACATGCCTTGAGCGAAATCTCGGCGTCCAATGCTCGTTTGCAAGAGCGTGTCGATACCCTTGCCAATCAATTGGATGAGGTTCGTCGTCAGCAACATTCTGATAGTCGCGAACAGATTTCCTTGTTGAAAAATATGCAGGAATCTATTTCTCAAAAGAAGGAATATGACAATAAAGGTTCGTATTGAGGGTATGTCGCGGTCGAACCGAATAATCTTTATTGGTTGTATATGGGTGCAACAATGGATAGTGGGGTAATAGTTTGATGACACGACAAATATTCTCTTGTGTAGGTGGCAGGGCGCCGTTTATTGAATCCGTATGTGATGCGACGGCATGGGCTAGCAATCGCCTGGCCGTGCCTTCGACGTTATTGAACGTGATCGAGAAAGATCGTTCTCAATCGCCCAAGACGAACAAGGGGGATGCGCTACGCGAAAAAATGGATACGCTGGATAAGCAGCGTTTAGAGCTGATGCATGAGCATGCCCAGCAAATCATGAAGGAAGCCGTGACGCGTCTCGAGGATCATTCCGTAGCAGACGCCAATAGTCGCATCCGAGAAGGCAATCTGATCGATATTCTGGAGGGGCTAGACGATGAAATGAGGATGATGGTCATCGGCAAGCGTGGCGATACCTCCCTCAACGGCCATCTCGGCAGTCGTCTTGAGCAGGTGATTCGGGTGGTACGCCATCCGGTTCTTGTCGTTCAGCAAACCTTTGAGCAGCCACGACGCATCATGCTGGCATTCGATGGCAGTGTAAGCACGGTCAAGGGCGTGCGAATGGTAGCGGAAAGTCCGCTACTCAATGGCATCGAGTGCGATATCGTCATGATTGGCGGCGGCACCGATGAGCATCATGAGCAGATGGAATGGGCCAAGAATACCCTGGAAGACGGTCATGTGCCGGTCCGAACCCATTTGATAAAGGCCAACAACACGACTGAAGCGTTGCAACAGCACGCCCTCGATAATGATATCGACATGATGGTCATGGGGGCGTATGGACACTCGCGCCTTCGCCATTGGTTAGTGGGTAGTACCACGACGGAGATGTTGTTGAATTCGCCGTGTGCCATGCTTGTGTTGCGTTGAGACGCATCACGCCCGCCGCCGCCCCTGCTCGCGGCGGCGGGCCAGCGCAGAAAAAAACGCCTTTCCTGAGGCGTGACTCGAAAAAAACCGATACCGACTACCCTGCCGGACAAAAACTCTCCTGCCTTGTGCTGCTTTATCCTATGCATATCGGATGAACGCCATCCGCCGCGACCTATCCGGGCCCAATGTTTGTAAATCCAGGCCCGGTTCGTTTTTTGGGAGAAGTAGCGCATGAAACTCAACGATCCGCGTCTATTGCGTCAGTACGCTTATATCGACGGTAAATGGACCCACGGCGACGGCGGTCGCGAAGAAGCGGTCGTCGATCCCGCCACGGGCGAGGTGCTGGGCCATATCCCCTGGCTCGAAGCCCCGCAGTTGCGTGAGGCGGTGGATGCTGCGGATGCCGCCTTCGCCCAGTGGCGGGCGCTGCGTGCCGATGAGCGCGCCGAGCGTCTTCAGGCGTGGTATGACCTGCTGATCGAGCATCGCGAGGATCTGGCAGTCATCATGACGCGCGAGCAGGGCAAGCCGTTGCCCGACTCACGCGGCGAGATCGAATACGGCGCCAGCTTCATCAAATGGTTCGCCGAAGAGGGCAAGCGCACCTTCGGGCAGACCATTCCCAGCCATATCCCCAACGCCGCTCTGGGCTCGCTCAAGGAACCGGTGGGTGTAGCGGCATTGATCACGCCCTGGAACTTCCCGCTGGCGATGATCACGCGCAAGGCCGGTGCCGCGTTGGCTGCCGGTTGCACGGTCATCGTCAAGCCGGCCGGCGAGACGCCGTTCTCGGCTCTGGCGCTGGCGGAACTCGCCGAACGCGCCGAGATCCCCGCCGGAGTTTTCAACGTGGTGCTGGGCGAGCCCGCCGAGGTCTCCAAGCTGTTGTGCGAAGAAGAGCGCGTCAAGGCGCTGTCGTTCACCGGCTCCACCCGCGTGGGGCGGTTGCTGCTGGAGCAGTCCGCCAATAACGTCAAACGTGTCTCGCTGGAGTTGGGCGGCAACGCGCCGTTCATCGTCGGCCCTGACATGGACCCCGCCGAGGCCGCGCGCGCTGCAGTCGCCGCCAAGTTCCAGACCGGTGGGCAGGATTGCTTGGCCGCCAACCGGATCCTGGTGCACGAGTCGATCCATGATGAGTTCGTCGAGCAGTTCGTTGCCTGCATGGAAACGCTCAAGGTCGGCAACGGCCTGGTGACCAATATCGATATCGGACCGCTGATTCATCAGCAGGCGGTGGAGAAAGCCTCGAGCATCGTTGATGACGCCATTTCGCGCGGCGCGACGCTGGTGCATGGCGATCAGTCCATGGCACCGGGGCCCAATTTCTTCATGCCCACGCTATTGACCGGCGTGACGCCGTACATGAAGGCCTGGCGCGAAGAGAGCTTCTCGCCGGTAGCAGGAGTCACCGCCTACAAGGATGACGATGAAGTCATCAAGCTGGCTAACGATACCGAGTACGGTCTGGCGGCCTATGTCTATACCCACGATATCCGCCGTATCTGGAAGCTGCTGCGTGCTCTGGAGTACGGCATGGTGGCGATCAACTCGGTGAAGATGACCGGTCCGCCGGTACCCTTCGGTGGCGTCAAGCAGTCCGGCCTGGGTCGTGAGGGCGGCACCGCCGGCATCGAGGAATATCTGGAGACGAAGTTTTATTGTTTGGGTGCCTTGGGCTCTGTCTCTGGGAGCTAGCTTTACCGGGAGCTAGCTTTACCGGGAGCTAGGCTGCGCTCGGCCTGGCGGCGTTGGGCCCGACATCGAACATGCTCATTTACGGCCAGTAAACTCCGCTGTTCTCCGTCGGGCCCGCCTGGTCAGGCCGTCGCTCGCAGAGCTCTCTAGTTTTGTGCCCCCTCTCTGTTATTTACGATCATTTTTAGGAGCCAGATATGAGTCAGCACCAAGACCTGATCGATCGCGATCGCAAGGTCACTTTTCATGCGTCCACGCATCTGCGCGATTTTGCGCATGGCGATGTGCCGGGGCGCGTGATCACCGGCGGTCAGGGCATCAATATCGTCGATAAGGACGGCCGCGAGTTCATCGACGGTTTCGCCGGCCTTTATTGCGTCAATATCGGCTACGGCCGCACCGAAGTCGCCGAGGCGATCTATCACCAGGCGCTGGAGCTGTCTTACTACCACACCTATGTCGGCCATTCGAACGAGCCGCAGATACAGCTTTCCGAGAAGATTCTCGAGCTGGCAGGACCGGGCATGTCCAAGGTTTACTACGGCATGTCGGGAAGTGACGCCAACGAGACGCAGCTCAAGATCGTGCGCTATTACAACAACGTGCGTGGCCTGCCGCAGAAGAAGAAAGTGATCTCGCGGCAGCGCGGCTATCACGGCTCCGGCATCGCCTCGGGTTCGTTGACCGGGCTCAAGGCGTTTCACGATCATTTCGATCTGCCCATCGACGGCATCCTGCATACCGAGGCACCGTACTATTATCATCGCGCCGCCGAACAGGAAGGCATGAGCGAGCGCGAGTTCTCTCGCCACTGCGCGGCCAAGCTCGAGGAGATGATCCTCGCCGAGGGTCCGGACACCGTGGCGGCTTTCATCGGCGAGCCGGTGCTGGGCACTGGCGGTATCGTGCCGCCGCCCGAGGGCTACTGGGAGGCGATCCAGGCGGTGTTGAACAAGTACGATGTGCTGCTGATTGCCGATGAGGTGGTCTGTGGTTTCGGGCGCATCGGCACCGATTTCGGCAGCCATCACTACGCCCTCAAGCCCGACCTGATTACCATCGCCAAAGGCCTGACCAGCGCCTATCAGCCGCTGTCCGGCGTCATCGTCGGCGATCGCGTGTGGCAGGTGCTGGAGCAGGGCGCCGGTGAATACGGCCCCATCGGCCATGGTTGGACCTATTCGGGGCATGCGCTGGGGTGTGCCGCCGGCCTGGCCAACCTGGCCATCATCGAGCGCGAAGGGCTGACCGCCAACGCCGCCGAGACAGGCGCCTATCTGCAGCAGCAAATGCTGCAGACATTCGGCGAGCATCCGCTGGTGGGTAACGTGCGTGGCGTGGGCATGCTGGCGGCACTGGAATTCTCGCCCGATCCGGCTCGGCGGGCGTTCTTCGACCCGGCACTCAAGGTCGGGCCGCGCGTAAGTGCCGCCGCGTTGAGCGAGAACCTGATCGCACGCGCCATGCCGCAAGGTGACATTCTCGGCTTCGCGCCGCCATTGGTGACGACTCGCGATGAAGTCGACGACATCGTCGCCCGCGCCAAGCGTGCCGTCGACAAGGTGACCGACGAGTTGTCTCGCTCGGGAGACTTGAAGGCCTGACCTATTGTCCCAAGTCAGGCTGATACTGCGAAAATAGCGAATAAATCTGCTCCCACCGGGACCGCTGCCACTTCTTGGTTTTCGTGGGAGCGAATTCATCCGCGATCAAGAGCATCTGAAATCATCGGGACTGAAGTCCCTCCCACCGGGACCCCTGCCACTTCTTGGTTTTCGTGGGAGCGAATTCATTCGCGATCAAGAGCATCTGAAATCATCGGGACTGAAGTCCCTCCCACCGAGACCCCTGCCACTTTGCTTGGTTTTTGTGGGAGCGAATTCATTCGCGAATAACCGTAAAGGCTGATCCGCATGAATCAACCTAACCACGGCGTGACGCTGGCCTCGCTCTATGCCGCGCGCGCCCGCCTGCAAGG
Organism: Chromohalobacter sarecensis; assembly: GCF_023061135.1. Taxonomy (GTDB): domain Bacteria; phylum Pseudomonadota; class Gammaproteobacteria; order Pseudomonadales; family Halomonadaceae; genus Chromohalobacter; species Chromohalobacter sarecensis. Next base: position 68,184 of record NZ_JAKGAN010000011.1, read on the forward strand.
GCAGGTCGCGCGCACGCCGCTGGTGCGTTCGCCGGCGTTGTCGCGACGCTTCGAGGCCGACGTGTTCCTTAAGCTGGAAACCCACCAGCCGACGGGAGCGTTCAAGTTGCGCGGCGCGACCAACATGATCGCTGCGCTGATCGAACGTGACGGACGCGAGGCCTTGGCGCACGGCGTGACCACGGCCTCGACGGGCAATCATGGTCGGGCCGTGGCCCACGCCGCGCACCAGTTGGGGATTCCCGCCGTCATCTGTCTGTCGCGACTGGTGCCCGACAACAAGGCCGCAGCTATCGAGGCCTTGGGCGCCGAGGTGCGGCGAGTCGGTGAGAGCCAGGACGATGCCTTCGACGAGGTCGAGCGGCTGGTGGCCTCGGGCATGACGGCGATCCCGCCTTTCGACGACCCGTTGATCGTGAGCGGGCAGGGCACCATCGGGCTCGAGTTGATGGAGGATCAGCCCGCGCTCGACCGGGTCCTCGTCGGGCTTTCCGGCGGCGGTTTGTTGGGCGGCATCGGTGCAGCGGTCAAGGCGATTCGTTCGGCGACGCGGGTGACTGGCATCAGCCTCTCTCAGGGTGCGGCGATGTGGGAAAGCCTTCAGGCCGGGCATCCGGTCAATGTGGCGGAGGTCGAGAGTCTCGGTGATTCGCTGGGCGGCGGCATTGGGCTGGACAATCGCTGCACCTTCGCGCTGGTGCGCGAGGTGATGGATGACCATTACCAGGTCTCGGAATCCGCCATCGCCAGGGCCATGGTCGACTTGCTCGACACCGAGAAAATGCTGGTCGAAGGCGCGGCGACCGTGGGGTTGGCGGCGCTCGACGAACATGGTCTCGATATCCGGGGCCAGCGGGTGGCATTGATCGTCTCCGGGAACGGCGTGGCGCTGGAAACGTTTGACCGCGCCCGGGCATTGGCGGGAGCCTGAATCCTCTTTTCCCTTCTTCTCTCTTCGTCTGGAGGACGTCATGCAGCTCCATCAACGCGACGCAATCGAAGCCGCCGTTCAACTGGATACGGACGCCCTGGCTGTCATCGAAGCGGGATTCGCGGCCCTGGGGCGTGGCGAGGCCGTGCAGCCCCCGATCCTGTCGATGGCCATCGAGGAGGCCAATGGCGAGGTCGACGTCAAAACCGCTCACATTCGCGGTTTCGAGCGCTTTGCCATCAAGGTGAGTTCGGGATTCTTCGACAATCCCAAGCAGGGGTTACCTAGTCTCAACGGCCTGATGATGATGTTCTCGGCCCGCACCGGGCTGGTGGATGCCGTGCTCTTCGATGAGGGCTATCTGACGGCGGTGCGCACGGCACTCGCCGGAGCCTTGGCTTCCAAGTATCTGGCGCGTGAAAACAGCCGTCGCGTGACGGTCCTCGGCGCCGGCGAACAGGCCGAGCTGCAGATCGATGCCCTGCGTCTGGTGCGCGATATCGACACCGTCGATGTCTGGGCGCGTCGGCGCGAAGCCGCCGAGTCCTATGCCGAGCGGCTGCGCCAGCGCGACCTGACGGTCAACGTTCACGATGATGTCCACGCGGCGTGTCGTGAAGCGGATATCATCGTCACCGCGACGCCGTCGCAACAGCCGATTCTCGAAGCCGCCGACCTCCCCGAGGGGGTGCACGTCACGGCGATGGGCTCCGACAGCCCGGACAAGCGCGAGCTCGACGATAGCGTGATGACGCGCGCCGATGCCTTCGTCTGCGATACCCGTGCGCAAAGTGAGCACAACGGCGAACTCAAGGCCTTCGTCAAATCCGGCGAGGCGGTGGCCAATGTGCCGTTCAAGGTGTTCGAGCTCGGCCAGGTGATCGATAGCAGTCTGACGCTGCGTCTCTCTGGCGCTGGCATCACCGTGTGCGATCTCACCGGCACCGGCGTGCAGGACACGGCGATTGCCGATTACGCTTTGCAGCGGCTGAAAGCCTGAACATCGAGGTACTGGTGCGCCCTGACGTGTCGTGCCATTCAATCGTCATGCGGTTGCCACATCGTCGTCATGCGTGCTCGAGATGCTGAGAGGATCATGGACACTCAGTGGAGAGTTGGCGATGCGATATTCCCGTCGTGATGTATTGGGATGGGGCGTCAAGGCTGGCGCGGCATTAGGCGCAGCGTCGGTGGCGCCGTCGATCGTGTTGGCCGAGTCACGGCGCCCGCAAGTGACCTCGGGAGTGATGAGCGGTGACATGCTGAGCGACCGCACGATGCTCTGGTCGCGCAGCGATCGTCCCGCGCGGATGCTCGTTGAAGTGGCCGACAATCCCGCGTTTCGTGGTGTCCGCCAAGTGCGTGGCCCCGAGGTGCTGCCCAGCAGCGGGTTGATCGGCAAGCTTGATGTCGCGGGGCTCGGCGATACCGAGACGCTGCACTACCGTGTACGTTTCGCCGCATTGGACGACCCACATGCCTTGAGCGAGCCCGTCAAAGGGCGTTTACGCTTGCCTCCGTCCGAGGCGCGCGACGTGCGCTTCGTGTGGTCGGGCGATACGGTCGGGCAAGGCTGGGGCATCGATGAATCACGTGGCGGCATGACGATCTACGACACCATGCGCCGTCAGCGCCCCGATTTCTTCATTCACTCCGGCGATACCGTCTACGCCGACGGCCCTCTGGAAGAGCGCGTGGCGCTGGCTAACGGCGATACCTGGCACAATCTGGTCACCCCGGCCAAGCGCAAGGTGGCGGAAACGCTCGATGAGTTTCGCGGCCAGCATACCTACAACTTTCTTGATGCCAACCTGCGGCACTTCAATGCCGAAGTGCCCATGCTCGCCCAATGGGACGATCACGAGACGACCAACAACTGGTATCCCGGTGAGTGGCTCGAGGACGAGCGCTACACTGAGAAAAATGTGGCGTTGCTGGCGGCTCGGGCTCGCCAGGCCTTTCTCGAACACACGCCGCTACGCCAACTGCCGACATCGCCAGAGCGTATTCATCGGCGGTTTGCATATGGGCCGTCGCTGGAAGTCTTCATGCTCGATATGCGCACCTATCGCGGCGCCAACAGTCGCAACCGGCAAACCGAGCGCTCTGCACAAACGGCGTTTCTCGGCGAGGACCAGTTCGCCTGGCTGCGACGTTCGCTGAAAGAGTCCACGGCGACGTGGAAGATCATCGCTGCGGACATGCCCATCGGCCTGGTCGTCAGCGATGGTGACGCGTATGAAGCCATCGCCAATGGCGAGGCTGGCGGGGCGTTGGGGCGCGAACTCGAAATCGCCAGACTCTTGCGGGCGATCCGCGATGACAATGTGAAAAACGTGGTATGGCTGACGGCGGACGTGCATTACACGGCGGCGCATCACTACTCACCCGAGCGGGCCAGTTTCCAGGAATTCACGCCCTTCTGGGAATTCGTCAGCGGTCCGCTGCATGCGGGCACCTTTGGCCCCGGCGAGCTGGATACGACCTTCGGCCCCGAGGTGGTCTTTCAAAAAGCCCCGCCGAAAGGCGAGTCGAATTTGCCGCCATCTCGAGGCTATCAATTCTTCGGCCAGATCGATCTCGACGGCGACAGCGAGGCATTGACCGTGAGCCTTATGGATGCCGCCGGCAACACGCTGCATCGCCAGCAATTGACGCCGGAGACGGCATAGACGCTCCTCCGTCTCGGCAGGCCGTGCGCGTCCTGCTACGCTGCAAGCTTGATGACGGAGGGCAGGAAGCACGCATGACGGAGAGGCAGCAACAGGAACTCGCGGGGTTGGATCACTTGCTCGAACGCATCGGGCAGGCGCCCCGGCGCGATGATGAGCGTGTCCAATTGGGCGATATGCTGACGGCGGTGGGGCAGGGGTCGTTTGGTTCCTTGCTGCTGGTACCGGGGGTGATCACGCTGCTGCCGTTGGTGGGGGATATCCCCGGTGTGCCCACGTTGATGGCGATATTGGTCCTGCTGGTGGCGGGGCAGTTGCTGGTAGGGCGCCGTACGTTCTGGCTGCCGCGCTGGCTTTTGAAGCGCTCGGTCTCGCGCGCCAAGCTGGACAAGGCGGTGACCTGGATGCGCAAGCCGGCGCGGGCCATCGACCGTTTGTTGAAACCGCGCCTGACCTGGCTGACCCAGCGCGCCGGTACCTATCTCGTGGCGCTTTTCTGCTTCCTCATTGCTCTGGCGATGCCGCTGATGGAGGTGGTGCCTTTCTCGGCCAATGGCGCGGGGCTGGCCTTGATGATGTTCGGCTTGTCGTTGATGGCCAACGACGGTCTCTGGGCGCTGCTGGCGCTGATCCTCACCGGAGGGACGGTCGGCGGAGTAGCTTACGCCTTGTTGTGATACCTACCTTCAAAATGCTGCCTCACCGCCATGATCGGCGTGAAATTCGTGCTGCAGCCAGTCCAGCAGTGCCAGCGTCTCCCCCCGTGATTGAGCGCCTTGACGTGTATACACCGAGAGCGCGTCGCTGAGTGGCAGCGACGCATCGACCGGTCGCACGAGCTGGCCGTTTTGTACCAGACGCTCGGCCGTGCGTCGCCAGCCCAAGGCGATACCGTGCCCGGCAAGCGCCGATTGCAGGACCAACGGATAGCTATCGAAAACCATGCCGTTGCCCAGGGTGGGTACGGAATTCCCCATGGCGCGTAGCCAACTATCCCACTCGAACCAGTCCGGTACATCTGCCCTGTGGTGAAGCAAACGGTGCTTGGCGAGATTCGCCAGCGTGATGGGGTGGCGCTGTGCGGCGAGATAGTCGGGACTGCAAATCGGAAAGATCTCGTCGGACGCGGTGAAGGACAGCGTGTGGCTGCCGCTGGGGCGCCCGCTGGTCTGTAGCGCGACGTCGAAATAGTCGTGATTCTCGACCACCGGGCGCGTCGATGTGACCAGGCGGACCTCGATTTCCGGATGTCGCCGGTTGAACGCGGCGAGGCGTGGCATGACCCAGTAGAAGGCTTCGCAGAGCTGGCAGAACAGCACTACCACGCCGTCATGCACTTCCTCTCGCAAGGTATTGGCATGCGTTGCGACGCTTTCCAGCGCGGTACTCACTGTGCGCCCGAACTCGCGGCCGGCAGCGGTAAGGAAGACGCCCCGGTTACGACGCTCGAATAGCGCCACGCCGAGGTTGTCTTCCAGGGCTCGAATCTGGCGGCTGACGGCGGCCTGGGTGAGATGCAATTCCTCGGCGGCACGCGAGAAGCTTTCCAGGCGCGCGGCAGCCTCGAAGGGCATCAGGCTGGCGAGTGGGGGCAGGGCTTTGCCTAGTCGGTTCATATGCGATTCATAATCACAGCTCATGGAAAGTGACGTATAACTCGTTTGTCGCGCCTGCCTGAGGGGCGCACCCTTGAGCGGCTTCTTGCTCAGGGAGAACGTTCATGAAGCCAATCATTGAAGCGCAAGCCTCGGCATGGCCAGGCATCGGTTGTATCGTCGTCTCGGTTTTCTGTCTCTCGATGTCCGACGCTCTGGTTAAGTATATCAGCGATGACGTGGGTATTTGGCAGTTGTACGTGCTGCGTGCGCTGTTAGCGTCGCCGCTCTTGGGGTTGGTACTTGGGCGTCGCGGCGTGGTGCGCCTGGGGTGGGCGCTGCGCCGTCGCTGGGTGCTGGTGAGAACCGGCTTGTTGATGGCCATGTGGCTGGCTTTTTATGCCGCGTTACCGACGTTGACGCTGTCCATGGCGGCGGTGGCGCTGTACACCTCGCCGCTGTTCATTGCCCTGTTCGCCTCCTGGTGGGCTGGCGAACGGCTATCGGCGGGCGGCTGGTGGGGAATCGCTCTGGGATTCGCCGGCGTGGTGTTGATCCTGCGCCCGGGAACGACGCATTTCGAGCCCACGGTGTTACTGCCGCTGCTGGCAGCGGTGTGCTATGCCCTGGCCTGCGTGGTGACGCGTGTTCATTGCCGTGACGAGGCGCCGCTGGTGCTTTCCGGGGCGATGAATCTGGGCTTTCTATGTTTGGGCGCGGCGGGCTGTCTGTGGATGCTGCTGCAGGGGCAACTGCCGGTGGGTGGCGCCACACCGAGCTTCCTGACGGCGCCTTGGCGTTCGCTTCCAGCCGATACCTGGTGGCTGCTGGCGGGACTGGCGGTACTCTTCGTGCTGGCCAGCAGCACGGTGGCCAAGGCCTATCAAGCGGCCCCGGCCGCACTGATCGGCGTGTTCGACTATGCCTATCTCATCTTCGCGGCGGTATGGAGCTGGTGGCTATTCGATGCGACGCCTGATATGCCCACCGTGCTGGGCATGGTCTGCGTGGGGATCGCGGGTGGCATCGTCTGGCGTTGTGCTCCCGGGGGATTACGCCCCGCTGGTATCACGGCGAGTCGTGAGCCCATTTCGCGTTCGCCAACCTTTGGGCAGGGCCAAGGTTGAGTTAGGCGTAATCTTTCCCTATACCTAAGAGGATGTTTACAAAAGGGCTGCGCTCGACAATTCGGCGTTAAAATCGGCCTCAAAATACTCATTTACCCCATGTAAACTCCGCGTTTTCGCCCGATTTTGCCTTGTCTTGACTTCGCTCGCCTATTTTGTAAACACCCTCTAAGGGGCAAGTCTCTATTTCAACGCGGACAAGGAGTTGTCGCATGTTGACCCTCGTTTCCTGGCTATTCATCGCCTTGGGCGTGGCCACGGCATTGGTCATTGCACTGGATGTGGCCAAACGTCCGCAGCCCATGGCGATCATGAACGTGACCTGGCCGATTACTGGCCTCTATATGCCTGTCTTTGGCTGGTGGGCGTATGCGCGCATGGGCCGCGCCGCGCCTGAGGCTGGTCATGAGAGTCAGCATAATCATGGTGAAGGTCATGAGCATGGTCATGCTCACCACCATCATGATGACAAGCCCAAGTGGCAGGGGGTGTTCGTCTCCGCCACGCACTGCGGAGGCGGTTGCACCGCAGGCGATGTCGTCACCGCGCCGCTGGCGACGCTGACCGGTTTCGCCCTGCTTGGATCGGCGGTATTAGGACACTTCGTGCTGGCCTTCATCGGGGCGTATCTCTTCGGCATATTGTTTCAATACTTGCCGATTCGCGGCATGAGCGATAGCGGTCCGCGTAAAGCCCTGATCGATGCCATCAAGGCGGATACGTTCTCGTTGATCGCCTTTCAGGCCGGCATGTACGTCTGGATGCTAATCGCCATCCACGGCTGGATGGGCGAGATGAACGCTTTCTCGGTGACGTTCTGGTTCATGATGCAGATCGCCATGCTGATCGGTTTCGCGACGTCCTATCCAGCCAACTGGGTATTGATCGATCGCGGCATCAAGCACGCCATGTAAACGGCGCGATCACCGCCCGGCGAACGTACGGTGATCGCGGAAACCGCCGCGCTTACGCCGACAGGCCGCTGGCTTCGTCCACGCCGAGATGCAGGTTCATGCTCTGCACGGCGGCACCGGCCGCCCCTTTGCCGAGGTTATCCAGCCGGGCGACGAGGGAGACCTGCTCATGGTTGCCGAACACGAACAGGTCGACCCGATTGGTGTCGTTGCAGCCTTGCACCTCGAAGAAGCCGCCATCGAGATTGGCCGGATCCTCAAGGGGCATGACGCGAACGAAGGTCTCGCCCGCATAGTGGGCGGCGTAGGCCTCGCGAAGTGCCTCGGCCGTGGCCCCGGGACCAAGCTGGTCGACGTGCAGAGGAATCGTCACCGAAAGGCCCTTGAGAAAGGGGCCGACGATTGGCTGGAAGACCGGTGCCCGCTCGAGCCCGCCGTGCACGCGCATCTCCGGCAGGTGTTTGTGAGTCAGCCCCATGGCGTAGGGACGTGGCGCGGCCAGACGGTCGTCGTGGCTGGCCTCGTACTCGGCGATCAGCTTCTTGCCGCCGCCGCTGTAGCCGGTGATCGAATGCGCTGTCAACGGCGTGCCGGCGGGCAGCAGGCCGGCGTCGACCAGTGGCCGGGTGAGCATGATGAAGGCGCTGGCGTGGCAGCCCGGGTTGGCGATGCGCTTGCTGGCGCGAATGGCGCCACGCTGGCCCGGCGCTAGTTCGGGTAGGCCGTAGGTCCACTCGGCATCGGTGCGAAAAGCCGTGCTGGCGTCGATCAGGCAGGTTTGGGGATTGTCGAGTAGCGCTGCGGCCTCGCGAGAAGCGGCATCGGGCAGGCATAGAAAGGCTACATCAGCGGCATTGAGCAGACGTGCGCGCTCGGCGGCATCCTTGCGCTTATCGCTGTCGATGCGCAGCAGTTCGATGTCGCTGCGTGCTTCGAGATAATCCAGCAGCCGCAGCCCAGTAGTGCCTTCCTGACCGTCTACGTATACCTTGAATGCCATGGGAAATTCGTCGCCTCGTTGACCGGGTTCGTGCATGCCGACAGTACGCTGTCAGCGTATCGTCCTCCATTGTGCGGCGCTGCGGTCGCGCTGTCATGTTTGTGGGCTTGAATCCGCTTGTCGTGATCCACAAAAACGACCAGTCTGAGAGAGCTTGGGACTACCCGCCATCCACTTAGAAAAGCGTGATAAGGACGACATATGAACAAGCGTGTATTGGCTTTCGATGTCTATGGCACCTTGATCGACACCCACGGCGTGGTGGAGGCATTGAACGTGGAACTGGGCGATGCCGAGATGGCGTTGCCTTTTTCGCAGCGTTGGCGGGATAAGCAGCTTGAATTTGCCTTCCGCCGCTCGCTGATGGGTGCCTATGCCAGCTTCGCCGATTGCACGCGCGATGCGCTGGAATTCACCGACCGCGCCATGGGCAGCCAGCTCTCGGAGGTCGCCAAGGACAGGCTAATGGCGCTTTATGGGCGGCTGCCGGCGTTTGCCGATGTCGCCGAAGGGCTGGCGCGCCTGAGCAATGCCGGCATGCGCTGCGTGGCGTTTTCCAACGGCACCCGGGAGGCCGTGACGGGGTTGCTGGCCCAGGCGGGCATTCGCGAGCGTTTCGATGCCATCGTCAGCGTCGACGACATCAAGCGCTTCAAGCCCGACCCCGCCGTATACGCCTATTTGCGCCAATGCACCGAGTCGAGCGCCGCCGATACTTGGCTGATTTCCAGCAATCCCTTCGACATCATCGGGGCCAAATACGCCGGCTTGCACGCGACCTGGGTGCGACGCAGCGCCGAAGCGCCCTTCGACCCCTGGGGCGACGAGCCCGACATGACAGTGAGCGATCTCGACGAACTCGCCAGCCGCCTGGGGGGTTGAGCTCAACGACAGACGTTCAGCCGCCGCGCCGCCAACGAAAATAACGCCCTAACCAGTCGAGCACCCGCTCGGGCTTGTGGGCGTTTTTCCAGGCGCCGGCGGCACCCTTGGTGGCTTCCGAGAGTGTCGGATAGGGATGAATCGTCCCCAGCAGCTTGTTGAGCCCGATATTGTGTTTCATCGCCAGCGTCAACTCCGCCAGCCATTCACCGGCGTTCTCGCCGACTAGGGTCGCGCCCAGGATGCGATCCTTGCCCGGCACGGTGAGAATCTTGACGAAGCCGGTAGTGGCGCGCTCGGCGATCGCCCGATCGCTTTCGGCCATCTCATAACGGGTCACCTCATAGGCGAGGCCCTGGGCGGTGGCCTCGCGCTCGTTGAGTCCCACGCGTGCCACTTCGGGTTGCAGGTACGTCACCGCGGGCATGATGCGGTAGTCGACCTTGAAGCGCTTGAACTCGCCGAACAGTGCGTTGACGGCAGCGTGCCAGGCCTGATGTGCGGCGGCGTGTGTCAATTGATAGGGACCGACGACATCGCCGCAGGCCCAGATATTGGGTAGTTTGGTCTGGAGCTGCTCGTTGACTTCCAGGGTGCCGTTGTCGCGGGTTTCCACCCCCAGTTCTTCCAGTCCGAGCCCTGTGACGTTGGCCTGACGCCCGACGCTGACCAACAGGCGGTCGAAGGGAATGTGCGTTTGCCCACCGTCGGCTTTCTCGACGAGGAGATGTTTTTCGCCGTCCTCGACGCTCACTGCGATAGCCTTTGTGCTTGTCATGACGTCGACGCCTTCGGCGACGAGTCGGTGGGTGACGAGATCGCCGACTTCGTCATCCTCGCGCCCCAGCAATTGCCCGGTGCCCTCGACCAGCGTCACCTGGCTGCCCAGGCGGGCGAAACTCTGGCCGAGCTCGCAACCGATAGCGCCGCCGCCCAGTATCACCAGGCGCTGCGGTTGCTCGGTCAACGTCCATAGGTTCTCGGAGGTCAGTACGTCGATCTGCTCGATGCCGGGGATCGACGGTACCTTGGGTGTGGCGCCGGTGGCGATGACGATATGCCGGGCCGTGAGTTGCTTGCCGTCGACTTCGACGGCCCAGGGAGATGTCAGCCGTGCCGTGCCGCGTTGAACGTCGACGCCCAGCCCGGTATAACGCTCCTCGCTGTCGTGGGGTGCCACCTCCTCGATGACACGCCGTACATGGCCCATGACCGCGCCGAAGTCGACACGCGGTTCCCCGGCATGCACGCCCAGGTGCTCGGCGTCGCGAATATTCTGGGCGGCGCGTGCGGCGCGAATCAGCGCCTTCGAGGGCACGCAGCCGGTATTGAGGCAGTCGCCGCCCATGGCGCCACTCTCGACGAGCGCGACCCGGGCGCGTACCGCGCTGGCGATGTAACTGGTAACCAGACCCGCCGAGCCGCCGCCGACCACCAGGATGTCGTAATCGAAGTGCCGGGGTTTGGCGTATCCCCGGTAGCGCTTGCGGCGTTGCAGCCAGTCGACGACCCAACGCGCGATTAGCGGAAAGACCCCCAAGAGAGCGAAGGACAGCAACAACGACGGTGAGACGACGCCACCCAGCGACTGCAGTTCGCCGAGCTGCTGGCCGGCGTTCACATAGACCAGCGTGCCGGGAATCATGCCGATCTGGCTGGCAATATAGAACACCCAGGTACGCAGCCGAGTCAGTCCCATCACCAGGTTAATGACGAAAAACGGGAAAAGCGGCACCAGTCGCAGACTGAATAGATACAAGGCGCCGTCACGCTCAATGCCCTTATTGATCGTGTCCAGATATCGAGCAAAGCGATGCTCTACTGCGGACCTGAACAAGATGCGGGAGACGAGAAAGGCTAGCGTAGCGCCAATGCTGCTCGCGAAGGAGATGATCAAGAATCCCCATCCCAGCCCGAATAACGCGCCGCCGAGCAAGGTCAGCAATGTCGCGCCGGGCAGCGAGAGGGCGGCGATTAGCACATAGATGAGAAAAAAGCCGCCAGCGACCAGCCAGGGAGACGCCGCGAACCATTGATCGAACCGTGTTTGCAGCGCCTTGATGGACTCGAGCGTCAGGTAATCGTCAACGCCGCCCACGAAGAACGCCACGATCGCCACCAGGACGACAGCCAGAATCAGTATGCGGTAATGTTTCACCCCGTCCCCCTTTTATCCACGCTGGTCAGCGGACATTGACGTAGTTAAGTGGCTTGTTAGTCGGACCTGACAGCAGGTGGCCTGGCAGGTTGTTGCCTTCGTGCATCCAGATGTCATGGCCGAATGCCAAACGATCGCTTAATGAGTCGAGATTGTAGTGTGATCCTTACACGTCACTACCATCGGGACCATGAAAAAAGGCGATATACCGAAACCGGCATATCGCCCACTACGCTCGCACGGTGCATCTAACGTTCTGCGCTCACATCAATCACGCGGATCCTGCCACTCGAGAGACTTGAGTTCCTCGTTGAGTGGTGTACCGGCGATGTGATTGGTGAAGTTGGACAGCGTCTTGAGGCTGACCGCAATCACCAGTTCGAGCAATTGCTGTTTCTCGAAACCGGCTTCCAGGAAGGCCTTGACTTCGTCGTCCTTCGCCCAGCCGCGCGCCTGGACGAGGTGCTTGGCGAAGCGTGCCACGGCATTGAGCTTGGGATCGTCGGGGTTCTGGAGCTCACGAAGTTTCTCGATGTCACCTTCGGGTACCTTGGCGGCCTGTGCGCCTCCGGTATGTGCCGCTACACAGAATTTACATCCGTTGACTGAGCTGATGGCGAGCAGCGCCACCTGCTGCTGTGCCGGGGTAAGGCTGGTCCGCGAGTAGATCTCGTCGAGCGTCTGATAGGCTTCCAACAGCGCCGGTGCCTCGGCCATCTTGGCGAACAGATTGGGCAAGAACCCCATCTTCTGCTGTGCCCCTTCGAGGCGCGCCTTGGCTTCCTGGGGCGCGCTGTCGACCGTATGCAAGGTAAATTCTGTCATGAGCTTCTCCTTCTGTGGTCAGCGTTTACATCTCTTAGCCTAGTAGGCAAACAACCTGAGAACCGCCGCTCAACGTCTCTATTTCATGTCGCAGCGTACAAAATCAGGAAAAAGTGGCTGTCTGGTACGCCTGGAAATGCTTGAGTGGAAAGTACTCAATCAATAGTTCAGAAAGGAATTCCTATGATCTTAGTATTCGATGTCAATGAGACCTTGCTCGATACGGCTGCGCTGGCACCGTTTTTCGAAGAGGTCTTTGGGGAGGCAGCGGTGCGCGGCGAGTGGTTTCTGACCCTGGAGGAGACCTGGATGACGGCAACGCTGGCGGGCCGCTACCACCCCTTTGGGCAATTGGCCAAGAGTGCCTTGCGTCAGACCGGTTGGCGACATGGCGTCGAGATAAGCGAAGCCCGTCAAGGGCAACTTATCGACATGCTGACGACGTTACCTGCGCACCCCGATGTCGCGCCTGCTCTTGCCGAGCTACGTGCCAAGGGGTATCGGCTGACGGCACTGACCAACGGCACTCTCAAGGCAGTGCAGCATCAGTTGGCGCATGCCGAGCTTGACGCGGCCTTCGACGTCATTCTCAGTATCGACTCGATAGCCTCCTACAAGCCGGGCCAGCCCGCCTATCAATACGTCGCTGACCACTGGCAAGTGTCGACCCGCGAACTGGTCATGATTGCCGCCCATGGGTGGGATCTGATCGGTGCCGCCAGCGCGGGCTGCAAGACAGGTTTCATCGCGCGTCGCGGAAAGGTCATCGACCCGCAACTTTTTCAGCCCGATTGGCAAGACGACTCACTCACTGGGTTGAGTCGGCAATTGATCGCGGACGTATCCCCAATGTGACGTAAGGCAGTATGTTACAGCGTCTTGATCCGCGCCGGCGGTACGCCCCTGATTCTTTTATAGGCCTTGCGAAAGGTGGATTCCGAGCGATAACCGCTGGCCAGCATGGCGCCGACGATGCTCTCACCATTGGCAAGGGCCTGGTCGGCCAGCATCATGCGTAATTGCCCCTGGTAACGAGCAACAGTCGTGCCCACGATGTGGTGAAAGCGTTCGCTGAAGCTCGAACGGGAGAGCCCTACCTCATGTGCCAGTTCTTGAAGCGTCCAGTCACGCTGCGGCGCTTCATGCAATCGCTTGAGGGCTTTTCTCACCGGCGGATCCAGATACGCCCTCAAGGTGCGTGTTTCCAGCAATGCCGTTTCCAGGCAATGCCGAAGAATCAGGGTCAATAGCACATTGGCCAGGGCGTTCGTGGTCAATGCATGGCCAATTGCTTGCGTCTCGGACATCTCCTCGGCGAGTGCTTCGACAACATTGTCGAAGGCACATCCACGCGCTTGCCGAGAAATGATCACGCTACGCGGTAGTACATTGAACCAGGCCGGCGGCACATCGTGCAGAAAGCGGAAATGTCCGCAGATCAATCCGACACCGGTCGTCGTGCTACTCAGCGAGACTATTTGCTGCGACTCGGAGCCAGATACGTACTCTGGCGCAAGACGATGCGGCGTATCGCCGGGAAAGAATACGAGGTCTCCTTCCTGCAGGCGTTCTTCACCTCCATCGTGCCAGGTGAGTCGGCAGCGGCCTTCGGTGACCAGGTGGAAGCTCGGGGCTATCGCATGTTCGTGAGACAGAAACCAGTCGCCGCATTGCTTGGCGGCATGGTGGAAATCACTACCCATGAAAACGGGCTGCAATAATGCCGTCAGAGGATCACCGGCAAGCATGTCATCGCTTTCATGCAGCGTCATGTCGTCTGATCGTTCGTGTCGAATGGCGGTGACGATGCCTTTTCTTCGAATGCTTTTCCTGCATCATGAATCAACTGGAATTGTTGGTTGCATTTCCTGCAGGCGCCGCACATGGCCAGATGAAATTTCAACGACATTCGTTCCTGAAATCCAAGCGGTGCATCAAGATTCTTCGACATGAGACGCGTGGCTTCGCGACACATCACCATTCTCATTTATTGGCCTCCGATAGCCATCCTTTCTCCAGACATGCTCTCAATAAAAGTCTGCCGCGATGAAGGATGACCCAGCAGTTATTTTCCTTGATCCCTGCTTCCTCGCATATCTGATGTGTAGAAAGTCCCATGAGTTCACGCATGGTGAAAATCTTGGCGATGTTATCGGGGAGTGCAATCATGCAGCTATCGAAGACCTGCCAGAAGCGTTCGCTGAATAACGTGTTTTCGGGATCGCCCCAACTGCTGGGGCGTGCAACATCCGTCCATCTTCCCGAACTTTGAAATTGCTGCTCGATGGCTGCCTCGACGCCGTCGTCGGACCAGGGTTGCCATTTCCCATGGCGCTTCTGGGCTCGCAGTGCATCCAGGATCTTGTTTTTTAGAATGCCGAATACCCAGGTCTCGTAGCCGGATTTTCCTTCGAAGCGAGCGTTTTTCTCGACGGCGGTAATCAGCGCCTCCTGGACGACGTCATCCGCTTCAGAGGCATCGCGAAGCTGCAAACGCGCGAAGGCAAGCAGACGCGGACGCACTGCCGCCAGGCGGCGCTGGCGTTCAGCGGATGGCTTTGAGGTGTCGCTTTGTGACGAATCGGGCCATGACGCCATGCTGAATCTCCCGGTCGATGATCATCGCTTATCATGGCAATAAAACGCCGGCTCGACCATTGGGCACGCTATCTTTTTTATGTCACAGCGTCCAGAGAAGCAAAGTGTTCAAGGCTGTAGTATCTCTGTCTTGAAGGCCGATACGCGATTCACTCTATCGCGGCGAATCTTTTTTCCAAGTAATCGATGATATCGCGGGATTCGTAAAGCCAGGTGATCGCTCCATCGCGTTCGATGCGTAAGCAGGGGACGGTCTTCTTGCCGCCGCCAGTGATCAGCGCCTGTCTCGCCTCGGGATCCCTGTTGATATCGTGCAAGGCAAGTTCGACATTCAGCCTCTGCAGGACGCGTCGCACTCTGGTGCAGAAAGGGCACCCCTCGAAGTGATAGAGCGCGAGGTATTGGGCTTGTCGGTCCACTTCCTGCTGCGCTTGCGCCGTGCGTTCGATAGCGGTTGCCTCGCTTTTCATCAGTCGCGAAATAAGATGCCACATGATGAATCTCCTGGTATCAATTCGGGCAGTCGGGAGGGGCCGGCGAGTCGGAAAAGCCAGCGGCGTAATACCAGGCGGTGGCATTGCCGCCTGCGCTGTCGCCGTCGCTCATCAAGGCGACGCCATCGATACTGGTGACCGACTCACCGAAAAGTGCCTCGAAATCGCCACCGACATCGCGGACTTCCGCTCGCCATTCGCCGAGTGGCGACTGCTCACCTTGCAGAGCCAGCAGCATGGCACGATCCGTGAAGGCATTCTCCCAACTGGCGCCGACAGATTGGTTGGATGACCATACATAGTTGACGGATTGCACCTGCCACGGAAGAAAGCCCGTCTTGCGCGCGACATAGAATCGGGCAGGGTAGTCATCGCCGGCCTGAGTGCGCTCATCGAGTCCCGAGTAGCGGGTATCCACCTTCCAGCACCAGTGCAGGTACGGTGTCTTGCGCAGATCGATCTCGCGTTCCAGATACTTGGCAGAGGCCTGGCCTTGCGCATTTGCTTGAAGCACCTCGACGCCGTCATCCTGGACTATCGAATAACGCGTCTCTCCTTCAAAAGCGCGCGTCGACCAGGCGGCCATGTCGCGGGCTGAAAATTCGATATCGGATGCCAAAGCTGTCTGTATCCCGAGTGTCAAGCTGCACGCCCATACTACCTTGTTTGTCAGTCTGATTTTCATACGCATGAGTCGTGTCCTGGGTCGATATCCTTACAGGAAATTCACTGTGCCGTAGTTCGTTGACTTCAGCGCGACTGAAACCCAGGCGTTGCGGCGTTTTTACTCTGTCTATATCGGCGGGTCCATAACGTCGGGTACTACATAGGATTTCGGCGCGACCGGCAACAGCCCCGTGAAGGCGGGGCGTCATGGTGGTCGTTCATCATGTCTTGTCATAGGGTGAGAAATTCGTCGTCCAGCCTGTCGAGATCCTCAGGCTGGTCGACGTCCCAGACCCGTGCCGGACAGGCCAACTTGGCGCCTGACCGGGCCACCCGCTGCCGGGTCTGATCCATGACGGCTGCCGTTCCCCAGTCGATGCCGGAGAAGAGCTGGCTGTCTGGTTCGCGAAGGCCGATGAGTGCATAGCCCCCGTCTTCCGCCGGCAATAGGACCACTTCATGATCCGCCAGGACGCGGTGGCAGCGCTTCAATAGGGCGGGAGTGAGTGCCGGACAGTCGCTGCCGATCAGTAGCCCCGGCTCGCCCATTTCGAGGAAAGCGTAATGCATGCGGTCGCCGAGACTCCCCTCCGGCTGGGCGCGACACTCGATGTCGTGACGCTCGGCCAGTTCCCGAAAAAGCGGATGGGCGTGATCGAGCGCTGTCCACAGGACGATGCGTCGAGCCGTGGTGGCCGCCAGCGCAATGGATAGCGTATGGCGTACCAGGCGTTCCTGCAGTTGCGCCGCGCCCTGTGTCCCGAGTGCCGGTATTAGTCGCGTCTTGGCCTTGCCGGGTAACGGGGCCTTGGCCAGTATCGCCAGCGGAAAGTCGTCGGGCGTATCAGCGCACATGGCGATACTCCCTTGCCAGGGTTTCCGGCGACTCGCCGCGCCAATAACGAAAGCGCAGCCGCCACATCAGCCGTATCGTCGTCCAGGCACCGTCTCGATCCCAACGCCTGCCCGAACTGGTCACCTTTTCGCGCAGGCAGGCGGGCGTAGAAAGCCGTTTTAAACGTCGTGACATCTCGATGTCCTCCATCAATGGCTGATCGGGAAAACCGCCGGCCGTGTCGAAGGCCTCGCGGGTCATGAACAGCGTCTGGTCGCCGCTGGCAATACCGGTCAGCCGCGATCGATGGTTCATGGCAAAGGCGATCACCCCCAGCATCGGGTGACGACCCTGGAGCCGGATATCGAAACGCCCCCAGCGGTGATCTCGCGACAGGGCGTTCATAACCAGCCGGTCGGCATGCGGCGGCAGTTGGGTATCGGCATGCAGGAAAACCAGGTGGTTCCCTCGCGCGGCATCGGCGCCGGCGTTCATCTGCCGCGCCCGGCCTGGTGGACTCTGGATCACCCGGGAGGCCAGCGGTGTGACGCGGGTGAGAGTATCATCCTGGCTGCCGCCGTCGACGATTATCAATTCGCTGCCAGCATGTCGGAGCCCCTGCAATCGACCCAGGGTTTCATCGATGATATCGGCCTCGTTGAGGGTCACAACGATCAGACTTAGTCCTGTCTCGGCCATGGTGATGTTTCCGCATTAGAAGTCGAAGTGATCCCTGGGCGCGTTCGAGTCTTGTCCTCGATCGATTATCATTAGTCGGTGAGTGCCGTCTCGAGCGCGCGGAATTCGTGTTGCACCTTCACGATGGTGGCGACTGACCAGATCCCAGGTCGTCGAGGTATAGAAGCTGGCATGGGCCAGGTCGAAGCCGGGCAGGCCGTAACGGCACTTCTCCAGGTCGACCAGTACCGCCAGGCCGGTGTCGGCCATCGGCTGCATGTCCTTCACCCCGTCGAACCGGTCAGATGCCTCGAGTGCCGATGCCAGGCACTCGAGGAGCTTGGTATTTTCTTCCAGGAGCAAGGGGGTGTCGTTCGGTATAGGGCCGCTAAGCAGTTCGCGAGGCGGCCTCATGGGGTGTCACCCAGCGTGATGATACGCCCACCCGCCGCCCTGGCA
Organism: Chromohalobacter sarecensis; assembly: GCF_023061135.1. GTDB lineage: Bacteria > Pseudomonadota > Gammaproteobacteria > Pseudomonadales > Halomonadaceae > Chromohalobacter > Chromohalobacter sarecensis. The sequence goes on from NZ_JAKGAN010000011.1 coordinate 86,018, forward strand.
TCGGCCTCGTCGTGGGTGACCATAAGCGTGGGCAGTCGGTAGTGACGCACGCGTTCGAAGACCCAGTGACGAATCTCGTCGCGACGTTCGGCGTCCAGCTTGGAAAAAGGCTCGTCGAGCAGGATAGCGCGCGGCTGTGACAGCAATACCCGCAATAGGGCAACCCGTGCCTTTTGGCCGCCGGAGAGCGTTGCGGGGTCGCGCTTGGCGAATGCCTCCAGTCCGACCGATGTCAGCGCCTCATGAATTCGCTCGCGGCGTTGTCGTCGGCTGCCTTCGCGTACCATGCCGAAGGCGAGGTTGCCCTCGACGTCGAGATGCGGGAAAAGCAGCGGATCCTGGAACAACAGCCCGACGTGACGCTGCTCCGCAGGCAAGGTATCGAGGCGTGTCTCGCCGAGCAGAATGCGCCCTCGGGGCGTGAAGGCGGGGCTCAAGAAACCTGCTATGAAGGCCAGCAAGGTGGACTTGCCGACGCCGGAGGGACCCATGACGGTGACCACGTCTCCAGGCGCGACCGTGGTATCCAGGCTCAGCAAGGGGCGTTGGTCCTGTTCAATGACAATGTCGTCGAGAATCAATGACGCCATGGTGTTGCTCCTTCCTTCAATCAGCACGTGGCAGCAACCCTTGCCGCCGTCGAAACAGGTATCGCGGCACGAGCATCGCCAGCAGGAACCCCAGTGCTGGCAACAGCAATTGCGCCAGGGCGAAGATGGCGGTGAGTCGCCGGTCGCCGCCACTGGCCAGGCTGACCGCTTCGGTCGTCACCGTCGCCACGCGCCCGGCGCCCATCAGCACGGTAGGTAGATACTGGCCGATACTCACCGCGAATCCCACCGCCGCCGCTGTCAGGATCGGCGCCAACAGCAGCGGTAGACGCACGCGCAGGAAAACCCGCCATGGCCCGGCGCCGAGGCTACGCGCCTGCTGGCTCCAGCGCGGGTCCAGGCGCCGATAGCTTTCTGCCAGCGACAGAAAGACATAAGGCAATACGAACACCGCATGGCCCGCGATGACCGCCGCCATGCCCGGGCGGATGCCGAATTGCGCTTGCATCATGACCAGGCCGAACAGGAACGCCACTGGCGGCACCAGCAGCGGTAGGTACAGAACCACTTGCGCCCAGGGCCGTAGCGGTCGCTGCTTCAGGGTTTCCGCTTCCAGCGAACCCAGTACCAGCACCACCGACAGCAGAGTGGCGGCAAACGCGACACTCAGCGATTGCCACACTGGGGCGACCAGATCGTCCGCCGCCGCCTGCCAATTGTGTGCGGTCGGCGGCCACGGCAGAAAATGGGGAAATGGCCAGTAGCCCGCCACCGACCACAATGCTAGCCCGGCCAGTCCTGCCACCATCAAGCCCAATACCAGACGCATCGCCGTCAGCGCCATGCCGCCTAGCCACCGCTCGCCACATTGACGACGCCCATCTCGCCACCAACTCTGGCTCACGAGCGCCACCAGCCGCTCCAGCAACCACCAGGTCAACAACGCCGCCAGGGTTAGCAGCATTTGCAACATTGCCCCTGCCGAGGCCATGAAGCGCATCGATAGCGAGGGATCATTGAGCCAACCGACTACCGAGACTGCCAGCGTGGACGGTGTCGAAGGTCCCAGGATCATGGCGACATCCACCGTCGAGGTAGCGAAGGCAATCACCGCGTAGATGGGCAAACGCAGCAAGGGATAGAGCCCGGGCATAACCACCTTGAGAAATGCCGTCAAGGGACGATAACCCAGGCTTCGGGCCACTTTCAGGCGCTCGTGAGCCTGGCACTGCACTAACGCCGCCAGGCTCATCAGCAGCAAGAAGGGCACTTCCTTGATGACCAGACCCAAAATCAGCGATAGCCCCCAAGGGTCGCCGGGAAATGCAAAATCCGGTGGATATTGCCAACCGGTTGCCCACGGTGAGAGGCCTCGCGCCACCCATCCCGATGGTGTCAGCAGAAATGCCAGGCCAATCGCCGCCGCTGCGTGGGGCACCGCTAACAGCGGCGATAACCAGCGCTGTATGCGTCGATACAGGGCGGTATGCAGGAAGCTTCCCAAGAAGAGCACCACGAGACCTAGCGAGAGTGCCGCGCTGGCCAAGCCGGTGACGAAGCTGAGTCGCGCCATGTCGGCAAGGCCCGGCACCTCGAGAAGCTGTCGCCAGGGCGCCAATGTCAGGCTATCGCCGCCCAGTACGGGCAAGTAACCGAAGGCGGGTGCCATGGCACCCAGCACGCCGCTGACCACGGGTAGGCTGAGCAACGCGATGGTCAGCCAGGGCAACACGCCGATAGTAAACCGATAACTCGTCGCTCGACTCATTGGGCGCCGTAACGCTGCCGCCAAGCCTGCTCTAGCGGTTCAATCCAGGAAGGATGGGGTTCGCGCAATGTTTCACCCAGCGACTGCGGCGGCAGGCTGTCGGCCGTCTGCCCATCGCGTTCAAATGCCCCCTGCTGTGACGCACTCAGTTGCGACATGTCCAGTACTGTGGCATCGCCCCACATCGAGAGGTCCTGCTTGCGGGCCTGGGCCTCGGGCGACAGCAGGAAGTTGGCGACCGTCAACGCGCCGGCCTTGTGTTGGGCATTGTAGGGAATGGCGACGAAATGCACGTTACCTAGTGTACCGTTGTCGAGTATATAGCTGCGCGTAGTCGGCGGCAGTTGATGATCGAGCACAGCGGCGGCCGGTGCCGAGGGCGTGAATGTGAATGCCAGGCTTAACGCGCCGTCACCCATGAGCTGGCGCATTTGCGGCCCCCCTGCGGGAAAGTTCTTGCCCTCGCGCCATAGATAAGGGTGCAAGCGATCCAGGTACTCCCACAGCGGCGCGGTGACGGCCTCGAAATCCGCCTCGTCGACGGGTTCATAGAGTGCCTCGGGCTTCTCGGTCAATGCCAGCAGCGCCTGCTTGAGAAAAGTCGTACCCAAAAAGGCCGGGGGTTGGGGATAGGTGAAGCGACCTGGATGTGCCTTGGCCCAGTCGAGCAGTGCGGGCATGCTGCGCGGCGGCTCATCGACACGCGCGCTGTCGTAATAGAAGGTGATCTGCGCGCGGCCCCAGGGAGATTCATAGCCATTGACCGGTAGCGTGAAGTCCTCGCGCACCTCGGGATGCTGCTTGGGTGCGGTCAGTGAGAAATTGGGCAGTTGTTCGGCCCAGGGGCCATAGAGCAACTCATTGCCTTTCATTGCAGCGAAATTCTCGCCGTTGAGCCAGATCAAATCGACCGCGCCTTGAGCCTCGTTGCCGGCCGCTTTCTCTGCCACGACGCGGGTCACGGCCTCGGCGGTATCGCCTACTTTGACATGCTCCAGATCGATGCCGTAGCGCTGCTCGACCCGGTCGGCCACCCAATCGATATAGGCATTGGTACGCGGGTCACCGCCCCAAGCGTTCCAGTACACGGTCTGCCCCCGGGCAGCCTGGGTCACCGATTCCCAGTCGGACAACTCGTAGGCGTGACCCAGCGTCGGCAAGAGTGCCAGCGCCGCTACCAGCCAGCGTCGAATATCTCTCATGCGATGTGCGCTCCCTTCCCTTTGCGTTCCCGTGCCTTGGTCGCCACGTGGTGGTGTTCCTTACATGGTGCTCTTACGAATGGGTGTTCATGACACGCCATGGAAGTGGCATCCACGATCCGGCAATCGGTTTTACGCCAGCTTTTACGTCTGTGCCAGCTCGCGGGAAAGCCGATGATTGTCGTCGCTGACCCGTTTGATGACGGATTCAGAAAGATAGTGTCGAGCTCGGTCTTCTACATGTGCAATCAACCGGTCCTCGCTCAAGGCAGCGGACCAGTCCTCGCCTTGTGCCAGTGAATCCCGTTCTTGGTGGTGAAGTGTCAGCCACTTGGCGCACCAGGTGGTCGACCATAGCCACATGGCGCGCCGCGTGGCCACCAGGGCCTCGATGTCCATCGCGTCATCGCTGGTAGCGCGTGCCGCCCACCAGTGGCGATAGAAGTCCACTACGCTTGCGGTATCCAGCACGGCGTGACTCGCCGGGTCCCAGGTCGTGGACGTATACAGCGACGCATGGGCTAGATCCAGTCCAGGGTGGCCGTAACGGCACTTCTCCAGGTCGACCAGTACCGCCTGCCCTTCGGGCGTGATAAGGAAATTGCCCGGATGCGTATCGAAGCTGATCAGACAGCGCTGGGCATCGATACGCTCGGCCAATTCACGATCATCGTGGAAGAGTGTCAGTTCGGTGTCGAGCCGCCGCCTTGTCGCCTCATCAATCGGCGCGTCATCAAGATAGGCGGCCTGGGCCAGCACCTCGTCGCGCATAGCCGTCCAGGGCGAACGCGGGCTGGCCAAGGGTGGACGCGCATCGACCGGGGGCAAGGCTATCTCATGAAGGTTTGCTAGTGCCTCACCGATTGCCGGCACGTCGTCGGGCAACTTTGCCGGCCGTCCCTCGATGGCGCTGACCAGCAAGCCGCCTCGGGGAAAGTCGGCACTGATCGGCAGGATACCGTGAAGGTCCGGGGTATGGCCGCTTTGTGCGGCGCGTCGAAAGCAGTTCGCTTGATAGTCTAGATTGGTTTCCGGATCGAGCTGCATCTGGCTCTGCTTGGGAAGTCTTGCTATCCAATCGGGGCCCGTGTCGCGAGAGATCCATACATGATCATGCGCCAGGCCGGTGTCCGGAAGCGCAGTTAGATGAACAACATCGTCGTTGATGTCGGTCAAAGCCCTGTGCAATCGAGACAGGCGTTCGGTGGAGAACAAGGATGAGGGCGTAAAATCGACCACGAAACACTCCTGGGAGGTGATTGAGCTACTGCTGCTATTCGACATGGATATTCGACATAGAGCCAAAATGGTTGATACATCCTATGAGTCGCAGAAATGGTTAATACCTTTCTGGTTTCTTGCAGTATCCATGCCGCGCCATGCTCGAAAGCGACTGTAACGATGAGCCGGCGTTGCCGCTAGCCTGGCTTGCGACTGGCGAGTACACGCTGACGATGTCACGCTGATGAGTATTCATCCATCAGCTGACAAAACGGACAACTGACATGTCGCATTCCCATCGCAGCACGTCGCGACCGGTCCGCAAGCGTCGCCTCGGCGTGGTGCTGAGTGTGCTCGCGGTGCTGGTGCTGCTCTTTCTGGTCGCCTGGTTGTGGGCGTTGCCGGCATATATCGACAAGCGCCTCACCCAGACGCTGGCCGAGCGTAGCGGTCGCCAGGTGACCATCGAGAACGTCACCCTCACCCCGTGGCGCCACCAGGTGACTCTCGATGGGGTACGTATTGCTGGTCAGGCCGATACGCCGGTTTTCTCGAGCCAGCGGGTAGTGGCGACCCTCGACTGGCACTCGCTGTTCGCATCGGGCTGGCGCTTCGAGCGGATCGATCTCAACGCGGCGCGGTTGCAATTGATCTGGCGCTCGAGTGGTGAATGGAACTTGGTTCAACTGTTCGGTGGCGATGGCGGCAGCGGTGGTGAGACGATGCCGCTGCGCATCGACCAACTCAACGCCAGCGACGCCCGGCTCGACTGGATCAACCGACGCCCCGACGAGCCGCTGACGCTGAGTCTGGAAGACCTCGATCTCAAGCTCCACGGCTATGACAACACTTCCCAGAGCCCCTTCGACTTGAACGGTCAGGCGGACTGGAATGGCGGCACGCTTGATGCCGAGGGCGAGATGGGCTTTTCGCCATGGACGGTGGATATCGATCTCGACGTAGACCAGGTGCCGCTGACCACGCTGTCGGGCTATCTGGCGCACGTTATTCGCGCCGAGCCAACGGCGGGGTCGCTGGGCGCGCAGATTCGCGTACGGGCGGGGCAGGCCAGTGAAGATGAAGGCGGGATGCGCGTCAACGGTCAGGGTGCGATCGAAGGGCTCGAGATGCGTGACCCTGAGAAGGACCAGTCCATTGCCCGTGTCGAACGCTTCGCCGTGGAGGGGCTGACGTTTGCCAGCGCGCAGCCTGAACTAAGTGCCGAGCGGGTGTCGCTTGCGGCACCCTGGATCGATGTGACGATTGATGAACAACTCGGTACCAATCTCACCGCCTGGCGCCCGCCGTCATCGAGCGGTGATTCTGATGAGGGTGGTTCTGAAGATAGTGGTTCCGAAGATGGTGGATCCGAAGACGGAGGCATGCACTACGCACTCGATACCCTGGCCATCGAGCGTGGTGAGGTGGCCTTCAGCGATCGTCACCTGCCGCGCCCGTTCGAGCTCGAGTTCTCGGCGCTGAATGGCGAGTGGCGACAGCTCAATTCGGACCAGACGGGCGATGGTGAGTTATCGCTCGAGGGGCAGGTGGCCGATGGCTCTCCGCTGCGCATCGAGGGCGATTTCGATCCGCTCGGCGACGCTCTGAACGGTAACCTGAACTTGCACTTCGAGCGCCTCGATCTCGAGACCTTAGATCCTTATCTGCGCGAGTTCGGTGGCTACGCTGTCGAGCGTGGCCAGGCGACGCTGGATCTTGACTACCGGCTCGAGCAGGGCAGTCTAGACTCTCAGAATCATCTCGTCTTGCATCGCCTCGAGCTAGGCGAGGAGGTCGACGCCTCGGCTACCGACCTACCGCTCAAGACGCTGGTCGGTGTCTTGAAGAGCGACGACGGCGTCATAGAGCTCGACATTCCAATGAGCTTACCGCTTGATGACCCTGGATCGGTGGATTTTGGCAGTGTTGTCGGTCAGGCGATCCGCGAGGCGCTCGAGAACCTGGTGTCATCGCCACTGGAAACCCTCTCCGAGGTGGTCGGCGACGGTGATGACAGTCACTCGGACGATGCCGAGTCGGCTGCCGATGGCGAGAGCAATGAGGGCAGCGAAGGTGACAAAGACGGCGAGGACGCCCCAGCGATCTACGAACGTGCCCGCACTCGCCAGTGAGCGTGTCGGCCGCTTGCCTGGGCTCGATGCCGGTGGTCCGCGTCGGCGTCGAGGAATTCAAGGTAAATATGATCGGTAACGTTCGTGCTTCGGTTCGCTTGACAGTCTGGTAGCCCCTTTCTAGCTTGAAGAAACGCCTAATACGTTTAATGAATATTTAAATGTATGAAATTAAAGGATTTTTTCTTCGTGCAGGCGCCTGAGCGGTGAGTGACAGCCGGATGGGGGCTGCAGACACGGAGTCAGCTAGTGACAAGGAGTCACCATGAAAGCATTGACTTGGCACGGCACTCACGACGTTCGCGTCGACAATGTCGATGATCCCACGATACAAGAGCCGCGCGACGCGATCATCAAGATCACCGCAACCGCGATCTGCGGTTCCGACCTGCACCTCTACAATGGCCTGATGGCGGGTATGAAGGAAGGGGACATCATCGGTCATGAGTTCATGGGCGAGGTCGTGGAAGCCGGCTCGGCGGTGAACAACCTGAAAAAAGGCGATCGTGTGGTGGTGCCTTTCACTATCGCCTGTGGCAGTTGCTTCTTCTGCAACAAGCACCTTTACTCGCTATGCGATGAGTCCAACCCCAACGCTGAGATGGCCGCCAGTGCCATGGGCCACTCGCCGTCCGCGCTGTTCGGCTATTCGCACATGCTCGGCGGCATCCCCGGTGGTCAGGCCGAATACGTGCGCGTGCCTTACGCGGACGTCGGCCCGATCAAGGTCGAATCCGATCTGCGCGATGATCAACTGCTGTTCCTCTCGGACATCTATCCGACGGGTTATCAAGCGGTCGACAACTGCGACATGGAAGCCGGCGATACTGTAGCCATCTGGGGCTGCGGTCCGGTCGGCCAGTTTGCCATCCGCAGCGCCTGGATGCGCGGCGCGGGACGGGTGATCGCCATCGATCGCGTGCCGGAACGTCTGAAGCTGGCCAGCGAAAAAGCCGGCGCCGAGGTTATCGATTTCGAGAAGGACGACGTCTACAGCAAGCTACTCGAGATGACCGGCGGTCGTGGCCCGGATTGCGGTATCGATTGTGTCGGTGCCGAAGCTCACGGGCAGGGTGACCCCGAGGCCGCGCGCCGTAGCGCGGATTCAGGCGAGGCAAACCACCCCAACGCGTTCAACGAGATGACCATGTCGGTGCGTAAGGGCGGCCGGCTGTCGCTGCCGGGCGTGTATACCGACAAGGTTGACGGCGTCGCGCTGCACGCGTTGATGAACAAGTCGTTATCGGTCAAGAGCGGGCAAACCCACATGCAGCGGTATCTCAAACCCCTGTTGAGAACGGTAGAGCAGGGCCTGATCGATCCGTCGTTCATCATCACTCATCGCTATTCATTATCTCAGGCGCCTGAAGCCTACGCCAACTTCAACGCCAAGCAGGATGGTTGCATCAAGGTAGTAATGACGCCGTAAATCGACTGCCTAGGTCAATGCAAAAGACCTCGCCGCATGCGTGCGGCGAGGCCTTTTTCGTGATGGATCCAAGGCTTCATGAGCACTCAGTGTGGCGGGTAGCGCTTCAGCGGATCCTGCCGGAAGTAGCGTCCCAGCAGTGCGTGGAGCTCGGGGTAGGCGCTGTTGAGGACGTCGGGGGCAGTGAAGAATGCTTCGCAGCAGACCGCAAAGCATTCGCCGGGATGCGTGGCGGCGTAGTCGTCGATGGGTGTGGCCTCGCCGCGTTCGAGATGCGCCTGGAGGTCGTTCCATACATCCGTGAATACACGGTGCCAGTCGCGCGGGTCGATATCGCGCGGCAGGGGCGGAAAGCCGTCGGCGTCCAGCGAGTTGCCCATGTCCAGCTTATGGGCGAATTCGTGAATGACGACATTGAAGCCGCCCCAGCCGCCACTTTCCTGAATATCCGACAGGGCGAGGACGATGGGGCCCTGGTGCCAGGTCTCGCCGACGCGCTCGTCTTCATATTCGTGGACTACGCCAGCCTCGTCCATCTCCTCGACCTTGCGGCGGAAGGCCTCCGGCAGCACGAGAATCTCATGGACGTTGGCGAAGGCCTCGCGGGCGTCGCTCTCCGACCAGTAGAGCGTCATCAGGCAGGCTTGGGCGACCAGCGCCAGCCGCGCGGGCAGGTCGAACAATTCATCGTCGAAGAGCGAAAGCCGCTTGCGGCGTAGAAACGCCCAGGCGCGCTCTCCGAGGCGCCGGGCGTCGTCCTCGGGGAGCGCCATCAATAACGGCACTCGCGCCTTGCCTTCGTCCCAGGCTTCGGCGGGGAAGGGATGGCGCTCGCTGCGCCAGGCATTCCACCATTTCATCGTCGAGCTCCTCTCCGCCGTTGCCCGCGTCTCCAGCGACTCAGGTATCTTCCTGGCGCGAGCCAGATGGCCGGCCCCCCGACTTCCATGACCAGTCGCGCCAGCGCAGGTCGAACAGATCCTGACGCCGGTCCTTCAAGTTGGTCACCGATCCCTCGTTGCGCACCACCGTGAGACGCGTCAGGTCGAGATCCGAGAACATGATCATCTCGGTATTGGGGGTGGTTTCGGCCAGCACCGCATCGTGGGGGAAGGCGAAGTCCGAGGGGGAGAACACCGAGGACTGCGCGTACTGAATCTCCATGTTCTCGATCGACGGCACGTTGCCGACGCTGCCGCACAATACCACGTAGCATTCGTTTTCGATGGCGCGTGCCTGAGAGCAGTGACGCACGCGCAGATAGCCGTTCTTGGTGTCGGTCCAGAACGGCACGAAGAGGATATCCATGCTCTGATCGGCGAGTAGCCGCGAAAGCTCCGGAAACTCGACGTCGTAGCAAATCAGGATGCCGATTCGACCGGCATCGGTGTCGAAGACGCGCAAGTCGTCGCCGCCCTCGATGATCCAGTCGCGGCGCTCCTGGGGGGTGATGTGCAGTTTGGCCTGTGCCTCGATCTCGCCGTCGCGATGGAAGAGATAGGCGATGTTATAGAGGTGCCCATCGTCGTGCTCCTCGATCATCGAACCGGCGATGATGTTGATGTTGTAGGACACTGCCATGCGTGACAGCTCGGTCTTGAAGTGTTCGGTGAAGCTGGCCAGAAAACGGATGGCCGCGATTTGATCCTGCTGGGCGGCACGATCCTGCAGGCCCATCAGCGGCGCATTGAAGAGCTCCGGGAAGACCGCGAAGTCGCTCTGGTAATCCGACAACGCATCGACGAAGTACTCGGCCTGTTGCAGTACCGCCTCCACCGAGGAGAACTCGCGCATCTGCCATTGCACCGCGCCCACTCGCACCTGGGTCTTGCGGGTATCGAGCACCGACTCGGCGGGCTCGAAGAGAATGTTGTTCCACTCCAGCAGGGTCGCGTAGCCCTGGGACTTTTCGTCCTCGGGCAGGTACTTGCGCAACAGCCGCTTGACCTGGAAATCGTTGGCCAGTTGGAAGGACAAGATGGGGTCGTGGATCTCCTTGCGCGAGACCTGATCCAGGTACTCGGCCGGCGACATTTCGCTGGCGTGCTGGTGATAGTTGGGAATTCGGCCGCCGGCGAGAATGGCCCGCATATTCAGTGATTTACACAGATCCTTGCGGGCTTCGTAGAGGCGTCGGCCGAGCCGGTAACCGCGATAAGCCGGATCGATCAGCACATCCAGGCCATACATGGCGTCGCCTTTGGGAGCGTTGAGAATGATCTCCCGCTGATCCATCAGATCGTCATAGCGATGCGGGTTGGAAAATTCCTCGTAGTCGACGCGCGCGGTCAGAGCCACGCCGACCAGCGTCTCATCGTCCTCGATGACGATCTGGCCGTCGGGGAACTCGCTGATCAGTCGCTCGATGGTGCGCTTGGGCCAGGCGCCGCCGATGTCGTGATAGACCCGGTCCATCAGCGTCTTGAGCTGTGGGTAGTCCTCGGGCGTCAGATTGCGAAGATTCAGGTGAAGGTCTTCGAGGGACATGTGGGTGTCCTGCGTTGCGAATACGGAATTGGGCGCTAGTGTATCACGCTGAGGCACGCGTCCCGGCGAGCACTGTGGATGTGAGGGCGCTCGGTGGCCAGCCTTCGCGAGCCACCGAGATGAGCAGGGATATCAGCCGGGGCGTGCCATCTTGAAGTTCTGCTCGGCGCTGACTTCGAAGTAATCGGCGGGGCCGCCGCCGCGCAGGATGGGACGCGCCTCGGCGGTCTGATAGACGCCGTCATGTAGCAGTGACTGGTCGATGTGCACACCGACAACCTCGCCCATCACCAGCCAGGTTTCGAGCGACTCGCCAGCGGCGGAGTGGAGCTGAATCAGCTGACTCAGCCGACACTCGAAGGCGACGCGCGCTTCGGCGACGTGTTGTACGTCAACGACCTGGGAAGTGCGCGGCGTGAGGCCGGCCAACGCGAATTCATCCACCTCGGGCGCGACGGCCGCGCAGCTTGCATTCATCTGTTCGGCGAGCGGGCGGGTCGCCAAGTGCCAGCAAAACTCGCCTGTGGCAGCGATGTTACGCACGCTGTCCTTGTAGCCGATGCTGGAGAACCCGACGATCGGCGGCGTGTAATTGAAGGCGTTAAAGAAGCTGTAAGGTGCCAGGTTCAGGTGGCCGTCGCGATCCTGGGAGGAAACCCAGCCGATCGGGCGTGGCCCGACGATGGCATTGAACGGGTCGTGGGGCAAGCCGTGGCCCTGGTGCGGCTCGTAGAAGTGGAATCCATCACGCATGGTGCTTCCCTATGTCGTTTCCTGAATGAATGCGTGGATGGTAGCCAGAGACGCGTGTCAGTGATAGAGCAGGGGCAGGATGGGAAGATGAAAAGATGGAAGTAAAAGTCAGGCGTATTTATCCGCACTGCTTGTCCCCAGCCCCTTCGTCAGAAACAAACCCTCACAGAACAGCGGTGTCGCTGGGGTACGTTTCACTTTTATCCATGTTAAATTAGGTCCCCTCCACATAAGCGTGGCACGCGTCTGGCAAGCGACGATCGTTTGAGTGCGTTCGTGCCATGCATGACCTTCAGGGACGATGCCATGTCAGAGGCGCTTTTCGACACCTTCGATATCGACCTGTTGCCGTCGCAGCGGCTGCTAACACTGGACATCGCCGGGGCATCGCTGCTGCCGCATCGGCTGGTCGGCGAGGAGCGCGTCAGTGAACCCTTCAGCTATACTCTCGACTGCATCTCCCAGCAGAATGATCTCGAACTCAAGACGCTGATGGCGCAGCCGGCGAGGCTGTCGATTCTGCAGGCCGATGGCGGTTATCGCCAGTTGCATGGCCTGGTTGCCGAGGCGGCGCTGCTGGGCGAAGACGGCGGCGTCACCTACTACCAGCTCACCCTGGTGCCGTGGCTGGCGATGCTGAAGCTTGGCCGCGACAGCCGCATCTTCCAGGATCGCTCGGTGGTCGACGTGCTCACCCAGGTGTTCGAGGGCCATGCCCTGGCCCAGGGCTGCTACCGCTTCGACCTGCGCCGCGACTATCCCGCGCGCAGCTACTGCGTGCAGTACCGCGAGAGCGACTTCAACTTCATCAGTCGCCTGCTGGAAGAAGAAGGTCTGTGGTACTACTTCGAATACGCCGGCAACGATGACGGCAATGATGACGACGACGACAACAGCGGCAAGGTGGCGTCCGGCAACGGGGCGAGCGCTAACGATGGCCAATCCTTCGATGGCCACCGCCTGGTCATTACCGACGACGTCGACACCTGCCAACCGGTCTCGCCACAGACAATCCGCTTCCACCGTCAGGCGGCCACCGAGAATGAGGACGCCCTCAACCAGTGGGGTGGCGTGCGTACTCAGCAGCCCACCCGT
>NZ_JAKGAN010000012.1 GCF_023061135.1 Chromohalobacter sarecensis
GAATAGAACTAAGAATAATTCGGCGCGTTATGCAGGATGCGCGTGCTTGCGCGTTTTGCTGAATCTGATAATACTGTATGTATATACACTAATCTAGGCTTGCCCATGAATGCTTACAGCCAACCGCCAAAGCTGATGGATCGCGTGAAAGCCATCATGAGGGTGAAACGCTACAGCCCGCGCACCGTAAAGACTTACTGCTACTGGATACGTTATTTCATTCGCTTCAATGGCTTGCGTCATCCCACCAGCATGGGTGGCCCCGAAGTGAAAACTTTTTTGGAGCACCTTGCGGTACAGCGCCATGTGGCTGCGGCCACGCAGAATCAGGCCCTGAATGCTCTTGTTTTTCTTTACCGCCATGTGCTTGAGCAGCCCTTGGGGGATATCGGGGAGTTTTCGCATGCAAAGCAACCGCGCCGGTTGCCGGTAGTGCTGAGTCACGAACAAGTGATGTGCGTGCTGAATCAGCTATCCGGCCCTATGCATCTGATGGCAACTTTGATGTATGGCGCAGGATTGCGGGTCCTCGAAACCTGCCGTTTACGCGTCCGTGATATCGATTTCGAACGTAAAATCATCACGGTGAGGGCTGGTAAAGGGGACAAGGACAGAACCACCCTGCTCCCTTCAACCTGCATCCCTTCTTTGCAGCATCAAATCTCCATTGCCAGCCAGCAACTTGACCACCGCCTGCATCATGGCAGTGTTCCCGTGACGCTTCCCCATGCGCTGGATCGCAAATATCCCAATGCCGGAATCTCCTTGGCTTGGCAGTGGCTATTCCCGGCCAGCCGCCCCTGTTTTGATGAGACAGGCAAGGTGATGCTTCATCATATCCATCCATCGGCGGTACAGAAGGCCGTCAAGCAGGCAATGAAAGCGGCATCGTTGCCGCGCCCCGGTTCTTGTCACACGTTGCGACACAGCTTCGCCACCCAGCTACTGACTCAGGGCACAGATATTCGTACCGTTCAGGAGCTGTTGGGGCACAAGAGCGTGGAAACCACCCAGATCTATACACATGTGCTGGGCAAAGGCTTTCCCGGCGTACGTAGCCCGCTGGGCTGAGGACTGGACTGGGCTTCAGCCACGCTACCGCCCCTACCTGTGCATGCGGCGATGAGCGGCTGTCATCCATGCGATAGTCTCTGCGTGGTGCTTGGTCATCAGTCTTCTTAAGTAGCCTTTGCTGTACCGTAACTAGCCGTTACAGGGAGAGCAATGCCCACGAAAGCATGAGGGGAAATTGGATCACGCAGGGGCTACTGCCTGGCTTCACCCAGCATGTTTTCCAGTTCGCTTTCGTCGACGCCGAGCATTTGCAGGATGTTGCGTTGGGCGGCTTCGAGGATGTGCTGGCGTTCCTGCTCGCCGGGTAGGCTCTTGGCGATGGCGACGGCGCCGACCAGCGAGGCTAGGATGACGCGGGATTTGTCGGCGATGACGTCGCGGTCGGGTTCGAGGGGGAGTTTCTTGAGGCGGCTGAGGGCGATGAGCCGAGTTTCCAGCATCTTTTTCATGCGCAGGTACGAGGCTTCGAAGAGCGTGCGGATCTCGGCGTTCTCGTTGCCGATCTCGTTGAACAGCACCGTTTCCGGCCCCGGCTTGTGCTTGCGTTCCAGCTCCTGAAGGTTCCAGCAGTTGGAGACCAGTTCCGTGAGGTGCTTCATCGAAAGCGGCCCCTTGACCAGCCTGGCCGCGCGGCTACTTTCCAGGGTTTCGCGCACCGAGGCGTGGTAGAGCGCTTCCTTGGAAGCGAAGTGAGCATAGAAGGCGCCGTGGGTCATCTTGGCCAGTTTCATGATCTGGCCGATGGAGACCTTCTCGAAGCCTTGGCGGCTGAACAGTTCAACGGCCGATTTGAGAATGCGCTCGCGCGATTTGGCTTTGCGATTCGTCGAGTCGGACATGGCGACCTCACGTTGCTGCTCAGAATAGGGGCTGAATACACGCTGAATATTATCTTGATCATATCAAGCTCGGTGCTAGCGTGGCACGAATACAATTTCGTTCAGGACACTATCATGTCATCACCGCTCGTCATCACCGGCATGGGCATGGTCAGCCCTCTCGGTTGCGGCGTGAACGCCAACTGGGAGCGCCTGCTGGCCGGTCGCTCCGGCATTTCTTCGATCTCGCGTTTCGATACCGGCGAGCTGCCGATCAAGGTCGCGGGCGCGGTACCCGGCATGGAGAGCGACCCGGAAGCAGGCTTCGACCCTGACCGTGTGGTCGATGCCAAGGAACGCCGCAAGATGGAGCTGTTCAGCCTTTATGCCATGGCCGCCGCCGATGAGGCGCTGACCCAGGCTAACTGGTTCCCAGCAAGCGATGAGGACCGGCTGGCCACCGCCACCATCGTAGGCTCCGGCATTGGCGGCTTCCCCACCATCACCCAGGCGCAGAATACCCTGACGACGCGCGGGCATCGTCGGCTTTCGCCTTTCACCGTGCCGGCCTTTTTGGCCAACCTGGCGGCGGGCAATGTGTCGATTCGCTATGGCTTGCGCGGGCCGTTGGGCTGCCCGGTCACGGCCTGCGCGGCAGGCGTGCAGGCGATTGGCGATGGCATGCGCATGATCCGCAGCGGCGAAGCCGAGGTAGCCCTAGTCGGCGGCGCCGAAGCCTGTATCGACCCGCTC
Source organism: Chromohalobacter sarecensis (assembly GCF_023061135.1). Classification (GTDB taxonomy): domain Bacteria; phylum Pseudomonadota; class Gammaproteobacteria; order Pseudomonadales; family Halomonadaceae; genus Chromohalobacter; species Chromohalobacter sarecensis. The sequence continues at coordinate 2,646 of NZ_JAKGAN010000012.1, forward strand.
TCGCTGGCCAGCTTCCATGCCATGAAGGCGCTCTCCACCGAGCAAGACGACCCCGCCAAGGCATCGCGTCCCTTCGATCAGGCCCGCAACGGCTTTGTCATGGGTGAAGGCGCGGGGCTGTTGGTGATCGAAACCCTGGACCACGCCGAGGCGCGCGGGGCAACGCCGCTGGCCTACCTCAGCGGTTATGGCACCAGCGCGGATGCCCACCACATCACAGCCGGGCCGGAAGACGGCGCCGGTGCCGCAGCCGCCATTCGGTTCGCGCTGCGGATGGCGGGGCTCGCGCCCGACGCCATCGATCACATCAACGCCCACGCGACCTCGACGCCGGTCGGCGATCGGGCCGAGATCGCCTCCTTGCGCAATGCGTTCGGTGACGCCCTCGCCGGCATCCCGATCTCCGCCACCAAAGCGACCACCGGCCACCTGCTCGGCGCCGCCGGCGGGGTGGAAAGCATCTTCTCCGCCATGGCGGCCATTCACGGCCAACTCCCCCCGACCCTGAATCTAGAAAACGCCGATGAGGATCTAAGCGATCTAGACTTCGTCTCCGGCGAGGCACGCGAACACCGCAGCCAGCATGTACTGTGCAATGGCTTCGGCTTCGGCGGGGTGAATGCCGCACTGATCGTTAGTAAGGTGTAGGCGCTTTTCAGATCAGGCTTAGCTGGCGCCTACAAAAATGCCGCTTCCCGAGGAAGCGGCAAGGGTTGAGTCGGACGCGACTCAGTTTCGTGGATGGCGGTTACTGACTACAGGCCCTCTCAATAAAGCCCCATGGGGTCGTCGCTGTAGGACACCAGTACGCATTTCACCTGCTGATAGTGATCGAGCATCAGCTTGTGGGTCTCACGGCCGATGCCTGATTTCTTGTAACCCCCGAATGCCGCGTGCGCGGGGTATTGGTGGTAGCAGTTGGTCCACACGCGCCCGGCTTGGATGCCTCGACCCATGCGGTAGGCGCGGTTCATGTCGCGGGTCCAGACCCCGGCGCCCAGCCCGAATTCGGTATCGTTAGCGATGGCCAGCGCTTCTTCTTCGTCGCGGAAGGTGGTGATGGCGAGCGTGGGGCCGAAGATCTCCTCCTGGAAGACGCGCATGTCGTTGCGGCCCTTGAGAATGGTGGGCTGCACGTAGAAGCCACCCGCCAGTTCGCCCTCGAGACTGGCCTTGGCGCCGCCCAGCAGGCATTCGGCGCCTTCCTCGCGGCCGATATCCATGTACGAGAGGATCTTGTCGAACTGCTCCTTGGAGACCTGGGCACCGATCTGTGTCTCGGTATCCAGCGGGTTGCCCTGGCGAATGGTCTTGGCGCGTTCGATGGCGCGAGCCATGAACTCGTCGTAGATCGACTCGTGCACCAGCGCGCGAGACGGGCAGGTACACACTTCGCCCTGGTTGAAGAAGGTCATCAACAAGCCTTCGATGCATTTCTCGGCGAAGGCCTCGCCATGCGATAGCACGTCTTCGAAATACACGTTAGGCGACTTGCCGCCGAGTTCCAGCGTGGCCGGTACGATGCGTTTGGCGGCATTAGCCATAATTTTGCTGCCCACCGGGGTGGAGCCGGTGAAGGCGATCTTGGCGACACCTTCATGCGTGGTCAGCGCCTCGCCGGCTTCTTCACCGAGGCCGTGCACCACGTTGATTACACCCGGCGGCAACAGATCGGCGATGAGTTCGAGGAAGATATTGATCGAGGCCGGGGTCTGCTCGGCCGGCTTGAGCACCGAGCAGTTGCCGGCGGCGAGCGCGGGCGCCAGCTTCCAGGTCGCCATGAGGATGGGGAAGTTCCAGGGGATGATCTGGCCCACCACGCCGTAGGGCTCGTGGTAGTGATAAGCGACGGTGTTCTCATCGACTTCGCTGATGGTGCCTTCCTGGGCACGCAGGCAACCGGCGAAATAGCGGAAGTGGTCCGCCACCAGCGGGATATCGGCGCCGCTGGTTTCGCGGATCGGCTTGCCGTTGTCCCAGGTTTCGGCCACGGCAAGCTTGTCGATGTTCTGCTCGACGCGGTCGGCGATCTGGAGCAGCACCTTGGCGCGCTCGGCGGGCGGCATCTTGCCCCAGGCCGGGGCGGCTTTCTGTGCCGCCTTCACCGCACGGTCGATATCCGCCGCCGATGAACGCGGTACCTGACAGAAGACCTCACCGGTGATCGGGGTGATGTTGTCCAGATAGCGACCCTCGGCGGGCGCCACCCACTCGCCGCCGATGAAATTCTCGTAACGCGACTTGAAGTCGACGACGGCACCCGGGTTGCCGGGACGTGTGTAAATCATGGCGTGTCTCCTTGGGCGAATGCGCCGGGGCGAGCCGTCTGGTGTGCGACCCTGCCCCTTGGAAAATGAGTACGCATCGTCCTCAGCATGGCGTGTCAGCCAGGCGTCAGTTTGCCTGCCAGTCTCCGACGTTTGTCTGCCAGTCTCAGATAGCGAATTTGCCTACACTGAGAGGTAACGGGCGACATCCACGCCCACACCGTCGGTACCGTTCAGGAGTTCGCCATGCATGCCGTCACGCCTCCCGATTCGCGCGCCCGGGCCCCTCGTGCGGACAACACCCGTACGCTCGAGCAATTGGCGGAGACGCCCCGCACACGGCGCTTGATCGAGAATCGCATCTGTTACGCGGGCCCGCATGCGGAGCTGTCGATCTACGATACCTGGTGGCCCGCGCAGGATGTCGCCTTGAGCGCCGAGCGGGTGCTCTACTGCGGCATGCTGCAAGGGCGCAAGGTGATGCATGGCGCCACCGACGCGCCAGAAACCTTCTTGCCGGGCGAGAGCTTCGTGCTGGCGCCGCACCAGGAAGTGCGCATCGACTTCCCCGATGCGCGCCCCGACGCACCCACTACCTGCCTGACCATCGATCTCGATCCCGCGCGCATTCACGCCCTCAGCGAGCGCCTCAACCAGGCCCAGCCACGCGAACGGGAGCTCGGCGAGTGGCACTATCATCCGCATGCCCTGCATGTGCCGCATAGCCCAACCACCCAAGCGCTGATCGAACGCTTGATGGGGCTCTTCCGCGAAAACCACCCCGACCGCGATGCGCTGATCGGGCTGGGCATCGACGAACTGATCGTGCGCCTGCTGCGTACCCAGTCGCGTGAAATGCTGCTCGCCGACGCCCGCCAGACGCCGCCGCGTCACGGGCTTGCGGCCGCGCTGGCCTGGCTGGAACGCCACCCCGAGCAGCCTCTGGACGGCGCGCAATTGGCACGCGAGGCCTGTATGAGCAAGGCACGCCTGTATCGGCTATTCCAGCGCGAGGTCGGCTGTACGCCCGGCGAGTATCAGCAACGCCTGCGCCTGGCACGCGCTCGCCAGTGGCTTCGCGAAGCCGACGCGCCGATTACCGAGATCTGCTACTCGCTGGGCTATCGCAGCCTCAGCCACTTCACCCGGCGCTTCAAGGCAGCCTATGGCCTCACACCCGGCGACTACCGCCGTCTTCTTATCGCCTGAACCCCCTTCTGCATTGCACCACTGAACGACAACGCCCCCGGTGCCAAAGTCATGGCGCCGGGGGCGTAGCGTTGTGGCCTGCGTGTCGTTTCCGTCAGCCGGTGCGCCTGAGCAGCACGATGCCCAGCACGTAGCAGGCCACGGTGGGCACCAGCACCGCGAACACCGGCGAGAAGCCGAACAGCATCGATGCCGGCGCCAACAGGTCCTGCAGGTACTTGAACGAGACACCGACGATGATGCCGTAGAACACGCGCGTGCCGGCGGCCACGGTGCGCAATGGACCGAACACGAACGATGCGGCCACCAGCATCAGGCCCGCCAGGGTGAAGGGCAGCAACATTTTCTGCCAGAAGTACAGCAACGGCTGCGTGGCCTCGAGCCCCTGGTTACCCAGGTAACTGGCATAACGCCACAAGTCGCTGGGCGATTGGCTATCCAACGGACGCAACAAGCGATTGAGCTGTGCAGGGGTGAACGCAGTGTCCCAGGTACGCTTGTCGGTGGTATCGGTAACGGTACGCCCGTCCTCGAAGCGTGTTTCCTCGATGTTCTGCCATTGCCAGCTACCGTCTTCCCAGACCGCCCGGTCGGCATGCTCGGCACTCTCCAGCCGCGTACCGTCGAAGTGATAACGCGTGATATCGATGACCACGTCATCCGCGCGAATGGTGCCGAAGCGGTAGAAGTCATCGCCTTCGCGCTGCCAGCCGCCGCGCTCGGAGAGAATCGCCCCTTCGCCTTCGAGTTGCTCGAGCCGCCAGGCCTCGGCATGTTGCTCGGTTACCGGGCTAACCCACTCACTGATCGCCATGGTCAGGATGATCACCAAGCCCAAGGGCTTCATGGCGCCCCACAGAATGCGCGCCAGCGAACGCCCGGAGGCGCGCATCACCGTCAATTCGTTGCTCGATGCCATGCTGCCTAGACCGATCAGCGCGCCGATCAGCACGCCCACCGGCGCATATTGATAAAACCGCCACGGCAGCCGCATCAACAGGTACACAAAGACGTCCAGAGCGCCGTAGTTACCCTCGACGTCACCGAGATCGTTGATATACGAGATGACCAGGTCCAGCCCCAGGATCATCACCTGCACGACCAGCATGGCCGCCAGCACATTGCGCGCGATGTAGCGATCGAAACGGTCGAAAATCATGTGCGGCCCCCGCGGCGCTGATCACGGCGTGTCATCCAGATCCCCAGCAGTAGATATCCCAGGTGGATCGGCCACATGCCGATGGACGGCGCCAACGAGCCACGCGAGATGGCATCCTGCGCCGCTAGCAATAAACTCAAGTAACTGATGTGCAGGAAGATCGCCGGCATCAGCTTGGCGAAACGTCCTTGACGCGGATTGACCCGCGACAGCGGCAGCGCCAGTAGAGTGAGGATCGGCACCATCAACGGCATGGAAAGCCGCCATTGCAGATTGGCCCAGGCCTCGTCATCGCCGCGCTCGATGAGCTGTGGGGTCGAAGTCAGCTCGGCGGAATCGAGATCGACCCGCTCGCTGGCCCGAGAGAGGCGCACCGCATAGGTATCGAACTCCAGCCGCTCGGCGACGCGATTGCCCGGTTCGACGCTGTACCGCTCGCCATCGGTGAGCACCAGAAAGCGGCTGCCAGTGTCCTCGTCAACCGTCTGATAGCCGCCCTCGGCCCGCGTGACCACCGTCTCCGGGGTGCCATCGTTACGTGCCTGACGCTCGCTGATGAAGACGTTTTGCATGCGCGAGCGGTCGTCATTGAGGCTCTCGGTATAGGCGGTGCGCCCACTGCCGAACTCCTGGAAACGCCCCGGTTGCAGCACCGAGAAATCGAGCCGGCTTTTCTGTTCCTCGAGCACCATCTCGTTATGGCGGGCGCCGCTCGGGGTCAGCCACAAGCTGCACACCGCCACCAGTATCGCCACCAGCAGCGCCGGCCACAGCGTGACGCGCAACAGCCGGTTGGGGCTGATGCCACAGGCCACCAGCACGGTGATCTCGCTATTGAGATAAAGCTGCCCGAACGCCAGTAGAATGCCGAGAAAGAACGACAGCGGCAGCACCAGCTCCATGAACCCGGGCAGGTGGAACAGCATCAGGGTGCCGAGGATATTGGCGGGAATATCCCCCTGCGCCGCATCGCCGAAATAGCGAATGAAGCGACTGCCCATGATCACCAGCAATAGCACGCCGGCCACGGCAGCCATGGTGGCGAGGATCTCGCGCGTCAGATAACGGAATACGATCAAGCGTTTTCTCCCGGGTCGGTTCCCTGGTCCACGACGCCCCTAGTGGGGCCCAATGCAGCCTTCGACCACCCTCCCCATGCATTGCGTTCCGGCTTTGCGTACACTGGAGTATGTTCAGCGCCGGCATCCTTGTCGGCATTATCCAGAATACCCGGACACTTGTCTCGCCACGAGACAAGTCATGTCAGCTAAGTCGTGTGGAGACTTCATGGAATCCCCCGTAATCAACGTCAACCCGGCCAAGGTCGAAACGGCATGCCTGATCGTGCCCGTCTTCCAGGATGGAGACCTGCTGCCGGCGGCGGACAAGCTCGACGACGCCAGTGAACGCCTGATCGGCCAGCTTCTCGACCGGGGCGACTTCGACCCCAGCCTTGGCAGTGTGCAATTGATTCCCTTCGCACCAGGACTCGGTGCCGAACGCCTGCTGCTCGTCGGCCTCGGCGAGCGCGCCAAGTGTGGCGAAGGCCAGCTCATCAAGGCCCTCGACGCCGCCTTCGCGACCATCGTCAAATTGCCTCTCGATGACGTCGCCGCCGCTTTCACCGACGTGCCGGTCGGCGAGCGCGACACCGCTTGGAAGGCGCGCGTAACACTGGAAGCCGCGCATCGCGCCTGCTATCGCTTCGACGACTTCAAGTCGCAGCCGGCCCCCGCACCGCGCCTCAAGAGCCTGACGCTGCTGGTCAGCGACCAGGACGAGACGCCCCAAGCCGAACTGGGAGCGCGCATCGGTGCCGCCGTCGGCGAAGGGGTCGCGCTGACGCGTACTCTGGGCAACTTGCCGGGCAATGTCTGCACGCCGCGCTACCTCGCCGAGCAGGCACAAACACTGGCAGCGAATGCCGATGGCGCCCTGAGCGTCGAGATCCTCGACGAGGATGCCTTGCAAGCGCTGGGCGCCAACGCCCTGCTCTCTGTCGGTCAGGGCAGCGCAGAACCATCGCGCCTGATCGTCATGCAGTATCGCGGCGCCGAGGACCCGGACGAAGCCCCGCACGTCATCGTCGGCAAGGGTATCACCTTCGATTCCGGCGGCATCTCGCTCAAAGGAGGGGCCGGCATGGACGAGATGAAGTTCGACATGTGCGGCGCCGCCAGCGTCTTCGGCACCATGCAAACGGTGCTCGCGCTCAAGCCCAAGATCAATATCATCGGCGTGGTGGCAAGCGCCGAGAACATGCCCGATGGCCGCGCCATCAAGCCCGGCGACATCGTCAAGACCCTCAAGGGGCTCAACGTCGAGATTCTCAACACCGACGCTGAGGGACGTATGGCGCTGTGCGACGCGCTAAGCTACGTCGAGCGCTTCAAGCCCGCCAGCGTCGTGGATATCGCCACGCTGACCGGCGCCGCGGTTATCGCCCTGGGCCATCATGCCTCGGGGCTAATGGCCAACGACGACGATCTGGCGCTCGACGTTCTCGATGCGGGCGAAACTGCCTGGGACCGCGCTTGGCACCTGCCATTGTGGGACGAGTACCAGAGCCAGCTCGATTCCAACTTCGCCGACTTGGCCCACATTGGTGGGCGCCCGGCCGGTACCATCACGGCAGCCTGCTTCTTGTCGCGTTTCGCCGATGCCTACCCTTGGGCGCACCTGGATATCGCCGGCACCGCCTGGGCCTCGGGCGACAAGAAAGGCGCCAGCGGCCGCCCCGTGGGGCTTCTGACCCAATACTTGCTCGACCGCGAAACCGAGGCCAACGAGACGCGTCCCAGCGTCGAGTGACCCTTCGCAGCAAACAATTTGCATGCTAACGTAAGTATCAGGCGCGCCGGCCTTTCCTCGTCCGACGCGCCTGTGCCATTCTCGGCATCCAACCGAGCGCCAGATTCGACGGAGAACTCCAGTGACCTCTTCAGGCTTCGACATACGGCCTAACGCGCATCCCAAGGATGCCGCCCTGCGCGAGACTATTCTCGAGAACCCCGGTTTCGGTCGTCATTTCAGCGATCACATGGCTCATATCCGCTGGACGAGCGATGTCGGCTGGCATGGGCGCGAGGTCCGCCCCTACGGGCCGTTGACGCTGGACCCGGCCGCAGCGGTATTGCATTACGCTCAGGAAATCTTCGAGGGCATCAAGGCCTACCGCCATGCCGACGGCTCGGTATGGACCTTCCGCCCCGAGAAAAACGCCGAACGTTTCCGCGCCTCCGCGCGGCGCTTGGCACTGCCCGAGCTCTCCGACGAGGACTTCATCGGCTCACTCAAGGCACTGCTTTCCCAGGACAATGTCTGGGTGCCGACGCCGGCCAGTGAAGCCGAGGAATCGAGCCTCTACCTGCGCCCGTTCATGATCGCCAGCGAGACCTTCCTCGGCGTACGGCCTTCCAAAGAGGTCGATTACTACGTCATAGCCTCGCCGGCGGCGGCGTACTTCAAGGGCGGCGTCAATCCGGTCTCCATCTGGCTTTCCTCGCATTACAAGCGGGCTGCGTCCGGCGGTACGGGCTTCGCCAAGTGCGGCGGCAACTACGCCGCCTCGCTGGCAGCCCAGAAGGAAGCCGAAGCGCACGATTGCGCCCAGGTCGCCTTCCTCGACGCCGCCGAGAACAAGTGGATTGAGGAACTCGGCGGCATGAACCTGTTCTTCGTCTACAAGGACGGACGTATCGTCACGCCCAAGTTGACCGGCACCATCCTCGAAGGCGTCACCCGCGACTCCATCCTGGAACTCGCCCGGGACCAGGGCCTGACACCCGAGGAACGCCACATCAGCATCGACGAATGGCGTGACGGCGCCGCCTCCGGCGAGATCACCGAAGTCTTCGCCTGCGGCACCGCCGCCGTCATCACCCCGGTCGGCGAGCTGCGCAGCGAAGACGAAAGCATTCGTCTCAAAGCGGATAGCGGCGGCGAAGTCGGCAAACGCCTGCGCAAGGAACTGCTCGACCTGCAATACGGCCGCAGCGAAGACACGCGCAACTGGCTGACGCGTCTGGCCTAACGCCCGTCGAACGACACGGTGGCATGACCCGCGCCGTGTCATTTCCTTACCCTTGACCCTTATCAGGAGGCCCCATGTCGAAAGTGATGCTGATCACCGGTGCCGGACGTGGTATCGGTGCCGCTACTGCCAAACTTGCCGCGCAAAAGGGCTACGCCGTTGCGGTCAATTATCGCAGCGACAAGGCCTCGGCCGAGAGTGTCGTGAGTGACATCGAAGCTGCGGGCGGACGCGCCATCGCCATCCAGGCCGATGTCGCCAACGAAGCGGCAATCATCGCCATGTTCGAGACCGTCGATCGCGAACTGGGACGCCTCGACGTGCTGGTCAACAACGCCGGCATCGTCGACCAGATCAGTCGCGTCGATGAGATGAGCTTCGAGCGCGTCGATCGCATGATGCGCATCAACGTGACCGCCCCCTTCATCTGCGCCCGTGAAGCCATCAAACGCATGTCCACCCAGCACGGCGGACAAGGCGGTGCCATCGTCAATGTCGGCTCGGCCGCCTCGCATCTGGGTGGCGCCAGCGAATACGTCGACTACGCCGCTTCCAAAGGCGCCATCGACACCATGACCGAAGGCCTCGCCAAGGAAGTCGCCGGTGAAGGCATCCGGGTCAACACCGTGCGCCCCGGCGTCATCCGCACCACCATTCATGCCAGTGGCGGTAACCCCAAAAAACCCGATATCGCCGGCTCGGTGATCCCCATGGGCCGCATCGGCGAACCCGAGGAAATCGCCAACGGCGTGCTATGGCTGGCTGAAGCCGGCTTCACCACCGGGGCATTGATCGACATCGACGGCGGCATTTAGCCCTCCATCGATTGGCTGCGCGTCGCCCAGGCGGCGTTGCATCCAGCTTCGCGATGCTCATTGAAGAACCCTCAACTGCGCTCGCTTAGCTGGATTCGCCTTGCCTGAGGCTAGCTCGCTCAATCGCTCGGGTGTTGGGCTGTAAGCCAAAGAATCAGGTACTCTACCTTTCGTAGCTCGTAGCTCGTAGCTCGTAGCTCGTAGCTCGTAGCCGGGATGGTCTTTCTTCCAGCTTCCAGGCGCGCAGCGCCGCTCTTCCAGCTTATAGCTCCCCGAAGGGGATATTCATGACCCAGGTCGATTTCTACATCTTGCCCGATACCACGCTGGAGGCGCGCTTGGACTTCGCGTGCCGGCTGGCGGAGACCATCCACCGCAAGGGCTATCGGCTGCATATTCATACCGAGGATGAAGCCATGGCGCGCGAGCTCGACGAGCGGCTGTGGACCTTCAAGCCCGAAAGCTATCTGCCCCATGCGGTACTGGCCGACGAGGTCGAGCCCCTACCGCCCGTCACGTTGGGCTGGGAAACGCCGCCGGCGCCCGGCGTCGAGGCGATGCTCAACCTGCATCCCGAGATCCCCGAGTGGTTCTCGCGTTTCGAGCGCGTCGCCGAGATCATCAATCAGCATCAGGACGTGCTGACCGCCAAGCGCGCCTGCTGGCAGACCTACAAGAAGCGCGGCTACCCCGTTAAAGCCAACGACCTGACCAACACCTCACGCAACGCCGCAGGCTGAGCGCCGCCATGACGTCACCCCGCTTGCGGGGTTATACTTGTCGGTATTTTTCGCCACGGCCATGCGCTGCGCCGTGCTGACCGTATTTCAAGAGCCGACCGACGCCCATGGACAAGACCTACCAACCCGATCAGATCGAAACCCGCTGGTATCAGCGCTGGGAAGACGCCAACCGTTTCGCCCCCGCCGGTCAGGGCGAGCCCTACTCGATCATGATTCCGCCGCCCAACGTGACCGGTAGCCTGCACATGGGCCACGCCTTTCAGGACACCATCATGGATACCCTGATCCGCTGGCGGCGCATGCAGCAATACAACACGCTGTGGCAGGTAGGCACCGACCACGCCGGCATCGCCACGCAGATGCTGGTGGAACGCAAGGTCGCGGCGGAAGACGGCAAGAGCCGCCACGAGCTGGGGCGTGACGCCTTCACCGACAAGATCTGGGAATGGAAGCAGGAATCCGGCGACCATATCACCCGGCAGCTGCGCCGCATGGGCGCCAGCGTCGACTGGTCGCGCGAGCGCTTCACCATGGACGACGGCTTCTACAAGGCGGTGCAGGAAGTCTTCGTACGGCTCTTCGACGAGGGGCTGATCTATCGCGGCAAGCGCCTGGTCAACTGGGATCCCACGCTGCACACCGCGATCTCCGACCTGGAAGTCGAGAACAAGGATCAGCAGGGCCAGTTCTGGCATTTCCGCTATCCGCTGGCCGATGGCGTGACCACCGAGGCCGGCCAGGACCATCTCGTCGTCGCTACCACGCGTCCCGAGACGCTGCTCGGTGACACCGGCGTGGCCGTCAATCCCGAGGACCCGCGCTATGCCTCGCTGATCGGCAAGTTCGTCGAACTGCCGCTGGTCGGGCGCCGCATCCCCATCGTCGCCGACGAGCACGCCGACATGGAAAAAGGCTCGGGCTGCGTGAAGATCACCCCCGCGCACGACTTCAACGACTACGAAGTCGGCCGACGTCAGGATCTCCCGCTGATCAACGTCTTCACCCCGGACGCCAGTATCCTGCCGCGCGCCGAGGCCTTCGACATTCAGGGCCGTGCGCTCGCCGAGATCGACACCGCCTTGCCGTCCGCTTACGTCGGGCTCGACCGCTTCGCGGCACGTCAGGCCATCGTCGACGATATGCAGGCTGCAGGGCTCCTGGCGCAGATCGAAACCGTCAACAACACCCTGCCCTATGGTGACCGCTCCGGCGACGTCATCGAGCCGCTGTTGACCGATCAATGGTTCGTCGCCGTCGAGCAGTTGGCCAAGCCTGCCATCGCCGCCGTCGAGAACGGCGACATCGAGTTCGTGCCCAAGAACTACGAGAACATGTACTTCGCCTGGATGCGCGACCTGCAGGATTGGTGCATCTCGCGCCAGCTGTGGTGGGGACACCGCATTCCGGCCTGGTACGATGCCGAGGGCAACGTTTATGTGGCACGTAGCGCCGAGGAAGCCCGCGACAAGTACGGCCTCACCGCCGACGTGGCCCTTACCCAGGACGAAGACGTTCTCGATACCTGGTTCAGCTCGGGCCTGTGGACCTTCGGCACCCTGGGCTGGCCGGAACAGACGCCGGAGCTTGAGACCTTCCATCCCTCGAGCGTGCTGGTCACCGGCTTCGACATCATCTTCTTCTGGGTCGCGCGGATGATCATGATGACGCTGAAGTTCACCGACGAGGTGCCCTTCAAGAAGGTCTACGTGCACGGCCTGGTGCGCGACGGCCAAGGCCAGAAGATGTCCAAGTCGAAGGGCAACGTGCTCGACCCCATCGACCTGATCGATGGCATCGACCTGGACGCGCTGATCGACAAGCGCACCGGCAACATGATGCAACCGCAGAAGGCCAAGGCCATCGCCAAGGCCACGCGTGACGAATTCCCCGAGGGCATCGAGCCTCACGGCACCGATGCGCTGCGTTTCACCTTCCTCTCGCAGGCCACCACCGGACGTGACATCAAGTTCGACATGGGCCGCCTGGACGGCTATCGCAACTTCTGCAACAAGCTGTGGAACGCCTCGCGCTATGTGCTGATGAATGCCGAAGGCGAAGATGTCGGCCTCTCTCTCGAAGGGCAGGGCGACGAGCCGATCGAGCTCTCACTAGCCGACCGCTGGATCGTCTCGCGCCTGCAGCAGACCGAGGCCCAGGTCACCCGGGCGATGGAGGAATTCCGCTTCGACCACGCCTCGCAAGCGCTTTATGACTTCGTCTGGAACGAATACTGCGACTGGTACCTGGAACTCTCCAAGCCGGTGCTGTGGGACGACAACGCCACTGCCGCCGCCAAGCGCGGCACCCGGCGCACGCTGGTGCGGGTGCTGGAAACCGTCCTGCGCCTCGCGCACCCCATGATGCCGTTCATCAGCGAAGAGATCTGGCAGCGCGTCGCGCCCCTGGCCGGCACGCATGCCGGCGGCGATGACTCGATCATGGCTCAACCCTGGCCGCAGGCCGACCAGAGCCGCATCGACGAGAACGCCACGCGCGACATCGAGTGGCTCAAGGGCGTGATCATCGCCGTGCGCAATATCCGCGCCGAGATGAATATCGCCCCCGGCAAGCCACTGGAAGCACTGCTCACCAAGGGCGGCGAGGCCGACCGCGAGCGTCTGGAAGCCTATCGGCTGTTCCTCTCCAAGCTGGCCAAGCTCGACAGCATCACCTGGCTCGACGACCCCGACCAGGCCCCGCTCGCCGCCACCCAACTGGTCGGCGACATGGAAGTGCTGGTGCCCATGGCGGGGCTGATCGACAAGGATGCCGAACTTGCCCGTCTGGCCAAGGAAATCGACAAGCAGGACAAGTTCATCGGCGGTATCGAGAAGAAGCTCGGTAACGAAGGCTTTATCAGCAAGGCCCCCGCCGAGGTCGTCGAGAAGGAACGTGGCAAGCTCGCCGACGCCCAGGCCAGCCGTCAGCACCTCAGCGAGCAACGCGACAAGATCGCTGCGTTGTAAGCGCCGCTGTCAAAACGCTGGCGCACGCCAATCACGCCCATGCGGTGCACGCCGCATGGGCGTTTGCATGTCGTCACCCGCTGGGAAGCCAAGGCGCTGCGTCAAACGCATGATGATGTCAAAAGAACGGTATAAGACGCTGCCGACGGCATAAAAAAGAGGCTTTGCTTACCGTTATCGGGAATAAATTCCCTCCCACAATGACGTGCTAACCGACAAGAGGTTGTGGGAGCGAACTTGTTCGCGATGATCTGTGCCGCATTTCCCGGCAAAGTGCGAAGAACCTAAAAAAACCTGCGCCAGGGGGCGGCGCAGGTCAAGGCAGAGTACTACTAGGGGTGCATCGTGAAACAATGCAGGGATAAAACATCTGGTGAGCACCAGATGACGCTTACTTTATTCCTACGCGTCTCATGCCACCAATAAATTGTTAGCATGATAGCGATAGCGCTTTTCAATCCGCGTTGCTTCACTCCTTGTCGCGCGTCTCTGGCGTCCGACGCGTGGCCTCCTCCGATTCCCGAGCTTCAAGCAGCGCTCTCAGAGACGTAACCTCGGCGTTCAGGCTATCGATCTGCCGCGAGAGATGGCGCATCATCTCGCGATCCGCCTTGTGTTGCCGCGACTCCTGCTCGCTGTCATCGGACACCACCAGCGAGCCGATGTACGCGGCGAAACTCCCGAATAACCCCACGCCACCGACCATCAACAACACCGCCACGACCCGGCCCAAGGTGGTAATCGGATAATAGTCGCCATAGCCCACGGTGGTCACGGTCACGAAGGCCCACCACAGCGCTTCTTCCGCCGTGTTGATGGGGCTTTCCGGGTCGGGCGATTCGACCAGCAGCATGGTGATGGCGCCAAAAGCCACCAACAGCAGTGTGGCGGTCGCCGCCGAGGCAAACACGCCCTCGGCGCGATTACGAAACAGCACCCGCCAGATCATCTCCATGGATTTGAGCGCACGGATCACTCGCAGCATCTGCACGACGCGAAATAAGCGCGCGCCCTGGAACGGCCCCGGCGGAATGCAGGCCAAAAGGTCGAGCCACCCCCAGCGCATGTAGCGCCACTTGTTAGGAGCGGCACGAAAGCGCAGGCAGAAGTCAACGAAGAAGAACCCGCACACCACCCAGTCCATGTACGTCAGAAGGCGCGAGACTTCCTCAGGCAGAGTCAGGAAAAGATCCGCCAACAAGGCGCCAATCACATAGAAGGACAGCACCAGCACGACGAGCTGAAAGGGCGTGATACGTTCCTGACTGATCGGCATGCGGGTCTCCTTGGTGGCCCGGATGGCTCATGGCGGTGGGCGTCATCCATTCTCTAACATCGACCGCAGATGGTTACTGCCAGCGAAATGCCGAGTCCATGGACTCGGCATTTCTCAACGTGCGACGCGCATTTAGCGGGCGATGGGCTGCGTACGCTGCTCGAGCCAGTCGCGGGCTTCGCCCTCGACCTTGGGCATCAGGCGTTGACGGACCTCGTCATGGTAAGCGTTGAGCCAGGCGATTTCCGCATCATCGAGCAGAGAAATGTCGATGGCGCGGGTATCGATGGGACACAACGTCAGCGTTTCGAAGTGCAGGAACTCGCCGAATTCACTGGGCTGGGCCGAACGATTGACCACCAGGTTCTCGATGCGCACGCCCCACTGCCCCGGCCGATAGACGCCCGGTTCAATCGAGGTGATCATGCCGGGTTGCATGGCGGACTGCGGCGTCGGCGGCGCGTACCAGGCGATCACCTGCGGCCCCTCGTGAACATTCAGGAAATAGCCCACGCCGTGCCCAGTACCATGGCCGTAGTCGATCCCCGCGGACCACAGCGGTGCACGAGCGATGGCGTCGAGTTGCGGCGATGGAATGCCGCGCGGGAACTGGGCACGCGATAGCGCGATGGTGCCCTTGAGCACCTGGGTGAAATCGCGCCGCTGCGCCGCGTCGATCTCGCCCACCGGCACCACCCGGGTGATGTCGGTGGTCCCGCCCAGGTATTGGCCCCCCGAGTCGATCAGCAACAAACCATCGCCCTCGATCACCGAATGTGCCGCCGGGGTGGCGTGATAATGCGGCAGCGCGCCGTTGGCATTGAAGGCGGCGATGGTCGCGAAACTCCGCGAGACGAAACCATCGCGCTCAGCGCGCGCGGCGGTGATCCGCTCATCGACGTGCAGCTCGGTCACCGTCGCGTCGCTGGCCAATGCGTCTTCCAACCAGGCAAAGAACGCACACAGCGCGGCGCCGTCTTCCTCCATGGCGTGGCGTACGTGCTCAATGTCGCGGTCGCTCTTGCGGCTCTTGGCGAGCGTGCTCGGTTGAAAGGCCTCGACGACGCTCACGCTCTCCGGCACGGCCTGCATCAGCGCCAGGCTCACCCGTGCCGGATCGAGCAGCAGGCACGCAGCGGCGGGAAGACCGCCGAGACGCTCCGCCACCTGGGCGTAATCGGCGACATCAATACCATCGTCGGCGAGTTCGCCGATCACGGCGTCATCCAGTTTGCCCGGGGCGACGAACAAGGTGGCCCGCGTCGCCTCGACGAGCAGATGCGACAAAAACACCGGATTGAAGGCGACGTCCGAGCCGCGCAGGTTGGTCAGCCAGGCGATATCGTCGAGAGTCGACACCAGGTGCGTATCGGCGCCCTGGGCCTCCATTGCCTGGCGCAATGTCGCCAGCTTGTCGCGCCGCGAGGCATCCACGTAAGCGCTCGGGTGGGCGTGCACCGGCGCCTCGGGCAACGCGGGGCGCTCCGGCCAGATGGCATCGAGCAGATCCCGATGGCCTTCCCAGCGGATCTCCTTCGGCGCCAGATGGGCCTCCAGTTGACGCACGCTGGCCGTCGACACCACGGCGCCGTCGAAGCCCAACGTGGCGCCCGGCGACAATTGCTCGGCGAGCCACTGCATGGGCCGCTGCGCCTGGCCGGGCTGGAGCTTCATCAACTCGATGCCGCTACCCGCCAGTTGCTGCTCGGCCTGTACCCAGTAGCGGCTGTCTACCCACAGCCCAGCCGCCTGTTGGGTAACCACCAGCGTGCCCACCGAGCCATCGAAGCCCGACAACCAGACGCGCCCCTGCCAATGATGCGGCAGGTATTCGGAGCTATGCGGATCGGACGACGGCAGCCACCAGGCGTCGACGCCCTGTTCACGCATGGCATCGCGCAGTGCGGCTAGGCGGGCGGCAGGCGTTTGGGGAGATTCACTCAACGGCATGATTCAGGCTCCGGTGGTGGCGTTGGAAGACGAAGCACCGGCGGGATCGACGGTGGGATTGCCCTTCAGCATACGCTTGATGAGCGGCGTCAGCAGCGCCAACACGATGGCACATAGCACCAGCGCCACCGCGCAGCGCCCGAACAACTCCGGCAACTGATCCAGTTCCTCGGCGTTGACGTGCCCGCCGATCAAGCCGGCCACCAGATTGCCCAGCGCCGAGGCCGTGAACCATAACCCCATCAACTGGCCGCGCAGCTTGGTCGGCGCCAGCGCGCTCATGGTCGACAGCCCCACCGGGCTCAGGCACAGCTCGCCGATCGTCAGCAATAGTAAGCTGGCGGTGATCCACAGCGGCGAGACCTGATCGATGCCGCCAGCCACGCGCATCGCCGCGAACATCATCAAGGCAAAGCCACCGGCCGCGAACAACAGGCCGAGGACGAACTTCACCGGGCTGCCGGGTTCCATGCGGCGGCGGCCGAGTGCCGGCCATAGCCAGCCGAAGAGCGGCCCCAGCAGGATGATGAAGACCGGATTGAACGACTGAAACCACACGGTGGGGATTTCCCAGCCGAACAATGTACGGTCGGTGTAGTCGTGGGCGAACAGGTTATAGGACGTCGGCTGCTGTTCGAAGGATGCCCAGAAGAACGCCGCTGCCATGATCAAGATGAAGCACACGACGATACGCGCCCGCTCCTGCTTGTCGAGCCCGTTAAAGCCGAACAGAAAGACGAAATAACCCAGCGCGCAGACGATGATGACCGTGGTCATGGCCTCGGCAATCGCCACGGCGTTCAAGGTAATCGCACCGTTGGCCACCAGAGCGATGAAGCCCGCCAGCGCAATCGCCAAGCCCGCTACGTAATAACCTACACCTCGACGATGTACCGCAGGCGCATCCCAACTAGCGGCACGCCCCCGTAGGCTGTCGGCGCGTCGCATGGAAGGAATCGCCGACAAACGGAAGATCAACAAGGCCACCAACATGCCCAGCCCACCGATGCCGAAGCCCCAATGCCAACCGTATTCACGCATCAATAGGCCGGTGAACAGTGGCGCCAGCAAGCCACCGATGTTGATCCCCATGTAGAAGATCGCGAAACCGCCATCGCGGCGCACATCGCCTTGGTCATAAAGGCTCCCCACCATCACCGAGATGCAGGACTTGAAAAGCCCCGAGCCGAGCACGATCAATACTAGCCCGATAAAAAACCAGGTCGCACCCCAGAGGGCGGAAAACGCGATGGAAAGATGGCCCAGTGCAATGAGCACCGAGCCGTACCAGACGGCACGCCGCTGCCCCAGCCAGTTATCCGCCAGCCAGCCGCCGGGCAAGGCCGACAGATAGACGGCCCCCGCATAGATACCCACGATGGCCGACGCAGCTTCCCGCGTGAAGCCCAGTCCGCCTTCGAACACCGTGGCGGCCATGAACAGCACGAGCAGCGGGCGAATACCGTAGTAGGAAAAACGCTCCCACATTTCGGTGAAAAATAGCGGTCCCAGCGCACGCGGGTGGCCCGCGAAACCTCGATCCTCCTCGGAGCGGGGCGATGCTACATCCGTGTTAGAGCGCATTGGAGTGTCTGCCTCGTTGAGAACTTTCAGGTTGTGCCCGATGATCGCCGTGCCTTGTGGGCGCGCGACGAAACAAAACGGCGATGGCATGCATGCCATCGCCGGAGGCGGACTATAAAGTTTCCACGCGAATGATCAATCCCCAACTTTTGTCGTACTAACCATTTACCGAGTTATCATGAGCGCGAAAAGTAACTGTTTATTTCCAGTGATACTTACCGAGACGCGTCATCATCCTGCATCCAGTGCGCCCAAATGGCGCGGACTCGGCGGCGATGGTCGTCGATATCGGCGATCTCGACCTGGCTTCCGGCCTTGGCCAGCGAGGCACGATGGCTAATACCGCGATAGGTGAGATACGCCTCGCGCAGCTCACGTGCCTGCTCGGCGGGAAGCCGGCCGCTTTCCTCCAGCGTTTCGAGAATGCGCATATTGTCACTGAAGGCGAGCATCTCCGGCGCCTCGGTGCCCAGTCGCAGCACCGCGTACTGACAGAGGAACTCGATATCCACCATGCCGCCGGGGTCTTGCTTGAGATGAAACGTCCCCTGGCGTCCGGCCTGATCGCTGCTGCCCAGGTGCTTACGCATCTTGTGGCGCATGGCGACGACCTCCCCGCGCAGTGTGTCAGGGTCGCGCGCCTGCCCCAGCACCTCGCAGCGCACTGTCTGGAAGCGCTCGCACAATGCCGCGTTGCCGGCGATGGCCCGCGCGCGTACCAGCGCCTGGTGCTCCCAGGTCCAGGCTTGGTGGTGCTGATAGTCGGCGAAGGCGTCGAGCGTCGTCACCAACAACCCTGAATTGCCGGAAGGCCGTAGGCGCATGTCGACTTCGTACAGCGCGCCGCTGGCCGTCATCGCCGTCAACAAATGGATGACGCGCTGACCGAGGCGCGTGAAGAAGACCGCATTGTCGAGAGCCTTGGCACCATCGGTCATGCCTTTAGGGTCGGCATCGTGCAGGAACACCAGGTCCAGGTCCGAGCCATAACCCAATTCGATGCCACCCAGCTTGCCGTAACCGATGATCGCGAAATTGGCCTCGTCGCTCTCACGCTCACCGGCACGGCGCGAGGGGCGCCCGTACTTGCGTGTCACCTGCTTCCAGGCCATCGCCAGGACCTGCTCGAGGATCACCTCGGCGATGAAGGTGAGATAATCGCTGACCTTCATCAGCGGTCGCGCGCCGACGATATCCGAGGCCGCGACGTGCAACACCTGAGCATGCTTGAAGGTGCGCAGCGCATCGAGCTGGCCCTCCTCGTCGTCCTCGGGCAACCGTGCCAGTGCCTGGCGCTGCTCATCGGCGAGTTCGTCCTTGTCGGCTGGCGAATACAGCGTGGCAGGATGCAGCAATTCATCGAGCAGCACGGGATGCCGCGCCAATTGCTCGGCGATCCACGGGCTCGCGGCATACAGCCGGATCAACTGACGCAGCGCATCGGGATTCTCACGCAGCAATGCCAGATAGGCGGTACGCCGCAGCACCGCCTCGATCAGCGGCAGGACGCGCTCGAGCGCGACATCCGGCGCACGACTCTCGCCGACGGCCTCGAGCAGCAGCGGCATCAAGGCATCGAGACGCTCGAAACCGATGCGCTGCATGGCCGCCACGGCGCGCGAACGATGCACGTCGGCAAGTCGCTTGAGGGTCGCCTCGGGCGCCTCGAACCCCAGCGTCGTCAGCGTCTCGCGGGCCTCCGCCGGGATCAGCTCCTCGCGCCAGAGCGCGCCCAGCTCTTCGCGCGAGGCGTCCTCGGGGGCGCTGTCCTCGTCGTCTTCCTCCTCGGGCGGGGCAATGATGGCATCAAAATGCTCGCGCACCCGCCCGCGCGCCTCATCGAGACGCGCCACGAGTGCCGGCCAGTCGGCCATGTCGAGCGCCAGCGCCAAGCGCTCGCGCCCCAGGGTGTCGTCCGGTAGCGTCTGGGTCTGGCGATCCTTCTGGGCCTGCAAGGCATGCTCGAGATCGCGCAGAAAAGCGTAATCGCTGCGCAGGGCCTCGGTGACCTCGCCCGGCAGAAGCTCCAACTGCGTCAGGCAGCGCAAGGCCGCCGCCAGCGAGGTCAATTGGAGCTCGGTATCGCGGCCGCCACGAATCAACTGAAACGCCTGGACCACGAACTCCACCTCGCGGATACCGCCGGGCCCGAGCTTGATGTTGTCAGCCATGCCCTTGCGCTTGACCTCGCGGTTGATGAGTCGCTTCATCTCACGCAGCGATTCGATGGCGCCGAAATCCAGGTATTTGCGATACACGAACGGTCGCAGCGAGGCGAGCAACTCGGCGCCTGCCTCGAGATCGCCGGCCACCGGGCGCGCCTTGAGCATGGCGTAGCGTTCCCACTCACGCCCCTGGTCCTGATAGTAGCTGGACAGCGTGGCGAAGTTGCCGACCAGCGGCCCGCCATCGCCAAGCGGGCGCAGACGCATATCGACACGAAACGCCATGCCTTCGTCGGTCACCGCGTCCAGCGCGCCGATGAGCTTCTGGCCCAGCTTGGTAAAATATTCCTGATGCGAGAGCGCGCGCCGACCGCCCTGGGTCTCGCCCTCTTCGGCGAAGGCAAAGATCAGGTCGATGTCCGAGGACAGATTGAGTTCACCCGCACCGAGCTTGCCCATGCCCAGCACCACCAGGCGTTGCGGCGTACCGTCGGCGCGAAGCGCCGGTTGCCCCCAGCGGGGCGCATAATGATGTTCGAGCCAGCCCAGCGCGCCGTCGAGGCATATTTCTGCCAGGTAGCTGACGTCGCGCGCCGTGATCCACATGCCCGCCTCGCCGGCCTGGCCGCGCGGCGCGCGACACAGATCGCGCCACACGATGCCCAGCATGCGTAGCCGCCGGAAGCGGCGTACCGCAGCCTGCATGGCCGCCTCGTCCTCGGCGGCTTCGAGCCGCTCGGCGAGTTCCGCTTCCCAGGTCTCGCGCGGCGGGGCCTCATCCAGTTCGCCCTCGGCATCCAGAACCGGCAGCCAGCCGGGATCGCGGGCCAGCGTCTCGGTGGCGAAGTCGGAAAGCGCCACCACCCGCGCCAGCTCGGCGCGACGCGCCTCCGAGAGCGCCAGCCAGGTGGCACTCGGCATCTCTTCGACATTCGCGTCGGCGTCCACATCGCGCGTCGAGCGCTTCGCCTGGGCGACGCGATCGGCCAGGCACAACGCATCGTCGAGCCGCTCGGCGGCTTCGCCCAGCGCCTCATGCAGCGGTGCGGGAATATCGGCGTCGGGCAGGAATCCTTCGGGCAGGGCCATGGTACTCTCCTGGAACGTCCCGGCAGCTAGCGCCGGGGCAAGCGTTATATGACCCCAGCTTAGCGGAGCTAATCGCTTGGAAGCTACAGGCGAGCAAACCTCAGCGCCGCCATGGCAAGCCACGCTCGGCGGCGGCGATGAACGCCTCGGCGGTTTGACGCGGCGATGCGCTGAGCAAGCTGACGCCCACGAACAGTACGCACGCCACCGGCAGCGCCCAGATGCCTGGCGGCCAGCCCAGCGGTTTGGCGCCGGTGATATACAGTGCCACGACGCAGACACCGCCACCGAGAATGCTCGCCAGGGCGCCCACCGCACTGCCACCGCGCCAGAAGAAAGCGGCGACTAGCGCCGGCACGGTGACCACCAGGCCGGTCGAGGCGGCGACCGAGAGCACCGCGATCAGATCGAGGCGCAGCTCGGCGAAGGCCAGTGCGAGCAGCGCGATCAGCGGCAACACGGCCTTGCCGACCCACAGCTGGCGGCGTTCATCGCTGCCTTTGCGGGCCACCGCATAGACGTCCCGCGACAGCATCGATGACAGCGTCAGCATGATCGAATCGATGGTCGAGACCGCCGCCGCTAGAATCCCCACCATCACCAGCACGCCGAGTACCGGCGGCACATGCGCAGAGGCCAGCAGGGTCGGCGTGGCGAGATCCGAATTCTCCAGGTCGGGGAAGGCAATCAGCGCCGAAAAGCCCCACAGCACCGAGACGGCGGTATATACCAGGCCAAAGCACAGAAACCCCAGCAACATGCGGCGCATGGCCTGGAGAGAAGCGGGCATGAAGAGGCGCTGGCTGACCTGGGGATTGGAAAGGCTGAAGAAGAACCAGGGAATCGTCAGGCCGAGGAAGGTCGCCGGCGTGAACAGACCCGACCCCGGCACCGTGAGCGCCTCGGGATGCTCATCGGCGAGGGTCGCGAACAGCGCCTCGAAGCCGCCCAGCGAGGCCACCACCAGCAGCGCCACGGCCGTCGAGGCGACGATCATCAACAATGCCTGCAGCGCGTCGGTCCACATCACCGAGCGAATCCCGGCGATGAAGGTGAATACCAGCGCCAGCACGGTGGCCACCGCCACGCCGGTGGTAAAGCCGATGGCACCGTCGGTCATGCCGCTCAGCAGATACCCCACGCCCGCCAGTTGCACTGCGGCATAGGGGACCAGAAACAGGCTGCTGACCAGCGCCGTGGCCACAGCCACGCCGCGATTCGCATAGCGGTGTCCCAGCATCTCGCTGGGGGTGACAAAACCGAATGCCTTGCCCACCGCCCAGAAACGCGGCCCGAAGATTGCCACCAACGAGACCCCAGCGAAGTAGACGATTTCGAAGCCCAGCGCCCCCACGCCACCGGCGTAGGTCAGTCCGGCCAACCCCACCATCATGAAGGCACTGTAGGTCGTCGCGCTGTAGCTGAGCGCCGACACCATCCCGCCCATGCGCCGCCCACCGAGGAAATAGTGCGCCATGTCGGGCGTCCCGCCGGGTCTGCGCTCGCGTGAGCGCCAGGCCACGCCTAGGGCGACGACGACATACACCAGCACCGACGTCCACACGAGCGTCGACGACATCCTCACTTCTCCTTGAAATCGGCGGTAACCAGCAGATTGAGAACGATCACGGCAAGCCCGATCAGCCCCCAGAACAGCAGACTGCCGTACCAAGCCTGAACATCGCGCAGCAACGTATAAGGAACAATCACGGCGGCCACCACCAGCACGCCAAGCAATCCAAAACCAATGCGTCGGGACATAGCGCACCTCGCACGGACGTTGAAGATAACCAACAAGGCGTCACCGACTGCGGGCTCAGCCGAGGAATTTCTGCCAGGCCAACAGGCCCCAGGTCAGGCCCGCCATGATCAGTGAGATCATCACCGCCGCCGAGCCGATATCCTTGGCCCGGCCGGATAACTCGTGATGCTCGGGACCGATGCGGTCAACGACGGTTTCCACCGCGCTGTTGAGCAGTTCCACGATCAGCACCAGCGCGCAGCTGCCCACCAGCAGCAGCCATTCCACCGGCGTAGCACCGATCCACCACGCCAACGGCAAGAGTATCACGCAGATGCCGACCTCCTGGCGAAACGCCGTCTCATTGCGAAACGCGGCGCGCAGCCCCTTGAGCGAGTAGTGCGTGGAGTCGCTCAAGTGGCGCAAGCCGGTGGTCTGGCGGGATTTCATCGCACTCGTTCCTCAGTGAAGGGGTCTCGATGGTCGATTACGCAACGGCCAGGACGGCAACGCCACGCGAATGACGGACGGTATCCCGCAAAGGTCGCGTTGTCGACACTCGCGGCTCAACGCTAGGCTGATGAAACTGCGCTCGCCGCAGCGCCTTATCCTAATCCGCAGGAGTTCACCATGCCACGCGCGCTCATGCTTCATGACGACACCCCCCGCGCCCGCCTCGAAACGCTCGACGAGAACCAGTTGCCGGAGCGCGCGGTGCGCGTCGCCATCGATTACTCGGATCTCAACTATAAGGATGCCATGGCGGTCACTGGCCAGGGCAAGATCGTGCGCGATTATCCTTTGGTGCCGGGGATCGATTTCGCCGGCACGGTGACGGATTCCACGGATGCGCGCTTTGCCGCCGACGACCGCGTGATCCTTACCGGCTGGGGTGTCGGCGAGCGCCATTGGGGCGGCTTCGCCGAGGCCATGCGCGTCGATGCCGACTGGCTGGTGCCCTGCCCGCAACCGCTGAGCACGCGTCAAACCATGCTCTTCGGCACCGCCGGGCTCACCGCCATGCTGAGTGTCATGCGTCTGAAAGAAGCCGGCCTCGCTCCCGGCGATGGGCCGGTCGCCGTTACCGGCGCCAGCGGCGGCGTAGGCAGTTGGGCGGTGTCGATCCTCGCCCATGAAGGTTTCGAGGTTCACGCCATCACCGGCAAGCCTGAGCAGAATGCCTGGCTCGAGGCGCTCGGCGCCCACGCCATTCTGCCCCGCGCCGACTTCGAAGCCCGCGGCCGGCCGCTGGAATCGACGCAGTGGGCGGGCGCCGTGGATACCGTCGGCGGCCAGATCCTGGCCAACCTCCTGGCGCAAATGCGCTACTCAGGCAAGGTCGCCGCCGTGGGTCTGGCGGGCGACGCCGCGCTACCGACCACGGTGATGCCGTTCATCCTGCGCGGCGTGTCGTTGCTCGGCGTGGACAGCGTGTATATACCCTTCGACCGGCGCCGCGCGGCGTGGCAACGCATTGCCGCCCTGCCCAACGCGTTGCTGTCGCACATGCATGTCGAGGAGGCTGGCCTCGACGACGTGACCGACCGGTCCCAGGCCATGCTCGAAGGCCGCACCCATGGGCGCGTGCTCATCGACCCACGGCGCTAGAAGGCATGATCTCTCAGTGGGCCTCGATCATCTCCGTCAAATCCGCCGCCACCAGGGGCAGCACCTGCCGCCAGGCGAGGTACGGCGTTTGCGAGGTGCCGTTGACCAGTACGGCGAAGCTGCCCCAACGCCCGGTTTGGGTACGGAAGTAGCCGGCCACCGCGCGCACCGTGACCGGCTCGTTGAGCGTGCCGGTCTTGAGCATGACGCTCTGCTGGAAGGTATCGCTGCCGCGGCGGATGAAGTGCATGGGACCGTTGGTCGGCAATTGCAGACCCGCCACGAAGGTCGGGAACAGTGCCGAACGCTGGTACATCGCTGCCAGCAGGGCATTGAGATCGCGCGCCGAGACACGGTTCTCGGGGGTCAAGCCACTGCCGCTGGCAAGCGTCGGCACGCCATGGCCGGGTAGATTCTGGGCGAAGCGCATCAGTTCATCGGCGCCGTCCTGAAGCTCGGCGCGCGGCTTGGCGACGAGGTCCAAAGCCAGGGTATCGGCCATGAAGTTATTGGAATAGTTGAGCATGCGTAGCAGCAATTCCTGCAACGGCTTGCCATCCACCGCCGCCAAGCGTTTGGCGGTGGTCGGCGGCGGTGTCGTGCTGGTTGCGTAGCCTTCGACCTCGACCCTCGCCTGCCCGAGCAATGCCATCAAGGTTTTGGCGGTTTGCTCGGCGGGGTCGGAACTGCCGCGATAGATTTCACGCGAGAAGCTATCGCGGGCGATCTGCCCGCTGATGCGCAACGTATCGCCACCCTCGCGACTGATACGCTCGGCACTCAGGCGTGAATCCCCACCGTGCGCCACGGTCTTGACCTGATTGTCGAGGCGCGTGAGCGGTGCCACCGTCGCGCAATCGCTGATGGAGGCCGCGTCGCCCACGGCCGCGCCGGGCTTGACCCGATTGCACCAGCTGCCGTAATTCACCGCCGCCGAGGAAAGCAAGGCGCTGTAGGCATTGTCGGAGCGCGAGCGCGCCTTGCAGCGGTCGGTGGTCACGCAGGTCACCGGGCCGAAGCGCCACTGGCTGACCACCAATTGACCATCGACGGCGCGCACGCCGCGTTCGCGCAAGCGTTGCACCAGACGCCACAGGTTTTCGCTGGTCAGGGCCGGGTCACCGCCGCCATCGAGCACCAGATCGCCATGCAGCACGCCCTGGGCATCGACATTGCCGGTGGCCATCAACTGCGTGGTGAAACGATGCTGCGGTCCCCAACGGTCGAGGCTCGCCGCGGCGGTGTAAAGCTTGGTGACCGACGCTGGCGAAAGACGCCGCGTAGGATCGAGCGCGCCTAGACTATCGCCACTGCCCAGCAATTGCGCCTGGGCGCCGATCACGAAGCCCTTGTCGGCCAACGAGGACAGATTGTCGAAACCCTCGGCATGCGCGGCCAACGGGAGGCCCATCAAGACGAGAAACGCGAACATACGACACCCGCCACGCTGCGAGGCGCGCGGACGTCGACGATGGAACAACTTACTCAGCATGAAATTTTTCCTTCCCTGGACGAACGACCATCGTCCGCCAGGCTAGCAGGGCTCATCATCGCGTGCGATGGCGATGTCCAATCGAGCGTAGACACTTGTCAGTTGACTGCTCACCGCCCTGAAGGACGGTGATTCCCAATTCACCGAGAACTGGACATGGAGACTTGCTCCATGCCGCTTACATTCTCTCCAAGGGCTAACACCGCCAGCCCGGCGGCTTTAATGTTGAGCGCGGCGTTGATGTCGCGATCGTGGTCGACTGCGCACTCGGGACACGTCCAGGCGCGAATCTGCAAGGGCATCTCGGGCATCACATGCCCGCAACCAGAGCAGCGTTTACTGGAGGGGTACCACTGGTCAATGGCCGACAGTTGCCGACCTGCCCAGGCGGCCTTGTACTCCAGCTGGCGGACGAATTCGCCCCAGCCGGCATCACTGATCGACTTGGCGAGCGAGCGGTTGCGCAGCATATTCTTCACCTTGAGGGACTCGACGCAGATCACTTGGTTCTCGTTGACGATCTGGCGGGACAGCTTGTGCAAGCGGTCCATCCGGCAATCTGAGATTTTGGCGTGAAGGCGTGCGACCTTCCGCCTGGCCTTGGCACGGTTCTTCGAACCGAGCGTCTTCTTGCTCAGCCGGCGCTGCGCTTTGGCCAGACGGGTCGCGTACTTCGCCGTATGGCGGGGATTGCCGATTCGATGCCCGTCGCTGGTGACGAACAGGTCTTTCAGGCCGAGGTCGATGCCCACCATCTTGGACGTGACGGGCAGCGTCTCGGGGTCGAACTCGCACAGGCAGCTGACGAAGTAGCGCCCCGCCGAGTCCTTGGAAACGGTAACGGTGGTCGGATCGCTGGGCAGTTCACGACTCCAGCGCATCGGCAGCGGGTCCTTGCACTTGGCCAAGAACAGCTGGCCACCACGGTACTTGAACGCCGAGCGCGTAAACTCCGCCGATTGGCGGTGCCGCTTACTCTTGAAGTTCGGGTAACGAGCGCGGCCTTCAAAGAAGTTCTTGAAGGCCGTCTGCTGGTGGCGAAGACACTGCTGAAGCGCCACCGAGCTGACTTCGTTGAGGAAGGCGGTGTCATCGGCCTTCTTCATCCGCGATAGTTCAGCGTTCGCGGCGACGTAGCCGATCTTCTCTCGGCGTTCATAGAACGCATCGGTGCGATAGCGCAGCACTGCGTTATAGACGAAACGCACGCAGCCAAACGTCCGAGCAAGGAGCTGCTCCTGTTCAGGCGTCGGATAAAAGCGGTATCGATAAGCGCGTTTCGTCATACCTCACATAATATAAATAAAACTGTAAGATAGCAACTACCTGAGAAGGAGGCCGCGAAAGTAGGGGCGTCCTACGGACGACGCGCTATCCCTCCCCGCACTAGAAGTACGGGGTATCTCGCGCAAAATCTGATAACGCCTAATGCGCGGACATGCGCGAAAACACCTGGATGATGGCAACCCCAGCGATGATCATTCCCAGGCCGAGAATCGCGGGTAAATCGGGCTTCTCGCCATACACGACCACCCCGATCAGCGTGACCAGCACGATGCCAAGCCCGGCCCAGAACGCATAGGCGATACCCACCGGCAAATCGCGAAGCGCCAGCGTGAGCATGTAAAACGCCAAGGCGTAACCGACGACCACGGTTACGCTCGGCCATAGCCGCGTGAACTCCTCGGACGCCTTGAGCGCGCTGGTGGCCACCACCTCGGCGAAAATCGCGATGGCTAGAAATACATACACCATATTCTCTCTCCTGAAGGCCCGTGCTGCCTGATTGTTAGGTGGGCAACAACGCGGGTTGATGCGCCAGCGTCACCGTCAGCCGCCAGAGTAGTTGGCCGCTGGCGTGATATTTATGCTCGAAAGGCGTGAGATACTCGCCCGACGGCTCGCAGGGCTCGAGATGCGCCTCGCGCCCCGTGGCTTGCGCCAGCGCCAGGGCCAGTTCCTCGAGATAGAGCCGCCAGTTGGAGCGCGCTTCCAATTCGCCGCCGAGTCCCGCCAGGGCCGGAAACACCGGGTGGCCATGCCAACGCATTTTGAGATGTGCCGCCTTGGGGTACGGATTGGGATAGAGCAGATAATGACGCGCCGGCTGCCATCCCTCGTGTAGCGCCAAACGCCAGAAATCCACCAGATCGGCACGTACCAGCAAGGCGTTGTCCGGCAGTTCGCCGTGCTCGCGGGACAGGCGGTCGGCGCTGCGGTCGATGCCGATCACCGCATGATCGGGAAAACGCGCGGCCAGACGCCGGGTGGAAAGCCCCACGCCACAGCCGGCGTCGAGAATCAGCGGCTTGTCCTGCTCATCCAGCCATGTCCGCGCCGCGCCGAACGCGATTCGCGTGTGCGATGCCAACGGCTTTCGCCAAGGGTACGTCAACGCCCGCGACACACGCCGCGAGAGATCCTCGTGCGGCGCGGTCTGCTGGGTGACGATGGCGCGGGAATTGGCATGCATGGGCGGCCCTTTAAACGACTGAACGACACGCTATTCTAGCAGACTCCCGAGCTTGACCGAGCGTCACGACATCGACCCGCGGGGGATCGCAATTGGGGGCATTTACCCTTTATCGGACAGTGTTCGCATGACGCCACTCGCACCCGGGTGCTATCATTCCCAAGCTCATTAAAACGCCTCGCGCACTCTCTATATTCTATATCGCGCAGGTGGGCGCTACATCTCCGGCCGACGCGTGCCGGTCACACATCAGGACGCATCGTCATCCACAGCATTACGAGGAACGCGGCTTGTCACAGTTACCGGTGATCGTCGGCATGGGCGGAGTGAACGCCGCCGGCAGAACCTCGGGCCACCAGGCTTATCGCCGAACGATTCTCGACGCTTTGCCCGATACCCTTCAGGCACAAACCATTCTCGCCCTGGCCGCCATGATGCAGCTCGTCTCACGCCTGGAAGGCGGCGGCTGGCAGGGGCCCCAAGGCGAGATTCTCGGCGACGCCGACGTCGTCGCACGCTATCGCCAACATGTGCTCGATCATACCCTGATTCGCCGCATCGAGGACGAGCGCTTCGGCAGCGAGGGCATCCCCGCCAATCGCGCCGCACACCTCGATCTCGATGCCGCGCTGACCTTTCGCGTGCGCCGGCGCCAGCTTCCCGACGACGTGCCGGCCACCTGGCAGGTGCGCGAGATCGACAAACGCATGGTCGAAGTCGTGGTCCCGCCAGGGTCGCTCGATGTGCTGCTCCCCGAACGTCGCAGTGCCCAGGTACGCTCGGCGGGGCAACTGCCCAGCGGCTTTTCGCCTGACACGCTGTATCGCAGCGTGCATCATCCGCGCGGCCTGGCGATGACCATCTTCGGTGCCTCCGATTGCCTCGGCCAGAGCGGCCTCGACTGGGCGGCGCTGCGTAACCGTCTTGATCCGGACGCCATCGCCGTGTATGCCGGCAACTCCATCGGCCAGCTCGATACCGAAGGCTGGGGGGGGCTGCTGCAAAGCTTCGCGACTGGCCACCGGGCGACCTCCAAGCAGATGCCGCTGGGCTACGGGCAAATGCCCGCCGACTTCCTCAACGCCTACGTGCTGGGCAGCGTCGGCGCTACCGGTGCGGTACTCGGCGCCTGCGCCAGCTTTCTTTACAACTTGCGCCTGGGCCTCGAGGACATTCGCAGTGGCCGGCGCCGAGTGGTCATGGTGGGCACCAGCGATGCACCGATCACCCCGGAGATCGTCGAGGGCTTCCGCACCATGGGAGCGCTGGCCGACGACGAAAGCCTCAAGGCACTCGATGCCCTGACGCTGCTCACCGACAGTGACTATCAACGCGCGTGCCGCCCCTTCGCGCGCAACTGCGGTTTCACCATCGCCGAGTCGACCCAGTTCCTGCTGCTGATGGATGACGCCTTGGCCCTGGAAACCGGCGCGCAGATTCTCGGCGCTGTGCCGGGTGTCTTCGTCAACGCCGACGGCTGGAAGCGCTCGATTTCCGCGCCGGGCATCGGCAATTACATCACCTTGGCCAAGGCGGTCAGTCTGGCCAGCGACATGCTCGGCGAGGAATCCGTGCGCCAACGCAGCTACCTGCACGCGCATGGCACCAGCACGCCCCAGAACCGCACCACCGAGTCGCATGTGTTCGATATGGTGGCGCGCGCGCATGGTATCGAGTCGTGGCCGGTGACCGCCGTCAAAGCATTTGTCGGCCACTCACAAGGCGGCGCGGCAGGCGATCAGATGGCCAGCGCACTGGGAACTTTCGCCCATGGCATCATTCCCGGCATCTTCACCCTCGATGCGGTGGCCGATGACGTCTTCGCCGAGCGCCTACGCTTCTTCCGCGACCCGATTCCCTTCGAGGCCGATGCGGCTTTCATCAATGCCAAAGGGTTCGGCGGCAACAACGCTACCGGCCTGGTCATCTCGCCGGCCGCCACCGAGCGCCTGCTGACTCAGCGCCACGGCCAGCGCGCCATCGACGATTGGAAGCAGCGTCGCGAGACGACTCTGGCCGCTTCCAAGGCGTACCTGGCGACATCCGACAGCGGCCATTTCGAGGTCACCTACCGCTTCGGCGAAGGCGTTCTCGAAGGGCAGGATCTCTCGATGACGCGCGACACGCTGCATATTCCCGGCTTCGATCAGCCGGTTTCCCTGGCGGTCGACAACCCCTACGGCCGACTGTAATCGGCACGTCCGGACGGCGGCATGATTGCCGCCGCCCGTGGGCAACCACTACCCTGTTGGTATCTCGGCACAGACAGGATGCACCCATGAATATCGTGGTCTACCCCGGTACCTTCGATCCCGTCACCCATGGTCATTACGACCTGATCGAGCGCGCCGCACGCATGTTCGACAAGGTCGTGGTGGCGGTGGCGGCGAGTCCGCGCAAGCAGCCCGCATTGTCGCTGGAGGCTCGCGTCACCCTGATCGCAGAGGTCACCGCCGATCTCGACAACGTCACGGTCGTCGGCTTCAGCGGCTTGCTGACGCAGCTATTGGATCAGCAAGGGGCACGCATCATCCTGCGGGGATTGAGAGCGGTATCCGATTTCGAATATGAGTTACAATTGGCCAATATGAACCGGGCCCAGGCACCTCATATCGAGAGCTTGTTCCTGACGCCCGCAATCGAGAACTCGTATATTTCTTCCACCATCGTGCGCGAGATCGCGCGTCTCGGGGGAGATGTCTCCAAGCTCGTGCATCCCTGCGTGGTCGATGCATTGAGCCGGCATTTCGCCTCAGACCCCGCGTCGCCCGATACGCAGTAGAGGACACTTCCATGGCCCTGATGATCACCGACGAGTGCATCAACTGCGATGTCTGCGAACCCGAGTGCCCCAATGGCGCTATTTCCCCGGGTGAGGAGATCTACGTCATCGATCCCAATCTGTGCACCGAGTGCGTCGGCCATTTCGACGAACCCCAGTGCCAGCAGGTGTGCCCGGTCGACTGCATTCCCCTCGATCCCGAGCGCAGCGAAACCCACGACCAGCTCATGCACAAGTATCAACTGATTACCGCCGCCTGAGCGCAGTCAGACATACCACGCAGCAGCGACAGCCCACACGGGCAGTCTCCACGCTCCTGTGTTCTTCTCATGTCTCGCGGGCGGCTCGCCAGGCGTAAACATCCAACGCAAACGACGGAACCCCGTGTCCACTTCACGCTCGCCGACACGCATCTGGCCACTCGCCTGGCCGATCATCCTTTCCAACATCACCGTGCCATTACTGGGCTTGGTGGATACCGCCGTGGTCGGGCACCTGCCGGATTCACGCTACATGGCCGCCGTGACCCTGGGCGCCACGCTGTTCAGCTTTCTCTACTGGGGATTCGGCTTCCTGCGCATGGGCACCACCGGCCTCACCTCCCAGGCCGTGGGGCGCGAGGACGACAGCAACATACGCAATCTGCTGGGGCAATCGTTGTTGCTGGCACTGGGCATCGGCGTGATGTTGATCCTGCTCGCCGAACCGCTCATCAGCTTCGGCCTCTACCTCCTCGACGGCAGCGAAGCCGCCATGTCACTCGCCGCGAGTTATGCGCATATTCGCATCCTCTCGGCCCCGGCGGTGATGGCCAATTACGCGATTCTCGGCTGGTTCCTCGGCCAGCAGAATTCGCGGGTCACGCTGGCGATCATGGTGCTGACCAATAGCGTCAACATCGTCCTGGACCTCGTGTTCGTGGTGGGCCTGGGCATGACTAGCGATGGCGTGGCCTGGGCCACAGTGATCGCCGATTACACTGCCTTGGCGGTTGGCCTGTGGCTGGTGGCGCGGCAATTGAAGCTGCTGCAGGGGAAGTTCTTGCGCCAGCGCCTGCTACGCCTTGGCGCCTACTCCGAGCTTTTTCAGGTCAACCGGCACCTGTTCGTGCGCACCTTGGGGCTGCTTTTCGCCATGGCGTTCTTCACCGCCCAGGGCGCCAGCCAGGGCGATACGGTGCTCGCCGCCAACGCCGTGCTGATGCAATTCATCATGATCACCTCCTACGCGCTGGATGGCTTCGCCCATGCTGCCGAAGCCTTGACCGGCCGCGCCGTGGGACGCCGTGACTGGCCGTTGTTCGGGGCCTCGGTGCGCGCAGCCGCACGCTTCTCGCTGATGACCGCCGGCGTCGCCATGGCGGCGTTCTTCTTCGGCGGCGACTACCTGATCGCCCTGCTTACCGACCTTCCGGACGTGCGCGCCACAGCAGGTGACTATCTGCCTTGGATGATCGTCATGCCAGCCATCGCGGTGTGGAGCTACCTGCTCGACGGCGTCTTCATCGGCGCCACCGCGACCCGCGAAATGCGCGATACCATCCTCCTGGCGCTCGCCGTCTACCTGCCGGTGTGGTGGTTCACGCAACCGCTAGGCAATCATGGCCTGTGGCTCGCCTTCACCGTCTTCACCCTGGTGCGCTCGGCAAGTCTCGCCGCCGTCTACCTGCACTACCGGCGCACGCGCTGGGCTGAGTCCCAGATCTCCCGCCAGGCGGACAATCACGCATGAAACGTGGTAAACATTTCCCAGCCATGAATCGATCAATGGAGCCCGCATGACCGACGACCTTCCCCGCCAGCATGAGCTCACCATGACGGTGCTGATGACACCCGACATGGCCAACTTCAGTGGCAAGGTACATGGCGGCGCGATTCTCAAGAAGCTCGACGAAGTCGCCTATGCCTGCGCTAGCCGTTACTCCGGTTCCTATGTCGTGACGCTGTCGGTGGACCAGGTACGCTTTAAGCAACCCATCCATGTCGGTGAGCTGGTCACGTTTCTGGCCTCGGTCAACTATGTCGGGCGCTCCTCGATGGAGATCGGTATCAAGATCATCGCCGAATCGATCCAGGATCGCGTGATTCGCCACACCAACAGCTGCTACCTGACCATGGTCGCAGTCGATCGCGATGGCAATCCCAACCCCGTACCACAACTGCAACTCGACACGCCGTTGCAGCAGTTGCGCTTCGAAAAAGCCAAATTGCGCAAGAAAATGCGCAAGCAAGAGGAACAGGAAGAACAGCGCGCCCAGGCCCATCTCGACGAGACCCGCAAGACATCCTGACGTGGTATTTGGAAACTGATAGCGTGACTATGTGCAGGATGCATGCCGCCGCCTTGGCGCGGCGCCGCCGATGGAGAACTTGATGAGCGCACCTTCCGCTTCCCCCTCGCCACGACGCGAGCGCCTTTATCTCGTCTGGGACATCGCCATCGTGGTGTTGGTCTCGGCGAATCTGTTGCTGCTGCTCGTCGATAGCCTGTTTCTCTTGCCGCCTTTGAATGCCGGTCTCGAAGCGCTGGCACCGAGCCTCCACCAGGCCTATGACAGCGCCATTCATCAGCGTTTCATGGCCATCGACCTGGTCTTCGTGAGCATCTTCCTGCTCGATGTCCTGGCCGGCTGGGCATTCGCTATCGCCGAGCGTCGTTACGCACGCTGGTTCTTCTATCCGTTTGTGCACTGGTACGACGTGCTGGGGTGCATTCCCATCAGCGGCTTCCGCATCCTGCGTGTGCTGCGTCTCATCTCGCTGCTGATTCGGTTGCAGCGTCTGGGGGCCATCGATATTCGCCGTTGGCAGCTATACGCCTTCTTCGAACGCTATTATCGCGTACTCATGGAGGAGCTTTCCGACCGCGTGGCGACGCGCCTGTTGAGTAGCCTGCAAGAGGAAGTCCAACGCAGCGACGACTTCACCAAGCGCCTCTCGGAAAAGGTGATCCAGCCACGCAAGGAGGCGCTGGTCGACGAGATCGCCCGGCGTCTCGAGACCACCGTCGACAAGAGCTACGCCGAAAACCATCAGGAAGTGCATCGCTACGTGGCGGCCTTGGTCACCCGCACGCTCGAGGAAAACCAGGAGCTCGCCCGGCTGAGACGCCTGCCCATGGGCGAGCATATGGCCCATGCCATGGAACGCAGCCTGAGCGACGTCGCCAGCCGCGTGGTCCACGAGGCCATCGATGGACTCCGCTCGCCGCGTTTCAAGAGCCTCATCGGCGACCTGGCGGGCAGCGGCATCGACGCTTGGCTATACGTCGACCAGCGCACCGACCGCGTCACCGAGCAGGTGTTGATCGAAACGCTGGAAATGCTCAAGGACGAGATCGCCGTGCAGCGCTGGAGAGACGAACTCGACCTCCGGTGAATCAGTAGGGTCTCAGGTTATCCGCAAGGTGGTGTACGGCGCCTCGCAGGCGTGGCGCTCGTCACGTTCATCGATGCTGCCCAACGACATGTCGCGATCGTTGTCATAGGCTACGAACAAGCGCTCGCTATCCAGAATCGCCAAACCTTCCGCCTTGTGTTCGAACTCCAGGGCATCGCCGGCCATCGTACGAACCAGCGTCGGCGCTTTACCCGCCGCGAACTCCTCGAGCGATACCACCCAAAGGTAGCCGCCGATGCGTTCCTCTTCTTCCTCCTCGACCTCGAAGCTCGTCAACAGGAACAAGCGCTGGTGATGGGGATCGTACTCCAGGCTGGACAGGCCGCAGTCATAGCGCACCTCGGGCTGCTGCTGGGGCGAGAAGCGGTAAAACTCGCGTAGCCTGTCGACGAACACCAGATTGCCCTCGGCATTGATGCTGTAGTGCGCCCCCACGACACGACACACATAGTCGAAGTCTTCGTGGGAATAGCCTTGTTCACGCACGCCGAAGAGCAGCAGGCCGTCACCACGTTCCCCCGGAATCGCCGCCAGCCCTTCTATCTTGAAATACGGATAGCCGATGGCGCCGTCGAGTTTGTTGCGCAGCTCCAGTGAGCCTTCGACGCCGTCACGCGGGTCGGGGTCGACCACTTGCACCTGCTCGGGCTCGCCCAGCGGCCAGATCAGTAGATGGTTGTAGGCATTGAGCGCATGACTTTCCATATCGATGCGATCGAACCCAGTGGTCGCCAGCACGTAGCGGCCGTCGGCGGTCAACGCGAAGTCCTCGTACTTGACCGCCCGCTTGATGGCATCCGCCGTGAAGTACTCCAGGCCGCTATCATCGGGGCCGTCAGCAGTGATCGGAACAGAGAAGACAGCCGAACGTGCGTCACCGGGAATTGGCTTGTCGCTGGCCAAAATCAGACGCTGACCATCGTAGACAACGGCAGACACCTCCAC
The DNA here is from genome assembly GCF_023061135.1 of Chromohalobacter sarecensis. Classification (GTDB taxonomy): domain Bacteria; phylum Pseudomonadota; class Gammaproteobacteria; order Pseudomonadales; family Halomonadaceae; genus Chromohalobacter; species Chromohalobacter sarecensis. Next base: position 38,341 of record NZ_JAKGAN010000012.1, read on the forward strand.
ATTGACCAGCTTGCCGTTCTCGTCGCGCAGGCCGGTGGGGAAACAATGCAGCGTTCCTTCTTGTAGCACCTCGGCATTGGCCATGAGGTCTCCTTGATCGCGTTATAGCTTAACCACTGCATCGTAACGCGAAATCCACGTAGGGTCGCAAAGCAGCATGATAGTTTGTAATCGTGGCATCCGACCGGCAAGTAGCCGTCTGCGTGTTTTCATCCTCCGCTAGGTGGCCGGCATGCTCAACCGCAGGTTAACTCGACAATATTGTCCTGATCGTCGAGTTTGACGTTGAGGCGGTCCGCGCGGTAATCCATCGTCACCGCCTGGCCGGGACGAATCACGCGAACACGCTCGGCGGCACTGTCGGTTTCCAATTGGTCCACTGTCTCGCCATCGGCACGTTGACCCACGTAGTCGTTCAGTGTCTTGGCACCACAGGCGTCGTCTTGCGACATCGATGGCGGGGGTGGCGCCTCATCCGGTGTCGAACTGCCGGCACACCCCGCCAGCAGGAATACCGCCATTACACCGCTCAGTGCGTATTTGCTCATGTCGTTTCCTCTTCATTCAATACAACTTGCAACCAGCGTATCCAAGCATCGCCCATGAGACCACCTGCATTCCCTCTCGCTGCGCGAGCCGAGAATGCTAGACTCAAGGCTGGAACCGTCGCGACGCCCGTCATTTCCAAGGAGTCAGGAATAATGCAAGGCACATTCAAGTATTTCTCCACCGCCGTGCTCGGCCTGGCCGCCGGCGCGGCGTTGTCGTTGACCCCGGCGTTCGCCGATGAGCCGGTGCGCGTCTCATCGAAGATCGATACCGAAGGCGCCTTGCTGGGCAACATGATCGTCAAGCGCCTGGAACAGGCCGACATTCCCGTCGAGGACAAGCTGCAGCTCGGCCCGACCAACATCGTGCGCAGTGCCTTGCTCGAAGATGAGATCGACCTGTATCCCGAATATACCGGCAACGGGGCCTTTTTCACGCAGACCACCGATGACGATGCGTGGAAACGCTCGGGCGAGGGTTACGAGAAAATTCGCGCCTACGACAAGGAACACAACGACCTGGCATGGCTCACCCCGGCGCCTGCCAACAATACCTGGGCCATCGCGTTGCGCCGTGACGTCGCCGACGAACACGATCTCTCCACCATGGAGGATTTCGCCGCCTGGATACGCGATGGCGGCGAGATCAAGCTCGCCGGCTCCGCCGAATTCGTGGAAAGCGATGCCGCACTGCCCAGCTTCCAGCGTGCCTATGACTTCAGCCTCGATCAGGACCAGCTACTGGTGCTCTCAGGCGGCAACACGGCAGCCACCATTCGCGCCGCCGCCGAAAATACCAGCGGCACCAATGCGGCGATGGTCTATGCCACCGACGGCGCCATCCCCGCCGCCGATCTCAAAGTCATGGACGATACCCAAGGCGTCCAGATGGTCTATGAGCCAGCGCCGGTGATTCGCCAAGCCACGCTCGATGCCTATCCGCAGATTCCTGAGCTGCTCAAGCCCGTTTTCGAAGGGCTCGACCGGGAAACCCTGCAGTCGCTCAACCGTCGCATTCAGGTCGATGGTGAACCGGCCGGCGATGTCGCCGAGGATTACCTGGAATCACAAGACCTGCTCGACTGACGGCTGCCGGTGTCCGTTTCTCACGTTCCCACCAGCGACGCGGCCAACGTTCGCTTGGTGGCCAATCGCGTCCTGGTCACGCTGCTTTGCGCGGGGCTCCTGGCGGCCTGGCTATTGCCCTTCGCCACGATGTCGCCCAACCGTCTGGCCTCCGGGCAAACCGTCGGCCTGAGCGCGGCGTTATCAGCTTGGCAAATGAGCGCGCTTCTAGTCCTGTGCGCGGTGTTGGCCATAGCGGCGCTGAGACGCCCGCTCCCGCGCGGGCTCGCCCACGGCGTGGTCTTGCTGGCCAGCCTGGGGCTGTTGCTGATCACGCTATATAGCCTGGGCGACTACGCACAACGCACGCTGGCCGAAAAATCGCCGTCGGCGCGGGTCTCGCAAGGGGCGGCCTTCTGGGTGATGGTATTCTGCTGCGCCCTGGCCGCCATCGATGCCTTTCAGCGCGCCGCCAGCGGTTGGCTGTTGCGTCTAGGTTACATGCTGATCGCGGGGGGGAGCGTGGCGATGTTGTTCGCCAGCGGCCATTTCGACGATCTGTCGATCATCCGCGAATACGCCAACATCCGCGACAACTTCAGTGATCAGTTCATCACGCACTTGGTGCTGGTGGGCTCCGCGCTAGGGCCAGCGTTACTCATCGGCATTCCACTGGGCCTGCTGGCCCATCGCCACGTGCGCCTGCAGGGAACGCTGTTCAGCGTGCTCAATTTCTTCCAGACGATTCCCTCGATTGCCCTGTTCGCCCTGCTCGTCGCGCCGCTTTCGGCACTCGGCAACGCCTTCCCATTGCTCGGCGAATGGGGCGTCAAAGGCATCGGTGCCGCACCGGCCATCATCGCACTGGTGATGTACGCGCTGCTGCCGGTAGTACGTAATACCTATGCCGGACTCAAGGGCGTGCCGCCCGCCACCGTGGAAGCCGCACGCGGCATGGGCATGACCGCGCGTCAGGTGCTGTGGCGCGTGGAAATCCCTTTGGCGTTGCCGGTGATGCTTTCGGGGCTGCGCATCGTCACCGTGCAGGCCATCGGCCTGACCGTGGTGGCGGCACTGATCGGTGCCGGGGGCCTGGGCGCCTTTATCTTCCAGGGCCTCGGCCAATATGCCATCGATTTGGTCCTGCTCGGCGCGATTCCCACCATCGTGCTGGCGGTGATCGCCGATTTCACGCTGCAGATGCTGGTCGTGCTGAGCAAGCCGGCCGGCACCCGCTGATAGGTAACACCGATGATCGAACTTCAGGGATTGACCAAGCGGTATGGCGATACACGCGTCGTCGACGATATCTCGCTGACCGTTGAACAGGGCGAATTCTGCGTGCTTATCGGCCCCTCGGGGTGCGGCAAGTCGACCACGTTAAAGATGATCAATCGCCTGATCGCTCATAGCGAGGGCAAGATCCTGGTGAGCGGCGACGATATCACCACCCTGCCGCCGGAACGCCTGCGTCGCCGCATCGGCTACGCCATCCAGTCGATCGGGCTGTTCCCGCACTGGCGCGTCGCGGACAATATCGCCACCGTGCCCAGACTGCTCAAGTGGCCGTCGTCACGCATCGCCGCACGCGTTGACGAATTGCTGGCCTTGTTCCAGCTCGACGCTGACGGACTGCACGACAAGTATCCGCATCAACTCTCGGGTGGTCAGGCGCAGCGTGTCGGTGTGGCCCGCGCCCTGGCCGCCGATCCCGACGTGCTACTGATGGATGAGCCCTTCGGCGCCGTCGATCCGCTGACGCGCGATACCTTGCAGGCCGAATTGGCACGCGTGCATCGTCAGACCGGCAAGACCATCGTCTTCGTCACCCACGACATGGACGAGGCCTTGCGCCTGGCCTCCCGCGTGGCGCTGCTCAATGCCGGCCAACTGGTGCAATACGACCGTCCGGCGGAGCTTCTCGTCGCCCCCGCCAACGATTTCGTGCGCGACTTTATCGGACGCGCCGACCTGGGCCTCAAGCTGCTCTCGCGGCGCCGGGTCGAGGAGTATTGCCGGCCCGCGCAGCGCACGCGCAACAACGCCATCGCCAGCGCGCCGATCACCTGGCAAGTGGACGCCGACGACCGCCCCATGGCGCTGCTGGGCGGCCGCCTGGGCGAATCCGATATAGCGCGCACGGTGGTCAATCCCGAGTGGATCGCCACGCCGGAGATGTCGATGAAGGAGGCCTTGTCACGCATGGTGTGGTTTCGCGTGACGGCCTTGCCGGTGCTTGATAACGAAGGGCGCCTGCTGGGCGAAGTGACGATGTCAGGCGTCATGGGGCACCGTTCATGAGCGTCAGCGCACTGTCCCGTGCACCTTCCTCGCGCCGTGTTCTGCTGATTGCGCTCAGTGCCTTGCTGATCGCGCTGGTCCTAGGCATGGAGCAGTTGGCACCGCTGTTTCGGGCGCTGTTTCCCGATCAGGACCCAGCGATGTATCAGCGCGAGAGTTTTCTCAATCTGACGCTCGCTCACCTCGCCCTGGTGCTGGTGTCGTCGCTCATCTCGGTGAGTGTCGGCGTGGCAGCAGGGCTTTTCGTCACGCGGCCGGCGGGGCGTGAGTTCGAGCCCTTGGTGTCGACGCTGGCCGCCATCGGCCAGACCTTCCCTCCGGCGGCGGTGCTGGCAATCGTCGTGCCCATTGCCGGTTTCGGCTTCGTGCCCACGCTGGTGGCACTGGTGCTCTATGGCCTCTTGCCCGTGGTGCAGAATACCGTCGCCGGGCTCGGCACGGTGCCCTCGCAAACGCTCGAGGCCGCGCGCGGCAATGGCATGAGTGCCTGGCAGATCCTGTGGCGCATCGAACTGCCTCTGGCGATGCGCGTCATCATCGCCGGCGTGCGCGTCTCGGTGATCATCAATATCGGCACGGCCACCATCGGTTCTACGGTCGGCGCCAAGACGCTGGGCACGCCGATCATCGCCGGCCTGGTGGGCAACAATCTACCTTATGTGATTCAGGGGGCGGTACTGGTGGGTCTGCTGGCCATTGTCACCGACCTGGCGTTCGAACGGCTGGAACAACGCTTCTCGTTCGGCGCTAGCGGGGCGGCGTCATGAGCGGGACATCTAGCGAACCAAGGTAAGCGGCATCGCGGGGAGGGAAAAAACAAGCCCGCCGCCTTCAAAGGCGGCGGGCTAAATACCTTAATTGGCAGCGTCTTGCACTTCTTCGCCACCTTGCTCGATGTCTTCACCAGCGCCTTCGAAGGTATTGCAACCGGTAATTGCACCAGCGGTGAACATCAGTAGCAGGGAAAAAGCCAGCATGCGTTTCATAGTCGTGTCTCCTTCACGGTATCAAGCGGGAATATTCCCGCGGGTCCAAACCCATTCTTGGGTAATCTTATCCGCCATACCGGCGGCACGCTCACAACGTAGCAAAGCTAGCGGCGCTATGCATCCTTTCCAGGACTCAGCCGTTTGCAGCATCCTGCATCGCTTCACCGCCACGTTCGATATCCTCGCCGGCACCGTGGATGGTATTGCAGCCACTCAGCACCGCCAGCAACAGAAGACCCAAGATCGCAATCGATGTACGCTTCATGCGTTTTCTCCGGAAGGCACCGCTCACTTAGCGGCAGGCACGGCCCTATGCCGTGTAACGTAACGTTAGCATAGCCACGCCACTTTACGACGATTTTCAGGAGCGCCGCGCATGACCGATTTCACCCTGCATCCACGCTTGGCCGCCGATTCACATTACGTCGCCGACCTGCCCCTTTGTCAGGTGCGGCTGAACGGCGACGCGCGTTATTCTTGGCTGGTACTGATCCCCCGTCGCGACGATATCCGCGAAGTCTACGAACTCTCCGCCGACGATCAGGCCACGCTGTGGCAGGAGGCCACCGAGGTGGGACGCCGCTTGATGGCGCACCATGACGGCGACAAGCTCAACCTAGCCACGCTCGGCAACCAGGTCGCGCAATTGCACCTACATGTCATCGTCCGCCATCAGGGCGACGCGGCCTGGCCAGGGCCGGTATGGGGACACGGCACGCCGCAGCCGTATGACGATATGATGCTGGACACCCACCTGGCGACACTGCGCAACCTCCTCGCCCCATGCAAGTGATACGCGCGTAGGCAGTTTTCGTAGGACTCTAAGTCCTTACGAAAAATCGGCGAGCGATGGTCAGACAAGGCAAAAATTGGCGAAAAGACGGAGTTTACGTGGTGTAAATGAGTACTTTAAGCCAATTTTTAACGCCGTATGGGCGAGCGCAGGCAATTTTCGTAGGACTTAGGGCAGCTCATCGAGCCTCTCCTGCACATCAATCAACAACGTATCGAACACATACGGCGGCACCGGCTGGCCGCCACGCTGCCCCGATAGCGTGATACGCGTGCCCTGCTCGGTCGCCTCGAGCCGGTAACGCACTGCAAGCGTGGGACGCGCGGCCAGCACGGCCTCGACATCGCCCAGGTCGACATCGGCACGACGAATCACGAAGCCGCGTGCCGTGAGCATCGCCACTCCCGCTTCCAATGTGGTCGACGGCCCGGCCTCGACGATCAACGACCGGGTCTGCGGTGGCGCCGATGTGGTCGCGCATCCCCCCAGGCTCAAGGCCACTAACGATGTCACGAGCAGTACGCCCAGCAGCCGCCTCATGATGTGCTCCTCTCGCGCATGCGTGCGTCGATATCATCGTGTAGAGCGGCGCAGAATGCCGCGCTGTTATCCGGACGCGCATCGATCAGATAACCGTCGACATCGACCACGCGCGAATCGCGCGTCACCCGTACGACATCCTCGACAGCGACCACCGAGACCCGTTGCAGGCGCACCGGGTCGCCGCCGAAGCGCTGGGAATACCCCAGCGAATAGCCATGGCGACTCCCCATGCCATAGTATCCCCAGAACCCGCTGCGCCCCCAGGGCGTCCGGTCCACGGCGCCTAGCCCCGGCTGCGCCTGAGACCGCTCGGCGCTCACCAGCCCCAGCGCGACCTCGGTCTGTTCGATACGATACCCCTGTGCCTCCAAGGCATCGGCCGTGGCCTTTACGCGTATCTTGGCATCGCCCTCGGCCGGCCAGTGGCATGCCTCGGGCAACGGCGAAGCCACATCACGGCCCAGCGGATCATAAGAAGCCAGGCTCTGACAGCCGCCGAGCCCCACCAATGCCACTACCAGCAAAAGAGGTTTCATCATCGCGTTCTCGCCTGAAAGGAAAAGGCCACTCGTAGCGGGGAGCGACATCGCACGTCTCGCCTCACCGTTAGCATCGCTCGGGCACCTCGTTGAGAGCGTAGTTGAGCGCCACGGTTCCGTCAGCGTGGCATGCTGGGTGACTCCCGCCCAGCACCAGCATGCGTTAGGCTGACAGTCTACTGGCCATTCGACCGCCACGCTCCGCCCCTCGGGCTTGGATCACGCAAGAGGCTCGCTCATGAAGATCGTCATCGCTCCGGACAGCTACAAGGATGCCCTCTCGGCCCGCGAGGCCGCAGCCGCCATCGCCGCAGGCTGCGCCCGCGTTTTCCCCCAAGCGCAGATGATCCAGTGCCCGATGGGAGACGGCGGCGAAGGCACCCTCGATGCCCTGCTCGCCGCAACGGGAGCCGAACGCCGCGTCGCCGAGGTTCACGACGCCCTGGGGCGGCCCATCGACGCCCGCTGGGGGTGGCACGCCGCGCGTGCCACGGCCTATATCGAGCTTGCCGAGGCCAGCGGTTTGCAAGCGCTCGCCGATGTCGAACGCACTGCGCTGCACAGTACCACCTTCGGCGTCGGGGAATTGATACGCGAAGCGCTCGACGCCGGGGCCACGCGTTTGATACTTACCCTGGGCGGCAGCGCCACCAACGATGCGGGCGCGGGGATGCTCGCAGCGCTGGGTGCGCGACTGATCGATACCGAAGGCCAGCCGCTACCGCCGGGTGGCGCAGCGCTGGCGCAACTGGCCGAACTCGACCTGAGTGGCCTCGACCCACGCCTGGCGACACTCATGGTGGAGACCGCCGTGGACGTCGACAATCCCCTGCTCGGCGAACGCGGGGCCAGCGCCATCTTCGGTCCGCAGAAAGGCGCCACGTCGGCGGATGTCACCCAGCTCGACGCGGCCCTGGCGCATTTCGCCGACCACGTCGCCAGCACACTCGGCAAGGATCATCGCGCGCTACTCGGCGCCGGTGCAGCGGGCGGCATGGGCTTCGCGGCCGCCGCTTTTCTGGAGGCACAGCTCAAGCCGGGTATCGAGCTAGTCATGGATCAGGTCGACTTTGATAGGCTGCTTGAAGATGCCGACCTGGTGATCACCGGCGAAGGCCAACTCGACGGGCAGAGCCTTGCCGGCAAGACGCCGGTGGGCATCGCCCGGCGCGCGCGACGACACGGCGTGCCCACGCTTGCGCTCGCCGGGCGTCTCGGCGCTGGCTGGCAGGCCGTTCACGACGAGGGGATCGAGGCCGCCTTCGCCTTAGCGGATGGTCCCGTTACGCTGCCGGAGGCCCTGGCACGCACCCCCGAGCTACTCGCAGACCGTAGCGAAGGGCTGCTGCGTATATGGCGTCTCGGCCGATCCTCGGCATGATATCTCCCTGCCGCCCTTGAAAAATCGGCGCATCATGGGCATTTCATATACAGGCGCTATTCCGTCGATGGGAAAGATTCGTTACCCAAGCCCCAGACAACACTCTAGACTAGGGGCCATCGACGATTTCGTCCCCTGACAACGTCAGTCCATTGCTTTACGAGGGAGTGCTTTCATGTCCGACATCAATGCCATTGGCTTGCATACCGACAGCGCCAACCAGCTGGCCGAGAAGCTCAACGAGCTGCTGGCCAACTACCAGATCTTCTACATGAACGCGCGTGGCTATCACTGGAACGTCAAAGGCCCGCATTTCTTCGAGCTTCACGTCAAGTTCGAAGAAGTCTATACCGACCTGCTCGCCAAGGTCGATGAAGTCGCCGAGCGCATCCTCACGCTGGGCCACGAGCCGCTGCATGCCTACAGCGATTACGCCAAGATCTCGCGCATTCAGGAAGACACCCACGTGCACGAGGGCTCCGAGTGTGTGCGCGGTCTGGTGCAGGGGTATCAGGCACTGCTCGAATTGCAGCGCGAGCTCAATTCCATGGCCGCCGATGCCGATGACGAAGGCACCGCCTCGCAGATGAGCGACTACATCCGCGAGCAGGAAAAGACCGTGTGGATGCTCAGCGCCTACCTGGGCTGATTCCCGCCAAGTCGTCCCGCAAGATAATACCGCCCGGCCTTGTGCCGGGCGGTGTCGTTAGGGCTCCTCGCGCGTTTCGTCGCCGCAAGCGCCCTCCTCGGTGTCGGGCTCGTCGTCCGCCATGTCGTCCAGTTCTTCAGCATCCACCTGATCGGTCAGATGCGCCGGCAGGTCGCGCTTCATGCGCACGCCCAAGCGCTTGAGCATCAACGCCTGGCTGACCAGGCTCCCCTGCCCTGTCGACAAGCGTCCCATCGCCTGGCGATAGCTGCCATCGGCGCGTTCCAGATGACGGCCGACGTCCTCGAGGCTGTCCACGAAGCCGCGAAACTTGTCGAGCAACTTGCCCGCCCGTGCAGCGATGACACGGGCGTTGTCGTTCTGGCGCTCCAGCGTCCAGAGACTGGCCACGGTTCTCAAGCTCGCCAGCAAGGTGGTCGGCGTGACCACCACGATGTCGCGCGAGAAAGCATCCTGGAAGAGCGTCTCGTCGTGCTGGAAGGCCACCGCGAACGCCGGTTCGACGGGCATGAACAGGAACACGAAATCCGGTGAGTTGAGCCCCGGCAAGCGCGGATAGTCGCGGCCGGAGAGCGCGTCGATATGCGCGCGCACGGCTTGAACGTGAGCCTTCAACGCCTGCGCGCGCGTGGCCTCGTCTTCGGCGTTGACGTAACGCACGTAGGCGTTGAGCGAGACCTTGGCATCGACGATCAGGTGGCGGTTGTCGGGTAGGTAGATCACCGCATCGGGGCGCTGACGCCCCGACTCGCCCTCCACCGAGACTTCGCGCTTGTATTCGATGTCGCGGCGCAGCCCCGAGCGCTCGAGCACCGATTCGAGTATCACCTCGCCCCAATCGCCCTGCATCTTCTTGTCGCCCTTGAGCGCCCGCGTCAGGTTGGCGGCTTCCTCGGTGATCTGGCGGTTCAGCGTGGACAGATGCTCGATCTGCGTCTTGAGGGTCGAGCGCTCGCGCAGCGACTGGCCGTGAATTTCCTCCAGACGCGCCCGGAAGTCACCGACCTGCTCGCGAAACGGTGCCAGCATGGCCTCGAGATTCTCGCGACTCTGGGTGTTGAAGGTTTGCTGACGTTCCTCGAAGATCCGTCCCGCCAACGCCTCGAAGTCCTGGGTGAGACGTGTCCGCGCCTCCTCGAGCAGGGCGAGCTTCTCGGCATGATGGGAACGCTCCTGTTCGAGTTGCGTTTCCAAACGACCGTGACGCTCGCGCAGCGCCGCAAGCTGCTCCTGACGAGCGTCTAGATCGCGCTCACGCTGCCCCAGCAGTCGCTGGGTCTCGAGGCTCTGCTCGCGCACGGCGTCCAGTTGGGCATCGCTCTGGGCCAGCTCGCGCTCCAGCCGGACACGCGTCTCCTCGGCCTCGGCATGATGACGCTGGGCACGTTCGACGTCGTGCTCGGCCGCCTCGCGACGCGTGCGCTCACGCCGCCATGCGACACCGAGCATCAGTGCGGCGAGCACCAGGACGCCCGCAAGGGTGAGAAGATTAGCGGCAGAGAACGTGCTGGGCATGGGCGGATACCGACGATTGAAGACTTTCGATGAAAACTTTCGATGAAAACTTTCGATGAAAACTTTCGATGAAAACTTGCGCTTAAAACTCTCGATTAAATACGCGATGAAACACTTAGCGCGTCACCTTCCCCCACTGCGCGGCGCGACGCAAGCTACCCGGGGCTTGAAGTCACGCGGCGATGGCCCAAACTCAATATGTGAGGCCGCCTGATACCGGACTAGGATCGCCCGGCGGTGGCTGCTGTCACCCAAGAAGCATCACGACCAGGAGGTCAAGATGAGTCAAGCACAGTCAGGTAAACGTGTCGCTATCCTCGCCACCGACGGTTTCGAGGAATCCGAGCTTTCCGCACCGCGTGCCGCCTTGCAGAGTCAGGGCGTCGAGGTGCAAGTGGTTACCCCCGAAGGCAAGGGCATCCGTGCCTGGGCCGAGACCGACTGGGGCGACACCTACGAGGCCGACAAGGCCTTGAGCGATGTCGACGTCAGCGATTATCACGCCTTGGTGCTGCCCGGCGGGCTCTTCAATCCCGACGAACTGCGCCTCAACGAAAAAGCACTGGCCTTCGTGCGCGGCTTCTTCGAGGCGGGTAAGCCAGTGGCTGCGATCTGCCATGCGCCGTGGATCCTGATCAACGCCGGTGTCGTCGACGGGCGCAAGATGACCTCGGTCGCCTCCGTGGGACAGGATCTCAAGAACGCCGGCGCCCACTGGGTCGATGAGCCGGTCGTCGTCGATAACGGCCTGGTCACCAGTCGCACCCCCAAGGACATGGACGCCTTCAACGCCAAACTGATAGAGGAGCTGGCCGAAGGTCGCCATAGCGGACAGCACGCCTGATGGCCCCCTACCGACCACACCCGACGTCCGCCTCACGTGAGGCGGACGTTTTGCGTACCGCCGAGAGCGTCGGCCCGCAAGGCGGCATCCGTATGTTGTCACGCCGCCTGCATTTCGCCGTCAAGAGCCTGTTACGGATCTTCGCGCGGCCGATGAAGTCGGATAGCGGGCGAGGCGGCCCGGTCGTCCACCCCTACCGTGGTTACGGCACGCATCGCGAGGCATACTTGATGGGGAGGGTCTTCCGTCAAGTGGGGTTGGCGCGTGTCATCCCCAGACGCGGGGCGCTACGCGACGCTGCGGACGTAACCCGACGCCTGGCGCGACGCGGCTTTGCCGATGCCGAGGTACGCATTCGTCTGGGCGACAATAGCGCCACCGTCACCACCGACCACGACGGCTATTTCGAGGTCCGTCTGCCACTCGATATTCCCCTCGACGAGCACATTTCCTGGCATCGCGCCGAGCTCGAGGTCATTACGGCCGACCGCGATAACGTCCTCTCGCGCGCCGATGTCTATATTCCACCCCCGCATACCGACCTGATGGTGATCAGCGACATCGACGACACGGTGATGTACACCGGCGTCGCCGACAAGCTACGCATGTTATATCGCTTATTCGTCGAGAAGGCGCATCGACGCACAGCTTTTCCCGGCGTTGCCGAATTCTATCAGGCCTTGCACGCGGGTACGGCGGGCGACTCACGGCGGCCGATCCTCTACGTCTCACGCGGTCCGTGGAGCATCTACGAGGTGCTCGAGGCGTTCTTCCAGCTCAACCATATTCCGGTCGGGCCGATCTTGTTCCTGCGCGAATGGGGTATTTCTTGGCGTCATCCCTGGCCGCGCCGCGCCGAAGATCACAAGCACGACTTGATCACCCAGATGCTCACGCTGTTCGACACCCTGCCTTGCGTGCTGATCGGCGACAGCGGCCAACACGACCCCGAGATCTACACACGTATCGTCAAGGAGAATCCGGACCGCGTGAAGACGATCTACATTCGCCGCGTTGACCGCAAACCCGACCGCGAAGCCGCCATCGCCCGACTCCGCGAGGAGATCGAGCACACCGACTGCGAGCTGCTGCTGAGCGACGATAGCGCCGACATGGCCGCGCATGCGCACGACCGTGGCTATATCTCCGAGACGGGCCTCGAAGCAGTGCGTCAGGCGTCGCGATGATTCACGCCGCCCGCGTCGTGGCCAAGTCTTCGATCACGGCCCGCAGCACCTGCCAGAACTCGCCCACGGAGTCGAGCTCGACACGCTCCGCGGGCGAGTGGGCGCCACGGATCAGGGGACCGAAGGAAATCATGTCCAGTTGTGGGTACTTGCCACCGAGAATGCCGCATTCCAGCCCGGCGTGGATGACCTTCACGTCCGGGTCGACGCCGGTCTGTTCGAGGTGCAGGCGACGAAAGCGCGCCAGCAGCGTGCTTTCGGGGTCCGGCGTCCAGCCGGGATAGGCGTTCTCGACCCGTGTCTCGGCACCGATCAGCGAAAACAACGCCCGGAAGCGGTCGGCAAGATCTTGCGTGGCGCTATCGCGCAACGAGCGCACCAGGGCGCAAAGATGAAAACATCCGGCCTCGAGCTTGATCACGCCCAGGTTGTTGGACGTCTCCACCACACCCGGTACTTCCACACTCATGCGCTCGACGCCGCACGGCGCCACATGTAAAGCCGCGATCAGCAGGCGACTGGCCGCCTCGGTGAGCGGCGCATCGGGCTCGGCGGGCTCGGCGGGCTCGAGGGCGAGCTGCACATCTGCGTCGATTCCCGCCAACTCGCTGGCCAACTCAGCCTGGAGTTCGGCCAACCGCTGCGTCACCGCGTCCTCTTCGTCGGCGGGCAGCGCGATGCTGGCGAAGGCCTCGCGCGGCAGCGCATTGCGCAGCGTGCCGCCGTGATAGGCGACGAGGCAGGCGCCGAACGGCTCCAGGGCGCGCAGCACCCGCACCAGCAAGCGATTGGCGTTGCCGCGTCCCTTGTGAATATCGACACCCGAGTGGCCGCCGACCAGCCCGGTCAAAGCGACGCGACGCACGATCTCGTCCTCGCCGAGATTCCGCGTGGGCAGCCGCGCCCCGACCACCACATCGGCCCCGCCGGCACAGCCGATATAAACCTGGCCGCGATCCTCGGAGTCGAGATTGAGCAGATAACGCCCCTGCAGCCAGCCCTCGTCGAGCTCCAGTGCGCCGCGCATGGAGGCTTCTTCCTCCAGCGTAAACAACGCCTCGAGGGGACCGTGGCGCAGGCTGTCGTCCTCGAGGATCGCCAGCGCGGCGGCCACGCCCATGCCGTTATCGGCGCCCAAGGTGGTCTCGCGAGCATGCAACCAACCGTCTTCGACGTAGGTGTCGAGGGCATCGCGGGTAAAATCGTGCGGGTGATCGGCGTTGGCCTGGGCGACCATGTCCAGGTGCCCCTGCAGGATGACACCAGGGAGCGCTTCGCATCCCGGCGAGGCCGGCTTGAGAATCTTGAGATTACCCGCGCTATCACGTTCATGCGCAAGCCCGCGTTCGTCGGCCCAGGCCGTGAGCGTCTCGACCAGGCGCTGTTCATGACCGGAGGGGCGCGGCGTATTGCACAACGTGCGGAAATGGCGCCACAGCGGTTCGGGAGAGAGTTGCAAAAGATGATCGTTCATGGGAAATCGTTCCTATTGGGAGCCGCCGACATCGCGCGCCACGTCTCCCGGTAACGACACACGATCAAGGAATGGCGACGCAGCACGTGTCGGGCGTCATGACACCTTACGCGCTGAATCGCGCAACGCAAGTCCACCGACAGCGACAGTCAGGGCGTCGGCTTCAGGCGACAACCCAAGAGGCCCGCCAGACGGCGCCAGTGGGCGAGTCGCGCCTGACGCCCCATCGCGCGCGTCGCCTCGACATCACGTCCCTGGAACAACGTCGCGGCCCAATCAAGTAACGCTTGCACGTCCTCGTCCGGCATCGCACCGGCGGCTTCCCGCGGCTGGCGGCGCCACCAAGCCAGCCACGCCCGACACAGCCAGGGCCGTGCGAGCGCCAGTTCGCCACCGCCCTGCGCGAAGCGCTCCAGGCGTGCGTATAGATCACCGCTCACCTCGGGCGCCGACCCCTCGTGCAGCAATGCCGTGACGACATCGGTTTCCAGATGCGCCAGCTCGAAAGTCAGCAAGCTTGGCAGCAGGTGTTGGAAGTCATCCGCCCAGGTCGCCAACGACGCTTCCGCCGGGCTCGTCAGTCCCTGCCCCATCATCAGCGCGTGCTCACCGCTCGCCGCTTCGCGGGTCAGTCCCAGGCGTAGCGAGATGAACCCCATCCGCCGCCAGAAGGCGATCAGCGTCGCCTCGGCGCCGAAACTCACGCCCAGATGGGCGACGTCGTGCGTGCAGGCCGCAGTGGCCACGGCCTCGACCAGTGCCCGTCCCACACCGCGCCGCCGCACCACGGGATGCACGGCGATGCGCATGATGCGCCACCAGCGCGATGTCAGCGCCGTCTGCCAGCCACCGTGCGCGGCCAACGACTGCGCCAGCAGATGACCGCGCGGACGGCGCTCGCCGAGCACGACACGCTCGGCCAGATCGGCGGGAAAACCACCCTCCGCCTGCACCTGGCATACCCCGAGACAAGTATCGCCGGCATAAGCCACCGCGAGTCGCACATCTGGGCCGTCGAGCAATTGGCGCAAATCACTCGGAGTGGTGCGGTAATGGGCCTGCACCAGCAGGCCGAATAACGCCTCGAGGGCATGCTCGTCGTCGGCCAGCGTCGCCCGGTCGAGCCAGCGAATGCGCAGCGGCGCGGCAGCCAACGCCGCCTCGGCCTCGCTATCGTCGGCCGGCGCGGCATCGAGCAGCAGCATGTCCCGGGTCAGACGCTCGAGGGGATCGCCCTCGGCCCAGCGCACCGGCTCACGTAGACGGATCTCGCGCCAGTCGGGCGTACGGCGAGAAAGACGCGCATAAAAGCGGACCTGAAAGCCACGCCCGGTCCCTTCGTAACCGTGCACAGTGGTGGCGAAAGCGAGACGCGGGAAGGCCTCCAGCCAACGTGCCAACAGCGGCGTGGGAATGGCCGCCGCCTCATCGACGAACAGGGTCGGCGGCGCGTGGCGATCCACATCCGGTTCGCTCAGGGCCGCCATGACGGCGTCCGGGGCGAGAAAGCGCACCTCGCACTCCCCCGCTTCCAGCGTGATCTGAAAGCGCGCCGCATCGCGGTGCCCATGGGGATACAACGCGGCCAAGCGCTCGAACAACGGCTCGACCGCGGCTTGACGTGGTGCGGTGACCCACAGCGTCGTCTCGCCCGCCGCCAGCCGTCGCGCGGCGGCGATCCCCAGTGCGGCCGACTTGCCACGCCCGCGATCGGCGCTCAGGACCACCGGACGGCGGCGGCGCAGCCGCGTCAGCCGATGCACGGCCTCTTGCTGATCATGCGTAATACAAGCGTCATCATCGGGCGATACGGGAGCGGGAGTAGAAGCGCGCGCGCGCGCCTCGAGCAGGCGACCGGGGTGCGGCGTGGCGTGCTCATCAGGCCAGCGCCAGATGCTGGGCTCGCGGCGCAAGCCGCGTGCCAGACGCGCCAGGTAATGGGCGCTCAGCGTCGTCGGCGCGTGGGGCCAATGTGCCAGGCGTGTGTAGTCATCATCCGGGCGGGCCTGACCGGCAGCCCACTCGGCGGGCGTCAATATGACGAGCACCCCTCCGGCACGCAGCGTGCCGCTCAACGCCCCGAAGGCGTCAGGATCGAAACCCGGCTCGGCGCCAGCATCGATGATGATCAAGTCATGCTCGCGCCCCAGCCGGGTGCGGGCCTGGCGCGGAGCAAGCGCGTCGATGGTGTCTCCGGGCGCGGTCTGACCGACCCACAAGGGCGCATGCCACGTGCGTGCTCGCCATAGAGAAAGTGCCCGCGCCCGTGCCATCTCGGGAGACGCGGGTATCCAGATCACGCCGCGATGCCGCCGTTCACGACAGGCATCGACGAGGGCATCCAACCATGCGCTGGAAGACGTCATGTCATCCGAGGAGGCATTCATGCGTCATCTCCTTGCGTTATCGCCCTCGACAGCCTCTCAAAGCTCTCACGAACTTTCACGAACTCTCACAACTACAGACGCCCGCGAATCGCTTCGCGGGCGTGGTCGTCGGCGTCAGGCTGTCACCGCGCGGCGCGGCGAAACGGCCTTATCCAGGCTCACTCAAGGCCGTCGAGGTAACGCTCAGCATCGAGGGCCGCCATGCATCCGGTACCTGCAGAGGTCACCGCCTGACGGTAGACGTGATCCATCACGTCACCAGCGGCGAAGACGCCCGGCACGCTGGTCATGGTGGCGTTGCCGTCGAGGCCGGACTTGACTCGAATATAGCCGCTGTTCATGTCCAGTTGGCCTTCGAAGATACCGGTATTCGGCGAGTGACCAATGGCGACGAACAGCCCCGGCGCCTGAATCTCACGCGAGGCACCATCGACGGTGGAGATCAACCGCACCCCGGTGACGCCGGTGTTGTCACCCAGCACTTCCTCGAGGGTGTGATTCCAGACGATTTCCATGTTGCCGTTCTCAACCTTGTCGAACAGCTTGTCCTGCAGGATCTTCTCGGCGCGCAGGCTATCGCGGCGATGCACCAGCGTGACCTTGGTGGCGATATTGGACAGATACAGCGCTTCCTCGACGGCAGTGTTGCCACCGCCGACGACCACGACTTCCTGACCGCGATAGAAGAAGCCATCACAGGTGGCGCATGCGGACACACCCTGGCCCATGAATTTCTCTTCCGACGGCAGCCCCAGGTAACGCGCGCTGGCACCGGTGGAGATGATCAACGAATCGCAGGTATAGGTGCCGTTTTCGCCCTTGAGCACGAACGGACGCTCACGCAGCTCGACCTCGTTGATATGGTCGAAGAGTACCTCGGTCTCGAAACGCTCGGCATGGCTGCGCATGCGTTCCATCAGTTCTGGCCCCTGCACGCCTTCGGCGTCACCCGGCCAGTTGTCCACATCGGTGGTGGTGGTCAACTGACCGCCGGCCTGCATGCCGGTAATCAGCAGCGGCTTGAGATTGGCGCGAGCCGCATAGACGGCCGCCGTGTATCCGGCAGGGCCGGAACCGAGAATGATCAGTCGTTCGTGACGCACGTCGCTCATGGGAAACCTCGTTTACGGGATACACTGACCAGCAGCCGGGCCAAGAAAATGCTGTGTGGCATGCACGCATCACGCGCAGGCCACACACCATTCGCTGTAAACGCTTGTCGACACGGCGAAGGGCGGCCGATTGGCCGCCCTTCGTTGCAAACGTGTCAACGCTTACAGTTCGTCGGAGTGCGTGCCCAGATACTTGGCGACGCCTTCGGCGGTGTCTTTCATGCCTTCCTGGCCTTCTTCCCAACCAGCGGGGCAGACTTCGCCATTCTTCTGGTGGAACTGGAGGGCCTTGACCATGCGCAGCATCTCATCGACGTTGCGGCCCAGCGGCAGGTTGTTGATGGTCTGGTGCTGGACGACGCCGTCTTCGTCGATCAGGAAGGACGCGCGCAGGGCGACGCCGGCTTCCGGGTGCTCGATACCGAAAGCTTGTGTGATCTCGTGCTTGACGTCAGCCACCATCGGGAAGCCGACTTCACCGATGCCGCCCTTCTCGGGAGAAGTCTTGCGCCATGCGTGGTGAGTGAACTGAGAGTCGATGGACACCCCGATCACTTCAACGCCGAGATCGCGGAACTGCGCGAGACGGTTGTCGTGGGCGATGATCTCGGACGGGCAGACGAAGGTGAAGTCCAACGGCCAGAAAAAGACGACACGCATCTTGCCGTTGGTTTCGGACAGCTTGAAGTCGTCGACGATGGTGCCATCGCCCAGAACCGCTGCCGCTTCAAAATCGGGTACCTGACGTCCAACCAATACGCTCATGCTTTTCTCCTGAAAAGTCGAGTGGATGACTGTGATAAAAACGCCTCAAGGATAAAGACGGCTTTACCATATGCCAATTTGATTGCCCCAATGGGCAACATAGGCGCTTCCTATCGGGCTGCCATGGCGTTCTCGCCATAGCGATACCCTATGAGGAAGCACTCAAAATACGTCGTCGTCTTGCCCCAGCATGACGTCCTCAAGCTCGCCACTGAATGGCGATACCGACACGCGCACTTGAATCGGCGCGCAACACTGAGGGCAGTCTTCCCAAGTAGCATGGCTACCCACACTGCTATCGATCAGCATCTCGAAAGACGCATCGCAATAAGGACATGTCGCCGGCCAGGGAAACAACATCTCTTCGTTCATACCGACTCCTGGCCTCTTCAGAGTACGGCGCTTCATCGCTTGATGTCGGGTCGTCCTCGCCCTCTTTCAAGCCAATGCAGCGAGATTCTCGCACAAGATTGGCGTGCCACGCTTCAGGCACCACTCCACATCCACCTGCCACCTTGGTGACATGGGCGCGCTTGAAATAAAGGCTTATCATGACCATGTCTCCGCTATAGATGATATTGTAGACATTGTCGAAGGAACCTGACTCGCGGCGAACCGGGCCGCTGGATAGTCCGCTGGCCTCTCCGGCATTTTCAGGCACAATTTGGTTCGGCGTTCGCCATGAAAAACCGTCCAGCATTGATGAGGGGGAGGGCTCCAATGTCCGAAGCTCCAAAGAATACGTTATCGACACTCGATGTCGGCGATCATACCTATCACTATTACAGTCTGGACAAGGCTGCCCAGGCGTTCGGCGACGCCTCGCGCCTGCCCATGACACTCAAGATATTGCTCGAGAATCAGCTGCGCTACGGCGACGATGAAAGCGTCTCCTCCGACGACATGCAGGCTCTCGTCGATTGGCAAAAGGAAGGTCGCTCCACTCGCGAGATCGGCTATCGTCCGGCACGCGTGCTGATGCAGGACTTCACCGGCGTTCCCGGGGTCGTCGACCTGGCCGCCATGCGCGACGCCGTCAAGCGTCTCGGCGCATCCGCCGAGCGTATCAACCCGCTGTCCCCCGTCGACCTGGTCATCGACCACTCGGTGATGGTCGATCACTACGGTGACCCGACGTCGTTCAAGGACAACGTCGCCATCGAGATGGAGCGCAACCGCGAACGTTACGAATTCCTGCGCTGGGGCCAGCAGGCGTTCGATAATTTCCGCGTCGTGCCGCCGGGTACCGGTATTTGCCACCAGGTCAACCTGGAGTATCTCGGCAAGACGGTGTGGACGAAGGAAGAAAACGGCAAGACGTTCGCCTATCCGGACACACTGGTGGGCACCGATTCCCACACCACCATGATCAACGGCCTGGGCGTGCTCGGCTGGGGCGTGGGCGGTATCGAGGCCGAGGCCGCGATGCTTGGCCAGCCGGTCTCGATGCTGATCCCCGAGGTCATCGGTTTCAAGCTTACCGGCAAGCTACGCGAAGGCATCACCGCCACCGATCTGGTGCTGACGGTCACTCAGATGCTGCGCGAGAAAGGCGTGGTGGGTAAATTCGTCGAGTTCTACGGCGATGGCCTCAAGGACCTGCCACTGGCGGATCGCGCCACTATCGGCAACATGGCCCCCGAATACGGCGCCACCTGCGGGTTCTTCCCGGTCGACGAGGAAACCCTCAACTACATGCGCCTGACCGGTCGCGACGAACACCAGATCGAGCTCGTCGAGGCGTATACCAAGGCGCAGGGACTGTGGCGCGAACCCGGCGCCGAGCCGATCTTCAGCGATGCCTTGCACCTCGACATGAACGAGGTCGAATCCAGCCTCGCCGGGCCCAAGCGTCCGCAGGACCGTGTCGCCCTGACCGACATGAAGTCCACCTTCGAGAAGATCCTCAGCGACCGCAAGCCGGACGCCGCGCCCACCGAGCAAGGCAAGTGGCTTTCCGAAGGCGGCCAGACCGCCGTGGGCACCGACGAAAGCGTGGAGAACGAAGATAGCCAGCACTGCGAGGTCGATGGCGAAAACTTCAAGCTCAACCACGGCGCCGTAGTCATCGCCGCCATCACCTCGTGCACCAACACCTCCAACCCCAGCGTGATGCTGGCCGCCGGGTTGTTGGCGCGCAAGGCGGTCGAGAAAGGGCTCACCACCAAGCCCTGGGTCAAGACGTCACTGGCACCGGGCTCCAAGGTGGTCACCGACTACCTCGACGCCAGCGGCACCCAGAGCGATCTCAATGCGCTGGGCTTCAACCTGGTCGGCTATGGCTGCACCACCTGCATCGGTAACTCCGGCCCCTTGCACGAGCCGATCGAGAAAGCCATCGACGAAGGCGACCTGACGGTAGCCTCGGTGCTCTCCGGCAACCGCAACTTCGAAGGCCGCATCCATCCGCTGGTGCCCACCAACTGGCTGGCGTCACCGCCCCTGGTCGTGGCCTATGCCCTGGCCGGCAACATGCGCATTGACCTTTCCAAGGAACCGCTGGGCAATGACAAGGACGGCAACCCGGTGTACCTCAAGGATCTTTGGCCCAGCCAAGCAGAGATCGCCGAGGCCGTCGAGCAAGTCAAGACCGAGATGTATCGCAAGGAGTATAGCGAGGTCTTCGAGGGCGACGAGATCTGGAAGTCGCTCGATGTACCCGAAAGCGATGTGTATGCGTGGAACAACAAATCCACCTACATCCAGCATCCGCCGTTCTTCGAAGGCATGGGTAAAGAGCCCGCGCCGCTGGAAGACGTC
Organism: Chromohalobacter sarecensis; assembly: GCF_023061135.1. Taxonomy (GTDB): domain Bacteria; phylum Pseudomonadota; class Gammaproteobacteria; order Pseudomonadales; family Halomonadaceae; genus Chromohalobacter; species Chromohalobacter sarecensis. Next base: position 59,214 of record NZ_JAKGAN010000012.1, read on the forward strand.
AAAGGTGCCAACGTGTTGGCCATGTTCGGCGATTCGGTGACCACCGACCATATCTCGCCTGCTGGCGCGATCAAGCCGGACAGCCCTGCCGGCCGTTACCTGCAGGAAAACGGCGTCAAGCCTGCGGATTTCAACTCCTACGGCTCGCGGCGCGGCAATCACCAAGTGATGATGCGCGGCACCTTCGCCAACGTACGCATCAAAAACGAGATGCTCGACGGTGTCGTCGGCGGCTATACCCGCCACGTGCCCAGCGGCGAGCAGATGGCGATCTACGACGCAGCGATGAAATACGTCGAGAACGATTCGCCGCTGGTCATCGTGGCCGGCAAGGAATACGGCACTGGCTCCAGCCGTGACTGGGCGGCCAAGGGCACGCGCCTGCTGGGCGTGCGCGCCGTCCTTGCCGAATCCTACGAGCGTATCCACCGTTCCAACTTGATCGGTATGGGCGTGCTGCCGTTGCAGTTCCCCGAGGGCGAAGACCGCAATTCACTGGGCATGACCGGTGACGAAACGGTTTCCATCGAGGGCATCGCCAATATCGAGCCCGGCGCCAAGGTCCAGGTGACCATCGCATCAAGTAAAGGCGAGAAGAAGATCGAGGCGCTATGCCGCATCGATACCGCCAACGAGATGGCCTACTACCGTCACGGCGGCATCCTGCACTACGTGCTGCGTAGCATGCTGTAATCATTCCGCGCTGAGCTAGCGCTATCTAGCAGCATAAAGAAACACCCCGTCGGCATTGCCGGCGGGGTGTTTTGTATGGGTAATCGAGAGGCGGGCGTTTAGAAGGCGCGGCGCCGATAGGCACGATAACGCGGATACCAGAAGTGACGCTCGATGGCGTCCCACAGCGCGTCGTCACTGGAGGACAGCGCGACGTTTTCCTCCTGGGCCTGCTTGGCGACGGCGAAGGCGATGTCCTTGCTGATCTCGCGGATGTCACCCAATGAGGGTAACAGCGCGCCCTTGCCAGTCTTGACGATGGGCGCACCCTGCGCCAAGGCATTGGAAGCCGCCATCAGCATCTTGTCGGTGACGCGAGACGCGTTGGTCGCCACCACGCCCAGGCCGATGCCAGGGAAGATATAGGCATTGTTGCATTGGGCGATCGCGACGTCGCGCTCGCCGACGCGTACCGGCGGGAAGGGGCTGCCCGTGGCTATCAGCGCCTCGCCCCGGGTCCATTCGAGAATATCCTGGGGGACGGCCTCGACCTTCGACGTCGGGTTGGAAAGCGGCATCACCAGCGGCTGGGCACAGCCCGCGTGCAACGTCTTGATCACCTCTTCGGTGAACAGGCCACTTTGCCCGGATACCCCGATCAATACGCTGGGCTTGGCATTGCGCACCACGTCGAGGAGATCACGACTCTGGGTGTCCCAGTCGCTCAAGGTGGCAGGCTCATGCGCCAGGCGCTGCTGGAAGTCGTAGAGCCCGTCCATATCGCTGGTCAATAGCCCGAAACGGTCGATCATATACACTCGACGGCGCGCCTCGGCCTCGCTCAGGCCTTCCATCGTCATCGCCACGACGATCTGCTCGGCGATACCGCAGCCCGCAGAGCCGGCCCCCAGGAACGCGATGGTCTGATCCTTGAGCGCCTCGCCCTTGGTCTTGCAAGCCGCCAGCAACGTCCCCACGCACACCGCCGCCGTGCCCTGGATGTCGTCGTTGAAGCAACACAGCTGGTCGCGATAACGCTCTAGCAGCGGCATGGCGTTGGTCTGGGCGAAGTCCTCGAACTGCAACAGCACGTTGGGCCAACGCCGTTGCAGCGCCTCCATGAACATGCCGATGAACTCGTCGTACTCTTCCTGACTGACCCGCTTATGGCGCCAGCCCATGTACATGGGATCGTCGAGCAGCTTCTGATTGTTGGTGCCCACGTCGAGCACGATGGGAAGCGTGTAGGCCGGGCTGATACCGCCGCAGGCGGTATACAGCGACAGCTTGCCGATGGGAATGCCCATACCGCCGATGCCTTGATCGCCCAGCCCCAGAATACGCTCGCCGTCGGTGGCCACGATCACACGCACCTTGTCCTTGGTGGCGCTACGCAGGATATCGTCCATGCGGTGGCGATCGGGATACGAGATGAAGAGCCCGCGGTGATTGCGGTAAATATTGGAGAACTCTTCGCATGCCTCGCCCACCGTGGGAGTATAGATGATCGGCAGCATTTCCTCGAGATGCTCTTCCAGCAGACGGAAGAACAGCGTCTCGTTGTCGTCCTGAATCGCCCGCAGGTAAATGTGCTTGTCGAGGTTGTTCTGACACAGAGTGTACTGGTGATAAGCGCGCTCGAGCTGCTCTTCGATGCTTTCGACATTCTGCGGCAGCAAGCCCACCAGGTTGAACTCGACACGTTCTTCGCTGGTAAAGGCACTACCCTTGTTGAGTAGCGGCATCTCCAACAGTGAGGGGCCGGCATAAGGAATATAAAGGGGACGCTTGGATGTTTCGCTCATCGTTTGCCTCACGCAGGTGACGGAACTCGAAGCCCTGAGGCTCCGCACGGCTCGTATTTCACTATATCACGCCACCTTGCCACTCGCGCACGCCACCTTGCCACTCGCGCACGCCCTAACGACGCACGGCGCCCCGAAGGACGCCGTGCATCATTGGCGCTTGCGATTACCGATCAGCCACTGCGCGCCACCGGGCGTGCCGGGCCCGAGAAGAACCACGGGCGTAGCCGCACGCCCAGCATGTTGCCGGCAAACGCCGCGACCAGCCACAGCCAGCCATGTAAGCTGCCCGAGGCGATGCCGCCGAAATAGGCGCCGATATTGCAGCCAAACGCCAGACGCGCTCCGTAACCCAGCAAGAAGCCACCGAAGGCCGCCGCCACCACGGAGCGTAGCGGAATGTTGAATTTCGGCGCGAAACGGCCCGCCAGCGCCGCAGCGGCCATCGCCCCCAGAATGATGCCCACATTCATGACCGTGGTGATATCGCTCCAGACATTGGCGTTCAAGGCCGCCTCATTGCCGGCCGCCTGCCAATAGCCCCAGCCACTGACGTCGCCGCCTAGCGCCTCGAAACCTTTGGCACCCCACAGTGCGAACGCCGAGGTAATGCCCCATGGGCGTCCGGCGAGCGCCAGCGTGATGAAATTGAGCACTGCCAGCCCTATCGCACCGGCCAATAGCGGCCAGGGACCTTGCAGCCAACGCGAGCGGCCGGCCTCGACCTGCGGCGCCCGTTCGAGCTGACCGTGCCGACGCTTCTCCATGGCCACCGTCAGCGCGGCGATCGCGGCGAACAACACCAGACTCACAACGATGCCGCCGCCCACGCCGAACAAGCCATGCAGCGACGTCGGCTGGAACGCCGGCCACGTCTGCCACCAGGCAAAATGCGCCGTGCCGACCAGGGAGCCGATGATGAAGAACACCAGAGTGATCACCATGCGCGCATTACCGCCGCCCACTGTGAACAAGGTGCCCGAGGCACAACCACCGCCGAGCTGCATGCCGAGCCCGAACAGGAACGCACCGACCAGGACAGAGACCCCGATGGGCGCGATATAACCCGAGACCGGCGTACCGAAAAGAGTCCCTGCGCCAAGCGCCGGGAAGAACAGCACCACCGCCAACGCCAGCATGACCATCTGCGCGCGCAGACCTCGCCCACGACGCTCAGTGATGAATACACGCCACGCGGAGGTAAAGCCGAAAGCGGCATGATAGAGCACCATGCCCAGGGCGCCCCCCACGATCATGAGCAACCCCGTGGTCGCCTCAAAGGTCGTTCCCACGGCCAGAGCGCCCAGGAGCAAGACTATCGCCGCCGCCAATGCCAACGGCGGTACGCCGCGACGCGGCGTCGGCGAAGCGGATGAAACGCTGGATGCGTCAGGCATCGCAACCTCCTGTTATCGTTCGAATGGAAATTGCTAACTAGCTTAGTGCCTAACCCGCCCTTTTAAAAATTCATAAAACACATTCCCGCTATAGCGTTTGGCAATATAAAAACAAAGCCCCGTGTCGCGAGACACGGGGCTTGGCAGAGCGCGCAAAAGCGTACCGATAAAAGTGACAGATGAGGCGTTACACGAAACGTCCCAGGCCAGCGACCTCACGCACGCGCTCCATGAGCGGCTGCGCCTCGGCACGCGCCTTTTCGGCGCCCTGCTTGAGCACGTTCTCGATATGCCCGGGATCCTCGAGCAAGGCGTTATAGCGCTCGCGAGGTTCGCGCAGGTGCACATTGAGGTATTCGAAGACCCGATCCTTGGCTTCACCCCAGCCGATGCCGTTCTCGTAGTCAGTCCGCATGGTCGCGGTTTCTTCGGCGGAAGCAAACGCCGAGAAGATCTGGAACAGCGTGCAGCTGTCAGGGTCCTTGGGCTCACCGGGCTCCAGGGAGTTGGTCTTGATCTTGCGCACCAGCTTCTGAAGCTTCTTCTCCGAGACAAAAAGCGGGATGGTGTTGTTGTAACTCTTGGACATCTTGCGGCCATCGAGCCCGTTGAGTACTTCCACCTTGTCGTCGACCACAGCCTCGGGCAGCGTGAAATACTGCCCCTTGTAGAGGTGGTTGAAGCGCCCGCCCATGTCGCGCGCCATCTCGATATGCTGGATCTGGTCACGCCCCACCGGCACTTTATTGGCATTGAACATCAAAATGTCCGCCGCCATCAGCACCGGGTAACCGAACAGCCCCATGCTCACGCCTTTATCCATATCCTGATGACCGAGCTCTTCGTTCTCGGCCACCGCCGCCTTGTAGGCATGAGCGCGGTTCATCAGCCCTTTGGCGCAGACGCAGGACAACATCCAGGTCAGCTCGGGAATCTCGGGAATATCCGATTGGCGATAGAAAGTAGCGTTATCGGTATCCAGGCCCAGCGCCAGCCAGGTGGCGGCGATTTCCAGGCGCGACTGCTGCACGCGCCGGGGATCCTGGCACTTGATCAACGCATGCAAATCCGCGAGGAAGTAGAAGGATTCCACATCGGGACGCTGGCTGGCCTCGATGGCCGGTTTGATGGCCCCGACATAATTGCCGAGATGCGGGGTGCCGGTGGTGGTAATGCCGGTCAGGACGCGTGTCTTGGTCATGGAATTGGGCTGATCGCAACGAAATGTAAGAATCCGCCCAGTGTACAACGACGTCCCGGCCAAGGCGACCGGGCCCGGCCGGGACGTCGTGGTCCATCGCTATGCCATCAGGCTCTTGGGGTCGATGGCATCGAGTCCGAATGCCTCGGCCACCGCCGGATGCGTAATGTGTCCGGCATGTACGTTAAGCCCTGCGAGGAAGTGATCATCCTCCGCCAGGGCGCCTTGCCATCCCTTGTCGGCCAACGCCAGCACGAACGGCAAGGTGGCGTTGGTCAATGCTTGAGTGGAAGTGCGTGCCACGGCACCCGGCATGTTGGCGACGCAGTAATGCACCACATCATCCACGACATAGGTGGGGTCAGCATGGGTCGTCGCGCGGCTGGTCTCGAAGCAGCCGCCCTGATCGATGGCCACGTCCACCAGCACGCTGCCCGGACGCATGTCGCCGAGCATCTTGCGGGTGATCAGCTTGGGCGCCTGTGCCCCCGGCACCAGCACCGCGCCGACGATGATATCCGACTCGCGAGCCGCCTTCTCCAACGTATCCGCCGTCGAATACACGGTATTCAGGCGGCCTTGATAGCGATGGTCGAGCGCTTCCAGCCGCTCCAGCGACTTGTCGAGCACGGTGACATCCGCGCCCAGTCCCAGCGCCATGCGCGCGGCGTTTTCACCGACCACGCCACCGCCGACCACCGTCACCTTGGCCGGCGCCACGCCGGGCACCCCGGGGATCAAAATACCGGCACCGCCCTGCGCCTTTTCCAGGCTATGTGCACCGGCCTGGATGGCCATGCGGCCGGCGACACGGCTCATCGGAGCGAGAAGCGGCAACGCCCCCTGGTCATCGGTGATCGTCTCATAGGCGATGCAGGTAGCTTCGCTATCCATCAGCCCCCGCGTCAGCGACTCCTCAGCGGCCAAGTGCAGATAGGTGAACAGCGTATGGCTCGGTTTGAGGCGCTTGACCTCCTCCGGCTGGGGCTCTTTCACCTTGACGATCAGCTCGGCGTTATCCCATAGCGCGTCAAGATCCTGCTCGATACGTGCCCCCGCCGCCTCATACTCGGCATCGGGGAAGCCGGCCCCCTCGCCCGCCGATGCCTGCACCGCCACGCGATGCCCACGCGCCACCAGCTCGCGCACCACGCTTGGCGTCAAGGCGACACGATACTCGTGATTCTTGATTTCCTTGGGTATGGCGATTTTCATGGCGCCTCCACTTTAGAGAGTGTCTATAAAATAGGCTCAACACCTACTCATTACAGCACACGCACAGGAATCGGAGGGAGGAGGGAGACAAAACGGGATGACGCGCTTCAAAGCCACGCTTATAGAGTAAACTTTACGCCGACAGCGCCCATGGCCGAACGATTTGCGCCGAGCATGCCATGCTCGCCTCAGACGGGACGAGCCTGACCACACTGCCAACAGGTATCGAAGACGCCTTCCAGCCATTCACCGCAAGCAGGGCAACGCCAGTTAGGGCAATCCTCGGCGGGCCCATTGAGGGCCTCCTCGACCAATGCCTCGGCGCGTTGACGATGGCCTACCGGCACCCAGACCTCCGGCTCGCATTCGCCGGGCGGCAGTTCGCCGGCGCCACCGCCGAGAGTCATGTTACGCAGCACGGGCGCCAACCCGGCGCTGGCCAGCACGTTATGCACGTGGTTGACCAGCAGCGCGTTGGGGTGACGAAAGACGCGAACGCTCTCCAACGTCATGTTCAGTTGCGGAAGATCCGCACCCCCAATGCCTTGAGGTAGGCGGTTTCGGGAATCGCAGGATGCACGGGGTGATCCGCCCCCTGGTGGCCCTGATAGATGACCTGCCCATGACGATCCTGATGGCGTACCGCACCGCGCACGCACTCCATCAAGCGCTCCGGCGCCAGGTGCATCGAGCACGATGCCGAGAGCAGCATGCCATCGCGCCCCAGCAGCCGGATCGCCTCGCGATTGAGTCGCGCGTAGGCACGTTCGCCGTTGGGGATGTCCTTGCGCTTCTTGATGAAAGCCGGCGGGTCGAGCACGATCACGTCGAATTGCTCGCCTTCCGCCTTGAAGGCCGCCAGCGCCTCGAAGGCTTCGCCCTCGCCGACGGACACCTGCTCGGTCAGGCCGTTGAGTGCGGCGTTCTCGGCCACGCGCTCCAGGGCCTGGGCGGAGCTGTCCACGCACAGCACTTCGCTGGCACCGTGCGCCGCCGCCTGAACGCCCCAGCCGCCGACGTAGCTGAATACATCCAGCACCCGCTTACCGGCGACCAAGCCATTGAGCCACGCCCGGTTGGGGCGATGGTCGAAGAACCAACCGGTCTTCTGGCCATCCAGCACCGGCGCCACGAAACGCACGCCATTCTCCTCGAGCAGCACCTGATCGGGCAGCTCGCCATAGGCCACTTCGACCTCGTCGCCGAGTTGTTCCTGACGACGCCCGGAGGAATCGTTCTTGAACACGATGGCGCGCGGCGCCAGCACCTTCTCGAGTGCGGCGACGACTTCGTCGCGCAGCCGGTCCATGCCCACGGTATTGAGCTGCACGACCAGCACATCATCGAAGCGATCGACGATGAGCCCCGGCAGCAAGTCCCCCTCGCCATGCACCAGGCGATAGAAAGGCTTGGCGAACAAACGCGCGCGCAGGCTCAACGCCTGTTTGAAGCGATGAACCAACAGCGAACGGTCGAGACGCACATCGACATCCCGCGAGACGATGCGCGCGCAGATCAGCGAGTGCGGATTGACATAGGCGATGCCCATCGGCTTGCCATTGGCAGCCTCGATGACCGCCTGGGCACCCGGCTCGAAATCCTTCAGCGGCGTAACCGCGATATCGATCTCGTTGGAATAGAGCCATAAATGGCCCGCCTTGAGACGCCGATCGGCGTTTTTCTTTAGGCGTAGACGTTCGGTCACGGAAAACCTCTTGGCGAAGACATCGCGCAGCGCGAAGCGCTCAGCGCTGACAGTGGGGACAAAAAACGCTGGCCCGCTGACCCAGCGTAGCCAAGCGTAACGGCTCGCCGCAACGCCTGCAGGGCGCTTCTTGCCGCCCATAGACATTGAGGCGCTGAGCGAAATACCCGGGCTCGCCGGTGCCGCTGACGAAGTCGCGCAGCGTCGTGCCACCCTGCGTGATCGCCGCCGCCAGCACCTCGCGTGCCGCCTCGGCCAGACGCTCATAGCGCTCGCGGGAAATACGCCCCGCCGCGCGCCGGGGGTCGATCCCCGCCAGGAATAACGCTTCGCTGGCGTAGATGTTACCAACCCCCACCACCACGGCGTTGTTCATCAGGAACGGCTTGACGGCAATGCGCCGCTTGCGTGAAAGCCGGTAGAGACGCTCGCCGTCGAAATCCGGCGACAAGGGCTCGGGACCCAGACGCGCCAGGCGCGGATCCTCAAGCAGCGAGCCTTGCAGCCAATCGACGAAGCCGAAGCGCCGTGGGTCGTGATAACGCAGAATCGCGCCATCCTCCACGACCAGGTCGACATGATCGTGCTTTCTGGGCATATCACCAAGACGCGCCACGCGCAGGCTCCCGGACATTCCCAGATGCCATAGCAGAGTACGCTCACCAACGGGCATGAGTAGATACTTGGCGCGCCGCCCCAATGTACCGACTCGCTGACCGACGAGCGTATCCGCCAGATCATCCGGCACCGGCGTGCGTAGACGTGGCTGACGCACGATGACCTCGCGAATCTCGCGCCCTTCTATATAGGGCGCAATACCGCGACGCGTCGTCTCGACTTCGGGAAGTTCGGGCATGCTGGCCTCCCGCTACCTTTCTTGCTGGCATAAAAAAACCCGGAGCGACCCGGGTTTTTCTGACAGGTGAACGTCACCTGTGGCGAAGGAGGACCAAGATCACTTGATCTTGGCTTCCTTATACATCACGTGCTTGCGGACGACCGGGTCGAATTTTTTCATTTCGAGCTTATCCGGCGTGTTCCGCTTGTTCTTGTCGGTGGTGTAGAAATGGCCGGTTCCGGCGCTGGACACCATCTTGATCTTATCACGCATGACTCGTTACTCCCTGTTTGGACGCGCTGTTTAGACGCGGTCACCACGCTTGCGGATATCGCTGAGCACTTCTTCAATGCCTTTCTTGTCGATGATGCGCATGCCCTTGGAGGAAACGCGCAGCTTGACGAAGCGCTTTTCGCCTTCCACCCAGAAACGATGGGTATGCAAGTTCGGCAAGAAGCGACGGCGGGTTTTCCGCTGGGAGTGAGAAACATTGTTACCAGTCACCGGGCGCTTGCCGGTAACCTGACATACTTGGGACATGGAAGCCTCCAACCACTGGCGAGTTGTTCAAAACCTGTCGGGCAAACCGGGAATGGCAGGCTACCGCCTTTTGCCCTGATTCAAAGGGCGTACTTTATACCAGACGTCAAGCCATGCCGCAAGCTTGCGGAGGCTCGACGGACGGCCAGCCTGGCATCGCGAGCACGGTTTCAAAGCCATCCGCGTTCGGCAAACGATATTACCTCACCATCGCCGACGACGAAATGATCCAGCACACGGATATCGAAAAGCCCCAGCGCTTCCTTGAGTCGCTGGGTGATCCGACGATCGGCGTCACTCGGCTCTGCCACGCCCGAGGGGTGGTTGTGAGCAAAGATCAACGCCCCCGCGTTGAGTGCCAACGCCCGGCGTGACACCTCACGTGGGTAGACGGAGGCACTGTCGAGCGTGCCTTCCGAAAGCGTCTCGAAACGGATTACGCGGTGCTGCGTATCCAGAAACAACGCCGCGAACGCCTCGTGGGGCAAGTGGCGCAACTGCGAGGTCAAGAACTGGCGCACCAAGGCCGGCGACGTCAGGGCGCCGCCACGCTCCAGCAAACTTCCCAAGTGCCGCCGAGAAAGTTCCAGTGAGGCCTGAAGCTGCACATACTTGGCCTCGCCCAGGCCATGCTCCGCGCAAAAGCGCGCTTGATCCGCCTCCAACAATGGCCGCAAACCGCCGAAAGCGACCAGCAGATCACGCGCAAGATCTACCGCCGAGCGCCCCTTCACGCCCACTCGCAGAAAGATCGCCAGCAACTCCGCATCCGACAGCACCGGCGCCCCCAGGGTAAGCAACTTTTCACGCGGGCGCTCGCCTTCCGGCCAATCGCGGATTCCCATACTCATACCTCGCATCTATTTTTATTATTATTAAAACAGTAAAAACGCATTAAGACGAGACTACGTAGTGCCGCCCGCTACGCAAAGCCGGGGCACGGTGGTAAGGTAGAGGGCCTGCAAAACGGTCAGGATTCCCGTCATGCCAACACTCTTCGGCAAGCGCGTGTTACTCGGCATCAGCGCCGGTATCGCCGCTTACAAAAGCGCTCAACTCGCGCGTCTATTGAAGAAGGCGGGCTGCGAGGTGCGTGTGGTCATGACCGAGGGCGCGCAGGCTTTCATGACCCCGCTGACGCTTCAAGCGCTCACCGGGGAGCCGGTGCGCACGTCGCTGCTCGACCCAGAGGCGGAAGCCGGCATGGGGCATATCGAGCTGGCGCGCTGGGCGGAGCTGATCCTCGTCGCACCGGCCACCGCCGATCTCATGGCGCGCCTGGCACATGGCCATGCCGACGATCTGCTCACCACGCTGTGCCTGGCCAGCGAGGCGGAGTGCGTCATGGCTCCAGCAATGAATCAAGCCATGTGGCGCCATCCGGCGACTCAGGCCAATGCCGCGACGTTGCGCACCTTGGGGTGGCGTCTACTGGGCCCCGATGGTGGCGAGCAGGCGTGTGGCGATGTCGGGCTCGGCCGCATGCGCGAACCGGAAGCGCTGATCGCCGATCTCGCGGAGACGCCGGCGGTACGCGATGCCGAGGCGCTGCGGGTAACGATCACCGCCGGACCGACGCATGAAGCGCTCGACCCGGTGCGTTATCTTTCCAACCACAGCTCCGGGAAGATGGGCTACGCCCTGGCGGAGGCCTGGGCCCGACGAGGCGCCCACGTGCGCTTGATCAGTGGGCCGGTCACCCTGGCAACGCCCCCGGAGGTCGAACGCGTCGATGTAACATCGGCCAGCGAGATGCTCACCGCCGCCGAGCACGCCGCCGCCGAGAGCGATATCTTCATCGGCTGTGCGGCGGTCGCCGACTACCGTGCCGAACACGTCGCCGAACACAAGCTCAAGAAGACCGACGCCAGCGAGACGATGACGCTCACCCTGGTCAAGAATCCCGATATCGTCGCCAAGATCGCCGCGCGTTCACCGCGCCCGCTGGTGGTAGGCTTTGCCGCCGAGACCCGTGACGTGGAACGCTACGCACGCGACAAGCTGACCCGCAAGGGCATGGACATGATCGTCGCCAACGATGTCTCCCAGGCCGGACTCGGCTTCGGCGCCGACGACAACGCTGCCCTGTTGCTGTGGCGTGACGGCGATGACACCGACAGCCAAGCGTTGCCGCCACAACCCAAGACCACCCTGGCCGACGCCATCGTCGACCGGGTATTGACGCTTTACGCCCACCGCGCCTCCACGGCGCACGACTGACGGACCCATTCCCATGTCAGATGCCTCGTTGTCTTCCGACACCACCTTGTCGGTGAAGATTCTGGACGAACGCGTCCACGACTTCCCGCTTCCCGGTTACGCTACCACCGGCAGCGCCGGCATGGACCTGCGCGCGCTGCTCGATGGCCCGCTGACTTTAGCGCCGGGCGACTGCGAGCTGGTGCGCACCGGCCTTGCCGTGCACATCGGCGACCCGAGCCTTGCCGGCATGATCCTGCCGCGCTCCGGCCTGGGGCATAAACACGGCATCGTGCTGGGCAATCTCGTCGGCCTGATCGACTCCGATTATCAAGGCGAGCTGATGATCTCGGTCTGGAATCGCGGTGACACGACGTTCGTTCTGGAACCGGGCGAGCGCCTGGCACAATATGTGCTTGTGCCCGTGGTACAGGCCAAGCTCGACATCGTCGAGGACTTTGCCACCAGCGAGCGCGCCGGAGGTGGCTTCGGCCACTCCGGCCGCCATTGAGTTCGGGCGGGCGACGCTGAAGGTCGCCCCGATGTTCACGGCCATATGGCCATCGACTCGAAGGGATTCACCATGAGCCAACAAGCTCCCAACACCTCCATCAGCGCGGCCATCTTCCGCGCCTATGACATTCGCGGCATCGTCGACGACAGCCTGACCGAGGAAGGCGTCGAGCTGATCGGGCGTGCCATCGGTGCCGAAGCCGCCAGCCGCGACGAAGCTACCGTGGTCGTCGCTCGCGACGGCCGCCACTCGGGCAAACGTCTTCAAGCGGCCCTGATCCGCGGCCTGCGCGGCGCGGGACGCGATGTCATCGACATCGGCATGGTGCCCACGCCGGTGCTCTACTTCGCCACGCACACGCTGGAAGGCACGAGCTCCGGCGTCATGGTCACGGGCAGCCACAACCCACCCGACTACAACGGCTTCAAGATCGTACTCGGCGGCGAAACGCTCTCCGGCGACGCCATCACTGCGCTTTATCAGCGTATCCAGGACGGTGCGCTCGGCGAGGGTGAAGGCAGCCTGCGTGAGATGGATGTGCGCGAGGCGTATCTCGAGCGCATCCTCGGCGATATCAGTCTGAGCGGGAAGATCAAGGCCGTGGTCGACTGCGGCAACGGCGTGGCTGGCGAACTCGGCCCGCAACTGATCGAGCGCCTGGGCGCCGAGATGACGCCGCTGTTCGCCGAGATCGACGGCGATTTCCCCAATCACCACCCCGATCCCGGCAAGCTGGAAAACCTCGAGGACTTGATCCGTACCGTCAAGGACACCGGCGCGGACATCGGCCTGGCCTTCGACGGCGACGGCGATCGTCTCGGCGTGGTCACGCCCAAGGGCGAGGTGATCTACCCTGACCGTCTGATGATGGCCTTCGCCGAGGACCTGCTGCAGCGTAGTCCCGGCGCACGCATCATTTTCGACGTCAAATGCACCGGCAACCTGGCTCAGGTGGTCGAGAAGGCCGGCGGCACACCGGAAATGTGGCGCACCGGGCACTCGCTGATCAAGGCGCGCATGAAGGAAACCGGCGCGGCGCTGGCTGGCGAAATGAGCGGCCATATCTTCTTCAAGGAACGCTGGTACGGCTTCGACGACGGCCTCTATGGCGCCGCCCGTCTGCTGGAGATCCTCTCGCGGCAACGTTCGACACAAGGGCTGGACGCCGACGCCTTCTTCGAACGCTTCCCGCAGGACCTCAGCACGCCGGAGCTCAATGCCAAGGTCAGCGACGAGAACAAGTTTGCAATCGTCGACAAGCTCGCTCGAGAAGGCGATTTCGGCGAGGATGGCGTAAAAACTACTCTCGACGGCATCCGGGTCGACTATGCCGACGGCTGGGGCCTGTGCCGCGCGTCCAACACCACGCCGATGCTGGTGCTGCGTTTCGAAGGCAAGACCGAGGAAGCCCTGACCCGCATTCAGGGCCAATTCCGCGACGCCCTCAAGCAGGTCGCCCCCGAGGCCGATCTCCCCTTCTGAGACTCGGCGGCCGGTGCCTTAACACTGGCCGCTTTCAAGGAGACAACATTCATGAATGAACACGCACGCGACCCGCGTCTAGTGGTCGAGATCCTGTCGGAGGCGCTGCCCTACATCCAGCGTTTCTCCGGCAAGACCGTGGTGGTGAAGTACGGCGGCAACGCCATGACCGAGGACACGCTGATCGACTCCTTCGCCCGCGACATGGTGCTGATGAAGGAAGTCGGCATCAATCCGGTGGTGGTGCATGGCGGCGGCCCGCAGATCGGTGACCTGCTCAAGCGCCTGAACATCGAGTCGCGCTTCGTCGGCGGCATGCGCGTCACCGATGCCGAAACCATGGACGTGGTCGAGATGGTCCTCGGTGGGCTGGTCAACAAGAGCATCGTCAACCTGATCAATCGTAGCGGCGGCAAGGCCATCGGCCTGACCGGCAAGGACGGCGCGCAGATCACCGCACGCCAGTTGCGCGTCGAACACCAGACCCCAGAGATGACCGCACCGGAGATCATCGATATCGGCCATGTCGGCGAGGTCGAGCACATCGCCACCGACCTCATCGAGATGCTCACCGCGCGCGATTTCATCCCCGTGATCGCGCCGATCGGCGTCGACGCCGAAGGCCACAGCTACAACATCAATGCCGATCTGGTTGCCGGCAAGGTCGCCGAGGCGCTGAACGCCGAGAAATTGATGCTGCTGACCAACGTCGCCGGTCTGATGAATGCCGAGGGCGAGGTCATGACGGGCCTTTCCACCGCTCAGGTGGACGCAATGATCGGCGATGGCACCATCCATGGCGGCATGCTGCCCAAGATTCGCTGCGCGCTGGATGCCGTCAAAGGCGGTGTGGCCAGCTCGCATATCATCGACGGTCGCGTACCGCACGCCACGCTACTCGAGATATTCACCAATGCCGGGGTCGGCACGCTGATCACCGACATCGCCAGCGACGAAGGCGCCACTGACTGACAATTCCCCTCGCACCCGGGACGGTGCGCCGCGATGCGCGACGATTTGTCGGCATCCCGGCAGCCCATTAGGATGGGCTAACACGATTCCAATAGAAGAAAATCGATGACGCAGGAAACACCTAAGCAAACTCGCCGGGAGCAGATCCTCCAGGCGCTGGCGCTGATGTTGCAGGAGGACAGCGGCAAGCGGATCACGACCGCCGCACTGGCCCGCCAGGTCGGCGTCAGCGAAGCCGCCCTCTATCGGCATTTCCCCAGCAAGGCGCGGATGTTCGAAGGGCTGATCGAATTCATAGAGGAGACGCTGTTCGAGCGCATCCGTCGCATTCTCGATGAGGAGCCGCAGGCACAAGCGCGCTGCCATCATATTCTGACCCTGCTGCTGGGCTTCGCCGAAAAGAACCCCGGCCTGTGCCGGCTGCTCGTTGGCGATGCCTTGACCGGCGAAACCGCGCGCTTACGCGTGCGCATGACGCAGCTCTTCGACCGCCTGGAAACTCAGCTCAAGCAGATCCTGCGCGAAGCCGAGATTCACGAAGGCTTGCGCACCACGCTAAAAGTCTCGGCCGCTGCCAACCTGCTGCTGGCCACTGCCGATGGCCGGATCACGCAATATGTGCGCAGCGACTTCCGGCGTCTTCCCACCGAGCACTGGGAAGATCAGTGGCAAATGCTCTCCGCTCGTCTGCTGGTCGCCACACCGCACCCCGCCCACGTATAGACGCCACAGACGACAATGCCCGGCGCATGGCCGGGCATTGTTGCTTTCGCGCGCAGGTCTTTTAGCGTCGACCTGGGCACTTTAGCACTCAAACTCAGGCGGCGAAGGCGTCGCCGAGCTGTTGCTTGATCTTCTTCATGGCGTTCTTCTCGAGCTGACGAATACGCTCGGCGGAGACACCGTACACATCGGCCAGCTCATGCAGCGTAGACTTGGATTCGGAAAGCCAACGACGCTTCAGGATATCCTGCGAGCGCTCATCGAGCTCACCCAGCGCCGACTGCAGGCGATGCGAGGAGTCTTCTTCCCAGTCCGCCGCTTCGAGCTGCGCGGCAGGATCGTAGCGCTCGTCGTCGAGGTAATGGACCGGCGCTTGATAGCCCTGGTCTTCATCTTCGGAAGGCGAGGCATCGTAGCCGGCATCGAACGCCGAGAGACGGCCTTCCATCTCACGCACCACCTGCGGCTTGACGTCGAGATCCTTGGCGATGGCATCGACTTCGTCGTTATTGAGCCATGCCAGGCGCTTCTTGGCGCCACGCAGGTTGAAGAACAGCTTGCGCTGGGCCTTGGTGGTGGCGATCTTCACGATGCGCCAGTTGCGCAGCACGTATTCGTGAATCTCGGCCTTGATCCAGTGCACGGCGAACGACACCAGGCGCACGCCCTGATTCGGGTCGAAACGTTTGACGGCCTTCATCAAGCCGACGTTGCCTTCTTGGATCAAATCAGCCTGGGGCAGGCCATAGCCGGAATAACTACGCGCAATGTGCACCACGAAGCGCAGATGCGACATGACCAGACGCCGCGCCGCTTCGAGATCGCCTTGGTCGTAAAGGCGGAAGCCCAGCTCGCGCTCCTCGTCGGAGGACAGCACAGCAATGCGATTGACGGCCTGAATGTAACCATTCAGGTCATGACCGGGAGAAAGATGACCCACGGGCTGAAGACTGTTGCTCATGCAGATGTCTCCATCGGTTGTTCACCCTGCGTGCGTGGCGTATCCAACATCCACGGCGGCACGGCAAAGGAATCATGTGCCTGATAGCACGGATGACCCATTAGAAGGCTAACTTGAACGAAAGTTCAATACATGCCATCAGGCTTGTCAAGCCTAGCGGGGTTTAATGTCGGCAAGATGACGGCCGACGGCTAACCAAGCACCCAGCCAGCCAAGCAGTGTACTACAAAAACATAGCAAAACCGATCCCCCGAAGCCTAGTCGCGGCAACGTAAAGTGCGCCCCGTAGCTTTCGGCCAAGGCGGTGACCGGCGCCGACAACCAATGGCCGCCCAGTACCAGCAATATGATCGCCAGCACGCCGCCGCCCAAGCCGTACCAGGCACCGCTATACAGAAACGGGCGGCGTACGAACGCATGGGTGGCCCCGATCAGCGTCACCACCTCGATCTCCTGACGACGACTCTCCACCGCCAGGCGAATGGTATTGCCAACTACCAGCAGCACGCCCAACCCGAACAGCCCCGCCAGCGCCAGGGCCAGACGCTGACCCAACTCGGCCAGACGCCGCAGGCGCTCCAGCCAGGCAAGATCGACGCGCGCCTCATCGACGCCGTCGACCGCCTCGAGATTGCTCGCCAGCACACGCACAGAATCGGGATCGGTATCGGCCGGGGTAACCACCACCGCTGCGGGCAGCGGGTTGTCTTCCAGCGAGGCCAGCGCATCCTCGAGCCCCACGCCCTGCTGGAATTCGGCCAGACCTTCGGCGGCGGTCACCAGCCGCGCTCCCGCCACGGGTGCCTGATCGCGCAGTCGCGCGGCGACGTCCATCGCCGCGCGCTCATCGAGGCGCGTGTCGAGATAGACGGTCACGGTCGCGCTTTCGTCGAGTTCGGCATCCAGCAGTCGGGCGCTGTCCAGCGCCAGCCACAACCCACTGGGCAGCACCAGAGCAATGGCGATCGCCAGCATGGTCAACAGACTGCTCAGCGGGCGCTTGGCGAGCCGCTGAGCACTATCGAGCCACATCGCGCGATGATGACGCAGCCATGCCCGCGTGCGGCTTTCCAGCCCTACCTGCGAGGCTCGGGCGCCACGCCGCGCGGGGCGCTGGCTTTCCGAAGACGTCGTGCGCCGCGTCATGTCGCCTCCTCGTCGCCGACCAATCGGCCTTCGCGCAGCCGCAGAACCCGGTGCCGCAGGCGCGTGATCAGCGCCAGGTCGTGGCTGGCGACCATCACCGTGGTACCGATACGGTTGAAGTCCTCGAACAAGCGCATGATATCGGTGGAGAGCTGCGGATCGAGGTTACCAGTGGGCTCGTCAGCGAGCAGCAACGACGGCTTGTTGACCACCGCCCGGGCGATGCCGATGCGTTGGCGCTCACCGCTGGAGAGTTCGATGGGCAGCGCCGTTTCCCGGTACAGCAGCCCAACCTTGTCCAGTGCAGCCCGCACGCGACGCGCCGACTCGCGGGGCTCCACGCCCTGAATCTCCAACGGCAACGCCACATTGGCGAAAACGCTGCGATCGAACAGCAGTTGGTGATCCTGGAAGACCACGCCGATCTGGCGGCGGTAATAGGGAATCTGGCTGAGATGAAAGCGGTCGAGGTCGTGGCCGGCCACCAGTACGCGGCCGCGAGAGGGCTTTTCCAGGCGCATGACCAAGCGCAGCAACGAGCTCTTGCCGGCGCCCGAGTGACCGGTGAGGAACAACATTTCGCCCCGCCCCACCCGGAAGTTGATATCGGCGAGGGCCTCGGAGCGCCCGCCGTAACGTTTGCCGACATGCTCGAAGACGATCATACCGCTACGCGTCTCCGCCCGTGTCGCGTTCGAACAGCGCGGAGACGAAATCCTCGGCGGCGAACGGCCGCAAGTCATCAAGGGTCTCGCCCACGCCGATAAAACGGATCGGTGTGCCCAGCTGCTTGGCCAGGGCGAAGATGATGCCACCCTTGGCGGTGCCGTCGAGCTTGGTCAAGGTGATGCCGGTCACCGGCACCGCCTCGTTGAAGGTGGAGGCTTGAGAAAGGGCGTTCTGGCCCGTCCCCGCATCCAGCACCAGCATCACCTCGTGCGGAGCCTGCTCGTCGAGCTTGGCCATGACGCGACGTACCTTCTTGAGCTCTTCCATCAGGTGGCTCTTGTTATGCAGGCGCCCGGCGGTATCCGCGATCAATACGTCGACACCGCGCGCCTTGGCGGCGGAGAGCGCATCGTAGATGACCGAAGCGCTATCGGCGCCGGTGTGCTGCGCAACGACCGGCACCTGATTGCGATCGCCCCATACCTTGAGCTGCTCCACCGCCGCCGCGCGGAAGGTATCACCCGCCGCCAGCATCACGCTGCGTCCCTCGTTCTGGAAACGCTGCGTCAGCTTGCCGATGGTAGTGGTCTTGCCGACGCCATTGACGCCGACCATCAGAATCACGAACGGCCCTTCGCCCTTGGGCGGCAACGTCAGCGGCTGGGCAACCGGGTCGAGTAGATCCTGGAGTTCTTCCTGCAAGGCGGAGTAAAGCGCCTGCGGCTCCTTCAATTCCTTGCGCGAGACGCGCTCAGTCAGGCGGTCGATGATTTCGGTGGTCGCCTCGATACCCACATCCGCCATCAGCAGTTGGGTCTCGAGATCCTCCATCAACTCATCGTCGATCTGTTTCTTGCCCAGAAACAGACCCGCCAGACCTTCGGTGAAATTGGCACGTGTCTTGCCGAGCCCCGACTTGATGCGCGCGAACCAATTCTTCTTCTTGGGACGCTCCTGAGGTTGCGCCACGCTGGCCGGCTCGTCGATCTGCGTCGCTGTGTCGGGCTCGGGCTCGGGCTCGGGCTCGGGCTCGGGCTCGGGCTCGGCAATCGTCGCCGGCTCGGCAGCCGCCTGGGAAGACGCTGGCGGCATCTCGTCATCGGGGGCGACGTCCTCGGCGAGGGCCTCGGCATTGGGATCGAGCGGACGAGCATCGCCCATGGCGCCATCGCGGGGCGTTACCTCGGGGTCGTCCAGTGCTTCGCGCGCGGCCTGGGTTTCGTACGGCTCGGGGACAACCTCGGTCGCTTCGGCCGAATCGGGGTCGACCGTTCCGACGGCGCGGCGCGCCTCATCGTCGGTCGCTTCCTCGTGGCCAGTATCGCCCTCTTCATTGTCGAGCGCCGCCGCGTCTTCTTGCGACTCATCGACATCCTGGGCGGGAGACTCTTGCTTCTTCTTGCGCTTTAAAAAACCGAACATGGGCGTGATCTACGTCTACGCGGACGACGCGCGCCACGCTCCCCGCGACACGGCGGAGAAGACGCCCGGCGTCCTGAAGTGTCTGAATCGCCACATCCTATCACTGTGCGGCGGGTGGCGGTACAATCCGCCGATCATGAATCGACGTCGCTCCTCCTCCGCCAAGCGCCCTGCCCGTGGCACGCGTCGCGCCTCGCCGTCACGCGCCAACGGGCGCTTACGCCTCATCGGCGGCGACTACCGTCGCCGACAGCTGCCCGTGCTCGAGCGCCCCGGGCTACGCCCCACGCCGGACCGCATCCGCGAGACGCTGTTCAACTGGCTAGCCTTCGAGCTCACCGGCGCGCAGGTTCTGGACTTATACGCCGGCACCGGCGCGCTAGGGCTGGAGGCTCTCTCGCGTGGCGCCGCTCAGGCCTTTTTCGTGGAGACCGACAGCGATGTCGCCGCCAGCCTGAGCGCCAATATCGCCACGCTGAACGCCAACGGCCAGGTGCATCGCCAAACCGCCATGGCGTTTCTCGCTGGCCCCGTCACACCCTTCGACATCGTCTTTCTCGATCCCCCTTTCCGCCAGGGCCACGCCGCCGACGCCTGCCAGGCCTTGGAGGAACACGGTTGGCTAAGTGAGGAGGCGTTGATCTATCTGGAAATAGAGCACGAGTGCGAGCCTCGGGTGCCCGCTAACTGGCAACTACATCGCGAGGTGCGCGCCGGCGATGGCATCGGGCGTCTTTATCGTCGCCAGCGCGCTGCCTGACGTCCTGTCGGGGCCAGGAGACGCTTGTCGCGCGCGCGCCGCGCGCGTACGCTAGCCGCCAACGGCTCGGCAAGATTCGTCCGTGCCACTCGCATCGCCTCATCCACCGTGTAGGAGAAGTCCATGAGCCTCGAACTTTTCAACCAGCTCGAGCAGAAGGTGCAGAACGCTGTCGAGACCATCGAGATGCTGAAAATGGAGGCGGAAGAGCTGCGCGAGGAGAATACGCGCCTCAAGCAGGAGCGTGATGAATGGGAACGCCGTCTTAACGGACTGCTAGGCAAGTTCCAGGATATCGAAAACGACGCCAGCGATAACTCGCAAAACCAGTAACTACAGATAACTACAGACGGGAGCGCCGTCAGTCGACCGCTCGCACCGCGAGCGGCCTCGACATCAGGATGGCCGCTTCGCGGACGCCTCCCCTCGCTTCGGCGGGGGAATAGTAACCTCGTCGACGCCCATCCTCGTCGAAACCGTATCGACGGTACAACGCCAGGGCAGGCGCGTTGCTCTCGCGTACTTCAAGCAGTAAGCGCTCGGCGCCGCGTTGCCGAGCGCGCGTCACGAGATGCGCAAGTAATATGCCTGCCACGCCCTGACGGCGCACCTGGGGCGCCACGGTGATCGCTTGCAGCTCGGCCTCGAAGGGCAGCCAGGCAAGCACCGCATGCCCCAGTAGTGTCGCGTCACGCCACGCACCCCAGACGTCCAGGGTGTCGTCGGCGAGTGCCCGCGCGAGGGTCGCCCGCTTCCAAGGATGTACCTGCCCTGCTGCTTCGAGCGCCTCCAGGGCATCCAGATGTGCGGGCGTCAGCCGCTCAAGACGCATCGTCGTGGCCGGCCCAGGCTTCGCGCCACGCCGTAAGTTGCGGCCACAAGGCACGCTTGGCGGCGGCGGATGACTTGAGTGTCGCCAGCGCCGGTAGCGTCCAACAAGGTAGGTCCAGGGTCTCGCTGCGGGCTTCTTCGAGAGCCAGCACTTCATTCAGAGAGGCATCCTGGCCGAACACCACCAGACGTTCAGGCCGCCAGCCACGTCGTGCCTGGCCGGCGAGATAAGCACGCAGGCCGTCGCGCGCATCGTCCAGAGGCGCCGTCGTCATCGGCGCGTTGTCGACGAGCGGCCATTGAAAACTGCGGAACTCGAGCGCCGCGTCCACGGCGATGCCGGCCACGCGCAACAAATTGCCCAGCAGTTCGAGCGCTGTGCGGTCAGGCACCGTCGCCTCGGGCACCAGCAACAACCAGCGCCCTTCCAAGGCCGCGACTTGCAGATCATAGCGCAGCGCCGCTTGGGTCTCGGTCTCGCCAACGTCAGCGGCCGGCGCCGCCGGCTCGGCGGCAACCTCCGGCGTCGAAGACGACGACTCGGTGGGCGCATCGCCCAGCAGCAATGCGCGCGCCGACCCACTCGAGGCCGGCTTGCCAGTATCTCGCGATGGCGTCGCCCCCGATGATGTCTCCCCCGTCGACGGCGCCCTTACCGTATCGTCGAGCAGCGCTTGCAAGCGCGCACCATGGCTCGTCGGCGCTTCGGCGGGCGGCGTTTCCCATTCACACGCGGGGGTGGGCAGCGCATTGGGCAGCCGATAACGGCTGGTCCAGGCGCCAAGCCCCATAGCCTCGAGATATTGCAACCGCTGGACGTCGCCTACCATGTCAGTGTGCGTCGCCGCCTCGGCAGTTGGGAGAATCCGGACGTGCCGCGTCACGCTGGTGCCATTCTTCGGGGGTATAGAGGTGCAAAGCCAAGGCGTGCACCGGGCCGGAAAGCTCGTCGGCGAGCAACGCGTAGACCTGCTGATGGCGTTTGACCGGCATCAGCCCTGCGAAGCGCTCGGCAACCAACGTCACCTTGAAGTGCGTTTCGGAGTCCAGCGGCACATGATGCATGTGGCTTTCGTTCTCGACCGCCGCGTGCTCGGGGTCGAGTGACTGCAGCTTTTCTTCGATACGTGCCTGAACACTCATGACACCTTCCTCCTTTGTCGGATACGCGTCATTGTAACGTTTCCCGCGTTGGGGAATAAGCATCGCTCACGCTTCGGCGCGCGCCAGTGGAATCCGCCAAACGCTGAGCGCCAACGCTACCACCACACTGGCACAACCCAGCCATAGTGCATATGACAGCGACCCCCAGGAAAACGCCAGCATCAGCCCCACAGAGGCGGTTCCCAAGGCCTGGCCGAAGGTCCGTACCGAGGCCAAGACGCCCGAGGCGTTGGCGCTGTAGGTCAACGTCACGCTGCCGATCATCTCGCGATTGTTGGGCGCCTGGAACAGCCCATAGCCGACCCCGCATAATACCGCCCGCCAGGCGACCGACACGCCACCGGAGTCGGCCGTCAAGGTCACCAGGCTCAGCATTCCCAGCAGGAAAATCCCCAGACCGAGCGACGAAATCAGCGTTGGATTGAAGCGGTCGGCGAGCCGCCCCGAGAGCGGCCCCACCAGCATCAACGCCAGCGGCCAGGGAGTGAATAGCAGCGCAGCCTCGAGCGGCGTCGCGCCCATCACCGTCTGAAACATGAACGGCAGCCCCACGAAGGTGATTCCTTGGGCGACGAAGGCCATCAACGAGATCATCGCGGCAATGCTAAAGCGCGTGGCACGAAACATGGGCAGCGGCACCAATGGCGCACTCGCGCGACGTTGACGCCACACGAACAGCACCAGGCACAGCACGCTGAGCACCAACGGCAACCAGGCACTGATGCCGCGCGCACCGTGGCCGATATGATCGAGCGAAAACACGAAACCGCTGAGCATCGCGGCCGACAGCAAAGCTCCCAGCCAATCGAATCCCCGCGACTCGATGGTCTCGCTGGGTAGCGCGCGAATCCCCAGGATCAAGGCCAACAGCCCCAGCGGCAGGTTGATGGCGAACAACCACGGCCAACTCGCGAAATGCAGGATGATGCCGCCCAACGAGGGACCGAAAGCGATACCGAAGGCCACCACCAGAGCGCCCATGCCGATTGCCGAGCCCAGCAGACGCGAGGGAAAGATCAAGCGGTACATGGAGGGGCCAATGCTCAACATCGCCGCAGCGCCGATGCCTTGCAGCATGCGCGATGCCACCAGCCACTCGAAACTGCGCGACAGCGCACAACACAACGAGGCCAGCACGAACAGCGCCAGACCGCCCAAGTACAGGCGTCGCCGTCCAATAAGCCGGCTCAGAGCGGCAAACCCCAACAACAGGGCCGCGCACACCAGCTGATAGACGTTGGTGATCCACACCACGCGTGACTCGCTCACCGACAGCTCTTGCGCCAGGGTGGGCAAGGCGATATTGACGATGCCGTTATCGAGCACCGACATTAGCGTCCCCAGCACCATCACCAACATCGCCAGGCGGCGCTGGGGGCCGGGCAAGCCTTCATCGCCAGGGCGTGTCACGAAAAGGCGCCGCATCAGCACGTCGCCACGCCTTTGCTTATCACCGACGCTCTCGTCTCACGACACACCGGCGACTCAATAGTCGCCGCGTACCGGTTCTCTACACTGCTCACCGAACGCGTCAATCCTCTTCGGTTTCGAGCAGCAGCCCATCGTCGATCTCGGAAATCTCAAGCGGCACTTCATCATCGAGATCCAACGCCAGATAGCTGTGTTCGACGACGAGGAACTGCTCGAACAGCGCCCAGTCGAGCGGTTCTGGCCACTGGCGCACGTCTTCTTCCCAAGCGCTCAACTCGTTCTCGAGCAGATCGAGGTGGCGCTCACGCACGTAGGCGGCCAGCACCTCGGGCGAATCCATTTCCGGGATCAGGTAGACGGTGCTTTCCCGCTCGACATCGTCGAGGGTCAGATCGTCCTCACCGACGGTGGGCTCCAGCGAGTTGATCCAGTCAACGAACGCTTGGGTCGGCTTGACGCTCAGCGCGGAGCGGTTAAGCAGTTTCATCGGGATTCTCCTGGACAGACGGGACGCGACGCTAAAACGCCGCCATTATGGGCGCTCGAAGCGCCCCTTACCAACAATTTCCGCCCCGGCCGAACAGCCCCGCCATGGGCGCTTCTCGCCCATCCATGCGAAGCACGCAGGTGACGCACCATGATCAAAACTAGCCAAGCGCTTCACTCGGCGGTAGGGCGCATCGCCGGGAACAACAACACGTCACGAATCGACGGGCTATCGGTCAGCAGCATGACTAGGCGGTCGATACCGATGCCCTCACCCGCCGTCGGCGGCAGGCCGTACTCCAGCGCGCGGACGTAATCAGCATCGTAGTACATCGCCTCCAGATCGCCGGCGTCCTTCTCGGCCGCCTGCTCGGCGAAGCGCTCGGCCTGGTCTTCGGCATCGTTGAGCTCGGAGAAGCCGTTGGCAAGCTCACGGCCACCGACGAAGAATTCGAAGCGGTCGGTGACGTGAGGATTGGTATCGTTGCGCCGCGCCAATGGGCTGACCTCGGCCGGATATTCGGTGATGAACGTCGGCTGATCGAGCTTTTCCTCGGCGACGTGCTCAAAAATTTCGGTCTGCAGCTTGCCCAGACCCCAGTTCGGCTTGACCGGGATCTTCAGACGCTCACAGGTCGCCTGAGCACCTTCGAAGGTATCAATGTCGCCTTCGCCGATACCCTCGCCGTATTCCAGGATCGACTGACGCAGGGTAAGTCGCCGGAACGGCTCGCCGAGTGCGTAGCTCGCGCCCTGGTACTCGACCGTCGTCGTGCCCAGCACGTCGTGGGCGACGTCGCGGATCATCGCCTCGGTCAGATCGAGCAGGTCACGATAATCGGCATAGGCCCAGTAGAACTCGAGCATGGTGAACTCGGGGTTATGCCGCGTCGACAGCCCCTCGTTACGGAAGTTGCGGTTGATCTCGAATACCCGCTCGAAGCCGCCGACTACTAGCCGCTTGAGATACAACTCCGGCGCCACGCGCAAATACATGTCGATATCCAGCGCGTTGTGATGCGTGACGAACGGCCGTGCCGTGGCGCCGCCGGGAATCTGCTGCAGCATCGGCGTTTCGACTTCCATGAAGCCGCGCTCGACCAGGAAGTTCCGTATGCCGGCGATCACCCGCGAACGCACCTCGAAGACGCGCCGCGACTCGGGATTCATGATCAAATCGACGTAGCGCTGGCGATAGCGCGCCTCGGTGTCGGTCAGGCCGTGAAACTTGTCCGGCAGGGGACGCAGGCTCTTGGTCAGCAAGCGCGCCTCGCCCATCATCACGTACAGATCGCCCTTGCCAGATTTATGCACCGGCCCGCGCGCCGCGACGATATCGCCGATATCCCAGCTCTTGACGTCTTCCAGCACCTCGGCGGGCAAACCTTTCTTGTCGACATACAGCTGAATCTGATCGGACACGTCCTGAATGACGATGAACGGCCCACGCTGGCGCATGATGCGCCCGGCGACCGACGCCTGACGGCCGAGCGTTTCCAGCTCGGCCTTGTCCTTATCGCCCAGCTCGGCCTGCAATTCGGCGGCGAGGCTGTCGCGACGAAAATCATTGGGAAAGGCGCTATCGCCCTCTTCTGCCGCTTGGGCGCGGCGTGCCGCCAACTTGGCACGGCGTTCCGCGATCAGATGATTCTCGTCGTGTTGAGAGGAGTCTTGGTTGGCCATGTCGTTACCTGTAAAGAATAAAAGAAAGCTGGAAGCTAGAGGCTAGAAGCCAAGATCAAACCATCACTTCACAATCACTCAACGGCTTTTGAAGTTTGACTTTTGATCTTGCTTCCCTCTTACAGCTTCCAGGCACGAAGTGCCGCTCTTCAGGCTTTCTTAAAGCCCTTGTTTCAGGCTCGCCTCGATAAACTGATCCAGGTCGCCGTCGAGGACTTTCTCGCAGTTGCTGGACTGCACACCGGTGCGCAAGTCCTTGATGCGCTGGTCATCGAGCACATAGGAGCGGATCTGGCTGCCCCAACCGATATCCGACTTATTGTCCTCGGCTTCCTGCTTGGCGGCGTTGCGCTTATCCATTTCTATCTCCCACAACTTCGCCCTGAGCTGCTTCATGGCGAAATCGCGGTTGGCATGCTGGCTGCGCTGACCCTGGCAGGCCACCACGATCCCCGTGGGTTCGTGGGTGATACGCACCGCCGAGTCGGTGGTGTTGACGTGCTGGCCACCCGCGCCGCTGGAGCGGTAGGTATCGACGCGCAGATCGGATGGATTGACCTCGATCTCGAAGTTGTCGTCGATCTCCGGCGACAGGAACACCGAGGCGAACGAGGTATGCCGGCGCCCACCCGAGTCGAACGGGCTCTTGCGCACCAGGCGATGCACGCCGGTCTCGGTGCGCATCCAGCCGAAGGCGTAATCGCCCTGAATGTGCAAGGTCGCCGACTTGATGCCCGCCACATCGCCGCTGGACAACTCGATGATATCGGTCTTGAAGCCGTGATGTTCGCACCAGCGCAAGTACATGCGCAGCAATATGTTGGCCCAGTCCTGCGCCTCGGTGCCGCCGGACCCGGCCTGGATATCGAGATAGGCGTTGTTGGCGTCCATCTCACCGGAAAACATACGCCGGAACTCGAGCTTGGTGAGCTGTGACTCGAGCTTTTCGAGTTCGCTTCTCACTTCATCGACGGTGGCGTCATCTTCCTCCATCACCGCCAGCTCAAGCAGTTCCTGGTGATCCGTCAGGCCCCGTTCCAGCGCGTCGAAGGTTTCGACGACCGCCTCCAGAGTGGCGCGCTCCTTGCCCAGCTTCTGCGCGTAGTCCGGATCGCTCCACACATCCGGGCTTTCCAGCTCGCGGGTGACTTCCTCTAGCCGTTCTTTCTTTGCGGCATAGTCAAAGATACCCCCTCAGGACGTCTGTCCGTTCGGACAGGTCCTTGATGAGGTGGTTGATCGGGTTGATCTCTTGCATGGGAATCCTTTGCAGGTGCGCTGATTCGCACCGCAGCGGCGTGCTTGCCGGCACACGGTGAAGAAAAGAGACACATTGTAGCCAATGCACGCGCGAGCGGCTATCCCATGCCGCGCTACGCGGCATGGGATAGCGCTCTATCGAATATGTGAAAAAGCATATACGAAATTTGCAATAGACACGTTTCACCAGACGGGGAGAAGGTAATCCAACAGATGTGGTGCCTTTCACGGCATCCGACACAACAACAAGCGGAATAGACAATATGCTTCGACACTCGCATACCCTACTCGGCGCCATGGCGCTGTCATCCTTGGCCCTGGCAACATCAGCCCAGGCAGATACCCTCAACATCGGCGTAATGGGCGAGCTGGCGTCCTTCGACACCTCGCAGGTGTCCGGCGGCGTCTGGGAATCCCAGGTGTTGATGGATGTCTACGAAGGCCTGCTCAAGAAAAACCCCGAGGGCGAGGCCATCCCCGGCATGGCCACCGATTGGGAGATTTCCGAGGACGGCAAGACCTACACCTTTCACCTGCGCGACGAGGCCACGTGGTCCGATGGCGAACCGGTCACCGCAGAGGATTTCGTCTTCGGCTGGCAACATCTGCTCGACCCGGCCAGCGCCTCGAAATACGCCTACCTGCTCTACCCGATCAAGAACGCAAAGGCTGTCAGCACTGGCGACAAGCCGCTCGATGCCCTGGGCGTGGAATCACTCGACGATGGCAAGACCCTCAAGGTGACTCTCAACTCGCCGACCCCTTTCTTTCTACAGCTACTGACCCACTACACTGCCTATCCCCTGCCCAAGCACGCCGTCGACGAATACGGCAAGCAGTGGGTCAAGATGGACAACATCGTCACCAACGGCGCCTTCGAGCCGGCGGAATGGATCTCGCAGTCGCGTATCACCGTCAAGAAAAACCCCGAATACTACGATGCCGACGAGGTCAGCCTCGACAGCGTGAATTACTTCAATACCGAAGATCGCAACGCTGCCATCTCGCGTTTCCGCGCGGGTGAGCTGGATATCATCCGCGATTATCCCTCGAGCCGTTACCAGTGGCTCGAAGAAAACCTGCCGAAGGCCACCCACCTGAGCCCGATGCTGGGGTCCTACTACTACGTGCTCAATACTCGCGACGGTCGACCGACCGCCGACAAACGTGTCCGGGAAGCATTGAACCTGGTGGCGCGCCGAAAGGTGCTCTCCGAGCAGATCATGGCCGGCAGCTTCAAGGATGCCTACTCCCTGGTCCCGCCGGGCACCAGCCATTACGACGTCCAGCAAATGGACGGCGTCGATGGCGACTATGCCAAACGTCTGGCCAAGGCCAAGCAGCTAATCGAGGAGGCCGGGTACGGCCCCGACCATCCGCTGCAACTGAAACTGCGCTACAACACCTCCGACGAGCACAAGAAGATCGCCATTGCCCTGGCAGCGATGTGGAAACCGCTGGGTGTCGAGGTCGAAATGACCAACGCCGAAGCCACCGTCCACTACCAGACCATCCAGGAAGGTGACTTCGACGTCGCTCGCGCCGGCTGGATCGCCGACTACAACGATGCCGAAAACTTCCTGACTTTGCTGCGCAGCGGCGTCGGCAACAACTACGGCGGGTATGACAATGCCGAGTACGACAAGCTGCTCGACCAGGCCGCCAGCACCCTGAATCTCGACAAGCGCGAGGCGCTCCTCGAGAAGGCCGAGAACGTCGCCCTCGACGACTACGCCCTGGTGCCATTGCTCTACTACGTGACACGCAACCTGGTAAACCCCGAGATCAGCGGTTGGCAGGATAACGCCGAGGATGACCACCCCTCACGCTGGGTGAAGTTCTCTGAGTAAGGACACCTTTGCACAACCTACAAGTGAAAGGTGGCCGCCGAGAGCGAACCGAAGCGAGGGTCATTCGTCATGGCCGGAAAACAGTTCCCGACTTTTCCGGCATTTCCGCCATCCATGGCGGTCAGACAACGAATGTAGTGCCCAAGGATGGGTTCACAGCGCCCTCCCACAGGCTTGCTATCGGACCAGTCCATCCCTGTGATACCGCCCCGTCTGCAGACGATGTACGGAATGCCCCATGCTGACCTATACCCTGAAGCGCCTGCTGATGGCGATTCCCACTCTGCTGATCGTGATCACGATCTCATTTTTCCTGATGCGTGTCGCGCCGGGTGGGCCGTTCGACGGCGAGCGCCAATTACCCCCGGAAATCGAGGCCAACCTCGAAGCGGCCTATCACCTCGATGAGCCATTGCCCCAGCAATACCTGCGATACATGGGTAATTTGCTGCAGGGGGATTTCGGGCCGTCGTTCAAGTACAAGGATTTCTCGGTCACCGAGCTGATTGCTCAAGGCTTTCCGGTGAGTCTCGAGATCGGCGGCTTGGCCATTCTTCTCGCACTCTTGATCGGCCTCCCGCTGGGGATCATCGCGGCCCTGCGGCGCAACACGATGATCGATTACACGGTCATGGGCACGGCATTGGCAGGTATCGCAGTGCCCAACTTCGTGATCGCGCCGATACTGGCGCTGGTATTCGGCGTCCTGCTTGCCTGGCTCCCCGCCGGTGGCTGGAACGGCGGTGCATGGCCCAATCTGGTGTTGCCGGTGATCGCCTTGTCGATACAGCAGATCGCCTACATCGCACGCATGATGCGCGCCAGCATGATCGAGGTGCTGGGCAGCCACTACATTCGCACGGCGCGCGCCAAAGGGCTTTCCGAGCGCCAGGTGATCTGGCGCCACGCCATCCGCCCGGCGCTGCTCCCCGTGACGTCCTACCTGGGGCCGGCGATCGCCGGGATCATCACCGGCTCGGTGGTAATCGAGCAGATCTTCGGCATTCCCGGCATCGGTCGCTACTTCGTGCAGGCCGCGCTCAACCGCGACTACACCCTGGTGATGGGCACGGTGGTGTTCTACGGCGCACTGATCGTGCTGATGAACCTGCTCGTCGACCTGCTCTATTCCGCACTCGATCCACAAATCCGTTATGACGACTGACCGGCAAGGAATGACCATGACGACGGACACAACACCCTACAGCGGGCACAACCTGCCGCCCGGCAGTCCCAACCCGCCGGCCGAACCCGACCCCGTGGCGGGCGAAAGCCTCGGACAAGATGCCTGGCGACGGCTCAAGCAGAACAAAGCGGCGATGGTCAGCCTGATCTTGCTGATTCTCATCAGCGCGGTATGTGTGATCGGCCCCTACCTACTCCCCTGGGGACTCGCCGAAGTCGACTGGAACGCCTTCAACGCCGCACCGAGCTTCGAAAGCGGCCACTTCCTGGGTACCGACGCCAACGGTCGCGACCTGCTGACCCGCACGCTCTATGGCGGCCGCGTATCGCTCTCGGTAGCCTTGGTGGCCACCTTCGTCAGCCTGGTGATCGGGGTGCTCTACGGCGCCATTTCCGGCTATGTCGGCGGGCGTGTGGATAGCCTCATGATGCGCTTCGTCGACATCATGTACTCGCTGCCGTTCATGTTCCTAGTGATCCTGTTGATGGTGGTGTTCGGGCGCAACATCTTCCTGATCTACGCCGCCATCGGCGCGGTCGAATGGCTCGACATGGCGCGCATCGTGCGCGGCCAGACACTGGCGCTCAAACAGCGCGAGTTCATCGAAGCCGCTCACGCACTGGGGGTCCGCGACCGCAAAATCGTCACCCGCCACCTGATCCCCAACGCCATCGGCCCAGTAATCATCTACGTCACGTTGACCGTGCCCAAGGTCATCCTGCTCGAGAGTTTTCTGTCTTTTCTCGGTCTCGGCGTGCAGGAGCCGCTGACCAGCTGGGGCGTATTGATCTCCGAAGGCACCGACATGATGCAGAGCGCACCGTGGCTGTTGCTGGTGCCGTCGCTATTTCTCGCCGTGACGCTGTTCTGTCTCAACTTCCTGGGCGATGGGCTGCGCGATGCCCTGGATCCGAAAACACGCTGAGGTGACCGTGGCTGACAATCTGCTTGAAATCGACAACTTGAGCGTTGACTTCCAACTGCCCAACGGCATCGTCTCGGCGGTCAAGGAAGTGAGCTTTTCCATCCAGCCTGGCGAGACGCTGGCGCTGGTCGGCGAGTCCGGCTCCGGCAAGTCGGTGTCCTCGACCGCCGCGATGCGGTTGTTGCCCGAGTTGGCGCAAACGTCCGGCGCCATTCGCTTCAAGGGCGAAGACCTGCTGAGCGTCACGCCCAAACGCATGCGCCGCATCCGTGGTAACGCCATTTCGATGATTTTCCAAGAGCCGATGACCTCGCTCAACCCCTTGCAGCGCATCGGTCGGCAGATCGCCGAGGTGCTGGAAAAGCACCTCGGCCTCAATGGGCGCCAAGCGCGCCCCAAGGTCATCGAATTGCTCGAGCAAGTGGGCATTCCCGAACCTTCTCGGCGTATCGATAGCTATCCCTACGAGCTCTCCGGCGGCCAACGCCAGCGGGTGATGATCGCCATGGCGCTGGCCTGTGAGCCCGAGCTGTTGATCGCCGACGAGCCGACCACCGCGCTCGACGTCACTGTGCAGGCGCAGATCCTGGCGCTGCTCAAGGACCTGCAGGCGCGCTACGGCATGGCGATACTGTTCATCACCCACGATCTGGGGATCGTGCGCCACTTCGCCGACCGGGTGTGCGTGATGCGCCACGGCGAACTCGTCGAATCCGGCACCACCGGCGAAGTGTTCGGCAATCCCCGACACGCTTACACACGCATGCTAATCGATGCCGACCCGCGTGGTCGCAAGCCCCCCGTCGACGCGACGATGCCGATGCTGCTGGAAGCGAAGGACCTGCGTGTGCGCTTCGCGCTCAAGAAGCGCTTGTTCCGCGCCAGCGAGTACTTCGAGGCGGTACGCGGCATCAACCTGAGCATTCGTCGCGGACAGACCGTGGGCATCGTCGGTGAGTCCGGTTCGGGCAAGTCGACGCTGGGTCGGGCGTTGCTGCGGCTGCTCAAGAGTCGCGGCGAGATTCGCTTCGACGGCAGCGATATCGCCACCCTCGATACCAGCAGCATGCGCCCGCTGCGTTCACGCATGCAGGTAGTCTTCCAGGACCCCTTCGGCTCGCTATCGCCGCGTATGACCGTCGGCGAGGTCATCAGCGAAGGCCTGCGTGTGCATCACCCCGAGCTTAACCGCCGTCAGCGCGAGGCACGGGTGATCGAGACGCTCGGGGAAGTCGCGCTCGACCCGGCGATGCGCAACCGCTACCCACACGAGTTCTCCGGCGGTCAGCGTCAGCGTATCGCCATCGCCCGGGCACTGGTACTCAAACCGAAATTCCTGCTGCTCGACGAACCCACCTCGGCGCTCGACCGCTCGGTTCAGGTCACGGTGATCGACCTGCTGCGCGATCTGCAGCAAAAGCATGACCTGACCTACCTGTTCATCAGCCACGACCTCTCGGTGGTACGCGCCTTGGCCGACACTGTAGTGGTGATGAAGGAGGGTCAGGTCGTCGAGCAGGGCACCACCGAGGATATCTTCGCCAACCCGCGCGAACGTTACACCCAGGAATTGATGAGAGCCGCCTTCGCCAACGACGCCGCTTGACCCCGACCTCGTAAAGTCCGCTGCCAACATCTTGCGCTTGCAGCGGCGGCAATGAATGGGCGCCCCTTAACACACGCTAAATACAAGCTCAGGATTGGGGCGTAGCCTCGGTACGGTAGCCAGGAAGGCTACTACCGTATACGACTGTGTTGTCGGCGTTAATCTCTCCGACTACGTTTACAGGGGGGATGGCAACAACACCGTTCCCAGCAGACTAATGGAGGAGTTTGCAATGAAAGAGACTCAAGATCTATTCCCGACGCGCCTGGAACGCAAACTGGGGATGTTCGAGCGCATCGACCCGGTAGTGCATAGCGAGGGCAAGCAACGCAAGGGGCCGCTCAGCGAAGCCGAGCTCGACGAATTCGAACGCAAGGGCTTCCTTTCCTTCGAGGGCTTCTTCAACGAAGACGAGATGGCCGCGTTCCTGGATGAGTTGGCCGACTACGAGAACGACGATGACCTCAAACTCTCGGAAGGCACCATCCTCGAGCCCAGCAAGCAGGAAATTCGTTCGATCTTCGGCATTCATGAGGTATCCGAGCGCTTCAGCCGCCTGACCCGCGACCCGCGCCTGCTGGCGATGGTTCAACAGATCCTCGGCGGCGATGCCTATATCCACCAGTCGCGGATCAACTACAAGCCCGGCTTCAAAGGCAAGGGCTTCGACTGGCATTCCG
Source organism: Chromohalobacter sarecensis (assembly GCF_023061135.1). Taxonomy (GTDB): domain Bacteria; phylum Pseudomonadota; class Gammaproteobacteria; order Pseudomonadales; family Halomonadaceae; genus Chromohalobacter; species Chromohalobacter sarecensis. The sequence continues at coordinate 92,537 of NZ_JAKGAN010000012.1, forward strand.
ATTTCGAGACCTGGCACAGCGAGGACGGCATGCCCCGCATGCGCTCGGTGAGCTGTTCGATCATCCTCACCGAAAACGGTGAATTCAACGGTCCGCTAATGTTAGTGCCCGGCTCGCACAACTACTTCGTTCCCTGCGTGGGCCGCACGCCGGAGAACAACTATAAAGAGTCGCTGAAGAGCCAGGAAATCGGCGTACCGGACGATGCTAGCCTGCGCGAATTGATGCTCAAGGGCGATATCGAGGCGCCCAAGGGGCCTGTCGGTTCGCTAGTGATGTTCGAGTGCAACACTATGCATGGCTCGAACATCAACATGTCGTGCTGGCCACGCAGCAACCTGTTCTTCGTCTACAACAGTGTCGAGAACACGCTGCACGACCCATACTGCGGCAACCGCCCGCGGCCAGAGTTCCTGGCCAACCGCAAGGACTGGAGCGCCCTGAAGCCTCTCAAGTAAGGGGTTCAAAGAAAGGCCGAGCGTCACCTTTATCACTGACATTGCCTTAGGCTGGCCCCTCGGCCTGAAATAACGCACCCCGGCAAATGCCGGGGTGCGTTGTTATATAACTCACTTGGGCGCTGCCACTCTCGACTCAAAAACGATAATCCATCGAGAGCGCAAAGACGTTGGCATCGACTTCATAGGTTCCGGAAAGGTCACCGCGGCGGGCATTCTCGGGTTTGGTGCCGGATTGATCGATGTCGCCATCATCACCGAAGACGTGCATATACCCCGCCGTCACGCCAAACTCCGACGTCGGCATCCAGGTCGCACCAAGAGTCGCCCAACGGCGGTCGGCATCCGGCACGCGCGGCGTACGATGCTCGCTGTCCGGCACCGGCGATTCGTCGACTCCCAGGCCAGCGCGCAACAACCACTGCTGGTTGAGCTGATAGTTGGCCCCGACCGAGAAGGCCCAGGTATCGTCCCAGTTTTCGGTCGTGGTGCTCAATTCGCGGCCACCAGACTCGACGGTTAGCTCCTTGAAGCTGCTCCACTCCGTCCATTCGGCATTGGCCATCAAGGCGAGCCGATCGGTCAATTGGTGGTAGATACCGAGGTTGAGGTTGGCCGGTGTGGTCAAATCCGCTTTGCCGCCAGCGTCCTGCAGACCCGAGACTGCCAGAACCTGCTGGCCGACTGGATCGCCGGAGCTATAGTCGACATCACCGTCCAACGTCAGCTCGACCTCCGAGCGGTAGCTGATGCCCAGGCGGGTACGTTCGGTCGCCTGAAAAAGCGCACCCAGCGTGTAGCCATATCCCCAGTCATCGCCGGTCACTTCGGCCATACCATCGGCATTACCAATCGCCGAAGGCGGCAACTGGCCCGCACGAACTCCCTGCCCCCCCAGATCGATGGCATTAGACAGAGTAGCGTCAGCATACTGAGCACGCAGACCCACCGCCAAGTTGAGACGATCGGTGGCGCGGTAGTTCAGCGTCGGCTGGATATCGATGGTCTCGAGCTCGGTTTCAACGGCGTGATAGCGGCCGATCCACTCCTTGTCATACTTCGTCGAGAGGCCATACGGCGCGGAGATCGCAAGCCCCAAGTCGAACCGTTCATTCAAGCGCGTCTTGAAGGCGAAGCTGGGCACCCAGGCTTCCTCGCCGCCTTCGCGCGAGCCACCACGATCATAGCTCAAGGGTGACCCGGCTGGGCTCGCCGACGCATCGGTCAATTTGAAGTTAGCATCGATATAGGAAATACCGCCCGCTACTTGGGTGCCCTCGACATTACCGATAGCCGCTGGGTTGAAGGTCATGTAGCTGACATCCTCGGCGCCAGCCGCAGCACCTGCCATGGCATTACCCAGAACCTTGGCACTCTGTTCACGAACCTGGAATCCCGAGGCTGCCGCATGGCCAGACGCCATTACGGCGGATGCCAGGGTCACGGCAAGCGTGAGCTTGTTGATCTTGTTATGCATGAAAACGTCCTCTTCTGCGGAGACGTGGAGGCGAAAATCGTCTTAGAATTTTTACCCTTGCCCGAGTAATGGCGTGCCTCTTCGTTTTGGCTGATGGCCGTTTGCAAGTCAAGAGCAAACGTTTGTTTTAATCTTGAAACCGCTCATCCTTTAGTCTTATTAGTCGTCTCTCACCTAGCCTCTCTCCGGGGAGTAGCCTCATTTATTCATGCATTTCAGTCTCTTGCCTGGAGAGCACAGGAAGAGTCCAGGATCACCTTGACCTTTGTGTTACCCAAAGGTTCTAAACTTCCCATACTACTCAGGAGGGCGCCATGAAAGTCAGCGATCTGGCCCGAGCCACCGACGTCACCGGCGAAACGGTGCGCCATTACACGCGCGAGGGGCTATTGCATCCGCAGCGCGATCCCGACAACGGCTATCAGCTCTACGATGCCGACGACCTCAATCGCCTGCGTTTCATACAGCGCGCACGCACGCTGGGGTTCAGTCTTCGCGAGGTGCGCGAGATTCTTGAGCACGCCGACCACGGCGACTCCCCGTGCCCCATGGTGCGCGACCTGCTGGCCGAACGCTTGCCGGAGATTCAGGCGCGCATCCGCGAGTTGCAGGCCCTGGCAACGCGCATGGAACACGCCTTGTCCTCCTGGCGAGACATGCCGGATGGCACGCCCGACGGCCATAGCCTGTGTCGGCTGATCGAGAGCTTGCCCATGGAAGGTGACGACGATTTCTCACGCCAGTCGCCATGAGCGCAGCCAACGGAGAACGCAAGATGAGCACAACGGCTCCCCATTCATTCAGCGTACCCGGCATGAACTGCCAGGGTTGCGTCAAACGCATGCGCGAGGCGATTCGAGCTGAAGACGCCCAGGCCGAAGTCACCGGCGAGCCCGATGAAAAGCGTCTCGACGTCGAGTCATCTCTGGACGCGGCGCGTCTGAGCGCATTGCTCGAGCAAGCCGGCTATCCACCGGAAACGTCCCCATCGGAAACGACGACCAGTACCGCTGACGACAGCGCATCAGCGACGGCCTCGAGCGGCGACCGGCCAGACGCCGAGACAACGCCCGACGGAGCGCCGGTACGTCTATCGCTTTCGGGCATGACCTGCGCCGGCTGCGTCAACACCATCACCCAAGCTCTGAATGCCACGCCCGGCGTGCGCTCGGCCAGCGTCAACTTCGGCTCGCATACCGCCGAGGTCGTCGGCGACACAAGCGCCCAGCAACTGGTCGAAGCCGTCGAGGCGGTCGGTTACGGCGCCGAGCCCATCGAGGATCTCGGCCAGGCGGCACGCACTCGCGAACAAAACGAGGCGCGCGAATACCGTCAACGACTTCGCGACACCGCACTGGGACTCATCCCCGGGGCGCTGCTGATGGGCAGCATGCTGTTCCACCATCCGCAGTTGAGCGGACCGGAACGCTGGGGCTGGCTGCTGATCGGTGTGGTCACGCTGGGCATCATGGCCACGGCAGGGCGTCGCTTCTTCGTCAATGTCTGGAAAACCTTCCGTCATCATCAGGCCAACATGGATACCCTGATCGCCGTCGGCACCGGCACCGCCTGGCTCTATTCGATGACGGTGGTACTGATCCCCGAGGCGATTCCAGTCGCCGCGCGCGGTCTCTATTTTGAAGCCTCGGTAATGATCATCGGTCTGATCAGCCTCGGCAATGCCATGGAGCTGCGCGCCCGAGGGCGCACCTCACGGGCGCTCAATCGCCTGCTCGACCTGCAGGCACCCACCGCTCGAGTGATTCGCGACGGCGACGAGCGCGACGTGCCGCTCGACGACGTCGCCGTCGATGACCGCATTCGCGTGCGGCCCGGCGAGCGCCTGGCCGTAGATGGCCGCGTCGAGGAAGGCGACAGTCATGTCGACGAATCGATGTTGACCGGCGAGCCTCAGCCCGTCGCCAAGCATTCCGGCGACGAGGTCAGTGCGGGCACGGTCAATGGTCGTGGCACGCTGGTCTATATCGCCACCCGTATCGGCGCCGACAGCCGCCTGGGGCGCATCGTCGAGCAAGTGGCCAGCGCCCAGAACTCGCGCCCGCCCATCGGTGTCCTGGCCGACCGGATTTCTGCCATCTTCGTCCCCAGCGTATTGATCATCGCCGTCCTCACGGCCTTGGTCTGGTTCAACTTCGGCCCCGCGCCGCAATTGGTCCACATGCTGGTTACCGCCACCACTGTGCTGATCATCGCCTGCCCATGCGCCCTGGGGCTGGCGACACCGATGTCGACCATGATTGGCGTCGGCAAGGCCGCCGAGCACGGCATCCTGGTACGCGACGGCGATGCGCTGCAGACCGCCAGCAAACTGACAACCTTGGTCGTCGACAAGACCGGCACCCTGACCGAGGGGCGCCCGCGCGTGACCGCCGCCCAGTGGGCCACCGAGGATACCCACACCGCATTGAGCTGGGTGGCGGCCCTCGAACGTGGCTCCGAGCATCCCCTCGCCGAGGCACTCGGTGACTACGCCGAACAGCAGGGTGCCACGCAGGCCGCGCTTCCCGAGCTACGCGAGTTTCAAGCGCTCAGCGGACGTGGTGTCACCGCCGTCACCGACACCGGCCAGTCGTTGCGCCTGGGCAACGCCGCTCTGATGCGCGAGGGCGATGTCGAACTGGGCCAGGCCCAGGCCTGGGGCGCCGAACTCGAAGACAAGGCACAGACACCGCTCTATCTGGCCGCCGACGGACAGGTATTGGGCGTCTTCGGCATCAGCGACCCGCTACGTGAGGACAGCCGCGACGCCGTGGCACGCTTGCAGGCCGACGGCATCGAGGTGGTCATGCTGACCGGCGATAACGCGCATACCGCCCAAGCTGTGGCGAAGGCGCTGGGTATCGCGCGCGTCGAGGCCGAACTTTTGCCGGAGGAAAAGCGCGAGATCGTCGCGCAGTTGCAACGCGACGGGCATCTCGTCGGCATGACCGGCGACGGCATCAACGACGCCCCGGCCCTGGCGCAGGCCAACGTGGGCTTTGCCATCGGTCAAGGCACCGACGTCGCGATCGAATCGGCCGGCATCACGCTGATGCGCAACTCGCTTCACGGCGTGGCCGATGCCATCGAGATCAGCCGCGCCACGTTGCGCAACATCAAACAGAACCTGTGGGGCGCCTTCGGCTACAACGGCCTGGGGATTCCCATCGCCGCCGGGGTGTTCTATCCGCTGACGGGGATGTTGCTCTCACCCATCGTCGCCGCCGTGGCCATGTCGCTGTCCTCGGTCACCGTGGTCAGCAACGCCAACCGCTTGAGGCTGTTCAAATCCACTGCACACAGTGCCAAAACGTCTGAGGAGGCCGCATGACGTTCCTCGTCAACCTGATCGGGCTGGCATTGATCGCCGGCATCGTCTGGTGGTTCTGGCTATCGCCACGTTGAGATCATTGCCGTGTGATGGCTATGCTGGGGGCATTGCGTCGCGGTAAACGGGGAGTGATATGCCACGCATCCAAGGTGTTCTCGAAACCGCCCTCTACGTCACCGACATGGCCCGTGCCCGGGCCTTCTTCGAGAACGTGATGGAGCTGACGGCCTTCACTGCCGATCATCGCTTCACCGCGTACGAGGCCGGGCCGGGCAGCGTGTTGCTGCTATTTCAACAAGGCAGCACCCAGGAAACCGTGAACCTGCCGCACGGCATGGGCACCATACCGCCCCACGACGGCACCGGGCGCGTGCATCTGGCGCTGGCCATCGCCCGCGATGCATTGCATGACTGGGAGGCCCAGCTCGCCGCGCACGACGTGCCCATCGAAGGCCGCACGCACTGGCCGAAAGGCGGTGAAAGCCTCTACTTTCGCGACCCGGACGGCCATTTGCTGGAACTGGCCACGCCCGGCGTCTGGCCGAATTACTGAGAGGGAAGACGTCAGTACGACGCTACGCGTCTTGAAGAAGGAAGAACGCCGCTACGCGGCTGGAAGAAACCCCAGGGAAACAGAATCGTTCTCGGCTTCTAGCTTCTAGCTTCTAGCTTCTAGCTTCTAGCTTCTAGCTTCTAGCTTCTAGCTTC
>NZ_JAKGAN010000013.1 GCF_023061135.1 Chromohalobacter sarecensis
AATGCTGAGTGTGGCTCTGGTGAATGAAAAGCTACTACATCGAGTATCGTTCAGGCGCCTATAAAACCCACCCATATTGCGTATGTACGTTATATTCCTCCCCCTTTGGTCGCGTCACGCCATGATTCGCTTGATGCACAGAGAAGCCCATCGCATCATCGATACAGAATCGTGACGATAACCAACAAATACCCGCAGTGCCTTCTGTCGAATTGAGAAGCAGCGGCAGGGAGCGTCTCCCACCATGACGATGAATCATACGACAGTGGCGGTCATCGATGACGACGCCGAAATTCGTGAATTGTTGCAAGCTTATCTAGAGCGGCATGGTTTCAAGGTCGTGTTGGGTGAAGATGGCGATGCAGTACCTGCCTTGATACGCGATGAAGCCCCCGATTTGCTGATACTCGACATCATGATGCCGGGAGAGGATGGCTTATCGCTTTGTCGTGATCTTCGCCGCCACAGCAGCTTGCCTATCATCATGCTAACCGCCAGCGTGGATGAAACCGACCGCATTCTCGGGCTCGAGCTAGGAGCCGACGACTATCTAGCCAAGCCATTCAACCCGCGCGAGCTTCTGGCACGCATCAAGGCAATATTGCGTCGTGTTAGGCCGTTACCGGCTGCGGCTACACGCATCGTTCGCTTTGGGCCCTGGTCGCTGGACCGTATTACACGTGAGCTGATCGATGATGCGGGTAATCGGAGCCATTTGTCGGGCGCGGATTATCAGTTGCTCGGCGTGTTTCTTGATCATCCCGAGCAGGTTTTGTCTCGCGAGCGCTTGTTTGACCTGAGCCGGGGACGTCGCGCGCCGCCCCTGGATCGCTCCATCGATGTACACGTCTGCCGCTTGCGCCAGCGCCTCGGGGAAGACGCCCAGCATTCGCAATTGATCCGTACCGTACGCGGGGCGGGCTATGTCCTGGCCGCGCCTGTGGAATCGGTGGTGTGAAGCGGTGGTGGCGTCCGGGTACCCTGAGGGGCCGCTTCGTACTGATCATGTTGCTGGGCGTTTTAGGCGCTCAGGTTGCCAGCTACGGCATCTGGAGTTGGCAGGAAAATCGTGAGCGCCTGGTGAGACTCGACACCTTATCGCGTCATCTCGCCGAAAGTTTAGCCGCCACCGTACGTTACTTTAGTTCCTTGCCGTATGAGTATCGGCATATCGTGCTTGATCAATTGCGCGATATGGGCGGTACCCGCTTCTTCGTCAGCGTCAACGACCATCGCATCGACTTGCCGAGTACCAGTGGAGGCAAGGCGCGCGAGATGGTGGCCGCTAATTTGCGAGATGGGCTCGTGCAAGAGCTTGGGCAACGCGAGATGTACATCGGCTTTTCACGGCCCAGCGATCTGCGTGTGTTCAATAATGAAGTTCCCCTCGCGGAACTTCCCTCACATTGGGCGCATCGCAGCTTGGCCATCAGACCTTTGGCGACGCCCATTCTTGTCGTGCAAATGCCCCTCGAAGGAAGCAACTGGCTGTTCGTCGCCACCTCCCTGCCCATGGCGGAGTCCCTGGAAGACGCCACCTGGCTATCCGGTGATCGGCTCTTCGTTTCCATTGCCGTATTACTGACGGTCATCGCGCTGTCGTTATGGGGAATACGCTGGTCGACAAGGCCGCTCTCGGTCTTGGCCAAAGCGGCAAGACGTCTGGGGGATGATCTCGAGTCGCCGCCGCTTGCCGAACGCGGGCCGCGTGAACTGCGTGATACCGCAATGGCCTTCAATCGCATGAGCGAGCGGATTCGTCATCAAGTGGAGGAGCGTGAACGCTTGTTTTCTGCCATTTCTCACGATCTGAAAACGCCCATCACACGCTTGCGCCTGCGCGCCGAGATGCTCGACTCATCCGCTCAGCGCGAGGCGTTCATACGCTCCTTGGATGAAATGGATCAACTAGTGAAAGGGGCCTTGGCGTCGGTGAAAGGATTAGATCTTCATGAGACGGCTTCAGCGATCGACGTAGATGCACTGGTGAAGGGCATCATGGAGGATCTTGCCGTACATGAAGGTGCTTCGATCCACCTTGAGGGGCACGCAGGTTGGCTGTCGGCCAAGCCTTTGGCGCTCAAGCGCTGCTTGGCCAACCTTATTGAGAACGGCATTTTCTATGCGCAGCACGTGTTTATAACGCTGCAGCGAGATAGTCAGCGTATTGTCATCGACATCGGCGACGATGGGCCGGGCATTCCCCAAGCCCAGCGTGAGCGTGTCTTTCAACCGTTCGTGCGGCTCGAGCCTTCCCGAAGTCGCCACACGGGGGGCAGCGGACTGGGGCTTGCCATTGCTCGGCATATCGTGAGTGCCCACGGTGGAGAGGTCTACTTGAGTGAGTCGCGCGAAGGGGGACTGAACGTCCGGTTAAGCCTGCCCCTGGTGCATTGAGCGGCCCAAGGTGTCGTGAATATTACAGTGCTGCAATATGACGCCAAGACTTTGTAAGACTCGGTAACCCAAACGCATGTTGGCATGCGCTACGCTCAAAGCCAGGATCGGGGCGTTAGATCCGCTGGCTCATGGTCGCCAACAAGGGACTGACGTAATAACGATAACGGCTGCGGATGGCGTCATTCATTCGAGTGTTAACAGTGCTGGGCATGACTGCCCTTCGGGTCTTCTTTTTCCTTGCCCCGTCGACGCTTCGCTGGTCGCCCCCCGAGACGTGAAAGACATGAGGTTCCCTCGTGATTGAGCGACCCATGTCGCGATAACAACCATAAGGAGTTACGCCATGAAAACCATCCATGCGCTCGCCGCAGGTGCTCTGCTGGCTGCTGCCGCGGGACAGGCCAATGCCGCTGAAATCGAGGTCCTGCATTGGTGGACCTCGGGGGGCGAAGCCAAGGCTGCCAATCTGCTCAAGGAAAAACTCGAGGCCAAGGGCCACACCTGGAAAGATTTCGCGGTTGCCGGCGGCGCGGGTGATAGTGCCATGACGGTACTCAAATCGCGTGCGATTTCGGGGAATCCACCGGCGGTGGCGCAAATCAAGGGGCCCTTGATTAAAGAGTGGGGCGATATGGGGTTCCTCGGTAACATCGATAAAGCCGCCGAAGACGATGGGTGGAACGACTTTCTTCCAGAGGAAATTGCCGCCGCCGATAAAGTCGATGGTCACTATGCCGCGGTTCCCGTCAATATCCACCGTATCAACTGGATCTGGGCCAACCCTGAGGTGCTGGAAGACTCGGGCGTGGATCACGTGCCGCAGACTTGGGACGAGTTCTTCGACGCTGCCGACAAGATTCGCGAGGCGGGCTACATTCCGCTCGCTCACGGTGGTCAGCCCTGGCAGGATGCGACCGTTTTCGAAGTGGTCATGATGGGGATCGGCGGTGGCGATTTCTATCGCAAGGCGTTCGTCGACCTGGACCCAGAAGCGCTGACCAGCGACACCATGATCGAGTCGCTCAAGACCTTCAAGAAGCTACGCGGCACGATGGATGAAAACATTGCCGGGCGTGATTGGAACATCGCCACATCGATGGTCATCAATGGCAAGGCGGCCATGCAGATCATGGGCGACTGGGCCAAGGGCGAGTTCACTGCTGCGGGCATGACGCCGGGCGAAGACTATGAATGTGTGGCCCCGCCGATGACCGAAAGCATGTTCTCCTACAATACCGATAGCCTGGCCATGTTCGATGTCGACGACGAAGGTCAGCAACAGGCCCAGTTGGATCTGGCGAGTATCGTTTTGTCGAAAGATTTCCAGGTTCAGTTCAACCAAGCCAAAGGCTCCATTCCGGTGCGCTTGGACGTCTCCCTCGACGATTTCGATGCCTGCGCCAAGGCGTCGCGTGAGGCCTTCGATGTCGCCATGGACGAAGACGCGCTGGTACCCAGCCTGGCGCATGGCATGGCGGTGTCGGATAGTCAGCAAGGTGCGGTGTTCGATGTCATCACCAACTTCTTCAATGATCCTGACATGAAGGCCGAAACTGCCTCAGAACGACTGGTCAGCGCCGTACGCGCGGCCGAGTGAGGTAAGTCATTGCTCGCTGCCGAGGCTTGAGTCGGCAGCGAGTAATCGTGTCTTGTCAAAAGGATATCGTCGATGCCATCCAATGTATCTGCGCCTGCCACCGGCGAGCGACGACACCGTCGCTCTCTGGCGGGCCATATTGAACGTGTATTGCCCCGTCTGGTTGTCGCGCCCTCGCTAGCGGTGGCGTTGTTTTTCGTCTATGGCTACATGCTGTGGACGTTTCTGCTGTCGTTGACCAATTCGCGGATGTTACCGCAGTACGATTTCGTCGGGTTCGCGCAGTATGCGCGACTTTTTGCCAATGAACGCTGGCACGTGGCGGCCACTAACCTGGTGGTGTTCGGTGGCTTGTTCATCGTGAGCTGTCTGGTGATAGGGCTACTGCTGGCGATTTTTCTCGATCAGCGTATCCGCCAGGAAGGCGCGCTGCGCACGGTGTATCTCTACCCGATGGCACTTTCCCTGATCGTGACCGGGGTCGTCTGGCGCTGGTTGCTCAACCCGGGATTGGGTATCCAGGCGATGGTGCGTGGCTGGGGATTCGAAGACTTCACCTTCAACTGGCTCGTCGATAGCGATATGGCGATTTACACCCTGGTGATTGCCGCCGTATGGCAAGCTTCCGGGTTCGTGATGGCCTTGTTCCTGGCCGGTCTCAGGAGTATCGACGACAGCCTCTTTCAGGCGGCGGCGCTGGATGGCGCCAGTTTGCCGCGTATCTACATGCGTATCGTTCTGCCGAGCCTGCGCCCCGTGGTGTTCAGCGCCGTGATGATTCTCGCCCATATCGCCATCAAGAGTTTCGATCTTGTCATGGCGCTGACGGGAGGCGGCCCCGGCTACGCGACCGACCTGCCCGCCACTTTCATGTATGCGCACACCTTCACACGGGGGCAGATCGGCCTAGGGTCGGCGAGTGCGATCATGATGCTGTGCGGTGTGTTGGCGATTTTGGTGCCGTACCTGTATTCCGAATTGCGAGGGCAGCGAAATGGCTAACATGGTACGTCGACATACGACCTCGGCACGGCTATGGCGAGGTGGGTTATATACGCTGCTGATCGTGGCGGCACTCGTGTATCTATTGCCACTCGTGGTCATGCTCCTGACATCGCTGAAACCCCTGGATGACATCCGTGCCGGTGGCTTGTTATCGCTACCCAGTACGATTTCCTTCGAGGCCTGGAGCAAGGCATGGAGTTCGGCCTGCACCGGTATGCGCTGTAATGGCATGTCGGGCTACTTCCTCAACTCGATAGCCATCGTCGTGCCCGCCGTGGCGATTTCCTCTTTCGTGGGCGCGCTTAATGGCTATGTGTTGACCAAATGGCGTTTTCGCGGCGCCAACCTGTGTTTTGCACTGCTGCTGTTCGGCTGCTTCGTCCCGTTCCAGGTGGTGCTCATGCCCATGGCGAGGACGTTGGGGTGGCTGGGGCTGGCAAGTTCCACGGGTGGCTTGGTGCTCGTGCATGTAGTGTACGGCATCGCGTTCACGACGCTTTTCTTCCGTAACTATTACGTGTCGATACCCGATGAAATGATCGCCGCCGCCAAGCTCGATGGGGCGGGTTTCTGGCGAATTTTCTGGCGCATTCTGCTACCCGTATCGGGGCCCATCATTACCGTGACGGTCATCTGGCAATTTACTCAGATCTGGAATGACTTCCTGTTCGGGGTGTCGTTCGCGGGTTTCGACTCGCAACCGGTGACGGTGGCACTCAACAATATGGTCAATACCTCCACCGGCGTTAAGGAGTACAACGTCGACATGGCAGCGGCCATGATCGCCGCTTTGCCGACATTGGTGGTGTATGTGCTGGCCGGAAAATATTTCGTGCGCGGGCTGACCGCAGGTTCCGTCAAGGGTTGATTAAAGAGGTCATTATGTCCGCATTGGAAATTCGTAACGTAGACAAGACGTTTGGCATCGAAAAGGTGCTCAAGGATATTTCGCTGGCGATCGACTCCGGTGAGTTCCTGATCCTGGTCGGGCCGTCCGGCTGCGGTAAGTCGACGCTGATGAACGCCATCGCCGGCCTGGAGCCGGTCACTGCTGGCGAGATACTGATCGGTGGCGACGATGTGACTTGGCGCACGCCAGCCGAGCGCGATATTGCCATGGTCTTCCAGTCGTATGCGCTCTACCCGAGCATGACAGTACGCCAGAACATTTCCTTCGGGTTGGAAATGCGCAAGATGCCCAAGGCTCAGCGCGAAGAGGCGGTCTCGCGTGTGGCCGAGCTATTGCAGATCACGCCGCTGCTTGATCGCAAGCCGTCGCAGCTATCGGGTGGGCAGCGCCAGCGTGTGGCCATGGGCCGTGCCCTGGCGCGTGAGCCGCAGATCTATCTGTTCGACGAACCGCTCTCGAACCTGGATGCCAAGCTGCGTGTGGAGATGCGCACCGAGATTAAGAAGCTGCACCAGCGTCTCGGGACCACCATCGTCTATGTCACGCACGATCAGATCGAGGCCATGACCCTGGCCGACAGGATCGCGGTGATGCGCGATGGCGAGATCCTGCAACTGGGCACGCCCGACGAAGTCTATAACGATCCCGTGGACATGTTCGTAGCAGGGTTCATGGGCTCGCCGTCGATGAATTTCATTCCCGTGACGCTGGTCAAGCGCGACGCTGAGTATATTCTGCGTGTTCTCGATGAGCAGGATGTCTCAGGGACGCCGCTGGAATTGCCCTGGCCGGCAGCGCGCGAGGTACCGGCACTGCATGAACATGTCGGCGAACGGCTTGTGCTGGGACTACGCCCCGAGCACTTCGTTGAAGACGAGGCCCGCATGGAAACTGTCTACGACGGTACGGAGATCGAGGTGATTGCGACGGTGGTTGAACCCACCGGAGCGGATACCTTGCTGCAGGCGCGATTGGCCGGTCATGAGGTGACGGTTCGACTCGCCCCCAAGACTCACGTCGTCGCAGAGGATCGAGTAGCATTGCGTGCCGACTTGAGTCGCGCCGTCTTGTTCGATGGAAAGACCCAGCGGCGCCTGGCATAGCAAGACGTCAGATGCGCGAGGCACGGCCAGTGACGGAACCGAGTGCGGGGCATGATGGCTTGCCTCGCGTACTGTCCGCTGGTTAGACTGCCGGCCCGCTGATCCTGGAGTCGAACATGGCCGTCTGTCCGCACGAGTGGCTACTCTATTGCCGCCCCGGTTTCGAGAAGGACCTGAGCGCCGAAATCTCGGAAAAGGCCGCCCATGTGGGGCAGGTGGGATACCCTATCACGGCGTCGGGCAGCGGCCATGTGCGCTTCGTGCTCGATCCCGCCACGCCAGCCAATGACGTGCATCGTAACCTACCGCTCGCGTCCTTGGTGTTCGCGCGGCAATCGCTGGTGGCGTTTCCACCCCTTGACGATTTGCCGCGTGACGACCGGCTGACGGCAATCGTCGAGCTCGTCGTCGCCAGCGGCTGGTCGTTCGAATCGATCTGGCAGGAAACCCCGGATACCAATGAAGAGAAAGCGCTGGCCGGCTTGATGAAGGCGTTGCGCAAGCCGCTGGAAAGCACGCTCAAAAAGCGCGGTGCGCTGCGTCGCAAGGCCGGTGGCCGACGCTTGCATCTATACTGGACGGCGGGGGACCGCGTCCAACTGGCAATAAGTTTCCCCGGTAACCGTGCCGAGCATCTCGACGGCATATGGCGGCTGAAGTTTCCGCGTGAAGCCCCGAGTCGCTCGACCCTCAAACTCGAAGAAGCCTGGCATGTCTTCGTGCCGCGTGACGCCTGGCCGGTGCGCCTCAACGATGCCATGCAGGCGGCCGATCTCGGTGCCGCCCCCGGAGGCTGGACCTATCAGCTCGTACGCCAAGGCATGTATGTCTACGCCATCGACAATGGCCCCATGGACGCGACGCTGATGGCCACGGGCCAAGTCGAGCACTTGCGCGAGGATGCGTTTGTCTGGGAACCTCCGATGCGCCTCGATTGGCTGGTGTGCGACATCGTCGACAAGCCCATGCGGGTCATCGACATGGTGGAACGCTGGTTGATCAAGCAGTGGTGCCGTGAAGCGATCTTCAACCTGAAACTGCCCATGAAGAAGCGCTGGGAAGAAGTCGCACGTTGCCTGACACGCCTGGAGGAGAGCCTGCATCGAGCTGGCGTGCGGGCACAGATACGTGCTCGGCATCTTTACCATGACCGCGAGGAAGTGACCGTGCATGTGGTCCTGCAGGATTGAGGTCGTCACGGCGATAGCGCATCATCGAGCTTGAGCGAACACGAGGTTATGTCATTTATGTCCGATCCCGATACGTCCCTACCCACGCCGGATGCCGTGCTGGATACGTCCGGTCTGTATTGTCCCGAACCGATCATGATGATGCACAATCGGGTACGGGACATGCAGGTTGGCCAACTTCTGGAGGTCATCGCCACGGACCCCGCCACGACACGCGACGTCCCCAAGTTCTGTACCTTCCTGGGCCATGAACTCGTGTCGCAGCATCAGCAGGATGACTATTACCGTTACGTCATTCGCCTAGCCTGACGCTTCTCTTCGTCAAGGCGATGATGAAGGCGTTGTCATCACGGCGAGGGCCTCCATTGTAGTGGGGTCCTGCTGCTTGATCTGATTGGCGATATGACGCTGGAAGTAATACACCGTCGCATGGCGGCTATGGCCGGCGTAGAGGCAGGCATCGCCAGCCACGACCGGCGTCTGCTCGACACGCTTCTCGTCGACGAGTAGCGATTCCACGTTGCCGTCGTTATACAAGCGCCAGCCAAATACCTGCTTGAGTTGCCAGCTCTCACCGTCGCTGGCGAGGCACAGCGCATGCGTGCCCTGGGTATCGGGCAACTGCTGTATCAAGGTCGGTGCCGACGTCTCTTCATAATCGAAATACGCGGCGGCATGTTCCAGTTCATAGACTTTATGCTCGGGCGGCGCGTGGAAAATCTCTTCCGTTTCGGGATCGCGATAGCCAAAAAAGTGCCCATGATCGGGACTATCCAGCTCCTGGCAGACGGTCAGAGTCTCCATCCAGGGGACCAGGCCAACCACCTCGCCGCTTTCGCGGAGCCCCCAGGCCAATAGCGGCATGCCGTACAGCGTGTCCGGGTCCGACGCCAGGTGATACAGCATCTCGAGGCCATCCAGCTCAGGCGCCAGGCGTAGAAGGCGACGCTGCGCCTGACGTCGCTGCCTCATGGTATCCAGGTCAATGACCCGGGCGGTGCGTGGGGACGAAACGTTACCCATGGCAACCTCCTTGCGCAGCAGTAATAGGCCAAGACCTCACTTCACTATTAGCACAGGCCAACATGGAAAGTTAAGCACTGGCGTAGTGTTTTTTTCGGTTACCACACGTCACGCCCCCGCACGGTCGAACCGAACGGGGGCGTTTGGAGTAGTGCGAACCCAGGACGTTAACGCGGCGCGGCGGTCGACGTGCCATTACGAGTTCGTTGCATGGCATAAAGTCCCACGCCGATCATCAGGCCGATGATATCGGTGTAGATGCCACCATAAATCATGCACAGCGCGCCTATCAGCATCACGAGGCGTTGCCAGACTTTGACTGGCCCGAAGAACCACGCCTGCACAGTGGCCGACAGCAGCACGATACCGAGCGTTGCGGTGACGCCGACACGCAGAATCTGCAGCCACGAGCCCTCCATCAGCATGGCCGGGCTGTAGAAGAACATGAACGGCACGATGAAGGCTGCCAGGCCGATCTTGAATGAGGCCACGGAGGTGCCCATGGCATTGTCGCCCGAGATCCCCGCTGCCGCGTAAGACGCCAGTGCCACTGGCGGCGTGATGGCCGAGACCACCGCAAAATAGAACACGAAGAAGTGGGCCACCAACGGCTGAATGCCGATGTCGATCAAGCCGGGCGCCACCACGGATGCCGCGACGGCGTAAGCGGCGGTGGTCGGCATGCCCATGCCCAATAGGATGCTGATGCACATGGCGAAGATCAGCGCCAGCAATTGGCTGACCCCGGCCAGGCCGAGCAGTAAGGAAGAGAAGCGTGCCCCGACGCCGGTCAGCGCGATCACGCCGACAATCAACCCGGCACAGGCGCATACGGCGATGATCTGAATCGACATCGTCCCGGCCAGTTGCAGCGCCTTGAGGATGGCGCGTATTCCCATCTTGTTCGGCGAGATCCAGCTCACCACGGCGGCGGAGGCCGTCGCCAGCGTGCCCGCGCGAATCACCGAGTAACCCATGAACAGCGCGACGATCAGGATGATGATCGGTGCGAACAGGTAGACTTGCTTGACGAGCTTCGAGAAACGCGGGATCTCGTCCTTGCGCATGCCGCGCATGCCCTTGCGAGCGGCCTCGAAATCGACCATGAAATAGACCGAGGCGAAATACAGGATGGCCGGAATTAGGGCGGCGATGGCGATCTCGGTATACGGGATGCCGGTGATCTCGGCCATGATGAAAGCCCCGGCGCCCATGATCGGCGGCATGATCTGCCCGCCGGTGGAGGCGGCCGCCTCGATGGCGCCGGCGCTGCGTGGCGGATAGCCGACCTTCTTCATCAGCGGGATGGTCAGCGAACCGGTGGAAACCACGTTGCCGGCGGAGGTACCGTTGATCATGCCCATCAGTCCCGAGGCGAAGATCGAGACCTTGGCGGGGCCGCCACGCGTACGCCCGGCGGCGGCGAAGGCGAAGTTGACGAAATAGTCACCGACCTTGGAGGCCTGCAGAAACGCCGCAAAGATGATGAACAAGATGATGTAAGTCGAGGAAACGGCGGTGGTCGGCCCGAGAATACCGGCATCGGTGTAGACCTGACTGAAGAAGCGGCCGACCGAGAGGCCCGGGTAGCCGAGGAAACCAGGTAGATGAGGCCCGACAAAGACATAGACCAGAAAGATCGTGGAGATGATCACCAGCGCGAGACCGGCGACGCGGCGCGTCAGCTCGAGAATCATCAGCGAACCGGCAATGGCCGCGTAGGAAATTCCCATGGGGGCGAAGGGCGTGCCGGTGGAGGCGCGTAGCTGACTATTGAACATCACCAGCAAATAGCTGGCCACGGCCAGCGAGCAGACCATCAACACCGCATCCGCTGGCGACAATCCGTCGCGCACCTGTCGATAGCTCCATGACAGCACGATGCCCGCCACGGTAGCCAGCAGCAACGGATAGCCGAAGTGCCAGGCCTCGATCTCGGGGGCGATGCGCATGGCGCCATCGTTCATCGTTTGATACATCATCGCCACCCGAACCAAGGCATAGAGCGCCGGGAGCAACATGGCATAGCTCAACCAGCGCAGCCAGGCACTCGAGCGCGCTTGCGGGGTCTCGGCGAATTGTGTCCCGGCGTAGAAGCCATAGCCCAGTATCAGGGCCCCGGCGATGTGCAGAATGCGAAACGACCACGTCTCGAGGGGATAGATGTTGAGCGAGACTAGGTGAAAGAGTGAATAGGCGATGGCCAGGGCGCCGAATAGCCACCACTGCCATCCGCCGTAGAGGCGTCGATTGGACTCGACGGCGACCTCGTCGACACCGTCAGCATTGACGGACTGGACGACGTCGTCGACTCCCTCGTCATGGGATTGGGCACGTTGAGACATAAAAACACCCTTGGGTGTGAATAAGGAGGGTATGCATGCCGCCCCGCAGCGTAGCGATGCGGGGCGGCGTTCAGGTAAAAGAGCGACTTAGCGCTTCAGTTCTTCGGGAATTTCGTAGCCATTTTCCTCGTACCAACGCACGGCACCGGGGTGGAAGGGCAGCACGGTGTTGTACTCGAGATTCTCGGGAACGCTGAATTCGGCGCTGCGGTGGATATCGCGCATCTTGTCGTTGTTCTCCATGCTCAGCTTGGTGATCTCGTAGACCAAGTCCTCTGGGAGATCGCAGCCGGCGATGGTGAAGTTCCACATGGAGACCGCGCGAGCATCGTCTTCGAGGGTCTGGTAGGTATCGGCGGGAATCGAGAACGCCGAGACCGGGAATTCCTCCATTACCTTGGCCTGCTCCTCCTCGGTGAACTCGATGATATTGACGTCGGTTTGCACCTCGAGCTGGCTGACGGCGGGAATCGGAATGCCGGCGGCGAAGGCGATGACGTCGATCAGACCGTCCTGCAATTGGCCGCCCAGGTCATTCCATCCGCCGTTACGACGGTCGAACTCGACACCCAAGGTCTCGAGCATGGGCGGGAAGTAGGTGTCCGACGTGGACGCCGCCGGGCCGAAACCGATGCTGGCTCCGTCGGGGATATCCGAGATCGACTCGATGCCGCTGTCGGCAAGCGTGGTGATGGAAAACGGTGTCTCGTACATGGGGAACAGCGCACAGACATTGTCCATTTTCACACCCGGCGCCAATGAACTCTTGCCGGCCACGGCATCGGCCGCTGGCCCCATGGTGGTCAGGCCGAGCGCTACTTCACCTGTGTGTACCAAGGCCAGGTTCTGGTTGGGGCCGCCGGTGACTTCGCCACCGCCTGAAAGCCCCAGTTCGTCGGCGATCATATTGGCCCAGCCGGAGCCATACACGAAGTACGTGCCGCCCTGGCTGGCGGTGCCCACGGTAAAGTTCTCCGGCCAATCCTCACGGTCGGCTTGCGCCACGGTGGCGAAGCACATGGCCCCTGCGAGGGTGGCGGTCAAGGCGTGTGTCTTGATAGACATGGCGAATTCTCCCGATATCGATTGTGATTATGCGTATCCATTGCCGAGCTATGGGGGTATCAAGCTCGTTAAATACGTATTATCAGGGGCAACTGCCATTCCATTTTTTGATTAATATTTTATTTTCATATGGTTACGATCTTTATGTGCGACGAAGGTGGAAGAGAGATTGGCCTATCATGGCTGGAAGTCCGCACAAAGTGACCGAAACCTTGTGCGGATTTCCGCACAACTACTCTGCCTCGACGATGTGGCGATAATCCTCGGCCTTCAAGCCGTGTTTTTTCAGCTTGTCGTAAAGCGTCTTGCGAGGCACCCCCAGGCGGTCGCATATATCGGCGACGCACCCCTGGTAGCGCACCAGCGCCTGGTTGATCACGCTCTTTTCGAAGACTTCGACCTGCTGGGCAAGCGGCAGGTCGCCGTTATCTTTATGCGCGCCTTGAAGTAGCGTCTCGAGGCTATAATCACAGGTCGCCCCCAGCAACACGTAGCGCTCGGCGACATTGCGTAGCTCGCGGACATTGCCCGGCCAATCGTGGGCCAGCAGAGCGGAAATCCCCTGGCTGTCGAGCGGCGGCGCTTCCAGCCCGCTGCGGCTGGCGGAGACGGCAACGAAGTGCTGAAAAAGCAAAGGAATATCCTCGCGACGCTCGCGTAGCGAGGGAATCGGCAAAGTCACGACATTGAGTCGGTAATACAGATCCTCGCGAAATCGCCCCGCCTCGGCGGCGAGCTTGAGATCCGTCTTGGTCGCGGCGATCACACGTATATCGAGTGTCACCAGGTCATTCGACCCGAGCCGTTCCACGGCACGCTCCTGAAGCACACGCAGCAGCTTGACCTGCAGCGACAACGGCATCGACTCGATCTCATCGAGAAACACGGTGCCACCGTTGGCATGCTCGAATTTGCCCACGCGACGTTCCACGGCGCCGGTGAAAGCGCCTTTTTCATGCCCGAACAATTCGGATTCGATGGTGCTTTCCGGCACGGCCCCGCAATTGATGGCGACAAAGGGCTTGCCGCCGCGCGAGCTACGCTCATGAATCGCGCGCGCGACCAGATCCTTGCCCGTACCCGTCTCGCCATAGAGCAATACATCGGTTTCGACCTGACTGATGCGCTGTACCATCGAGGCGAGTTGCTGAATGGCGGGGGCGCGTCCTACCAGGCGTGGCCCGGGAACCGATTGCTGGGCCTCGAGCTCCGCCTTGAGATGACGGTTCTCCAGGCTCAGTCGACGCTTCTCGATACCACGCCGGACGACTTCCACCAGGCGCTCCCCGGCGAAGGGCTTCTCCAGGAAGTCCCAGGCGCCGTCGCGCATGGCCTCCACGGCGGTGGAAATATCCCCGTGGCCGGTGATCAACACCACCGGCAAGTCGGGGTCGCGGTGGCGGATCTCGCGCAATAAGGCCATGCCATCCATGCCCGGCATGCGGATGTCGCTGACCAATACGCCGGGAAAATCAGTGCTCAATGCCGCGAGCGCGGACTCCGCACTTTCATGCACCTCCGGCGCATAGCCCGCCAGTTCCAAGGTCTGACTGGCGGTGATGCGCAGGTGGGCCTCGTCGTCGACGAGCATGACGGGAATGGCGGATGTTTCATGCATGAGAGCTTTCCTCGGCGCGCACGGGATCGTCAGGGTCCGCGATACACGGCAAAGTGATACGGAAATGGGCGCCGCCATCCGAATGGTTGCCGGCGTCAAGGCGGCCACCGAGATCTTCGATAATGCGACGCGAGATCGAAAGCCCCAGCCCCAGTCCGCTTCCCATGGAATTGGTGGTATAGAACGGTTCGAAAATGCGTGTCAAATCCGCCTCGGCAATCCCTGGACCGTTATCGACGACATCCAGATGGACGCAGGTGGCCTCGGGGACGATGGTGAGCGTCAGGCATGGCGCGTGCGTTTCGCTCATCGCCTGCAGGGCATTGCCGATGAGATTCACCAGCACCTGCTCGAGACGCACTGGGTCGGCGCGTACCCAGGCTTCCAGCGAGGGCCAATGCTGCCTGACCGTGGTCTGGCTTTCCTGAATGCGTGACTGGAACAGGCGTAGCGCGTATTCGAAACAAGGTGTGACGGCCACCGCCGTGAGATTATCGCCGCTCTTGCGCGAGAATTGACGCAGTTGGGCGCTGATATCGGCCATGCGATCGGTGAGCTCGAGGACTTGTGCCAGATTGGCGTCGGCGGTCTCGATACGCTGGCGTGCGATGAAGGCGCGCGCGTTCTCGGTATAGGCGCGAATCGCCGCCAAGGGCTGATTGAGTTCGTGGTTGATGCCGGCGGCCAATTGCCCTAGAACGGCGAGCTTGGCAGCTTGCACCAGCTCGTCACGGGTGTCGCGCAGGCTGTCCTCGGCACGTCGACGCTCCTCGATTTCCGCCGATAGCTGGCGGTTGGTAGCGACCAGGTCACGGGTTCGGCTTTCCACGTGGCGTTCGAGCTCGTCGCGTGCCTGGGCGAGGGTCTGGCGTTCGCGTTCGGCGAAACGCTCCCGCTCGCGCCGCAGGCGCAGACGCTGCCAGCCGATACCGAGCCCCAGCGCGATGAGTCCATAGAGCCCGCCGGCCAGTACGGCGGCCAGCCACTGTGCCTGATGCACCGGTGTCAGGGGTTTGAGGATATGAATATGCCAGTCGAAATTGGCCATGGGTTGGGTCAAACTCAGGTAGCGTTGGCCGGCGAGCGGGCCCGAGTCGAACCCCACGAGGCGCGTACGTGTATCTCGGCGATGATGTTCGTGCAGTCCCGAGTACTGTAGCGCGGCGTTTCCGTAACGTCGGGAGGCGGTTACGGCCTGGCGCTGGGCGGTCGTCAGCGGCGCCAGGGTCGTCAAGCGCAGTTCGGGATGGCTGGCCATGAAGATGACGCCGTCATGATCGGTGACCAGTAGCTCGGCATCCTGTCCGGCCCAGCCGGTTTCCACCGTATCGAGCAAGACCTTGAGCACCATGACGCCATCGGGACGTGCATCGACGGCGGTCTCGTCGAGCCACACCGACGCCGAGAAATAGTAACCACGATCCTGGGACTGGGTGCCCAGGCCAAAGAAGCTGCCATTCTTGCCGGCCATGGCTTCCTGATAGTAAGGACGAAAGCGGTAATTCTGACCGATGAACGTATCGGGACGATGCCAGTTGCTCGCCACGAGGGTGTCGCCTGCCTGATCGAGCAAGTAGATGTCCGACACATTGGCCGTGGCTCGAAAACGGTCCAGCATGCGGTTCAACGGCATCGGGTCTTGAGCGTCGGGAGCGTTCAGGAAACGCTTGACCATTTCGCGCGAGGCCAGCAGTTCGGGGAGATAATCGTGTCGCGACAAATGGCCGACGAGACTCGCCGCCGACAGACGCAGCTCGTTCTCGGCATCTTGACGTAACGCCTGAAGCGCCTGCTCGCGTGCCAGGCGCGACGTTTGCCACATGCAGAGGATCAAGCCGACGATGACGCCCAGCAGCAAGAGTGTGCGCGGACGTAGCGGGACTGAAAAGCGGCGCAGAAAGGGCATGGGAACGTGCTGACTCGTGGCGAATGACGTGGCGTATCGTGGGGCCACATGGCCACGTTCCCATGATGAGCGGCGACTTGCTTAAAGTTAAGCGACAGCGCTTAATCTTTAGTCGTGGCCCTGGCCGCATCCGAGCCAGTGGCCGCCGGTTTCATGTTTACCCTACCCACCACTCGGCGAAGCCCTCAAGCGGCAATTTTTAACCCGGTTGCCGTTTCGTCCGCCAGTTGAGCACCGCCACGGTCAGCGCGGGCAGGAAGGTCACGGTGACGATGGCCGTACCCAGCAGCCCGAACAGCACAATGGCACCGACGCCGCGGTAAAGCTCGGTGCCTTCGCCGGGTAAAAACACCAGCGGCGAGAGCCCGCACAGGGTGGTGAGCGTGGTCATCGCAATGGGTCGCAAGCGGCTTTCCACTGCATTGAAGACCGCATCGCGTACGCTCATTGACCTTTCGCGGAGGTTCTCGCGGGCCTGGTGGACCACCAGAATCGGATTGTTGACCACGGTGCCCATGAGTATCAAAAAGCCCAGCATAGTGATCATGTCGAACGGCTGGCTGATGGCGTTCAGGCCAAAACGTGGCAGTACCGCGCCGACGGTATTCATCAGCCATAGCCCGACGATGCCACCGGCCGCGCCGAGAGGAATGGTCGCCAGAATCAGCAGCGGGTAGCCCCAGTGGCTGAAAATCGCCACCAGCAACAGATATACAATCGCCAGTGCGATCAAGCCATTGCCGGTTAGCGCCTGGCGAGTAGCGTCCAGCTGATCCCCCGCGCCTGTCACTGTCACATCAATATCGCCGGGTAGCTCCCCTGAGTCGCGCATTGGCTCGATCACCTCGCGCTGCATCCGTTCAATCCCCGCTTCAAGCGCCACGCTGCGCGGTGGAATGACGTCCAGAGTCACGCTGCGCCGACCGTCGACCCGGCGAATGGTGGCGGTGCCGACGGTTTCTTCGATATCGGCCACGTCACTGAGCGGCACGTTGAATCCGGCCGGGGTGTGAAGCGGCAGGCTAGCCAATTCATCAAGCTCGATATCGCCTGCGTTCGGGCCATAGCCGTAGAGGTCGATTTTTTCATCGTCGAGATAGAAATCATCCAGATACGCGCCGTTGGTCAGCACCGCGATGGCCGTGCCCAGGGCATCGGTGTCGAAGCCTAGCTCGGCGGCGCGCGCCCAGTCGGGATAGATCTCGATCAGCGGCTGGCCAAGGTCGAGCGCAGAGGGGCGCGACTGAATGCGCGGGTTATCGAAGGTCGCTTCCGCACGCTCGTAGATGCGGTTGGCCGTGGCGTACAGCGTTTCCAGATCATTGCCGGCAATATCCAGCGTGATACTGCGTGTGCCGCCGTCGTTGCTGGAAATGATCGAGCCGCGAGCGGCAAAGGCACGCATGTCCGGATAAGCCTCGTAGCGCTCGGTAAGCGCGTCCATCAGCGCTTCGATATGATTGGGATCGATGGTTGCGGCAATGATGCGCAAGCTCTGGGCTTCAGCCTCAATCCCCATGGTGCGGATCGGCGGAACGTCGGTATCGCCGCGCTCAAAGGCTGCCGGGTCGGCGCCCACATGAGGTTCGAGTTCACGCTGCAGGGTTTGCGCGATCTCGTCCATGGTGGCGAGGTTGTAGCTGGCAGGGGCATTCATGCTGGCAAAGGTCTTGGGTTCTTCACCCTCGGGTAAGTACTCCGCGGGCGGTGTCAGCCAGATAAAGATCGCCACGCCGCCGACAACGCCGAGTACGATGGCAGCCAGGCGTCGCCCGGTACTTTGGATCATGCCGTCGACCACCCATAGGCAGGCGCTCATCCAGCGCGGGCGGCGGGTATTGCCATTATCGCGCCCGCGAAAATCAATATGCGCGCCGAGGGTGGGGATCACGGTAATCGCGACGATCATCGAGATCAGTATCGAAGTGGAGATCGCCACGGCGATATCGGAGTAGAGCTGCCCGGCCTCCTGCTCGATGAAGAAAATCGGCACAAACACCAGAATCGTCGTCAACGTTGAGGCCAGCACCGCCGACCACACCTGCTTGACGCCCTCAAGTGCCGCCTGGAAGCGTGCCAATCCACGGCGGCGCTGGGTTTCGATGCTTTCGAGCACCACGATGGTGTTGTCGATGGTCATGCCGATGGCAAAGGCGACCCCCGCCAGAGAAATCACGTTCAGGGTGCGCCCGGCCAGCATTAGCCCGAGAAACGCGGCAATGGTACAGATGGGAATGCCGATAACACCGGCGACGGTGGCGCGCGCTGAACGTAAAAAGGCATACATCACCAGCGTGGCGAATAGCGCCCCCAGCCCGAGGTTGACCCAGACATTGGCAATCGATGATTCCACATAGCGCACGTCGTCATTCGACAGGGTCATCTGCATGCCTTGTTCGGCGAGCAGGCCGTCGTTCAATGCCTCGACTTCTTCGGTCATCGCACGTTTGATGTCGATGACGTTGGCCCCCGGTTCGCGGCGGACCTGAACGCTGAGTATCGGCTCGCCAGCGGCGTTGTACGACCGCGACGTGAGCTCGGCGTAGGACTGTTGTACCTCGGCGACATCACCGAGGCGCACGATCTCGTCACCCTGGCGCCGGAGGATCAGCTCTTCCAGGCTTTGCACGTCCTCAAAGCGCCCCACGGTGCGCAGCAAATAACGACGCTTATCGCTTTCCAGATTGCCACCCGACACGTCCTGGTTGCGGTCTTCCAGGGCGGTTTGAATATCGCTGATGCTCAGATCGCGGGCGGCGAGGGCGTCCGGGTTGAGCAGCAATTGCATCTGCCGTTCGGCGCCGCCGGACACGCTGACTTCCGACACCCCAGTCACGCTTTCCATGCGCGGGCGCACGTTATCTTCCAGATAATCGCGCATGGCCGGCATATCGAGCTGGCGAGGGTTGCCCTCGCTCGGGCCGACGTTGAAATACATGAAGGCGTTGGCCGAAAACGAGTTGGCGACAATACGCGGCTGGTCGACGTTGTTGGGGTAGGAGGGTACCTGGCTGAGGGCGTTGTTGACCCGGATCAGGGTTTCGGTGAGGTCGACGCCGAAGGGAAATTCCAGCTCGATTTCCGCGCTGCCACTGCTGGCGGTGGACTCCATGCGCTGCAGGTTGGGCACGTTACGAAGGTATTCTTCCTGCTCGATGAGGATATCTTTTTCGATGTCCTGCGGGTTGGCGCCGGCCCACTGGGTCTCGACGCCAATCACCCGGGTTTCCAGGTCGGGAATCATCTGGACGGGAATCCGCCAGATGGCGGCGATGCCCACAATCAGCAGAATCAGCGTGACCACGCTGACCAAAATGCCGTGGCGAATAATGGCGGCAAACATGTGTGGGCGTTACTCCTTGTCGTCGTTCAGGGTCAGTGTCTGATCCTGTTCGAGGCGTTCATTACCCACCACGATCACCCGGTCGCCTACCGCGATACCCTCATGGACAGCAACATTGCCCTCGAAGCCGCTGCCGATGTCGACGCGCTGCTCGACGGCGCGCCATTCGTCGTCTTGCTGGCGGGCAAGCCAAACGCTGACGCTGCCATCCGGGCGGCGGATCAACGCATCGCGGGGAACGCTGGGGCCGGTTTCTCCCACAATTCGCAGACGCCCCTCAATGGCCATGCCCGGCAACAGGGTACGCGCCTCGCTGGGGGCGGCGCGCAGCAGGAATTGACGGCTACTGGTGTCTTGGGGAACCTGCGCCTGGGGTTGGGCGGTATACCACTGGTCATCGCCCTTCTGGCGTACCTCGAGGGTGGCGTCATCCATTCGCGCGTAGGCAGAGAAGGGCACTGAGAAATCAATCGCCAATGCGTCGATATCGACCAGCGTCATCAAGGTATCGCCAGGGGTGACCCATTCGCCGAGTTGGGTGTCGCGCTGGGTGATCAGCGCATCAAACGGAGCGGTCACCTCGTGACGTGACACGCGTAGCTCCCAAAGTGCCTGTTCGGCTCGTTGCGCCGCCAGGGCGGCTTCAGCCGCTGCCAAGGCATTTTGCCGCTGGCGTTGCTCGCTGGCCGCGATGTGCTCCTGCTCTGCCAACTGGTTGGCTTCGTTAAGCAATCGTCTGGCGTCGTCGCGTTCGGCGCGGGCCTGATCGATATTGGCTTGGGTTCGTTGGCGCTCAAGCTCAGCTTCTCGACTATCCAGGGTCAATAAGCGTTCACCCTGACGGACGCGTGAACCCAGGTCGACGTTCAGCGTACTTACCAGGCCCGACTCGGCGCTGGAGATCTGCGACGTACGTGGGGCACTCACACTGCCGTTCAAGCGAAGCATCTCTATACGCGGGGTTGCCTCGACGCGCTGGGTTTCCACCCGCGTTTCCTGAGCGGAAGCGGCGCCCGCTGTGATCACCAGCAAAGTCAGTGCCACTGCGCATGCCTTGAACGTGCGGCCGATAGATCGGAATCGTCGCAAGATAGCTCACCATTCAGCTCAATAAACACCCCAGCATGCCATAATGGAACGGTCCGCTGGCGTTGGTGAGATCAACGTTATCTGTACTTGAAGGCGCCCTGCAGCGCTTAGTCTTTTGCAGCAGTCGCGGTCCCGGCTTCGGCCGGTGCGTCCAGGGCACGCAAGAGGCTACGCCGAGCACGGTGATGCAAGCGCCAGCCCAGCAATAGAGCAGCCACCGTCAGCCCGGCACACAGCCCCAGCCAATAGCCGTGGATGCCGAAGGGCGCGAAATGGCCCTCCCAGCCGCGTCCGAGCCAATGGCCGCCTGCCAGCCCGATCAGCCAGTAAGACAACAGCGTGATCAGCATGATGACGCGGGTATCCTTGTAGCCGCGTAGCGCCCCGGCGAGATTGGCCTGCAGCGAGTCGGAAATCTGATAGAGCATCGCCAAGGTCACCAGCGACATGGCCAGTGCGTGGACCTCGTCATTGGAGGTGTAAAGCGACAGGATCGGGCCGGCCGTCGCCCACAGGAGCGCATCGTTTAGAAGTGCCACGAGCAGGGACACGGCGATGCCGTTCCAGGCCACGAAACGCGCTTCTTGCGGCTGCCCTGTTCCCAGGGTATGACCGACTCGCACCGTCAGCGCCATGCTCAGCGACAACGGCAGCATGAACAGGATCGAGGTGTAGTTGAGCGCGATCTGGTGGGCGGCGACGACGACTTCCCCTAGGCGCGCGACGAACAAGGCAATCAGGGTGAATAGCGTGACCTCGACGAAGATCGCCACGCCGATGGGCACGCCGACGTGCAATAGCTCGAGGATGTCGCGTCGACGAGGCGGCACCGGCGAGTGCCACAAGGTGACGCTGCCGTAGGCACGGGCACGCTGCGTATAGACCATCATCGCCAGGCACATCACCCACATGGAGATCGCCGTGGCGATACCGCAGCCCACGGCGCCCAAGGCGGGCAATGTGGCGACCCAGCCCGGGGTGAGATCGCCCAATAGTGAGACGATACCCGGGCCACCGTAGATCAACGCATAGTTGCAAGGGATGTTGAAACCCAACCCCAGGAGGCTGATCCACAAGGCGGGGCGGGTATGATTCATGCCATCGGAGAAGGCGCGCAAGGCTTGATAAAGACCGACGCCCGGCATGCCGAATGCCACGGCGGCGAGATACCCGGCGGACAGCTCGGCCACGTGGCTGGGGACGCCCATGAGCCGGAAAACCGGGCGCACGCCGAACCACAGCAGCAACGCCGACAGGACGCCCAGCAACAACGCGATCCACAGCGCCTGGTGGACGTAAGGACGAATCGCCGCCTGGCGTTGACCCCCCAATAGCTGCGCCACGATGGGCGTGAGCCCCATCAGAGCGCCGGTCATGAAGAGCATCAGCGGCAGCCACAGGCTGGAGCCGACCGAGACGGCGGCCAGGTCGGTCGCGCTGGCGCGTCCCGCCATGATGATATCGACCGCGCTCATGCCCGACTGCGCCAATTGTGCGCCGCAGATCGGCAACGTCAGGCGCATCAAGAGGCGCGATTCACGAAGGCTGTGGGCGAACAAGGCCTGTGGCGCGATCAAACCGATCCTCCCGGATAGGCAAAAGCGGCATTCTAGCAAGGGTGCGCCGGAGATGCCTTGCATCGAGCGGCCCGAGAATGCCTTTCATCGTCTGGCAGAGTGCCTATAATGTGCCTCCGCTTTCGAAGGAGGCCGCGTGATTCACCGTATCGACGATGTCATCGCCGTGTTCGACGGCATCTTTGCCGCGCCATATAGAACCTGTCTGGTCAGTGGTGACGACGAGCCGCTGTACTGTCCCGCCGATGGTGAGCACGCCATGCACCGGATCATCTTCGCGCATGGTTTCTTCGCCAGCGCGCTGCATGAAGTCAGCCATTGGTGCATCGCCGGGGAGCGCCGCCGTCAGCTCGAGGACTATGGCTACTGGTACGCGCCGGACGGTCGCGACGAGGCACGGCAACGCGAGTTCGAAAGCGTCGAGATCGCCCCGCAGGCGCTTGAATCGCTATTCAGCGAGGCTTGCGATCTGCGGTTTAACGTCAGTGTCGATAACTTGGGCGGCATCGAGATCGATCGGCATGCCTTCGCCGAGCGCGTTGCCGCCCGCGCGGCGCGTTATCGCGAGATCGGCCTGCCTCTCCGAGCCGCGGCATTCCGCGAGGCACTACATGCCTTCTACCGTCGCGGGCTTTCGCGCGAGGCGGCAATCGCCGAGGGCCGGGCGTGCCTGAATCGGTAGCGTCGTTACCGTTATCGCCACCGGCGTTATTCTTCGCCGCGCAGGCGCTGGTGCAGATACAGCATGACTTGCACTTCGTGGTCGGCGCGCATGGGCTCAAGTCCTAAATCGCCGAACAGTTCGCCTCGGGCGCGTGCCCACTCGCCGGGATCGAGATCGGGGTAAAGCGTTTCCGCCGGGGCCAGTTCAACGAAAGGCGTCACCGCGAAGTCGTCGAATAGGCGTGACAGCGCCGCCTCGTCATCGCCAATGCCTGCCGTATAGAGCGTGACGTTGAAGTGATCGCCTTCCAGCTCACGCAATACGTCCAGGGGGCTGAGGCCCAGGCTGCGCAGCTCGTCCAGGCTGTAATCGCCAAGCTTGAGGAGGTCCTCGTCGAGCCAGTCGTCGTCGGGCTGAATGAGCGCGTGCTTGATCTGTCCATCGGGCAGGGCCCAGGAAATGGCGACGGGAAGCGCGTCCTCGTCGCCGGTTTCGATGGTAATGAAACCGGGAAAGTCCATGTTATTGCTCCTCGTCGAGTTGGAAGAACCGGCGTGCCGTGGCCGTCGTCGCCCCAGCCAGCGTCGCCTCGCTTTCACCGCGCCAATGGGCGATCTCGCGGACGATCCACGGCAGCAGTGCCGGTTCGTGGCGGCGTCCCTTGAGCTTGGCCGGCAGATTGCGCGGCAACAAGTACGGGCAGTCGGTTTCGACCATCAAACGCTCGGCGGGAATGTCGCCGACGATCTCGCGCAGATGGTGGCCGCGACGCTCATCGCACAGCCAGCCCGTCAGGCCGATATGCACATCGAGATCCAGGTAGCCATGCAGGGTCTCGCGATCGGCGGTAAAGCAATGAACCACGACAGCGCCGATCTCATCGCGCCAGTGATGCAGGATCTCGCGCATCCGCGGGCCGGCGTCACGCTCATGCAGGAACAGCGGCAGGTCGCTATCGGCCGCCAGGCCGAGCTGGGCTTCCAAGGCGCGTTCCTGCTCGGCGGGGGTGGAAAAGTTGCGGTTGAAATCCAGCCCGCATTCGCCCACGGCGACGACCTTGGGATCGGCGTGCAGCGCGCGCATGGCGGTTTCCATCGAGGCGTCCCAGTGGCTGGCCATATGCGGGTGCAGCCCAGCCGTGGCGTAGAGGCCGTCGTGGCGATGCGCCAGAGCGACGGCTTGCTCACTGTGCGCCATGTCGGTGCCGGTGAGAATCAAGGTCGCCACCTGGGCCGCGTGAGCACGTTCGAGTACGGCGTCGAGATCCTTGGCGAAGCTTTCGTGCGTCAGGTTCGCGCCGATGTCGACCAAGGGCGCGGGCGACGTCAGGCGCAGCGCGTCAGGTAGCGGGTTGGCGTCGTCTTGTGTCACGGGATATCACTCCAGCCCAATGAGTCGCGAAAACCCACCATTCTACCCCCGGACCTAGGAGGCGACCATGCGTTACACTAGTGTCTTTACTACGAATGTCTGTCAACGAGGTGGTGACGCGTGACGCTGTTACGTCTGGAACAGTTGCAATTGGCTTACGGCACCCAGGTTCTACTGGATAATGCCGAGCTGACGCTGGAAAAAGGGGAGCGCCTGGCGCTGGTGGGGCGCAATGGCACGGGCAAATCGACGCTGCTCAAGTTGATTTCCGGTGAGACGTTGCCCGATGGAGGGCACATCTGGCGTGCGCCCGGATTGAAGGTGGGCGTGCTGGCGCAGGAACTGCCGGATGCCAGCGGTAACACCATTTTCGATGTGGTCGCCCAGGGCCTTCCCGAGGCGGGCGCCTTGCTGAGCGCTTATCACCATCTGGTGATGAGCGATTCGCCCGACATGGATGAGTTGTCACGCTTGCAGACCCAGCTCGAATCGGTGGATGGCTGGTCGTTTCACCAGCGTATCGACACCATTCTCTCGCGTCTGGGGCTGCCGGAAGACACCGAGATGGCAAGCCTCTCCGGGGGCTGGCGGCGGCGTGTGGCGCTGGCGCGTGCCCTGGTGGCGGATCCCGATGTGCTATTGCTCGACGAGCCCACCAACCATCTCGATCTGGATACCATCGGCTGGCTGGAAGAACAGTTGCTCGCCTTCAATGGCTCGGTGCTGTTCATCACCCACGACAGGGCTTTCCTGTCGCGGCTGGCGACCAATATCCTCGAGCTCGACCGGGGCTTGCTGGGGCGTTATTCCGGTAACTACACGACGTACCAGGAGCAAAAGCAGCACGAGCTTGAAGTCGAAGCGCGCGAGCGCGCCGAATTCGACAAGAAGCTCGCCAGGGAGGAGAGCTGGATCCGTCAGGGCATCAAGGCACGCCGCACGCGCAACGAAGGCCGCGTGCGCGCGCTCGAGAAGATGCGTGGTGAGCGTGCCGAGCGCCGTGAGCGCGTGGGCCGTGCGCAGCTCAGCGTCGACAGCGGTGAGCGCACCGGTAAACGCGTCGTCGAACTCTCCGATGTCAGCCAGCGTTTCGGCGACGACTGGGTGGTGCGCGACCTGTCGCTGGAGATTCAGCGCGGTGACCGTATCGGTTTCATCGGCCGTAACGGCGCCGGCAAGACCACGCTGCTGAAGATCCTGCTGGGAGAGCTCGAGCCTACCGAAGGGAAGGTGCGGATGGGGACCAACCTCAGCGTGGCTTACTTCGATCAGCTGCGCGCCGGGCTCGAACTCGAGAAGACGGTCTACGACAACGTGGCCCAGGGCAGCGATCGCGTGGAAGTGGGAGGCAAGGACAGGCATGTCATGAGCTACCTGCAAGACTTCCTGTTCTCGCCGGACCGTGTGCGTCAGCCGGTCAAGGCGCTCTCGGGCGGGGAATCCAACCGCTTATTGCTGGCCAAGCTGTTCACCCAGCCGGCCAACGTCCTGGTGCTCGACGAACCGACCAACGACCTGGACGTCGAGACTCTTGAGCTGCTCGAGGAGTTGCTGCTGGATTTCGACGGCACCCTGCTGCTGGTCTCGCACGACCGTGCCTTCATGGACAACGTGGTGACCAGCGTGCTGGCCTTCGAGGGCGAGGGGCGCGTTCAGGAGTATGTCGGCGGGTATAGCGACTGGGTGCGTCAGGGCGGCAAGCTGCCCCCGGCACCGGGCGAGTTCGGCACTGCGGCGAACGTGCTGCCGGCCCGCGAGGCCGAGCCTGCGACGCCCGCGCCTGCCAGCCCGGATACCGCCAAGCCCCAGGACGCTGCGGCGTCGGCTACATCCAAGCGGGTCAAGCTTTCCTACAAAGTGCAGCGCGAGCTGGATCAGTTGCCGGCGACCATCGAGACGCTGGAAGCCGACATCGCCGACTTCGAGGCCGAAGTGGGGGCCCCTGAGTTCTACCAGCAGGACGCTGAGACCGTCACTCAACGCCTGGACGCGCTGGAAGCGAAGCAAGCCGAGCTGGATGCGGCGATGTCGCGCTGGATGGAACTGGAAGCGATGGCCGAAGGCGAATAAGGACGACGGGGCAGGGCGATGACCGCCGTGCCCCGACGCGGCGAAGGTTATTCCTCGACGTCGCCATCCTGACCGACGCGAACCGCCAGCACGTCGCAGCGTGCACCATGCAAAACGCCAGTGGACGTCGAGCCGAGCAGCAAGGCGAATCCGTGGCGCCCGTGCGAGCCTACGACGATCAGGTCGACATCATGCTCTGCGGAGAAGCGGTGGATCTCGGTATCCGGCATGCCCACTAAGACGTGTTGATTTTCCGACGACACCCCGTGGGGATCGGCGATTTCCGCGAGCCGCTGCTTGGCATGGTCGTCGAGCTGGTCCTGAATGCTGGTCAAGTCCATGGGAATATCGCCGCCATAGGCGAAGCCCAGTGGCTCGAGGGTATGCATGATCGACAGCTTGGCATGGTTACGTTCGGCGATGGGAATCGCGCGCTCGAGGACTTTATAGGAGTCCTTGGTCAGATCGACGGCGACTAAGACGTGCGTGTATTCGTTACTCATGGGGCATCTCCCACCTTGTCGATGAACGCTTCCACTTTAGGCTCGCCGAATCGACGAGACAATGCTTCAGATCAATCAGCGCCTACGGAGGCAGGCTTGGAGATCTTTCTATTCTTGGGGTTGGCGGTGTTTCTCGTTCTCTCGCCAGCCTTGTGGCTCAGGCCGGGGCTTCATGAAAAACGCCGCGATGCGCTGCGGGTGGCGGCGCGTGAATCGGGCGCGGCAATACGTGCCGACAAGCCACCGTTGCAGGTGGATGGTCTGATAGGGTATCGCTGGCGTTATCCGCAAGCCGCGCCGGGGAGTGACTTTACGCTGGTGCGCGACGGCCATGCCAGTGATCGTTTGCAAGAAGCCATGGCGGGATGGCGTTGGCGTCAGGCGCCACTGCCGCCGTTGAGCGATGACAATGACCGCCGCTTGAAAGAGGTGCTGCTCACCTTGCCCGAAGACGCGCTGGTGGTGGCGTCGGGACCGCAAGGCTTGACGCTATGGTGGGAGGAATCCCGCGAGGCTAAGGCGTTCGAGCCATCACTGCGCGCACTGGTCGCTCTCGTCGACCAGTTGGGTGGAAGTGGCCGCCATCGCAAATAAGCATCGTTGCAAATGAGCAGCGTCACACATGAGCACCGCGTGATGGCTCACGCGATGCTCATGGCGATTCACAGCGCTCGCTCACTCCTCGCAAGGTGAGCGTGACAGCAGCCGCTGTCCGTTCTGCTCGATGCGCGTCAAAATGGCGTCCAGCTGATCGACGTCCGCATCGCTCAGCCCTTCGATCATTTCGACACGCGCCTGCTCGACGACGGTCTCGATCTTCTTGAGCAGAGGCGTCGCCTTGTCGGTGAGATAGACACGCTTGGTGCGGCGATCCTCGTCACTCGGGCGGCGCTCGATGAGCCCTTGCTCGGTGAGTTGGTCGAGCGTCCTGACCAAGGACGGAGCTTCCACGCCGATCGAGCGGGCCAGATCGCATTGCGGCTGACCATCACCCATTTTCGACAGGTGGTAGAGCGTTACCCAACGCGTCTGCGTCAGCTCCAGGGGAGCCAGGCGTTCGTCGAGGATGGCGCGCCACAGGCGTGGTACGCGTGACAGTTTGAGTCCGATATCCTGATGCATGGGCCTTGTATTTGGTTAGGAACCTAACGGGATTGTCCCGAGTGTGACGTGCTATTGCAAGTCACACTATCGTCGACCTTTCATTCATCGTCCTGGGCCGAACCGGCAACCAAGTGACGGATGTTCCAGCCAGGCAAACCCGGGGGTGAATGGATGTCGCCATCGGCATGCGTGGCCTTTGAGGCGTCTTCGTCGACACGGAAACGCAGTGTGCCGATCCGCTGGTCGGTGGCCGTCATCACGTCGACCTGCCAACGTCCCTGCGATCCCGTGGGGAAGTTCTGCTTGTGCGTCCAGGCGCGGTAGCCCTGTTCGCGTCCCCCGCGGATGACCAGCGGTATACGATCGACCACCTCGCCATCGTGCCGCCACACGTGATAGATCTTCTCGCGTAGGCCGCGTGGCGCGCGAATCGCGGTGTAAGCGTACAAGCCTTGCCCCGAGAGTGTCGATGGGGTCAGCACGCTTTCGCCGCGCGGCTCGCGGTCCCCGACATCGAACCCCGGCGAGAGGGCGCTTCCGGATAGCCACAGCGTAGCCGGAGGAATCCATACCCGCCCCATCCAGGCCGCCGAGGCCAACACCGCGATCAGTCCGATCATCGCCAGCCATCGCCAGAGTCCTTGAGGCTGCATCAGGTTGATCAGACTGGGCACGCTGAAGATGGCCATGGCGATGATCGCCAGTATCAGGCTTTGACCGGTGGTCAGTTGCAGCATGACCGGCAACGTCACCAGCACCACCACGAACACGCACATTGCGTGGAACATGAAATACAGCCAGCGATGGCGTTGCGCGAGGCCGAAATAAAGGGGATCGAGAATCGCCAGCAAGCCGCAACCGATCAGCAGCAACGTGAAGACGGCCTGGCCGCTCGCCCACACCGTGGTGGCAAGAAAAAACGGCAATACGAAGAACAGCGTCTCCTGGTGGATGAGCTGCGCGATGAAGGTCGTCACCATGCGTGGCAGGCCGGGCTGCCCACGAAATTTGAGCAACCGTGTCAGCAAACTTTCGGCCAACAGCAGGCACCAGGCGACCAGCAGCCCCAAGGCCAGCACGGCGCCGAGCCATTGCTGGCGGTTGACCAGGAAAAACCCCAGTAAACCGATGACGAAAGCCGTGGGCGGCCACAGCCAGGCATAGCGCTTGAGACGTTCGACGAGCGGCGTGATACGAGCGATCAGTGTCGCGCTAGTGGGTAAGGACATGAGGTGTATGGAAGTTCCGATGCAGCAAGTAGTAAGAGGCAGCGCGTAACACAGAGACGCGATGGTTGGAGGACCGCAAAGGCGCCTATCCTATCAGGAGTCCAACGCCTCCGGGAGTTGTCTCATCGGTATGTGTCTCGATAGAGCGTGTTTCAACGCGACTATCTGTTCGCGACTATCTGCTAATGGGGGGAGACTTGACGCCACCGCTTGGCTGGCGCAAGCTGATCTGCATTCAAACGACTGTATGAAAGTGTGCGAGGAACAGCGCCACGCCCGAGCCCGGCGCCTGTCTCCTTCGTGAATCGTAAGGTCCAGGCCAACAGCAGGGAGAGCCCTGAATGATTTATCAAGGTAACGCCATCACGGTGGTGCAGCGCGATGACGGCATCGCCACGTTGACCTTCGATGCGCAAGGCGAGTCCGTCAACACGCTCTCGAGCAAGATGATCGAAGAGTTCGAAGCGGCCCTGGCGGCGCTCGGCGAGGCCACGAATGTCAAAGGCCTGGTCATCACCAGCGCCAAGGACGCCTTCATCGTTGGCGCGGATATCACCGAGTTCCATGGCATGTTCCAGCGTGATGAAGACTTCCTGGTCGACATGAACACGCGCGTGCACGGTATCTTCAACACGCTGGAAGATTTGCCGTTTCCCAGCGTGGCGGCGATCAACGGTCTGGCACTCGGCGGCGGCTGCGAGATTACCCTGGCGTGCGATTTCCGGGTGATGA
This sequence comes from Chromohalobacter sarecensis, assembly GCF_023061135.1. Classification (GTDB taxonomy): domain Bacteria; phylum Pseudomonadota; class Gammaproteobacteria; order Pseudomonadales; family Halomonadaceae; genus Chromohalobacter; species Chromohalobacter sarecensis. The sequence goes on from NZ_JAKGAN010000013.1 coordinate 29,845, forward strand.
GCGACAGCGCCAAGCTGGGCCTGCCCGAGACCAAACTGGGGATCGTGCCGGGTTGGGGCGGTTGCGTGCGTCTGCCGCGTTTGATCGGCGCCGACAACGCCATCGAGTGGATCTCTGGCGGGACGGAAAACCGTGCCGATGCCGCCTTGAAGGTCGGCGCGGTGGATGCCGTCGTCGCGGGGGACGCCCTGGAAGTCGCCGCCCTGGATATCCTCGCCCGCGCCAATGCCGGCGAGCTCGACCACCAGGCGCGCCGCAGCGTCAAGCAGTCCCCGCTGATGCTCAACGCCATCGAACAGATGATGGTCTTCGAGACCGCCAAGGGCTACGTGGCGGGCAAGGCAGGACCGCATTATCCGGCGCCCATCGAGGCGATCAAGGTCATCCAGAAGGGCGCCGGTGAAGACCGCGAACGTGCGCAGGCCATCGAAGCCAAGGCGTTTGCCAAGCTGGCCAAGACCGACGTCTGCTATCATCTGGTCGGCTTGTTCCTGAGCGATCAACTGGTCAAGAAAAAGGGCAAGCAGTACGCCACCCAGGCTGCTGCCGTGAACAAGACGGCGGTGCTGGGCGCGGGCATCATGGGCGGCGGTATCGCCTATCAGAGCGCCTACAAGGGCACGCCGATCCTGATGAAAGACATCAAGGAAGAGGCGCTGCAACTGGGCCTGCAGGAAGCGCGCAAACTGCTTGGCAAGCAGCTCGAGCGCGGCCGTCTGAGTAGCGATCAGGTCGCCGAAGCGCTGTCCAACATTCGCCCCACGCTCTCCTATGGGGACTTCGCCGATGTCGATCTGGTGGTCGAGGCCGTGGTCGAGAACCCCAAGGTCAAGGAGGCCGTGCTGGCCGAGGTCGAGGGGCTGCTCGACGACAACGCCACGCTGACCTCCAACACCTCGACGATCTCCATCGACCGCCTCGCCGCGACGCTCAAGCGCCCCGAAAACTTCTGCGGCATGCACTTCTTCAACCCGGTGCATCGCATGCCGCTGGTCGAGGTCATCCGTGGCGAGAAAACCAGTGACACCGCCGTGGCGGCGACCGTGGCGTATGCCCGTCAGATGGGCAAGACGCCGGTCGTGGTCAACGACTGCCCGGGCTTTCTGGTCAACCGTGTGCTGTTCCCCTATTTCGGTGGCTTCAGCCTGCTGGTCGAGCAGGGCGCCGACTTCGAGCACGTCGACAAGGTCATGGAGAAGTTCGGCTGGCCGATGGGACCCGCGTATCTTCTGGACGTGGTGGGCATGGACACCGCCGTGCATGCCCAGCAGGTCATGGCGGAAGGCTTCCCGGACCGCATGGCGCAGGAAGCCAAGAACGGCGGCAAGACGGCGATTCAACGCATGTACGACGAGGATCGCCTGGGCCAGAAGAACGGCAAGGGGTTCTATCGCTACGAGGAAGACAAGAAGGGCAAACCCAAGAAGGTCTCCGACGAGCAGGCTCATGCCTTGGTCGAGAAATCCGTCGATACGCGTCGCAAGTTCAACGACGACGATATCGTCGCGCGCATGATGGTGCCGCTGTGCATGGAAGCCGTGCGCTGCCTGGAAGACGGCATCGTGGCGACGCCGGCCGAAGCGGATATGGCATTGATCTACGGCATCGGTTTTCCGCCGTTCCGGGGTGGAGCGCTGCGTTACATCGACGCACTGGGGGTTGATACGTTCGTCGCTCAAGCCGAGGCGCTGGCCGAGGAACTCGGGCCGCTTTATCGCCCCACCCAGCGGCTGCGTGACATGGCCGCCAAGGGCGAGCGTTTCTATCCCGACACGTCCGAATCCGATCAATGAGCCACCACGCAACGAGGAGCGCGAAAATGAGTTTGAATCCTAGAGATATCGTGGTGGTCGATGCCGTCCGGACCGCCATGGCCAAGGCCAAGCACGGGGCTTTCCGCAACGTGCGTGCCGAAAACCTCTCCGCCTCGGTAATGCAGGCGCTGTTCGATCGCAATGCCAACCTGGTGCCCGCCGAGGTCGACGACGTGATCTGGGGGTGCGTCAACCAGACCCTCGAGCAGTCCATGAACATCGCGCGCAACGCCGCGATCATGACCGGGATTCCGCGCAGTGTGCCGGCGCAGACGGTCAATCGCCTGTGCGGTTCGTCGATGAGCGCGCTGCACATCGCCACGGCCAACATCAAGGCCGGCATGGGTGACTTCTATATCATCGGTGGTGTCGAGCACATGGAGCATGTGCCGATGGATCATGGCGTCGATGTCAACCCGGCGGCCAGCAAGTACGCCGCCAAGGCCGCCATGATGATGGGCCTGACCGCCGAGTTGCTGGGCAAGATGCACGGCGTGGGCCGTGAAGAACAGGACGCGTTCGGCGTGCGCTCGCATCAACGCGCGGTGGCCGCTAACGAAAACGGCTACTTCGACAACGAGATCGTCGGCGTCGAAGGGCACGACGCGAATGGCTTCCGGCGCCTGATCGACCGCGACGAAGTGATCCGCCACGACGCCAATCTGGAAGACATGGGTAAGCTCAAGCCGGTCTTCGACCCCAAGGGCGGCACGGTCACGGCGGGTACCTCCTCGGCGCTTTCAGTCGGCGCCTCGGCGCTGGCGGTGATGAGCTACGAGCGTGCGCAAGCGCTGGGGCTCGAGCCGCTGGCACGGGTGGTCTCCACGGGCGTTGCCGGCTGCGATGCCTCGATCATGGGCTACGGCCCGGTGCCGGCGACGCAGAAGGCCCTCAAGAGTGCGGGCCTTAGCATCGACGACATCCAGACCGTCGAGCTCAACGAAGCCTTTGCCGCGCAATCGCTGCCCGTGCTCAAGGATCTCGGACTACGCGAGCGCATGGACGAGGTCGTCAATCTCAACGGCGGTGCCATCGCACTCGGCCACCCGCTGGGCTGCTCGGGGGCGCGACTCTGCACCACGCTGCTCAACGTCATGCGCCAGCAGGACACCACCCTGGGCCTGGCCACCATGTGCATCGGCATGGGCCAAGGCGTAGCCACGGTGTTCGAACGCCTCAAGTAACGCGCTACCCGCTTTTCGCCTGTAGTACAGCGATAACAAAAAGTACAGCGATAGCAAAGCGACACCCGCCACGGGTGTCGCTTTTTTACGTGGCTGCCGTTTCAACCGGTAAATCTGATATTACTGAGCAAAATACTGACTACACTGATAAAAACGTCGGGGCGCAGCGAATCCTGAAGCGCGTCGCGATGTGATGCGACTATCGGCGATGGAGGAGGTGTTTTCTATGCTCACGCATGTCTGGGGACTTTTGGTACACCCGAACCGTGAATGGAAGCAGATCCACGACGAAAGAGAGACCATTACCCACCTCTACAGTCATCATGTCCTGGAAATGGCGTTGATCCCGGTGGTGTGTGCCTTCATCGGCACCACCCAGGTCGGTTGGGATTTCGGTGGCGGGCCTACCATACAGCTCAATTACCTGGATGCCCTCTTCGCCGGGATCGCCTTCTATGTGGCGATCTTGATAGCGGTGGGCTTCATGGGGACGGTGATCCACTGGATGGCGCAGCGTTATTCCAACCCTCCGAGTCGTAGACGCTGCATCATCTTCGCCGGCTACGTCGCCACGCCGATGTTCGTCGGAGGTGTCGTCGCGCTCTACCCATTGGTCTGGCTTTGCATGCTGGCGACCATTGTCGGGCTCTGTTACAGCGCCTATCTGCTGTATCTGGGGATTCCCAACTTCCTCGACATCAGCTCTGAAGAAGGCTTCATCGTCACCGGCTCGACGCTCGGTATCGGCGTGCTGGTGCTCGAGGTCCTGCTCGGCGTGACGGTGTTGCTGTGGGGCTACGGCGCCAAGTTGCTGGGCATCGACTTGTAGTCTCTTCAATGAAGCAGACGCCAACGGCGCCCTCGAGGTGCCGTTGGTCGTTCAGGCCTCGCCGCTTACATACTCAACCGATTGCAGCGACTCGGTGGCGGTGACGATGCTTTCCAGCTCGTCGCAGAAGGCGGTGAAGGCGTCGCTGGAGTGGCCCGGCGTGCGATGCAGTTCGATCTCGACATGTCCCAGCGGCGGCAGGCCTTCGTCCTCGCCGACGATGCGGCAGCCTTCGGGGACGCTGCGCGGCGTCTTGACCGTGGCTGCCAGTCCCGCCTGCACCGGTAGATTAATGCCGGTGGGGGACTGGCTGGAGTAGCGCACGTCCCAGCGTCGTTCGGTGGGCCCCAGGGCGGCGAACGCGTGGGCGCGGAAGGTGCAGCCCTCCGGGTTCAGGGCCAAGGGCAGAATCTCCCAGTCGGTGATCGAGCGGTTCTCGGCGACCACCCACACCATAGGCTCGCGGCCCAGCAGCCGGCCGGTCTGGGTGGGGCCGTGGCGCACCACTAGAGCGACATCCAGTAAGCCCTCCTGAAAGTCATGTACCAGCGAGCCGCTGATGTTGCAGCTCACTTCCAGGCGCACCTCAGGAAAGCGGGCGGCGAAGCGCGGCAATAGCTCGGGCAGATAGGTACTGGCCTGTTCCTCCGAGGTGCCCAGGCGGATCAGTTCGCCCTGGCGGTCTATTCCCATCACCCGGCGCGCCTCGTCCTGAAGCTTGAGGATATGCCGGGCGTAGGGCAGCAAGCGGCCACCCGACGGGGTCAGCATCACGCTGCGGCTGGTGCGCTCGAACAGCGACTCGCCCATCTGATCCTCGAGCCGCTTGATCTGCAGACTGACCGCCGATTGCGTGCGATGCAGCACCTTGCCGGCGGCGCTGAAACCCTCGCACTCGGCGACCGTGACGAAGGCGCGAAGCAGGTCGGTATCCATGATCTATGAGCCCTTGCAATCTTTTTGATCTTAACCATTCATTTCTATTATTGAACCTGGCTCTCTACCCTGTCCATATGTAATTGGACACGTCAGGAGCAGATTCGCATGTCAGCCAACACCATGCAGGCAGACGACACCGCACTTAACGGCCTGATCGATCTCGAGCGCTATCCCATCGATCAACTCGACGGCGAGCGCGGACGCGCCCTCATCGAGCAATGCCGAGAACAGCTCGGCGAGGACGGCTGCGTGGTGCTCAAGGGCTTCGTGCCCGACGAGGCGCTGACACGGCTCGAGCGCGAGACCGAGCGGCTCTCGCCAGAAGCGCATTACAACCAGACCGAGACCAACCCCTACAACAGCGACGGCGACCCCAGCCTGCCGGCCTCGCATCCCAAGAACCGCTTCGGCGACCGCACCAACGGCTTTGTCGCCGGGGATCGCATCGACGCCGATACCATCATTCGCCAAGTCTACTCGCATGCCGGGTTCCAGCGCTTCATCGCTCGCGTGGTGGACATGGAAGAGATCCATCAGTACGCCGACCCGTTGGCCGATCTGGTCGTCAACGTGCTGCGCGAAGGCTGCCAGCATCCGTGGCACTACGACACCAACGAGTTCATCGTCACCATGATGACGCGCCAGTCCCAGGGCGGTGGGCGCTTCGAATACGCGCCGGGCATCCGCAGTCCCGAGGGTGAGAATTTCGAGGGGGTCGAGAAGGTCATCGACGGCGACCGCTCGCAAATCAAGTCGCTGGATCTCCAGCCGGGCGATCTACAGATATTCTTCGGCCGTTACTCGCTGCACCGCGTGACGCCGGTGGAAGGCGACCGCGAGCGGCATACCGTGATCTTCGCCTACGCCAAGGAGCCGGGCTTCATCGGCCGCCCCGAGCGCGCCAAGCGCATCTTCGGGCGCATGGCGCCGGTGCATGAGCGCTTGATGGAAGAAGGCATGCAGCGCAGCGATAGTCTCGCCGATTGACGCGCTTGAACGGCTAGGCAGCACGACCCGCCTAGCCGCGCTCGCGACGCATCGTTACGCATATGCCCCCCGTTTTTCTCAAGGAAACACCATGAGCATCGTCGACTTCGAAAACCTGACCGACAACGAACCCAACGCCATTCCGGTCGTGTCCTCCGCTCCCATGGCCAACGGCGACAGCATTCCCACCGCCTTCGACCCGGTACAACTGCGCGGCGGGCGCCTCAAGCGCCTGCGCGCGATGATGGCCGAGCAAGGCTACGCCGCGCTGGTACTGTTCGACCCGTATAACCAGCGCTACGCCACCGGCTCGCGCAACATGTTCGGCTACTTCCTGCGCAACTCCACGCGCTATATCTATGTGCCGCTCGAAGGCCCGGTCATCCTCTTCGAGTATCCGGGCAGCGCGCATGTCTCCACCTGGCTCGAGACCATCGATGAAGCGCGCACCTCCAAGGTGGTGTGGTCGGCGGTCAACCAGCGCGACAACATGTCCTCCGACCCCTTCGGCATCGAAATCGCCGAGCTGATGGAAGAACACGCCAAGGGCAACAAGAAGATCGGCCTCGACCGCTGTGCGCTGAACCTGGCGCGTTCGTTGGAGGCCCAGGGGCTGGATGTTTTCGATTGCATGCAGGACACCCTGCATTGCCGGCGCATCAAGACGCCGGAAGAGATCGCCTGCCTGGCGCAATCGATGGCCGGCAGCGAGGCCGCTGTGTCTGCCGTGGAAGCCGCCATCAAGCCCGGCGTCACCGAGAACGAGCTGTTCGCCATCATGTACGGCGACGTCATCCGTCAGGGCGGCGAGTTCATCGAGACGCGGCTGTTGTCTTCGGGGCCGCGCACCAACCCCTGGTTCAACGAAGCCAGCAACCGGGTGGTGCGTCCCGGCGAGCTGGTGGCGTTGGATACCGACACCATCGGCTGCCACGGCTACTACTCCGACTTCTCGCGCACCTTTCACGTCGGGCCGGGCCGCCCCAGCGCCTATCAGCAGAGCCTCTACCAGATGGCTTATGACCAGGTGCACCACAACATGTCGATCCTCAAGCCGGGCATGAGCTACCGCGAGATCGCCGAAAGCGCCTGGAAGATTCCCGAGCGCTTCCTCGACCGCCGCTACCCGTCGATCATCCACGGCGTGGGCATGCACGGCGAGACCCCGCTGGTCGCCCACCACATGGACTTCGACCGCTTCTCCAAGGACGGAGTCCTGGAGCCCGGCATGGTCGTCTCCGTGGAAAGCTACATCGGCGAGGTCGACGCCGCCGACGGCGTCAAGCTCGAGGAAGAAGTGCTGGTGACCGAGACCGGCATCGAAAAGCTCTCGCGCTATCCGTTCGATGAGGCCTTGCTGGGTCGCCAATTCTGATCCGGCGCGACACCCCGATACCGCGAACACGACCCAAGGTTGGAGTCATCCCTAGATGCATACCCTGAATCATCATATCGCCGGTGACGCCGTCGGCGGCGAGCGCACCCTCGAGGTAGTCAACCCGGCGACCGCCGCGCCGGTGCGCCACCTCGCGATGGCCGACACTGCCACCGTGCAGCGCGCCATCGACGCCGCCCGCGAGGCCCAGCCCGCCTGGCGCGATATGCCACCGGCCAAGCGCGCCCAGGTGATGTACCGCTTCAAGACACTGCTCGAGCGTGACGCCGACGAGATCTGCGCGCTGATCAGCGAGGAACACGGCAAGGTGCTGGAAGACGCCATGGGCGAGCTCAAGCGCGGTATCGAGAACGTCGAGTACGCCTGCGGCGTGCCGGAGCTCTTGAAGGGCGAGTACTCCCACAACGCCGGGCCGGGCATCGATACCTGGTCCAACCATCAGCCGCTGGGCGTCGTCGCCGGTATCACGCCGTTCAACTTCCCGGCCATGGTGCCGCTGTGGATGTACCCCATGGCGTTGGCCTGCGGTAACGCCTTCATCTTGAAGCCCTCCGAGCAGACGCCCTCGGCCGCCGTGAAGATGGCCGAACTGCTCGACGAAGCCGGGCTGCCCAAGGGGCTGTTCAGCGTGATTCATGGCGACCGCGAGGCCGTCGATGCGCTGATCGAGGCGCCCGAAGTGCGCGCGCTGTCGTTTGTCGGCTCCACCCCCGTGGCCCGCAAGATCTACGAGGGCGGCACCCGGCAGGGCAAGCGCGTGCAGGCCCTCGGTGGTGCCAAGAACCACGCCGTGGTACTGCCGGACGCCGACCTCGATAACGCCGCGAGTACCCTGATCGGCGCCGCGTTTGGCAGTGCCGGTGAGCGCTGCATGGCGATCTCCGTCGCTGTGTGCGTGGGCGACGCCACCGCCGACGCCCTGGTCGAGCGCTTGGCTAGCCAGGCCCGCGAACTCAAGATCGGCCCCGGCACCGAAAAGGGCCTCGACATGGGCGCGCTGATCAACGCCGGTCAGCGCGACAAGGTCGCCGGCTACATCGAGCAGGGCGCGACCGCCGGCGCCGAACTGGTGGTCGACGGCCGCGAGCATCCGCTAGTGGAAGGCTCGCCCGGCTACTTCCTCGGCGCCACGCTGTTCGATCGCGTCACGCCGGAGATGAGCATCTACCGTGACGAGATCTTCGGGCCGGTACTGTGCGTGGTGCGCGTCGAGACCTTCGAGGACGCCATCGCGCTGATCAACGCCCACCAGTACGGCAACGGCACCTGCGTGTTCACCCGTGACGGCGAAGCTGGACGACGCTTTGCGGATGCCATCGAAGTCGGCATGGTCGGCATCAACGTCCCGCTGCCGGTCCCGGTCGCCTTTCACAGCTTCGGTGGCTGGAAGGACTCGCTATTCGGCGACCTGCACGCCTACGGCCCCGACGCCGTACGCTTCTACACCCGCCGCAAGGCCATCTCCCAACGCTGGCCGAAGCGCAGCGACCAGGAGACCGCCCAGTTCAGCTTCCCCTCCTAAGCCACACCCACCGCTAAACCCCACGCCCGCGCCGCTCACACCGGCGCGGGCGTTTTTGTGTGTACTCCTTTCGTGTAGCGACATGTTAATCGACGTTAAATTACGCTAGGTTAAGTATTGTTTGATGTTGCCGATAAAACCTAATGAACCGGGTGGTGGAGCGTTCAGTGCTTCGCCTGGCGGTAGCGTGGGTAAAGCGACGACGGGGCGAATGGAGGGCTGGTGTCGGTCTTCAGGTGACCGAGTCGGCAAAGGTCGCAGACACACGAACTCGACATAACGCGCCGAATTATTCTGAGTATCCTTAAAATCAATGGTCTAAGCGTTAAAAGGCGGGTTAGATAGGATTTCTTGAGCACGCGTGCTTGTTCAAGTGGGAAAACGAGAAAGCTATCTAATAAATTTTGTATTTATTAGAAAATTTATTAAAATAATAGGCTAATTAATGACCAAGTTTGTTGCCATTAAAGTGCATTATGACCATCGGGGCCAACTTCCCAGACACCTGAAATACTCTATTCCACCCACTGCTGAGGAGTACAGTAAGTATCTGGAGCTATTTTCTTCTGGCGTAGGTGGAGAAGGATTTCATGAATGTATGAACTTCGCCATACCTGAAAGTGGCGACGTTCCAATTTATTTGCCACCGACATGCATCCCCGCAGCAAGCGCTTTCGATGAGGAGTTTGTATTTTTTACTTTCACTTATAAAGGAGATCGTGAACTTCCAGCATCTATAGTTGGTGTTCACGCGCAATCCAAGATGGTCGATCGTGTCGGTCTTGATCGGTCAGACATAATGCTTGATTTCCTCGATGTTAACCTTCTTTATCAAGCTGTCGCAAAATCAGAGTACGTCACTCTATTTACTGAGCCTCTGGGCTACGACTATAAAGAGGGTGTTTATACGCCCTCATTCGATTCATGGGGCTACGGACTTCGTTACTTAGAAGATCAGCACGCCAAAAGACTCATAACGGATGCGTTTTCGGCAGCCTCAGAAGCGCTCAGGCAGCAAGATGAAACGACTGCAATAGTATCGGTCAGAGAACTCGAGGTTCTATCACGGATTCATCACAGGTATTTTGGAGCCCCCCTTGCTCTACCTGCAGAAACAGAAAATCGCTCTACTTTTAATCCATCGGAACCAGATCCAGAAGTTGGTAACCTTGGGGAGCGTGTCATTTACGAACAGGAATTAGCTTATGCTAAGGCGCACAAAATACCATTACATAAAGTTCAATGGGTATCCCAAGCAACGCCAAGCTCAGTCTATGACATTCTTTCTGCTCGGCTAAAAAATGAAAAGATCGTACCCCATTACATAGAAGTTAAATCAAGCAGAATGGATCTTGGGCAAAACATTATAGTTTCACACCGGCAAGTGGTTTTTTTGGAAAAGCATCGTACCACTTCTTCAGTAGCGTTAGTTAGTTTTTCGGAGGGGCGAGATAGTCCGAATTCGAATTACTATTTGGCTGGTGATTTTCTTGATCAATTTGAGCTAGAACCAGTCAAGTATCGAGCTGTTTCTAAAAAATGAGTATAACAAATAGTTGGAGAGGGACTTAAAAACCGCTTCGCGATTTTAAGCCACTCAGCTCAGGTGTTAGGGGGACGTTTTGACCAGGGAAGAGGCTACCGTTCTAGCGGCTGTCACAGCGGCTATATTTTCATTGACTTCGGCATTCATATCGCTCATCGCACGAGATCGGCTGATTCAAAAGCTGCACGGAGAGGGCTTCTTAAAGAAGACTTGAATGAGTTCGGCTCCGCTTTGTATGAAGTGGTGGCGCTTAGTCAAAAAATGACGAAGCGGAAGACAGACGGTAGTTTTAAGTCTGCTAGACACAACGCTATGAACGTATCCCGACGAATTGATTTCTTCGTCGCTCTAATCGATATTCGTTATGGGGGCTGGATGAAGGCTTTCGTACTATGCTCTGGATGCCGGTATATATCGCCCATAATAAAAAGACTCGTGGCGGAAAGCGCGCAGCGAAACTTATAGTTTTAGGCACGGGCCTTCGAAAATCACTCGATAAAGCAATCATTCGTTCTTACGTGAAAGGAAAAGCGCCGGGGTTTTGGAGTAAGTCAGTTGTCCGTTTCCGAGCGTGGCACCTCCGCGCATATTTTAAGTTTGGTAAACGTAAGCGTTGACTTAAATAACTGCTGCAGTTGACCGTGAACCGCCCCCGGTTTAGTGGACATGCATCGATAACTCCCACGGAGGAGAAAGCTGATGCCCGCAATAATCACGGGGAAGAAGACGCAACGTTACAGCACTGAGTTCAAGGCGAAGGCGATGGAGTGGAGCCATCAGCTTGTAAGGAAAAGCTGCCATGACGGCGAAGGTAGGAGCCGCTTCGCCGCCGCCATCGAAGTCGGCATGGTCGGCATGGTCGGCATCAACTTGCCGCTACCGGTCCCGGTTGCCTTCCACAGATTCGGCGGCTGGAAGGATTCGCTATTCGGCGACCTGCACGCCTACGGCCCCGATGCCGTGCGCTTCTACACCCGGCGCAAGGCCATCTCCCAACGCTGGCCGAAGCGCAGAGCCCAGGAAACCGCCCAGTTCAGCTTCCCCTTCTAAGCTACATGGACCGCTAAACCCCACGCCTGCGCCGCTCACACCGGCGCGGGCGTTTTTGTATGTACTCCTTTCGTATAGCGACATGTTAATCGGCGTTAAATTAAGCTAGCTTGGGTAATTAAGGACTTGCCTTCTTAGGAAGCGCAAATAAGCCCTGGTACATTACTGAGGCCGGTGCGGTGGCGCATGAAGTGCTGCACCTTGGCGGTAACGTGGCCGGGATGGTAGCGGGGCAGGGCTGGTGTCAGCTCCAACGTGAATGAGCTGGCAAAGGCAGTAGTCACGCGAGTTTTGTATAGATTGCCGAGTTATTCTTGATTTGGTTTTAAACCAATAAGTTAAGTGTGAAAAAGGCGGGCTAGTAAGATTTTTGAATACGCAGGCGTTTTCAAGAGGGTAAATGGCCGCACTAGCTAATACCTGTAGGATATCGGAGGGGCTATGAAGCGGCCGAAACCGCCAAAGCCACCAGATAGACCTCAGAATCCGCGGATACCAAGGCCGCCGGGGAAATCTGAATGGGTGAGGGCGCATTGGCGCTGGGATTACGGAAATCGTCAGTGGGAGTGGGTCAAAGGCCACTGGCGCAAGTAGGGTGCGAGTGCACTGAACCGCATCTGCCCAAGTCGAAGGAGGAGCGATATGTACAAAGTCGGTGAAAAGCCAGGAGTTGGAAGGTATTGCTGCACAAATTGCGATTGGAGTGCACGATTGGACGACGCGTCGGACCGTCTCCCGCCGTGTGGAAAGTGCGGTAAAGGACACAACACCACCTATCGGAAGTGTTGAAATCCAACAACGGCTTCAGCCGACGCGGCAAAGCCGCGCGGCTGAAGCCTGGCCATTATGAAGTATACGAAGAAGAGGCTTTGAGCCTTTACCGTCTCTTCTAGGCAAACCCTGCTGACGAGCCGGTGAGATTCCGGCGAAAAGAGACCACGATAAAAGGAGCTCTAGCTATGGCTGTTAAGCATACGCCTACTGGTGTAGTCCATAGTGGAAATAAAGGTGGCACTACTAGTTGCGGCTACAATACCAGAGAAAATCCGAGCCATTGGGTTCAATCCCATGAGCGTATCAATTGCGATAAAAATGGGTGCAAGAACTAATGCATAACAAGCTCAGGCATAGCGATGTGGACTTCCCCAAGTTTAGTAGACACGTACCGATAACTCCCACGGAGGAGAAAGCTGATGCCCGCGATAATCACGGGGAAGAAGACGCAGCGTTATAGCACTGAGTTCAAAGTGAAGGCGGTCGAGTGGATCCATCAGCTTGTAAGGAAAAGCTGCCATGACGGCGAAAGTAGGAGCCGCTTCGCCGATGCCATCGAAGTCGGCATGGTTGGCATCAACGTCCCGCTGGCGGTCGACTTCCACAGCTCGGTGGCTGGACAGACTCACTGTTCGGCGACCTGCACGCCTACGGCCCCGACGCCGTACGCTTCTACACCCGCCGCAAGGCCATCTCCCAACGCTGGCCGAAGCGCAGCGACCAGGAAACCGCCCAGTTCAGCTTCCCCTCCAACTTATGTTGCTCTGCCCCTTGTGTCCGCCCATCTTTGGTGATGGGCGGTACTGCTTCGATTCTCTAGAGCGGCATCAGGCACCGAGTCAATTCCCGAGCATTTCGTTCACGCGCTCGCGGTTATCTTCGATCCATGCGGCGGCGGAATCCTCGAATGGGACGTCGTCGTTCTCGTACGCGGCCATCATCGCTTCCAAATCGGCTACGCTAATATGCCACTGGGACATGATGTCGTAAGCACGCGGATACTTGTCTTCGATGCCTTTATAGGAAAGCACGAAAACGCTGTCATACTTGAAGTGTTCTTCCGTATCTTCCAGGAACTTCAAGTCGTATTGCGAGAACATGGAGTGCGGGCGCCAGCCAGTGATGATAAATGGCTCCTGCTTGGGCACCTTGTCTTTGATTACGCCCATCATGGCGGCTTCGCTGGTATAGGCAAGCTGGTACCCATCGAGGTCATAGTCTTCATCTGCCATCACCTGCTCGGAGAGGTCGACGATGCCCGCTCCGGCGCCAATGGTTACTATTTGGCCGCCGAACTTCTCTGCCTTGCCCGCCAGATCTCCGATTGTCTCTTCTTCGACATAGGTAGGAACCACCCAGCCTAGCGGTACGTTTTCATAGCTGGTGGCGACTTTCTGCAGATCATCTTGGTATTCACTCCACAGTGCCTGCTCGGTGTAGGGCAGCCAGGCGTCCATGAAGAAATCGATCTGCTCGGCTTGCATCCCTTGGAAGATCGCTGGTTGAGCAAGCAGCTTCTTTTCGACGTTGTAGCCTGCCTCTTCCAGGATCAGTTCGGCGATGGCCGTTGGTGCTTCGGTACTAGTCCAGGCCGGCATACCGAAAGTGATGGTCGTGTCTTCGACCCCTTCAGCGACCAGCGGACGCTGATCGGTGGCATGGGCACCTGTAGCGATCAATGTGGAAGTTAGCAGCGTCGTGGATAAGGTTATTAATTTCATATTTTCTCCAGTCTCTGTGGCCAAACTCGCCCTGGTTACTGCTCAGTGGTAGGGGATGTTAGCGTGGCGAAGGTTTCGCGCAGGGTGTCCGGGGTAAACGGCAAGGCATCGATCTTGTCTGCATGCCAGGCGGCATACTGGTGTCCTTCCAGACACTGGATCATGTTGTCGGTATCCAGCACTTCCAGGGAGTAGACCCAGTTCGCCATGAGGGTCATCGCAGCCATGTGAGCGCCCTCGTTAGAGGCGGTACACATGTCGTGGACCAAATGGATGCGGTAATCGCGGAAGTAAGCGTCGAACACGGATGTCATCAAGCAACCGTCCGTTACTACACCGCCGATGATCAGCCGCTTGACGCCGAGGCTTTTCAGCACCAGGTCCAGGCTGGTTTCAAAGAAGGCGCTCCAGCGATATTTGTCGATCACAATGTCCGTGTCTTGAGGCTGGACCGCCTCGATGATCTCGATGCTATCGCGGTTATCGGCGTAGAACTGCGGTTCGCCATTGGCATGGCGTGGTTCATCCAGCGAGAGTCCGACACCGTCGTGTCGATTGATCTGGCGTGTGTAGATGACCGGGATACCAGCCGCTCGGCAGGCTTCGATCATGCGCTGAGTGTTGCGCACGACACCATCCAGCCCGAGCAGACCGAAGCCGCTCTCTTTCTGCAGATCAATCACTACCAGGGCGGTTTCACTTGTCTTCATGCTTGACGTTCTCTTGGAGGGATTTGTGGTCCGGTAGCGGCTCATCGCGCTCGGGCCGCGGGAAATGTTCGAAGATCTCTCCTGATTCCATGGCATTGGCCAGTTGCGTAATCCAGTTCAGGTAAGCTTTCGAGCCGCTTACCAGTGCCTGGTCTTTTGCAGCTACTTCTCTGGTCTCGCTGTCCGTCCCGTGGTCAGCGATCTCGCGCATTACTGGCTCGGTTTGCTCCACCGCCTTGTTAATGATTCCGCGCTCCAGGCGCAGCATCTTGACCATGAAGCTCAGGAAATTCTTGAAGAAGTCCTTTTCGGCAATGTAGTGGTCCTTGCGATCACCTTTCTTCCACACCTTTACCACCATGCCGGTGTCGATCAGTTCGCGGACACCGGTACTGACGCTCGCCTTGCTCATGGCGACTTCGTCCTTTATGTCGTCCAGCGTCAGCGGTGATGCAGAGAAATAGAGCACGGCGTAGATCCGTCCCACTGAGGGTGTGACACCGTAGGCCACCATGCTCTGGGCAAGGGCGCTGATCATTACATCGCGCGCTTCTTCCAGGCGCTGTGTGTCCGTCTTCTGCATGGCATGCTCGGAAGTTTTGTGTATATTGAACGTTTTGAACAAAGTAAACAAGAATGCGGAAGTCGTCAAATCGACATACCTCCCTGGTCACAGGTCGCGGTATGGAAGCTAAGCGATGGAATAAAGGAAAAGGGTACCGCGTTGGTGGTCGACAGCCGCCTGCCATAGCTTCGGCGGCTGGAAGGACTCTCTGTACGGCGACCTGCACGCCTATGGCCCCGACGCCGTGCGCTTCTACACCCGCCGCAAGGTCATCTCCCAACACAGGCCGCAGCGCAGCGA
>NZ_JAKGAN010000014.1 GCF_023061135.1 Chromohalobacter sarecensis
TGTCCCGCAATCTAACGACCTAGCCGCAATCTAACGATTTAGGTGCTACGGCACCGTTCGATAATAAAAGCGATAACGACACAGGGGACACGTATGTCGTCGAACATTCCTGAATTTCCCGTCAATAGCGGTCCTGCCACCGCCAACATCACACCCAACCCGCTGAGCGGTCGCCAGCGACTGGATATGGCCCTGGCCCATATCCAGTCCGATAATGACGCGCAGGGAATCTCGGCGCCCTCGGCCTTGACCATGAGCGAGCTTGCCGAGCCCATCGACCGCGTCAACGAGGTCATGCGCTCCTACAACATCCAGTTTGAGTTGTCGGAATACGAGGGACGGATCGTGACCCGTATCGTCGACCGCGACAGCCAGGAGTTGATCCGTCAGATTCCCAGCGAAGAGGTGCTACGCATCGCCGAGACCCTGGAGCAACGCCAGGGCCGGCTGATCGAATGGGAAGTGTGATTTAGAAGACGCCTTGCGTCATCCCTCGTACTTGCACACACGGCCTGCACGCCGCACCATTAGTGGCTATTAGAAACACTTCTAGCGTTATATCATTTCGCTCAGAAGCCTGACCTCCTAGCACACCAACGAGATCCGGATGCTCAAGCGTTACTTTCCCATCGTCGAGTGGCTGCCGAGCTACGACCGCCACACGCTATCCCAGGATCTCTTCGCCGCCGTCATCGTCACCTTGATGGTCATCCCGCAGGCGTTGGCCTACGCCCTACTCGCCGGATTGCCGGCGGTGACAGGCCTCTACGCCAGCATGCTGCCGTTGATCGCGTATACCGTCTTCGGTACCAGCCGCACACTCGCTGTAGGACCCATGGCGATCGTCGCCTTGATGACGGCCGCGGCGTTATCAAACATCGTCGCCACGGGGACCGTCGCCTACAGCGAGGCCGCGGCAACGCTGGCGTTCTTGTCCGGCGGCATGCTGATGCTGATGGGCGTCTTCCGGCTGGGCTTCTTCGCCAACTTTCTGAGTCATCCGGTCGTTTCCGGCCTGCTCAGCGCCTCGGGCGTGTTGATCGCCACTAGCCAACTGGGCAACTTGCTGGGCATCACGATGTCCGGCTTCACGCTGATCGAACAGCTCGCTGGGCTAATCACGCACTGGCAGGATTTCAACGTACTCACCGCCTTGATCGGTCTTGGCTCGCTGGCGTTTCTGATGGGAATGCGCCGCGCCGGCCCCACGCTGCGCCGTCTGGGCATGACTACCACCTTGAGTGGCTTCATCACCAAGGCCGGGCCGATCATTGCCGTCATGATCTCGACCCTGCTGGTATGGGCATTCAACCTGGAGGCGCACGGCGTGGCCGTGGTCGGCGAGATTCCGCGCCATCTCCCACCATTGGCGCTGCCCTCGCTCGACCCGACCTTGATCAGCACGCTACTCATGCCGGCGTTTCTGATCAGTCTGGTGGGCTTCATCGAGTCGGTATCGCTGGCGCAGATGCTGGCCGCCAAGCGTCGCCAGCGTATCTCGCCCGATCAGGAACTCTTCGCGCTGGGCGGCAGCAACCTCGCCGCCGCCGTGAGCAGCAGCATGCCGGTGACGGGCAGCCTGTCGCGCACGGTAATCAACTTCGATGCCGGCGCACGCACGCCGGCCGCCGGCAGCTTCGCCGCCCTGGGCGTGGCGCTGGTGACGCTCTACCTCACGCCGCTGATCCACTTTCTACCCATCGCCACGCTCGCCGCCAGCATCATCGTCTCGACCTTCACGTTGCTCGACGCGCGCGGCCTCAAGCGTACCTGGCACTACTCGAAGCGCGATTTCGCCGCCATGCTGGCGACCATCGTGCTGACCTTCGTCAGCGGCGTTGAAGTCGGCGTAATGGTCGGCGTGGGACTTTCGTTGGCGCTGTTCCTCTACACCACCAGCCGACCGCATAGCGCCCTGGTGGGCCGCGTTCCGGGCACCGAGCACTTCCGCAATGTCGAGCGCTACACCACCGAGCACGACCCCAGCGTGGCACTGTTGCGCGTCGACGAAAGCCTTTACTTCGCCAACGCGCGTTATCTCGAGGACACCGTCTACGCCATGGTCGCCGAACGCCCGGCGCTCAAGCATGTCGTGCTGATCAGCTCAGCGGTCAACCTCATCGACGCCTCGGCGCTGGAAAGCCTGGAAGCCATCAATTCCCGCCTCGACGACTCGCAGGTCAAGCTGCACCTCGCCGAAGTGAAAGGCCCGGTTATGGACAAACTCAAGCAAAGCGACTTCCTCGACCACCTCACCGGCGACGTCTTCCTCAGCACTTATTACGCTTGGGAAGCGCTACACGATGAGAAAACCGTCGTGAAACCGACTCAGGACGCCTCGTCTTCTTAGCCTTCCACCAGCGCCTTCACCTTATCGACGACATGCTTGCCGACGGGGATCGCTAATATTCTGATCCGAATTTCGAAATTTTCACATCGATTCGCTTTTTCACTGACGAACCCCACCATGCGCTCACCGAGGCCCTATCAGGTCGGCCTCGGGTCCATATACTCGATCTCAGCCATAGACAAAAATAGCGTCTACTACTTTTTGCCTAATTAAAAATGTTCGATTCCGCGCCACAATGATCTAACTCGAACACTAGTGAGCGGAACCGAACATGCGCAACGAAACCTACGATCTGATTGTCATCGGCGGCGGTATCAACGGTGCGGGCATCGCGCGTGATGCTGCAGGCCGAGGTCTTTCGGTGCTACTCGTCGAGGCGGATGATCTCGCTAGCCATACGTCATCCGCTTCGACCAAGCTGATCCACGGTGGCCTGCGTTATCTCGAGCAGTACGAATTCAAGCTCGTGGCCAAAGCCCTCTCCGAGCGAGAAATACTCCTCAAGGCGGCACCGCACATCATCTGGCCGATGCGCTTCATCCTGCCTCACCAGAAGCATTTACGCCCGGCCTGGATGATCCGCACAGGGCTTTTCATGTACGACCACCTGGGTGGAAAACAGACGCTCGCGGGCTCGCACGGCATCAAGTTCGCCGATCATCCGGCAGGAACACCGCTGAAACCCGAGTTCACCAAGGGCTTCGTCTACTCGGACGCCTGGGTTCAGGATGCCCGGCTGGTGGTGCTCAACTGCATGGATGCAGCCAATCGTGGCGCCCGCATCATGACCCGCACGCGTGCCGAAACTGCCGTACGCGGCTCCGATGGATGGACCGTCACCCTGCGCACCGCCGAGGGCGAGTCGATCGAGGTCGCCGCCCGCGGACTGGTCAATGCGGCCGGGCCCTGGGCCGTGCGCTTTCTCGACGAGGCCACTTCGCTGGATCACCCGTATTCGCTGCGCCTGATCAAGGGCAGCCATATCGTGGTCAACAAGCTGTTCGACCATGCCTACTCTTACATCTTCCAGCAGCCCGATGGACGCATCGTATTCGCCATTCCCTACGAGCGCGACTTCACGCTCATCGGGACGACCGACGTCGAGCACGATGGCGCCCCCGGCGAGGCCACCATCGCGAAAGACGAAATCGAGTATCTCTGCGAGTCGGCCAATCGCTACTTCGAACAGTCTATCGCCCCTGGCGATATCGTCTGGAGCTACTCCGGCGTACGCCCCCTGCTCGATGATCACGAGGACAACGCCAGCGAGATCACTCGCGATTACCGCATCCAGCTCGATACCTCCGCTGGCGCTGTACTGCTCAACGTCTTCGGCGGCAAGTTGACGACCTATCGGCGGCTGGCTGAAGACGCTGTCGATCAACTGGCTCCCGAACTCGGCAACCAAGCAAAAGCCTGGACCGGTAAAGGTCATCCACTGCCCGGTGGCGAAGAAGCGAAACCCCAGCATCTGTTCGAGTCGCTACAGGCCAGTCATCCCTTCATTCCACTGGGCATGGCCAATCGTATGGTCTTCAACTACGGCACCCGCGTGCGCGACATCGTGGGAGACGCCAAAAGCTTGGACGATCTGGGTGAGCACTTTGGTGCCGATCTGTATGCCGCCGAAGTCGATTATCTGCGCGATCACGAATGGGCACACACGGCCGAGGACATTCTCTGGCGGCGATCCAAGCTGGGGCTGCGTCTCGATGACGATGAACGCTCCCGGCTAGCCGATTATCTGGCCCATTCCTCCACTGAGCCAACTGAAGCCAATCCATAGGCATAGGAGCACACCACGTAGCGCATAGGAATAAAGACACCCATTCAATCGCCATCCGCACGAGTGGCACAACAACAAGGAGGAAAATCATGACTCGCCAGCTTATAGCCCGCATCTCCAACAACATTGTAGGGCATGCAAATCCCACCTTATCCGACCGTGATACTCATCACAGCGAGGGGTACTCATGGGAATCGTAGAAACGATACTGGTTCACGAGATCGCCGGAACGGCGTTTCTGACGCTGCTGGGCTGCGGCGTGGTGGCCAACGTCCTGCTGAACAAGACGAACGGTAACGGCAGCGATGGCATCGTGATCTTCTTCGGCTGGGGGCTTGCCGTGTTCTGCGGTGTGTACGTTGCCTTCGATACCGGTGCGCATATCAATCCAGCCGTGACATTGGCCCTGCTGATCGGCCCCGCCAAAGAGTATGCCGAGGGTATTCCGATCAATTTCGTCACCACCCTCACCTACTTTGTGGCCGAGTTCATCGGCGGTTTTCTAGGGGCGATCGTTTGCTATCTGGCGTACAAGAAACAGTACGATGACACCGAAGATGGCGCGCTCAAACTCGCCACTTTCTCCACGGCACCGACCATCCGATCTTATGGCTGGAACCTGGTCAGCGAGATCATCGGCACATTCGTGCTGATCTTCGTGATCCTCATGTTCGGTAACACGCCGTCTGGCCTCGGACCCTTGGCGGTCGCGCTATTGGTGGTCTCGATCGGGGCTTCGCTGGGCGGGACGACCGGCTATGCCATCAATCCGGCGCGCGACCTGGGCCCGCGCATTGCCCACGCCGTACTGCCCATCAAGAACAAGGGCTCTAACGACTGGCGCTATGCGTGGGTACCGATAGCGGGCCCTGTCATCGGTAGCACGTTGGCGGCGCTTGTTGCCTACGTCTACTAACCCGTTCAGATTGATCGATTTTTTCGCAACGAACACGAGGAGTGACCTTCCATGAGCAATGCAAAGAAATACATACTCGCGATCGACCAAGGTACGACCAGTTCCCGCTCGATGCTATTCGATCATGACGGTCAGATCGCCGGCATCGCCCAGCGCGAGTTCGAGCAGATCTTCCCGCAGCCGGGCTGGGTGGAGCACAACCCGCGCGACATCATGACCAGCGTGCTGACCACGCTCACCGAGGTGATCAACAACACGCAGGTCGATGTCTCGGAAATTGCCGGCATCGGCATCACCAACCAACGCGAAACCACTGTCGTGTGGGACAAGAACACCGGGCAGCCGGTCTATAACGCCATCGTCTGGCAATCACGCCATTCGGCCGAGATCTGCGATGAGCTGCGTGAAGCCGGGCATGCGGATATGATCCGCGACAAGACCGGCCTGGTGATCGATGCGTACTTCTCGGGCACCAAGCTCAAGTGGATCTTCGACAATGTCGACGGCGTCAAGGAAAAAGCCGACAACGGCGAGCTGCTGTTTGGCACCATCGATTCCTGGCTGGTGTGGAACCTCACCGGCGGCGAGGTGCATGTCACCGACGTGACTAATGCTTCGCGGACGATGATGTTCAACATCCGCAACCGTCAATGGGACCCGGAACTCCTTGAGTTGTTCGGCGTGCCCGAATCGATGCTGCCCGAGGTCAAATCCTGCAGTGAAGTCTATGGCACGGTGCTGCCGAAATATTTCTTCGGTAATGAACTTCCCATCGCAGGTATGGCCGGTGACCAGCAAGCCGCCCTGTTCGGACAGGCCTGCTTCAAGCCTGGCATGGCCAAGAACACCTATGGCACGGGCTGCTTCACGCTGATGAACACCGGCCCGGAAGCCACACCCTCTGAAAACGGCCTGCTCACGACCGTCGCCTGGGAAATAGACGGCCAGCTCGAATACGCTCTGGAGGGCAGCGTTTTCGTCGCCGGCTCGGTGATTCAGTGGCTGCGCGACGGCCTGCGCATGCTTGGCAAGTCTTCCGATTCAGAAGCCTATGCCGAACGCGCCGGCGACAACGACGGCGTCTACCTCGTACCGGCGTTCACCGGTCTAGGCGCGCCTTACTGGGACTCCAACGTGCGCGGCGCGATGTTCGGTCTGTCGCGCGGCACGAGCAAGGAACATTTCATCCGTGCAGCGGTGGAGTCCATGGCCTACCAGAGCGCGGACGTCCTCCACGCCATGCAGGCCGATGCGGGTCTCGAGCTCACCGAACTGCGTGCCGACGGCGGCGCCATCGCCAACGATTTTCTCGCCCAGTTTCAGGCCGACATTCTGGGTACGGATGTTCTGCGTTGCGCGATCAACGAAACCACCGCGCTGGGTGCCGCCTATCTAGCCGGCCTGGCACTGGGCTTCTGGGAATCACGCGAGCAGATTGCCAAGCAATGGGTCATGGATCGCCGCTTCACCCCTCAGATGGGCGTAGAAAAGCGCGACGAACTTTATGAGGGCTGGAAGCGTGCCGTCCAAGCGACCATGGGCTTTCATGTCGCTTCGTAAGCCGTACTTGCCGCATTTTTAGTTATAGCACTAACGCCCTATCGCAGCGCGGTAGGGCGTTGCGGTTATGAGCAAACATCAGCGCCGTGCGCCCGTCGAGCCAGATGTCGAGACGCTCGGCCACCGTCGCCGCCGTGGTAGCGTCCAGTCCCGCCAGCGGTTCGTCGAGCAACACCAGCGGCGCATCGCGGAGGATCACCCGGGCCAGCGCCACGCGTCTCGCCTGCCCGCCAGAAAGCTGCCGCCCGGCTTCGCCGACCCAGGTCTCGAGCCCGTGTGGCAGTTGGCGCGCCCAGCCATCCAGATCGACGATCCATAGCGCCTGCCACAAGGCACGTTCAACGGCCGCTTCGTCCAAGTCGTGATCCACCCGCAATCCCAGACGCAGATTGTCCGCCAGCGAGGCATGAAAGAGCTCGGTGTGCTGGGTCAGGTAAGCAAGCCGTCCGCGCAACGCTTGCGGCGCCAGGCGGCGTAGATCTTGCCCGTCCAGTTGCACGCTGCCCGCATCGGGATCGAACGCGCGGACGACCAGTTGGGCAAGGCTCGACTTGCCGCTGCCCGAAGGGCCCAGCACGGCGAAACGCTCGCCGGCAGCCACATGCAGATTGACGTCTTCGAGCGCAGGCGTAGTGCCCATGCCCGGGTAACGCAGCGTCACCGCTTCGAAGGTAAGCGACGGCGCCTCGTCGCTCGCCAGAGTGGTCTCGTCGTCGTCACTCGCAGGCGCCGCCGCCTCGGCATTGAGCCGCGCGGCCGCCGTACGCGTGGCCCCGAGTTGCACGAAGGCGCCCGGCAGCATGGCAAGGCCTTCATTCAGCGCCAGCACCGCCAGTGGCAACATGCTCGCGACGGGCGCCGATATATCGCCCGCAGCGAACGCCAGCAGCGCCAGGCAGAGTATCGCCACGGCGGCGCCTTGCACGCTCAAAGTGACCAGCGCATTACCCAGTGCGGCGCGGCGGGCTAGACGCCGCTGATCGTCGAGCAACATCCGCTGCTCATGCTCCACCCTTTCTCGGTGAGCGCCGAGTACGCCGAAGGTGCGCAGCTCGGCCAGGCCTTGTAAATGCTCCAGGGCGCGCACGCGCAAGCGTTCCAGCGTCTCGACGCGTCGCGCGCTGGGGCCACGCCCTGCCACGGCCATGCCCAGCGTGACAATCACCCACAATGGCAGCATGATCGCCAGCAGCACGCCGCCCAGTGCCGGCATGGCCAGCGCCAGAATGCCGGCGACGACGAGAATCGCCAACAGTCCCACCAACGGCGGCGCCAGTAAGCGCAGGTAGAGATTGTCGAGCGCGTCGATGTCGGCGGTCAGCCGGTTGAGCCATTCGCCGGCGCGATAGCGCGCCAGTTCACGCCCCGACAGTCGAGACAGGCCAGCAAAGGTCCGTCCGCGAATATCCGCCAACAGGCGCAGCACGGTGTCGTGGTTATAGAGCCGCTCGGCGTAACGCGCGGCGGTGCGCCCCACGGCGAAGAAGCGAATCCCGCTGCCCGGGGTGAAGACGTCCAGCGTCGCCGCGCCACCCGCCGCGAGTGTCATGCCGGTCAACGCGGTAGCGGTAATGAACCAGCCCGATAGCGTCAGCAGCCCGATTGCAAATAGTAGCGTCGCCAGCATCAGCAACGCTCCGATCAACAAGCGTGTACGCCGCTCGACCATCAGGCGCAACCATGGGCCCAGCGCCTTTCTAGTGGACCCTTTCATGATAGTGGGCTCCTTCATGACAAGGCCTCCGGCGACGTCGGTACATCATGTGAATGCAACTGCCCCGCCTCAAGACGCAACACGCGGTCGGCCATGGCCATGACGGCGGGATGGTGCGTGGCGATCACCAAGGTGCGGCCTTGGGCGGCCAATTGCTTGAGCCCCTCGATCACGCGGCGCTCGCTATCGGGATCGAGACTTGCCGTGGGTTCGTCGAGCAACACCAGCGGCGCATCGCTGAGAAATACCCGTGCCAGCGCCAGGCGGCTGGCCTGCCCGCCGGAAAGCCCCAGGCCGCGCTCGCCGAGGAAAGTTTCGAGCCCCTCCGGCAAGGCATTCAGCAAGTCACCGAGCTGTGCTGCGGTCAGCGCCTCGCGCAACCGCTCGTCACTGGCCTCGGGCGCGACCAGACGCAAATTCTCGGCCAACGTGCCCTGCATCAGGAACGGACGCTGATCGAGCCAGGCCAAGCGTGACTCGGCATGCAATAAAACCTCGCCCGACTCGGCATCGACGAAGCCGGCGAGCACTTGCAGCAGCGTCGACTTGCCGGCGCCCGAGGGTCCCACCAGCGCCACTACCTCGCCATCGGCGATATCGAGATCGAGCGGCCCCAACACGCGACCGCGCCCGGCATGCGCCACGCTGACGCCAGCCAAGCGCGCCCGTAGTGGCGCCGTGTCGTCGTCACTGTCTAGAGGCGCCATGCGTGGGCCCTGGGGTGGCGTCTGCGCAAGCAAGGCACGCAAGCCCTCGGCGGCGCCCAGGGCACTGGCACGGTCGTGATAATGCTGCGCCAGCAAGCGCAGCGGCTGGAAAAAATCCGGCGCCATGAACAGCAGGAACAACCCGCTGAACAGCGTCAGTTGATCGGCCGGACCAAACTGGATGTAGCCCAGCAGCCCGAAGCCAATGTAGATGGCGATCACCGCAATCGACACCGAGGCGAAGAATTCCAGCACCGCCGAGGAGAGAAACGCCACGCGCAGCGTTTTCATGTTGCGCCGCCGATAGTCGTCGGCCACCGCCGTGACTTCCTCGGTGGCCTGGCGGGTACGGCCGAATAGCTGCAAGGTGGTCAGCCCGCGCACGCGGTCGAGAAAATGCCCTGCGAGACGCGTCATGGCCTGGAACTGCTGCTCGTTTAAGCGCTGGGCGCCCATGCCGATCAACGCCATGAAAAGCGGAATCAGCGGCGCCGCGATCAAGAAAAACAACGCCGCCAACCAGTCCAGCGAGAATGCCACACCGAGAAAGATCAGCGGCACTACCACCGCCAGCGTGGCCTGAGGTACGTACCGTGCGATATAGCCTTCCAGCGCCTCGACCTGATCGACCAGTTGCGCGGTACTGCCGGCGCTATGTCGCTCGGCCAGAGACACCGGCCCCAGCGCCGCGAGATGATCGAGCACCTGGGCGCGCACGCGTGCCTTGACGCGCAGCCCGGCTTCCAGACCGCAGGTCTCCTGCAGCCACTGCGCCAGGCTGCGCACGATCACCGCCCCAGCCAACGCCGCCGCATAAGGCCATAGCGTCACCAAGGCCGACTCGTGGACCACGACGGCGCTGATCAGCCACGCCATCAGGCCCAGTTGCGCCAGTGTCGCCAGCCCGCCGACGACACCGGCAGCGATGGCAAGGCTCAGGTAGCCGCGCACCTCGCGGGATTGCGCGGCCAGCCATTGGCGCGACGCACGCGCCGGGGTTTGTGCTTGAGATCGAGACACGGCTCAGTGATACCCCTCGCCGACACGCACCTTGCCGCGGAACACCCAGTACGACCAGGCGGTGTAGGTCAGGATGATGGGCACCACGAACAGTACGCCGATCAACAGGAAGAACTGCGATTCGGGGGCGGATGCCGCATCCCACAGGGTGTAGTCCGGCGGAATGACATACGGCCAGCGGCTCACCAGCAACCCCATGTAGGTGAAGATGAACATCCCCAGTGTGAGCAAAAACGCCATCAGCTCACGCCCTTTGCGGTTGGCGGCATAGATGCCGACCACGCAAGCCAAGGCCAGTGCCGGCAGTAGCCAGATCACCTGCATATGGTTGAACCAGCGCTCCCAGACGCCCGGATCGATCCACGGCGTCCACAAGCTGACGATGACGAAGACCAACACCACGCCAGCGAGCAACTTGGGTACCAGGCTGCGCGCCCAGTCACGCACATGGCCTTCGGACTTGAGCACCAGCCAGGTCGCACCGAGCAATGCATAGCCGGCCACCAGCCCGAGACCGGTAATCACTGAAAACGGCGTCAGCCAGTCGAGCGCCCCACCGGTGAACACGCGATCGGCGGTCTCGAAACCTTCGATATAGGCCCCCACTACGGCGCCCTGGGCGAAGGCCGCCACGAAGGAGCCGCCGGCAAAGGCCGCATTCCACCAATTGCGCGTACGCCGTGACTTGAAGCGGAACTCGAAGGCCACGCCACGAAAGATCAAGCCCGCTAGCATCAGAAAGACCCCGATGTACATCGCCGGCAAGAGGATCGAATAGACCAGCGGGAAGGCTCCGATCAGCCCGGCACCTCCCAGTACCAGCCACGTCTCGTTGCCGTCCCATACCGGAGCGACGGAATTCATCATCACGTCACGCGCGTCTTCGTCCGGGGCGAAGGGAAACAGTATACCCAGCCCCAGGTCGAAACCATCCATGAGCACGTACATGATCACGCCGAAGGCGATGATGACGGCCCATATCAACGAGAGATCGAACATTTCCATGGCTTAGCTCCTGTTCGGGGCGCGGTCGTCGCGCGCATCATCGAAGGGCACGTGGGCGGCGGACATGGGCCGCGCCGGGCGGTCGTGGCTATCCGGCTCCTCCGTGTCGTCGTGTTCATCGAGGCCCTGATTGATTACCTTGCACAGGTAATAGACACCGGCGATGAAGATCACGGCATAGACGGCGATGTAGCCCAGCAACGTGAACAGCACCATGCCACCACTCAACGACGGCGTGATGGCATCGGCGTAATCCAGCACGCCATAGATCAGCCACGGCGAGCGCCCGGTTTCGGTCACGAACCAGCCCGCGACCACCGCCACGAACGGCGCCAGACTCATGCCTTGCAGCCCGCGCAAGAACCAGCGACTGCGATACACGCGTCCGCCCTTGCGTAGCACCAGTCCGGCAACGGCGAAGGCGATCATCAAGAGTCCTAATGCCACCATCACGCGGAAGCTATAGAAGGTGATCCACACCGGCGGCTGCTGCGCGCGGTCGATTTGATCGAGCCCCGGTACAACGCCGTCTGGGTCGTGGCGAAGGATGAGGCTGGCGCCATTGGGGATGCCGATCTCCACGCGGTTGGCCTGCAGGTCTCGGTCCGGCAATGCGAACAGCAATAGCGGCACGTTCGACTGGGTTTCCCAGTTGCCTTCCATGGCGGCGATTTTCATCGGCTGGTGTTCCAGCGTATTCAGGCCGTGTTCATCGCCGACGAAGGCTTGCAGCGGCGCCAGAAACAGCAACAACCATAGCGTCATCGACAGCGCGCGCTTGTGAGCATCGACCTCACGACCCCGCAGCAGGAACCAGGCACTGACCCCGGTCACCACAAAGCCGCCGGTCAAGAACGCGGCCAAGGCCATGTGCGTGAAGCGGTACGGGAAGGACGCGTTGAAGATCGCATCGACCCAAGAGGTCACATGGATTACCCCCTCGCGAATCTCATAGCCATCGGGCGTCTGCATCCAACTGTTAGTGGCCAGGATCCAGAATGCCGAGATGAACGTACCCACGGCGACCATCAGCGCGGCGAAGAAGTGCACCGCCGGCGAGACACGATGCCGGCCGAACAGCAAGACCCCCAGGAAGCCGGCTTCGAGGAAGAAGGCCGTGATTACCTCGTAACTCAGCATCGGGCCGATGAAGTTCGCCGCCATCTGCGCGAAGTTGCTCCAGTTGGTCCCGAACTGGAACGCCATCACGATCCCGGACACCACGCCCATGCCGAAGACCACCGCGAAGACCTTGGTCCAGAACAAGCCGAGGCGGTCCCAGACGCGGTTGCCCGTGGACACGTACAGGCCCTGTAGCACGGCGATATAGGACGCCAGCCCAATCGTGAAGACCGGGAAGATGGCATGAAAGGAAACCACGAATGCGAACTGCAATCGTGACAGGAGAATCGGATCTAGCGCCATGGCTGACTCCTTGAAGCCCACATAATCAAAAGGTCATCGGAATGACGGTGACCACACTGCCGAAAAGCCCCGCCGTCTGGATGTTCTTATTTCGCCTCCGATACCCATTCATCGTAGAGGCTTTATATAGCCTTAAAAAGCGCTACGGCGGGGTTTCGTATGTGTCGCGTTGCCGCAAGGCAAATTGCCGCATGCGCGCCAATGTCGCAGCCGCCTTCGTTCTGCATCGTTCGTCTAACGGAAAACGCCATCATTCTTTGGTAGGGTCATTACTCTCAAACCGTGCACTGCCGGGCATGCAACGCCATCGCATCATGCTCGTTATCGACAAGGATCACCCATGAACGCTATTTGGATCGCCATCTTCGGCGCCGTGTGTTTCGTGATAGGCTATCGCTTCTATTCGAAGTTCATCGCTGAACGCATTTACCGACTCGACCCCGATTTCCAAACGCCCGCTCACACCTATCAAGACGGCGTCGACTACGTGCCCACCAACAAGTGGATTCTATGGGGACACCACTTTACCTCGGTGGCTGGCGCAGCCCCTATCGTGGGGCCTGCCATCGCTATCTACTGGGGCTGGCTGCCGGCTATCCTGTGGGTCGTGCTGGGTACCGTGTTCGCCGCCGGCGTGCATGACTTCGGCGCCGTGGTGCTTTCCAATCGTCATAAGGGGCACTCCGTCGGCACACTGGCCAACAAGT
The DNA here is from genome assembly GCF_023061135.1 of Chromohalobacter sarecensis. Lineage (GTDB taxonomy): Bacteria > Pseudomonadota > Gammaproteobacteria > Pseudomonadales > Halomonadaceae > Chromohalobacter > Chromohalobacter sarecensis. Next base: position 13,191 of record NZ_JAKGAN010000014.1, read on the forward strand.
TGATCGGTCAACGCGCCAAGCTGCTCTTTCTGTTTATCATTCTGATCCTGGTATTGATGCTCAATGCAGTCTTCGCCTGGGTCATCGCCAACCTCTTCATCACCTTCCCCGCCAGCGTGCTGTCGGTGCTCATCCAGATTCCGCTGGCAGTATGGATCGGCTATCGCGTCTATCGTCATTCAGGGTCGATGCTCCTACCTTCAGTGATCGCCCTTGTCGTCATGTATGCCACCGCGTTGTTGGCCAGCGAAGTCCCGATACTTCAGTTCGATCTGGTCAGTTGGTTCGGCGGCACCGACACAGCGGTGGCAGGAGGCTTCAACGCTACCTCGATGGCCTTCCTGGTGTGGATCGTGGTGCTGATGGCCTACGTCTACATCGCCTCGACGCTGCCGGTCTGGAAGCTCTTGCAGCCGCGTGACTATATCAACTCGCATCAGCTCGTGGTGGGGCTCGCCCTGCTGTATCTGGGGTTGTTCTTCGGGGCACCGGAGATGACCGCACCCAGCGTCAACGCTGAAGCCGAGGTCAGCTGGTACCCGCTGCTGTTCATCACCATCGCCTGCGGGGCGATTTCCGGCTTCCATGGCCTGGTCGCCTCGGGCACCACCTCCAAGCAGATCGACAAGGAAACCGACGCGCGCATGATCGGCTACGGCGGCGCCTTGGGTGAAGGCATGCTGGCACTGATCGCGATCATCGCCGTGGGCACGCTATTCGCCTCCAGCGCAGATTTCACCGCTACCTATTCAAGCTTTACGGCCGCCGGTTCCAACGGGCTCGGTTCCTTTGTGAAAGGTGCCGGGCAGTTGATCGCCAACCTCGGCATTCCCGAGCACATGGGCTCGACCCTGGTCGCGGTAATCGTAGTCAGCTTCGCCGCCACCACGCTGGATACCGCTATACGTCTGATGCGCTACATCATCGCCGAACTGGGCACCGAATACGGCATGCCAGTGATCGCACGCAAACACGTCGCGACCAGCATTGCCGTCATCGCCAGCGCCGCGCTGGTGATCCTGCCGGAAGGACCCAAGGGCTTCGGCTCCGGCGGTTACTTGCTGTGGCCGCTGTTCGGCACCAGCAACCAGCTGCTGGCAGGCATCACCCTGATGCTGGTATCGGTATGGCTCAAGCGCCAAGGTCGCCCGGTGGTCTTCACATTGGTGCCCATGCTGTTCCTGCTGGTGATGACGCTGTGGGCCATGGGGCAGCAGGTAATCTTCACCTGGTCAGGCTTTGGCGATGCTGACCGCAACTTGCTGCTGTTCACCTTCGGTAGCTTGATCTTGGTCTTCGCGCTATGGATCCTGCTCGAGGCCTCGCGAAGCTTCCGCCAGGGCCCGACAGCCTCCCAGGAGTCGTTGAGTTCCGATGAGTCGCGCTGACGACGACAACGCCGCGCCCGTCGGTTGGCGGTCGCGGCTCAAACAAATCATCGAGGGCTACGACGCGGTGCTGAGCCTTCAGCACCGTCGTGAGATCGCCCGCGAGCTTCAGGATGAAGAAGATCTCTTCATGCTGCTGTGCTTCTGCGACATGATGGGAATCCCCAACCCCGTCGGCGACATGACCCTGGAACTTTATCCCTACATGCTGGACCGCTTTCATGAGTGGCATCAGCGCCAGGGCATGCCCCGCTCGCCCCTAGACGGTTTTCGCTGCTGCTGAGCAGCGTCGATGACGCGTGGCACAATCGAGGAGAAAAAGTCGATATGGCCAAGAGCCTGTTTTTCGGTGGCAAGGGCGGCGTCGGCAAGACCAGCTGTGCGACCGCTTACGCGCTGAGCTGTGCGGATGCCGGCTGGAACACCCTGCTGGTGTCTACCGACCCGGCCCACAACCTGGCCGATCTATTCGGGCGCCAGCCCGGCCCGACACCGACGCGCATGCGCCCCGGCCTGGATGTCGTCGAACTCGATCCCGACCATGAAACGCAGCGCTACCTGGAGCAGGTCAAGGACAACATCAAGCCCATGGTAAGCGGCGAACGCAGCGCGGCGGTATTCCGCCAGCTCGATCTGGCCCGCCATGCACCGGGCACCGAGGAAGCCGCCTTGTTCGATGCCCTGGTCGGGCTGCTGCTGGATACCGGCGAGGACTATGATCGGCTGATCTTCGATACCGCGCCGGGCGGCCATACCGTACGCTTGCTGGCGTTACCGGAAATCATGGGCGCCTGGGTGGACGGCTTGATGCAACGTCGCCATAAGGTGCGTAACGATTACAAGGCCTGGCTGGGGGACGGCGAGGTGGTCGACGACCCCATTCAGGAGGCGTTGATGCGCCGCCGTGGGCGTCTCGCCGCCGCTCGCGAGCACTTGACCTGCTCTGCACACTCGGCGGTGATCCTGGTCGCCAACCCGGAACGCCTGCCGGTGCTGGAAACGGCCCGCACGCGTGACCTGCTCGAGGCCAATGGCTTGCATGTCGGCGCGGTGGTCATCAACAAATGCCTGCCCGCCGAGGTCGATAGTCAGTGGCTCACCAACTGGCGCGAGGAGCAGCGCCCGTGGATCGAGCAGCTCGAGACGGCGTTTGCGGATCGCACGCGCATACGCATCGACTATCAACCCCACGCGCCCGCCTCGAGTGAGGACCTGCGTCCGCTCAGCGAGGCTCTAGGCGAGCTCTCGCCCTGGCACGAGCATGCTTGACTCGGATTCGCCTAGCGTCCGCCGACGACCGACATCACCAACCACGCGGTATACACGATAAAGGCGGTTAGCAGCAGCGCGCCTTCTACGCGGTTGATGCGCCCCTGTCTCTTCCAGCCGATGCCGAACACGGTTAGCGCCAGAGTCAGGGCCAGCATGACCGGCCAGTCGCGTACCAAGACGGCGCCATCCACGTCGATAGGCGTGATGACGCCCGCCAACCCCACTACCGCCAGGGTATTGAACAGATTCGAGCCCACGACGTTGCCGATCACCAGGTCGTGTTCATTCTTGCGTACCGCACTGATCGACGAAGCAAGCTCAGGCAGCGACGTGCCGATGGCCACGACCGTGAGCCCGATGATGAGATCGCTGACTCCAAACGCCGAGGCGATATCCACCGCTCCCCAGACCAGCAAGCGCGAGCTGGCGATCAACATGACCAACCCTACCAGGGTCCAGGTCACCGCGCGCTTGAGCGACATCGACTGAGTATCGAGGTTAGCAGTGGTATTGTCGGCCAGCGTGTCACTGCCCTGCTGACGTCCCCGCATGACGCTATAGGTTAGAAACGCTACCAGCATCGCGAGCAGTAACACGGCATCCCAGCGCGAAACGTCGCCATCCTGCAGGCACCACAGCGAGGCCAGGGTCACCAACACCAACAGAGGAAGCTCCTGACGCAACACTTGAGAGTGCATGGTCAATGGGCTGAACAATGCCACCAGGCCCACGATCAGGCCAATATTGGCAATATTAGAACCATAAGCGTTACCCAGCGCGAGGCCGGGATTGCCTTGCCATGCGGAAAGCCCCGAGACCATCAGCTCCGGCGCCGAAGTGCCGAAACCGATGATCACCATACCGATCAACAACGGCGGTAACCCCAGGTGGCGTGAGGTCGCCGCTGCACCATCGACGAATCGATCGGCGCTCCATACCAGGACCGCCAACCCCAGCGCTACGGCAATGATGGCCATCAGCACGGTACTTCTCCTTGAATGTCGTTGCCCTTGAACGTCGTCGTAACATGCATGTTATCGCGATGCCGCGCTATTCTAACGCAATTGGCCGGGCACGCTACTGACAAACATACGTAAGTGAATGTATTCTGTTGGTTATCCTAACGCCTCAGACAAAAAGGTGGCGCGCCGACTTGCTATAGTGCACACGTCACCCGGCACCCTAAACCTTTGAGCGAGACTGAGTTTGGTCGATACCGATTCGTCACATGCACCCCAGCACCCACCGCGCGACATGGCCTCGGGTGTGGCAACGACGCGCCACTCACGGCGACGTCTGCGCGCCTGTCACGAATGCGATTTGCTGGTGGCGCTGCCACCCTTGCGCCCCCGGGAAAAAGCCGATTGCCCGCGTTGCGAGCATACGCTGGCCACGCGCCACGACAAGCCTGCCGAACGTAGTCTGGCACTGGCCGTCGCCGCCTTGGTCATGCTTATGCTGTCGGTGGCCTTTCCTTTCATCAGTTTCGAGGCACGTGGCGTCACCAACCGTATCGAGCTGACCGAGACCGCCTCGACGCTGGTTGGCTTCCACGAACCGCTGGTGGCGATTTGCGTACTGCTGACCGTCATCATCCTGCCCACGGTCTATCTGTGCGGCGTCATCTGGCTCTCGCTGGGACTTCTCAAGCGCCGCGTTCTGCCCTATTCACGTGGTATCGCCCGCACCCTGAAACATTTGACACCGTGGATGATGGCCGATGTCTTCGTCATCGCCGCGCTGGTTAGTCTCATCAAAGTGGCGGGGATGGCCGATGTCAGCCTGGGGCTCTCATTCTGGACGTTTTGTGCCTACGCCTTGTTGTTGTTGCTCACGACCCAGTCCATCGACACCGACTGGATGTGGTTCGCGCTGGCCAGCGAGCCCTTGGCACCGGAAGGCGCCCGCTCGGGCGAGTCTGCGACGCCGCAAGGCTTGAGCGGATGCGGGACCTGCGGGCTGGTCAATCGTCTCGATGAACGAGGGCGCGGACGTTGTCGACGCTGTGGAGAAACGCTCCACGCGCGGACACCCGGTAGCCGTCAGCGCACGCTGGCCTTGCTGCTCGCTGCGGTGGTGATGTACGTCCCGGCGAACCTTTATCCGATCATGAGCACGACATCGCTGGGCAACACCTCACCTTCGACCATCATCGGTGGCGTCATGCTGTTTCTGCAGCATGGCGACATTCCCATCGCCGTGATCATCTTCACCGCCAGCGTGGTGGTGCCCATCGGCAAGATTCTCGCACTCGGCTGGTTATGCTACGCAGTGCGCCATCGCGGCGAGCCGCTAAGCAACGTCACCCGCGTACGCCTCTATCGCATCACCGAGTTCATCGGCCGCTGGTCGATGGTCGATGTGTTCGTGGTCGCCATCCTCGTTGCGCTGATCCGCGCGGGCGAGTTGGTCTCGGTAGAACCCGGGCCTGCCGCTCTCTCCTTCGCCAGCGTCGTGATCATCACCATGTTGGCGGCTCATAGTTTCGACCCGCGCATGATCTGGGACGATCTTCCCCAGCGGCCTCGACGCGCGTGGCGCGACCGCCTGCCACGACGTATCGCTACCGTTTCACCACGCAAGGAATCCGACGATGCCTGAAGCTCCACAGCGCGCGACACGCCAACATCGCCGACGCCTCTCGCCGATCTGGATCGTCCCTCTGGTGGCGATCCTCATCGGCCTATGGATGCTTTACGACAACCTTTCCGGCCTCGGCCCCACGATCACGCTACAAATGGAAAACGCCGAAGGCATCGAAGCCGGCAAGACGTTGATCAAGACACGCAATGTCGAGGTCGGCCGCGTCGAGGATGTGACGCTTTCCGACGACATGTCGCATACCGTGATCACCGCACGCATGCAGCCCGATACCGAACGCATGCTCAATGACGAAGCCCGCTTCTGGGTCGTCAAACCACGCATCGACCGCGAGGGCATCAGCGGTCTGGGGACCGTGCTGTCAGGGGCCTACATTCAATTGCTGCCAGGCCACGGCGATGAGTCCCAGCGCGACTTCGATGTGCTCGACCAACCGCCGGTCGCGCCCCCCGATGCCCCGGGAATCCGCATCAACCTGGTCAGCCAGGTGGGTAGCTCCCTGAGCGCAGGCGACCCGATCACCTATCAAGGCTTCACGGTAGGCCGCGTGGAGAACACCGAATTCGATCCCGACAAGAAGGAAATGCGCCACCGACTCTACATCCAGTCGCCGTATGATGTGTTGGTCACCGACACCACTCGCTTCTGGGTCTCATCAGGAGTCGACTTGCGCCTCAACTCGCAGGGGTTCCAGGTCAATATCGAGTCGATGGAATCGCTCATCGGGGGTGGCGTGACCTTCGGGGTCCCCGAGGACGTGGAGATGGGGCAGCCTGCCGAATCGGAGGCGACCTATCAATTGTTTGGCAATGAGGAAAGTGCCCGTGAAGGGACCTTCGATCGTTATCTCGACTATGTGCTACTGGTCGAGGATACCGTACGCGGGCTTAGCCACGGCGACCCAGTGGAATATCGTGGCGTGCGCGTCGGCACCGTGGAAACCGTGCCGTGGCGTTTCGCCGCGCCACAGCCCAACGACTTGGATCGTTTTGCGATTCCCGTACTGATTCGTATCGAGCCACAGCGTTTCGACGACACCATAAAAGATTTCGATGCCGATGAATGGCGCACGCGCCTCCAGGGCATGTTCGAGCACGGGCTACGGGCGACGCTCAAACGAGGCAACCTGCTCACCGGGGCGCTTTTCGTGGACTTGAACTTCCACGACGATCCCGAACCTTACGAGCCACTCACTTTCGAGGGCAAGAAGGTTTTCCCGACGACCACCGGCAGCCTGGCGCAGATCGAAGAGAAGGTCTCGAACCTGCTCGACAAACTCAACGACGTGCAGATCGAGCCCGTCCTCGACTCCCTGAACGAGACGCTGGCGACCACCCAGAACACGATGCAGCAAGTCAACGAGATCGCCGCTTCGGTGGACGCGCTGCTCGACGACCCGGCCACGCGCGAGCTACCCGGCAATCTCAACAAGACGCTGCGCCAGACCCGCGACACACTGGAGGGTTTCTCCCCCGACTCGCAGGGTTATCGTGAACTCAACGATACGCTTTCGCGGCTCGAGTCGTTGATGCGCGACCTGCAACCCGTGGCGCGCACGCTAAGCGAGAAGCCCAACGCTCTGATCTTCGATAGCGAAGACGCCCCAGATCCGCAACCCAGGGCCCCACGCCAATGACCGAGATAACCTTAATGCATACGCGACGCCCGACGCGCCCGGTGCGGCTTCTCGCCGCCGCCGGGCTGGGGCTCTTCATGTCGCTGCTGGTCGGCTGCGCCGGACAAGGCATTGACCAGTCGCGCTATACGCTCCCCGATGAGACGCAAAACGTCGAAGTCGCCGGTGACCTCAAAGGTAGCGTCTCGCTCGCGTCGCCACGCATGGCCAGCTACCTGAAGGATGACGGCATCGTCATGCAGCTCGACGACATTCGCATCCACCAGGCAAGCAACTATTTATGGGCCGAACCCCTGGATCGCCAATTGCAGGAACGCATGCGCCAGCATCTCGGCCAGGCCTTGCCCAACGCCGACGTGCTGCGTCGTGGGCAATCCGGGGAGGCACTCACACCAGCGCTGCATGTCCAGCTCGACGTCGACCGCTTCCAGGGTCGCGACGACGGTATGGCCGTGGTCGGCGGTCAATGGCGTATCCGCGACGACAACGACCGCACACTGTCGCGCGAGTCCTTCGAGATCGAGCGCCCGCTGGAAGACGATGGCTATCCCGCGCTGGTGAGAGCACTGGGCGCGGCATGGGGCACCCTCGGCGATCGCTTGGCCGATACTCTGGTAGAGGTGGGGGGCACAGCGGAGGCGAACTGACACGGTCTTGTGGCACGCGGCGTTATAAGCATGCCAGCGGTTATAGCGGGATGATCCTTGTGATCGTCCCGCTCGGCCCCCATTATCGCATTCGCCATTGCCACCATGAGACACCTTTCCCATGACCTTCTCACGGATACCGGACGTCGACGCCGAGAAAGCCGGTATGCTTGGCACCGCTGGCGTCCCGATCAACACGCACAGGGCCTTGCAATGCTTGCGCAATCTGATCGACATCTGGCCTGACGGTGTTTTGGTGTGCGATTTCGAGAGCCTGCGGATCGACGAATGGAATAGCGCCGCGCGTCACCTGATCGACGTACAGGGCGCTGCCATCGAAGGCTCACGATTGCCGCAATGGTTTCTTTCCAGCGATCGACGCGCCTTGCAGCGACGCATTCTCCAGGAGCTTGACAAGGACGGCGACACGCTGCGACACAACATGACGCTGCATAACGATACGCCGGTCGAAATCACCCTGGTGCCAATGCGTGATACCGACGCCATATCGTTGATCGTGGTATTACGCGACCGGCGGCCCTATCTCGATCATCTGCATACGGTGAAGCGCCAGCTCGCCAAGGCAGAGGAATTGATCAGCCAGGATGCACTGACCGGACTGCTCAATCGGCTTGGCTTCGAGCAGGCCATCGAGGAATTCATGGTCGAGGCCCAGAGTGACAAGCCGTTCGCGTTGATGATCGCGGATATCGACCATTTCAAGGACATCAACGATACCTATGGGCACCAATTGGGCGATGAGGCGCTGAAGGTCGTCGCGGCCCGTCTCGCCGAACAACTCCGCGACGACGATGCCGTGGCGCGATACGGTGGCGAGGAGTTCTGCATCCTGATGGCGGTTCCCGATACACAGGTCGTTGAAATTGCCGAGCGCGTGCGACATGCAGTAGCAGCGACGCCTATCGGGCTCGGCGATGGTAGCCGATTGACGCTGACGATCAGCATCGGCGCCACCTACTATCAGCCCGCGCTGAGCGCGGATGCCATGTTCGAGCGCGCCGACGAGGCGCTTTATGAAGCCAAGGAATACGGTCGCAACCGAACGGTCATGCTACAGCCGTTGCCCATGAGCGCAGCAGACGAGGAAGAATGAGCCTCAGGCCGCAAGCCGCCCCCTGAGACGGGCCACGGCCTGGCTATGCAATTGGCATACTCGCGACTCGCTGACGCCGAGCACGGCACCGATTTCCTTGAGGTTGAGTTCTTCCTGGTAATAAAGCCCCAGCAATAGCTTTTCGCGTTCGGGAAGTTGTTCGATCGCCTCGACCAAATGCGTACGCGCATCGCCTTTCAATAGTGACTCGAGCGGCGTCGCCGGGGCAGTTTCCCCTGCCGGCGGTTCGCCGAGTTCGGACACGACCTCGTCAAAGCCCAGCAGATAGCCATTATTGGCATCCAGCAGCAGCTGATGATATTCGTCGACGCTCATATCCAGCGCGCTGGCGATCTCGCGCTCGTCCGGGGCACGCCCCAACGACTGTTCGAGCTTATGTACCGCCTGATCCAGCGCCCGCACACTGCGCCGCACGCTGCGCGGCATCCAGTCACGACTGCGCAGTTCATCGATCATCGCGCCGCGTACGCGCTGGTTAGCGAAGGTGGAAAAACTCGCCCCTTGGGCGGTATCGAAACGTTCCAGCGCGTCGAGCAACCCCACCATACCGGCTTGAATCAAATCATCGAGCTCGACACTGGCCGGTAAGCGTACTTGCAACGCCAGCGCATGACGCCGCACGAGCGGCATGTATTGCTCCAGCAATGCGCGTTGGTCGATTTTGCCCTGTGCCGTATACATCACTATCGCCTCGGATGTTCGGGGTCGACGCGCGACGCGACGCCCGCTGACATTATCGAGCTTCCGGCCCGCCAGCCAAGGCCGGAATAACCCCCGCTTGATGGGTCTTTTCCCGAATTCGTCGCCACCGCCCCCTTTCAGCGGTAATTCACGATCAGTTGTAAGTCCTCGATGCGCACGTCCCCACGCGGCGCATTCCGGGAGTCAGCTCGCCGAAAGCGCAGTACAAAAGGTCCCTCGGCGGAAAGATCTTCCAAGGCCTGCGTCCCTCCGCGACGCGTCGCCATTTCGACACAGCGATGCGGATGACATAGCCACGCCCGCACCTCATCCGGCCCCTTCGTGGTGTAACGCCAAGACACCCGCGTGATACGGCCATCACCGACCGTGTAGGACTTGGGCGGACGCAGGGGCGCCGTGCGCTCATCACGCCCCGGCGTCGTCAGCAGCGGCCCTCGCGGCAGTGTCACCGCCCAGCTGCCGGCTTCGACGGCTTTCGCGAATGACGACATGCTCAGTGCGGCGCCAAACACGGCCAGAAATGCTATGGCACAGCCCAAGGATTTCACGAGCGGCGTTCGCTTGAGGGTAGCGTCTGCGCCAGCCACTCGGCAGCGTCAACGTATAGCTCGACCGCCAGAAAGCGGTGTGCCGTATCCACCAGGTTGCCAAGCGGCATATCGCCCGCACTGGCCGGATCGCGAATCACCAGCAAGCGTGGCAGACGTTCGCGTTGCGACCATTGCTTGAGTTCGCGATAGGCACGCTGCAAACCTTCCGCGCCGGAGGCCACCCAGATACCCCAATGCGGCGAGGAGCGCTGTGCGGAGGTCACCTCACCGACGGCGAGAGGCAGGGTCTCCCAGGCAAGGCCACTGAGGGACGCCAGCCGTTCACAAGTCGCCGTCACCGCCTGGGGCGACGGATGGCCGATCGTTACCAGAGCCGCCTTGTCGCGACGTTGACTCGCATAGGCGCGTAATCCTGCTGCTTGATCGTTCATCGTCGTCACCTCACGATGCCTGTGACAGCGCTGCATGCGCCGTCAGCAAGTGCATCAACCCTTGCAGCAGGGTATCGGGGCTGCGTCGCTTGCGTTCACCGGCGAGACGCTTCACCACCGGGCGCGCATCCACCGCCCAGCCGTCCTCGCTCAAGTCCATGCGTAGTGCCAAGGACGCCAATTGCGCTGCCAGGTAGACGCGCAGTTCGCAGTCCAGAGGTGCCGACGCCCCCAACTGTTGCCACGCCGCGCGCATCAAACGCGATAGATCGTCCTGTTCGAGCTGGCGATACACGAAGGCGCGCATGTCGATCTCCAGCGCATCGCCGCCATGCCCCAGCCAGTGATAGACTCCACGCTGACGCCCGCTCTCGGGGTCGTGGCTCGTCGCGATCCATAACTGCAGAGTGGCCGTATCGGCCTCGGCCAAAGTCACGGGTAAGCGCGACAGCGTCACGCGTCGCGCGCGGCCGCGCAGGCGGCAGGTATGCTGGCCACAAGGCTCGGCCAGATCGACCAACTCGCCTATCGCCAGACGTTCACCGGCGTACCAGACACGCTGCTGCACCCGCGTACGTGCCAACCAGGGGCTGTCCGCCTCGCGCAGCTGCTGCCTGACATCGGCGTCGGGCACCCGCGCGAACACATGCCAATGACTGCCCAGATGGCGACGCGCCAGGGTCAGGCGTTGCGTATCGGAGGGCGGCCAGCGGTGCAGGGGCCAAGCCAGCGGTAACACATCGCCGTTGGCATCCTGCGGCAGCATCGGTACCGCCCAGTCCATTCCTCGTGGCTTTCCTCCTGGCCAGAACAGGCCGGTCGCCTCGGCGTCGTTCCATGCCTTGATCATCGGCGGCGGTGCCAGGTGCTCTTCGAGCCAGGCTTGCTGGATGGCACGCGGCGACTCGCGACGACGCCACGCGGCGTCGAGCCAGACGACGCCCGGCACGCCGCGCTGCAGCGTTTCCATCACCCGCGCCAGTTGATCGCGCTGTGCCAGGAGATCCCGCGATAACGCTTGCAGGCCTTGTCCGGAGGTAGTCGGCCGCAACATGTCAGTGAGCACGCCGTCATCAAAGGTGAACGGCGAGCCTTGCCCCACGGCCAGCGCATCGTCCAATAACGCCGGCGCTTCGGCCAAGCGAATGTCCTCGGGCACGCGCTGACCATGGGAGACGTAATAGAGGCATAGCCGATGGCGCATCACGACATCCAGCGCGGCGCCCAAGCGCGGCGCTTCATCGACCTTGGTCAACAGGCAACCGTAAAGCGGCGCACCGGCATCCCGCGAGGCACGCTGATAGGTCTCGACGACCTCTTCGAGCGTATCGCCGTGGCTTGCCGCATTGAGCAGCAAGAGACGCCGCACCGGACGGCTGGCACCGCCAAGGCGCGCGATCTGCCCCGTCACGCGCTGATCGCGCTGGCTCATGCCCACGGTATCGACGATCACCATGCGTTTGCCTTCAAGACGCGTCAGCAAGCCTTCGAGATCATCTTCATGGTGCACGGCATGCACATCGACACCCAGCAACCGGGCATAGATACGCAACTGTTCATGCGCGCCGATACGGTAATCGTCGGTGGTCACCAACGCTACGTCGTCCCCGCCGAAGCGCATCACGTAGCGCGCCGCAAACTTGGCGGTGGTCGTGGTCTTGCCCACGCCGGTCGGCCCCACCAGGGCGAACACACCGCCCCCTTCGAGCATCGTCGCCTCGTCGTCGAGCACCTCGAGACGCGTCTCCAGTTGACGTCGACTCCAGGCCAGCAAACGCGGGTCATCGGCATCGACATCGACAAGTTCGTCGGGCAGCGTCTCGAGCATTTCGCGCACCAGGCGGGCACTGAAGCCGGCAGTAATCAGACGCTGGCGCAAGACACCGCGCACGCCGGGGCGTGCACTGCGTGGGCGTGGTGTCTCGGCGATATGCGACATCAGCAGTTCGCGCATGGCCTGCATCTCGGCGTATAGGCGATCCTGCCCCGGCGCGGACGGTGCAGCATCGGACGGCGCATCAGCCTGCGCGGGCACGGCCACGTCCTCGGCCTGTTCGACCAGTGACGACTGGGCCTCTTCGGCCACGGCAACGACTTCGACGCCGTCATCCATGCGCCGGTTGGAAAGAATCAGGGCGTCGTCCCCCAGTGCGTCTCGCACCTGACGCATCGCCTCGCGACTGGTGGCACCGAGAAAACGCATCACACTCATGAACGGGCTCCGACGGTAGCGGTGACACGCAAGGTGCGGTCATCAGGGATTTCGGCATTGGACATCACCACCAGATGGGTGATGCGGCGACGCAGGAAGCGAGCCAGCAAGGCGCGGAGACCATGCTGGACGACCAGCACCGTCGGCTCGCCACGCGCTTCCTGACGTTCCACGGCAGCCATCGCCTGCTCCATGAGAGTGTCGGCGAGTCCCGGCTCCAGGCCACCGCCATTGCTTAGCGCCTGGGTCAGGACTTGTTCCAGATTGGCTTCCAAGCCGATGACATGCATCTCCTGGTCGCCCGGGAACCACTGCTGGGTGATCGAGCGTCCCAGCGCCACACGCACCATCGCGGTCAGCTCGTGGGGATCGGCCTGCTGTGGCGCATGCTCGGCCAGCGTATCGAGGATGGTGCGCATGTCGCGAATCGAGACCTCCTCGGCAAGCAGATTCTGCAGGATGCGCTGCATCGCGGTCAGGGTCAGCAGCTTGGGAACCACGTCCTCGACCAGCGACTTGTTCTCGGCGGCGATCTTGTCGAGCAATTGCTGTACTTCCTGACGCCCCAGCATGTCATTGGCGTGGCGATGCAGCAGGTGGTTAAGGTGCGTGGCCACCACGGTACTCGCATCAACCACGGTATAGCCGTAGACCTGGGCGCGTTCGCGCTGCGCGGTGTCGATCCACACGGCGGGCAGACCGAACGCCGGATCCTGAGTCGCCGTGCCTTCCACCTGGCCCGATACTTGCCCAGGATCAATAGCTAGCCATTGGCCCGGATGCGCATCAGCACGCCCTACTTCGACGCCCTTGAGCGTGATCACGTAGGTCGATGGCCCAAGTTCGAGATTGTCACGGATGTGTACCACCGGCGGCAAAAAGCCGACATCCTGGGCAAATTTCTTGCGAACGCTCTTGATGCGCCCCAACAACTCGCCCTTCTGGCGATGGTCGACGAGCGGGATCAAGCGGTGGCCGACTTCGAGGCCCAGCGTATCGACCAGTTGCACATCGTCCCAGCTCGCCTCCGGCACTTCGGGTTGAGGAGGCGGTGTCTGGGGAGACGCTTCTGGGGTAGCTGGTTGCTGGTCGCGACGCCACATCCACCACGCCAAGCCCCCGAGCAACGCGGTGAACAGCAAGAAGACCAGGTTGGGCATCCCCGGTACGAGGCCCAGCAGCCCCATGACGCCTGCGGCCAGCATCAGGACCTGCGGATTGTTGAAGAGCTGGCTGATCAGTTGCTGACCGACATCCTGGTCGGTGTTGACCCGCGAGACAGTGACACCTGCTGCGGTTGAGATCACCAGCGCCGGAATCTGCGCCACCAGGCCATCGCCGATGGTCAGCAAGGTATAGGTATGGCCGGCTTCGGAAAAGCTCAGGCTGTGTTGCGCCATGCCGATCGCCAGACCACCGATCAAATTGATCAGCATGATGATGATGCCGGCGATGGCATCACCGCGCACGAACTTGCTGGCCCCGTCCATGGAGCCGTAGAAATCGGCTTCCTGAGAGGTTTCCTGACGCCGCGCCCGCGCCTCATCCTCACCGATCAAGCCGGCATTGAGGTCGGCATCGATGGCCATTTGCTTGCCGGGCATGGCATCCAGCGTAAAGCGCGCGCCAACCTCGGCGATACGGCCCGCGCCCTTGGTGATGACCATGAAGTTGATCACCACCAGAATCATGAACACGACCAAACCGACGGCAAAGTTACCGCCGATCAGAAAGGCGCCGAAGGCCTCGATCACCTTGCCAGCCGCATCGCCGCCTTCGTGGCCCTCCATCAAGACCACGCGCGTGGAGGCGACATTCAACGACAACCGCAGTAGGGTCGAAAACAACAAGACCGCTGGGAAGGCCGCAAAATCGAGCGGCTTCTGCGTGAACATGCTCACCAGCAGTACCATCACGGCCAGGGTAATATTGAAGGTAAACAGAAGGTCCAGTATGAACGCCGGCAACGGCAGGATCATCATGCTCAGGATCATGATGATCAGTACGGGACCGGCGAGCACCTTCAAGCGGGTGTCGTTCAACCACCCACGACGGCCCCATAACTGACTCAACGCATTCATGGTGTGTCCTTGGCGTCGGCAACGTTGTGCCGAGACGGATCTAACTCGTCGGGCACGGGCAGGTCATGCGGCGTTTGCGGCCAGTCACCCCCTTCCTCGCGCACACGTTTCAAGCGGTAGGCCCAAGCAAGGACCTCCGCCACGGCGGTATACAGATTCGCGGGGACTTCTTGATCGATGTCCACATTCTGATGCAGAGCACGCGCCAACGGCGGCGCCTCCAGCAAGGGCACGCCATGCGCTTCGCCCAACTCACGAATGCGCGTGGCGACCAGATCCGCCCCCTTGGCCACGACGCGTGGCGCCTCCATTTGACTCCCCTCGTACATCAGCGCCACGGCATAATGCGTCGGGTTGGTGACGATGACATCCGCATCCGGCACCTTGGCCATCATCCGTCGCCGTGCCATGGATTGCTGCTGGGCGCGCATGCGGGCTTTGACCTGAGGATCGCCCTCGGTTTCCTTATGCTCTTTCTTGATCTCGTCCTGACTCATGCGGAGCTTCTTGGTAAAACTCCACAACTGGAAAGGCACATCGATCAATACCACGACGATGAGCGTCGCCACGCAGAAGGCCAGACACAGCGCGGCAAGATCCATACCCCGCGCCAGCGCTTCGCTCAACGGCAGGTTCATCAAGCCTAGAAGGTCGCCACGATGCCACCACAGGAAGATCACGGCGACGCCCCCCACCAATACCGACTTGGCGACGGCCTTGCCCAATTCCGCTACCGCTTGCGATGAAAACATGCGCTTCAATCCTTTCAGTGGATTGAGCTTGGACACTTGGGGTTGCAGCGCTTTCCCAGATATTAGCCAGCCACCCAACATGACCGGCGCTGCCAACGCGACGACCGAGACGATGAGGAACAACGGCAACAAGGACATCAGTGTGTTTTTACCCAGCATCCAGACATGCGACATCAGCACGGCGGTATCGAATGCTTCGCCGCGTGAAAACATGAAGGACTGCTCCATGACCACCCCCAAGCTGTCGTAGAGGTGGCCGCCCATCGACCATAGCGA
The DNA here is from genome assembly GCF_023061135.1 of Chromohalobacter sarecensis. Taxonomy (GTDB): domain Bacteria; phylum Pseudomonadota; class Gammaproteobacteria; order Pseudomonadales; family Halomonadaceae; genus Chromohalobacter; species Chromohalobacter sarecensis. Next base: position 28,875 of record NZ_JAKGAN010000014.1, read on the forward strand.
CATCACCCCCGCCGCCAACAGCATGAAGGTGGTCAGCTCGCGCGAGCGCGCAACCTCACCGTCTTCCTTCGCCTTGTCGAGTCGTCGTGGCGTCGGGTCTTCGGTCTTTTCCTCGTCGCTGTCGCTACCCTCGGCCATGGGCCCTCTGACGTCGTGGCGCTAGAAGCCTTCGCCAAGGTAGATACCCAGGCGCCGAACAACCGCATTCATCGAATGTGGGCTATTTTCTCGGGAACGCGGGACAGCCGATCACTGGAATAGCGGCTACTTAGCCATGCTATTCAGGAGACGCGAGGCTTAAACGCTGCCGGCGGGCACCGGCAGCGCAGGGTGGGATCAGAAGCCCAGGCTATCGAGGAGGTCGTCGACCTGGTCCTGGTTGTTGACGACATCGGTGCCTTCGGGCTTGACCTGCGGCCCGTTGAGAAGCTCTTCATCATCTTTCTGGCTTTTACGCGAGCGCTCGTCGGCAAGTTGCTGCAGCTCTTCCTTATTATGGCTATCAGGCGCGGTATCGATCAGCACCTGCACTAGCTGTTGCTCGATCTCGCGAATGACATCCATCATTTTCTTGATGACTTGGCCGGTCAGATCCTGGAAATCCTGAGCCATCATGATTTCGAGCAACTGCGCATTAGTTGCCTTGGTCTGAGTCGGCACATCACGTAGGTAGTCACGCGTATCCTTGACCAACTCTTTGGCGTCGTCCAGCTCGACAGGCGCAGCGAACCATTCTTCCCAGCGTTGATCGAGTTTCTCGGCCCCCGACTCCATGCGCTCTTGCAACGGCTGCGCCTGATCGATGGCATTCAATGAACGTTCTGCCGCTTGCTCGGTCATGGTGGCGACATAATTGAGACGGTCCCGCGCATCGGGAATCGCTTCGGCCGCCTTTTCGATCTCCTTGTCCAGCCCCAGCTCACGCATGCTTTCGTGGAGCATGCGCGTCATCTTGCCGATCTTGTGGATCAGTTCGTCAGCGGGGGTGCCATCCGCACTGTTCTCCGGCTGCGTTTCACCGCTCATAGCCTGCCCTCCTCGTGCGAACTTACTTGCCCAATTTTTCGAAAATCTTGTCCAACTTCTCTTCCAGCGTCGCAGCGGTGAACGGCTTCACGACATAGCCATTCGCCCCGGCCTGCGCGGCGGCGATGATATTTTCCTTCTTGGCTTCCGCCGTCACCATCAACACTGGCAGTTCCGACAGCGCATCGTCCTGGCGGATCTCTTTGAGCATTGCCAGGCCATCGAGGTTGGGCATGTTCCAATCAGAGACCACGAACTCGAAACCACCGGTACGTAACTTATTGAGCGCTTCCTGGCCATCTTCAGCCTCATCGACATTATTAAAGCCCAACTCCTTGAGCAGGCTGCGCACGATGCGCCGCATGGTCGGGAAGTCATCCACGACCAGAATGCTCATATTCTTGTCTGCCATACATCCTCCGATTCATTCAATCTGGCTAGTGATTCGCTTCGCAAGCTTGTTCATCTAGGTGGCGCGCTTGGCACGCCACCCTGGCGGTATGGCTTAGACATTGTCTGAAAAGCACCTGCACTCGATCAGACAAGGCCTAGAATTCTTCCCACTCGTTTTCTTCATGTGTCGTCGAGGCTCGCTTCGACGGCACCTGACGTGTCTGCGCTGAAGGCTTGGACGTCGAGGTGGGGGCGGACACCGCCGGCTTGGGCGCGGACGCACGCGTTCCAGACAATGCCTGATGTGACGCGCCACCCGGCAAACGAAAGACCGAGACAACGTCTTCCAAGCGCTGTGCCTGCTCTTCGAGCGATGCGGACGCACTCGAGGCTTCCTGGACGAGGGAGGCGTTCTGCTGAGTCACCTGATCCATCTGCGTCACGGCCTGACTGACCTGCTCGATACCGTCGCTCTGTTCCTGCGAGGCCGCGGAGATCTCGTCCATGATGTCGCTGACGCGCTTCACCGCCTGGACGACATCGCGCATGGTGGTCTCGGCGTTGCCCACCAGTTCGGAGCCCTGCTCGATCTGAGTGGTCGAGGTATGAATCAGGCCCTTGATTTCCTTGGCGGCCTCGGCACTGCGGCTGGCCAAATTACGCACCTCACTGGCAACCACCGCGAAGCCACGCCCCTGTTCACCGGCACGCGCCGCCTCGACCGAGGCGTTCAGCGCCAGAATGTTGGTCTGGAAGGCGATCGAGTCGATCATGCCGATGATGTCGGAGATCTGCTTGGAGCTGTCGGTGATGCCCTGCATGGTCGTGGAAACCTCCTGCATGACATCGCCGCCACGTCCTGCCGTGGTCGAGGCATCGCTGGCCAGGGAGCTCGCCTGGCGCGCATTGTCGGCATTCTGTTTCACGGTAGAGGTCAGCTCTTCCATGCTCGAGGCGGTTTCCTCGAGTGAGGCGGCCTGCTGCTCGGTACGCGACGACAAGTCGGCATTGCCCGACGCGATTTCGCGGGCGCCGCCATGAATCGAACCGCTGGCGTCACGTACGGACGTGACCGTGCCGACCAAACCGGTTTGCATGTCGCGCATGGCGGCAAACAAGCGCCCGATCTCGTTCTTGCCGCGTTCGGCAATACGATGCGAGAGATCGCCTTTGGCGATGTGCTCGCAATGTTCGACCGCTTCATCCAACGGCTTAACCACATTCTTGACCAGCACCATGCGTACCAGTACGGCGACGACCACCGCCAAGATCAGCAGCACGATTTCGAGAATCTCCATCAAGCGGCTGTTCTCAGCGTCGGCGACGATGGCAGTATCGACACGCGCCTCGGCGTACTGGATAAAGTCACGCACGCTATCATCCAGATTATCCATCAGCGGATTGATACGCTGGTCGTCCTCTGTGCGAACGGCGTCTTCGCCGGCACTCATCTGACGCTGGACCTCATCGCGAAAAGCCGCAAAGGATTCGTCGATACGCGCGGCGTATTCTTCACCGGCATCAGTCTTGGTGACTTGCTCGAACGCCTGGATCCGGTCAGCGGCATTATCCATCGCGCTTTCTACTGCTGTTTGCAGCTCTTGCACACGTCGAGCATCTTCGGCCTCCACCGCGTTGCGATAACTTGCCAGCAATGCCCGCGCACGCACTAGATTGAGCGTGGCGCGATTGACGGTGTTGGTTTGCTGGAAACCAATAGTACCGACCGTATCCAGCGCCTCGGCGCTTTTTTGATTGGAGTAGAACCCTAATCCAGTAATGATCACGATCATCACGACCATAACGGTCAATGCGATCGTCAAACTGGCCCTGACCGAAAGGTCGTTGAGTATTTTTCCCATATCGTCTCCTGAGAAGTTGCCTAGCGTAGATTGAGATGATGAGTCGAGCGTTGTTCTTTTAATTCGTTCGATAATTCGTTCGAGAGTCTTATACCCGCTGCGCGCGCCCGGAGGCTTCGGCGCGTTTCATCAAGGCGGCAGGGATCTCGGAAAGCGCAATGGTGTCGGCGGCAGCGCCGAGGATGACCGCTTCGCGCGGCATACCGAAGACCACGCAACTCGCCTCATCCTGGGCAATGGTATAGGCGCCTGCCTGATGCATTTCGAGCAGCCCCGCCGCACCGTCCTTGCCCATGCCGGTGAGGATCACACCGATGGCGTTGCGGCCCGCGCTTTGTGCGGCTGAATGAAACAATACGTCCACCGACGGGCGATGCCGGTTGACCGGCAGCGCATCGTCCAGGCGAATGACATAGTTGGCGCCCGAGCGTGCGAGCTTCATATGCCAGTCACCTGGGGCGATGTAAACGTGACCCGGCAGGACACGCTCACCATCCACCGCCTCCTTGACCGAGATGCGACATAGCTTGTCGAGACGCTCGGCGAAGGATTTGGTGAAGCCGCCCGGCATATGCTGGGTGATCAGAATCGCCGGGCTATTGGCGGGCAGAGGCTCCAGCACATGGCGAATGGCTTCGGTGCCACCTGTGGAAGCCCCAATGATGATCACTTTTTCACTCGACAGCAGCGGCGCCTTGAGCGGTGCCTTGTCCTTGGCCGGCGGCTGCTTGGACACGGCTTTCGGACGTGAGCGCGCCGCCGCTCGGATCATGTCGGCGATCATTTCGGTATATTCGAGCATGCCCTCGCGAATGCCCATTTCCGGCTTGGCGACGAAATCGACGGCGCCGAGTTCCAGGGCGCGCAGGGTGATCTCGGAGCCTTTCTGGGTCAGCGAAGACACCATCAGTACCGGCATGGGACGCAAACGCATCAAGCGCTCAAGAAAGTCGAGGCCATCCATGCGCGGCATTTCCACGTCCAGCGTCAACACATCGGGATTGGTACGCTTGATCAGGTCCCTGGCCACCAGAGGATCGGGGGCCGTGGCCACGACCTCCATATCCGGCTGACTGTCGATGATCTTGCTCATCAAGTCACGAATCAGCGCCGAATCATCGACACATAGCACCTTGATCTTATTCGAGGACAACGCCACCACTCCTTAAGCTCTGTCTGAAAACTGTCTGCGCTCGCCGACTCTTCAGGCAGAGCTTAATCTTCGTTCCAGGTATATCGCGGGCTGCACGCATGAAAACCGCCGACGAACTACCGTGCACGGCAAACCGACATGCATGTTCTATCGGCCAGGTGCGTAAACACTGAAGGGTCAGCGCGATAATTCGTACACGGTCTGCCCGCGCAACTTGAAGCGCTGCGTCAGGTAGGAGAAGTTCTCGGAATGGCCGGTAAAGAGCAGTCCATGCGGTTTCATCAAAGGGGCAAAACGCTCCAGGATCCGTGCCTGCGTTTCCTTGTCGAAATAAATCATCACGTTACGACAAAAAATGGCATCGAACGGCCCCTTTGCCACCCAACTGCCTGAGGTCAGGTTGAGGGGTTGAAAGTCGATCATCGAGGTCAATTCAGGGCGAACCTTCGCCATCCCGGCACGCGCGCCACTACCCCGCAGGAAAAACTTTCGACGGCATGCTTCGGAGACCTTCTCTAGCTGATCCAGCGCATAGACCCCCTTGCGTGCCTTGTCCAACGCGTCGGTGTCGATGTCGGTAGCGAGAATCTGCGCCTGAGAGGCCCGACTACCCAGCGCCTCGCTCAGGGTGATCGCCAACGAATAGGGTTCTTCCCCCGTCGACGCCGCCGCACACCAGATACGCACGGGAGATGTCGCTTGCTTGACATGCTCCGCAAGTAGCGAAAAGTGATGCGCCTCGCGAAAAAACGACGTCAAGTTCGTCGTCAGCGCGTTGGTGAATGCCTCCCACTCCGGCGAGTCAGGATGCTGATCCAGACGCGTCAAGTAATCGCTGAAGCGGCGCATACCATGCAGCCGCAGCCGCTTTGCCAAGCGGCTGTAGGCCATTTCACGCTTGTGCGGTGCCAGCACAAGACCGGCGCGCTGATAAATGAGCGTGCGTATTTTATCGAAATCCGCCTCTGTAAATTCCAGATCCCGGTCGGCGGTCCCGAACAAGCTAGGATGTTCTTCCTGCGGCGCAGGAGACTGACGAAATTCGCTCAAAAGGACTCCCACTCCTCTTCATGTGATGCCTGGTGAGCGCCCGCCTTCGGCGACTCCTGGCGCTGAGACACCAGAGAGGTCTCTTGACGCTGCGCTGAGTGTGATGTTGCCTGCTTATCGTCATCGCCACGTGTGGACGACTGTGGCTTGGCGAGACTCGCCGAATTCTTGTTGCGACGCACCGTTTCGGCACCACTGCCGGCCAGGCGGAAGACAGCCACGGAGCGCGATAGCTCGGTGACGCTGGATTGGAGATCCGCAGCGACCGAGGCCGTCTGCTGTACGCGATGGGCATTCTGCTGAGTGACATCGTCCATCTGAGTGATGGCCTGATTGATCTGCTCGATACCGCTGCTCTGCTCATCGGACGCCGCAGTGATCTCGTTCATGATGTCGTTGACACGCGCGACCGAGCTGACGACTTCCTCAATGCTGCCCTCGGCCTTGCGCACCAGGTCGGTGCCGCCTTCGATCTCATGCGTCGAATTGTCGATCAATGCACGAATTTCTTTCGAGGCGTCCGCGCTGCGACTGGCGAGATTACGCACCTCACCGGCGACGACGGCAAAACCACGTCCCTGTTCACCGGCACGCGCGGCTTCGACGGAGGCGTTCAAGGCCAAGATATTGGTCTGAAAGGCAATCGAGTCGATCATCCCGACGATATCGGCTACTTGATGAGAACTGTCGCGGATACGCCCCATGGTATTGACCACTTCGCCCATGACCTCGCCACTCTGACGCACCGATTCACTGGCGGTGTTCGATAGCTGGCTGGCCTGACGCGCGTTGTCGGCATTCTGCTTCACGGTGGCGGTCATTTCTTCCATGCTGGAAGCCGTCTGGGCGAGCGACGCGGCTTGCTGCTCGGTACGTGAAGAGAGATCTTCGTTGCCCTCGGCGATATTGCGCGCCCCGGGCGCCACCACACCGACGTTTTCGTTGACCTCCTTGACGATGTTGCCAAGGCTGCGACGCATAGTATCCAGAGCGCGCGTCAGACGGCCGATTTCATCCTGCCTGCCACCCTTGAGACTGGCACCGAGGTTCCCGGCCGCAATCTGCAGCGAGAAATCCAGCGCCTCACGTACCGGACGCAGCGTCGAGCGCACCGTGATGATCCCCATCACTACCAGCACGACCAGCCCGAAGATGAAGACGCCCGCCTGCCACATCAGCATTTCATGTTGCGTCTCGGCCGCTTCACTGGCCATGGCCATGGCCTCGTTGCGCTTCTCATCGACCAAGCCGTTGAGCTGGTCGCTAACCTCGTCGCGCTCCCCGTCCAATACATCGTTGTAGGCTACGTAGGCTTCGTAGAAGTCGCCGGCATTCAGTGTGTCCAACACTACCTGCATGCCATCGTCCAGATAACGCTGAACGGAGGCATCGAAACTTTCCGCAGTGTCACTGTGATTGCCAGGCCGACCGTCGTAATACGCCCCCCACGTCTCGGAGAGCTTGGTCATCAATGCATTGGCGTCGGCCGTGACTTTCTCCATATCACCCGACATCGGGTTACTCACGGGCTTGTCGACCAGATCCCGCCCACTGGCCATCAACTGATCGATTTGCTGCAAGCGCGCGACATCTTCCAGGCCCTGCTCGGATAGTGCCTGCAGCTTGTCGCCGGCACGCTGCAAGCTGACCATGGATAGAGCACTGCTGACCGCGAGCATCAACACCGCCACCACGATCATGGTCACCAAGCGCCCCTTGAAGGTACTCAGCTTGAGACGCTTGAGACGCGCCAGAACACCAGTATGCTGGATCTCGCCACGCTCGAGCTTGACCCCACGACGCTTGCCGGCCGACATGGCCGCGTAAGTGTGTTCCGCATCGGCACGCGCTTTGGTAGTAGGCTTCACACGCACCGAGGTAAAGCCCACGATCTCGCCGCCTTCGAAGATCGGGGTCACCGTGGCATGCACCCAGTAGAAGTCACCGTTCTTGCAACGGTTCTTGATTACCCCGCTCCAGATCTCCCCTTTCTTCAGCGTAACCCAAAGATTTTCGAACGCCGCCGGCGGCATGTCCGGGTGACGCACGAGATTGTGCGGTGCCCCCACGAGTTCCTCGTAGGTAAAGCCGCTGATCGCGATGAAAGCCGGATTCGCGTAGGTGACAACACCTTTCAAATCCGTGCGGGACAACAGGTAATCTTCATCCGCGAGCTCATGCTCACGCTGAGTAACGGGCTGGTTATTGCGCATGATACGGTTCCCTGGCGTTCGTTTTTATTGGTTGGTCTCGGCGCGCTCTGGTGGCGACTCGCGACAGCTTATTGGGCTTGTTGCTCGACCAACGCCATTTCCTCGCTGGTCAGTAGCTTCTCGATGTCGACGATGACCAGCATGCGATCCTCAAGACTGCCCAGGCCGCTGAGATAATCGGCAGACAGCGTTTCACCGAATTCGGGTGCGGGCTTGATCTGGTCGGATGAGAGCGTCATGACGTCGGACACGCCATCGACGACGATACCCACGACTCGGTCGGCGACATTGACCACGATCACCACGGTCTGCCCTTCGTATTCGACTTTGTCGAGGTGGAACTTGATGCGCAGATCGACGATCGGCACGATCACGCCGCGCAGATTGGTCACGCCCTTGATGAAATCCGGCGCATTGGCGATGCGCGTCACGTTTTCATAGCCACGGATTTCCTGCACTTTCAGGATATCCACGGCGTATTCCTCGCTGCCCAGCGAGAACACCAGATATTCCTGGCTTTGCGTATCGATGGCCGCCTCGGCGGCCTGGGTCATATCACTCATGAAACTACGTCCTCCTGGCGTGATGCGGTAAGTTCAGCGTGCTTGGGAGAGTTGGCACGCTGACGGTGCAAGCGATTGACATCGGCGACGTCGAGAATCAGGGCCACGCTGCCATCCCCGAGGATCGTTGCCGCGGATATGGCCGGCACCTTGCGGTAGTTGGTTTCGAGGTTCTTGACCACCACTTGTTGCTGACCGACGAGATCGTCGACCAACAAGGCATAGCGCCGCCCCTCGGCCTGCAGGATGACTGCAATGCATCGGGTCGGATCCTGCTCGGCGCCATCGATCTGCAGGATGTCGTGCAAGGCAATCAGCGGTAGGTACTCGTCACGCACCTTGAGCAACTTGTCGTTGCCTGCCATCGAGTAGATATCATCGTTGCTGGGCTGCAGTGACTCGAGCACCGCCGAGAGCGGCAGGATGAAGATTTCCGGCCCACTCTTGATCGACATGCCGTCGAGGATGGCCAAGGTCAGCGGCAATACCACGCGGGTTGTAGTGCCCCTTCCAGGCCAGGACTGGATCTCGACGTGGCCACCCATCGCCTGGATGTTGCGCTTGACGACATCCATGCCCACGCCGCGCCCGGAAACGTCGCTGACCTGATCGGCGGTCGAAAACCCCGCCGCGAAAATAAGCTGCCAAACCTCATCGTCACTCATGGCATCGGAAACCGCCAGACCATTGCTCGCCGCCTTGGCGAGGATCTTGTCGCGACTCAGCCCGCCGCCATCGTCCTTCACCTCGATGAGGATGTTGCCGCCCTGGTGCTGAGCGGAGAGCGTCAACTGTCCGGTACGCGGCTTGCCTGCAGCCTCGCGCACATCAGGCATCTCGATACCGTGATCGAGACTATTACGAACCAGATGCGTCAACGGATCGATGATCCGCTCCGTCAAGCTCTTGTCGAGTTCGGTGGACTTGCCCTCGGTGACCAGCTCGATATCCTTGCCCAGCTTGCCGGTAAGATCGCGCACCAAGCGAGGAAAACGGCTGAACACATAGTCCATCGGCACCATGCGAATCGACATAACCGACTCCTGCAAATCACGCGCGTTGCGCTGTAGCAGGTTCATGCCATTGACCAGCGGCCCATGAGCGGCCACGTCGAGTTCGCTGGCGGTTTGATCGAGCATGGACTGGGTAATGATCAGCTCACCGACCAGGTTGATGATCTGATCGACCTTCTCCACCGGCACGCGAATCGTCGCCGACTCCGCACCCGCCTTTTTCTTGGCGCCGCCCTTGTTAGCAGGCTTGTCGCTGGGCGCTGTCTGGGCCGGTGCTTTTTCTGCAGGAGCCGCCGCCTGCTCGGCATCGGCCGATGCCTCGGATGCCTCGGATGCCGGCGCATCGTCCTGAGACACAGCAGGTGCCGAAGCTTCGACATCTCCCTGCGTCGTCTCGTCGGTCGGTGCGGCAATCGCAGCAATGTCTAATTGCTCAGGTTCGACGATGAAACACATCACAGCTTCGATATCGTCGCGGCTGGAGGCGCTCTCCAGCACCACTTCGTAACGTGTGGCGTCTCCGTGTTGCTCTTTCACGGCGCCCAGATTCCCGAGCTCCTCGACGAGGAGTTCACGGTCCTTGTCGGAGACGTTCAAAAGCACGACACGCAGCCAACCGCTATCGGCGGCGGCCTGAGTTTCCTGAGCCTGCCCCTCCGACGCTGCCTCGCCAACCGTATTCCCGTCAGCCGCGCTTGCGGTTTCATCCGCCGGCCGCGCGGGGGGCGCAACATCGGCCTCGGGCTCGCTGCCCACGCCATGCCCCAGCTCATCCAGCGCTAGCTGCTTCAGCGTCTGGCAAATCCGAGCATAGGCCTCCGGATCCGGTTCGGCGCCATTGCGGTAGGCATCAAGCTGGTCGTGAAGCATATCCTTGGTTTCCAGAAAGAGGTCGACGATATCCGTGCGCAAGGTGAGCTCGCCCTGCCTGGCATAATCCAGCAGGTTCTCGAGCATATGCGTGGTTTCTTGCAGCACGCTGAACCCGAAGGTGCCCGCGCCCCCTTTGATCGAATGCGCGGCACGAAAAATGGCGTTGAGTTGTTCCGGATCCGGTTCGTCGAGATCCAGCTCGAGCAGATGGCGTTCCATGTCGCCCAGTAGCTCTTCGGCCTCTTCGAAAAAGGTCTCGTAGAATTCGGTTATATCCATGCTCGTTCCACGTGATCGTGATCGTTAGGGCGATGGCGGTTCTTGCCCTTCACCGCCACCGGTGGTGCGTTCATACACTTTGGGGAGTGCGTTACGCATTAATGAGTTGGCACCCTGCGTCGGCGATAATCCTTCTCGCGGCGTGTCATCCGTACTGTTGAGTATCGTTTCGGGGGATGCCGCGCCGGCCTCACCCTGATCGCGGATCTGCTCGGCGGCGTGCTCCGACAATACGACGATACTGATACGCCGATTGATCGCATCACTGGGCTTCGTTCCTTCCAGGTTGACGCGTGATCCCATCCCCGCGACGCGCAGCAGCTTGCCGGAATCGAGCCCCGCGGCGACCAGGGTGCGGCGCGACGCGTTGGCGCGGTCGGCGGAAAGCTCCCAGTTACTATATCCGGCTTCCCCACCGGCGTAGCGCAGGTCATCCGTATGCCCGGTGAGACTAATCGCATTGGGAACTGCATTGAGCTCCGGCGCCAAAGCCTGCAAGAGATCGCGCATATACGGCGCGAGCCGAGCACTGCCCAGCTCGAACATGGGGCGCTTGTCGGTATCGACGAGCTGAATGCGCAGACCTTCGGGAATGAAGTCGGTACGCAGCTGCGAGCTCATCTTACGTAGGTTCGGATCTTCGCGAACTTGGCGTTCCAGACGGTCGCGAAGCACTCTCAGACGTCGCATCTCGTCGCTGGGACGGGAGTGCTGGCGTTTGTCAATGCGCCGCTCTTCACCTTCTGAGAAGGTGGGGTCTGCTCCGCCACCGGGGATCGCGCTGGTACTTGCCGTCGACTTGTCGCCGCCGGTCATCGCCACCGCCAAGGGCGTACGAAAATACTCGGCGATATTATCCAGTTCGTTTTCAGGCACCATCGACAAGATCCAGAGCACCAGGAAAAGCGCCATCAAGGCAGTCATGAAATCGGCATAGGCAATCTTCCAATTGCCCCCATGATGCCCCTTACTGACGACTTTCTTGCGTTTGACGATGATGGGACGGCGTTCGCTGCTCATGCTTAGCTCGTCCCAGTGCCACGTGTGCCGTTTCCTTCGGACCGAACATGTTCTTCAAGCTCAGTGAACGAGGGGCGCTCGGCGGTGAACAAGGCCTTACGCCCGAATTCTACCGCCAGTTGCGGTGCCAGGCCGTTCAGGCTTGCCATCAATGTCACGCGGATGCATTGCAGCATCTTGATGGCTTCGGTGATCTGGAGTTGCAGTCGCTGAGCGACGGGTAACACGAACCCATAGGCGAGCAGAATCCCCAGGAAAGTTCCCACCAACGCCTGGGCAATCATCTGCCCCATGGCCGCCGCCCCCTGATCGGCTGCCCCCAGGGCATGAACGACGCCCATGACGGCCGCCACGATACCGAACGCAGGCAGGCCATCACCGACACTGTGCAAGGAATGGGCGGGAATGTCCGCTTCATGCTGAAAGGTATCGATCTCGTGCTCCATGAGTGCATCGATCTCGAATGGATCCATGTTGCCACTGACCATCAAACGCAAGTAGTCGGTGATGAACGCCATGATCAAGGGGTCACTGGAGATCTTGGGATAGTCGGAGAAGATCGCACTATCCTCGGGGGCGTCGATATCGCGCTCAATAGCCAGCATGCCGTCCCGCCGCGCCTTGGTCAGCAGGCGGTACTGCATGGCCATCAACTCCATGTACATCGCCTTGTTGTACTTATTGGTACGCTTGAGCTTCGAAAACGTACGCAAGGTAGCCATGATCGCCTTGCCATTGTTGGCAGCGATGAAGGCGCCTACGGCAGCACCGACGATCATGAGAATTTCGGATGGCTGGAATAGCGCACCGAAGTGCCCCCCGACGAGGGTATATCCGCCCCCGATCGATGCGATAACAACCAAATAGCCGATTAGAATCAACACAGCAGAACGCTCCTAGCGGCATGCATGACTGGCCCGTTGATATCTCTATCGGCAGGAAGCGACACGCCTTGAATGAAAAAACGCAGAAATGCGTCGTGTCGCTTCCCGGTATCGGTCGTTACCCCTGCGCTGCGACGACCCTAGAGATGCAAACGCCTATCTAGCGACGAGACGTCGCGCCGTCATGCTATCCGCCTCAGAAGCCGACACAGGCTGACGAGGCGACGTCGCCCCCCGTTCCTCAGGCTGACGTTTCTTGCGTGTCTTGCCGGCACGCGAAGGCGGCTGACAGATACCGCACACGAAGTCGTGATCGGGACTATACGCGTGGGCGACGAACTGGCCACCACAGCTGGTGCAGGCGGAGAGTTGCATCATGCCGCTTTCGAAGAAGCGAATCAGCGTCCAGGCACGCGTCAACCCCAGCACCGGCTCCCCTTCTTCAAGGCTGACTTGCTCTAGATAAAGCTTGAAAGCCTTGACAAAGGCCGACATTCGCTCGCAACCGCAGTCTTCGAGCAGACTCTGATAAATGTTGTAAAACAACGAGGAGTGGATGTTCGGCATCCAGGTAATGAACCAGTCGGTCGAAAACGGCAGCATGCCCTTGGGAGGCGACATGCCGCGCACTTCCTTATAAAGCTTGATCAAGCGCCCACGACTCAAATCCGTCTCGGTCTCGAGTACCTGTAGGCGTGCACCCAGATCGATCAATTCGATGGCGAGCTGCACCTGCAGCATTTCGCCCACTAGACTTTTCTCGCTCACGACGATACTCCTCAGTTCGAAGAGACGGACGAGCACTCGTTACGTGCGCTCGCCATCAACAGGGCAGCATGCGTCTGCCCCAACCCCTGCTCTCGCTGATTGTGAGTCAGCTTGCGCAGTTGCTCCGGCTCGTCATAGCAGAGCCGGCAGAGTAGTTGATTCGTTCGCGCGAGTTGTGTCAGTTGCTTGATCGACAAGGAAGCGATGAGATCCGCCATTTCGTCGCCCATCTTGAGACGAAAGAGCGCAGTGGTGCGATCTTCGCTGATCATGCGCTGCGTAAGCAGCAGGTAGGACAGGTTGATATCTTGGATATCATCCAGAAGGCTATCGGTTTCCATATAAATCCCTGCGTACGACGTTATTGTGGTGAAGGAGGCTTCTGCGACCTCTCTTCGGTGAGCCAGTTTTTTTGCTTTTTCGGCTGACTCGATTCTTACCGTCGCATCATTTTGAGACGTTTCTATGAAAAGATTCAACATCTCC
>NZ_JAKGAN010000015.1 GCF_023061135.1 Chromohalobacter sarecensis
GAGGTTTTGCGTGGCGTCGTGCTATTTGCCTGTTGTTGTACCCTGTGCTTAAGTGAGTGTCGTACATGGAGTACGTAACCATTAAGGAGAATAGTATGCTGCGTAGTGAATGGCTCCGGAAAATGGCCTTGGCACTGATCATTGGCATGACGGCAGTGGGTGTCGTGGCGTGCGACGATGAAGGCCCTGCGGAAGAGGCTGGAGAGTCCGTGGATAACGCCATGGACGATGCTGGCGATAGCATGGAAGAAGCGGGTGAGGATATTCAAGATGCCGCTGAGGACGCACAGGACTGAGGCTCTGCGTTGATCGCTTGAAATTCCTGAAAGGCCGGGCAATTTGCCCGGCCTTTTGCATGTTGCTTATAGGGTAAGGCGCCACAAGCGTGACGCATGTTCGCTGATATCAGACGCTGGAATTCTGCTCGATACCCTGCACATACCAAGGCGCCCCATCACGTAAGTCGCGAATCAGATGCCAGGTCTCGTTGAACTCGCTTTGCTCGCCGTTTTCATCGAGAACACCGTGGAAGAGGACGCTGGCTTCGGCTTGCTGCCCGATTTCTTTGATGTCTCCCAGCTCGGCGAAAAGACGCACGGTCTCTGTGTGGTTGTTTGCAGGCTGTTGCGCGCGTTCTTCGCGTAGCAGGTTATAAAGTGCTGGAGTGACGTATTCCTGAATCTGAGCCAGATCGTTATTATCCCAGGCACGTTGCAAGGTCATGAAATGTTCCTTGGCGCCGCCGAGAAAGCGCTCCTTGTCGAACCATTCGGGTGTTGAACCAACGCTGCCTGTGGCCGTGCTGCCGGCATTGGAAAAGGGCGGCGTGTCCTGGGTATGGGGTTGACGCTCTTGGTGCTGTGGCCCACTGGCGGTTGCGGCACGGCGTGCTCTCAAGAAGCGGAAGGCCAGCCAGGCGACGAGAGCGACCAGCAGGATGTCGAAAAAGCGGAGGCTATCGAAGGCACCACCGAAGAACAAGGATGCCAACAAGCCGCCGGCAAGCAGGCCAGCGAACGGCCCGGCCCAACGCGAAAGCCCAGCACCGGGTTGACGCTGAGGCGTCGTCGCAGTATTACGGCCGGTCGTCGAGGCGGAGCTATCTGCGGAGCGCGAATAACTGCCAAAACTCTTGCCGCCACCGAGCCGTTTGGCTTCGGCGTGGTCGATGCCAAGGCCAAAGCCGAGCAAGCCGACCAGAAGCATCACGAAGATGTTGCGCATGCACATTCTCCTGCAGAATGAGAAGGGTCCGAAAATGGATGCTTGATTCTAGCCGGGTTTCAACGTTGAAGATATCTAGTCGTAGGCGGGCCGGCTCAACGCCGGCACGCAAGCTCTCAGGAAGCGGCTATCTCGCTTTCGCGGCGTGTAAAAACCCAGCTATCGCCGTCCGACAGGCTGCTATTGAATTGGTAGCCGCCAACGTCGAAGCGTTTCAAGTCTTCGGGGTCATCGACACGCTGGCGAATCATCCAGGCGGCCATCAAGCCCCGGGCTTTCTTGGCATAAAAGCTGATGATCTTGAATTGACCGTTCTTCTCATCCTTGAAGACTGGCGTGATGACACGGCACGTCAAGCGTTTGGCATCAATGGCTTTGAAGTACTCGTTGGAAGCGAGATTGACCAGCACCGGCGAGCCGCTTTCTTCCACTGCTCGGGAAAGATCCCGGGTGAGTCGATCTCGCCAGAAGGCGTAGAGATCCTTGCCCGCTGGGTTGGCCAGTTTGGTCCCCATTTCCAGGCGATAAGGCTGAATCAGGTCGAGTGGACGTAGGAGCCCATATAATCCCGAGAGAATGCGCAGACGGTGCTGAGCCTCCTGGTTGTCCTGCTCACTGAACGAGGGGGCGTCCAGCCCCATGTAAACGTCGCCTTGGAAGGCCTGTGCGGCAGGTTTGGCATTCTCCGGTGAGAACGGCGGTGCCCATTCGGCAAACCGTGCGGCATTGAGCCCTGCCAGCTTGTCACTGATGCCCATCAACTCGGAAAGCCGTTGGGGGGAATAGTCGCGCAGGATCTTGATCAACGCGGCACTTTGCTCAAGATACGCCGGTTGGGTGTATGTCGCAGTCGTTGGCGGTGTCTCGAAATCCAACGTCTTGGCCGGTGAAATGACGCTCAGCATGCGCAGTCCTCGCGTTCGGGATCGAAAGTATCAATCGTCAGTATAACAAGCGCGCCACAGCGCTCCGATGATGGCGTGCCTATCGGGGTAATAGGCACGCCAACGGTGTCAGGGGCAGGGATTGGGATGTTGGCGATGCACGGCCTCGATGGCTTCGAGCACGCTAGCGTCCAACGTCAGATTCTCGCTGGCCAGGTTGGCGTCGAGCTGTTCGAGCGTGGTCGCGCCGATGATGTTGCTGGTCAAAAACGAGCGTGAATTGACGTAGGCCAGCGCCATCTGGGCGGGGTCTAGACCATGTTCGCGGGCGATCCCGACGTAGGCGCCGATCGCCTCCTCGGCCAGGTCGGACGTATAGCGCTTGAAGCGCTCGAACAAGGTCAAGCGTCCCTGAGGCGGGCGGGCACCATCGAGGTATTTGCCGGTGAGCGCGCCAAAGGCCAAGGGCGAATAGGCCAGCAGGCCGACGTCTTCGCGATGGGCGATCTCGGCGAGCCCGACCTCGAAGCTGCGATTGAGCAGGTTATAGGGGTTCTGCACGCTGGCCACACGCGGCACACCCAGTGAGTCAGCGAGGCGTAGGCTTTGCATCACACCCCACGGGGTCTCGTTGGATAGCCCGATGGCGCGAATCTTGCCTGCATCGACGAGCTCCTTGAGAGCCATGAGTGTTTCCGCTAACGGCGTGGCATCTTCGTCTTCGTTATGCTGATAGCCCAGCTTACCGAAGAAATTGGCGCTACGGTCGGGCCAGTGGAGCTGGTAAAGATCGATGTAGTCGGTGTTAAGACGCGCCAAGCTGTCGTCGACGGCACGCTGCAAATGCTCAGGGGTCAAACGCGGGCCGCCGCGTATATGCTCTAGGCCAGGGCCAGCCGCCTTGGTGGCGATGACCAAGTCATCGCGTTTGCCGCGCGCCTTGAGCCAACTGCCGATATAGGCCTCGGTGCGTCCCTGGGTCTCGCCCTTGGGTGGGACGGGATACATCTCGGCGGTGTCGATGAAGTTGATGCCTGCGGCAGTGGCGCGATCGAGTTGTGCATGGGCGTCGGCTTCGGTGTTCTGTTCGCCGAAGGTCATCGTGCCTAGGCACAAGCGGCTAACGTTAATGCCGGTCTGACCGAGGGGGCGTGTCTGCATCTGGGAGCTCCGCGCGGGGATTGAAACAAGGATTGAAACGGCATGGTAGCGGTGCCGCGTACGGGCGGCAAACGGGGGTTGAGTCCGTCTGAGGGTAGGCGTATGCTTGGCGCCCCGTTGCCGGGGATAAGGGCATTAAGCGGTATGTCAGGCAACGGCGGCAATGATTTTATCCGGGGTGTTGGCGCGTGCAGGGAGAGCCCGAGCCGACGCAATCGTTTACGTACCTTTCTCGGTCACGACGACTTCAGGGTCGATGGTTATGCAACAGGTATCCTCTCTGCGGATTCGGCTCGAATACCGTCTCGCAGCCCAACTGTTACATGCCCGCTGGATGACACGCTCTCCCGGCAAGCATCGTTTGACGATGCGACTTTTTCAGCGCTGTGCCGAAGCCGGCCATACCGCTGCGCTTTCGTTCTATGGCCATATGCTGTTTCATCGTGGCAATTCCCCGCAGGATAAGGCCAAGGGCGCGCGCTACGTCTTTCAGGCCGCCTACGCGGGCGATGTGCATGCGCAGTACCAGGCGGGTCGTATTTACGAGTTCGGCTGTGCGCAGTACGCACGCCGCGAAGAAAAAGCGGTGACATGGTATGCGCGTGCCGCCGAAGCTGGTCATGGCCTGGCTGCCGAGCGTATGGCCGAGGCTTACCGTCATGCCCACCTGGGGCTCCCCGTCGATTCCCGGCGTGCCGCGCAATGGGCGGCACTCGCCGAACGCGCGCAACGCAGCGAAGCTGGCGAGCCGATCGCGTCACTGACGCACTGAGATGCACTGAGAGTAGTGCCGTGGGGGCTCGCATCGTGTTCCCCGTTCACGTAGTCTAATTGTTGTGGCCCCGGTGAACATCGTGGGTGACGCCCCGTTCGTGATATCGCTTTGAAGAGGAATGCCGCCACGTGTTGCCGATACTGCTCGATATCGAAGCGTCCGGTTTCGGGCGTGGCAGTTATCCGATAGAGGTGGGCATCGCGCGGGCCGATGGCAGTACCTGCGCTTTCCTTATCCAACCGTTGGAAGAGTGGACCCACTGGGATCCCAAGGCCGAACTGTTGCATGGCATTTCGCGTGGCCGGCTGCACCGCGAGGGCTACCCCGTCATCGAAGTCGCACGCTGGCTCAACGATGAACTGACGGCCGACGGCATCGCCTATAGCGATAGTTGGGGATACGACAATACCTGGCTGTCGCTATTGTTCCACCACGCGGGCATGCTGCCGCGCTTTCGCCTCGAGGCATTGCGCCGCCTGCTGGATGAATCGCAACTCGAGCGGTGGGGAGCGATGAAAGAGGTTATCATTCGCGAGCGGGGTATTCAGCGCCACCGAGCCGGTGACGATGCACGCCTGTTGCAGCTTACCTATCAGCGTACACGTGATGCTGCAGGGCTCGACTAGAGAGCCTTTGCAAGGCCCTCTAGATCGGTTTGCAGTCATCCGCGTTCCATAACGACTTGCCTGGCGTCGTTATCCTTCCCCGCTGACGCTCAACAGCACCTTACCCGTGTTGGCATTGTCGATCATGTGCTGCATCGCGGTATCGGCATCTTGAATCGGCCATGCCGTGTCGATCAGCGGCTTGATGTCGCCACTGGCCAGCTTGGGCCAGACATGGGCGTGCAGTGCATCGAGGATGGCGCCCTTGGCGCGAGGCGAACGTGAACGCAGCGTCGAGCCAATGACCCGCTGTCGCTTCATCAGCATGAGGCCGAGATCGATCTGGGCGTCGCGCCCTCCCATCAAACCGATCAATACCACTCGGCCGTCGGGATTGAGCACCTGTAGATCCTGAGCGATATACTCGCCGCCCACCGGATCGAGAATCATGTCCGCGCCACCCCAGTCCTTGATCGGCGTGACGAAGCTGCCTTCGTGTCGGTTCCAGCCGGCATCGGCACCGAGTAGCTTGCAGGCATCCAGCTTTGCCTGGCTGCCGACGGTCACGAAGCATGGGTTGCCGAAGGCACGGCAGAGCTGAATGGCGGCCGTTCCTACACCGCTGGCCCCGGCATGCAGGATGATGCGCTCACCCTGCTTGGCGGCACCTTCCATGTACAGGTTGAGCCACGCGGTGGCGAAAACTTCCGGCAGCGCGGCGGCGTCGCGCAGGCCCACCCCCGAGGGAATCGGCAGGACCTGAGCCTCGGCGACTACCACCTGCTCGGCGTAGCCACCGCCGGCTAGCAGGGCGCACACCTTGTCGCCGGGCTTGAAGCGCTCCACGTTGTGACCTACTTCGGCGATGGTGCCGCTGACTTCGAGCCCCGGGATATCGCTTTCGCCGGGCGGCGGCGGGTATTGTCCCGCGCGCTGCATCACGTCGGCGCGGTTCATTCCCGCCCAGGCGACATCGATGCGCACCTCGTCAGCGGCAATGCCGCGCGGCGCGTCGTGGGTTTGCCAGACCAGCGTCTGGTCATGGATGGCGATAGCGTACATCGAGTGTTCCTCCTTGAAGCTGGGGTCACATTGCACGGCGTCGGTGACGCTTGCGCTCACGAGGTCGTCGGGGATGCGTGTTGCGCTGCCATCAAGCGATCGAGCAAGTGCTCGGGGTCGGCGGCGTCGACGAGTCTCGCGCGTGTCTCGGGATTGAGAAAGCCGTGCGCGACGGTGTGATCCAGGAACTCCAATAATGGTCGATAGAAGCCGTTGACGTCGAGTACGCCGATAGGCTTGTCATGAAGCCCCAGGTATTGCCAGGTCCAGGTCTCGAAAAGCTCTTCCAAGGTGCCGATGCCGCCGGGCAGGGCGATGAAGGCATCGGCGTACTCGGCCATAGCCGCCTTGCGCGCATGCATATCGTCGACACGCAGCAGGTGCGTCAGCCCTTCGTGCGCCATTTCGCGCTCGACCAGGTGATGGGGAATGACGCCGATGACCTCGCCGCCTTCACGCAGTGCGGCATCGGCCACGGCCCCCATCAGGCCGACGCGGGCGCCACCGTAGACCATTCCCCAGCCGCGCTGCGCAATGCTTCGACCTAGCGTCTCGGCGGCCTGACGAAAGCCGGCATCGCGTCCTTCACGCGATCCCATATAAATACAGATGCGCACGATTTCCCCCTTATCAGATCGGTAGATTTGTCTCGACCTCCGTGTCTTGCGCGATGACCGGCCAAGTGCCATAGAACGCTAGCGCAGACAGGTGAGTACATCGTATTCGGCATCCATCCAGCGGCCGATGGCGTTGTCGCCGCATAGATGATGGGCGTATTGCATATGCAGGCAGCGCACCTGATCCCAGTTGGCGATGCCGCCGATGCCGCGCCGCGTGAAAAGATCCCGATAGCCTTGGCGGTCGACGATCTCGCGTTCCGCGTCGCTCATGGTCTGCCAGCGTTGGGTCACGTAATCCTCGTGGCTACGTCGATATGCGGCCATGAAGTCGGCCTCTTCCTGGAGGCGTGACTCGAGGGCCTTGATAACGCCTTGGGCCTCGATGCGCGAGATGGCGATCTTCAAGTGATCGGAGCACAGCCAGAAATGCGTCGGGAACGGTTTGTCGTCGACGATGGCATGCATGCGCAGCACCAGCGGTGTGCCGTCTTGCGTGGCCGCAGCCACGGTCTGGATGCCACGCGGCGCGCGCCCCAGTTGTTGAGTAATGAGGGCCAGTTGACGCTCGTCGGGCGCCTTTTCAGGACGAATCACCATCGCGGGGGTCCAGTACGAATTTCGGCGAGTGGGCCACGGCCCGGAAGAATGCCGTATTGAGCTGCGCGGGCGTCGGCACGTAGTGCCATTCACGCTCGCAGTAGTCGCGTGCTCGTGCGAGCAAGGCGTCATACAGGCGGTTGAAGGGAGCATCATAATCGTAGGGGTCAGCGCCGGGCAACCGCAGGTGAGGATAGTCGGCGAAGCGTGCCACGAAGAAGCGCTCCAGCGCCTTCTCGACCCTGCGGTGGCGGGGTTTGTCGTCGGGCGTGAGCCATAGATCGTAGCGAATCGCCATGCGAGCCTCCCCGCCATCGAAGGTGCTTCATGTCCGCGCCAGCGGGGCCGTGGTCGCCTCGAGCAGGGCGATCAATGCCGTGGGCGCCAGGCATATTTCCAAGCCGCGCCGACCGCCACTGACGTAGAGTGACGACAAGGCGCGGGCGCTGTCGTCCACGAAGGTGGGCAGGCGTTTGCGCTGTCCTAATGGGCTGATGCCGCCCACGACATAGCCCGTGGTGCGCTCGGCCAGGGTGGGGTCGGCCATCTTGGCCTTACGCGCCCCGGCGGCCTTAGCGAGCCCTTTGAGGTCGAGCGTGGCCATGACGGGCACCAGAGCGATGACGAGACGTCCATCATCGAGTTGCGCGAGCAAGGTCTTGAACACGCTCTCCGGCGTTAGCCCCAGCGCCGTCACGGCCTCCTCGCCGTAGGCGGCAACCTTGGGATCGTGCGTATATTGCAGCACCTCGTGCGGGATAGCGTTGCGCTCAAGGAGGCGAATGGCGGGCGTCATGCGGGAGTGGGCTCCTCGTCGCCCTTGAAATAGGCGCTTCGTGAATTAATCAGCATCGACCGCTGGTGGCATGTGGTCAAGTCTGCTCCTCGTCTCAGATAAGACGCAAGGCGTTCTGGTCGACCCAGGCGGCGTCCAGGGCCGCGGCGAGAGGGTCGCGTAGGTGGCTCGGCAGGGCATCGTGGGCGGCTTCCAGCGAATCGAATTCGCGGTTGCGTAGCCAGCAGTAGGCCCAGGCGCAGGCTTCCTCGTCGTCGTCGGGCGTCGGGCGTGCCGGCATCTGCACCAGCAAAAAGACGGCGGTGCGTGCCGCCCACAGCGGCGGCTGGCGCTCCCCGCTCCATTCGCGTAGGCAGTGTCCATCGGGCTCGCTTTCAGGCTCGCCGAGCCCGGCCAGGCGCGAGGTGTCGGCGAGAATCATCGCCAGCCGGTCGGGGGCGGCTTGGCCCAGCATCAGCCAGCGTCTCACCAGACGTGGTGTGCCCCGCATGGCCTTGGCATAGAACGAGGTTTCAGGCATGTTCGAGAGTCTTCCGTTCGCGTCGATGAGTCTTAGCATGCCATATGATTTTGCCACGCCGTTGGATCGGCGACAGTATCCTTCACAGAAATGGCAGCGTTATGCCGACGATGTCTTGCCGCTATGGGTCGCGGACATGGATTTCGTCTCGCCCCCGGCGGTCGTCTCGGCGCTTGAGGAGCGCGTTTCCCACGGTGTCTTCGGCTATGGCAGGTTGACCGATACGCTGCGCGAGACGCTCTGCGCGTGGAGTGCCGATCACTACGGCTGGTCGATCGAGCCTGACTGGCAGGTCTGGATCCCCGGCGTGGTGCCGGCCCTGCACCTGGCCGCGCAGACCTTCTGCAGCCCGGACCAGGCGGTGATGACCGCGACGCCGATCTATCCACCGTTTCTGCGCGTGGCCGAACGCAGCGGTCGCATCGCCGAGCACGTGATGCTGGCCGAGCCCGAAACGCCGGGCGACCCCTGGCGGCTCGATCTCGAGGCGCTGGAAGCGGCGATCACGCCGCAGACGCGTCTGTTGTTGTGGTGCCATCCGCACAATCCCACGGGACGCGTCTGGGACGAGCACGAATTACACGCCCTGGGTGAGCTCGCCGAGCGCCACGATCTGTTGATCGTCTCCGACGAGCTGCATTGCGATCTAATACTCGACGCGACGCGCCGGCATCGTCCATTGGCGTCTTTATCGCTGACCCTGGCCCAACGCACGATTACCCTCTGGGCGCCTTCCAAGACTTTCAATACCGCCGGGCTGTCGAGTGCCTGCGCGGTGATCCCCAACCCTGAGTTGCGGCGGCGTTTTCGCGAGGCGGCGGCGGGATTGTTGCCCGAGGTCAATGTCCTGGGGCTGACCGCTTCCCAGGCGGCCTATGCGCACGGCGAAGCCTGGCGCCGCGAATTGCTGGCGACGCTCAATACCAATCTGCAGCGATTGCGCGATCATGTAGCGCGGTGGCCCGGTGTCGCCATGGCGGCGCCTGAAGCGACCTACCTGGCATGGCTCGACATGCGCGAGGCGGGGCTTGGCGAATCGCCGCAGCAAACCTTGTTGGACTCAACACGCGTTGCGTTGTCCGATGGGGCCGACTTCGGATGCCCGGGATTCGTGCGGTTGAATTTCGGCACGCCCACCCATCTGCTCGAACAGGCGCTGGAAAGGCTCGATGCACGGCTTTGCCCTGGCGGATAGCCGTGCCTGAGGATGACCCGAGGAGCGCGGGATGCCTGGCGCGAGGCATCCCGCGTAGATAGCACCTAGTAGAGCAGCGCGAACATCTTGCGGCGGTAGGCGACTGTCAGAGGATGGTCGGCGCCGAGGGCATCGAAGACGCGCAGCAGGGTCTTGCGGGCTACGTCATCATCATAGGCGCGATCGGTTTTCATCAGCGCCATCAAGCCATCCAGGCCGGCCTCGTAGTGGCCATCGGCGACTTGCCGCAGGGCGCGCTTGAATTGCGCCTCGCTATCGTCGCGCTCGCCCAGCGCAGCCACTTCTTCGGCGCTGGGGGCTTCCTCGCCGAAGTCCAGGCGCGCGCGAACGCCACGTGCCTTGGGCGTGTCGCGATGTTCCGGGGGCAGGTTGTCGAGCAGTGCTCGGGCATCCGCCGCATTGCCTTCCGCGACGAGCGCGCCGGCGAGTTCGATTTGATAGTCGTAGTGCTCGGGCCATTCCTTGACCAGCGTTTCGTAGATACCGCGCGCTGTGGCGGCATCACCCGCTTCGAGGGCCTGCTGAGCTTTTTCCTCGGGGGTGGCCTCGGCGGCCTCGGGCGCCTTGAGGTACTGCGACAACCATTCGCGGATCTGCGACTCGGGTAGCGCGCCCTGGAACTGATCGTAGAGCTGGCCCTGTACGATCAGCTTGACGTCGGGCACCGAGCGGATACCAAGTTGCGTGGCGATTTCCTGATTGTCCTCGATGTTCAGCTTGGCCAGGGTGAAGGCACCACCGTATTCGTGCGCCAGCTTCTCAAGCACCGGCATGAGGTTCTTGCACGGCTCGCACCAAGACGCCCAGCTGTCGAGCAACACCGGCCCCTGCATCGAGCCTTCGAGCACGACTTGCTGGAAGTTGGATATGTCGACATCGACGATGTACTGAGAAGCATCCTGAGTGCCGGCATTGGCTTGGGAAGCGTTGGTGTTCCCGTCTTGAGGCGACGTGAGGGGTTCGCCGGTACGCGGGTCGATGATCGGCATGGCAATGGCCTTTCGATAGTAGCGTGTGGATCGATAGTATCGTGTGAACGTGAAGCGTGAAGACGCTATTGAACTGTCTCTCGTTATGCGGGCCGCGGGGCGCGGATTCAAGTCCCCAGCGCCGGCATGTGATGGCATGAGACGATTACATCACGACACCTGGAGGCAGTTGCATGCATCGAGCGATCAAGAAAAGCCTATGGCTGATGATGAGCTTAGTCATCGTGCTGGCCCTGCTGTTGGCTGGCCCGGCCTACATGCTGGCGAGTCAGCGCATCGACCTGGGAGGCGTCTGGTCACAGGCGGACCGCTCTTCAGTGGGGCTGGCGCCAGCACCGAGCACGCATCCCGAGGCGTTAGTGCAAGTGTATGCGGCCCGCGCCTTCGACTGGCGAGGAGCCTTCGGCGTGCATACCTGGATCGCTACCAAGCCGGTCGGCGCGACGCATTACCAAGTCCATCAGGTTCTCGGTTGGCAGCGGCCTACGGTTTCGTCGCGTCCCGACGCGCCCGACCGTGCCTGGTATGGAAGCGCGCCTACCTTGCTGACCGAGTTGCGTGGCGATGCGGCCAAGCGTGCGATCCCCGCGATTCATGAGGCCGTGGCGGCGTATCCGATGACCGATCGCTACCGCGTGTGGCCGGGGCCCAACAGCAATACCTTCGTGGCCTGGATTGTGCGACGGGTGCCGGGGTTGCGTGTCGACTTTCCGCCGACGGCCGTGGGTAAGGATTACCTGCTGGACACTGTCGTCGCCGAGGCGCCGAGCGGGACCGGCTATCAAGTCTCCCTGGGTGGGGTGCTGGGACTGACCGTCGCCTATGACGAAGGTATCGAGTGGCAACTGCTGGGTCTGACGCTGGGCGTCGATCTTACGCGGCCGGCGCTCAAGCTGCCGGGGATCGGGCGCCTGGGAATGGCGTCATCCGAACACACGCGAGAGTGATGATAATTTCGGCTATTTATCAGGTCACGTGTTCGGGCTTTGCCTTATGGGTCCAAGGCACATGATCAGCAAGTAGCCTGCACCCGCTGCCGGCAACGCAAACGCTAGACTGCCAATGGCCATCTGCAGGCTTGCGTCCGCGAACAGGCTGAGCCAAGGGTGAGTGGCTGTGGTGTTTTCCGACATCACCGTCTGACCGATCATCGATTCTCCCACCCGGTTGAACGCGAAATACAGGGGAGCGACCGTCAGCGGATTGCTGACCCAAGTGGCCATAAAGGCTATCGGGAAGTTGGCGCGCAGTAGTAGGCAGGACGGCAATACTAAGGGGGTCTGAAATCCGACCGTGGGTGTCAATCCGAAAAAAAGACCAACAGCTAGGCCCCGCGCGAGTGACTTTTTATCGCTGTCAAAGCAGCGGAAACGGCGTAATAATTTTAGCGCCTTGGGGTTTTGTCGTAGCCACTTCCTGAGCTTGTTGCGATACCATGTCTGAGCCCTTTTGACCGAATTTTTCACAGTTCGCTCCGACGGAAAATTCTGCGCGTATTCAGACGGTTATTTTCTGCAAACGAACACAAAGGCGGGGGGTATATTAGCCCAGATATACTGACGTTCAATATGGTTGTAAGTGGATACTAAAAAGGCCTGTAGTTGTCGGGTATACTGGAAGGCAACAAATATGCCGCCGGGGTTTAGGAGTTCATGAATCTCGGATAAAAGCTGGTGCCGTTCTTCCTGAGTAAAATTTACCAGTGGTAGTCCAGATATTACACAGTCAACGCCAGAGAGGTTTTGATTTTTCAGAGACTCTCTCAAGCAGAATGCGTCGCTCTCCAGCGTTATGTCAGGAAAATTTATAGAAAGATCCGTGTGCATATCCGGGTCGCTTTCGAAACATAGGAATTGTGATTCTGACGAACGCAGGTGATTTATCTGGGAAGTGATAACGCCGGTTCCAGCGCCGAGCTCTGCTACCGTGCAGACGTCTTCCCAGTGAATGTTCATCAACATTGCATTGACGAGAGCAGGTGAGCTTGGCGCAATGCTGCCAATGGTCTGGGGTGACTGAATGAATCGTTTCAAGAATGTCAGTGCTTGCGACATGAGGGTCACTCCGCATAATGCAAACGTTGCATCAATTAGCATTATTAAGGTATTGGAACGCCACTAACCTTGCTTTTGATCTGTGGTTAGCACTGGGCGGAACGCTGACAGTATTGTATACAATTGAGAAGAGCATATCGACGTTCAGTGTCACGGCCTCGGGCAGCGTATCCACATCTAGAAAGACCAGCTGTTTCTTCTCAGTGCCAATGTACCAGGAGCAGCATGAATGAATCATGAACGGCCTGTACGGTAGCACGATCATGGGAAGTGTAAGCAGAGACTTCTGGCCGTAGGCATCGTCTGATTGGCCTGGCGGATCGATGGACGAAGGTACGCGGCTACCTCGGCATCGAGCGGCGACTGTCAGGCTTGGCGACGCTAAGCGAGGCGCGCAGGTTTGGAGTGCGCAAACAAAAAAGCGGTGTCCGTAAGGACACCGCTTTTTTATCTGTTTGGTAGCGGGGACCGGATTTGAACCGATGACCTTCGGGTTATGAGCCCGACGAGCTACCAGACTGCTCCACCCCGCATCAACTGAGGCATATTCTACATTTTTTGTGGCCTGAGTCAAGAACTGATCCGTCAGACGTGCAGCATGCCCAAACTCGATCATACTGAAGACAGGTAGGACGCCATGGAGGCGAGTCAGCGTGGCATCTCCCACGGAGAGCGCCACATAACGACATCACGGGGGATGGACATGACCACGCAAACAGCACCCGTCGCTTGGGTCACCGGCGGCACAGGGGGTATAGGAACCGCCATTTGCTTGGCACTTGCCAAGGCAGGCTATTTCGTTGTGGCGAGTTACCACAATCGGGAGAAAGCCCAGGCCTGGCTGGCGGATCGCCGTGCCGAAGACGTCGATAATGTGGCACTGGCAGGCATCAATCTGACCGACTTCGATGCTTGTCACGCCGGTGTAGATGACATTCGCCGCGAATATGGCCCAGTTGAACTGCTGGTCAACTGTGCCGGCATCACGCGTGATAGTACGCTCAAGAAGATGTCACCGCAGCAATGGCGCGAGGTCATCGATTGCAATCTCAACAGTGTCTTCAACACCTGCCGTTGTGTGATCGAAGATATGCTCGAGGCCGGCTACGGACGTATCGTCAATATCGCCTCGATCAACGGACGTAAAGGGCAGTTCGGTCAGGCCAACTATGCAGCGGCCAAGGCGGGGATGCACGGTTTGACCATGTCATTGGCGCAAGAAACCGCGACCAAGGGCATTACCGTCAATACCGTCTCGCCAGGCTATATCGCCACTGACATGATCATGCTGATCCCCGAGAAGATTCGCGAATCGATCCGCGAGGGCATCCCGGTCAAGCGTTTTGGAAAGCCGGAAGAGGTGGCGCGGGCGGTGGTCTTCTTGGCCGACCGCGAATCGGGTTTCATCACCGGGGCCAACCTGGATATCAACGGTGGGCAGTTCATGGGCTGAGTCGCCTGTAGTAGTGCCCTGCTAGAAGTAGTAACGCCCTGCTAGAGGAGTAGCGCCCTGCCAGAACATGTCGGCGGGGCGCTCGTCGCGTGTCCTCAGGCGACACGCTGGGCGATAACGCCGAACAAAGCATCGAAGCGCGTGACCCGGGAGGCCCAGGCATCGGACGCGATGGGGCCGGTCTCCAGCAATTGCCGCAAGACCTCGGCCAGTTCCCGGTCGGGTTGCGGTGCCTGCCCCAAGCCATTATTGAGCCGCGCGACTTGCACCTCGAGGCGTAGCGGTTCTTCTTGCGCGGCTACCGGCTCGTCAGCGAGCAGTGCCACTTGAACCACCAGTCGATTCAGCTCGTGATTCGCCGTTTCGCTGTTGCCTTCTCGGCGAGCGGTGTTACGTGCTACATGGGCATCGCGTAGGTCCTGAGGCATGTCCTCGGGTAGCGCGACATCTGCCGATTGACCGTCGCGCAAGGCTGCGTCATCCGCATCGACGTGGGCGTCGAGCAGGGGGCGCAGGCGCGTCCAGCGCTCGGCTTGCTCGGCGAGGACGAGTTGCGCAAGGCGCTCGCGACGGGCACGTACGATCCCTTGCCAGCGGCGGCGCATGCCTTCGCTGCGACGGCCGCCGGGCAAGGGTTCCAGGGCCTCGGCGTCGCGCACGGCACTCTCCAGTGTCTCTCTGTCGTCGGCGCGCTGGGGTTGCCAGGCATCGAAGCGGTCGATCAGGGTCTGCATGCTGTCCAGGCGGGCCTGGGCTTTTTGGGCCCGATTTTCCCGTTCGGCCTCGCGGGCGGCGAAGATACGATCGCAAAGTCCGCGGAAATGGCGCCACAGCATCTGCTCTTCGCCCTTGGCAGCACGCCCCAGTTCCCGCCAGCGGGACTGGAGCGCCTTGGCCGATTCGGTGCGTTGCGAGGAGGGCATGTCGGCTTCCATCAGGGCTTCGGCCTCGGCGATCAAGCCGCGCTTGGCCTCGCCGATTTCATTGGCCCGACGATCGATTAACGTCTGCAGTTCATGGCGGATGTGGCCGAAGCGTTGGCCGAGTGGCTTGGCGTGCTCGCGCGGAACGGGCGAGAACTGCTGCCATTGCTCACGTGCGCGGTCGCGAATCTGGCGCAGCACGTCCGGGTCGGCCTGGGCATTGGGTTGCGCAATGAGTTCCTCGAGCTGTTCGCACAGTGCTTCGCGCGCTTCGAGGTTACGGGTGCGTGTGGCATCGCGCTCTTGGTACCAGTCGTTGAGGGCCGCGTGAATGCGCTGCGATGCGCTGCGAAAACGTTGTGAAAGCTCGGCCGTGGCGGCGGCATCGCCCAGTGCTGCCCATTCCTTGACCAGTTGACGGTGACGACGATCCCGCTCGGCATCAGGGGATTCGTTGTCCTCGGCTAGGGCTTCGATGCTTTCGATGAGTTGCGTGCGTTTAGGGCCGGCGACGAAGCCACGCCAGTCACGCAACTCGGCCAGCCGTGCGCCGAGACGCTTGAGGCGGGCTTCCAGATCGCCGCGCGAGGCGCTGGGCAAGGCATCGATACGTTGGCGAAGCTGCCGATGTAGACGACTGGCGGTCTTCAAAGTGCCGCGATCGAGCTGACTTTCGAGCTTGTCGAGGTCCGTGCGCAGTGCTGAGAGATCGACGGGCGTGGTTTCATCGGCTTTTTCGGCGTGGCGCAATTGCCGGGCTTCGTGAATCAGTGGCGTGGGTGGCAGGTCGTGCGGCCAGTCGATACGCGCAAGGCAGTCGTCGATGGCGGCATGGTCGTCGCGCAAGGCGGCCTCGAGTACCTGGGCCTGCGTCGAGGCACGCTCCCAAGCGTCGCCGATGTGCTGGCAAGCGGCCTGCGCATCGGCATAGCGCGTCTGGATGTCCTCTTCCGGCGGATAGTGATCGGAAAGGGCTAGCCAGCGTTCACCATGCAGGCGCTGTTGGGCCCGCAGGCTATCGATGTCCTGATGGGTCAGTTGCGAGGCCTGTTTGAGGCTCGCGACGGCATCCTCGAGTGCTTCGACGAGCGCCTCGCGGGTGCGGGCCGCCTCGTCATGGCGTTGTATCGCCTGGTGCTGGGCGTGCCCTTCGGTCTCATGATCGGAGAGCGTCTTGCGGCAACGCTGGCTGGCTTCCTGAAAGCGTCGCTCCTGGTCGTCGCTGGGGGAGTCGGTCAGCGCTTCCCACTCACGGACAAGATGGCGGTAACGCGCGCCATAGAGTGGCTCCCAGGCATGCAGGGCATGCGCCTCGAGGGCGTCCAGAAGGCGCTGTCGAGCGGCCTGTTGGGCTTGGGTTTCGGCGGCATCGGCGCGCTGGCGTTGCAGGCGCTCGCGTGCCTTGCGCGTGACGATCTTGTCGCGGCGCGCTTCGCGCGCCAGGCGCTGCAGCCCTGCGGTGCTCGATACGCGCTCGGCGGCAGCATGGCGGACCACGGCAATACCGTTGTCGCGTGCCTGCTGGATCAGCGTTGCCTCGTCATCGAGCTTGTCCAGTGCGGCCAGGCGTAGCTCCTGGTTGTCACCTGTCTCGACGAGTTGCACGAGCAGGTCGCGATCGTTCAGTGTGTCGAGCAAATCGAGGCGTTGCTTCAAGGGCGGTGCCCCGGGCACGCTGCCGGACAATAGTTGTGTGAGACGGGCCTGTAACTCGGGGCTGTCATGCGTGCCGAGCCATTCGAGCAGCGTTGAGGGGTCCTCGAACTGGGCGAGGGCTTCGCGCCGCACGCTGGCATCCTCATCGTGCGCTAGGCGCTCGAGGGCGTGACGGTCGGCCGACTTGTGAATATCGAGTTGCGCAATGGCAGCATGACGGACGCTAGGGTCGCGATGTTGCCAGCGTGGTGCAAAAAAACGGCGGAAGAATCCAGACATGACCCGGCATGCATCCCTGTTCTTGGCGTATTAAATGCGTGGCGATAACGCTGAGACAGCGTTCCTGTGTCTCACGTAGGCCACGATATTAGCAAAAAGCGTCACATGAGTGAGTGTCGTGTGTGCCATAGCGTATCAAAGCATGCGAGTCGGCACCGGGAAAAGGCGACGATGGCAAGGGCGTCGGTTCGCGGAGACACCTGACAAAGTCGGGACGCTGGTCTTATCATCAGTTGCAGCCATCACGACCCTCGCTTAGCTTTACCTTTATACATCAGTCATCAGCTGTGGAGTGCGGCCATGAGCCTCAACATGGATCGGGTAGCATCGGCGTTCACCTTCAAGGGTGGCATGTTGCCCATGACGGTCATGGAGCTGACGAGCGCCGACCCCGAGCAGATACGCGCCCAACTGGCCGGTAAGGTGAGCCAGTCGCCGGCGTTTTTTCAACATACGCCGGTGGTGCTCAGCGTCGAGCAGCTCGATGAACCGCATCTGGCGCTGGAACGAATTTGTGCCGTGTGCCGCGCCCATAAGCTGCTGCCGGTGGCCGTGCGTGGCGGTACCGACCCCGTAAAGCAATCCGCCTGGGCGTTGGGGCTAGGGTGGTTTCCGCCGCAAGAAGCGCGTCCGCGTGCCGTGGAAGAGGCACCGCTCGCCGCCGCTGAGCCTCAACCCGAAGCAGAGGCGTCGCCGGCACCGGCCGTGGGGCGTATCTACCGTGGTACAGTGCGCTCCGGCCAGCAGGTTACCGCGCCGGAGGGCGATCTCGTCGTGGTTGGCGCGGTCAACCCGGGGGCCGAGGTGCTGGCGGCGGGCAGCGTGCACGTTTATGGGCCGCTGCGTGGCCGCGCGTTGGGCGGCATTCATGGGGATCGCCAGGCGGGCATCTTCTGTAAGGAGTTGCATGCCGAGCTGTTGTCGCTGGCCGGCAATTACAAGCGCCTGGAAGATATCGACCCGCGCTTGCTGAATCAGCCTGTACAGGTTCAGCTGCGCGATGACCAATTGAACATTTCATCGCTCGGCTAGTCGGGATGTCAGGGCGCCATGTCGCGCCAATGTGGATGGCTAGTACGAACGACTCAATAGCAACAGGAAGCTCATCTTGGCCAAGATCATTGTAGTGACCTCCGGCAAGGGCGGCGTTGGCAAGACGACCAGCGCCGCGGCCATCGCCACGGGATTGGCGTTGCGTGGCAACAAGACCGTGGTGATCGATTTCGACGTGGGCTTGCGTAACCTCGATTTGATCATGGGGTGCGAGCGACGCGTGGTGTACGACCTGATCAATGTCATCCAGGGAGAGGCTGGCCTCAATCAGGCGCTGATCCGTGACAAGCGGACCGAAAACCTGCATATCCTGCCGGCCTCGCAGACACGCGATAAAGAAGCGTTGACCCCTGAAGGCGTAGAAAAGGTACTCGAGACGCTGTCCCAGGAGTACGACTTCATCGTCTGCGATTCACCGGCGGGCATCGAACATGGCGCGCAGTTGGCGATGTATTTCGCCGACGAAGCCATTGTGGTGACCAATCCCGAAGTATCGTCGGTCCGCGATTCCGACCGTATCCTTGGGCTATTGGCATCCAAGACGCGTCGCGCCGAGCGTAGCGAACCACCGGTCAAAGAACACTTGCTGATTACGCGCTACGACCCCAGTCGGGTGACGTCGGGCGACATGCTGACGCTCGAGGACGTGCGTGAGATCCTGGCCATCAACCTGGTAGGGCTGATTCCCGAGTCGGAAGCGGTGCTGCGTGCCTCAAACCAGGGCGTGCCGGTGGTGCACGACATGGACAGCGACGCCGGTAAAGCCTACGCGGATACCGTTTCGCGCCTGCTCGGCGAGGAAGTACCGCTACGTTTTCATGAGTACCAGAAGAAAGGACTGCTCTCCCGCATGTTCGGAGGAGGTCGCCGGTGAAACTACTCGAATTTCTCAAGCGTGAACGCAAGAAGTCGGCGTCGGTTGCCAAGGAGCGCCTACAGATCATCGTGGCGCACCAGCGTGGTGAGCGCGACCAGCCTGACTACATGCCGATGCTGCAGCAAGAGTTGCTTGAGGTGATCAGGCGTTACGTGCAGGTCGACCAGGATGCGATCAACATCAGTCTGGATAGCGACAATGACTGCTCGATACTCGAGCTCAACGTCACCTTGCCACGCGATGAGCAGGGACGCCCAAGCTGAGTCGGTGGGCAGGGTGTGCTAGGCTGAGCGCTTTTGGCAGTGGGGAGACTGCGGCCATGGCGCAGGGCAAGAGCGAGCCGACCTTTCTTTGGCATGATTATGAAACTTTCGGTGCTGATCCTCGGCGCGACCGCCCCGCGCAGTTCGCCGCGATCCGCACCGATCTCGATTTCAACCCGATCGGCGAGCCGTTGACATTCTATTGCAAGCCGGCGGATGATTTTTTGCCGCATCCCCAGGCCTGTCTGATCACCGGCATCACGCCACAAGCCGCGCGCCGTCGAGGTCTCGCCGAGATCGAGTTTGCC
The DNA here is from genome assembly GCF_023061135.1 of Chromohalobacter sarecensis. Taxonomy (GTDB): domain Bacteria; phylum Pseudomonadota; class Gammaproteobacteria; order Pseudomonadales; family Halomonadaceae; genus Chromohalobacter; species Chromohalobacter sarecensis. The sequence continues at coordinate 19,316 of NZ_JAKGAN010000015.1, forward strand.
GCGCGCATTCATGCTGAAATGAGCGTGCCCGGCACCTGTTCGCTGGGCTACAACACGCTGCGTTTCGACGATGAAGTCAGTCGTCATCTCTTTTATCGTAACTTCATCGATCCGTATTCCCGCGAGTGGCAGAACGGCAACTCGCGCTGGGATTTGATCGATGTGGTGCGTACGTACCACGCTCTGCGTCCGGAAGGCATCGAGTGGCCGACGCGCGATGACGGTGCGCCGAGCTTTCGTCTCGAGGATTTGACCGCCGCCAACGGTATCGAGCACGCCGGAGCCCACGACGCGCTGGCGGATGTGCGGGCGACCATCGACCTGGCACGCCTGCTCAAGTCGCGCAATCCGCAACTATTCGAGTATCTGCTCAAGCTGCGCGACAAGCGTACGGTCGCCAAGATGCTGGATATCCAGGCGCGCAAGCCGATGCTCCACATCTCGCGGCGCTATCCCGCCAGTCGAGGTTGCAGTGCTCTGGTGGTGCCGCTGGCCGAGCATCCGAGCAACCCCAATGGGGTGATCGTCTATGACTTGTCGGTGGACCCGACGCCGCTGCTGTCACTGAGCGCCGCACAGATTCGCGAGCGGGTATTCGCCAGTGCCGATGAACTGGCCGAGGGCGAGGCGCGTATTCCGCTCAAGGTGATCCAAATCAACAAGAGCCCGGTGATCATGCCGGCGACCTCGCTCAAGGACACCAGTGGCCCCCAACAGGGCGAATATGGCGACATCGTGGCCCGGTTGGGGCTGGATATGGAGGCCTGTCGGGGGCACTGGAAGCAGCTTCAGGCCGCGCCGGACGTGGCGGCCAAGGCCGCCGAGGTCTTCGCTGATGGCCCCGGAGCGCCACCTGACGACCCGGACGTGATGCTGTATTCGGGAGGCTTTTTCTCGCCGGCGGATCGTCGTGAGATGCAGCGGGCCCACGAAATGGCGCCCTGGGATCTGGCCGATGCGCGTTTCGCTTTTCAGGATCCGCGCCTGGAGGAAATGCTGTTCCGTCTGCGGGCGCGCAATTATCCCGATACTTTGAGTGGCGACGAACAGGCGCAGTGGGAAGCCTACCGTTGGGCGCGCATGAACGACGCCGAGGTGTCGAGCCTGACCCTGACGGGGTTCGCGCGCGAGATCGAACGGCTCAACCAGGTCTCGCTGGATGACGAACAGCGCCAGGTGCTCGAAGAACTGGTTATGCACGTCGAAGCAATGATGCCGCCGCAGGCGTTTGACTAACCCGCTATATGTGCTGATTAGACACGAAGCGCCCGGGCCATGAGCCCGGGCGTTTTGCATGCTGGGTGCCGTTGGCGATTGCGTTCAGTCGCTGGCGGGGAGTGGTCGGAAGTCGCGCGTCAGCCCCGTGACATCGCTGGGCTGGGTGCGCGCGTCATAGCTCACCGTGAGCGGCTGTGTGTGGCGTAGCGCGTGCCACGCCTGACGGATCGACGAGGCATCCATGGCGTCGACACGGTCCGCGAGTTTCTCGCGCCGTGAGAAGTCCGGCTCGGCGTAGGCCAACGTCTGCCAGAGGCGGTTGGTCAGCTCGCCCAGGCTGTTGTCGCGCTCCCTCAGGCGGCTGCTGACTGCGTCGCGATAAGGCGTCAGCTCGCTATCGTCGAGTGCCTGTAGGCGTGCGTCGAAGTCCTTCAGGAAGGCGTCCATGCGTGCGGCGATGCGCTTGCTGGGAGTATCCGGGGACTGCACCAGCATCGCCAGGCCCGGCGCATCGAGCACGGGCGAATAACCTGCCGTGACGATATAGCCGAGTTGCTCCTCGGTGCGTAACTGGTTGTAGAACGGCGATTCGAGCATCTTGCCGAGCACGGCGAGGCGCGCCTGGCTGTCGAGGCCGCGATCCGGGCCTTGCAGATAGCGCAATACGGCGGCGTCGTTGCGGGTGCTGCGCGGATGCAGGGTCGGTGGAGTCTCGGGGAGCGCCAGCGGCGACAGGGCAGGTATGTCCGAGGCCTCGAGCCGAGGTGTAAGTGCATTGGCCACTTGCAAGCCCTCACGGCGTGCCAGGTCCGAATCCAGGTTGCCCACCGCCATGGCTTGCAGGTAGAGATCTCCGAGGAAGGCGTCGCGATAATCGCGCAGGTCGTCGACGCTCAGCGTATCCAGTGCCTCGAGCATTGAGGACGTCGTCCACTGAGGGCGCAACAGCGACTCACTGAGCGTGCGATACATCTGCTGATGCAGCGGCGCCTGGGGTGCGTTTTGCCACTGCTGCGAGAGCCGGTACTTGACGCGCGAGAAGCTCTCCTCGCTGATGTCACCTTGCTTGAGGCGTTCGACGACATCGCCCATCAGACGCGCCTGACGATCGCGCCAGCCCGAGAAGGTGAGCGTGATGCCGCGTGCGTGGGCGTAGGCATCGAAGGATTGTCCGGCCAGCCGTGCCGGATAGAAGCGCTCGTTGAGGCTGTCGGTGACCCAGCCGGCGAGCAGGCGCGTCAAGGCGGCATTGCTGGGGGTCTCGGAGGCGTCGGGATTCTGCAGGCTGAAGCGCCACTCCACGCGCGGTGTACCGAAGCGATCGTTGGCGAGGTGCCAGAGCTCGACGCTCGGGGCCTCGACGAGGGCATGCGGTTCATCGCCACTCGCCTCGTGAACCTCCAGATCGCGGGCGATAAAGGGGTTGTGTGGTGGCAGACCGAGGTTGTCGAGCGGCGCGGCCTCCGGCCAGTCCGCGAGTCGCGTCAGCGTGTAGGGCGCCTCGAAGTAGGGCGAGGTGTCGTCGCCGTCGACATCCGGGCCGCTGTAGACGCGCAACAAGTGCGACGGGGTCATGTCGGCGAGATAGTCTTGAATACGTGCGGCATCGAAGCCGTCCATGCGGTACGGCGCGTATTGCACATCCTCGAGCGGATAATCGGCCAGGTTCATGGCAAGCCGACTGGCCTGATCGATGGGTTCGCCCGGTTGCTGAAAACGGAACTCTTGTTCGTTGAGACGCGCTTGCTCGTCGTAGCGCCATGCCTGTAGCCCGTCTTCGCGAATGCGCGCTATCTGATCGAACAGGCTGGCCTGGATGCGATCGATATGCTGTGCGCCTTCCGGCGTGAGGCTGACCGAGACGGCGAAGAGCGCGTGCTGGCCATCGCCGTTCATGGTGCCTGCCGAGAGGCCATCGGCCCATCCCTTGTGCCGCAATGCCGCGAGTAAGCTTCCCTCGCCTTCATGGCCCAGCAGGTTGGCGAGATAGTCGGCCGGCTTGGTGCGATAGTCGCCCTGCGGATCGGGAATCGGGAACAGGAAGCGCACCTGCTTGTCCTGCGACAGACTTTTGATCTGCAGGCGAGCGGGCAACTCGTCGTCGGTGACCAGTGGCGTGTCGATCTCGCTGGGCGATAAATGACGCTCGGGCACCTCGGTGAAACGGTCGCGCAGCATGGCTTCCAGGTCGTCGAGCGACTGGGGGCCGATGACCGTCAGGTGCATGACGTTGGCGCCGTAGTACGCCTTGTAGAAATCGACCAGCCGCTCGCGAAGCGATGAGGTATCGTTGTCCTTGAGCGTGTCCAGGCTACCCACCGAGAAACGGGTCATGGGATGTTCGGGGTTGAGAGCCTGGTTGATGGCCTCTTGAAGACGCCGGCTATCGTCGCGCAGGCGTGCCTGATACTCCGAGTTGACGGCGTTGCGCTCGCGGTCGACGTATTCGGCATTGAAGCGCGGTGAAATGAAGAAGCGGCTGAAGCGATCCAGGGCTTCGGGCAGCGCTTGGGGCTCAATGTCGAAGAAGTAGTTGGTATCGCGCGAGGCGGTAAAGGCGTTGTGATCGCCGCCGTGGGCGGAAATGAAATTCTGGTAGGCGTCGGCTTCCGGATAGCGGTCGGTGCCCAGGAACAGCATGTGTTCGAGGAAGTGTGCCAAGCCGGGCGTGGCGTCGGGATCGTCGGCGCTACCCACATCCACGTTCATGGCGGCGGCGGCCTTGTCGGCCTGCGGGTCGCTGACCAGCAAGACCTCGAGGCCGTTGTCGAGTGTCAGGGCGCGGTAGTCGCGGGTATCGTTGGGGCTGACGGTTGGCTCGACGACCTCGGCTACCGGGTCGCTGGCGCGCGCCGTCTGGTAACCGGCGACGAGAACGATAAGCGCGCCGAGCAGCCAACGGACTGCAAGGGGAGGGGACGAAAACACGGTGAAGACTCCTTGTTCACTGATGCCAGTAGGTCATCGGGCCGGTGGGATGTCCGCAGGCCCAGTCTTGATGCTTTGGAGCGTTGACACGTCTTGATACAGGAAAAGCGCCCAACAGTTCCAACGGAGCGGGGGTCAGCATCTCGCGGGCACGTTCGTCCGGAGTCGCTGGCGCCAGCCACTCATGGGCATCCCCCGCCTCGATGACGGCTGGAAAGCGATCGCTGAGCGGTGTCACCAGTGGATTGCTGGGCACCGTGATCAAGGCCGTAGAGTCGTTAAACTCTGTCAGCGTGGTGTGATAACGGCACCAGACCCCGGCCAGCAGCAGCGGCGCCCGGTCAACGCGGGTGACCAGAAACGGCTGCTTCATGCGTGGCTGCGGCTTCCAGACATAGACGCCGGCGACCGGAATCAAGCAGCGCCGCGCGTGGAAGGCTTCGCGAAACATCGGGCGCTGCTCGAGCGATTCGGCGCGAGCGCAATGCGGCGCGTGGTCCAGCACCTTGAGCCAAGGCGGGGTCAGCCCCCAGAATGCCGTGGCCCAATGCGCTTCGTCCGCGTCCTGACGAATGATCGAAATAGGGCGACGCGGTGCCAGGTTGGGGCCGACGATCGGCTGGCTGTCCTGGCGAAGCGCGTCGAGCGGCGGCGTTGTCCAGGGCTTGATGTAAAGACGGCCGGCCATGCTCTCTCCTCGCGGTTCGACGCGACAGGGTAAGCCACGCTGGCGGGCGCTTACCAGCGCTGCTTTTGATTTATCGCAAGGCTTGCCACTTGCGTTTGCGTGCGTTCCCGATATGCTGGGGGAAACGCTGTTCGACCACGCGCGGTTCGGACTCTTGCGCTTGCTAAGAGCAAAATTGGCAATACAGGCAAGAGTCAAGTGCCGTGCATGCTCATCACGAGGAATCCGATGGCTCGTCCCAGACAGCATGCACCCGAGGTGCTGCATAGCCAGGTCATGGCGGCGTGTGACGCCTGGCTACGCGATAATCCTGTGCATACGCTGTCGCTGCGCTCGTTGGCGCGCGAGGTGGGATGTGCGCCTAGCACGCTGCTGAAACTCTACGGTAGTTTTGGCAACCTGCTGCAATACGTCAACGTCGAGACGCTGGGGCGCCTGCGGGTGGCCGTGGAGGAACTCGAGGGCGCTGATCCCGAGTCGCGTCTGAAGGCATTGGCGACGGCTTATTGGATATTCGCGCAGCATGAGCCCTATCGCTGGCAGATGCTGTTCGAATACCCGCTAGCCCAAGAGGGCGAGCTGGACCAACGTCAGAATGACATGATCGAGGGCCTGTTCGTGCGTGTCGAGGCAGCACTTGCCGAGTACCAGCCGCTGATGGGCGAGATCGAGGCACGGCGCATGGCACGCACCCTGTGGGGGAGCGTGCATGGCTTGGTTCAACTGGGACTCAACGAACGGCTGGGCGTCTGGCAGGGCCAGTCGCTGGAAGTCACCGAGTTGCTCGATCAATTGCTGACCACCACGCTGATGGGACTCAAGTACGGTCCGAGAGAGTCGTGATTCCCCGATTGCTTACCCAGCGTCGATTCGCTCCCTTCTTCTGGACACAAGCCCTGGGCGCGTTCAACGACAACGTGTTCAAGAATGTCCTGCTGTTGCTACTGACCTTTGTCGCCGTGCCTCGCTATGGCTGGGACACGGGGCTGCTCAACAATCTCGCGGCGGGGCTTTTCATCCTGCCTTTCCTGTTGTTTTCGGCATGGGGCGGCTTGCTGGCCGACCGTCTCGACAAGCGTCGTCTGGTCAGACGCCTCAAGGTGCTGGAACTCGTGACCATGAGCATGGCGGCGGCCGCCGTCTGGTACGAGGCCTATGCTGTACTGCTAGCATTGTTGTTCATGATGGGTACCCAGTCGGCACTTTTCGGGCCGGTGAAGTACGCTATCCTGCCGCAACACTTGTCGCCAACCGAGCTCGTCAAGGGCAACGCCTGGGTCAGCCTGGGCACTTTCCTGTCGATCCTGCTGGGCACACTGCTGGCAGGGGTGCTGGCGTCCCTCGAGGGTGACTGGGCGCGGGGAAGTATCGCTGCCACCTTAGTGGTGCTGGCGCTCCTGGGGCTTATCGCTAGCCTGTGGGTGCCCAGTGCGCCGCCCACGCAGGCGGGCGCTACGCCGTGGCGACCCTGGCGTGGCGGACGTGAAGTGCTGCGCGACGCCTGGCATCAGCCGCAGGTGTTTCGCGCCTTGCTGGGCATCAGCCTATTCTGGTTTCTAGGGGCCTGCTATCTGACTCAGATGCCGGCCTGGACACGCGATGTCGTGCATGGCGATGAAGCCGTGGTCAGTGCCTTGCTGGGGGCGTTTGCGCTGGGTGTGGGCGCGGGTGCGCTGCTGTGTGCACGCTTGTCGGCGGGGCGCCTGGAGGTCGGCTTGATACCGGCCGGTGCCATGCTCTTCGGCTTGGCGGGTCTCGACCTGGGGCTGAGTCAGCCGCTGGCGGGAAGCGAGACCGGGCTGGCGGCATTGAGCCTGTCACCGGGGTTCTGGCGCCAAATCCTCGATTTCGCGGTGATCGGTCTGGGTGGTGGCTTGTACATCGTGCCGTTGTATACGCTGATTCAGCTCGAAAGCGACGATGACAACCGCGCTCGCATGATCGCCGCCAACAATATCCTCAATGCGTTGTTCATGGTGCTGGCGGCGGGCTTCGGCGTCGTCATGCTGAGTGTGATCGGCGCCTCGCTGAATACCTTCATGCTGGCTCTCTCGGCGGTGTCCCTGACACTGGCGGTGATCATCCTGTGCATGGTGCCGCGTCCGGCATTGCGTCTGTCGATTTTCGTGCTGATCCGCGTGCTGTATCGGCTGCGTTTTCGCGGGCGCCAAGCCGTGCCCGCACGCGGCGCGGCGCTGGTGGTGTGCAACCACGTCAGCTTCATGGACGCCTTGATTCTGGGCGGCGGGTGTCCGCGTCCGCTGCGTTTCTTGATGGATCGCCCCATTTACGAATCCCGGTGGCTCAACTGGTTTTTCCGCATTGCCGGCGCCATCCCGGTGGATTCCGAGCGTTGCGATCCCGGCGGTGTGCGGCGTGCCCTGGATGAAGTGAGTCACGCCCTGCGTCAGGGAGAGGTGGTGATGTTGTTCCCCGAGGGACGCTTGACCACCGATGGCGAGATGCAGCGTTTTCGGCGTGGTGTGGACATTATCCTGGCGCGAGACCCGGTACCGGTGGTGCCTGCCGGATTGGCCGGGCTATGGGGATCGTGGACCTCGAATCGCGACGGCAAGGCATTGACCAAGTGGCCACGGCGTTTCCGGGCGCGGGTGGCGCTCCACTTTGGCGATCCTATTCCGGTGGGCGAGGCCAAGCGCGCCGACATGGAGCGGCGCGTGGTCGAGCTCAAGCGCAAGGCTGAGGCCGAGATCGGCGTGACGGCGGATTAACCCAGCGCCCGGGCGCGGCGTGCCGACTGCCAGCAACGCGCCGAGGTGATCAGGTTGTCCTTGATCTGCAGGATTTCCATACGAATCGCCCCCAGTTGCAGGCAGGCGGGCGCGTCGGGAAAGGCTTCCAGGTGTTCGAGAATCAAGCCGTTGAGCGTCTTGGGGCCGTCGGTAGGCAACTGCCAGGCGAGTACTTTGTTGATGTCGCGGATGTTGGTAGTCCCCTCGATGATATAGCTACCGTCTTCCTGGGGGTGAATCTCGCGGTGCGTGGCCGCTTCGTCGGTGGTGAATTCGCCGACGATCTCCTCGAGGATATCTTCCAGTGTCGCCAATCCTTCCACATCGCCATATTCGTCGACCACGATGCCGATACGGCGCTTCTGTTGCTGGAAATTGAGCAATTGGGTGTGAAGCGGTGTCGACTCGGGAATGAAATAGGGTTCGCGGGCTTCCTGGACGATGGCGGCCTTGGTCACCTCGGGCTTGGAGAGGAAGCGCGCGGCATTACGCAGATGCAGGATACCGATGATGTTGTTGATATCGCCTTTATAGACCGGTACGCGGGTGTGCTGGCTGGAGCGGATCTGGGTGAGGATGGCCTCGAGGTCGTCGTCGAGGTCGATGCCGGCGATTTCCTGACGTGGCACCATGATGTCGTTGACGGTTACGTTTTCCAGGTCGAGGATCGACAGCAACATGGACTGGTGGCGCCGGGGGATCATGGTGCCGGCCTCATGAACGACCGTACGCAGTTCGTCACGCGTCAGGTTGTCGGCACTGCCGTCGATATCCTTGACGCCCATGAGCCGCAAAAGGCCATTGGAAATCGCATTGACGAGCCACACCAGCGGATAGAAGAGCTTGAGTAGCGGCTCCAGTGCCACGGATGCAGGATAGGCGATGCGTTCGGGCTTGACGGCGGCGAACGTCTTGGGCGTGACCTCGGCGAAGATCAGAATCACGATGGTCAGCACGGCGGTGGAGATGGCCGGTCCGGAGACATCGCCGAAGAAATGGATGGCGATGATCGTAGCAATGGAGGCAGCGAGGTTGTTGACGAAGTTGTTGCCGATGAGGATGACCCCGATCAGCCGGTCGGGGCGGCTCAGTAGGCGCATCACACGCTTGGCGGTGCGCTCTCCGCTATTGGCCTGGTGCGACAGGCGGTAGCGGTTGATCGACATCATTCCGGTTTCAGAGCTGGAGAAGAAGGCGGATAGGCAGATGAGCACGAACAGCAGCGTCAGCAGCAGCCCTAAGGGTATGTCATCGCTCAAGGTGTAGAGGTCCTCGCTGAAAAGCCAACATCGTTTGTAGGGTTTCCCCCCGGAAGTGTCAAGTTGCCGCGCGTTTGCCTAGATATCGTGGAAGATCAGCTGTAGCGCGACCTTGGTGCCGAAGTAGCCGAGTACCAGTAACAGGCAGCCGCCCAGCGTCCAGCGCATCGCGCGGGCGCCACGCCAGCCCAGCCAGTGGCGGCCGATGAGCAGCCCCGTGAAGACCAGCCAGGCGGCGAGAGAGAACACCGTCTTGTGGACGAGGTGCTGGGCGAAGAGATTGTCGATGAAAATGAAGCCGCTGACGATGGCCGCCGTAAGCAAGAGCAAGCCGGCGCCGATGAGCTCGAACAGCAAGCGCTCCATGCTCGTCAACGCGGGCAGTACCTGGATGATTCCACGCGTATGACGGCGTTTGAGGGCGTGATTCTGGAACGTCACCAGCACGGCTTGTACCGCCGCGATGCTGAGCAGTGCCGAGGCTACGCTGGAGGTCACGATATGAAAGGCGATGCCGGGCGAGACATTGGATTCGACCATGTGGCTGGGATAAAGCATCAGTGCCACCAGCGTCAGCGCGGCCAGTGGGAAGAGGACGATACCGGCATTCAACAATGGCTTGACCAGGCTGACTGCGATCAACAGGGCAGCGATCAACCAGCTAAAGAGTGAGGCGCTTTCGAACAGCCCCAGATGCAGGCCTTGACCGAGAAACACACTATGCGCCACGACCACGGCATGGGCGCTGACCGCGAGCAAGCCCAGCGAACGCACCCACGGTGCTCTGGGCGCGACACGTCTGGCAAGCGCCAGCGCCTGCCAGGCGCCCACGGCGAGATAACAGACAATGGCGAGAATCGCAAAAGGCAGCGCCTGCATCGGTGGCCAATCCCTGCGCCGGTCGGCGTCGAAGAAAATGAAGCGTCAATATCACGTGAGCATGTCACGCGGACTCAGGAGCGTTACTATAGCGAATCCCCGCGCCGTAGCGAATCCCCCCGCCGTTCACGCATCGCGACGGGTGCATGGAGAGAGTCGCCACGAACGCGTATAATCGCCGTTTCATGCCTAGGCAATTCCTGCCGGAGAGCGCCATGTTTGAAAGTTTGACCGATCGCCTGTCGGGCACACTGAAGTCGATCACCGGTCAGGCCAAGCTGACCGAGGACAACATCAAGGACACGCTGCGCGAGGTGCGTCGTGCGCTGCTGGAGGCCGATGTGGCCCTGCCGGTGGTCAAGGCGTTCGTCGAGCGGGTGCGCGAGCGCGCCGTGGGCCAAGAGGTCTCGCGCAGCCTGTCCCCGGGCCAGCAATTCGTCAAGATCGTCCAGCAGGAGCTGGAAGCGATCATGGGCGAGGCCAACGAGGCGTTGTCGCTCAAGAGCACGCCTTCGGTCGTCTTGATGGCGGGCCTGCAGGGCGCGGGTAAAACGACCTCGGTCGCCAAATTGGCGCGCTTTTTGCGCGAGCGGGAAAAGAAAAAAGTGCTGGTGGTTTCCGCCGACGTCTATCGCCCGGCGGCCATCGACCAGCTCGAGACGCTGGCCAAAGAGGTGGAGGTCGACTTCTTTCCCTCGACCAGCGCCCAACAGCCGGTGGACATCGCCCAAGCGGCGATCAAGCATGCCAAGATCCAGTTTCACGACGTAGTGATCGTGGATACCGCCGGGCGACTCTCCGTCGATCAGGCAATGATGGAAGAAATCCAGGCCTTGCATGGGGCGATCTCGCCGGATGAGACGCTGTTCGTGGTCGACGCCATGACCGGTCAGGATGCCGCCAATACCGCACAGGTCTTCCATGAAGCGTTGCCGCTGACCGGGGTGATTCTCACCAAGGCGGACGGCGACGCTCGTGGCGGCGCGGCGCTCTCGGTGCGCCATGTCACCGGCAAGCCGATCAAATTCATGGGCATGGGCGAAAAAGTCGATGCTCTCGAGCCGTTTCACCCGGATCGTGTCGCATCGCGGATTCTAGGCATGGGCGACATGCTGTCGCTCATAGAAGAAGCCGAGCGCAGTGTCGATCAGGGCAAGGCAGAGAAGCTGGCCAAGAAGGTCAAGAAAGGCAACGGTTTCGATCTCGAGGATTTCCGCGAACAGCTCCAGCAGCTCAAGAAGATGGGCGGCATGGGCGGTTTGATGGGCAAGCTGCCTGGCATGGGACAGATGGCCGAGGCTGCGCAGGGACCAGGTGCCGAGAAGGAGCTGGGCAAGCTCGAGTCGTTGATCAACTCGATGACCCCGAAGGAGCGCCGCAAGCCGGAAATCATCACTGGCTCGCGTAAGCGTCGCATCGCAGCCGGCGCTGGCTTGCAAGTGCCCGATCTCAATCGTCTGCTCAAGCAGCACAAGCAGATGCAGAAGATGATGAAAAAAGCCGGCAAGAAAGGCGGCATGCAGAAAATGATGCGCGATATGGGCGGCGGCCCAGGCGGCATGGGTGGTCCAGGTGGCATGGGCGGCCCTGGCGGTATGGGTGGCCCAGGCATGGGCGGTGGCCCCGGTGGCGGCTTTCCGCGCCGTTGATAGCGCCTTTCGTTGTCAAGGAAAAAGGTTTCCAATACGGGCCTTTTTCCGTAGAATGCTGCGTCTTCGCAGGTGGGTCTTGCCCGCCGCGACAGTTCGTGGCGTAACGTAAAACTTCAACCGTAGGATTATAGCGCATGGTTACCATCCGTTTGGCCCGTGGTGGCGCCAAGAAGCGTCCCTTTTATCACCTCACCGTCAGCGACTCGCGTAAGTCTCGCGACGGCCGCTTCATCGAGCGTATTGGCTTCTTCAACCCGGTAGCCCGTGGTCAGGAAGAGCGTCTGCGCGTCGATCTCGAGCGTGCCGAGCATTGGCAGGGTCTTGGGGCTCAGCTCTCTGATCGCGTCGCCGAGTTGCTGAAAGAAGCACGCAAGCAGCAAGCGTGAGTGCACCGCCCGCTATGTCGCACGAGACCGGTCGCGCCGATGCGGCGCAAGACGACGAGCACGTGGTGCTTGGTCGCCTGACCAGTCCCTACGGCGTGAAAGGGTGGTTGAGGGTGTATTCGTACACTAGCCCCATTGAGGGTATCTTCGAGCATGCCGAATGGGTGTTGTCACTGCGCGGCGAGTACCTTGAGTGCACGCTGAGCCAGGGACGCCCCCAGGGCAAAGGGCTGGTCGCCAGCCTTGAAGGCATCTCGAGCCGCGAACTGGCCGAACGTTGGGCCGGCGCGGATATTCTTCTGCCCAAGCAGGCGTTGCCGGCGCTCGCGCCGGGCGACTATTACTGGTATCAGCTCGAAGGCCTGCGGGTCGAGACGCTGTCCGGTGAGTGTCTGGGGCAAGTGAATTATCTCTTCGAGACGGGTGCCAACGACGTGTTGGTGATCCAGCCCAGCGAGGCGAGTCTCGATGAGCGGGAGCGGTTAATACCGTTTCTGCCCGACGGCGTGATCCGTGAAGTGGATCTCGATGCCGGGCGTATGACAGTGGATTGGGATCCTGAATTCTGACGCCGTATCGCCGGTGTCACTGGTCGAGTGATGAAGCCATGTGGATTGGTGTTGTCTCCCTGTTCCCGGAGATGTTCGAGGCGATTACCCGTTACGGCGTAACGGGGCGTGCCGTCGACCAGGGATTGCTAGTGGTGGATTTCTGGAATCCCCGGGATTACGCCACGGATAAGCACCGCACGGTGGATGATCGGCCCTATGGCGGTGGCCCCGGCATGCTGATGAAGGTCGACACGCTGCGACCCGCCATCGCCGAGGCTCGCCGTGACGCCGAACGCCGTGGTTGTGCGCCAGAGCACACTCGCGTGGTTTATCTGTCGCCCCAGGGGCGGCGGCTCGATCAACGCGGTGTACGGGAGTTGGCCGACCTGGAGGCACTGATCGTTGTCGCTGGTCGTTACGAAGGCATCGACGAGCGAGTGGTCGAGGCCGATATCGACGAAGAGTGGTCGATCGGCGATTATGTGCTTAGCGGCGGTGAATTGCCGGCCATGGTGATGGTCGATGCCGTTTCCCGGCTGGTGCCGGGCGTACTCGGTCATGGCGATTCGGCACTCGAGGATTCCTTTAGCGAGGGGCTTCTGGATTGCCCGCACTACACGCGCCCCGAGACGATCGATGGGCGTGGTGTGCCGGACATTCTGCTGAGTGGCAACCACGCGGCGATTCGCCGCTGGCGGCTGAAGCAGTCCCTCGGGCGCACCTGGCTCAGGCGACCTGACCTTCTCGAAGGTCGCGCTCTGGATCGCGAGCAGCAACGATTGCTCGATGAGTTCATCGCAGAAGACGCCACGAGTCAGCACGTCGGTAGGACGGAGGAGCGACGGACGTTCGACGAATGAGCGCCGCGCGTCACCCACTAAGTCGATTCCCGCGTTTCGCGACGCCGGGATCACGACCGACTCTCGACACAATGAAGAGACGGTCATCCAAATATCAAGGAGTTGAGTCATGAGTAGCAAGAACAAGGTGATCCAGGCGCTCGAAACCGAGCAGATGAGCAAGAACATTCCGGCATTCTCGCCGGGTGACACCGTGACCGTTCAGGTCAAGGTCGTGGAAGGTAACCGCGAGCGTCTGCAGGCTTTCGAAGGTGTGGTGATCGGCAAGCGCAACCGCGGACTCAACTCCGCCTTCACCGTGCGCAAGGTTTCCCACGGTGTCGGCGTCGAGCGTACCTTCCAGACGTACAGCCCGCTGGTCGATTCCATCGAGGTCAAGCGTCGCGGTGACGTGCGCCAAGCCAAGCTGTACTACCTCCGCGAGCGCAGCGGCAAGTCCGCACGCATCAAGGAAAAGCTGGCTCGTTAAGCGGCTTGCGGCGTCCTCGAGACGCCAGGGGCGCTTCCTTGAGAGAGCGCTCGACGAGAACCCCGCGGGCCCTTGGCTCGTGGGGTTTTTGCATATGGGGTAGGCGCAGGCGTCGCGGGGAGGGCAGAATCGGTGGATGATCTCGAGTGGCGCGATGCTTTTCTCGATGGGCTCTGGCTGGAACGTGGGCTGAGTCGGCATACGCTGGATGCCTATCGGCGCGATCTGGATGCCTGGCTCGCGCACCTCACGTTGCGCGGCGAGCGTCTGCTTGCCCCCGGCGAAAATGCGCTGGAGGCGTTTCTGGCGTCGCGTCGCGAGCACTATCATCCTCGCTCGGTGGCACGCCTGCTATCTTGCCTGCGGCGCTTCTATCGTTGGGCGCTGGCCGAGGGGCATATCGCCCATGATCCCTTGGCCGAGGCACGTGCGCCCAAGGCCGTCGCCAAATTGCCCAATACCCTGGATGAAGCCGAGGTCGAGCGCCTGCTCGAGGCCCCGGACCCGGATGCGCCGCTGGGATTGCGCGACCGCACCATGCTCGAGGTGTTGTATGGATGCGGTCTGCGCGTCTCCGAACTGGTCGGCTTGACGGTGGATGCGGTCAACTTGCGTCAGGGCGTGCTGCGCGTGCTCGGCAAGGGCGATAAGGAGCGCTTGGTCCCGCTGGGCGAGGAGGCGACCGCATGGCTTGAGCGCTACCTGCGGCAAGGGCGTGGGGGCTTGATGAATGATCCGACGCGACCGCCCTTGTTTCCCGGACGCCATGATGGGTTCATGACCCGCCAGACGTTCTGGCATCGTATCAAGCGGCATGCCGTGGTGGCTGGCATCGACAAGCCCCTCTCGCCACACACGCTGCGTCATGCATTCGCCACGCATCTGTTGAATCATGGCGCCAATTTGCGTGTCGTACAGTTGTTGCTGGGTCACAGTGATCTGTCGACCACGCAAATCTATACCCAGGTAGCCCAAGCGCGCCTGGAAGCGCTGCACGCCCAACATCATCCTAGAGGTTGATCATGTCTAGAGCCGTATTGTCCGTCATGGGAGGCGCCCTGGCCCTTCTGGCCGCGCCGCTAAGCCTTGCTGCACCCTCCGAGGGGATGGCCGACAAGCTGACCCACAACGGGCAGCCGCTGCCGGTGGCGTCGATCGAGGAGTCGCCGTTATCGGGGCTCTATGAGGTGCGTCTCGAGAGCGGTGAAACCCTGTATACAGATGCCGACGGGGAATACATGGTGGTCGGTGACCTGTATCGAAACCGCGACGGGCAGATGGTTAACCTGACCGAGCGTGCCGCCAACGAACGCCGTCAGGCGCGTCTCGATGACGTCCCCGCGGGTGAGCGCGTCATCTACAAGCCTGCCGGCGAGGTCAAGGCACGCATTACTGTCTTTACCGATACCTCGTGCCCTTATTGCCAAAAGCTGCATAAGGAAGTCCCCCGTCTCAATCGGATGGGAATCGAGGTAGACTATCTGGCCTTTCCACGTGCCGGTGTCGACTCCGAGGCGGCACGCGTGCTGAGCCAGGCCTGGTGCGCCGACAATGCCACCGAGGCGCTCACCGCCGCGATGCGTGGAGAAACCCCGGACGCCACGGCGCAGTGCGAGGCACCAGTGGCCGAGCAGTACGAACTTGGACGTGAGCTGGGGATCCAGGGAACGCCCGCCATCGTGTTGCCGAATGGCCGCATGGTGCCGGGGTACGTGCCGGCCGAACGGTTGGCATCGATGCTCGGTATCGAAAAATGACCGAGCGACGATAAATAGGATGACCTCCGGCGCTAGGCGCGGGAGGTCCGCTGGACACATACACTGAGCAAGGGGGGCGTGACGTTGAAACCGGTGAGAGTAGGTATCTGTGGGCTAGGGACCGTGGGTGGCGGTACCTTCAATGTGTTGACGCGCAATGCGGACGATATCGCCCGTCGCGCCAGTCGACCGATTATCGTCGAGCAGGTCGGTACGCGTCGCGATAACCCGCAATGCGAAACCGCCGGGGTCAAGGTCACCCGCGATGTCTTCGAGGTGGCACGCAATCCCGATGTCGATGTACTGGTCGAGTTGATCGGCGGCTACGACGTGGCCCGCGAGCTGGTGATGACCGCCATCGAGAACGGCAAGCACGTGGTTACCGCCAACAAGGCGCTGATCGCCGTGCACGGCAACGAGATCTTTCAGGCCGCTCATGAGAAGGGCGTAATCGTGGCCTTCGAAGCGGCCGTGGCCGGCGGCATTCCGGTGATCAAGTCGCTGCGTGAAGGCCTCGGCGCCAACCGCATTCAATGGCTGGCCGGCATCATCAACGGCACCGGCAACTACATTCTGACCCACATGCGCGATGAAGGTCGTGCCTTCGACGACGTGCTCGCCGAAGCGCAGGCGCTGGGTTATGCCGAAGCCGACCCGACCTTCGATGTCGAAGGCATCGACGCCGCACACAAGCTGACCATCCTGGCGTCGATCGCCTTCGGTGTGCCGCTGCAGTTCGATAGGGCCTACACGGAGGGCATCTCGCGGGTCACCGCCGAGGATGTCGAGCAGGCCGATCAACTTGGCTACATCATCAAGCACCTGGGGATTTCCAAGCGCACCGAGAAGGGTCTTGAGCTGCGCGTGCATCCGACCTTGATCCCCAAGGAGCGCCTGCTGGCCAGCGTGCATGGCGTGAAGAACGCCATCGCTGTGATGGGCGATGCCGTGGGGCCGACGCTTTACTATGGCGCCGGGGCAGGGGCCGAGCCCACGGCTTCGGCGGTGGTCGCCGACCTGCTCGACGTGGCCCGCGATATCACCACCGAGCACCATTACCGGGTGCCGTATCTGGCCTTCAGCGGCATCGACGAGGCCGATGGCTCGCTGCCGATCCTGCCCATGGAGGACATCGTCACCGCCTATTACCTGCGGCTGTTGGCGGTGGACCGTCCGGGCGTGCTGGCACGGGTGGCGACGATTCTTTCCGAGCAGGGGATCTCCATCGAGGCGATCATCCAGAAGGAAGCCACCGAAGGCGAGCTGGTGCCGATTATCCTGATGACGCACCGCACCCGCGAGCAATACATGAACCAAGCGATCCGCCAGCTCGAGTCGCTGGCCGATATCGCCGGCCCGGTGACGCGGATCCGCGTCGAATCGCTCGACGAGCAGGAATAAACCAGGACGGAAGAGAGAAGGGATAAGAAGTAAGACGTAAGAGAGACAAGCCGTGAATGCGAATCTTCAGGTTCTAGCTATTGGGTTCTCTTCGTTCTTCCAGCTTCAAGCGGCGAAGCCGCGCTCTTCCTTCTAGCGAGGAAACCGAGCAATGCGTTATATCAGTACGCGCGGCCAGGCGCCGGCGCTGAGTTTCGAAGAAGTGGTGTTGACTGGAATGGCCTCTGATGGCGGTCTCTACGTGCCGGAGACGATTCCCACGCTCTCGACGCAGGATCTCGAGGCGATGGCGGGGCTTTCCTATGCCGAGATCGCCTTTCGGGTGATGAAGCCCTTCGTCGGCGGCGAGATCGATGACGAGACCTTCCGAGGCCTGGTCACGGATGCCTATGCGACCTTTAGCCACGAGGCGGTGGTGCCGCTGAATCAGCTCGACGCCAACCATTTCCTGCTTGAGCTGTTCCACGGCCCGACGCTGGCGTTCAAGGATGTCGCCCTGCAATTGCTGGGGCGCATCCTCGATCACTTCCTGGCCAAGCGCGGCGAGCGGGCGGTGATCATGGGGGCGACGTCCGGCGATACCGGATCGGCGGCGATCGAGGGCTGTCGGCATTGCGACAACCTCGACATCTTCATCCTGCATCCGCATAACCGGGTCTCCGAGGTGCAGCGCCGGCAGATGACCACGGTGCTCGCCGATAACGTCTTCAATATCGCCATCGAGGGCGATTTCGACGCTGCCCAGGCGATGGTCAAGGCGAGCTTCGCCGACCAGGGCTTCCTCAACGGTACGCGGTTGGTGGCGGTCAACTCTATCAACTGGGCGCGCATCATGGCGCAGGTGGTCTACTATGTGGCCTCTGCGGTGGCCCTGGGCGTGCCGCATCGCGAGGTGAGCTTCTGCGTGCCGTCGGCCAATTTCGGTAACGTCTTCGCCGGCTACGTGGCCTATCGCATGGGCTTGCCGGTCAAGCAGTTCGTCGTCGCGACCAATGCTAACGACATCCTGCATCGCACCCTGGCCGACAATGATTTCTCCAAGCAGGCGCTCAAGGCGACCCTGGCGCCGTCGATGGATATCGTGGTGTCGTCGAATTTCGAGCGCTTGCTGTTCGAGGCTTACGACCGCGATGGCGATGCCGTGCGCGATTTGCTTGAGCGCTTTCAGCATGAGCCGGCGGTGCTCGCCGAAGCGCCGTTGGCCAAACTGCGCGAGAAATTCGCCAGCCATAGCGTTGATGATGCCACCATCCTCGAGGTAATCCGCGAAGCGCATGGGCGTACCAAGGAATTGCTCGATCCGCATACCGCGACGGGCTATCGCGCCGCCGAGCGTGTTCGCGCGGATGCCGCGACGCCGATGATCACCTTGGCGACCGCGCACCCGGCCAAGTTCGCCGACGCGGTGCTCCAGGCAGGCTTCGAGGGCGTGCCGCTGCCTGAGCACATGGCCGACTTGCTCGAGCGTGAAGAACGCTACAGCGTGCTGCCGGCCGAGCTCAAGGCGGTGCAAGCCTTCGTCGCCGAACAGCGCCGCTGATGTTTCAGGGCGTCGTGGTGATCCGCGACGCCCCGGTTTGCCATCCCGCCGTCTCCCGAGGAGTCATCCTTGTCAGTAGCCGAGCATGATCCGCAACGCCTGCTGAATCGCCGTATCCTGTCTCGCCCGCGCGATGAGGATGTCTATCGCCGCGCGCAGTCGGCCGGGCTCAGCGAACTGCAGGCGCGGATACTCGCCGGACGTCTGCACGACTACACGGACGATATCGCATCGCTGATCGACCCCAGCCTGCGCTATCTGGCGCATCCCGAGCGTCTGCAGGACGCGCGCCGTGCCGCCGAGCGGATCGCCCTGGCGGTGGCCGAGGGCGAGCATATCGGCATCTTGACCGATTACGACGTCGACGGCATTACCTCGCACGTCGTCATTCTGCGGACCCTGAATGAGCTGTTCGGTGTCCCGATGCACAAGCTGCATAGCTTGATCGGCCACCGTATCTTCGATGGCTACGGCATCAGTTTGCCGCTGGTGGAGCGCACCTTGGCATTGTCGCCACGACCCAGTCTGGTGATCACCGCCGACTGCGGCAGCTCCGATGAGCCGCGTATCGCGCGCCTGCGTGAGGCGGGGCTCGATGTCGTGGTCACCGACCATCACGCCTTGCCGACGGCGGGACCGCCGGCGTCGGCGTATGCCACCGTCAATCCCACGCGCAGCGATTGCGATTACCCGGACCCCACCATCGCCGGTTGTATGGTGGCGTGGCTGACCATGTCACTGACGCGCTCGGTGCTCATCGAGCAGGGCGTGGCTTCGCCCTCGACTCCGAAGTTATCGCCGTGGCTGTCCTACGTCGCCTTGGGCACCGTGGCGGATTGCGTCTCGTTGGGCGCGAGCCCCACCAATCGCGCCGTGGTCAGCCATGGACTGACGCTGATCAATCGCATGGGCGCTGCTTGCTGGCGGGTCATGGCCGAGCGACTGGGGGACGACAGCGTGCCCTTCGATGCCGAAACCCTGGCCTTTCAGATGGGGCCACGCATCAACGCGCGCTCGCGCCTCGACGACCCTTATGCGGCGCTGCATTTCATGCTCGCCGCCGACGACGCCTCGGCGCGGCATCATCTCGAAGTGCTGGATACCGACAACCAGTCGCGTAAGGCGATCGAGGCGGACATGGTCGAGAGCGCTCGGGCATTGGCGCTCGACGCGCTGGCCGAGGGGGCATCGGCCATCGTGGTCTTCCTCGAGGATGGGCACGCCGGCGTGCAGGGCATCGTCGCCTCGCGGCTGGTGCAGTCCTTCGGGCGTCCCACGCTGGTGCTCACACCGGCCGCTGCGCCGGGTATGTTGACCGGCTCGGGACGTTCCATCGAAGGGTTGCACCTGCGCGACGCATTGCAGCGTGCGCATGAACTGGCCCCCGAGGCATTGCCGCGTTTCGGTGGGCACCGGGGGGCGGCGGGTATTGGCGTACCCCGCGAGCGGCTGGCGGAATTTCGCGATGCCTTTCTCACGGCGGTCGAGGAACAACTCGGTGACCGCGAACTTTTTCCTTACGTGCTGACCGACGGCGCCTTGACGCCCGAGCAGCTGTCGCTGGCGGCGGTGGATGAGCTGGCGCGTTTGGCGCCCTACGGTCGCGAGTTCGACGCCCCGCTTTTCGACGGCGAGTTTCGCATCGAGCAGCTACGCCCCGTGGGCGCCGAGGGGAATCATCTGATGCTCGAGCTCTCGTGCGGCGCGGTGAGCCTCAAGGCGATCTGGTTTCGCGCCCTGACACCCGGCGAACTGCCGCCGTTCGGGCTCGGCGACCGACTGCGCTGTGCCTACAAGCTATCGCGCAACCGCTGGCGGGGGCGTGAATCCTTGCAGCTGATGGTCGAGCACGCCGAGCCTGTTTAAGAGGGAAGAGGGAAGAGGGAAGAGGGAAGAGGGAAGAGGGAAGAGGGAAGAGGGAAGAGGGAAGAGGGAAGAGGGAAGAGGGAAGAGGGAAGAGGGAAGAGGGAAGAAGCTAGAAGCTAGAAGCTAGAAGCTAGAAGCTAGAAGCTAGAAGCTAGAAGCTAGAAGCTA
>NZ_JAKGAN010000016.1 GCF_023061135.1 Chromohalobacter sarecensis
TGCCGGTAACGCAGCGCCGTTTACCGACAGCGCCACCCTGGATACCGTGGCACCGGACGCGCCGACGATCGATCCCACCGACGGTGGCACCATCAGTGGTACTGCCGAAACCGGCAGCACCGTGACCCTCACCGACGAGGATGGCAACACCCTCGGCGAACCGGTCCTCGTCGATGGCGACGGCATCTGGACCGTGACCCCCGACACCCCGCTGGCCGGTGGTAATGAAATCACAGCCACTGCCACCGACCCCGCCGGCAATGCCAGCCCGGACGAAACCGTGACGGTCGATGTCGATGCGCTGCTCCCGCCGACGATCATGTTGCCGGAAACCGACGATGGATTCCTGAATGCTGATGAGCTCGCCGATGGCGTACAAATTTTAGCCGACCTGCCGGCCGATGCCGCACTGGGTGATGTCATCAACGTCACCCTCGCCGGCGGTACCGGTGGCATTGGCGGTACCTACACCCTCACGCAGCGCGACCTGAATGTTGGACAGGCGCTGTTCGAGATAGAAGGCGACCTGCCGGACGGCGACTACACCGCGACTTCGACGTTGACGCGCGGCGACGGTAGCGAGTCTGCGACCTCCGGCGGCTACGACTTCACGGTCGACACCACGCCGCCGGGCCTGCCGATTTTGCTGTTGAACCCGGTCTCGGCGGTGCTTTCCATCGATGCCGAACCGGACTCGATCGTTCGGCTCGCGGTCGGGCTCGCTGGTCAGGAAGTCAGCCTGACTGTGCCGACGGATGAAAACGGCGACGCTAGCGTCAACCTGCTGGCCGACATAGGGCTCGACCTCGACCTGAGCGATATCGCGCAATTGGGTATCGCGGTAGCCGCCGAGGATCAGGCCGGCAATACCAGTGACTTCGCAAGGATCGGACTCAACCCCCCGGATGCCAATCCGCCGCTTCCCGCCACCGATATGGCAATATCCGATGATGGCACGACGCTGTCCGGCGTAGCCGAAGCGAACGCGACGGTGCTGATGGATCTCGATATGGATGGCACCGGTGAGTTGACGACAACGGCTGACGAAGACGGCAGCTTCAGCTTTACTATCGATCCGCCATTGATCGATGGTGAGCTGGTCGACGTCATCGTCGTCGACGCCATCGGTAACGCAAGCGATCCGGTCGCGGCGTTGGCGCCGAGAGATGAACCAGCCGATGGTTTCGCGCCGCGTATGTTCGTACAGTCAGTCGAAGAAGGCTACATCAATGCCGATGCGGCGGACGGCGGTATCGATACGCGGGTTCGCTTGCCTTCCGACGCTGCCGAGGGCGATACCCTCACGCTGCAATTGACGGGAGACGATGGGAATACAGTGGCGCAGGATTACGTGCTTACCGCTGGGGACCTTGCCAACCGCTTTTTGGAGCTGACCCTCGATGCCGTGGACGGTACGTTCCCCCAAGGAGCAACGACAATTACGTCGACTCTAGATCGAGGCGATAGCCAGACCGTCTCCAATAGTGTGGCGTTCGATCTCGACACCATCGCCCCGAGCACGCCAGTGGTGGATTTTCTGGGCACGGCTCTCTCTATCTCGGGCGAACCGGGATCGACGGTCGAAATCGGCATCAGCCTGGCCGGGGTCACGACATCGGTAACGCTCGATGTCACCAATGACGAGCCGGTGCTGCTGGACCTGCTGAGTGACATTTCGCTCGATATCAATCCGGCCGACCTGCTCAATGCTAGCGTCTCGGTCGTAGGCCGCGACGCCGCCGGTAACCAGAGCGGTGTGGCTGAGCTCAACTTGGGCACCAGTCTACTCGACGGCAGCGACCTGGTGACGATCGGCGGGTTCGGCGTCACCGAGGTTTCGCTCGGAGAATTGGGGATTCCACCCACCGGCCCGCGTCTTGTGGTGGGTGGCAACACGACACCCAATGCCACACTCGCTCTGACCGTGGGGCTGCTGGGTGCCTCAGCTATCGTTGATGTTCAAGCGGACGAAAACGGCGACTTCGGCATCAATTTGCTGAGTTCGGAGACGATTGCCGACTTGGGGCTAAGCTTGACAGGTCTGATTGGCGAGTTGCTCTCCGATCCTGATCTGCTCGCGGGTATCTCAATCAGTGCCGTTGCCACCGATCCGGATGGCAACAGCAGTACAGAGTACGGTCTTTCCATTGCAGGTAGCGGCATCGATTTAAGCATCGGTGAGGTAAGCATCGTAGGCGGAGACGGGGACGATCTGCTTGGCGGCACCGATGATGCCGAAAACATCGCTGCCGGCGATGGCGATGACATCATTCTCGATGTTGGCTCAGGAGATACCGTAGAGGCTGGCGCGGGAGACGACATCATAGAGCTCGGTACCACGGACTTCGTCAGCATCGACGGGGGGGAAGGCTTCGACACACTGAGGCTCAGCGAAGCTCTCGATCTCGATCTGACGGTATCGGGCGTGGGATCCGTGAGCAACATCGATCGGATCGATCTTGGCAGCGGCAATGGTGCCAATAACCTGACGCTGGATGCCGACAGCGCGCTGGCTCTAGTTGGAGAGAACGGCACGCTGCAGATCTCTGGCGGCCAGGAAGATAGCCTGGAGGCGACGGGTGCTACCTTCGTCGGGAGTGTGGTGGCTGGAGGCCCCGCTTACGACCAATACGCACTCGGCGACGTTACCCTCAACGTCGCCAGCGGCACCCTCGAGGTCACCGGCACGGTCACGGCCGCACCCGGCGATCTTGAAGTGATCGAGGACGGATCGGTTCTGCTCGGCATGGCGCCGGCAGGCAGCGTGGTTTCGGTAATCGACGCGGAAGGCGCTACCCTCGGCGAGGTAGCGGTCGCACTGGACGGCACTTTCGAGTTCCCACTGGAGACGCCGGTCGCACCGGGCGAGTCACTTTCGGTGGTCGCGACCAGTCCGGCGGGGGTGGCGAGCGAGCCAGCAACCTTCACCGTCGCCGACGTCACTGCCCCGTCGGTGCCCGATGCATCGCTTGGCGATAACGGCGTAACGGTTACCGGTACCGCGGAAGCAGGAAGCCGAATCGAGGTCACCGGTCCTACCGGCGCGGTGCTCGCCACCGCTACCGCAGATGATGCCGGCGCTTTCGAGATCACGCTCGATGCCGCGCTCACTAACGGCGAAACGACTTCAGTAACGGCTACCGACTCAGCCGGCAACGAAAGCTCGGCACTTACGCTGACCGCACCCGACACCACGGCACCGACCCAGCCGGAAGGCGTGACCTTCACGGATGACGGCATCACGCTCGAGGGCTCGACCGAGGCGAACGCCAGCATCAGCGTGACAGGGCCTAACGGCGCGACGCTCGGCAGCGGTGTAGCGAACGCCGACGGCGATTTCAGCGTGGCGATCGAGCCCGCGCTGAACGACGGTGAAACCGCCGAAATCGTCGTCACCGACGCCGCGGGCAACTCGAGCGAGCCGCTCGAGATCGTCGCACCGGACACCACGGCGCCGACGCTTACCAACATTACCTTCGCCGAGGACGGCTCGGCGCTCGACGGTATGACAGCGGCCGGCAGTACCGTCGTCGTGATCAATGACGCCGGCGTTCAACTGGGTACGGTGGAAGTCGAGGCGAGCGGCAGCTTCAGTCTGACATTCGCCCCCGCACTTGCCAACGGCGAGGCAGTCACCGTGACCGCGACGGACGCCAGCGACAATGTCTCCGAAGCAATCACGGTCACGGCGCCGGATATCACCGCCCCGAGCGTGCCCACGATCAACCCGTCCGACGGCGAAACTCTGGGCGGTACAGCCGAGGCCGGCAGCACGGTGACATTGACCAATGGCGCCGACGAGCCGATCGGTAGCGTCACCGCAGAGACGGACGGCACCTGGAGTTTCAGCCCGGCAACCGCACTGGCAGTGGGTACGACGGTCGTGGCGACGGCTACGGATGCCGCCGGCAACGTCAGCGTCGAGGCGACGACGGATATCGCGGATATCGATTTTTCCACGCCGCCGATCGTCACGCTGCCGGGCGAAGACGCCGGTTTCATCAACAGCGACGAACTCGCCAACGGCGTTCAGGCCCTCGCCGACCTCCCAGCGGGCGCCGCGGCTGGTGACATCCTGAGCGTGACCATCGAGGGCGACGGCGGCACACTGACCGGCGAGCTCACGTTAAGCGAGCGCGACATTGCAGCCGGGCGCGCCATCGCGGATGTCGAGGGCGATCTACCCGACGGCGACTACAGCGTCAGCGGCGCGATCCTGCGCGACGACGGCGTCGACTCCGCGCCTTCCGAAGGCGTGGCGTTCACGCTGGACACCGAAGCGCCGTCGATTCCCGACGCCTCGATCAATGCCTTGACCGGGGTGCTGAACATCGGCGGCGAGCCCGACTCGCTCGCCACGGTAACGGCAGCACTCGGCGGCCAGTCGGTGAGCCTGCAGGTGCCGACGGATGCACAAGGCAACGCCAGCGTCGACCTGCTCACGGAACTGGGGCTCGATCTCAATCTCGGCAACCTGCTTCAGGCCGCGATTGGTGTCACCACTCAGGACCAGGCAGGCAACGTCAGCGAGCCGTTTGCCCTTGGCATCGGCCTGCCCGACGCCACCCCGCCACTACCGGCCAGTGAGGTTACCGTCTCCGATGACGGCACTAGCGTGAGCGGCAGCGCAGAGGCGGGCGCGATCGTCTCGCTCGACTTCAACGCCGACGAGATCGCCGACGCCACGACCACGGCGGACGAGACCGGCGCGTTCAGCGTCGCTATCGACCCGCCGCTGATCGACGGCGAACTGGTAAGCGTGACGGTGGCCGACGCTGCGGGCCGCGTCAGTGATGAAACGGTGACGCTTGCACCGCGCATCGATACCGGAGAAGCGATCGCGCCGCGCATCGCGGTCCAGGCGCTGAACGACGGCTACATCAATGCCGACGCCGCGGAAAACGGCATCGCCACGCGAGTCAGCCTGCCGTCGGATGCCCAGGTCGGCGACAACTTCCGGGTACGTCTGGCAAGCGAAACTGGCACGACCACCACCACGACCGCAGTGACGTTGACGGCGGCCACGCTCGCCGCCGGGTTCCTCGATCTCGCCATCGCCAACGACGGCGAGCTACCGCAGGGGCTAGCGGTGATCAGCGCCATTCTCGATCGCGGCGGCGAGGAGACCACCTCTAACGGCGTCGAACTGCTGATCGACACCTTCGCTCCCGGCACGCCCACGCTCAACGCCATTGGCGGTGCGCTGGGTATCGAGGCAGACGCCAACTCCTCGGTCACCGTCGAGGCCAACGTCGCCGGCGTGAGCAAGGCGATCACCCTGCAAACCGGTGACGACGGCCTGGCGGATGTGAACCTGCTCGAGGATATCTCGCTAGGGTTCAGTCCTGCGGATCTGCTCGACGCCGGGTTCCGGGTCTACGGTGAAGACGAAGCCGGCAACCGCAGCGGTATCGTGGATGCCAACCTGGGCGCCAGCCTGCTCGACGGTAGCGACCTGTTGACCATCGGTGGCTTCGGAATAACCGATTTTTCCTTGGGAACTGTATTCCCACCCACCGGCCCGATCCTCGAAATCGGCGGGGTCACCGATCCGGGTGCGACGCTGACGTTCACCGCGTTCCTGGGTGGTAACAGCGTCACCTTGACCACGCAGGCCGACGACACCGGTGCCTGGGGCATCAATCTGTTAAGCACTGAGGTTGTCGAGGCGCTGGATATCACGCTCTCTCTCGACGTGCTCTCCGGCCTGGGCGTCAACGTCGTCGCCGAGCTGGACGGCCAGACCAGTAGTGAGTACGGCATTTCCCTGGGCATCGATGGCCTCAGTCTCGACATCGGCACAGTCAATCTGACCGGTACCGAAAACGGCGATCGTCTGGTTGGCACCGACGCGGCCGAGACGTTCACCACCGGCGCGGGAGACGACGTCATTCTCAACGTCGGCGGCGGAACGGATTCGCTGCTCGGCGCGGCAGATACGGTCGATAGCGGCGCCGGTGACGATTTGATCGAGCTGGCTGCCGACAACTTCGATTCGATCGATGGTGGCGAGGGCTTCGACACCTTGCTGATCGGCGGCGAGGGAATCGACCTGGACTACACCGATGGCTTCCTGAATCCGCAAACTCCTGACAATATCTCCAATATCGAACGCATCGACCTGGGCTCCGGCGACAGCGGCAACTCACTGACGCTGGAAGAGGAAGACGCCGAGCTGCTGGCTGGCGACGACAACGAACTGCAAATCACGGGAGACGAGAACGACACGTTGAATATCACAGGCGCGGTACAGGGTGAGGCAACGGTCTCCGGCGGAGTCGCCTACGATCAATACACCTTCGGCGACGCGACGATTCAGGTCGAGCAGGAGACGGTCCAGATCGAGACCTGAACAATGACCGGACGGCGCCCTCTCCTGAGGGCCGCGGCGCCGTCCGATACCGCCATCAACAGGGCTGGCGACGCAACATCGCCAGCCGAGGAATATCGCAGGCAAAAGGAAAAGCGGTCATCGACGACTTATTCCAACACGCAGAAAGGTGGTCTCTACGCATGCTGGCAATCGTCGTCTGTCTGGCGCCGACCATCGCGAATGGTCAGGACACCGACTGGTGGGACGCCGTCGAGCATGAAGCCACCGGCCACGGGGCTTCCAAGGTCGCTCCGAAGATCAAGACGACGCTGCCGACCGAACCCTGGTCGCCCTCGACGACATCGACGAACAGGCCCCTCAACACCGAAAGCCGGCCTAGATCCACCCCACTCTCTGCACCGCTCCCGCTCGAAAAAGCCATACGCCGCGGACTGGCGATCAACCCGGCGGTGCGCGCCGCGGTCGCCGACGCCAATGCGGCCGGCACCGAGGTCGATATCGCTGAGTGGGGGTATTTCCCCACCGTCGATCTCTCCGCCGGCCCGGAAGAGTTCCCGTTCAGCGAATTCGGTTACGACGCTTCGGCCCGCCAGATGCTCTACGACTGGGGCCGCGTCGACAGCCAGGTCGCCAGTGCGGACGCGGCCGAACGAGAAGCGCGCCGGGCAGTGGGCGTGGCCGAGGAGGAAGCCGCGCTCGACATCGTCGAAGTCTATCTGGACGTACTGGCCGCGAAGCAGCGCCTGGAAGTGACAAAGGGCTATGTCGACGATCTCGAAAGCCTGCGAGATCTGACCCGGGATCGCGGCAGTAACGGCTACACCGACAGCAGCGAACAGGGCCGCGTCGCCCTGGATCTGGCTCAGGCGCGCGGTGAACTGGCCACCGAACGCGGCGCGCTCAACGATGCCCGCCAGCAATTTCGAGTCCTGGTGGGTGTTTCACCCGGCGAACTGGAAGCGCCGATGCCCAGCGAGCTCACCGCGCGTCTGGAAGAAACTGCAGCGCTGGACGATTGGATCGTCGCCGCGCCGGCCTATCGTCAGGCGGTAGCCAGTGCCGAGCAGGCCCAGGCGGAACTGGACGAGACCCAGGCGGCACTCAAGCCCCAGCTCAATCTGGAAGGCTCATTACAGCGTCGCCAGATCGGCGGCGAGCTACAGGATGACTCGGTCATCGGTTTTCGCCTGCGCATGGATACGCTACAGGGACTGGCCAATTTTCAGCGCCCCGATGCCGCCCGCCAGCGACTCGAGGCCGCCCGCTATCGTATCGACGACCAGCAGCGCGAAATTCGTCGCAGCGTGCTGACACTGATCGAAAACGCCGAGGTCTATCGTCAACGTCAGCAGGCGCTGACGGATCAGGTCAAGGAAGCGCAATCCGTCGGCGACCTCTACGACGATCAGTTCTCAGTAGGGCTACGCGATATCAACGACCTGCTGACGATCCGTCAGGAAGCGTTCTCGACCCGCCGTCAGTTGATCGATCTCGATAGCCAGCAGAAACGCATTCAATATCGCGCAGCCTCGCAATTGGGGCTGATCAACCCGCTGATCACGGGTCGCCTGGGAGATGACGCTCCATGAGCCTATCCGACTCCGAACGTAACGAGAACCGTCATCAAGATCCGGCCGAGGGCTACGCCGACCCGCTCCGGGAAGGCATGGCCCTGCTTTGTCGACATCTCGGCCGCCCCGCTTCCGTTGCCGAGCTGGGGGACGGGCTACCGCTGTCACAGGGACGTCTGCCCCTGAGCGAAGTCGCTCGTTCCTTGCGCCGGGCTGGGGTCAGTGCTCGCGTGGCTGCCCGGACACTGCCCAGCCTCTCATCGCGATTGCTGCCGGCGCTGCTGATTCTCGAGGACGGCGATACGGCGCTGCTGGAATCGCTGGATGACGACGAAGCCACCATCGTACTACCGGAGACCGGCGACGGCCGGGAGGTGATGACCCGCGAGGCGTTGGAAGCGATCTATACCGGTACCGCGATCTTCGCTCGCCCAATGGCTTGCAGCGATGATCGCGCTGGCACTTTTGCCCAAGCCGAACCCAGACATTGGCTCAAAGGCCCGTTAAAAGCCTGCTGGCCCGCCTACGCCGAAGTCGGCGTCGCCGCCCTGGCCGCCAACCTGCTGGCAATTTCCACTGCGCTGTTCGCCATGCAGGTCTACGATCGCGTCGTCCCCAACGCCGCCTTCGATACGCTGTGGGTGCTAGCCAGTGGCGTCGCGCTCGCGGTGCTGCTGGAGTTCGTGCTCAAGGGCCTGCGTGCGCATCTGCTCGAGGTGATCGGCAAGCGCCTGGATCTCGAACTCTCCTCCAAACTGTTCGAACAGGCGATTCGTCTGCGCCTGGCGGCAAAGCCGCCTTCGACCGGTGCCTTTACCAGTCAGGTTCGCGAGTTCGAGGCGGTGCGTGAATTTTTCACTTCCGCCACCGCCGGCGCCATCAGCGACCTGCCCTTCGTCGCTATCTTCGTATTGATCATCGCATGGATCGGTGGGCCGGTGGCCTGGGTACCGGTGGCCGCTATCGCCGGCATGATCATCCCCGGCCTGTTGCTGCAACGCCATCTGGCCAAGCTGGCCCGGGAAAACCTGCACGAGGGCGCGGTCAAGAACGGTGTGCTGCTGGAATCGCTGGACCAACTCGAGACCGTCAAGGCGACGCGAGCCGAGGGCCGCAACCTGGCACTGTGGGAATCGCTCTCGGCCCAGCTTTCGACCGCCTCGATCCGGCTGCGATCTGTCACCAGCATGTTGACCCACTCCGCATCGCTGCTGCAGCAGTTGGGCTATGTCGGCATCGTGATCGTGGGGGTCTACCGCATCAGTGCCGGCGACATGACGGTCGGCGCGCTGATCGCCTGCTCCATCCTCGGTTCACGAGCGATTGCGCCGATGGGACAGACCTGCGCCCTGCTCGCCCGCTGGCAGCACGTCAAGGCGGCTGTCGAAGGATTGGACGAACTGATGCAGGCCCCCAACGAAAGCGGAGCTGGCCAGAAAGTCCGCAAGCCTCGGCTCAAAGGCGACTATCGCCTGGAGGAGGTCGAGGTCCGCCATCAGGAAGAGGGGCCAGCCGCGCTGAAGATCGACGAACTGACGATCGAGGCGGGTTCGCGCGTCGCACTGCTGGGCGGCAACGGTGCCGGCAAATCGACACTGCTGCGGCTGCTCTCCGGCTTCATCGAGCCCACCGGCGGCCGTGTCATGCTGGATGACGTCAATATCACTCAGATCGAGTCCGCTGACCGGCGCCAGGCAATCGGCTATCTCCCACAGGATATCGCACTGTTCTACGGCACCCTGCGAGACAACCTGACCCTGGACGGCGCGGCCTACGATGACGAGGAGATCTTCCAGGCCCTGGATGGCGTCGGCCTGGGGCGTTTCGTGCGCTCGCATCCCCAAGGGCTGGAACTGCCGATCGCTTCCAGCGGCAGCGTTTCCGGCGGCCAACGTCAGGCCATCGGCCTTGCGCGGCTGGTGCTGCAGGATCCCCGCATCGTGCTACTGGACGAACCCACTGCCGCCTTCGACCAGACCAACGAGAAGCGCGCGGTGGAATTCCTCAAGCGGTGGATGGAAGGCCGCACGCTGATCGTCTCTACCCACAAGAAGCCGCTGCTCGAGCTGACCGAGCTTGCCATCGTCCTGCACGAAGGCAAGCTGGCGAAGCAGGGCAGTCTCGATCAGGTCATCAAGGGTAACCGGGTCGCCGCCACTGGCAGCCGTGGTTCTAACCTTGGCTCCAAGCCCAGGGAGGTGCGCTAGATGGCCACCACACTCAGCGATCAGGAACTGCAGCGCCAGCTGGGCGATCCACGCGCCAATCTGCGTCATCCTCTCGCACGCCCGGTAGTTTGGGCCGTATTGATCTGCCTGGTCAGTTTCATCGGTTGGGCCGCCTGGGCCCATATCGCCGTGGTGACTCATGGCGAGGGCCGGGTAATCCCGGTCAGCCGGATCCAGTCGATCCAGAGTCTCGAAGGCGGCATCATCGAAGAACTCAAAGTTCGTGAAGGCGATATCGTCGACAAGGACCAGTTGCTGGTCCAGCTCAGCGGCACCCGCTTTCGCAGCGCCTACCAGGAAACGCAAAATCAGGTCCAGGCACTGAGGGCGGCCATCGCCAGACTGCAGGCCGAAGTGCTGGAGCAGGACAGCATCACGTTCCCGGAGGATGTCGATGCGCAGAGCTCGCTGGCCCAGTCCGAGCGCGAGCTGTTTCACGCGCGTCGTGAAAAGCTCCGCGAGGCCAGCGAATCGCTGGGCCACGAGATTCAGATGGCGCAGCGCCGCTTGAATCTGATCCAGCCGCTGGTCAAGCGTAAGGCGGTAAGCGAGATGGAGGCGCTACAGCTGCAGCAGGACATGGCGTCGCTACGGGGTAAACGCGCCGAAATCCAGAACAGCTACGTGCAGGACGCCTATACCGAGCTGACTGACAAGAAAGGCGAACTCTCCTCGTTGGAGCAGGTCTTGGTACAGCGTCAGGATCAGTATCAGCGCACCGAGCTGCATTCTCCGGTACATGGTCGGGTCAACGCCATCAACTACACCACCCGGGGAGGCGTGGTACCGCCGGGCGAGACGATCATGGAGGTGATTCCGATGGAGGATCAGTTGCTGATCGAGGCCAAGATCAAGCCGAGCGATGTCGCGTTCCTGGCGCCGGGCATGTTCACCAGCGTCAAGATCACGGCCTACGATTACACGATCTACGGCGATCTCGAGGGCACCGTCGACCAGATCAGTGCCGATACCATCGAGGAGGAGACGCCGCGCGGCACGGAGTCCTACTACAAGGTCTACATCCGAACCGACAGCGGCTCGTTGACCCATAACGGCGAGAATCTGCCGATCATTCCCGGCATGATCGCCCAGGTCGACATCCAGACCGGCGAACGCAGCGTGCTGGACTATCTGCTCAAGCCGCTGCTCAAGGCAGATCTCTACTGAGTGCGTTGATAGGCGAACCACTGGCCCCGGCTACTCCCAAATAATTAACGCACGATATGTCATACTGTATAAGAATTAACTTTATCAATCTAAAAATAAGAGCAGGCCATGACATCCAACACACTCAACCAGCCCATAGCGGTGTTCGATGCAGGTGTCGGCAGCTATGTCGTTTTCTGGACCCCGTCGAAGATGTCGTTGCCAACCTTGGTGAAGGCACCGCCGGAAGTGGACTTGTAAAAACACTGGTAACCGAAGATGAACGTTACTCCATTGACGATTTTCACCGGATGCTCGGCCAGTTGGGCGTCGACCTCCCTCTAGAAGTCGTTGAAGT
>NZ_JAKGAN010000017.1 GCF_023061135.1 Chromohalobacter sarecensis
TTTCGCGTTTGAGGACGAGTCGAAAGAGAAAGCGATGGCTTAATATAACCCCCTCACCTAAGCTTTTAAGCCTCCGCATAGCCGGGGGCTTTTTTATGCCCATAACTAGAGACAAATATTTATTTTTTTTGGTTTTTTATTTTTTCCACTAGATTTGTAGATACAGGCTCTCCTGAATCATTAACTACAATTTGGGTGCATGCACACCTGCATCCAGGGGGGACATTTTTTATGGAGAAAATTTCTAACGCTTGCTCAAATTCAATAATTTCCCCATGGAGGTGTTCATGGTGACTGCATTGATTTGACATGCATATATACTTCACTTTAATACCTACCCTTACCGCATCATCTTGTTCTCTAAATAGCTTTTCACTTCTCATTTTATTGATATTCATATAAACGCCTCATTTAAATTTAGTGTACACCTAAATGTATCTATAGATGCCTTCCCCAGCTCATATTTCGATTCGGAAGCCAAACGGTTCTGCCTCGCCGCTAGGCTTGCGGTACAGGACCACCTAGTATCATACTAAACATACACTTTAGATGACAAAGACACCAACAATGGGAATCTTCAAGCACATTTTATTTTATCACTGTACTAGAAGGACACTACCCTACCTAACGCTATCCAGCGGGTTGAGAAGGGCTTGATTGATGCTGACCTACGTGGTGATGTCATCAAACAGGGCGTCGTGTGAGGCAATTTGGCAGTCATTTCTACCACTACACCTTCTTTACCTACGGCTTCGTCAAGAACCAACGGAGTAACATCAGCGGCGAAAAAGGAGTATATAGCACAGATCTGTCAGAGGATCACTAGAAAAGATAATTCAGACGAGTAAACTTTAAGAGAAGAAACCCCATGTCCAAAATACTAAAAAAAGCCGTAGCGATACAATTTCTACGATTCATAAAACCATGGAGCCGACTTACAAGAAAAAACAATAAAGCACTGCGCTATATCTCTTTTTTAAAACATTAAACGGGCTTTTTATGACAACTCTACACAAGCTAATGTCGATGGATATTTTTGAGAGCTTTTGCCATGACCCTTGTTTCAGAATGACTCCTAGCTGGGACCAGAATGATCCAAAAGAGTTTGCAATTAAAAACACACCCGCAATAAAAGAAGCAGAAGAGAGGTTTGGGGAAAATGCGAGATATGATTTAAAAAACTACCTAAACCTCCATGGTATTATATCTCTTTGTAATAGCCTAACCATACCATATATGTGGGATAAGTATGGAGATGAAGGAAGAGGGGTTGCTGTATCTATAGAAATAGACGAAGAAAAACCATTTTTAATATTTTCTAATTCGAACGATACTGGTTATTCTCTGACTCATGACCGAGGATTTCTATACTCTCCTGTGCGTTATACAGACATCCCAGACGAAGATCTTGCATACTTCTCGATAGATCCATTTATCGAAACCCATCTCGTAACAAAGGAAAAGCATAAATGGGAAGTGGAGAACGAAACCAGATTTATCTTACCATTTGATTTTTTATCTAAAATACTTGCCACACAAAGAGGTAAGGAAAAAATAACTAGAATACTTTGCCAGCATAATATTTACCCTGCTAAGTTTAAAAAAAGCACCCTTAATGGGATCCATTATAAATTGGATGAGGCATATATGTATTGCATTACTATAGAAGCTCTTTCAGCAATCTGGAAGTCTTCCAAAGAAAACGACATAATGTTCTTTTCTCGTATTGATACTGGTATTCCAGGAACAACCCATGGTACTATAAAAAAAATAACACTAGGAGAAAACGCTGATAAAGAAAGGTTCTTTAACATACTGAAAAGAAGGGACGGCCCATTTAGTATATCAGATGCATTCGTTGGAGCACTAAGCAAAAAAGTTTCTCGAGTGTATCAAGTAAATATAGAAGAAAAATTATTTCTCAAAGTTAACGATCCATGATTACGCGTCTTATCTTGAGCCCAAACAGGCGGGTTCTAACGTCGTTGGAATTTGCACTGCAAAGCCCGGTTTAACAGGAGGGTGGGCTGTCGCCCACCCAACCCCGTCCCCGGTCGCTACGCTCCCTGCATCCCGCTGCGCGTGATTCCCTTCATATTCTGATTTATAATGATAGGAACAACACCCCGGAGGCTAGGAGAAGACCATGAGTGCAGAAGAAGTCCTTTGGCGATTTCTAGCAGGGTTTGGCCCGCTATTCTTATTTCTTGGAGCGATTCTGATATGGACTCGTAAAGTAGTCAGGGAGATACGAGAAAGGGAAAGAAACAGATAACTGTTAGTTTATGCTATTCCAAATGATGAGTGAGAGAAAACATCATATTATCACCACTTTTTCCTCTCTATATCCTCCCTTTTTCCTCCCTTTTCACCACAACACCACCTCTTTTTCATCATATCCTACCTTTTTCCTCTCTTTTTCCTACCATTATCCTCACTTCTTCACCACCCGGCTTTCTCTGGCCATAAGCGCAAATCACTGCAAGGCACGCTACGGACGTATACAAATTCGCTGTCGCTCTTTGCATGTCCGCATGTGCCAAAGGGGTCTTTGAATCCTCGTTCTGACGAACGAAGGACACCCCTCATCGCCGATTAGAAATCGGCGATGAGGGGTGTCGATTTAGTACTTTCGCGTTATGCGGTGCACAGTGATTGTCAGTACGATGCCGGCCAGCACAGGGGTAAAAATAAGCAGGTATGGGCCAACGGCTTGCCAGTCCATGCGGCCTCAAAAACGGGTACTTAAGGGGCGTTCACACTTTATCAGTGTCGTATCAAGTTAAAGGGCTGCCCCGCAATGCGCCGAAAGACTCGAAATACACCTCTATAATGTAGCCATCAAACTAAGGGCCATAGTGGCACACTTTGATCGTCTCGCCCTGCGCAAGAACCAGTTCAGCAAGAAAGCGTCGCGATTACATCGCCGCCCACTTTCTTTGCATAGCGTCTGGCATCCATCACTCACTTTCGTGATGCCATTGTTGCTGGCGACGCTTGCGCACGCGAGCAGTCAGACGCCCCCAGTCGTTGGGTTGAATCCAACGCTCCGCCCAGCGCAACAACAACTCGGCTTGCCGCCGGTCACTATAGTCCCCGGGGTAGGCCGTCAGGTCGCTGGCCAGCGCGAGGAGCTGAGTCTTGCCGTCGCGAGCCGTCAGGCGTAGGGCATCCCGTTGGCCGCTCGCTTGGGCCTGCTGGTTGGCGATCTTGGCACTGTACTCGAGATCCAGCGTCTTCGACGTCGGGTCGAACGCGGCGTCCAGCAGTACGCCTAGCCACAGCCGGGCCTCACTCGGGACAATTTCACGCTTACGAGCCATGACGCACTCCTGGATCTCTTCGACCCGGGTGTTTTTCGCGATCTCGGAACATCACGGTGAGAGCCATGGTTAAAGCTCGTTCTCGTTGATCAGACCAAAGACCTTGCGCTTAGCGCTGGTTAGATCGTTCTTGTCCAGCACGTACCATTCCCAGCGGCGCATTCCATTTTGAGACTCGATTTCTGGGCCGACTGCGCCCCGGTCACGCTCGTAGCGGTACCAATCACCGTGAGGAGATCGCCACTCGACGATACGGCCATCGGTGGATTTGTAGACTTGTTCAAGATCGCGGATTCGTTCAAGTGCCATAGGAGCTTCCTATCCGTCCTCGAGGAGTGTTTACCAGCATAGCTTTATACGTGAAAAAGTCACGTTTTAGAGGCTGAGGAATGCCGGGGATGTTCTTGCGCCTGCTAAACCTGCGCCGGAGGCGCAATTGTTCTCGCTTGAGGATGGGGATCGGCCCATTGAGGTGTGCTTCTTTAGCGATCTTGTATCGCCGATCAGGCGCGCAGCCGCGTAGCGGCTCGAAAGCGCCTATATCTCGGCTAAGCCGAGGCATCATGAAGGCCCGCGGAGCGGGGGCGAAGGGTGAGGAACGAGCCCGGAGGGTAGGCGCGCGCATTTGCGCGCTCTTTTCTGTCCTTTTCCCCTTTTCCCCTTTTAAGGCGTCTCAAGATTTTGATATTAAAAGGATAATCTGAACAAAAGGGGAGGGATTGATGGTTAAGAGGGGAGAGATTGATGGTTAAGAGGGGAGAGATTGATGGTTGAACTGGGGAGGGATTGATGGTTTTGTGTGAGAAGTATTATTAGCTCACACAATATCAGGGGGCGTAGGGATGCAGGATGCTCAAGTCTACAAAGCCAATGCACTGGTCGAAGCTTCATATCGCCTTAGTCTCTATGAGCAACGGATCATCCTAGCTTGCATCTCTCAAGTACGCAGGGACGAGCCACTGACAGATCAGAAGCTTTATACCATCAGTGCACAGCAGATCGCGGAGATGACCGGCACTCAGTTAGGTACGGCCTATCAGAACCTCAAAGCCGCTTCGGAACGCCTTTTTGATCGCCGCGTGACACTCCATGAGGCTCCAAATGGCCAAGAAAACACCCGGATTAGGTTAACTCGCTGGGTACAGACCATAGAGTACCGCGATAAAGAAGGCGCGGTTGACCTCCGCTTCGGTACAGATATGGTCCCCTACCTATCTCAACTCACCGAGCAATTTACCCGCTACGCCTTAGCCGATGTGGCCAAGATGAGTAGTGTTCACGCAATCCGGCTTTACGAGCTGCTTGCCCAGTGGCGTGGTACTGGAAAACGAGAGGTCAGTCTTGAGTGGCTGCGCGAAGCGCTATATCTCGAGGACCGGTATACCAACATCCGTGATCTTAAAAGGTGGGTAATCAAGCCAGCCATAGAACAGATTAATGAGCACAGTCCACTATGGGTGGAGTGGGACCAGCGCAAGACCGGCCGCCGCGTATCCCACCTGGCGTTCACCTTCGGCGAGAAATCCCAGAAAGCTTCTCAGAAGCCTCGCAATCGAAAGGGCAGTAGAAGCCCTGGGGGAAAGGCGAGAAACGCTTCAGGATCGATATACGGGATTCCTATGGAGGTTATTAATACCCAAGCCCGCCCGGGGGAATCTAGCGATGATGCAGCACACCGCATCCTCGAGGAACGACGGAATACTGCCAAGGCGTGAGTTTTTCTCGCTAGAGTCCATACTGTCGGGCAACCCGACGACAAAACCCAACAGGGCCCGACATGCCCCCACTGACCATAGGCCGAATGGCCAATCTATACAGCTTGCACCGCTCCACGCTATACGAGGCGATCGACAAGGGCCGCGTCACAGCTGCATTTAACGGCAAGGGACAAAAAGTACTCGACCTGTCCGAGATGATCCGTGTTTACGGAGAGCCACCTGGTAAAAACACCTCATCCCTACAAAACCCGACACCGAATGCCGACAGCCTACCCGACACCCCCAGTGTCATCGAGAAGTTCGATGCTCTTCTCGAGATCGTGAAGGAACAACGCGACGAGCTGCGACAGCTACGCGAGGAGGTAGCACAGCTGCGCAGGCTCCCTGCCCCTTCTTCTGATCCAATTCAGGAAACGCCCGCTACGCCGCCCAAGGACGAAGATCCCTACGGCCTGCGCTCGCTGGTGCAGTCGCTACGTGACCACGACGGCAACGCCGACGACGTCTCCGATTCTTAGAAGCTCAGCCGCTCGAACGGCCGCCCAGTGAGGGCGGTATAGGCCACCGTGTTCTGGATGTTGGCGTGGCCCAGGTACTGCTGCACTGTACGCAGATCTACGCCTTGGTTAATCAGATGCACGCCGCAGGCGTGGCGCAGGGCGTGCGGATGCCACTTCACGCCCAGTACGCGTTCGCTGAGCCGATGCAGCATGCGCCGGAAGCCGTCAGCACTGACCGGCGCTCCGCGTTCGCTGACGAATACCATCCCTGACGTTCGGCCACTCTCACGCTGGTAGCGTTTCAGTGCCCGCACCGTGTCGCCCTGCAGCGGGTGTGTGCCGTTCCAGCTGCCTTTGGCCCGCGTCACCCGCAATTCATGCGTTACCAAGTCGACCGCCGACCAACGCGTCCCTACCAGTTCCGACACCCGCAGGCCGTGCTCGAAGGCCAGCCGCAGCATCAGCGCGTCGCGCCGGCCGTGACGGTGATGCCGAACCGCGCTGCGCATCAAGCGGTGCACCTCGTCGCGGGTCAGGTGCAGGCGTCCACGCGCCGCGTCGTTGGCCGTGCGGGTGCGCACTGTCCGGGTTTCAGTGGTTGAAAGGGGTGTCGGATCGGGGTGTCGGGGCCTGTCAGGCACGGTCTGTAGCGCTCCTGGTCGCGGGGACTGTCTGGGTTTTAAGTGGAAGGCAGACAGTATCACTCAACCTGCCTCTGCATCAGGCACCAGTTGCACTTATATCTAAATGGATATAAAATATAGGTGCCTAGGATGAAGGGAAGGGTCTATGTCAGAAGAAGAAAAACCCATCGAGTTTCGCGGAGACTCGTTGGATCAACTACGAGGCTTCCCAAATGAAGCCAAGCAAACGGCAGGGTATGAGCTTGGTCGCGTACAGCAAGGAAAGATGCCCGTTCACTACCGACCTATGCCGGATATAGGACGCGGAGTGCTTGAAATCAAGATCAGAGAGGCATCAGGCGCTTATCGGATCTTCTACGTGGCCAGCCAAGGGAACGCGGTTTACGTCCTACATTGCTTCCAGAAGAAGTCGCAGAAGACCGAAAAGCGTGACATCGAGCTAGGCAAACAACGTTATGGCGAGCTTCACCGCGATCTGCTCTAGCGATATACCCCCAGGTAAGTGGGGTTTTGATTAGAACGGATATCTGCCCCGAAAGGTAGATATTCAATAAAAAAGGAGCCGTTTAAAGGGCTCCTACGCTTCCCGCACACTATGTGCGATAGGAGAGAGAGCATGGCAAATGAGCGTTTTAGCAGTGTGTGGAATGCCATCGAGGATACCCCCGAACAAGCAGAAAACATGCGGCTTCGCGCCGAGCTTATGGGTAAAATTGCTGATCGAGTGGCCGAATGGGGAGAAACTCAAAAAGTGGCAGCCGACCTTCTGGGGGTTACCCAACCGCGCCTGAATGACCTAATAAATGGTCGTATTAACCGCTTCAGTCTTGATGCCCTAGTTAACCTTTCCCGGCCGGCTTTGGGCGGCCACCTGCA
>NZ_JAKGAN010000018.1 GCF_023061135.1 Chromohalobacter sarecensis
GAAGTGCGCGCCAGAATTGATTAGCCTAGATAGCACCCAGATCATTCAAACCGGTCCCGGCGACGTACTTTCACGACGAAGCTTTCGCGGCCAGTAAACCGGCCAGCACAGCAGCAGCGAGCACCAGTGCGCCGTCGCGTGAACGAGCATGAGCGGCGAGACGACCACCACCAGCGCGATCATCTTCGGACTCCAGGGCGCTTGTGCCCACTTGTTCTCGAGAAAGCGCCAGGGTGCCAACAACGAGCGCCACGGCCAAGGGAAGCTGGGGATGCACCTGGGCTTGGGCAGGCTTGCCGGCCCCTCTTCCATATAGCGGCGGATGTACTCCCACAGCGCATAGAGTTCGTGGTCGCTGCGCAGCGGCGCGCCGAGAAACACCACGTCGTGATACTCGGCACCGGTGCGCTGCTTGAAGAAGAACAGCATCAGGATCTCGCGCTTGCGCTTCTTGGTCACCACCTGATCGTCGGGATCGACGGAGGCCACCACGTCGTCCCAGTCATAGACCTGATTGCCACCGGCGAAATTGGGCCGATTGATGGTGATCTTGCGGGTCTTGCGATTGAAACGGACCACGATATGGCGCTGGACCAGGCATTCCATGCGGAATATCCAGAAGAGGTAAACAAAAGCCGCCACCAATATCAACCATACACACCAAAGGCCTATAATTCCTATATAATCACTGACACTTGCATCCCGCCCGACTTCGGGAACCACACCTGTAAGAAGAACACCTGTTATTTCAGGAAGTATAAATAAAGGAAAAAAAACCAAACCATAAAGCAGCGGAAACAACCCTAATATAACCCCCCCCCTCCACTCATCGAAGAAGGTTCTGACATCCATATAGGTGTCGTTCATACTATAGATAGAGCGTGCATCGGACGGCGCGTCGCTGATCTGCCGTTCCTGCATCCCCCGATACTGCTTGCCGTACTTCTCGGTCGCCTTCTCGAACTGCTTCATATCACCTTCGAATCCGGTGATATCCTCCTTGCTCGCCGTCAGAGTGCGGCGCATCAGCCACTCAACGAAATACATCAGGTTACGTCCTGTAAAGCCTGGTGAAAGGCGCCGACTTCTTCCGCGTAGTCGGCGTAATGATCGGGCATTCTCTCGGTGGTAAAGACACAGCGCTTGCACCATGCCTTCAGCGCATCGTCGCCGAAAACCCAGAACCCGATGGTCAGGATGATACCGGCCCAGGAGACCGCGGCAAAACCGGCCATCAGCACACCGCGAATGGCAGCCGACGCCAATGACCGAGCCAACGGGGCCAAGATAGAGGCCAGCTGTCGTGCCAGCGCGGTTTTCCCCTGCTGCGCAATGCGAGACAAATAGGCGGCGGAGGATGCCAGGGTCACTGCCGCACCCAATATGGCAACCCCTACATTGGCTATAAATCTAGCGCCATACGCTAACGCTAGAATATAATTCTTCTTACTTATCTGAGCTTTAGCTTCACTACCATCATCAATCGCACCAAACAACGCCCCCACCGATGCCAGCATCCCACCCCAGAACGAGAAGCCACCCAGTCTGAAGTGGGCGGCTTTCCCGACATCGGTGGCGTGATATTTCCCCATGACCATCACCATGTTGATACCGGAGGCGGCGGTATCGGCCACGGCGGCGGCCAGAACGACGAAAGAGCCGGCGGCGTTGGCGTAGTCCCGGGTGTCCTTGTCGTGCTTGGAGAGTGTCTGGTAAAGCGCATAGCTTTCGACAATCGCGACCGCCACCCCCAGCCGGAACTGCATGAACTGGCTGCCTGTGCCGTCCAGGGCCGTCTCTATGTCTCGGGCCAGAAAGCGTTTGGCCTTGGCGATCTCGCGTTCGCGGCCCTTGCTGAACCACAGGCGCTTGACGCCCATCCGGGCGGCATGCCGTGCCAGTTGGGCCTGCATCAAGCCCAGCGAGGTCCGTAGTGTCGCGCGGTCCAGCGTTTCATGACGCGCTTTTTCAAAGAAGCCGCGCATGAACTGGGTGTACCAGGCCATGGTGATGCCCAGTGCGCCGCTCCTGAACCATTCCGGCGTCTGGCCGCCCTCCAGCACGTCGTTGGCCGTATTGAAGGCCACCGTCAGTTGCTTGAAACCGTCCATTATGCGCTGAGGTTGCGGGCCGATCCAGCTGTCGTCATCGGCGTTGGCAAAACGCGCGTCTCTGGCGCGGAACGCCTCGATATCCTGCTGTGCGGCATGGCGGATCTCATACTGATTCAGGCAATAAACCGCCCAGGCCAGGTTCGAGCGGTCGTTCATGTTCATGTCGCGCCACCATTGAGCCAGTAGCGCGGCACCGGCTTCAGAGCCGTCCATGCCAGCGGTGGCTTGCATGACCTGAATGCTGTACGCCCACCCCCAGGTCGGATCGCGCGAGTCGTAGAAATCCAGGGCGTCGAGGAAGGCGGCGCTTTGCAGCCATGCCAGGTGGTCCGCCACGCGGGGCGCCATCAGCACTTCCTGCTGCCGAGACTGCTCGCCCATCCGATCATCGAATGCCTGCCGCTCATCCTGATCCAGCAGCGTGCCATACTGGCGATCGTATTCCTGCAAGAACTCGGCTTTACGCTGCGCCGATATCCGCTGCTTGCTGTCCTCGAGAATCTCGGCCTGCCGATTTTCATACTCCTCGACCAACTCATAGTCGCGAGGCGTTGGTTGGCGCTGACCGCCGATGGTCGCTTCCTCCACGATACGGACATGGGGCATGTAGCGGTTGCCCACCTGAAGCCGGTAACGCCGCACGTCACGCTGCGCTAGACTATTGATGCGTCCTTCCACATAGTCATGGCGCAGGTTGCGCATCAGTTCCGAGGTATAGAAGCGCTGCTCGTTGGTCAGCCCCTCGTCGTCGTCCTTTTCCATCCAGTCCTTGAGCGGTTCCAGCGCGTCGTTGCGGAAATTGTTAAGTTCCTGGGTGATGCCGATGGCGTCGCTCAGGACCACGGCGAACCCTTGAAGGCCCTCCAGCGCACGCTGGAGGCTTTCGAAGCGCGACCAACGTTCCGCCAGATCGGCGGGCTGGGCGTTCTCATCGAAGGGGTCGGTCAACGGCGGAAACGTCTGTTTCTGCAATAACTGCCCCACGGCATCGTCGCGCTGACCGACGAACTCGGCCACCTGATCCTGCAGCATCGTCGGTGGGATGACACCCTCTCCACGACAGCTATGGGCCAACTCGGCGATGGCAAAGCACTGCAGGGACTCCCTCAGATGTGCGTTCGACTTGAGACGCTCCAGCATCCGAACGCTCAAGGGGTCCGGCAGGAAGAGCATGTAGCCCTCGGAGACATCCTCGACGTCGTTAATGGAGAAGTAAGATACACCACCGCCTTCTTTGGACGGCTCGTAGGGATTGATTCGACGCAACAGCGCATCGGCGGAGACGTAGTAGCAGTGCTCCCAGCGGTAAGTCCCCAGTCGGTTGACCAGCACGTAAAGGTACCCTTCCCGTAGCAGACGGGCGGCATATTTGGCGTGCGACAATCCGACGTCCGAGACGGGCTCGCCCTGGTATGCCGGCACCTTGCCCAGCGCAGGGCGGTCTTCTTCCTCGGCGTACACCGCGCTATACCGCAGTGGCAGAATGTTGATCGATTTCTTGCAGTCGACCGTCGTGCCATCGTCCTCGGTCTGCGGCATCGCCGAAAGCCGGTCACCGATACGCTGCCCGACACTCAGGGGATCGAGAATACTACCCATGACGCGCCTCGCTGATGCTGTATGAGCCTGTTGTCTTCAGGTTTTCGGCCAGTGGGCGCGGCCCCGAGCGAGAGAGTTCCACCGCCCGCGCGAATGCCGGTTCGCACGACACGTCCATGCCATGAGCCACGCAGTAAGCGGCATAGACGCTCAGATCCTGCGTGCTGCTCAAGCCCGCTTCCCGCGCCTTGGAGATGGCGTTGTCCACGATGGCCAGCCGGATACCGGGGCATGCCACGCTGAAAAGCGACGGGGATGACTGTTCCAGTTCGCCGAGAATCTGATGAGACAGGGGGTCATTGCCCAAGGCCTGCAGGAGCGCCGGCGTCAAGGTGATTGTCTCGCTGGCGTCGGGTACCGCCCCCTGTGGCTCCCACGCGCCCTTGTATTCTTGCCAGCCTTCCAGGCTGGGTAGCCACCAGTAACTCAAACTGCCGAACAGCCGATGATGCCAGGGCATGTCGGAGAAACGGTGCACGATAGGCAACACATGGGGGGCGTAATAGCGCAGTAGCTGTTTATCGCCTGCGGTATCCTTCACCACGCAGAGTTCCCCCAGTTTCTCCGCTTCATCCGCCACCGGTTGATGCGTCATCAACAATCCATGAAAGCCGCGTTCTGCCAGGGGGTATAAATCGGTAAGCAGCGTGTCGACATCCGCAGCGAACAACCAGGGGCCCAGCGGCTGAAGCGCGCTATATTCCGGCTGTTGCAGCCATGCGTAGCCTTGAAAGCGCTTCCATACCTCGGCACGCTCCTCGTCGGTCAGGAGTCCGGCTTCCACCACGGCACAAATGGACGTCGATTCTCGGCCCGCATCATCCAGCGCGGCGAGGTAATCCTCGATGCGTGCTTGCAACGCCTGCTCGTTCAAATTCATGGCTATACCTTTACCAGGGCGCGCTGTTCGCGTAACGCTTTCAACCAGCAGCTGACGCAAATGGGTTCATCGGTGTCGGGCAGTACGGGTTTGCCAACGTGCATCTCCGTCGGCCCGCCAAAACTCTTCGTCGCGCCGTTGATGGTGACCTTGCCCGGGGCGTGGAGCTCGATATGGCCGTCCTTGAGGCGCACGTAGGCGCCGCCGCTGACCAGCAGGATTTCCTTGGCGGCCGACAAGTCGATTTTGTCGTCGCGGGAGGTGACATTGAGGTTTTGCCGCGCGGTCGCCTCGAGGTTGTCCGATTGCGCCTGGAGGTCCACCTTGCCTCGGGCGGCGAAGAGCTTGATGCCCGCCTTCTGCACGAACAGCGAGAGCTTTTCGGAGATCGACGCGACCAGGCTCTTGCCGGTGGCGATGTTGACGTCTTCGCCGCTGGAGACGCTCAGTGAATGGCCCTGGGCCAGGTGGGTCGACTCCGGCGTGCTCATCGTGATGCCCGCCGGCGAGGCCAGGTGCAGCCAGGGGGCTTTCATGCGCGCCGCTTCGCCGCGGCCACCGCTGTCGGTGGCGCCGCTGGCATTGCTTTGGTCGGCGTCCGCGAGCTGTTCGCTGGTGCCGTAGGTATCGTCGGCGTCCGTGCCGGCCTGCTTGAGGTTCTCGCGACTGTCGAGGGCGTCGGCGTTGTGGTCCTGGGCACTCTGACTGAGCGTGTCGCTGAGCTGGTAGGCGCTGTCGAGTTGCTGTTTGGCCGGGGTGAGGTCGAGCTGGTCGCCGCTGGCGCCGAGCTGGCCCCAACTGGTGAGGTACAGCCCCTGGTTGGCGCGGATGGCGCCATAGGCGTCGCTGCGCAGCTCGAACCCGGTGCCACGGAAGGCGCCGCGGGTGTTGCCGGTCTGGTGGATCAGGTAGCCGAGGTTGAGCTGGCTTTTCTCGGCTTCGGAGTTGAGCCGC
>NZ_JAKGAN010000019.1 GCF_023061135.1 Chromohalobacter sarecensis
CCTGACGATGACCTACTCTCGCATGGGGAAGCCCCACACTACCATCGGCGCTAAGCGGTTTCACTGCTGAGTTCGGCATGGGATCAGGTGGGACCCGCTC
Source organism: Chromohalobacter sarecensis (assembly GCF_023061135.1). Classification (GTDB taxonomy): domain Bacteria; phylum Pseudomonadota; class Gammaproteobacteria; order Pseudomonadales; family Halomonadaceae; genus Chromohalobacter; species Chromohalobacter sarecensis. Next base: position 101 of record NZ_JAKGAN010000019.1, read on the forward strand.
GCTATGGTCGTCAGGCGAAACAGGTGTCACGGCCCCTGTCAGGGACCACGACGCAATCGGGAATAAGCTGACGCGATCGTCTCTCACGCATCCGGATCGGGAACGTCCCCAGACCCTTTGGGTGTTATATGGTCAAGCCTCACGGGCCATTAGTACACGTTAGCTCAACGCCTTGCAGCGCTTCCACACCGTGCCTATCAACCAGCTGGTCTCGCTGGGCCCTTCAGGAGGCTCGAGGCCTCGGGGAGATCTCATCTTGAAGGGGGCTTCCCGCTTAGATGCTTTCAGCGGTTATCCCGTCCGCACATAGCTACCCGGCAATGCCACTGGCGTGACAACCGGAACACCAGAGGTGCGTCCACTCCGGTCCTCTCGTACTAGGAGCAGCCCTTCTCAAATCTCCAACGCCCACGGCAGATAGGGACCGAACTGTCTCACGACGTTCTAAACCCAGCTCGCGTACCACTTTAAATGGCGAACAGCCATACCCTTGGGACCGACTTCAGCCCCAGGATGTGATGAGCCGACATCGAGGTGCCAAACACCGCCGTCGATGTGAACTCTTGGGCGGTATCAGCCTGTTATCCCCGGAGTACCTTTTATCCGTTGAGCGATGGCCCTTCCATACAGAACCACCGGATCACTAGAACCTGCTTTCGCACCTGCTCGACGTGTCTGTCTCGCAGTCAAGCACCCTTATGCTCTTGCACTCATTGCACGATTTCCAACCGTGCTGAGGGTACCTTCGTGCTCCTCCGTTACGCTTTGGGAGGAGACCGCCCCAGTCAAACTACCCACCACACACTGTCCTCGACCCGGATAACGGGCCCAAGTTAGAACGCCAATGATGCCAGGCTGGTATTTCAAGGGTGGCTCCCCTAGGACTGGCGTCCCAGGTTCCAAGCCTCCCAGCTATCCTACACAAGCAACATCAGCATCCAGTGTGAAGCTATAGTAAAGGTTCACGGGGTCTTTCCGTCTAGCCGCGGGGACACCGCATCTTCACGGCGATTTCAATTTCACTGAGTCTCGGGTGGAGACAGCGTGGCCATCATTACGCCATTCGTGCAGGTCGGAACTTACCCGACAAGGAATTTCGCTACCTTAGGACCGTTATAGTTACGGCCGCCGTTTACCGGGGCTTCGATCAAGCGCTTCGCCGGAGCTAACGCCATCAATTAACCTTCCGGCACCGGGCAGGCGTCACACCCTATACGTCCGCTTACGCGTTAGCAGAGTGCTGTGTTTTTAATAAACAGTTGCAGCCACCTGGTATCTTCGACCGGCTCGAGCTCAGGACGCGAAGTCCGTCACCCTATGCCGGCGCACCTTCTCCCGAAGTTACGGTGCCATTTTGCCTAGTTCCTTCACCCGAGTTCTCTCAAGCGCCTTGGGATTCTCACCCTGACCACCTGTGTCGGTTTGGGGTACGGTCGCATGTGATCTGAAGCTTAGAGGCTTTTCCTGGAAGCGTGGCATCGATGACTTCCAGACCGTAGTCTGTTCGTCTCGTGTCTCGGCCTTGAGGTCCCGGATTTGCCTGAGACCTCAGCCTACTCACTTTCACCAGGACAACCAACGCCTGGCTCACCTAGCCTTCTTCGTCCCCTCATCGCAATCACATCCGGTACGGGAATATTAACCCGTTTCCCATCGACTACGCCTTTCGGCCTCGCCTTAGGGGCCGACTCACTCTGCTCCGATTGACGTCGAACAGAAACCCTTGGTCTTCCGGCGTGCGGGGTTTTCACCCGCATTATCGTTACTCATGTCAGCATTCGCACTCGTGATATCTCCAGCGCGCTTCTCAACGCCCCTTCACAGACTTACACGACGCTCCTCTACCGCGCATCCAGAGGATGCGCCCGTAGCTTCGGCATCTGGTTTGAGCCCCGTTACATCTTCCGCGCAGGCCGACTCGACTAGTGAGCTATTACGCTTTCTTTAAAGGATGGCTGCTTCTAAGCCAACCTCCTAGCTGTCTAAGCCTTCCCACATCGTTTCCCACTTAACCAGAATTTGGGGGCCTTAGCTGACGGTCTGGGTTGTTTCCCTTTTCACAACGGACGTTAGCACCCGCTGTGTGTCTCCCACGCTGCACTCATCGGTATTCGGAGTTTGCCTCGGGTTGGTAAGCCGGGATGGCCCCCTAGCCGAAACAGTGCTCTACCCCCGACGGTGATACGTGAGGCGCTACCTAAATAGCTTTCGAGGAGAACCAGCTATCTCCGGGCTTGATTAGCCTTTCACTCCGATCCACAGCTCATCCCCGCATTTTTCAACATACGTGGGTTCGAGCCTCCAGTCAGTGTTACCTGACCTTCACTCTGGCCATGGATAGATCGCCCGGTTTCGGGTCTATATCCAGCGACTCGTCGCCCTGTTAAGACTCGGTTTCCCTACGCCTCCCCTAGTCGGTTAAGCTCGCCACTGAATATAAGTCGCTGACCCATTATACAAAAGGTACGCGGTCACAGAACGTGTCTGCTCCCACTGCTTGTACGCATACGGTTTCAGGATCTATTTCACTCCCCTCGCCGGGGTTCTTTTCGCCTTTCCCTCACGGTACTGGTTCACTATCGGTCAGCCAGGAGTATTTAGCCTTGGAGGATGGTCCCCCCGTCTTCAGTCAAGGTTTCTCGTGCCCCGACCTACTCGATTTCACCAATGCGGGTTTTCGGTTACGGGGCTATCACCCACTATGGCCGGCCTTTCCAGGCCGTTCACCTAACCGTGCATTGACTTAAGGGCTAGTCCCCGTTCGCTCGCCGCTACTTAGGGAATCTCGGTTGATTTCTTTTCCTCGGGGTACTTAGATGTTTCAGTTCCCCCGGTTCGCCTCCCAACCCCTATGAATTCAGGGTGGGATACCCAGCTTGTGCTGGGTGGGTTTCCCCATTCAGAGATGCCCGGGTCGTAGGTTGTTTGCCACCTCACCGAGCCTTATCGCAGGCTACAACGTCTTTCATCGCCTCTGGCTGCCTAGGCATCCACCGTATGCGCTTCATCGCTTGACCATATAACCCCAAAGGGTCTGGCCTGGCGACGATCACGATTTTGCCGGATACGCTTGAGACGTATCGTCTTGCTTTGTCAGCTTATTCCACATTGTTAAAGAGCA
>NZ_JAKGAN010000002.1 GCF_023061135.1 Chromohalobacter sarecensis
GTGAGCAAGATGCGTCCGCGGCAGGAGGGCGGCTCACGCATCGGCATCATCCTCAACGGCTCGCCGCTGTTCACCGGCGGTGCCGGCAGTGGGGAATCCGAAATTCGCCGCTACCTGCTGCAGCACGACCTGGTGGAAGCCATTGTCGGCCTGCCCACGGACCTGTTCTACAACACTGGTATCGCCACCTATGTGTGGATTCTCTCGAATAATAAGCCTGCCGAACGCCGTGGCCAGGTGCAACTGATCGATGCCACCGGCCGGGCCAGCAAGATGCGCAAGTCGCTCGGCAGCAAACGTCAGTTCGTCGCTGATCGTGATATCGAAGAGATCGTGCGGCTTTACGGCGCTTTCAAGGAAAACGAAGAGAGCAAGCTATTCCCAGTGGAAGCCTTCGGCTACCGCCGTATCACCGTCGAGCGTCCGCTGCGCCTCAACTTCCAGGCATCTCCTGAGCGCCTGGCTCGTCTCGATGAGGAGAAGTCGATCCAGAAACTCGAAGGGGATGAGCGCGAAGCCCTCAAGGCCGCCTGTGCGATCCTTGATTCAGAACAGCGTTGGACTAATCGCGACGCCTTTATCAAAGCACTTAACGCCGCGCTCAAGGAAGCAGGGCTCAAGGTCGGCGCGCCGGTGCACAAAGCCATTCTCAACGCGCTTTCTGAACGCGACCCCGAGGCCGACATCTGCCTGGATAAGAAGGGCAACCCCGAACCCGATACCGGCCTGCGTGATAACGAGAACGTGCCGCTGGACGAGTCGGTGTTCGACTACTTCGAGCGCGAAGTGAAGCCCCACGTGCCTGACGCCTGGATCGATGAGGAAAAGCACGACCCGCTGGACGGCCGCATCGGCATCGTCGGCTTCGAGATCCCCTTCAACCGGCACTTCTACCAGTTCACGCCGCCGCGACCGCTGGAAGAGATCGACGCCGACCTCAAGACCTGCACCGACCGGATCAAGCAGATGATCGAGGAGCTGTCGGTATGACAAATTTGAACAGGTACGAAGTGACTGGCCAGGAGGGTGAGGACAGGGATAGCCTGAGTACTTTTTCAAGCTATCCTAAATACAAGGATTCCGGTGTCGAGTGGCTGGGGGCGGTGCCGGCGCATTGGCAAGTTCAGCCACTGAAGACACAGTTTCAGGTTGTCGGAGGTTCAACTCCGAGCGCAGACGAAGAGTACTGGGGTGGTCAAGTAACTTGGGTCACGCCTGCGGATCTGAGTTCATTGCCATCGCTTGAGGTGGGCGCTTCTGCTCGTCAGATCACCGCAAAAGGCCTTGCCTCATGCGGCGCAACATTGGTTCCCTCGGGTAGTCTCGTTCTTTCAACGCGAGCACCGATTGGCTCGTTGGCGATTGCCTCCGTGCCGCTTTGCACCAACCAGGGATGTAAAACACTAGTTCCTGCCAGAGGAAAAGAAGCACGTTTCTTTGCGTACCTTTTGCGCAACTGCACTCAGGCGTTGAATGTTAGGGGAAAAGGGACGACGTTTCTTGAGCTATCCGGGGATGAACTTTCCTCATTCAAGGTCACGGTTCCACCCCAAAGCGAACAGGCGATCATATCGCATTTCCTCAACCACGAAACCGCTCGCATTGACGCCTTGGTGGAGGAGCAACAGCGCCTGATCGAGTTGCTCAAGGAGAAGCGCCAAGCGGTGATCTCCCATGCCGTCACTAAGGGGCTGGACGCCAACGTGCCGATGAAAGATTCCGGAGTGCAGTGGCTGGGCGAGGTGCCTGAGCATTGGGAGGTGATCAAGCTTGGTTTAATTGCTTCTGAGAAGTGTGATGGCCCATTTGGCTCCGCGTTGAAGTCTGAGCATTACACTGATCATGGCGTTCGTGTTATTCGCCTCCAGAACATTAAATCAGGACGCTACAATGATTCTGACTCTGCTTACATAGACGAAGGATATTACAATAGATCGATAGCCAAAAGTGATGTCGCTTCTGGAGACGTGCTTATTGCAGGCTTGGGAGATGAGCGAAATATTGTTGGGCGAGCATGCGTAGCACCCTTTGGGATAGAGCCCGCTATGGTAAAAGCGGATTGCTTTAGATTTCGCCTTATCCAGGATACAGCTTCCCCTGAATTTGTTGCAGAGCAACTTTCATCAGGTGCAGAGGCGGATGCCGGGGTGATGGCATCTGGCTCCACTCGTTCGCGCATACCATTATCAACCATGAGCACAAGGAAAGTTGCATTGCCTCCGATGAAAGAACAGGTGGAGATATGTAAGCATTTGAGAGATGTAAAGAATGCTTTTGATTTGCTATCCAGAGAGGCAAGCTTGGCTATAAAGCTTCTTGAAGAACGCCGCTCCGCTCTGATCTCTGCCGCCGTCACTGGCAAGATCGATGTGCGCGGTTGGAAGGCTGAACAACACTCCGAGCAGCCTGAGGTGCTTATGGCCGCCGAGGAACGTGTCACTTACGCCTAATAATAAGGAACCAAAATGACCCAAGGACGCAGCATTCGGCTCTTTCTGGTGGACGGTGCCCCCAACGGCCTGCTTACCGCCGAGATCATGAATTGGACTGGCCACGTGCTCACCGGGCCGCGCAGCAAGCTGAGCGAGTTGGTGCAGCGTCCCGAGTGCGGGCGCACCGGTATCTATTTTCTGGTCGGTACGGACCCCGATGGCGACCTGAGGCCCCTAGTCTACATCGGTGAAAGTGACGATGTAGCAACGCGGCTGAAACAGCACAATCGGCCGGAGGAAAAAGGGGGCAAGGATTTTTGGGAAAAGGTCTGTCTCGTCACGAGCAAAGACCAGAACCTGACCAAGGCTCACGTGAAGTTTTTGGAAAGCTTGCTGATCCAAAATGCCGGTGCCATGGGACGCTGTAAGCTGGCCAATGGCACGGCGCATGACTATATCGGTCTGCCAGAATCCGACCGGGCTGATATGGCATTTTTCATGGAGCAGATTCGTACGGTATTGCCCGTCCTCGGTCTGGACTTTCTGCGCAGCACCGCGAAGCCTTCCTCAAGCCAACAGTCGGAGCCGTTCACGTCAGCGCAACCTGAAACGCACACGCTGGCTGAGGTGGAAAATCCCCGCCTGAAAATGGAAGTCAAGAAACACAATATCGTGGCCTTTGCGCAAGAGCTCGATGGTGAGTTCGTCGTCCTCGAGGGCTCCCTGGCCAGGGACGAATGGATCGACCTAAAACATAACTATCGCCACCTCTATAAGCAGCTCTGCGATGAAGGTGTGCTCGTGGACGACGGTAATGGCTTCAAGACGTTCGTTCGCGACTATGGCTTCACGAGCCCCAGCCCAGCCGCAGCCATCGTTGCAGGGCGAGCCGCCAACGGCCGTATGGACTGGAAGGTAGAGGCGACGGGGCAGTCTTATGCTGACTGGCAGGATCAGCAGGTGAGTGCTGTGGTGAACGAGGAAATCGAATAACAAGAATAGGGAAATAGGAATGGGAGCTTTTGGAGAATATATCGTATACGTAGATGAAAGCGGGGACCACGGCCTCAGGAATATCAATCCTGATTACCCTGTTTTTGTCTTGGCATTTTGTATCGTGCATAAGCAAGATTACCTGGCTCAGATTGTGCCCAAGATACAGGAGCTGAAATTTCGTTATTTTGGGCATGATATGATAGTTCTTCATGAGGCTGAAATACGTAAGGCAAGGAAGCCGTTTGATATTCTTCTTAACCCTAATGTCAGGCGTGACTTCATGGGTGATTTGTCGGGAATTATAGAAAGCTCCCCTTTCACGTTGATAGCCAGCTGTATTGATAAAGTCCAGTTTTCATACAAGCACGGTGTTGATGGAAACCCTTATCATGTTGCGATGGAGTTTGGTCTAGAGCGCGTTTTCATGGAGTTGCAAAGGCTTGGGCAGCGTGGCCAACTAACTCACGTTGTATTTGAGCAGAGGGGACTGCAAGAAGATCAGGCTCTTGAGCTGGAGTTCCGTCGTATTATGGACCGGTCTCGGATGGAAGGCTTGGCAGATACCCTAGATATCGTTATGGCCAGCAAGAAAGTGAATTCGGCGGGCCTGCAGCTAGCCGATATGGTGGCACGTCCCATCGGCCGCCACCTGTTGAATCCTGAACAACCCAACCGGGCTTTCGAGATTCTGGATGGTAAATTCCGTCGTAGCCGGTCAGGTCAGGTTAAAGGCTGGGGGTTAAAGGTATACCCGTAAAAACAAGAGGCCCCGACGCATTCGCCGAGGCCTCTTGCCGATCGGGCATTCCCAATCCATGCCTACATGATAGGCACTCGGGCGGTGTATGGCAATCAAGACAGAGCCATTAGATAAGGTTCTGTTTGCCCTTCACCGGCACGCCACATACGGTTAAGTTTTGTGAAGCTCACGCTGGCGGGGTAGGCTCTAAGCATGCGCTAAGAAAGTAAAGAATGATTTGTGGGGAGCACGCATGGCGGACAGCCGGGAACACCGATTCCAGCAGGACATTATCGAGGCCATGGTGGCTGGGGGCTGGCAGGTCGGCACCGCTAGCGGCTATGACCGTGTCACGGCGCTCTACACCGAAGACGTGATCGCCTATCAGCGGGAAGCGTGGCCCGAGCGTTGGGACAAGTTCTGCAAGGCCAATCCTCGTGCGTCGGAGACGGTGCTGATCCAGAAGGTCGCCCGCGAGCTGGATCGGGCCGGCACTCTGGAAGTATTGCGCCATGGCTTCAAGGTGCCGGGCGTGAAGCTCGATTTGTGCAGCTTCCAGCCCGATCACGTCATGAACCCGGACTCGCTCGCCCGCTATCGCGCCAATCGCCTGCGCGTAGTGCCGGAGGTCTCCTACTCCCCGCATGCCCGAGAGCAAGGCAAGGGCGGGCAGGCCTATAACCCCCGTCTCGATCTTGTTCTGTTCGTCAACGGCATTCCCACGGCGACGCTGGAACTCAAGAGTGCGTTCAAGCAATCCGTGGAGAACGCCAAACGCCAGTATCGCTTCGACCGCCCGATAAAGGACCCGGTTACGCGCAAGGCTGAGCCGCTGCTTACCTTCAAGCGTGGTGCTCTGGTGCATTTCGCCGTCAGTCAGGATGAGGTCGCGATGACAACCCGCCTGGCTGGCGATCAGACCATGTTTCTGCCCTTCAACAAGGGCACCGAGGAAGGCGGTGCCGGCAATCCTCCGCCCGCTGACGAATACCGCTACGCGACGGATTATCTCTGGCGGGACGTGCTGCAACCCAATGCCTGGCTGAAAGTTCTGGGGCGTTTTCTGCATCTGGAGAAAAAGACCACCGAGGATTTCCACGGTCGTCGCCAGACCAAGGAAACGCTGATCTTCCCGCGTTATCACCAGTGGGAAGCGGTCAACCAGTTGATTCACGCCACGCGCGAGGAGGGCCCCGGTGGGCGCTATCTCGTGCAGCACAGCGCGGGGTCGGGCAAGTCCAACTCTATCGCCTGGACGGCTCACCAACTGGCCAACCTCTACGCCGATGACGGCACGAAGCTCTTCAATTCGGTGATCGTCGTCACCGACCGCACCGTGCTCGATAGCCAATTGCAGAACACCATCTATCAGTTCGAGCACGCCCACGGTGTGGTGTGCCCCATTACGCGTGATACCGGCAACCAGAGTAAATCCGAACAGCTCGCCGACGCTTTGGCCAGCAATACGCGCATCATCATCGTCACCATCCAGACGTTTCCGGCGCTCTTCGATGCCCTGGACAAACGCCCTCAGCTCGCCGAGGGCCGCTACGCGGTGATCGCCGACGAGGCTCATTCCTCGCAAACCGGCAGCTCAGCCAGCAAGCTCAAAGCGCTGTTGGCCGCTGCGGGGGAAAACGTAGAAGACGATGAGGAAGTCAGTTCAGAAGCGCTGATGGATGCCGCCGTGACCGCCCGCCGCCCTAGCGAGCGCATCAGCTATTACGCGTTTACCGCCACCCCCAAGGCCAAGACGCTGGAGCTATTCGGCCGTCCGCCCGATCCGACACTGCCCGCAGGTGACGACAACAAGCCCGAGCCGTTTCACCTCTACTCGATGCGCCAGGCTATCGAAGAGGGCTTCATCCTCGATGTGCTCAAGAATTTCGTCACCTACAGCACCGCTTGGAAGCTGGCTCATCCGGCGGCCGACGCGCAGGAGGTGGAGTCCAAGAAGGCCTCTCGGACCCTGGCGCGCTGGGTGCGGCTGCATCCCCACAATATCTCGCAGCGGGTGGAGATCATCGTCGAGCATTTTCGCGCCAATGTGCGCCATCTGCTCGATGGCCAGGCCAAGGCCATGGTGGTCACCGCCAGCCGACAAGAGGCCGTACGCTATCAGCTGGCCATGCGCGATTACATCGCCGATAAGGGCTATAAAAACGTGCATCCGCTGGTGGCGTTCTCAGGCGCCGTCGCCCCGGATGAGGTGATTCCCGAGGAAGTTACCGAGACCAGCCCCCATCTCAACCCCGACCTCAAGGGGCGCGATCTGGCGGACGCCTTCGATACCGAGGACTACAACGTCATGATCGCCGCCAACAAGTTTCAGACCGGCTTCGATCAGCCCAAGCTGTGCGCCATGTACGTGGACAAGAAGCTCCAGGGCGTGGACTGCGTACAGACTCTCTCGCGGCTCAATCGGTTATACCCCGGCAAGGAAACCTTCGTCCTCGACTTCTACAACGACGCCAAGGATATTCTCGATGCCTTCGCGCCGTATTACCGGCAGGCCGAGCTGGAGGGCGTCTCCGACCCTCAGGTGGTTTTCGACCTCAAGCGTACCCTGGATGCCGCTGGCATCTACCACTGGCAGGAAGTCGATGCCTTCGCCAAGGCTTTCTATGACCCCAAGGCGCCGGCTTCCAGCCTCAGCTATTACTGCCAGCCCGCGCAGGACCGTTTCCAGAAGCGTTATAGCGCGCTGCTCGACCAGATCGACACCTGGACCGAGGCACGCCAACAGGCCGAGCAAAACGGCGATGAAAAAGGCCGACTACGCGCCGAGCAGGAGCTAAAGGACGCCGGGACCTCCCTCGACGAGCTCGATCTCTTTCGCAAGAACCTCACCAGCTTCGTGCGCTCCTACGAGTTTCTCAGCCAGATCATCACCTTCGACGATCTCGAACTGGAACAACTGTGCGTTTACGCCAAGCATCTCCAACCGCTACTGCGGAGCGAGCGACTGACGGACGAAGATCCGGTCGATGTCAGTGAACTGGAACTGACCCACTACCGCATGACCAAGCGCGCCGAACAACAGCTGAAGCTGGAAGTCGCCGAGGGGAAGCCGCTCAAACCCGGTACCGACGTCGGCTCCGGCAAGCCCCATGACCCCGAGAAACAACGCCTCGCCGAGATCATCGACCGCCTCAACGACCTCTATGGGTCTGAAGTCAGCGACGACGACAAGCTGCACTTCGCCAACGGCATCGCCGACCGCATCGAACGCGACGAAGCGGTAATGGACCAAGTGCGCAGCCATAGCGAAGGCCAAGTGATGCACGGCTTGTTCCCGAAGAAGGTCACCGACGCCGTACTCGACGCCATGAACGATCACGAAAAACTCAGCATGCCGCTGCTGGAGAATGAGGAAACGGGGCGGGAGTTTGCCTTGTTAATTCTGAAGCTGCTGGCGGGGAGGTCAGGGCGAGGTGAGAATTTAGGTAAATAATTGGCTAAATAACAGGGAGCTGTATACGACTATGTTTTTCTCAATTGCGCCCAACTAAAGGTTTAGCACTCTTATGCAGTTCGTTGGTCACGGCCCAGACATCCCTGAACGTCTCCTGCAAGCGCATGAGGACGGTCGCGTGGTGTTCTTTTGCGGCGCAGGGATCTCATACCCAGCGCGTCTTCCGGGCTTTTCCGGGTTGGTTGAAAAGCTCTACACGGCCCTTGCTACCACTCCCAATGCAGTGCAGAAGGCCGCGATGAAAGCGGGGCAGTTCGACACTGCAATCAGTCTGTTGGAAGCGGATATTGTCGGTGGACGCGAGACTGTGCGCCGGGCCTTGGCGGGCATCCTCACACCAAACCTGACCGCCCCCAATGCTACAACGACCCACGAAGCTTTGCTGACGTTGGGCAAGTGCCGAAATGGACAGACTCGACTCATCACCACGAACTTCGATCGCTTGTTCGAGGAGGTGATTACCGTGAAATCGCTGCTGGTCGAGCGGTTTCAGGCACCGCTTCTGCCGGTGCCGAAGAACCGCTGGGATGGACTGGTGTATCTGCATGGCTTGCTTAGCGTCAAGCCTTCTGTAAGCGAGCTGGATCAGTTGGTCGTTTCCAGTGGTGATTTCGGATTAGCCTACCTCACCGAGCGTTGGGCGGCCCGTTTCGTCGGTGAATTGTTCCGCAACTACACCGTCTGTTTCGTCGGTTATAGCATCAACGACCCGGTGTTGCGTTATATGATGGATGCGCTAGCCGCCGACCGACTGCTCGGCGAGTCGCCTCCAGAGATGTTCGCATTTGGTAGCTACTCCAAGGGTAAAGAAGAGGAGCGGGCTAACGGGTGGCGAGCTAAGAACGTTACACCCATCCTCTATCGCGAGCACAATCGCCACGCTTATCTACATAAAACCCTGCGAGTCTGGGCCGAGACCTACCGGGACGGGGTACGCGGCAAGGAGCGGATTGTCGTTGAGTGTGCAATGGGACGCCCACTGACAAGCACCCGGCAGGATGACTTCGTAGGTCGACTTTTGTGGGCGCTGAGCGATCCGGGCGGTCTACCCGCCAAGCGTTTTGCCGAGCTTGACCCAGTGCCGCCACTGGATTGGCTGCAGCCTTTGAGCGAGGATCGCTATGACTACTCGGACTTGCGCCGCTTCGGAGTTACACCGAAGACGCCTGCGGATGACAAGCTGACCTTCAGCCTAACCTGCAGACCCGCGCCTTATCTTCTGGCACCATCGATGTGTGTCGTCGATGCCGGTGCGCGTGGCAGCAGTTGGGACGATGTGATGCGCCACCTAGCACGATGGCTGATCCGACATCTTGACGACCCAGCAATGTTGCTATGGCTAGCCAAGCGCGGTGGTCAGCTGCACGATGACCTGATCTGGTTGATTGAACACCGTCTGGATGAGTTGGCCAAGCTAGAGCACGATGATAATAGCGTCGAGTTGGCGTGCATCCGTGAGAGCGCACCCAACGCCATCCCCGGCCCTCTGATGCGCACTCTGTGGCGACTACTATTGACCGGGCGCTTGAGATCCTGGCTGCACGACTTTGACCTATATCGCTGGCGTGACCGCTTCAAGCGCGATGGGCTCACTACCACCTTGCGTTTTGAGCTGCGCGAAACGCTGACGCCACGCATATCGCTACGTGAGCCCTTTCGCTGGCCTACGAAGGACAGGGATGGCGAGGAGCCAACGCGCATCAGGGACCTAGTGGAATGGGAGCTGGTGCTATCAACAGACCACGTTCATTCAGGGTTGGGTGACCTGTCCAAGGATGAGCGTTGGACCGCCGTGCTGCCAGAGCTACTGTCCGATTTCAGTGCCTTGTTGCGCGACGCGCTCGATCTGATGCGTGAGCTCTGCAGCGCCGACACCCAGAGCGATTTATCCTACATCCACCAACCCTCGATCAGTGAGCACCCGCAGAACCGAGACTTCCACGATTGGACCGCATTGATCGACCTTACCCGGGATGCCTGGCTGGCCACGGCTGCTCAGACTCCTGAGTGGGCGGCGCTCGCGGCAGAATCCTGGTGGTATACGCCTTACCCGCTATTCCGGCGCCTCGCCTTCTTTGCCGCGGCACAGGGTAACGTGATACCCCATCGACGCGCACTCGACTGGTTGCTAGCAGATGATCACTGGTGGCTGTGGTCGGTGGAAACCGAGCGAGAAGCGATACGGCTGTTAGTCACTCTGGCGCCGCAGCTCGATGAAGCGATGCTAGAAGAGCTTGAGTCAGCCATCCTTGCTGGACCACCCCGCATCATGTTCGAGGACGATATCGAGCCTGAGCGCTGGGTGCGAATCGTGGACCGGGAGATCTGGTTGCGACTGGCCAAGGTCGTTGAAGCAGGAGTGATGTTGGGTGACGCTGGCCATGAGCGGCTGAACGGATTTGCCGATCAGTACCCAGACTGGCAATTGGAAGCAGATCAGCGCGACGAGTTTCCTTATTGGGTGGGCGATGGTGATGAGTGGCGTAAATTTATTGCCACCCCGTCTAGACGCCGCGAGTTGGTCGAGTGGCTCAAGCAGAATCCTACCACCGATCACTGGCAGGAAGATGACTGGCGGCAGCGCTGCCGTGACAACTTTGCCACTACCGCTTGTGCTTTATGTGCATTGGCCAAGGAAGGCGAATGGCCGACCGACCGCTGGCGCGAGGCATTGCAGGCGTGGTCAGAGGAAAACCTTGTCAAACGCTCTTGGCGCTATTTGGCCCCAATTCTGGCAGATTCACCGACTGAATTTCTGCAAACGCTTGCCTGCGGTGTCAGTTGGTGGCTGCAAGCCATCGCGAAGACGTTCGAAGGTCAAGAAGCACACTTCTTCACGCTCGCTCGTCGTATCCTGGCGTTAGATCATCAGGATGCCGTCGATACCGATGAACCCATCATGCGCGCTATCAATCATCCCGTGGGGCATGTGACGGAAGCGCTCTTGCGCTGGTGGTACCGAAGACCACTGGAAGATGGGCAAGGCCTGCCATCAGAGATCAAAGCTACGTTTACTAATCTTTGCGATATTCAGGTCGACAAGTTCCGGCATGGACGCGTTTTGCTGGCAGCCCATGTCATTGCATTATTCCGCGTCGACTTGGAATGGACGACGCAACATTTGTTGCCGATGTTCGACTGGAAGCGCGCTGAGGCCGAGGCGCTCGCTGCTTGGGAGGGCTTCCTGTGGTCCCCGCGCCTATATCGGCCCTTGATGGAAGTACTCAAGCCGGCATTTCTTGACACGGCACGTCACTATGGAGCATTGACCAAACACGACGGTCAATACGCATCGCTACTGACATTCGCAGCTCTCGACCCGAGTGATACATTCACCGCATCCGAACTGGCTGGAGCTACTCGTTCACTCCCTCAGGATGGTTTGCACGACTCAGCGAAGGCCCTAGTAAGAGCATTGGAAGGAGCGGGCGAACAACGTGCTGATTACTGGAGCAATCGAGTAGCTCCCTACCTTCATAACATCTGGCCTAAAACACGAGACAACATTTCACCAGCCATTGCGGAAAGCCTTGGCCGCCTGTGCGTCGCGGCTCAAGATATGTTCCCTGAAGCATTGGCGATGCTCCGTGCCTGGCTGCAACCACCGGCTCACCCAAACTTTTTGGTGCATAGGCTTCATGAGGTTGACCTTTGTACCAGGTTTCCGGAGCAGGTATTGGACTTCCTTAGCCTAGTGATAGATGACCAAGCTCAGTGGCCACCTCGTGACCTTGGAGCTTGCTTAGAAGCGATTCGCACAACCACGCCTGAACTAGAGGCTGATCCACGCTTTGAGCGGTTAAAAGTGTATTTGCGTCGATACGGGAGAGGATGAGTTGGATTTCACGATGCTGGATATGTCTCTCAAGCCTACTGATTCCAAAGTACTGTACCTTTATCTCAATTACGGTTGCTTGTCCTTTAACACCAGTATCTCTTTGACTTAAAAGCGAACTCATACCCCCAGCCAGCTTACCTAGCTACCCCCACCACCCATTCCCTTCGCCGCAATCGCGGAAACATGACCCCAATCAATCTCTTTTCCTCGGCCCTTTCTATACTCAGTCGGAGTGCCTGCCGAGTCGCGGTGGGCGTGACCCGTGGAGGTCGAGATGAAAGCGCTTGTCTATGAGGGAGTGGGGCAACGGGCCTGGAAGGAGAAGGAGCGGCCGGGGATCGAGCAGCCAACGGATGCCGTCGTGCGGGTGACGCATACCACTATTTGCGGGACCGATCTGCACATTCTCAAGGGCGATGTGCCGGCGGTGACGCCGGGCCGTACCTTGGGTCATGAGGGTATCGGAATGATCGAGGAGGTCGGCGGGGGCGTCAGCGGTCTCGCGGTCGGCGATCATGTGCTGATCTCGTGCATCACGTCGTGCGGGCATTGTGATTTCTGCAAGCAGGGTATGTACGCGCATTGCCGCGATGGCGGGTGGATTCTCGGTCATAAGATCGATGGTACCCAGGCCGAGTATGTGCGCATCCCGCATGCCGCCAACAGCTTGTATCGATTGCCGCCGGGGCTCGCGCCCGCCGCAGCGCTGATGCTGAGCGATATCCTGCCCACCGGCCACGAGATCGGCGCGTTGAACGGCGAGGTCAGGCTGGGAGATACCGTCGCCATCGTTGGCGCGGGGCCCATCGGGCTGGCCGCTTTGTTGACGTCACGCTTCTATTCGCCGGCGCGCATCATCATGGTCGACCCCGACGAGAACCGCCTGAGCGCTTGAGCGCACTCCGCTTCCGCAATCTTTCCTAGGTGGGACCGTAGGGCTCCTCTTGACCGCGAACCCGAAAGCGCCGGCTTTCCACTCCATCTCTAAAGTTCATACCTGACATGCCGATACGCGTGGCATGGGGCATCGATTCCATGCTCCTTCCCGTTCGAATCCTATCCCAAACGAGATCGTTTCCATGTTGTCTTGCTTGCCCATGTGCTACCACGTGGCGGGTGGTGCCGTATTGGCGTCGCTTCCTGCATGTATCCCCACCGAGCCGTCACGGCGGGAGGTGTGAGCATGCATTTCAAGTCGATCCGCACTCTCGTCGCGACGCTCGTCGGGGCTTGCATCGTGGTGCTGGTGGTGGCCTTGGTCGGCTATGCCACCTTTGCTAACTCTCGTTCGATGACCTTCGTCGGTGACCAGACACGCGAATTGCTCGAGCAGAACATCGAGCAGCGTCTGGACGCTGTGGCGTCGACCCAGGTCGAGCGGATCAATACCCGGTTGACCCAGGCGCTGGGCCAGGCACGCAACTTGGCTTCACTTAACGAGCTGATGGGGACGGATGAGGGTGTCTCGCTGACCCGCAATGAGCTGTCGAATGTTGTACGCGACACGGTGACGGAAAATCCCGACTTGCTGGATGCCTTCATCGGCTGGGAGCCCAACGCCTTTGGCGATGACAGCGATTACACGGGGCGTGAAGACGCAGGCTATGGCCCCAATGGCCGTTTCATGCCGTGGTGGTATCGCACCGCCGATGACGAGCTCGAGGTGCTGACTCTGGCACTGAACGACCGCCAGGGGTTACAGACGCCCAATGAGCAAGGCGTTCGCAAGGGCGAGTACTACCTGTGTCCGCAGGAAACTGGCCGCACTTGCGTCATCGATCCGTACTATTACGACTACGGCGGCGAACGCAAGTTGGTCACTTCCTTCAACGTACCGGTCCAGGTCGACGGTGAATTCCGCGGCGTGGCCGGTGTGGACTTCGACGTGGATTTCCTGCAAGGCTTGCTCACCGAGGCCAATCAGGGGCTCTACGACGGCGCAGGGGACATGGCGCTGGTGGCTTCTCGCGGTGTGCTTGCCGCAGCTACCCAGGCGTCTGACTCATTGGGCCAAGAGGCTTCTGACGCTCTCGACGAATCGATGCGCGAGCCGCTGACCGCAGCCGCGAACGGCGAAACGATCTATCGCTTCGACGAGGCGGCCGGGCGCTTCGAGATCTATCGTCCCTTCACCATCGGCGACTCACCGGCCTCCTGGGTGCTGACGATTCGCCTGCCGGCCGATGTGGTCATGGCCGGGGCCAATAATCTTCAGGGCGATCTCGAGGATCAGCGCCAGGCCGATATGATGGGCATGATTGCGGTGGGTGCGGTGATCGCGGCGCTGGGCTTGGTGGTGAGCTGGTTGCTGGGCGGCAGCTTGGCGCGGCCGTTGCGTCAATTGGCCGGGCGCATGCGCGATATCGCTTCCGGCGGCGGTGATCTGACCCAGCGCTTGCCGGTGCGTGGGCGTAATGAGATCGCCGAGCTGGCGACGCAGTTCAATGCCTTCGCCGACAAGATGAACGACGTATTGCTGGAGGTGCGCGACAGCAGTGATTCGGTCCGCGTGGCGTCGTCGGAGATTGCCTCGGCGAGCCAGGACCTCGCCGGCCGCACGGATACCACCGCCTCCAGCCTGCAGGAAACCTCGGCCTCGATGGAGGAATTGACCAGTACCGTCTCGCATACTGCGGATTCGGCGAGCCAGGCCAGCGGCCTGGCTGAGTCGGCTAGCCAGTCGGCGACACGCGGTGGCGAGGTCGTCGGGGACGTGGTCAGCACCATGGACGAGATCGAGACCGCTACGCAGCAAGTCGCCGAGATCGTCACCACCATGGATGGCATCGCCTTCCAGACCAACCTACTGGCTTTGAATGCCTCCGTGGAGGCGGCGCGTGCCGGCGAGGAAGGGCGTGGCTTCGCGGTGGTCGCCAGCGAGGTGCGTCAGCTCGCCACGCGTAGTGCCGAGGCCGCCCGCGAGATCAAGTCGCTGATCGATAACGCCTCGAGCAAGACCCACAGCGGCGCCGAACTGGCACGCGGCGCGGGCACCGCGATGAATGAGATCGTCGAGGGCGTGGCACGCGTCACGGACGTGCTCAACGAGATCAGCGCCGCGACCAGCGAGCAGCGTGACGGCATCAGCCAGGTCAACGTCGCGGTGACTGACCTGGACAACATGACGCAGCAGAACGCCGCCATGGTCGAGGAAAGCGCTACCGCCGCCGCTGAGCTCAAGGGGCAGTCGCAACGCCTCGCCGAGACGGTGGGGGCCTTCACCCTGCGCGAGCGTGGCCAAGGCGCGAGCGAGCCCGCCGCTTTGCCTGACGCCTCCCGCACGAGCTGACGCATTACGGCAATGTGCCCTGATGAAAAGCCGCAAAGCCGCCGGTATCAACCGGCGGCTTTTTCATTTTGCAGGGAGGAGCGACTTGCTGGGGGTGTGAGTATCACGAATATCATGCATGAGTGCCGAACCGTTGTCCGGCACTTGAAACATGAGCTTAAAGGGTCTGCCAGGGCGAGGCCGGTACCTCTGCGAGGACCTCGTCGATGATCGTCAATGCTTGCGCTAGCGATTCTCGGTCGATGGGCGGCCCTAGACACAGCCGCAGGGCTTGGGGCGCTGGCTCGCTTCCCATGCAGAATGGCTCAGGGGTAGAGACCTTGACGCCGCGTCGTGCCAGCAGGATCTGCAACTCGCTGCTACGCCGCCCTGCGGGGAGTGGCAACCAGAGTATCGACGAGCCCTCGTGGCTTAGTGGTTGATAGGCAGCCAGGCGTTCCAGAGCCAATTCGCGGCGGGCGGCCAGCTCACCGATCTGCCAGTGCAGTAGTTCTCGACTGCCAGGGTCCTCCATCCAGTGGCAGGCCGTCTCTACCATCAGTGGCGGCGCCATCCAGCTCTGGGCGCGGATCGCCGTTCCCAGGCGTTCCAGGAGGCGTTCTGGCGCTGTAAGACTGCCGACGCGTAGCCCGCCGGTCAGTATCTTGGAGGTGCTGAAGATGTGCAAGGTGCGCTCCGGGGCCAGCGTGACGAGTGGCGTGCCACGATTGGCCACCGGCAGATACTGCACGGCGTCTTCGATCAGCCAGATGTCGTGCTCGCGGGCCAGGGCCACCAATTGCTTGCGGCGTGTCTCATCGAGCTGGGCGCCTGTCGGATTGTTGAGGTCCGGCGTGGTGTAGAGCACTCGCGGTGGCTGTCGAGCGCATAGCCTGGCCAGGGCATCGACGTCCAGGCCGTTGGCGTCCATTGGCACTGCCATCAGGCGTAGATGGGCTTGTTGGGCAGCGCAGATGAACCCGGGGTAGGTGAGGGTATCGCTCGCAACCAGGTCGCCTGGTTGAGAGAGTACCTGCAGTGCGAGCTGGATGCCGTGCTGGCCACCCTGCGTAATCACCAGCCGACTTGGATCGTCGGGGAAGCCGAGGCTACCTTGCCAGGCGGCGATTCGCGCGCGCTGAGTCTCGTTGCCGGCCTCGGGCTGATACTCCGTGGCGGCCTGGAGGGCGCTGGGCGAGGCGGTGATGTGCTCGAGCGCACGTTGCAGGCCTTGGGTTCTTGACGGATGGGGTGGCGGTAGACTCATGCCCATGTCGATCATGCCCCGGTCGAGTGGCTGGCCGGCGCGAAAGCTGGTAGGGATTTCCTCGATCGAGCGACGCACATAGGTACCGCTGCCAACTCGGGACTCTACCCAACCCTGATGATGCGCCGTGGCGTAGGCGCGGGTAATGGTGCCGATGGTGACGCCCAGGCGATCGGCGAGCTGGCGCTGGGGCGGTAGCTTATCGCCAGGGGCGAGCTCGCCACGTTCAATTCCTTGGGCGATGGCCTCGGCGATACGCCGGTAGCGTGGGCCGCCTTCAGGCAGCTCGGGTGTCCAAATTGTCATGGTGACAATAAAACCTTTGACGCCTTTATTGTACTCATTATTCTCAATATATCCGGTAAATTGAAACCATTAATTTAAAATTGTAGGGGTACAATCAAGATGGAGACCTTGGCCGCTCTTGGGCCCGCCGCCCTGTTCATGATTTCCATGAGCATCACGCCAGGCCCCAATAACGTGATGCTTACTGCATCCGGTGCCAATTACGGCTTCCGACGTACCTTGCCGCATCTGTTAGGCATCCTGGGCGGGTGCTTCCTGTTGTTCTCGGGCGTGGCGTTAGGCCTGGGAATGATCTTCGAGCGCTTTCCGTTGGTACAGACGTCGCTGCGGGTGATCGGCAGCCTCTATTTGCTGTACCTCGCCTGGGGGATTGCCACGGCGCCACCACCCCGCTTCGGCGATACCCAAGGGCGGCCACTTAGCTTCTGGCAGGCGGTAGCTTTCCAATTCGCCAATCCCAAGGCCTGGGTCATGGGCTTGACGCTAATGGCGAGCTTTTTGCCCGAGGATGGCAATACCTTGATCAATGCGTTCGCACTGGCGGGAGCGGCCGAGCTCGTGGCTTTTCCTTGTATCGCGCTATGGGCAGGCTTTGGCATGGCCATTGGTCACTGGCTCAAGGGACCGCGCGCCTGGAGAGTGTTCAACGTGACCATGGGGGCGCTTACCGCCGCCTGTGTGATCTTTATACTCGGCTGAAGATTGGTGAAT
The DNA here is from genome assembly GCF_023061135.1 of Chromohalobacter sarecensis. Taxonomy (GTDB): domain Bacteria; phylum Pseudomonadota; class Gammaproteobacteria; order Pseudomonadales; family Halomonadaceae; genus Chromohalobacter; species Chromohalobacter sarecensis. The sequence goes on from NZ_JAKGAN010000002.1 coordinate 17,033, forward strand.
TCGCTAAAGCGTGTCATGCGACTGCACCGATTTGACGCATGGCGGAACTTCGTGACTTGCACTAAAGTCGTATAGAGAGCCGTGAGTCACAAGCAATACGCGCGAATAAGCGAGTGGAGGTCACGAGATGATTACCAAGGATGATGTGGAATTGGCGCGGCATGCGCCGTGGTTGGAAACCCCGCGTGTGGATGACACCAGCCCCGAAAACAGTGCGTTGTTCACGATCGGGACCATCATTGAGTCGCAGGTGCGCGAGGCGAGACGTCCGCTGCGTGACGTCGTCGATGAAATGGCGCGTCGCTTCGCGCCCTGGGGACTGGATTCACGCCTGGCGGAAACGGCCTATCGCTACGTGCATTGCTGGGGGTGAGGTCATCAAGGCATGCCGCCGCGACGATAAACGTTGCGTTGCGGTAGGCCTAGTCCCACAATGCGCCGCAGCGGAAGGGGAGTATTCCCGAAGCGGGTCGCCAGGCCCGTACCTTCGCGCTGTCATCGTCAGCACGGGCGCAACGCCCCGGTGACAGCGGCTCGGCACTCATGCCAAGCGGGAGAGACCTTCGGCAACGTTGACCGTTGACCGGAGGTAGACCTATGCACGTCCCCCTGTGGGTATGGCTGGCCACTGTGGCTGGCATCACCGCGCTGTTCGTTTTTGATTTCGTCTTTCACGTTCGCAAGCCGCACGAGCCGAGCTTCAAGGAAGCGGCGGCATGGTCGTGTGTGTTTATCGCCATCGCTATGGCATTCGGTGCCGGGCTCTGGTGGGTGTGGGGCGCACAGCACGGCGCGGAGTATTTTGCCGGCTTTATCACCGAGAAGAGCCTGTCGGTGGATAATCTGTTCGTGTTCGTGATCATCATGAGCAAATTTGCGGTGCCGCGTATTCACCAGCAGAAAGCGTTGCTGATCGGCATCGTCATCGCCCTGGTCATGCGGGGTATCTTTATCGCCGTGGGCGCGGCGGCGATCCACCAGTTCAGTTGGGTGTTCTATATCTTTGGTGCCTTCCTGCTGTGGACGGCCTACAAGCTGGGCAAGGAAAGCTTCGAAGACAGCGACGAAGAAGAGGAATACCGCCCCAATCTGGCGGTGCGGCTGGTGCAGCGCTGGTTGCCCGTTACCAATGAATATCACGGCAAGAATTTGCTGGCGAAAGTCGACGGCAAGCGCGTGGTGACGCCGCTATTCATGGTGATCGTGGCGCTGGGCTTCACCGATCTTTTGTTCGCTCTGGATTCCATCCCGGCCATCTATGGGCTGACGCGTGAGCCGTATATCGTCTTCACGACCAACGCCTTCGCGTTGCTGGGACTGCTGCAGCTCTATTTTCTCCTCGGTGGCTTGTTGTCACGTCTGGTCTACCTGGGACTGGGGCTGTCGGTGATTCTGGGCTTCATCGGCGTCAAGCTGGTCCTCGAGGCCTTGCACGAGAATACGCTGCCATTCATCAACGGCGGCCATCCCATCGAGTCGATTCCCGAGATCCCCATCTGGTTGTCGATGACCATCATTGTCGGCGCGCTGGTGGTTACGGGGGTGGCGAGCTTGCTCAAGGACCGCCACGACCGGGCGCGTGCCTGATCGCATAGGCGGCCCGCTGTAAGCTTCTCTAGTCGGTGGCGCCGTAAAACTGGTGCAGCAGCTCGCGTAGCTCGTCCATCGAGCGCGCGGGCGTGTCGCGTCCAGGCTGCATCCCGCGTTGGAATCCGTGCTCGAGGAACGGCGCGATCAATGCGGGGTCGCCACTGATGATGTGGATGGGCACTTCGCGGTTGGGGGTATCACCCAGCATGCCGGGTGCGGCCTGATGATCGCCAAGCAGAATCAACAGAGTGTCGTCGTTCACGTAGCGCTCGGCGTATTCGCCGGCGACCGCCAGCGAATACGCCAGCGCCGGGCCGTAGCGTTGCCGCATGCCGGCGTTATCTCCCCAAAGCTCGAGAAAGTCGCTGCCTTCGCCTTCCCAGCGCGCGAAGGCTTCGCCGTCGTCGAGTTCGTCCCAGGCCAGCGGTTCGATCACCGGCACCCAGGGCGCATGGCTGCTGATCAGGGCTAGTTCAGCGAACAACGGTTCGCGATGTTCGCGGCGTGCCTGGCGTAGGCGATGCCAGACGAACTGGTCGGGTATCGTCACCCAGCCCAGGCGCGGGCCGCGATAGTCGAGCCGCTCGTCGTCATGAATCTCGTCATAACCGAGTCGCCGTCCTGCGGGCCAGTCCCGGTAGATCGCCGGCATCATGGCGACGCTGGTGTGGCCGGTTTGTTCGAAGTCGTCGATCAAGGTGGCGCGAGGGCTTTCGAGAAAGAGGTCGTAGCGCAGTGTGGAGTCGACCCACAGCCCGCTGAGTACACTGGCATGCGCCAGGCGTGACTGCCCGCCAAGCGTGGGCGAGGCAACCCGGCCGCTGGCCACGCTGAGCCCGGCTTGCGCGAAGGCCTCGGCCATGGCGTCGAGTCGGGCGTTCACCGGCTCGGCGAAGGGCTCACGTTCGAGCGCAGCCATGCCGTAGGATTCCACGAACGCCAGAATGACATCGGTCTTGGCGAGGCCGGGCAAGGGCTGACCGTCCGGCGCATCGAGCGGGGATTCACGCTCGGACAGGCGCTCGTCGAAATCACGTAACGAGGCACGGGTCTCGTAGGCGCGGGTGGCCTGCTCGGTGAGCAGTGTAATGCCAGGCGTACCGACGGGTGCCATGTCGCGCCACAAACCGAGAAGTGCCAGTCCCACGCCGAGCACCAGCGTGCCCCAGGCGCAGCGGCGTGGCGTGTCAGGGCGAAGCAGCGTCGCCAGCAGATGGCCCAAGCCGAGGCCGATGGCCAGCAGCGCCAGGAGCGTCGCGAGCACCACTGCGATACTCACTGGCAGGCCTAGATTGTCGCGCAACAACTCCAGCAGGATCGGTACCTGTGAGGGGTCGAGATAGAGGTTGAGCGGCCGGCCCTGGATCTCCTGAGTGATCGTGTCGCCCAGCGCACAGATCAGCGCCAGCACGATCAACGTGGCACTGCCGTACGCCAACAGCCGGCGCGGCAGGCGCTTCCGGGGCCACAGGCTCAGAATGCCGACCAGCATCAGGCCTTCCAGCGCCAGCCAGGGCATGGCGGCGACGCCTAAGCGGGGGATTGCCGTAGCGATGAGCGCGGCATTGACGAGTAGTAGTGTCAGCCACCAGCGAACCATGGGCGTTCCTTGTCTGTATAGATCAAAAAGTGTCTAAGACCATTCCCACAAATAACTTCCGGGAATATTCGTGGTTCGTCACAATGCGGGCATCGTATCTCTTGTCAGGACACTGGTGGTATGCCGTTCGATGCTTGGCTGACGTTGGCCATTGTGGCCGCGTCTTTTCTGTTGATGGCGACGAGTCGCCTCGGCCCGGACGTGATTCTCATGGGCGCGGTGATCGCGCTGTTCGGCACTGGCATCATCAACGCCGACGAGGCCCTGGCCGGCTTTTCCAACACTGGCCTTTTCACCGTGGCCTTCATGTACATTCTCGTGGCCAGCATACGCGAGACGGGCGGCATCGACCTGCTCATCCGCTATGTACTGGGGCGACCGCGCCGTGAGCTAGGGGCTCAGGCACGTCTGCTGCTCCCGGTAGCGACGACAAGTGCCTTTCTCAACAACACCCCGGTGGTGGCGACGTTTCTGCCTGCGGTGCTGAGCTGGAGCCGGCGGCTGCGTTTGCCGGCGCATCGCTTGCTGATGCCGCTGAGCTTTGCCTCGATCCTGGGCGGTACCTGCTCGCTGCTTGGTACCAGTACCAATCTGGTGGTCGATGGACTGCTGCGCGAGCGTTATCCCGACCAGGCTCTGCATCTGTTCGATATTGCCTGGATAGGCGTCCCGGTGGCTCTGGCGGGGCTAGCGTACTTGATGCTGGTAGGGCGCTGGTTGTTGCCCAAGCGGCGCACGGCGGCGGATGTATTCGAGAATCCGCGCGAGTACACCATCGAGATGCAGGTCGACCCGCAAGGCCCCATCGTCGACAAGAGCGTCGAGGAGGCGGGGCTGCGCCATCTCGAGGGCTTGTTCCTGGTCGAGATCGAGCGCGAAGGTAACGTCGTCTCGGTGGTGGGGCGCGGCGAGCGGCTCAAGCCCAACGACCGGCTGATCTTCGCCGGGACCACGGACGCGGCGGTGGAACTGCAACAGATACGCGGTCTGCGGCCTACCGGGCAAGGCCCGTCGAGTCTCAAGAAATCCTTCGCCGAGCGGCGTCTGGTCGAGGCGGTGGTTTCCGAGCAATGCCAGTTTCTGGGACGACGCCTGCGCGAGGGGCATTTTCGTACCTTCTATGGCGCCTCGGTGCTGGCGGTGTGCCGCCATGGCGAGCGGGTATCCGGCAATCTGGGGCAGATCCAGCTACAGCCGGCGGACGTGCTGCTCATGGAGGTGCGCCCGGCGTTCATCGAGCGCCATCGCCAGTCGCGGGATTTCCTGCTGATCAGCGAGCTCAACGGACAGGCGCGCCCGCACCACGAGCGTGCCTGGGTGGCGTGGTCGATCATGCTGGGTGTGGTCGCCCTGGCGGCGTTCGGCGTGTTGAGCCTGCTCAAGGCGGCGATGCTCGGCGCTGCTCTGGCGCTGATAACCGGTTGCTGCACGATTAGCGCGGCGCGGCGGGGACTGGATACGCAGGTGTTGCTGACCATCGCCGCCGCATTCGGCCTGGGGGCGGCGATGGAAAGCTCCGGCGCCGCTGCGGCGCTTGCCCAGGTTGCCCTGGCGCTGGCCGATGGCAATCCGTATCTGTTGCTGATCGGTACCTATCTGGTGGTGGCGTTGTTGACCGAGATCGTCACCAACAATGCGGCGGCGGTGATCAGCTTTCCCATCGTGACCGGCGCCGCGCAGCAACTCGGCGTGGATATCATGCCCTTCGTGATCGTGGTGATGTTCGCCGCCTCGGCGAGCTTTTTGACCCCCATCGGCTATCAGACCAACTTGATGGTCTATGGGCCCGGCGGATATCGCTTCGGCGATTATCTGCGTGTAGGCGGCGGGCTGAGCGTGCTGGTCGGCGTAATGACGTTGGCGTTGGTTCCGCTGGTCTGGCCGTTCTAGATCCCGTCAACATTGCCACTGACATGGACAGCCAGGGCCGTTTTGCACATCCTGAGCTTTTATATCTTCGAGTGCCTTTCAAGGAGCCGAGCCGATGGCCGATTCTTCGCCACTGATCATCGAACCCCGCCAGCGTGCCGCTGATGCCACGGTAATCCTGCTGCATGGGCTGGGCGCCGATGGCCACGATTTCGAGCCGCTGGTGCCGACATTGCCACTGGCGGATGATCTGGCGGTGCGCTTTATCCTGCCGCATGCGCCGCGTCTGGCGGTGACGGTGAATGGCGGTATGCAAATGCCGGCGTGGTACGACATCCTCGACATGAATCTTGGCCGGCGCATCGACGAGGCACAGCTCAAGGCGTCGGCGGACAGGGTGCATGCGTTGATCGACGCCGAGATCGCCAAGGGCATCGACAGCCGCCGCATCATCGTGGCCGGGTTCTCGCAGGGCGGCGCGGTGGCCTATCACGCGGCACTGACCTATCCCCAGCCGCTGGCGGGTCTGCTGGCGCTGTCGACCTATTTCGCCACGGCCGAGTCGATCCAGCTCAGCGAGGCCAATCGCGCACTGCCTATCGAGGTGCATCACGGCAGCTTCGACCCGGTGGTGCCCGAAACCTTGGGCCACGAGGGTGCCGAACGGGCGGAAGCGCTGGGCTACGCGGTGAATTACCGTACTTACCCCATGCAGCATGCGCTGTGCCCCGAACAGATCGAGGACATCGGGCGCTGGTTGAACGCACGTCTCGGTGCCCAGGAGGCGTGATGCAGACGATGGAAACGCCCGAGCCCGGCGACGGCGTGCGTCTTTCCACGCCTGCCGCGAAGCGCAATCGCGCGCCTATTCTGGCGCTGCTGCGCGAGGTGCTGCCCGCCTCGGGACGCGTATTGGAGATCGCCAGCGGTAGCGGCGAGCATGGCGTGTATTTCGCCGAGCATCTTCCCGCGCTCACTTGGCAGCCCAGCGACCCGAACGAACGTGCGCGGCGCTCCATCGCTGCCTGGCAGCGTCACGCGGCGCTTGCCAATCTGCGCTTACCCCTGGCGCTGGATGTGATGCAGCCCTGGCCCGATGACGCCGGTGAACCCACGGCCATGCTGTGCATCAACATGCTGCATATCTCGCCATGGGCGGCGACCCAGGCGTTGCTGCGCGAGGCAGGGCAGCGCTTGCCTGAAGATGGCGTGCTTATCGTCTACGGTCCCTTCATGCGCGATGGCGAACACACCGCCGCGAGTAACGCGGCCTTCGATGCCGACCTGCGCCAGCGCGACCCCGCCTGGGGCATTCGTGCGCTGGAAGACGTCGAGGCCGAGGCTCGGCTAAACGGTCTTGCGTTGCAACGCGTCGAGGAACTGCCGGCGAACAACCTGGGCGTGGTCTTTCGGCGTGCGGCGAACGCTTGATTTCTCGGCCCTGGCCCCAAACACTGTGGATAGACACATGGATAGATAGACATATGGATCGCGAGGGTCGCGGCACAAAGCGGCGCTCGTTCCGCCACTGCAGGATCATGGAGGAAAGGCGATGAACGAAAATTTTTCCGTCGATTTGCGTTTGCCCAAGGGATGCCCGAATTGCGGCAGCCACAAGGTGACGGTCTCCCAGGCGCAACAACCTGACGATATCGTGTTCTGCAGCTCGTGCAACACTGAGATCTGCGATTATCAGACCGCTAAGCAAATGCTCGACGAGATGCCGCGCAGCGAGAATGAACAGCTCATCGAGGATGTGGTCAACAACCGCAAGCCGTCCTCTACCGAAGAGTAGTCCCACGCTGATGTGGCGTATTCCCACGCCCGTCAAGTGAGTCGTCAAGACGGTTGTAACGTTGGTTGTAACGTCAGTGGCAAAGAGCGCGCCCCGGCCTTTTGGTCGGGGCGCTTTGCTTGGCGAAGGATAAAAGGAGCGCTGCGTTAGCGAAGCGTTATCAGAGCAGTTCCTCGGCGGCGAGGGCGAGGCGTGAGCGTTCGACGCTTTTCAGCGTCACGTGGCCGGCATGCGGCCAGTCGCGGAAGCGTTCCACGGCGTAGGCCATGCCGCAGGTGTTGGCGGTGAGGTAGGGTGTGTCGATCTGCCCGACATTGCCCAGCAGCACCAGCTTGGTATTGCGCCCCGCCCGTGTGATCAGTGCCTTGAGTTGCTTGGGTGTGAAATTCTGTGCCTCGTCGATGATCAGGAAAGTATCGCTCAAGGTGCGCCCGCGCATGAAGCTCGGCGAGCGGATCTGCACGCGGGAGCCGATCAACTGGCGGGTGGCGCCGTCGTTCCAGCTCGAGCTGCCGTGTTGTTCGTCGCGTAACAGGTTGTCCATGTTGTCGTGGAAGGCGCCCATCCAGGGCGACATCTTTTCTTCCTCGGTGCCGGGGAGGAAGCCGATATCCTCGCCCATGGGGATCGGCGCGCGGGTGAAGACGATACGCTCGAAGTGCTTGCTATCCAGGGTTTGTTGGAAGGCCGCCGCTAGGGTCATGTAGGTCTTGCCGGTCCCGGCGTTGCCGGCGATGGTGACCAGGTCGATCTCGGGGTCCATCAGCAGGTTGAGGGTGAAATTCTGGCGGCTGTCGTGGGCGTGTACGCCCCATACGCCGTCATGATGACGGTAGTTGGTCAGCAGTTGCAGCGTGGCGCGGTGCGGCGCGAGCGAGCGTACGATGGCCTCGAAACCGGCGCCGTTGTCGCTGTCCGAGACCAGCATACCGACGTGCCAGTCCTTGGGTAGCTCGCCCGCGAGGTGGTAGAAGGTGCCCTTTTCGGTGCGCTCGACATCGACCTCGACGTTGAGCCGATCCCACAGCCCGCGTCCTTCCTCGCCGGCCTCGGCGTAGACCTTGGCGCCCTCGATCATGGCGTCGAGGTCGTCGAAGGCGCGGTCGTTGAGGTAATCCTCCACCGGCACGTTCAGCGCCGCCGCCTTGACGCGCAGGTTGATGTCCTTGGTGACCAGGATCACCGAGGCATCGGGGCGCTCGTCACGCAGGAGGCAGGTCTCGGCGAGCAGGCGGTTATCGGGGGAATCGACCAACGGGTCGAGTGTCTTGAGGTCGGTGTAGCACAGAAAACGCAGGCGGCCGCTGGGGCCGTGACTCACCGGTAGCGGAATGCCCTCTTGAATTTGCTCGGGAGTGAAGCGAGAGGTCAGGTCGGACAGGGTGCGGCTGATTTGCCGCGCGGTCTGGGCGATTTCACGAATCCCATTCTTGTGCTTGTCGAGCTCCTCCAGCACCGTCATGGGGATGACGACATCATGTTCCTCGAAGTGGTACAGGGCTGCGGGGTCATGGATCAGGACATTGGTATCCAGTACGTAGAGCCGGGTCGCTTTCTTGTCGAGTCTCACCATCGGGGGAAGCACTCCTTGGTTAACGGCTTCTCCGACCCTGACAGGATGATGTTGCGCCCCTGTGGCGTCCGACTCACCCTGGCAGCGTCGCCTGCTAAACAGTCCGGTCGAGGTGGGGTGTCGGGCATTCTCCTTTGTGTGTTGCATGACTCAAGCATGGCCGAGCGACCAAAAATTGCAATTTTTGAGACGCTGGTAGTTCTCGTACAGAATCTAATGCTCAACCGATGCTATTTGTTTCGCGGGTCGGCGACATAATGCCGCCACGCATGTTCTTCACGGAAACCGAGTACGTCGCGGATCTTGCGATTCGAGTACAGCGCCTCGTGTTCGCCTAATTCGCGGGTCACGGGTACTTCGGGATAGAAGCGTTCGATGATCTCCCGGGTGGTCAGATTGACGGAATTATCGTCGTTGCCGGCGTTGAAGATCTGATAGCCCAGGCCGTCGGTGGTTAGGCAACGATCGACGATCTGGCCGAGATCGCGCGCGTCGATGTAGCAGAAAATATTGCGCCGCCGCAGTGATGGGTCGGCGAAGTAAGCGGGGAAGTTCGCGGTGTATTCGTGGGGCTCGATGACGTTGCCGATCCGCAAGCCGTAGATGTCGACCCCCGAGCGCTTCTGGAAGGCTTTTGCGGTGCGCTCGTTGACGACTTTGGACATGCCGTAGCTATCCATCGGTTCGGTCGGATGCTCCTCGTCCACCGGTAGCACCTGCGGCTGAACGACACCGTCCGCAAAACAGATGCCATAGGTGGTCTCGGACGAGGCAAAAACGATCTTGCGAATGCCGAGCTTTACGGCGGCTTCGATGACGTTATAGGTGCCCAGCGTGTTGACGCGAAATGTCTCGTTATCCGGCTTGATGAGAATGCGCGGGATCGCAGCGAAATGCACCACGGCATCGAAGTGCGGGACGCCGGTGCCCGGCTCCAGTTCGTCCAAGGCGGCATAGCTGCTCAACGCGTTGAACATCTGACCGCTGTCGGTGATATCGGCGATGATGTTATCGACGTCGGGATGGTCCAGCGGCGTCAGATCGACGTTGACGACCCGGTGACCGCGCTCCAGCAGATAGGACACGACATGTCGGCCCGCCTTGCCGCTACCGCCGGTAAACAGAATACGTTGGGTCATATCGCTCCTCCTCGAGATCGGGTCAATATGCACTGTACTGCATGGTAGGTAGGAATTAGTAGGTAAGAATTAGTCGGTGGAGTGGCGCGTGATGTATCGCGCCACCCCGGACGGCGCAGGCATTTATGCAGTGTTTCCCTAAGAGGGTGTTTACAAAACAGGCGAGCGAAGGCAAGACAAGGCGAAATTGGGCGAAAAAACGGAGTTTACACGACGTAAATGAGTATTTTGAGGCCGATTTCAACGCTGTATTGTCGAGTGCAGCCCTTTTGTAAACACCCTCTAAACGAGGTCGCGCGGAATCTCCTCATCCCAACTCTTGGAGAAGACGCGGCTGTCGTCTTCGTAGGCATCCAGCGTAGCACGCAAGCGAAAGCTCTCGGCGGTGGAGGTCATCAAGGTACGGGTCACGCTGTGGACCATCCAGTCGCCCCGCCGGAAGCTACGCTCCCACTGCGTCCACCCGCTGATGCTGTCGTAGTTGCCGTAGGCGTAGGTGTAGCGTTCGGTGATGCGCACCGAGAGTTCCAGGTCGATGTCATCAAGGCGGAAGGTGCCCTCGTCGTTGATGACTTCGAGCGTGGTCTGGTCATTGGCCAGATCGCGGATCACCCGCCATGTTTCCTGGCTGGGTTGGATCAAGGTTCTGGGGAGTGGCGGTGCGGCCTCGGGCGGTGCAAATTCGGGCAGCGCGGCTTCTTCTTGGGGTTGGGGAGCGCGACACGGCAATAGCAACTGGCAGCCGGCGGGATGAATCGTCAGCTTGACCGGGACTGGCGCGGGCCAGGCCAGCGGCCAGTAACTGCTCGATATCGACAGCCGAATGGCGTTGCCTGCGGGGAACTGCTGGGCGATATGCTTGAGCGGCACGCGCACATGATAACGCTTGCCCGGTTCCAGTGGCTGAGGGTGTTCGTCGCTGTCACGGTGGGTAAGGTTGAGCAGGCCATAGGAAATTCGCGTGGCCTTGTCGTCTTCGGCGATGTCGCTGAGGCGTATGGCGACCATGGCCACCGGTTGGTCGGCCTCGATCTCGAGTTCGACCACGGGCTGCCCACAGATCTCGATGTCTTGCTCGAGTCGCGCCGTCTGGAAGACTAGCGCGCCGCCGTCTTCGTCGCGTTGATCGTGAGGCAGATCCGGCGGCGCGTTGTAGGAGCACCACTTGCCGGCGAAAAGCCCCACCGATAGCGGTGAACGTATCGTCAGCGGCGTCTCGTCGTGGTCCTCGGGTAGAGTGGCTGCCGCCGTCATCGGCAGCAGGTCGTGACCGCTGGTCAGGCGGAAGGGCTGCATGTCGATGCGCGGTGACGGCCAACTGGGCTCCGATACCCAGCGCCCGGGGCGTGTCTCGTAGCGCGCCGAGGGCGGCACCGATTCCTGCATCCACACGCGCAGCATCGGCTCGTCCATGATTCCCGTGTCCTTGCCCTTCAGCCACTGATCCCACCAGCGTAGCGATTCCTGCAGAAAACCGATGGCGGGGCCCGGTACGCCAAGGTGGGGATACTTGTGCGCCCAGGGGCCCACCAACCCCTTGCGCGGCACGTCGAGTCCCGCCAGCAAGCGAAACACGGCGTTGCAGTAGCCATCGGCCCAGCCGCTGACGGCGTAGACGGGACAGCGGATGCGCGAGAAGTCCTCGCACACCGAGCCATGCTTCCAATAGGCGTCACGACGTTGATGCTGAAGCCATTTGGCCAGCCACAGGCCGCTTCCTTCGAGGCGTTCCTGCCACATCTCGCGCCAACGCTCGCCGACAAGCATTGGATCGGGAGGACAGGCATTGGCATCGAACATGGTCGAGGCCCACGACAGGTTGTCGCCGAGCAGACAGCCCCCCATATGGTGGACATCGTCGGCGTAGCGATCATCCGTGGAGCACAGAGTGATGACTGCCTTGAGCTCGGGGGGCTGCAACGCCGCGATCTGCAGGCCGTTGAAGCCGCCCCAGGAAATGCCGATCATGCCGACATCCCCGGTACACCACGTTTGTTGCCCCAGCCACTTCAGGATTTCGACGCCATCGTCGAGTTCCTGCTGCAGGTATTCATCACGCAGCACACCATCCGATTCACCACTGCCGCGAATGTCGACGCGGATGCCGGCGTAACCGTGGCCGGCCCAGTAAGCGTGGGACTGGGCATCGCGCATCGCCGTCAGGTCGCGCTTGCGGTAAGGCAAGTACTCGAGTATCGCCGGCACGGGCTCGCGTTCGGCATCCACCGGGCGCCAGATACGCACGGCCAGTCGGCAACCATCGGCCAGCGTGATCCAGTCCTCCTCCTCGTGAATCTGGCGGGGAAAGTGGTGGACGATGTGCATACGCTACTCCTTTGAACGAGAGGTCATGGTGCGCTCGATGGGGATGACGATGACGTGGCATCAGCCGATGATGTCCTCGAACTCGAAATGTAGCTGTTCGGCGAGCCGTGCATAATTTTCTTCCAGCGCAGTATCGTCGTCCGCGCCCATCCATATATAGGCCAGCGCGAAGCTGTAGCTATCCTGCTCGGGCAGCGAGGAAAGGCGCATGCCTGCCTCGACTTGTAGCGTGATCACGGTGCCGGGAAACGCTTTCTCCAAGGTCTCTATTTCATCTTCCGTGGGGACGCGGGTAACGGTGGCATCGACGAAAAACACCCGATAGAAGAATTTCGACGCCACCTTGAACGTCCCTTGGCGATAGGGCATATCGGGCAATTGGCCCAACGCCAGATCCACCGTTATCTGCTGGTGACTGACCCCATCGACTTTCTCGAAAAGATCGCAATGCGACTGGGCGACGCGGGTATTGATCTCCAGAAGCCAGATACGATCCTGTACCTCGTCCCAGAAATACTCGATGTTGAAGGCGGCATTATCGTAGCCAATATGCTTCATTATCTGGCGAGTGAGTTCCCGCATTTTTTCCTGAATATGATCGGGAAGGCGCGACGGATATCGGTAATGGAAAAAGCTTAGAACCTGAGGATAGCGAATCGAGTCGACGATGCCGTAGGGAACAACATCGCCTTGGAAGACATACCCTTCCACCGTGCATTGCCAGCCACCGATGATCTCTTCCGCCATGCAATAGCCACCATCGATGGCGCGCACTTCATCGGGTAGTTTGGCGTGATCCAGGACGAAATTGAAAGGCTCTGAAATCGTCCCGATGTCTTCACATAGCCGTGAGATGGCATGCTCGAAGTCTTCAGGGCTTTCGATGCGGAATCCCAGTCGTGAACCCGATGACTTGATCGGCTTGACGAAGAAGGGAAAATAAAGGCCTTCTTCGCCTATTTTATGCAGTGCCTCAGGATCGAAGGGATCGAACGCTGTGAATCGCGGAATATAGTCGGCAATGACCTCGCGTTGAACGCATCGGCTCCAATACTTGTGCTCGCATTTGAGAAGGCTTTCCAAACTGGTAGAGCGCGTGCCAAAACGCTCGCAGAGCAGGGGCAGCATGGTCGACACGGGAAAGTCCATGTAGCCGACGATGGCGTCGATCGGTTCATGAAAGTCGTTCAGTTGCGCTTCGGCCCGGGACAGCATGTCTTCGATGGGGAAAATTTCCGTGTCATAGACTTCCGAAGGCTCGATAACGCCATGGAACCGATAGTGCTCGGCACCCCGCAGATGTTCCAGGCGTTTCCTGTTGAGTGCATCCAACCCGACAACGAACACGTTCCGATCGCTCATGATCGCCTCCTGGCGCAGACTCGGCTGTTGTCTTCCTTGCCGCCGAGGCTCAATGGTTCATACCGCTGGTAGGCCTGACCGCAAGGGGCAGGCGGGGGGAAATGCCGATGGTTGAAGAATAGCGGATTATCGCTGTCGTGTAGTCACAATAGTTGGGAAAGCAGAAATCTCACCGTGCGACGGGAAAAGAGCAGTCCGCTTCGGGGGGTTGTCATTAATCTAGCGGGGAGGCTGAAGGGCTGTTATAAGTGAAGAATCGGGTTCGATTGTCACGCGATACGACATTGCTCATGGAAGAGGTAATGATTCAGCATTTCCTTAAAAGCGTCGCTAGGCGGCGGGAGGAGCATGACATCACGACCCCCTACCGTATGCGGTCACATCGTGGCCATTGGCGGTGCCGAGGACAAGACCTCTGAGCTCGCCATTCTCAAGCGTGTCTTCGAGCTGGCACCTGATGACAGCAACGAAGTGGCTGTCATCGCCACCGCGAGCAGTATCCCCGAGCAGCTTCTGCCCAGCTATGAAGCCGCCTTCAAGCGGTTGGGTGCGAGTCAGGTCCACGCGCTGGATATTCAGGATCGCCAGCAAGCCGCCGATGCCGACAATGTCCGTTTGATCCAGCGCAGCGGGGTGATCTTCTTCACCGGGGGCGACCAGTTGCGTCTGACCAATGTGCTGGGAGGCTCCGCCACATTGCGTGCCATCCGCGAACGTTTGCGGGCGGGCGCCGTGGTGGCAGGCACCAGCGCGGGTGCGGCGGCGATGCCCAGCACCATGATCTACAACGGCGCGGCGGCGGATGCCTTGCGCAAAGGCGCGGTGAACATGACCTTCGGGCTCGGCTTCGTGCGCGGCATGATCATCGACAGCCATTTCCTCGAACGCGGGCGCTTCACCCGCCTCATGGAAGTCGGCGCCAGCAATCCCGAGCAACTGGGCATCGGCCTCGGCGAGGACGCTGCCGTCATCATCTACCCCAACCGGGTGCTCGAAACCATCGGGCCGGGACACGTCATCATCATCGATAGCCGCGATCTGGCAAGTTCGAATATCGCGGAACTCGAGATGGGCGAGCCGGTCGCCATCGAGAACATGGTGCTGCACGCTCTGGTCAGTGGTCATGGCTACGATGTCGATGCGCGGCGTTATCTGGTGGCGGAGGAGCTCCAAACAGTATTGGCAGGGAGGCGCAATACATGAAGATTCTCGAACACCGCGCGCTGCGCGGACCGAACTATTACAGTCGTTATCCGGCGATTTTCATGCGCCTGGATATCGAAGAACTCGAGGCGCAGCCAAGCGACACCGTGCCCGGCATCGTCGAGCGTACCTCGCGGCTTTTGCCGACCCTGTCGGAGCACCGCTGCTCGGTGGGGCGGCCTGGCGGCTTTCTGGAGCGTCTCGAGCGTGGTACTTGGGCTGGCCATGTCGTCGAGCATGTGGCGATCGAGTTGCAGAACCTGATCGGCTTCTCGGTGGGATATGGCAAGACGGTCGATTCCTACGAGACGGGGATCTATAACGTCGTTTATCGCTACCGCGACGAGGCATGTGGACTGGCGGCCGGGGTCGAGGCGGTGGAGATCGTCACCCGACTGTTCGCGGACGATGAGGTCGATATCGCGCCGATCATCGCCCGCCTCAAGGACATACGCGACGCCCACATGCTAGGGCCGTCGACCGCTTCGATCGTGGCGGCCGCGCAGCGCCGGGGAATTCCCTATGTGCGCCTGGATGAAGACACCAGTTACGTACAATTAGGGCATGGACATCGTCAGCAACGCTTTCAGGCGACGGTAACCTGTCGCACGAACCTGATCGGCCATGGCATCGCCCATGACAAGCATTGGACCAAGCGGATTCTCGGCGAGGCGGGTATTCCCGTGCCGCGCGGGCACGTATGTCATTCACGCGATGAGGCGCTGGAAACGGCGCATGAAATCGGCTACCCAGTCGTCGTCAAGCCGTTGATCGGCAACCACGGTCGCGGTGTCAGCACGGACATCGAGGATGACCAGGCCTTGGAAAACGCCTTTGCGGTCGCGTCCGGTCACAACGATGCGGTCATCATCGAGCAGTATATCCGCGGAGAAGATCACCGGCTGCTGGTGATCGATGGCAAGCTCGTGGCGGCGGCCAGGCGGCGTCCGGCCCATGTGGTCGGCGATGGCAAAAACACGCTGCGGGCGTTGATCGACAACGAGAATCGCGATCCGCGGCGTGGCATCGGCCATGAAAACCTGCTGACGCAGATCGATGTCGACGCACAGACGCTGCGCTTGCTGGCGCAGCAGAATCTGACGCTGGACAGCGTCATCTCAAGCGACGAGATCGTCTATCTCAAGCCCACCGCGAATCTGAGTACCGGCGGCACAGCGACGGATGTTACCGAGGACGTGCATCCCGATGTGATCTACACGGCGGAGCGCATCGCCCGCCTGGTGGGACTCGATATCATTGGCATCGATCTGCTCGCCGAGACGCTGACGCGCCCGCTGGAAGAGCAGTCGGCGGCAGTGGTCGAGGTCAACGCCGGGCCGGGCTTTCGCATGCATCTTTCCCCGACCCACGGCACCGGCCGCGATGTCGGCCAGCACGTGGTCGATATGCTGTTTCCGGATAGCGAGGATAACGGCCGCATTCCCATCGTGGCGGTCACCGGCACCAACGGCAAGACGACTACGGTGCGTTTGATCTCGCATCTATTGCGTCAGGCAGGACGCAGTGTCGGCACGGCGTGCACGGGGGCCATCGAGATCGACAATCACGTCATCATGCGTGGCGACTACAGCGGCCCACAGGCCGCCGCAACCGTTCTGCGTGAGCCTACCGTCGAGTACGCCGTGCTCGAGGTCGCGCGCGGCGGCATCATGCGCCGAGGCTTGGGGTTCGATGAATGTCAGGTCGGTGTATTGCTGAATATTGCCAGCGATCATCTGGGCGAAAGCGACATTCATACCCTGGACGAACTGGCGCGCTGCAAGAGCGTGGTGATCGATGCGGTCGGCGAGTCGGGGACGGCGGTACTCAACGCCGACGACCCGCGTGTGCTGGCGAGTGGCGAATGGGCGCGTGGCGAGGTCGTCTTCTTCACGCTGGACCCCGACTCGCCGATTGTGCGCGAACATGTACGCGATCACGGCGTCGCCTTCACGGTGCATCACGGCCATATCGTGATGCTGCAAGGCCAGGTAGTGGCCGAGGTGCTTCCCGTGGCCAACGCGCCGATCACCTTTGATGGGTTCGCGCGCTTCAATATCGCCAATGCCTTGGCGGCGAGTGCGGCGGCCCATGCCCTGGGCCTGGGGATTGCCGATATCCAGCGGGGGTTGGAGACCTTCCACCCGACGCCGGGGCAGAACCCCGGGCGCACCAACCTGATCGATGCCGGGGGCGTGAAGGTGCTGATCGACTATGGCCACAACGTGCCGGCACTCGAGGCCTTGAGCGAGCTGGTGAGCCGCATCCCGGCGCAGCGTCGCATCGGCGTGGCCAGTGCCCCGGGCAATCGACGCGACGAGGACTTGTTCGAGTTGGGCGTTCAACTTGCCAACATGCATGACATCGTCTTTCTCTGCGATACCATCCCGCGTGGGCGCCCTGAGGGCGAAACCGTTGACTTGCTGCGTGCGGGCGCGGCGTCGGTGCCCGGCGCCTGCCGGGTCGAGACCGTCATGCAAGAACTCGACGCGGTGGACCGGGCGCTCGACGAGGCCACAGAGGGCGATCTGCTGGTGTTGTTGGTGGATGATGTCGATGCCGTCACCGAGCGTTTGCGCGGACGGCGTTTCGAGCCGTCTGCGCCGAATGGCGTCGAAGGAGCCCGTCCATGAACTCTGATAAGACACGCCCTCTTGAGACGATGACCCTGCTGCGTGTCGGTGAAGCGTTTGCCCCCGAACGCTGCGAGGTGACGGATATCCTCATGGCCGGCGGGAAAATCGTCGCGCTGGGACAGGGGCTCGATATTCCCCAGGGCTGGCCCGTCCGTGAAGTGGACGCGCGTCACCTGATCGCCGTACCCGCCTTCATCGACCAGCATGTGCATGTCACTGGTGGCGGGGGCGAGGGCGGTTGCGGTACGCGCTGCCCGCCGATCAGCGCCCATGATATCGCCTCGATGGGTATCGGCACGGTCGTCGGGGTGTTGGGCACCGACGGCATCAGCCGCTCGCCGGCCGATTTGCTGGCTGCGGTGCGTGGCCTCGCGGCCGAGGGGTTAGCGGCCTACATGTACACGGGCGCGTATCGCGTGCCGCCACCAACGCTCACCGGCGACATTCAGCGCGATCTGGCATGGATCCCCGAGGTCATCGGGGTGGGAGAAATCGCCATCTCGGATCACCGTTCGAGTCAGCCGCGCCAGGATGAACTCGAGCGGCTGGTGAGCGAGGCGCGGGTCGGCGCCATGCTGGCCGGCAAACGGGGCATCTGTCATTTCCATCTCGGCGATGGCAAGCGCGGCTTGGCGCCCTTGCGTCGCTTGCTTGAAGACACCGAGATTCCGCCCGATCAGATCATTCCGACCCATGTGAATCGCCGCCCTGAGCTGCTCAAGGAGGCGGCGGATTACGCACTGACGTTCGGCGCGAGCGTGGATGTCACCGCCTTCGAGGACGCCGGCGATGGGCTTTCCGCTTACGCGGCGGTGATTCGGCTGCTCGAGCACGGCGTGCCCGCAGCGCGGATCACGCTGAGTTCGGACTGCAATGGCAGCCTGCCGGAA
This sequence comes from Chromohalobacter sarecensis, assembly GCF_023061135.1. GTDB lineage: Bacteria > Pseudomonadota > Gammaproteobacteria > Pseudomonadales > Halomonadaceae > Chromohalobacter > Chromohalobacter sarecensis. The sequence goes on from NZ_JAKGAN010000002.1 coordinate 35,015, forward strand.
TTCGATGCCGATGGTGCCTATGTGGGCATGCAGGTGGCGCGCAATACGGCGCTGATCGCGGATTGGCAGCGCCTCGTGCATGACGAGGTATTGCCCCTCGAATCGGCGCTGGGCCTGCTGACGGCCAACGTTGCTCGCGTGCTGGGCCTGCATGCCCACAAAGGGCGCCTGGCGCTGGGCTTCGACGCCGATATCACCTTGCTCGATCGCGCCCTGCGCCCCCAGCGTACCTTCGTCGCGGGGCGCTGCGTATACGGTGACATTGCTGAGTAGGCATCGCCCGAAAAGTGTCTAGGTCAATGCCCTTCATCATGCCCTGATCATGACGTCATCGCCTTCGATCTTAACCTCCCAGGTACGCAGGCGAACGTTTTCATCCTCGACGCAGACGCCATCGGCGAGGCGAAAGTGCTGTTTGTAGATCGGCGAGGCGATCACCGGTTCGCCTTTTATATCGCCGACGATACCGCGTGCGATAACGTTGGCGTTGGAAAACGGATCGTGGTTGTCCACGGCGTAGACCTCGGGCGTCTGGCCGGGGAGATACAGGAGCGCGACTTGCGTGTCGGCGCTGGCCAGCCAGGCGGCGACGCCGGAGCTGGCCACCAGATCGGCCCTTGAGCACAGCGTCTGCCAGGTCACTTCGCTCTTGAGGGCTGTTGCAGTGTTCATGGTTGTCACCTCATTAAGTCGCTATGTTTGTTTCGTTCACACTCATGGCCCTGCAGAACTTCTCGATCGGTAATCAATTTCCTCTCAACGGCCTGGAGCTGGGTTTTGTGGGAGCGAATTCATTCGCGATAAACGGCCTGAATCCATCGGGACTGAAGTCCCTCCCACAAGGTCAGTATCGGTCTACAGCCAAGGCCGGGCGCATCTCTCCCCGGCTTGGAGTTGGGTTTTGTGGGAACGAATTCATTCGCGATGTAGTTGGCCTTGGAGTCGCCATCATCGGGAACAAGTTCCCTCCCACAAAATTCTGTCCTGTACCTGTGACAATTCCAGGGTTGCTGCGACTCGGCCGTTCAGGCAGGCCTGAGCTGGCCGCGCTCCTCGGTCACGATAATGTCCGGGTCGGGACTGTCGTCATTGACGAAGGTGCGGAAGCGCTTGAGTTTTTCCGGGTCGGACAGGGTGTTCGCCCATTCGCATTCGTAGGTGTCGATGACGTGCTGCATCTGGGCTTCGAGTTCGTCACCGAGGCCGAGGCTATCGTCGAGCACCACGTTCTTGAGATAGTCGAGCCCTCCTTCCAGGTTCTCGCGCCACACCGAGGTACGCTGCAGGCGGTCGGCGGTGCGGATGTAGAACATCAAGAAGCGGTCGATGGTGCGGATTAGTTGCGTGTCGTCGAGGTCGGTGGCGAAGAGTTCGCCGTGGCGCGGGCGCATGCCGCCGTTGCCGCAGACATACAGGTTCCAGCCGTTTTCGGTGGCGATCACACCGACATCCTTGCTCTGTGCCTCGGCACATTCGCGGGTGCAACCCGAGACGGCGAACTTGAGCTTATGCGGCGAGCGTAGCCCCTTGTAGCGCTCCTCGAGATAGATCGCCATACCCACGCTGTCCTGCACGCCGTAGCGGCACCAGGTGCTGCCCACGCAGGATTTCACCGTGCGCGTGGCCTTGCCGTAGGCGTGGCCGGTCTCGAAGCCGGCCTCGATCAGCTCGCCCCAGATATCCGGGAGCTGATGCAGTTGCGCGCCGAACAGGTCGACGCGCTGGCCGCCGGTGATCTTGGTGTAGAGCCCGTACTTCTTGCCGACTTCGCCGAGTACGATCAGCTTCTCGGGGGTAACCTCGCCGCCGGGGATGCGCGGCACGACCGAGTAGGTGCCGTTCTTCTGCATGTTGGCCATGAAGGTGTCGTTGGTGTCCTGCAACGGCACGTGGGCGGCATCGGTAATCGGCTCGTTGAAGCAGGCGGCGAGTATCGAGGCTACGGCGGGTTTGCAGATATCGCAGCCGAGCCCCGGGGCTGATGAAGAGCCAAGCTTCGGGGCTGATGAAGAATCCAAACCATGACCGGATGACGTGCCGTGCTTCTCGATCAGTTCGCTGAAGGTCTTGATGCCTTCCACGCGGACAATGGAATAGAGCTCCTGGCGGGTGTGCGCGAAGTGCTCGCACAGTGATTGGTCGACTTCCACGCCGCGCGCTTCCAGCTCATGATCGACGACGCTCTTGAGCAGCGCCGCGCAGCCGCCGCAGCCGGTGCTGGCCTTGGTCTCGCCCTTGACGCTGGCTAGATCCAGGGCGCCGGCGTCGAGCGTGGTGCAGATATCGCCCTTGGTGACGTTGTGGCACGAGCAGATCGTGGCCGTCTCGGGCAGTGCGTCCGGCCCCAGGGTGGGGGCGCCGTCACTGGAGGGCAGGATCAGCGAGGCCGGGTCTTCGGGGAGCTCGAGGCCGTTGGCGTAGTACTGCATCAGGGTATCGTAGCTGGCGTTGTCGCCGACCAGCATGGCGCCGAGGAGTTTCTTGGCGTCGCTGGACACCACCAGCTTGCGGTATTCCTGCTTGATCTCGTCGAGGTAGCGGAAGGTGCGTGCGCCGGGCGTGCGTTCGCCATGGGCATCGCCGATGGCGCCGACATCCACGCCCAGCAGCTTGAGCTTGGTGCTCATGTCCGCACCGCTAAAGGTCACGTCGCCTTCGGTCAGCGTGGCGGCGGCGGCCTTGGCCATCTGATAGCCCGGCGCGACCAGTCCGAAGATGCTTTCCTGCCACAGGGCGACTTCGCCGACGGCGAGGATCGCCGGGTCGCTGGTCAGGCAGTGATCGTCGATGACGATGCCACCGCGCTCGCCGATCTCCAGGGCGCAGTCACGCGCCAGTTGATCGCGGGGACGGATGCCGGCGGAGAATACGATGAGATCGGTTTCCAGCACCTTGTCGTCCTGGAAGACCATGCGGTGAAAGCTCGTCTCGCCGTCTTCGATGCGCTGTGTGGCGCGGCCGGTGAGCACTTGAACGCCCAGTGCTTCGATCTTCTCGCGCAGCAGCGCACCGCCCTCGACATCGACCTGCATGGGCATCAGGCGCGGCGCGAATTCGACCACGGCCGTATCCAGGTCCAGGCCACGCAGTGCGTTGGCGGCTTCCAGCCCCAGCAAGCCCCCGCCCACCACTACGCCGGTATTGGCATCGGCGGCGGCGTCGCGGATCGCGTCGAGATCGTCCAGGGTGCGGTAGACCAGACACTTCTCACGCTCGTTGCCGGGAATCGGCGGCACGAAGGGATAGGAGCCGGTCGCCAGTACCAGCCGGTCATAGGGGTATCGGTTGTGATCGGTTACCACCTCGGCGGCGTTGCGGTCGATGACGGTCACGGCCTCGTGAAGTCGCAGTTCGATGCCGTGCTCGGCGTAGTAGTCGGCATTTGAGAGCGCCAGCGAGTCGGCGTCGCGGCCGCTGAAGTATTCGGAAAGGTGTACGCGGTCGTAGGCCAGATGGCGTTCCTCGCCGAACACGGTGATGGCGTATTGACGATGGGCGCCGAGCGCGACGAGTTGCTCGATCAGGTGGTGGCCGACCATGCCGTTGCCGATGATAACCAGTTGTTGTTTGCTCATGGATAAGAACTCCTGTCCCAATGTCGGCGATGAAACGTGACGGCCCGGGGCAGGGCCATTGCGAAGGCGCTGTAAACCCTTCCCTGGGCGCTACATTCGTCATCCATGACGAATGACCTTCGCGCCGGCCAGCCCTCGGGCCGCATGAAAAATGTCAGCACTAGGCGACCTCCCCGAGTAGCGGTTGTGCGTCGTGCTCGCCGAACAGCAGCGCCTGGCGGCAGGCGCTCAGGTCGCGCTGGGCGAGAGATTGCTGGAAGTACCAGGGGCCGGCGGCGGTATCGCCGTAGAGCACGGCGCCTTCCAGACGGCTATCGCGCAGCAGCAGTCGGCGGTAGTCGCCGTGCTGCGGGTCGTGGTAGGTGAGTACGTCGTGCTCGGGCGCGGGCGTGATGGGGCCGAAGGCGTACAGCGAGATCCCGCTGACCTTGAGCTTGGTGGCGCAGGGCTGTTCGCGGTAGGGCTCGGGCGTGTCACCGCATAGCCGTGCGGCGAGTACCTCGGCCTGGCGCCAGATGGGCTCGATCAGGCCGTAGGTGGTGCCCTCGAATTCGCAGCATTCACCCAGCGCCGAGATGCGCGGATCATGGGTGCTCAGATAGGCGTCGACCTGGATGCCGCGCCCGGTGGCGAGGCCCAGGGTCTCGGCGAGGGCGATATGCGGGACGATGCCGATGGCCTCGACCACGCCATCGGCCGCCAGCGTGGTGCCGTCTTCGAGCGTTACGCCGGTCACATGGCGGCCATCGCCACCTGCTTCGTAATGGGCGAGCCGGGCGCCGGTGATGACATCGAGCCCGCGCGAGCGAAGTTCGTCGGCGAGCATACCGGCGGCGGTGGCATCGAGCTGGCGGTTCATCAGGTGCGGGCTGCGATGCAATACACTCACCGTCATGCCGCGCTTGCGCAGCCCTTCAGCGGCTTCCAGTCCCAGCAGGCCACCACCGAGCACCACGGCGTGACCGCCGCTATCGGCCAGGCGCGCCAGCCGCTCGCCGTCGCGCAGATCGCGAAAGGTGTGGATGCCGTCGAGGTCGTCGCCCGGCACGCCGGGGCGCGCGGCCTGCGAACCGGTGGCCAGCACCAGTCGGTCATAGCCGAGGCGGCGTTGCCGGTCGGTGGTCAGGGTGCGCGCCTGGCGGTCGATGGCGGTGACGCGTTCGCCGGCGATCAGGGTCACGTCGTGCGTCGTGTACCAGTCGCGTTCGCGCAGCGTCAGCGCCTCACGCTCCATCTCGCCGGCCAGCCACGGCGAGAGCAGGATGCGGTTATAAGCCGTCTCCGGTTCGTCGCCGAGGATGGTGATGTGACGCGGCCGATGGGGATGCGCCAGCACACGCTCGAGCAAGCGATGCCCGGCCATGCCGTTGCCGACGATCACCAGATGTTCGTCGTTTGCGCTCATTGCCCCTTTCCTCTTTGTAAACACCCTCTAAAAAGGTGCAGCAGAAACGCAAAGGCGCCTGACACCCGATGGGGAAATCGGATGCCAGGCGCCTTTGCCTGAAGGTCATCGTGTTGTCATGAGCCGTGTGTCGGCTCCGGGCGGCGCAAGACGTGTGTGCGTCTCGGGCCCAAGGGGTCGACGTTGACCCGCCTTGTTTCGAGATATGCCAGAGATATGCCAATCGCCTGCCAAGGCTTTCTTTTCAGTCGTTTGGGTGATTTCGACAGGATGCGCCGGTGGCCGTGCATGGTGAGACGTGCGCACTGGCTGTGCGCATGGCGAGCAAATTGCACCAGGCTGGTGCCTTTCGATGCCGGGAGAGGAATGCAAGACAACCAAGTGGCACTGCAAGTGGTTGTTTAAACGGAATTAGAGCCAAGGTGGCGCTGGATTTGCATAAGTGGTGTACGTCATTTTTTCGGCCACGGCGCGCCGAAAACGCCAACGGCGGCGAGACGCAATTCATCATTGGCGGGCGGCCACGCGGTCGCCCTACCAGGCAAAGAGGCCTGATCCTGCTGCGGCGGGGTCGGGCCTCTTGCGTTTGCAGGCGGAGGGCGAGACAGCATGCAGCAGCACACGACCTGCCCCTATTGCGGCGTCGGTTGCGGCGTCACGGCAACCATCGAGGACGGCGTCATGACCGGCGTCGAAGGCGACCGGGAGCATCCCGCCAACTATGGGCGGCTGTGCGTGAAAGGCTCGGCGTTGCATGAAACGCTGGGCGATCACGGGCGCCTGCTCGCGCCACGCGTGGATGGACGCGAGGTGAGCTGGGACGACGCGCTGGCCAGCGTGGCGAATCGCCTGACGGCGGTGCGCGAACGTCACGGCGGTGAGGCGATTGCCGGGTATCTCTCCGGGCAATTGCTGACCGAGGACTATTACGCCGCCAACAAGCTGTTCAAGGGCTTTCTGGGCTCGCCGCATCTGGATACCAATTCACGGCTGTGCATGGCCTCGGCGGTGGCGGGGTACAAGCGTGCCTTCGGGGCGGATGCCGTACCGTGCAATTACGAGGATCTGGAAGAGGCCGAACTGGTAGTGCTGGTGGGCGCCAATTTGGCGTGGAATCATCCGGTGCTGTTTCAGCGTTTGCGCACCGCCAAGCAGCGCAATCCGTTGCTGCGCGTAGTGGTCATCGACCCGCGCGTGACCGACACCTGCGAGGTCGCCGATCTCTATCTGCCGCTCAAGCCGGGCAGCGATGCGCGGCTCTTCAATGGCTTGCTGGCCTTCCAGGCCGACAAGGAAAAGCTGGATCGGGTCTATCTCGAGCGTCATACCCAAGGATTCGACGCGGCACTGGCGGCGGCTCGTGACGAAGCGACGACGCTTGCCGCCATCGCCGACGATTGCGATTTGGACGTTGAGGCGCTGGAAACCTTCTACTATTGGTTCGCCTCGCAATTGCACGTGGTGACGCTGTATTCCCAAGGCATCAATCAGTCCTCGAGCGGCACCGACAAGTGCAACGCCATCATCAATTGCCACCTGGCGGGCGGTAAGCTCGGCCTGCCTGGCGCGGGGCCGTTTTCGATCACCGGCCAGCCCAATGCCATGGGCGGGCGCGAGGTGGGGGGCTTGGCGAATCAGCTCGCCGCGCATATGGATTACCACACCCCGGGTGCCCAAGCGCTGGTGACTGAATTCTGGCACGCTCCTCATCTGCCGGACGGTCCGGGGCTCAAGGCCGTCGAGCTCTTCAAGGCCATCGAGCGTGGCGAAATCCAGGCGCTGTGGATCATGGCCACCAATCCCGTGGTCAGTCTGCCGGATGCCGACCGTGCCAAGCGCGCCCTGGCAAAATGCCCGCTGGTGATCGTCTCCGAATGCATGGCGGATACCGATACCCTGGCGTATGCCGACATCGTGCTGCCGGCCAGTTCCTGGGCGGAGAAGGATGGTACCGTGACCAACTCCGAGCGGCGGATCTCGCGCCAGCGTGGCATGTTGCCGCCGCCCGGTGAGGCGCGCCACGACTGGTGGATCATCACCCAGGTCGCCAGATATCTGGGCTATGAGGAAGCGTTCGCTTACTGCCACCCCCGCGATATCTTCGTCGAGCACGCGCGACTTTCCGGCCACGCCAACCGCGCCGATGGTGTGCCGCGTGTGTTCGATATTTCCGCCCTGGCGGGGCTGGATCGCGCCGCCTACGATGCCCTGGTGCCGATTCAGTGGCCGGTGACCGAGGCCGCGCCAGACGGTACCGCGCGGCTGTTCGAGGACGGCTGCTTCGCCACGCCGGATGGGCGCGCGCGGCTGGTCGCGGTGACGCCGCACGCGCCGCGCCAGGCCGTGAGTGGCGCGCATCCGTTGCGCCTCAACAGCGGACGCGTGCGCGATCAGTGGCACAGCATGACGCGCACCGGCCGTGCCCCGCGCTTGCTCAATCATCGCGCCGAACCCTATGTCGATCTGCATCCCGACGATGCCGAGGTCGCCGGTGTCGCGGATGGCGGCCTGGCACGGCTTTACAACGCCCACGGCGAAGCCCGAGTGCGGGCGCGCGTGGCGACGGCGCAGCGCCGGGGAGAGGCCTTCATGCCGATCCACTGGAACGCGCAGTTCAGCAATGCCGGGCGCGTGGGCACGCTCTTTGCTGCGCATACCGATCCCGTCTCCGGACAGCCCGAAACCAAACATGGCGCTGTCGCGTTGGCACCGCTGGCCATCGCCGAAGAAGCGACGCTGCTGGTGGCGAACGATAGCGGCGCGTTGTCCGAGCGCGAATCGCTTGCTTATTGGGCGCGCATGCCGCTTGAGCATGCCGAGCGCTGGCAATTGGCCAGCAAGGCGGGCGCCTCACCGCGTGACTGGCCGGCCTGGTGCGCCGAGCAGTTCGGAGTGGCGGCGACGCTCTGGAGCGAGGACGTCGCGAGCGGGCGGCTGCGCGCGGCAGGAATTCGCGACGGGCGCCTGGTGTGGTGGCTGATGGTCGGCCCACCCAGCGAATTGCCGGGCTTGGCCTGGCTCGATGCCCGCTTCGGCGATATCGCGCTGGAAACCGAACAGCGGCGTCGCGTGCTGGCAGGATGTGCCTCCGGCGAGGCCGACACGGGGCCGGTGGTGTGCAGTTGTCATCAGGTCGGTGCCACGGCGATCCGCGAGGCGATTCGCGGTGGCGATAGCGATGTCGATGCGCTGGGCGCGCGCCTGGCCTGCGGGACCCAGTGCGGTTCCTGTATTCCCGAACTCAAGTCATTGCTCGAAGAGGAGGTGGCGCATGCTGGGGCTGATGAAGCGCTGGAAACGGCCTGAAGCATCCATCGCAAGCGTGAGTGCCTTGCTGGCGCGCTGGTGGCCCGGCACGCGGGAAAATCTCAGGGCACCGCTCGCTCAGACACCGGCGGCGGGATGCGCCACGCGCCCCGGCCATGTCTATCTGGTGGGGGCCGGGGCGGGTAGCGCGAATCTACTCATTCTGCGTGCCTGGCGTCTGCTCACGCAAGCCGATGCCATCGTCTACGACCGCCTGATCGGCGACGATATTCTGGGCATGATTCCACCCCGGCGCGAGCGTTATTACGTGGGCAAGGCGCGCGGCCATCACAGCGTGCCGCAAGCCGAGATCGGTAGCTTGCTGGCGCGTCTGGCGCGTGAAGGCAAATCGGTGGTGCGTCTCAAGGGCGGCGATCCGGGCATCTTCGGGCGCATGGGCGAAGAGCTTGCCGTGCTGGCCGAGGCGGGGCTGCCCACCGAAATCGTCCCCGGGATTACCGCCGCCTCCGCTGCCGCCGCCAGCCTGGGCATGCCACTCACCGACCGCGCCCATGCCCAGCAGCTACGGCTGGTCACCGCCCAGCATTGCCGCGCCGGTGGCGAGCCGGACTGGACCGCGCTGGCGCGCCGCGACGAGACGCTGGTGTTCTATATGGGGCTCTCGAAGGTCGCTGAAATCTGCCAAGGACTACGCGACGCCGGCCTGCCCGACGACTGGCCGATCATGCTCGCCGCCAATGCCTCGTTGCCCGAACAGCAAACCCTGATCGGCACGCTCGGCGACATGCCTGAAAAGCTCGCCGCCACGCCGCTCCCATCGCCATGCTTGATCGTCGTGGGCAGCGTGGTGCAGATGGTGCCCCAGGATAAGATGGCCGTTGCCAGTTGGACGACTTGCGAGTCGTCATGCGGTGAAGAGCATTTCACGCTATAGATTGCTGCCGAAACCGTTCGGCCTCGCCAATGAGCCAGTCGATGAAGTGTTGGATCGCGGGTGGGGCCTGGCCGGTGGCGGGGAGGATCAGGTCGTAGGTGAACGGCGAGTCGATCACGTGGCGTTCGCCGAAAGGGCGTACAAGCACGCCGCTGGCAAGACGGTCGGCGACGACGGCCGGGCTGGCGAGTATCACGCCGCGTCCGGCGATCGCTTGGTCGAGAGCCAGGCCGTAGAGGGAGTACCGCTGCTGAATCGGCAGTGTCTTGCCCGGTAGCCCGGCGGCGTCGAACCAATCTCGCCAGCCGGGGAAGTCGACGTTCTGCCGTGATTACCAGACTACCTCGAGCAATGGATGGGCGAGTAGGTCGGCGGGCGTGTCGATAGGAGAGCGCTCCAACAGGGCGGGGGAGCAGACGGGAAACAGCGAGTCCTCGAGGAGCCGTATGCTTCTGACGCCGGGCCAGGGGCCGCGCCCGTAGCGCAGGGCGAGTCGTGCGCTGTCGCCTTGCCATATCGGGTCGCTCAGGTTCTGGTCCGCGTCCAGGGATATCTCGATATGGCTTTCCAGTGCCTCGAATGCCGCCAAACGTGGAAGTAGCCAGAATTGGGTGAACGATGGCGGCGCGCTGAGGGTCAGCGTGGTGGCCGCATGGGCATGTTCATGCACGGTTTGTACGCCGTTGGCGATGCGCGCTAGGCCGGCATCGACATCTTCGGCCAGCAGATGGCCGGCCTCGCTGACGCGTACGCCGTTGGCATGACGCTCGAACAGTGCCACGCCCAACCGGTCTTCGAGCTGCTTGACCTGGCGGCTGACCGCGCCGGGCGTGACGCCGAGGCGCTTGGCCGCCGTCTTGAAGCTACCGGCGCGCACGGCCTCCGAGAAGGCGCGTAGCGCGTTGAGGGGCAGTCGTTCGATCTTCATGAGTTGAGTTTTCCTGAGCCTGAGGGGGCAGATTAATCGTTTGGATCGCCGCGCGGCAAATGCTCCACTGAGTCGTGATTCAAGAAGGGATGCGATCATGACGAAATCTTCCTCAGGCACTGTGACGTCTCGTGCCAGCATGACATCGACTCACGCGCGGCGCGGTCTCGACATGCCCGCTGGCGTGGCGATGACGGTTTTTTGTGTGGCGTTGGGACTGCAGCAAGTCGCCATCAAGGCCGTGGCCGGGGATATCCCGCCGCTGGCTCAGATCGTCGTGCGATCATTGCTGGCGGGGATATTGGTGCTCGGTATTGCGCGCTGGCGAGGCATTCGGCTGGCGGATTTCCGTGCGCGTCTGGGCGCGGGCGTGCTGGTCGGCCTGGGCTTTGCGGGGGAGTTCGCCTTCGTCGCCTGGGGGCTCAATTACACCCTGGCATCGCATATGTCGGTCTTCCTCTATACGGCGCCGGTGTTCGCGGCATTGGGGTTGCATCTCTGGGTGCCGGGCGAGCAGTTGGTGCGCTCGCAATGGTGGGGGATCGGCATGGCGTTTCTGGGCATGCTCATCGCCATGATGCCCTCGGCATCTCCCGATGGAGGCATCGGCGCGATACTGCTGGGTGACTTTCTGGGATTGCTGGCAGGGGTTTCCTGGGCCGCGACCACGCTGATGGTGCGCCGCTCTTCACTCTCCGAGGCGCCGCCGCTTCAGACGCTGACGTATCAGCTGTTGACCGCAGGCGTGCTGTTGTTGCCCATCACAATGTGGTTAGGCGATTGGCAAGACGTCGCGTTCAGCGGCATGGCAGTGGCCAGCTTAAGCTTCCAGACGCTGGTCATCTCGGTGGGGGCGTTGCTTCTGTGGTTTGCCTTGCTGCGTCGTTACTGGGCTTCGCAACTCGGCGTGTTCTCGTTCTTGTCACCGATTTTCGGGGTGCTGTTCGGGGCCGTGCTGCTCGACGAACCCTTGTCCTGGAATTTCGTGCTCGGCGGCGTGGCGATTCTGGTGGGTATCGTGCTGGTCAGTCGCAAGGCTTGATGCTTGGTGCTGTCTGGATCAGGTGCTCCAACGCCTCAAGATAGCTTTCCAGTATCAGGTTGGGGGGCGCGCCCTTGCGAGTGATGGCGCTGTAGTGGGTCAGGTAATGCCAGCGTTCGGGATTCAAGGCTCGCATGCGGCCGTCACGCACCCATTGCTCGGCATAGTGGGTCGGCAAGTAGCCGATATAGCGGCCGGAGAGAATCAAGAAGGCGATACCTTCGCGGTCGGTCGCCGAGGCGGCGGCCTTGAGCGGAGCGTGGCACGCCTTGACCTCCGGCGTCTGCGCGTAGGCGGGCACCACGGCGTCATGTGCGGCGAGCCGTTCCTCGTTTACGTCCTCGGCCTCGAAGAGCGGATGGCCGGCGGTGCAGTAGAGCCGCGAGGATTCCTCGTAGAGCGGCAGATAGGCAAGCCCCGGCAACGTCTTGAGCGCCGGAATCACCCCGGTATGCAGGCGTCCATCCAGCACGCCCAGTTCGATGTCGCTAGGCGGGATCATGCGGATATTGATGCGTACCTCGGGGCCACGCGCCTTGAGCGCGCTGAGGGTGTCGGTGATATACATCTCGGGCATGGTCACCAGGTTATCGGTGATGCCGATGCTGAGCTCGCCCTTGAGACGCGCATGCAGGCCATTGACGCGTGTGCGGAACCCTTCCACGGCGCTCTGTAGCTGGAGAGTGGCAGCGTAGACCTCGGCGCCCTCGTCGGTGAGGGCGAAGCCGCTGCGCCCGCGCTGGCAGAGCCGCAGGCCGAGGCGTGTCTCCAGGTCATTCATCGCCATGCTGATCGCCGCACGGCTGATGTTGAGTTCTACCTCGGCGGCGGAAAACCCACCGCACTCCACCACCTTGCGGTAAATCCTCAGCAGCCGGAGGTCGGCATCGCTGGGCTGACCCATCAGGGTCTCGCTGCGGGAAGGCATGGCGGAATTCCTCTTCTCGATGATGGGGGCCTTCGAGGATAGCCCCGCCCGTGCATAAAGTTAACCAGTGACTTGCATGAGATTCAGTATTTCTGGATTTAACTTATCGACGACCCCGCCTAGCTTTTCCGATAGAACAACTTATTACCGTCTAGCGGCAGGAGGAGAGATGTCGGATCGCGCGTTTCCACCTATGGCGGGCTTGAGCCCGGAACAGTTGGATGCCTACTGGATGCCGTATACCGGCAATCGTCAATTCAAGCGCGACCCGCGTCTCATCGTGGGCGCCAAGGGCAGTTACTTGACCGATGCCCAGGGGCGCCAAATCTTTGATGCGCTCTCGGGGTTGTGGACCTGCGGCGCGGGGCACTGTCGTCCCGAGATCACCGAGGCGGTCAGCCGCCAGCTTGGGGAGCTGGATTACTCACCGGCCTTCCAGTACGGCCATCCCAAGGCCTTCGAGTTGGCCCATCGTCTGCGAGAATTGACGCCTCAAGGGCTCGATCACGTGTTCTTCACCGGCTCCGGTTCGGAGAGTGCGGATACTTCGCTGAAGATCGCCCGTGCCTACTGGCGCAAGAAGGGCAAGCCGAGCAAGACCAAGCTGATCGGGCGTGCCAAGGGCTATCACGGGGTCAACTTCGGTGGTTTCAGCCTGGGCGGCATCGGCGCCAATCGCACCTTGTTCGGTCAAGGCGTGGATGCCGATCACCTGCCGCATACGTTGCTCAAGGAGAACATCTTCACCAAAGGCATGCCCGAGCAGGGTGCCGAGCGCGCCGATGAGCTGCTGGAGCTGATCGCGCTGCACGATGCTTCCAACATCGCGGCGGTGATCGTCGAGCCGCTGGCCGGTTCCGCCGGGGTGATTCCGCCGCCCAAAGGGTATCTCAAGCGGTTGCGCGAGATCTGCGATGCCAACGACATCCTGCTCATATTCGACGAGGTCATCACCGGCTTCGGCCGCATGGGATCGATGACCGGCGCCGAGGAATTCGGCGTGGTGCCAGATCTTCTCAATGTCGCCAAGCAGTTGACCAACGGCGCGGTGCCCATGGGTGCAGTGATCGTGCAGGGCGAGATCTATCGGACGTTCATGGAACAAGGCGGGCCCGACTATATGCTCGAGCTGCCCCATGGTTATACCTATTCGGGCCATCCGGTGGCTTGTGCCGCAGCATTGGCCGCGCTGGATGTACTCGAGAACGACCGCCTGATCGAGCGGGTGCGGGAGATGAGCCCGATCTTCGAGGAGGCGCTCCATGGTTTCAAGGGCACGCGCTATGTCAGCGACATCCGCAATTACGGTCTTGCCGGCGCCCTGCAGATCGAGCCATATCCCGGCGAGCCGGGACGGCGTCCCTTCGAGATCGCCATGAAGTGCTGGGAGAAGGGCTTCTACGTGCGCTACGGCGGCGACACCATTCAGCTCGGGCTGCCCTTCATCGTCGAGCGCGAAGAGATCGATCGCCTCGTCAATGTGCTGGGCGATTCCATCGGCGAACTGGATTGAACGGAACAGTATTAGTGGAAGATGCGGGCACCGGGGACGGGGCGAAGAGGAGGTTTTTTGCCATGGATGGCAAAAGTAGCCCCCATGGAAGGGTTAACGGCGCCTCCTCAGAGACCCGTCGACGGGGATCAGCCCCGAGCCACCCGCCAATCACCTTATTGGGCTGAAGACTTCAACCTACAACACTCCTATGAGAGGTAGCATATGACCACCCTCGGCCATCTAATCAACGGCTCACGCGTCGCCGGTGAAGGGCGCACCCAGGACATCTTCAACCCCTCTACCGGCGAGGTCGGCAGCCAGGTCAGCCTGGCCTCCAAGGCCACCGTCGAGGAGGCCATCGCCGCCGCCCAGGCTGCCTTCCCGGCCTGGCGCGCTACGCCGCCCGCCAAGCGGGCTCGGGTGATGTTCAACTTCAAGCAATTGCTGGAGCAGAACGCCGACGAGATCTGCCGGCTGATCGGCCAGGAACATGGCAAGATTGTCCACGATGCCAAGGGGGAACTCGCGCGCGGCATCGAAAATGTCGAATACGCCTGCGGTGTACCGGAATTGCTCAAGGGCGAGTACAGCAAGAATACCGGGCCGGGTATCGACTCCTGGAGCGAGTTCCACTCGCTGGGCGTGGTGGCCGGCATCACGCCGTTCAACTTCCCGGCGATGGTGCCGCTGTGGATGTATCCCATGGCCATCGCCTGCGGCAATACCTTCGTGCTCAAGCCCTCCGAGCGCGACCCGACCTCGGCGCTCTACATCGCCGAGCTGGCACTCGAAGCGGGCCTGCCCGCCGGCGTGCTCAATGTGGTCAACGGCGACAAGGAAGCCGTCGATACACTGCTTGACGACGACCGCGTGCAGGCCGTGAGCTTCGTCGGTTCCACGCCGATCGCCGAGTATATCTATAGCCGCGCCAGTGCCAACGGCAAGCGTTGCCAGGCGCTCGGCGGCGCCAAGAACCACGCCATCGTGATGCCCGATGCCGATATGGATAACGTGGTCAATTCGCTGAATGGGGCGGCCTTCGGTTCCTCGGGCGAGCGCTGCATGGCGTTGTCCGTCGCCGTGGCGGTGGGCGACGAGGCAGCCGATGCGTTGATCGCCAAGATGCAGACACAGATGAAGACCCTCAAGGTTGGCCCCTTCCATGACGCCGAGAACGATTTCGGTCCGGTGATCACCAAAGCTCACCAGGAGAAGGTCTGCGGCTACATCGACGGTGCCGAGCAACAGGGGGCCGAAATCGTGGTCGATGGGCGTGGCGTGAAGGTCCCGGGGCATGAGAACGGCTTCTACGTCGGCGGCACCCTGATCGATCGCGTCACGCCCGATATGACGTGCTATCTCGAGGAGATCTTCGGCCCGGTGCTGCTGGTGGTACGTGTCGGTTCCATGGAAGAGGCCATGAAACTGATCGACGCTCACGAGTATGGCAACGGCACCTGCATCTACACCCGTGACGGCGAGGCGGCGCGCTACTTCAGCGACAATATCCAGGTAGGGATGGTCGGCATCAACGTGCCGCTACCTGTCCCGGTGTCGTATCACAGTTTCGGGGGCTGGAAGCGCTCGTTGTTCGGCGATCTGGCCGCCTACGGTCCCGATGCGGTGCGCTTCTATACTAAGCGCAAGACTGTTACTCAGCGCTGGCCATCGGCCGGCGTTCGCGAAGGGACGCAGTTCTCCTTCCCCTCCTGAAACTCGATGGCCCCGCACATGCGGGGCCATTGCTTTCCTTGGCTGGCAGCGGCACCTAGCTGCCAGCGCTGCCCGCAAATTGCGCAAAGACCTCGTCGCCGGTCAGGCGGGGAGTGTCGTTGGCGAAATCGTAGAAGCTGGGCTTTTCATCGATGAAGATCTGCTGGGCGATTGTCCAGGGTTCGCCGGCATCCAGCAGACCGAGGGGAAAGGCGTAGTGCTGGCCATTGGCGAGACGGTAGAAGAGGTGCGTGCCGCACTGCCGACAGAAGCCGCGTTCGGCCCAGTCCGAAGACGCATATACGCTGACGTTTTCCTCGCCTTCCAGGGTCATGGGCTCGTCGCTTTCGATGGCAAGCATCGGGCCGCCGCTCCAGGTTTGGCACATGCGGCAGTGGCAGACACTCACGCCGTAACCGGTGAGCGACACGCGAAGGCTGACAGCGCCGCACAGGCAGGTGCCTTGGCTTTCATGAGAGGCTGACATGAGCGACTCCTTGTTGGGTGATGGCTGTGTTGTCGGCAAGACATGATGCCGATATCAATCGATGGCTTCGATCAGGTCGGTCGCGGCTGCCTTGACGCGATCCAGATAATCGCTGCCATTGGAAGGTGGCGTGGGATCGGCGGTCATGACGATGGTAGCGTCATGTGCCGGCACCACGAACAGTAACTGTCCCCCATATCCCCAACCATAATAGACCGCCGTATCGGCAAGCTGGGTAATGAACCACCCGTAGCCGTAGTCGTCCTGATTGAAATGCGAGCGGGTACGCGTTTGCCAGGAACGCTCTATCCATTCGGCGGGGAGCACGCGTTCACCGTCGTACATGCCTTTTTGACGATATAGCTCGCCGATTTTCAACAAGGCGCGCGGCGAAAGCCCCATTTCATTGCCCCCGAAATAGATGCCTTGTGGGTCACGCGTCCAGGGCGGTATTGCGATCTCCAGAGGCGTGCCCAACCACTCGCGCATCAGCGTGAGCGTATCGCGGCCACTGGCATCGGTGAGCGCGGCAGAGAGCAGATGGCTATTGCCGGTCGAGTACAGCATGCGCCCGCCGGGGTCAGCGACGAAGGGGCGTGACAGGGCGTTGCCGACCCAATCGTCACTGGCCACCCAACCACCGTAATTGGCGCCGGAGGTGCGTTCCAGCCCGGCCTGCATGGAAAGCAGATGGCCGACCTGGATGTCAGCGACGCGCGGGTCGGCCTCGGCGGGGACGCGATCACCGAGCAGGTCAGTGATCGGCTGATCGACGCCCTGGATGACGTCACGCGCGATGGCCGCGCCCACCAATGCAGAGATCAACACCTTGGAGAGCGACTTGATGTTGGCTGTCTCGTCGACGTCGTGCCCGCGCCAGCCACGTTCGATGACTGTGTCGCCGTCGATGGCCATCAGTAGCGTATGCGTACGCGGCAAATCCCCGATACGTTGTGCGGCTTCCTCGAGTGCCGGGCGATCGATGGCCGCCATAGCGGGCAGTGCCATGCCGGCGAGCGTGATGGTCAGTATCGATAAGTGCCAGGAGCGACGTAGTAAAGACGACATTCGGCATGCATTCCATTGCAGGGAAAGGCTTAGTGTGGCCGATGGGTGGAAGAGACTCCAAAAGGCGAGCAAAAAAAAGTCCCCAAGAAGGGGACTAGGGGAGCACGCCAGCTCACTCGGTTCATCGCTGCTGGGCAGCGACGCTAAAAAGGGGGAAGAAGGCGCCGGATTCGATGGTTGGCGTTCTTCGTATCTTATAGATAGCGAAGTGCGTGCCATTTTTTATAAAAATCATATATATCAAATACTTATATTTTTAAGGCGTCGAGATTGAATGCCACGATGGCGATGGTGCGGGGAAATGATGCGCCAAGAAGGGGAGTTGTATAGTGTTGGCGCACCATGAGTGGGCAGCAGCGGCTTAGATCACGATAAGCAAGCCACCATCGACATAGATAATCTGGTCGCTGACGTCGCTACGAAAGCCAGTCAGGCGCTTACGAAATGGCCCGCCGAGAGGCGGGCCATGGGGAGGGCGACGCTGAGCGAACTTACAGATTGGCGAGAATGGTTTCGGCGCTGCTTTTCTCGACGCCCTTTTCATCGACGCCCAGGTAGCTGACTACGCCATCGTCGACGATCATGGCATAGCGCTGGCTGCGGGTGCCCATGCCGGCGCCGCTGGCGTCTTTCTCCATGCCGATGGCGCGGGTGAAGTCTGCATGGCCATCGGCGAGCATGGTGATCGCCTGGGCGTTTTGATCCTGCTGCCAGGCACCCAGGACGAAAGCATCGTTGACGGCCAGGCAGGCGATGGTATCCACCCCCTTGGCGAGGATGTCGTCGGCATTAATCACGAAGCCCGGCATATGGGTGTTGGAGCACCCCGGCGTGAACGCGCCGGGCACCGCGAACAGCACCACACGCTTGCCGGCGAACAGCTCACCGGTGTCGAGGTCTTCGGGGCCGTTGGCGCCGTTGGTCTTGAGGGTGACGCTGGGCAGCTTGTCGCCTTGTGCGATGGTCATAGTGAACTCCTTAAGGTGATCGAGCCTGATCATTCACAGTGCGCTATTAGGTCGGTATACCGCAACCCTCAAGCATCGGATGGTCTTGCCGGTTGAAGCGCGCGGCGCAAGTGTGGTGAGAGCGGTGGTAGACTCGCACAATAGCGTGAGGATTCGAGCGGATTGAGAGAACAATGGCCAGACGTAAGGGATGGATTCGTCAGCAGAACGTGGAGAAGATCCTGCTGGCGGCGGAGCAGGTGTTTGCCGAGAAAGGGTATGCCGGCGCCTCGATGGGAGAGATCGCGCAATTGGCGGGGCTTCCCAAGTCCAACGTGCATTACTACTTTTCCACCAAGGAAGAGCTTTACCGTGACGTTTTGCTCGAACTGCTTGAGGTGTGGAAGCAGGATGCGTTGTGCTTCGAGCTTTACGACGATCCGCGGATCGTGCTCTCCACCTACATTCGCGCCAAGATGAACCACTCGCGTGGCCGCGCGGCGGGCTCCAAGGTCTGGGCAGCCGAAGTCATGCAAGGTGGAACGGTGATCGGCGATTCGCTTCGCGATAACCTCTATGAGTGGGCCAAGCTCAAGGAAGCGAAGATACGTGAATGGGTCGAGGCGGGGAAGATCTGGCCTGTCGAGCCGTCCTATTTGCTGTATATGATCTGGGCGTCGACCCAGCACTATGCCGACTTCGATTACCAAATCTATCTTCTCAACGATGATGCGCCCCTCGACGACACTCAGTTCGAGCATGCGGTGCAGACAGTGACTAGCGTCATCTTGCGTGGGATAGGGCTATCGCCGTGAGGTGAGCGTCCGCGAGCGGGGCGCCCCCCAGCATTGCTGCCAGAGGCGCCGCTCGAATGGACAGGAACGCGTTCAGGCGGATTCACGAAACGGGTTGCGCGGGTCTTCGTTCCAACTCATGTAGGGTTTTTCGCTTGGCTGCGGCACCATGCTGATGCAGTCCTCGACCGGGCAGGTGATCTGGCACAGATTGCAGCCCACGCATTCCTCTTCGATGACTTCATAACGCCGCGCACCGGCGGCGTCGATCAACTTGGCAATCGATTGGTGCGAGGTGTCCTCGCAGGCGATGTAGCAGCGTCCGCACTGGATGCACGTGTCCTGGTCGATGTGCGCGATGGTCTGGAAGTTCATGTCCAGATACTTCCAGTCGGTGGTATTGGTCACTGCCTTGCCGGAAAACTCAGCGAGACTGCGATAGCCCTTCTCTGCCATCCAGCGCGCCAGGCCGTCCTGCATTTCCTCGACGATGCGAAAGCCGTGGAGCATGGCAGCGGTGCACACCTGCACCGCGCCGGCGCCGAGTGCGGCGAATTCTGCGGCGTCACGCCAGTTGGAGATGCCGCCGATACCGCAGATCGGCAGGCCCTGGGTTTCCGGGTCACGGGCGATCTCGGCGACCATGTTCATGGCAATGGGCTTGACCGCCGCTCCGCAGTAGCCGCCGTGAGTGCTCTGGTTGCCCACGGTGGGCTTGGCGACCATGTTGTCGAGATCGATCGAGGTGATCGAGTTGATGGTGTTAATCAGCGAGACCGCGTCGGCGCCACCGCGCAGTGCGGCCTGAGCAGCAACGCGAATGTCGGTGATATTGGGCGTGAGCTTCACGATCACTGGCTTGGAGTAATACTGCTTGCACCAGCGCGTGACCTGCTCGATGAGATCGGGGTTCTGGCCCACTGCGGCGCCCATGCCGCGTTCGGGCATGCCGTGCGGGCAACCCAGGTTGAGTTCGATGCCGTCGGCGCCGGTGGCCTCTACCCGCGGCAGAATCGCCTTCCAGCTCTCCTCGACGCAGGGCACCATCAGCGAGACGATCAGCGCACGGTCGGGCCAACGCTTCTTGACCTCGGTGATCTCGCGCAGGTTGATCTCCAGGCTGCGGTCGGTGATCAGCTCGATATTGTTGAAGCCCAGCACCTCGCGGTTTTTGCCGAAGTGCGCCGAATAGCGCGACGATACGTTGACTGCCGCCGGGTCCTCACCGAGGGTCTTCCAGACCACGCCACCCCAGCCGGCTTCGAAAGCGCGCTCGACGTTATAGGCCTTGTCGGTGGGCGGGGCGGAGGCCAGCCAAAAGGGGTTGGGCGAGCGGATGCCGGCGAATTCGATGCTTAGATCGACGTCGGGCTTTTTCGCGGATGCCTTCATTACGCCACCTCCTGCTGGGCCATGATCTCGTTGTGGATGGCCTGAGCGACCAGCTTGCCGTGCTGCACGGCCTGGACGGTCAGGTCCTGACCGGCCGCGATGCAGTCGCCGCCGGCATACACGCCGGCAAGCCGAGTGCGAAAGTTACCGTCGACCTCGATCTTGCCGGCTTCTTGGCCGAGCTGGCCGGCACGCACGTCGCTCAGGCTATTCTCATCGAAGGCCTGGCCGATCGCCGTGAACACCGCGTCGGCGGGGATGTCGAGGGTTTCGCCGGTGGCGGCGAGGGCGCCATCTTGTGACTCGGTGCGCGCGAAGCGCATGCCGGCCACGCGTTCAGCGTCGTCGAGCAGAATCCGTTCGGGCTGGGCCCAGGTGACGATGCGCACGCCGTTGGCCTTGGCGATTTCTTGCTCGTGGCCGGTGGCGGCCATCGACTCGACTCCGCGCCGATAGACTAGGGTGACTGCGTCGGCGCCCAGGCGAGCCATTTGCACCGCCATGTCGATGGCAGTGTTGCCGGCACCGATCACCACGCAGCGCTTGGCCAGCGCCAGGTCGCCAATGTCCTCGCTCTGACGTAGTTCCTTGATGTAATCGGTGGCGGGCATCAAGCCCGTAGCGTGTTCTCCCGTCAGGCCAAGCTGGCGGCTGGCGCCGAGGCCCAAGCCCAGAAACACTGAATCGTACTCGCGCTGCAAGGTCTCGAGATCGAGATTGTCGCCCAGGCGCTGGCCGTGTCGGATCTCGATGCCACCGATTTCAAGCAAGAAGTCGACCTCCTTTTGGGCGTAGTCGTCGACCAGTTTGTACTTGGCGATGCCGTATTCGTTGAGCCCGCCGGGCTTGGCCTCGGCCTCGAAGACCGTCACCCGGTGGCCGAAGGTGGCCAGCCGGTGGGCACAAGAGAGTCCGGCAGGTCCAGCGCCGACGATGGCAATGTGTTTGCCGGTGTCGGCGGCGCGCACGAACGGATGGCCGTCGAAGTGCATGTGATCGACGGCGTGGCGTTGCAGCAGGCCGATCAACACTGGCTGGCACTCGGCGTCGTGATTGCGCACGCAACTCTGTTCGCAGAGGATCTCGGTGGGGCAGACCCGGGCGCAACTGCCGCCGAGGATGTTCTCCTCGAGAATGGTCTGGGCGGCGCCGTTGATATTGTCCTCGGCGATCTCGCGGATGAAGCGCGGAATGTCGATATCCGACGGGCAGGCCTCGACACACGGAGCGTCATAACAGTACAGGCAACGCTGGCTCTCGATGAATGCCTGGCGCTGGGTCAGTGGCGGATGCAAGTCACTGAAGTTGGCCTCCAGCGCGGTAGTGCCATCACGGGTGCCATCGCCGGTTCGAGGCAGGTGGTTGAGAGGGTGGGTCACGGTAGCTCTCCTTCGGCACCGCCGTTCGCGTAGAGCGCATCGGCGGGCCGCTTCTTGTTATGCAATTCGGTCAGCGACGAAGGTGCGGCTCAGCGCTCGACGGCGGTGGCCGCGTTGCGCTCGGCGCGTTTCTTGAGTACGTCATAGACGCCGGGATAGGCGGGCCGCTCGATGTAGCGACCAGCGCCTTTCTCGGCGTGTAGTTCTTGGCCATCTCGCCATACCCACTTGCCTTGGCTGATGGTGTGGCGTGGGATGCCGCGCACGGTCTTGCCCTCGAAGATGTTGAAATCGACGTTCTGATGGTGGGTCTTGGCGGAGATGGTGCGCGTGGCGCTGGGGTCCCAGACCACCAGGTCGGCGTCGGCGCCTTCCTGGATCGCGCCCTTGCGCGGGTACATGTTGAAGATCTTGGCGGTGTTGGTGGAGGTGACGGCGACGAAGTCCTGCATCGAGATGCGCCCGCCGTTGACGCCTTCGTCCCAGATCACCGCCATGCGATCCTCGATCCCGGCGGTGCCGTTGGGGATCTTGGTAAAGTCGTCTTTACCCATCGCTTTCTGATCGTCGCAGAAGCAGCAGTGGTCGGTGGCAGTGGTCTGCAGGTTGCCGGACTGTAGCCCGGTCCACAGCGCGTCCTGATGCGCCTTGCTGCGAAACGGGGGGCTCATGACGTGGGCGGCGGCCTTGGCCCAGTCGGCGTTGCGGTAGACGCTGTCGTCGATCATCAGGTGCCCGGCGAGGCATTCGCCGTAGACCGGCTGGCCCTGGCGGCGGGCGTAGGTGATCTCGTCGAGCGCGTCGCGGCACGAGACGTGGACCACGTAGATTGGCGTGCCCAGCGTCCCGGCGATGCGGATGGCACGGCTGGCGGCTTCGCCCTCGACCTGTGGCGGGCGCGACAGCGGATGCGCTTCAGGGCCGGTGAGGCCCTGAGCGAGCAGCTTCTGCTGCATGTGGTAGACCAGTTCGCCGTTCTCGGCATGCACGGTGGGCACTGCGCCAAGCTCCAGGCAGCGGGTGAAGCTGGCCACTAGGATGTCATCGGTAGCCATGATGGCGTTCTTATAAGCCATGAAATGCTTGAAGCTGTTGACGCCATGCTCGCGCACAAGGGTGCCCATATCTTCATGCACGCTGTCGTCCCACCAGGTTACCGCGACATGGAAGGCATAATCGCTGGCGGCTTTCTCGGCCCAGCCGCGCCAGGTCTCGAAGGCCTCCATCAGCGGCTGGCCGGGGTTGGGAATCACGAAGTCGATGATCGTGGTAGTGCCGCCGGCGAGCCCAGCGGCGGTGCCGGTGTAGAAGTCCTCGCTGGCCACCGTGCCCATGAATGGCAACTGCATGTGGGTGTGCGGGTCGATGCCACCGGGCATCACGTACTGGCCGCTGGCGTCGATCACCTCGGCGTCGGCCGGCGCTTCGAGATCGACGCCGACAGCAGCAATCCTGCCATCTACGCAGAGCACATCAGCGCGGTAGATGTCGTCATGGGTGACGACGGTGCCGCCACGGATCAGGATGGTCATGATTTCAAACCTCTTGGAATTGTTGTCGGAACGAAAATGCGAATGTACTTCGTATCCTTGTTGTGCTCCGGGTCGTCCGCCGGGATGAGCGCAGTCAGTTCCGGCAGCCCGATTATTTATTCGCCATCCGTGAGCCGCGTGTAGGTTTCAGGTCGGCGGTCGCGGAAGAACTGCCAGGTATTGCGAATTTCGCGGACCATTGCCAAGTCGACCTCGTGGATCAGCAGCTCGTCTTCGCTGGCGCTGGCCTTGGCTTCGATCTCCCCGCGCGGATTGGCGATGTAGGAATTGCCGTAGAATTCGCCGATGTTCCATGGCGCTTCGGTGCCGACGCGATTGATAGCGGCGATGAAGCAGCCGTTGGCGGCGGCCGAAGCGGGTTGTTCGAGCTCCCACAGGTACTGCGACAGACCAGCGACAGTGGCCGAGGGGTTGAAGATGATCTCGGCACCGTTGAGGGCCAGGGCGCGCCAGCCTTCGGGGAAGTGACGGTCATAGCAGATGTAGACGCCGACCTTGCCGTAGGCGGTATCGAAGACCGGCCAGTTCGATTTGCCCGGCTTGAAGAAATACTTCTCCCAGAAGCCGGCGAGCTGCGGGATGTGTGTCTTGTGGTACTTGCCGAGATAGCTGCCGTCGGCATCGAACACCGCTGCGGTGTTGTAGTAGATGCCGGGGGCAGTTTCCTCGAAGATGGGCACGATGATCACCATGTGATGTTTGGCCGCAAGTTTCTGCATCATCTGACAGGTCGGCCCTTCGGGAACTTTCTCGGCGGCGGCGTACCACTTCTTGTCCTGGCTGGGGCAGAAGTAGGGCTGGTTGAAGACTTCCTGAAAACACAGTACTTGAACGCCGGCATCGGCGGCTTTCTCGATGTAGGGCAAGTGCGCTTCGTTCATGGCATCGCGGATGGCGGCCGGCTCGATGTCGGTCTCGACTTTCAAGGCCATCTGGATCAAGCCGATCTTCACTTTTTGCATCAATGAATCCTCATGTTGTGCTTGTTGTTAACGGTTGTCGTACACCGTTATGCATTGATTCGGTTTTTATAAAACCTGTCTTTTGAGTCAGGATAATAAAAACTTAGTCGCTCATAAGGCGTTATTTCAAGTTGTTTTTGAATTTTTTGGGATTAATTTAAATTTGCGTAACCTATTAATTTAAAAACAATTCCCTATAAGGCTGCAAGACGTGCACCAATTTTTGGTTTAAAGATATAGGTTTATTTATTGTTTAAAAACATATATTTATGATTTTTATAAAGGCGCTAGAGTAGGTCGGAAGGCATTGTTATGCACCATTGTGGAACTTGTCTAGAGTGTCAGGATGCTTGCTTCTCAGCCTGATAAGGAATGTTGGATATGCACAGTGACGGTATGAGAGAAAAGTTGACGGTGCGGGCAGGATTGATTGATTTATTGAAATCAATGACTTGTTACGAATGGGGCAGGTTGATGGGAGCTGCTTTCAAGAAGGCTTCTCCCTCAAAACGCCAGATTGGGCATGCTTTTTGCGGGAAGATGGCAAGCGACGGTCAGTATTCAACACAATGCATAGCTTCCCGATGCGGGGAGTTGGCAGCCGCAAGAGGAGACAACAACAATGACGGCAAACACTTCACGCTCAGTGCAGCGTGGCGACCTTGTCGAGCTCGAGGTCGGCGACGACGTTCGGGAAAGTTCACGTTTCAATGAGGATATCGCCCCGACACGGTTCGAGGAGCGTACTTGGTCGCGCTGGAACGTCGCGGCCTTGTGGGTCGGTCTGTCGATTTGCGTGCCGACCTACACGCTGGGCGGCATCCTGACGGCCTATTTCGGGCTCTCGGTGAGCGAGGCATTGGTCACGATCCTGATCGCCAATATCGTGATCCTGGTGCCCCTGACGCTGAATGCCTTCCCGGGCACCAAGTTCGGCATTCCGTTTCCGGTGGTATTGCGCTCGTCGTTCGGTATTCGTGGCTCCAACGTTCCCTGCCTGATAAGGGCGCTGGTTGGGTGCGGCTGGTTCGGCATTCAGACGATGTTCGGCGGGCTGGCGATTCACCTATTGCTGTCGGCGGTCTTTCCACCCTGGCGTGCCTTGGAAGGGCTTGGCGAGGTGATCGGCTTTTTCCTGTTCGGTGCCATGAATCTGTATGTGGTGATCCGCGGTGCCGAGTCGATCAAGTGGCTGGAGACCCTTTCGGCGCCGCTGCTGTTGGCCGTTGCCGTGGGGCTGATGGTGTGGGCCATGCCGCACGTGTCGATGACCGAACTGTTGAGTCAGCCGCCGTCGCGTCCAGAAGGTGCGCCAGTCTACGGTTATTTCTTCGCCGGGCTGACGGCCATGGTGGGTTTCTGGGCCACGTTGTCGCTTAACATTCCCGACTTCAGCCGTTTTGCCAAGAGTCAGAAGGATCAGATCGTCGGCCAGATCATCGGCCTGCCGTTGACCATGTTCTTCTTTGCCTCGCTGGGCGTCGTCATGACGGCGGCGTCGGCGTCGCTGGTGGGGGAAACGATTGCCGATCCGGTGAACTTGATCGGGCGTATCGATAATCCCTTCTGGGTGGTCATCGCCATGGTGCTGATCATCATCGCGACGATCTCGACCAATACCGCCGGTAATATCGTATCCCCGACTAACGATTTTCAGAACATCGCCCCCAAGCTGATCAACCAGACGCGCGGTACGCTGATGACCGGCTTGGTCGGGGTATTGCTGATGGGGTATGACCTGTTGCAGAAAGCTGGCGTGATCGTCTCCGACGTGACCCTCGAGAGCCTGTATTCCAACTGGTTGCTGGGGTATTCGAGCCTGCTGGGGCCAATCGCCGGGATCATGGTCGTCGATTACTTCCTGATTAAGCGTCAGCAATTCGACGTCGCCAGCCTGTACAAAGACGGTGCCGCGTATCCGGCCTACAATCCGGCTGGCTTTATCGCCTTCTTTATTCCCGTATTATTGACGGTGTTCTCGCTCGTGACCGGTACCTGGACATGGTTTTACGACTATGGATGGTTTACCGGCTCGGCGTTGGGGGCGGTCATCTACTACGCGGCGAGCCAGGTACTCGCTAAGCCGGTGAGCCAAGATGACGCCGTGACCGACAAAGTGGGCACCTGAGCGAGCGCGATGCGGCAATCGTGATGCTCTGTTCTCTACATGCAAAAGCCACCGCCCAAAGGCGGTGGCTTTTTTCGTTGGCCAGTAAGCAGGTGCGGTTCAACGCGCCGCGATGGCATCGACGGGTGTTTCGGTGCCTGCTGCGGCGTCGCGATAGGCGGCGTCTTCTTCGGCGAGCACCTGCGGCGAGAAGCGGATGAGCAGGGCGCAGAAGGAGGCGAGCATCACCGCGACGCCGAGGAAGAAAAGGCCTTGCTGATAGGAAAGTGATTCGCTGCGGAACAGAAAACCGGCGCCGACCGCACCAGCGTTGCCGCCCGCGCCGACGATGCCGGCGACAGCACCGAGGGCTTTCTTGTTGATGAAGGGGACGACCCCGAAGGTGGCACCTTCGGCCATTTGAGTGAAAAGGCTGAAGACCAGCATGATGCCGATGGCGAGCGCCAGCGTCTGCATCTGGGCGAAGCCCATCAGGGCGATACCTTCACAGAGCATGGCGATGAACAGCCAACGCACGCGTCCCTTGAGTCCACCGTGGCGGGCGAAGAGATCGGAGAAGATACCGCCGAGAGTGCGGGCGAACAGGTTCATTAGTCCAAATAGCCCGGCGATCAGCCCGGCGGTGGCCAGGTCGAGTTCGAAGTTGTCGAAGAAATAAATGGCCGCGATGTTGTTGATGGTCAGTTCGACACCGAAGCATGCCGCATAGACGATGAACAGTGCCCAGACACGTATATCCTTCATGGCGGCGCCGAAACTTTGCGCCATGCCGTGCTCCTTCTCGGCATAGGGGAGTTCTCCGCGCGCCCGCAGCGTGTCGAAATTACCGTTCGGTGCGTCCTGCGTGAAGAAATAGTAGGCGATGCCAGTCGCGAATAGCACGATGCCGGGCACGACCATGGCCAGACGCCAGCCGAGCGCTTCGTTGACACCGAGCATCATGATGCCGGCGAAGACCAAGGGCATGAGGATCTGTGTGGTGCCGCCGCCCAGATTGCCCCAGCCGGCGGTCGTGGCATTGGCGGTGCCGACCACGTTAGGCGCGAACATCACCGAGGTGTGGTACTGGGTGATGACAAAGGAGGCGCCGATCGCGCCGATGGCCAATCGCGCCAGCAGGAAGGTTTCGAAGTTATCGGCGAGGCCGATCAGCATCACCGGCAGGGAACCGAGGCACAGCAACCAAGTGTAAGCCTTGCGGGGGCCTATCTTTTCGCAGAGAAGCCCGATTACCAGGCGTACCAAGACGGTAATGGCCACCGAGGCGATGATGGTATTGCCGATCTGGGTTTTGCTTAGGTCGAGGTCTTCACGCACCACGGCCATCAAGGGGGCGATGCCGAACCAGCCGAAAAAGCAGACGTGGAATGCGAACCACGACATGTGGAAGGCGCGCATCTGCGGGGTCTTGAGGCTGAAAAGCCGTATCTTGTTGGCCTTGTTGCGGATGTCCATGGCTCATCCTCTAGCGTTGGAGTAGCGGAGATCGAACGCGACGTCGGCGACCTTCGTCATGAAGGGCCGGGTCCTGGGGTCCGACGCACTCGTACTCACTTGGCGAGCCTGGTCCACGTCTTGCTGCCTTAAAAAAAGCAAAAGGCATGCCAATGGAGTAGAGCGATGATGAATGCCCAGGCTTATCGGCCCAAAGCGGCTCATTGGCATGCTTTTGGTGCGCTTTGAGGCGCTATCGCACCGTTTTAATGCATCCATGGTGCACCGCTGATGTGCAGAGCCCGTGTTGCATGGGCTGCCGCAGGGCATTGCCTGGCATGTAACCTGCATTGAAAGTCGACAAGCACCCAGGAGAGGAAAGCGCATGACCGTGAAGGTGCTGATCGTGGATGCTCGTCCGGAACGCTCGCGGGCGTTGGAGCAAGCACTGCATGAGGCGGGGTTCGACGTGGTGACACGTGCCAACGAGCATGACGATCTCTACGCCGTCATGACGCGCGTCAAGCCTGATGCGGTGATCATCGATGCGGCGCTGCCCAGCCGCGATACCCTGGAACACATGGGCCAGCTGGGGCGCCGCTTTCCTAAGCCGATGATTATGCTTGCCGAGGAAGAAACGCCGGATTTAACACGCGAAGCGACGAGTGCAGGTGTAAGTGCCTACGTGGTCGAGGACATACAGCCGGCGCTGGTGCGTTCGATGGTCAATGTAGCGATTGCCAGCTTCGACGCGCATCGTGCCCTCAAGGGCGAGTTGACCAAGACTCAGACCACGCTGTCGCAGCGGCGCACCATTGAACGCGCCAAGAGCCAATTGATGGAAACGCACGCGTTCAGCGAAGACGCCGCCTATCAGTGGCTACGCAAGCACGCCATGAATCGTCGCTTGACCATTCACGAGGTAGCTCAGGCCGTCTTGACCAGTGACGATTTCGAGTCGTAGGAGACAATGATGAACGAGTCCCAAACCCCACGAGGCGAGTGGCCCTCGCCCGAGCGCGATACGCTGACCCTGGGCATGTTGCCGCTCAACGATGCCGCGCCACTGGTGGTGGCGCGAGAACGTGGCTTCTTCGCGGCGCATGGGCTGGATGTGACGCTGCAAGTCGAGTCGTCATGGGCTGGCTTGCGCGATGGCATGCAGCTCGGGCTCCTCGATGGTGCACAGATGCTGCCCTTGATGCCGCTGGCCTCGACATTGGGACTCGATGGACGCCCTACGCCGATGCTGTCGGCGTTGACGCTGAACCTCGGCGGTAATGCCATTACCGTGTCCAATGCGTTGTATGCCAGCATGCAGGCCGCCGATCCTGAGGCCATGTTGCAGGCACCGATTTCCGCCCGCGCACTGGCGGCAGTAGTGCGCCAACGGCAAGCCGCTGGCGAGTCGGCGTTGCGTTTCGCTAGCGTGTATCCCTTTTCTTCGCACCACTATCAGTTGCGCTATTGGCTGGCGGAAGGCGGCGTCGACCCTGATCGGGATCTTGAGTTGCGCGTGGTGCCCCCGCCCTTGGTGGCGGAGCAACTCGAGGCCGGTTGGCTGGATGGCTATTGTGTCGGCGAACCCTGGAATACGCTCGCGGCTCGTCGTGAAAGTGGTCGCGTGCTGATCGGTAGTCACGCCATTTGGCAGCATGGTCAGGAAAAAGTCTTCGCGGTACGCGAGGCATGGGCCGACGCCTATCCGGCGACGCACCGCGCGGTGCTGCGTGCGCTACTCGAGGCTTGCGCCTGGCTGGATGCCCCGGCGCAGCGTGTCGAGGCGGCACGCTTGATGTGCGAAAAAGGTTACCTGGACGTGCCACCCACCGTGGTAGAGGAAAGCATGGCGGTGGAGGGTACGCCGGCGCCGCATGGCATGAGTGTGTTTCACCGTCATGCCGCGAACTTTCCTTGGCGGTCTCATCTACGTTGGTACGCCGAGCAGATGCGCCGTTGGCAGCATTTGGACGTTGCCATCCCTGCGCTGGAGGGCTGCTTGTCGCGTTGCGTGCGACCGGATCTTTTCCGCGAAGCGGCCGATGATCTGGGCCTTAGCTATCCGCTCATCGATGACAAAAGTGAAGGTGAGCATGCGGCCGAATGGTCGCTGGAAGGAAGTCGTGGCGCCATCGCCATGGGCAGCGATCGACTGCTGGGTGGCGGCCGTTTTTCAGGCCGAGGCTGACTGAAGAAGGCCCAAACGCAAATCGCCCCGCCGTAATGGTGGGGCGATTTGTGAGGGGGCTCGGCTAGGCTAGCCTTCGTCGCCCGATTTCTCGTCGAGGTGCACGCTGGCGATGGCCGGCGTATCGCTGTCGCTTTCCAGCTTGGCGAGCAATGGCTTGGACTCCTTCTGGAATGCGGCCAGCTTTTTGCCTTCCAGACTCTGGTTCTCGGGTAGCTTGACGCGCATGGCATCCACGGAACGGTTATTGACCATTACCTCGTAATGCAGGTGTGGGCCCGTGCTGCCGCCGGTGTTACCGGACAAGGCGATCTCTTGGCCCATCTCGACACGGTCGCCTTCGCTGACGAAGCGCTTGGAGAGGTGCATGTAGCGCGTCTTGTAGCCGTTGTCGTGGCGAATGACCAAATAGTTGCCGGCACCGTTGGCCTGATAGGCTGATTTCACGACACGTCCGGCCGCCGGCGAGTCGACGGCGGTGCCGGTGCGCATGGCGAAGTCTGTCCCCCGATGCGGGCTGATACGCCCAGTGATCGGATGCGTACGCCGCAGGTTGAACGGTGAGCTGATGCGATAATGCCCATCGAACGGATAGCGATCGAAGGCCGGGTCGAGGCCCTGGCCGTCGGGCGTATAGAACTGGTCGTCGGCGCTATTGCGTACCACGGTCAGGTCCATGCGCTCGCCTTGATACTGGGCGGCGAGAATCCGTGAGTCGAGGCTTTCACCTTCCAGCATGTCGGATTCGACGAGCACCTGAAAATGATCGCCGGCACGCGTGTTGCGACGAAAATCCAGTTTCTTCGAGAGCAGGCTCGTCAACTGGGCGACCTCAGAGCGTGAGAGCCCGGTGGACTCAGCCGACAGAGTGAAGCTGCCGTTGACCGTGCCGGTGAAGAGGCGTTGAGACGGTTCGGTGGCCTTGATGACGTTGGCAACGTCGAAATCGTCTTGGGGGGAGTCGCGTTCGATGACATAGCCTTCACGTGCATTTTTCATCACACGTAACGCCAGCAGGTCGCCGTTTTGGCTGAGCTTGTAATCGAACGTGCGTCCGACACGCCAGCGTGTCAGAGCATTCTTGTCGGGAACGCTATCCAGAATATGCATGACATCGCTGTACCCCAGTCCTAACGTTCGCTCCGCCGTCACGGCGAAGGTATCGCCTTTCTGTACCGTATAGGTTTCCCATTCAGGCACGAATTCCTGCTGTGTGGCGATCTCACGCTCAAGGTCCGGGGGGCCGTCCTCGTCGTGCAATTCCGTCGGGTCGATGGAAAAGTCTTCGTAGGATGTTCCGCCTAAGGAGTCATCGTCGAGCTCGTCTTCAGAGAGCAATCCTGGCAACTGCATGGCCGTATGAAGCGCCTCGGCAGCAAGGTAGGGATGAGAGGACTGGGTATCAAACGCCGGCGCATCAGACACGGTATTGTCTGCCGCGTGCGCCTTGTCGATGAAGTCGACATCGACGATTTCCTGGGCCTTGAGCTCACTCAGCGGAATATCGCGAGTGGTCACAGTCTCCAGGGTGTCGAGGGCATTGCCCGCCAGCGAGGGCGATGATGAATTAGAATCGCCGATGTCTTGAGTGATCTGGTGGGTGGCTGAGTTGCCACCATTGTCGTCGATGACGGTAACGATTTTGTGCGCGCCCAGCACAGTCACCATGGTGGCGACCGGTAACAAGATTAACTTATGAGTGCGGGGCAGCGAATGAAGAATCCGCAACATGATGAATAGAAGCCGTATACGTGAACATTAAATAGATAAAAGGCATCGAAACGATAACCCATGCTAAATGAAATGCCTATCCTGTTCATGTATACAGTCCATACATGCAACAACGGCAAGCCGGTGTCAGCGGCTTGCCATATTATGCGTGGCTATGTGGGTACTCCTTTACCGGCGCCACGTGGCGCACAATAGTTACACAACTTTACTCGGTCAAGCTGCCATCTCGATAAGCTTGCATGGCGGCCTCCAGCTCGCTGCGTGAATTCATCACGAAAGGCCCGTAATGGGCGATCGGTTCGCGATGCGGTGTGCCTCGCAAGAGCAGAGCGCCAGCCTCGCCGTCCGCTTCCAGGGTTAGTGCATCGCCCGCCTCGAGCACTGCGAGATGACCAGCCGTTACCGCTTGATTGCCAATCTTTACCGTACCCAGATAGGCATATACCAGCACGGTCTCATCCCCAAGCTGCGTCAGTGACAAGGTGCCCGAGTCAAGGTGTACATCGGCGACGCCGGCATTGCCGGCCAAGGCATTGAGGGGGCCGTCGATGCTGGCCGTGGCGTTTTGCCAGCGACCGCCGAGAGCGATCAAGTGGCCGCCTTGGCCTTCGAGGCGTGGCATTTCCTGCGCACGTACATCGCGATAAGTGGCCGTGCTCAGCTTGTCGCGTGCCGGCAGGTTGATCCACAACTGAAAGGCGTGGAGCCCTTGGCTGTCGGTCAGTGGCATTTCGGAGTGGATCATCCCGCGCCCGGTGTGCATCCATTGCGCATCGCCGGCATGGATGGTGCTGCTGTGGCCGAGATGATCCTCGTGCGTCAGCCCGCCGTGAATGACATAGGTGAGCGTCTGCATGCCTCGGTGTGGGTGCGGGGGAAAGCCGCCGATATAGTCATCGGGCTGATCGGACCCCAACTCGTCGAGCATTAGAAAAGGATCGAGCCCGCCCTCGAAGTCGTGGAGTCGCTTGATCTTGACGCCATCGCCGTCTTGGCTGGGGTGGCTGGAGCGAATGTGCTTGATCTGGCGGTGAGTCTGCGTTGCCTGTGTCATGGTGAATCCTCTTGATGACAATGACTGGTATTTTAGTTCGTGTTTTTCGAAAATTAATCGCATATTTTTGCTCCTAACCTTCGGGATAATCGAATGGTCAATGTCACGTTAGCGCAATGGCGAATGCTCGCCGCCGTGGTCGATCACGGCGGATTCGCGCGTGCCGCCGACGCCGTGCACAAGAGCCCCTCCACGCTCAATCACGCGGTTCACAAGCTCGAAGAGCAGCTGGGTGTCCAAGTCCTTGAGCCCGTGGGACGACAGGTGCGATTGACGGAGGCGGGCGCCATGTTGCTACGCCGTGCCCGGCAGTTGCTGGAAAGCGCCGAGGCTCTGGAAGATGTCGCCGGGCGTTTGGGCGAGGGGCTCGAAGCCGAGGTGGTGATCGCCGTCGATCAGCTATTTCCGCCGGATGCCCTGGCGCATGCGCTGGACAGTGTCTCGCGGCACTACCCTCATGTTCGTGTTCAACTGCATGAAACCGTGCTCAACGGCGGTGTCGAGATGCTCTATGATGGGCGTGCCGACTTGGTGGTATCCGGTATCGCCGCCCAAGGCTTTTTGGGTGAGCCTTTGGTCAACGTGGAGTTCTTGGCGGTCTCGCATCCCGAGCATCCCCTGCAGCATCTGGGACGTGAAGTCGACCTGCGTGACCTGGAGCAGCATCGTCAATTGGTGGTGCGTGACTCGGCGCTGCGCCAGTCGATGGATGCGGGGTGGCTCAAAGCCGAGCAGCGCTGGACATTGAGCCACCTGGTGACGTCGGTGGATATGCTGTGCCGCGGATTGGGGTTCGCCTGGATGCCGACGACCCGCATTCGTGAGGCATTACGCATGGGAGCGCTTGTCCCTTTGCCTCTGACACTCGGGGGGCGTCGCGAAACGCCGATGCAGTTGATCTTTCGCGACCGGGATCGCGCCGGGCCAGCCACGCGGGCGCTAGCGGCGGCCTTGCACGCAGCCGTGGCGGATTGCTGCGATGAGCATTCGATAGAAGCGAACGATTAGGCCGTTTTAATGCGCTTGAGCGTCGAATCAATCGTTTTATGCTGAGTGGCATCGAAGGTGGCCAAGCATGGGTCATCTGCTCATCAAGCGCTAGCTCGAGCGTAGGAGAAACAGGTATGGGGCTGTTAATCGAAGGCCGTTGGCATGACCAGTGGTACGACACCAAGAAATACGGCGGCGAGTTCGTTCGTGAGTCCGCCCAGTTGCGCGACTGGGTGACGCCGGACGGGTCGC
The DNA here is from genome assembly GCF_023061135.1 of Chromohalobacter sarecensis. Classification (GTDB taxonomy): domain Bacteria; phylum Pseudomonadota; class Gammaproteobacteria; order Pseudomonadales; family Halomonadaceae; genus Chromohalobacter; species Chromohalobacter sarecensis. Next base: position 68,661 of record NZ_JAKGAN010000002.1, read on the forward strand.
CGGGACCGCAAGGCCAGCCGGGTATCGCGGCTGAGGCGGGGCGTTTTCATCTCTATGTGTCGTTGGCCTGCCCGTGGGCGCATCGCACCCTGATCGTGCGCAAGCTCAAGGGGCTCGAGGGTCTGGTCGACGTGTCGCACACCAGTCCGCTGATGCTGGAGCAGGGCTGGACCTATGCCATCGACGAGGGCTCGAGTGGCGATCCGCTCAATGGCGTCGACTATCACCATCAGCTCTATACGCTGACCGATGCGCAGTATACCGGGCGCGTGACGGTGCCGGCGCTGTGGGACAAGCGTGAAGGGCGTATCGTCAACAACGAGTCCGCCGACTTGGTGCGTATGCTGGACGGGGCATTCGATGACTTGACCGGCAACCGGCTGGAGCTTTACCCGGCGGATCTCCGCGAGACCATCGATGCCGTCAACGCCGACGTCTACGATCACGTCAACAATGGCGTTTACAAGGCGGGCTTCGCCACGCAGCAGGTGGTCTACGAGAAACACGTCACGGCGTTGTTCGAAGCGCTCGAGCGTCTCGAGTCACGGCTCGCCACGCAGCGGTATCTTGCCGGCGAGTGGCTGACCGAGGCGGACATTCGGCTGTTCACCACCTTGATTCGCTTCGATGCCGTCTATCACGGGCACTTCAAGTGCAATCTCCGGCGTATCGAGGACTATCCCAATCTATCGAATTACCTGCGCGAGCTCTATCAATGGCCAGGCATTGCCGAGACGGTGAATTTCGATCACATCAAGCGCCATTACTACTATAGCCACGACACTATCAACCCGACGCGCATCGTTCCCAAGGGGCCGGTACTGGCGATGGAACGCCCCCATGACCGCGAGCGGTTGCCGGGGCGGGGCATTCGTGGCGCTTAGGGCCGTGGCGTTTAGATCGATGTATCAGCGTCGCTGCTGGGCACGTGTCAGCCAGCGGTCGAGGGCATTGGCGAAGGTCCGTCGCTCGACATCGCCATAGGGTTTGGGGCCGCCGGTATGCTCGCCGCTGGCGCGCAGGGTTTCCATGAAGTCACGCATTTGCACCTGGGCGCGAATGCTGTCGCGAGTCAGTGCTTCGCCACGATTGGTGATGACCTCGGCATCGCGCGCCAATGCGGCTTCCGCCAGGGGCAGGTCAGCGGTGACGACGAGATCACCCGGCGCCACGCGGTCGACGATGGCGTCATCGGCGGCATCGAAGCCACCGGGAACGGTCAGTGCGCTGACCCAGGTCGAGGGTGGCAAGGGCAAGCGATGGTTGGCGACGAAGCGTGTCGGTGTTTGGGTGCGTTCGGCGGCACGTACGATGACTTCGCGGGCATGACGTGGACAGGCGTCGGCGTCGATCCACAGCGTCGGCATGGAGAGGCTTCCTTGATAAGCGAATAGACTTGATGAACGAATAAGAGTGGGCAAAGCCATTAGTCGATGGTATTATGCCACTTCCTCGCATGTGTTGACCCCTCCATCCTGTATTCGTCCCTGTGCGATGTGCCTTCCACCCGGTGTGGATAGAGCCTAAAGGACGTTTCTGCGCAAGGCGCATTGCCCGCTCGTTTCGAGCCGGCCGTGAGAGCGCTTGCCGCATCGATGGCGCGCCACGACGCGTAAGGTCGCCACAGCTGCCGCTCATGCGGCAGGACGCAGGTGCTGCGACCGGCGCCTTTTGTTTCGATGCCCCAGGCCGAGCGGCCGATGGGCAATGAAGGCGCCTTGAATTTTTCCGCCGGTTTGCCCCGGCTATCCAAGGTGTGACATGACCACGACCCCTGCTGCCTCGTCGACTTTCGCCGAGCTTTCGCTGCCGTCTGTTCTTCTTTCTACGCTCGAATCACTGGGATATGAAAAGCCCTCACTGATTCAGACTAAAACCATTCCTGCGCTGCTCGAAGGGCGCGATGTGATGGGCCAGGCCCAGACCGGTACGGGCAAGACCGCTGCCTTCGCCTTGCCGCTGTTATCGCGTCTTGATCTGCAGCGTCGCCAGCCGCAAGTGTTGGTGCTCGCACCGACGCGTGAGTTGGCGCAGCAGGTTGCCGCTTCTTTCGTCCAGTACGGGCGTGATCTCAAGGGGCTCGAGGTTCTCAGCCTGTGTGGCGGTCAAGAGTATCGTGAACAGCTCAGCGGATTGCGCCGTGGTGCCCAGGTCATCGTGGGCACGCCGGGACGCGTGATCGATCACCTCAACCGTGGCAGCCTCAAGCTCGACGGTCTCAATGCGCTGGTACTCGACGAAGCCGACGAAATGCTGCGCATGGGCTTCATCGATGACGTCAAGCGTGTGGTTTCCGAGACGCCGCAAGGCGCGCAGCGCGTGTTCTTTTCCGCGACCTTGCCGAATGAGATCTCGCGCATCGTCGATAATTATCTGGTCGATCCGCTCAGGATCATGATCGAGACCAAGACCAAGACGGCCGAGGGTATCGAGCAGCGCTTGGTGCGTATCGAAGGCGGTGCCAAACTTGAGGCGCTATCGCGCTTGCTCGAAGTCGAGCCGGTAGACGCCGCCATCGTCTTCGTGCGTACGCGTGCTGCCTGCACCACGCTGGTTGAGCAATTGTTGACGCGCGGCGTTAACGCGGCGGCGTTGTCCGGCGACCTGGATCAAAGCCTGCGTGAGCGGACCGTCGATCGCCTCAAGCGTAGCAAGGTCGATGTCCTCATCGCCACCGATGTTGCCGCGCGCGGTCTCGACGTGCCGCGTATCACGCACGTTTTCAACTACGACCTGCCGCAAGACGGCGAGGCGTATACCCACCGCATCGGGCGGACGGGCCGCGCTGGACGCAAGGGCGTGGCAATCACCTTCGCCGGTGGCCGCGAGCAGCGTCGCGTACGTGACATGGAACGTGTTACCGGTCAGCCGATGCATGAAGTCGAGTTGCCCGATGAATCTGCCATTCGTGCGCATCGCGATGAGCTGTTCCGTGGGCGTGTGCTGAAGACGCTGGAGCAGGGAAGCGACTATCAGCGTGAGCTGATCGAAAGCTTGGCCGATGACGGCTACGATCCCGTGGACTTGGCTTGCGCAATGGCCAGCATGGCGCGCTCTGGCGAAGCACCTATCGGTCGCTTGCCGAAGCCGGGCGAGCGTCGTCCCGCCCGTCAGAGCGGTGGTCGCGACGAAAAACCCAATCGCCGTGAGCGTGGGCCGAGCGCTGGCATGACGCGTTACCGTGTGTCAGTGGGACACAAGGATGGCGTCAAGCCTGGTCAGTTGGTGGGGGCATTGGCCAATGAAGGTGGCATCGACGGTGGCAAGATCGGTCGTATCGATATCCGTAATGCCTTCTCCGTGGTCGAGTTGCCGAGCACACTGCCGGCCGCCGTGCTGTCGCGCATTGGCCAGGCGCGTGTCGCCGGCCGTCCGCTGGAGATTGCCGAGGATCGCGGCGGTGATCAGGAGCGCGCCCCGCGGCGTCAGCGTGAAGACGGAGACGCTCCTCAGCGGAACCGTTCGAAGGCGTGATCTAGCCGCTAACGGCTCACGCGCGCCGCTCGTCAGATAACGAGCGGCCATTAAAAACGCCCCATGGCAATGTTGCTGCCATGGGGCGTTTGCGTTGCTGAAGGCCCTCGTCCCGGAGGACTCAGGCGAGGACGTTTATCCCTCGCGCTTACCGTCGACGAGACGCTTCAGGCCGAGGCTGTTGGCTTCCTTGAGGGCTTCGGGAAGCAACGAATCAGACAGGTTCTGATAGCACACCGGGCGCAGGAAGCGGAAAATCGCGGCGCTGCCCACGGAGGTGGTGCGTGAATCGGACGTGGCCGGGAAGGGACCGCCGTGCACCATGGCATGGCAAACCTCTACGCCAGTCGGCCAGCCGTTGGCCATGATGCGGCCTGCCTTGCGTTCCAGTGTGGGTAGCAGGCGTGCGACGGCATCGGTGTCGCCCTCGTCCATCTGCAGGGTGGCGGTCAGCTGACCTTCCAGTGCTTCGGCCACGCGCTTCATCTCGTCCATGTCGCTGCAGATCACGACCAGAGAAGTGGCACCGAAGACTTCTTCTTGCAGTGATTCATCGGCCAGCACATCGGCGCCTTGCGTGGTGAAGAGCCCCGCTTGGCATTGATTCTCGCCTTCGCCGGTAAGGCCGCGGCCCACTTCGTTGACCTTGGCGTTGCCTGCCAGCTTGGCGACGCTTTGCTCGTAGGCCGAGTGGATCCCAGGCGTCAGCATGGTATTCGCCGGCGTATCCTTGAGCGCCTTGCCGGCTTCCTCGATGAAGCTATCCAATGCCGGGCTCTTGAGACCGATCACCAGGCCGGGGTTAGTACAGAACTGACCCGCGCCCATGGAAAGAGACCCGACGAAGGCTTGAGCGAGGTCGGTGCCGCGTGACTCAAGCGCTTTGGGCATCAGGAAGACGGGGTTGATGCTGCTCATCTCGGCATACATGGGAATCGGCTCGGGGCGCGATTGCACGGCTTGTTGCAGCGCCAGGCCACCCTTGCGCGAGCCGGTAAAGCCGACTGCCTTGATGCTGGGGTGCTTGACCAGCGCGGTGCCTACCTCGTAACCGGAATCGAAGAGCATGGAGAACACGCCTTCGGGCATGTTGCACTTCTTGGCGGCTGTTTGAATGGCGCGTGCCACCAGTTCGGAGGTGCCGGGATGCGCCGCATGTGCCTTGACGATCACCGGGCAACCCGCAGCGAGTGCGGATGCGGTGTCACCACCGGCGACGGAGAAGGCCAGCGGGAAGTTGCTGGCGCCGAAGACCGTGACCGGACCCAACGGGATATGGCGCTGACGAAGGTCAGGACGCGGCATGGGGGCGCGTTCCGGCAGCGCCGGGTCGACGCGGACATCGAGCCATTCGCCAGCACGCACGACACCCGCGAAAAGGCGTAGCTGATTGCAGGTACGCCCCCGCTCGCCTTCGATACGAGCGACCGGTAGGCCGCTTTCGCTCACTGCGCGTTCGATCAGTCCACCGCCCAGGTTTTCGATTTCTTCGGCGATGGTTTCCAGAAACTTCGCCCGTTCTTCCAGCGAGGTTTCCCGATACGCATCGAAGGCGTCCCAAGCGAGCTGACAGGCACGTTCGACCTGCTTGCTATCGGCACTGGTAAACTCGGGCGGTAGGGTCTCGCCACTGGCGGGATCCACTGCCTGGAAGCTGGCACCGGGGCCGGCTGCGATGTCATGTCCGATAATCTGTTTGCCTTCCAATATCATACTTGCCTCCTGGCATTGATGGGCATATACAAGACATGGCGACGCTGAGCGCTAAAGTCAAGAGGGTGTTTCGTCACACCGATGTTGCGGTGTGATCCTCTGGCATCGCGTGCGCCTCCCATGTCATCGAGAGTACTGTTTTGAGTGAATGTCATGGTTGGGCGCGACGTCTTGGAGCGCCCTGTCCATGGTGTTGAAACGCCGATCGTCAAGCGCCGGGACGCTGACGTACGAGGTAGCTCAGCAGGGCACCGCTGCCGAACTGCCAGGGCCGGATGCGGTCGCTGGTGTCGACGCGATTGACCAGTGCCCCGAGCGTGGGCGTGGCGATGGTCACCACGTCCTCGAGGTGGTGAGTGAAGCCGCTACCTTGGGTATCACGATCCTGGGTCGGGGCGAACAACGTCCCCAGGAACAGCATGAAACCGTCCGGATACTGATGGTGCGCTCCCAGCGTCTGGCCGACGAGATCGAGCGGGTCGCGACTGATCTGGTTCATCGAACTCACCGCGTCTAGATGAAAGCCATCCTCACCGCGGACATCCAGCGTCACTTCCAGGGCGCGAACACTGTCGATGTCGAAGTCATCATCGAACAGGCGAACGAAAGGACCGATGGCGCAGGAAGCATTGTTGTCCTTGGCCTTGCCCAGCAACAGGGCGCTACGCCCTTCGACATCGCGCAGATTGACGTCGTTGCCGAGCGTGGCGCCGCGTACCTGGCCGCGCGAGTCCACCGCCAGCACGACCTCGGGCTCGGGGTTGTTCCATTTCGAGGCTGGGTGAATGCCGACTCGATGTCCCAGGCCGACCGCCGACATGGGCTGCGATTTGGTGAACACTTCGGCGTCGGGGCCGATGCCGACTTCCAGGTATTGCGACCAGACGTCGAGTTCCACCAGCTTGGCCTTGAGGGCCTCGGCCTCGGCGGAGCCCGGCGTCAACCGCGAAAGATCGTCGCCGATCAGCGAGGTGACGGTCTCGCGCAATGTCGCGGCCTTCTGGCTATCACCGCGCGCCTGCTCCTCGATCACCCGCTCCAGCATCGATGACGCGAACGTCACCCCGCAGGCCTTGATCGCCTGCAGATCGCAGGGCGCTAGAAGATGCCAGGTAGCGGGGTCTCCCTCGGCGTCGAGCGAGGCTTCCAGGCAATCGCTGACCGCGAGGAGCGGCGCATCCGGTGCCTGGGCGATACGTGTCGTCAGATCGTCGAATTCCAGCAGGGCGCTGAACGTGGGAGCCAGCGTGCTTATATCGTGCAGCATGCCGTCACGTACGGTAACCAGGCGGGGGCCTTGCGCATCGGGGTCCCACACGCGGCCGATCAAGCGATCGTTGCCGGCGTCCTGGGGGAGAAACGGGTGAAATTCATTCATGGGAGCGCCCTTGAGTTCGTCGCATCAGGCGGTAAATGTTGAACATAGTGCTTACATGTTCAACATAGACTTTGGTATACCCCTTGCAACCTACCCCCGTTATTCGGGCTACTGATATGGGGGGTGTCCGGTGCTTTCACCTCGCCATTCGGTAGCTAAAAATGCATTTTAATCAGCATTTTGGAGGCTCGCTTTAGCACGGCCCCTAGGGCTTGATGTCTGTCTCTGGCGAGGGCGGAAAAAGCCCAATATTATTTTTGATATTTTTTTATATATCAAAGAAAGTCTTTTTTGACATTATTCGGTTATTGAAGGAGGCGTTTATGGTGGCGACAACGCTAATGCGAACGTCACGAGAAGGAGCACCTGATGAGCCAGTCCCCTCGCCGACTGCGCAGCGCCGAGTGGTTCGGCACTGCCGACAAGAACGGCTTCATGTATCGCAGCTGGATGAAGAACCAAGGCATTCCCGACCATGAGTTCCAGGGCAAGCCGATCATCGGGATCTGCAACACCTGGTCGGAGCTCACGCCCTGCAATGCACATTTCCGCAAGCTCGCCGAACACGTCAAGAAAGGGGTGCTGGAAGCGGGCGGTTACCCGGTCGAGTTTCCGGTGTTCTCCAACGGCGAGTCCAACCTGCGGCCCACCGCGATGTTCACTCGCAACCTGGCGAGCATGGATGTCGAGGAAGCGATTCGCGGCAACCCGCTCGATGCGGTGATCCTGCTGACCGGCTGCGACAAGACAACGCCGGCACTGCTGATGGGGGCGGCAAGCTGCGACATTCCCACCCTCGTAGTCACCGGCGGCCCAATGCTCAACGGCAAGCACGAAGGCAAGGACATTGGCTCGGGTACCGTGGTGTGGAAGCTTTCCGAACAGGTCAAGGCTGGCAAGATCTCGCTGCATGACTTTATGGCCGCCGAGGCGGGCATGTCGCGCTCTGCGGGCACCTGCAACACTATGGGGACCGCGTCGACCATGGCCTGCATGGCTGAATCGCTGGGCACCTCGCTACCCCACAACGCGGCGATTCCGGCGGTCGATTCGCGCCGCTACGTGCTGGCGCACCTCTCCGGTAACCGTATCGTCGAGATGGTCCACGAGGATCTCAAGCTTTCCAAGGTGCTCACCAAGCAAGCCTTCGAGAACGCCATTCGTACCAACGCCGCCATCGGCGGCTCGACCAATGCGGTCATTCACTTGCAAGCCATCGCCGGGCGCATCGGCGTCGACCTGACGCTGGATGACTGGACGCGTATCGGTCGAGGTACGCCGACCATCGTCGACCTGCAGCCCTCAGGGCGTTACCTGATGGAAGAGTTCTACTACGCGGGCGGCTTGCCTGCCGTATTGCGGCGCCTCGGCGAGGCCGACCGGCTACCGCACAAGGACGCCCTGACCATCAACGGCAAGACGTTGTGGGAGAACGTAGAAGATGCGCCGCTCTACAACGATGCCGTGATTCGTCCCCTTGATACGCCGTTGCGCGAGGATGGCGGCATGTGCGTGATGCGCGGCAATCTCGCGCCCAACGGCGCCGTCCTCAAGCCTTCCGCAGCGACGCCCGAGCTGATGACGCATCGTGGCCGCGCCGTGGTCTTCGAGAACTTCGATGACTACAAGGCGCGCATCAACGATCCCGATCTCGATGTCACCGCTGACGATATCCTGGTGATGAAGAACTGCGGGCCGCGCGGTTATCACGGCATGGCCGAGGTCGGCAATATGGGGCTGCCGGCCAAGTTGCTCGAGCAAGGCATCACCGACATGGTGCGTATTTCCGATGCACGCATGAGCGGCACCGCCTATGGCACCGTGGTGCTCCACGTGGCGCCGGAAGCCGCCGCCGGCGGGCCGCTCGCCGCAGTCCATAATGGTGACATGATCGCCCTCGATGCCTACGCCGGTACGTTGCATCTGGAAGTCGACGACGCCGAGCTTGCCGCGCGCCTGGCGGAAGCCGATCCCACCGCCGAGTCGACCCAAATCGCCAGCACCGGCGGCTATCGCCAGCTCTACATCGAGCATGTGCTGCAGGCCGATCAAGGCTGTGACTTCGACTTCCTGGTCGGCTTTCGCGGCGCCGAGGTGCCTCGCCACTCGCATTGAAGGCCGGACGCTGAAGCGGCCTCAGCATGAAAAACGCGAAGGCGGCCAAGCGGCCGCCTTCTTGCGTTGCGCCACCGCTCGGTGCATGCCAGCAGAATATCTACGCCTATCGGAGTATGTTGAACATACTCGAAATATGTTTGACTTACATAGGAGCCGATTGTTCTTTTGAGAGGAGATAACCTGATGTCCGCCGACAATCGCCGTATGACCCCCGAGCAACTGCGCTCGCGCTGGTGGTTCGACAATCCTGAGCATCCGGGGACCACCGCGCTGTGTATCGAGCGCTATATGAATTACGGCCTGACCCTGGAAGAACTCAAGAGCGGCAAGCCGATCATCGGCATCGCGCAGTCGGGCTCCGACTTGACGCCTTGCAATCGGCATCACATCGATCTGGTGAAGCGCGTCAAGGACGGCATTCGTGCCGCTGGCGGCGTGCCGTTCGAGTTTCCCCTGCATCCCATCCATGAAAACGTGCGCCGACCGACGGCGGCGCTAGATCGCAACCTGGCGTATCTGGGCTTGGTGGAAGTCTTGCATGGTTATCCATTGGACGGCGTGGTGCTGACCACCGGCTGTGACAAGACCACGCCTGCCTGCTTGATGGCGGCGGCGACGGTCAACATTCCGGCGATCGTGCTCTCCGGCGGGCCGATGCTCAATGGCTGGCGTGGCACCCAGGAGCGCGTAGGCTCGGGCACTATCATCTGGGAGTTGCGCAAACGCCTCGCGGCGGGGGATATCGGCTACGAGGAATTCCTGTCTCGCGCCACCGATTCGGCGCCTTCCGTCGGTCACTGCAATACCATGGGCACCGCCTCGACGATGAATTCCATGGCCGAGGCGCTGGGCATGAGTCTGCCCGGCTCGGCGATGATCCCGGCTCCCTACAAGGAGCGCTCGATGGTCGCCTACCAGACCGGGACGCGCATCGTCGACATGGTGTGGGAAGACCTGCGTCCGCTGGATATCATCACCCGCGAGGCCTGCGAAAATGCCATCGTGGTGTGTTCGGCGCTGGGCGGGTCCTCGAATGCGCCGGTGCATATCAACGCCATCGCCCGTCATGCGGGGATCGAGCTGACCAACGACGACTGGCAGCGCCTGGGGCACGAGATTCCGTTGCTCGCCAACGTGATGCCGGCGGGAATCTATCTTTCCGAGGAGTTCCACCGGGCCGGTGGCGTGCCTGCGGTGCTCAGCGAACTGATCAAGGCCGGGCGTCTGCACGGCGATGTGCCGACGGTCAATGGCAAGACATTGGCGGAGAATACTGCCGGGCGTGAAACCCTGGATGAAGACATCATTCGCCGCTACGACAACCCGCTGGTGGGAGAAGCCGGGTTCATCAATCTCAAGGGCAACCTGTTCGACTCGGCGTTGATGAAGACCAGCGTGATCGCCAGCGACTTCCGCAAGCGCTTCCTGAGTCAGGCCGACGATCTGGATGCCTTCGAAGGCAAGGTGGCGGTATTCGATGGCTCCGAGGATTATCATGCGCGCATCGACGATCCGTCGCTCGAGATCGACGCGAACACCATCTTGATCATGCGCGGTGCCGGACCGATCGGCCATCCGGGGAGCGCCGAGGTCGTCAACATGCAGCCGCCGGAGGCGCTGATCCGTCAAGGTATCGAATCGCTGCCATGCATCGGCGATGGCCGCCAGTCGGGAACCTCGGGCTCGCCCTCGATCCTCAACGCGGCCCCCGAAGCGGCGGTCGGCGGCGGCCTGGCGCTGCTGGAAACGGGTGACCGGATTCGTATCGACCTCAAGCGTGGGGAGGCTAACTTGCTGGTCGATGACGCCGAGCTGGCGAAGCGCCGCGATGCACTGGAATCACGCGGCGGTTACATCTACCCGGTGGATCAGACGCCCTGGCAGGAGATTCAGCGCGGCATGGTCGAGCAGCTCGATCGTGGCATGACGCTGGGGCCGGCCACCAAGTATCGCGACGTCGCTCGCCAGAGCCCGCCCCGCGACAATCACTGAGCATTCATTACCCAGCACTCACTGCTAAGTACTCACTATTAATTACTTAGAGCCACCCAACCGGGCGTCGTCATGCGACGCCCGGTTTGCTTTGCGGGATACAGGATTGGGTGCGTATCAGGTTTCGGACAACAGCTCGGCGCTATGCCCAAGGGGGGTGTCGGGAATTTCTAGCCCCAGGGCGCTGGCGGTGCCGGCGAGGACTGCTTGAGAGGCGCGAAAGGCATCGCGCGGTCGGCGCGCGCGAATGCTTTCCATCAGCAGCCGGTGGCGTTCCAGACTCTCCGCTGGGTCGTCGGCGCTGACGTTGGAAGTCTCGATCAACAGTAGTATCGAGGGGCGCAGGATGTGTGAGAGCTGTGACCAGACGATATTGTGTGTGGCCTTGAAGATCGCCACATGGAAGGCGATGTCATAGTCGCTATGCAGGCGGCCGCTGTTATGGGAATCGGGATCGTCTAGATCACTCCCCATGCCGTTGAAGGCCTCCTCGATGGCGACCAAGTCATGTGCCGTGGCGTGCTTGGCGGCGGTCATGGCGACGTAGGGTTCCACGTCCAGACGAAAGGCCAGGATCTCGCGCTGCACACCGGGATTGGGCGCAGCGTAGCGTGTCATCCATTCGGTGACTTGGGCATCGAGAATGTTCCATTCCGAGTACTCGCGGACCTTCGAGCCATGGCCGGAGATGCGTTCGATGATCCCGGCATCGACCAACTGCCGCAGGTCGCTGCGCACCGCCGAGCGATTGAGGGCGAAACGCTCACACAGATCGATCTCGCGGGGGACGAAATCGCCTGGCTGATACTCGCCGGAGAATATTTCCTGCGCCAGCGCCTCAGCGACGCTAGGGCGTTTTCGAGATGCGGTTTGTTTGCTCTTCACGTGACATCGTTCCGAATCATTTCGCTCACGCTGGCATATGTAGAACATTTCGACAAGGCGCCGATGGTCGGTGCCGCGCACTGCGTGGCTGGTGATATGCGTTGAATACGCCGGCGCTAGCCGGAAGTCGCCAGACGTTTTCCGAGCGCGGCCATGAAGGCATCGGCGGCGTCGAGTTGAGCGATCTCCAGGTATTCGTCGGGCTGGTGCGCTTGGGCGATGCTGCCAGGGCCGCAGATGACGGTGGACAGGCCGGCATGCTGGAACTGGCCCGCTTCGGTGGCATAGGCTACGGCTTCGTTGTCGGCGTCGCCCAGCAGTGCGTGGCAGAGTTCGAGCGCCGTCTGGTTGTCGCGGTCGGCCAGGGCGGGCACGGTCTCGGTCAGGTGCTGAGTATGAATGTCGATCTGGGGTGCGCGTGGGCGCAATTCGTTCATCAGCGTCTCGGCGTAGTGCTGCAGGCGCTCGAACAGGGCCTCGAAGCCATCCGTCGGCAGGTGGCGAATCTCCCAGTCGAAATGGCACTCGCGGGCCATGATGTTGATCGCCGTACCACCCTGGATTTTGCCCACGTGCAGGCTGGAGTGGGGCACGTTGAAGAGTGGGTCGACACGGCCCTCCGCGACCAGCTCTGCCATGATGTCCTCGATGCGCGTCACCAGGCGGGCCGCGACATGCACGGCGGAGACGCCCTGACGCACTTGACTGGAATGCGCCTCGCGACCGGTCACCGTGGTGCGTAGGTTGGTGATGCCTTTCTGGGCCACCACCGGCGCCATCAGGGTGGGCTCGCCGACGATCACCGCCGCCGGCGTGGGTGCATCGGCCATCAACCGCTCAATCAAACGTGGCGCGCCCAGGCAGCCGACTTCCTCGTCGTAGGAAAACGCCAGGTAGATGGGGCGCTGCAGGTCGAGTGCTTGCCACTGCGGTACCTGCGCCAACGCGCTGGCGATAAAGCATTTCATGTCGCAGCTACCGCGTCCGTATAGGCGGCCATCGCCCTTGTCAGTCAGCGTGAAGGGGTCGCTGCTCCACGGCTGGCCATCCACCGGCACCACATCGGTATGTCCGGACAACACCACACCACCCGCCACCCCGGGACCGATGCGGGCCAGCAGGTTGGCCTTGCTGCCGTCATCGTTGGTAATGCGGGTACACGGCACGTCGTGTTCGGCAAGATAAGCCTCGATGAAGGCGATCAATTCCAGATTGGAATGTCGTGACACGGTGTCGAAGCCAATCAAGCGTTCGAGCAGGGCAGTGGTGTTGGACATGACAGCCTCCCAGCGGGATGTTTTACGCCAGCCTAGCACGCTGATGTCACGGGGCGTCACTTTGACGGCGGCGCGAGCGTGCGTCATCTTGAGAACGTCAATACATCCAGTCAGGAGAGCATTCACGTGAGCAAGATTCTCGTCATTTATTACTCCAGTTACGGGCACATCGAAACATTGGCCAATGCCGTCGCCGAAGGCGCACGCGGTGTCGCTGGCACCCAGGTGGATCTGTACCGCGTGGCCGAACTCGTGCCCGCCGACGTCGCCGAAAAATCCGGCTACAAGGAAGACAGCACCGCCGCCGTGCTGGATGACCCCAGCATCTTGGCCGAGTACGACGCGATTCTTGTCGGTACGCCCACGCGCTTCGGCAATATGGCCTCGCAGATGCGTAATTTCTGGGACAAGACGGGCGGTCTCTGGGCCCAGGGCAAGCTGATCGGCAAGCTGGGCGGTGCCTTCACTTCTACCGCCAGCCAGCACGGCGGGCAGGAAACTACGCTGACCTCGATTCACACCACCTTGCTTCACCACGGCATGGCGATCGTCGGCGTGCCGTACTCTTGCGCGGCGCTGAGTGAGCTCGAGGAAGTCTCCGGCGGCACGCCCTACGGCGCAACGACCATCGCCGGTGGCGACGGCAGCCGCCAACCCAGCGAAAACGAACTGACCATCGCCCGCTTCCAGGGCCAGCACACCGCCGAAATGGCCGCTAAATTCACCGATTGAGCATTACGACGTAGCCAACAACGTCATGCAAAACGCCGTGCCCTTGGGCGCGGCGTTTTGCTGTCAGGGATATGGATACGAAACGCGATGCTTTTTGACAAGCGTCACGTGACAAAATACATTTCGGTGTATGATCAAAACCTTCGCAGATAAACGTACCCAAGAGCTTTATTCCAGAGGGAGATCAAAGAAGTTCCCCTCGGATGTAGCTTCAAGAGCTTCCCGGAAGCTGGAATACGTAAATCTGGCGGAGCAACTAGATGGTTTGAAAGTGCCGCCTGGCAACCGTCTGCATTCACTTTCTGGGGATAGGCAGGGTCATTACGCGATTTCAAACAATGCTCAATGGCGTATCTGCTTCTATTTTGAAGATGGTGACGCATACGATGTTGAGGTATGTGATTACCACTGAGTGAGGTCATAACTATGGCTATTTCTAACACCGACGGAATGCGACGCAAGCCGACGCATCCTGGCGAAATGCTGAGGGAGGACTTTGTCCCGGACTATGGCTTGACCGTTGCGGGGTTGGCCGAATTGCTGGGCGTGTCTCGCCAGTCCGTCAATGAGCTGTTACGTGAAAGACGTTCTGTCAGCCCTGAAATGGCGCTTAGGCTTGGTCGCTTGTTTGGCAACTCTCCGGAGTTTTGGCTGAATGCGCAGCGAGCCATTGATTTATGGACGGCCGCACAATCGGTCAAGGACGAGGTCGCCCGCATCAAGCCATTGAACGCAGCATGAACGTCTTAGCTTGCCTTGAACGCTATCAGGAATCAGGCACCCGCATTGAGGTGTTCGAAGTGTTAGCGCCATTTTTTCGACACGCCGTCGAAACATGTCGATGGCATCGACATATTGTAGAAACATTCATAGGTAGGGTATACGGCCAGCTTCTCGAAGACGAGCGAGTGGTGAGAGTTCCCCGCGTGTGGAGCCATTACGAATGACGCAACACGATGAGGTGGCACTTCTGACCGATCGTCAGCTCAGCGTACTGGCGGGCGAGGCGGCGTTTGGCCGAGGGCTGGATTATTACCGCTAGGGCATGGTGGTCGGCTGGAACAAGCAGGGCGCTACCATCACTGCCGATGTAGAGGGGAGCGAGCGTTATACCGTGACGTTGAAACTGAACAAGCGTGGTCTTGATGGTGGTTGCGATTGCCCAGCCTCTGAAGGCATCGACTTCTGCAAGCATTGCGTGGCGGTCGCCTTGATGTACCGGGCGGAGCAGGCCGAGCAAGCGCGTCTCGCGGAGGTGCGCACTGAATTCAAGCAAAAACGCAACTTCATCAAGTGGTTGAATGAAGCGTTCTCAGCTTGAGCCTACCCAAGGCTTCTATCACCACAAGGAGAAATATGCCCAGTTTCCATACTCGTTCGTTGTGCGAAGCGCTGTTGGGTGTCGCGGGGATTTGGCTTCTGGTCAGGACGCTCTCGAGTTATCAATTAACGCGAAAAACCTCGTACTTCTAGTGCGAGGATGGATAGCGTGGTACGCGAAGCGTTCCCTATTCTGGCCTTGTCTGCTGCTCAATGTATTGCTTAACGACACTCAGCGGCGCTCCGCCGACGCTTCCCGCAAAATAGCTGGGACTCCACAACGCATTTTTCCTGTAGGCGGGCTGTACCAACTCGGGGTGCAACAGCTTCATCCGCCTGCTCGAAACACCCTTCAGGCTGTTCACCAGCTTTGAGATCGCCACCTTGGGTGGGAAATTGACCAGCAAGTGAACATGATCGGTTTCGCCATTGAACTCCTCCAGCTCGGCCTCGAAGTCCTTACACACGTGCCTGAACAGCGCTTCAAGGGATTGAAGATGTGCATCGTTGAATACCTTGCCACGATATTTAGTCACAAAGACCAAGTGGGCGTGCATCTCAAAAACGCAGTGTCTGCCAGTTCTGATTGAGTTGATTTTGTCCATAGACCAAGTATGCTCAAAGCCATGAAGCAGACCAAGACATTAAAAGTTCGAGTGAAGGACAAACACGCCGACCAGCTTAATCGTATGGCACGCAGCGTGAACTTCGTCTGGAACTATGTGAACGAACTGTCGTCTCGTGCTATCCGTGAGCGCGGTCTGTTTCTGTCGGCCTATGACATGCATCCGTACACTAAAGGCGTTGGCACGGAACTTGGCCTGCACAGCCAGACGCTGCAATGTATCGCCGCCGAATATGCCACCCGCCGCAAGCAGTTCAAGAAGTCCTGCCTGAATTGGCGCAAGTCACGCGGTGTGCGCCGCTCTCTTGGCTGGATACCTGTCAATACCGGCGCGGCCAAGTGGAAGAATGGACAGGTATTCCACAACGGCAGCTACTTCAAGGTCTGGGACAGCTACGGGTTGTCGAATTACAAGTTCCGATCCGCCTCGTTCAACGAGGACGCCCGAGGCCGTTGGTACTTCAACGTGGTGGTTGATGCCGAAGTTAAGCCATCAGTGGGACAAGGCTCGGTAGGCATCGACCTTGGGTTAAAAGACATCGCCACATGCAGCGACGGCGAAAAGCTGGAAAATGGGCGTTTCTATCGCGGTATGGAAGCCAAGCTGGCAATCGCTCAGCGAAGCCGTAACAAGAAGCGCACCCGTGCCATTCACGCCAAGATCAGGAATCGCCGCAAGGATGCCTTGCACAAGTTCTCACGCCGTCTGGTAGATCAGTACGGTGAAATCGTCGTGGGCGATGTCAGCTCACAAAAACTCGCAAAGACCAAAATGGCTAAGTCCGTGCTCGATGCCGGATGGGGTCAGTTGAAGACGATGCTGGAATACAAATGCGCTCACGCAGGCATCGTGGTCAAGGTAGTGCGAGAAGCCTACACCACCCGCACCTGTTCGGCTTGTGGTTCACTCAGTGGGCCACAAGGCGTAAACGGGCTGCGACTAAGAGACTGGGAATGCATGGAATGTGGTGTCGTCCATGACCGGGACGTGAACGCGGCTCGGAATATCCTCAGTCTCGCGGCGGGGCATCGCCGTCCAGAAGTGGGAATCCCCGTCCTTTAGGACGGGGAGGATGTCAAGCCATGTCTCTCTATATAACCTGGTCTAGCTTGTCGGTGGCTCAAGAGCCGGGGACACCGAACATGCTTGCCATACAGGGCGTGCATTTTCTCGTCAGTCTACTCTTGGGAGCGGTGCTTATCCTGGCGCGCAAGCCGATCAGTCGATGGTTAACACCGCAAGAGGCTGACGTCTCTGCCTCGTCCGCGACTCTGATAGCCGTGGGTGCTGCCTTGATTGGCATCGGTTATCTGGCGGCAGGTCTGGTTACGCTGGGAACGCATTATGCGCGACTGGAAACAGTGGGCGCCGCCAGTCCAGACAGCCTCTGGCGTGGCGGCCTCTCCATCGCTAGCGGGATCATGTTGTTTGCCAGTTCCGTCGGCATTGGCCGCCTCTGGTTGAGGCTTCGGGCGTTATGATGCTGCGCCGAGGAGGGCGGAGGCGGCCGTCCTGTATTTCCTAGAAGCTCATATTTCCTAGAGGCTCATATTCACTAGGTACTCACCAACCTTGCCTGACTCGTCCCATTACCCAACGGTTCGATCTGGATCTGCACCGGGATGCGTTCGTGCATTTCCTGTACATGCGAGATCACGCCGACGCGGCGGCCCAGCGCTTGTAGGCCGTCCAGGGCGTCCATGGCGAGCGCCAGGGATTGCGGGTCGAGGCTGCCGAAGCCTTCGTCGATGAACAGCGATTCGATGACGAGTTCGCCGGAGGCCATTGAAGCGAGCCCCAGCGCCAGCGCCAGCGAGACGAGAAAGGTTTCGCCGCCGGAGAGCGAATGCACCGAGCGGCGTTCGTCGCCCATGTCGCGGTCCTCCACCAGCAGGCCCAGCTCGCTGCCGCCGCGAATCAGCGTGTAACGGCGACTCAGTCCCGTCAGATGCGCGTTGGCGTGTTCCAGCAGTTGCTCAAGGTTGTAGGCCTGCGCGATGCGCCGAAAGACCTTGCCGTCGGCGGAGCCGATCAGCTCGTTGATGCGACCCCAGCGTCGGTACTCGGTGCGCGCGGCATCGAGCTCGGCTTGCCCCTCGCGCTGGCGCTGACGCTTGCGGTCATCGTCGCGCAGGGCGTGCAGGGCGTCATCACGGTGTGTCTGGGCGGCATCGTGACGGGGCGCCAGGGCATCACGCTCGGTGTCCAGCGCCTCTCGTCGCTGGTCGATCCGGGCGTCGACCGCCTCGCTCAAGAGGGCGTCTGCGTTGGCGTCGTGCTCGGTCAAGGCCTGGTCGCGGCGATGCGTGATCAGGGCCTGGCGGCGTTCGGCGAGGGCGGCGGCGGTCTGCTGGCGAGCCTGTTCGGCCTGAGTTAATTCCCGTTCCCGAGATTCGGCGTCGTCGTCGCTTTCGGCGAGTAGCCGCTGCAGGGTGGCGTCGTCCAGCTCGGGATGCGCTTGGCGCCAGGCCTCCAGCTCACGGTTGAGGGTGTCGATTTCCTGCTTGAGCCGGGCGAGTTGCTCGGCCTCATAGTGCGACTGCTGGGCGAGCCGCTGGGCTTCCCGCTCACTATCATGGCATTGGGCAAGCGCCGTATCCCGTGCTTGGCGCGCGCTGGCCTGGCGCGTATCGAGGTACTGCTGCCAGGCATCCGGCGAGGCATGCTCGCCAAGCAGGGCCTTGAGCCGGGCGGCAATATCGTCGCGCTCCCGGCGTAGCGGAGGCAGGCGCGCATCGAGTTCTTCAAGTTCCTTGTCGAGGCTGATGCGCTGAGCGTCGAGTTGCGCCAGTGTCAGCTCGCTCTGGCGCAATGCCTCGTCGAGCGGTGCCAGCTCGGCCTCGGCGCGGGCAAGGGCTTGAAGCGTCTCTGCGTGTTGCGCGCGCTGGGCGTCGCTTGTCTGGCGTTGCTCGGTCAGCCAGGCGTCGCGTCGGTCGTGATCGAGGGTAGACAGCTCGGCGTATAGCGGATGCTCGTCGAGTACCTGGTACGCCTCCTGGCGGCGCTTGTCGGCATCCGCAGCGTCCTGGCGTTGCTGCGTGAGCGAGGCGTCAAGCGCGCGGTACTGGCCCAGCAGTTCGTCGCGCTGTTGCTGGGCGTGGTCGCGCTGCTGCTGGGCGTCCATCAACTGGCGGTCTTCTTCCGCTTGCTGGGCGGCAAGCTGGGCGGCTTCGGGCGTCTGTGGCGGCTGGTGGCGCCAGGGGTGCTCGAGACCGCCGCACACCGGGCAGGGCTGGCCTTCCTCGAGGGCCTCGCGCAGCTGCGTGACACTCTCGCTGCGCACCGCACGGCCGCGTTCGACGAATTCCAGCACGCTGCGATAGTGGCGCTCATGCTCATCGAGGCGCTGGCGCGCGGCCTGGCCTTGGGTGATCAACGCCTCGAGTTGCTTGGCGTCCTGCGTCAGGCGCTCATTGAGTGTGCGCTGGGTGTGGTCGGCACGCCGGGCGCTTTGCCAGCGACTTTGCAGCTCGCCGAGTGCCAGGTGACGCTGGGCGGCGTGATCATGCGCGCGCTGAACGGCCTGACGGGCGTCTTCCACACGGCCATGTTCGCCCATCAACTGGTGCAGGGTGGCCTGCCAGTCATCGCGCTGCCGGCGTTGGCGTTGCTGCGTCTCGTGGACCTCCTGGTGGCGCGTGGTCAGTGCTTGCGCGTCGCGGCGATGCGCGGCGTGCGTTTTGTCGAGATCGGCCAACTGATGCTCGCGGGTCGCCAGTTGCTGTGCCTGCTCGCGGGCCTGGTGCAGTTGAGGCTCGGCTTTGCGGCGTGCCGCGTCGGCGTCTTGAAGGGCCTGTTCGGCCGTGGCATGTGTCTGTCTAGCTTGCTGCTGTGTGGTCTCGGCCTGCGCCAGGGCCTCACGCGTGTCTGCATGAGTCGTCTCGAGACGTGTGATCTCGCCGGGCAGTTCGGCCTGGCGTGTCAGACGGTGACGTTGAGGTGCGATCAGGCGTTGCCAGTCACGGTCGGCGCGGGCCGGGGCCAGTGTCTGCCAATGCGCCTCGGCAACGCGGTGCTCGCGCTGCCCCTGGGTATGAGCGTCACGCAGTTTGGCGTCCGTGGCGTGCCACTGTGCCTGTGTCTCCAGGCGCTTGGCATGGCGCTGCACGGTATCGAGTTCGGCTTGGGCGGTCTCGGCGGTCTTTTCGAGCGCAGCGCGAGCCTCGGCCTCGGCGGGCAGGTCGTCGGCGAGCTTGGCGTTCAGCGTATCGACGGCTTTCTTGGCCTGACTGGCGCGGCGATAGGCGGCGACCGAGATCTCGGAGTACTCGGCGGTGCCGGTGAGGCGCTCGAGCAGGTCGCTGCGCTCGTTGTCATCGGCCTTGAGAAAGGCGGCGAACTCGCTCTGGGCCAGCAGCACGGCGCGGGTGAATTGTTCGAAGCTGAGGCCCAGGCGCTCGGGCAGCAGGCGGTCGAACTCGCGTTTCTGCGTGGTCAGCAGGCGGTCGTCGTCCAGATCGGTGAGCGACTGCTCGATCTTCTGCAATTTGCCGTCGGCCTTCTCGCGGGCACGACGCACGGCCCAGCGAGCGCGATAGCGGCGGCCGTCGCGACCCAGGAAGTCGACCTCGGCATGGCCGCTGGCGGTGCCTCGGCGAAGTAGAGTTCGCGGGTCGGCGGTATTGAGCGTGGCGTCTCCCACGTCAGGCAGCGGGGCGTTCTGGCCGGGGGCCTGGCGCAACCGGGGCGTGCTGCCGTAGAGCGCCAGGCACAAGGCGTCGAGCAAGGTGCTCTTGCCGGCGCCGGTGGGGCCGGTGATGGCGAACAGGCCGGCTTCGGCGAGCGGCGCGGCGGTGAAGTCGAGTTCCAGCGGGCCGGGGATCGAGGCCAGGTTGGCCAGGCGCAGGGCGAGGATCTTCATGTCGGTGTCTCCTCGTCGTCGAGTACGTCCTGATGTAGCCGGTCGAAGTCGGCGAGCACGTCGTCGGCGGGGGGCTCGCCCCAGCGCGCTTGCCAGGTGCGCTCGAACAGCTTGCGCGGGCCGAGCGCCGCCAGGTCGATGCGGGCGGGCGCGTCCTCGGCGGCGACTCGCGGCAAGCGACGCTCCAGGCGCAGCAGACGCAGTGTCTTGCCGTCGAGCGCTGCATCCACCCGGGCGCGCAGATCGGGCATCGGGGCGTCGAGTTCGACGCGTACCTCGAGCCAGGGCCAGCGTTCTCTAGGGAGATTCCGTCCCTGGTCTGTCGATAGCTCGGGCGTATCCGCCAGGGCGTCCAGCTCGGCGAGCACGTCGTCGAGTGGTGCCGGGCCGAGGCGGTGCATGGCCACCGGACGCGGGACTGCCAAGCTCTCGACATCGCGCAAGGCGTCGCCGTCGAGCGTGACTTCGACGACCTGATGGGGATAGGCCACCTCGCTGAAGTCCAGCGGCAACGGACTACCGCTGTAACGGATGCGCGCCTCGCCGACCTGCTGAGCGCGATGCAGGTGGCCTAGCGCGACATAGGCGATGTCGGCGGGGAATAGCGTGGCCGGGATCGATTCCTCGCCGCCGATGACGATGGGCCGCTCGCTGGCCTCGGAGACGGCGGCGCCGTGCAGATGGGCGTGGCTCATGGCGATCAGCGCCTGGCCGGGGACGCGCCGTTCGCGCGCCGCGTCGATGAGCTGCTGGTGAACGCGCGTGATGCCCGCGACATAGCTATTGGTATTGGGCGAGGCGTCGTTGGTCTCGTTGCCACTCAGCGCGGTATTGCCGGTGACCTCGGCGGGCCGCAGGAAGGGCAGCGCCAGGCACCAGGCGCGAACCTCGTCGTCGGCATCGGGCAGCGGTACCAGCAGGCGCTCGGCGTCGAGTCGTCCATCGTCGAGCCAGCTCACACGGCCCAGGGCGTGGGTGTTGAGGCGCTGCATCAGTGGCGCGGGCAACTCGATACGGTTGCCGCTGTCGTGGTTGCCGGCGATCATGACGATATTCAGTTGCGGCAAACGTTGATGCGCCGCGACGATGAAGTCGTAGAGCATCTCCTGGGCGCGCAGCGAGGGATTGACGACATCGAAGATATCGCCTGCGATGAGCAAGGCGTCCGGGTGGCGCGTTTCGAGGGCCGCCAACAGCCAGTCGAGAAACGCGCGTTGCTCGGCATGACGCTCCTGGCCATGGAAAGTCTGGCCGAGATGCCAGTCCGCTGTGTGGATGAGTTTCACGCAGATCTCCTTTACTGGAGTGCCAGTCTACCGGTTGCGGGAGGACGGCCCAATGGGGCCGGTAACAAGGAAGAAGGAATGCCAAGGAGGCCATATGACGAATCAACAAGCGTTGCATGAGTGGACGCTGACGCCGGAGGAGGCTGTGGTATTGCAGCGTCGTCTGGCGCCGCGCGTGGTCAGGCAGGGCAAGCCGGATACGGTGACCTGCATCGCGGGCGTGGATATCGGCTTCGAAGACGGCGGCGAGACGACGCGGGCGGCGGTTGTGATGCTCGAATGGCCGTCGCTGACGCTGCAGGAGTCGGTGGTGCATCGTGAGCCGACACGCATGCCGTATATCCCGGGGCTGTTGTCGTTTCGCGAGATTCCCGCCGCCCTGGCCGCTTTTGCGCGGCTGGCGTCGCGCCCCGATCTGGTAATGGTCGATGGCCAGGGCATCGCGCATCCACGGCGTCTCGGCGTGGCTTCGCACCTGGGCCTATGGCTCGATCTGCCGACGCTCGGCGTGGCGAAGAAGGTGCTTTGCGGTCGTCACGGCGATGTGCCGGCCACGCGCGGTGAATGGACGCCGCTCACCGACCGTCGCCGCGCCGAGGATCCCGCTGACGTCGAAACCGATGCCGAGGGACGCGTGGTCATCGGCGCGATGTTGCGCTCGCGTGAGAACGTCAAGCCGGTGATCGTCTCACCGGGACACCGGCTGGACTTGGCCACAGCGCTGGAGTGGACGAACGCTTGCCTGGGCAAGACCAAGTTGCCCGAGCCGACACGGCTGGCGGATCGGCTGGCGTCGCGGCGGGGCCGCCGCTTCGTCGAGCCCAATGGTTCTTTGTTATAACTGTCTGGATTACCCGTAAGCGGAATTCGCCTGGCCCCCGCCTCATACTCTGCTTACATGATCAGTAGCCAGCTGCCGTAGGCCATCAGGACCAGGCCGAGCATGTCGGACAGGCGTTTCCAGGGGGCGATGACCTTTTCCAAGAGGATGATCAGGGTGAGCAGGGCCATCCAGGCCAGGCTCATTATTCCACCGACGAACATCAATGCCATCAGTGCCCAGCAGGAGCCCGCACAGTAGAGACCGAGCCGCAGGCCAGCGGTTAGGGCGCGGTGCCGTTTGGTGGGTAAGCCTTCGGCGAGCATGCCGAGTGGACTACGGCAGCGCCGTAGGCAGGCTTGCTTCCATGGCGTCCACTGGAAGACGCCTGCGGTCATCAGCAACAATCCGGCGAGCAGGTTGCCGCTCAGGGCCTGGGAGGGCGTCAACAGTCCCTGTGTATGAAGCCCCCACTGCGCGGTCGTTGCCAGAGCCGAATAGCCTGCCCAGGCGAGCAGATAACCTAGCGTAAACAGGTAGGGCAGCGTCTCGCCCTTGCTTTCTCGTGGCCGAGATGCGGCAAACATCAAAATGCCCGGTGCTGCACCGGGCAGCATCATCCCGATCATCATCACCATCCACATGGCGAAGGTGGCCCAGGGGTGGAAGATCATGGCGATATCCATGGCCGGCATTCTCCCGGTCATGTGGATCAGGTGCCACCAGCTGAAGGCGATCGCCAGGGCCAAGCATGCCAGGAGCAGGGCGCGACCGTGACGGAGCGTCTGCAGGGAGATGACTTGCATCTCGAGCGCCTCCCGGCGACATTACGCCGCCTGGTACTGGAACGGAGAATAGAAGGCGGTACGCCCGCTGAAGCTCCAGTCCAGGCCGTGGCCGGAGTGCGAAACGTACTCCGATTGCGCCACCGTGCCGGTGTTGCCTGGTGCCACTGCGAGAGGATGGCCGCTGATGGCGACTTCCTCGCCATTCTGTCCTGCGATGGCGTTCAGCGAGGCGTTGGCGATTTCGCCGACCTCGAGTTGGTGGTGTCGACCCTTGATGTCATAGCGCATCGGCACCGATTCGACTCCCAGGATTTCGCCGATAAATTCGGCCAAGGTGGCCGGGTGTCCTCCGACGGCTCCGCCGAATATCTGCGCCAAGGCATCGTGCTGTTGCTGGCTGGCGCTGGCGTCGATATAGACCATCACTCTCCAGTCGCCGGCGGTCATGTTTTCCGGGCTGTGCAGAGCCATGGCCAGATTCAGTCCATCGAGGGGGAGGCCGTCCATGTTGCCTTGATCGATGTGCCATGCCACCAGGGCATTACAACTGCCTTCCGTGGGATCTGCACCGAACAGGCAAGGACATGCCCCCTTGCAGGTGCAGGCCTCGAAGTAAGTGCCCTTGACCCGCCATTGTGTACTCATGATCGTGCTCCTGTTTATCTATTGGGGAGACATCACGGAAGGCAGTACTCTTCTCATCAAGAATAGCGCCTGGGCGGTCGGCGTTCCCGAAGAAATCGATGAAAATTTCATGTGGATTGAGGTTTGCGGCGGTGTGGTGCCAAGGGTTGAAGGCTTCGCCACGTCGGTGCCCCGGATGGGCCGACAGGCAAGGGCTAGCGGACTTCGACGATTATCTGCATATGCTTCATGCCAACGCCAGCCACGTTTCGCTGAGCCACCGGCTGGCGCGTTCGATCTCGGCCTCGGTTGCGCCGGCATAGCCGAGCACCAGCCCCGGCCGACTGGGCGCTTGCAGGTAAAAGCTGGAAAGCGGCGATAGCCGCAGGCCTGCCTGCTTGCCCCGGTGGACGAGTTCGCGCTCCAGTGCATGGCTTTGCAGATACGCGACCAGATGCATCCCTGCGTGACCGGATGAGAGTTCGAGTCCATGGGAAACCGCGGGCGCCAGCGCCTGACGAAGCGTGGCCTGACGGTGTCGGTAGCACTTGCGCATGCGCGCTACATGTCGCGAGAAATGGCCTTCGCCGATGAAGTCGGCCAGCGCTGCCTGAGCGACATATTGCCCTTCTCGGTGCAGGCGGGCGTTGATGCGTTGGAAGTTCGCCACCAGCGACGGAGGCAGCACCAGATAGCCCAGCCGAAGCCCCGGATAGAGGACCTTGCTGAAGGTGCCGACATAGATCACCGGGGCGTTATCCATCAGCCCCTGAAGCGAGGCGATTGGCGCGCTGGTATAGCGGAATTCGCTGTCGTAGTCGTCTTCGATGATCCAGGCACCATGCCGCTGGGCGAGCGCCAGCAGTGCTGTGCGGCGCGACAGTGGCAGGGTCGTGCCACTGGGGTACTGGTGCGATGGCGTCACGTAGATCAGCTTGGGTGGTGGCGTCTCGGCGGGCAATGACGCGACGTTCAAGCCGTCACTGTCTACTGGCACCGGCTGTAATGTCAGCCCTGCCGAAGCGAAGCAGGCCTGCGCGCCGCCATAGCCGGGCTCCTCCATCCAGACGCTATCCCCGACGTCGGCGAGCAGTCGTGCGACCAGCTCGAAGCCCTGCTGCGCACCCTGGGTGATCAGGATCTGTTCCGGGTGGCAGCGCACCGAGCGCGAGAGGCGCAGATAATCGCACAGCGCCTCGCGTAGCGCGTTGACGCCACCTGCATTCTGGTAATCGAACCACTCCACAGGAGCGCGCTGCTGGTGGCGTCTAAGCAAGCGTTGCCAGCGCTCGCGGGGAAAACGATCCAGCGCCGGTACACCGGGCTCGAAGGCGGTATGACGCTCGCTCGAGGGCGCCGTGAATTCGAGGAGGCGTTCGCCGCGTTGCGAGAGCGCCACATTGGTTAGAGATGGTATCTTGAGATCTTGCTGTGTTCCCCACTGCCAATCGGCAACGAAAACCCCGGCCCCGGGGCGCGATACCAGAAAACCCTCGGCGATGAGACGGTCGGTCGCGCCCAGTACGGTGTTGCGCCCTATGCCTAAGCTGGATGCCAGTTGTCGGGACGAGGGCAGGGCGCTCCCATGGGGCAATTGACCCTGCTGGATGCCACTGCGGAGGGCATCATAAAGACGCTGGCTCAGCGTGCGGTCGTCCGGCTCGGCGAGTTGAAGATTCAACGCTTCCTGAATCCAGAGCCGGTGGGCGTTCGGATCGGTCACTGGTTCCTCGCATATTGGCAATATTGGTTCTTATTGGGGGACCATTATGGCGACAGACTAGTGCTTCGTCATATACGAAAGCGAGTCTTGCCATGATCACGATTTGCCCTGCCCGCGGCGATCATCTCGATGACCTGGTACCCCTGGTCGACGGCTATCGCCAGTTCTATCGCCAGCCCAGCGACCCCGACGGCGCCCGGCGCTTCATGCGCGAGCGCTTCGCAAAGGGCGATGCGTATGTATTGCTGGCGGTCGGTGAGGACGGCCGTGCCGTTGGTTTCGCGCAACTCTTTCCGGTGCCTTCGACGACCAGCCTGGCGTCGCGCTGGATACTCAACGATTTGTTCGTCTTGCCCGGCGCACGCCGACAGGGAGCTGGGAGCGCCTTGCTGGAAGCGGCACGCGAGTTGGCGCGCTCTCACGGTGTTCCGCAACTGATGCTGCGCACCCAGGTCGACAACGAGACTGCCAAGGCGCGTTACCGAGCACTCGGCTGGCGGCGCGACGAGGACTTCGATACTTACTTGCTAACGGTGTGAGGAAAACCCCCATGGGCCAAGCCTATAACGCTTACGGACAGCCGGTCGGCCCGAACCTCGACCGCTGGCAAGCACCATCGGCGCCCGATGCCGCGCTTCTGGTGGGGCGCTTCTGCCGGGTGGAGCCATTGGATGCGGCGTATCACGCGGCGTCGCTGTGGCAGGCGTGGCGGATGCCAGCTCCGGAATTCGCCAACGATCCTGAGGCGCGTGCCCGCTGGACCTATCTCGGTGGTCGTCCGTTCGATGACGAGGCCGGCTGCCAGGCCTGGTTGTCGCGCATGAGCGCGGGGTGGGATCCGCTCTGCTATGCCGTGGTCGATCCCGCTGATGGGCAAGCGGCAGGCATGGCGACGTATCTCAATATCGTGCCGGCAGATGGGCGAATCGAGATCGGTCATCTCAGCTTCTCGCCCCGCATGGCACGCACGCCGATGTCCAGCGAGGCATTGATGCTGATGATGGCTCACGCCTTCGACATGGGATATCGCCGCCTCGAATGGAAGTGCGATGCCCTGAACGCGCCTTCGCGCCGCGCCGCCGAGCGCCTCGGTTTTCGCTTCGAGGGTGTCTTTCGCCAGCATCGGGTCGTCGCCGGGCGTAACCGCGACACGGCCTGGTTCTCGGTACTAGACACTGAGTGGCCGGCGATTCGCGAGTGCCACCGCCGCTGGCTGGCGCCCGAGAACTTCGATGCGGCGGGTCGCCAACACCAGTCGTTATCGTCGATGACTGCCACGATTCCTCTGTCTTGAAGGTCGAACCATGTATCAGCCGTCTCAGTTTCGCCTCGATGATCGTGCCGAATGTCGTCGCGCCATCGCATCCGCTCCCTTCGCCACGCTGGTGACTCGGGACTCGTCCGGTGCGCTAAGCGCCGATCACTTGCCGCTGTTGCTGACACCGGCGGCGGATGCGCAATCGCCGGATATCTTGCGTGGCCATATAGCGCGTGCCAATCCACTGGTGTCCTGTCTTGAAAGCTTCGTTCGTGAAGGTCGGGGTGAGACGTTCGAGGCGTTGGCCATCTTCCATGGCCCTCAGGCCTATGTCACGCCGAGCTGGTATCCGGCCAAGCGCGAGCACGGCAAGGTGGTACCGACCTGGAATTATCAGATTGTGCATGTGCATGGCAGATTGCGCCTGATCGACGCTCCGCACTGGTTAGTCGAGACGGTGACAGCACTTACTGAACGCTTCGAAGGTAAGCGGGAAAGGCCTTGGCGGGTGAGCGATGCGCCCGACGATTATATTGCGGCGATGTGCCGGGCCATCGTCGGCGTCGAGATCGTCGTCGAACGTCTGGAAGGCAAACGCAAAGCGAGTCAGCACAAGCCGCTCGAAGAGCGTCAGGCCATTTATAGAGGCTTGCGAGACGAGTACGGCTACAGTGAACGCGACGCCGCCTGGCTCAGCGGCATGCCGCCCGATGACTGATTCTCCTCGAATGGTCGATGCACCTAGGCATTGTCTGAAAACTGTCTGCGCTCGGCCATACTGCGTTAAAAATCAGCTCGGGCGCGAGTCCGATCAAAATGCTCATTTACAACCCGTAAACTCGCGTGCGAGCCCAGTCCGCTTTTTCGCTGATTTTTGCCTTGTCTGACCTTCGCTCGTCGACTTTTCAGACAGTGCCTAGACGATATCCAGCGGCGGTTTGCGCGTCGGCGCGGGAAAGGCGGCGTCCAGGCGCGCGAGGCTGGCGTCGTCCAGCCTGAGTGCCAGGGCGGCGGCGTTGGCTTCGACGTGAGCGGGCTGCACGGCCTTGGAGATGGCGATGACGTCGCGTTGGCCATCGGGAGCAGGGCGGATCGTCCATGCCAGCAGCACCTGGGCGGGGGTGACGCCGAATGTATCGGCGATGGCGCGGACCTCGGGGTGGTCGAGTTCCTGACCGCCCTGGGCTAGCGGACAGTAGGCCATGGTCGGCAGGACGTGTTGGCGCTGCCAGGGCAGCAGGCTGTGTTCGATTCCGCGCGAGCCGAGATGATAGAGCACCTGGTTGACGGCGCTGGCATTGCCACCGGGCAAGCTATGCAGGGCGTGCATGTCGTCGATGTCGAAGTTGGAGACGCCGTAGCGGCGAATCTTGCCCTGGGCTTGTAGATGCTCGAATGCTTTCAGCGTTTCTTCCAGGGGGACGTTGCCGGGCCAGTGCAGTAGATACAGGTCCAGATAATCGCTGCCCAGGCGTTTCAGGCTGCGCTCGCAGGCGGCGACGGCGTCCTGGCGGCCAGCATTCCACGGGTAGACCTTGGAGACCACGAAGGCCTCGTCGCGACGCCCGCGCAGGGCCTCGCCGACGATTTTCTCAGCGCCGCCGTCGGCGTACATCTCGGCGGTGTCGATCAGCGTCATGCCCAGGTCGAGACCGTATTGCAGGGCGTGGACTTCATCACGGCGCGGAGCGCGGTTCTCGCCCATGTGCCAGCTACCCTGGCCGATGGCGGGCAGCGTGACGGCGGGTTCCCGGGCGGTGGCGGCGAGGGTGACGCTAGGCGTGTCGGGGGAAAGGAGTTTGACCATATCGCTGCCTCCCTGGCATTGGCATGAGGTAATAGTATGGATGAATGCGGATGCATTCAGGGTGCGCCGACACGGAGAGCACGACAAGTCCGTTATACTGTCAGTCCTTTCTCGTTTTAGGATCGATTCATATGTCCGAGCGTCCCTTGGATGCCGATGTCATCGCCATGACCCGCGCCTGGGTAGCGAGCTTCGTCGTGGCGCATGACGTTTGCCCCTTCGCCGGTCGCGAGGTGCGCCGTGACAGCTTGCGCTATGTTGTGGCGGGCGATGCCGATCCCGAACGCCTGCTGCATACCTTGATTGAGGAATGCCGGCGGCTGGACGCCGAGCCGTCGATCGAGACGACGCTGATGATCCTGCCGGAAGGGTTGGCCGACTTCGACGATTATCTGGATCTGCTAGTCGTCGCCGAGGCCTTGCTCGAGGCGGAGGGCTATGCGGGGATCTACCAACTGGCGAGCTTTCACCCCGACTATGTTTTTGAGAGCGTCGCGGCCAACGATCCCGCCAATTACACCAATCGCTCGCCCTGGCCGATGTGGCATCTCCTGCGCGAAGCCAGTGTCGAGGCCGCCGTGGCGGGATATGCCGATCCCGAAGCCATTCCCGAGCGTAACGTCACGACCTTGCGTGACATGGGGAGCGCTGCCCTGGCCGAGCAGTGGGCGGCGTGTCGTCGCGTGCGGGCGAACGATTGATCCTTTGCCCCTTGAAGTCCACGACATCACCCACATGGACTATGTTGTAAGGGCATAACGCCCACTCACGAAAGGAGGCACGAATGAGTATCGAGAAAACCGGTTCCGCCCATTGGCAAGGCAGTCTCAAGCGCGGCAAGGGGACGGTCTCCACTCAGAGCGGTGCGCTCAAGGACAACCCCTACGGTTTCAATACGCGCTTCGAAGGCGAGCCGGGGACCAATCCCGAGGAATTGATCGCGGCATCCCACGCCAGTTGCTATTCGATGGCGCTGTCGATGATTCTGGGAGAAGCTGGCCACGATCCCGACGATGTGCGTACCGAAGCGACCGTGACGCTGGATCAGGATGACAGCGGCTTCAAGATCACCAAGGTACACCTCGTCACCCGCGCCAAGGTGCCGGGCATCGATCAGTCAGGCTTCGAGGAATCGGCCAACAAGGCCAAGGAAGGTTGCCCGATCTCGCGCGTGCTGAATGCCGAGATCACGCTGGATGCAACGCTCGAAAGCTGATAGCGGTATCACTTCCGCTTCCCCGAGGGCCGGCCTTGCGCCGGCCCTTTTATATTTGCGACGGTCTTCTTATAGTAAGTGCTCTCCCTTGGTGTCGTTGATACTTGACAACGTCGCCGATGCAGTCTTCCCGCGAATCTGTTAGCCTCCTATACGCTCGTCGGTCGGTACCTCCCTCCCTACTTGGGTATCGCGACGCTGGACTGATGTTCATATAACACGATCAACGATCATTCGACGGAAGACCTCATTCATCATGGCTACTTCAAAAGAGACCGACGCGGCTTCGTCGCGCCCGCTGAATCGCCGCGACGTCAAGGTGCTGTCGCTATCCGCCCTGGGCGGCGCACTGGAGTTTTACGACTTCATCATCTTCGTGTATTTCGCGACGGTGGTGGGGCAGTTGTTCTTTCCCCCCGAAATGCCTGAATGGCTACGCCAGGTCCAGACCTTCGGGATCTTCGCCGCCGGCTATCTGGCACGCCCGCTGGGTGGCATCATCATGGCGCACTTCGGTGATCTGCTGGGGCGCAAGAAGATGTTTACCCTGTCGATCTTCCTGATGTCGGTGCCGACGCTGTTGATCGGTTTGATGCCGACCTACGACACCCTGGGCTATGCGGCGCCCCTGCTGCTGGTAGCGCTGCGTATCCTGCAGGGGGCTGCGGTGGGCGGTGAAGTGCCCGGTGCCTGGGTGTTCGTCACCGAGCACGTCAAGCGCCGCCACGTGGGCTTCGCCTGCGGCACGCTGTCTGCTGGCCTGGTGTCGGGGATTCTCATCGGTTCGCTGATGTCGGCGTTCATCAAGACCACCTACAGCGATGCTGAGCTGGCCGCGTATGCCTGGCGGATTCCGTTTCTGATCGGCGGGGTGTTCGGGCTGTTGGCCGTGTACCTGCGTCGCTGGTTGCACGAGACGCCGGTGTTTGCCGAGATGCAGGAAAAGAAGGCGCTGGCCGAGGAGCTACCGGTCAAGAGTATCTTGCGCAACCACTTGCCGAGTGTGGTGCTGTCGATGGCCGTCACCTGGATTCTGACCGCCGCCATCGTGGTGGTGATCCTGATGACGCCGAGCCTGCTCGAGAGCCGCTACGCGCTGGATGCCTCGCTGGCCAATGTCTATGCCATCCTCGGTGTGGTGGTCGGGTGCCTGGCCTCGGGCTGGAGCGCGGACCGCTTCGGCAGCGGCCCGACCATCATGCTCTGGGGTTTGCTATTGGCGATCAGCTACTGGGCGATGATGACCACCGTTGGCACGCACCCTGAGTGGCTAACGCCCCTTTACATCTTGTGCGGCTTCGCTGTGGGGATCGTCGGCGTGGTACCGACGATTGCCGTCAAATCGTTCCCGGCCATGGTGCGTTTCACGGGGCTGTCGTTCTCGTACAATGTCGCTTATGCGATCTTCGGCGGTTTCACGCCCATCGTGGTGTCGGTGTTGATGACCGTGCATCCCATGTTCCCGGCGGTCTACGTTGCCGCGTTGGGTGGGTTGGGCATCGTCATTGGGCTCTATCTGATGCGTGCTCCAAGTGGTCGGCGGCTGGCGGTCATGGCCTCATGAGCTGCTGAAACGTCCTACATGAAAGCCACATGCAGACCACGACGCCCCGTCATCATGCGGGGCGTCGTCGTATAAGAGGGTGCAGCGCGTGCAGAGATCAACGCGTGCGCGCGGCGTCGACGAGGCCACGAATCAGACGCTGCTGGGGGCGATTGAAGACGAGGAATTCGGGATGCCACTGTACGCCGACCAGATAGGGGCACTCGGGTGCCTCGATGGCCTGAATCAGGCCATCGCGGTCGCGCGCCACGACGTGAAGGGTATCGCCGAGTCGATCCACTGCCTGGTGATGAAGGCTATTGACGCGGCAGCGCGAGACGCCGAGCAGTGCATGCAAGCGGCTCCCGGTGGCGATGTCGACCTGCTTGCGAGGCAGTACGGTGCGCTGGCGGCGCACATGGTCGTAGGTGGTATAAATATCGCCGATCAGGGTGCCGCCACAGTGCACGTTGATGATCTGCGCGCCTCGGCAGATGCCCAGCACGGGCAACTGTTGGGGCAGAAAGCGCTCGAGCAGCGAGAGTTCTAATTGATCCCGGGCGGGGTCGACACGCACATCGAGGCGTACCTCCCCGCCATCATAGAGCTGGGCGCCGATGTCGTCGCCACCGCCGATCATCAATCCCGCGAGCCCTTCGGGGATCTCGCGCGAGGGTGATAGTCGCACCGGCTGGCCGCCGGCACGCCACACGGCGAGCCGGTCGCATGCCCACGCCAGAAAGCTCTTGTGGTCCGAGGTGGTGATGCCGATTAGTGGTCGTGAGCTCATTTCTCGACCCAGCGTTTCAGTTTGTCCCGCCATTGGCCCATCGTCGATTGCGCATGATGGGCGCGATAGGCCTGCATCTGCGTGCGTAGGCTGTGTGGATCGGCGGCCAGGCGTTCGACCGTTACCCAACGGTTCCATTCGGTGACGCTGCCCCAGTCGAGCGTGTTGAGCTGGGCGTTGGGCAGGCGAAAGTGAAAGGTAGGACGCGGCTTGACCAGGCTTTCCTGAAGCAAGGGATGCGCGGCCTCGGGCGCGAGGTAAGCGAACAAGGGGCACATGTCGAGTTCACGGTTGCGCGTGGGATTGTCGCGCAGGTAATCGCTGATCAACTGCGCCTGCGTCGGCGCGTAATCGGGATCGAGCACCTTCAAGGCATAGGCCTTGGGGAAGGGGTTGGTATGCGGCAGTATCTCGCGCGTGATGTCGACCTGAATCTGATCGCGCAGCCAGGCGGCGAGGATGATATAGGCCTGCAGATGCGCGAGGACGCTCGGCGTATCGGTCGCCGGGACTTCGGGATTGAGATGCAACCCGAAGCCATAGAAGACGCTGGCACCGGTGCCTTCCGCGCCATGCCGGCGCAAGGCCTCGAAGAGCCGGTCGAACTCGCCGAGTTCCGACCATGGAATCGGCGGCGAGACGATTTCCGTGGGCACCAGGCCGGCGACCATTTCGCCGAGCCACTCGCGCGAACGCTGATGGAACTCCACGCGCCATTCGCGTCCCGCCGAAGCTGCCTGGCCGGGCGCCATCCCATTGGCCTTCATGACCGCCGCATCGGGATGGACGTATTTGCTGTCCAGCTCGATGGTGAACTTGCCCCAGGGTGTGCCTTCGACACGCATGCGATGGGGGCTTTGCCGCACGATGTCGCCGCCGAAGCAGTCGGCGACCAGCTGCGCGGCGGTATCGGGCATGAGGCCGGCGAATTCGATTTCCACGCCGACCCGCCGTGGGTGTCCCTCGGCGGTATTCGGGTAGGGAGGCGGCAATGGCTGCACGGATGACTCCTCGCGGAATTCGCGGTGCCGGTGAATGAAAGGGCACATGAGCCCGATAGATTAACATTGCCGGCGGGCCAAGACGTAATCCGCGTCTTCATGGATGAGTCGCGACATCCCTGCCAGATCGAGGGGTGTGACGTGTGCTGAACCAATGCTTCATGACACCGGTAATATGGCGCAAGTCGTTACTCGACGTGATGTAGGCGG
Source organism: Chromohalobacter sarecensis (assembly GCF_023061135.1). Lineage (GTDB taxonomy): Bacteria > Pseudomonadota > Gammaproteobacteria > Pseudomonadales > Halomonadaceae > Chromohalobacter > Chromohalobacter sarecensis. The sequence goes on from NZ_JAKGAN010000002.1 coordinate 102,103, forward strand.
GCATGGTGTACAGCCAGCGACCGAAGGGGCGCAGCCACACGCCCCGGGCCCGGGCGAAGTCGGCCACGCCCTTGAGTGCCTTGGCATCGTGGACCTCGATCACCGCAGTGGCACCCAGCACGCGCACGTCGACCACGTCCGGATGCACGCGTAGCGCCTCGTCGTCGAGCAGTTCCTCGCGCAGCACGCCGTTCAGCGCTTGGATGCGGTCCAGGTAGTCGTCCTCCTCGAACACTGCCAGGCTTTCCAGCGCCACCCGGCAGGCCAGCGGGTTGCCCATGAAGGTGGGGCCGTGCATGAAGGCGTGCAGCTCGCTATCGCCGATGAAGGCGTCATGCACGCGGTCGGTGGCCAGCGTCGCGGCGTGGCCCAGGTAGCCGCCGGTGAGGCCCTTGGAGAGCACCATGATGTCCGGCGTCACAGCGGCGTGGTCGGCGGCGAACATGCGTCCCGTGCGGCCGAAGCCGGTGGCTACCTCGTCGAACACCAGCAGCACGTCGAACTCATCGCACAGTTTTCGGGCGCCACGCAGGTAATGGGGCGAGGTCATGTTGAGGCCGCCGGCTGCCTGCAATAGCGGTTCGATGAGCAGGGCAGCGATCTCGTGGTGGTGAGCTTCGAGTACTTCGCGCAGGGCGTCGAGATCGGCCTGTACGGCATCTTCTTCGGCATCGAAAGGGGCAGTGGGCGCCGGGGCGAAGCGATGCTGCGGCAAAAAACCGGCGAACAGCGAATGCATGCCTTCTTCGGGGTCGCAGACCGCCATGCATCCGGCGGTATCGCCGTGGTAGGCCTTCATCAGGGACAGCATGCGATGCTTGGCCGGTTTGCCGCGCAGATAGTGATACTGCACCGCCATCTTCATCGCCACTTCCATGCCGACCGAGCCGCTGTCGGAGAAGAATACATGGTTCAATCCTTCAGGCGTGACGCGCACCAGCTCGCGGGCCAGGCGGTCTGCGGGCTCGTGGGTCAGTCCGCCGAGCATCACATGGCAAAGTTCCTCGGCCTGCCGCTGGATGGCACGCACCAGCCTTGGGTGGCGATAGCCGTGGATCATGCACCACCAGGAACAAGTGGCGTCGAGCAGCGACTCGTCGCTTTCCAGGGTGAATCGGGGCCCCTCGCCACCGACTACCTTGGGTGATGGCGCCTGGGTGTTGAGATGGGCATAGGGATGCCAGATCGGAGATGTCATCGTGGTTCCTTGCATGTGAATCGCGCGTCGATGGTGTGGTTGTCCGGTGACGCTGGCGATGCGTCACAGATTGCCGGGTAGTGCTAGATGATCGGCGGCGGCCATGGCTCGCGCCGTTGGGGTCATGGCGGTCAGGCGCGGCACGATGCCCAGGCAGGGCGCGTCCAGGCTGCGCTCCAGGGTCGCCAGGTTGTTGCGATAGCAGGCCTCATCGGCGGTCGCGTCGAAGGACAGTCCCGGCTCGATCAGGTTGCCGACCCAGCCGGCCAGTGGCAGGCCGTCGGCGCGAATCGCCTCGGCCGTGAGCCGGGCGTGGTTCAGGCAGCCGAGCTTGAGCCCCACTACCAAGATCACTGGCAGCCCGAGGCGCACCGCCAGGTCGGCGAGGTCTTCGGTGTCATTGAGCGGGACGCGCCAGCCGCCGGCGCCTTCGATCAGCGTCATCCCGCGTTTCTCGGCCAGCGGAGCGGCGGTGACTGCGACCAGGTCATCCAGTGTCGGGATCTCACCGGCACGGTGGGCGGCCAGGTGCGGGGCAATGGCCGGTTCATAGGCGTAGGGGTTTATAGTGGTGTAGGCGACGGGAGGCTCGCTCTGGGCCTGGAGGGTCAGGGCGTCGATGTTGCGCAGCCCTCGGGGCGTGCTGTCACAGCCGGAGGCCACCGGCTTGAGCCCGAGGGTGGTCCGGCCGTGGCGTCGGGCCAGGGCCAGCAGGCCACTGGCCACCAGAGTCTTGCCGGCATCGGTGTCGGTGCCGGTAACGAAGTAAGCGGTCATTTAGCGTTCCAGGTCGAGGCTCAGCAGGTGATAGGAAACGGGTAGTCCGGCATCCGTGCGCAGATGCTCGTAGCGGCGAGTGGCACGTGCCATGTCGGCGCGGGAAAGCCGCGCTCCGGCGCGCGCCACCTGGGCGCCGACGCCCTTGATGGACGCCATCACGGCCGACAGGTCGGGGTAGTGGAAGCGTTCGGTGTGCGCCGAGACCTCGACGCGCCGAAAGCCGGCTCCATGAGCGGACCTCCGATGGTGGTCGGCATCGCGGAACTCGAGCAGGGCGGTGGGGCGTCCCCAGGCCTGGCCTATCTCATCGAGGGTGCCTGGTCCCAGGGTGTTAATCAGCGCACGTCCTCCCGGCCTCAGCACCCGTCTAATTTCGTTAAGTACTCGGTCGAGGTCCGGGCACCACTGGATCGCCAGGTTGGAGACCACCAGATCGAAGCGTGCGCTCGGCAGCGGCAGGTCGGCGGCATCGGCACATAGCCAGATGGCGGACTCTCCGTGGCGCTTGCGGGCCTCGGCGAGCATGCCCGGGGCCAGGTCGAGACCGCTCACCGTGCAGTTTTCACCATAGTATTGGGCCAGTTCGGCGGTGAGGTCGCCGGGACCGCAGCCCAGATCCAGGAGGTTGTCGGCATGCCTCGGCAGCCGCTCGAGCAGCCGTTCGGCCATGGCCCGCTGCGCCTTGGCGCGGCGGGCGTAATTCGGAGCGGCCCGCGAGAAGGCGTGGGCGACCCGGGCGTGCCAGTCGGCGGCGTGGTCGGTCCGCTCGGTGGCGGTCGAGGCGGTGTTCATGGCGTCGCTCCCGGGCGGGCGGCGATGCTCGATAATAATGTCGCCAGTTGCCGCGGTTGGCTGAGCAGCGGGCAGTGGCCTGCGTCCTCGATACGTCGATCGGCGTGCGCGAGGACGTTCGGGGCCAGCAAGGGATCGCGTGCGCCGACCAGCCGATGCACCGGGCAGGAGGCGGTAGCAAGGCGCGAAGTGTTGTCGAGCGTGGCGAGCTGCTCGAGGCCCGCCGCCAGAGTGGCCGAAGACGCAGGAACGGCGTCGCCGAGCAGGGCGCGCAGTCGTCGATGAGTGCTCCTGGGCGATGGTTCGCCACCGAGCTGCCAGCGCAGGAAGTGGCTGCGGGTAGCCTCCGGGTTGCGTCGGAAGGCATCGCGGAAGGTAGCCAGATCGGCCTCGCTGACGCCCTCGGGATGGCAGAAGCGTTCGCCCATCCCGAGCAGTACCAGGGCGCGAGGTGGGGGAAGATGGTCGAGCAGAGCGCCGGCCAGCAGCCCGCCCAGCGACCAGCCGACCCAGATGGCATCACGCGGAAGCGCATCGGCCATGGCGTCGGCCAGGCCGTCCAGCGAGGCGGGATCGGCGAGTGCCTTGCGCGTGCCATAGCCGGGCCAGTTGGGGGCCTCGACGGTGAGCCCTTGCGGCCAGTGATCGTCGAGCGTCTGCCACAGCCGGGCATCGCAACCCCAGCCGCTGAGCAATATCAACTGCGTCATGAGATATCCTCCCGTCGACAGGCGTCCAACGCCTCGAGCAGGGCGTCGATGGCGTCATCGTCATGGGCGGTACTCAGGGTGATCCGCAGGCGTGCCTGGCCGCGGGGTACGGTGGGCGCGCGGATGGCGCCGACGCGCAATCCGGCCCGGCCCAGGTGCTCGGCCCAGCGCATGACGTGCGCGTTGTCACCCAGCACGATGGGCTGGATAGGTGTGCGGGAGTCGGTCAGCGGCAAGCCGAGTGTGGCGGCCTCGCGGCGGAAACGGTCGATGCGCTCAAACAGTTGGGTGCGACGCTCGGTTTCGTCTTCGAGGATGTCCAGCGCGGCCAGGGTGGCTGCCGCTACGCCGGGCGGCTGGGCCGTGGTGTAGATGTAGGGACGGGCGAACTGGATGAGATGCTCGATCAGGGCAGCATCGCCGGCCACGAAGGCCCCGGCACTGCCCAGAGCCTTGCCCAGGGTGCCGACCAGTATCGGCACGTCATCGATGCCGTGAGCGCGTCCCACGCAACCGTCGCCATGTTCACCGAGTACGCCCAGGCCGTGGGCGTCGTCGACCATCAGCCAGGCGCCGTGGCGGCGAGTGGTCGCGGCCAGCTCGGCGATGTCGGCCATGTCGCCGTCCATGCTGAACACGCCGTCGCTGACCACCAGGGCCGGGGCATCGTTCGGGGCCCGGACCAGCAGGCGCTCGAGGTCGGCGAGGTCGCGGTGGTGAAAGCGCCGCGAGGGCGCGCCGGCAAGTCGGGCGCCATCGATCAGCGAGGCATGGTTGAGGCGATCCTGGAAGACCGGGGTGTGGCGGTCGCACAGCGCCTGGAGAGTGCCCAGATTGGCTATGTAACCCGTGGAGAACAACAGTGCTCGGGGACGCCCGGTGAGCGTGGCCAGACGTTGCTCTAGCCGCTCGTGAACATCGAGATGCCCGGCGACCAGATGCGAGGCCCGAGCCCCGGCGCCGAAGCGTCTTGCACCCTCGGCCTGGGCCTCGGCGAGCCGTGGGTCGCCGGCCAGGCCCAGGTAGTCGTTGCCGGCGAAGTCGCGTCGCGTATCACCGGGCGCGAGGGTGGTTCGCCGCCGCCACAGTCCCTCGGCGCGTCGGGCTGCGGCCCGTTCGTTCAGACGGCGGGTCCAGGTCTCGGCCATGAGATCAGGCTTCGTAGGCGGCGTGGAACATCGACTCGCCTTGGTGCTCACGGATTTCCTTCAGGGACCAATCGTGGCGAGTCTTCGAGAGATCACCCCAAGCGTTGTCGTGTGACCGGGCAGGCATAATGTTCTCGCTCTCCGTTAACTTTGTTAGTGATTAAAAGTTAACAGTGAGGATACGAGGGTACATTCCTATGTCAACCTTTTGGTTTTATTTGGGTTGACTATTGGCGGCACCACGACTTTCGGAATGCGGTAGCGTCCAGGCGCGTCGGCTCCCTTCACCTCCCCGGGGCTCGGGGCCGTCCACACGATGGTGTAAGATACCGCTGGACGTTACCTCGACCGCCGGGAGCATCCATGTTCAGCGTCATACACGCCAATCATCTCGAGGACCTGGGAAGCCTGGCGCTCGATGTCATTCGGCGCCATCGTCAACCGCCGCTGGTGCCGGAAACCTTTCTCGTGCAATCCAACGGTATGGCGCAGTGGTTGCGCCTGACGCTGGCCGAGGCCGACGGCATCGCCGCCTCGGTGGATTTCCCCTTGCCTTCGAGCTTCGTGTGGCGTGCCTATCGCGCGGTGCTCGGCGATGATATCCCCGAGCACTCGCCATTCGACAAGACGCCCTTGGCCTGGCGCCTGATGCATCTGCTGGAGCGCTGTCTCGATCCGCAGGCCGCGCCCGACGATCCGAGCTGTTACGCGCCGCTGCGCGATTACTTGCAGAGCGAAGCGCTGGAGGCGAGCCCCATGCCGGGCGCCGCACACGAGGCGCGCGAGCGTCGTCGTTGGCATCTGGCGGTGCGCCTCGCCGATCTCTTCGATCAATACCTGATCTACCGGCCCGAATGGATCGAAGCCTGGGAGCGCGACGAGACCGCGCCTCTGGAGTTGCCCGACGACCAGCGCTGGCAGCCGGCGCTGTGGCGGGCGCTAATCGAAGATGCCCCGGCGCAGGCACGTGAGCACCATCGCGCGCGTCTGCACCGGCGTTTTCTCGACGCCGCCCGGCAGCTTCGCGAGCGACCCCGCGATATGCCGCCACGGCTGTTCGTATTCGGCATCTCGGCGTTGCCGGCGCAGACGTTGGAGGCCTTGCATGCGCTTTCCGGCGTGGTCGATGTGTTCCTGATGATCGCCAACCCGTGTCGCCACTATTGGGGCGATATCGTTTCCGACCGCGATGCCATCAAGCGTGCCGGGCGATTATCGGCCCAGGCACGCCACGAGCAGGAAGCGCGCCACCCCGAGGCGTCGTGGTTGGCCGAGCTCGACGAGGAGGCCCTGCACCTGCACGCCAATCCGCTGCTGGCGGGGTGGGGCACCCAGGGGCGCGATTTCATCGTTGGCCTGTACGAATTCGAGAGCGCACGCGGCTTCGACCTGGAAACCGATGTCTTTCGTGATATGGCCCCCGCGCAGTCACCGACGCTGCTGCAGCAATTGCAGCAGGACGTGCTCGAGCTGGCGCACCCCGGCGAACGCGCCCGACAGGAAGGCGGGCCGAGAACGATCGCCCCGGACGACGACTCCCTGGCCCTGGTCAGCGCTCACTCACCGCTGCGCGAGGTGGAGATCCTCCACGACCGCTTGCTGGCGGCCTTCGAGGACGCCGAGGCGGCGGGCGAGCCGCTGCGGCCTCGCGACATCGTGGTCATGGTGCCGGAGATCGACCGCTACGCGCCCTGCATCGAGGCAGTCTTCGGCCAGTTGCCGGCGTCGCATCCTCGGCATATTCCCTTCACCATTGCCGATCAGGTGGCCAGCGAGGCGCACCCGCTGATGGTGCTGGCCTTGCTGTTGCTTGACTTGCCTGAGCGTCGCCTGACGGTCAGCGAGGTGCTCGATGCCCTGGAAGTGCCCGCCTTTCGCGCTCGCTTCGCCATCGACGAGGCTGAGCTCGAACGGCTGCGCCAGTGGCTGGCCGGCAGCGGTGTGCGCTGGGGTCTGAGCGCCGAGCACCGTCAATCACTGGGATTCCCCGCGCTGGGCGAGAACAGCTGGCGCTTCGGGCTGTCGCGCATGCTGCTCGGCTACGCGGTGGGCGAACCGGCCCCGGCCGGTGCTCAGGGCGAAAGTGATGACTCACTGGGGCGCCCGCCGAGCTGGGACTTCCAGGGCATCGTGCCGTATGCCGAAGTGGGCGGGCTCGAGGCCGATCTTGCCGGGCGTGTGGCGGCGCTGCTCGAGACCCTGGAAACGCAATGCGCGGCCTTGAGCGAGCGGTTGTCCCCCGAGGCATGGCTGGGACGTCTGCAGGCCTTGTTCGCGGCCTGCCTGAGCCCTACCGGCGCAGAAGAGCACGATGTCGTGGCGCGTCTCGACGCGGCGCTGGGGCGCTGGTCGCAGCAATGTCGGCAGGCCGGTTTCGAGGCCCCGGTAGGGCTCGGCGTGGTGCGCGATGCACTGCGTGCCGAACTCGACGAGGGCGGTCTCGCGCAGCGCTTTCTGGCCGGCAAGGTCAACTTCGCGACGCTGATGCCGATGCGCGCGATTCCCTTTCGCCATGTCTATCTGCTGGGCATGAACGACGGCGACTATCCCCGTGTGCGCCAGCCCCAGGATTTCGATCTGATGGCGACGCGGCCGCGCCCCGGGGACCGTTCGCGACGTGATGACGACCGTTATCTGATGCTCGAGGCCATGCTTTCGGCGCGCGAACGCTTGACGCTCTCCTGGGTGGGGCGCGATGTGCGCGACAATACCCCGCGCCCGCCGTCGGTGTTGCTCGGCGAGTTGCTCGATACCCTCGAACAAGGCTGGGACGTGCCGGAGAGCGATGCCGCCGACCGCGCCACCCGACTGGCGCAGCGCCTGATCGAGACGCATCCGTTGCAGCCGTTCTCGCGACGCTACTTCGAGCGCGACGACCCGCGCTTCACCTATGAGTCGAGCTGGGAAGCGCTGTATATGCCGCCCGAGCGCGACGAATCCGTGCTGCCACATGCCGCCACGGCGGTCGAATTGCCCAGTGAACCGCTGGGTCTCGGTGATCTGCAACGCGTGCTGCGTCGTCCCTGGACGGTCTATCTGGGACGCCTGGGGGTACATTTCGCCGACGCCCAGGTGCCCGACGAGGACAACGAGCCGTTCGCGCCGGACGGCTTGGAAGACCACGGCCTCAAGCGTGAACTGCTCGAGGGCGCCCGCGATGGCGTGCCGCTTACCGCGGTCGCCGAGCGGCTGCGCCTGGCCGGGCGCTTGCCCACGGCGGGTTTCGGCGAGGCTTTGATCGAACCGCACCTGGCGCGTCTGTCGCGCCAAGTGGAAAGCTGGCGCCGCGAGGTGGCCGAGTGCGTCGCCTCGACGCCGCCACTGGTGCGTTATGTCGCTGTCCATGAAGCACTGGACGACAAAGCACTCACTCTGGAGGCGCGTCTGGACGGGCTTTTCGCCGCGCCCGAAGAGGCCTCGGCACCTTGGCGGCTGGTGACGCTGGAGCCGGGGCACTATGGGCATCTGAAGGTTGAGGGCGAGGGGCCTTATCGCCACGTCGGCAAGTTGCATCGGCTGTATGCCGGTTATCTGCGCTGGCTGCTCGCCAATGCCACGTTGGAGGCGTCGTGTGCCTGGACGGCGATCTTCGAGGATCGCTGCCTGAGCCTCCCGGGACTGGACAAGGCCAGCGCCGCAGGCGAACTCGACGGCCTGCTGGCGGCCTGGGCGCGTGCCTATCGAGCGCCGTGGCCGGCCATCGACGAGATCGCCAAGGAAGTCTGGAAACGCTTGCCGCGTGCCGACTGGGCGCCGTTGGCGTCAGGGGAAGCGCCGGATGCCAGCCTGCGCGAGGCGCTTATCGCGCGCTACGAGACCGATGCCTTTGCCGGGCCGGCGGCGTTGCGTGCCAGTGATGGCGCGCTGGGGCAATTGTGGCCCGATTTCGCCACCTTCGAGGCAGCGGGCGGCATCGCCGCCTCGCTCACCCAGTATGCGCCGCTAATGGACATGCTGGCGCGCATCACCCAGCGAGTACACGGAGGACGTTCATGACGTCGCCCAGCCATGCCACGGCGCCGGCCGTTCAGCCCTTGGTGCTCGAGACCCTGCCGTTGACCGGCCATCACCTGATCGAGGCCAGCGCGGGCACCGGCAAGACCTTCACCCTGGCGGCGCTCTACGTGCGGCTGGTGCTCGGCCCGTTGCCCGGGCGTGAAGAGCACGATTTCCCGCGTCCGCTGTTGCCGCCGGAAATTCTCGTGGTGACCTTTACCGAAGCCGCCACCGCCGAGCTACGCGGGCGCATTCGCGGGCGTCTCAAGGAGGCCCGCGACTGGTTGCTGGCGCCGCCGGAAGCGCGTGACGACAAGGTGCTCGCGGCGCTGCTGGGGCCCTTGGTCGAGGCCGGTGACGATGCCTTGGCCAGTGCCGCCAAGCGCCTCGATCAGGCCGCGCGTCTGATGGACGAGGCGGCGATCTTCACCATCCATGGCTTCTGCCAGCGCATGCTGACGCGCCACGCCTTCGATGCCGGCGCGCGTTTCGGTGCCGAGTTGCTGCAGGACGGCTCGGCCTTGTTGACGCGGGTCGTGGAGGACTATTGGCGTTGCCATTTCTATCCCCTCGCAGCGCATTGGCAGCGCGAAATTCGTCGTCGCTGGGAGGGGCCGGAGGCGCTGAGCCGTGCCTTGACGCCGCTGCTCAAGGAAGGCCGGGCGCAGCCGCTGTGGTGGGACGGCGAGTCTATCCAGGCGCCCGCGTCGTTGAGCGCACTGCTGGAGCGCGCCGAGCGCTCGCTGGCCGCCCGCAGTGAACTGGAAGCCCGGCTGCGCCAGACATGGGATCGTGACGCCATCGCCGCCTGCCTGCAGGATGCCTTCGCGCGCGGCGCTCTCAACAAGCGCAGTTACAAGCCGGAAGAGCTCGACACACGCCTGGCGGCCTTCGAGCAGTGGCTGACGACACTCGAGGCGGGCGGTGATGACGACACGACCGACAGCCAGGGCCGCTTCTGGCTGAGCCAGGCCAAGCTCGAAGGCGGGACCAAGAAGGGCCACGAGGCGCCGACGCATGCGTTTTTCGCGCTGCTCGACGAGCTGGCCGAGACGGCCACGCCTTTTGATCAGTTGGCACCGCAAGTGCTGGCCCATGCCCGCGATACGGTGGCAGCGATGTTCGCCGCCGAGAAGCGTCGCCAGGGCTGGTGGGAGTTCGGCGATCTGTTGTGCGACCTGGACGCTGCGCTCGACCCCGACGCGGCGCCGGAAGCCGCGCTGCGCCTCGCGGGGCGCATTCGTCGGGCACTGCCGGTGGCGTTGATCGACGAATTTCAGGACACCGATCCGCTGCAGTATCGCATCTTCTCGCGTATCTACCGGGCGCCTGAGGTGGAGGCCACGACCACCTTGTTGATGATCGGCGACCCCAAGCAGGCGATCTACGCCTTTCGTGGCGCCGATATCGACACCTATCTGGCGGCGCGGCGCGAAACCCCGAGTCGCTTCACCTTGGCGCGCAACTTTCGCTCCAGCCAGGCCATGGTCGAGGCGGTCAATACGCTGTTCGCGCGCCATCCCGAACCGTTCGGCAGCGACGAGATCCCCTTCGTCGAGGTCGAAGCGCAAGGCAAGTCGACGCGCCTGGTGGACGCCGATGGCCACGACATGGCGGCGCTCGGTGCCTGGTGGCCGGGCGAGGAGCGTCACACCAAGGCGGATTATCAGGCGCGCATGGCCAATGCCGCGCGTGCCGAGATCCAGCGAATGCTCGAGGGCGGCGCCTATTTTGTGGATAACAGCTCCGCCGATGACAGTGGTACCCGGCGTCCGGTGCGACCCGCAGACATCGCGATTCTGGTGCGCAAGGGCGCCGAGGCATTGGCGGTGCGCCGGGCGCTGGCCGAGGGCGGCATTCGTAGCGTCTATCTTAGTGAGCGCACCAGCGTCTTCGATACGCCGTTGGCCTTCGAGCTGTTGCAGTTGTTCGAGGCGGTGGCGCAGCCACGCCAGGACGCTCGCCTCAAGGCAGCGTTGGCGACGCGCTTGTTGTGCGATACCCCGGCGACGCTGGAAACGCTGCTCGCCGATGAACTGGCCTGGGAGCGCGAAGTCGAGCGTTTCGCCGACTATCATCGCCAGTGGCAGCGGCGCGGCGTGCTGCCTATGCTGCGTGCGGTGATGCGTGACTTCCGGGTCGCCGAACGCTTGGGACAGCGCGACGACGGCGAGCGAGCACTGACCGACCTGTTGCATCTGGGAGAGTTGGCGCAGACGGTGTCGGCCCGGCTCGACGGCGAGCATGCGCTGTTGCGCTGGTGGCATCGCGCGCTCCTCGAAGGGGCGGCCGAGCTCGATGCCGAAGCCGTCAGCCAGCGGCTGGAAAGCGACGAGGATCTGGTCAAGGTCATCACCATCCACAAGGCCAAGGGTCTCGAGTATCCCATCGTGTTGTTGCCGTTCGTCTGCGATTACCGGCCGGCGACGCCGGATCGCGGCACCGGCTTGCTCGAATGGCGCGATCCGCACCAGGGCCGGGTCTGGGTGCATGGTGCCGATGACACGCAACTGGCGGCCGCCGAGCAGGAACGGCTGGATGAAGACGTGCGGCTGCTCTATGTCGCCCTCACGCGGGCCGCGCATGCCTGTCGCCTGGGCGTCGCGCAACTGGGGCGTGGGCGCGGCGCGTCGAGCTGCCTGCACGAGACGGCGCTGGGTCGCTTGCTGGGCTGCCAGGCAGATGAGGACGGCCATGCTCTGCGCGAACGCCTGGCGGCGGCGCTGAACGTCGAGGCGCTGCCCGAGCCGCCCACGCATCGCCTGCGCCTCGGTGGCACATCCCCGGAAATGGCGCCGGCGCGGCGTTTCACGGGGGGCATCGACGATGACTGGTGGATCGCCTCGTACTCGGCGTTGATCGTCGACGCGCGTCTCGAAACTGGCGGGGGCGCACAGGCGCTGCCTTGGGACGCCCCGGCGACGCTGGATGTCGAGGTCAGTCGCGAGCGCGATCCGGTGCCGCGTCCTGCCGCACGCACGCTACGCGATTTTCCGCGCGGCCCACGCCCGGGGACTTTTCTGCATGGCCTGCTGGAAGCGGTGGACTTCGACCGCTTGAGCGAACCGGCTTATCGCGATGAATTGCAGCGCCTGGTCAGCACGCGTTTGCACCTCGGCGGCTTCGACGCCGAGTGGGCGCCGGTGTTGCTCGACTGGCTGTGCCAGGCGCTGCCGGCACCGTTCGCCGGCCACCAGGGCGCGGTGATCCGCCTCGATGGACTAGCCGCCTGGCGCGCCGAGCTGGAGTTCTGGCTGCCCGCCGAGGATGCCTGGAGTACGCCGCTCGATGCGCTGGTCTGTGCGCTGGAGCCCCTGCCGACGCCACGCCCCCGGCTGGCGCCACGCAAGCTCAACGGCATGCTCAAGGGCTTCATCGATCTAGTGTTCGAGGCCGAGGACGGTCGCTGGTACGTCCTCGACTGGAAGTCCAATCATCTCGGCGATGCCCTGGCCGACTATCATCACGAGGCGCTGGCCGAGGCCATGGTCGCGCATCGCTATGACCTGCAGTACGTGTTGTACGTGCTGGCATTGCACCGCCTGCTGAAGGCGCGTCTCGAGGATTACGATTACGATACCCACATGGGCGGGGCCTGTTACGTGTTCCTGCGCGGCTTCGATGGCACGCCGGGTCATGGCGTCTTCCAGCGGCGCCCCGAGCGGCGCTTGATCGAGGCCTTGGATGCCTGGCTCGCCGGCGACGCAGCGCCCGTTGAGACGCTGCGCCGGGAACATGGCGTCTCCGCGCCTGAGACTGCCCCGGGAGAGAATGCATGAGCGACGTTCAATATTCCCTGACCCTGGAGGCGGCCCCGCCGTCGCGCGCGAGATTGTTCGAGAGCCTGGCGTGGTGGGAGGCGCTGGGCTGGTTGCGCGCGCTGGATGCCCACTTCGTGCGCTTTCTCGCCGAGCACGACGCCCAGGCACCGGCTGAGGTGCTGCTGGCGGCGGCGCTGGCCAGCCATCAACTGGGGCGTGGCCATGTGTGCCTGGCACTATCGCGTGCCTTGTCAGCGCCGCGCGACGTGCTTTCGCTGCCGCCGTTGGAAGAAAACGCGCCGCAGGCCGAGGTGCCGCTTCCCGAGGACTTCCTGCAGGGGCTGGATAGTGCCACCTGGGCCGCGCGATTGGCCGCGTCGCCGCTGGTGGCGCCGCCCGGGCCGGGTACCACGCCGCTGGTGCTGGCGGGCGAGCGCCTGTATCTACGCCGTTACTGGTCTGCTGAGCGGGCGGTGGCGACGCATCTCGGCGAGCGTCTGGGACGGCCCTTGCCGGTGGAGGCGTCGCTGGCCGAGCCCCTGGCGCGGCTGTTTGCTGCGAACGCCGCGCCAGACGACACGCCGGATTGGCAGAAGGTGGCCTGCACGCTGGCGCTGCGTAACCGGCTGACGATCATTTCCGGCGGCCCCGGCACCGGCAAGACCACGACCGTGACGCGGCTGCTGGCATTGCTTCAGACGCAGGCGCTGTCGTCGGCGGAGTCGAGCCATGGCCTGCGTATCCAACTGGCCGCGCCCACCGGCAAGGCGGCGGCACGCTTGTCCGAGTCGATCGCCGGTGCGGTGCAGGGGCTCGACGTCGGCGATGACGTCAAGGCGGCCTTGCCACGCGAGGCGTTGACGCTGCACCGCCTGCTCGGCGCGCGCCCGGATACGCGGCGCTTCCGTCATCACGCCGGACATCCGCTGAGTCTCGACCTGCTGGTGGTGGACGAAGCCTCGATGGTGGATCTGGAGCTGATGGCCGCGCTGCTCGAGGCCATGCCGGCCGAGGCGCGCCTGATTCTGCTCGGCGACAAGGATCAGCTCGCCTCGGTGGAAGCCGGCTCGGTGCTCGGCGATCTCTGCGCCAATGCCCTGGATCAGAGCTATTCGCCTCACGCCTGTGACGTTCTCGAGCAACTGGCGGGGATCTCGATGACCGCCGATGCCGGGTGTTCGCCGCTGGCCGATCACGTGGTCATGCTGCGCAAGAGCTACCGCTTCGATGCGCATAGCGGTATCGGCGCCCTGGCGGCGGCGACCAATGCCGGCGACGTTACGGCGTTTCGCCAGGCGTGGGACGCGGGGTACGCGGATATACAGTGGCTTTCGGCGTCGCGCGACCAGGCCGCCGTCGAGCGTGCCGCGTTGGCCGGCTATCGCGATCTCTACCGGCGCATCGCGGCAGGTGCCACGCCGACAGAGGCGCTGGAGCGACTGGGGGATTTCCAGGTGCTGTGCGCGCTCAAACGTGGCCCTTGGGGCGTCGAAGGGCTCAATGCGCGCATCGCCACACGCCTGTGGCGCGAGGGCTTCATCGACGACCATCAGGGCTGGTACGCCGGGCGCCCGGTGATGGTGACGCGCAACGATCCGCAACTGGGGCTCTACAACGGTGACATCGGTATCGTCTTGCCCGATCCCGAGGCGCAGCAGCATCTACGGGTATTCTTCGCGACCGCCGATGGCGCACGGGCAGTGTTGCCGTCGCGTCTCGAGGCCTGCGAGACGGTATTCGCGATGACGGTACACAAATCGCAGGGCTCCGAGTTCGACCATGTATTGTTCGTGCTGCCCGAGCACGCCAACCCGATCCTGACCCGTGAGCTGGTGTATACCGGCATTACCCGCGCCAAGCGCCGCTTGACGCTGGCCGGCGGCGACGCGCGGGTCATGGACAGCGCCTTGCAGCGCCGCGTGGTGCGTGACAGCGGCTTCGCCGACTGGGTGGCGGCGTTGCAACAGGAGGAGAGATCATGAACGCTTCATCGCCTGAAAATACTGCGAACGGTGGCGTCGACTGGGCGTCGCTGAGCAGCCCCGAGCTGGCCCGGCGCGTAGGCCCGGAGAGCGTGGCGTTGTTGCCGCTGGGGGCCATCGAACAGCATGGCGCGCACCTGCCGCTTTCCACCGACGTGGATATCGCCGAGGGCCTGGTCGCGGCGATGCGCACACGTGTCGAGGCGTCGCGAGATTTGCTGATACTGCCCACGCTGGCGGTGGGGTCGAGCCTCGAGCATGGTGACTTCGCCGGCACCTTGAGCCTGATGCCAGAGACGGCCATCGCGCACCTGGTGGATATCGGCGCCAGCGTGGCGCGTGCGGGTATTCGCCGTCTGGTGCTGTTCAACAGCCATGGCGGTAACAAGGCGGTGGTCGATCTGGCGGCACTCAAGTTACGCCAGCAATATGGTTTGCTGGTGGTCAAGGCAAATTACTTTCGCTTCACGCCGCCCGAAGACGCGCTGCCCGCCGAGGAGTTGCGCCACGGACTGCACGGCGGGGCGCTGGAAACCGCGATGATGATGCATCTGGCGCCGCACAAGGTCCGCCGGGCCGAGCTCGACGAAGCGGTCTCGCTGGGCGCCCATCAGGAACGCGCGGGGCGCACGTTGTTGCCCGAGGGCGATGCCGGTTTCGCCTGGATGGCGCAGGATCTGCACCCCAGCGGCGTGGTGGGTGACGCGACCCTGGCCACGCCGGCCCTGGGGGAGCGCCTGGTGGCGCATTTCGCCGCGCGCCTGGCGAACGTGATCGAGGAAGCCGGCTGCTTCGATCTTGCCCAGCTACGCGAACGCTCACCACAGTGAGGCGCGCGTCATCTCATTCGAGCGAGCCGGAGGTATCGCGGTGCAGGGCGTGCCTGTCGCTGACATCGCGGCTTTCGAGCACGTCCTCCAGCCAGTGGCCGGCGCGTTCGGCCTTGGCGTTCAGGTAGCGCCGATTGTGCTCGTTGAGTTTGCCATAGCAGGCTTCGCGACCCACCACATCGATGCCGCCGAGGCTCATGGCCGCTATCTTGTCGGGATTGTTGGTCAACAGCGCGATACGCGTGACGGCAAGCTCGGCGAGCATCTGCAGCGCGGCGCGGTACTGCCGCTCGTCCTCGCCGAAGCCCAGCACCTGATCGGCATCGACGGTGTCCAGCCCGGTATCCTGCAGGCCATAGGCACGCAGCTTGTTGGCCAGGCCGATACCGCGTCCTTCCTGGGCGAGATACAGCAGGATGCCACCGCCATGTTCGCTAATGGCCGCCACGCTGGTGCGTAACTGCTCGCCGCAATCGCAGCGCAGGCTGCCGAACAGATCGCCCGTCAGGCAGGCCGAATGCAGACGCACGGGCACGGCGTCCGCCCACTCGGTGGGATCGCCGACCAGCACCGCTAGATGTTCGCGCAGGCCGTCGCTTTCGCGAAAAAGCACGAAGCGGGCCTGTTCGGCATCGGCGAGGGGCACGTTGGCTTCGCTAATACGCTTGAGGGTGGTCGTGTCACCTTCGCCGTAGCGTTGCACGTCGTCGAGTGCTACACCAAGCAGGGTGCCGTCGTCGATGAGCGCAGCCATGGCTTCGCGCCGCGTGGCGTCGACACGGGCGCTGAGCGCGGCGGGCACTAACTGGCCACGCCGCATCAAATTCAGCGCGGCCGTTTCCGCCGCCGAGGCGGGGGCGGGCGGCTGGACGCCCGGAGGCTCGGCCATGGCCGCCATCGCCCAGGCGACGACATCGCTGGCGCGGTGATGCGTGCCGAGGGGCAGGCGGACTGCGTCGGCGCCCTCGGGCGCGTGCGTGCCCAGGGAAGCGAGTCGATGCGTGGTAATCACTAGACCGGGCGCGTGACCGGCCATATCGGCGAGCGCGCTCAGGGCGGTATCGTCGATGCCTTCCAGTGGCTGGATCAAGACGTCGTCTTGTGGGGTGCGCAGCACGACCGGCAGGCCGCGGCGCAAATCGAAGATCGCACGTTCTACCTGTCTCATGAGCCTCTCCTTGGTTTTTGCGCGTCGTAATGCTTCGATGACGTGTCATGACATTTTCGTTGGCACACGGCACGGGAGACCGTATGAGTCCTGCGACACTCGATGTGGCGCTGGCCTGGCAGGGAGTTTGCGAGGCTCGACGCGAGGATTGGGACGGCCATGCGGCGTTGACGCTGGCGAACGGCCGACTGCGCGTCTGGCGCGGCGGCGCCTGGCAAGCCGAGGGCCCGGTCACGACGGAGGCGACGGCGCTGCTCGATAGTCTGTTGCCGAGCAGTGCGACACCCGGGCGTTTCGTCATCGCGCAACTCGGGCAGAGCCTCGATGGACGTATCGCCACGATCACCGGCGCCTCGCATTACGTCACCGGCGAGGCCAGCCGCGTGCACCTGCACCGCCTGCGCGCGCTGGTCGATGCCGTGGTGATCGGGGCGGGAACGGCCTGTGCCGACGACCCGCAACTCACCGTGCGGCATGTGCCGGGAGACAATCCGGTACGCGTGATTCTCGATCCCAACGGCCGAGTTCCTGCGACCAGCGGCGTTTTTCAGCGCGGCGACGCCCCCACGCTGCATATCACTCGGCATCCGCTGCCGCGCGACGTTCTGGGCGCCCATGTCGAATCGCTGGTGCTCGAGAGTGCGGCCGATCTGACCCCTGTGGCGCTGCTCGAC
Source organism: Chromohalobacter sarecensis (assembly GCF_023061135.1). Classification (GTDB taxonomy): domain Bacteria; phylum Pseudomonadota; class Gammaproteobacteria; order Pseudomonadales; family Halomonadaceae; genus Chromohalobacter; species Chromohalobacter sarecensis. The sequence continues at coordinate 119,142 of NZ_JAKGAN010000002.1, forward strand.
ACCCTGGCGGCACGCGGTCTTCACCGGGTGCTCATCGAAGGCGGCGGGCAGACCGTGTCGCGTTTCCTGGCGGACGGTCAGCTCGATCGTTTGCATGTGGTCGTGGCGCCGCTGTTGATCGGCTCGGGGCGCCCGGCAGTGAGCCTGGCCGAGATCGAGACCCTCGACGCCGCCCTGCGTCCGCCGTGTCGCACGTTCGCGATGGGCGACGACACGCTGTTCGATCTGACGCTGCGTCCCTGAGGCCGATTTTAACGCCGGATTGTCGAGTGCAGCCCTTTTGTAAATACCCTCTGCGTTATCGCGCATGGCAGTCTCCTCCGCTCTTGCTCGTTAGCGGGGCGCCTGTTTGAGTGTCGCGATTCTGGTGTGAAGGATGTCGGCGGCAGAGCAGCCAGGCGCCCGGCAGACTCGAGATTAGAACTACAATCCCGTAGACCAGTGAAATGGCCACACCCTGGGCGGGATCCAGCCCGGCCCCCATCCACACCAATGCGGCGGCACTCTCGCGCAACCCCCAGCCGGCGACCGAGAGGGGGATCGCCATGACCATCAGTACTGGCGGGATCAACGGCAACAGGGTGGCGAGGTGGATATCGGCCCCCACGGCACGGGCGGCGATGGCGTAGATGGCGATATAGCTCGCCACCACACCCAGAGAACTGAGGCATTGCCAGAACCACATGCGCGAGGCGACCAAGGCGGCGCCGAGATCGCCCAGCGTGTCGCGTAGCCAGGTCGGCGGACGGCGATAGCCCCAGATTCCCAGTCCGCCCAGCATGATGATCCCTATCGTCAGCGCACCAGGGGCATTACCCAGCCGGACAAGGCCACCGAGCACGCTATCGCGCAAGTCCGATGAGGCCATTAGCCCCGCGATGGCGATTACGGCCAGCATCAGTTGGCCGGAGAGGCGTTCGATGATCACCGCGCGCCACGCGCGTGGACGGTCGCTGCTCGACCGGGCGTGGCGCCAGGCCCGCGAGGCATCGCCGATGACGCCGCCCGGCAGTACCTGGTTGAGAAAGGTAGCCATGTAGTATTCCGCCACGGCGCGGCGTAGCGTCAGCGTCAGCCCCATGCGGCGAGCGGTCAGACGCCAGCGCCAGGCGGAGAGCACTACCTGGGGCACGCTGAGGGCCAATGCCAGTAACAGCCAGCTCGGCGCGGGGGCGACGAAGGCGTCACGCAGCGCCCGCGTGTCGAGTTGCCAGGCGAGCCCCCCGATCAGCGCCAGGCTCACGCCCAGGCGTACGAGGGTCGCCTTAGCGGGACGCATGGGCAGGCCCCGGGGCGGCGAACAGGTCGCGGTGCCCGACGTATAGATCGAGATGGCCCCGCTCGAGGGCCTCTCGGCGGTGTCGCCACCAGCGCTCGATGCGCTGACGCTCATGTGGCGCTTGTTCGCGGGCGGCGTCGGCCCAGCCGTCGATCAGGCTCAGCGCCAGGGGGCACTGCGCCGGCGTCAGGTGCCAGGGGCTTGGGGCATCGACGAGGTGAAATCCCCGAGCAGTGAAGGCCTCGGCAAGCGCTTGGGGTGCCGTGGTGCCCAGCGCGGGGCCGAGGCCCTTGTCGCGGCGTTGATGCGCGGCGAGGAGCGCGAAGAGCCAGGCATCTTCGGCATCATTGACCGCGACGTCATTGGCCTGGAAACGAATTTCGCCGTCCACGCTGAGCGTGATCAGTGCTGCGGCGCGTTGGGCCGCGCAGGCGTCGGCCAGGGCCTCGACCCAGTCAGCACTGACCAGGTCGCACAACGCCGAGGCGGTGACGAGATCGATACCGGTGAACCACGATGATTCGAGCGCATGCAGATCGCGCTGCTGCGTGGTCACGTGGATGGGCGCTCCCGCGTTATCGCACAAGGGCTGACAGCGCGCCACGGCATGACCGAGCAGAGAGGCGTCATGATCGACCAGGTACCAGTGCTGGGGACCGGGCAAGCGAGGCGCGAGGTAGCGCACATTGGCACCGCTGCCACTGCCCAGATCGAGTAGTTGCCAGGGAACGTGGCTCCCACGCGTGGCAAGCCAGTCACTGGCGGCGTGCAAAGGCGCCATGGCGCGGGCATCATGATCGGCCCGCTCGCGCTGCGCCAGCCAGGACTCGCTGAACGTGCCGGCGGTGTTCATGCGGCGCCTCGTTGCAAGGCGGCGGCGAAGGCCACGCCGACCTGCGACCAGTCGCGCAGCGAGACTCGGGCGCGCTCGGCACCTTCGCGCCATGCTTGACGCTTGCGCGGGTCATCGAGCATCTCGCGCAGCGCAGCGGCGAGCGCCTCGACATCGCCGGGGGGAACCTTGAGGCCGGCATCGTCGGGCAGGGTATGGGCGAGGGCCCCGCCGGTGGTGGTGACCACGGGCAAGGCATGCGCCAGGGCTTCGCTGACGACCATGCCGTAGCCCTCGTAATGCGAGGGCAGCACGAAGATATCGCTGGTGTGATAGGCCTCGTCCAAGGCATCGGCGGGTCGCTCGCCGAACAGGTGGATGCGTTCTTCCAGGCCGTGGGCGGCGATACGTGCCTGGACATGCTCGACATGTGCCGGCGCACGATCCAAGCCGCCGATGCAGTCGCATGTCCAGGGCAGGTCGGTCAGCGTGGCCAGCGCTTCGACGAGCACATCATGTCCCTTGCGCGGGGTGACCGTGGCCACGCACAACAGGCGCGGCACATCGCCGTTGCCATGTGCCGGCGTGGCGCGCATCACGCCGGGTTCGACCACGTGCAGGCGCTCGGGACCCACCTGGAAATCCGCTAGGCGCCGAGCGGTGAAGAGGCTGGTGACGATGACGTCGCGCACCGCCGACAGTGCGCGCGTTTCGCTAATCAAGAAGCGCTCGCGTTCGGCGTCGCCGAGACCGGTTTCATCGGCGAGCGGATGGTGGACCAGGGCGGTGAGCGTCAAACGCTGGGCGTGAGCCTCGAGGACGTCGGGCAAGCCGCCCATCGCGAGTCCGTCGATGATCACATGGGCCCCCTCGGGCTGGGCCGCCAAGGCGTTTTCCAGGGCCTTTTGCGCCGTGGCGTCGGGTTCGGGGAAACGCCCTTCGAGACCGATGACCTCGACCGGCCAGCCGTGTTCGCGCAGGGCCGAGACGACACGTGCGTCGTAGACGTAGCCGCCGGTCAACTGCGCGGGGTCGCCGGCGACGATGAGGGTCACGGGATGGCTCATACCGCGCCCTCGTAACTCGCCCAGGCGATATGCGATTCATGCAGCGTGACGCCGAGGGCCGTCAGGCCATGCCCGGTCTCGCCGAGCTCGCCTTGACGGATGGCATTAGTGAGACGCTCGAAAATCACCTTGGCCATGAACTCGGTAGTGGTGTTGCGCCCCTGGAATTCGGGCACGTCGTCGAGGTTATTGAAATTGAGATCGCTCAGCACGCGTGACAGCGTCTGGCTGGCCAGGCCGATATCGACGATGAGGTCGTCGCGGTCGAGTTCGGGGCGCTTGAAGGCGACATCGACCACGTAGGTGGCGCCATGCAGACGCTGTGCGGGACCGAAGATCTCGCCATTGAAGCTGTGCGCGATCATGAAGTGGTCTCTAACTGTCAGGCTGAACATCCGTGTGACTCCTTTTGTATTGCCGTTACGCGTATTACTGGCTAGACGTGTTATATGGGCGCCACCGCATGGCGGTGGCGTCACGAATAGCGTATGCGATGGCACAGTGCCGGGCGATCCGCGTCGCTCAGGCGTGCCAATGTGGTGGGCAAGTCTTGAAAATCGCTTTCAGCGTCGATCAAGGCATCGAGGCGGGCATCGCGCAGTAGCGTCAGGGCCAGTTGTAGGCGTTGGGCATGACTGCGACGCGCGCGGCGTGCCGGGGAGACACCGCCGACCTGGCTGGCACGCAGGGTCAACCGCCGCGAGTGAAAAGCCTCGCCGAGCGGCAGCGTGACCTCGTCGCGTCCGAACCAGCTCAGCTCGATGATCTCCGCTTCGTATCCCGCCAGCTCCAGAGCGCTGCGCAGGCCGTGAGGGCTGCCGCTGGCGTTGATCACGATGTCTTGCTCGTCCTCGGCATCGCGTGGGTGGCGAAAGGGCAGGCCCAGCGCGGCGGCCAGTTCGGCCTTGTCGGCATCGATGTCGAGCAGTTGCACGCGCGCGCCAGCCGTTTTTTGGCACAACCAGGCGACCAGGCTGCCGAGCACGCCGGCGCCGACGACGCTGATCCGATCGCCGACGCGTGGGGCGGCGTCCCACAGGGCGTTGACGGCAGTTTCCATATTGGCCGCGAGAACCGCGCGTGCGGCGGGAAGATCCTCGGGGAGGGGCACGACGGCATCAATGGGAACGACGTAGCGGGTCTGGTGAGGATAGAGACAAAAGACTTCGCGGCCACGCCAAGCCTCCGGCCCTTCTTCGACCACGCCGACGTTGGCATAGCCATATTTGACCGGCCCCGGGAAATCGCCTTCCTGAAAGGGCGCGCGCATGCGGGTGTATTCGCTCTCGGGGATCTTGCCTTGAAATACCAGACTTTCGGTGCCGCGACTGACGGCGCTGTAGCGTGTTCTGATCAACAACTCATGCGCCTGGAGGTCGGGCAGGGCGTGCTGCCTAATCTCACCGTGTCCCGGTGCCTGTATCCAGAAAGCCTGGGCGTTCGCTGCATGCATGGCAAACCTCCTTCTTTGCCTTGAGTATCGTCCATGACATCATTCATGTACAGGTGTTGTACATAGGGGCGTTTATGTACCATTTTTATTTTGAGCACCGAGTGCTATCAGCGTAGTAAAAAACGCGCTGGCTAGCGGTGTCTCTGCCATAGTGAAACTAAAAGGCTGCGGAGGAAGGGCATGCGTTGCACATCACCCCACACCATCGATCGTAGGCCTTCCTGGGCCCATGGTTTGCCGGCGATTCTGGAGCTTTTGCTAGGTCTAGGCTTGGTGGGCGTGCTGGTGGAGGCCTTGCAGTGGCATCTGGCGGCACCTGCAGGGCTTGGCTGGGCGGTGGGCGGTGTGTATCTGGGCATGGCGGTCATGATCGTGTGGGCCTGGCCGACGGCATCGCGCTGGCTGGGTTGGGCCAACCGCGTGACCTTGCTGCGGGGGGTATTGGTCGCCCTGCTTGCCGGCAGCATGGCGTTTCCCGACTTCATGCAACGTCATGCGTTGGAAATGGCGGGACTGGCATTGTTGGCCCTGTGCCTGGACGGCCTCGATGGTTGGGTGGCCCGGCATACGCATTCCGCCACTGGCTTCGGTGCCCGTTTCGATATGGAGTTGGATGCCTTCTTCATCGCTGTGCTGTGCTGCGCGCTCGTGGTGCTCGACAAGCTGGGCGGTTGGGTGCTGTTGTGCGGGGCGCTGCGCTATGCCTTCGTCGCGGCAGGGTGGGTGTGGCACTGGCTGCAACGGCCGCTCCCCCCAAGCTTTCGTCGCCAGTTGGTGTGTGTATGGCAAGTCGCTAGCCTGCTGGTGGCGCTGCTGCCGTTCGTGGCACCTTTCTGGGCCATGCTCTGTGTGAGCCTGGCGCTGGTATTGCTGACGTATTCGTTTGCGATTGATGTCGCGTGGCTATATCGCCACCGGCGCATGCGTATCTGATATTGGACTTATGCGCTCGTAGGAGGATGTCTTTCTAGTGATGTTCTTCCAGGTGATTCAGGTGGTTGATGAACTGTGTGAAGATTTCCGCCTGGGTAGAAGTGTTCAGTCGTGCATGAATATTCTTGCGATGCACCTTTACCGTGCCGACGCTGATTGTCAGGTGGTCGGCAATCGCCTGGGAGGAAAAGCCCCGCAGGATCAGATCGGTGATTTCCCGCTCACGCTGAGTCAGCACGCCGCTGGCGAAGGTCCGTAGCGCGCGCTTCATGGGGCCGTCGGAGCGACCGTATTGCAGGAATTCGTCGGACTGGGTCTGCCAGAACTGGCGCATGAGCGCGCTGATAACTGGGTGAAACTCTTGTAGGGCATTCAGTTCGGTACGCGAAATGCTTTCCAGCGAGGCTTTGCGCCCCAGCGTGATGGCGCAGGTCACTTCGTCGTCGAGACGGATCAAGAGGTTGATCTCATCCACCAGCCCGAAGTTCTGGTAGCAGGTTTGATAGTACTCGGTGCTCTTGAACGAATCCGGCATGATATCGGCAAGTCGCACGATGCCAGGGGATGCGGTGTCCTTGATGGCGTGGAACAGTGGGTCGAGTACATAGGAATGATTGATGTACTGGCGTAGGGTATCGCTCTGCTCCGCCGGGTCGGAAGGATGGACGAGAATCGGTCGCAGCGATTTCTTGTAGGTCAGTAGCAGAATCGTGTCGAAGAAGCACAGGGTCGACAGGAAGGCCTCTAGCATCATCGGAAAACTACGCAGTCGCTGATGCTCGATGAGTACGGCCAGGTTTTTCTGCCAACTCTCATTGGTGTGTATCTGATTGACGCGATCTCTCATCGCTTGTCCTTGCTTCTTGTCGGCGGCCGAAAGGGTGCTGTCAGGAATCTTACCAAGGCTAAGCCAGATGGTGGGCCGGTACCAGCCCGGCTTGCCTGAGGGTCATGTTGCAGACAGAGATACATGACGTCTGCCACTGGCCGGATACCCCTGGGGTGATAGATACACCACTATCTGGATGGGATATCTTGATGCTCTGATTTTCGAAAAGCATTCAAGAGTCACACGTATGGCGACGAATAAAAAACACGACAAGAACCGCGAGCTGGATCTTTTCATCACGGATTTGAACGGCAATTTACGCGGCAAGCGTATGCCCGCCAGCGGTCTGGAAAAGGTCCGCAAGGAAGGGCTCAAACTGCCGCGCTCGGTGGTGGGCTTTGATTTCTGGGGTGCCGATGTTCTGGACAATGGCCTGGTGTTCGAGACCGGCGACAGTGATGGTATCTGCATGCCTGTCAGCGAAGAGCCGATTCCAGTGCCGTGGTCGGAAGCGCCGCGTGACCAGATGCTGGCGATGATGTTCAATCCTGATGGCACGCCCTTCGAGGCCGATCCTCGCCAGGTGCTCAAGCGCATGGTGGATCGCTTCGCTGAAAAGGGGCTGACACCGGTGATGGCTACCGAGCTTGAGTTCTATCTGATGGATGCCGAGTCGGAACGGACTCAGCGGCCGACGCCGCCGGCACTGACAGAGGGGAAAGGGCGCCGCCTGGCCAATACGGAAGGCTATTCCGTTGAGGAAATGGATGGCTTCGAGGCGTTTTTTGCCGATGTTCGCGAGGCCTGCCAGGTGCAGGGTATCGGCGCGGATACCATCATCGCCGAGATGGGACCGGGGCAGTTCGAGGTCAACCTCAACCATGTGGCCGATCCGCTGAATGCGGGCGATCAGGCGATTCTGTTCAAGCGTCTCGTACGCGGTGTCTCCCGTCGCCACGGCTATGCGGCCACCTTCATGGCCAAGCCCTATGTCGAGGAAAGCGGCAACGGTTTTCATGTGCATTTCAGTCTGCTCGACTGCGACGGCAACAATGTCTTCGATGACGGCACCGAACAGGGCAGCGATCTGCTGCGCCATGCCATTGCGGGGCTGATGCAGTCGATGCCGGAGAGCATGCTGATGTTCGCGCCGCACCTGAATTCCTATCGCCGCTTCATGCCGGGCGCCCATGCCCCGACTCATGCTAGCTGGGGTTACGAGAATCGCACGGTGGCGCTGCGCGTGCCGGAAAGCCCCCATCAGGCGCGGCGGATCGAGCATCGGGTAGCCGGTGCCGATGCCAACCCGTATCTGGTGCTGGCGGCCGTTCTCGCCGGTGCGCTGCATGGCATGGAAAACGAACTCGAGCCAGATGCCCCGGTGGAAGGTGATGCCTACGCCGAAGAGAATCCCCGCTATCCGTTGCCTTGCGAGTGGCAGGACGCCATCAAGCGTTTCGACCAGAGTGAGAGACTGCGGGGATACCTGAGCGACGAGTTCGTGCGTGTCTATGCGCAAGCCAAGCGCCAGGAGCGCAGTCGCCTGAGCGAGCGTATCTCCGATATCGAATACGAAGCCTATCTGGGATTGCTCTGATCCTGGCTAGGCGCTGAAGACAGGCACGGCGCGACCGTGAGTGAGGAATTCGTCATGACGCTGAAAATCGGCATATTGGCCACCGGCACCACGCCGGAGAATCTGATCGAAACGCATGGCTCCTACGCCGACATGTTCGTTAACTTGTTCGGGCAAGCGGGCTATGACTTTACCTTCATTACCTTCGATGTCCGCGACGATATCTTTCCCGAATCAGCCGCTGCCTGTGATGCCTGGATCATCACCGGCTCAAAATCCAGCGTCTGCGACAAGACGCCCTGGATGGCACGCTTGAAAGCACTGATTCTTGAAATCTACGCCACCGGCCGTCCCATAGTAGGGATCTGCTTTGGCCACCAGATCGTGGCGGAAGCCTTTGGGGCCGACGTCAACCGGTATCCGAACGGTTGGGGCGTGGGGCTGCATACCTACCAACTGGACAAAAGCGTGCCGGAACTGGATGCCCTGGGCGGCCAATTCACACTGAATGCGGTGCACCAGGATCAGGTACTGAGCAAGCCGACGCAGGCCGAGGTCATCGCCTCTTCGCCGTTCTGTCCGTTTGCGGCGCTGCAGTACGACAATCGCATCCTGACCCTGCAGGCGCATCCGGAGTTCAACGTGGAGTTCGAAACCCGGTTGCTTCAGTCACGTCGCGACGCCCCGATTCCGTCGGCGGCGGCCGACCAGGCGCTGACCAAACTCCATGAGGCATCTGCGCGTACGGACTCACTGCAGGTCGCCCACTGGATGGCCGCTTTTTTGCAGCAGGGTCGCTCTTCAACAGAGTAGACGTCGTCGAGCGTGGCTAACACGGCCGCTTGGCTGCATCGGCTTGTCCCACGATAGCGCCTGACAGGAATCAGGCCCGGGGTTGCTGTTGGGTGATGCAGTGGATGTTGCCGCCGCCGAGCAGGATCTCGCGGGCATCGACGGCGACCACCCGGCGCCCCGGGAACAATCTCTCGAGGATTATTCGTGCCGCGTCGTCATGGACTGGATCGAGTTTGGGCATCACCACTACCGCGTTGCCGATATAGAAATTGACATAGGAGCCGGCCATGCGGTCGCCGGGTTGGCGGGGCCGCGAGCTGCTTAGCCGATCGACGCCGCTGGCCTCGGTCTCGGCGATCTTCAGCGGGCCGGGCATCGGTAGTTTGTGCACTATAAGCCGCCGTCCCTTGGCGTTGGTGGCGGCCTCGAGAATCGCCAGGGCCTCGCGGGAGATGGCGTGCTGCGGGTCGCTAGCGTCGTCGGTCCAGGTCAGTGCTACCTCGCCGGGGGCGACGAAGCAGCACAGGTTGTCGACGTGGCCGTCGGTCTCGTCCTGAAAACAGCCGCGCGGTAGCCAGATGACCTTTTCGACACCCAGATAGACGAACAACAGCCGTTCGATCTCGGCCTTGTCGAGATCGGGATTGCGGTTGGGGTTGAGCAGGCATTCCTCGGTGGTGATCAGGGTGCCCTCGCCGTCGACGTGGATCGCGCCACCCTCGAGTACCAGCGGGGTGATGAAGCGTTCGATGCCGAGTATCTCGGCGATCTTCTGGCGGATGCGGCGGTCCTTGTCCCAGGGGAAGTAGAGCCCTCCGTTGAGCCCGCCCCAGGCATTGAACTCCCAGTCGACCATCGCCAAGCGACCATCCGGATGGGTCAGAAAGGTCGGCCCGACATCGCGCATCCAGGCGTCGTTGCTGGAAAGCTCGATCACCCGAATGTGTGTCGGCAACTGGTTGCGGGCGTTTTCGTACTGATCGTCGTTGACGCCGACGAAGACCGTCTCGCTCACGGCGATCGCCTCGGCGACGGCGACGAATGCCGCCTGAGCCGGCTTGGCGCCGTAGCGCCAGTTGTCGGGACGCTGCGGCCAGAGCATCCAGCAGGCGTCATGCGGGGCGAACTCGGCGGGCATGGCAAAGCCCCGCTCGGCGGGCGTGGTGGTGCGGCTCTCGGTGCTCATGGTTGCGTCTTGTAGGTTGGAAGTCGTCATTGAGATGAGATGTCGAGATAAGTTGTCGAGAGAGGCTTTCTTTCTGTGTTCAGAAGGAGATTAGCGCGGGAAAGGGTGGCGGGAATATATCCTGATGGGGGTATATCGAAACCGCGCAGCGCCGCCTAATGTGTCCAGTGCTCAATCACCTGGCGATGCCATCCTTGAACGCGCCAATCGTGTACTGACATAGGGAGAACGACATGACTCAATCCAAAACCTCAATTCCCGAAACCCATGCCGATTGGCGGGCGCTGGCCGAGCATCTGAGTGTCGAAAAGGGCCTCGAGGCGCGTGCCTATATTGACGATACCTTCGTTGACGCTGTCAGCGGCGAGACTTTCACGAGCCTCAATCCGGCCACCGGCGAGACGCTCGCCGAAGTGGCCAGTTGTGATGCCGCCGACGCCGAGGCAGCTGTGGCGGTCGCGCGACGTGCCTTTGAGGACGGCACGTGGTCGCGGTTGTCACCGGGCGAACGCAAGGCCGTGCTGCTGCGTCTGGCCGAGCTGATGGAGGAGCACAAGCATGAGTTGGCGGTGCTCGACAGTCTGGACATGGGCAAGCCGGTGTCGAGCGCCATGGGAGACATGGGCGGTGCCATCGGCTGTATTCGTCATCATGCCGAGTCCATCGATAAGCTCTACGGCGAGATCGCGCCCACCGGCGAGGACAGCCTGGGGTTGGTGCTGCGCGAGCCGCTCGGTGTGGTGGCGTCGATCGTGCCCTGGAACTTTCCGTTGATGATGACGGCCTGGAAGATCGGCCCGGCGCTGGCGGCCGGCAACAGTGTCATCTTAAAGCCCTCGGAAAAGTCGCCGCTGTCGGCGTTACGCCTCGCGCAACTGACGCGCGAAGCCGGTTTACCGCGTGGTGTCTTCCAGGTACTGCCCGGTTTTGGCCACACCGTGGGCAAGGCATTGGCACTTTCCATGGGCGTCGACTGTCTGGCCTTTACCGGCTCCACCGGGGTCGGCAAGCAACTGATGCAGTACGCCGGCCAGTCGAACCTCAAGAAGGTCTTTCTGGAGTGCGGCGGCAAGAGCCCGAATGTGGTCTTCGCCGACTGCAAGGACCTGGACCGGGTGGCCGAGCACGCCGCCGCCGCGATCTTCCACAATCAAGGCGAGGTGTGCATCGCCGGCTCGCGGCTACTGGTCGAAAACAGCATTCGCGAGCGCTTCGTCGACAAGGTTCTGAGCGCCGCCGAACACATGCAGCCCGGCGATCCGCTGGATCCGGCGAGCTTCATGGGGGCGATGGTCGATCAGACCCAGTACCAGCGGGTGCTCGATTATATCCGCCAGGGCGTTGAAGAAGGCGCGACGTTACGTGCCGGTGGCGAGGCGTTGGACGGCGAGGAGGCGAATGGCCAGGGCCTGTTCATCGGCCCGACGGTATTCGACGGCGTGACCGATAGCATGACCATCGGCCGCGAGGAAATCTTCGGTCCGGTATTGGCGGTCTTCGGCTTCGACACCGAGGAAGAGGCCGTGCGGCTTGCCAACGACAGCGACTATGGTCTGGCAGCAGGCCTGTGGAGCCAGGACATCGATCGGATCATGCGCGTCACGCGGCGGCTGCGCTCGGGGCAGGTCTTCGTCAACAACTGGGCGGACATGGACCAGACGGTGCCCTTCGGCGGCGTCAAGCAGTCCGGCAACGGCCGCGATAAGTCTCACCACTCGCTGGAGGAATACTCCGACCTCAAGACGGTGTGGATGACGCTGACGCCCTCGTCGTGAGCATAGCTGGTAGGCTAACGGACCCCGGTGGATGATCCGGGGTATCGTTGCGACTGCGGCGACACGTCACCAGTCTGCTAGACCCTGAGCAAAAGGTGCTCGCGCTCCCAAGAGCTGATCACCTGGAAGTACTCGCGGTGCTCGGCGCGCTTGACCGCCAGGTAGCTGTTGGTGAAACGTTCGCCGAGGACCTCGGCCAGGGGCTGACAATCGCTTAGCATATCCAGCGCCGGACGGATATCGTCAGGCAGTTTGTGGCCGCCGGACCAGGCCGAGCCGATCATCGGTGGGCGTGGCTCGAGCTGTTCGAGCATGCCGAGATAGCCGCAGGCCAGCGAGGCTGCCATGACCAGATAAGGGTTGGCATCGGCCCCCGCCAGGCGGTTCTCGACCCGGGTCGCCTCGGGCGTCGAGACCGGCACCCGCAGGCCCACGGTGCGGTTGTCGGTGCCCCATTCGACGTTGGTCGGCGCCGAGCCGCTGGTTTCGGTGCGCATCAGCCGGCGGTAAGAGTTGACGTTGGGCGCCAGCAGCGGCATGGCCGCCGGCAGGTATTGCTGCAGCCCGCCGATGAATTGCTGGAAGAGTCGGCTGGACTTGCCGTTTTCGCCGGCGAACAGGTTGTCACCGGATTCGGCGTCCAACAGGCTCTGATGGAGGTGCATCGAGCTGCCTGGCTCGTTGGCCATCGGCTTGGCCATGAAGGTGGCATACATACCGTGCCGGAGCGCCGTTTCACGCAGGGCGCGCTTGAACATCACCACCTGATCGGCCAGCCGCAGGGGATCGCCGTGCTGGAAGTTGACCTCCATCTGTCCGGCGCCTTCTTCGTGAATCAGGGTATCCAGGTCGAGGTTCATGGCATCGCAGTAGTCGTACATCTCCTCGAATAGCGGATCGAACTCGTTGACCGCATCGATGGAGAACGACTGACGGCTGCTTTCCTGGCGGCCGTTACGTCCGATAGGTGGCTCCAGCGGATAGTCGGAGTCGGTGTTGGTCTTGACCAGGAAGAACTCGACTTCGGGCGCGACGACCGGCTTCCAGCCGCGCGCTTCGTAGAAGGAGAGCACTCGCTTGAGGACGTGGCGGGGGGAAAGCTCCACCGGCTCGCCGGTCAGGTAGTGGCAATCGTGGATGATCTGGGCGGTGGCATCATCGGCCCAGGGCACCAGGAAGATGGCATTGGGGTCGGGCACCAGCTCCATGTCCCGTTCGGCAGGATTCCAGAAGTGGATGTCATCGTCGTCGGGGTAGCCGCCGGTGACGGTCTGGATGAAGATCGAATCTGGCAGTCGCGGACGTCCGCCGCCCAGGTACTTGCCGGCGGGCATGATCTTGCCCTTGAGGATGCCGGTGAGATCGGTGACCAGGCACTCGACCTCGGTGATGCCGCGCGTCTGAAACCAATCGCTGAAGTGAGGGTGTTCCTGACGGTTACTCATGGGATTTCCTTGCTCTGCGGATGGGTCCCCGGCCGGATGGCCGGGGACTGACGTCTCAGCGTGCCTGGACCTCTGACCACAACTGCTGGAAAACCTGCAGCTGCTCGCCCTCGAGACTGGGCGTGAAGTACAGCCGTTGCATGTCCTCCTCGGACGGCTGGATCGGCGGCTGGGTCAGTATGTCGTCGAGGTAGGGTTGAGCCGCCGCATTGGGGCTGGCGTAGTAGTTGTAGTTGGATAGCTGGGCGCCAATCTTGGCGTCGAGGATGAAGTTGATGAATTTGTGGGCCAGATCGGGATGGGGCGCCTTGGAGGGGATCAGCATGGTGTCGACCCACATCTCGGTACCTTCGTCGGGAATCATGAACTTGATGTTCTTGAAAGAATCCGGATTTTCCTGGCTGTAGAAGAGGTAGTCGCCGTTATAGCTCAAGGCAGCGTGCGTTACACCTCGCGCCAATTGTTGCAGGCTCGGCGTGCCGTCGACGAAGCCGCTGAAGTTGTCGCGATCCTTGGTGTCGATCAGCAACCTCGCGGCCTCCTTCCAGTCCTCGGTATCGGTACAGTCATAGTTGTGGCTTAGATAAGCGCAAGCACTACCCATGCTTACCTGACCATCGCCCATCAGGGAAAAAGGGTGTCCTGGGTTGACCTCGGGATCGAACATCAGCGACCAGCTCTTGGGCGCGTCGGGGAACGTCTCGGTGTTATACACCAGGCCGGTTACCCCCCATTGGTAAGGCGCTGAATAGGTGCTCTGCGGGTCATAGCCGGGGTCTTGGAACTGCTCCATGACGTTGTCCAAGTTGGGAATCTTGGACTTGTCGAGCTTCTGTACCATACCGGTCTCGATCAGTCGCGGCACGTAGTAGTTGGACGGTACGATGATGTCGTACTGCGATACGCCGCCAGCATTGAGCTTGGCGAACATCTCGGGTAGCGAGTTGTAGTAGTTCTGCACCACCTCAGCGTCGTATTTTTCCTCGAAGGTCGTGATGATCGCCGGGTCCATGTACTGGGTCCAGTTGAACAGGTAAAGCTTGTTGTCTTCCTGAGCCTGGACGCCGCTGGCCAGCAATAGGCCCCCGAGTGTAGCGGCGATTCTTGTGGTCATTGTTTTCATCGTTTCGCTCTCCTTCGGTGCTACGTTTTGTTGGTGCTACTTTGTTTTGACAGGAAGCGCCTAGCGGCGTCCCTGCCGGTTGAATAGCATGCTGAATATGGCGGCTATGGCCACTGCGCCGATCATCAGGGTGGCAATGGCGTTGATCTCGGGCGTCACGCCTTTCTTGATGGCACTCCAGATATAGATCGGCAATGTGGCGCTCTCCGGCCCTGCCGTGAAGAAACTGATCACGAAGTCGTCGATCGACAGCGTAAACGACAGGAAGAAGGCGGAAATCAACGCTGGCTTGATGGTCGGCACCATGAAGTGCACCACGCGCTTGACCGGCGACGCATAGAGGTCCTTGGCGGCCTCGAATAGCGTTGGATCCAGGCCCACGAAGCGCGAGTAGACGATCAGCGCCACGAAGGGGATCTGGAAAGTCACATGCGCGATGATCATGGTGCCGAGTCCTGGCTTGAGTAGGCCGGTCCAGGCGTGGATCTGCACGAAGAAGGCCATCTCGGAGATGCCGAAGACGATATCCGGCAGCACGATCGGCAGATAGATCAGCACGATCAGCCAGCCCAGCTTGCGGTGGCGATGACGGTACATGCCATAGCCGATCAGACAGCCAATCACCAACGCCACGATCGAGGAACTCACCGCCAGTACCAGGCTGTGGCCGAAGGCGTCGATGATCTGCTCATTGCCGAACAGTCTGCGATACCAGACCAGCGAGAAGTTCTCGAAAATAGCGGTGCTGTTGGCGGAATTGAAGGAGAACAGCACGATCACGAACAGGGGCACGTAGAGGAAGAACAGCGTCACCCACCAGATGCCGGCGAGACCGCGCGCAAGCGTTCGCTTTCTCATATCACCACCTCCTCACCGCCGCCCAGGCGCTTGCCGATACGCCGCATGGCGAACAGGCCGATGAACGTCGCGATCAACATCAAGATCGCCCCGGCCGCTCCCAGCGGCCAATTGGAACTGCCGGCGAACTGGTTGGCGACCAGGTTACCGAGCATCATGCCTTTGCCGCCGCCGAGCAGTTCGGGAATCACGTACATGCCGAAGGCGGGAATCGCCACCAGGACCGTGCCCGCCAGTAGTCCAGGGAGTGTCTGCGGGAAGACGGCGTGCCAGAAGGCGCGCACCGGGCTGGCATAGAGATCTTGTGCGGCCTGCACCTGCGCCGTATCGAGCTTCTCGAAGGCGGCATACAGCGGCAGCACCATGAAAGGCAGGAAGTTGTAGATTAGCCCCAGGGTGACCGCGAAGTTGGAGGGATACAGCCCCATGTTCGGTGCCACCAACCCCAGACTCTCGGCCAGGCTGGATAGCGGTGTGCCCGGTGCCAGCAGGTTCATCCAGCCGAAGGCGCGAATCACCTGATTGGTCCACGAAGGCACGACGACCAGCAACAGCAGGATCGGCCGCCACTTCTCACGACAGGTGGTGATGTAGTAGGCCACTGGATAGGCGATTATCACTACCAGCAGCGTCGATACTAGGGTCTGCCACAGCGAGCGCAGCAGGGTGTAGAGATTACCCGGGCTCCAGCCTAGAAAGCCGACGCCGGCCAGGCGCTCGAAGGAGTCCAGCGACAGTGGCATCTGTGGCAAGCCATAGGGCCCGTTGGTCATGAAAGCCACACCCATCAGGTACGCACTGGGCAATACCAGGAAGATGAATATCCATAACGCCCCCGGCGTCACCGTGAACAGCAGATGGCGGGTCTCGCGGACCATGGCCCGGCTGCGGGCAGTGGGTACTGCTCCAGGATAGGACATGTTCGCCTCCTCACTCGCTCAGGGTGACCAGGTCTTCCGGCGCTACTGCTACCGTCACCGTTTCGCCGACCTCGGGAAGATGACGGCCGCGGTTGTTGACCGTGGCCTGCAGGGTGGTATCGCCGATGGCCAGGCGGAACTCGGCATGGCTGCCACGATAGAGTCGCTCGGTGACGGTCGCCGTCAGATGGTTGGGTCTCTCGACCGCGCCGGGCAATAGATCCAGCGTCTCCGGGCGAATCAGCAACAGTTCGCCGTCGCCGGCCTCCTCGGCGGTCAGCTCCCCCAGCGCCGTGGTCAAACGGTCGCCCTGGCGAGCGCTGATCGGATAGAGATTGTCGTGGCCCATGAAGTGCGCCACGAAGGCATTCACCGGGCGCTCGTAGACTTCACGCGGTGGACCAACCTGCTGGATGGTGCCGCCATTGAGTACGGCGATACGGTCGGACATGACCATCGCCTCCTGCTGGTCGTGGGTCACGAAGACGAAGGTCATGCCGAGTCGCTTCTGCACCCGCAGCAGTTCCACCTGTAGCTGGCTGCGCAGCCCGGCATCCAGTGCCGAGAGTGGTTCGTCGAGCAGCAGCACGTCGGGTTCGCAGATCAGCGCTCGGGCCAGTGCGATGCGCTGGCGTTGGCCACCGGAGAGCTGGTCGACATGGCGATCGACGAGATCACCGAGTTTGATGAAGTCGGCGATTTCGTCGACCTTGGCGTGGCGCTTGGCGGCCGGCATGCCGCGCATCTTCAGCCCGAAAGCCAGGTTCTCGCGTACCGACAGATGCGGGAAGAGTGCATAGGACTGGAAGACGGTATTGACGCTGCGTTGATGAGGGGGTGTCTCGGTGATGTCCTTGCCGCCGACCACCAATGACCCGGCATCCGGTTCTTCCAGGCCGGCGAGGATGCGCAGCAATGTGGTCTTGCCGCAGCCGGACGGCCCCAGCAGGGTGAAGAACTCGCCGGCCCGGATGTTCAGATCGACGCCATCCAAGGCGACGGTATCGCGCCCGAAGCGCTTGTGCAGGCCCTGCATCTCGATCGAAGACGCCTTATGGTTCGACCGGTCGCGTTCATCGGCGGCCGGGCGAGCGTCCGGATGGTCGGCGATATCTGCCGTCATGGTCTCGCTCATGGGGATACCTCTTTATTGTTGAAGACTTCTCTCAGAGCCGGTCGCGCAGTTTGTAAAAGTTGGTCGCCAGTACCAGCAGCGGCTTGCGCAGAGCGCGACCGCCCGGGAACTGACGATGCGGTATAGCGGCGAAGACATCGAAGCGCTCGCTCTGGCCGGCGATGGTTTCGGCCATCAGCTTGCCGGCCAGCCCGGCCATAGCCATGCCATGGCCGGAATACCCTTGGGCATAGTAGAGATTATCGCCTAGACGGCCGAAATCGGGGGCTCTATTGAGGGTGATCGCCACATCGCCGCCCCAGCGGTACTCGATGGGCACTCCTTCGAGTACCGGAAACAGTCGGGTGATCTTGGCGTCCATGCGCGCCTGCAACTGCGGGGGTTCGCGGCCGTCGTAACTGACCTCGCCACCGTAGATCAGGCGTCGATCGGCGCTGAGCCGGTAATAGTCGAGCACGAAGTTGGCATCGGCCAGGGCGTCGTTCTTCGGCAGTACCTGTGCCGCCTGTGTCTCGCTCAGCGGTGCGGTGGCGATCATGTAGTTGGCGGCCCGCATGACGCGGCCGGAGAGTTCCGGCACCAGGCCGCCGTGATACGCATTGGTGGCCAGGACCACGAAATCTGCAGTCACGCTGCCATGCTCGGTGGTGACCGTGGCCGGTTGACCGCGGCGGATCGTGCACGCGGCGCTATGCGAATGCACGCGTACCCCGGCGCGCTGCGCCGCCCGCGCCAGGCCCAGGGTGTAGTTGAGAGGATGAAGATGGCCGCCTTCCCGGTCGTACAGGGCCGCCGGGTAGGCATCGGTGACGACGTGCTCGCGCAGGGCATCGCCCTCCAGCCATTCGAGAGCTTCGTAGTCGTAGTCACGGGTCATCTGTTCGCGGAAGGCGGTGAGCTCCTTGATATGACGCGGCTTGACCGCGGCGTGAAGGTAGCCCCAGGCCAGCTCGCAGGGAATGGCATGGCGCTCGATCAACTCGGCGGTGAGGCGTACCGCTTCGCGGCTCATCTCCCATACCTCGCGGGCGCGAAGCAAGCCGAGGGCCTTCTGGACGGTGGTGATGTCGGTACCCAGCCCCGGCAGGATCTGCCCGCCGCTACGTCCGGAGGCGCCATGGCCGATCTCGCCGGCCTCGAGCAATGTCACCGAGTAGCCACGTTCGGCGAGGTGCAGGGCCGCCGAGCAGCCTGTCACTCCACCACCGATCACGCACACATCGCTCCTCGTGTCGCCTTCAAGGGGCATGGTGGGTTCGAGGTCTACGGCAATGGAGGCACGGTACCAAGAATTGGGAGTATCCGAGACGGTACTGCGCATGAATTCCATCCTGTTGTTTTTGTTGAATAATTGGCAATAACACGACAAACGTTTCGCGCCAGGGAGGAGAAATCCCCTGGAGGGGCTTGCGAGTCAGTTACCTTCCTCTTATTCAGTTCATCGCTTAAATGCCGTCGCGTTTTGCTGTTTTTTGCGGCGGTGGTCGATCTTCAAAAATCAAATCCCGAGCTTGTCGCGCAAGTCGTAGTACCAGGCGCCCATGGCGGTCAGCGGGATCTGCATGGCCCGCCCGCCAGGGAACGAGTGCTGGGGTAGGCCGGCGAAGATATCGAAGCGTTCTGCCTGTCCCTGAATCGCGTCGCTGATCACTTTGCCCGCCAAGTGAGTGCAGGTGATGCCATGGCCGCTATATCCTTGTGCGTAGTAGATGTTTTTTCCGATGCGGCCGAATTGGGGCAAGCGGGTCAGCGTTAGCAGGAAGTTGCCGGTCCATGCGAAATCCACTTTAACGCCCTTGAGTTCCGGAAATGTCTTGAGCATCTTTGGCACGATCAGCGTTTCGACTTTTTCCGGCTCGCGAGCCCCGTAGGTGACGCCGCCGCCGTAGATCAGGCGACCATCTCCCGATAGGCGGAAATAGTCCAGCAGGTAGTTGCCGTCTTCGACGCAGTTATCTTTAGGCAACAAACGCTGCTGCACACTTTTGGCCAGGGGCTCGGTGGTGATGACCTGGGTGCCGCAGGGGATGGCCTTGGATTCAAGCTTTGGCAGCAGGCCATTGAGATAGGCATTACCGGCGACCAGCACGTAGTCTGCTTCGACGTCGCCTTCCTCGGTATGAATGATCGGCTTGTCGCCTTCATGAACCTGTAGTGCCGGAGAGTTCTCGTAGATGATCCCTCCCAGGGATTCCACGGCGGCGGCTTCCCCCAGTACCAGGTTCAGCGGGTGGAAATGTCCCCCGCTGTGATCGATCAGACCACCCGCGTAGCGCTGGGTGCCGACGTATTGCTGGATGGCATTCTCGTCGAGCAGTTCCAATCGTTCGTGGCCGTGGGCTTCCCAGAGCTTTTTTTTCCCGACCAGCTCATCGAACTGCTTGCGGTTGCACGCGGCGAAAATACCGCCTTCCTTCAGGTCACATTGGATGTCGTAGTCTTTGACGAAACGCCGCAGAATATGACCGCCCTCGAAGGCCATTCGGCCCATCTCTGCGCCGACTTTCTGGCCGTAATGGCGTTCGATGAAGTCGATATCGCGGCTGTAGCTGTTGACGATCTGCCCCCCATTGCGGCCGGATGCGCCGAATCCGATGCGGTTGCCTTCCAGGACGACCACTTTGTAGCCATTTTCGGCCATGTGTAGGGCTGTAGACATGCCGGTGAAGCCGGCGCCGACGATGCAAATATCTGCCTTCACGTGACCCTGCAGGGTCGGACGCACGCGCTTGTCATTCGCGGACGCTGCGTAATAAGAATGAGGATGAGACGTTGTCTGCACGGTTTGCTCCAGAAACGTTGTTGTATCTTACTGGCCTTTATTAAAGGCTGACCAGTTGAGCATTAGCGTTGAGGTAACGTTACGAAGAGGCGGCAATCCTGTGATATACCCCCTTGGGTATATTTTAAGAGCACGCCGTCCAGACAGCCCCCGCGAGGCGCTCTGGAGATGAGCATGCTTGATTTCTCGCCTCATGACAGTGATCGTAAAAGCCTGCGCTGCTGACATGCGTCGCGCCCTTCATTGAGGGCTAAAAAAAGAATTGCTTGCATGAATGAGTATCATGAGGCGCCATGGCGGGTATAAAGAATCCGCCATCTTCGGTATAGGAACACTCATGGCTCGCGCTCCCTTCGAACTCGCCGGTACGCGTATTCCGCCCGGCAGCCGGGCACAGATCGATGTACCGGTGGCCAAGCTTTACACTCATGCACCGTTGCATATTCCCGTCGAGGTTGTTCATGGCCGTCAGCCAGGGCCAGTGCTGTTGGTGTGCGGGGCGATTCACGGTGATGAGCTCAATGGCGTCGAGATCGTGCGTCGCATGCTGAGGCTGGCGTCGCTATCGCGCTTGCGGGGCACGCTGATCGCGGTGCCCATCGTCAACGTCTTCGGTTTCGTGCAGCAGACGCGTTACTTGCCTGATCGACGTGACTTGAATCGCTGCTTTCCGGGTAGTGAGGCCGGCTCCTTGGGCTCACGCGTCGCGTCGCTGTTTCGCGAGCAGATCGTCGATTTGGCGACGCATATCGTCGATTTGCATACCGGGGCGCTTCATCGCACCAATCTCCCCCAGGTACGGGCGCAGTTGAAGGATCGACCCGCGACGCAGGCCATGGCCGAGGCGTTCGGGGTGCCGGTGATCCTCAATGCCGAGCTGCGCGAGGGAAGTCTGCGGGCATACGCGCAGTCGCGTGACGTGCCGGTGCTGACCTATGAAGCCGGCGAGGCGCTGCGTTTCGACGAGTGGGCGATCGCCCCGGGAGTAAGAGGCGTGCAGCGCGTGATGCGTTTGCTGGGTATGCTGCCCACCGACCGGCGTCGGCATTCACCCGCTGTTGCGGAGGTCGCCAATGGCTCGAGTTGGGCACGTTCGCCGATCGATGGCATTCTGCGGCCACGGGCACGGTTGGGCGCGCGCGTGGCACGGGGAGATGTCTTGGGGCGCGTTGCCGACCCCTTCGGTAATGCTGAGCAGGAAGTGCGCGCCAACGCCGATGGCATCGTCATTGGCATGAGCAATCTGCCGCTTGCCAATGAAGGTGAGGCGCTCTTTCATGTGGCCCGCTTCGATGAAATCGAAGAGGCCGAGAACGCCGTTGAAACCTTTCACTCGGATTTCGAGACACGCCAGGAACTGTAGTCAGGCGCGTTATCTCGCTCAGGCGACGGCACTTGTAGTGTCGAGTTCGCGTACCTTGGCCAGTGCTGCGTCGAAAACCTCGAGCCCGGCACCATCGCGGTGGGCGTTTTCCGACAGGTGGCGACGGAATTGACGCCCCCCCGGACACCCCTGGAACAGGCCGAGCAGATGGCGGGTGATGTGATTAAGCTTCGCTCCCTCGGCCAGACGTTCGGCGATATAGGGGCGAAAAGCGCGCGCGGCCGCATGGCGGCTACTCATGGGCGAGGTGCCGCCGTAGAGGGCGGTGTCCACCCCGGCCAGTAGCCAGGGGTTCTGATACGCCTCACGCCCGATCATCACGCTATCCACTTTCTCGAGCTGAGCCTGGCACTCGTCCAGCGTCTTGATGCCGCCGTTGATGCCGATATGCAACTCGGGATGCTGCGCCTTGAGACGATGCACGCGTGGATAATTGAGCGGCGGCACGTCGCGGTTTTCCTTGGGTGAAAGGCCCTCGAGCCAGGCCTTGCGCGCATGCACGATGAAGACCTCGCAGCCGGCATCGGCGACGCGTTCGATGAAGCGCGCCAGGTCGGCGTCCTCGTCTTGCTCGTCGATGCCGATACGGCACTTGACCGTGACCGGAATCGAGGTCGCCGCTTGCATGGCGCTGACCGCCGCCGCCACCTTGTCCGGATGCTCCATGAGGCAGGCGCCGATCAGGTTGTTCTGTACCCGATCGCTGGGGCATCCCACATTCAGATTGACCTCATCGTAGCCCCAGGCCTCGGCGATAGCGGCGCATTCCGCCAGCGCAGCAGGATCGCTACCGCCCAGCTGTAGCGCCACCGGATGCTCCACATCGCTGTACCCGAGAAAGCGCTCGCGGGGCGAGCCATGCAGAATCGCCCCGGTGGTGACCATTTCGGTATACAGCAATGCCTCACGCGTCAGCGTACGGGCGAACGCACGGTAGTCGCGAGTCGTCCAATCCATCATCGGGGCGATAGAAAATCGGCGGGCCCGCGCTAGCGAGTCTTGCGCTGATTTTTCAACCATTGTCGGCCTCCGATAAGGGGTTGGTTAAGAACGATAGCGGATGCAGTGGCCGCGTATTGTACGCTATAAGGCGAAGTGGGCAATATATCGCCAGATCCGAGCCGAGTCGGCCTATGTGGGAGGCAATGACGCTTTCGCGGCCTTATTTACTTTCTGGAACATTAAATTGGTGTTATTTAATGCAGGTTATTTGCCCTACTGCGTTTCTTCTACCATGGTGATGGTGTCCGCTAAGGAAAGGCGGAAAGCAAGGAAGCTAGGGAAAAGGAAGCCTAGGTAAGCATGGAGGCACGGACAGGACGTTCGTGATAACTGCAAGGAAATGCAGATTTGCATAAAGACCCGGCCGGTATTGGTCGGGTTTTTTTGTGTCAGGGTGACTGGTTGCGCTTATCTCGAAGCTGGCGTTGCGAGTCTTCCAGGCGGCGCTGAGAGCGTTTGAGTTGACGCTCTTGCTGCTGGCGCTCGTCGAAACGCTCATCGCCGTGTTCGCTGCGGTTCAGTGACTGGCGACGCTCGATCGTGGTGGCGCGGTCGCTGCTGACGTCACGTTGCAGTTGATTGCGCTGTCGACTGTCGTTAAGTGAGTCGTGCCGGCCAGGGTCGTCGGCCAGTACCGGCCATGCCAGGGCGAACAGTGTCACCAGCAGAATGGCTTTTATCATGAGGCCTCCCAGCGATGAGAATATACCTCCAGTATGGACCATGGCATGTCGCATGGAATTCCCGATACGCTTGGAGGTTCTTTTCAGGGGGGATCACTCACTGCCATTACATTTTTGCCAGCGAGCCTGAAGGCGTCCCGCTATACGGAAGGGGAACGGCTTGTTCGAGTCGAAAAGGGTGCAGTGCCCAGCGTCACTAATGCGCAGTGTCTCCGGCTCAGGCTGGCTCAGGTGCAGGATCGTGAGTGCATGTCGCCATTCGAGCAGATAAAGCCCTTCCTGCCGGAAGTGAGAGGTGGGCAGAATGGCGGCGAGATCGCCTTCCTCAAGATAAGCGAACGTCTCGCCTGCACCTGGTGTCACTAGGTAACACCCCTGAACTAGAGCATCGATAGCGATGCCTGAGGCGGCAAGAGGGTCGGCGAGCGTTTGAGCTTCCCACGGCACCGGGGGCGTAGCGTGTAGTGCCAAGAGGCGTGCATTGCCGGACACATCCTCGGTGACACGTTGGGAGGTCGTGGGCGTGGCGACGGCAGAGCCATCTTCGAGTAGACGTTCGAGCGGACAATGCAGCGCATCGGCCAGCGCGATGAGTCGTTCGTGTCCGACTTGTCTGATCGTGCCGGATTCCCAATAGGAAATCGTGACGTCCGATACGCCGACACGCCTAGCCAAGGCGGCCTTGCTCAAGCCGGCGTCTATCCTTAGCTGCTTGATTCGGGGTCCCAGTGCGTCCATGTAGACATCTCGCCATGAGGTGAACGCGTTAGCATATCCAGCCAATGGCAAAGTATGTTTCGGGTTGGGGGTTATGAACAGCACGCAGTGCGAATATCGGATCCGTATTGCAGTGCGGAAAGGAGAGAATGAGTAAGAAAAGAGCGCCGGCCGTCCCGGAGAACAGCCTGATGGCGCAAAGAAAAGCTCGTTTCACTGAAGACGCCACACGACGCAGGAAAGCCGAAGCTGCCTGGCGCCGTTAGCGTGCGCGTGGCAATTCCGCTGAGAAAAGGCCACGCATGTCGGGAGCGATACGGTACCTCGCCTACCCGAGCGGCCAGTATAAGCAGTCGGCCTTTGCGTAATAAGAGGGTACAATCGAAAACTAGTGTTTCTAATTTGGAAACTAGTATCTCGGAGTATCTTCAACGTGACGACACTGGATGCATTGCGGGTCTTCGTCGAGGTCGTTCGTGCGGGGAGTTTTACCGCAGCGGCGCGGCGTTTGAGTATTTCCAAGTCGCTGGCTTCCAAGCGTGTGGCCGCGCTCGAGGATGAGTTGAGCGTCAGTCTACTCAACCGCTCGACGCGTTCACTGCGCCTCACGGAAGCCGGACAGATCTATTACGAGCATGGGTTGCGGGTCATCGAAGAGTTGCAGACGGCGGAGGCACAGGTGCAGTCCGTCACGTCGCAACCTCGGGGGCAACTCAAGGTCAGCGCCCAGGTGAGCTTCGGCTTCATGTACCTGGCGGCCCCTACGACGGCCTTCATGCGTCGTTATCCCGAGATGTCGGTGGAAATCCTGCTCGAGGATCAGCGTTTCGAGCCCATCGACGAATCGGTAGACCTGGCCATTCGCATGGGGCCGATGCCGCCTTCGAGCCTGGTGTCGCGCCCGCTGTGCAAAGTGGTCTATGGCTTGTACGCCGCGCCGGATTATCTGGCCCGCGTGGGGCGGCCACTGCATCCCAAGGACATCGCCGAGTTCGATACGGTGTTCTACGGCAATTACGATCTGGGCGCTCACTGGCGCTTTTCGCTCAATGGACAGCCGCTGGATATCGAGCCCAACTCACGCCTGGTGATCAATAACCTGCTGGGCGTCGTTGAGGCAGCGAAGGCGGGATTCGGCTTGGCCTATCTGCCGACATTCGCGGCACGCGCGGCGGTGGAGGAGGGGCAGCTGACACCGCTATTGCAGCCGTATTGGAACGAGCACGGCAGCATGCTGGTGTTGTTTCGCTCGCGCAAATACCTGCCCGACAAGACCCGTGCTTACCTGGATTTCATCACGGAGTGGTTTCGCGAGCACCTGGCCTTGTGAAGAAGGTGTCGGCGGTGCTGATGCCGGGTAGGTGCATGCGTATAATGATGCCATCGTCAGTCACCAACGATCGGGAACTTCATGACCGTACGTACACGTATCGCGCCGTCGCCGACCGGCGATCCCCATGTCGGCACGGCCTATATTGCGCTGTTCAACCTCTGCTTCGCGCGTCAGCACGGCGGGCAGTTCATTCTCCGCATCGAGGATACGGACCGCGTGCGTTCGACGGCCGAATCGGAGCAGATGATCCTCGACTCCCTGCGCTGGCTGGGACTCGAGTGGGATGAAGGCCCGGATATCGGTGGCCCTCATGGCCCCTATCGGCAGAGCGAGCGGGGCGATATCTATGCGCAATATGCGCAGCAACTGCTCGACGCCGGACATGCGTTCAAGTGCTACCGGACCAGTGAAGAGCTCGACGAACTGCGGGAGACGCGCAAGGCAGCAGGGCTGCACTTGGCGCTCAAGCCGGCTGATCTAGCGCTTAGCGATGAAGAAGTAGTGCGTCGCGAGCGCGAGCAGTGGCCTTACGTGGTGCGCATGAAGGTACCGGGCGAGGGGAGCTGTATCGTCAGCGATATGCTGCGTGGCGAGATCGAAGTCGATTGGGCGCAGGTCGATGCGCAGATCCTGCTCAAGTCTGATGGCATGCCGACGTATCACCTAGCCAATGTCGTCGACGACCATCTGATGGGCATCACCCATGTCATGCGCGGCGAGGAGTGGATCAACTCGGCACCCAAGCACAAGCTGTTGTATGAATACTTCGACTGGCCGATGCCGACGCTGTGCCATATGCCGCTGCTGCGCAATCCGGACAAGTCGAAGCTGTCCAAGCGCAAGAACCCGACCTCGATCAATTATTATCGGCACATGGGCTTTTTGCCGCAGGCGGTGACCAACTATCTGGGGCGCATGGGTTGGTCGATGCCCGATGATCGCGAGAAGTTCTCCCTTGAGGAGATGATGGCGAACTTCGATATTCAGCGTGTGTCGCTGGGCGGCCCGGTGTTCGACTTGGAGAAGCTCACCTGGCTCAACGGCGTCTATATCCGCGAGGACCTGGACGATGCGGCACTGCTTCAGGCGTTACGTGAATGGGCCTTCAACGAAGAATACGTCAATCAGATCCTGCCGCAGGTACGTCCGCGAATCTCGACACTCTCCGATGTCATGCCGCTGGCCGGGCATTTCTTTTCGGGGATGCCGCCGCTCGAGGCGTCCAGTTTCGAGGGGGTCAAACTCGAGCATGAGGACCTGCTCAAGTTGCTGCAGTTCTTGACCTGGCGTCTGGAAGGCGTCTCCAGTTGGCATAAGGAGGCCTTGCTCGACGAGGTCAAATGCCTGGCCGAGGCATTCGACATGAAGATGAAAGCGTTCCTGGCGCCGGTCTTCATCGCCGTCACGGGGAGTGCGACCTCTACCTCAGTGCTGGATGCCATGGCGATTCTCGGCTCGGATATGACACGGGCGCGCCTGCGTCATGCCACCCAGGTGTTGGGAGGCATTTCCAAGAAGCAGGCCAAGCGCTTCGAGAAAGAATATCGGGAGCTGTAAGCTCCCGGGCTTTGCCCTGAACTGGAAGAGCGGCGCTGCGCGCCTGGAAGAAGGAAGAACGCTGCTACGCAGCTTGAAGAGGGAAGAAAATCCCCAGATACTACCTTCCTTCTTCCTTCTTCCTTCTTCCTTCTTCCTTCTTCCTTCTCGAAAGATATTGACGAAGCCAGGTGGAATCAGTATTCTACGCACCGTCTTGAGGCACGGGGCCTTAGCTCAGTTGGGAGAGCGCAACACTGGCAGTGTTGAGGTCAGCGGTTCGAACCCGCTAGGCTCCACCAAGCTCAAGACAATGCGTCCCATTCGTCTAGTGGTCCAGGACACCGCCCTTTCACGGCGGTAACAGGGGTTCAAACCCCCTATGGGACGCCACTTTTTCTTGCCTATCAGAATCAGCAATGGCAATACCCGGAGACGCGAAAGCGTCTTTTTTTGTCTTTGCTTTCCCGCTCGCTATTAGACGTTTTTATACGTTTTTTCCCTTGACACCTCTGGGACCTTGTCCACTGCCGTGTCGTCTTCCTTTCTGTGTTGTGTATAACGCCGAATGAGGCCCGTCATACTGCGCGTTATAGTAAAATTTTATGTTTTTCAATCACTTATGAAAGGTTAAAAATTAACCGATCTGAGCGTAACCGCCTTGTCATGGTGTTTCTGGCGAACTGCCTAGAGGTTTTGAACAGGTTTATCCACAGAAAGTGTGGAAAACGCTCGGCGGCGTCAGGATGGGAGAGCGCATCTGTGGGGACGGAGAGTTGTAGGCGCCAGGAGAAGGCGAATCAAACGCAACGGACCGCCCTGAAGACGGTCCGTGATGCGTGCAGTCACCTGGCTAAGCGTTGCGACCAAGTGAGTTACTTGGTCGGGTAGTCCCGCTTGGAATGACCGGTATAGAGCTGACGCGGACGGCTAATGCGATAACTGCTGCTGATCATCTCGTTCCAGTGGGATATCCAGCCAATCGTGCGCGCCGTGGCGAAGATCACGGTGAACATGTTGGTCGGAATACCGATCGCCTTGAGGATGATGCCGGAATAGAAGTCGACGTTCGGGTAGAGCTTGCGCTCGATGAAGTAGTCGTCTTCCAGTGCGATCTGCTCGAGTCGCTTGGCGATCTTGAGCTGCGGGTCGTCGGCCAAGCCGAGTTCGCCCAGCACTTCATCGCAGGTCTCTTTCATAACCTTGGCGCGCGGATCGAAATTGCGATAGACGCGGTGCCCGAAGCCCATCAACTTGAACGGATCATCCTTATCCTTGGCGCGATCGATGAAGCGTTGGATGTTCTCCTCGGATTCATCACCGATTTCGTCGAGCATGTTGAGCACGGCTTCGTTCGCGCCACCATGTGCGGGACCCCATAGCGCGGCGATGCCGGCACTGATGCAAGCGAAGGGATTGGCGCCTGTCGAGCCCGCCAGACGCACTGTAGACGTGGAGGCGTTCTGTTCATGATCGGCGTGCAGCATGAAGATCCGGTCCATGGCCTTGGCGAAGACCGGATTGACCTCATAGCTTTCACACGGGTTGCCGAACATCATGTAGAGGAAGTTCTCCGCGTAATCGAGATCATTGCGCGGATAGTTGAATGGTTGGCCGATGTTGTACTTGTGACACATCGCGGCCAGTGTCGGCATCTTGGCGATCAGGCGAACCGCGCTGACACGGCGTTCTTCTTCCTTGGTGATATCCAAGTTGTCATGGTAGAAGGCGGCCAGGCCACCGACGACGCCGCACAGAATCGCCATCGGGTGCGCGTCGCGGCGGAAGCCCTTGAAGAAGTTGACGAGTTGTTCGTGGACCATGGTGTGATTTCTCACGGTGGCCGCGAAGTCGTCGTATTGCGCCTTGCTGGGGAGCTCTCCGAACAACAGCAGGTAGCAGAGCTCGACGTAATTGGAGTTCTCGGCGAGTTGGCCGATGGGGTAGCCGCGGTGGAGCAGTACGCCCGCAGCACCATCGATATAGGTGATGCCAGATTCGCAGGAGGCGGTGGCGACGAAGCCCGGGTCGTATGTGAACAGACCTTCGCTGGTCAGGCCGCGGACGTCGATCACATCAGGCCCGACGGTGCCGGAGTAGACAGGGAACTCGATCGTCTTGTCCAACCCTTCTACCGTCAACTGCGCTTTCCTGTCAGCCATTATGGCCTCCTCTTTTACCTAAGTCTTTGTCTTGCTTGCCATGCCAGCGAAAATAATGCGCCTACTATAGAACCACGCGGTGGATTGTCAATTGGGCCTAGAGCGGCTGTAGCCATGTCACCGCTGCGCATGGCGTGTCCCGACGTGGTGATAGAAAGGAGGCGAGCAAGATTTCTACACGGAAGTGTCACCCTATTTGACGCGTCCATGGGGATGGCTGCAAGGGCTATCTCATTTGTCATGACATGCCCCGGTCCTTATAATCTTTATCCGCGCGACTGGCAGGAGCATGGCTTGGTCATGTAAGCCCTCGACCAAGGCTTCCCCCTCAAACCACCGCCCGCACCGGGTACAGCCCTAGCCGCTGGCGGGCCAAGAGAGTGTGATGAGCCGTGAATAGCAAAAGACCCGTAAACTTAGACCTGACGACGATAAAATTTCCACTTCCCGCACTGACCTCCATCGCCCACCGCGTGACCGGTGTCATCCTCTTCGTGGGGTTGATCTTCGGTTTCTGGGCTCTCGACGCGTCACTCTCGTCTCCCGAAGGATTCGAAGCAGTGCGTGACACCCTCGCCAACAACATACTCGCCAAACTGATTGCCTGGGGATTGCTCTCGGCATTGGGCTTCCACTTCGTGGCCGGCATCAAGCATTTGCTGATGGACGCAGGCGTTGGCGTGGATCTCGAGGGTGGATATCGCAAGGCGCAGATCACGGTCGTGATCAGTGCCATCTTGGTGGTTCTGGCAGGAGTCTGGGTATGGTAACCAACATCACGAACCTCGGCCGCAGTGGCCTGTCCGATTGGCTGATCCAGCGTGTCTCGGCCATCATTCTTGCGATCTATGCCGTGTTCATGGTCCTGTATCTACTGTTCCATCCGGGGCTCGATTACGCCACGTGGAGCGGTCTCTTCTCGCAGACCTGGATGCGCATCTTCTCCCTGCTGGCCTTCATTTCCATCGCGGCGCACGCGTGGGTCGGTTTGTGGACGGTATCCACCGACTATCTCAAGCAGGCGGGTGCACGCTTTGCATTTCAAGCGGTCGTCATGCTGGCCATCTTCGTTTTTCTGGTGTGGGGCGTTCAAGTCCTTTGGGGAGCCTAATCCATGTCCAATATGCGTAGCCTGACATTTGACGCAATCATCATCGGTGGCGGTGGCTCCGGCCTGCGTGCCGCGCTCGAGCTGGCCAAATCCGGCAAGAAGACCGCGGTGCTATCCAAGGTCTTTCCGACGCGCTCGCACACCGTCTCCGCTCAGGGTGGTATCACCTGTGCCATTGGCTCCGCCGACCCCAATGACGATTGGCGCTGGCACATGTACGACACCGTCAAGGGCGGTGACTATATCGCCGACCAGGATGCCGCCGAGTATCTGTGTTCCGAAGGCCCCAAGGCGGTTTTCGAGCTGGAACACATGGGGCTGCCATTCTCGCGTTTCGATAACGGCCGCATCTATCAGCGTCCCTTCGGTGGCCAGTCCAAGGATTACGGCAAGGGTGGCCAGGCCGCGCGCACATGCGCTGCCGCCGACCGTACCGGCCATGCGCTGCTGCATACGCTGTATCAGAACAATCTGAAAAATAACACTGTGTTCCTGAACGAATGGTACGCGGTGGATCTGGTCAAGAATGCCAACGGCGATGTAGTAGGCTGTATCGCCATGTGCATCGAAACTGGCGAACTCGTACATATCAAGTCCAAGGCGACGGTATTGGCGACCGGCGGTTCGGGCCGTATCTACGCGTCCACGACCAATGCGCTGATCAATACCGGTGATGGCATCGGCATGGCGCTGCGCGCCGGCTTCCCCATGCAGGACATGGAGATGTGGCAATTCCACCCCACCGGCATTTACGGAGCCGGCGTGTTGGTCACCGAAGGCTGTCGTGGCGAGGGCGGCTACCTGATCAACAAGGATGGCGAGCGCTTCATGGAGCGTTATGCGCCCAACGCCAAGGATCTGGCCGGCCGCGATGTCGTGGCTCGCGCCATGGTCATGGAAATCCTCGAAGGGCGCGGTTGCGGCGAAAACGGTGATCACGTCATGCTCAAGCTCGATCATCTGGGTGAAGAGGTGTTGGGCAAGCGTTTGCCGGGCATCGTCGAGCTATCCAAGACCTTCGCCCATGTCGACCCCGCCAAGGATCCGATTCCGGTCGTGCCGACGTGCCACTACATGATGGGCGGTGTGCCGACCAACGTGCACGGCCAGGCGATCATGCAAGACGCCGATGGCAACGATCAGATCGTCAACGGGCTGTTCGCCTGTGGCGAAGCGGCATGTGTGTCGGTACACGGCGCCAACCGCTTGGGCGGCAATTCACTGCTCGACCTGGTGGTCTTCGGGCGAGCTGCCGGCATGTTCATCGAAGATGCGCTCAATGAAGGGGTCGATTACCTCGAAGCGGCGCAATCCGATATCGATAGTGCCATGGCCCGTCTCAACCGCTGGGATGAGTCGAACGGTGGCGAGGCGATTCCCGAGTTGCGCGCCGAGCTGCAGGACGTCATGCAGAACGATTTCGGTGTCTTTCGTCAGGAAGACACCATGCAGGAAGGCGTCAAGAAACTGGCCGACCTCCGCGAGCGTATCGCTAACGCGCATCTGGCCGATAAATCCAATGCCTTCAACACCGCGCGTGTCGAAGCATTGGAACTCGACAATCTGCTCGAGGTGGCGGAAGCCACGGCCATCTCCGCTCTCGAGCGCAAGGAAAGCCGCGGCGCACACTCGCGCTACGACTATCCGGATCGCGACGACGCCAATTGGCTCAAGCACTCCATGTACTTCCCGGTCGAGAAGCGGCTTGGGCAGCGTGACGTGAACTTTGCGCCGAAGACCGTCGAGACCTTCGAGCCGAAAATCCGCACCTACTAAGGGGTTGTCCAAGATGTCTACGCTTCAGATATCCATTTATCGTTACAACCCGGAAACCGACTCCGCGCCCTACATGCAAGAGTTCGAACTGGACACGCAGGGCCGCGACATCATGGTTCTCAATGCGCTTGAAATGATCAAGCAGCAGGACAGCTCCATGGCGTATCGGCGTAGCTGCCGCGAAGGGGTTTGCGGTTCCGATGGCATGAACATGAACGGCAAGAATGGCCTGGCGTGCGTCACGCCGTTGTCCGAGGTGGTCAAGGACAACAAGCTGGTGCTGCGTCCACTGCCCGGTTTGCCGGTTATTCGTGACCTGGTGGTCGATATGGGAGTGTTCTACAAGCAGTACGAGAGCATCCAGCCCTATCTGCAAAACGATACCGCGGCACCGGCCACCGAGCGCTTGCAGTCGCCGGAAGAGCGCGAAAAACTCGATGGGCTGTATGAGTGCATCTTGTGCGCCTGCTGCTCTACGGCTTGCCCCTCTTTCTGGTGGAATCCGGACAAGTTCGTGGGGCCGGCGGGCTTGCTGCAGGCTTATCGCTTCCTCGCCGATTCGCGTGATACCGCAACCAGCGAGCGCCTGGCGCGGCTCGAGGATCCGTTCAGCCTGTTCCGGTGCCGTGGCATCATGAATTGCGTGGCGGTGTGCCCTAAAGGGCTCAACCCGACGCGTGCGATTGGCAAGATTCGTGAGATGTTACTGTCCAATGCCACTTAAATCGCGCCGCGTGGCTTGTTATCATTGGCAACAAGCTTCTTCCTGCGACATGGCGTCGCAGGAAGTCGGCCTCGCGACCGTCGTTAGCCGGTGTCCTGCGCACCGGCTTTTGACGGTAAGTGGGCCCCAGCGTCGCGTGTGACGCCAACCTGCTCCCGCAGGTCCCAAGTGACGCCGGCACGTCCGGGCGTGCCAGCGCCAAGAACACCCATCAGTGCATAGGGTGATTAAGAAATGCAAGAAGGCATAATGGAGTTGATGTGGCGCACTTCCCATGTCAGTGGTGGTAACGCCCACTACGTGGAAGCGCTCTACGAGCAATACCTCGTCGAGCCCACTGAGGTTCCCGACGAATGGCGTAACTATTTCGATCAGTTACCTCGTCCGGAAGGCGCCCCCTCTCACGACGTTCCTCTCAGTCCGATTCGCGATCAGTTCTACCAGTTGGCACAAAACCAGCGTGGCAAACCCGCCGCCGGTGTCGCCGACAGCAGCGAGAACAAGAAGCAAGTCAAGGTTCTCCAACTGATCAACGCATACCGCTTCCGCGGCCATCAGCGGGCCGATATCGACCCGCTGGGGCTTCGCAGCCCGACCCCGATTCCTGATCTGGATCTTGCCTTCCATCAGCTGACCGATGCTGACATGGAAACGTCCTTCCAGACCGGCTCGCTGTTCTTGGGTAAGGATCAGGCGACGCTCAAGGAAATCGTCGACGTCCTGGAGAAGACGTACTGCCGCAGCATTGGCTGCGAGTTCATGCATATCGTCAACACCGACGAGAAGCGTTGGTTGCAGCAACGCTTCGAATCGGTGCGCTCCAAGCCGGACTACAGCGTCGATGTGCGCACGCACATCCTCGAACGTTTGACGGCCGCCGAAGGGTTGGAAAACTATCTCGCGTCCAAGTATCCAGGCACCAAGCGGTTTGGTCTGGAAGGCGGCGAGACTTTCATTCCGATGGTCGACGAAATCATCCAGCGCACCGGCAATTACGGTACCAAGGAAGTCGTCATCGGCATGGCGCACCGGGGACGCCTCAACCTGCTGGTCAACTTGCTGGGCAAGAGCCCGTCGGAACTGATCGACGAGTTCGATGGCAAGAAAGTCATCCAGCAAGGTTCGGGGGATGTGAAGTACCACCAGGGCTTCAGTTCCAACGTCATGACCGAGGGTGGCGAGGTCCACTTGGCCTTGGCGTTCAACCCCTCGCATCTCGAGATCGTCACGCCGGTGGTCGAAGGGTCGGTGCGTGCCCGCCAGGACCGCCGTGAAGACGGCAAGGGCGCCAAGGTACTGCCGATCGTCGTGCATGGTGATGCCGCCCTCGCCGGCCAGGGCGTGGTCATGGAGACATTCCAGATGTCCCAGACGCGTGGCTACAAGACCGGCGGCACCGTGCATATCGTCATCAACAACCAGGTCGGTTTCACCACCTCACGGCCCGATGACGCACGCTCTACGGAGTACTGCACCGATATCGCCAAGATGGTCCAGGCGCCGATCTTCCACGTGAACGGCGACGATCCCGAGGCGGTGGTGCATGCCACCCAGGTGGCCGTGGATTATCGTTATCAGTTCAATAAAGACGTGGTGATCGACCTCGTCTGTTACCGCAAGCGCGGTCACAACGAGGCCGACGAGCCCTCCGGGACTCAGCCGCTGATGTACCAGAAGATCAAGTCGCACAAGAGCTCGCGCGAGCTCTACGTGGCGCGCCTGGTGGAAGAGGGCATGATCAGCAACGACGATGCGGCCGCCATGGTCGAGAAGTATCGCGATGATCTGGTAGCGGGCAATCACGTCGCCAATGCGCTGGTCAAAGAGCCCAATACTGAGCTGTTCGTCGACTGGACGCCTTATCTGGGGCACACGTGGACTGGCGACGCCGATACGTCGGTGGACATGACGCGCATGCAGCAGCTTGCCGCCAAGATGTGCGAGGTCCCCGAGGACGTCGAAGTCCAGCGCCAAGTGGCCAAGATCTACGAGGATCGTCGCAAGATGGCCGCCGGTGACTTGGTCATCAACTGGGGCTTCGGCGAGACACTGGCGTATGCCACCTTGCTGGATGAAGGCCACCCGATTCGCCTGACGGGCCAGGATACGGGGCGCGGTACTTTCTCTCACCGTCATGCCGTCGTGCATAACCAGAAAGACGGTTCGACCTATGTGCCGCTTGAGTACATCAAGGAAGACCAGCCGAATTTCACCATTCGCGACTCCCTCCTGTCCGAGGAAGCGGCGTTGGCGTTCGAGTATGGGTATTCCACGACGACGCCCAAGGCCTTGATTATTTGGGAAGCCCAGTTTGGCGACTTCACCAATGGGGCGCAGGTGGTGATCGACCAGTTCATTTCCTCCGGCGAGACGAAATGGGGACGACTGTGCGGTCTTACCATGCTGTTGCCGCATGGCTATGAAGGCCAGGGACCCGAGCATTCCTCTGCGCGTCTCGAGCGCTTCTTGCAGCTGTGCGCCGAGCACAACATGCAGGTCTGCATGCCGACCACGCCGGCCCAGATTTTCCACCTCCTGCGCCGTCAGGTGATTCGCCCGTTGCGCAAGCCGCTGGTGATCATGTCACCGAAAAGCCTGCTGCGTCACAAGGAAGCAACCTCGACGCTGGAAGATCTGGCCAACGGTCGCTTCGAAATGGTGCTGCCGGATCAAGGCAAGCTCGACGCGGACAGTGTCAAGCGCGTGGTGTTGTGCTCGGGCAAGGTCTACTACGACCTGGCGAGCTATCGTGCCGAGAATGGCAACGACGATGTTGCGATCGTGCGTTTGGAGCAGATCTATCCTTTCCCCAAGGAAGAGCTGTACGAGGTCTTCAAGACCTATCCGAACCTCGAGCAGGTCGTTTGGTGTCAGGAAGAGCCGCTCAACCAAGGCGCCTGGTATCAAAGCCAGCATCATATGCGTCTGGTGGCCGATATGGTTCAAGAAGGCTTGGGGCGCGATCTGAAGTTCGCAGGGCGTCCGGCATCCGCCGCGCCGGCATCCGGCTATATGTCCGTCCATGTTGAACAGCAGCGTCAGCTGGTGGAAGACGCCATTACGGGCTGAGGCGTTCTCCATCGGGATCGAGAGAAAACACTAAGGAAACGACATGGCTACTGAGATCAAAGCGCCGAATTTCCCGGAATCCGTCGCCGAGGGCACCATCGCCACTTGGCACAAGAAGGTCGGTGATAGCGTTGAACGTGATGAGCTGATTGTCGAGATCGAGACGGACAAGGTCGTTCTCGAAGTCGTGGCGCCGGACGCCGGCACCGTGACCGAAATCAAGGTGGAAGAAGGCGATACATGCGACTCTGAGCAGGTGCTCGGGATGCTGGGTGCCGCAAGTGAAGGCGGCGGCGAAAAGTCCGCCGAGGACGCTCCTGCCAAGGACTCGAAAAAAGAAGAGGCCAGCGAGAAGCAGGACGCGGCAGCGGCCAAGTCCGACGACGCCAAGCCGGCGGCGTCCGGCAAGCAGCATGATGTCAAAGCGCCCAGCTTCCCGGAATCCGTTCAGGAAGGCACCGTGGCCACCTGGCACAAGCAGGTTGGCGAAGCGGTGAAGCGCGACGAGATTCTCGCGGACATCGAGACCGACAAGGTGGTGCTCGAAGTCGTCGCCCCGGCCGATGGCGCCCTCAGCGAGATCAAGGTGCAAGAAGGCGAGCAGGTCGAGTCCGAAGCGGTACTCGCGTTGTTTGCCGAAGGCGCCGGCGGTGATGCGGGGGGTGGCGAAGCTGCCGCATCCGGCGATACGGCGAGTGAGTCGAAAGACACCGGTAGCAGTGACGAAAAAGTCGACGACAAGATTCTCGCGCCGGCGGCGCGCAAGTTGGTCGCCGAACACGACCTGGACGCCAGCAAGATCGAAGGCACCGGCAAGGGTGGCCGTATCCTCAAGGAAGACGTCCAGAAGGCCGTCAAGGACGGTTCCGCGAAGAAGGATGCCAAGCCCGCCGGTGGCAGTGGCGACGTCAAAGCGGCCGCTGCACCGGCACCTGCCATCGAGGGCGATCGTCCCGAGCAACGCGTGCCGATGAGCCGTTTGCGCCAGACCATCGCCAAGCGTCTGGTGCAGGCGCAGCAGACCGCCGCCATGCTGACCACCTACAATGAGGTGGACATGAGCGCGGTAATGAACCTGCGCAGCCAGTACAAGGAAACCTTCCTCAAGGCGCACGATACCAAGCTCGGTTTCATGGGCTTTTTCGTCAAGGCGTGCACCGAGGCACTCAAGCGGTTCCCCGACGTGAATGCCTCGATCGATGGCAGCGATATCGTCTATCACGGCTATCAAGATATTGGTGTTGCCGTGTCCACGCCGCGTGGTCTGGTCGTGCCGGTGCTGCGTGATACCGACAGCATGAAGCTCGCCGATGTCGAGAAGAGCATCGTCGACTTCGGCAAGCGCGGTCGTGATGGCAAGCTCGGCATCGAAGATATGCAGGGCGGTACCTTCACTATCACCAACGGCGGTATTTTCGGGTCGCTGCTGTCGACACCGATTATCAATCCGCCGCAGACCGCGATCCTGGGTATGCACAAGATCCAAGAGCGTCCGATGGCCGTCGACGGCAAGGTTGAGATTCGTCCGATGATGTACCTGGCCATCTCCTATGATCACCGCATGATTGACGGTAAGGACGCGGTGCAATTCCTGGTCACGATCAAGGAATTGCTAGAGGATCCCGCACGTTTCTTGCTCGACGTGTGATGGCGGTCGCCGAATGATGCGTTGCGACTAATTAATTGAATTAGAACAGGATGATTTCATGGCCGATAAATTCGATGTGATCGTTATTGGTGCCGGGCCTGGCGGGTACGTAGCGGCCATTCGCGCTGCTCAACTGGGCCTGAAGGCCGCGTGCGTCGAGAAGTGGGTCAACAAGGAAGGCAAGACCGTCCATGGCGGCACCTGCCTGAACGTGGGCTGTATTCCCTCGAAGGCCTTGCTGGAAACCTCTCACAAGTTCGTCGAAGCCCGCGATCATTACGCGGAAATCGGCATCGACGTGGGCGAGCCGACTCCCAACATCGCCAAGATGCAGGAGTTCAAGGAAGGCGTCATCGCCAAGAACGTGGGCGGCATCAGCGCACTGTTCAAGGCCAACGGCGTCACGGCGCTGGAAGGCACCGGCAAGGTCGTCTCCGACAAGCAGGTCGAAGTCACCGGGCAAGATGGCGAGACGACCACCTACGATGCCGAGAACATCGTGATTGCGTCTGGTTCTACGCCTGTCGATATTCCGCCGACACCGCTGACCGAAGGATTGATCGTCAACTCTACCGGCGCGCTGGAATTCGACGAAGTGCCCAAGCGCCTCGGCGTGATCGGTGCCGGCGTCATCGGCCTCGAGCTGGGCAGTGTCTGGAATCGCTTGGGCAGTGACGTCACGGTCATCGAGGCGATGGATAGCTTCCTGCCGATGGTCGACAAGGACATCGCCAAGGAAGGTCAGAAACTGCTCAAGAAGCAGGGCATGGACATCAAGATGGGGGCTCGCGTGACGGGCTCCGAGATCAAGGACAAGGAAGTCGTGGTCAAGTATTCCGACGCCAACGGCGATCAGGAACAGACCTTCGACAAGCTGATCGTGTGTGTGGGACGTCGTCCCTACACCGAGGGCCTCTTGGACGATAGCGTGGGCGTCAAGCTCGACGAGCGCGGCTTCGTGTTCGTCGACGATCAGTGCCGCACCAACGTGTCGGGTGTCTACGCCATCGGTGACGTAGTGCGCGGCCCGATGCTCGCGCACAAGGCCTCCGAAGAAGGCGTGATGGTGGCCGACATCATCGCCGGCCACAAAGCCGAGATGAACTACGACGCCGTCCCTAGCGTGATCTATACCGCGCCGGAAGTCGCCTGGGTCGGCATGAACGAGCAGGACGCGAAAGAGGCCGGTATCGAGGTCAAGACTGGCACCTTCCCGTTCTCCGCCAACGGACGTGCGCTGGCCAACAATGCGTCGGAAGGCATGGCCAAGGTCATTGCCGATGCCCAGACCGATCGTATCCTGGGGCTGCACATCATCAGTCAGCATGCCGGGGAGCTCATCGCGCAGGGCGTCATTGCCATGGAATTCGGCTCCAGTGCCGAAGACTTGGCCTTGACCTGCTATGCGCATCCGAGCACCTCGGAAGCCGTGCACGAAGCGGCGTTGGCAGTGGATGGCCACGCCATTCACATGGCCAACCGCAAGAAGCGCAAATAAGCGCTTCGTCTAGCGTCCCAATGCGTAGAGACGCGTCGCTACCGCCGAGGCGGTAGCGAACAGGGGTGGCGATGGCCTGGGGCCGTAAAAGGTCGAGGCTATTGCTACCATTCGAGTCACATGCAACCAATGGCATGACACGATGAACCTTCACGAGTATCAGAGCAAACAGCTGTTTGCTGATTATGGTCTACCGGTGTCCAAGGGTTTCGCCGTGGATACCCCCAAGGAAGCTGCCGAGGCGTGCAAGAAGATCGGCGGTGACAAGTGGGTCGTCAAGGCCCAAGTTCACGCAGGTGGCCGTGGCAAAGCGGGCGGCGTCAAGCTAATCAAAAGCCCGGAAGAAGCCCAGGCCTTTGCCGAGCAGTGGCTTGGTCAGAACCTGGTGACCTTCCAGACCGATGAGAAGGGCCAGCCGGTCACCAAGATTCTGGTTGAAAATCTTACCGATATCGCCAACGAGCTTTATCTGGGCGCCGTCGTCGATCGCGGCACACGCCGTATCGTTTTCATGGCCTCCACCGAAGGTGGCGTGGAAATCGAGAAGGTCGCTGAAGAGACGCCGGAGAAGATTCTCAAGGCCGAAGTCGATCCGCTGGTCGGCGCTCAGCCGTACCAGGCGCGCGAACTGGCGTTCGCTCTGGGTCTGGAAGGTGTTCAGATCAAGCAGTTCACCAAGATCTTCCTGGGCCTGGCCAAGCTGTTCGAGGAAAAAGACCTCGCGCTGCTCGAGATCAACCCGCTGGTGATTAACGAAAGTGGTGATCTGCACTGCCTCGATGCC
Organism: Chromohalobacter sarecensis; assembly: GCF_023061135.1. Lineage (GTDB taxonomy): Bacteria > Pseudomonadota > Gammaproteobacteria > Pseudomonadales > Halomonadaceae > Chromohalobacter > Chromohalobacter sarecensis. The sequence goes on from NZ_JAKGAN010000002.1 coordinate 158,557, forward strand.
AAGATCGGCCTCGATGGCAATGCGCTGTATCGTCATCCCGATCTGCAGGCCATGCGTGATCCGTCCCAGGAAGACGAACGTGAGGCGCACGCCCAGGCGTGGGAACTCAACTACGTCGCCTTGGAAGGCAACATCGGCTGCATGGTCAATGGCGCCGGTCTGGCCATGGGTACCATGGATATCATCAAGCTTAACGGCGGTCAGCCGGCCAACTTCCTGGACGTTGGCGGCGGTGCTACCGAAGAGCGCGTGGGTGAAGCCTTCAAGATCATCCTCTCCGACGATTCCGTCAAGGCCGTGCTGGTCAACATCTTCGGCGGCATCGTGCGTTGCGACATGATCGCCGAGGGCATCATCGGTGCCGTCGAGCAGGTCGGTGTCAACGTGCCGGTCGTGGTGCGTCTCGAGGGCAACAACGCCGAGCTGGGTGCCGAGAAGTTGGCCTCCAGCGGACTGAACATCATCGCTGCTACCAGCTTGACCGACGCGGCCCAGCAGGTCGTCAAAGCAGCGGAGGGCAAGTAATGAGTATCCTGATCGACAAAAGCACCAAGGTCATCTGCCAAGGTTTCACAGGTGGCCAGGGAACCTTCCACTCCGAGCAGGCGATTGACTACGGCACCCGGATGGTGGGTGGCGTGACGCCAGGCAAGGGTGGCCAGACGCACCTCGGTCTGCCGGTGTTCAACACCGTCAAGGAAGCCGTCGACACGACCGGTGCCGAAGCCTCCGTGATCTATGTGCCCGCGCCGTTCTGCAAGGATTCCATCCTTGAGGCCGCCAATGCTGGCATCAAGCTGATCGTGTGCATTACCGAGGGCATCCCGACCCTCGATATGCTCGATGTCAAGGTCAAGTGCGACGAGCTGGGTGTGCGCCTGATCGGCCCGAACTGCCCGGGCGTGATCACGCCGGGTGAGACCAAGATCGGCATCATGCCGGGGCATATCCACAAGCCCGGCAAGGTCGGCATCGTGTCGCGTTCTGGCACCCTGACCTATGAAGCCGTCAAGCAGACCACTGATCATGGCTTCGGCCAGTCCACCTGTGTGGGCATCGGCGGCGACCCGATTCCGGGCTCTACCTTCATCGACATCCTCGAGAAGTTCGAGCAGGATCCGCAGACCGAAGCGATCGTGATGATCGGCGAGATCGGTGGTACCGCCGAGGAAGAAGCGGCGGCCTACATCAAGGCCAACGTTTCCAAGCCGGTGGTGTCTTACATCGCGGGCGTGACGGCACCTCCTGGCAAGCGTATGGGCCATGCCGGCGCCATCATCGCGGGCGGCAAGGGCACGGCGGACGAGAAGTTCGCAGCGCTTGAATCTGCGGGCGTCAAGACTGTGCGTTCGCTCGCCGAGATCGGCGATGCGCTGAAAGAAGCGACTGGCTGGTAAGGCGCCTCTAGGCCCGGCGGCTCATGAGCGGCCGGGCAGTGAGCGTGACGAAGGGCATCCCCACGGGGATGCCCTTCGTCGTTTCAGGTGGGTGACGAAAATGGCCTGCGTTCGCTGCTTTTCTTGGAAACGGGACCGTTCGTAAAAACGGACGAGTGATTATCGACGCCGGGATAGCAGTTTGGCGAAGGCGCGTCCCGCCAGCGCGAGGAAGACCGGCGCGCCGGCGATGAGATAGAAGTAGTAGGTCACGAATCGCCAGATGAGCACGGCGGCAGCGGCGCTTTGTTTGCCGATCAACGGCGCCAGCAAAGCGGTGGACGTCAGTTCGGCACCGCCTGCGCCGCCGGGCAGAAAACTCAACTGTCCCGCCGCCATGGAGAGCATCTGGACCAGGAAGGTCCAAGCCCAGTCGATGTGCGCATCCAGGCCCTTTACGGCTAGATACAGGATGCTGTAACGCAGCATCCAGTGGGCGCAGCACAGCGCGAAGACCGACAACAAGGTCAGGCGAGGCAGGCGTAGCGTCTCGATCAAGGCATTACGAAAATGCAGCAGGCGGCGGGCGAAGCCGAAGCGAGCCTTGCGCCGCACCTTGAACCGCTCGAGCCAGCCGCCGGTGACCTGGAGCAGGCGCCCATAGTGGCGTATGACCAACCACAGCAGGATGAATCCGCACACCAGCAGTAACGACGGCAGGCCTACCAGCCAACCGAGGTTGAGATCGATGGCCTCGATGACGACATACAGCGCGACGCCGATCAATGCGGAAAGAAAGAAGAGCAGGTCGGTCAACTGATCGACGGCGAAGATCGCCGAGGCTTGCGCGGGACGAACCCCGCGCCGTGCCAGCAAACCTAGGAGCGTCAATAAGCCCCCGGTACCGCCGGGCGTAGCGCAAATGGCGAACTCAGTGGACATCACGATGCCCACCGCGCGCGTCTGGCCAAGGCGCCCGGCGCGTCCCGCCAGCAGCAAGCGAAGCCGCAAAGCATTGATGTTCCAGCAGATGACGATCAGCAGCAGCATCAATGCAAGTAACTGCAAGGGGAATGCGGCGAGTTCGCCAAAAAGTGCACGCCCCCCGAACAAAAATGGGATGCTGATGGCAGCCAACAACCCGATGACCAGCAGGATCACCAGACGCTTCATGCGGCGTGCTGCTCCCGCTGACGTTGACGAGCTACCCAGTCGTATTTGGTGATGGGCTGACGCCCTTCGAGGATCAGGCGTTCCAGAACCTCGAGCCAATAGGCTTGAACACTGGCATGGCGCATGTCCACGGGATGCAGCCCCAGGCGCAGCAAGGGGGCTTGGCGGGCACGCCAGCGCTGCGTTTCGCTGACCAGGCGTGACAGACCACGACGCCAGGCGCTACGGGCGCTCCATACCAGCCCCGGCGCGTCGATGCGTGTGAAGTCGGGCAGCGTATACAGATGCTGTGAGTCACTGGTGTAGCGGAAGTCGCGCTGGGCTAGTGCTTGCCGCGCTCCTTGGCTCATGAGCCAAGCTGGTGCCACGAACCCCGTGAGCGGCCAGCCCTGTGAGCGAAAGAGTGCTATGCCCTTGTCCAGCCGCCGTGCCGCCTCATGTTGGTCGAGGGCGTAGAACTCGCCTTCCCAGGTGTAAAAGCGCCGCATGAACCAGTCGCGAGGCGTGCGCGGCGAGGGCGCATCGTCGCAATGGTAATAGCCGTGCAATGCCAGCTCATCGCCCATGGATCGGCGGTGTTGCAAGTGCTCAAGGAAGGCATCATCGCGGCGACAGTCGCTGCGATGATGAAAATCGGGCACTACCAGCCAGGTGATGGGGATCGGGCCGTGTCGACGTGTGAGGGCGTCGACCTTGGCCACGAAATCGATGTAGTCGGGCCAGGTTTCCGGCGCGACATCGTGCAGGACGAGGGAAAGGTGACGATCAGCCATGCTGAAGACTCTCCGTGTTGACGCGTTGTCCGGTCAATTCACGATAATGATGCATCAGGCTAGAGACCACGATATCCCAATCGTGATGGCGTTCGACATGCTGGCGAGCACGGCGTCCTTGTTCCTCGGGCGCGTTGGCGCAGAGTTCACGCACGGCGCGTGCCATGTCATCCGCCGAGTGGGGCTCACAGAGCAGTCCGCAGCCCAGGGGAACGTTCTCGGCTAGGGCACCGGCGCGTGCCGCGACGACCGGAATGCCACTCGCCATGGCTTCCAGGGCGACCAGACCGAAGGTTTCCTGAGTACCGGCATGCAGCAGCATGTCGCTGCTGGCCAGCCATTCGGCGACGTCGGCGGTGGCCGTGTAGCGGCCGATGACGCTGATATTGTCGGGAACGCGTTGCGGCATTTGCGGCCCGATCAACAGTAGATGGTAGCCCTTGCCGAGTCGCCGTGCGGTTTCCAGCAGGACCGGCAGGTTCTTCTCGCGTGAGCCGCGCCCCACGAAGATCAGCAGGCGGGTATCGTCATCGAGGCCCAGACGCTGGCGATAGGTATCTTGGCGGCGCTGAGGCGAGAAGGCTTTCAAGTCGACACCTAGCGGTTGCAGGGCGACATTGTCGAGGCCGAGGCCATGCAGTTTATCGGCAATGACGCGGCTGGGGGCGAGGACACGATCGCAACGTCCATAGAGGTTTTCGACATAGCGTTCGAGGGCCAGGCGCGTCCAATTTCCGAGACGATTACCGATCAAGCGAGGCAGATCTGAATGATAAAACCCTATTACGGGCACGTCCAAGGTCCGTCCGGCATCAAGCGCGGCCCAGGCGGTGACGTAAGGGTCGCCGGCCTCGATGATATCCGGCGCTAGTTGGATGAGTTTGCGTCGCCAGCCCTCGCGTTTCAGAGGAAAACGATAGCCTTGGCTGAAGGGTAGCGGTGGTGCAGGGACTTCATGGATGGATTCACTGACCGCGTGGCGGACGCCGGGGATCAGTAGGCTGGATGTCACACCAGGCAGTGTCGCCAAACGGTTGCGTTTGGCCTCGAGGTAGGTGCGCACCCCGCCGCTGGCAGGGGCGTAGAACATCGTGATATCGGCGATGTGCAAAGCGTGACTCCTCGAAACCTTCCTGGTTGGTTACGGAGTGACCGCTCGGACCCTGGCGGGTCTGTCGTATGAATGTCACCGTCCTGTCATGAGATCACGCTGGCACATGGCATGCCTTGCGTCCACTACTTGTGACGCAAGGCATGGTCGGCTTCAGACGGCGGGACGTGCGACCAACGAGCGCGTCGTCTCGACGGCCTCGGCCAGTGCGACCTGAACGCTGTCACCGAGCTTGTAGCGCGGTTGGCCCTCGATCTGGATACGGCCTTCCTTGTCGTCGATGACGACCTTGTCACGCTCACTGTGCATGAACGGTGCCGGGACGAAGGCGGTGGCGCCATTGGCGGAGAGCCGAACCCGCATGCCGCCACGGTTGATGGCGATGATCTCGGCGTCGAAGACTTCACCTTTTTCGGCGGCCGGGCCGAGATAGCGCACGTAGAGCCAGTCCTTGACGTCACGCTCTGCCATGCGATTCAGGCGCCGCCGCTCGGTAAGCTGCTCGGTCAATGCCTGGCTGGCTTCGGCGGGTGCGTCCTCGCCCTTGAGCACGCGCTTGATCAAGCGGTGATTGACCATGTCGCCGTACTTGCGGATGGGCGATGTCCAGGTGGCGTATGCCGGCAGTCCCAGTCCGAAGTGCGGGCCTGGCTGGGCGGACATGTTGGTATAGCCCTGGAAACGCCGCAGGCGTGCGTCGAGCCAGGCGTCCTCGCGTGCTTCCAGGGCGCGGCGCAGCTCGCGATAGCGCGAGAGTTCGAGCAACTGTTCGCGTTCCACGCTGATGTCCTGGGTGGCCAGGAACTCGATCGCCTGATCGGCCTTCTCGGGCTCGAACGCCTGGTGCACGTTGAAAATACCATGGCCTACGTGCGAGGCCAGCAGGTCGGCGCAGCAGGCGTTGGCCGCGATCATCGACTCTTCGATCATGCGCTGAGCGGTGCGACGTTCCTCGATACGCACCGCCAGCACGTTGCCCGAGTCATCGACGTCGAAGGCATAATCGGGGCGGTCCTTGAACACTAATGTGTGTTCTTCGCGCCATGCGTTGCGGGCCTCGGTCATCGCGGCCAAGGCCTTGAGCTGCGTGGCCATGGTGTCGTCGGCAGGGGCCCAATCACCTTGGCCTTCCAGCCAGTCGGAGATCTGGTCGTACACCAGACGTGCATGCGAACGGACATTAGCAGCGAAGAAGCGATAGTCGCCGAGGGTGCCATCGCGCTGGATATCCAGTGTGCAGACCAGGGTCGGGCGTTCCTCGCCTTCCTTCAGTGAGCACAGCTCGTTGGCCAGAGTTTCCGGCAGCATGGTGACGTTCTGGCCCGGCAGATACACGGTAAAGGCGCGTGTCTGCGCTTCCAGATCGACCGGATCACCTTCGCGGACGTACGCCGTGGGATCGGCGATCGCCACGCTGAGGCGCCAGCCATCTTCGCGTGTCTCGATGTGCAGGGCATCGTCCATGTCGCGAGTCTTTTCACCGTCGATGGTGAAAAAGGGCGTCGCGGTCCAGTCCTCGCGCTCGAGACCTTCATCGTGCAGCGGCCACTCTTCACCGAATTGCGGCGAGGCCTGTTCCAGCGCGTGGCGCGCCAGGGTCACGCGCCACGGTACGGCGGGGTTGTCGGCCTTGACCACGAGCTCATCGACCTGGGCGAAGAAACCGCGGTCGTCGGGCTTGAGCGGGTGGCGCACCAAGCGTGCCACGACCCAGTCACCGTCGCCGAGCGTGCTTTCGTCGAGGGTGTTCTTGAGGCGTGCGCGCAACTGGTTGTTGATCAACGGATGGTCGGGAACCACGCTAAGGCGTCCATCGCGTTTGACCAGCCGTGCCACGAAGCGGTCGAGCCCCGCTTCGAGGAGCGTATCGGGCTCGGCGGAGGTCTTGTCCCCCTCCTGCTTGATCAGCGCATCGACGCGGTCGCCATGCAGTACCTGCTTCATGGCGGGGGGCGGAACGAAATAGGAGGTGCCGTCTTCGACTTCGAGAAAGCCGAAGCCGCGGTCGGTGGCCTTGATCACCCCTTGAACACGCGGGGTGGTTTCACGAATCTGTTGCTTGAGCTGGGCAAGCGCGGAGTTGTTCTGCAGCATCGAGACACATTCGGTTGGGGGGAGTAGGTCAATACTATACGGGTTCGCGTATCCCCCGCCAACCAACGCCTGGCGGGGAGAAGCGGGGGATAAACGCGATCCCTTGCCGAGCGCTGGATCAGCGCAGCGCCTCGCCAATCGCGGTATCGCCATCGAGCAGGGAAAACTCGTGCTGGCGCAGCTCACGGTTGCGCACTACCTCAAGCAAGGCGTGCGCGACATTGGCGCGTGAAATGCGGTTGTCGTCGGCATTGGCGACGTCGGTGGTGACGCGTTGCGTCGCGGCCTCGTCGGTCAGTCGGCCCGGCTTGAGGATCACGTAAGGCACGCGGGAGGCGCGTAGATGCGCATCGGCGGCATGTTTGGCGGCTATGTAGGGGCGTAGTTTGGTCGGTGCCTCAAGCACCTTATCGGCACGCATGGCGCTGAGCATGATGAAACGCCCGATACCCAGCGATGCCGCCAGATCGACCGCGCTCAGCGCACCGTTGAGATCGATCATCAGCGTCTTGTCGGGACCGGTATGCGGACCCGACCCCGCCGCGAAAACCACCTGATCGCAGCCATAGAAGGCATGGCGGAAATTGCTTTCCAGATCGGCAAGCACCGTTTCGATGCCTCGCGCCTGGAACCACGCCTGCTGTGACGTATCACGGATCATCGCGCGAACCGGCACGCCGGCTTCATGCGCGAGTTCGCAGAACTGGCGGCCGATCTGGCCGTTGGCACCGATTACCAGTGTCTTCATGGGGTTCTCCTGAGAGTTGTCTTTGCCGTGCAGTTGCTTTGACACAGACTGTTGTCGATTCTTATTGAATGCGGTTCTCGGCGCCAGTAATCAAGCCCGAAAAGTGCTTTCGTCGACCAGCCTTGCCTTCCATTTCTCTTCTCTCTTCCTTCTTATCTCTTCTACCTCCCTGTTCACGTTCTCCTTCGGCATAGATACCACCACAAGACCAATTGGTATTTGACTGGTATTAAAGAGGCTCTATATTGGTTATCAAGAAACTAAAAGGAGAAAGCGCCTTCATGGACCCACGCTTTGTTGAGATGACACTGGATCCCGATTTGGCGACGCCGCTTTATCATCAGTTGGCGCGGCAGCTCGGCGATGCCATCGAGGCGGGGGCCTGGCAGGCCGGTGAGGCCTTACCTTCCGAGCGTGCCTTGGCCGAGACGCTGGAGGTTTCGCGCATTACCGCACGCAAGGCGCTGGAGCGGCTCGCCGAGCAGGGCCTGATTCGGCGCACCCACGGCTCTGGCACGTTCATCGCGCCCCGCTTCAATCAGCCTTTGACGCGTCTGACGAGTTTTTCCGAGTTGCTGACGCAGCGTGGCTTTACGCCCCGCTCGCGCTGGCTGTCGCGCCAGTTGGGCATGCCGAGTACCGAAGAGGCGTTGCGGCTCGGGCTGCGCGGCGGCACCCGCGTTGCACGGCTCAAGCGCCTGCGCCTGGCCGACGACGTGGTAATGGCAGTCGAGGAAAGCTGCCTGCCCGAATCGATACTGCCCGAGCCTGAAGGCGTCGGGCAGTCGCTCTACGCGACGCTGGAAGCGCACGGCAAAACGGTGGAGCGCGCCTTGCAACACCTGAGCGCCGTCAACGCCGACGCCGAACTCGCCGCGTTGGCCGAAGTGCCCGAGGGTCAGGCGCTGCTCAAGGTCACCCGACTCGGCTACCTCGCCGACGGCAGCCCGGCGGAGCTGACCATCACATACTGCCGCACCGACTACTACGACTTCATGGTCGAGCTTCACCGGGCTCGATAAGAAGGAAAAGGTAAGCCAATGCATTACGGCAATATCCTCACCCCCGAAGGCTGGCGCCTCGGCGAGATCCACTGGCGCGATGGGCGTATCGCGCGCATCGATGGCAAGCCGGCAGATCCGGCCGACAACGACGCGCCCTATATACTGCCCGGCTTCATCGACCTGCATGTGCATGGTGGCGGAGGCGCCGACACCATGGAGGGCGGCGAGGCAGTGACGACGCTGGCGCGTACCCATGCGCGTTTCGGCACCACCAGCCTGCTGGCGACGACGATGACCGCCACCGACGCCGAGGTGCGCCAAGTACTTGGCGAAATCGGTGCCTTGATGGAACAGACACCCGGCGAGGGTGCACGGATTCTCGGCGTGCACCTCGAAGGCCCCTACATCAACCCCGGCAAACTCGGCGCCCAGCCGCCCCACGCCCGACCCGGCGAGATCGCCGAAATCGACGCGCTGTGCGAGCTGGCGCCGATCCGGCTGGTGACCCTGGCGCCGGAACTCTCCGGACATTACGCACTGATTCGGCATTTGAGCGAGCGCGGCGTGCGTGTCCAGCTCGGCCATACCCTGGGCACCTACGAACAGGGCGTGGCGGCGATGGAGCACGGCGCCTGCGGTTTTACCCACCTCTACAACGCTATGACCGGCCTGCATCACCGCCACCCGGGCATGGCCGGCGCCGCCTTGGCGCATGCCGACTTCGCCGAGCTGATTCCCGACTTGCTGCACGTCCATCCCGGCGCGATTCGCGTCGCGCTCAGGAGCATTCCGCGCCTCTATGCGGTGACCGACTCGACCGCTGCCGCCGGCATGCCCGATGGGGAATATCGCCTCGGTGAGCAGGCGGTGACCAAGTGCCTGGGCGGGGTACGCCTGGCCGATGGCACGCTCGCCGGCAGCACCCTGACCATGGATCAGGCACTGCGCAACCTAGTCGCTATCGGTCTGTCGCTGGCAGAGGCCAGCGAACGCGTATCGCGCCATCCCGCCGATTTTCTCGGCCTGCCTGACCGCGGCCGGTTGGCCGATGGTTGTTACGCCGACGTCGTGGTGCTCGACCGCGATCTGGCCGTCGACTGTGTCTATGTCGAGGGCCAGTACGTGGCTGGCGATCACTCCGAAAACGCCCAAGCGACCCGCCCAGGAGACGATGCATGAGTTCGATGATGCTCAGCGAAGCGCGCGATGCCCCCGAGCGCATTGCCGATCAATTGAGCCGCAATACCGAACCGCTGGCCGAACTCGGCGAGTGGCTGCGCCAATGCGACCCGCATGGCGTGGTCACCGTGGCGCGGGGGAGCTCCGATCATGCCGCCAGTTACTTCGCCTATTTATGCATGCAGAGCCGAGGAATTCCGGTGGCCTCGCTGCCGCCGTCGCTGACCACCCTGGCGCGGGCGCCATGGAAGCTCGATGGCCAACTGGCGCTGGCGATCTCACAGTCCGGGCAGAGCCCCGACCTGATCGAGACCCAGAAGGCGCTGGCCGCCGGTGGGGCGCAGACGCTGGCGTTGGTCAATACACCGCAGTCGCCGTTGGGCGAAGTGAGCGACCGTGAAATTGCGCTGCAGGCCGGTGAAGAGCGCAGCGTCGCCGCGACCAAGAGCTACCTGGCCACGCTATCGGCCTGCGCGCAGCTGCTTGGCTACTGGAATCGGGACCGTGAATTGCTCGCCGCGCTCGAGGCGTTACCCGCACGGCTGCGCGTGGCGGCCGAGCAGGATTGGTCACCGGCCATCGAGGCACTACGCGATGCCGACAAGTTGATGGTGGTGGGGCGCGGCGCGGGGTTGGCCGTCGCCCAGGAAGCGGCGCTCAAGTTCAAGGAAACCTGCGCCCTCCAGGCAGAGCCGTTCAGCGGTGCCGAGATCAAGCACGGTCCGATGGCGTTGATCGGTCCCAGCTATCCGGTGCTGGTGTTCGCGCCACCGGGGCCCGAACAGGCCGGCCTGCTCGAACTTGCCGAATGGCTCGAAAGCGTCGGCGCGCGGGTGCTGCTGGCCGCCGATGAAGGCGTCGCCCAGCGTGAGCTGACGCTCGTCGATGCCGGTCATGCGGCGTTGCAGCCGCTGTCGGTGATCCAGAGCTTCTACGTCATGAGCGCCCAACTGGCGGTGGCACGGGGTAGCGACCCCGACCAGCCGCGCCACCTCAAGAAGGTAACCCGTACGCGCTGAGCGCTTTGCGATTCCTTTTCCCGACAACAGCTTTCTCCACAACAACAACGCCGGAGGCAACATGGCTTCATCCTTAGATATTCTGGCACCGGTGGACGGCGTCCTCGTCGCCCTCGACGCGGTGCCCGACCCGGTCTTCGCCGAGGGCACCCTCGGCGAGGGCCTGGCCATCGACCCGCTCGGTGGCACGCTGCATGCGCCTTGCGACGGCGAGATCGTACACTGCGCACGTACCGCCCACGCGGTGACGCTGCGCAGTGCGGGCGGCGTCGAACTGCTCGTTCATCTGGGGTTGGATACCGTCAATCTCGAGGGCGCGGGGCTCGAACTGCTGGTCGAGGCCGGTCAGTGGGTCGAGGCCGGCGCGCCGTTGCTGCGCTTTGACGCCGACCAGGTTGCCCAGCAGGCGATGAGCCTGATCACGCCATTGATTATCGCCGAACCGGCCGGTTGGCGTCTGACGTCTCGCGACGCACAGCGCAGCGGTGACAGCGTGCGCCGGGGCGAGGCGATCATGCGTCTCGAGGCGCCGCTAGAAACGACCGGCGTGGATACACCCGCGGCATCGGGCCCTCAGGCCACCCGCGAGGTGACCCTGGGTCTGGCGGCCGGACTGCACGCGCGACCCGCGGCCCGGCTGCGCGCCATCGCCCATGAGCAGAATGTCGAGCTCGAACTCGTCCACGGCGAGACGCACTTCGAGGCACGCAGCCTGAGCCGGTTGATGAACATGGGGCTGGTGGAAGGCGATCGTGTGACGCTGATCGCACGCGGCGAACGTGCCACGGCGGCGCTGGATGCTGCCGAACGGCTGCTGAGCGAAGCCGAGGCCAATGATCCGGCTTCCAGCGCCACCGAGCTGCCTACCGCCGAGGCTGGGGCAGGGCAGTTGGCCGGTCTCGTCGCCAGCCAAGGGCTGGCGGTCGGGCCGCTGCATCATTATGTGGCGGCGTTGCCTACGGTGCCGCAAGCCGGCGACGACCCAGCCCGGGAACGTGTGGCGCTTGGCGAAGCGTTGGAGAGCGTCGGTCATTCACTCAAGACGGCGCTGGCGCAAGCCAAGCGCAGCGCACGAAGCAGCGAGGCCGAGATCCTCGAGGCGCACTTGGCCTGGCTCGACGACCCAGCATTGCGCGAGGCCGCCGAGGGTTACATCGACAGCGGACGCAGCGCCGGGCAGGCCTGGAAGGACGCCCTCGATGACGAAGCGGCGCGCCTGCAGGCCACCGGCAATAAACTGCTGGCGGCGCGGGTGGCCGATCTGCGCGATTTACAGCGTCAAGTAATGGCGTGCTTGGGGTCGGCGCCGAGCGCCCCAGAGGTGCCAGCCGACGCCATCGTCATCGCCGACGATCTGACGCCCTCGGAACTCACGGCCTTGGCCGCCCAACACCCGGCGGGCATCTGCCTGATGGCGGGGGGGACCACGTCGCACGTGGCGATTCTCGCCCGGGCTCGGGGCGTGCCGTGCCTGGTGGCGATGGGCGCGGCGCTGGAATCGGTCGAAGGGGAGCTGGCGATTCTCGATGCCGAGCGCGGCCTGCTCGAACCGCAGCCGGATAGCGCCAGCCTGGAAGCCATGCGCACGCGCATCGCGGAACGTGAGCAGGCTCGAGGCGCCGCCCGCGCGTCGGCAAGCCAGCCGACGACGACCCGTGACGGACGCACTATCGAGGTCTGCGCCAACGTCGCCGGCGGTGCCGAGGCACTTATCGCCGCCCAGGAGGGCGCCGACGGTATCGGCCTGCTGCGCAGCGAATTCCTGTTTCTCGAGCGTGACAGCGCGCCGAGTGTCGATGAGCAACGCGGTGAATATCAGGCCGCACTCGATGCGCTGGGTGGTAAGCCAGTGATCGTACGTACGCTGGATATCGGCGCTGACAAGCAACTCGACTACCTGCCGCTGCCCAGCGTGGCCAATCCGGCGCTGGGGGTGCGCGGCATCCGCTTGTGGGCAAGTCATACCGAACTGCTGAATAGCCAATTACGCGCCTTGCTCACGCTCGAACCGCTCGATGCGTTGCGCATCATGCTGCCGATGGTCAGTGGTGTCGGCGAGCTGCGGGCGTTGCGCCAACGGCTCGAAACGCTGGCCGGGGAACTGGGCGTGAGCCGATTGCCGCAGCTCGGCGTGATGATCGAAGTGCCGTCGGCCGCACTGTGCGCCGCTAGCCTCGCCGCCGAGGCCGATTTCCTATCGATCGGCACCAACGACCTGACCCAGTACACCCTGGCCATGGACCGTGAAGACCCCGGACTCGCGGCACAACTCGACGTGCTGCATCCAGCGGTATTGCGGCTGATCAAGGCAACCGTCGAAGGTGCCGCCGGACGTTGCCCAGTGGGGGTATGCGGTGCCGCCGCCGGTGATCCGCTGGCCTTGGCCGTGCTGGTGGCACTGGGTGTCGACGAACTCTCGGTGGAGCCAAGCCGTGTGCCGGCGGTCAAGGCCGCGCTGCGTGAGCTAGACGCCGCCGCACTCGCCGAAAAGCTGCCGACATGGTTGGAACTGGACGACGCCACCGCCGTGCGCGAGCGGGTCAAAACCTGGCTGGAAGTACCGGTCGTTGCCTGACGCGCCTGATGTTATGGGCAACAACATTCTGGACAACAACAAGAGTGGGAGAAACGATCATGCAACTCGATATCATGGGCGGCCTGCAGAAGCTGGGTCGCTCGCTCATGCTACCCATCGCGGTGCTGCCGGTCGCCGGCCTGCTGCTGCGACTTGGACAGCCGGACCTGCTCGACATCGCCTTCATCGCCAATGCCGGGGACGCGATCTTCGCCAACCTGGCGTTGATCTTCGCCATCGGTCTGGCAGTAGGCTTCGCCAACGACAGTAACGGTGCCGCCGGGCTGGCGGGTGTCGTCGGTTATCTGGTGCTCGATGCGGTCCTGCATACGCTCAACGAAAACATCAACATGGGCGTGCTGTCGGGCATCATCATCGGTACCGTGGCAGGCCTGCTCTATAACCGCTTCAAGGACATCAAGCTCCCCGACTACTTGGCATTCTTCGGCGGGCGGCGCTTCATCCCCATCGTCACCGGTCTTGCCGCGGTCGTCCTGGGGATGATATTCGGGGTGATCTGGCCGACGGTGCAGACCGGCATCGATACCCTCGGCCAGTGGCTGATCGATGCCGGTGACCTGGGGCTCTTCGTCTATGGCGTGCTCAATCGCTTGCTGATCGTCACCGGGCTGCACCACGTACTCAACAGCTTCGTATGGTTCGTGTTCGGCAGTTTCGACGGCGCGACCGGCGACCTCAATCGCTTCTTCGCCGGTGACCCCAGCGCGGGCAGCTTCATGGCGGGCTTCTTCCCGGTGATGATGTTCGGCCTCCCGGCGGCGGCGCTGGCGATGTATCACGCTGCGCCCAAGGGACGGCGTGCCCAGGTCGGCGGCTTATTGTTGTCGCTGGCGTTGACCGCGTTTCTGACCGGCGTGACCGAGCCGATCGAGTTCACCTTCATGTTCCTGGCGCCGTTTCTGTACGTGCTGCATGCGGCGCTCACCGGGCTCTCGATGGTGATCATGAACCTGCTCGACGTTAAGCTCGGCTTCACCTTCTCGGCCGGGGCCTTCGACTACGCGCTTTCCTACGGGCTCTCGACCAATGGCTGGCTGATGATTCCGGTGGGGCTGTGCTATTTCGCGCTGTATTACACGGTGTTCCGCTGGGCGATTGTGCGCTTCGATCTCCCCACGCCGGGGCGTGAGCCGGAAACCGCGGGCGCCACCAGTGCCCCAGTCGATCTTGGGGAGCGCGGTCCGGCCTTCGTGCATGCCTTGGGTGGGGCGGCCAATATGACCAGCGTGGGCGCCTGCACCACGCGTCTGCGGCTGGTGCTCGTCGACGACAAGGCGATTGACGAACCGGCGCTCAAGCAACTCGGCGCCCGGGGCGTGTTGCACCTGCGCGGCGGCGGCTTGCAAGTAATCCTGGGTCCGATAGCCGACGGTGTCGCCGACGAGATTCGCTCGGCCATGAAGGCCGAAGGCACCGCGCCCAGTGAAGTGCCAGTGACCAGCGAGGGCAACGGCCCGGATGCGGCCAGCGTAGTGCGATTGAGTGCCGAACAGCTCGACCACTGGCTGGCCGCGCTGGGCGGACGTGGCAACGTCCAGGAAGCCACCGCCGTGGCCATGACCCGCCTGCGACTACGCCTCGCCGATGCCGCGAGTCTCGACGAAGCCGCACTCAAGACACTGGGCGCGCAAGGCGTGCAGCGTATCGAAGGCGGGTTGGTTCATGTGCTGCTGGGCGAGCGTGCTGCCGGCGTCGCCGCCAGCCTCGGGGATCGCTGAACGTACTGTCGCGTGAAAGCGGTTCAACTTCGGCCGGGCAGAATAGCCCGGCTTTTTTGCGGTGCGCCATGCCTGGCGCACCGCGTCTTTAGAAATGACGGTCGACCCTGTGCGTTTTTCACCGAACGCGCTCGACCTGAGCTTGGATATTTCACCCTTGGCCAATCAACTGCGGTCGAGCTTACGAACCGTCATTCTGAGTGCTCGAACACGCCTCCTTCTGCGGGCACGAGCTTGTAGGCAGACGCGTGACGCCGAACTTTTCCGACGCCCTGTGTATGAGACCCAGCCACCAGGGTGTCTTCTTCGGCTAGCCGCTCGAGTAATGCCAGCCGAGTTTCGATCGCACGCTCGGGATCCAGGTCGACGACGACACTCCATTCGGGATTGTTGAATTGCTGAGCCGCCGAATGCATGAGGTCGCTCCACATGAGCAGACGTGCATCGCCATCTTCGAGCATCACGCCGTTGTGCCCAGGCGAGTGGCCGGGCAAAGGCACGAAACGGATGCCTGGCCGGATAACCGCGTCGTCGGCCAGCACCTCGATTCGGCCTTGGTAATGCGCCTGCATCAGAAGTGCAACTTCATGATCACGTTGGTTGCCGGCAGGCACCTGGTCGGGGTTGGTCCAGAACGCCATCTCTGTTTCGCCGACATAAAGCGTGGCGTTTGGATAGAGCGCCTTGCCCTCGGCTGTCAGTAGTCCGCCCGTATGGTCCTTGTGCAAGTGGGTGATGACGATCGCGTCCACGTCTTCAGGCTCGTGGCCCAGAGTGCGGAGCTCATTCAGGACTTCCCCGCGATCCGGGCCTTCTTCAAGTCCGGGGCCGGCGTCCAGCAGCCACAAATGATTGTCCCATTCGATGGCAAAGGCGTGGAATGGCTCGAAGGATGGACCTTCTATCGGCAACCCGGCGGCGGCGAAATTGTGCTGGCCCTGTGCCGAGGCGACCGCCGGCATGAAGTCGGCGGTGAACGGGAAAACGCCGCCCAGTAGCCATGTCATCTTGAAACGTCCAATGTGAATTGCAGTCGTCATCTGACTCTCCTTCGTGGGTTTACTATAGTGCGGATCTTGCAGGAAAGGCTTCAGTCGCGCGGATCGATGGGCGCGATCCATTGATAAATCAGCGCCATGACTGCGCAGATGGCGGCGAGCGCCATGACCGCCGGCCAGCCGCCGACGCTCCATGCCCAACTGGCGGCCGCCGAGCCCACGGCGCCGAGAGTGAACTGGCCCGCCATGAACACGGTATTGAAACGACCTCGGGCCGATCCGGCGGCGTTGAACACGAGGGTTTGATTAGCGATGAGCGCGATCTGAAGACCGGTAATCATCAGGACGACACCGACGGCAAGGCCTGCCAGGTTCGCGACGAACGCCATCACGAAAAAGCTGGTGGTGATGAGCAAAGCGCCGGCTCTCACCGCGTTGCCGAGATGGTGTCGGCCAAAAATCCTGATGCCGTACGGAGCGAGCGGTACGCCGACCAGCGCGAGAATGCCGTAGGCGCCGGCGACACTGGCGCCGAGATGGAATTTCGGGGTCTGTAGGAACAGGGCCAATATGGTCCAGAACGCGCTGAACCCAAAGAAAAGCAGGCTTTGTATGACGGTCGCGCGACGCAACGTCGGGCTGGTTCTTAACGAGTGCAACAGTGACAGCAGCAACTGTCCGTAGCTCTCTCGCGTCTCGGGTACGCTGGAGGGGAGCCGGGCGGCGAGTACTACCGTCATCCCGGCCGTCATGATGGCGCCAAGCACGAACATGGCGCGCCAGCCGAAAGTTTCGCCGACCACGCCGCTGATCGTGCGCGATAGCAAGACGCCGACCAGTAGCCCGCTGGTGATGATCGACAACACCCGTTCTCTCGACGATGGTGATGCCAGTTCGGCGGCAAACGGAATGATCTGTTGCGCAATGGTCGCAAACACGCCGACCGCAATGGAGACGAGAGCCAGGCCGGCGAGGCTTTGGGTGATGGCCATGGCGAGCATCGCGAGTGTCAGCCCAATACTCTGGATCAGAATCAACCACCGTCGATTCAATCGATCGCCCAGGGGGACGAGAAGTATCAAGCCGATGGCATAGCCGATCTGTGTCGCGGTGGCCACCAGGCTTACGCCGGAGTCGACATCTAAATCCCGGGCGATCAGCCCGAGTAGTGGCTGGTTATAGTACTGGCTGGCCACTGCAAGGCCGGTCGCCATTGCCATCATGAAAACCAGACCGCGTCTTGGCGTTTGCGCGGGGCTTGATATCGGCCGGTCGCACTCGCCTTGCGGTAGTTGATCGTCGTGGCAAGCCTCTTTTGCCGAGCGCGATCCTCGACGAGCCTTCTGTGTCCTGGACATCGGATTCATCATCTTTCCCGTTGGGCCATGGCCGTTTAACGGATGGCGAACAGAGTCGTCGCGACTGCGCGGTTGGGGTTGGGGCGGATCGGAGCATCAGGCGGGGCGCCGGCCAGCCATGCGAGGGTACGCTCGCTTTCTCACCCTCACCCGATATTTGATCGACATGCTGACAGCGAACGAATATGTTTTACATAGACAGGGATTTACGGTGGATGTACAAAATTGTTCAGCTCGATGAATTGGGACGATCTGCGTGTCTTCTTGAGCATTGCCCGCTCTCACACGCAGGGTGAGGCGGCGCGTTCGCTTGGCGTGAGTCATCCGACTGTCGGTCGTCGACTCCAGGCATTGGAACAGGCCGTGGGCCAGAAGCTCTTTCAACGAAGCCCGGAGGGTTTGGTGTTGACCGAGGAGGGTGAGTCGGTCCTCGTGCTCGCCGAGCAGATGGAAGAGAGCGCGCTAGCCGTCTCGCGACGCCTTTCGGGGTCACCAGGAGAGATCAGCGGACATTTGCGGATTGCGTCATCCGACTGGTTCGGCGCCTGGGCGCTGCCGGCGCTCCTTGCACGCTATACGCGGGAAAACCCGGCGGTGACGGTCGATCTTCTGACGGGCACCCGACTCGCCGATCTGGCCCATCGGGAAGCCGATGTGGCTTTCCGTGTCGTCCCTTTCGATCAGCCGGATATCGTGCAGCGTCGGCTAATGACGGTTAGATTCGGGGTCTACTCGGCTCTTAGCTTCCCTTCTCCCGAGGAAGGTGACGGTGAAGGCGTGACGATTTTCGAGGACCTCGCGACGCCAACCTATCCGAATCCCGACTGGCTAAAATCCCGTTTCCCCAATGCGCGCGTGGCATTCCGCTCAAACAACCGTACGGCACAAGCACTGCTGGCTGCCGAAGGTGAGGGACTCGTCTTGCTTCCACTGTCCGTCGGCGACAGCTCACCCGAACTGCGCCGGATCTCGCTTTCCGAAGAGCCACCGGGTCGCGATCTGTGGATCGGCTATCACGCGGACCTGCGTCGGCTCGCCAGACTGCGCGCTTTCCTGGAACTCGCGATCGAAGTCCTGGCTGATTGAAAAATTGCCCCGAGTACCTCTCGCGCCGTATCCGGCGCGAGAGGTAACTGATATTGAATAATATTGAGATTTTTTACTGGGACGCCCATTGCCGGCAAAGCTCGAAATGACTCCTCAGATATCCGGCGTCATACGCTCAAACTTGGCTTTACATTTTCCGAAGATGCCTTCTGTCCGAGACATCAATCTGCGCACTTACTATTCGCCGATCTGTTGCCACGATAAGTAGTTGTCTCCCCACTCTTTCATGGCATCAAGCACCGGGGAAAGAGTCAACCCAAGCTCCGTGAGTGAGTACTCTACGCGAGGAGGAACTTCCGCAAACACTTCGCGGGAGATGATGCCATGCGCTTCAAGCTCTCGAAGTTGCAACGTCAAAGACCGTTGAGTCACACCACCGATAAGGTTACGAAGCTCCCCAAACCGTTTCGTCCCACTCAATAAATAGTAAACAATAAGCGGCTTCCATTTACCGCCGGCGACGGCAACGGTTGCTTCCACAGTGCATCGGTATTCGTGCATATCTTGATTTTTCATCGTTCGAAAAGCGCCCATTAGTATAAAATTTATACCTATGTATAAACAATGTACCTACTTTTCAAAGTACATGAAAGACTCCAGAATCCATTCCCGCAGCGGCTAACAGCCTTGTCGCATACATTTCTGATATAGGGCGTGGAGAGAATACCGATGAAAGCAGCCTACTATGAGGCCCAGGGCAGTGCCCGGGAGGTGTTGGTTGTCGACGATTTGCCGACTCCGGAACCCGGTCCGGATGAGGTCCGGGTACGCATTCATGTTTCCGGATTGAACCCGACTGATATCAAGGCGAGAACCGGATTCTCAGCGGAAATGCCCTACCCGCGAATCATTCCTCACCAGGATGGCGCAGGCGTTGTTGATGCTGTCGGCGCCAATGTATCACCCGACAGACGTGGTGAGCGGGTTTGGGTTTATGAAGCGCAGTTTGGCCGAGCCATGGGAACGGCGGCAGAATACGTCGTATTACCGTCGAGCCAGGCAGTTCATTTGCCTGACACGGTATCGTTCGAAGTGGGTGCTTCGCTTGGCATTCCGGCGTTAACCGCTCACCGCTGCCTGTTTTCCGATGGCACTCTCAAAGGTCGGCGGGTATTGATACATGGCGGTGCCGGAGTGGTCGGAACAGCAGCAATTCTGTTGGCTAAATGGGCTGGCGCGTGGGTTTCAACAACGGTGACGAATACTGACCAGGCCGCTATAGCAAAGGCAAATGGTGCGGACATGGTTCTCGACAGAGCATCGGAAGATGTTGCGAATCTTGTTCTAGAAGCAACCGATGGACTCGGCGTCGACCATATTGTGGATGTCGCTTTGAAGTCCAACCTTGCCACCAACTTGGCCTGCTTATCTCAAGGCGGAATTATTAGCGCCTATGCCACCGACAGCGCGATGGACGAACTATCCATTCCGTTATTGCAATCCATGATCCATGGATGCGTCTTCCGCTTCGTCTACATCTACAACGTGCCTGACGAGGCAAAACAGAACGCAATAAAGGACATCAACTCCTGTCTGTTGACGGGAAAATATTCTCCAAAAATCGGATTGAATTCTCCTCTGGAAAATATTGTCTGCGCCCATGAGGCACTGGAATCACACCAAGTCATAGGGAAAGTTCTTGTGCACATGTAAATCGACACACTTGAGTGCCCGCTCTCGCAAATTACTCCTCCTTACTGAGGGAAGCCACGCGTATTGCTGCATCAAGTCCGTGCCTCTTGAAAGCAGGTGGCCAGATGGTCGATCAGGGCGCGAACTCGCGCAGGCTGATGGTGGCGGTCGGTGTAAACGATCTGCAGGTCGAGTCGTGTCGTTTGGTGATCGGCCAATACCCGTACCAGGCGGCCGTCGTCCAGCGGCTCCTCGAGCGCGAACATGGGCGCGTACACGATACCCAGGCCTTCGGTCGCCGCGCGAACCAGCAGGGTGATGTCGTCCGAACGCATAGCGGTTGGGCCGTCGATGGCGTACGCGCGATTGTCACTATCGCTCACCATCCAGTCGCCGGGCGAGCGGGCGGCCGTGAACATTAGTCGCGGTAGCTGGCGGATTAGCGAGACATTTTGACGTTCATGAGCGCCGAGCAAGCCGGGCGCGCAGCCAAGGCCCATGCGAACACTGCCGAGTGGCCGGGTATACAAAGCCGAATCGGAGAGTGTTCCGATGCGCACGGCAAGGTCCAGCCGGCCATCGATCAGATCGGCGTAACGCTCATCCGTGTGCAGGTTCAACGTAATCTGCGGATGGGCCTTGCAGAACGCAGCCAGCACCGGCGTCAGCTTTTGGGTGCCGAAGGCGCGGGGTACGCCGAGTCGGATCTCCCCGGCAAGCTGGCTGCGGCCCTCGCGTGCTTCGGCGTCCGCCTCGGCCAGCTCATCCATGATGCGCTCTGACGCCACCAGGTATTGCTGGCCGGCCTCGGTTAACGACAACGCGCGGGTGCTGCGCTGCAAGAGTCGTGTCCCCAGTGCCGATTCGAGCGCGCTCAGGTATTTGCCGGCCATGGCAGGCGACAGTCCCAGCGCTCTTCCGGCTGCAGCAATACTGCCGTGCTCGACCGCCGCAATGAATATCTCGATTTGTCGAAAACGATCCATGCCTTTCATTCCATCGTTTAATGATCGACGCCAACTCGTATTTATCTCATTCTATCATCTGGCTATCGCATTCATGATGCTGGCTCCTCGTACCTATTCGGAGTACAAGCCATGACGATCGAAACAGACAACGCCGTTCTTCACGTCGCCGAGTATGGTGTTGGGCAGCGCACGCTCGTGTTTCTTCACTACTGGGGCGGTTCTGGCCGCACATGGATGGAAGTAGCGGCGGCACTTGGGGAGCGGAACCTTTGCCTCATGCCGGATCTGCCAGGCTGGGGTCAGTCCGGCCCGTCGCGCAGTGAATATCGGATTGCGGATCTGGCCGAGGCGGTTGGCGGGATGATCGAAGCACGTCAGCTCCGTGATGTCGTACTAGTCGGTCATTCCATGGGTGGCAAGATTGCCCAGTATCTCGCGGGCCAGCGGCCGGCCTGGCTGAAGGAGCTGGTACTGGTGGCGTCTTCCCCGGCCCTGCCAATGGATGTTCCGGAGCCTCAGCGTCTTGCCATGCAATCGGCCTATGACAGCCGCGCGAGTGTCGAGGAGACGCTCGATCATGTACTCACAGAGACGTCGCTCGTAGGGATGGTGCGCGAACGCGCCATTGCCGACAGTTTGGCCGGCGATCCGGCGGCCAAAGCCGCCTGGCCCGCCGTCGCCATGCTCGAAGATATCAGCGAGACGACACGACGGATCGATGTGCCGACGCTGCTTTTGATCGGTGAGTGCGACCGTGTCGATCCTCCAGCCGTGCTCGCCGACCGGCTTGTGCCCTTTCTACCGACCCCGGAAGCACATGAACTGGCGGGCATCGGCCACTTGCTGCCGCTGGAAGCGCCAGTGGAAGCCGCAGGGCATATACAGCGGTGGCTAAACGAGCATCGAGGATAATACGCATACTGTTCGTGCCTGGCCCCGCCATTGGGGCCCTTTCACAGCTGCTTGCCACATACGTGTACAAGGCATGTTTCCAGGGCATCGATGGCGTTGCCACCCGGCAAGAAATGCCCCTAAGTGTATGGTTAGCATCTTGTCGCGGAACGATCGCTCATGCCCTCGCTGACTTCAACGACCAGGTCGCGAAACCACCGATGAGCTGGATCGTCCCGCATGCGTGGATGCCAAAGCGCATAAAGCTCAAATGAATCCATCTCCATCGGTGGCGTGAACAGGTCCAACATGGACTCAAAGCGCCGGAGAAAGCGGCTGGGCAACGTACACAGGTGATCGCTGTCCGCCATGATAATCGGCGCCAGGGCATAGCTCTGGACCGATAGACTAACCTGCCGTTTCCGACCCAGCGCCTCCAATGCACGATCCACCGGCCCCGCGTAGCCCCCGCCCTCGCTCGACACCACTACATGCTCAGCGGCGCAAAACTCGTCCAGCGTGACCGGCTGACTTCCCCGCGGATGACCCCGGCGCTGTGCCGTGACGAACTGATCGGAAAACAGCGTCCGGCCAATCAGGCCCTCGTCTGCCGTACGGGGCAGTCCGATGACCATATCCACGTCCCCGCGATCAAGCGCCGGGGTGATCGTTTCGGGATCCGGCAACACGAAGGTAATCCGGGCATGGGGCGCCGCCCGCTTCAAGGCCGTAACAAGGTCGGGGCCAATCATGACGGCAGGGTTATCGTAAGCTGCCAGCACGAACGTCCGGTCGCTCTCTGACGGATCGAAATGGGGAGAATGCCCGATGAACTCGCGCAGATGTCCCAAGAGCGGGGGCAACGTCTCGCCAAGTGCTTCGGCACGAGGCGTCGGCGTGACACCCCGACCCGCCACCGGTACGAAAAGCTGATCGCCGAACAATGCTCGCAGACGGGTCAATCGCCCTGAAAGGGCCGGCTGACTGATTCCTAGACGGTCTGCGGCGCGGCTGACGTTGCGCTCCTGGATCAGGGCTTCGAAGGCCATCAACAGACCAATATCGATATCATTCAAACGGTCGGGCATGAAAGCACGTCTTTTGTGGAGCCTCGCTCAATTCGAGCGTGGGCATGAGTATTCGTGAGGGTTATGCAAGGTATAACCGGCATCGTTTTCTCGCCAGACCCGCCGGCCCCTATGATCTGTCTCTGACACCTACCTGAACCAGGAAGACAGACCCATGATGATACGTTCACTCATACTTTCCACCCTACTGCTGGGTCTTTCAGCCGCAGGACCCGTCTCTGCAGCCACTACCGCCACTCTGAATCACTCCCCGGGGACCGCCCAACAGGATGAAGGCGCCGATACTTATGCCTTCACTATTGGAAGCGTCCGGGTAACGGCTCTCTCCGACGGCACCGTACCGCAGAACCTTCACAAGATTCTGCACGGTATCACCAACAAGGAGATCGACGAACGCTTGGCGCAGGCGTACCTGACCAATCCCGTCGAGGTCTCCATCAATGCATTTTTGCTAGAGCTAGGGGACAAGCTTGTCCTCGTTGATACCGGCGTAGGTCAACTCTTCGGTTCAAAACTCGGTGGTCAGCTGATCGAGAGCTTGCAGGCGGCCGGCGTAAAACCCGAACAGATCACGGATGTCTTACTGACCCATGTCCATTCCGACCATATGGGCGGGCTGACTCGGGATGGCCAGCGCGTTTTTCCCAACGCGACGGTCCATGTTGGTAAACCGGATGTCGACTTTTTCCTGGATCCTCAAAATGCAGAACAGACCGACTATGACCAGCATTACTTTGACCAGGCTGAAACGATCCTCGAACCCTATGTCAAAGCCGGGAAGATCGACACCTTCGATAAAACTACCGAAGTACTGCCGGGCCTGACCGCCTCCCTTCATCCGGGGCATACGCCGGGAAGTGCATTCTTCAAATTGGAAAGCGAGGGTCAGACCCTTACTTTCACCGGCGACATTGTTCATGTGGCGGCTGTCCAACTCCCCGATCCGTCCGTGACGATCGCCTATGACGTCGATCAGAAGAAGGCGAGGAAAGTCCGCACAGCAGCCTTTGCCGACTTTGCCAAGCATCGGGACCTGGTGGCCGTGCCGCATATGCCTTTCCCTGGCATCGGTCATATTCGCAAGGTCGGAGAGGGCTATGAGTGGGTGCCTATCAATTATGGAAACCGAAAAGTGACGGCAACGAAGTAATCTAAAAAGTAGACGCTCAGGCTTTCACTTTACATCGTGGTTACGATAGGCAGGGTTTAGATGGAATCTACATCAGATTTTTCCATCTTATCCTGCCTATCTTATAAAGATTCTGCTCGACTTACGCCCTGAATCCTTCGTCGCACCTCTCGCCGTGACTCCTTACAGCGTCTCTTCCAACAGCTGGGCTAGTCGCTTGTGATGCAGGTCATCGGCGGCTGCATCATAGGAGGGGGCGTCCTTGGCGGTGAAGCCGTGGGCGGCGCCTTTGTAGAGTTCGGTGGTGAAGTGCACGCCGGCGGCGGCTAACGCTTCGTCCATGCGGGCGATCTGCTCGGGGGGTAGTAGCTCATCCTTGTCGGCGTGACCGAAATAGACGCGTCCTTGGATGCTGCCGACCCCATGAATGGGGCTGTCCGGGTCGTCTTTCTCCGCGAGCCGGGCTGAGTGGAAACCTGCCGCAGCCGCGACGCGGTCGGCGTGTTCAGCCGCCATGCGCAGCGCGAAGGCGCCGGTCATGCAATAGCCGATCACGCCTATCTTGCCGTTCGCGAACTCGGCCTCGTTGTCGATGCAGTCCAGTAGGGCGGCGAAGTCGCGGGATTGTGCCTCGGGCGTGAGGCGGCCGGCGTATTCGAGCAGCGTCGGCCGCACGTCCGGGTCGCGGAAGGACTTGCCCTCCGGCACGACGGGCCCGCTTGCATCGCGGTAGTACACGTTGGGCATCAACACGGCATAGCCGTTATCGGCGATTCGCTGGGCCTTCTCGTGATAGCAGGGGCGCAGGCCGCCGATATCGGTGAATAGCACCACGGCCGGCAGCGGGCCGTCGGCGCTCTCGGGCGTGAAGATATGCGCGTCGAGGGTGCCGTCGGCGGCGGGGATTTCGATAGGGCGAGACATGAGTAAGCTCCGAGTTGTCGAGGGCGAATGTATGCCACCAGAGGCGAATGTCACTAGCGATGAATCTAACCGGAGACAGGCCCGGTTGACGAGCCCGTGACTCCCGCCGCGATGATCAGGTGCTTTTTCTACCGGCTCTTACTGACACCGCAGAGACCTGGAGAATACTCTGTCAATATCGACCACGATGTCGCTGAGTCGACCTTCGAGGTGTTTCAGCCTCTGATCGATGTGTATGACCATCTTGCCGATGCTGACTGATCTTGCATCAATTGATCGACATCGAGCTAAAACCGCGAGGAACCATCTCATGATTCGACGCTTCATGGTGGCGACGGTCGTTGCCTTTACCTTGCTATTGGCGGGGTGCAGCAGCATGACACTCGAGCAGTTTAGGGGGACCCAGCCGGCATTCGCGCTGACGGACTATTTCGAAGGGAAAACCTGGGGGCATGGGGTATTTCAGAGCCGGGGCGGGGAAATCAAGCGTCAGTTCCGCGTCGAGATCGATGGTTACTGGGAGGGTGAGGAATTCGTCCTGGATGAAGACTTTGTCTACGATGACGGCGAGACCGACCAGCGCACCTGGCGAATCACGCCCACCGGCGAGGGCCGTTATATAGGCCGCGCCGACGATATCATCGGCACGGCCGAAGGCAGGGAAGTGGGGCAGGCGTTGAACTGGCGTTACGAGTTACGGCTGCCCTACGATGGCTCGACCATCGATGTCAGCTTCGATGATTGGATGATCCGTCAGAGCGAGAACGTGGTGATCAACCGGGCGACCGTGACGAAATTCGGTATCCAGGTCGGAGAGGTGACGCTGTTCTTTACCAAGTCTAATCCGGACGGGGAGTCGTCATGACGATACGCGCTGTTTTAATCGGTCTCGCTCAGGGATTGGCGTTGGTGGCGATGATCGGCTGCAGTGGTGGTTCGGCGCTCGCGGCGTCGTTTTCGTCGGAAGCATCGTTGGGCGATAGTGACCTCGCCTTGCAGGGGGCGGGCACTGCCAGTTATATGCTCTGGGATGTGTATGACGCGGCGCTCTACGCACCGGCTGAGGCTAGTCAGGATGCGATCATCAATGCCGAGGTGCCGATGAGTCTGCTCCTCGAGTATCGGCGCGATGTAGATGTTGAAGACATTCGCAAGGCGACCAGGGCCGCTCTGGACGATCAGTACGAGGAGGAAGAACGCGAGGCGCTTCGTCCCAAGATCGAGGCTATCCAGAATGCAATGACCGATGTCACTGACGGGGACCGCTATCGGCTCGATTGGGACCCGGACGTGCCACGACTGAGCCTGAGTCTGAACGGTGATACGCGCTTCGAGTCGGACGACGGCGAGTTGGCGCGGGTCTACTTCGGTATCTGGCTGGCCGAACCACCGCTTTCCGACGAGCTGCGCGCCGCGTTGCTCTCACGAACGGAGTGACGCGCCGGATGCGCAGAGCATCGTGATGTTTGGCTTCAGTTAGTGGCCTGAAATCTGCCAGACTAGTCTTCTATAGACACTGAATTCACAAAGAGTAAGCGCAATGAGCGAGAAGAACCAACCCTGGAACCAGCCCATGCAGGATCAGCAGTTCAAGCTGATGCGCGAGATTCTCGACGCACCCAGCCCGGTTGGCCTGGAGGGCGCAATGACCTATGGCGTGCTCAAGCCACAGTTCGAGTCGTTCGCGCCCAGCGACTGGCACCTGCACCAGTATCAGGGCCATGCCGGCGTGGTGCTGGATACTCATCCCGGTCGCGACGACATGTTCAAGGTGATGCTGATCGGGCATGCCGACAAGATTCGCATGCAGGTGCGCTCCATCGGCGACGACGGCAAGATCTGGATCAATAGCGACTCCTTCCTGCCCACGGTGCTGGTCGGCCACGAGGTCAAGCTGTTCAGCGAAGACCCTGAGAATCCCGGCAACTACCGGGTGATCCAGGGCGGCACGGTGGAGGCGCTGGGCGCCATCCATTTCGCCGACCCGGCGGTGCGCTCGGGCGAACGGGGCATCAAGAAGGAGCAGCTCTATCTGGATCTGCAGATCCACGGCGAGAACAAGAAGCAGCAGGTCTTGAATCTCGGCGTGCGTCCCGGCGACTCGATCATCATGGATCGCCCCATCCGTCCTGGCTTCAGCCCCGACACCTTCTACGGTGCCTACCTGGACAACGGCCTGGGTTGCTTCGTCACCAGCGAGGTCGCACGGCTGATCGCCGAGGCGGGCGGCACCCGGCAGGTGCGTGTGCTGTTCGCCATCGCCAGCTACGAGGAGATCGGCCGCTTAGGTAGCCGGGTACTGGCCGGGGAACTCGAGCCGGACGTGCTGATCGGTGTCGACGTCAATCACGACTATGTGGCGGCGCCCGGCATCGGCGACCGACGCATGCAGCCGTTGGAAATGGGCAAGGGCTTCACCATGGCGGTGGGCGCGATCGCCAGCGAGCAGCTCAATCGGATCATCGAGAGCACTGCCAGGGAGCACGACATTCCCATGCAGCGCGACATGGTCGGCACCGACACCGGCACCGACGGTATGGCCGGGGTGCTGGCGGCGGTGGATTGCGCCGCCACCTCGATCGGCTTTCCGATTCGCAACATGCATACCATCTCCGAGACCGGCAATACTCAGGACGTGCTCGCGGCGATCCATGCGCTGACCTATACCATCCAGGCGTTGGATGCCCTCGACGATCCGCACCAGGAGTTCCGTAATAACCATCCGCGTCTCGATCGGGCCACGCCGCTGGAACATCAGGGCTCGGCCAAGCCCGATGAAGGTGACGAGAATAGCTCGCTCTAGGGATTTAATTGTTCAGCATTTATCCGCCATGCGCCGCACGACGAAAATGCTGAACAGTTGGGCGACTCAAGGAAAAGCACGTAACGATCGACCACACTGGCGTTGGAGTCGTCGGTATTGCGCGTTCTGCCATGGGTCTATCCTGTTGTGAGATACACCTTGATCCATAGTACGTGGCGCTAACGCCAGTCCCAACTCCAGGTCGATATGCGGTAACCTTGGGAGGTCGTGAACCAACCGGGAAGCCGCATGCAGCCTCATCTGATTGTTACGGATCTGGACAACACCCTGCTCAATGCCGAGCACGATCTCGACGAGTTGACCATCGAGACCTTTCAGGCACTGGCCGCCGAGGGCCATCGTTTTGCGCTGGCGTCGGGGCGACACTTTCACGACATCACCGCGTTTCGCCGGCGATTGGGCGTGCCTGCCTATATCTTGAGTACCAACGGTGCGCATCTCTATGCGCCCGACGATCGCCTGATCGCCGAGCAGTGGGTGCCGGCCGAGTTGGTACGGGCGTTGATCGAACTGCCACGCGCTGCCGATATCCGGCTCAATCTCTATACCGGCGACGAGTGGTTGATCGATGCGTCGGCCCCCGAGTTGAAGGCCTTGCATGCGCACACCGGTTTTCATTACCGGATCGCCGATCTCGAGGCCCACGATGGCAATGGGGTGGGCAAGGTGCTGTGCATCGGCGATCCGGCTGCGCTGGCGTCGCTGGAGCAGAGCATCAGCGAGTCGTTCGGCACACGGCTTCACGTGACCTATTCGATGGTCAATTCACTGGAGATCATGGCGGAAGGCGTCAACAAGGGCGCGACGTTGGAGCGCCTCTTGGCGCATCTCGATCTCCCCGCTGAACGCTGTCTGGCGTTTGGCGACAACCTCAACGATGCCGAGATGCTGGCGTTGGCCGGTCACGGCTTCATCGTGGAAAACGCCCACCCCGAACTGGTACGACGCGTGCCTGACGCCGCGCGCATTGGCCATCACCATCCTTATGGCGTTGCCTGGCAGTTGCGAGAGTTCTTCGCGCTAACCTGAGTCTTCGGCGATTCAATGCACGCTGATCACGCGGCAGGAAGCGGTGTGCGAGACCTTGTGCGAGACACTGCCGACGACGAGCCCCGCGATATCGCTCAAGCCACGGCTGCCCATGACGATGGCATCGGCGTCGAGTGCCTTGGCTTGTGCGGTGATCACCCGTGCCGGATCGCCCTGATGCAATGAGCCTTCGACATTGGTGATGCCACGTTCGCGGGCGGCTTGCGTAGCGGCATCGAGAAGCTGTCGGCCGGTACGTTCGAGTTGCTCGGTGCTAGCCTCCATTGGCACAGCACCCACGCCCCACACGAGCAGAGTTTCGTGGGCCAGCGATTGGGGGATATGCAGGATATGCAGGCGCGCACCATTGGCGCTGGCCAGCGTGCAGGCGATATCGAGCGCTGTACTGGCTGCTTCCGATCCGTCGACGGGAACCACTATGGTCGAGAACATGGCAACCTCCTGGGGTGCTGGAATGAAAGTCGGCACTTGCGAAGCGCTTGGAGGCTATCGCGTGTGCACTCAATCTAGCCTAGTTGCCGAGTACTTGCCGAATCGTGATCTGGATCAAGACGACGTGGATTGTTGATTATCGCCCTGTGTTTCCAGCCGGCGCAGGCGTTGCCAGAGTTCGCGGCGCAGATCGGCGAGGCGTGGGGATTCGCCCTCGTCGAAGGGGATCGGGCGTGTCATGCCCAGCGTGCGCAAGCCGAGCCGCGCGGTGAGCAGGCCAGCGCCGAGCCCTTGGCCGGCGCGGGTGGAAAGCTTGCCGGCCACGTTCATCGAGAGCAGATCCATCCCGGCATCCGTGGCGATCTCGCTGGCGCCGGCGAAGGCCATGTTGTAGAGCACTGCGCGGAACAGACGCAGGCGGCTGGCGTAGCCCAATTCCAGGCCGTAGAGCGCGGCGAGGCGGTCGATCAGGCCGATATTGCGCCACGCCATCAAGGCCATGTCGAAAAATGTTACCGGGCTGACGGCGACCATGACGGCGGTTTCGCCGGACATGCGCGCGATCAGCCGGCGTGCCTGGCGATCGCGTGGGGCCAGGAGATGATGCGCCAGTAGGGTGCGTGTTTCCTGGGCGTTGTGGTGCGGCTGATGTGCGGCTTGAAAGGCACGCCAGTGAGGGTCGTCGTCGCCGAGGTGCATCTGGCGTCGTAAGCGTTCGGCGAGCGCCTGTATGTCCTGGGGCGTGGTCTCTTCCGGGGCGTCGAGTTGGTCACGCAATTGGGTATGCCGCTTCAAACGCCGCAGACGCCATAGCTCGCGTAATAGTGCCACGCCACCTAAGCCCAGCGCCAAGAGACCCAGCGCGCTCCAGGCGCCTGCCAGCCAGTCGCCCCCCAGAGTGGCGGTATACAGGTGACGCGCCACTTCTACGCCGCCTAGTACTAGGGAGCCACCGAGTAGTGCCGTGAGCCCCCAGCGGCGTTTGCGGGGCTTGCCCAGGCTGGCCTCGAGCGGCACGTCCGGGGCGGTGTCTTGGGCGGCGAGCGGCTGAGAAGTGCTGTCTGGATGAAAGCGTGCTCCCGGTTCGGGGGCGGCCGTAAAGGGGGGCGGAGGCTCAGGGTCGACGTGAAAACGTTGTCCGGGGCGCGGCTCGCTCATGTCAATTTATCTCCAATCAGCCAGTCGAGCGCCGCATCCATGCGCACATGCGGCAGTTCGGGCGTGTCGCGAAGCGGGGGACGAAACGCCGTGAAGTCGAATCCCTGGCGGGCCCAGAAGCCGCGCTCGGGCAGGCGCGGCGGTACGTCGCCGGGGAATAGAAGCACATCTTCGCCATCCAGGGTGGTGCCGCGCAGGGCGGCACGACGCTGGCCGTCATTGTCCACTTCGCGTGGCTCGGTGGCACGCACCGCCGCCAAGGATAGCGCCTTTACCGGCACGTCGGCATAGCGTAGGTCCTTGAGCGGCTCGGCGAGCAGGGACTCGAGCAGGGCAACGACGTTGGGGTGCTGTTCGGGGGTGACGTGATCGGCCTTGGTCGCGGCGATGGCGAGGCGGTCGATGCGCGGCGAGAACAGGCGGCTCATCAGGCTGCGCTTGCCGTAGTCGAAACTCCGCATCAAGGTGCTCAACGCGCGGGAAAGATCCTCGAAGCGTTCCGGACCGGCGTTGAGCGCGCCCAATACATCGACCAGCACGATCTGACGGTCAAAGCGCCGAAAATGCTCCCGGTAGAACGGTTTGACCACGTGGCGACGGTAGTGGTCGAAGCGCCGCGCCAGGGTCTTGTAGACGCTCGTCTCGGGCAAGGCGTCGAGTTCGGCGCGGTTGGCTTCACCTACGCCGGGGAGCGGGAAAAATTGCAGCACCGGCGCATCTTCCAGGTCGCCCGGGAGTAGAAAACGCCCCGGCTGCAGGTCGGCGAAACCGGCCTCGCGGGAGGCGCGCAATGCGTCGGCGTAATGCCCGGCAATCTCGGCGAGCTGGCTTTCGTCGGCCTCGTCGTCGGGGGCCAGGGCTTTGGCGCTACTCAACCAGGTTGCGGCGAGGCGTTGGCGCTCATTGCCCATGGCGGTCTGCTGGGCTTCGCTCCAACTGAGGAAGTCGTGCTCGAGCAGGGGCAGGTCGAGCAGCCACTCGCCGGGATAGTCGATCAAGTCGAGGGTCAGCGTTGCCGTATCGCCGAGCAGGCCTCGGGCCCGCCGCGTGCGATGCTTGATGGTCAGACGTAGCTCACTGATGCCCCGCGTGGGCGCCGGCCAGTGCGGTGGTGTGCCATCGAGAGAGGCCATGGCGGCGTCATAGGGAAAACGCGGTACGCCGAGGTCGGGCTGGGCGACGCGCTGGGCGCCCAGTAGGCGGCCTTCGCGGGCGGCGCGCAACAGATCGAGCCGTGCTTCCAGCCCTGCGTGGCGCAACTGATGCACCAGCGAGGTCAGAAAGGCGGTCTTGCCGGCTCGGGAAAGGCCGGTGACGGCGAGACGCAACTGGCGGTCGCGGCCGCGCTCGATGAAATTGTGCAGTTCCTGGGTCAAGTGACGTCGCATTGCAGTATCCGACTGAAGTTCTGCCTTGAATGTGCGGGTGAATCACGTCCAAGGCAAGAGGCGATAGTCTTCTCAAATAGTAATAATTGTCATTATTGATGCGAATGGTCGCTATCTTGACGCTAACATAGCGTTCGAAGCGGCGAACGCGTCGGCTCCCTTCACATCGAATCGATAGGGGACTAAAATGGTCCTCAATAGATGAATCGTGGAGTGAAGGCATGTTGAAGCTTTCCAGGCTAACCGACTACGCCGCCGTGGTGATGGCGCAGATCGCGCGTTATCCGGAGCAGGCACATGCCGCTACCGAACTGGCGGAAGCGGTTCAGTTGCCACACCCCACCGTCAGCAAGACGTTGAAGATGCTGGTGAGAGCCGGGCTGCTGGAATCGCGGCGCGGCTCGTTGGGCGGTTATCGGTTGGCGCGACCGGCGACCTTGATCACCGCTTCCGACATCATCGGCGCCATCGAAGGGCCGGTGGCGATGACCGAGTGCAGCCACGCCGATGGCGACTGCGACCTGGTCGCTACCTGCGGCGTCGCCGATAACTGGCAGCGTGTCTCGCTGGCGATTCGCACCTTGCTCGACAGCGTGACCCTGGCGCATCTCGCCCAGGAATCACCGCTGAAACTGCCCGTTCAATTGCCCATACAGAGCGTGACCCTGGCGAGTCGCGCCGAGATTTGACTACACGATACCGGGGCTGTGGCGATGGCCACGAGCCGAGAGCATACCGCTCGGGAGGAGAGACACCATGGCAAGTCAGGAAATGGAAGAACTTGTCAGTCGCGAATATACCCAAGGGTTCGTGACCGACATCGAAAGCGATACCGTGCCGCCGGGGCTGGATGAAAGCACCATCGCCTTCATCTCGAACAAGAAAGGCGAGCCCGAGTGGATGCTGGAATGGCGCCTGGAGGCTTATCGCCAATGGCTGACGATGACCACGCCTTCCTGGGCACATCTCGACTATCCGCCCATCGATTATCAGGCGATCTCTTACTACAGCGCACCAAAGAAGGACGAAGATCGCCCCCAGAGCCTGGATGAGGTCGATCCTAAGCTCCTGGAAACCTACGAGAAGCTGGGCATTCCGCTGCACGAGCGCGCGGCATTGGCCGGGGTTGCGGTGGATGCGGTGTTCGACTCCGTCTCCGTGACGACCACCTTCAAGGATAAGCTGGCGGAAGCCGGGGTTATCTTCTGCTCGATCTCCGAGGCGATTCGCGAGTATCCCGAACTGGTGCGTCAGTATCTGGGCAGCGTGGTGCCTCAGGGCGATAACTACTTCGCCGCGCTCAACTCGGCGGTGTTCACTGATGGCTCCTTCGTCTATGTGCCTGAAGGCGTCGAGTGCCCCATGGAGCTGTCCACCTATTTCCGCATCAACGCGGCGAATACCGGCCAGTTCGAACGCACGCTGATCGTCTGCGACAAGCGCGCCCAGGTCTCCTATCTGGAAGGCTGCACTGCGCCCCAGCGCGACGAGAACCAGCTACACGCGGCAGTGGTCGAGCTGGTGGCACTGGAAGATGCCAACATCAAGTACTCGACGGTGCAGAACTGGTATCCCGGTGACGAGAATGGCAAGGGCGGCATCTACAACTTCGTCACCAAGCGCGGCGATTGCCGAGGCGATCGCTCCAAGATCAGTTGGACGCAGGTCGAGACCGGGTCGGCGATCACCTGGAAGTATCCGTCCTGCATGCTGCGCGGCAAGGACAGTGTCGGCGAGTTCTATTCCGTGGCGGTAACCAACGGCCGCCAGCAGGCCGATACCGGCACCAAGATGATTCATATCGGCGAAGGGACGCGCTCGACCATTATCTCCAAGGGGATTGCCGCTGGACGCAGCGATCAGGCGTATCGTGGCCTGGTCAAGGTTGGTCCGCGCGCCAAGAATGCGCGCAACTTCACGCAGTGCGATTCACTGTTGATCGGTGATCGCTGCGGCGCGCATACCTTCCCGTATCAAGAAATCGGCAACAACTCGGCGACCGTGGAGCATGAGGCGACTACCTCGAAGATCG
This sequence comes from Chromohalobacter sarecensis, assembly GCF_023061135.1. GTDB lineage: Bacteria > Pseudomonadota > Gammaproteobacteria > Pseudomonadales > Halomonadaceae > Chromohalobacter > Chromohalobacter sarecensis. The sequence goes on from NZ_JAKGAN010000002.1 coordinate 192,327, forward strand.
GCGAGGACCAGTTGTTCTATTGCAAGGCGCGCGGCATTTCCGAAGAAGACGCCGTCAACATGATCGTCAACGGCTTCTGCAAGGACGTCTTCCAGGAGCTGCCGATGGAGTTCGCGGTGGAAGCCGAAGCGCTTCTCAATGTGACGTTGGAAGGGGCAGTCGGGTAACGCGCCCGATATACCGTCAGACGCACAAACAAGGTCTCAACCCATGTATCGGAGTCGCCGGGCGACTCGAACGCAAGCAAGGTACCAAGATGCTCGAAGTCAAAGATCTGCATGTCACGGTAGAAGGTTCGGAAATCCTCAAGGGGCTGAACTTGACCGTCAATCCCGGCGAAGTTCATGCCTTGATGGGCCCCAACGGGGCGGGCAAGTCGACACTGTCGGCGGTGATCGCGGGTAAGGACGGTTACGAGGTGACCAGCGGCGAGGTGCTGTTCGAAGGCAAGAATCTGCTGGAAATGGAAATCGAAGAACGCGCGTTGGCCGGCATTCTACTGGGCTTCCAATACCCCGTGGAAATTCCGGGTGTCAAGAACATCTACCTGCTCAAGGCGGCGCTCAACGCGCAGCGTGTCGCGCGTGGTGAAGAGGAAATTCCGGCACCGGAATTCATGAAACTGGTCCGCGAGCAGTTGAGCTTCATGAAGATGGACGGCAGCTTCTTGCAGCGTGCGGTCAACGAGGGGTTCTCGGGCGGCGAGAAGAAACGCAACGAGATCCTGCAGATGCTGGTATTGCAGCCCAAGCTGGCGATGCTCGACGAGATCGACTCAGGGCTGGATATCGACGCCATGAAGGTGGTCGCCGAGGGCATCAATTCGCTGCGCAATGCCGATCGCGCGATTCTCATGGTGACGCACTATCAGCGTCTGCTCGAACATATCGTGCCGGATCGTGTTCATGTCCTGGTTGACGGTCGTATCGTCAAGTCCGGTGACAAGAACCTCGCCCACGAGCTTGAGGCTCGTGGGTATGAATGGGTGCTGGAGGAGTCCGCAGCATGAGTGCAGCACACGCTTTTCTACAGCGGCTCGGCGAGCGAGCCGATGACGAGCCGACCTGGGTGGCGGCACGCCGCCAGGCCGGGGCGGCACGCTTCGAAGCCTTGGGGTTTCCCACCAAGCGTGACGAGGCCTGGAAATATACTGACGTTCGGCGCATCGCCGAAGGCGAATTCACGCTGGCCGATGACGCCGAGCTCGACGAGGCACGTTTCGCGGCACTGGGTATGCCATTGGATGCGCACCGTCTGGTGTTTGTCGATGGCGTCTTCTCGGCGGCCTTGTCCGATCTGACGGATCTGCCTGACGGCGTTTCCATCGAGCCCTTGACCACGGCGATGCGTACCAACCACGAGGCGATCGGCGGTGCCATCGGGCGCTTGGCGGGCGTCGACTTCTCGCCGTTCACCGCGCTCAACGTGGCGCTTTCCGAAGAAGGTGCGGTCGTGCGCATCGGGCCGGGCGTCGTGGTCGACAAACCGATCTATGTGGTCTTCGCCTCGCGCGCCAATGAATCGGCGCGGATGAGTCATCCACGCGTGTTGGTGATGGCCGGCGCGCGTAGCCAGTCCACGGTGGTCGAGCATTACGCCGGCGAGGCGGGCGCAGCCAACTTCACCAACGTGGTCAGCGAGGTTATGCTCGAACGCGGCGCCATCGTCGATCACTACAAGCTGCAGGAAGCTTCGAGTGAGGACCTGCATGTGGCGAGCATCCATGTCGAGCAGGGCCGCGATTCGCGCTTTACGTCGTTCAACTTGAACCTGGGCGGCGCACTGGTGCGCACCGACTTGGTCACGGATCTCAACGCGCAAGGCGCGGAGACCAATTACAATGGCCTGTTCTTCGTCCAGGGCCGTCAGCACGTCGACAATCACACCCTGGTCAACCACAACGCGCCGAACACTTTCTCCAACGAGAACTACAAGGGCATTCTCAACGACCGTGCCCGCGGCGTTTTCAATGGCAAGGTGGTCGTCAAGCGCGATAGCCAGCAGATCGAGGCGTATCAGAATAACGCCAACCTGCTGTTGTCCGACCGCGCTGAGATCGATACCAAGCCGGAGCTGGAAATCTACGCCGACGACGTCAAGTGCTCGCACGGCGCGACGACCGGCCAGCTCGATGAGGACGCCGTTTTCGCATTGCGTACACGCGGCATCGACGAGCAAATGGCGCGCGGTCTCTTGACGTTGGCGTTCGCTGGCGAGGTGATGGATCAGGTGCGTCTGCCGGGCATTGCCGAGCGTGTCGAGCGTGCCGTGGCGGGGAAATTGCCCGAGCGCTTCAATCTTTCGGATCTGGTCGAGGTTTCCGACGCGCTTGAGGAGGCCTGAGCCCATGAATGCCATTGCCGAGACGATGCTGGATGTGGCGCGTGTGCGTAGTGATTTCCCGATCCTCGAACGGGAAGTTCACGGCAAGCCGTTGATCTATCTGGACAATGCGGCGACCAGTCAGACGCCGACGGCGGTCATCGATACGCTGGACGATTATTATCGGCGCTATAACGCCAACATCCATCGCGGGCTGCATACCCTGGCTGACGAGGCCACGGCGGCTTACGAGGGCACGCGCGAGAAAGTGCGTGCCTGGCTGGGGGCGGCGTCGCATCGCGAAATCGTCTTTACGCGCGGCACCACCGAGGCGATCAATCTGGTCGCCAATAGCTGGGGGCGGGCCAACCTGCGCCCGGGCGACGAGATCATCGTCTCGTTGATGGAGCACCATTCGAATATCGTGCCTTGGCAGATGCTGGCCGAGGCGCTGGATGTCACGCTCAAGGTGATTCCGGTCGATGAGCGCGGCGTGCTCGATCAAGCGGCTTACCGGGACATGCTGGGCGAGCGCACGCGTCTGGTGTGCGTCAATCACGTCTCGAATGCGCTGGGCACCGTCAATCCGGTGGCAGACATGGCGCGGGCGGCGCATGCTCATGGCGCGCTGATTCTGGTCGACGGTGCCCAGGCGGTGCCGCATCAGCGCGTCGATGTCCAGGCACTGGATGTCGACTTCTATGCGTTCTCGGGCCACAAGGCGTATGGCCCCACCGGTGTGGGCGCGCTCTATGGTCGTGAAGCCTTGCTCGAGGCGATGCCGCCTTGGCAGGGCGGTGGCGAGATGATCAGCCGGGTGTCCTTCGAGAAGGGCACGGTCTACAGCGAGATTCCGCACAAGTTCGAAGCTGGCACACCGGCTATTGCGGAAGTGATCGCCCTGGGGGCGGCACTCGACTGGATAGCGGATACCGGCATCGACCTGATGGCGGGGTGGGAGCATCACCTGCTCGAACGTGCCACCCACAAGCTGAAGGAAGTCGATGGCCTGCGCATGATCGGCACGGCGCCAGATAAGGTGAGCGTGTTGTCGTTCGTGGTCGACGGCGCGCATTCCCAAGATATCGGCCTGCTGATCGACCAGCTTGGCGTGGCGATCCGTACCGGGCATCATTGTGCCCAGCCGGTGCTTGCCAGCATGGGACTCGACGCGACTTGCCGCGCCTCTGTGGCGGCGTACAACACGCCGGAAGAGATCGATGCGTTCGTCGAGGCCTTACAGAAAGTCATCGCCATGGTGCGTTAACGGAGACGGCATGGATCAACTGCAAAGCCTCTACAGGGGGCAGGAAATGCCCTTGCAGCGCGATGTCGAGGCGATTTCGGTTCCCTTCGGCAAGAGCGTGACCTTGACCGAGGACAGTATCGTCTCGGTCATGCAGGCCAAGGGCGGAACGGTCAGTATCGGCTTCGAGGGACGCATGTTCCTGCTTGAGGGGCATGACCTCGATGCCCTGGGGCTCGAGGCCGTGTCGCGTGAGTCCCTGGCCGAGGGGGCCAGTGACGAGGAGCTCGAGGCCTTCATCTGGTCGCAACTGCGGACCTGCTTCGACCCGGAGATTCCGGTCAATATCGTCGACCTGGGCCTGGTCTATGGATGCCGTATCGAGCATCTGCTGAGTGGCGAGACCATGGTGACCATTCGCATGACATTGACGGCGCCGGGATGCGGCATGGGCGAGGTAATCGCCGAAGACGCTCGACGCAAACTCCAGGGTGCCGCGCAAGTGGCCAAGGTACATGTCGAGATCGTTTTCGACCCGCCCTGGAGCCGTGAGATGATGACGGAGGAGGCGAGGCTGGAACTGGGCATGTTCTAGGGCCCTGAGCCTTCGTTGCTCTCTTTCTCATGGTGGGGCGTGGACGACGCCCCTTATTCGTTGGAGACTTGCATGCCGCGTGAAAACGGTCGCCGGGGGCTTATCCGGTGGGGATGGCGACTGCTCAAGTGGTGTCTTGTCGGCGTGATCTTCATGTTCGTCGTGGTGGTAGCACTCAACATCTGGGTGTTCACCAAGACGGCTGGCCGTATTCATCACGATACGTTGATGTGCGCTTCCGAGCCGGTTGGGCTGGTCTTTGGGACCTCCGAGGGATTGCGTGGCGGCGGCCACAACCCTTATTTTGCCGCACGCATGGAAGCCTCGGCGCAATTGCTGCGCCTGGGGCGTGTCCAGCACCTTTTGCTGTCTGGCGACAATCGTACGCGCTACTACAATGAGCCGGTGTCGATGTGGCGCTCATTGCGTGCTCGTAACGTCGATAGTGACGATATGACCCTCGATTATGCCGGTTTCAGCACCTTCGACAGCGTGGTGCGGGCGCGTCGGGTCTTCGGGGCCGAACACGTGCTGATGATCTCGCAAGCATGGCACTTGCCGCGGGCCCTGTTCATTGCCGATGCTGTCGGTTTGAAAGCGCAAGGTTGCGCCGTGCCAGATGGTCGGATTGGAGGAGAGTGGCAGCTATGGCTACGTGAATGGCTGGCACGCGCAGCGACCGTCGGTGATATCTACCTATGGGGACGGGTGCCTTATTTTCTTGGGCCGCCCGAAACGCTGCCTATCCGCAATAAGGAGAAATAATGGCGCCGGCTATCGGGTGTCAGCGCTTGTGTTGCGCGTTGAGCTCGCGAATCAGCGCGCGGCAATTCTTCCAGCAGCGCTCCAGCGCCGGTTCCACGGCATCCGGAAGAGGGTGGGTGAAAGCCGTGCCCATGGCCTGCATCAACACGCGTTCCTGCTCGAGTAGCTCGCCTAGCAGTACCTGACTGTCGTTGCCTACGAAACTCTTGATGCGACTCCACAGCCAGAGGTAGTCGTCGCGCTCGACATCGGCATCGCGTGGCAGAATATGGAGATGTTCCTTGGCAAGTTTCTGCAGCTCGCGCATGGCCTTGCCGCGTTCTTCGTAGTGCGGCTTCAGACGATCGCGCAGCGCGGGGCGCAGGCGCTCGAAATTGTCCTGGAAATAATCGAGACTGTCGGCCAGCGCTTCCAGCACGCTGTCCATCGCCACTTGGCGATTATCGAGAAACATGGGCGGTCACCTCCTCCGGTGACGCAAATTGTGCGGGTGGAAACAGCGTTTTGCTACCCCGGCAGCAAGAAAATTTCCCACATGGCACGCCGCACGGCGGATGCCCCACTCAGCCCTTGGGTTTGGGAGGCGCCTTGCGTGGGGTAACGCCATTTTTCGCCATGTAGTCGATGATCTGTCCGGCGATATCCTTGCCCGTGGCGGTTTCGATGCCTTGCAGGCCCGGGGAGGAATTGACCTCCATGATCACGGGGCCGTGGTTGGAGCGGAGTAGGTCTACACCGGCGACGCGCAGCCCCATCGCTTTGGCGGCGCGGATGGCAGTGGAACGCTCTTCCGGGGTGATGCGGATCACGCTGGCGCTGCCGCCGCGGTGTAGATTGGAGCGGAACTCGCCCTCTGCGGCCTGACGCTTCATTGAGGCGATGACCTTGTCGCCGATCACGAAACAGCGAATGTCTGCCCCTCGCGCCTCCTTGATATATTCCTGCACCATGATGTTGGCCTTCATACCCATGAAGGCCTGGATCACGCTCTCGGCGGCCTGGTTGGTTTCGGCCAGCACCACACCGATACCTTGCGTGCCTTCCAACAGCTTGATGACCAGCGGCGCGCCCTTGACCATGGTAATCAGATCTGGAATGTCGTCAGGCGAATGCGCGAAGCCGGTGATCGGTAGCCCCAGCCCCTTGCGTGAGAGCAGTTGTAAAGAGCGCAGCTTGTCGCGTGAGCGCGTGATCGATACCGAGTCGTTGAGCACATAGGTGCTCATCATCTCGAATTGGCGCAACACGGCGCAGCCGTAGAAAGTCACGGAGGCGCCGATGCGCGGCACGATGGCGTCGAACGGCTCGATTTCCTCGCCTTTGTAGTGGATCGACGGTCGGTGTGAGGCAATGTTCATGTAGCAACGCAGCGTATCGACCACGCGGGCGGTGTGCCCGCGCGCTTCGGCAGCCTCGATCAGACGCCGCGTCGAGTACAGTTTGCGATTGCGTGAAAGAATGCCGATGTGCATGGTCGTCTCCACTCGATGGCGATGCCGGCGGGGTCAGGGCTCGCCGTGCAGAAAAGCCGCGCCGGGCGCGACCAGAAGGCGGCGCAACGCGCGCCGTCCAAGCAGCATGGGATGGCGCATGCTACGCCGGTCGGTCAAGGTCAGTTCGATGGGATAGTCGAGCCCGCCGAGCTGCATGTGCGTGCGGATGACATAGCGCCATTGCTCGAACCCGTTGGAACTCTTGACCTTGCGGCGGTCGTACAGCGGTAGTTCCAGCGAATGCGATGGGGCGTCGGGACCACCGCTGCGTGTAATGAAACGCACCCAAAGATGCCCTTGCCGCTCGAAGGTCTCGATATCTTCGGCGTGCAACGCCGAGGTGCGCGCTCCCGTATCGATTTTAGCGCACAGCGTCAGGTCCAGCTCCGGCAGAGTGACCATTTCGCGCCGGCCGATGACGGCCTTGGCTTGATAGGGCAGTGCTTTCATGCATCAACGATCCAGTTCGGCCAAGCGCAGGCCGATAGGTGAATCGGCACTCGCTTGGCGCAGCGTCATTAATACCGGTAGGCGCAAGCGTGGCACAAGCGCTAGGTCACGTACCAGTGCAGTGAAGTTCGCTTGCGGCGTTTCCGCTAGGCGTGTGAGAAACTGCGGCAAACGTTGCTCATCCTCGAGATGCATCCAGCCGCGCGCGGCCATGGCAGCGAGCACATCGGGCCCACAGGCCGCCGGATCAGCGAGTAGCGTATCGTACCAGACGCCAACGCGTGAATCGCGACTGCCGCCCAAGGCGCGAATAACCGCACACAAGGTTTCAAGGTCTCCCGCTCGCGCCGCTAGTTCGGCGCGTTCGCGAAGCGGTTTCACGCTTGCCGAGGCCACGTCCCGATGCTCCATACAGTAGCAAAGCGGTTGCAGGACCTCGACCGGCAGCGCGGAGATGCGCTCGGCCAGGTGCGCTTCTTCCACGCTGTCGAGACGAGCCACGAGATCGGCAATGCCCTGCAAGCCGAGCATTTGCCAGTTGACGCTGGTGTCGGCATCGATCAGGTAGGCGTGGGCCAGTGCATGGTGCTTGCTGGTCGGCTGTGCAAAGTCGCGGGCAGCTTGGGCATGCAATATGGCCTGTTGCGTGAGCTCGGGAGTAAAGACCAAAGGGTTGTCGCGCATCAAGTTGTCGATGTGCGGTGCGTCGTCCCGCCCGATGTTATCCACCGTGCGGCCGAGCGTCTCGATCAGGCGCTCGAGGAAGGCGTCACGCGGCCCGGGAACCAGCATGCCTTGCTCATCGAGGGGCAAGGCCAAGAACCAGATCAAGGGCTCGTTTGTGGCATCGCTGCCCAGACGGAACGCGCACGCCAGACGCGCCTGACCGTTCCAGGGTAAGGGCCAGGGCGCCGTTCCTGCTTCTAACTCGGTGAGTCTTGAGAATTCGAAAGGCGCGATGCGACGCCCCATGTCGAAAAGGCGTACGTCCGCACCGGTACGTTGGAAAAATTCACTGAGCGTGGTGATCGACTGCATGCTGCCTCCGGGATCGAGGCCGGCACTGTAGCGTTCAAGGATGGCGCTGACCAGCCCCAGGTTGGTCAAAAAATAAACGCTTGCGGCTAAGCGGCGTCATCCATGGCCAAACGAAGGTTGTCCCACGTTTATCCACAATCCCGTCCCAATGAACTGTGGGTAAACAGCGTCTTGGGGAGAAACTGTCTGTGAGGTGGTCAATCGCCTATGGTGAACGCGATAATGGGAGGATATTTAGCCCCTTTCAGGAGACGAGATGACGACTCATGACGCCTTGATGAAGGCATTGGAAAACTTGGTTGCGACATTACGCAGTGTCGATATGTGGCGAATGGAAGAGCCATCCGCAGCGGCTTTCGCCAGCCAGCAGCCATTTTGCGTCGACACCATGGCGATGCCGCAGTGGCTGCGCTATGTCTTCGTGGCGCGGCTCGAAGAGTTGGCCGAAGCCGAGTCGCCGTTACCGGCGTCCTGCGATGTCGCGCCCGCAGTGGATACCTGGCTGAAGGACGCCTCGCCCAGCGTACGTCGCGTGGTCACCGAAGCCGTGGCCGAGGTAGATCGGATCGTCACCGAGGCGTGATTGGCTATTGCCACATTGGGTGTTCTCAATACAGGAATCATAGACACAAAAAACCGGGCCTTGAAAGGCCCGGTCTTGGTGTGGTCTTGGCTATCGGTCGCCGAGCGCTTAGAAGCGCGCGGTAACACCGGCACCGACGGTCACCGGGTCGAGATCGATGTCGTTTCCGCCACTGATATCGGCGCTGGCATCGGTATACTGTGCGAAGGCGTTGAAGCCGAAGTTTTGGGTGACGTTTAGGTCGACGCCCAGTTGGCCAGTTGCGCCCCAGGAGTCATCGACGCTACCGACACCGCTCTCGTCAGAGAAGGTGGTGTAGTTGACACCGAGGCCAGCGTAGGGCTGGATTCGAGAGTCGATGCCGCCGAGCGGGTAGTATTGAGCCATCAGATTGACTGGGACCTGCTTGAAGGTGCCGCCCTCGGCGTGAACCTTGGTTTCAGTCATGGAACTCAATTCGACACCCATCTTGTCATGGAACATATAGCCCAAGCCTAGATAGGCGCCCGTGTCGTCGTCAGCGTAGCCGGTGTCAACGTCGGTTTTAGCAACGCCTAAATGGCCGTAGACGTCACCGGCATCGTTAGCAAGTGCAGCTTGGGTACCGAAAGCGCAGGTACCAGCCAGTACGAGAGCGGAAAAAATTTTGGTCTTGGTCATGGGACACTCCTTTAGGTTACAGCGCCGTATCGAACGGCGTTTCCGTATCAACGACTACAGTATAGGAAACAGTGTTTTTTAAGTCCAGAAGAATTTTCAAACACTGTTTTCTTCTCCTTGATGAGTACGATTCACCATGGTGGACGAGTTCGGCATCATGCGGGCGTCGAGTCATCGCCATGATCGAATTCGCCAAGAGGGTGAAAAACCTCTTAACTGCCAAGTAAGCCCATTGCGAAGGAATGCGTCGATGGAGTGGATCTGGCGACGTTGAGTCTATGGTTGTTCGTGGCGAACTAAAAAGCGGAGGAGAAGATGGAACTATCATCGTCGTCGGGCGAGGCGGGGCAAAGAGAAGGCCCCGGCGCTGGTTGGCTGTTGTCCATCGTGGTGCCGGTCATGAACGAAGAAGCCGCCATCTCGGGCTTTCTTCAAGCGGTCCGTGACGCCCTCGATGGCCATATTGCGCGCTGGGAAGTGCTCTTTATCGATGATGGGTCGCAGGACGCGACCCTGACCAGCTTGCGCCATGCGCATGCGCAAGATGGCCGCGTGCGCTATCTCTCGTTGACGCGTAACTTTGGCAAGGAAGCAGCGCTATCGGCGGGGCTCGCGCATGCCCGTGGCGATGCCATCGTGCCCATGGATGTCGATCTACAGGACCCACCAGAGGTGATCCTCGAGTTCGTGCGCCTGTGGCGCGAGGAAGGCTTCGACATGGTGTATGGCGTGCGCGGCACTCGTGACGAGGACACCCATACCAAGCGTGCCACAGCCGGCTTGTTCTATCGCTTCTTCAACCGTATGGCGGATACGCCGATTCCGCATAATGCAGGGGATTTTCGGCTCATGGATCGATGCGTGGTCGACGCCATCAACCGCCTGCCGGAACGCAGCCGGTTCATGAAAGGGCTGTTCTCCTGGCCGGGGTATCGCACCACCGGGGTTTATTACGCGCGCCCGTCCCGCGAGACAGGGCAGAGTAAATTCAATTATTGGAAGCTGTGGAACTTTGCGCTGGACGGCGTGGTGAGTTTTTCCACCTGGCCGCTGCGGATCTGGTCCTACTTCGGGGCGGTGATCGCCTTGATCGCTTTCTTGTACATCGTATTACTGGTGGGGCGCGTGGTGCTGTTCGGCAGTGACGTGCCCGGCTATGCTTCGCTGATGACGGCGATCCTGTTTTTCGGCGGCATGCAATTGTTGTCGATCGGCGTGCTGGGGGAATATGTAGGGCGCCTCTTCGTCGAGGCCAAGCATCGTCCGCTTTACTTGGTCGCCGAAGATAGCGAGATGCCACGCGCGTCGCGTCGACGAGGCGATAGCGAGCCATGAGTCGGCTCGCGGGGGAGGCCGGGACTGCTGCACGCTTCGGGCTCGTCGGGGGCATCGCCACGGGAGTACATTTGCTGGTGGCGGGCGCGCTGCTCGGCCTGTGGTCGGAAATGTCCGAATTCGCGGCGAATCTCGTGGCGTTTTTGGCGGCTTTTCAGGTGTCGTTGATCGGTCATCGGCGCGTTACCTTTCGCCGGCGTGGCCGGGCAAAGCGCTTCTTCCTGGTGGCGGCGTTGGGATTCGCTCTCAACAACGGGGTATTGGCGGCTCTTTTGGCCGTGACTCCGCTAAGCGGCTTTATTGCCGTAGCGATCGCGACATTGACGGTGCCGGTGCTCACCTACTTGGCATCACGCTTCTGGGCCTTTGGCGCACCGCCGTGACCGACCATCGAAAAAGGGCTCCCGCAGGAGCCCCTTCACTACTCTAAGCGCGCTATACGCGCCGCTTTTAGCGGGAGATTTGCTTATACTCCCCGGCATCTTTCGTCATATTGCTCACCACCAGGATCGCAATGAAGGACGCGATGAAGCCTGGAATGATCTCGTATACACCGGAACCTCCCAGGAACGCTGCGTTCCAGCCCAGTGCAATCCAGATCATGACGGTGACGGCGCCCACGACCATGCCTGCGATGGCGCCAGCACCATTGGTGCGTGACCACATCAGCGACAGGATGATCAGCGGGCCGAACGCCGCACCGAAGCCTGCCCAAGCGTTACTGACCAGCCCCAGGACCTGAGAGTTCGGGTCAGATGCAATGAAGGCTGCCACCAAGCCAACCAATACGACACTGACGCGGCCGATGGTGACGGTTTCCTTCTCCGTTGCCTGCTTACGCAGGAACAGGCGGTAGAAGTCCTCGGTCAAGGATGAAGACGCCACCAGAAGCTGGCTGGAAACGGTGCTCATGATCGCTGCAAGCAGTGCGGCATAGAGGAAACCGGTGATCAGCGGATGGAACAGCAGGTCGGCCAGGATGATGAAGATCGTTTCCGGATCCTCGACATCCATACCGTTGCGGATTGCATAGGCCCGTCCGAATATCCCCAGAGAAACCGCACCGATCAGGGAAATGAGCATCCAGCTCATGCCGATGTTACGAGCAATGGGTACATCCTTCAGCGTTCGAATGGCCATGAAACGCACGATGATGTGCGGTTGCCCGAAATAACCCAGCCCCCAGGCCACCGCAGACAGCCAGCCGATGAAGGTCAGCCCATCCGTCCACGAGAGCAGTGTGGGATCGACGTCATTCAGGGTCTGTGTGGCTTGGGCGAAACCGCCGCCACCTTCGCCGAAGATCACAACCGCCGGCATGATTACCAGTGCCAGCATCATGATGCAGCCTTGCACGAAGTCCGTCATGCTCACGGCCAAGAAGCCGCCGACGACCGTATAGACAAGTACTACGCCCAGGGTGATGACGACGCCCGCCGCGTAATCGCTCAGGCCCCCGATGTTGATGACGCCGGAAAATGCGCTTTCGAACAACTTGCCGCCTGCCACCAGGCCTGATGCCGTGTACACCGCGAAGAAGACGACGATGACGATAGCGGATACCGTCCTCAGCGACATTGCCCGGGTCGGGAATCGATTTGCCAGGAAGGCGGGAATGGTGATCGCATTGCCATAGTGAACCGTCTGTTCACGCAGGCGTGGTGCGACCAGCAGCCAGTTGAAGAACGCGCCCACGAACAGGCCGATACCGATCCAGGCCGAGCCCAAGCCGGAGACGAACATCGCCCCGGGCAAGCCCAGCAGCAACCAGCCACTCATATCCGAAGCGCCGGCCGACAGGGCCGCCACTTTGGGGCTGAGGGTTCGGCCACCCAGTATGTAATCTTCAGAGGTGGACGTGGATGTGCGCATGGCATAAAGGCCTATGCCGATCATGAGCGCAAAGTAAGCAAAAAGGCTGATCCAAACACCAATAGCCATAAAAACGTCTCCTATTCTTAATTATCTTAGTTATTAGGCCGGATGTAGCTCCGGTAAATTGTGGGTACGCATACGAGCCAGAACGCTGATGGCGAGCATCATGAATAGGCCGAGCGCGGAGGTGAAGCCGATGGTGGCAATATTTTGGTCATGAGGGGGTTCCCTTCGTTTGTTGTTGGATGACGAGTGGAGATCACTCGTCTCCCAGCGCTAGCAGAGACGCATTGCCACCCAAAGCGGCGGTATTGATGGTGCGAGTCTTCTCCGTGGCGAACCGCTGTAGATAATGCGGTCCGCCCGCTTTGGGACCAGTGCCCGACAGGCCCTGGCCACCGAAAGGCTGAACGCCGACGACAGCACCGATGATATTACGATTGACGTAGACATTGCCCACTCGAATTTTGCGCGCTATTTCAGCGGCGAAAGATTCATTGCGGCTATGAATACCGAACGTCAGGCCATAGCCCTTGGCGTTGATGGTATCGATGACCTGGTCGATGTCTGCACTACGATACCGGGCGATGTGTAATATCGGCCCGAATTGCTCGCTCTCCAGCGCGTCGATGCCTTCGATCTCGAACGCGGTCGGCGCAATGAAGTGACCGTGCGCCGTGGCGTCGGCATCGGGCTCCGCCTCAGCCACCAGACGGCCTTCCTCCTTGAGGCGCACGATGTAATCGCTGAGTTGACGATGGGCGTCCTCGTCGATGACCGGGCCGACATCGGTCCCCAGGTCGCGCGGATCGCCGATATGCAGTTCCGCCATGGCGCCCTTGAGCAGCTCGATGACGTGGTCGGCGACGTCTTCCTGGATGTAAAGCACACGCAAGGCACTACAACGTTGGCCGGCGCTCTGGAACGCCGAGGCCACCACGTCAGCGACGACCTGTTCGGGGAGCGCGGTGGAATCGACGATCATGGCGTTCAAGCCACCTGTTTCGGCGATCAGAGTCGGCAGCGCGGCACCTTCGCGGTCGGCGAGGGCGCGGTTGATGATTTGCGCGGTGTTCGTGCCGCCGGTGAAGACGACGCCGGTGATGCGAGCATCACCTGTCAGCACGCTGCCCACGGTGGGGCCATCGCCGGGCAGCAATTGCACCACGTCGCGCGGCATGCCCGCCTCATGGAGCAGTTCCACGACGCGGTGCGCGATCAGTGAGGTCTGCTCGGCCGGCTTGGCGAGCACCGGATTGCCAGCGACGGCGGCGGCGACCATCTGGCCGCAGAAAATCGCCACCGGGAAATTCCACGGGCTGATGGCGGCGAACACGCCCTTGCCGGATAGGATCAGCTCGTTGGACTCACCGGTCGGGCCGGGCAGCGGAATCGGCGCGCCGAACATCTCGCGGGCGCGCATCGCATAGTAGCGGCAGAAGTCCACCGCTTCGCGGATCTCGTCGACGCCATCGGTGAGCAGCTTGCCGCCCTCGCGGGAGCACAGTGTCATCAGTTCGGCGAGGTGCTCTTCCATCAAGTCGGCGAAGCGCTCGAGAATCGCTGCACGCTCCTCGACCGGCGTGTCGCTCCAGCGCGGGAAAGCCGCCCAGGCGGCATCCACGGCGCGCTGGGCCTGCTCGCTGGTGGTCCACTGCACGCTGCCCACGCGCTGACGGGTATCGTAAGGGCTGAGTACGTCGTGACGCTGCGCAGCATCGTCTTCTACGTCGAAAGCCAATAGCGGTTTGACGTGGTGTTCGCTATCCATGAAGGTCGCCATGGTGTCGATCAGCGGTTGATATTGGCTGTTGATGTTCAAGTTGATGCCCTTGGAGTTCTTGCGTTTTTCCCCATAGATATCGCGTGGCAACGGAATCCGTGGATTGGCATAGGTGTCGTATTGCGCCAAGGTCTCTACCGGATGCTCGCAGAGACTTTCGACGGGCACGCTAGGATCGACCAACTGGTGCACGAAAGACGAATTGGCGCCGTTTTCAAGCAAGCGTCGCACGAGGTAGGGCAGAAGGTCTTTGTGTGCGCCTACCGGTGCGTAGATACGGCAGTAAGTGCCCTGTGGCGCTCGCTTGAGCGCGGCCTCGTAGAGCGCTTCGCCCATGCCATGCAGGCGTTGGAACTCGAAATGACGATCACCCGCGTTGGCGAGCTCCAGGATGGTGCTGATGGTGTGGGCGTTATGCGTCGCGAACTGCGGAAAGATCCGCCCCCGGGTATTCTCGGAGAGCAGGAAATGCACGCAGGCGAGGTAGGTGACGTCGGTGCATGCCTTGCGAGTGAAGACCGGGTAGCCGTCGAGCCCTTGCTGCTGGGCTTCCTTGATTTCGGTATCCCAGTAGGCGCCCTTGACCAGGCGTAGCGGGATTTCGTCGCCACACTGATCGGCGAGACGGTTTATGTAGTGCAGAACCGGCAAGACACGCTTGGAATAGGCCTGTATCACCAATCCAAAGTGCCCCCAGCCCCGGCAGACATCGCTTTCGAATACGTCGCGGAAAACCTCCAGCGACAATTCCAGGCGGTCGGCTTCCTCGGCATCGATGGTGATGGCGACGTTGTTCTCGCGGGCCAGCGAGGCGAGTCGGCGGACACTGTCGGTAAGCTCCTCGAGGATCTGGCGGCGGCGTCCGAATTCGTAACGCGGATGCAAGGCTGACAGCTTGATCGACACCGAGGGCGCTGGCGTCGTGGTATCCAGCTTGCGGCTGGTAGCACCGACCCGCTCGATGGCCTGGGCGTAATCGTCGAAATAACGACCGGCGTCGGGCCGCGTGCGCGCCGCCTCACCGAGCATGTCATACGAGTAGGTGTACCCCTTGTCGAACAGCGGCTGCGAGCGTTTCAGGGCCTCGTCAATGGTCCGTCCCAGCACGAACTGCTTGCCCATGATCTTCATCGCCTGATACATGGCGCGACGAATCACCGGCTCGCCCATGCGATTGACCATCTTGTTGATGAAGGTGGCGGGCTTGCCTTCTTGGGGCTGGTCGAGTTGTAGAACGCGACCGGTCATCAGAAGCCCCCAGGTGGAAGCATTGACGAACCATGATTCGCTCTGACCGACGTGTGCCTTCCAGTCGGCGGGCCCCAGCTTGTCTTCGATCAGGGCGTCGGCGGTGGCCTTGTCGGGAATGCGGAGCATGGCCTCGGCCAGGCACATCAACATCAAGCCTTCATGAGTATCGAGACTGTATTCCTGCAACAGTTCATCGATGGAGTCGACCGCCGTATCCATCTCGCGGACTTCGCGCACCAGCTCGGCGGTTTGCGTGGCGATGCGCTTGAAGTCTTGCTCTTGGGTACGCAAGAACGCGACCAGCTCGGCGACATAGGCGTCTTCTTCGACGCTGTAATAATCGCTGACACGCGTGAACAGCGTGTCGAGATCGTCGTTCCAGGTGGCGGTTTCCAGCATGGTGTTGGCATTTTGCATGTCATGACCCCGTGATAATCGGCGACGCAATAATGAAGGTGGGCGTGCGGAGTCGGCGCCAGTAGCGGCGTCCTGATTATGTTGTATAGCGTCGACTTTAGAGTGGGTCAGCGTGCCCGGTCTTGCCAATTTCCCGGGTGTTTGTGTCAAAAAATATGACAGAAGACGAGGTGGGCTTGAATTTTAGACCTTAGTCTATGATGGGCGGCGTGGTCATGACGGAAGCGGTAGCGCCTCGACGCCATTGCGAGGGCGACTGGCCATGGTGGCGTCGGAAGGCATGCGACAAGGCGCTTTGATTGGCGAAGCCTGTGCGTGCTGCGATCTCGCTGAGTGGCGCGCCGGCGTTTCGCAGCAAGATGCTTGCGCGTTCGAGGCGGCGACGCAATAAGTATTGGTAAGGCGTCAGCCCCGTATGGCGCCGAAAGCGCTCGCCGAAATGCGCCTCGCTCAGACAGGCCAGGCGCGCCAGATCCTTGACCGTCACGCGCTCGGCAAGGTGGCTGTCGATGTAGCGATCGATGGTGTCGAGATTCAGTGCGCGGCCGTTATCGAGCGCCGTCGGCGCGGACAGGCGGGCATGTAGGCAGCTCAAGAAGGTGGTGGCGAGCAATTCGCCATCGGCGTGGCGCGGCTGCGACATTTCCTGCACCACGAAGTTGAGATAGTTGCGCAGGGGGTCATCGAGCGTGAAATAGCGTGGCGCATCGAACAGGCTGGCCAGTTCGCGATGGCCTCCGGTCAGCGAGGGCGAGTCATCCGGGAGGTCGAGAATCAACTGGCGGTTATCACCGATGCCTTCGTAATAGTGCACATGATTGATCGGGACGATGCAGCCGGACAAGGGAGCGATGGAGCCGCCCAGTCCCTCGATCTCGAATTCGGCGTGCCCAGCCAGGCCGATGACGATCTGATGAAAGGCATGACCGTGATGCTTGACGGTGTTGTCGAGTGGCGTCAGACGAATGCTGCTGCTCATAGCGACCCTCCTGAGCTTCGCAGTGAGCTTACCATACACGCCCATCGCGCGTGAGGCGCAATTCTCAGGCCTCTAGTTCAGGCTTCGGCAGTGCCAGGCGCGCGCGCAAATGATCGCGTATCGCCTCGAGTTCGTCGCGCCCGGCACGCGATAACAGGCAGCCTCCCTGTGCGACTTGCCAGGGTCTACCGTGCTCCTCCATGACATGCTGCGCACGGCGGCGAATGCTTTCGAGATAGGCATCGTGGCGAATCGGATAATCGACCAGTGTATGCCACTCGGCCACGCTGACGCGCTTGTCCAGCGTTTTGTCGAACAGCGTGAGCAGGTGCTCGGGCTCGGTCCGGTAGCGGGGCGTACGGCTGAGCATCAGCATCGCCACGGTACCGACCAGGATCGTCAGACAGACGGCGAAAACCAGTAAGAAAAGAAGCATGAGGCGGTGAGAGGCCGAAACGAATGCGAAGCCTCGAGTCTAGCATGCGATCGCGCCGCGACGCAGTGACTCTCCTGGCGCGATGAAATCGCAAGGAAGGAGTGGAGCGGGCAACGAGGCTCGAACTCGCGACCCTCAGCTTGGGAAGCTGATGCTCTACCAACTGAGCTATGCCCGCTCGACGCAGGGATGTTAATCAAGCGAGCCAAGCCTTGGCAAGCCCGATTACGGCAGTGCTCGATAAAAATGCGCGAGGCGAGGGAACTTTTGCCTGCAGCGTGGTCTGAGTTAATGCAAGAAACGTGATTTCAGGCAGTCGCTAGGAAATGCGTTTTGAGCTTACTGTTCTCGATTGACCGCCGTGCCTTTGCACGGCGGTTTTTTATGGGCTGGCGTTGGTCTCAGCAGCGGTTGCGCATGGTCAATAGGGCGGCGAGCACCTCACGACGGGTGACCAAGCCGATGACGTGTCCGTCATCGACGACGGGATACACCTTGGGTCGTTCGCCACGCATGGATTCGGCCAGGTCGACGATGCTTTTGTCGGGCGTCACGGTCAGCACGACTTCGCGCATCAGCTCGCCGACCAAGGATGGCTGGCCGCAGTGATAGGCGCTATCGAGTAGCTGGCCGAGCACATCCTGTTCCGAAATGAAGCCGATCAGGCGGTCTTGCGCATCGACGACCGGCGCGCCGGGCAACCGGTGGCGCGCGAGTCCCTCGGCGAGGGCCGTGATCGAGGTGCTGGCGGTGACTCGGTAGCCATCGCCGATCATGATGTCGCCGACTACGGCGGGGGAAGAACGCGACATGGCGGGTCTCCTGGGCGTCGACGGCATAACGTTTGCTGACGTCATGCCGTTAGCGTGGCACCACGCGGCGCGTGGCGTTGAAACGTCAGTCCCCCGGGCCGCATTCCATGCAGCGCTCGACGACCGCCGGCCCCAACTGGAGCTTGGCGTTGAGGTCGCGCAGCGCGGTGCGCAAGCCTTCTTCGACGACCGGGTGATAAAACGGCATCTCCAGCATTTCACTGACTGTCAGACGTTGCTGATGCGCCCAGGCGAGCAGGTGGCCCAAGTGCTCGGCGCGCGGCCCGAAAATCTCGGCGCCGAGGAACAGTCCTGAGCCCTGTTCGGCATATACATGCATCAGCCCCTTGTTCATGCGCATGACCCGTGAACGGCCCTGGCCCTCGAAAGATACCTCGCCAGTAGCGAAGCAGTCACAATCGCCATAGCGCGCTTCTAGTTGAGGATAGCTCATTCCCACGGTAGCAATTTGCGGGTCGCTAAAGACCACGCCCAGCGGCGTGCGACGGTGCCCGGCCCTGACCTCAGGGTAGCGACCGGCATTGTCGCCAGCGATGCGCCCTTCGTCGGAGGCTTCGTGCAGAAGCGGTAGCTCGTTATCGGCATCGCCAGCGATGAATACATGGCTGGGCGCGTCTTGGCGGTTACGGCATTGCAGCGTATGGCGGTTGTATAGCGGCACGCCACGGGTATCGAGCTTGAGATGAGCCGCCTCGATGTCGAGATTATCGACGCTGGGACGCCGCCCAGTTGCGGCGAGGAGATAATCGAAGCGCTCGGTCAGGCGCTCCCCGGTCTTGCGTTCGATGAAGGTGATGAGCACGCTGTCGCCGTCGCGCTCGATGGACTCGACCGTGGCGTCGGGGTCGACGTAAAGCTCGTCGTTGAACGCCTGCTCGGCGTAGTCGCGAATCGCGGCGTCCTGAAGCGGTCCCAGCGCACCGCCTACACCGAAGATGCGTAGCCGTACGCCCAGCCGGTGAAGCGCCTGGCCCAGTTCGAGACCGATCACCCCGGGGCCGAAAAGGGCGACCGACTCGGGGAGAGTTTCCCATTCGAAGACATCGTCGTTGATTGCCAGGCGGTCGCCGGCGGCTTCGAAGAAAGCTGGATAGGTGGGGCTCGAGCCGGTGGCGATGACGATCTTGTCGGCCTCGACGCGGGTTTCCTCATCGATGATCAGCGTGTTGGCGTCGGCGAAACGAGCATAGCCGTGCAATTTGTCGCTGGCGGGGATGCCGTCGACCGACGCGAGTACGAAGCCCACGAAGCGGTCGCGCTCACGGCGCACACGGTCCATCACCGCACGCCCGTCGACCGTTATCTCGCCACTGATGTTGACGCCGAAGGGCGCTGTGTCGCGGGCATGGTGTGCAGCTTCGGCGGCGGCGATCAGCAATTTGGACGGCATGCAGCCGACGCGCGCGCAGGTTGTGCCATAGGGGCCGCCTTCGATCATCACCACCGAATCGGTATGTGCCTTGGCGGCGCGATAGGCGCCGAGTCCTGCGGTTCCGGCGCCGATGATGGCGACATCCACCTTGCGTACTTCCATGCTGTGTCCTCTTTGAATCGTCGATGGTGAAATGAGCGAGCCGTCGTGTTGCGCCCGGCTACCTGAAAACGCGGGCTAGTATGTCGAGGAGCAAGGGCATGATGAATTTGATTAAAATGAAAGCGCTGATAGGTAAAAACGATAAAGCAGCATCCTCTTGAAAGTCGGACTCATGCCTTCATTTAAAGGGGATACGCTATAGTGGCGTCGTGAGATAATGACGCCGCACATATGCGCCACGAGCCAGTGGCACGAGACGCGATACACAGGGTCCGGCTCTTCGGGAGGTAACATGAACGCACGCGATTACTTGGCCAAGCAGGGCATTGGCCTCGACAAGGAAGAGGACAAGCCCACTACCCTCGAAGAGCAGGCCTGGGCACGTGCTCGAGGCGCGGCGAGCCATCGCCCGCGCAGTGGCACTCCGCATGATTGGGAAGATTGGGAGCGCCACCACGACACGCTGGCCTCCGGCGCCGACGAGGTGCGCCAGAAGATCGATCCTGACGCCCATTCGCATGCCCCGGGCGTCGAATATTGCGACCCCCGCGGCAAGCAATAGTAAGACTATCGAGGCATCATGTCCTTGCGTATCATGCTAGGTGGTGGATACCACTAGTGGGGGCGCCCCACACGACTTTGAAAGGCTCTGAAAGGACGCATTCACAAGGAGAGGATGTATGGACATTATCCGCATAATTCTGGCTATTTTGCTGCCGCCCCTGGGGGTTTTCCTGCAGGTCGGTTTCGGGCTGCATTTCTGGCTCAACATTCTGCTGACGTTGTTGGGGTATATTCCCGGCATCATTCACGCCGTTTGGATCATCGCCACGCGCTGACAGAGATGGCGCCGTCGAGAAGACGCCCCTGCCTGACTGTCACGGAGCAACGAGCCCGCCTAGGCGGGCTCGTCTCGTTTGGGTAGTGCCTAGTATGAGGTGGCTGGTCAAAAGATATGATAAAACTCCAACCATCGTTGACGTCGTTGCTGAGGATTCCATGCTGCGCAAGACTGCCTTGGCATTGTGCCTAGTCGTGATGAGCCCCGTGGCGCTAGGGGTGAGCGTGGGAGCACCGCAGGTCACCTCGTATCTCAATCAGCCCTTGCGTGCCGAGCTGACCCTATCCGGTGTCGGCGATATCGATCCCCAGCGGCTCAAGGTGCGTCTCGCGGATGACGACGCCTTCGAGGCGGCGGGGCTGGACGCAAGAGCACTCAAGATGCCGCTGAATGTCGCGCTATCGCGCGATACCACGCCGCCACGTATCACGATCAGCAGCCAGGCGTCGGTGGGGCGCGCCTATCTCGAGTTATTGCTGGAGGTGTCATGGCCGCAAGGGCGTATTCAGCAGCCGGTGACACTGCTGTTCGATCCACCTGGCTACGCCCTGGCGAACCCTGCCGGCGCGCCGCAGGCAGCACAGGGTGCTTCGACGCGAGATGATGCATCGACGCCTTCTCGTGAGACATCTAAGCCCCAACCTGAGGTGCCGCAGGGCGTTATCGGGACGGCTCGCGAGCGTAGTGACGCGACCTTGCGCCCCGCATCGGGCGGCACATCGTCGATGCAGCGCGAAGGAGAGCCCGATTCTCGACGTGCGGCCAAGCTGGAGGCGGCGCTGCAAGCACTGCGCGTACGCGTGGCCTATGTCGAGCGGGAGCGTGATGCCCTGGCCGAGCGTCTCGAAGCGCTTTCGGCGTTACCACCGGTCGACGTGACCGGCGTGACGGCCTTGCTGGCGCAGACGGCATCCGATGCACCGTCGGCATCGTCCGGCGAGCGGGCAGCATCAACCAGCGACGAAACGCCCCCGAGCGCTGCCCAGCGTGAAGAAACGTCGTCATCCTGGTTGGGGCCATTGCAGGTGGGGCTGCTGATCGTGTTGGCGGCATTGCTGGCGCTTTGGGGATGGCAACGTTGGCGTACCGGCCGCGAAGCGACCTACCAGGATATGGCGGCACGCTTGGGGACCGCGCAGTCCACCGCGAAGGCACGCCCGATCCTAAGCGACGATGATGTACCCGAGACGGCCACCATCGACGAGGCTGATATTTATATCGCCTATGGACGTTATACCCAGGCGCGCGAATGGCTGCAGGCGCGTCTTGCGGCGCAAGAAAATGCCGAATTACGCCTCAAGTTGTTGTCGGTATTGGGCGAGTTGGGCGAGTTCACCGCGTTGGAGCGTGAAGCCGAGCGCTTTGCGCCGTCGGTCAGTGATGAAACGCATCGCGAAGCCGCGACACTGGTGACGCATTATCGCCAAGTCGGTGTCGCGCCGTCTGCTGATGCGCTACGTGAGCCGGCATCCTCCTCCGAGGAAGACTCGCTGTTCGCAGGCGTCTCGGCGCCTGCCGACAATACCGAGCCCGAGACACCGCATGATGTGTCCGACGAGGAATCGGAGGCGGTAATGCCGGCCGCGCGTCCCGCCGCGGAGGCCGCGCCGCTCGAGTTCGAGCCGCCTGACGTTCCGGAGGCGCCAACGCGTCTGGATTATCAGCTTCCTGAGGTGGAGCCGTCGGTGGCGTCCGCGCCTCAAAACGAGTCGCCTGAGTCCTCCCACGATATTGCGCATTGGGAGGTCGAGGAAGTGGCGTTCGCACCCCCGCATCTGGATAATAGGCGCGCCGCCGAGACGCCAGCCGACGCGTTGGAGAAAGCGCGGAGCTTGTTGGCCGCCGAAGGCGAAACCACGCAGGCCAAGGCGCTGCTGCAAGTTGCGTCGCGCGCTGAAGACGACAGCGTCGCACGGGAGGCCAGGGCGCTGATACGCGAATACGATGGTGCCTGAGTGCTATACGTGGGCGCCAGCGTGACATACCCAAGACTCAACGTGACGGATATCGATGGCCTTCTTCGAATTCCAGGATGACCGACAGCCGCTGGAAGGACGCATCGCACTCGGGGTCGAGTACGATGGTAGTGCATATTGCGGTTGGCAGCGCCTCACCCAAGCGCCTTCGGTGCAGGCAGCGCTGGAAGCGGCGCTTTCGAAGATCGCCAATACGCCAGTGCAGGTGCTGTGCAGTGGACGCACCGATACCGGCGTGCATGCGACGCGTCAGATTGTGCACTTCGACGCGCCGGTGCTCCGCACACAAAAAGCCTGGCTGTTCGGCGCCAATGCCAAGCTGCCGCGCGATGTTGCGGTGCGCTGGGTGGCCCCGGTCGCCGATGATTTTCATGCGCGACTTTCGGCCTTGGCGCGGCGCTATCGTTACGTGATCCTCAATCAGCCATCGCGGCCGGTGCTCGAACGCGCCAATGCGACCTGGTGCCGTGAGCCGCTGGACGCCGAGCGCATGCATGCCGCCGCCCAGGCGTTGATCGGCGAGCACGACTTTTCGAGTTTCCGCGCCGCAGGCTGCCAGTCGAAAAGCGCCCATCGTCATGTACACTTCATCGAGGTACGACGCTATGGGCAGATGATCGTCATCGATATTCAAGCCAACGCCTTCTTGCATCACATGATTCGCAATATCGCCGGCGCGCTGGTGGCCGTCGGACGCGGCGATCATCCGACGAGCTATCTTGGAGAGCTGTTGGCGCTGCGTGATCGAACGCAGGGCAATGTCACGGCGCCGGGGTGTGGGCTGCACTTCGTCGACGTGTATTACGATGAGCGCTTCGAATTGCCCCAAGAGCCGCTCGGCCCGAACTTGCTGGCGTTCATCGGAGAATGGAGCGGCGAGCGCACGCTGCCGGATAGTGAGTGGGCGCGTGCGCGTCGCCAGCGCCGCGTTTATCCGCCGCGGCGGGAGGTGTCGTCATGAAGGCGACGATGCAGCGCACACGCGTCAAGATCTGCGGCCTGACGCGTGAAGAAGATATCCAGGTGGCCGTGGCGGCGGGCGCCGATGCGCTGGGCTTCGTGATGTGGCCGGGCAGCGCGCGGGCCATCGACGCAGCGCGCCTGGCCCAGCTATCGGCGTGCGTGCCGCCCTTCGTCACGCGGGTGGGGTTGTTCGTCGACCAGCCCGAGGACGAAATTCGGCGTTGCGCGCGGCATCTGGATTTGGTTCAGTTGCACGGCAGTGAAACCGCCGAGGCATGCGAGCGTCTGGAGGTCCCTTGGATCAAGGCCTTGCGCATGCGCGACGGGCTTGACCTGCACGCCGAGGCGGCGCGTTATGCCGGTGCGCGCGGCCTGTTGCTGGATGCCTATCGCCCTGGCGTGCCGGGCGGCACGGGCGAGACCTTCGACTGGTCGCGAATCCCCGCAAACCTGGCGAAACCTGTTATTCTCGCGGGAGGCTTGACGGCAACCAATGTCGCCGAAGCCATCCAGCGGGTGCGGCCCTATGCCGTTGACGTCTCGGGAGGCGTCGAGGCGGCCAAGGGCGTCAAGGATCCCGCGCGCATCCGGGCATTTCTGTCCCAAGTGTCCCATACCCAAGCCCTATGAGGTGTCATTCGTGACCAAGTTCAGCGACCTGACCCGACTGCCGGACGCCCAAGGCCATTTCGGTCCGTACGGTGGCCGGTTCGTCTCGGAGACTCTGAGCTTCGCCCTGGAAGAGCTGGAGAAGGTTTATTTAAGCCTTCGCGACGATGCCGATTTCCAGGCCGAATTCGATCGTGACCTGGCCCATTACGTGGGCCGCCCGTCTCCCCTTTATCACGCTGAACGATGGTCCAATAAAATCGGTGGCGCGCAGATCTGGCTCAAGCGCGAAGATCTCAACCATACCGGCGCCCACAAGGTGAACAACACCATCGGCCAGGCGTTGCTCGCCAAGAAGAGCGGCAAGCCGCGCGTCATCGCCGAGACCGGTGCCGGGCAACATGGCGTGGCCACCGCTACTGTGGCCGCGCGTCTGGGCCTCAAGTGCGAGATCTACATGGGCGCCGAAGATGTTGAGCGTCAAAAGCTCAACGTCTATCGCATGCGTCTGCTGGGAGCCGAAGTGCACCCGGTCGAGTCCGGATCGCGGACCCTCAAGGACGCCATGAACGAGGCGCTGCGCGACTGGGTGACCAATGTCGACGACACCTTCTATATCATTGGCACCGTGGCGGGGCCGCATCCCTATCCCGCCATGGTCCGCGATTTTACTTCGGTGATCGGTCGTGAGGCCCGCGAGCAGAGTCTGGCGCAGATCGGCCGCTTGCCCGATGCCCTGGTGGCCTGCGTGGGCGGCGGTTCCAACGCCATCGGTCTGTTCTATCCGTTCCTCGAGGACGATGAGGTGGCCATGGTCGGCGTCGAGGCCGGTGGCGACGGTGTCGAAACCGGACGTCACGCCGCGCCGTTGACTGCCAATGCGCCCAGCGGCGTGCTGCATGGCAACCGTACCTATTTGATGTCCGACGCCAGCGGACAGGTGTCGGATACGCACTCGATCTCCGCCGGTCTCGACTATCCCGGCGTCGGCCCCGAGCACGCGCTGTGGAAAGATGTCGGGCGTGTCAGCTACGTGGCCGCCAACGACGATGCAGTGCTCGAGGCGTTTCGTGAGCTGACGCGCATCGAAGGCATCATGCCCGCCCTGGAAACGGCTCATGCGCTGGCCCATGCCAAGGTAATGGCAGCTACCATGCGCCCCAATCAGCATATTGTCGTCAATCTTTCCGGGCGCGGTGACAAGGACATTCACACGGTGGCCAAGCTCGACGGTCTGGAATTCTGAGCATGACTATGAATCGCATCGATCAACGTTTCGCGGCGCTCAAGGATCAGTCTCGCTGCGCCCTGATTCCGTATATCACCGCCGGCGACCCTGCGCCGCAACATACCGTCGGTTTCATGCACGCCTGCGTCGAGGCGGGGGCCGATGTGCTGGAGCTGGGTGTGCCGTTTTCCGATCCCATGGCGGATGGGCCGGTGATCCAGAAGGCCTGCGAACGTGCGCTCAAGCATGGCACGCGCTTGGCCGACGTGCTCGACATGGTCGCGTCGTTTCGCGAGACTGACCAGACAACGCCGGTGGTGTTGATGGGGTATGTCAATCCCGTGGAGCGCATGGGGTACGAGACGTTCGTCCGGCGCGCGCGCGATGTGGGCGTCGACGGCGTCTTGATGGTCGACATGCCGCCTGAGGAAGGGGCCGAGGTTGCGCCGCTGTTCGCCGAGCACGGCCTGCAGTCGATCTTCCTGCTGGCCCCTACCACCTCATCCGCCCGGGCCGCTACAATATGTGCGCACGGCGAAGGTTATTTGTACTATGTATCACTCAAGGGGGTGACGGGTGCCGCCTCGCTGGATGTCGAGGCCGTGGCGCGTCAGTTGGCGCCGCTACGCGAGATGACCGATTTGCCGTTATGTGTCGGCTTCGGCATTCGCGATGGCGAGACCGCCGCGGCGGTCGGTCGAGTGGCCGATGGCGTCATCGTCGGCAGTGCGCTGGTATCGCGTATTGCCGAAAACGCCGAACGTCCCGAGGCCATACCCGCGGCGCTCAAGGCCGTGCTTGGCGACATGCGTGATGCACTGGATCGCTGAGGTGGCCATGCGAGCCCCCTTTATTCGCTGTATCGGGCCACGGACGTGGCTCGATGCGTCAGACAAGCAACATGGAAGCGTCTCAGAACCATGAGCTGGCTAGACAAAATTGTGCCGTCGATGAGCCGTACCCAGCGAACCGATCGCCGGAAAAGCGTGCCGGATGGCCTGTGGCGTAAGTGCCCCAATTGCGAAGCAGTGCTCTATCTTCCCGAGTTGGAGCGCCATCAGAGCGTGTGCCCCAAGTGCGATCATCATCTGCGCCTGACAGCACGCAAACGACTCAACTGGTTTCTGGATACGGAAGGCCGCGAGGAAATTGCCGCCGACCTGCAGCCCAGTGATCGACTCAAGTTCCGCGACTCCAAGAAGTACAAGGATCGTTTGGCGGCGGCCCAGAAAGCTACCGACGAAAACGATGCCTTGATCGCCATGCGCGGCAAGCTCGATGGTCTGCCGGTGGTTGCGGTGGCATTCGAATTTAGCTTCATGGGCGGTTCCATGGGGGCCGTGGTGGGCGAGAAGTTCGTGCGTGCCGCGTCTCAAGCGCTGGAAGAGGGTGTCCCGCTGGTGTGCTTCGCCGCGTCCGGCGGTGCCCGCATGCAGGAAGCGCTTTTCTCGCTGATGCAGATGGCCAAGACATCTGCGGCCCTGGAAAAGCTCAAGCAGGCGGGTGTGCCGTATATTTCAGTGTTGACCGACCCTGTCTTCGGCGGCGTGTCGGCGTCACTGGCGATGTTGGGCGATCTCAATGTCGCCGAACCCAACGCCCTGATCGGGTTCGCCGGGCCACGCGTCATCGAGCAAACCGTGCGCGAGCAATTGCCGGAAGGCTTCCAGCGCAGCGAGTTCCTGCTTGATCATGGCACCGTGGACATGATCGTGCATCGTCATGACATGCGTGAGCGTCTGGGCGGTGTCATGCGCAAGCTGACGCACCAATCGCGTCTCGGCCAAGATAGCGAGGACGACGAAGCGTCGGCTCAGGCCACACTGGACGAGTTCTCCCGGACCGATCACTGAATGGCTGATACGACCACTCTGGAAGCTTGGCTGGCGCGTCTTGAGCGCCAGCATCCCGTTGCCATCGATCTGGGGCTCGAGCGGGTCTCTGCAGTCGCTGCGCGCCTGGGTCTCAAGACTAGAGCGCTGGCGGGGCGTGTCATCACCGTGGCCGGCACCAACGGCAAGGGCTCGACCGTGGCCATGCTCGATGCACTGGCACGCGAGCATGGTTGGCGAAGCGCCGCTTATACATCACCGCATCTACAGCGTTACAACGAGCGCCTGTGCTTCAATGGCCAAGAGGCCGATGATGCCGCCCTGGTCGAGGCCTTCGAGGCCGTTGAAGCGGCGCGCCTTGCGGATAAAGAGATCAGCCTTACCTACTTTGAAGTTGGCACTTTGGCCGCCTTGTGGCTGATTAGGCGCGAGCAACCCGATGTGGCGTTGCTCGAGGTGGGGCTGGGCGGACGGCTGGACGCGGTCAATGTCGTCGACCCGGATGTGGCGGTGGTGACGACCGTCGCTCAGGATCATGCGGCCTTTCTAGGCACCCATCTCGAGACCATCGGCCAGGAAAAGGCGGGCATCATGCGTTCGGGGCGTCCGGCGGTGCTGGGGAGTACCGCCTTACCGGCGAGTGTGCGTCAGCATGCCGAGAGCCTGGCGGCACCAGTATTCGCACTGGGCGAACGTTTCGACTGGCAAGCCGCAGCCGATGGCTGGCAATGGCAGGGCGAAACCGCTACCGGTGAGCCCCTGACGCTGCGTGCGCTTCCCGATCCTGGTCTGCCACTGGATAATGCCGCGACGGCATTGCAGGCACTGATGCTGGCCGGTATGTCTCTGGAGGAATCGGCGTGCCAGCGGGCCTTGGGTCGCGCCGTCCTGACCGGTCGGCTGCAATGGCAGGGCCCCTGGTGTCTGGATGTCGGCCATAATCCGCATGCCGCCGCTTATGTTGCCACCTACTTGGCGCAGCGCCCGCCGCGCGGACGACGTTTTTGTCTGCTGGGCATGCTGGCCGACAAGGACGCCAAGGGCGTGATCGAAGCGCTGGCGCCGCAGGTCGATGCGTGGGTGCCGGTGTCGTTGAGCGGTGATCGCGCGCGCGACGCCGAGCAGTTGGCGGCCTTTCTTGGCGCGTGCGACGCTCATGTGATGCATTGCGCCGCGTCGCCGGACGCTGGCGTACGCTGGTTGCACACCAATATGGACAATGGCGACGAGGTGCTGGTCTGCGGCTCGTTCTGGACCGTCGCCGAGGCTTTGACCACCCTGGAGGCACTCGGGATCGTGGCGAGCCCAAGGAGTGTGTCATGAAATATGGAATGCGTGAGCGTATCAGTGGCGCGATCATTCTCGTCGCGTTGGCGGTGATTTTCCTCCCCATGCTGCTCGATGAGCCGACGCCGCGCGGCGAGCGCCCCGAACCGGTACTGACCATTGAACAGCCGATTCCCGTGGATCAGCGCGATGTCGCTTCACCCGAGCCGCCGGCGAATCTCGAAGGCGATACGGGCGATGACAGGGTTGTCGAGCCGGCGACCGGGTCCCAGCTCGGTCAACCCGACGCTGGTGCTTCTTCGCCAACTGTGTCTTCGCCGCCAGCGACGCCCGATGACGGTGAAGCATCCGGCGAGGCGGAATCCACGAACGACGATCCCATTGCCGCCATTGCCGAGCAGTCTTCTTCTTCAACAGCGCAAGAGGAGAGCGACGGCAACAGCGAAGCGTCTTCAACGTCCGGTGCGCCCCAGGCTCAAGGTGGCTGGGCGGTCCAGGTCGGCAGCTTCGGCCAGCCGGACAATGCCCAACGGCTCGTCGAAAAGCTCAAATCGCAAGGTTTCGATGCCTACCAGCGCCCCCGGGATAATGATCTGACGACGGTGTACGTCGGTCCGTTCGAATCCTCCGATGAAGGTGAGCGCGTGCGCACCGAGCTCAAAGAAGAGGTCAATATCCAGGGGCTCTTGATTCGCGTGCGGGAGGAGTGATGACGCTGACCTGGCTCGACTGGGCCTTCCTGGCGGTATTGACCGTCTCCATGTTGGCCGGTTTCATGCGGGGTCTGGTGCGCGAAGCATTAGGGTTGGCGGCTTGGGTGGCGGCATTGTTGGGCGCGCGAATGTTCGCCCCGGCGGTAGCCGAAATGATGTCGCCCTATATCGATCATCCCGAAATTCGCCTGGTGCTCGGCTTCGTGCTGGTCATCTTCGTCATCGTCATGCTCTGCGGGTTCTTGATCCGCATGATCAACGCCGCCATCGAATGGGTCGGCATGGGGTTTTTCAACCGTGTCGCCGGTGCGACGTTCGGTGCCGCGCGGGGTGCCTTGATTCTGGTGCTGGCGACGGTCATCTTGACATTGACGCCCTTGTCGGGGATCGCCGCATGGCAGAATGCGCAGCTGCGCCCGGCCTTCGAGCAACTGCGCGACTGGTCGGTGGACCGCCTGGAGGCGTGGGAAATCGACACCTCGGGCGCCGAACGTGCCTTGCGCGACACGGGCCGCGAGGCCGCCGGTCAAGCGCTGGAAACATCGCCCGAGGTACCTGCATCGAGTACATCATCGGAGACGACGGCGCCCTGAAAAAGCGCCTCGATGCGTGACAGGTTTCAATCGCGAGCGGCGTTCATCGCCGCTTGCTACTCTCAAGGCAAGCGAGGAAAGGCACAATGTGCGGTATCGTGGGCCTCATGGCCAATCAGGCGGTCAATCAGTCGCTGTATGACGCGCTGACAGTGCTCCAACACCGTGGCCAGGATGCCGCCGGGATGATGACATGGCATGAGGGACGTTTCCTGCTACGCAAGAGCAACGGCCTGGTGCGGGATGTGTTCCATACCCGCCACATGACGCGTCTGCGCGGCAACATGGGAATTGGGCATATTCGCTACCCGACGGCCGGCTCGTCCAGCGAAGCGGAGTCGCAGCCGTTTTATGTCAATTCGCCTTATGGCATCACGTTGGCGCATAACGGCAATCTGACCAACTCCGAGCAGCTCAAGCGTGAGCTGTTCTTTTCCGATCTGCGCCACATCAATACCAGCTCCGACTCTGAAGTCCTGCTCAACGTGTTTGCACACGAGCTGGGCAAGCAGGGGCACCATCTCACGCCCGATGACATCTTCGATGCCGTACGTCGCGTGCATCGTCGTTGCCAGGGCGGTTATGCCGCAGTGGCCTGCATCAACGGCTTTGGCATGGTCGCGTTTCGCGATCCGCATGGGATTCGCCCAGTGGTCTACGGGACGCGCGACAATGAAGAAGGCCAGGACGTGATGATCGCCTCCGAATCGGTGGCCCTGGATGTCGGCGGCTTCGAGCTGTGTCGCGATCTGGCGCCGGGCGAGGCGATCTTCATCGAGACCGAGGGCAACCGAGTGCATACTCAGCAGTGTGCCGACCGCCCACAGCTGACGCCGTGCATCTTCGAACATGTCTATCTGGCGCGCCCCGACTCGATTCTCGATGGCGCCTATGTCTATGGCACGCGCATGGAGATGGGGCGCAAGCTGGGTGATCGCATTCAGCGTGACTGGCCGGAGCATGACATCGATGTGGTGATCCCGATTCCCGATACCTCGCGGACCTCGGCGCTGGAACTGGCTCAGCATCTGGGGGTGAAGTACCGCGAAGGCTTCATGAAGAATCGCTATATCGGGCGGACCTTCATCATGCCCGGGCAGACGCAGCGCAAGAAATCCGTGCGTCAGAAGCTCAATGCCATCGACGTCGAGTTCGCCGGCAAGAACGTGCTGCTGGTCGACGATTCCATCGTGCGCGGTACCACGTGTAAACAGATCATCCAGATGGCTCGCGAGGCCGGTGCGCGTAAGGTCTATTTTGCCTCTGCCGCGCCGCCGGTGCGCTATCCCAATGTCTATGGTATCGATATGCCAGTGGCGTCGGAATTGATCGCGCATGGGCGCAGCGAAGAGGAGGTCGGGGAGCTGATCGGCGCCGATCGCATCGTCTATCAGAAACTCGAGGACCTCAAAGCGGCATGCCGCGACGTCAATCCCGCGCTCGAGGAGTTCGACTGCTCGGTGTTCGATGGCGAGTACGTGACCGGCGATATCGATGCCGCCTATCTGGCCGATCTCGAGGCCGCGCGTAACGATGTGGCCAAGCATCAGGACAATACGGTGCATGCCGTGGTCGATCTGCATAACGATGTCGAAGAAGAAGACTGAGGAGGTGAGACATGCATGACGATCATGACGACGCCTTCGCGCTCGACACACTGGCGATCCGTGCCGGCCACGACCGCACGCACGAACAGGAACACGGCGAGCCGATCTTTCCGACATCGAGCTTCGTCTACGGTAGCGCCGCCGAGGCGGCGCGCAAGTTCTCCGGCGAAGAACCGGGTAACATCTATTCGCGTTTCACCAACCCCACGGTGCGCACCTTCGAGCGACGTCTGGCAGCGCTCGAGGGGGGCGAAAGCTGCGTCGCCACCAGCTCCGGCATGGCGGCGATTCTCGCCACGGCGCTGGCCTTCTTGCAGGCCGGTGATGAAATCGTCGCCTCGCGTTCGTTGTTCGGTTCCACGGTCAGCCTGTTCGACAAGTATCTCGGCAAGTTGGGCATCGTGACCCGCTACGTGGAGCTGGGCGACCTGGATGCCTGGCAGGCTGCGATCACGCCGCAGACGCGCCTATTGTTCGCCGAGACGCCGTCCAACCCGCTTTCCGAGGTGGTGGATATTGCCGCGTTGGCCGACTTGGCGCATCGCCATGACGCCTGGCTCGCCATCGATAACTGCTTTCTGACCCCGGTGTTGCAGCGTCCGCTCGATCTGGGCGCCGACTTGGTGATCCATTCGGCGACCAAGTATCTGGACGGCCAGGGGCGTGCCATCGGCGGTGCCGTGGTGGGGCCCGAGGAGATGCTCAAGGAACTGGTGGGCGTGGTGCGTACCTGCGGTCCGTGCATGAGCCCCTTCAATGCGTGGATCTTCCTCAAGGGGCTGGAAACCCTGGGGCTGCGCATGAAAGCGCATTGTGAGAATACCCTCGCCATAGCCCAGTGGCTGGAGGCGCAGCCGGAAATCGCGCGTGTGCATTACAGCGGCCTGGAAAGCCATCCGCAGCATGCGCTGGCCAAGCAACAGCAAAGCGGCTTCGGCGCCGTGCTGGGCGTGGAGGTGAAGGGCGGTCGCGACGGTGCCTGGGCGCTTATCGACCATTCTCGCCTGATGTCGATCACTGGCAACCTGGGGGATGTGAAAACCACCGTCACGCACCCGGCGACGACGACGCATGCGCGCTTGAGTGACGCGCAGAAGGCCGCCGCGGGAATCAGTGAAGGCTTGGTGCGCATTGCCGTGGGACTGGAAGCGCTGGATGATCTCAAGCGCGATATCCGCCGTGGGCTCGATACGCTCGGCTGAGCCGCATCCTGGCCTGTCGATTACGCTAGGTAACATGTCACATCGTACGCATGACGCCTCGCCCCTTCTGGGGCGTGGCGTTTTTCATGAGGCGTTCTTCATGGAGAGCGATCGGGTGTCAGGCTATCGACGATGTGTCGGTAACTATTGAACCGTGAGGCGAGAATCTCGCCGCGCTCCACGGCTTCACGCAAGGCGCATCCCGGTTCCTGGCGGTGATGACAATCGCGAAACCGGCAGTGGCCCAGGTAGGGCTGGAACTCGATGAAGCCGCGCGCCACGTCGGGTTCGTCGAGATGGCCGAGGCCGAATTCGCGAATGCCCGGCGAGTCGATCAGTTCGCCGCCCGCCGGCAGGTGATAGAGCGTGGCGGTGGTGGTGGTGTGCGTGCCCTTGCGAGAGTCCACCGAGAGCGCGCCGACCCGCAGTTGTTTATCGGGCAGCAGACGGTCGATCAAGGACGACTTGCCGACCCCGCTCTGACCTACGAACACCGAAGTGCGTTCGGTGAGGCAGGCATGCAGGGCATCGAGACCGTTCTCGCATTGGGTGGAGGCGCTGACTACTTGATACCCCAGTTCGCGATAGCGCGCCAGTAACGCGCGCAGCTCACCGCCTTCGTCGGGCAACAGATCGGTCTTGTTGAGCACCAGCACCGGGGCGATGCCAGTGGCTTCGGCAGCGACGAGATAGCGGTCGATGAGGTTGGGGTGGGGTGCGGGCTCCACGGCGAAGACGATCAGGATCTGCGCTATGTTGGCGGCCACGGGCTTGAGCTGGCCGCGCGCGTCGGGGCGTTCCAGTACGCTGCGCCGCGGCTGACGCGCCACGACCACGCCACTGCCGTCGCTCGCCGTACGCCATACCACGTCGTCGCCGGTGACCAGGCCCTCGAGGTTGGCACGCAGATGGCAACGGTGGCGCTGAAGATCACCGTGTTCATCCTCGGCTTCGACCTCCAGGGTGCGCCCGAAATGCGCGGTGACGCGTCCCAGGCGCTCAGGGCCGTAATCGCCGGCTTCGAGCGCGGTGTCGTCGCTCTGGGTGCGGCGTTCGGCACGTTCGGCGCGTTGGGCTTGAATCTTTTCGACCCGCCAACGTTGCTGGCGGCTGAGTTTACGTTTGCTCATGCGCTCTCGGGACAGGGTACAATGGTGGTCATTGTAGCGTTCATTGCGCCATGCTGTCCCTAGGCATGGCGCCCCGATGGAGACCCCCATGGCAAGTGACACTCCGCAAGCCCCGCGTAACGACCTGCTGATCTGGATCGACCTGGAAATGACCGGGCTCGACCCCGCCCGCGAACGCATCATCGAGGTGGCGACCCTGATCACCGATGGCGACCTGAACCTGATCGCCGAAGGGCCGGTGCTGGCGGTGCATCAGCCGGATGCGTTGCTCGAGGCGATGGACGAGTGGAATACGCGCACGCATGGCGCCTCGGGGCTGACGCAACGCGTCCGCGAGAGCGGTATCGATACCGCCGAGGCCGAGCGCCAGACGCTGGCGTTTCTAAAGACGTATGTGACGCCGAACAGCTCGCCGATGTGTGGCAACAGCGTGCACCAGGATCGGCGTTTCATGCTGCGGGAAATGCCCGAACTGGCCGAGTTCTTCCACTACCGCAATCTCGATGTGTCGACGCTCAAGGAACTGGCCAAGCGCTGGAACCCGCAGGCCCTGGCAGGCTTCGAGAAGCGCAATACGCATCAGGCGCTGGATGACATCCGCGAGTCGTTGGCCGAACTGGCGCATTACCGCAAGACGTTTCTGCGCGTCTGAGCAGGCTGCTAGTTAGACCTCGACGTGACTGACGATCAACTGCTCGCGCTTATGGCGCTGCTGCTCGAGTCCCCAGCGCACGTGTTCGCGGACCAGATCGGAAGGGTAGGCCAGGCGCGCACGCAAAGCGCCTTCGACGCGTTCGCTCCAGGGCGCGTTGCCCAGGCCGATGGCCAGGTTGCGCAGCCAGCGTTCGTAGCCGATGCGACGAATCGCGCTACCTTCGGTGCGCATCAGGAACTCTTCTTCGCTCCAGGCGAAGAGGCGGATCAGCGAGGCACGGTCAAGATCGTGGCGCGGCGCGAAGTCTTCTTCCTGCGAAGCGCGCGTGAAACGCGTGAAGGGACATACCAGTTGGCAATCGTCGCAGCCGTATACGCGGTTACCCATCGCCTTGCGGTATTCTTCGGGGATCGAGCCGGCGAGTTCGATGGTCAGATACGAGATGCAGCGCCGCGAGTCGATGACCTTATCGTCGACGATGGCACCTGTTGGACAAGCCGTCTGACAGCTCGAGCATTTGCCGCAATGCTCGCTCTCGAAGGGCGCGTCCATCGGTAGCGGTAGGTCGGTGTAAAGCTCGCCGAGGAAGAACAGTGAACCGGCCTGGGGATTAAGCAGCATGGCATTCTTGCCGAACCAGCCAAGGCCGGCTTTCTGCGCCAGTGCACGCTCCATGACCGGGGCCGAATCGACGAAGGCACGGTAGCCGTAAGCGCCGACTTCGTCCTCGATGCGCTTGGCCAGGGTGGCGAGGCGCTTGCGGATCAGCTTGTGGTAATCGCGTCCCAGCGCATAGCGTGAAACATAGGCGCGTTCGGGTTGTCCGAGCACCTTGGTGGTTTCCACCTCGGGGGGCAGGTAGTCCATACGCACGCTGATCACGCGCAGGGTGCCGGGTATGAGTTCCTCGGGGCGCGTGCGTTTGTGGCCATGTTTGGCCATGAAATGCATTTCGCCGTGGTAGCCGGCCGCGAGCCAACGCTCGAGATAGCGCTCATGCGCCTCGAGATCGGTGTCGGTGATGCCGACCTGCTGGAAACCGAGTTCGCGTCCCCACGTATGGATGCGATCGGCCAGCGCGGCGTAATCGATGGGCGAAGATGAGGACATGACGAGACCCCCGTGAAGCGAGGGCGCCACCCTAGCGCAATCGTTGCGGGGAATAAATGCTTGTCGCCGGCGAGCACGAAAATAGGAGGCGAACCATGACAACCACATGCCGAGCGCCGCATCCCTTGTATGGTGCCGATCAGGTTCAGGCGCTGGACCGGCGTCTCATCGCCGAGGGAGTGGTGGGGTTTGAGTTGATGCAGCGTGCCGCGCAGGCGGCGTATGCCGCCTTGCGTGCGCGCTGGCCGGAAGCGCATCGCTTGAGCATCTTGTGTGGCGGTGGCAACAACGCCGGCGATGGTTATGTGATGGCGGCGCTGGCGGCGGGCGATGGCCTCGACGTGCAGCTCATCGCCTTGCGCGACCCCGCGACGCTGAGCGGCGACGCGGCCCGGGCTTATGAGATGGCATGGCAAGCCGGGATCGATGTCATTGAATGGCGGCCCGAGACAGTGATCAATGGCGACGTGGTGATCGATGCGCTGCTGGGCACCGGAGCGACGGGCGAGGTTCGCGAACCATTGCGCCGTGCCATCGAAATTCTCAATGCGACACCGCGCCCGGTGCTGGCGGTGGACGTACCCTCGGGACTGTCGGCACAGACCGGCAGTATCGGAGGTGTGGCGGTACAAGCCAGCCTGACCGTCACCTTTATTGCCGATAAATTTGGCTTGCATACCGGTGCCAGCGCGGATCATGTCGGTGAACTGCGTGTCGAGATGCTCGGTGTGACGCCTCAGGCGCATGATGATCTCGTGCCATTGGGCGAACTGCAGGCGGCCGACATATTGCAGCACGCACTTCCGCCCCGGCCACGGGGCAGTCATAAGGGCGATTTCGGTCATGTGTTGGTGATCGGTGGCGGCGCCGGTTTCGGGGGCGCGGCGTTGATGGCCAGCGAAGCTGCGCTGCGCAGCGGAGCGGGCAAGGTCAGCCTGGCTACCGATGCCGCGCATGTCGCGGCAAGCCTGGTGCGCAGCCCGGAAATCATGGCGCGCGGCGTGGAGAAGGCCGAAGATATCCGCGAGCTGCTCGATCAAGCCAATGTGCTGGTGGTCGGGCCGGGGCTTGGACGTCAGGCCTGGGGGCACGCCCTGTGGCAGGCGGCGCTCGCTGCGGGGGTGCCCAGCGTGCTCGATGCCGATGCGCTCAACTGGCTGGCAGAGGAAGCCCCGCGCCGCCGTGACGACTGGGTGCTGACCCCGCATCCCGGCGAGGCGGCGCGGTTACTGGGTGTCTCCGGCGCCGAGATTCAGGGTGATCGGCGTGCGGCGGCACTGGCGTTGCATGAGCGCTATGGGGGTACGGTGGTGCTCAAAGGGGCGGGCACTCTGATCGCCGACGCCAACGGCGTCGCCGTGTGTCCCTATGGCAACCCGGGCATGGCGAGTGGCGGCATGGGCGATGTGCTCTCCGGAATCGTCGGGGCGTTGCTGGCACAGGGCCAAACGCCGGGCGAAGCGGCGCGGTATGGTGTTCTACTGCATGCCCTCGCCGGTGATGCGGCGGCACGCGATGGAGGCGAGCGTGGTCTGGTCGCCACGGATCTGGCATCCTATGCGCGCGCGATTGCCAACCCTCCCCCCTTTGATGTCATGCGATAACGCGAGATGCCACGATAGATGCAACGTTTTCTGCCCAATGAAGCCGCCCATGTCGCTTTCGGCGAAGCCCTGGGGCATGCCCTGGATGGTCACGGCCAAGTACACCTGGAGGGTGAGCTGGGGGCCGGCAAAACGACGCTGACGCGCGGCATCTTGCGTGCCTATGGCCATGAGGGGGCGGTCAAGAGTCCTACTTATACATTGGTGGAGCCGTACATGCTGGACGGGCGCCGCCTCTATCATTTCGATCTCTACCGGCTGGGCGATCCCGAAGAACTCGAATTCATGGGCGCACGCGACATGCTCGGCGAGGACGGCTTGAGCCTCATCGAATGGCCGTCCCGAGGTGCTGGATGGCTGCCCCGGGCCGATCTCGTGGTACGCCTTGCCCTGGAAGGCGAGGGCCGCCACGTCACGCTCGAAGGGCTCAGTCCGCACGGTCAGGCCGTGATCGCTGCACTACACGCCACTCGTCAGGACAAGGAAACCGACGCTTGAAGCCGTTTCACGATACCCCCTGGCAGATACGCTGTCGCCTGAGTGCCGTTCGGCATCTCATTAGCCTGACGATGCTGATGATGCTGGCGATGAGTCATGTGGCATCTGCCCAGGCCGCTGATGTCGACGTCGACAACATCCGACTCTGGGCGGCACCCGATCATGTGCGCGTGGTCTTCGATTTGTCCGACGAGGTGAGCAGTTCCGTGTTCAAGCTCGACGACCCGCGCCGCCTAGTCGTCGACTTGAAGGACGCGCAACTGGCCTTCGACCCGGACGATATCGACACCAGCGACAGCGCGATAGAGACGTTGCGCACTGGCAGGCGCAACGGCGACGACCTACGCGTGGTCTTCGATCTCAACAGGAAGATAGAGCCCCATCATTTCTTGTTGCCGCCCACCGATCAGTATGGCTATCGCCTCGTGGTCGATCTCGACTACCCGGGCGAGGGCGCGCTGGAAGAACCTGTCGATCCCATCGCGGCCATGATTCGCGACCAGGAAATGGATGCCGAACGTGAGCTGAGGCAGGCCGAGGCAGAAGGGACGTCGCCGAGCGCGGCGTTGGCCAAGAATGATAGCCAGGCCAAGCCCCACCCCAAGCGCGATATCATCGTGGCTGTCGATCCCGGCCATGGGGGGGAAGATCCCGGGGCGATCGGACCTGGCGGCACGTATGAAAAGGACGTCGTATTGGCCATCGCGCGCAAGGCCAAGATGCACATCAATGCCACGCCAGGCTTCAAAGCCTTTTTGACGCGAGACAGCGATTACTACGTGGGCCTGCGCAAGAGAACGCTGCTGGCGCGTGAACAAAAAGCCGATTTCTTCGTCTCGGTGCATGCCGATGCGGTCAAGAGCCGAGGGCCCACTGGCAGCTCCGTCTATGCGCTATCCAAGAACGGGGCTACTTCGGAGAGTGCGCGCTGGCTGGCCGAGACGGAAAACCGTTCCGATCTGATTGGCGGTGTCGATGGCAATCTCGACCTGTCCGACAAGGACGAAGTGCTGCGCGGTGTTCTGCTCGACCTGACCATGACCGCGACGATGAATGATTCACTCAGCGTCGGCGGCCAGGTGCTGGATAAACTCGGGCGCGTCAATCGTCTGCATCGCTCACAAGTCGAGCAGGCGGGCTTCGTGGTGTTGAAATCACCTGATATTCCGTCATTGCTGGTCGAAACTGGATTCATCTCCAATCCTGGGGAAGAAAAGAGGCTGCTCTCGTCGGCGTTTCAAGAAAAGGTTGCGGATGCCATCGGCGACGGCATCATCGCGCATTTTCGCCGCCATCCGCCGCCTAGCAGCTTGTTGGCCTGGCAACGTGACCAGGGGCGTGGCGAAGGGCCTGGCGAATATCGCGTGCAAAAAGGCGATACCCTGTCTCAGGTGGCGGCGCGTCATGATGTAACGATGCTGGCGCTCAAGCAGGCCAACGATCTTAGCGGCGATATCCTGCGTGTGGGCCAAGTGTTGCAGATCCCCCATTCGTGAGCGTGAACATGACGTGAGCCCTATGCGCGAGGCACAATGGTGGCTATGACGGAATCCCGACGCATTCATATCCTTGATCCTCGGCTCGCTAACCAGATCGCGGCCGGCGAGGTCGTCGAACGGCCGGCTTCGGTATTGAAGGAGCTGGCCGAGAACGCCATCGATGCCGGCAGCCAGCGGATCGAGATCGATCTCGAAGCCGGCGGCGCCCGTTTGATTCGTGTGCGCGATGATGGGCGTGGCATCGCCGAGGACGATCTGCCGCTGGCATTGTCACGACATGCCACCAGCAAGATTGCCTCATTGGACGATCTCGAAGGCGTGGATAGCCTTGGTTTTCGCGGTGAGGCACTGGCTTCGATCAGCTCGGTCTCGCGGCTCGAACTGGTTTCCAATACGCAGGATGAGCCGAGCGAGGGCTGGCGCGTGGTCGCCGAAGGCCGCCAGATGGAGCCTCGGGTGAGCCCCGCGCCACATCCGCGTGGCAGTTCGGTCGTGGTCCGCGATCTGTTCTTCAATACCCCTGCGCGACGCAAGTTCCTGCGTACCGAGAAGACCGAATTCGGCCATGTCGAAGAGACGTTTCGGCGGCTGGTGCTGTCGCGCTACGACATCGCCTGGGTGCTGCGCCATAATCAGAAGGTCGTGCATCAGCTGCGGGCGGGCGAAGAGCCGGCGGCGATGGAGCGGCGCGTCGGGGCGCTGCTGGGTCGCAATTTCCTCGAGAATGCCCTGCATGTGGATATCGAAGCGACCGGCTTGCGGCTGTGGGGCTGGGTCGGGCTGCCGACCCACTCCCGCGCACAGGCGGACCAGCAGTATTTCTTCGTCAATGGACGTGTCGTGCGTGACCGCCTGGTCGCCCATGCCGTGCGTCAAGCCTATCGCGATGTGCTATTTCACGGGCGTCACCCGGTGTTTGTGCTCTATCTGGAGCTTGACCCGCACGTGGTCGATGTCAACGTGCATCCCACCAAGCATGAAGTCCGCTTTCGCGATGGGCGCCTAGTGCATGATTTCCTGTTCTCGAGCCTGCATCGTGCGCTGGCCGATGTGCGCCCCAACGAGGCCACTTCGTCAGACCCGGCGACCGCGAGCGCTGGTGATGAAATGCCGGTATCGGGAGCGTCGTCAGCGGCTGTCGACGCGCAACCGCGCTGGCAACAACAGGGCATGGCGCTGGGCGCCGATCAGGAGCGTCCCGCGGCGCATCGCGTGCGCGAATTCATGGCCGGTTACCAGGCGCTGCATCCCGAGCATGAAGACCAGCTGTTGACGCCGCAGCCACCGCGCGCCGAACCCGAGGCGACGGCGACCTCTGAGCCTGACATCCAGGCACCGGCGATGCCCGAAGCCGATGCGACTCAAGCCCCGCCATTGGGGTATGCGGTGGCGCAGTTGCATGGTGTCTATATCCTTTCGCAGACCGCACGCGGACTGGTCGTGGTCGACATGCATGCCGCGCACGAGCGCATTACCTACGAGCGCATGAAGCAGCAAGTTCATGGTGACGGCCAGGCCCTGGGGCGATTGCAGACACAGCCGCTGCTGGTGCCGATGTCGCTGGCGGTCAGCACGCGCGAGGTGGAAACCGCCGAGCGCGAGCGAGAGACGTTCGAGCGCCTGGGGGTCGAGCTGGACGTCGCCGGCCCGGAGACGCTGCTCGTGCGTCGGGTGCCGGTGCTGCTCGACAATGCCGATGTCGAATCGCTGATTCATGGCATGCTGGGCGATCTCGAGCGTTTCGGGCGGTCGGACAGAGTCGAAGCGCATATCAATGAATTGCTTGCCAGCATGTCGTGCCATGGCAGCGTGCGGGCCAACCGTCGGCTGACAGTGCCCGAGATGAATGCCTTGCTGCGCGACATGGAGCGCACCGAACGCAGCGGGCAGTGCAATCATGGGCGGCCGACCTGGACCGAGATGTCGATGCACGAGCTGGATAAGCTATTTCTTCGTGGCCAGTAATGCTGGTCAGCGACCGTTTTCAGGATTCTCGATGAACGATACGCGGCCACTGGCCATCCTCTTGATGGGCCCGACGGCGGCCGGCAAGACCGATTCGGCCATCGCCTTGCGCGAGCGCTTGGGGGGTGAACTGATCAGCGTCGACTCGGCGATGATCTATCGCGGCATGGACATCGGTACCGCGAAACCTTCGGCGGAAGAGTTGGCGCGTGCGCCGCACCGTCTGATCGACATTCGCGACCCTGCCGACACGTACTCCGCCGCTGAATTCCGCGAGGACGCCTTGGCCGAAATGCGCGACATCTCGTCGCAGGGGCGTATCCCTATACTCGTGGGTGGCACCATGATGTACATCAAGCGTTTGATCGATGGCGTGGCGGAACTGCCC
Organism: Chromohalobacter sarecensis; assembly: GCF_023061135.1. GTDB lineage: Bacteria > Pseudomonadota > Gammaproteobacteria > Pseudomonadales > Halomonadaceae > Chromohalobacter > Chromohalobacter sarecensis. Next base: position 233,622 of record NZ_JAKGAN010000002.1, read on the forward strand.
GCTCGCGATCCTGCGCTGCGCGATGAGCTGGCTCTGCGCGCCGAACGCGAGGGGTTGGAGGCGTTGCATGCCGAGCTCGCGCAGGTCGATCCGATCGCAGCGAGCACTATCCACCCGCACAATCGGCAGCGTTTGCTGCGGGCACTGGAAGTGTATCGCCTCACTGGCCGGGCACTGGGCGAGCTATGGGCCGAACAGCCTAGTGAAACCTTTCCCTGGCGTCTCGTGTCCATAGCGCTGGCACCCACCGAGCGCCGAGTGCTGCATGAACGTATCGCACAGCGCTTCGAGGACATGTTGGCGGGAGGCTTCCGCGAGGAAGTCGCCGCTCTCCGGGCGCGCGGCGATTTGCATCGCGGCTTCCCCGCGATTCGCTGTGTCGGCTATCGTCAGATGTGGGAACATCTGGATGGCGAGACCGATGAAGCCACGATGCGCGAGCGAGGCATGGCGGCGACGCGGCAACTCGCCAAGCGTCAGTTGACCTGGCTGCGCAATTGGCAAGGCGTGCGGTGGGTCGATAGCGAGGCGAGCGATATGCACGAGCAGGTATTGAAAATCGTGCGCGGAAGCGGCACTTAGCGTAAGATGACCGGTCACGACAACGCTTGGCGAGTAGCGCCGCGAACGGCGGTGGCGACGCGAATGGCGGCTGTGACCCTTCGAAAACGACCATAAACCACAGCGAGAAGTTAGGGAGAGCAAAATGTCCAAAGGACAGTCCCTTCAAGATCCGTACTTGAACATTCTGCGCAAGGAGCGCATTCCGGTCTCCATCTTTTTGGTGAACGGTATTAAATTGCAGGGACAGGTCGAGTCTTTCGATCAATTCGTCATCCTGCTGCGCAATACCGTCAGTCAGATGGTGTACAAGCACGCCATTTCCACGGTTGTGCCATCCCGCAACGTGCGTCTTCCCGTCCAGGATCCGAATGCCCCGGCGGAAGAAGACGTTTGATCGAGAGGCGCTGATTGTTTTTCGAACGTCCCGACGCCGGTGAAACGGCGATTCTCGTCCATGTGGATTTCCACGACGAACAGGAGCGTGAAGACCCGGGAGAATTCCTGGAGTTGGTGCGTTCCTCGGGTGTGACGCCGGCGACCCTCATCGAGGGCAGTCGGCGTCGTCCCGACCCCAAAACATTTATCGGCAGCGGTAAGCTGGAGGAGATTCGCGAGACACGCGAACTTCACGGCGCCGAGGTCGTCATTTTCAATCATGCCTTGTCGCCTTCGCAGGAGCGCAATCTGGAGCGCGCCCTGAAAAGTCGCGTGCTGGATCGCACGGGTTTGATACTGGATATATTCGCGCAACGCGCGCGTACGCACGAAGGTAAGCTTCAGGTCGAGCTGGCGCAGCTAGAGTACATGTCAACGCGCCTGGTGCGTGGTTGGACCCACCTGGAGCGCCAGAAGGGCGGGATCGGCTTGCGCGGCCCCGGGGAAACGCAGCTCGAAACCGACCGTCGCTTGTTGGGTGCGCGGATCAAGGCGATTCACAAGCGGTTGGAAAAGGTCCGTACACAGCGCGATCAGAATCGCCGTGCGCGGGCACGCGCCGAGATCCCCAGCGTTTCCCTGGTGGGCTACACCAATGCCGGCAAGTCGACGCTGTTCAATGCTTTGACCAATTCGGATGTGTACGCCGCCGACCAGTTGTTCGCCACGCTCGACCCGACGCTGCGTCGCATCGACGTCGAGGATGTCGGGCCCGTGGTCATGGCTGATACCGTGGGTTTCATCCGCCACCTGCCACACAAATTGGTAGAAGCGTTTCGCGCCACCTTGCAGGAAGCGACTGAAGCCTCGTTATTGGTGCATGTCATCGATGCGGCGGACCCGGATCGCGACTTCAACGTGGCGCAGGTGGATACGGTGCTCGAGGAGATCGGTGCCGCTGAGGTGCCGCGGCTGCTAGTCATGAACAAGATCGATATGCTGGACAGCGCCCCACGTCTTGAGCGTGACGGACACGGGCGTCCACAGATCGTGTGGCTATCGGCACGTGATGCACGCGGCTTTGAATTGCTGCATCAAGCACTCGGCGAGCTGCTGGCTGAAGAGCTGCTCGAGACGAGTTTGACGCTGGCGCCCGATCAGGGAAGATTGCGGGCATCGTTGCATGCGTTGAATGCCGTGCAGCAAGAACAATTTGACGAGCAGGGCCGAATCCTTCTGGATATCCGTCTACCTAGACGCGATTTCTTTCAGTTGATGGCCCGTCTCGGCGAGAAAGCAGCAGATTATTTGCCGCCGGGAGCCCTTGATCACCCGGAGTGGGAGCGCCACTGACAGTGCCCGTCACTGGCGTCCTTGGCGAGATGCATCGCAATCAATGCAGTGGAGAAAACGTATGGCTTGGAACGAGCCTGGTGGTGGGAATCAGCAGGACCCGTGGAGCGGCGGCGGTGGTCGCCGTGGCAGCGGTAGCGGTAGCGGTGGGGGCAATGGTGGTAATGGTGGCAACAACCAAGGCCCACCGGATCTCGACGAGGCGCTGAAGAAGTTTCAGGATAAGCTTAGTCGCTTGATGGGGAAGCGCGGCAAGCGTGGTGGCAATAACAATGGCAATGGCGGCTCCGGGGGCGGTAAGGGGAATCCCTTCATACTGCCGGGTGTGCTGGTGATCATCGCATTGGTCATCTGGGCCGGGTCCGGGTTCTACGTGGTCGATCAGTCTGAACGTGGCGTGGTGCTGCGCTTCGGCAAATACCACGATACGGTGAACCCTGGTCTGCACTGGAGCCCCACCTTCGTCGATCAAGTGACGAGGGTGAACGTTACCGAGGTGCGTTCGTTCCGTCAGAATGCTTCCATGCTGACGAGCGATACCAACATCGTGACGGTACGTCTCTCCGCCCAGTATCAGGTCGCTAATCCTCGTGATTATGTGCTTAACGTGCGTGATCCCGAGCAGAGCCTGCGCAACGCGCTGGATTCCACGTTGCGCCATGTCGTCGGCGCGAGTGGCATGCAGAATGTGTTGACCAGTACCACTGAGGTCGAAGAAGTCAAACAGATCGATGAAGGCGGCAAGGTGCCGGATATGCCGGAAACCGTGGAGGATCCCAGCGAATTGCCGGTGGTCACCATGACGCCGCCGGTCCCGGATTCATTGCTCAGTGGTCGTGAAGAACTCGGACCCGAGGTCGCCAAACGGCTCCAGGAATCGCTGGATGCCTATGGGCTAGGGCTGCGGTTGCAGACCGTCAACCTGGAAAGCACTCAGGCGCCCGACCAGGTTCAAGAGGCCGTGGACGACGTGATTCGCTCGCGAGAGGATCGTCAGCGCTCGATCAACGAAGCGCGCGCCTACGAGAATGCCCTGCAGCCCCGCACCGAAGGGGAAGCGCAGCGCCTTATCGAGGAAGCCACTGGTTATCGTAATACCGTGGTATCGGATGCCGAAGGTCAAACCAGCCGCTTCCTGGCCGTGTTGGGCGAATACCAGCAGGCGCCGGAAGTGACACGCCAACGTCTCTATCTGGATACGGTAAGCGAAGTGTTGGGTAACAACCGCAAGGCATTGATCGATGTCGGTTCTCAGAACAATTCGATGATCTATCTACCGCTCGATCAGCTAGGTAAGCCTCGCGCCGGTGGTAGCGGTAGCGGTGTTGACTCACAAGATATACGTGAACTTGAGTCGGTCTCCCAGCAGGTTCAAAACGAACCACTTTCTGGTGGCGACAATAGCAGTGGTCAGCGCCAGTCGAGCGGAATTTCGCGGGAGGGTCGTTAATCATGGTCAACAATCGTGCCTTGGGTATCGTCGCACTGCTGGCCGTGGGGGCTTGGATCGCCAGTTCCAGCTTGTATGTGGTGACGGAGAAGCAGCGTGCCATCAAGTTACGCTTCGGTGAGGTGGTGCAATCCGATATCGAGCCTGGCTTGCACGCAAAATGGCCGGTGCTCAACACCGTGCGCTTCTTCGATGCGCGCGTGCAGATGCTGGAAAGCACCGAAAGTCGCTTCCTGACAGCGCGTCGCAATGCCTTGATCGTCGACTCTTACATCAAGTGGCAGATCATCGATCCCAGCCTGTACTATCAGGCCACACGAGGCGAGGTGTCGCGTGCTGAGGACCTCATTGCGCCGCGCGTTGATGAAAGCTTGCGTAACGCCTTTGGTAGCCGCGAAGTGGACAAGATCATCAGCGAAGAACGCAACGAGATGCTCGAGGAGCCTCAAGAACAGTTGGATAAACGACTGCGCGAAGAGGTGGGTGTCTCGATACTGGATATTCGCCTCAAGCGTGTTGAACTGCCTCAAGAAGTTCAGCAGGCGGTTTTCCAGCGCATGCGTACCGAGCGTAATGCCGAAGCGCGTCAGTATCGCGCCCAAGGTGAGGAGCAGGCCGAGCGTATTCGCGCCCGGGCCGATCGTCAGCGTCAGGTGACGTTGGCGGATGCGCGCAAGGAGGCCGAGACCCTGCGTGGTGAAGGTGATGCCAAGGCTGCGGACATCTATGCCAGTGCTTATACACAGGATCAAGACTTCTTCAATTTCTATCGTTCTCTGCAAGCGTATCGGAACAGCTTCGACAAGGGCGACGATATGCTGTTGTTGAGCCCGGATAGCGAGTTCTTCCGTTATTTCCGGTCGCCGAACGGCGAGACAAGCAGCAACGACGAATAAGTCACGACCTGGCCTCCGGGGAACCTCCGTTCGGGGTACATCCGTCCGGGGTACATCCGGAGGCCAAATGTGATAGACTCTTGACACCGGGCGTCGCCCGGTTTTTTTGTGGCCTGTCAGCGGATTTGGCTGCCTCTACGGCGATTCGCGACGGGCTCGGTATGTGACTCCGGCACGACGTGTCAGCGTTCGTGTCGGCTCGTCCTTAGCCGACGATGCCAATACGCCATTCATTTCTGGCAGGACCGAAAAATGACCATCGCTGACCGCTGGCTGCTTCCCGACGGTATGGATGAAGTGCTTCCGCCTCAGGCGACGCGCATGGAACAACTGCGCCGCGCATTGCTCGATCTCTATGATCGCTGGGGGTATGACTTGGTGATTCCTCCGACGGTCGAGTTTCTCGATTCGCTTTTGACCGGCACGGGGACCGATCTCGATCTGCAGACATTCAAGCTGACCGATCAGCTCTCTGGGCGGATGATGGGCGCCAGCGCGGATGTGACGCCGCAAGTGGCGCGTATGGACGCGCATTCGTTGAAGCGCAACGGGCCGGCACGGCTTTGCTACTGTACGACCGTGTTGCGCGCCAAGGCCGATCAACATCAGGGTGGACGCAGCCCGACTCAGGTCGGCGTGGAGCTGTTCGGCCATGCGGGGTTGGATGCAGACATCGAGGTGTTGCGGTTGGCACTCACGGGGCTCGAAGTTGCCGGGGCCGGCGAAACTCACCTGGCGCTCAGTCATATCGGCATCTATCGTGCCTTGGTGCACGCGGCAGCATTGAATGCGGAAAGCGAGCATGCGCTTTTCGAAGCCATCGAGCGCAAAGCCTTCAATGATGTCGATGCCTTGGTCGCGCGTGACGTTCGTGACCCCGCGCTGGCCGAGATGCTGCAAACGTTGCCGCGTCTTTACGGCGGGCAGGAGATGCTCGACCAGGCTCGCGAAGTCTTTGCGGGAGCGCCTCCCGCCGTCGCGGCGGCACTGGATGAACTTCAGGCGCTGTGCCGCGCCGTCACGGCCAATCATCTACAGGCCGAAGTGTATATCGACTTGGCTGAGTTGCGCGGGTATCAATACCATACGGGGATGGTGTTTGCGGCTTATGTGCCGGGTTACGGTCAGGCCTTGGCCAAGGGAGGGCGCTACGATGACACGGGACGCGCCTTCGGTCGGGCGCGTCCGGCGACGGGGTTTTCCATGGATCTCAAACTGTTGGCCTCGCTCATCGAGAGTGGCCCGCGTAGCGATGCCATCTGGGCGCCTGCCGACGATCGTGACACGCTCATCCAGGCCATTGCGCATCTGCGCGCCGCCGGCGAGCGTGTCATTCAGGCATTACCAGGGCAGCGTGTGGGGCCTCGCGAACAGCGTTGTGATCGGCAGCTAGTGGAAACCAACGGCGAATGGCGGGTCGAACCGCTCGCGTAAATCGGCGGATTCTTTGATCGAGAGACGAAAGCAATGGGCAAGAACGTAGTCGTATTGGGCACCCAATGGGGTGACGAAGGCAAGGGCAAGGTCGTCGACCTGCTGACGGAATCCGCCGCCACGGTGGTCCGCTTTCAGGGGGGGCACAATGCCGGCCATACGCTTGTGATCGATGGCGAAAAAACCGTCCTGCACCTGATTCCCTCAGGTGTATTGCGTGCCGGTAAAACCTGCGTGATTGGCAATGGCGTGGTGCTTTCACCGGAAGCGTTGATGGAAGAAATCCGCGAGCTGGAGGCGAAAGACGTCCCCGTGCGTGAACGGCTGCGTTTGTCTCCGGCCTGTCCTCTGATTTTGCCGTATCACGTGCGTCTCGATCAGGCGCGCGAAAAGGCGCGTGGCATTGCCAAGATTGGCACGACCGGCCGGGGAATCGGGCCGGCCTACGAGGACAAGGTCGCGCGGCGTGGGCTGCGTCTCGGCGATATTCTGCATCGCGAGCGTTTCGCGTCGAAGCTGGGCGAGGTACTCGACTATCACAATTTCGTGTTGACGCAGTATCACAACGAATCACCGGTGGATTTTCAGGAGGTTCTCGATCAGGCGATGGAAATGGCCGAGGAACTTCGCCCGATGGTCTGCGATACCGTGTCGCTGGTTCACGAGATGCGCAAGGCCGGCGAGAATATCCTCTTCGAAGGTGCCCAGGGCTCGTTGCTGGATATCGACCACGGTACCTATCCGTACGTGACCAGCTCCAATACTACAGCGGGGGGGACGGCCACCGGTTCTGGCGTGGGGCCGCTGTATCTTGATTACGTGCTGGGGATTACCAAGGCCTACACGACGCGTGTCGGGTCGGGGCCGTTTCCCACCGAGATCTTCGATGAATTCGGCCGTCATCTGGCCGAGAAAGGCCACGAGTTCGGTGCCACGACGGGGCGCGCACGGCGCTGTGGCTGGTTCGATGCCGTGGCGCTACGCCATGCGGTGCAGATCAATTCGGTATCGGGGATATGCCTGACTAAGCTGGATGTGCTCGATGGTCTGGAAAACATCCGGGTTTGCGTGGGATATCGCAGCAAGGATGGCGCCATCATCGATCACCCTGTCGACTCCGAAGGTTATGAAGTGGTCAAGCCGCTTTATCAGGATCTTCCCGGATGGAGCGAGTCGACCCTGGGGGCCAAGCGCATCGAGGACCTGCCCAATAACGCACGGGCCTATATCAGCTTTCTCGAGGAGCAGACGGGGGTGCCGATCGATATCATCTCCACGGGCCCCGATCGCAACGAGACCATCGTGCTGCGCAACCCGTTCGCGGACTAGTCGCTTTTCCTGAACTTTCGAAAAAACGCCCGCTCGGCTTCAATGCCGATCGGGCGTTTTTCATCGTTCTCATTGATGATGTGTGCGTTTAACCGCCAGCAAATGCAGCATAGATGGCGATGACACACAGGACCAGCACCAAGCCTACGGGCCAAGCGCCTTTCCAGGGCGTTAGATCGACTTCGCCGGCGTCGTGGTGTACCCACTTGGTTTCACGCGGGAACAGCTTGCCGATGATCAGCATGATGACGACCAGCAAGACGAAGACGCCTGCCACGAAGTGGTACTGGCTGGTGACGTCGAGAATCTTGTTGAAGGGCGGTATGAAATAGCCTGCTGCGATCAATACAATTGAAGACCGACGACATGCCATTGGCATATCGTCAGTCTTCAAGCGCACGCCGCGTCGATAACACTACATCGTGGGGACGAATTTTAGCCGGCGAACCGTAAACTACCATTCGCCATTTGTCTGACATTGCTCGAGCAATGTCTGTGCAGCTCGACTCATGGGTTGCTAGCGTTCCTTCGGCAGGCCCCGTCCAAGGAGACGAAGGTTGCGTCTTGCCACTGGTACAGTGTGTACCAGCCACGTTCCAGGAAAGGCTCGAGGGTAGTGCAACGGTCGGCGAAGGCGTCGCGCAGCGCCTGGTCGCCATTGAACTCGTAACGCTGGGGCAAGCCCAGACGGTAGAGGTTTTGATAGCCCCACCAATAGCCGTTGTCGAGATAGCGCCCCAGCAGTTCCTTGAGCACGGGAAGCGCGCGTACGCTGTTGTCGGCGCTGCTACTCAGCGGGAGGGTGCCGAAGACGACGAGCGGACCGTTCGCCTCGAACCGTCGCAGGTCGTCGACTAGCTGGCGCGACACGCTTTCCTCGAACGCTTTTTGGCTGCCCTGGGCATTGCCATAGGCATACGCGATCACTGTGGCACCTCCCAGCACGAGAATGAGCATTGACATGCCTAAGCGTGGCCATCCGTAGCGCTCGCAAATAGCGACTGCGCAAAACAGTGAGCCGGCGCACAAGGCGCCGAATCCGATGAAGGTGCGCGGACGCCAGAGAGGATCTTCAAGCGCTGCCATGATGCCCAGCGCGCCAAGCGGTAGTAGCAGCAAGATGACCAACAGGAGCAAGAGTCGCCAGGGCCAGGCGAGGGGGCGCTTGGCCTGAGGAGGGTTGAGGGTACCCAGGATCAGGCCGGTCAGTGCGATCAGCGCCGTGGCCGATAGGCCCCACCAAGGTGCACCGGCGAGCGTCCTGGCCGCATAACGCCAGAAGGTCAGGGTGTTGTCGAGGATATGCATGGGCAATGTCGCCGGGGCAGCCATTTGGCTATGCGATAAGCTATAATCGCCAGCTAGCCACCAGCCCGAGATCAGCTTGTACCCCAGCAGCGTGACGGCGCCTGCGGCCAGCAAGCCGACATGACGCCGCCATTGTAGTGTGCCATGCGTGGCCAAGCTGAGCAGGGCATGAAACGCGAGCAACACGAAGTAAACGCTCACTGCCGCCTGATAGAAGCATAGGCTGGCGAATAAGCCGATGACTGACAGCATGAGCCCCTTTTTCGGTGACGATCTCATGCCGATGGCAAAGGCCAACCCGGCGCAACTAACGGCAAGTGCCATGGGCAAGGCATCGAACTGATAGGAAAGGTTCTGCAGGAAGAAGGGCTGCAGGACCAACAGCGCCATCGCAAGCCAGGCGTGGCCGTCACTAAATTTTACAAAGGTCTGGCGTAGTCCGACGAGCATTGTCGCGACGCCGGCCAATCCCAACCATAAAGGAAGTGGAGCCAGCTCGACGACACGTGTGCCTAGGTTGAGCATGAGCATGACGGCGTCGGCGAGAGGGCGCGCATTCGAGGTCCAGCCGGGGTCGCCATGCATGCTGCGCCAGATATCGTCGAGGTAGAGACGATCGGCCGCCACGATCGGGTAAGTGGCAAGCACAAGACCAATGAAGGCGCCTATCCATCGCCAGGCATTGGGACTCGGCGTGCGAGAGGGTGGCGGCGTTGACAGTGTCGACATCAGGTACCCTTCGTCGGTGTGGAGAAAGTGCGGATGAGCGCCATGTAACGACAACGCTGCCAGTGGGCTCCCTTCACGCCCTGCGTGATGCTAAGCTCTTGTGTCAGGAGCATGGAAGGCTTCTCGTCTCATCAATCTGCGTTGCTCCGGAACTTTTATCTTCGTTGAGTGTATTGCATAGACTAGTGTGTTCAGCCGAAGAATGTGACGTAAAGGGGTGATTTCCCCCTGAAAAGCCGCAAGGGAGTAGTAATGTGAGTGTACCGAATCGACATTTTTTGACGGCAATTTCCTCGCGCCGTTGTAGTCGCCCTCTCGCGGGCGTCCTGGGCATATGGTTGGCCTTCGCGGCGCAGGCTTGTGTTGCCTTTGGCTTTGAAGATGTGGTCAAGAAAGCCGAAAAAATTTCCGAGCAGGGGTATCAATCCCCCGGAGCGAACCTGCCGGAATCGCTGAGCAACCTGGAGTATTCTGACTACGCCAAGATTCACACCAAAGATGGTCACGCGCTGTGGGGAGATGAGGATCTACCCTTCAATCTCGCGTTCTTTCATGAAGGGATGCACTACGACACCCCGGTGAAGATACACACCGTGGTGGATGGTGAGGTAGAAGACATTTCCTTCAACCCTGACGATTTCGCTTACGGCGATCTGGATATTCCCGATGAAGATCTTGAGAACCTCGGGTTTGCGGGTTTCAAGGTGACCAATGCGCTCAATGACGCCGACCGCATGAATGAAATCATGGCCTTTCAGGGGGCGAGCTACTTTCGCACCTTGGGACGTGATCAGACCTATGGTGCTTCCGGTCGTGGACTGGCGATCGACACGGCGTTACCCAGTGGTGAGGAATTCCCCGCGTTTCGTGAGTTCTGGGTCGTCAAGCCGAGCAAGGATAGCCAGTACCTGACGGTGTTCGCCTTGCTCGACTCACCGAGCCTTTCCGGCGCTTATCGTTTCGTCCTCCGCCCCGGCGAAGACACCGTCGTCGATGTAACATCGCAGCTTTTCATGCGTAACGCCGTAGAAAAGTTGGGTGTCGCACCGCTGACGAGTATGTACCTATATGGCCCTGGTCAGCCTACTGATTCACTCAACTATCGCCCGGCGATTCACGATTCCAATGGCTTGTTGGTGCACGACGGAGGCAAACAAGCAGAAGGGAGCGAGGAAGACTGGGTCTGGCGCCCGCTTGCCAATCCCGACAAGTTGATGGTCGATGAGCAGGATGTCGACTCCCTCAAGGGGTTTGGGCTGCTTCAGCGCAGTCACGACTTTCACGACTATGAAGATCTCAACGATCGCTACGACCGTCGTCCAAGCGTGTGGGTCGAGCCGCAGGGCGACTGGGGCAAAGGTCAGATCGAATTGATCCAGATTCCTACGCCCGACGAAACCAACGACAACATCGTCACCTTGTGGAAGCCCGACGAAGCGCCACAAGCGGGGGATGAACTCGACTTCAGTTACCGCATGTACTGGACGACGCACGAAGCCAAGTTTCATAGCCCCGATTTGTCCTGGGCCGACCAGACGCGCCGCTCGCAAGGCGAGGTGCGTAAGGACAACCTGGTACGTGAGACCGATGGATCGCTGGCCTTCATCGTCGATTTCAAGGGGCCGGGCCTGGAGTCTTTGGAAGACGGCGCCACTATGGAAGTCGCGGCCGATGTTGGAGATAACGGCGAGCTGGTCGAAAGCCGTGTCGTATCCAATGATGCCGAAGGCGGTTGGCGCATGTTATTGCGCGTCAAGCGCAGCGATGGCAGCAAACCGCTGGATATCCGCGCCTTCTTGAAGGATGGGGATGAGCGGCTTTCGGAAACCTGGTATTACCGGCTCCCTGCCAATGGTTGATACACAAGCCGGTACGGTGACGGGCGATTATCTCGAGCGCCTGGCACAGGAAACGGACTCCCGTAGAGCGCGCCGCGAGCTACTCGCCAGTCGCCTCGATGAACAAGGCATGGAAGCCTTGCATTCGAGCCTCGGCGCGCGCGAGGTCGCGGAGGATGACCCGGCCGCGACGTCGGTGGGCGCGCGTCTGTCGCTGGCGTATAGCGCCCGTCCGTTGGCGCCACCCACCGTGCTCACGACCGATGCGCAAGGCATCACGCAGCTTTGTACTACGCCGCCGATGACGCGCACGCCCTTGGCGCCGGAACCCTGGGCGACCAACCCCTTCGTGCGCTATGGACAACGAGTGCGCAAGTGGATCGACCGGGGGTTTCGACGCCGGCATAAGGCTAAGCCTGAAGCTTCCCCGACACCGCGTTGGCAAAAAGTCGGCATGCTGCGACGCCGAATTCTGTTGATTCTGGTGGTGGGGCAGAGCCTGGTCGCGGCGGAATACATGCGTTCGGTATTACCCTATCAAGGCAAACAAGCGCTTGAGATCGCCATTCTGACGCTGTTCGTGCTGTTGTTTTGTTGGGTCTCGGCAGGGTTCTGGACGGCTCTCATGGGATTCTTCCAGCTGTTGCGCGGACGCGACCGCTACGCAATCGATGCCCGTGACGTGGAGGAGGATGCGCCGATCGAGGAGACGGCGCGCACGGCCTTGGTCGTGCCCATCTGCAACGAAGACGTTGCACGCGTCTTTGCGGGTGTGCGTGCCACGCTCGAGTCGCTGCGCGATAGCGGCCAGGAACGCCACTTCGACCTGTTCATCCTGAGCGATAGCTTCGACCCCGAACTGGCGATCGCGGAGACGCACGCCTGGTTGTCGCTGTGTCGTGAACTGGATGCCTTCGACCGCGTCTTCTATCGGCGCCGCCAGCGTCGCATGAAGCGCAAGAGCGGCAATATCGACGACTTCTGCCGCCGTTGGGGCGCCAATTACCGCTATATGTTGGTGCTGGATGCCGACAGCGTCATGAGCGGTGCGTGTTTGACGCGTCTGGTGCGGTTGATGGAAGCGCATCCCAAAGCGGGGATCATCCAGTCCGCGCCGCGTGCCTCCGGCCGTCTAAACCTCTATGCGCGTATGCAACAGTTCGCCACGCGTGTCTACGGGCCGCTGTTCACGGCGGGGCTGCATTTCTGGCAGTTGGGCGAGTCACATTACTGGGGGCATAATGCGATCATTCGCCTGGCCCCCTTCATGCGCCACTGCATGTTGGCGCCGTTGCCGGGGAAAGGCTCGCTGTCCGGGGAAATCCTGTCTCACGATTTCGTCGAAGCAGCGTTGATGCGCCGCGCGGGATGGGGTGTGTGGATCGCCTACAACCTGGATGGCAGTTACGAAGAGATGCCCCCCAATCTCCTCGACGAGCTCAATCGCGATCGCCGCTGGTGTCACGGCAACTTGATGAACTTTCGCCTGTTTCTGGCCAAGGGTATTCATCCCGTGCATCGTGCGGTCTTCCTGACCGGCGTGATGTCGTATATATCGGCGCCGCTGTGGTGCTTGTTTCTGATCTTGTCGACGGCCTTGCTGGCGGTGCATACGTTGAGTACACCCCAGTATTTCCCCGAACCGGGCATGATGTTCCCTGTCTGGCCGCAGTGGAATCCGACCATGGCGGTGGGGCTGTTCTCGGCGACGGCGACGCTGTTGTTCTTGCCCAAGGTGCTCAGCGTGATCCTGGTTATCGCGCAAGGGTCCAAGGAATTCGGCGGCGGCTTGCGGCTATGCGCGAGTATGGTCCTGGAATCGCTGTTTTCCATGCTGATGGCGCCGGTGCGAATGCTCTTTCATACACGCTTCGTACTGACGGCGCTTCTGGGACGTGCCATACAGTGGCGCTCTCCGTCGCGTGATAACAGCGATACGCCATGGGGCGATGCCGTGCGTCACCATGGCGTACAGACGCTCATCGGGGCGGTATGGGCTGTCGGCGTGTATTATATGGAACCGACCTTTCTCTGGTGGTTGGCGCCCATCGTTGGCGCCTTGATGGTGTCGATTCCCGTCTCGGTGCTTTCCAGCCGTGTGTCGCTGGGGCGCTGGTGTCAGCATGCGCGCTTGTTTCGTATTCCCGAAGAGACGCACCCTCCGCGTGTGTTGCGGCGCATGGTGCGGCATCTGAAACGCATGCGTGCCCAGCAGTCGGCGGCACCGACCTTCGTGCAGGTAGCCGTCGATCCTGTGGCCAATGCGCTAGGGTGTGCACTGGCCACGAGCCGACATGGCGTATCGGCGCTCCTGCGGCGGCGTCGAGAAGAGCGGGTCAGGGCGGTCGTCACCGAGAATCCCAGCAAGGTGAAGCCCGCGACCCAACTGAACTTTCTCGATGACCCCGTGCTGCTGTCGATGCTGCATCACTGGGTATGGACATCGTCCGATGCACACCCGGACTGGCGTGAACTCGGCATGCCGACGCCTGTCTCATGGCGGGTACCGGGATGAGACGATGGGGTATGACGTCATCGCTGCCAGCCTAGCTGCTATGCTGGAAACGATGTCTGTAAGTGGTCTGTCATTTAGCGTCGCATTCAAGGAAAGAAGGAGATGAAGGAATGAGTATCATTTTGTGGTTGATCATCGGGGGCTTGGCCGGCTGGATTGCTGGCAAGATCATGCGCGGTGGCGGCTTCGGTATCCTCGGCAACATTGGGGTCGGCATCGTGGGCGCGGTGATCGGCGGTTTCCTCTTCAGTCTACTGGGGCTTGCGCAGACCAATATCATCGGCTCGTTGATCATGGCCGTGATTGGTGCGGTGCTGCTGCTGTGGATCGTAGCCAAGGTCCGCAAGTCGTAGCGCGTCGTGAGGTACCGACACGCTGAAGAGCACCCGTTGAAGATGGAAAACGCATGACTCATTGCCCCGACCCCGTTGAGAGGTCGGGGCTTTTCATGAATGCCGTGCCCTCGGAACTGCTGTGAGATTCGCGCTTATGGACAAGACGCAACAGACAGCCCAGAAGGAACGCTTCATCGGCCTGGAGTGGTTACGCTTCGCGCTCGGGCTTTATATCGTTATCTTCCATACCCTGCATACCTATCCGTCGATCAGTGCTTGGTCGCATTACGTGACGGATATCGGTTTTTTCTCGACGAGTACTTTCTTCGTGCTGTCGGGATTTTTGCTGACCCACGTGTACCTCGATGAGCATCGCCAACTGCGTGAGCCGGCGCGTAGTTTCTGGATCAAACGCTTCTCGAATCTGTATCCGATTCATATCGGTTCTCTGTTGCTGGCGATCGGTATTTCCCTATTGGTAGGCTATCTGGCGATCTCTCCTCAAGACGCCGGGATGTCGCCTCGTTTCGTCATTTACGACGTCAATAATGATCTGGGACAAGCGACGCCGGATGCTCTCGAGCATTTCATGGGCAACGGCGAGCTTGCGCTCAATCTGGTGCTCAATGTCGGTCTACTGCATGCCTGGAATCCGTATTACCTGACCTTCAACCCGCCATCCTGGTCGATTTCGGCGCTGATGGGCTTTTATCTGGTCTTCCCGTGGTTAGCGCCGCGCCTATTTCGTCTGCGTCGCGTGGGCCGGGCCCTAGCGCTGACCAATGTGCTGTACCTGATTCCCCCGTTACTGGTCATCGCCATGACCGACTTCGGCATGCCCGAAACGGGTATCCTGCACCGTAATCCGTTGATCCGCTTGCCGGAATTCGTGGCGGGAATACTATTGTGCGTGTGGTATACCCGCTATCGGGCGGCGGGCGGCTGGCTGAGTGTCAGGCAGCGGCTGTTGCTGGTGGTATTCGTGGCGAGCTGTGTCGTGGTGGCGGTCTGGTTGTTGGGTAAGGGCCATGCTTGGTATTACCTGCTGCATAATGGCTTGTTACTGCCCGCGCAGTTGGCATTGATTCTACTGGCCACGCAATGGCGCACGCCCGAGAGTCGCCGTGTGCGTCGCTTGGCGAGTCGGCTGGGTGGCGCGTCGCTGCCGATGTTCGCGCTGCATGTGCCGCTGTTCGTGATCTTCACCCGAATCGAGCGCGTTTTCGCGGGCGATCCCGCCCTGTGCACGAGCGGATTTCGCGCCTGTTTCGACGCTGCCGGTGATAGCTCGCTGGTGCTCTACCCGTTGTTTCTCTTGTTGACGGTGCTGTTCTGCGTGATTTTTCAGGAACAGTTCGTGCTGCGGGTGCGCAATGCCATCCAGCGTTGGCTGCTGCCGAGGGTGGGGTCGCCGCCGTCGCATACCGAGAAGGTGGCGCGCTGACGTCGCTGCGCGGCTCTAACACCCTGGCTTTAACGACGAAGGGGCGCCATTGGCATGGCGCCCCCTGATTGTCATGAGCACGCGTTGTCATGAGCACGCGTTGTCATGAGTGCGCGCGAGTCGTTTACGCGTGGTTCAGCTCCTTGAGGCAGGCTTCGACGATGTCCAGGCCTTCCTGGAGCACGTCATCCTCGATAGTGACCGGCATCAAGAAACGCAGGGTGTTGCCGTAAAGGCCGCAGGACAGCAGGATCAGCCCTTTCTCGCGCGCCTTCTTGCACAGCGCTCCGGTCAGTTCAGCATCCGGCGTGTGCTTGGCCTTGTCGGCGACCACGTCGAAGGCGGCCATGGCCCCCAGGTGACGGACGTTGTCGACGCAGGCGAAGTCTTGCTGCCATTTTGCGAAGCGCTCGCCCAGCTTGTCACCTAGCGCCTGGCTCTTCTCGAGAATCTTCTCCTCTTCGAAGACTTCCAGCACCGCCAGCGTGGCGGCGCAGGAGACCGGGCTGCCGGTGTAGGTACCGCCCAGCGAGTTACCGCCTGAAGCGTCCATGACCTTGTCGGTGCCGACCACGGCGGAGATCGGCATGCCGTCGGCCATGCTCTTGGCCATGGTGATGATGTCGGGTTCGACGCCGCTGTGCTCGATGGCGAACAGCTTGCCGGTGCGACCGAAGCCGGATTGCACCTCATCGACGATCATCAGCATGCCATGCTCGTCGCAGATCTCGCGGACCGCCTTGAGGAAGCTGGGCGAGGCCGCATAGAAACCGCCTTCGCCGAGGACTGGCTCGAGCACGATGGCCGCAGTATCACTTGGGTTGGCATCGGTCTTGAGCGTCATCTTCAGGCCGTTTAGCGCGTCTTCCTCGCTGACGCCGTGATAAGGCACCGGGTAGGGCGCACGGAAGACGTTGCCCGGCATGCTGCCGAAGTCGGTGGCGTAGGGCGCGACCTTGCCGTTCATCGCCATGGTCATGAAGGTCCGGCCATGGTAGCCGCCGGTGAAGCAGATGACGTTGTCGCGCCCGGTCGCCGCGCGGGCCACCTTGACGGCGTTTTCCAGCGCCTCGGCCCCAGAGTTGGCGAGCATTACCTTGCCATGGCCGCGTACCGGGGTGAGCTGGCTGAGCTTCTCGGCGACCTTCACGTAGCCTTCATAGGGCATCACCGTCTGGCAGGTGTGCATCACCTTGTCGAGCTGGTCCTTGACCGCTTGCACTACCTTGGGATGACGGTGGCCGACGTTGAGCACGCCGATGCCGCCGGCGAAGTCGATGATGCGATTGCCGTCGGCATCCCAGATCAGGGCGTTCTCGGCGCGCTCGGCAAACTGGGTCGCCGGGCTCGCGGCGCCGCTGGCGACATAGCGTGTCTTGAGTTCATTGAGCTGTGCGTTGTTCATGCTTGCCTCCTTGTCAAAGTCCGCCCATGCAGACATATTTTAGTTCGGTGTATTCCTCGAGACCGTGGTGCGAGCCTTCGCGTCCCAGCCCGGACTCCTTGATGCCGCCGAAGGGCGCCAGCTCGGTCGATAGAAGCCCTTCGTTGATGGCGACCATGCCGTATTCGAGGCCTTCCATTACGTGCCATATACGCCGATAGTCGCGCGCATAGACATAGGCGGCAAGGCCGAATTCGGTGGCATTCGCCATGGCGATGGCCTGAGCCTCGTCGGTGAAACGAAAGACCGGCGCCACGGGGCCGAATGTCTCTTCGCGGGCGACATGCATGTCGTCGGTGACGTCGGCGAGCAGGGTCGGTTGGAAGAAGGTGCCGCCCAACGCGTGCGGTTCGCCGCCACACACCAAGCGTGCGCCCTTGGACCGGGCATCGGCAATGTGTGCCTGCACCTTGTCGATGGCGGCGGCGTTGATCAAGGGGCCTTGGGTCACGTCGTCGTCGAGGCCGTTACCGACCTTGAGTTGTGCGATGCGCTCGGCGAATCTGGCGATGAAGGCGTCGTAGATGCCGTCTTGCACCAGGAAGCGGTTGGTGCACACGCAGGTCTGCCCGGAATTGCGGAATTTGGAGGCGATGGCGCCCTCCACGGCGGCATCCAGATCGGCATCGTCGAAGACGACGAAGGGCGCATTGCCGCCCAGCTCCATGGATGCTTTCTTGACCGTCTCGGCACATTGCGCGAGCAAGCGCTTACCGACCGGTGTCGAGCCGGTGAACGAGACCTTGCGTACTCGAGGGTCGGTGGTCAGAACGTGACCGATCTCGGCGGGCTTCTCGGCGGTAAGCACGTTGATGACCCCTGCGGGTAGCCCAGCATCATCGGCGAGCTTGGCCAATGCCAGGGCGGTTAGCGGGGTGGCTTCCGCAGGCTTGATCACTACCGGGCAGCCGGCCGCCAAGGCCGGGGCGCATTTGCGGGTAATCATCGCCAGCGGGAAGTTCCAGGGCGTGATCGCCGCCACCACGCCGATCGGTTCGCGCATGACGAGAATACGTTTGTCGGCACCGTGGCCGGGCAAGGTCTCGCCGGCAATGCGTTTGGCTTCCTCGGCGTAGTATTCGATGAAGCTGGCCCCGTAGGCGACCTCGCCACGCGATTCAGAGAGGGGTTTGCCCTGTTCCAGGGTCATGAGTTGTGCCAGGGCTTCGCGGTGGGCCATGACACGCTCGAACCAGGCACGCAACAAGGACGCGCGCTCCTTGGCGGGGCGTTTGCGCCATGCCGGCCAAGCGGCTTCGGCGGCGGCGATGGCATCGTGTGCATCGGTGGCGCCCAGGTCGGGTACCTCGGCCAGGGTTTCGCCCGTGGCAGGGTCGGTGACGGCGAAACGGCGCGCGCTATCGCGCCACTCGCCGCCGATGTAGGCGCGGTCGATCAAGATATTGGGTGTTGGCTGACTCATGGAAGCCTCCGGGTGAAGCGTGATTCATCGCCTATTGTGTGACGAGTGTGCATTATTTAAAACACTTGGGCGAGGTGGCGTCCAGCGATTTTTCGTATCCCTGCGCAGGCAGGTTATCGTGCCTTGCGTATCGGCGACACCAGTCTCTTTCCGGTACACTATGGCGCCGTTGTGTGAATGCCGAGTCATGAGTGAGGTGCGTCTTGATCGATCCTCTTAACGCCTGGTGGGCCCAGCAATTGGTGCTGTGCGGCTGGGCGTTTGATCCCGAACCGTTGAGTGTGCCGCCCGAGACGGCGCAGGCCCGTCTAGCGTTGTTGGACGTGCGCGAACGGGGAGAGCTCGGCTGGCGCCTGGCCGAAGCGTGCATGCTGGGGCAGGGCGAGGCTTTGCGCCAGCTACAAGCACTTGAGCTGCTGGCGTTGTCGGGCGCTGCCGGTTGGCTGGACGTTACCCGAGCCCAGGCCTGGGCAGAGTGGATTGCTGCCGACATCCAGGCGCATCATGCCTCGCTGGATGCATGGCTGACGGCGTTGCGCCACGAGCGAGGGCAAATCGACTGGACGCATGACGATGACGGCTTTCTCGAGGCCTGCGAAGCATTGTCGCAACTCGAGCGCGAAGCGGCCGGCGTCACTTGGGAGGTACTCGCCGAGTGGCTGTCCGACCGGCCTCGTGAGTTGCCGTGGCCGGTCGATCAGAACGCTGGCGTATGGCGGTTGCGCGCGGTCTTCGCCCCCGTACTGGCTGCGACGTGCGATGCGCGCTTGGACTGGCCGGAGGTGGAGCGCTGGTTGGTCGATGTCTGGCAGATCGACGGGCGCGATGAATTGATTCGCATGCTGCTGTGGTTGGGCGGGCAAGGGCATCGTTATACATGGGATCTCGATGCCGCGCGTTTGACCCCTCAGGGCGAAAGCGCTCGACGTCAATGGTGGGAGTCGCTCGGCCAGGCGAGTGACTACGGCCAGATAATGCTGACATTCATCGATGGCGGAGAGCCGCTGGAATGGGCGGCATGGGATTGGCTGCGGCTGGCGGATTTAGCCTACGCAGGCTGGAACGCGGGCTGGCTCGACGCCCAGGAAGCCGAGGCATTTGCCGCGCACGCAGGCGATCTGCTGATGCGCCGGTATCGCGACTGGACGGCCGTCGCCAAGGCGTACCAGCGTGGGCGTAGTCTTTTCGAGGGGGCCGATCGACGTGCGGATTTCGCGCGTGACTGGGATGTCTTGTTGCGTTCACGGTCGAGCCCCTGGCAGGTAACGCTCGAGGCGCTGCTGGATGATGCCCAGCGCGAGGCCGCGCGCCCGGTCATTCGCGCCTGGCGTGCCCCGGCGTGGCACTGGGTCCTGGCGTTGTCGGCGATGCGTGAACCCGATCTATTGTATCGGCAGGGCATCGACCGCCCCCCAGATGCGCAGCAGCGAGACGAAGCGCGCCGCTATCTGCGTGACACGTTGGGCCTAGAACCTGCCATGGGCACGGCTGGTCTGGCCAGTTTGTGGTTGCCCGGACAGGTGCATCATCTCAATCAACTGGCTGCGGATGCCGCTCACGGGGCATTGCCCGCGGCAAAAACCCCTTTTGGACATGCTATGTCAGAGGCCGTGCGACTTCGCAATGGCCTCAAGCACTGCGCGCGCCATGCGGCGACGATCTTCATGGCGGAGAAATACGCTTTCTATCTGATGATGTGTGCCGACAGCGGTGATTACGATCGACGTGAGCTCGAGGCGCTGGCGGAGTCGCTGCGCGGTGTGCTGAGTCGCTTTTATAGTGGCCCCAAGGCGCTGATCGAGGCGTGGGCGGCATGGGAGGCGGCGCTTCCAGAAGCGGAAGAGCCGTCCCTGGTGGCGGAAATTCGTTGGCACCGCGATGACCCGGGAAGCCCCTTCCATTGGCTCGACTGGCGCCATGGCACCTGGATTGAACCCGGCGAGCGCTTGTCGTTGCCGCGCTTCACGGCCTTGGCGTTGGTCGGCCCTCTCAATGCCCCTGTGTGGAGCGCTCCGGGCCCTGAAGTCGGTAGCGAGCGTGAAGAGCTTCGCGAATGGCTCGATAGCCATTATGGGTTGCTGTCGGCGGAGGCACTCAGGGAGTTCCTGGATTTTCTGATCGAGGCGGGCGACCGCCAGGAATATCAGATCAACTATGCGCCTTACACGCTCAATGCCGCGCGCTTGCGTGAGGAAGTCGCGATCATCGAGTCCGGCGAGTGCAGCGAGGATGATCGCAATCATCTATTGCGCCTGCGGCGTGTCGAGAATAACGCCTCGGGATGCAACGAGTACGACATGGCCGCCTGGGATGTGGCCCAGGCCGTCGATCTCGCGATTGCCGGGCGACAGATGAATTGGCTGACGGCGGTGGAGTTCGACGCCCTGGTAGAGCGCGCCGCTCACTTGGCGCAATCGCATTATGCGAGTTGGTACGACTATGCCCGTGGGCTTTACGCGGGCTTTTCCTTCTTCATGGGTGAGACCGACGAGCGTGAGGCGTTCCTGCAAGGATTCGGTGAGGCACTGACCGCTTGGTTGACGGCCGCGCCACCGCTGGCCGGCGGCTGGGCGAGTCTCGATTTTCCGGGTGCGCCCGCACGTCACTGGGCTCCTCTGCATATCGATACCCTGCCGGGCGATGCGCGGACGTTGCACTGATCGGGTAGGGCGCCGGGATGAAACATTTCGTATCCCGCTTCCGAGAGCTCTCGTCAAAAGGCGGGAGTTTCTCTATCATCGTGTCGGTCGTGATGCCCACCATTGGGAACATGGCATGTTAACGAGTCGAGTCTAGGCCGCTCTGGCGGTGGCACCTGCGATGCGCGCCACCACCACAGCGACCCCCTCGCCAGGTAGTGCCTAGCAAGGCAGGGCGTCGTCTTGCATTCGTGCAAGCGCCCCGAGGCATCCGCGAGGTTGAATACGTGTGATGAGGTCGCTTGGATGCTTCGAACCATGGCATTGGGATGGGTGCTGGCTGCTCTATTGAGTGGCTGTGCCACACAAAGCCCGCAACATACCGCGCCACAATCGTCTTCCCTGTCCGCGGCTGCCAAAGCCGGTGAAGACGCGCTGCCCAACGCGGGGCGCGAATCTCCGTTGGCCACCTTTCGTGCCAGCGACGTTCAGCGCGCGCTGGTGTCACCGGCGCGTATTCGCGAGGCGCTGCTATCTGAACATCGGCGCTGGGTCGGGACTCCGTATCGCCTCGGCGGGACCACGCAACGTGGCATCGATTGCTCGGCGTTGATGCAGCATGTCTATAGCGATGCGTTTCAGCTCTCTTTGCCGCGTACTACCGAACAGCAGATGCAAGAGGGAAGACGGGTCCAGCGCAGTGAGCTGGAAGCTGGCGACCTAGTCTTTTTCCGCTCCCCTGGCCCTTACAATCATGTCGGCGTCTATGTCGACGACGGCTATTTCCTGCATGCCTCGACATCACAGGGCGTCAAGCTGTCACGCCTCGATAATGTCTACTGGAATCGCCACTACTGGCAGTCACGTCGACCCATGGATAGAACGCAACTGGCGGCGCGTATCGATCGCCAACCCCACGAAGGATGAGCGACTCGCCGGTTCGCCATGCCGGGGCGACAGGTTCGTCTCGTGTCTTGTTTGTATAATGGTGCGCCGGACGAGATCATGATGCGCTCATGGAGGAAATTATGATCGAACCGCGTACTCGCGCCTGGTGGCGCGCAACCCTGGCACTGTGCCTGGGCTCCTTTGCCGTCTTCATCAATTTATACGTTGCTCAGCCGTTGCTGCCGGCCATTCGCGAGAGTTTCGATGTCTCGACGCTGGCTGCGGGCAGTGCGATGTCGGTGAGCATGTTGACGCTGGCACTGTCGCTACTGTTCTACGGACCGCTTTCCGATGCCATCGGCCGAACCGCCATCATGCGCGTCACGCTGATACTCGCCAGTCTCTGCACCTTGGCTATGGCCTTTGCGCCCAACTTCGCGAGTCTATTGGCCTTGCGTGCCTTGCAGGGGTTCTTGCTGGGCGGGTTGCCTGCGGTGGCGATCGCCTGGATGGGCGATGAGTTCAACAAGCCAGCGCTGTTGCTGGCTGTCGGGCTCTATATCAGCGGTAATACGTTGGGTGGGATCGGCGGGCGTGTCATCGGCGGTACGGTCGCCGAACATTGGGGATGGCATAGCAGTTTCGTGGCAATCGCGTGTCTGAGCTTGGCATGCACCTGGGTCTTCTGGCGCGCCTTGCCGCCAGCCCAACAGTTCAGACCCACGCCGTTGCGCGTGGGACAGGCCGCACGGGACATGCAAGGGCATTTGCGCGATCCCCGGTTGATTGCCGCTTATCTGATCGGCGGATTCAACTTCTTCATCTTCATCAATCAATACAGCTATGTGACATTTCGGCTCAGCGAGGCACCGTTTTCTCTCACCTCGCAATGGCTGGGCCTGATCTTTCTGACCTATCTCGGCGGTACTGTCGGCTCGGCGCTGTCCGGACGTATCGCGCAGCGCTTGTCGCAACCGGCCTGCATGATGCTGGGGATCGGTATCCTGATGAGCGGCTCGTTACTCACCTTGGTGCCCTCTTTGATCACGATCGTCGCTGGGCTGACGGTTAATGCCGTGGGGTTCTTCCTGGCGCATTCGATGGCCTCGAGCTGGGTGGGCCGCCACGCCCAGCGCGCGCGGGGCAGTGCGTCGTCGCTGTATCTGGTGTTCTACTACCTGGGCGCCAGCCTCGGTGGTTTCTATCTGGAACCGTTCTGGGCGCGCTGGCAATGGGGCGGCGTGATCGCTGCCTCGCTGCTGGTGTTGCTGGGAACCTTCAGCGTGGCGGCCTGGTTGTGGCGTCGCGAGCGACGCATGCCGGCGACGACCTGAGCGCGTACCTTCAAGGTTTGCCGGCGTCATCGCCCCATACCGCCTCAAGACGGTCGTCGCGGCCGCAACCGGCCCGGTAGAAGCGGTAACGCACGGGGTTTTTCTTGTAGAAGTTCTGGTGGTATTCCTCGGCGTCCCAGAAGGGCGCTTTCGGCTCGATGCGTGTCTTGACGCCGCGCTCGAAGTGCGTTTCCACGGCTTTTTTGGAGGCTTCGGCGAGGCGTCGCTGGCGCTTGTCGAGAGGGAAGATGGCGCTACGGTATTGGCTACCGACATCGCAGAATTGGCGTCCCTCGGCAAAGGGATCGATATTGTGCCAGAACACGTCGAGCAGCGTGTCGTAGTCGACGACCTCGTCATCGTAGACGACCTTGACCGCCTCGGCATGGCCGGTAGTGCCGCTGCTGACCTGCTCGTAGGTGGGACGCTCGCTATCACCGCCGATATAGCCGGAGGTTGTCGAGACGACGCCTTCGAGTTTGTCGTAAGGCGGTTCCATGCACCAGAAACAGCCACCGGCGAAGATGGCCTCGCGTTGTGCGGCATGCGCCTGGGAGATGGGAACGACTGCAAGCGTTGTGAGTAGAGCTAACGCCATCACGGGAAAGCGCATCGGGAAGCTCCTGAACGTCGGGTTCGTCGGGTTAATGTGCCATGCTGATGTGCTGAACATACATCAAGTCTACTCGAAAAATAGCGAGAACTCGCATGCTGGATAAATGGACGAATGCCTGGGTTGCGCCGGTACTGGCGCGCTGCGCCATTGGCTTGGGGCGTCGTGGCGTGACGCCGACGCAACTGACGGTGGGCGGCTTTGCAATCGGCATGCTGGCGCTGCCGTTATTGGCCTATCAGGCCTATGGTCTGGCACTTTTGGCGATTGTTCTCAATCGCGCGTGTGACGGTCTGGATGGCGCCTTGGCGCGTCATCTGCAATGTCAAAGCGACGCTGGCGGATTTCTCGATATCGCCCTGGACTTCGTCTTCTATGCCGCCGTTGTATTGGGATTCGCGCTCGCCGACCCGGTACAAAACGCCTTGCCTGCGGCCTTTTTGCTCTTCGCGTTCATGGGGACCGGCGCCTCGTTTTTGGCCTTTGCGATCGCCGCGACACGCCATGGCTTGGAGCGTCCGCATTTCGAGCACAAGGCGTTTTACTACCTGGATGGTTTGACCGAAGGTACCGAGACAATCATTGCCTTCGTCGTTTTCTGCCTGTGGCCGGCATATTTTCCCGGGTTGGCGGTCTTCTTCGCGCTGGCGTGCCTGCTGACGGCGGCGATGCGTATCGGGGGAGGCTACCGTGCCTTGAGCAGGGCTGAAGGTGGCTCCGGAGAATCATTCGGGAAAGAGGCTGACTCATCGAGAGATAAGCCCTGGTAAGCGGGGCGTAGACATGAAACGGGCGGCCCGCAGGCCGCCCGTTTTTACGTCAGGTGTTGCGAAGGAGCGTCTTAGTGCTCCTGTTCCTGATCGCCTTCACCGTGTACGTGACCGTGTTCGGCTTCTTCCTCGGAAGCTTCACGCACTTCAGCGATCTCGACATCGAAATTCAATGTCTGACCGGCCAGCGGATGGTTGCCATCGACGGTGACGGTGTCGCCTTCGACCTGGGTGACCGTGACCATGAGCGGGCCACCCTGGGTCTGCGCCTGGAACTGCATGCCCGGTTGAATATCGTCGACACCCTGGAAGGCATCGCGCGGCACTTCTTGCATCAGGCCGGGCTGTGTTTCACCGTAGCCTTCTGCCGGCTCGACGGTGACTTTGAGGTTCTCGCCGCTCTGACGGCCTTCCAGTTCCTTTTCCAGCCCTGGAATGATGTTGCCCGCGCCGTGCAGGTAAGTCAGAGGATCGCGGCCTTCCGAGCTGTCCAGCACTTCACCCTCGTTATTGGTAAGGGTGTAGTGGAAGGAAACCACGGAATTCTGGGCAATCTGCATGTTGAAGACCTTTCTGGGTGTATGTCGCCACCCATGGTAACGCGCTCACCCAAGTGTGTCAGGGGTCTCTCGGGGTTTTCATATGCCCTTTGAGTTGCATGACGATACTTCAAGGTGCATCGGGAACGAATTCACCGGCGAACGGTCTTTTTATAACACCCTGCGTCAGGACGTCGCGCCGGTTGCGCGGTAAAGGGGGTGACGGTACCCTGCCGAGATTGGTGCATTTGAAAGATTACCGACGTTGCCTATCAGGAGGCCAACATGACCGTAACGCTGATCTGGCTGATCGCTTTCGCCGTGATTCTTTTCCTGGCACTGCGTGCGTGGGATGGTTCTCTCGGAAAGATGATCATGCGCCGCATTCCGCAGGCGTTGCAGCTGGGCGGTGACGATCGTTGGGTGTGGAGCATTGCCCTGGCCGTGTTGGGCGCCACCTTCATCGTCAATCCGATTTCGATGTTACTGACGCTGATTCTTCTGGCGCTGTTTTTCTGGATCGCCAAGCGCTTGGGATGCTGGTTGATGCGCCGCGTCAAATTACATTGACGAAAAGCCGTTTTGCGATAGATCAATGCCCCGCTGATGCGGGGCATTGTCGTTATCGGGGAGCGTCACAGCCACAGTGAAAGCGTCAATGAGCCAAACTGGTCACCTTCGTCTTGGGCTTCGAATTCGTGGGTCCGCCAGACGCTGGTGTAGGTGAGCTGCCAGCTGTCCCACGTCAAGGCGATACCGGCCAACGCATCGCCGACCCATTGGCGGCGGTCCACTGAGTGGCTGTCCTCGAAGGTATTGCCGTCGAGCAACAGGTTGTGGGCCATGAAGCGACCCTCGAGGCTCGCGAACGCATACCAGCCAAATCCTTGGCCGGGTGTGAAATGGCTTCGGCCGCTTTGGGCGGGGGCGACGGCAGGCATACCGGCACTATTGTGTAGGTTATCGCCGATACGCAGGCCCACGCCGCTTGCGGCATACGTATACAGGTTGCCGAGGGCAAAGCCTGCATTGGGGCCGTATTCCATGTCCAGGTTGCCGAGCGAGTCTTGCAGCCACCAACTGCGCTTGTAGGTCAGGTTGAGCACCGGTTCGTTATGAAGCTGGTGCGACCAGCCTTTGGGTTCGTCGCTACCGATGAGGTGATGAAAGTTCTTCTGTACGGCTTCCCCCCCCGATGCCGGCCCGACGATGCCGGCGTCGAAGTGGAGATCGTCCGCCTGGCGCCAGCCATTGTATTGGTGGTCATCGAAGAGTGACACGCCGGCGTAGAGCAGGCCCGCATAGGGCCGGTCGTTCTCGACGAGGTCCGAGCGGTCGATATCGTTGGGTGTGTAAATCTGCTGGCCGGCACGATAAGCCACGCCGTCGAGATCGGCGCCCGACCAGCCGGGCACGGCGTCGGCGAGACGTCGTGTCCAGTGCGCCTCATCGGGTTTGAAGGACCAGTCGACTTCCAAACCATTGGTGTAATGCCCGTCGTCACCGCTGGCGAAAAGGTCGTTTTCGCTCTTGATCGTGAGCATTCCATCGGCCAGCACGGGGCTGGAGAAGGCTGTAAAGGCAAGGGTAGAGACGAGGTAACCGAGCGTGCGCCCTTTGTTCATGAGACGATTTTCCTATCCGTGGCGTATCACGCTACATACGATAGCGTATGTAAAAAGGTTCGAACAGGAAAAATTAGCGTGCTTTTAAAGCTCATGCCCCCATCGAGAGCATGAGCGCTGTGACATTGGCTCAGTAGGGGGCGACGCTGAGATTGGCCCCGCTGCCGACCATGCGCACTTGTTGTCCTACCTGCCAGTTGCGGTCAGCCTTCTGGACCACGACGACGGAATCGCCGCTATCGCGCCGAATTTCTATCTCCCAGGCCTGGGTACGGTTGGCGGCATTCTCGACCTTACTGCCGGCAACGCTGCCGCCGATGGCTCCGGCCGCCGCAGCGATGGTGCTTCCAGAACCCCCGCCGACCTGGTTCCCCAGCAAGCCACCCAGTACGGCGCCGCCTAGGCCACCTAGAATGCCTTCGTTCTGATCGCCGGCCTGAATCTGCACTTGGCGCACCGACGTGATGGTGCCGTAAGTCACCGACTGCGCGGTCTCGGCTTGCCCGCTGCGATAGACATCGCCGGAATAAGGCGAGGTGTTGGCACAACCGGCCAGTGCCAATGTTCCGATGAGTGCTAAAGGAAGTAGTGCTTTCATGCGACCTCCGTTGCTTGCCATACTGTTTTAAAACAGTGTTCTCAAACTATTCTAGCGCGTTGTGACGATGCCTGCCAGTGCTGGCGACGAAGACGTGTCGCTGCGCTGCGCTGCGTTAATCGTCTGGCTGCCGATAATGGTAGACGAGTCGCTCATTCTTGTGCGGTCCTGCGATATGCCATTCGAGTCGAAAGCCATGGGGCTCGAGGTCGAGCCGGGCCTGGTAGGTATCGGCACCGCAGAGATGCGGCGACTTGCTGATCAATGTGGTCGCCGATTCGGCGACGAGATCGAATAGCCAGACCGCTGCGTCGGGGCCACGGCGCTCATGATAGAGCGCGATATGCTCAGGATGAAAATCCCAGCGATAGACGTTGCGAAACGCGACTTCGCGTGACTGTCCTTGAGGCAGGAAGTGGCCCTGTTCGATGAAGCGCACCCAGTCGGTGTGTGTCTCGGGCGTCACGATCCCCGCGCCCTGGCCGGACCAGGCCACCTGGGAGGCGTGTCCCGAGCGAGACGTGAAACTCAGTCGACGAATACTAGGCAACAGACGTGTCAGGCGTATAATAGCAGTCAACTTTAATAAATCCTGAGGTTAACCGTAAATGGGGTATTTGATCGGCGTGACGACGCTCTGGGCATTTTCTTTCAGCCTGATCGGGGTCTACCTCTCCGGCCAGGTCGATAGTTATTTCGCGGTGCTGACCCGCATTGGATTGGCGGCGCTGGTCTTCCTGATCTGGCTACGTCCGCGACGTTTGCCGCTCGGGCACGTACTGGGACTGATGGCCATTGGCGCTGTACAGCTAGGCGCGATGTATATCGGTTTCTATCAGTCGTTTCTGTTGTTGAGTGTGCCGGAAGTCTTGCTGTTCACGATCTTCACGCCACTCTACATCACTTTGATCGACGATATCCTCAAGGGGCGCTTCACGCCATTCTATCTGTTCACCGCTGCGCTTGCCGTGCTCGGGGCGGCGGTCATCCGTTACGCTGATATCAGCGATGCCTATTGGGTCGGCTTCCTGGTCGTACAGAGTTCGAATTTATGCTTTGCCGTGGGGCAGGTCGCCTATCGCCATTTGGCGCCACGCTTGCCTCGGGAAATAGCGCATCGCCATATCTTTGGCTGGTTCTACCTGGGGGCGTTGTGCGTGGCGCTACCGGCGTTCTGGCTGTTCGGCGATGTCACGGCATTGCCGACGACCTCGTTGCAGTGGGGCATCCTGCTATGGCTGGGCGTCGTCGCGTCGGGACTGGGTTACTTCCTGTGGAACAAGGGCGCTTGCCGCGTCGATGCCGGGACGCTGGCGATCATGAACAATGCCTTGGTGCCCGCCGGATTGCTGGTCAATCTGCTGATCTGGAACCGCGACGCTGACGTACTGCGTCTGGTGTTGGGCGGGGGAATATTACTGGCCTCGCTGCTGATCAATACCTGGTGGCGTCGGCGCCATCAGGCATCGCTCGATGTTGCGTGATAGCGTGGCGGGCACCTGTGGCGTCAGGCGGCTCTAAACCCGGAAGACGTTTCGTGTTTTCATGGTGATGACGCCTTTCGTTCAGGACATCTTCATGAAGCATTCTTTGTTATCGCGTTACGGGTTTTTTACGGTGTGCTGTGTGACCACGCTGGTGACGGCGTTCATGGCCATACAGTGGCATGGATGGTGGCCGGTACCGCTGGTGAGCGGTGCGCTGGTGCTCTTGGGCATCGCCGATCTCTCGCAGCGCGGATATGCGGTACGCCGCAATTATCCCATCCTTGGCAACCTGCGTTATATCTTTCAGGCATTGCGCCCGGAGTTGCGTCAGTATCTCTTCGAGGCCGATACCGAGCAGTTGCCATTTTCCCATGTGCAGCGAAGTTTAGTTTATCAGCGCGCGCGTCAGCATAACGATGCGAAGCCCTTCGGGACGCTGCGCGATGTTTACGCCAATACGTATGAATACATCGGCCATTCGATGGAAACGGCGCCGGTGGCGGAACCGGACGATTTCCGCCTGACCATCGGCAACGATCAGTGCGCGCAACCCTATGAAATCTCGTTGTTCAACATCTCGGCGATGAGTTTCGGCGCACTGAGTGCCAATGCGATTCGCGCTCTCAACAAGGGCGCCCGGCTGGGACGCTTTGCGCATGATACTGGGGAAGGTGGCATCAGCCCGTATCATCGCGAACATGGCGGTGATCTGATCTGGGAGCTAGGCAGTGGCTACTTTGGCTGCCGTACGCCGGCAGGCGAGTTCGACCCCGAGCGCTTTGCCGAGCAGGCCCACGATGCACAGGTCAAGATGATCGAGGTCAAGCTCAGTCAGGGGGCCAAGCCTGGCCACGGTGGGCTGCTCCCGGCAGACAAGATTACGCCGGAAATCGCCCAGACGCGGGAGATCCCCCAGGGCGAGGATTGTCTCTCGCCGGCCAGCCATCCGGCGTTCTCGACGCCGCTCGAGATGCTCGACTTCATCGCGCAATTGCGTGAGCTTTCCGGCGGCAAGCCGGTGGGCTTCAAGCTGTGCCTTGGCCAACCCTGGCAATTCATGGCCATCGTCAAGGCGATGCTCGAAACCGATATCGTGCCCGATTTCATCGTCGTCGATGGCAGTGAAGGGGGCACCGGCGCGGCCCCGGTGGAGTTTTCCGACCATTTGGGAACGCCGCTGCGAGAAGGGCTCTTGTTCGTGCATAACACGCTGGTCGGCGCAGGGCTGCGTGAGCAGGTCCGCCTAGGGGCGAGCGGCAAGATCATCAGCGCCTTCGATATCGCGAGGGTCATGGCCATGGGCGCTGATTGGGTCAATGCCGCGCGCGGCTACATGTTCGCGCTGGGCTGTATTCAATCGCAAAGCTGCCATACCAACCGCTGCCCGACCGGGGTGGCCACTCAGGACCCGCTACGTCAGAAGGCGTTGGTGGTCGGTGATAAGGCCGAGCAGGTGTATCACTTCCATCACAATACCTTGCATGCCCTGGCGGAAATGATCGCGGCGGCGGGGCTGACGCGCCCGTGGCAGATTACGCCCGATCACCTCGTGCACCGGGTTTCGGAAAACGAGGTGAAGCTGTTCACTCATCTACATCCGTTCCTGGAGCCGGGCGAGTTGTTGCGCGACCCCGTTCAGCGGCCGTTTTATGGCCGTATCTGGCGCATGGCGCAGGCCAAGAGCTTCGCCCCCGTGCAGTTGGTTGACGCGCCGAGCGGGGCGACGGCCGCGTAGTGGGTGTTTTCAGGCGTCATGCCGGTGCTGGAGGGGCTCGGGGGCGGTCTTGCCGTTGGCGAAGGCGGTAAGGATCGTGCATTGCGTGGCCGCGTGCGGGCCTCCGCAGCAGGCATCGGTCAGATGGGCCAGCGCCTGGCGCATGTGATGCAGCTCGGCCAGGCGCGCGTCGATGGCGGCGAGCTTGTCCTCGGCGACGCGTTTGACCTCTTCACAGGTGTGCGCATCGGCGTCGACCTGCAATGAAAGCAGCTCACGGATATCGGCCAGGGTAAAGCCCAGGCGCTTGGCGCGCAGGATGAAATGCAGGCGCTCGAGGTTGTCCGCAGCGTAGTAGCGATAGCCGTTGTCGCCGCGCAGGGCTTCGGGGAGTAACCCTTCCTTTTCGTAGTAGCGCAACGTGTCGACGCTGACGCCACTACGCTCGGCGAGTTCTCCAATCCTCAACATGGTGATGGTTCCTCCCTGTGATCGGGGTGGTAGGGGGTAGCGGCAGGCTACGCGGCCAGTCATCGGGCACGATGAAAAAACGTCGCTGTGTGCCGTCGGGCGCTTGCAGATGATATTGCCGTGGCGCGCTGGCGCTCGTGAAGTGTGCTTCGAGCTCGGCTTCCAGTCTCTCCAGCGAGCGATATGCCTCGACTCCGGGGAGTGCGAGCCAATGCGGCTTGCGCAGAGGGGCGCCCAAGGTTCCCGTCGGTAAGTGGTTACGCAGTATCGGCCAGTCTCGCCATGTCAGCCAAGCGCCATGAGCGGCGGTGGTGCTTGCCAAATGCGGTGCCGCTATCGTGCCGGGCCACGGGTAAAACAGCATTCCGAGCATGGCGGCACGCTGTCGCAGCGATTTTGGGTCGATACCCAGCGCGTTCAAGCGTGCCGCCGCGAGGGGATGATGGGCCAGGGGCAGCTGATGATGCCGAGTATGGGTATGCTTGCGTGCCAGCGAGTCGGCGCAGCCGGGGCCGATCCAGCGTGCCGGGTGGCGTTCGCCGCCGGGCCCATCACGTAGTCCCAGATAGTATTTGATGGCCAGTTCGAGATGGACGGGGTGTCCCTGGGCATCGGCATAGATGATATCGAGTTCTCCGAGGGTGCGGCCGGCCTCGTGAATCGTGATGTTGGTGGCCAGTAGGCGTGTCGCCGGGGCAAGGTCGAGCAGGGCGTGCCAGAGACGCTCATGATAATGCCCCAGGCGTTGCGGCGGCGTGCCGATATAAGGCACGAGCCGTTGCGGTTCGGCGTCGAGCGCATGCAGCCAGGCCTTTCTGTACGCGGCGTCGCCAAGCCCGAGTTCCTCGAGGGTCGGCCGGCCCGGATGAGCGCTTTCGATGATATCCGGTGCATGCAATAGCCAAGCGAGATCACGCACCCCAGGATGGTGAAGCGCTGCCCCTTCGTCTTCCAACGCTGACGTGGTGGCATCGAGCATTGCTTGCGTCATGTCGTGGTCATCTGTGAGGCGCCTGTCATCAACATCGCGTCTACTCAAGGCTGTACTAAGTGCACCCGCGTGTTGACAATATACCCTTGCTTGCCAGGTCGTCGACAGACACCGAGGTGGCACGCCAATTCTTGAACCGGAGATGCGTAATGACGGAAAAGACGGTCCAGCGTCGTCGGTGGCGCGCCATCGGCAAATTCTTCGCGGCCATCATCGTGATCAACGTGATTGTGGGCATCGCCGGCATTGCCTTCATGATGCTCTATTACGGCGAGGTCGATGGTCAGGGCCGGGCAGCGTTGGTGACCTTCATGATCTTGAATACGATCTTTGCGTCGCCCGTGGCCTTGTATCTCTACTGGTGGGAGTTGCACCCCGTGCAGACGCCTGAGTCGGATCAGTACAACGATCCCGAGAAATGAGTGTATGCCGCTAATGTCGCAAGCCTTGCGGTTCGGGGCGGTTTGCTCCGCTGCTCGCCAGTCCGCATAATGATGGGCCGCGACGCCGGCAACGAGACGCTTTCATGCAGCCATTCAAGACCATTGGCCTGATCGGGCGATTGGGCAACCCTAACGCGGTCGAGACGCTCAAGCGGTTGCTCCGCTTTCTCGGCGCTCGCCAACTCCATGTGATCGTCGAGGAACGCACCGCCACGGTCTTGCCCAATCATGGTTATCCTGAGGCGAGCCGTCGCCAACTGGGTGAGCGCTGTGACTTGGCGATCGTGGTGGGGGGGGATGGCAGTCTGTTGGGCGCCGCGCGGGCGTTGTGCGACACGGGGACGCCGGTAGTGGGCATCAATCGAGGGCGGTTGGGTTTTCTGACCGATATTTCGCCGGATGAAGTCGAAGAGCGAATCGGCGAAGTGCTCGATGGGCACTTCGAGAGCGAGCGCCGTTTCCTGTTGGAGGCAGAAGTGATTCGCGCCGGCGAACAGGTCGGCACGGCCTCGGGGCTCAATGATGTCGTCATCCATCCCGGCAAGGCCGCGCGGATGATCGAATTCGAGCTGTTCATCGACGGCCAGTTCGTCTATAGCCAACGCAGCGACGGGTTGATCATTGCGACGCCGACCGGCTCCACGGCCTATGCCTTGTCGGGAGGCGGCCCGATCGTCCATCCCCGGCTCGAGGCCATCACACTGGTGCCGATGTTTCCGCATACGTTGTCGAGTCGGCCGATCGTCATCGATGCGGCCAGCGAGATCACGGTGCATATCGGCGAAACCAACCACGCGTATCCGCATGTCAGTTGTGACGGCCAGACCCAGGTGGTTTCCAAGCCCGGTGACCGCCTGGTCGTGCGCCGTAAGCGAGAACGGTTGACGCTTCTTCATCCGCATGGACACAACTATTTCGAGGCCTGTCGCACCAAGCTCGGCTGGAGTAGCCGGATGGGGGAGTGACATGACGCTGGCTCGGAATGATCTCGATGGCTACGACCTGATCGGCGATGTGCATGGGTGTGGCGCCTCGCTGGCGGTGTTGCTCGAGAAGCTCGGGTATCGCGACTGGAATGGCGTGTATCGTCATCCGCGTCGTCGGGTCATCTTCCTGGGCGATCTGATCGATCGTGGTCCTCGCATTCGGCTGGCGTTGAATATCGCACGCGATATGGTCGAGGCGGGCGAGGCGGATATCGTGATGGGCAATCACGAATACAATGCCCTGGCGTATTGTCGCCGAGCGCCGCCGGAATGGGCGGGCGAGTGGCTACGCGAGCATTCACCGCGCCACAATCGCATCATCAATGAGACGCTGGCACAGTTTCGCGATCACCCTCAGGAGTGGCAGTCCCATCTCGACTGGTTCATGACGATGCCGTTGTGCCTCGAGCGTGACGGGCTACGGGTGGTGCATGCCTGCTGGGATCACGATCTCATCGCGCCATTCCTGGCGCAGTGTCCCGATGGTTGCATGAGCGAGGATTTTTTTTACGATTCGGCGTGCCCAGGCACCTTCGCCTTTCGCGTCATGGATCGGCTGACGCGCGGCCCCTCCCTGCCACTGCCGGCAGGGCTGCGGATCTATTCCGGCGACGGTTTCACGCGTACCACCTTTCGCACTCATTTCTGGGCACGTGATCCTCTTACCTATGGCGATGTGGTCTTCCAGCCCGACAACCTTCCCGGCGATATCGAGAATCAGCCCTTGAGTGCGGATGAGCGACAGCGCCTGCCGTATTACGGGCCGGATGAGCTACCACTTTTCATTGGCCACTATTGGTGCGAGGGGGTCCCGGCGTTGCCGGCGCCGAATATTGCTTGTCTCGATTACAGCGCCGTGAAATACGGGCGTCTGGTGGCCTATCGCTGGGAAGGTGAGCAGCGCCTGGATGCCAATCGCTTCGTGTGGGTCGATGTGGCGCGTGAGGGATCGGCTCCTCCAACGCCGGATGACATCGCACTGGCTTGAGGGGCGCAGAAAAAAGTTGGAAAAAATTTCGTTGCGCCGGGAACTCATCGCGGTGGGGCGTCGTCAGAGTAAGTGTTCCCTTGAATGATCCCTTGCTCTTGTCCGGCGGCCCCCTCCGCCGGACTTTTTCTTTTGTGCGTTCGTCTGCGGTACTGAAAGGGACCCCGCCCATGTACAAGCTGCTGGAATTGCCTCATCAACAGGATATCGTCGCGCTGCGTCGAGCGTTGTGGGCGCATCGTATCGGCCATCAGGTGACTGAGGAAGAGGCGGTTCAGGTGTTATGGCTGGCCGATCCGCGTCAGCGTGACGAGGCGGCGTATTTGATCGAGCAATGGCATCGTGGCGAGTTGGCCGAGCGTCCCGCTCAAGCGGCAAAACGCCGATCGCCCAGCATGCTGGGTAGTGCTTTTACCCAGGCGCCGCTGGCGGCTGCTTGCGTGGCATTGTGTGTGGTGGTCTTCGCCTTGATGGCGCTGTTCGGGGATCGTGTGATCGCGGCGCTGACCTTCGTGCCCGTCGATTCCGTATCCGGGCGCCTGACGGTCGGCACCCTGGGGGATTCCCTGGCCAGCGGTCAGATATGGCGTCTGGTATCGCCGGCGTTGATGCATTTCGGCTGGATGCATCTGGTCTTTAATATGCTGTGGTTGTGGTATTTCGGACGCCAGGTCGAGGCCCTGCAAGGCCCCGTGCGCCTTATCATGCTCGCCGTCGTGGCGGCGCTCGTCTCCAACCTGGCGCAATACGCCACGGGGACCGTGCTGTTCGGCGGCATGTCCGGGGTCGACTATGCCTTGCTGGGGTATGTCTGGCTGATGGCACGTCGAGCCCCGGAAAGCGGATTTTTCGTGCCCCAGATGCTGGTGGTGTTCATGCTTGCCTGGATGGTCTTCACCATGACCGATATGGCGAGTTTGTTTGGATTCGGTAACGTCGCCAACGAGGCCCATCTGGGTGGTCTGTTGGTCGGGCTGGTCAGCGGATGGTGGGCCGGTGGACGTGCCGCGAGAGGAGAACGGTAGTGAGTGATATGAACTTCGACAAGATGGTGGCGCAGATGACACCCGCCGTGTACGACAGCTTCAAGCAGGCCATTGCACTGCGTAAATGGCCGGATGGACAGCGCCTGAGCCAGGAGCAGACCGAGCTGTGTCTCGAGGCGGTGATGAAATACGAAGTCGCCCACGGTATCCCCGAGAACGAGCGGGTGGGCTATCTCGAGCGCAGCAGTTGCAGCACTAACGACGAAGCGGGCGAGTCCGATGCCATCAAGTGGATGAACTGATGAGCGATCTGTTCAGCGTGGCGGATGTCAGCGCCGCACGCGGACCGCTGCGCAAGATGGACATAGCGCCCGGCGACGCTCAGACGCCGGCGCAATACACCCTGCGTGCCGGCGAACAGCGCATCGGCCTCAACGCGCATCTGGGGGCGTCGTTGCGACTCGTGCATACCGGCGCCATTCACTGCGTGCATTGCGGGCGTGCCACGCGCAAGAGTTTTGCCCAGGGCTATTGCTACCCTTGTTTCAAGTCGCTTGCTCAGTGCGATACCTGCATCGTCAAGCCGGAAACCTGTCACTATCATGCGGGCACGTGCCGCGAACCGACGTGGGGTGAGCAGCATTGTTTCCAGCCGCATGTGGTCTACCTGGCCAATTCGTCGGGGCTCAAGGTCGGCATCACGCGCAAGACGCAATTGCCCACGCGCTGGCTCGATCAGGGGGCGATTCAGGCACTGCCGATTCTCGAGGTCGACAATCGCCTGCAGTCGGGGCTGGTCGAAACCTTGTTCAAGCAGGTGGTGGGCGATCGCACCAACTGGCGCACCATGCTGAAAGGCGATGTGGCGCCGCTCGATCTACCTGCCGAGCGGGATCGTCTCCTGGCGGCGCTCGATCAGGAGCTGGCGGCGCTGAAGCGACGCATCGGCGAGCAGGCGATCGGTACGCTGGCGGCGACGCCGGTCGATCTGCACTATCCGGTCCTGGAGTTTCCCGTCAAGGTAGTATCGCACAATTTCGATAAATCCCCCGAGGTCAGCGGCCGCTTGATGGGACTCAAGGGGCAGTACCTGATCTTCGATACGGGTGTCATCAATCTGCGCAAGTTCGGTGGCTACGAGGTGGAAGTGGCGATCGAGTAGGGGGCTTGGCGCGGCGATACCTTGAAGTCTACTCGGATGTCTCCACCTCATGGGTATCGACATGAATGTCGCTTACCCAAGGAGGCTCGCATGAAGATTCTGATGATACTGACGTCGCACGATCGCATGGGCGATACCGGCCACGCCACGGGCTTCTGGCTCGAGGAGTTCGTTGCACCGTACTACGTGTTCAAGGATGCGGGCGCGGAGCTGACCCTGGCGTCGCCTCAAGGTGGGCAGCCGCCCATCGACCCCACCTCTACGCAACCCGATGCGCTGACCGAGGAAACGCGCCGCTTCGAGGCGGATAGCGAGGCTAAGGCGCAGTTGGCCAATACGCGCAAGCTGGCCGAGGTGCGCGCCGATGATTACGATGCAGTCTTCTATCCCGGTGGCCATGGCCCGCTGTGGGACTTGACCGAGGATCGTCATTCCCAGCAGTTGATCCACGACTTCCTTGTGGCGCATAAGCCGGTCGCCGCAGTCTGCCATGCGCCTGCCGTGTTGGTGAACGCGCATGGCGCTGACGGCCAGTCGGTGGTCAAGGGCCATCGTGTGACAGGGTTCTCCAACAGCGAAGAAGACGCCGTGGGGCTGACCGAAGTCGTGCCCCTGCTGGTGGAAGATGCTTTGAAGGCAAAGGGTGGCCACTATGAGCGTTCCGCTACCGATTTCGCGCCTTTTCAACTGCGTGATGGCTTGTTGATTACCGGTCAGAACCCGGCCTCCAGTGCGCCGACGGCCAAGTTGCTGCTGGAGGCGCTGATAGGCTGACACTACCTCTCGATTCTTACACGCTTTTCTTATAATGGCTCGCTTTGGCGGGCCATTATTTCTTTTTGGTTAATGATGCCTTTCCTCGATACGTCCTGGCGTGACGCGCGATAGCCATTATGCTGAAGGCATGACTGGCGGAGAGACACGATGTGGCGTAATTCGGTACACGGCTGGGGCTTGCCCAGCATTCTCTTGCATTGGCTGAGTGCCGTGCTGGTCGTGTCGCTCTTCGTGCTGGGCTGGTGGATGACCGGCCTTGGCTATTACGATCGCTGGTATCAACTGGCACCGTGGTGGCACAAGTCGCTGGGCCTGATGCTACTGGGATTGACGCTGCTGCGGCTAGCATGGCGCTTGAGCCAGCCCACGCCCGAGGCACATGGCGTGTCTTGGGAGCGAATGCTGGCGCATGCCGGCCATGGCCTGCTCTATGTCTTACTGTTGACGGTGATGCTCAGCGGCTACTTGATCTCCACGGCCGAAGGCCAAGGCATCAGTGTGTTCGGCGTCTTCGAAGTCCCCGCATTGCTCAGCGGTTTGCCCCGCCAGGCAACTCTGGCGGGGGAGGTGCACTGGTACGTAGCTTGGGCATTGATAGTGCTCGCCGTGGGTCACACGCTGGCCGCGGTTAAACATCATATTCTCGATCGCCGGGACACCTTGCGTCGCATGTGGTGGCCCGGCGGATCTCGACGTCAATGAGTTCGATATCCGTGGCGGAAAGCCGCCACTTTAGTACTTCAATCCTTCAAGGAGATGATGATGTTCTCGAAATCGCTACTCAAGACCGCGACCAGTGCCGCCCTCGGTGCTGCCGTACTATTGCCCATGGCCCAGGCCAACGCCGCCGATTACAAGATCGACAGCGAAGGGCAGCATGCCTTCATTGAGTTCAAGATCAGCCATCTTGGCTATTCCTATGTGCTCGGCAGCTTCGAGGACTTCACGGGAACATTCAGCTACGATGCCGATGCCCCGGAAGAAGCCAGTGCCAATGTCGAGATCGACGTGAACAGTCTCGATAGCCACCACGCCGAGCGTGACAAGCACATCCTGAGTGACGACTTCCTCGATGCGTCGCAGTACCCCACCGCGACGTTCGAATCCACCAGTTTCGAATCGACCGGTGATGGCGAGGGAGAACTCACAGGTGATTTGACGCTGCATGGCCAGACGCAGTCGATCACCATCGATGTCGACCACATCGGCGGCGGCGACGACCCGTGGGGCGATTATCGCGATGGCTTCGAGGGGGAAACGACGTTGACGTTGTCCGACTTCGGCATCGATACCAGCAAGTTGGGGCCGACGGCGTCCACCGTTGACATGTACCTGGTGGTCGAAGGTATTCGCCAGTAATTCGCCATGCATGATCGAGCTTGAATCGCCCCGCCTCGTGCGGGGCGATTCACGTTGGGCTCAGTCTTGAGCAATTGCCAGGCGGTTGCGCCCGCTTTGCTTGGCCTCGTAAAGCGCCATATCCGCGTGATGCAGCAGGGTTTCGGCGTACTCGCCGTGCTGGGGGTAACAGGCGAGCCCCAGAGAGACGGTAACGCGAAGCGGTGTTGCGTCATCCAGGGGAATGTCCAGCGCGGCGACCTGCTGGCGAAGATGCTCGCCGCGTTGCCGTGCGGCGGACAGGCCGGCGCCGGGCATGATGATCACGAATTCCTCGCCGCCGTAACGGCAGACGATGTCGCCGCGCCGGACGTTGTCGCTCAGGAGATCGGCGACCTCGATCAAGGCTCTGTCCCCGAAGGCATGACCATGGTCATCGTTGATCGGTTTGAAATGGTCGATATCCAGCATGAGGACCGACAAGGGACCGGGCTGACGTTCGGCACGCGCCAGTTCGCGCATCAAGGTATCGTCCAGGAAGCGGCGATTGTAGAGGCCGGTCAAGGCGTCACGGATGCTGGCCTCCTCGAGTTGCTCGCGTAGTCGCACATTGCTTAGCGACAGTGCCATATCCTCGGCAGCGCCTTTGGCGAACTCGGCTTGAGGATCGCCGTTTCCCGCCTCGTCGGGAGCGCTGGCAAGATGCAGGTGGAGTATACCTACCGGCCCCCCCGTACCTTTCAGGGGAATGCAAAGATGCCGTCCGGGGAATGCGGTACGCAGGTGCGAACAAACTTCCGCATCGTGCGCCACGGGAAGAGTGACATCGCGTATTCCGCCATCGTTCAGGGTCAGGCATTCGTCTCCATCGACATCGCCTTTGTCCTCGCCCCACTGGCAAATGCGATGGGGAGCAGCAGTGTGTGCATCGAGGCACCACAAGGTGCCGCCGAGAGTGTTGGCAAAAACCGTGGGTAACTGGTCGCGGAGCGTCGACTGCGCTTCCTGCGTGCTGCGGCAGGCTTGCAGGGCTTCGACAAGATCATGACGCGCCCGCATATCGCGGGTTCGGTCACGCACCAGTACATTGACGCGTTCGGCGAGCTCGCGGCTGGTGCGTTTTTCGGTGGCGACCAGGGCCTCGAGGCGCGCCGCCATGGCGTTGAAGGTATTCGCCATCCAGGCGAACTCATCGCGCCCCCGGAGCGCTACCCGCTGGCTGAGATCCCCCGCGACCATGCGTTGTGAGCGTTGGGTGATTTCCGAAATAGCGTGGCGGGTGCGACGAAACAGCGGCCACCAGGTCAGCAGGGCGCTCGCCAGCGCCAGCAAGATGCTCCATACCATGATGTGCTGCGCGCGTTTCGCGGCATCCTGACTATCGGCCTGGCGTGTATGGAGGGCGTCCTGCTCGGTATCGATGAAGGCCCCCATGACGGTGCGGAAGTCATCGACCAGGCGTTTGCTGGCTTTATCGGCTATAGGAGAGAGTTCGGTATTGTCGTTACGCGTCTTGATGATGCTGTCGGTGGCGACGTCTTTTATCCATTGTCGGAAGAGCTGGTTGGCCTGCACGAGGCGTTGATATTGTGTTTCGTCATTCGAGGCCTCGTGCAGGTGTCTCAGGGTGCGCGGAAAAGCGCTCAAGGCGCGCTGATAGGGCGCCAGGTAAGTGCCATCATGGGTCAGGGCATACCCGCGTTGACCGGTTTCGGCGTCCATGAACAGGCGCATCAAGTGATTGGCATCGGCGATCACCTCGAGGGTCTGGGCGACGCTGCGTGCCGTGCGCTGCTCGACCTGGGACGCCTGATAGAGGGCGAGACAGCCCGTCATCATGATCATGAACGGCACGATGGCGGCGACTATCATGCGTATGTAGAGCGAATGAGGCATGAGGCGGAGCTTCCTCAAGGATGTAACTACTGGTTACGTTAAGCTTGATCATAAGGGGATGCAGTGGCCAATCTCAATGCGATCTAGCATGAGGCGGGTGTTGAAAGTCAATTTAACGGTCCCCAAC
This sequence comes from Chromohalobacter sarecensis, assembly GCF_023061135.1. Taxonomy (GTDB): domain Bacteria; phylum Pseudomonadota; class Gammaproteobacteria; order Pseudomonadales; family Halomonadaceae; genus Chromohalobacter; species Chromohalobacter sarecensis. The sequence goes on from NZ_JAKGAN010000002.1 coordinate 274,431, forward strand.
TCCTTTGGAAGTACGAGAGATAGAAGTACGACAGATCGCCTGACACTATGTTTCATATTGTAACTAGGTTTTTTGTACTTTTTGCCATCTGACAAGGAGTCACCATGCTGAATCAACGTACGTTGCCCCGTATCGGTCTGGGGACTTTTCGCCTCAAGGATCAGGACGTCATCGACTCGGTCATGTCAGCGCTGTCACTCGGTTACCGGCATATCGATACCGCTACGTTCTACGATAACGAGCGCGCCGTGGGTGAGGCGCTCAAGCAAAGCGATGTGCCCCGCGACGAGATTTTCCTTACCACCAAGGTGTGGTGGGACCGTCTGCAGCCGCAGGCATTGCTGGAGAGTCTCGAAGAGAGCTGCCGGCAACTCGGTGTCGAATACGTCGATCTAGCGTTGGTGCACTGGCCGTCGCCCGGCGACGAGGTGCCGATGGCCGATTACATCGGCGCCTTGAATCAGGCGCGCGAGAAAGGCCTTACGCGCGAGATCGGCGTCTCCAATTTCACGGTGGCCCAGCTCGATCAGGCGCTCTCGGTCCCCGGCGGTGAGCACCTGATCACCAACCAGATCGAAGTGCATCCCTTCCTGGCCAACCGCACCGTAGTCGAGCATTGCCACGACCTGGGCCTGCAAGTCACCGGTTTCATGCCGCTGGCGGTGGGCAAGGTGATGGACGAGCCCGTGCTCAAGGACATTGCCGAGGCGCACGGCGCGAGTCCGGCGCAGATCGCACTGGCCTGGGTCGCGGCGCGCGACATCGTGGTGATCCCGTCGTCCACGAAGCCCGAGCACCAGCAATCGAATCTTGACGCGATGGCGATCACCTTGAGTGCCGACGAGATGGCGCGTATCGATGCGCTGGATCGCGGTGAACGCATCGCCAACCCGGACTTCGCGCCCGACTGGGATACCTGAATCGTCATCACTCACGAAGGCGCTTTTTGCTAGTAGCCTGTTAGACTTGTCGCCCCCGGTATCGAGCGATACCGGGGGCGCCCTGTTTGATACCTTGACCGTTGACTCATAAAGAGGTTTCCGTGACGGAATCCATGTCCTCGCTGCGTCGCCAGCTGTGGCAGCAGACCTGGCCCATGGCCATTGGTGTGCTCTCGCTGCTGGGCTTTCAGCTTGTCGACAGTGCTTTTATCGCCCGTTTGGGCACCCAGCCGCTCGCGGCGCAATCCTTCACCTTTCCGCTGTCGTTTCTGATCATCGGCGTGCAGGTGGGACTAGGTATTGCCATCGCGGCGCTGATCTCGCGCACCCTGGGTGCCGGCGATACAGCGCGTGCCAGGCGCCTGGGCAGCCTGGTGCTGGTCGGTGGAAGCGCATTGATGGCATTGCTGATGCTGATCATGTGGGCTGCGCAGACGCCGATCTTCACGCTGCTGGGGGCCGATGTCCCCACGCGGGAGCTGATTCGCGGCTACTGGGCCCCGCAGTTGGTGGCTAACTGGCTGGGGGCGGTGCTGTATTTCGGCTATAGCCTGTTTCGGGCGCACGGCGATACGCGCTTGCCCGGCAAGCTCATGGTGCTGACCAGCCTGATCAATCTGGTCCTCGACCCTTTGCTGATCTTCGGCGTCGGCGACTGGTCGGGCTGGGGGCTACCTGGCGCGGCCTGGGCGACGGCGTTGGCGTTTGCCATCGGCATCTGGTTTCTGGTGGTGCGCTTGCGGGCCCACGACTGGCTGGCGCGTAGTGGGTTGCGCGAGGAAATGCGGGCTTCGGCCGTGCCATTCATGGCGATTGCCGGACCTGCGATGATCAGTCAGTTGATGCCGCCGCTCTCGGCGATGCTGGCGACCTCGATCGTTGCCAAGCTGGGCGAGACCGCTGTTGCGGCCTGGGGCCTGGCCAGTCGTCTGGAAACGCTGTCGTTGATGGTGGTGCTGGCGCTGACCATGTCGCTGCCGCCCTGGCTGGGGCGTTGTTACGGCGCCGGTGACTGGCCGCGCATCGATGCCTTGATGAGGCTGGCGGTGCGCACGGCCGTGATCTGGCAACTGGCGCTGGGGTGTGTCATGGCACTGGCGGCGCCTTGGATAGCGGTCGCCTTGTCGGGCAATCCGGAAATACGCGATGAACTCGCAACATTGATTCGTTGGCTGTTACCCAGCTATAGCCTGCTGGGCCTTTGCATGCTGGTGGTGTCCGCTTCCAATGCGCTGGGTTGGCCGGTACGCGCCATGTTGCTGTCCTTCATGCGCTTGTTCGTGTGTTACTTGCCGTGTCTGGCGGTGGGCGCCTGGCTGTCGGGGATCTTTGGCGTCGCCTGGGGAGCTGCGCTGGGCAACGTGCTGGCGGGCGGTCTCGCCTGGGGTATCTTCCGGCGCTCCCTGACGCTGCGTATGGCGGCCCATAGCAATACTTGAAAACGCCGTTCTTTAAGTCGTAAAGACCAGATGATGGATAAAAATCGATTCCATCATCTGGTCATGAAACTGATTACCCCATAATTTTCTAGCCTCTCCATCCTATACTGGCGCTTCGCTTCGCATCCAATCAGCGCCAAGCAGGGGAAGGCCATGCACGTACTCATTCTCGGCAGTGGTGTCGTCGGTGTCACCAGCGCCTATTACCTGGCATCGCAGGGGCACGAGGTCACGGTGGTGGATCGCCAGGCGGGGCCCGCCATGGAGACCAGCTATGGCAATGCCGGTCAGGTCTCCTTCGGTTTTTCCTCGCCCTGGGCGGCCCCGGGCATCCCGCGCAAGGCGCTCAAGTGGATGTTCCAGGAACACGCGCCGTTGAAGATTCAGCCCAAGGCCGATCCTGCCATGGCGCGTTTCATGATGGCGATGTTCAATAACTGCACGCCCGAGCGCTACGCCGTCAACAAGGAACGCATGGTGCGGGTGGCCGAATACAGCCGGCAGTGCATCGACACCTTGCGCCGCGACACGGGCATCCGCTACGAGGATCGTCAACGCGGGCTGCTGCAGCTCTTTCGTGACGATTCCCAGGTCGAGGCGGTCGCCAAGGACATGCGCGTATTGAGCGATTGTGGCGTACGCCACCGGCTGCTCGATGCCCAGGAAGTGACCGCCGTGGAACCGGCGCTGGCGCGGGTGCCGGGCAAGTTCGTGGGCGGACTTCATCTGCCGGACGATCAGACCGGCGATTGCCATCTGTTCACCCAACGTTTGGCCGATTATTGCCGCGAGCAGTTGGGCGTCGAGTTCCGTTTCAATGTCGATATCCAGCGCATCGAGCGTCAGGCGGGTCGCGTCGAGCGCGTCATGACTTCGGCGGGCGCGCTGAGTGCCGATGCGTACGTGGTGTGCCTGGGCAGTTTCTCGCCGCTGCTGGTCAAGGACCTCGATATCCGCTTGCCGATCTACCCGGTCAAGGGCTACAGCCTGACGCTGCCGGTGATCGACGACGGTGGTGCGCCGCAGTCCACGGTGATGGATGAAACCTTCAAGGTGGCTATCTCGCGCTTCGACGACCGGATCCGCGTCGGCGGTACCGCTGAGTTGGCATCCTACGATTTGAGCCTGCTGGAAAAACGCCGTGCGACCATCAGCATGGTGGTGCGGGATGCCTTTCCGGAAGGCGGCGATATGGCCAAGGCTGAGTTCTGGACCGGCCTGCGACCGATGACGCCGGATTCGACGCCGATCATCGGCGCCACGCAGTATGACAACCTGTGGCTCAATACCGGACATGGCACTCTGGGCTGGACGATGAGTTGCGGTAGCGCGCACTTGCTGGCCGACCTGATGGCGGGGCGTCGCCCGGAAATCGACCCCCAGGGGCTGGGTGTGGCGCGTTACGCTGCGTGACCCATTCCGTAGGGAATCCCTGCGCGCTTCGCTTGTCCAAACTCGCATCAGACCCGGTCTATCCGTCCCGGGTCCATCCATACCGGGTACTCTTGAGAGTGCGATGAGAGCCATTGAGGAGGCAGCGATGACGATTCGCTCGGGCGGGCGTGCCGCAAGCGCCGGCATGCTGGCGTTGTTATTGAGCAGTTCGGTGATGATGAGTGGGGCGGTACTCGCCCAGGACGAGACCGCGCCATCCTCGGACCAGAAGGGCCAAGCGACCGAGGCAGACGAGATCAGCGAGGAGGCGACCGGGGTCAGCGATGAAGAGGCCAGTTTCGGTCAGGGCGGTGCACAAACTCCGCTCGACCAACGCCGCAATGCGGTGACCTTCGATCAGATGGATGTCGACGAGGATGGTGTGCTCAGCGAAGAGGAAGCACGCCAGGCCGACCGGCTCGATTTGTTCGAACGCCTCGACGAGGGTGATGGCGAGGTGACGCGGGAGACGTTTCGCGACGAAGTCGGCTCGGACACGCTACCCGACGCTCAGGAGAAGTGAGCGTCAATAAGTAAGCGCACAATAAAACGCCCGTCATGCGTGTGCATGACGGGCGTTTGTGTACCGGGATTTTTTTCTCGGCCTACGTATCTCAGCCCACGACGGTGGCGATCGCCTTGGCCACATAGGGCAGGTTTTCCTGCGCCAGACCGGCGACGTTGGCCCGGCCGGAGCGCACCATGTAGATGCCGAACTCGTCGCGCAGGCGGTCGACCTGTTCCGGGCTCAGGCCGGTGTAGGAGAACATGCCGCGCTGCTCGGCGATGAAGGCGAACCGTTCGTCCAGCCCGTAAGGCTTGAGCGCTTCCACGAAATCGCGCCGCAGCCCGTTGATGCGGTCACGCATCTCGGTCAGTTCCTCACGCCACACGCTGGCCAGCGCCTCGTCATGGAGGATCTCGGCGACCACTGCGCCGCCGTGGGCGGGCGGATTGGAGTAGTTCTCGCGGGCGACGATGGCCATCTGCGAGCGGACGTTCTCCATCTGCTCGCCATCACGGGCGATCATGATCATGCAGCCGGTACGCTCGCGATAGACCCCGAAGTTCTTGGAGCACGAGCTGGTGATCAGCACTTCGTCGAGATTCTCGGCCAGCAGGCGCGGCCCGTAGGCGTCGGCATCGAGGCCATCGCCGAAGCCTTGATAGGCGAAGTCGACCAGCGGCAGCAGGCGGCGCTCGCGTACGACCTCCAGCACGCGTTGCCATTGCTCGCGTGACAGGTCGAAGCCCGAGGGGTTGTGGCAGCAGGCGTGCAGCAGCACCACATCGCCTTCGGGAATCTGCTGCAGGGCGCCCAGCATGCCGTCAAAGTCGAGACGGTTGTCGGCGTCCACGTACGGGTACTTCTTCAGCTCGACGCCCGCCGCATGAAAGATACCCAAGTGGTTGGGCCAGGTGGGATCGGAGACCCAGATACCCTTGCCGGGCAGTTGCGACTTGATGAAGTCCGCCGCCAGACGCAGCGCGCCCGTGCCGCCGGGGGATTGCGTAGCGCTGGCGCGGTTGGCGGTCAGCACGGGTGAATCCGCCCCCAGGACAAGTTCGAGTACCGCCTGGCCGTAACGCGGATCGCCGTGCGAGCCGATATAGCTCTTGGTCGTCTCGTTGCTCAGCAGCCGCGTCTCGGCCTCCTTGACGGCCCGCATGACGGGCGTATTGCCGTGCGCGTCACGGTAAACGCCGACCCCCAGGTCGACTTTCTGGGGATTGGGATCCTTTTTGAAGGCTTCGATAAGCCCGAGGATGGCATCCCCGGGTACGCGTTCAATCTGCTCGAACATGGGACTGAGCTACCTCGTCGGTTCTGGCGGCCATGATGAAATCGTTTTGATGCAAGCCCTTGATCTTGTGCGACCACCAGGTAACGGTGACTTTGCCCCATTCGGTGGTCAGCGCCGGGTGATGACCTTCTGCCTCGGCGATATCGCCCACCTGGTTGGTGAACGCCAGGGCCTGCTTGAAGTTGCGGAACGTGAATTCACGCTCCAACTGCATGATGCCATCGCGCTCCACGATCCGCCACTCGGGAATCTCCGCACCGAGGCTATGCATTTCCCCTTCGCTGACGGTGGGGGCGTCGGCGCTGCAGGCTTCGCACTTCAGTTCGGCAAGCTCGCTCATGGTGTTTTTCGCCTCCTTCGAGTGATTTATATCAGTGTAGAAGCCAGCGCCGGGGCGGGCCTACCGTAACGAAACATGATTTACGACTCGATCGAAGATGTGGCCATCACGGCCGCGTGAATCTCCGGATAGGGCCAGTCTTCCAGCGCCGCGAAGCCTTCGAGCTGGCGTGCCTTGAGCCGCGTCAGCACGGGGTTGGTGAGCCCCGCGAGAAAGCGTGTGAACAACGCGGCACTGGGTGGCGGTGCATCTGACAGCGCGGTTAGCCGTTCATGCAGCGGCGCGCACAGCGAGGCTACCTGGCGCGGGTCGAGCGGTGCGCGCGTTGTGTCTGCCGGCCACTGCGCGACATGGCCACGACACACTGAGCAATGGCCGCAGTGCTCGGGCGCATTGGCGTCGCCGAAATAGTCGGCCAGGCGCCGGCTGAGACAGGTCGTCGACTCGAACAACGACAGCATGGCCTGCAGGCGTTCGATCTCGGCGCGCTCCTTGTGCTGAAAATACGCCGTTAGCCGTTCGGCTAGCAGGGGTACATCGACCTCGCTGGACAGCACGGCGTAGACCTCGGTCATCTGCTTGCTTTCGAGCTGAATGAACCCTTGGTCGTTGAAATACTCCAGGGCGCTGATGACGCGGCCGCGTGAGGTATCGAGGCCGCGTTCGGCGCCGAGCGTCGCCAGCGCATCCTGATCCAGCTCGCACCAGGTCCGTGCGCGGGGCGAGGCATCGATCAACGCGGCGACGAAGTCGCGACGCTCACCACTGAAACGCTCGATCAGCGCCGTGGGGTCGAGCAGATACTTGAAGCGGTACTCGGCGAAATAGGCATAGCGAGGCGCGATGATGCCTTCGAGCTCGAGCCTCACCAGCAGCGTCTTGAGCGGTAGCGGCCGAATGTTGCTGTGCTGCGAGAGCGCGTTGAGGCGTACCTCCCATTGGCCGTGGGGCGCGGCATCGCTGATGTCGCGCAGCACACGTTCGATGCCGTCGCGCTCCGGGGTATCGCCGTAGACGAAGTTTTCCAGCGCCCCGAGGGCGTCGCGTCCGCCCAGCATCAGGCACTGAGACGGTTGGCCATCGCGCCCGGCGCGGCCAATCTCCTGGCTGTAGTTCTCGATCGACTTGGGCAAGTCGAAGTGCACCACGTTGCGGATATCGGCCTTGTCGATGCCCATGCCGAAGGCGATGGTGGCGACGATGCAATTCACCTCGCCGCTCATGAAGGCCTGTTGCAGCGTATCGCGGGTCTGGCTATCGAGCCCGGCGTGATACGCCCGCGCGTCGATGCCCGCCTTGCCGAGATAGGCGGCCAGGCGCTCGGCGGTCTTCTGCAAGGTGACATACACGATGCTCGGCTGCGGCGGTGTCTGCGCCAGGCGAGGGCCAAGCCACTCGGCCAGGGTGCGAGCGCGTCGGTCGGCGGCGGTGGGCCATACTTCGAGCTCGAGGTTGGCGCGGTAGAAGCCGGTGGCGGTGACGTCTTCGGCGTCGATGGCAAAGCTTTCACGCATATCCTCGATGACGCGGGGCGTCGCCGTGGCAGTGAGCAACAGCGCCTGAGGAATGGCAAATTCGCGCTGGTAGTCGGGCAGCTTGAGATAGTCGGGGCGAAAGTTATGGCCCCATTCGGAGAGACAGTGCGCCTCGTCGACGACCAGTAGCGACACCGGCACCTGGCGCAGGAAGGCACGGAAACGCTCGTTCTTGAGGCGCTCCACCGAGATCATCAGGATGCGGATCTCGCCTTGCTTGACGCCACGCATCACCGCCGAGGCCTCCTCGCGGGTCTGGCGCGAATCGAGACTCGCCGCGGCGATGCCGTGACGCGCCAGAAAATCGAGCTGATCCTGCATCAGTGCGAGCAGCGGCGAGACCACCAGCGTCAGATTTGGCAGATGCAGGGCCGGCAACTGATAGCACAGCGACTTGCCGGAGCCCGTAGGGAAGATGGCCGCCGCCGAACGTCCCTGGGTGACAGCCTCCACCACCTGGCGTTGGCCGGGGCGAAAATCGGCGTAGCCGAAGACGCGTTGCAAGGTTTCCTGAATCATCGATCGCTCTCGCTGCAGAACTGAGTATGGCCGGGATATCGCGAGCGTGGCGATTGGCAGATGCCTATTCTCGCATATCGTCGGGGTCGGTGATGCCGGGAAGGCGTGTGCCATTCGACGCCGTGCCCGTCTGCTTCTACGGTATTCCTAGAAGGACAACAAAAGATAAAGGAATAACCCATGGAAAAACTGGCGCGTAGACTCGGGCTGCAAACCGATCCGACCATATTCTTCGTGTCGGCCGGCATCATGGTGGTCTTCCTGATCGCCCTGCTAGTGGCACCTGAACCCATCGGTGCTGCCTTCGGGGCCGGACGAACCTGGATCGTCACCAATCTTGGCTGGTTTTTCATCTTCGGGGTGACCAGTTGGGTGGTGTTTCTGCTGTGGGTAGCCATCAGTCGTTTCGGCGCAATTCGCCTCGGCGGCAATGATGCCAAGCCGGCTTATGGCAATGTCTCCTGGTTCACCATGCTGTTTGCCGGGGGCATCGGCACGGTGCTGATGTTCTGGGGGGTGGCCGAACCCATGTCGCATTTCGCCAACCCGCCGCGGCCGGATGTCGAGGCCTTCTCGGTGCAGGCCGCCGACGACGCCATGGGGTTCGCGATCTATCATCTGGGACTGCACACCTGGGCGATCTTTACGCTGCCCGGGTTGGCATTCGCGTATTTCATCTACCGCTATGACCTGCCGATGCGCTTTTCCTCGGTGTTCTATTCGTTGATCGGCGATCGTATCTACGGGCCACTGGGTAAAGCGCTGGATGTCTTCGCGATTCTCGGCACCCTGTTCGGTGTGGCCGTGTCGATCGGTCTGGGCACTCAGCAGATCAATGCCGGCTTGAGTGAGCTGCTCGGTGTCTCCAATGGCGTCATGCCCAAGGTCATCATCATCGCCGTTCTAACGACGGTGGCGGTGTGTTCGATCGTGGCGGGTCTGGACAAGGGCGTGAGGGTGCTGTCCAACATCAATATCGGCATGGCCGTCGGCTTGATGCTGTTCGTGCTGGTCACCGGGGCGACCGTGTTCCTGCTGCGCTCGATCATCGAAACGGTCGGCATCTACGTCTCCAACATCGTGCCGATGGCGTTCTGGAACGATGCGCTGGCGCAATATACTCACGAAGAGGGAGGCTGGGGATGGCAAGGAGGATGGACCGTCTTCTATTGGGCGTGGACGGTGACCTGGTCGCCTTTCATCGGCATCTTCGTGGCGCGTATCTCCCGCGGCCGCACGATCCGTGAATTCGTACTCGGTGTGTTGTTCGCCCCGTCGATATTTACCCTGGTGTGGTTCGCGATCTTCGGCTGGTCGGCAATGCAGATCGACGGTATCGGCGAAGATGCACGTGCGGCACTCGGCGCGCAGGCCGGGTCGCTGTCTACGGCAGTGGAGGAGAGCATTCCGCTGGCGATGTTCGCCTTTTTCGAGAACTTCCCGGCGGCGACGCTGATTCAGGGCCTGGCGGTGGTCATCGTGGCGATCTTCTTCGCCACCTCGTCGGACTCAGCCTCACTGGTCGTCGATATGCTGTGCACCGGGACGCCCGAGCCGGGCCCCTGGCATCAGCGGGTGTTCTGGGGCGTGTCCGAAGGTATGCTGGCCGCGATGTTGATCGTGCTTGCCGGCGATGCCGGGTTGACCGCCTTGCAGCAGGTCATCACCGTCATTGGCCTGCCGATGTTCATCCTGGTGTTTGCCATGATGTTTGCGCTGCTGCGGGGCTTGGCCCACGAGAATCTCAGTGAAGTGACCGTCGGCAAGCCGCCGCGAGCTGACGATCTGTAAGCAGGCTGGGGTAGAAGAGAACGGGGACTGTCCGATGTGAGTGAGCGGGCGCCCCTCGCAATGGAAAGCGTGGAGGAGGAGCCAACTTGGTTGTGCCTGCCGGCGGTGGGTAGAATGGCTTTTTGCACAAAAGCGCAAACTACCAAGGACGCGGCATGGCCCATTTATTACGTATCGTGATGATTCACGGTCATCTGGAAGGCGTCGTCGAACTGGATGTCGATGGCCATACCAATATCTGTGGCACCAACGCTTCGGGCAAGACCACGCTGCAGCGACTGGTGCCGGTCTTCTATGGCGAACTGCCCAACAAGGTCGTCCCCAAGACACGCATGAAGTTCGATGCCTTCTACCTGCCGCATCGCAACAGCTATCTGATCTACGAATACCGTCGCGAAGCCGGCAATGTCTGCCAGGCCGTGCTGACGCGCAAGAAAGAGGGCGGCCTGGAATATCGCTTCGTCGCTGCGCCGTACCAGCCCGAAGACTACCTGGTGGAAAGTCAGGACGGTGTCGTGGCGCTGGAGTACGGCGACTGGCTGGCGGGGTTGCGTCGCGCCGGTATCAATTTCTCGGCCAAGTTCGGGGCGACCTCCGAATACCGTGCGGTGATCCAGAACGACTTCACCCAGCAGCAGGGCAATCGGCGCGAGGCGTTGAAGCTGCGCCAGACCGCTGCGCAGTTTAGCCTGGTCAAACCCGAGCGGCGCATCCGCCACATGGAAAAGCTGATTTCAGCGGTGCATGCCAAAGAGGGCAAGATGGACACCCTCAAGACCATGCTGGCGGCGATCTTCGAGGAAGACGGCGTCGAACTGCCGGTGACTCGCATCCGCAACACCAAGGCGCGCGACTGGATCGCGCAGATGCGCCAGTCGATGCGTCTGGAGCCGCTGCAAAAGTCACTGACGGAACTGGCCGATGTCGACCGCAATATCGTCGATCTGGAAGCGACCCTCTGGCAGCTCAAGCCACAGTTGGATGCCGACCGCCATCGCGCGGAGCGCGTGCTGGCCGACACCGAGGCCGAGCTGAACACGCAGCAGGAAGCCTTTCAGGCGCGCGAGCAGGAATACGAACAGGCGCGTGACACCCTCAATGACCGTATCAGTGAGCTTGCCAGCGAGCTTGATCGCACCCAGCGCAGCCTGAACGACCTGCAGCAGCAATATGAGCAATATGCCGAGGCCGATATGCCCGCCTTGGAGCGGGACCTGGCCGAACTGCCGCAATGGCGCGAACAGGCCCAGCAGTTGCAGGAGCATCTGGCGGTAATGCAGGAGGCCTCCAAGGCTAACCGCTCACGCCTTGATGGTCGCCTGCGTGAACTTGCCGATAACCTCTCGTGGCGCAGTGATGAAATCCAGGCGCTCATCAATGAACTGGGCGACGAGAAATCGGCGCGTCAGGAGCAGCAGTGGGCGTCCGAGCGTGAACTGGAAGCCCAGTACCACACGCAGCGCAGCGAACTGGACGCCGGCTATCAGGCCCGGCTCGAGCAAGGCATCGAACGCTTGGCCGATCTCAAGGCGCAACTCGCCTCGACCGGTCAGGTGCCCGAGGAGATTCAGGAAGCGGAACTCGCCCAGTCCAGGGTCGATCAGGCCCAAAGCGATCGCAACGCGGCCGCCAGTCGACTCGAAGGCTTGCGCCGTGAGCACGAAACCCTGCGCCGCGAACGCGACACGGCAGAGCAGCAGCGAGAAAGCGCCAAACAGCAACTCAATCGGGCGAATCAGCGCTCTCAGGAACTCCAGCGGCAGCGCGATCCTGACGAGGGCAGCCTGCGCTATTTCATGCGTTACCATCGCCCTGGCTGGGAGCACCGCCTGGGCAAGGTCATCGCGCCGGAACTGCTCGAGCGCCGCGATCTTTCGCCACAGCTCGGTGACACCGAGCATGATGACCTGTTCGGCGTGGCGCTCGATCTTGCCGCCATCGAGTTGCCCGATCACGCCCGCGACGAGGCGAGTCTCAATGCTGCTATCGATGTCGCCGAGGCTGAACAAGCGCGCGCCGAAACCGATCTTCAGGCTGCCGAGAAACAACTCAAGGCCTGCCATGACCGAGTACAGGGGGCCGAGGAACCTCTGAGCCAGGCGCGGCTCGCCCTCAAGCATGCCGATGACGAAGTCGAATATGCCCTGGATGCCCGACATCAACTTCAGGAGCGCCACGCTCGGCAGCAGAAAGAGCGCCGGCAGGCCGCCGAAGAAGCGCTGGCCAGTCAGCAGGCCGCCGACAAGGCGCTGCGCGATGAAAAGCGCGAGGCACTCAGCACGCTCGATGAGACTCATCAAGCGCAACTTTTGGAACTCAAGGCCGATGGCCAGAGCCAACTGGCCAGCTTCGATGCCCGTATCGATCAGTACAAGCAGCAACTCGAAGGCCTCAAGACTGAGCACCAGCGTCAACGCCAGGAACTGGAAGCGGCCTTCGATCAGGAGCTGCAAGACCAGGGCGGTGATCCTGAAACCCTGCGCTCGACGCGCCAGCGCATCAGCGATCTGCAGGAGCGCATTCGCGTCACCGAAAGCCGCCGTGAAGAGCTCGATGCCTACACGCGTTTCATGCGTGTCGAATGGGGCGAGCGCAAGCCGCAACTGGTCGACCGCGAAGCGACGCTGACGCGTGACAAGCAGGCCGCCGAGCACCAGCGTGAGCAGTGCCGCAGCGATTATCAGGCTGCCAAGGTGGCGCACCAGAAAGCCACCAAGACGCTCAAGGCACGCTGCAATGGCGAACGCGAAGTCATCGATGCCCTCAAGCCATTGCTCGGTCAGGTCGACGGGCTAGGGCTTACTTCAACGCCGAGTGCCGCCGACGAACCTTCCCGGGAGGCGCCAGGCGATGTGCATGAACGCATCGAGCGTACGCGCCAAGCACTGAGCAACCGGAGCAGGGAGGTGGAAACCCTGCGCAAGGGCTGCGAACAGGTCGAAAGCGAGCTGATCAAGGGCGCCAGCCAGGGTTTCGTCGAGACCCTGGAAGCCGAGCGCGCCAAGCTGTTCAGTGGTGCTGGCAGCGGGGCGGGCGAGCAGGGCATCGATCCACGGCGTCAGCTCCCGTTGCTGCGGGGCATGCTGCAATTGCTCGAAGACCAGCAGCAGCAATTGATCCAGCAGGGACGCAATCTGGGCGCCGATCTGGACAAGTTCTTCACCGTCTTCCGCGACCTCAATCGACGCATCAGTGCCCAGAGCCGTCGCTTGTCCGAAGAGGTGGCCGATGACCTGCGCCTCGAGGGCATCAACAAGGCCGAGGTACGCATTCAGTCGACCATCGACGAGCTGGGCTTCTGGGAGCCGCTCAAGCGCTTCGCTCAGCTTTACCGTGACTGGGAGAGTTCCAGCCAGACGCTGCCTAGTGATGACTATCTGGATGCGCTGGCCGATGTCGTCGATCTGCTGCGCCACGACCAGCAATACAGTTTCGAAAGCCTGCTGCGCCTTGAGTTGCACTTGAACGAGGGTGGCACCGACCTGGTGATCAAGAGCGATCGTCAGTTGCTCGAATCTTCGAGCCACGGCATGGCTTATCTGATCCTGTGCAAGTTCCTGCTCGCCTTTACGCGGTTGTTGCGCGGACCATCGGAGATCGCCATTCACTGGCCCATCGATGAGATCGGCACGCTGGCCTATCACAATGTCGAGATGCTGTTCGAGGCCTGCGATAGCAACCGCATCCATATCGTCGGGGCGTTTCCCAACCCCGAATCCGACGTCTTGCTATTGTTCCATAACCGCTATCTGATCGACCGTGACGCCGAGCAACCCAGTCGCCGCCGCCTGAAGCGCATCGAACCGCGTCTTAGTCGCCTGGCCGAGCGCCTGCAGGAACGTACCACCGAGGAGGTCGCGTCATGATCGAACATGGTCCGCTGCTGGAGCGTTTGCTGGCCGGCGAGTTCGTCTGCGCCGTGAGCGATGAAAGAGCCTTCCGGCGTCTCGAAGACGATGAGGTGCGCGAGCAGATCGATACTTACCTGCGGCCGCTCAATCGCCGCTTGGCCACCAACGCCGAGGGCAGTGTCTACTTCCTGGCATGGCGGCAGCTCAACGACGAGGCCCGCGAGCAGCTATCGCGGCAGCTCGGCGAGGTGCTGCATAGCCTGATGCCGATGCTCGAATGGCTGCAGTTGATGCAGGAAGCCCTGGGCCATGATGCCCTGGTGGCACCTGGCGACGTGCTCAAACCCGCCGAACTCAGTGCCCGCTGCGAGGACAACCAGAGCCTGCGCGAGCAGCTCGAACGTCTCGCCGGCGACAGCTTCTTCGGTTCTCAGAGCGAACAGCTCGACGCCCAGATGAAGCAAGTCTTCAAACGCCTCAGGGAACACGGCTATCTGCTGCAGCCGCATGCCGACCGCCAGGTCTATCTGGTCACCGGCAAGATCGATTACCTCGTCGACCTAGTGCGGCTCATTCGCGACGAAGAAAACCTGCCCGTCGACGACGAGAGCCCGCAGACGCAGGAAAGCTTGTTATGAAAGAGTTTGCGGTGAGCGACGAGCATGAGCTGGAAAGTCGCCTGATCGGCACCGGCGTGGAACGTCTGGCGCTGCTTGGCAAGCACGCCGACGTCCTGATGCAGGGCTACAGTCGCGATGAAGTGCCGCTGGAGGCCCTGAGCGACAGTGCGCTGCGGCGGCTGCTGGCCGCGCGTATCGTCTGGCGGCCTGATGATCAAGGGGGCGTCAAGCTGGCGCCCAGGGTGCGCGAGTTGATCGCCGAGATGCTGGCCGACGAAACCCGCCGCCAGGTCAACGCCGATGTGGGCGAAACCCTGGAGCTGGTGCGCACGCTGGTGCAGAGCTACCGCGAGGCCCAGAGCCAGGGCGAATACTGGCGTCAGGAGCAGCAGTTGCTGCGTCTGCGCCAGGCCGTCGATGATCTCAACGGACGTTTCGCCGATGCCATCGACAGTCTCTGGCAGCGCCTCAACAGCGACTTCGGCTTCGTCAGTCGCCTGACCGACAAGATTCGCGAAAACGAGCGTGCCCAGAAGCAGATCGTGCGCCTGCTGGATGGCCTGCAACTGATCGACTTCGACGAGCTGATCGAACTGGTCGGCGGCGATGGCACCCTGCGCAAGCTGCTGATCAGTCAATTGCAGCGCCAGATCAGCCAGCACTACACCAGCTTGCGTGAAGTCCAGAGTCGTTTGACCGAGCTGATGGCCCGCTTCCGCCAGCAGCAATCGCGCAGTCGGTTGATCAGTGGCATGGCGGCGTTTCTGCGTGAGCATCCCAACTTCGTTCCCGGTAACTATGCACGGCGCAGCGATGTGCCCGACCTGATCAACCAGGCCGTCCCGTTGATCGCCGCTGCCGCGCCGGCCTTGGATCATGAGCCGGATATTCGCGTACTGACCGACCTCGTGCACCAGTTGCCGACGCCGCTGCACAAGCCGCAGACGGTCGCCGCTGCACGGCCCGCCGAAGCCGAGGAGCAGAGTTTGGTGGCGGCGCGCCAACAGGCGCTCAAGCAGGACGTGGAAAGCTTCTATCTGACGGTGATCGACCATCCCGATCCCCCCGGCATCAGTGCGCTGGCGTACCTGCAGGAAAGTGACATGGAATGGGGTGAGGAGATCTGGCTCTTCCAGGTGATCGCCGAGTACCAGGGCCTGCCACGCAACGAGCAAAAGGCCTTTGAGCTGCATCAATTGGAGAGCCGCGCCAGCCGCTTCAACGACCTTCGGCTGATCCACGACGTCACCCTGCAACTGGCGAATTCGGCATGAATGAAGCGTTATCGCCCCGGACTCATCGTTGGCTCAGCGGCATTCACGATAGGTTGCGCCGTCAATCATGTGTCGAAAAGAAGCTCCAGCTCGAAGCGACGCAAGAATTCAGGGGATGGTGCGATGAGCATGAAATCGATCTCGATGCCTACCTGGGAAGCGGTGTGCTGCGCTTCGATCGCATGCTGATCACCAAGGTTCAGGATCTGCTGGACAGCCTTGGCCATCTTCCCCTGGGGGAGAGCGCCAGTGGCAAGACGACCTCCCAGCAGGCACGGCTCAGCGACCTGGAAGACAAAGGCTCGAGAGAGCGCCCGCGCGCCCATCGTGTGCTGCTGAATCTCGAGACATTGAGCTCTCGGCCGGGGATTTCCGACGCCGCCCGTGAGATCATCGATCTCGACTGGCGCGAGCTGGACCTTGATGCCTTCGATGCGCTGATCATGATCGAGAACCTCGACAGCTTCTATGCCTTTGCGCCTGATAGCTTGGCGCTGGCGGGATATTGCCAGCCGCTGGTGGTCTATAGGGGCGACAGGCACTATGGCGGTGGCTTCAGCCAACTGGCCAAGGCCTGGAGCGCCCGCAGTAAGCCGCACCTGGGGTTTGGCGATTTCGACCCGCGAGGCGTGCGTATCGTACTCGGCAGCGGGGCCACGCAGATGCTGCTGCCACCCCCGGACTGGCTACGCGAGCACGCTACGCGACATCATGTACCCGCCGAGCAGTTCCCGGATCAAGATGCATTGCGCCAGTATCGCGACCAACTGCCGGCCGAGCATCCTCTGCACGGCTACCTGGCATTGCTGCTCGACGAGCAACGCGGACTCAAGCAACAGTGGTTTGATGAACGACAGGAGCGAGTGCCGCTCAAGTGATCCTTTACTTGCTGCCGTTGAGGCTGTGGGGGCATCGAGACGTTTCATGACGTCCCGTCGGCGTGGGCGTCGAGTTCGGCGCGCCAGGCTTGCATCTGTTTGAAGCGTTTTTCCTGGCCGTATTCCGTGGGGTTGAAAAAGGTGGTCTCGGGGAGCTCCGAGGGCCAGCAGTCGTGTGCGCGGCCGGCGGGGTAGCCGTTGGGTTCGTTGTGCGCATAGCGGTAGCCCTCGCCATGGCCGAGGGATTCCATCAACTTGGTGGGGGCGTTGCGCAAATACGTTGGCACCTCGAAGTCGGGATTCGCGGCGACGAATTGCTTGGCCGCGTTCCAGGCCTGGTCGATGGCGTTGCTCTTGGGCGCGATGGCGAGATGCAGTGCGGCATGGGCGATGGCGCGCTGGCCTTCGTAGTCGCCCAGACGCAGGTAGGCATCCCAGGCGGCCATCACCAGCGGCAGGGCACGGGGCTCGGCATTGCCGACATCCTCCGAGGCGATGGCGGCGAGGCGGCGTACCACGTCGAGTGGGTCGCCGCCGCCCTGCACGAATTGCGCGATGTACAAAAGTGCAGCATCGGCGCGTGACGAGCGTATCGACTTGTGGATCGCCGAGAGCAGGTCGTAATAATGATCGCCCTGTTTGTCGAAGGCGCTGCCCTGGTGCCCCAGGACTTCATGCAGCGCTTGCAGGGTCAGGCGTTCGCCGTTCTCGGTGGGTGTGGCGAAATCGCAAGCCGTCTCCAGCAGACCCAGTGCGCGACGTGCGTCGCCCGAGGCCGAGCGTGCGAGCGTTTCCAGCACGTCTTCGTCGGCCTCGATATGGCGCTCTCCTAGGCCACGTTGGGTATCCGTCAGGGCCTGATGCAGCACACGCAGCAGGTCGTCCACCTCCAGTTTGCGCAGCACATAGACGCGTGCCCGCGAGAGGAGCGCCGAATTGACCTCGAAGGAGGGATTCTCGGTGGTCGCGCCGATCAGGGTCAGCAGCCCGGATTCGACGTGCGGCAGCAGGGCATCCTGCTGGCTCTTGTTGAGACGGTGGATCTCGTCGAGAAACAACAGCGTCGGCTGTCCGCGGACCTGGCCCTCGCGGGCACGTTCCACGGCGGCGCGGATGTCCTTGACGCCGGCCATCACCGCCGACAGGCGTTCGAGCATGGCACCCGAGGCATCGGCGAGGATATCGGCCAGGGTGGTCTTGCCCACGCCCGGCGGCCCCCACAGGATCATCGAGCGTACCGCGCCGCTTTCCGCCATGCGACTCAGCGGTTTGCCGGGGCCGACCAGCGCCTCCTGGCCGACGTAGTCATCGAGCTGGCGTGGCCGCATGCGATAGGCCAGCGGCGTGTTATCGGGTTGGGATGAAGCGAACAGGTCCATGTGTATGCCACCGGTGGGTGAGAGGGTGTTTACAAAAGGGCTGCACTCGACAATCCGGCGTTAAAATCGGCCTCAGAATACTCATTTACCCCATGTAAACTCCGTGTTTTCGGCCAATTTTGCCTTGTTTTGTCTTCGTTCGCCTGTTTTGTAACGACCCTCTGGGTCGAGTCGCCGAAAACCGTCTCTAGACTTTCGGCCAACAGGCGTAATCCTGTCATACGCGCTAGGGTAAAACATTCAAGCCCCGGTAGGGTGTTTCCCGTCGGGGAAGGCGAGAGTCTTCTCGTACTCTCGCCTAGACTGGCAAATAAGGCTGCCGGATACCCCGCGCTGCCACGCTCCGACAGCAAAGGAGGCCTGTACATGCCCATGCTGACCCAACTGCGCCAAGACCACGCCAATATGGCGCGTCTGCTGCACGTGTTGCAGCTCAAGCAGAAGACCCTGGCGGAAGGCGAGCGACCCAACTTCCAATTGATACGCGAGGTCGTGGATTACATTCTCGACTACATGAGCGGGTTCACCGAACCGCTGGAACGCATGTGCACCGAGCAGTTGAACACGCGGGCGCCGCAAGCCGACGCACTGTGTCAGCGGTTGGCCGACGATTATCGGGCACTCAATGCCCGTCTGGCCCGGCTCTCCCAGGATCTCGACATGATCCTGATGGACGCGGTAGTGCCCATGGACCGCTTCAGCGAAGACCTCAAGGCCTATCTCGAGGCGCATCGGACCTATTTGCGCGGCGAGCGTGAGGAGTTGTTTCCGTTGATCCGCGAGCACTTCGACGAAGACGATCTGGACCGGTTGGCCAAGGCGCTGCCGGAAGGGGCCGAAGCCGAACTGGCGCGTCTGCAGGACGGTTATCCGGAGCTTTACGCCGAATTCCGAGAGGCGCCCTCGCCGTTGAATTGAGCTATGTCGCCATGTCAACGTCATATTGGCTACCTGGCGAGTGCGCGGGGCAGTTCTTCCCAGCGCGTGGTATAGCACGCCGAGCGGTAGGCGCTGTTCATCTGCCAGGCGGCGTCGGCGGGTTGCGGGCCCAAGGTCAGTGCCTGGCGTCCGTAGCGGGCGCGGATCGTGTCCCAGGCCTCCATCAGCGCCTCTTGCCGGGCGGGCTCGGCGCCATCGAAGAGCGTCGTCTGGCGCTGTTGACGGGGCGTCAGTTCGGTGAGCATTACCCCGAGTTTCTGATACGCCAGCGGTTGCCATAAGCGCGTTAGAAGACGCTGCGCCGCGCGGTTGAGCTGCTGCGTGTCGGCACTGGGAAAGGGCAGCGCGGTCCACTCGCAAGCGTGATGATAGGGCGTATTGTGATGCGGGTTGGTGCGCAGATAGATGCCGATGGCCGACGCCTGCATGGCGTCGCGTCGCAGTTTTTCGCCGGCGCGTTGGCAGTGATGACGCAAGGCACCGGCGAGGGCGGCGCGGTCGCGCAGGGGGCGCCCGAACGAGCGTGAGCAGAGAATGCTGCGACGCGGACTTTCCAGGTCGCTCATCGACAAGCAGGGATGGCCGTTGAGTTCGCTGGCGGTGCGCGCCAGTACCACGCTGAAACGACGCCGTAGCTCGCTGTCGGGCGTCTCGCGTAGCGCAGCGGCGGTGAGCACACCCAGGCCGGCCAGGCGCGCGTTGAGCCGTTCGCCTATGCCCCACACATCGCGCGGCGATAGCCGCTTCAGGTGCGCCGTCAATTCGGGTGCGTCGGCGCTTTGCCAAACACACACCTGAGGACGCGTCGACTGCGCCTTGGCCTGGCGGTTGGCGAGCTTGGCCAGGGTGCGCGTCGGGGCGATGCCGATAGAGACTGGTAGCCCTACTTCTCGCACCACGCTACGCACCAGGTGCGCGCCCAGGGCGTGCCAGTCTTCCTGCATGCCGCGTAGATCGAGGAAGCACTCGTCGATGGAATAAGGCTCCAGCGTGGGTACCTGGCGCGCCAGGACCTGCTGTACGCGTGCCGAGAGATCGCCGTAAAGCGTGTAGTTGGAGGACTTCAGCACCACGCGGCGCCGCAGTGTTGGATCGATCTTGTGGGTGGGGATGCCCATGGGAATATCGAGCGCCTTGAACTCCTCGGAACGCGCGATGACACAGCCGTCGTTGTTGGATAGCACGCCCACCGGAACGCCCTCCAGACGTGGTTCGAACAAACGCTCGCAGGCGGCATAGAAGTTGTTGCAGTCGATCAGCGCGAACATGGGGGCGAAGCCGGTTCCTCGCCCGTGGCGGGCAAGGCGTGAATGGCGTAGCAGATGACGCCCCACAAGCGGTTGTCATCGGCCTCGAAGGGCATCGTCGCCAGGTCGGGGCGTGACGGCGCGAGATACAGCCGAGCCGCGCGGCGCTCTAGGCGCAACACACTAAGTTCGCCGTCGATGACCACGACCAGCCAATGCCCGGGGCGCGGTGAAATGGCGCGGTCGATCACCAGCAAGTCGCCGTGATACAGGCCGGCGTGGCGGTGGTCATCGCCCTCCAGCCGCATGAAGAACGTCGAGGCTGGGCGACGCACCAGATGGTGATGTAGATCCAGCGGTGCTTCCCGGTAGTCGTCGGCCGGGGAGGGGAAGCCGCTGGCGCCGCGTGTCAGGGTATCGCCCGATGTGGGCGCCGAGGTCGACGCGGCAAGAGCGATAGGCGTCATGGACATGGCGGAACCTCGAAAACGAAATGATGAATACTGTAAAAATAAACAGTATTTTGCCTTGAGGCAAGTCGAGCCATCTCATCGCGTGGGCGGGTAAGGTAGAATGAGCGCACGCGTTTTCGAGGAAGTCGTATGGACCGCCTGCAGGCGATGCACACCTTTCGCGCCGTTGTCGAGGCCGGCAGTTTCGCCGGCGGTGCGCGCAAGCTGGAGCTCTCCAATGCCATGGTCAGCAAGCAGATCGCCAAGCTGGAGACCAGCCTGGGGGTACGGTTGTTGACGCGCACCACGCGGCGCTTGCAACTGACCGCCGAGGGCGAACGTTATCTCAATGGGGCGAGCCGTCTGCTCGACGAACTGCAGGAGCTGGAGGCCGGGCTCGGCGAGCAGCGCGGTGAAGTGCGTGGCCGGTTACGGCTTTCCGCACCGCTGGATTTCGGCGTGCGTGCGCTAATGCCCGCCTTGCAGGCGTTCGAGCGCCGCCATCCGGCGGTAATGCTCGATGTCGTCCTCGAGGACCGCCGTGTCGATCCGGTGGCCGAGGACTTCGATCTGGTAGTGCGTATCGGCGAGCTGGAAGACTCCAGCCTGATCGCGCGGCCGTTAATGGACATGCCACGTCATGTTTACGCCGCGCCGGAATATCTCGCGCGGCATGGGACGCCGACGCATCCTGCCGAGTTGCGTGGGCATCGTTGCCTGCACTACAGCCTGGCGCGCGAAGGGCACTATTGGCACTTCCAGGTCGACTCAGCGCCGTATCGGGTGCGCATTCGCCCGGTCATGGCCTGCAATAACGGCCGCGCTCTGACCGAGGCGGCGATACGCGGCATGGGGCTGGTCTACAAACCGGCGTTCCTGGGTGAACCGGAAGTCGAGGCCGGGCGGCTGGTCCGCGTGCTGGACGAGTTCAGCGTGGCGCCGATCAGTGTCCACCTGTTGTATGCCGAGCGTGAGTTCATCCCCGCGCGCCTGCGAGCCTTGGTGGATACGTTGCTTGAGCACTTCGCGGAGACTCGCACATGACGGCGCCGATTCTGATCTTCGACTCGGGCGTCGGCGGGCTCTCGGTGGTGGGGGCATTGCGCACGCACCTGCCCGGCGCGCCGCTGGCGTATGTGTGTGACAACGCCGCGTTGCCGTACGGCACCAAGCCCGATGACTGGCTGGTGACGCGGATCGTCGCGGTGTGTCGCGCGGCGGTGGCGGCGAGTGGCGCGCGCGCCCTGGTAGTGGCCTGCAATACGGCCAGCACGTTGGCGTTAAACGCCTTGCGCGAGAACCTGCGTATTCCAGTGATCGGCACTGTGCCGGCGATAAAGCCGGCGGCCCATGCCTCACGCAGCGGCGTGTTCGGGTTACTGGCGACCTCGGCGACGGTGTCGCGTCCTTATACGCAGCGTTTGATCGATGAGTTCGCGCCGGATTGCACGGTGGTGAGGCTGGCCGCCGATCCTTTGGTCGCGCAGGCCGAACGCGTCCTGACCGGGATGGCTTGGGACGATGCGGTCATCGCCGCGAGCCTGGCGCCGTTATGGGAAGCGTCGCGGCTCGATACCGTGGTGCTGGGATGCACGCACTTTCCGCTGCTGCGCGAGGCCCTCGAGCGGCATGCGCCGCGTGAAATCGCGTGGATCGATTCCGGCGACGCCATCGCGCGGCGCGTGGCGCAGGTCGTTCCTCAGGTCGCTGCTAACATCTGGTGTGATGCGTCCGCCCGCGATGCGAGCTGGGCCAGCGCGGCGCAACAAATGGGCCTGGTACGCACCCTGGCGGGCTACGGCTTCAGCGCACCGTGTTCTTTGGCATTGCCTGATGCGGTTTTAACCTTTTGATTTCCATGAGACGGTGTCGCTGCGGCGACATCGCGAGTTTTTGCTGAAAGGAGTTTTCGTGGCCGTACCCGTCGTCGACCCCGAACGTTACGAGTCCCAACTCGACACCAAACGCGAGCGCATTACGGCGCAATTTGCGCGCTTCTCTCCACCGCCGCTGGAGGTGTTTCCCTCGCCGCCGCGTCATTATCGGCAACGCTGCGAGTTTCGTATCTGGCATGACGGCGACGATCTGTTCTATGCCATGTTCGAGGTCGACCCCGCCGATCCCAAGCGCAAGGCGGTCATTCGCCTGGATGAATATCCGGTGGCGGGCGAGCGCATCAATGCGCTCATGCCGGTCCTGCGCGATGCACTGTTGGCCAGCGATACCCTGCGGCGTAAGTTGTTCCAGGTCGAATTCTTGACCACGCTGAGTGGCGAGGCGTTGGTGACCTTGATCTATCACCGCCAACTCGACGAAGCTTGGGAGCAAGAAGCACGAGCGTTGCAGGAAGCCTTGGACGTATCGATCATCGGCCGGGCGCGCAAGCAGCGTCTGGTGCTTGAGCGCGATCATGTCTGGGAGCGGCTGAACGTCGAAGGCCGCGAATTCGTCTATCAGCAGGTGGAGAACAGCTTCACTCAGCCCAATGCGGCGATTTGCCGGTCGATGCTGGGGTGGGCGCGAGACGTGACCCGCGAGAGCCGCGATGGCGATTTGGTGGAGTTCTATTGCGGCAATGGCAATTTTACGATTGCGCTGGCAGAGAACTTTCGTCGCGTGGTGGCCACCGAAATCTCGCGGACTTCGGTCGCTTCGGCTAACGTCAATCTCGACGCCAATGGTGTGGTCAACGCCGTGGTGGCGAGGATGTCCGCCGAGGAATTCAGCGAAGCCCTGGCTGGCGAGAAAAGCGGGCGGCGCGTGGCGGCGCTGGCGCTCGACGAGCATGCCTTCACCACGGCGCTGGTCGACCCACCGCGGGCGGGACTCGATGCGCATAGTTGCGAGCAGTTAAAAGCCTACGCCCGCATCGTCTATATTTCCTGTAACCCTGAAACACTCGAGGCGAATCTCGAGACATTGAGCGAGACCCATATCGTAACCCGTTTCGCATTGTTCGATCAGTTTCCGTATACCGACCACTGCGAATGTGGCGTGCTGCTGGAACGCCGGGAAGCGCCAGCACAGGCGTGACGAGGCCCATGCACAACCGGCATACGCCATGAGGGTGCGTCACATTGGTGGGGCTTGACGCACGATAGGCGTAAGCTCGTGTCACCGTGGTGGTACACGCGATACGCGTGCATGCCGCCGAAGGATCATTCATCGGTCGCCATGAAGAGCGGCCGGTCGTAGACGAGGTGCTTGATGCAACACGTTGCGATCGAGGGCAAGGAAGAATTTCTCGCCCAGCTCAAAGAACAACTGGCCAAGCGGCTTCCCCAGGAAAAAGTGGAGCAGATCGCTGCCTTCGCCGAGGACCTGTATGCCTCGGCGCCGTTCGAGGAAGCCGCCGAGCGCGGTCTGGATGATATCTATGGCGCCACGTTGTCGGCGTGGCACTTCATGCAGACGCATGATCCTAGCGATGCCAAGGTGCGCGTCTTCAACGCCGATTTCGAGGAGCACGGCTGGCAGTCGCCGCACACTGTGGTAGCCGTGCTGCATGAGGACATGCCGTTTCTCGTCGACTCGGTGCGTATCGAGCTCAACCGCCGCGGACTGACCGTGCATGCGATCCACAACGCCGTCCTGGCGGTGGAGCGCGATGCCAAGCATCACCTCAAGCGCGTGACCTCGACCCAGGCCAAGGATGCGCCGACGGCGCGTGAGTCGATCATTCTGGTCGAGGTCGACCGTCATTCCGATCCGACCACCCTGGATGATTTGCATGAGGGGCTCGATGAGGTGCTGCGCGATACGCGGGCGGCGGTAGAAGATTTCGATCCCATGCGCGAGCGAGTGCGCGAGGCGATCAAGGAACTCAAGGCGCAGCGTCCGAAGCAGATCAAGGCCGATGATCATAAAGAGGCCATCGCTTTCCTCGAGTGGTTGCTCGACGACCACTTCACCTTCCTGGGTTATGACGAATACGAGGTGCTGCAGGAAGACGATCAGGATCGCCTGCGCCAGATACCTAAGAGCGAGCTGGGCGTTTTCAAGCTCGACCAGCCGCGTTATCGCGAACGTATCAGTACCGACGAAGGCGTCGAAGACGATCAGTACGTACTGGTGCCGGAGCTATTGTCTTTCGCCAAGAGCGCCTATCACGCACGCGTGCATCGTCCTGCCTATCCGGATTACATCTCCATCGACCGTTATGACGAAGACGGTCGCGTCATCGGCGAACGCCGCTTTCTGGGGCTTTATACCTCGACGGTCTACAACGAATCACCGCGCAATGTGCCGGTGCTGCGCAAGAAGATCGAAGCCGTCATCAAGGCCGCAGGCGTCAATCCGAAGGGACACAACGGCAAACAGCTGACGCAGATTCTCGAAGTCTATCCGCGTGACGACCTGTTCCAGATCGATACCGACGAGCTGGCGCAGACTGCCTTCGGCATCCTCAATATCCGCGAACGCCGCAAGGTGAGGCTGTTCATTCGTGAGGACCGTTTCGGCCAGTTCTATTCGTGCTTGGCGTTCGTGCCGCGTGATGTGTTTTCCACCGAATTGCGCGTGCGTATCCAGAACCTGCTCTGCGAAGAGCTCGATGCCACCTTCGGCGATTTCAATACGTACCTCTCCGAGTCGGTGCTGGCGCGGATCCAGTTCATCTTGCGTTTCAACGGCGAGCGCCCGGCCGAATACGATATACGCCGCCTGGAGAAAAAGATCACGGCGCTCTCGCGTAGCTGGCGGGACGATCTGCAGGCAGCCATGGTCGAGGGTTACGGTGAGGAACAGGCCAACCGCCTGATGCAAGATTATCGCGAGGCGTTTCCCAGCAGCTATCGCGAAGACTTCTCGGCGCGCACCGCTGTCTACGATATTCACCACCTCGGCGAGCTGAACGCCAACGCGCCGATCAGCCTGAGCCTTTATCGGCTGGTCGAAGAGAATATCGACGGGGTCAACCTCAAGCTGTTCCACGCCGGCAATCCGATTCCGCTTTCCGATGTGCTGCCGGTGCTCGAGAACCTGGGGCTCCGAGTGATCAGCGAGCGTCCCTACGAGGTCGAGTGCCCTGATCAGGCCTACTGGATTCATGACTTCACCCTCGAACACCGTGGTGACGGGGTCGTCAATCTGCAGGAAATGCGTGATGTCTTCATCGAGGCATTTACGCGGATCTGGACCGGCGATGCCGAAAGCGATGCCTTCAATCGCCTGGTTATCGGTGCCAACTTGGCATGGCGCGAAGTGGCGGTATTGCGTGCCTATGCGCGCTATCTCAAGCAACTGCGCTTCGGGCTGTCGCAGGACTACATCGCCAATACCTTGACCGGCTATCCGGAAATTACCCGCGAGTTGGTGACGCTGTTCGAGCTGCGCTTCGATCCCGACGATACCGCCGGTGACAGCGAGATCGAGGCGTGCGTGGCGCGTATCGAGGGCCTGCTCGATGAGGTGGCCAGCCTCAATGACGATCTGCTGTTGCGTCGCTACATGGCGTTGATCCAGGCGACGCTGCGCACCAACTATTACCAACGACGTGAAGACGGCGAGGCCAAGGATTACATCGCCCTCAAGCTCGAGCCGACGCAAGTGCCGGACATGCCTAAACCGCGCCCGATGTTCGAGATCTTCGTCTACTCGCCGCGCGTCGAGGGCGTTCACCTGCGCAGCGGCAAGGTCGCGCGCGGCGGGCTGCGTTGGTCCGATCGTCACGAGGACTTCCGGACCGAGATCCTGGGCCTGGCCAAGGCGCAGCAGGTCAAGAACGCCGTCATCGTCCCGGTAGGTGCCAAGGGCGGTTTCATCTGCAAGCGCATGCCCGATGGCGCCGACCGCGACACGGTGCAGAAGGAAGGCATTGCCTGCTACCAGACCTTCATTCGTGCGCTGCTCGACGTGACGGATAACCTGGAGGGTGGCGAGACCGTGCCGCCCGAGCGCGTGGTGCGTCACGACGATGACGATCCCTACCTGGTAGTGGCCGCCGACAAGGGCACCGCGACCTTCTCGGACATCGCCAATGCCATTTCGCTGGAATACGGCCACTGGCTGGGCGATGCCTTCGCCTCCGGCGGTGAGCATGGCTATGACCACAAGAAGATGGGGATCACTGCCAAGGGTGCCTGGGAATCGGTCAAGCGCCACTTCCGTGAAATGGGTCTCAACACCCAGGAGATACCGTTTAGCGTAGTGGGTGTCGGCGACATGGCGGGCGACGTGTTCGGCAACGGCATGCTGTTGTCGGACAAGATCCGCCTCATCGCTGCCTTCAACCACCGGCATATCTTCGTCGACCCCGATCCGGATCCGGCGACCTCGTTCAAGGAACGCAAGCGCATGTTCGAGCTGGCGCGCTCGAGCTGGGAAGATTACGACACCACCTTGATCTCCGAGGGAGGTGGCGTGTTCTCGCGCGATGCCAAGTCCGTCAGCATCACGCCGCAGATGAAAAAGGCCTTCGACATCAAGGCCAGCAAGTTGTCGCCCAACGAGCTGATTCGCGCGATTCTGACCTCGCGTTGCGACCTGCTCTGGAATGGCGGCATCGGCACCTACGTCAAGTCTTCCGACGAGACGCATGCCGAGGTGGGCGACAAAGCCAACGACGCCTTGCGTGTCGATGGGCATGAATTGCGCTGCCGTGTGATCGGTGAAGGCGGCAACCTCGGCTTTACTCAGCTCGGGCGAATGGAAGCTGCCGAGCAGGGCGTTCGCGTCACGACCGACTTCATCGATAATGCTGGCGGGGTCAACTGCTCCGACCACGAAGTCAATATCAAGATCCTGCTCGATGACATCGTCAAAGCCGGCGATATGACCGACAAGCAGCGCAATGAGTTGCTGGCGAGCATGACCGAGGAAGTGAGTGAACTGGTACTGCGCGATAACTATCGCCAGACCCAGGCACTTTCCTTGTCGGAGATTCTCAGCCAGCAAGGCATGGGCCCTTATCGGCGCTTCATCAATGAATTGGAAGCCGCCGGCGGTCTGGATCGTGAGTTAGAGTTCCTGCCTTCCGATGAGGCGCTACTCGAACGCTCCAATGTAGAGAAAGGGCTGACGCTACCTGAGCTGTCGGTGTTGATTTCTTATGCCAAGAGCGCGCTGAAGACCGACATGATCGCCTCCGATCTGCCGGACAACCCGCATGTCCAGCGGCACATGGCGCGGGCCTTCCCGCAGACGCTGGTCGAGCGCTTCCCCGACGAGATGTATCAGCATCGCTTGAAGCGCGAGATCACCGCGACGCAGATCGCCAACGACCTGGTCGATCACATGGGCATTACCTTCGTGCGGCGTCTGCGTGACTCCACCGGCGCCACGCGAGCGGAAGTGACCCGCGCTTATCTCATCGTACGCGATTGCTTCAATCTCGAAGGTCTCTGGGAGCAGATCGAGGCCCTCGATCATCAGGTCGAAAGCCGTGTTCAGTACGGCATGATGCTCGATCTGATGCGGCTGCTGCGCCGGGCCACACGCTGGTTCCTGCGTCACCGCACCAACCAGAGCATCCAAGAGGCGGTGGAGTACTTCGCGCCGCGTATCACGCAGTTGCAAGAGGGGATCGGCAAGCGCCTGCGCGGCGAGGACCATGAAATGTGGGACGCGCGTCGTGACGAGCTGGAAAAGGCCGGCGTGCCGACCTCTCTGGCGAGTATCGTCGCGGCGGCTGACAGCCTGTACGCCGGGCTGGGCATCATCGAGGCGGCCCGTGCCACCGACGAGAAGATCCAGCGTGTCGCCGAGGTCTATTACGACATCGGCCATCGTCTGGAGCTGCCGTGGATGAATACCCAGATCAACGCACTGAAAGTGCGCGATAGCTGGCAGGCGCAGGCGCGCGAAACCTTCCGCGACGATCTCGATCGTCAGCAATTGGCGCTGACCGTCAGCGTGCTCAAGATGGACGGCGCGCCAAGTGGTGTGGAGCCTCGTGTCGAGCAGTGGCTGGAACGCCACGCGGGCTTGGTCGAACGCTGGTGTGGTCTGCTCAACGAGGTGCGTTCCGGTGCTCAGGGCGGCTTCCCGCTATTCGCGGTGGCCATTCGCGAACTGGTCGATCTCGCCGAGAGCAACGGCGAGGGATAAGCCAATCGCTCACAACGTCCCGAGCAGCGTGCTCGGGGCGTTGTCGTTTTTCCTTCCTCTTCGAACCCGCAAGTGAAGCATTGGCGCTTATGTCTCTGATATGCTGTATCCGACTCAGGTTCGAAGCCAAGTAGAGAAGCCCCATGAATCATCGCGTGATTACCACAATGCTTGTGGCCTTGGGACTGGCCGGTACGTCGTCACTGGCCATGGCCCAGAGTGCTGCACAGCAGAAGGCGCACGAAGCGGCGGCTAAAATCGATCTTACCGATTTCTTCCAGTCGAGCTCCGACGCACGTAGCCAGAGCTTTTTCTTCGGCGGGACGCAGAGGCATCCCTTTACCGTTGAAGAGGCAGGGCGCTATCAATTCCAGAGTTCGACCTTGCCGGGCGACTCCGACGATTACCGAATCGAAGCGACCTTGCTCGACGCTCAAGGCAATGAGATTGCCTCGGCGTCGGGGTTGGGCCAGAACGATGGCTTGACTATGGAGGAGCGCCTGGAGCCCGGCGATTACGTGCTGCGTGTCTCCGGTCAGAAGTTCGGTACCACCAAGACGGGCGGCAATAGCTTCGTTGTCTCCGTCAATGAGTTGGATGCCCAGGGCAATCGGCTCTCGAGTGAGGAGAGCGGTGTCGACGCCGGCGGTGGCATCATGTTCGGTGGGCCGGGTAAAGATGGCCGTACAACGGCCTTCGTCGATGATGAAGATGACGTGGCGACCATCGCAGCACCGCGTCGTGAAGCGGCCGAGTCGGCGTCTGCAGTGGCCTCGGGTACCGCCGCAACGTCATCGGCAGCGAACGATGCGGCATCGGACTCCACGTCAAGCAGTGATCCCTCGGCGGCCACGCAGGACGACGAAGAGGCCTTGCCGGACGCGTTCGACGAGATCGTGACCGACCTGGCCATTCGCGAGCAGGGCAAGGTGTTGAGTTTCGATGTGGTGGAAGCGGGTACCGTGTCGGTGACCAGCTCGACCTTCCCCGGCAATGAGGGCACCTATAGCCTCGAAGCGCGGATCCTCGACGAGAGCGGTGATGTCGTGGCCAGTGACAAAGGTGAAGGTTTCGAGAGTGACTTCGACATCGAAACGACGCTGCAGCCGGGACGCTACACTGTCTGGGTGAAGGGCCGGAAGTTCGGCAGTGCGATGAGCGGCGTCAACAACTACACGCTACGCGTGCAGCAACTCGATACTCAGCCGTAAGCTCGCTGCAATGTCGGGGTGCTGATGCACCTCGACGTGAGCCCCGCTTCGCCATGCGCGAACGCGGGGCTCTGCGCTTTTGGGTGTGGCTACGCTATACTGCGCGCCCGTTTCACCTCTTGCCGCTCATTATGTTGTCCGAGGATCCATGTACGCCCTGGCCCGTTCGCTACTTTTCCGACTCGATCCTGAAACCGCCCATGGCGTTGCACTGACGTCACTCGATGCCGGCCATCGCCTGGGGCTGGGTAGGTGGATGAGCACGCATGTCGAGGCGCCCGTCACGCTGATGGGGCTGACGTTCCCCAATCGCGTGGGGCTGGCGGCGGGGCTCGACAAGAACGCCGAGCACCTCGATGCGCTCGGGGCGCTTGGCTTCGGCTGCGTCGAAGTGGGCACGGTGACGCCCAAGCCACAGCCGGGCAACCCCAGGCCGCGCCTGTTCAGGCTGCCGGCGAAAGGGGCGATCATCAATCGCATGGGGTTCAATAATGCCGGTGTCGACGCGCTGGTCGCCAATGTACGCAAGAGCCGCTATCACGGCGTGATCGGCATCAACATTGGCAAGAATCTGAGTACGCCAGTCGAGAACGCGGTGGACGATTACCTGACGTGTCTGCGCAAGGTGCATGCGCATGCGCATTACGTCACGGTGAATCTGTCGTCGCCGAACACGCCGGGACTTCGCAACTTACAGTTCGGCGAGCATCTAGAGGCGTTACTGGGCACCCTAGTCGAGGAAAAGCATCGCCTCGACGATGCCAATGGCCGGCGTGTGCCTCTGGCCGTGAAGATTGCTCCTGACATGAGTGACGACGAAGTCGCGCTCGTTGCACAGGCGCTGGCGGCCAACGCTGTCGACGCGGTCATCGCTACCAATACCACCGTGTCACGCGAGGCGGTGGCGGGGCTCGAGCACGCCGAGGAGCAGGGCGGGCTTTCCGGACGCCCGGTGTTCGAGCCGTCCAATCGGGTGATTCACGAGTTGCGCCGTCATCTACCGACGCTGCCGATCATTGGCGTCGGCGGTATCGATAACGCGCACGCGGCGCGTGCCAAGTGCGAGGCGGGGGCCGATCTCGTGCAGCTGTATACTGGCTTTATCTATCGCGGACCGGCGCTGGTAGGCGAATGCGCTGGGGCGCTGGCGTAGCGTGCTTTGACATAAGTAGTGTGCTTTGACATGAGTAGCGTGCTTTGAAATAAAAAGGCCCGCGATGCGGGCCTTGTCATGGACCTGTCAATGGGGTGTTGATCCAGGTGCCACGAAGAGTTCTACCATCACAGTACCATGGGGTTTCGATGGATGCCGGAAATCCCCGTCATGCCGGCCCATTGGTCCCCACGACCTTCACGCCAACCGCTCATCCAGTATTCACGGAGGTTGATGTCCTGGCTGGGGCAGTCATCGCGAGAGCGCCCCGTCATACCGGCTTTGTATCCGTGGACATATGCACGCTGAAAGCGATCACGTTTCTGTCGTTTCATCGGATGGCCTCTTATCAAGAACCGATTGTTGAGATCTGACAGTACATGCCGACAATGGGGCACCCATCACCGCCATGAACCGGAACGTCCGGACACGAAACGCATGCGTTTTCAGTAGCTACTACCTTTAATGTTTAGTGCTTTGAGGCGGATTTGTCGACCAGCGATTTGGCATAAGCCAAACGTTCCATGTAAACCACAGGAATATGACCGGTGCGTGGCGCCGGGATGACGACTTTATGACCGATGTGCAATCCCCATCCTTGACGCTCTACGTCACCTGTCCCCGGGGCCTCGAGGGCCTGCTGGCCGACGAACTCGCGGGCTTCGGCGCGGAGGTGACTGGCACCACCGTGGCGGGTGTCCACGTTCAGGCCGATGTCGCGATGGCCTATCGCATCTGCCTGTGGTCGCGTCTGGCGAATCGCGTGGTGCTGTGTCTTCTGCGCGAGCAGGATATCGAGCGTCCCGAGGCGCTGGTCGAGGCCGCCCGCCGGGTCGATTGGCGCGCGCACCTGCGTACCGGAAATAGTCTGGCCGTGGATTTCCACGGCCAATCCGAGCATATCCGCCATACGCGCTTCGGCGCTCAAAGCGTCAAGGATGGTATCGTCGATTCGCTGCAGGCGGCCGGACACGAGCGCCCGACGATCGAGCTCAAAAACCCCGATATGCGTATTTACGCACACCTGCATCGTGGCCGCTTGCTGCTAGGGCTCGACCTGGTCGGCGGTAGTCTGCATCAGCGTGGTTATCGCCTCGATGCTGGCCACGCGCCGCTCAAGGAGAACCTCGCCGCGGCCTTGCTGATACGTGCCGACTGGCCGGCGCGGGCACGGCGGGGCGAACCCTTGCTCGACCCCATGTGCGGAGCAGGCACACTGCTCATCGAGGCGGCCTTGATGGCGGCGGATATCGCCCCCCAATTGGCCCGGCCTCATTTCGCCTTCGAGGCCTGGGCGGGTCACGATCCCGGCGCATGGCAGGAGCTCAAGCGCGAGGCGGATGCCCGTGCCAGCGTGGGGCGTCGCCGCGTGAAGTCAACGCTGTTCGGTCGCGACCAGAGCCCGCCGGCCATCGCGGCCGCCAAGGCCAACGCCATGCGCGCGGGGATTCCCGCCTTGATCGAGCTGCAAGGCGCCGAGGTGGCACAACTCACGCGCCCGGAAGGCATCGACGGGCCGGGGCTGGTCATCACCAATCCGCCGTATGGCGAGCGTCTGGGTGAGTTGCCCGGGGTGGTGCCTATCTACACCGCTCTCGGCGAGCGTCTGCGCGCCGAGTTCGAGGGCTGGCAACTGGCACTGTTCACCGGCAACCCCGACTTGGGCCACCGCACTGGGCTGCGGGCCACCAAGCAGTATGCGTTCAAGAATGGGCCGCTGGATTGCAAGTTGCTGCTGATCCCGGTCGTGGCGGAGAGCGCTTCGCGCGGGGCCTCTGCTAAGGGCTCGAC
Source organism: Chromohalobacter sarecensis (assembly GCF_023061135.1). Lineage (GTDB taxonomy): Bacteria > Pseudomonadota > Gammaproteobacteria > Pseudomonadales > Halomonadaceae > Chromohalobacter > Chromohalobacter sarecensis. Next base: position 307,076 of record NZ_JAKGAN010000002.1, read on the forward strand.
AAAAAGCGACTCGGCAGGCGAGCAGGGCGCTCAGGAGGTGCCGGGCCGCGCCCCGCGCAATGAGGGCGCGCAGATGTTCGCCAACCGACTGGAGAAGAACCGCAAGCGACTGAAAAAGTGGCTCAAACAGTCCGGCGAGAGTTGCTATCGGCTCTACGATGCGGATATGCCGGAATACGCCCTGGCGGTGGATGTCTACGGCGACCACGTACACGTACAGGAATACGCGCCACCGCGCTCGGTAGACCCGCGCCAGGCGCAGCGTCGCTTGTTCGATGCCCTGGAGGTCATCCCCCAGGTGCTCGGCGTGCGTCCAGAGGACGTGCACTATAAGCAGCGCACGCGGCAATCGGGCAAGGCGCAATACACCAAGCAGGGGGCCAGCGGCGAACGTTTCGAGGTCAGCGAAGGGGTAGCGCGGTTGTGGGTCAACCTGCGCGACTACCTGGATACCGGCTTGTTTTTGGACCATCGCCCCGTGCGCCGGATGCTGCGCGACATGGCCGACGGCAAGCGCTTTCTCAATTTGTTCTGCTACACAGGAACGGCCACGGTTCAGGCGGCACTGGGCGGGGCGAGCGACAGTGTCAGTGTCGATCTTTCCAATACCTACCTGACCTGGGCACGCGATAACTTCGCGCTCAACCGCCTCGATCCCAGCCGGCATCGGGTGATTCGTGACGACTGCCTGCGGTGGCTGGAAACCGCAGGTAGCGAGTTCGACCTGATCTTCATGGACCCGCCGACGTTCTCCAATTCCAAGAAGATGGATGACGTACTCGACGTGCAGCGCGATCACGCGCGGCTCATCGAGCTGGCGATGGCGCGCCTTTCAGCGGACGGTACTCTGGTGTTTTCCAACAATCAGCGGCGCTTCACGCTCGACACCGCCATTGGCGAGCGTTTTGCGGTGGAAGACATTTCGGCGCGGACGTTCGACCCGGACTTCGCACGGCGTCCGGATCTGCACCATTGCTTTTTGATTCGTCACCGCTGAGGGCCGCGGCCGCGCGAGGTGCGGGCGCGGGGTTAGAGGCCGTCGAGCAGCGACAGCTGGCGCACCGCTGCCTGGGCCTCGGGGCTGGTCTCATCGCTGGCCTCGAAGACCTTGGCGAAGCCGCGTGAAGATTGGATATGCGCGACATCCTCGAGCCAGGTCATGGCCTGCGCATAGCTGTCGGCGAGTTGATGCTTGAGGCCGCCGAACTGGGTGCCGATCTGGCCCCAGGCGCGGCTGAATATCCAGTCCCCGAACATATCTTGGTGGACATGCACGAGAACGTAGTCGTGTTCACTTTCCCAGCGGACGATCACGAGAACTCCTGGTGGCTGCCGTTGTGGTTGGCAATGGGCTTGTGACGTGTCTTTCGCGGGCCTACTATCGACATTCCCGGCGGGTATCGAATCCCCGGCAAGTGCCGTCCCCGGCGTGGCCGTGGGCGGGCAAGTGCGCCCCGCGCGTATTGTAACCGGCCGTCGGACGTGAACAAGGGAGAAAAGAGAAGGTCATGCGCATCCTGGTCGATGAAAACATTCCTCTGGCCGACGAATTCTTCGGTGAGCTGGGCGATATCACCCGCTTGCCTGGGCGCGACATCGATGCGACGGCGGTCCGCGATCAGGACCTGTTGGTCGTGCGTTCGATCACGCCGGTGAATGCGGCGCTGCTCGATGGATCCCGCGTACGCTTCGTGGGCACCTGCACCATCGGTACTGACCATGTCGACCTCGACTACCTGCAAAAAGCAGGCATCGGCTTCGCCAACGCGCCGGGCTGCAATGCCGACTCGGTGGTCGACTACGTGCTCTCGAGCCTGCTGTTGCTGGCCGAGGAAGATGGCTTCCATCTGGCCGGCAAGACCATCGGCATCGTCGGGGCCGGCAACGTGGGTAACCGCCTGGCGGAGCGTCTCGACGATCTTGACGTCGAATGCCTGATCTGCGATCCGCCACGTGCCGAGACGGAAGGCCGTGAGGATTTCCTGGCGCTGGATAGCCTGCTCGAGCGTGCCGATATCGTCTGCTTGCATACGCCGCTGGTGAAGGACGGGGAACACGCGACCCGGCATCTGCTGGATGCGGCGCGTATCGAGGCCCTGGCGCCGGGCACCGTGCTGATCAACGCTGGGCGTGGTGCTTGTCTCGACAATCAGGCCCTGCGCGAGCGTCTCGAGCGCACCAATGATCTGCGCGTGGTGCTCGATGTGTGGGAGAACGAGCCGGGCATCGATCAAGGCCTCTACGATCTCGTCGATATCGCCACGCCGCATATTGCCGGGCATAGCATCGACGGCAAGATGCGTGGCACCGAGCTGGTCTACCAAGCGGCGATGCGCCATTTCGGCTTGCCGGCGCGCAAGAAGCTCGGTCAGCTCAAACCGGACCCGTGGCTGCGCAAGATCGTCCTGACGCCCTGGTCGCCGCCGCTGGAAGCGCTGTCGTTATGCACGCGGGCCTGCTACGACGTGCGCCGCGATATGCTGGCGTTCGATCGCTATCGACGGCGCATGGGCATGGCGGCAGGTTTTGACGCCTACCGCGCCGAGTATCCGCTGCGCCGTGAGTTTTCCACCCTGCGTGTCGAACTCAAGCAGAACAAGGGCGGCTTACGTGACGCCCTCGAAGGCTTCGGTTTCAAGGTCAAGCTTTCCAATAAGTAGCTTGGTTTCGAAACAGTAGCTTGGTTTCCAAAAAATAAATTGGTTTCCAAAAAGCAGCTTGGCGCCTTAACCCGTGCCGATACGAAAACACCCACTGACCTGTTGATGAATTCAGGGCCGGTGGGTGTTTTGCGTTGCGCAGTCGCGTGCCGCGATTATTCGCGGTAGGCGCTTTCCTTGAGGGCGCGAATGCGATCGTCCAGCGGCGGGTGGCTGGAAAACAGGCGCTCCATGATCTTGCGTGTCTGGCCGGAGGTGATGGCGAAGGCCGTCAGCGTATCCGGCATCTGGTCCTTCATCTGCGTTTCGGCCTTGAGACGTCCCAGGGCATTGATCATCGCGCCGCTACCGGCAAGCTTGGCACCGGCGGCGTCGGCACGGTATTCGCGGAAGCGCGAGAACCAGGCGACGACGACCGAGGCCACCAGGCCGAAGACGATCTCGGCAACGACGACCACCGCCATGTAACCGAAGAAGCCCAGGCCGCCGCCATCATCGTCACGGCGCAGGAAGCTATCCACCAGTTGCGCGACGACGCGCGCGAAGAACATCACGAAGGTGTTGAGCACGCCCTGAATGAGCGCCAGCGTGACCATGTCGCCATTGGCAACGTGGCCGATCTCGTGCGCTAGTACCGCGCGGATTTCCTCGGGACGCATGCGCTCGAGCAGACCGGCGGATACCGCGACCAGGGCATCGTTCTTGTTCCAGCCCGTGGCGAAGGCGTTGGATTGCTGCGCGGGAAAGATCGCCACCTCGGGCATCTTGATGCCCGCATCCCGCGCCAGCTCGCCGACGGTGTCGAGTAGCCACTGCTCGGTCGCGTTGCTGGGCTGCTCGATCACCTTGGCCTTGGTGCTCTTCTTCGCCATCCATTTGGAGATGAATAGCGAGATCAACGACCCTGCCATGCCGAACACGAAACAGAAGATCAACAGGCTGTTCATGTTGAGCCCGTTGGCGTTGAGATAAGGCTCCACCCCGAGTATTCGCAGGGTGATGCTGGCCACGATCACCACGGCTAGGTTGGTCGCCAGAAACAGCAGGATTCGCATCATCGTTGGGTTCCCTCAATCAGTGAGACAGCAATGGTCATGTCGATTCTTGTTGGCCATTAGATACGGCGTCTGGCCTTGGGTTTCAAGACAAATGTCGATAATCGTTGAAAGTGCGATGATTGCCGCCCGAGCCGGGCATGGCTCGGGCAAGGTCCGGGGCATCGGCGATAGCGTGTTATTGGCGGTAACGTGACAAGAAGTTGGCGAAGCGCTCGAGGGCATCGTCGAGTTGATCGGCCCAAGGCAGGGTGACGATGCGCACATGATCGGGCGTCGGCCAGTTGAAGGCCGTGCCCTGGACCAGCAGGATCTTCTCCTGCAGGAGCAAATCGAGCACCAGCTTCTGATCGTCCTGAATGTTGAAGACCTCGGGGTCGAGACGCGGGAAGGCGTAAAGCGCTCCCTTGGGCTTGACGCAACTGACGCCGGGAATGGCGTTGAGCTTGTCATAGGTGATGTCGCGCTGGGCGAGCAGACGCCCACCGGGTAGCACCAAGTCGTTGATCGACTGATAGCCGCCGAGCGCTGTCTGAATAGCGTGCTGCGCGGGCACATTGGCGCACAGGCGCATCGAGGCCAGCATGTTGAGCCCCTGAATGAAGTCGTCGGCGCGCTGCTTGCCGCGATTCCCGGAGAGAATCATCCAGCCGCTGCGAAACCCGGCGCAGCGATAGCTCTTGGACAGTCCATTGAGCGTCACCACGAGCTGGTCGTCGTCGGCCAGGGCACCGGTGGAGACATGCTCGGCGTCATCGTAGAGGATCTTGTCGTAGATCTCGTCGGAGAACACCACCAGGCCGTGGCGCCGCGCGATCGCCAGCAACTCCTTGACCACTTCCGGCGGATAGACAGCGCCGGTGGGGTTGTTGGGATTGATGATGACGATGGCCTTGGTGCGCGCGGTGATCTTGTCGCGCACATCGTTCAAGTCCGGCGCCCAGTCGGCCTGTTCATCGCACAGGTAATGCACCGGTCGCCCGCCGGAGAGGTTGGCCGATGCCGTCCACAATGGATAGTCGGGCGCGGGAATCAATACCTCGTCGCCGTCGTCAAGCAGCGCCTGCATGGCCATGGCGATCAACTCGGAGACGCCGTTACCGACGAATACATCCTCGACGCTGACGTCGGGAATGCTCTTGCGCTGGCATTCCTGCATGATCGCCTTGCGCGCCGAGTAAAGTCCCTTGGAATCGCAGTAGCCCTGGGCCGTCGGCAAGTTGCGCATCACATCCTGAAGAATCTCTTCGGGAGCTTCGAAACCGAAGGATGCGGGATTGCCGATGTTGAGCTTGAGGATGCGCTGACCTTCGTCTTCGAGCCGCTTGGCGTGGTCGAGTACCGGGCCGCGAATGTCGTAACAGACGTTATCGAGCTTGTGCGATTTCCGAATGGGCGTGTCGGTATCCATGGGGCTTCCGTTTGCTGCGCAGCCGATGGGGTGGAGGCGGTGTTTCCGTACCGTTCGGGGCGGGCTGCCGCGCCGCTTCCTAGCATACCGTGGCGCGCGGGCCACGCAAATGGCCCGCACTGTAATAGGCGATTGAAGTAGAAGGGTAAAAGCCTGGCTTCAGGCCGGGGAAACCGGCTCGTCCAGAGAGGGATCGTCTTCCTCGGGTACGGGAATGTCGTCCGGCGTCTCCAGCGTCAGACGCCCCAGCTTGCCGTCGCGCAGTTCGTGCAGCAGCACTTCGGCGCCGCGGTGCATGTCGACGACACCGCCGGCACGCAGGCCACCCCGCTTGCCGGCGATGGCTTCGACGATGGCCTGGCCATCGAAACCGGCCAGCGCCAGCAGATCACGGTGCGGCGGTCCATCGGCCTCGACGTTGCCGGCATCCGGGTTGGGGGTGTAGGCAGGCAACGTCTTTAGCTTGTAACGCGCCTTGAGGGCCTCCGGATAGCGCTTGGCCAGCTCGGCGGCGGCAACGATGGCAACATCGCTGTATTCCATCGCGGTATCGCGGATCGCGCCGCTGGCCGCCAGGCGATAGGCGCTGGCCTGATCCTCGATCTTTGGCCAGAGCACACCGGGGGTGTCGATCAGCGCAACGCGACCATCAAGGCGTATCTTCTGCTGACGTTTGGTGACCGCCGGCTCGTTGCCGGTCTTGGCGAGCTTCTTGCCGGCCAGGCCGTTGATCAGCGTCGATTTGCCGACGTTGGGAATGCCCATCACCATCACGCGCACGTCGCGGTCGGCGCGCACATGGCCGGCGAGCTCGTGGCACAGCGCGGGAATGCGCTTCAATTCGCGTGACTGGGTGGTAGTGACCGCCAGCGCGCGGATGTCGGGCTGAGCGTTGAAGTGCTCCACCCAGCGCTCGGTCTGCTCAGGATCGGCGAGATCGGCCCGCGAAAGCACCTTGAGCACCGGCTTGTGCTCGGTCAGCTCGGCCAGCATGGGGTTGGCGCTGGAGTAGGGCAGGCGGGCATCGAGGACTTCGAGTACCACGTCGATTTCCGGCAGCGCCTCCGTTATCTGGCGGCGGGCCTTGTGCATGTGTCCGGGATACCAACCCAGCATCGTCTTTACTCCAGCTCAAACAAACGGCCGCCTATGGTAGCAGAGCGGCGGCCGTGACGAATCACTCTCCAGATGCATGATTCATGCAGAGGCATTACTCGCCGGGGTGGAAGTCGAGCGATACCGAGTTGATGCAATAACGCTGCCCGGTGGTCTCCTGCGGGCCGTCGGGGAATACATGTCCCAGATGTGCGTCGCAGCGCCGGCACGTAACCTCGACGCGGCGCATGCCGTGGGTCGTATCCAGGTGTTCCTCGACGCCGGCATCCGCGAGCGGGCGGTCGAAACTCGGCCAGCCACACCCGGAATCGAATTTATGCTCGTTCTCGAAGAGTGGAGCGCCGCAACAGATACAGTGGTAGATGCCTTGTTCGTCGGATACTTGGTGATCGCCGGTGAAAGGGCGTTCGGTGCCTTTCTCGCGCGTCACACGATACTGCTCGGGCGTTAACTGCTGCTGCCATTCTTGCTCGCTTTTGTGCGTTTTGTCGCTCATTGCCGCCTCCTGCATTGTGAGTGTCGTGATGCGTCATGCCGATGCCGAACGCCCTTATATAGCATGAGGGATGTCGCGGCCTAGTAGCGGCAGTGAACGCTACTTGGCTTACAATATGGGGACAAAGTGACCATGAGAAAAGGGTGTCGTGACAGAGGGTTGACACCCGCGGGGGTGCCCAGTAATATACGCCGCACCTCGACGAGGCGAGTGATGACACGTCCCATTCGTCTAGTGGCCTAGGACACTGCCCTTTCACGGCAGTAACAGGGGTTCGAACCCCCTATGGGACGCCAACTCACCTCGTGTGGCTGGAAATGCGGGAATAGCTCAGCGGTAGAGCATCGCCTTGCCAAGGCGAGGGTCGGGAGTTCGAATCTCCTTTCCCGCTCCAATTTTTGGTAGCATCCGATAGGCAGTATTGCCTGTCACGCTCCAAAATGCGTCCCATTCGTCTAGCGGTCTAGGACACTGCCCTTTCACGGCAGTAACAGGGGTTCAAACCCCCTATGGGACGCCACTTCCAGTTTGTGGTCGCAGTAGCAGTATTGTTCGTGATGCGGGAATAGCTCAGCGGTAGAGCATCGCCTTGCCAAGGCGAGGGTCGGGAGTTCGAATCTCCTTTCCCGCTCCAGTTTTTGGTAGTAGCAAAACGGTAAGTGAGGGTCGGGAGCTGGTGTGCCAGCCCAGTCGAATCTCCTTTCCCGCTTCAACAACTCCCCCCCTTCTGTATTGATACGTCCCATTCGTCTAGTGGCCTAGGACACTGCCCTTTCACGGCAGTAACAGGGGTTCGAACCCCCTATGGGACGCCACTTCGCCTTCTCATTGTTTGCCTTGCCGCGCAGTGCATCGTTCGAGGCATTGATTTTTCTCGATGTGCCCGCATTGTCAGCTGTCTTTGCAAGGTTTCTTTCGAATATCAAGAATTGGGTGCGCCAGATGGCAGAACCAGCACTGTCCATCCGCGGGCTGACCAAGGTCTACGGTAATGGTTTCCATGCCCTCAAGGGCATCGATCTCGACGTCGCCGAAGGCGACTTTTTTGCGTTGCTCGGCCCTAACGGTGCGGGCAAATCTACCACCCTAGGGGTCGTCTCGTCCCTGGTGCAGAAGACCGGTGGCAGCGTGAGCGTGTTCGGTATCGATATCGACCGCGACTTCGCCAAGGCCAAGTATCACCTCGGCGTGGTGCCGCAGGAATTCAACTTCAATCAGTTCGAGAAGGTCGAGGACATCGTCCTGACCCAAGCCGGCTACTACGGCATGCCGATGCGCGAGGCCAAGCCCCGCACCGAGCAGTTGCTGCGCGATCTCGGCCTTTGGGACAAGCGCAAGGGCAGCGCGCGAATGCTTTCGGGGGGCATGAAGCGTCGCCTGATGATTGCGCGCGCGTTGATTCATCGCCCACGGCTTTTGATTCTCGATGAGCCCACCGCCGGGGTGGATATCGAGCTGCGCCGCAGCATGTGGGAATTCATGAAGCGCATCAATCGTGAAGGCACCACCATCATCCTCACCACGCATTATCTGGAAGAGGCCGAGAGTCTGTGCCGTAACATTGCCATCATCAATCATGGCGATATCGTCCAGAACACCAGCGTGCGTGACCTGCTGGCCCAGCTCAATACCGAGACCTTCCTGCTCGATCTGGCGCATCCGGTCGAGACCGCGCCGACGCTTGAAGGCTTCAGCGTGGAACGTGTCGATGCCACGCAACTGGCACTTTCCGTCGAGCGTGGTCAGCGGCTCAACGACGCCTTCGCGCAATTCTCCGCGCAGGGCTTCGAAATCGTCTCGATGCGCAACCGTGCCAACCGTCTGGAGGAGATGTTCGTGTCGATGGTCGAACACGCCAATGCCGAAAGCGGCCGATCCACCGACAAGGTGGAGGTGCGCTCATGAACGCCTGGCAGACCTGGATCGCCCTGTGGACGCTGGTGACCAAGGAAGTGCGCCGCTACATGCGTATCTGGCCGCAGACCCTGTTGCCGCCGTCGATCACCATGACCATGTACTTCATCATCTTCGGCAACCTGATCGGCTCGCGCATTGGGCCCATGGACGATATCCCCTATATCGATTACATCGTCCCCGGGCTGATCATGATGGCGGTAATCACCAACAGCTATTCCAACGTGGCTTCGAGCTTCTTCTCCAACAAGTTCCAGCGTAGCGTCGAGGAGATGATGGTCTCGCCGATGCCCAACTGGGTGATCCTCGCCGGTTTCGTGGTTGGCGGGGCGTCGCGCGGTCTGGCGGTAGGCTTGATCGTCACCGTGGTGTCGATGTTCTTCACCGACCTTTCGATTCATCATCCCTTAGTGACCATCGCCGTGGTGATCATGACGGCGTTGCTGTTCTCCATCGGCGGCTTCATCAACGCCCTGGTGGCGAACAAGTTCGACGACATCTCGATCGTGCCGATCTTCGTGCTGACGCCGCTGACGTATCTGGGCGGGGTGTTCTATTCGATCCATATGCTGCCGGATTTCTGGCAAGGCGTGTCGATGATCAACCCCATCCTGTACATGGTGAACGCTTTCCGTTACGGCATTCTCGGCGTCTCGGACATTCCGGTCGGCGGGGCGCTGGTGGCCATCGCCGTATTCATCGTGGTGTTTTTCATGGCGGGTCTGTGGATGCTCGAGCGTGGCAAGGGGATTCGTAGCTGACATGAATGAACGCGCCGATACGCTCGAGCATGCGCCGCTAGGACGCGAGTCCGCGTATCCCGAGCACTACGATGCCGGCTTGCTGTTTCCCATTCCCCGGCAGGCCAATCGCGCCCCGCTGGGCCTCGACGATGCCGCGCTGCCGTTCGTCGGTGAGGACGAATGGCACGCCTTCGAGCTTTCCTGGTTGGACGTAAAGGGTAAGCCGCATGTCGCGGTGGCCCGGTTTCGACTGCCCGCCGATTCGCCGTCGCTGATCGAGTCGAAATCCTGGAAGCTGTATCTCAACAGCTTCAATCAGACGCATTTCGATAGCCGTGCAGCGGTGGTCGAGACCCTCGAGCGTGATCTGGCCCAGGCGGCGGGCGCGCCGGTCACGGTAGAGCTGTTCGGCGTCGAGGACGAGGCCCTGACCCCGCGTGCGCTGCCCGGCGAGTGTCTGGATGACCTCGATGTGAGCATCGAGCACTACACGCCGACGCCCGAACTGCTCGACGTGGGCGAAGAGATCGTCGAGGAAACGCTGCACTCGCACCTGCTCAAGTCCAACTGCCCGGTGACCGGTCAGCCCGACTGGGGCAGCGTGCTGATTCGCTATCGCGGCCCCAAACTGGTGCGCGAGGCGCTGCTCAAGTACTTGATTTCCTACCGCCAGCATCAGGACTTTCACGAGCACTGCGTCGAGCACCTGTTCGTCGATCTCATGGCGCGGGCCCGGCCGGAGCGGCTGCTGGTCATGGCGCGCTACGTGCGGCGCGGCGGGCTGGATATCAGCCCCTGGCGTGGCACTCCCGGCGAGCGCCCCCCCTTGCCGCTACGCCTCGCGCGTCAGTAGACGGAATTTTTGCCGGAAAGCGAGCGCCAGCGTCATTGAACGCTCGCGCCGCCGACCGCATATCGTCATTACAGTCAACGGCCAAGGAGACGCCCGTGGAGGCGATGACCCTTCTTCATGAACGTAGCTCGATGGGAAAACTGGCCGCGCCTGCCCCTGATCGTGCGCAGTTGGATGCACTCTATCGTGCCGCGTTGCGAGCCCCCGATCACGATGGCCTGATGCCCTGGCGGTTCATCGAATTCTCTGGCGAGGGGCTCGACCGACTGGGCGAGCTTTACGCCAAGGCCGAGCAGCGACTCAATCCGCATATCGATGACGGCCACCTCGACGCCGCGCGCAAGAAGCCCAAGCGGGCGCCGTTGCTGATCGCAGTGATCGCCAAGGTCACGCCGGATCACCCCAAAGTGCCGCGTATCGAACAGGTGCTCTCTGCGGGCTGTGCAGCGCATGGCATCCTGCTTGCCGCGCAGGCGCAAGGCCTGGGCGCCATGTGGCGCACCGGCCACTACGCCTTCGATCCCACCGTGCGTGAAGGCCTTGGCCTCGCCGATGACGACGAACTGGTCGGCTTTCTCTACCTCGGACAGATGGGCGGGCGCCACAAGCCGCTGCCCGAGCGCGATCCCGAAGACTTCGTCGAGCGCTGGTCGTGAACGATACACCGCGTCAACCGGGGGTGATGCATCCCCGCTTGCCGTTGCCCGAGGCAGGCGGTGGGGAAGACCTCGAAACCTTTTTCGTCTGGCTGCGCGAGGCGATCCCTCAAGTCGCGCATTACGGCATCCAACAGCCCGCCTGGGATGATTCAGTACTCAGCTGGCGGGTAGCGCTGGCTGACAACCTCAACGACAAAGGCACCGGCTTCGGCGGTGCACTTGCCGGTGAGACCACCTTGCTTGGCTGGTGCTGGACGACGCTCTGGCTACGTGCCCAGGGCAGGGCGCAAGACGTGGTGATTGCCGAAGGCCAGCAGCGTTTTCTCGCCCCCGTGACGACCGACTACCACATGCAGTGCTTTCCCCTTGAAGCCGACGGTATTGCCAGGCTCGATACCGCGCTCAGCGAGAAAGGGCGAGGGCGCATCAAGCTCGTGCAGCGCGTCTACTGCGGCGACACTCTCTGCATGGAAGCTCAAGGCAGCTACGCCGTACTCAAGTGATTCTCCGCAGAAGGGAAAATCGCTTGCAAAACAGTACTTAGCTCGATAGTATGTGCGCCGTTCTGACGGAGAAGGCCAAGGCCCTCCGACGGGACAACAATTTGCGGAGGGGTGTCCGAGTGGTCGAAGGAGCGCGCCTGGAAAGCGCGTAAGTCGAAAGGCTTCGAGGGTTCGAATCCCTCCCCCTCCGCCAGAATTTAGAAAAGCCGCTGAGCCATCAGCGGCTTTTTTGTGTCTGCCTTTTGGAAGGTCTGCTCCGCACTTCCCGGCTCCCGCCCTCGCTTTCGTTTTCACCGCCATCCCCGTTTGGTCGCATATCCGCTCATTTAGGAATGACAGCGACCTTGGCTTTCGGTAGTGTTTCCTAAGTGTGCTGAGTGGCAGTATGTTTGGGAGCGATGGGCTTGGTAACTCCAGCTTTCTATCGAGTCATTTCACATAGCGTGCATTGTGCCGTTGGAGTCGGTAACCAGAGTCTACAGGATGACCTGAGGCCCCTGCGGATATCCCCAAGGCGTGTTCCTGCTGCTCGTGCACGCCGAGTGACGTATCCAGCGCGTCGCCCTGGCTGCTGATCAGCGACAACCCGTGCTATGAGAAGGAATTGATCGAGCCACAGGACATGGAAGACGTGGAGACCATAGGGCGGTCTGAGATTCGGATTGGGCGGGTTAGTTGATGAATATTTTAATTAAATTTAGATGATTGTTTCGCAGGGGACGCATATATGGCGGGAGAGACTTCAAACATATCTCAGATGGCCAATAAGGTTTCTGAGGAAATATTTAAGCATTTCAGGTGGGAGTGCTTGAATCTCAAGGACGAAAACTTCCCATGTGCAAAGCCGAATAAGCATAGCACAAAAGATGAGTATACACACCCTGTGGATGTTGTGTTTTATTACACTGATCCGTACACAAATAAAAGGGTGTTTTTTAATGCCGATCTCAAGAGCTATAAAAGAGATTCAATTAATCCTTCTTCAATCAGGAATGCCCTGAGGTCTTTGGCCAAAGCTATTGACTGTGCTCGTGTTAGTCCTGTTTGGAGAGACCGTTACTCGTATATGCAAGATGAGCAGCCTGAAGTTAGAGGCATGCTATTTGTGTATAATCATGACGGGGAGTTTCATAAACATTTTTATAGTTATATAAGGCCTCCAGATGATGAAGGTAAAAAAAGAGGGGTTAATTTAGGCAAGCTTCCGTTAGAGAAGAATCAGCAAATTCACATTGTTGATCCTAAGCTTATATCCTATCTTATTACTATCGTTAATGATATGAAGGTGCTTCATTTTGATGGAACCTTCCCCAAGAAAAATTATTCTTTCTTTTATCCGGACCTTAGGCTTCACAAGACACACGGTGAGTCATCCTCAAGGCCAGCTACAATCGAGATGTTGACTGGCCCTTTTTTGATTATTAAGCACGAAGTTGCGAAACGCTTTGATGAAAGTACTGGCGAGCAAATAGGCGAGTACCCGATGGGCTTTGTTGTCTATTACAATCGATCGGGTAGTACTCATCATGAGTTTATGTACTTTTTTGATATGCTTTCTAACTATCAGCTTTTGGAAAGTGGCCTTAAGATTAGAGTTAGAGTTGCTTGTGATGAGTGTAGCAGCGAGATGATTTCTAATTTCAGTAAAGCTATTGATGCATATTCCCAAGCTTGGGGGTTCGATGGTTATAAGAAAGGGTTGCTACAAGAGATTGAGATAGAAAGAGTCGAAACTGTCAAAAAAGTTTTCAGCTCGGTTGATATTGGCTGGAGAGATAGCTGATGAAGTCTGGTAATATCTATTGCGCTAACGATAAGTCGCTTTCTGATGCGATTAAGCAATCACAAGTAACGAAGTCGGATATCGTTGATCTTTTTTACTCCAGAGGTATTTTGGTTTCTTCAGAAACCAAGCGTGATAATTTAGCAAATTATTTTTCAATGTTTGTCCATGATTATTATGACTATGAAAAACTGGCTCGCACTTTGGACTCTAGAAATTATAGAGATAAGTCCACGGTTTCTTATGTTCCAGCAGAAAAATTTTCAATCGAGCAAGTGGAAGAGGCTGCTCACGACATATCAGAAAATCTAGGCGCGTACGATGCTTCATGTCACATAAATCGCGTAGGTGATGTTGTCGAGGTTTCGCTTAAGTATAGAGTTTTAAATTTTAATGTTAACGAGTTTAGGCAGGTTTCTGAGCGTGAAGCAAGCATTAATCTAAGCATAGAAAATGGTGCCCTTTGCATCAGGAGGCCCCACACTGAAACAGTCCAAGAGATTACAGATCTTTTTATAAACGCGTTATCAAATAATGTTGATGAAGATGTTGATGTGAGCACTATTAATATGGAGGGGGTTAGAGATCCTTTGTTCAGAACTCAGTTTTTTGAGCGTCTTGTTCATAATTTAGAGGATCTGAAACATTACGATGTTTCAGATGTGTATATTTATCATCCTAAAAATGTAGATGATGAGCCTGAAGAAGACAGTTTTGAAGATCAAGATAGTGAGTCATTAGACCCGGTTGATACCGGTGTTCATATAAAGAAAGCTTCCCTCAAAGGGGAAAAGGTTTTGCATTCGGATGAGCTGAGGGGGCTTTACGATCGAGGGTTTTATATTTGGAAAATTGTTTGGCAGTCAAAAGGGAAGTTTCACGACTCTGATGTTTATGAGTTTGAGGCTCAGTTCTCCGATCCTGAGAAGTTTAGAAATTTTTCTTATTTGGCGAAAGGTTATTATGGATATAAAGCAGGAGGGGAGTATAATAAGCATAGGAAGAGATTTGACAATCAGCAGGAGCGGGCTTTAGGTAAAAAGATAGAAGAAGCCGCGCGCTGTGCTATAGAAGAAGTGATGGAGGAAGATGGCGAGGAGATCGAGGATGTTGAAAGCTAAGATTGTCAACTTGCGTATTGGCAAGTCTCTTGATGGACTGGTGGAGGCTTTGTCTCACTATTATTATAGTAGTGAACAAGAAAAAGGTTTTGAGATTTTTGAATACGACAAGAGCTCCTTGAAAGCCAAGTTTGTAAAAAAGGTTATCTATAGCGAGCTGGTTGTTGATCCCTACGGAGATGAGTCGGAAGTTGAAACAATAAGGTTTGAGGAGTGTGTTTTTTCGATATTTTCCCATGATGACTGCTTCTTTTTGGTGGTTTATAATCCGCCCAGAACACTGAAGTCTTTGATTTCATCGTTGTCTGATGCCATACGAACAGGAGTTTATGTCCGCACTATCGAGGTCGATATAAGTGGATTCTTATCCGCTTTGGGTGAGTCTGCTGAGCTCGAGGTTGATAGCATAGATAGGTTGCAAGCAAAAAAGATTGTTGTTAATGAGTCATCAAGAGCAGATATTGTATTTACGTCGGCAAAAAATGCATTTGAGGATGCTGTTTCTTTTTTGAAAAACAAAGAATTTTTTATTGGGAAAGTGCGTATACAGCTTCATACAGGCTATAGACGTGGTCGTATGGAAGTGTCATCGTCTGCTTCGTTTGGATGTAGTGAAAAAATATTTGATGAGGTTTTAAACTTTTTTTTGTTGTATTTGCGTACGCAGGATTGGTAAGTTTTTATATAAGTCGATGATTTTTGGATTTTTACGCCTGAGTTTTTCTCGGGTGTTATTTTTTCGATATGAGTGATTTTTATCTGGCTACTGGCTCTCTCCGAGCTGATCAAGTTAACTGACTCTTCTCGTCAGTGATCGCTGACATTGCCAACTCTCCGGCGGCGCTAGGCTGAAACGCATGCCGTCAGGCACCTGCGCGCTTCAGGAGAAGCCCGCCGCCAGGGACGCCATTGCGTACTTAGCATGGGTCGTGGCAGGCCATGGAAGGCCGGCTTCAAGTTTTCACCGTTTTCAATTCTCCCTATTGCGTGGTTCATCTATGTGTGCGGTGCGAACTGAGCAGGTGCTAGGCGGCGTTCTTGTGTGGCACAAGCAGGCGCACCGTGCCCTTGCTCATCTTCCCATTGAGCTCGCCCAAGACGGTCATCAACTTGCGCTCCCGCTGGGCTCTCCGTTCCGGCGCGTCGCGGCTGAACGCGGGGAAAGGAATTGGCAGGACGATATCCAGTGAACTCTCTGGGTACGCTGAATACGTCATACAGCCGGCATCCGCGTCAGGTCTCCTTTAGGCCCCGCATATGGCGGCACAGCGCTTTCAGGTTCATCTGACCAAACTCGTCCAGTGCGTCATCTGATCGAGCAACGGCAGGGAAGTAGGCCATCAAGGGGGCGCTAGACGATACGACACCGTGAACGCTTAGCGCCCGAGCATCCGATCTAGCGTGTCGTCGCGCCTAATCAACCGGTGATAACCCGCCATGACGATATGTCCGGTCACCAGCGCGGAGAGGAACCAGGAAAGAGGCACATGGATTTGGCCGAATGCGGCGGCCCAGGGCACATCGGCGTCGGTCCAATACGTCGTATCGAATACAGAGATGCCGTAGCCCGATCCCCAAGTGAATGCCATACCCGACAGCGGCATCAGCAACAGCACTAGATACATCAGCGCGTGACCCCATATCGCCGCCTTTTGAAGTGCGCCATGGTGCTCTGGCCGGTGTCTGAGTTGCGAGATGGCCCACAGCGTGCGTATGGCCATCAATGTCAGAATGCCGACGCCAATGGTCGTATGCCACTGGACGACAGCCTGACTGTAGACGTTCCCCTCCCACAGAATATTGAAGAACACGCTGGTCAGTTGAAGAATGACCAGAATCGCGATGAGCCAGTTCAGGCATCGCGTGATGCTGCCGTAGTGGCTGGGTGAATCACTCAACATGACGTCAATCCACATTAACAAGAATACTTAACATTCTCATCTTTGGACTCGGGTGTCCTCATCGATGTTCTTACTACGTGGTGTTTCACCCAGCTTTTGTAGTACTGCTAATTCTTGAGGCCCCGCTATTTAAAGCGAATCGACCCCGTCACTTTGCCTGGCGATCGAACCGCAGTGCGGTTCTCAGCGCTATCTGCCCGATAATGGCGGCCGTGGCCAGCACCATGGCCGCTGCCTGAGCCGGATTGTCACCCAGTCCGGCGAGCGCGGTACACAGGGCGCCGATGCCCATCTGAGCAAATCCGTAGAGGCCGGCGGCCGAGCCCACAACCTTGGGGTTGATGCCGACGGCCAGCGTCAGTGCCGTTGGGCCGGTCATGCCCACGCCCAGCGTGAACAGCAGCATCGAAGCCTCAAGGGTGACGACGGATGCCCAGCCGGCGAACACGACGACCAGCATCGAGATGCCTCCGGCCAGGCGACGATGCCGGCCACGCTGTAGATCAGCATGCCCAGCATCAGTGCGGGTCTTCTACCTAGCGCATCGGACAATGGCCCATAGAAGAGTTGCCCGAGCGCCAGCCCCAGAATGTAGAGGCTGATCGTCAACTGCATCTGGGCGTTATTGGCGTGCAAAGCCTCGCCGGCAATGGGTAGCGATGGCACGAAGATATGCATGGCCAATGTGCCGGCCAGCGTGATGAGCACCAGCATCCATAACGCCGGCACCGCACGTGCGGGAGTGCCCGTGTCGGGGGAGGGCGTCGAAGTGGCGGGGTCGGTCACGAAGCGCCTCGTGAAGGTGACATGAGAGTCTGCCATAATTAAATAGCGCGATAGCCATTAGCACCTTACGCGAATTGGCGTTGTATGACTATTTGACCAAAGCCTAGCGAATGTTCGAGGGCGGATTCGCGAGAAACAACCATTTCCCGATGTCTCGCCCGAGTGACGGACATTTGTCGGCCACTCGGTATTGCGAGTGAAGCGCGGTTCCGCTTGTCGGGATATCATTCGTACAAACCTAGAACGCTTCCCAGTCATCCCCCTCGCTGGATACCGGCGACTTGGTTTTCTCGCTTCGCACCGGTGTCGAGTGTACCGCCGGCTGCGTTGCAGGTGGACGAGATGCCGACGATCCCTCGTCCTCGCCGAGCACGAAGCCGTTGATCAATTGGCTCAGGCGCTGGGCGTGTTCGCGCATGGCGTCGGCGCTGGCGGCGGTATGCTGGACCATGGCGGCGTTCTGCTGGGTCATGGTGTCCATTTCCGTCACCGCGACATTGACTTGGCTGATGCCACTGCTTTGCTCCCGCGCGCCCGCGCTGATCTCGCCGATCACATCGGTGACGCGTGCCACGCTGGTGACGATCTCCTGCATGGTCTCGCCCGCATTGCGCACCAGTTCGGTGCCCGAGCGCGTGTACGTGACAGAGGTATCGATCAGCTCGCGTATCTCCCGCGAGGCCTCGCTGGAGCGGCTGGCGAGCGTGCGTACTTCCTCGGCGACCACGGCGAAACCGCGACCGTGTTCGCCGGCGCGGGCCGCTTCCACCGAGGCGTTGAGTGCCAGGATATTGGTCTGGAAGGCGATCGAGTCGATCATGGTGATGATCTCGCCGATCTTGGTCGCCGAGGCGTTGATATCGTTCATGGTGCGCTCGACCTGGTTCATCGAGGTTTCGCCCCGACGTGCCACGTCGGCCGTGGTCTGGGCCAATTGATTGGCCTGCTGTGCCGATTCGGCGCTATGCGTGACGGTGGAGGTGATCTCTTCCATCGAGGCCGAGGTTTCCTGCAGGTTGGCGGCAGCCTGGTCGGTACGTGTTGCCAATTCTTCGCTACCGCGGGCAATTTCTTCCGAGGCGCGAGTAACATGGGTGGTGCTGGTGCGCACCTCGCGCAGGGTCTCTTGCATGCGTGCCACGAAGGCATTGAACTGGGTCGCCAGCTCGCCGACCTCGTCGCGACTTTCAACTGTGAGGCGTAGGGTCAGGTCCCCCTTGCCCTGGGCGATGTCCTGCATGGCATGTGCGGTGCGGCGGATGGGTTGAATGGTGCGCCGGGTCAGCCAGTAGGCGATGAGGGCAACGATGACGAAGATGGCTGCACCGATCAGTACGGTAGCGATCAGCACTCTGCGCAGTTCGGCCGCTTGGGTAGCCTCGACAGCGACCATGGCCGCGTCGATTCCGGTGACATAAGTGCCGGCGCCCAGCATCCAGTTCCACTTGTCGATACCGGCGGCGTAGGAATACTTGGTTTCGGTCTCGCCGCTGTCTGGATGCGGCCAGGCGTACTGGTAATGACCGCCCCCTTGCTTGGCGAGGTCGATCATGTCGCTGATCAGCAGATTGCCGTGCTTGTCCTGAGTCTCGATGGCATTCTGGCCGATGCTCTCCGGCTTCACCGGCTGCACCAGCGTAGTCCCCTGATAGTCATAGACGAAGACATAGTTGTTGCCGTCGAAACGCATGCTGCTGAGGATCTCCTTGGCGCGGGCCTGAGCTTCGGCATCGTCGGGACCGGCCTCGGCGACGATTGGCGCAATGGCAGACTTGGCGGTTTCTATGACGTTCTGTACGGCGGCTTTACGCGATTCGACCAACATGTCGCGCTGCTCGGCCAGCGCATTGCGCGATGCCTGCGTCAGGTCGTAGGCGACTACCCCGATCAGGGTGACAGTCACCAGGAAGAGTGGCACCAGAACCAGCAGCAGAACCTTGCCCTGCAGGCTTAGCGAAATACCGCGGTGCGCCCCGTGTTTTGTCGTGGCCATCCAGACGACCTCCCGTACTCAGCGTGAATGCTTCATTTCATTGTTTATCGGCATACACGAGAGCGTCTGGATGCGACTTTGGTTAACTATACTTAAGTCGCCCTCCCGTCAGATTCATGGGGCGTACTAAGCGTGCAGACTACCGGCGCCTGGTCATCGAGTTCCTTTGCCAATGCACCGCCCTTAAGATGCTTGATGGACTTGGCAGTGGTGAATGCGCTCCAGAAACGCCAGCCGAAGCTTTTCAACACCTGTGGAACCGCAGCCTTGCATGCCGTTATTTTGCTAAGCTGTGTCTCTGTCATCCCGGCTGCTGGTCGGTCTTTATGCCACTCGTTTACAAGGATTCCCCCATGCCGAATGTGTTATCTCTTCTGGAGGAGGCTGCGTCGCCGATTATCGGGCTTGGTTGCATGAACTTGTCCCATGGCTATGGGACGCCGGTGCCGGAGGACGAAGGGGTGCGGGCGTTGCAGGCGGCATTCGAGATGGGTTATCGCCATTTCGATACCGCGACGCTTTACGGAGCGACGGCGAATGAGTCGCTGGTGGGCAAGGCGCTCGAGGGGCGGCGCGATCAGTTGCTGCTGGCCAGCAAGTGCGGCATGGCGATCGATCCGGCATTGGGGCGCAAGGTGATCGATGGGCGTCCCGAGACGCTGCGCCGCCAGTGCGAGGCGAGCTTGCAGCGCCTGCGTACCGATCGGCTGGATCTCTATTACCTGCATCGCATGGATCGTCAGGTGCCCATCGAGGAGAGCGTCGGGGCGTTGGGGCGACTGGTCGAGGAGGGCAAGCTACGTGCGGTGGGGCTTTCCGAGGTCTCCGCCGAGACGCTACGCCGTGCCCACGCCGAGTATCCGGTGGCGGCGGTGCAGTCGGAATATTCGCTGTGGACGCGCAACCCTGAGATCGCCTTGCTTGAAGCCTGTCGCGAACGAGGCACCACGCTGGTGGCGTTCAGCCCGTTGGGCCGGGGCTTTCTGGCGGATGCAGTGCCGGACCCGGCGCGTCTGGAGGAAAGCGACATGCGCCGCGGCATGCCGCGCTTCAGCGACGAGCATTATCCGCACAATCAGCGCCTGCTGGCGGATTTTACTGCGCTGGCCGATGAGCTGGAGATAACGCCGGGACAATTGGCGCTGGCGTGGGTGAAGGCGCAAGGTGCGGATATCGTGCCCATCCCCGGCACGCGTGATGTCGCGCACATGCGCGAGAACCTGGCAGCCGAGACATTGCAATTGGATGCTGCATCGCTCACCACGTTGAATGCCATGATGACGCCCGATCAAGTGCGTGGCGGACGCTACAACGATGCTCAGCAGGCGGATGTCGATACCGAAGAGTTTGCGTGATGCAAGGCGCTGTCAGCGTTAAACGTACATCGCGTGTCAGATATCACTGACAGGTAAACGTCGCCATACCGCCTATGATGAATGTACGGCAAAGGACACGCCGTGCAAATGCCCGGCTAGGATGGCCGGGTTTTTTTTGATCAAGACGCGGGCGTGTCACGTGTTGTCGTGTCCATTTCGCGCTCGAGACGCCGCGCCACATCGCCGGGCGAGCCGGTATGGCGTGCCAGAAGGTCGTAGGCCACGGGCACGACGAGCAGCGTAAACAGCGTCGCGGCGGCCACGCCACTGAAGATGACCGTACCGATGACCAGGCGTGTTTCGGCGCCGGGACCGCTGGCGAAAATCAACGGCACGGCGCCGGCCATGGTGGTCACGGCGGTCATCAGGATCGGGCGCAGGCGTGTTACCGAGGCGTCGATCAGGGCATCGCGGAAGGCACGCCCCTCGTCGCGGAGCTGGTTGGCGAACTCGACGATGAGGATGCCGTTCTTGGCGGCGAGCCCCACCAGCATCACCATGCCCACCTGGCTGTAGATGTTCAGTGATTGGCCGGTCAGCCACAGGCCGAGCAGGGCGCCGCTGATCGCCAGGGGCACGGTCAGCATGATGACCATTGGATGTACGAAGCTCTCGAATTGCGCCGCGAGCACCAGGAAGACCACCAGCAGACCCATGAGCATCAGGAAGGCGGTGGCACCGCTGGCTTCCTGATAGTCGCGCGAGGGACCCTTGTAATCGATCATGGCGTCGGCGGGCAGTTCCTCGTCGGCGATGGCGTTGAGATACCCCAGTGCCTCGCCCATGGAGGTGCCGTCTTCGAGATTGGCTTCCAGAGTGATCGCGCGGACGCGGTTGAAGCGGTTGAGTTCGCTGGCGTCGGCGTAGTTGCTGAGGGTGACCAGGCTCGCCAGCGGGATCAATTCGCCGCTGCGTTCGGAACGCACCTGGATGTTGTCCAGCGCGCTGGGGCTGCGCTGCGTGTCGCGTTCGCCCTCGAGCATCACGTCGTATTCCTCGCCGTCATCCACGTAGCTGGTCACGCTGCGTCCGCCGAGCAGTGTCTGCAGGGTGCTGCCGATGGTGTCGACGGTCACGCCCAGCGAGGCGGCACGCTGGTAGTCGATCTCGATGCGCAGTTGGGGCTGGGTCTCCTTGTAGTCGCTCTCTACGGCGGTGAGTCCCGAGTCGTCCTCGCGGATGCGTTCGAGCAAGCGGTCGCGCGAGGTGACCAGGGAATCGTAGGTGCCGCCGCCGATCACGAACTGCACCGGTTTCTGAATGCGCCCGCCGAAGCCTTGTCGCATTACCGGGGCGGCGTCGACGCCGGGCAGGTTCGCGAGGCGTTGGCGCACGTCGGCCATGATCTCCCAGGCCGAACGCCGCTCGCCCCAGTCGGCGAGACTGACCACCACCATGCCGTCGTTGAAGTTCTCGATATTGCCGTAGCCGCGTGGTGCGCGTACCGAGATGTTGCGGATCTCGCCCGCGTCGACCAGCGGCAGCAGACGCGCCTCGATCTCGTCCATGTAGTCCTGCATGTAATCGAAGGTGGCACCTTCGGGACCGTTGACGAGGATGAAGAAGTTACCGCGATCTTCCTGCGGCGTGTATTCGTTGGGTAGCTCGGCAAACAGCCAGGCCGTGGCGCCGAGCAGGACGAAGAACACGATCAGACATAGCCAGCGCAGTCGCAGCAGAGTGACCAGAACATAGCGATAGAGCCGCTGGGTGGCGTCGAGCAGGGTGTGCACGGCATGACTGATGCGGCTTTCGTGCATGCGCGGGTCGAGGACCTTGGAGCACATCATCGGTGCCAGTGATAGCGCGAGCACGCCGGAGATTGCCACGGCGGCGGCCAGAGTCAGCGCGAATTCGGAGAACAGCCGGCCGATGTCGCCGCGCAGAAAGCTCAATGGCACGAATACCGCGATCAGCACCAGGGTGGTGGCGATGACCGCAAAGCCAACCTGGCGTGTGCCATGAAACGCGGCTACCAGCGGTGTTTCGCCATAGCGCTGCATGCGGCGGTGGACGTTTTCGAGCACCACGATGGCGTCATCGACGACTAGGCCGATGGCCAGCACCAGGGCGAGCAGGGTGAGCAGATTGAGCGTGAAGCCGAAGGCATTCAGGGCGATGAAAGTGCCGATGATCGAGATCGGCACGGTGACCGCCGGCACCAGCGTGGTGCGCACGTTGCCCAGAAACAGGAAGATCACCACCACGACCAGACCCATGGCGATGAATAGCGTGGCGACGACTTCCTTCAGGGCGCCGGAGACGAACACCGAGGAGTCGAAGTTGAGGCGCAGTTGCATGCCGTCGGGCAGAGTCGATTCCAAGCGTTCCATCTCCGCCTTGACGCCCTGGGAGACCTCGAGAATGTTGGCGGTTGATTGTTTCATGACGCCCAGGCCGACCATGGGCACGCCGTTGCCGCGAAACAGAGAACGTTCCTCCACCGAGCCGACTTCGACACGCGCCACGTCGCTTAGCCGCGTGAGGTAGCCGTCGTTGCCCTGGTCGATGACCAGGTCGCGGAAGTCATCGGCGGTCTCGAAGCTGCGCGGCAGTCGCAGGGTGAACTGGCGCGAGTCGGACTCCAGAAAGCCCGCCGGGAGTTCGACGTTTTCGGCACGCAAGGCGCCTTCCACATCGCTGACGGTCAGCTCGCGAGCGGCCAGCGCATTGCGCTTCAGCCACACGCGCATGGCGTATTCCTTGCCGCCGCCGACGCGCACGCGCGAGACGCCGGTCTGGGTGGAGAAGCGGTCGACCAGGTAGCGATTGGCGTAGTCGGTCAATTCGGGGACCGAGTAGCCTTCCGCCGTGAGGCTCAGCCACATGATGACGTCGTCGCTGCTATCGGCCTTTTCCACTTCGGGTGGGTCGGCTTCCTCGGGCAGGTTGTCGCTGACCCCGGAGACCCGGTCGCGAATATCGTTGGCGGCGGCTTCGATGTCGCGGTCGAGGTTGAAGGTGATGTCGATCTCCGATTCGCCATCGCTGCTGGTCGACTCGATCAGGTCGATGCCCTCGATACCGGCAATGCGGTCTTCGATCACTTGGGTAATGCGCGTTTCCACGACATCCGCCGAGGCGCCCGGATAGTTCGTCTCGACGCTGACCACCGGCGGGTCGATGGCGGGGTATTCCTGCACCGGCAAGCGTTCGAGCGCGAGAATGCCGAAGGCGATCAACAGCAGTGCGAAGACGGTCGCCAGCACCGGGCGCTGGATGGCGGTATCGGAAAGGCGCATCAGCCGTCTTCTCCGTCACGCGCGGCCTTGAGGATCTCGCTGATCTCGCGGCTGCCATCGTCGAGCGCCAGGATATCCACGTGATCGCCATCGCGTACCTTGTTCATGCCGTGGCTGACGACCCAGTCGCCCGGCGCGAGGCCGTCGAGAATTTCGACGCTGCCGACGCGGCGTTTGCCGATCTCCACCGGATGGCGCTGGATGCGGTTGTCCGCGTCACGGTCGATGCGCATCACGTACTGGCGTTCACCGCTGGGCACGAGGACGGACTCCGGCACCATCAGTGTCTGGCGTGGATTGCGTTCCAGCGTGACCACCATCAGCATGCCGGGGCGCAATGTGCGTTCGGGATTGGGCAGGCGAGCGCGTACGCTGACGCTGCGCGAGACGGGGTCGATACGCGTGCCGATGCTGGTCACTTCGCCACGAAAGGTGCGTGTGGGATAGCTGGGCGTGGTGGCGCTGAGCGATAGCCCTGGTGCGAGCATGTCGAGCACCGTCGCGGGGACGGTGAAATCGAGTTTCATGTGATCGAGCTTGTCGAGCGTGACCAGCTCGGTGCCGGGCGTGACCAGCGCACCGACGCTGAGATTGCGTTGACCGACGGTGCCGTCGAACGGCGCGCGCAAGCGGTGATCGGCGAGGAGTGATTGAATCCCGTCGATCTGCGCGTCGACCTGGGCGAGTTGGGCCTGGGCATCCTCAACGTCGGCGCGGATGCCGACGTTGCGGTCCTGCAGTTGCTGGGCGCGGCGCACGGCATGCTCGCGTTCACGGCGCAGGGCCTGGGCGGCGCGCAGCTCGGCCTGTTCCGCGCTATCGTCGAGGCGAATCAGCAGCTCGCCCTCGGCGACGCGCTGGCCATCATCGAAATTGAGCTCGGCGACGGTCTCGGTCACGGTCGCGGAAAGCGTCACGCTTTCGTCGGCACGCAGCGTACCCAGTGCTTCCAGCGGATCGCTCCACTCGGCGGTGGACGCCTGCACGGCGATGACCTGCGTGCGCTCGGTGGCTTCCTGCGCGTGGGCGCTTGTCAGTGCCAGCAGGCTCAATGCCGCCAGCCCGAGAGTGCGCCGGCCGAATGCGCTCACGGCCGGGAGAGGAAATACGGGCATAGTGTCTCGTTGTTGTGCTGTCGGTGACGATGACGAGCATACAGAATATACAGGTTCGTCGCTGTGTCGCTTAACGCTTAGAATGATCGCCTTTGCCAGCAATGAGACGCGACGATGGCGCAGACCTATGACGTAGTGGTGATCGGTGCCGGCGCGGCGGGCCTGATGTGCGCACTGACTGCCGGTTATGAGGGGCGGCGTGTGCTGGTGCTTGACCATGCCAACAAGGCGGGCAAGAAGATCCTGATGTCCGGAGGCGGGCGCTGCAATTTCACCAACCTGGCGACGGGGCCGGAGCATTTCTTCTCTGCCAACCCGCATTTTTGCATCTCCGCACTCAAGCGCTATACGCCGGGCCATTTCGTCGAGCTCGTCGAGCGCCACGGCATCGAGCATGTCGAGAAGGCGCCGGGGCAGCTCTTCTGTGCCGATTCGGCCAAGCCGATAGTGTCCATGTTGCTCACCGAATGCGAGTGGGCAGGCGCGGAAGTACGCCTCAAGACGCGTATTACATCTCTCGAGCGCCGTGGTGAGGGCATGCGTCTCGAGACCTCGAGTGGCGCGATCGACGCCGGTGCGGTGGTCATCGCCACCGGCGGATTGTCGATTCCCACCATGGGCGCCACCGGTTTCGGCTATGACATCGCCCGTCAGTTTGGCTTGGGCGTCACCGACACGCGAGCCGCGCTGGTGCCGTTCACGCTGACCTCTCAATGGCGAGAGCGGGCCGCGTCGCTGGCGGGGGTGAGCTGCTCAGTGACGGTCGAGGTCGGCGAGGGGCGCTATCGTGAACCCATGCTGTTTACGCATCGTGGTGTCTCGGGGCCGGCCATGCTGCAGGCGTCCAGCCATTGGCAGCCGGGTATGGCGTTGTCCATCGACTTGCTGCCGGATATCGACGTTGCCGGAGAGCTTGCCACCCTGCGTCACGAAGCGCCCAAGCGGCATGTATCCACGTGGCTGGGCGAGCGACTTCCCAAGCGTTTGGCGCAGGCCTGGTGCGAATGGCAAGGGGTGACGGAAAAACCGCTGGGAGCGCTTTCCAAGCGTGAAGTGTCGCGCCTGGATGGCGAGCTAAAACGCTGGCAGCTCAAACCCGCAGGGACCGAGGGCTGGCGGACCGCCGAGGTAACGCTGGGGGGCGTCGAGACGCAGGCGATTTCTTCCAAGACCTTTGCGGTAGAAGGGCTGCCGGCGCTGCGGTTCATCGGCGAGGCGCTGGATGTCACCGGCCAACTGGGCGGCTTCAATTTTCAATGGGCGTGGGCGTCCGGCGTGGCCTGCGGGCAGTCGATGTAGTTATAGCCCAGCAAGCGGCTAATAAGCAAAGGAGGCGTGCATGTCGCAACGTGCATCGCGAGGGTTCTGGCACGCGATAGGCCAACGACTCTCCGCTAGCCGGTCGAAGAAGGGGCGGGAACGCTTGCCGGTGGTGGTGTGCGGGTTGGAATACGCGCATTATCGGTTGCTGATCCATTTCGCACGCTCGACACGCTACAGGGCGCTGGCGGTGGTCGATGACTATCCCTGGCATCACGGTACGCAAGTGGAAGGCGTGCGTGTCTACTATCCCAGCGAGGTACCGTCACTGGTGGAACGCTATAGTGTGGCGGCGGTGGTTTATTGCCATGAGGACGATCTGGCCGTTTTCGCCGATGAAACGCGTGAGGGATTAGCGGCACGGGGCGTGCCGTTTGTACGCCTAGTGCCCGGTACCGTGGATATCGATGCCGAGCTGACTAGCCGACTGACACCTTGAATATGAAAAAAGCCTCCGAATGGAGGCTTTATGGCACTAGCGATAGCGAGGGCTAACGGCGTGCGAGGCGGTACAGAGCGCGTGCTCGATTTGCCATCAAGAAGGTCGAGAGGCCGCGGCGCATCCAGGCGCGTGCTCCCCGGGGACGGCGTATACCCACCGCTGCGAGCAGGCCGAAGCCTCCTACCAAGGGTGCTCGCCACTGCATCAGGCGTTGCCAGCCATGATCGATGGGCGCCGTGGCGTCTCGCCAGTCGAGCAGTGCGTGACCCATATCGAGACGTTGCTGCAGGATACGGGTCTCGAGATGCTCGAGCTCCGCAGCGCGTTCACGACGATTCACGCGAACCCCCTAGCGCTTGGCGGTCTTGTTCCAAATGGCTCAAGGTGGACTGCATCAGGCGCCGACGTTTGGCGAGACGTTTGGCAGCGTACGCCAGGCCTGCGGTGATGATGAACAACACGACCGCGCACACACCGATTGCGAGCAGACGGTGATCTTCCCAATACAGGACCACCAGCATCAAAAGCAGCATGCCGATGGCGAACGAGAAGGTGATCAATGCTGCGCCCGCCAGCAATAGCAGGCTGAGCATGCGATCGCGTTCGTCTTCCAACTCGAGCACGGCGAGACGCAAGCGCGTCTCGCCCATGGCGATCACATTGGAAAGCAGACGGCGCGCCGAGCTAATGACGCGCTCCGCCGGTCCCTGGCGATCCGCCATTAGCGACGCCCGATGAGCAAGCCGATGACGACCCCGACGCCAGCCCCGATGCCGATGCTGGTCCAGGGATTGTCACGTACGTAACGGTCGCAGCAATCCATCTGTTCGCGTGCGCTTTCGTAGACTTTTTCACCACGCGCTTCAAGCTTGGCGCGCGTTTCGTTGAGACGTTGCTGAGCGCGCTCGCGAGCTTCGCTGATGTGCCCGCGAGAATCGTCAGAAGTCGCCTTGACCAGTTCTTCAACGGTCTGCGACAGCTGGCGCAGGTCATTCTTGAGTTGCTCGGTGGACGCTTCGTTTTCGCGTTGGGTACCGGTAGGCTGCATGGCCATGATGTCTTCCTCTGACGGGTTAATTTGCGTCTTCAGCATAGCAGGCCAAGCCGCCGTATCAACAGCCCTTCCTGGCCTGCATCGTTAGTCCAGGCCAGGAATGCCGGCCAAGAAGGTATTGATGCTGAAACCCAGCCCTAGGCGTCGGTTGATGTGGTCGTAGTCGATCAGGCTTTCGCCGTAGCCATGGTAATACTGAACGTAACCGCGAACCTTGCCGAAAAGTGGGAACGAATAGTCCAACTGGGCGCCGTAATGGTCCTTGCCGGGGTTACCACGCATCAGCAGAGAAATTTCCTGATCGCCGAAGGCGCGTACCAAGGTGATATCGCCATAGCCGATGTAGTTTTCGAGGTCGGGATTGTCATCGTCTTCCTCATCCTCCGGGACACGCCAGTGAGGGGCGATGCTTGCCGCCCACTCACCGCGTTGGAACACCATATCGGCGTAGACACGATTCCAGCTACGCGACAACGGGTCGGAGCGGCCGTTGGACTGGTGTGCAAAACCGACACGGTTAATGGTATTGGTCCAGCCTAGGGCACTCATGTCGTTATCGAAGCTGACGAACATCTCGGGTTCGTAGTTGGTTTCGCGAAATGGCGCCGATGCCTCGGAATTGTAGGCTTGCCACCAGCTGCGCTGGGTGTAGGCGAAGTATAGATCGCCGTTATCCTCGAACAGATCTTCGATCAGGTTGACCTTGAAGCTCAACTGGTACTTGACCTCGGCGTTATCGGCATTGTCCGCGTCGCTGACTTCGCTGAAACGGTCTTGATCGGGGTTGGCGTTGTAGGCCCAAGGCAACAGATAGTTGCGCCGATACGTGGTGACTGCCAACGGGTTGCGCGAGGATTCGCGCTCCAGCGCGCGACGCTTGTCGGCACGGGCTTCCAAGTTCTGTGCCTCGCGCTCTCGGGGCGTGGCGTTGGCCGCTGTGGCCGTGGTGTCGTCGGCCAATGTTGCGCGTAGCTCTTGCAGCTCCGCTTCGAGTGTCTGAACGCGCGCTTCAATGGCCTCGCGTTCGCTATCGCTCAGGGCGGCGGCTGCCTGCACGGGAGCGGACAGTGCAAGCGTGAGCAACACGAGGATCGGCAAGCGGGGGCGTGGTGACTCCATGTCATTTAGTACCTTGTGATGGTAGTACCTTGTCGATGGCGTAAAACCCTAACATTGGTCATGGTGAATATTTCTATCACGTGGGTGGTAGAACGCAAATATTCGCCCAAGATTGCCATGTGCGTGCCACGCACCGACAATCGGCGCACCGCATGGGTAACGAGGACAGAGCATGTCGTGGCGACGCTGGCATCATTTCTTCACTTGGCAATGCTGGCCTGGGCGGCATGAACGTGGGCATGCCAAGGTGCGTGTGGTTCATTGTATCGCATGTGTTGCGCTTTGCCTGCTGTGCGTGGTTGGCGACGCCATGGCGCAGTCGGCATTGCCCGAGCATGATGAGCTGACAACGCGTCTGGAACGGCTGCAATCCATCGAGCAGCCCGATAGCGACCAGCGCACGGCCATAGACGATACCCGCGCCGCGTTGGAAGGGCTGCAAGAACTCGAGTCGGTCGACGATAAACTCGACGCGCTCGAGCAGCGCGCGGAGAACGCGCCTCAGGAATCGCAATCCTTGGCGCAGCAACTTCAGCGCCTGGAGGCGCCGTCGGATGCCGCGCCTGAGGGCGGACTTGACGCCTTGTCGCTGGATGAATTGCGTGAGCGTACCGGCGATGCGTTGGAAGAATTGGAGAAACTGCAGAGCCGTCTGGCGGACGTCAATGCCCAGTTGATCAGTGCCCAGACGCTTCCCGAACGCGCCCAGACGGCGATTGTCGAAGCGCGGGAACGTGCCGATACGCGCCAGGCTCAGCTTGCCGAGTTAGACGACGTCGAAGAGTCGAACGAGGCGGAACTTGCCAAGCGTGACCGCTATCAGGTTGAGCAGGCGCTGGCCGAGCGCCGCGCACGGTGGCATCAGAGCGAGCTTTCTCATAACACTCGCTTGCGCGAATTGGCGATGCAGCAGCGTGACGTGCTGGAAAAGCGCATCGCGCTCCAGGAAAGCCAATTGTCGGCGTTGCAGGCAGCACTGGATAAGGCGCGGCGCGAGCAGTCGGAGAAGGCCATCGCCGATGTCGGTCGCGAAGATGCCGAGACGATTGCCGAGCATCCTGTGCTGACCAAGGTCCAGCAGGTCAATCGCGATCTAAGCGGTGAATTGCTGGAAGTGACCGACCGCGCTAACGACCTGGTGCGCGAGGGGATCGAAACGCGAACCCAGCTCGATCGTGTGCGCCAGGTCCAGCGCACGCTCAACGAACAGATCGATGCGATTCGTGGCAGCTTGCTGTTGTCGCGCATCCTTCGCGAGCAGCGAGAGTCGTTGCCCGAGGTTGATGCGCTGAGCGGGTTACAGGACGAAATCGCCGATCTGCGCCTGCGCCAGTTCGATCTATCGCAGCAACGCGACGCCTTGCGACGCCCCCAGCAATTGGCCGATAAAAGCCTGGCCGATGCGAATATAGACGATGCCCCGGGGCTGCGTGAGGCGTTGATCAAGTTGTTCGAGTCGCGCCGTGAGCTGCTCGACCAGCTCGATGGGGAATACGGCAACCTGCTGACGATTGCCATCAACCAGCAGCTCAATCAACAGCAGTTGTTGAAGATCAGTGACGAGCTGCGCGCGACTATCGAAGAGCAGCTGTTCTGGGTGGCCAATGGGCGCCCGCTGGATTGGACATGGCTGCGGCAGTTTCCGCGCACGCTGTGGCAAGGCATGACAGACGACGACTGGCGTTCGACATGGGGATCCGCGTGGCAACGTCCCGATGGCGAGGCGTTCGCCATGGTGCCGCTGTTGCTGCTTTCCGGCGGGCTGTTGCTATGGCGGCGGCGTCTCAAGGCGTCACTGCTCAGGTTGCATGAGGAAATCGGGCGCCTCAAGCGTGACACCCAGATGCACACGCCCCGAGCGATCGCGCTCAATGCGTTGCTCGCCGCGCATGGTCCCTTGTCGTTGGCGGCCGTGGGCGGGGCTCTCAACCTGGGTGGGCATGGCCTCGCCGTGGTGCTGGGCGACGCGCTGTTGCAACTGGCGCTGGCGTGGGGCGTCATCGCCTGGTCGCGGCGTTTGCTGGTCTCCGATGGTGTGGCTGCGCGCCACTTTCACTGGTCACCGCAGTACGTGCTGCGCTTGCGGCAACTGTTGCTATGGCTGGGCATCGCGCTGATTCCGGTCATCTTGATCAGTAACGTGGCGCCCTATAGCGATGGGCGCCTGGCGGAGCGGCCGTTGTCGCTGCTATTGCTGCTGCTGGGGTTGGTGATGATGACCGCGGTACTAGTGCGCCTGATCCTCGCCCATGTGCCGTTTTTCGGCCTCAAGCTTTTTCGTCTGCTGCTGGGTTTGGCGTTATCGGTCGTGCCGTTGATACTCGCGGGCCTGATCGTCATGGGGTTCGAGTATACCGCGCTGAGTTTGGTCGGACGTTTTATCACCTCTATCTATATTCTGGGGCTGTGGATTCTCGTCGAGGCTGCGGTCGTTCGCGGATTGGCGGTCGCGGCGCGGCGATTGGCCTATCGGCGTGCGGTGGCGCGTCGCCACGCGCAATCCAAGGAGGACACAGAGAGTGGACTCGAAGTAGTCGAAGAGCCGCCGTTGGATATGGAGCAGGTCAATCAGCAGTCGCTGCGCCTGTCCAAGCTGATTCTGTTTCTGGGTTTTACCCTGGTGCTTTACGTGGTGTGGGCGGATCTGCTGGGGGTGTTGTCTTATCTCGACAACGTCTCCGTCTGGCAGATCGAGCGCGGCCAGGGCGAGGCGATGACCACCAGCCCGATCACCGTGGCCGACGTACTCACGGCGCTGGTGCTGGTCGCGTTGACGTTCATGATGGCGCGCAACCTGCCTGGGCTGCTGGAGGTCATGGTGCTCTCGCGCCTGAGTCTCAAGCAAGGCAGTGCTTATGCCATCTCCTCGCTGCTTTCCTACACCATCGTGGGCACCGGGGTCGTGGTGTCGTTGGGCACGCTGGGGGTGTCGTGGGACAAGCTGCAATGGCTGGTCGCCGCGCTGGGCGTGGGGCTGGGCTTCGGGCTACAGGAGATCTTCGCCAACTTCATTTCGGGGCTGATCATCCTGTTCGAACGCCCGGTGCGTATCGGCGATACCATCACCCTGGGCAACTTGCACGGTACGGTCAGCCGTATCCGCATTCGCGCCACCACGGTGACGGATTTCGATCGCAAGGAAATCATCATTCCCAACAAGACCTTCGTCACCGATCAACTGATCAACTGGTCGCTTTCCGACAACATCACGCGGGTGGTGCTGACTTATGGCGTGTCGCACGGTTCCGACCTGGAGCAGGTCCACCGCCTGCTGCGTCAGGCCGCCGAGGAAAACCCGCGCGTGCTGCGCGATCCCGAGCCGCAGATCTTCTGCCTCGAATATGGCGCCACGGCGTTCAGCTTCGAGTTGCGGATCTTCGTCAACGACCTGATGGATCGCCTGTATGCCAGCGATGAAATCAATCGACGCCTCGATGCCTTGTTCCATGAATACGGCATCCGTATCGCGTTCAACCAGTTGGATGTCTGGCTGCACGATGCCGCAGGGCGGCAAGCCTGGGTAAGCTCGCAACCTCAGGGAGAGGCGCCGTTGGGCGGCGAGGTAACGTCATCGAGGCCGGCGCGACGCGATGGCATCGAGGATGTCGATGCCGGCCGCAGTTCCGGCGGAGACGGGACGGCTGGCAGCGATGATTGAGGGCGGCCTCAGCCGCTTTTGACCCCATGCAGCAGGAACTCGCGGTTACCGTCGCCGCCGCGTAGCGGGCTTTCCTGCCAGTGGCGGATTTCGAAGCCGGCGGCGGTGCAACTCTCGCGGATGCGAGCTTCCACCGCCGCATAAAGCGCCGGATCGCGGACGATGCCGTGGGCGTCGACCTTATGCGGGCCGACCTCGAATTGCGGCTTGACCAGTGACACCAGGTGCGCGCCTGGCGAGAGCACGGTGGCGAGCTCGGGCAGGATCAAGGTTTGCGAGATGAAGGAGACATCCATGACCGCCACGTGCAGTCCTTCCGGGGCCAGAGCGGCGAGCCGCTCGTGGGGAAGCGCGCGGGCGTTGACGCCTTCCAGACAGATGACGCGTTCATCCTTGCGCAGCGTCGCGTCGAGCTGATCGCGCCCGACCTCGATACCTACCACGCGCGTGGCACCGTAGCGCAAGGCGCAATCCGTGAACCCGCCGGTGGACTGTCCCACGTCGAGTACCGTCATCCCTGCGAGGCGCAGTCCCAGCGTGTCGAGAACGGCCTCCAGCTTGAGCCCGGCGCGCGAGACGTAGCGCTCTTCCGGATCCTCGGCGAGCTGGAAGCGGCTGTCGTCGGCGACTTTCTCGCCGGGCTTGGTCAGCGTACGCGGTGGGTCCGTCGAGATCAGCGTGACGCGCCCATGGCGGATCAGACGCTGGGCCCGCGTGCGTGAGCGTGCCCAGCCCTGGGCGACGAGAAGTTGGTCGAGACGTTGCATGCCCACACCGCTGAGAAGTCGATAAAAGGAGTCGATAAAACGCCGCGCAGTATAGCGCGAGGTGGCGTGACGTTCATGCGTTCACGGCCCGCTGTCGCTGAGCCGTGTGTACTCGCGCTGCCAACGGTCGAGCAGTGAGTGGCGCTTGAGAGTGTCGAGCGTGGCCAGCAGGCTGGGGTCGATGGCGATCGGATGAAGGGCATCGCCGAGGGTCTGGCGCAAGTCACGCGC
Source organism: Chromohalobacter sarecensis (assembly GCF_023061135.1). Classification (GTDB taxonomy): domain Bacteria; phylum Pseudomonadota; class Gammaproteobacteria; order Pseudomonadales; family Halomonadaceae; genus Chromohalobacter; species Chromohalobacter sarecensis. The sequence continues at coordinate 340,394 of NZ_JAKGAN010000002.1, forward strand.
AGTGCCTTCGCCGTCGAGTGCGGTGTGTACCGCCCCGAGAGGCGTCTTGTCGCGGATTACCCGTTGCCCTTGACGACTGAGAAGATAATCGACGAAGCGTTCGGCGGTCTCGGGATGGCGCGCGCGCTTGGGGATCAACACCAGACGCTGCGTCACCAGGGCATAATCGTTGGGAATGACCATTTCCAGTTGCGGGTGATCGGCCACGAAGTCACGTGCGTAGGAGCCTAGCAAGTTATAGCCGACGGCGTAGCGCCCGTCGGCCAGGCCGTCGAGCATTTCGCCGGTGGTGTCGGCCAGCGCCGCTTCCACACCGCCCAAGGCAGCCACCAATTCCCAGTAGCGCGGTGACATGTGCGCGTCTTCGGTGGCATAGGTATAGCCGGCACCGCTGCGCCAAGGATCGTAAGTCACCACGCGGCCTTTGAGACGCTGGCGCTCATGGGTGAGCAAGCTCAGCAAGGCTTCGTGGCTATCCGGAGGCGTTGCGCCCTCGAGCGCGTCGCGTCGATAGACGATGACCACGGGTTCGAAGGTAAAGCCGAACAATTCGTGGCGCCAGCGCGATACCTGGGGCCACTGCTGTGCTGCGGAGGTGGTCAACGCCCGTGCGTGGCCGCGGTTGGCAAGCTGATACTGCCAGGGCATGGCCGAGGACATCACCACGTCGGCGGAGGCCTCGTCTTCCGCCAGAAAACGCCGGTACAACGCGAGCGTGGTCAGGTTGCGGTAGATCAGCTCGATCTCGGGGTAGCGCGCATGAAAGTCGGCCAGTAGCGGGGCCATCAACTCGTTGTCCAGTGCGCCGTGAATTTCCAGTGGCTGCGCGGCGGCCTCGTGGGCGGCGGGGTAACGCAGGACATTGGCGTCATCGGCCAGCGTGATGGCGGAGAGCATCATGGCGGTGAGGGCGACGGCCCAGCGCGCGGGTGAGCGATGTGGCGCGGTCATGGTGTCGGCTCCTCGGTGAAATGCAAGCGCACGCGCAAGCCCGGCGGTTCGGCATTCGGCTGAGCCGGCGCCAGGGTGAGTCGGGCGGCATGGGCCCGGGCGATGCCATCGACGATTGCCAGGCCAAGCCCCGAGCCTTGGCCACCTTCGATGCCGCGATGGAAGGGACGCAGCACTAGCAGGCGTTGTGCCTCGGGGATCCCGGGGCCGTCATCCTCGACCTCGAGACGTGTTGGGGCTTCGCCGACGCGCACCGTGATACGCGATGCACCATAGCGGCAGGCGTTGTCGATCAAGTTGGCCAGGGCCTCGGCGAGCTGCCATTCGACCGCGTGCTGGATGACCGCATGCGAGGGTGTCTCGACGCCCAGGTCGATGCCCGCGCGATGGCAACTCGTCAGGGCGTCACGTATGGCTTGCCGGGCGATGTCGCAAAGATCGATATCGCGGGCTTCCGGCATCGACTCGGGGTTGTTGAGGCGCGTCAGGGAGAGCAGTTGTGAGGCAAGGCGCGCGGTCTTGTCGGCACTGCCGCGCATGACGCCGAGTGCATCGTGCCAGGCGCGAGGATCGTCCTGGCGCAGGGCGAGCTCGGCGCGTGCCGAAAGCCCCGCCAGCGGGGTGCGCAATTGGTGCGAGGCATCGCCGATGAAGCGTTCCTGGTTGGCGCGTACACGGCGCATGCGCGCCAACAGTTCATTGAGGGTTTCGCGCAGCTCGGCGAGTTCGCGAGGCAGGGTCAGGTCGAGCGGTGCCAGGGTGCGCGGGTCACGGGCGCGGATCGCCCGGCGCAGCTGGGTCAGGGGCATCAGGGCCATGCGCACCCCGAGCAGCACCACGCCGATGGCCAACAGCGCCATGGCGATCAAACGCAGCATGCTGCCCTGGAACAGCGCCTGTGTCAGAGCTGCGCGCCCTTCGCGGGTATGCGCCACGCGGACCTCGAAAGGCTGGCGGTCGCGCCACCCTTCGAGTAGCGAGCGCCGCACGCCCAGGCGCAACGCCATGTCGTGCCACTCGATGTTGGCGAAGCGCATGTTGCCTTGCCCGTCGTCGATGCGTGGTAGCTCGGCGTTGCCGCTGATGAAGTTGTCATGGGCATCGTAAAGGGCATAGAAAACGCGCTCTTCGGCGTTCGAGGCCAGCATTTTCAGGGCCGCCGGGGGCAGGTCCATCCACAGTTGGCCCTGCTGGCGCTTGACCTGTTCGGCGATGGAGAGTGAGGCCGATTCGAGCAAACGGTCGAACGCCCGGTCGGCGGTATCGCGCGAGGCCAAGTAGGCTTGAATGAGCATCAAAGTCCCCAGTGCCAGCATGGGCACCAGCAGCCAGACCAGCAGGCGCCGGTAGAGGCTGGGCGAGTTGACCGGTGGGCTCACGCGTCGCTCTCCAACAGATAACCCAGCCCCCTCACGGTGCGCAGTGCCAGAGACGAGCCGGAAAGACGTCGCCGCAGGCGGTGGATATAGACCTCGATGGCGTTGTCGCCGAGCGTTTCCTCGGCGAAGACCTGCTCGAGCAGGTGGGCTTTTTCCACCGGTTCCCCGGCATGGCGCATCAGATAAGCCAATAGGCGTTGCTCGCGGGGCGGCAGCTCGAGCGTGACATCATCGAGAGTGAAGCGTTGTGTCAGGGTGTCGAAATGCAACGCCCCGACATGCAATTGCGTGCCGTCGTCGTGTTGGCGCCGGCGTAAGAGGGCGCGCACCCGGGCTTCTAGTTCATCCAGGGCGAAGGGTTTGGCCAGGTAGTCGTCGGCGCCCAGATCGAGCCCCTTGACGCGATCCTCGATGGCGCCGCGTGCGGTCAGGATCAATACCGGCGTGTCGCGATCATGGCGCCGCATGGCATCGAGTATCTCGAGGCCGCCGCGGCCCGGCAGGTTGAGATCGAGCAGTACCAATACATAGCCATGCTCGGGGGAGGCCAGGCGGGTGAAGGCGGCGTCGCCGTCCTCGAGGGCATCGACTCGGTAGCTGGCCAGGCTCAGGACGTCGTACAGCGTACTGGCCAGCAGGGCATCGTCCTCGACCAGCAATAGGGGAGCGGTGGTCTCGGGCGTCATGACGGATAGTCCTGCAATGCGCGGTGGCTTAGTACTGTCGCGGCTTCTTGCAGGGCGCGTCGCGCTTCGCGGGCGGGCAAACGCCCCTTGGGGCCGGAAAGGCTCAGCCAGTAGGCGGTGTCAGGGATGGCCTGGCAGGTCATCGTCCCGCCGGGCAAGGCCAGCGAGGGATCGTCGTCCTGCATCTGCCAGCGGTAGCCGGGGCGTAGCGTATGGCGCAGGTCGGTGTCCGGCAAGGCGCTCAAGCAGCATTCCATCTGATCTTCCTCACATGACAGTAGCGCGGCGGTTTCTCCCGTGTCGCGGCATAAACGTTCGAGAACCGGCATGACCAGGCTGGCCAATTGACGCGTAGGTGCGTGCCGTCTGGCCAAGCGCGCCGGCGTGGCGCCCAGGCGATAGCGTCCGCGTGCATCGCGCTGCACGTAATCGTAACGCTCCAACGAGCCGAGCAAGCGTAACAGCGTGCTTTTATAGAGTGTGGTTACCTCGGCCAACTCGGCCAAGGATAGGCTTTCATGCTGCGTGTCGAAGGCTTCCATGACGGATAGCGCACGTTCGACAGCCTCTACCCGGTCTTGCGCCATGGCGGGTCTCCCAGGGTGTTTGCGTGCCGCAATGGCAGTATTCAACTTTAGTCTTGAACGGCGGCACGAGCGTTGACGCTCGCTTATGACAGGCCTAGTTTTCCGCTCAAGGGAACGTTGTTCTGCCTTACAGAACTGTAAGGTAAGTGTCAGGTTGCCCGCAACCCATTTCAATTCTCGCTCAAGGGAGATAACAACAATGGCTTTCAAGACGCCGCTCAAAATCATCATGGCGGCTGCGCTGACACTCGGTGCCAGCACCGCCATGGCGTTCGAACCGTCCGGCAAGGTCGAGTGCATCGCGCCCTCCGATCCGGGCGGCGGTTGGGACTTCACTTGCCGTAGCATTGGCAATGTCCTCGAGGATCTCGATCTTGTGCCGCGCAGCGTGCAGACCATCAACATGGCCGGCGCCGGCGGCGGGGTGGCCTATGCGCACACCGTGAGCAAGCGTGCCGGGGACGAGCAACTGCTGGTTGCCGCCTCCACGGCCACCACCACGCGTCTGGCGCAGGGGCAGTTCCAGGGCCTGGACGCCGACATGGTCAACTGGATCGGCGCGTTGGGTGCCGATTATGGCGTCATCGCGGTAAGCAAGGATTCCGAGTACGAAAACCTCAATGACCTGATGGATGCCCTCAAGGACGATCCGCGTGCGGTTAAATTTGCCGGGGGTAGTGCCAAAGGTGGCTGGGACCATCTCAAGGTGCTGATCGCGGCGAAAGCGGCCGATGTCGGCAAGCTGCCGAAGATTCCCTACCTCTCGTACAACAACGGAGGTGAGGCACTGACGCAGGTGGTCGGCGGCCATGTGGACGCGTTTACCGGCGACATCACCGAGGCGCAAGGCTTCATGGAATCCGGCGATCTGCGCATCCTCGCCGTGCTCTCGGAAGAGCGCCTGCCCGGCGAGTTCAGCGACATTCCTACCGCGCGTGAGCAGGGTATCGATGCGCTGGGCCCCAACTGGCGTGGTTTCTACATGCCGGCGGATATTTCCGATGACGCCCGTGAGTACTGGGTCGACGCGATGAATACCGTCTACGCCAGCGACGAATGGAAGGAGCTCATGAAAAAGAACGGGCTGATGCCGTTCCACAAGAGTGATGATGAGTTCAATGAATTCGTGAAACAGCAGATCCAGGATATCCAGGAACTCTCCCAGGAAATCGGACTGATTAAATGAAATGCAATGACCGCATCTTCGGTCTACTGATGCTCGTCCTGGCCGTCGCGTACGGCTGGGGCGCCACTCAGTTTCCCGTACCATTCGGTGGGGGTGAGGGCATCGGACCCGAGACATTTCCCACCTTGCTGGCCGTGGTGCTGGCGCTAAGTAGTCTGTACCTGATCGTCAAACCCGATCCGGGATCAAAATGGCCACCGATGCGCACGGGGCTGGAACTGCTGATCGCCGTGGTGGTGTTGATCGCCTATGTGCTTTTGCTTCAGCCCTTGGGCTTCATTATTACCACGACCCTGGCTGTCGGCACCCTGTGCTGGCGCATGGGGGCGGCGCCCATTCGCGCTTACGTCACGGGTCTGATCGCGGGCATCGTGGTGTATTTTCTGTTCACGATCGGCCTTGATTTGTCCCTGCCGCTGGGCGTGTTGAGTGTACTGGAGGGAAGCTGATGGAAACCCTGGGCTATCTGATTGATGGGTTTGGCGTCGCTCTGGCGCCGCACAACCTGATGTTCGCCTTGATCGGGGCCTTTCTGGGTACCTTGATCGGGGCTTTGCCGGGGCTGGGGCCAGCCAATGGCGTGGCGATTCTGATTCCGCTGGCCTTTACGCTGGGCCTGCCACCGGAAACCGCGCTCATCATGCTGACCTCCGTCTATGCCGGGGCCATGTATGGCGGACGTATCTCGTCGATACTGCTCAATATTCCTGGCGATGAGCCGGCGATGATGACCTGTCTCGACGGTTACCCGATGGCGCAGAAGGGCAAGGCCGCCGAGGCGTTGGCGATCTCGGCGATTGCCTCCTTCATGGGAAGCTTGATTGCCACGATCGGCCTTATCTTGCTGGCGCCGTTGCTGGCCAAGTTCGCATTGACGTTTGGGCCCGCAGAGTATTTCGCGTTGTTCGTATTGGCCTTCGCCACTTTGGGTGGGATTACCGGCAAGAACCCGGTCAAGACGATTCTTGCTGCTGCCATCGGGTTGATGATCGCCACGGTGGGCATCGACAACACCGGCACCCAGCGCTATACCTTCGGTGTGCTGGAGCTCTACGAAGGTGTCGATTTCATCATCGCCATCGTCGGCTTGTTCGCTATTTCCGAATTGATGTTCTTTATCGAAGATCGTGCTGGCGGCGGCAAGGGGCCGATGAAGGTCAACAAGCTCACGCTGTCCTGGAAAGAGATCGGTTCCATCTTTCCCACCACATTGCGTGGCGGTGTTCTGGGCTTCATCTCCGGTGTGCTGCCGGGGGCCGGCGCTTCGCTGGGTAGCTTTATCAGCTACACTCTGGAGAAGAAGATCCTGGGCAGCAAAGGGCATTTCGGCGAGGGCGATCCGCGCGGTGTCGCGGCACCCGAAGCGGGTAACAACGGGGCCTCCTCCGGCGCCTTGGTGCCCATGCTTACGCTCGGCGTGCCGGGAAGCGGCACGACGGCGGTGCTGCTGGCGCTGCTGATTTCGATGAACATCACCCCCGGGCCGATGATGTTCACCCAGAACGCCGATATCGTCTGGGGGGTCATCGCCGCCTTGTTGGTGGGTAACTTCCTGCTGTTGTTGCTCAACATTCCGCTGGTGGGCATCTTCGTCAAGCTGCTCTCGGTGCCGCCCAAATACTTGCTGCCGATTGTCACTATGGTGGCTTTCGTGGGTATCTACTCGATCAGCAATTCTGCCTTCGATCTGTATTTCATGGTGGCCTTCGGCGTGGCTGGCTATATTCTACGTAAGCTGGAGATCCCACTGGTGCCCATTATTTTGGGCTTGCTTCTGGGGCCAGAAATGGAAAAGAACCTTGGTCATGCGCTGACAATTTCCGACGGCGACTGGAGCGTGCTGTGGAGTAGCGGGTTGTCGATCACGTTGTGGGCGCTGGCCATCATTGGGCTGGTACTACCTGTGGTCGTGGGGCCGATTCTGCGGCGCCGCATGAAAGCTGCTCAGGAGAACGTCGGTTAATGTGACCGACGTCTGACAAGTATGCTGCGTATGTCTCGCCCCCGCCGGGTTGCCGGTGGGGGCGAGTGTCGTTTGCGGTCTCAGTGCGGGGCGGAAAGCGCTTGTAGTTCCGCGGCCGGGACCCGATCGGCTCCCCAACTGCGATACACATGGCCGGTCACCCGGTCGAGTTCGGCCTGAGGTACATGGGCCAACTCGCCGTGTTCCAGCGGGTCGTAATGGAAGATATACAGGCGCGAGGCGAATTGTTCTAAAGGCAGCGACGCCTCGCCGAAGCGTTCGCCGCAACCGGCGGTGCTAACTTTGACACCGTCGCCCCAGTCCTGACCACTATCGTTGTTGGGGTTGAAGAAGTAGGCGCGCATCACGTCCTGGGGGTCCAGATTGACCCGCAACAGGGTGATGGCGTGCCAGCCGATGAAGCGGGCTGCGCTATCGGTCACCGCGATGCCGGCGGGTTGCGGGTGGATCAGCGGCTGATTGCCGTTGTAATACGGGTGGTAGCTGGCATAAAAGTGGCGGAGAAACTCGTCGAGTTCCTTGAGTTGGCCGGTCTCCACGTCGACATTGATGCGAAAGCCACGGCCAGCCCACCAGCCATGGAATTCCGGATTGACCCAGCGATGCGGGTCACCCTCACGGCCGATGCAGCGCCGGCCCATCTCGGCGTAGATGCGGTCGAGATGCGGTACCACGATCAGCGATACTGGATCGAGATCCAGCGGCAGGGCAGTGGCGACGCCGGATAGACTGGCCATCGACGACAGTGGCATGCCTTCGAAATGCATGATGATTTCGTCATCGCGGGCTGCCCAGGCGACCATCTGCAGCAGATAGTCGGGGTCGTTGTAGGCCCACATCGACAGCGCACGCGCCGACTGGCAGGTCGGGTTGTTGCCCTGGCCGACGCCCAGCGGCAGGCCGAGCATGCACAGCACGCCTTCAAGCAGCCGCGCGCGAGGCGCCACAGCATCGCCATAGGCCATGCGGATGCGCTCCTGGGACCACTCGGAGACGGGCAGACCGATCTGGCGCCACAGCGCGGGAGCGACCGGCGGTTGGTAGAGGATGCCGCGCTCGAGCATCAGCGCCAGCCCATATACCGCCTGTGGCGTCTCGGGAAAAACGCCCTCCTCGATAAGCGCCTGAACCAGCTGGCGGTAGCAGAGCAGGCAGTCGCGTCCGGTGGCCGACAGGCCCAGCGCTTCGGCGAGCAGATGATCGCCTTGGTCGAGCAGATGACGCAGCAGCGCCGCATGATAGGCCGAGACCAGCCCGGTATCGTGCATGGCGCGGGCGAAGCCGGTAGCCTCGTATTGCAGGGCGCCGCTGTCCATTGCGTGCAGGCGCTCGAGATAGACCTCGATACCGGGGTCCTCGCGGGACGCCTGGGTCGCCCCGAAGAGGCTGCTGACCAGGCGGTCGGCACCTTGGCCGCTGGCGCCCAGATCGATGTCGGGGTTGGCCTGACAGATAGCGATCTGGGTGATCATGCGCTTGATCGCATCGACCTGAATGGGGCGCTGCTGAAGGATGCGCCAGATCTCATCGATCAACTGGTCGATGACATGTTCGTAGCCGATGGTCTCGGCCAGATGCGCGAACAGGCCACGCGTCAACTGCGCCAGGCGACCCTGGGTTTCGCGCTCGGCTTCGCTGGGCGCGCTGAACAGCAGATCGAGATTGATCGCCAGAACCTGGGTCAGATAGTGGTGCGCTTGTTCGGCGGAGATCAATGCATGCTTGTAGTGACTCTGGGCGACCGCTAGCAGGCGCAATTCGCTGAGTCCTTCGAGTACCACGATGTCGCTCTCGGCGCTCTTCAGCGAATGCACGGTCAGCGACGGCACCAGAGTGTGTGGCTGGGCCCAGTCGGAACCGTCGAAGATGCCGGCGGTCTCTATCGCTTGGGCGCGTGCTTCGATGGCGGCGCAGCCGCCCGGTTGGAGCATCACCTTGCGGGCGCCGTCGAAGACGCGGCGCAGTTTGCCGGGCTTGGCGAAGTCGGGGGCGTTGGCGAGGATCTCGACCGCTTCGTCGAGCTTGGCCAGTGCGGCATCGAGCTTGGCGCTATCCGGCTTATGTTCGTCGTGGCTCGTCACAAGGGCTCCTTTTGCCCAAGAGTACAGGCATGATTATACATAGAAGTCGAGCTCTTCCTGATGCTTGAGCAGGTCGCGCATGGTGTGCGGATCGTCGCCGAAGAAATACAACAGCCCCCAGTGCGTGCCGAAAGCCGTGCGCTTGGTGACGGTTTCCTCGAGCGGCGCGGTCAATTCATGGGATTCGAAGTAAGGATGGTCTTCGGTTTCCTCGGGCATCTGCAGGCGGCTGACCACGCGGCGGCGCGGATAAACGCCGAAACAGCCGGCAACACCCTTGGCGTCGACCACTTCGCGGGGGAAGAAGTCGGTAATTTCCTGTTCGGTCGTCTTGGGGTCGAAGGACAGGATCAGCCCCTGATAGGCGTTGAAGCCGTAGGCGCGTTCGAGCAGCTCGAAGACCTTGAAACCGGGCGGACGGTAGGCGACTTCGCCGAAGTACATCTCGCCATCGCTGGTGACGAAGTATTCCGGATGCACGAAGCCGAAATCGATGTCGAAGGTCTTGATCAGCTTCTCGATCTGACGGGTGATCGAGTCGCGGTATCTCTCGAGTTCCGGTGTCGCCGGGACGAACACCGAATACCCCAGAGTCACGTATTCGGAGATGTTGAGAAAGCGGATCTTGCCGTTATGGATCCACGCCTCGACGGCGAATTCCCAGCCATCGAGATGCGATTCCATCAGCACCGGAAATTCTTCTTCGGGGATGGTGTCGACCTCGTCCGGCGTGCGGATCACGCGGTGCCCCAGGCAGCCCGCCTTGTCGAAGGCCTTGAGGTGGATCGGGTCGTTGGGATCGCCGTCGAGCTTGAGCAGCGTCTGGTTGACCCGCTTGAGGAAACGGATGACATCTTCCTTGTCATGCGCTTCCTCAAAGATGCCCACGCGAATGCCGCCCAATTGCGCGCGGCGCTTCATCAGTGCCTTGTCGCGTAGCAGTAGGGCTTGGCCATAGAGGCGGGGATTATCGAGCAGCAGCGAATTGATTGCGCCGGCCCATTCGACGGTTTCCTCGTACAGAGGAATGGCGACGTCGACGCCCATCTCCTGGAGTGTCTCGGCGATTTCCATCGAGCGGTCGTTGAGGCGCTCGAAGTTCCAGGGCACGTAGGGGATCGCGTGCTCCTTGCAGTATTCCTCGGCCCACTCGGGGGCCACGACGACATAGCGGCGGTCGAAGTTTTCGGCGGCCTCGATGGCATTCAAGCTCCAGCCCAATAACGCGATATGTCCCTTGTCGAGGGATTTTTCCATGATGATTCTCCTTTAACGCGGGGAAGGGCCGTGCCCTTCCAGCCTAGCCTATAATGCATAGTGGGCGTTGGATTGTTTGATACCTTGCCGAGCAGTGGTCTCGCTGTTATAGTGCAGCGGCGTTCGAGGCAAGTCATTGAAAGCGCATAGCGTTTTCTGATGTTCGAACGACTCGGTGGCGACAAGCAACACGACGCTCGCAACCGATTTTGCTGTGGTGGCCCTGTCGGTCCTCCCGCAACGCTAAACCGCGAACCCCGCCAGGCCCGGAAGGGAGCAACGGTAGTGGTGGCTGCGTGTGCCGGGATGTGGCTGATGGGGCCGCCTCCATTTCGTCCCCCCGTATTACCTGTTCGGCCTCGATGTCGACTCGCCCCTCGTCGAAGTTCTCGCTACCCGCTAGAATGGACGCTTTAACGATCTTCCCTCTGTGTCGAGTGCTTGGTGCTGCCAGGTGGGAATCGGCCCGATCTGCAAGGACATCCCGACGGTATGAGTTACCAGGTTCTGGCCCGCAAATGGCGCCCCCGCACGTTTCACGAACTGGTCGGCCAGGAGCATGTCTCGCGTGCGCTGGTCAACGCGCTCGACCAGGGGCGTTTGCATCATGCCTATCTGTTTACCGGCACGCGCGGGGTCGGCAAGACGACGCTGGCGCGGATTCTCGCCAAGTGCCTGAACTGCCGGCAGGGCGTGACATCGGTGCCGTGCGGTGAATGCGAGACTTGCCGCGAGATCGACGAGGGCCGCTTCGTCGACTTGATCGAAGTCGACGCCGCCTCGCGGACCAAGGTCGAGGATACCCGCGAGCTGCTGGACAACGTGCAGTACGCACCGACCCAGGGGCGTTACAAGGTGTACCTCATCGATGAGGTACACATGCTGTCTACGCACAGTTTCAACGCGCTGCTCAAGACACTCGAAGAGCCGCCACCCCACGTCAAGTTCCTGCTGGCCACCACCGATCCGCAGAAGCTCCCGGTGACGGTGCTCTCGCGCTGCCTGCAGTTCACGCTCAAGAACATGCCGCCGGAGCGCGTGGTCGGGCATCTGACGCATATTCTCGAGGCCGAATCGGTGGCTTTCGACGAGCAGGCGCTGTGGCTGCTGGGCAAGGCCGCCGAGGGCTCGATGCGCGACGCCTTGAGTCTGACCGACCAGGCCATTGCCTTCGGGCAGGGCGAGGTGCGCCACGCGGATGTCGCCGCGATGCTGGGCACGCTCGATCATCGCCACCTGCTGGCATTGGCCGAGGCGCTGGCCGAGGTCGATGCCGCGCGGGTATTGCAGGAAGTCGCCAGCCTGGCGGAACAGGGGCCCGACTTCGGCGCCATCCTCGACGATCTGGCTGGTGTCTTCCACCGCCTGACCATCGCCCAGATGGTGCCGGATGCGCTGGATAACGGTCACGGCGATCGCGATACACTGCTGCCGCTGGCTGCGCGCTTTACCGCCGAGGACGTTCAACTCTACTACCAGATTGCACTGCAAGGCCGCGGGGACATGGAAAGCGCCCCGGACCCGCGTACCGCGCTGGAGATGACGCTGCTGCGCATGTTGGCGTTCCGGCCTCAGGGTGTACCCAAGCCGCCGCAGACGCCATTGCCGATTCGCGGCTCGGCCGAGAATCAGGCGCCAGCCGCCGCGCCATCGAGCGCTCCCGCTGCGGAGACAGCGCCTAGCCAGCCGTCGTCCCCCGAAATTCAGGCGCCCGCAGCGGGTAAGGGCAGTGAGGACGTGCCGCTCGAAGCCAAGGTGCCTGAGACCAAGGTGCCTGAGACCAAGCTGCCTGAGACCAAGCTGCCTGAAGTCGAGGCCCCTCCGGTGGTAGAGGAGGCGCCGCCTTCCATGGCCGACGCACCTGATGACGCTGTCGATGCCGCGCTCGAAGACGAAGCGCAACGCCAGGCGGACGCCGCTGGCGTTGCCGATGTGGACGATGCGCCGCCCTGGGCGCTCGATGACGTCCCGGCACCAGCCGCCTCCGAGTCACCCGCCGCCTCCGAGTCACCCGCCGCCGTGCCAGAATCCCCGGCGATGGATGCTGCCGCTGAGGTGGATGAGCCTGATCCCGAGCCCACGACGTCGGCCCCCGTCGCTGCCACGCACGAGGCGGGCGCTTTCGATCATGCACGCTGGCTGGCGGTTTTCGAATCGCTGGCACTGGGTGGGCTGACGCGTAACCTGGCGGCGCATTGCATCATCGAACATGACGACGGCGAAACGCTGATGTTGCGGCTGGACCCTTCGCAGGAGGCGATGCTGGCCGATGTGCACGTCGAACGTCTCGCCAAGGCCTTGGCCGATCAGGGCGTTGAGCGTCGCCTGAATGTCACGGTCGCGGCCTTGCCCGAGAACCTGGATACGCCGCGTTCGCAAAGCGAGCGGCAGGCGCGAGAGCGTCATGCCCAAGCGGTTGAAGCGTTGCGCCGCGACCCGCATATTCAGATGCTGGAACACGATTTCGGCGCCCACTTGCTGGAACGTAGCGTGACGCCGACCGATGGCGCCGCTTCCGACGCGTAAGTCGTCGGCGGCTCTGACTTTTTAGAACTCCTTGAGGATACGACCATGATGAAGGGCGGAATGGGCAACATGATGAAACAGGCCCAGGAAATGCAGGAAAAGATGCAGAAGGTCCAGGAGGAAATCGCCGAGACCGAAGTCATGGGCGAGGCCGGGGCCGGCATGATCAAGGTCACCATGAACGGTCGTCACGACGTGAGTAACGTGAACATCGATCCCTCGGTGATGGAAGAAGACAAGGAATTGCTCGAGGACTTGCTGGCCGCCGCCGTCAACGACGCGGTGCGCAAGGTCGAGACGACATCCAAGGAGCGTATGGAAGAAGTTACCGCCGGGATGAACCTGCCGGCGGACTTCAAGATGCCGTTCTAAGCGATGGCGTTTTCTCCCCTCGTCGATCAACTGCTGGAGACGCTGCGTGTGTTGCCGGGCGTGGGCCCCAAGACTGCGCAGCGTATGGCCTTGCATCTGCTGGAGCGCGACCGCGATGGCGGTCGCCGTCTGGTCGCCTCATTGGGCGAGGCCTTGGAGCAGGTGGGCTATTGTCAGCGTTGCCGTACGCTGACCGAGACGCCGTTATGCACCATTTGCCAAGATGCACGGCGCGATGAAGGACTGCTGTGCGTTGTCGAATCACCGGCCGATATGCTGGCGATCGAGCAGGCCGGCGGCTATCGTGGCCACTATTTCGTGCTCCACGGCCATTTGTCGCCGCTGGATGGCATCGGCCCCGAAGATATCGGGCTCGATCAGCTCGATGAACGGCTTGCAAACGGCGCCATCGAGGAATTGATTCTGGCCACCAACCCTACCGTGGAAGGCGAGGCTACTGCGCACTATATCGCCGAACAACTGCGTGGCACCGGCGTGCGTCTGTCGCGCCTGGCGTACGGCGTGCCCATGGGTGGCGAGCTGGAATACGTCGACGGCGGCACGCTGAGTCGCGCCTTCAATGGCCGTTTGCCCTTCGCGCAAGAGTCGAGCTGACCCTCATCATCGTCAACAAGGATACGGGATGCCCCCGAGTTTCGAGATTCGCTGGGTGGAAACGCCCACCGCGCTGGCCGAGGCGTGCGAGACGCTGGCCGACGCCGATTGGCTAGCGGTGGACACCGAGTTTCACCGCGAGTCGACGTTCTTTCCCATCGCGGCCTTGGTGCAGCTCTACGCCGGCGGCGATGAGGCCTTCCTGATCGACCCGCAAGTCGTGGCGGCCGATAGTGCTCTGCAGGCGCTCCTGGGGGCCGACGGCCCCCTCAAGTTGCTGCATGCCAGCGGCGAAGACCTCGAAGTGCTGGAGAGCTGGGCGCATGTTGCCGTCGCGCCAATCGCCGATACGCAGGTGGCGCAAAGCCTGCTGAGTACCCAGGCATCGCTGGGCTATCAACGCTTGGTCGAGCAATGGACCGGCGACGCGTTGCCCAAGGAGGAGACGCGCTCGGATTGGCTGCGGCGTCCGTTGTCCGATGCACAGCTACGCTATGCCGCGCTGGACGTGGTCTATCTACCGCTTGTCTGGCAAGCGCAGCGCGACGCACTGGTGCAGCAGGGGCGCCTGGACTGGCTGGAAGAGGAATGCGCGCGCCTGTGCGAGGCCAATCGTCGCAACCGCGATGCCGATGAGCAGTGGTATCGGCGTCATCGCCAGTTGTGGCGGCTCGAACCGCGTCAACTGGCGCTTTATCAGGCGCTCACGCGGTGGCGCGAAGGCGAGGTGCGTCGTCGTGATCTGCCGCGTGGCTGGCTGGCGAGCGACAAGGTGCTGTTCGCGATCGCGGTGGAGATGCCGCACAACCGCCATCAGCTCTCGACCATTGAAGGCGTCCGGCCCAAACTGATCAAACATGACGGCGATACCTTGCTGGCGATGGTGCAAGCAGCCGCGCACCTCGATGACGAGGCACTGCCGACGGCGCTACCACCCCCGCATTCAGCGGCGTTCAAGACGCGGCTCAAGGCACTCAAAAGCGTGGTCAACCGCGAGGCCGAACGCTTGGACATCGCTCCCGAGGTGCTGGCCAACCGCCGCGACCTCGAAGCCTTGGTGATGGCGGACCTGGACGGCGTGCCGCTGTCACTGCCCCTGGGCTGGCGTGGCACCTTGCTGGCCGAGGCGTTCACCCAGGCACTGGCCGATCACTGAGAGGCGAAAGACGATGCCCAAACGACTCTGTGAAATCTTCAAGAGCCCGCGTCGCGACGAGATGTATTTATACGTGGATCGCGCGCGAGGGCTGACGGATGTGCCCGAAGCGCTGCTCGAGCGGTTCGGTAAACCGGTATCCGTGACCGTGATGATGCTCAGCGAAGACAAGCCGCTGGCGCGGGCCAAGGCGGGGGACGTGCTGGCCGCCATCGCGTCACAAGGCTTCTACCTGCAGATGCCGCCGGCACGCGAGGCCTACATGCTGGATTCATACAAGGCGCCCACTGAGGCACGGTACTGACGACTATGCGTGAACGTTTCTGGGAACGCTTTACTCTCGACGAGCTCGACGATGAAGAGTGGGAAGCGCTCTGCGACGGCTGCGGGAAGTGTTGTCTGCTTAAGCTTGAAGACGACGAGAGCGGCGATGTCGCCACGCTCAACGTGGCCTGCCAGTTGCTGGATATCGATACTTGCCGTTGCAGCGATTACGAAAACCGCTTCGAGCATGTGCCGGGATGCACCAAGTTGACTCGCGACAACCTGGCGGCGTTTCACTGGCTGCCGGCGTCGTGTGCCTATCGTCGATTGGCCGAGGGACGCAAGCTCGCGGCCTGGCATCCACTGATCGCTGGCGATGCACAGCGCATGCATCGCAAGCAAAAGAGCGTGCGTCACTTCGCGGTGAGCGAGTGCGAGGTGGCCGACGAGGCGCTCGAAGATCACATCATCGACATCATCCCGTGCCAATGACGTTGTCGGTGGCATGGTGCGGTATATGAAGAAGGCCCCAACCGGGGCCTTCTTCGTTATGGGGCGTCAGCGTGGGCGGTCAGCTGGCATCTCGGTGTCGGTGAGGCCCAGTGCCCAAAGTAGGAAGGCATCCTGGCGAGCGTTGTCGTGCCAGGCCTTGAAGCGTCCCGAGGCGCCGCCATGCCCGGCGGCCATGTCGGTGCGCAGGAGGATGGGGCGGTGCTGCTCGGCGGGCAGTTGTGAGACGATCTCGGTCAGGCGCGCGTAAAGCTTGGCCGGCTCCCAATAGGGCACGCGCGAGTCGTGCCAACTGCCTTGCAGGAACAGCGTGGGATAGGGCTGCGCGACGAGGTTGTCGAGGGGGGAATAGTCTCGAATGCGGCGTTTCGCTTCCGGTTCGTTAGGATTGCCCCATTCGCTGTATTCCGCGGTCGTCAACGGCAGGTCGGGGTTTTCCATGGTGCGCAGCACATCGACGAACGGCACGTCGAGCACGGCGGCACAGAATGCATCCGGCTCGAGATTGAGGCTGGCGCCGACTAGCAGGCCGCCGGCGCTGGCGCCATAGGCGGCGATGCGCTGGGTATCTGCCACGCCATGTGCCACCAGGGCATGGCGCGCGGCGAGAAAGTCGCGGAAGCTGTTTTCCTTGTGCGCCAGTTTGCCGGCCAGGTACCAGGGTTCGCCCCGGTCGCCGCCGCCGCGTACATGGGCGACGGCGAACGCCACGCCCCGCGACAGCAGCTCGAGCCGCGCCACGGAGAACCACGGATCGAGCACCTCCCCGTAGGCGCCATAGCCATAGAGCAACGTCGGCAGTGGCCCTTGCTCGATCAGATCGCCCCGCGCCACGACGGACACCGGGATGCGTTCGCCGTCGTGGGCCTCGGCCCAAAGGCGGCGGCATACCAGTTGCTCGGGGGCCAGGTCGCCATGCACGGGCTGGGCCTTGAGTAGACGGCGCGCATCGGTATCGAGATCGTGCTCGATCCAGCGCGGCGGCAGCGTGAACGATTCCTCGTGCAGGCGCAGGAGACGGGTGTCGAAATCGGGTGTATCGCCGAGTATCAGGCTGCAGGGCGCTTCGGGCAGCGGCAGGCGCCGCTTGATTGGCGTCTCCGTGTCGAGCGCGACCACGCTGAGATGCACCTGAGCCTCACGATGATCACGTTCGGTGATGACGAGCCCCCAGGCAAAGGCATCGACGCCTTCCAGCGTCAGGTGCTCCTGGTGGTCGAGCAGCGGCGTCCAGTCATCCGGCGTGGACTCGGCCGCGATATCGAGCCGGAAATGCGGCGCGTCCTGGTTATGCAGGATGTAGAAATGACCGGGGCGGTGCTCGAGGCCGTATTCGACGCCCTTGACACGTTCGCGTACGCAGCGCGGCGGCGTATCGGGCGTTGCCGCGGGGATCAGGTGGCACTCCGATGTGTCCTTGGAGGCGGTTTCCAGCACCAGCCAGGCGCGTGAACGGGTCTTGCCCAGTCCCACCCAGAATTCAGAGTCCGCTTCACGAAATAGGCACGCGCTTTCTCCGCTGACGATGTCCAGCCGCCAGATGCTGTCCGGGCGCTGCGTGTCGTCGTAACGCGTGAACAGCAGATTGCGGTTGTCCTCGGCGCAGCACAGTTCGGGGCCGATGTCGGTCAGCAAGCGCCGAGGTTCGCCGTCAGGCAGGACACGCAGGAAGAGATCGAAATTCTCGTCGCCGTTGGTGTCTTCGGTCCACGCCAGCCAGCTTTCATCCGGTGCGATGGCCATGTCGGCGACTTCCATGAAGTCGTGTTCTTGGGCGCGGGCCTGGACATCGAGCACGCATTCACGCCGTGACGCATCGTGGTTGGGGTGGCGCCACCATACCGGATAGTCGGCGTCGTGGGCGGTCTCGCTCCAGTAGGTATAGTGATCGAGTGGCGTGCGCAGGCCATCGACAGCCAGCTCGCGACGCGCCAAGTGGCCGGCGTAGAGCGTCTCGACGAGCGGCTCGAGGGGCGCGAAGCAGGCGGTGGACTCTACGTTGGCCTGCTCGAGAAAGCCCTCTACCTCAGGATCGTCACGATTCTCCAGCCAATGCCAGTGAGGATCGTCCTTGCGTTTGAAGCGCGCGACCGGCGAGAGTTGGGTTGCGTCGTGAAGCGCAGGGATGTGCGGCTGTGCTTTCATGTGTAGCGGTGTACCATGTCGAAGAAAGATCGAACGCGAGAGGACGCGATGCTGATTTCCGATTCCTTGCCAC
The DNA here is from genome assembly GCF_023061135.1 of Chromohalobacter sarecensis. GTDB lineage: Bacteria > Pseudomonadota > Gammaproteobacteria > Pseudomonadales > Halomonadaceae > Chromohalobacter > Chromohalobacter sarecensis. The sequence goes on from NZ_JAKGAN010000002.1 coordinate 358,166, forward strand.
AGTTGTGGCTGAGTTACTTTGTATTATCGCTGCTGGTGCTGGTCACCGGCTACCTTGGGGTGCGCTTTTTGCCCAGATTGCCGCGTTGGGTGGTCACCGGTGCGGTTGCGGGGATGTTATGGGCAGTAGCGCCGTTTACCTCGCCCTTGCTGGAGGACGGAGAGCATTATTCCGGTCTCGCGCCGGCCATCGTCGTCGTCGCTGTGGGGGTGCTGCAGGGCGATGGCGGGCAACTTGCCGTGGCCACGCCGCTGTTGTTGGTCGGCATGGCGATAGGCGGCGTGCTGGGCGCGCTGTTATGGATGTGGCGCCGGCGTCGCAATAGCGGTGGTGATAACGACGCATCACGCGGTGGCCGTGGCAAGCAGCGTAAGTCGCGCAGCGGAAATACGCAGAATGACGCCGCCGGGCGTCGTGAGCCGGTGCTCAACTGATACTCTGATATCCGTATTACGCAAGATTACGCAAGCAATTATAAAAGAAGGAAGGGTCATGCGAGCGCTGTTCGCGTTGCTGTTGTTATGTGTTGGCGGGGGGCTCTCGCCCCTCGGCTGGGCACAGGACTCCGCCGCATCCCCGACGCCGGATATTCGCATGATTTTCGACGTCTCGGGCAGCATGAAAGCCAATGATCCCGATAACTTGCGCGCTTCTGCACTGCAACTGGCGGCGACGTTGCTGCCCTCGCAGGCGCGTGGTTCGGTGTGGACGTTCGGCTCGCAGGTGCGTAATCCCTTGCCCGATGGCAAGGTCGATGCCCAATGGCGACGGCGTGCCCGGTCGCTGGCGCCGCAACTCGTCGATTATCAGCAGTTCACCGATATAGAAGGGGTGCTGCGAGACGCCACCGATGCTTTAGGAGGCAAGCGCCATGTGGTGTTGTTGACCGATGGCATGGTCGATTTGCCGGGAAGTGGCGAGGAAAAACGCACCCGTGATGCGGCGTCGCGCGAGACATTGCTGAGCTCGCTGGCGCCTGAACTTGCCTCGCGCGATGATGTGGTGGTGCATACCATTGCGCTATCGCATAACGTGGATCGCGAGCTGCTCGAGCGGATATCCCAAGCCACGGGTGGCTTGGCGGCGGTAGCTGAAACGCCCGAAGCATTGCTGCGGGCATTTCTCGATGTACTCGAGCGCATCGTGCCCCGCGATCAACTGCCGCTCGAGGAAGGACGTTTCGATGTCGATGACGAAGTCGAGAACTTCAATGCGCTGATTTTTCACGACGAGGACGCGTCCGAGATCACCCTGGTGGGCCCCGACGGCGAGCGTTATACGCGTGACGACCATCCCGATGACATCCTCTGGCAGGACAATCCCCGTTATGACCTGATTCGCGTCCCCGAGCCGCAGGCGGGCGAGTGGCATATCGAAGGGCCGGTGGGCCGCGATAGCCGCGTGAGCATCGAGTCGCCGTTGCAATTGCGCAGTGACAGCTTGCCGCCGACCCTGTATCTGGGCTTCGATGTACCGCTCGACGCTTGGCTATCCCGCGAGGGCGAAACCCTTGAAGGCGATACGTTGCCTGAAGACATTCGCCTGCGTGGCGAATTGCGCGGACTCGATGACGAAACGCTCGTCTCCACGTCCTTGAAAGCCGGTGACGATGGGCATTTCACGGGGACGCTGGCAGCGCCCGAGGAGGCAGGCAATGCCCGCCTGGTACTCAATGCCGATAGCGACGCCTGGACGCGCGAGCGCGTGCAGGGCGTCAATGTCGTCACCCCCGTGACCGCGACGCTGAACGACGATGCCACGCAGGTCACGCTGGAGGCGCAGCATCCGCGCCTGAACGTCGACAATACGCAGATTTCGGCGAGCCTGCTGGGCGAAACGCTCGACGTGGTACCCGATGACGAGCGGACATGGCAGATCGCGTTGCCGGAGATCGACCCCGATCAAGCGGTGCCGTTGGATCTCGATGTGACGGTGACGCTCGACGACCGCTCCTGGTCCATTGCCTTGCCTGTGCTACGCCTCAACCCCGAGGCGCGTATCGGCGTTTCCGGCGCCGAGATCGATGACGATGGGCCGCGCGCCGAGGCGTTGCCGGACGGCAAGGCTGCCAGCCAAGAGGAAAAGAGTGATGCGAGCGAGGAACGTAACCTGACCACCATGGCCGGCGCGCTATGGGATAAGGCCGGCGGCGAGTGGCAGGCACTGCGACCGCATATCGAGCCCTACGCCAAGCGCCCTTCGACGTGGGTGGTGCTCGCCGCGCTGCTAGTGGCATTGGCAATCTTGTGGACGCTGCGTCGGCGCTCCAGACGGCGTCGGCATCGGCGGCGGCGCGAACCGCAGGTCTAACCATCGGCAAGATCCATAGCCTCGGCATGATTGCCGGGGCTTTTTGTCTTCCGGTGCCTGTGAATATGTGTCGAGGGTCGGTATTGAACGTTAGTTTCAATCGACTGTTTTAATTCTTGCTGGCCTGTTATAACGGAAACGGCACCGTCAATGATGTTGTCCGACAGATATCGAACAATGTTTCATCACGCACGCCGAGCTGGCTGGTGTCGTAGCCGGTGTCGCGCTATCTTGCGGAAAGCCTGTGTTTTTCGGTATGACCCAGGCTCGAGATGCAATAATAAATGTCGGCGCCCTGAGGGTGTTTACAAAACAGGCGAACGAAGGCAAGGCAAGGCAAAATTGGCCGAAAAAACGGAGTTTACATGGGGGTAAATGAGTATTTTGAGGCCGATTTTAACGCCGAATTGTCGAGTGCAGCCCTTTTGTAAGCACCCTCTGAAGTCGACCCGGTCAGCGGAGATATACAATGAGCCACGCCACCTCGCCGGTCGTTTCCGGTCCGCCTCTCGAAGGAATGGAGGAGTTCGCCTCGGTCAACGAGGTGTTCGTCCACACCTGCGGGCGCTTCGCCGACAAGCCGGCGTTTACCTGCATGGGCAAAACGCTGAGCTATGCAGAGCTCGAACGCCTCTCGCGGGATTTCGCCGCCTGGCTCAGCGAGGAAACCGATCTCGTGCCAGGAGATCGCATCGCCATCCAGTTGCCCAATGTGCTGCAGTTTCCCGTGGCGATCTTCGGTGCCATGCGAGCCGGGCTAGTGGTGGTCAATACCAACCCGCTGTATACCGAGCGCGAGATGGCGCATCAATTTCAGGATGCCGACGTCAAGGCGATCCTGATCCTTGCCAACATGGCCGACAAGCTCGAGCGGATACTGCCGCGCACGGCGATTCGTCACGTACTGGTGACCGAGCTCGGCGACATGCATGACTTTCCCAAGCGTCCGCTGATCAATGCCGTGGTCAAGCACGTCAAGAAGATGGTGCCGCGCTACACGTTGCCCGAGGCGACGCGCTTTCGCGATGCGCTGACACGCGGGCGAGGGCAGTCGAGCGAAGCGGCCATATGCCAGAGCGACGATGTGGCCGTGCTGCAGTACACCGGCGGTACTACCGGCGTGGCCAAGGGCACCATGCTCACGCATCGCAACCTGATCGCCAACATGCTGCAAACGCGCCAGATGATCGCCGGGCTGATCGAGGAAGGGCGCGAGACGATCATCGCGCCGCTGCCCGTCTATCATATCTATACCTTTACGGTGAATTGCCTGTTCACCATGGTCACCGGCAATCACACCGTGCTGATTCCCAATCCGCGCGATATCGACGGCTTCATCAAGACGCTGCGCAAGACCGAGTACACCGGTTTCGTGGGCCTCAATACGTTGTTCAATGCGCTATGCAATCGCGAGGACTTCCGTGCCCTGGATTTTTCGCGTCTCAAGCTGACCATTTCCGGGGGCATGGCGCTGACCAAGGCCGCCGCGAAACGTTGGGAAGAGGTCACGGGTTGCGCGATTCTGGAAGGCTACGGGATGACCGAGACCTCGCCCATTGTGTGCGTCAATCCGCCGGACGGTATTCAACTGGGGACTATCGGCAAGCCGGTGCCCGGCACCTCGATCAAGGTGATCGGTCCGGAAGGCGAAGAGGTGGTGCGGGGCGAGCCTGGCGAGCTGTGCGTTCAGGGGCCGCAGGTGATGAAGGGTTATTGGAATCGCCCTGAGGATACCGCCAAGACGCTGGACGCCGAGGGCTGGATCCGCACCGGGGATATCGCCGTGATTCAGGATGACGACTACGTGCGCATCGTCGACCGTAAGAAGGACATGATCATCGTCTCCGGCTTCAACGTCTATCCCAACGAGGTCGAGGACGTGGTGGCCACGCACGCGGATGTGATCGAGGTCGCTGCTATCGGCGTGCCTGATGAGGCCTCCGGCGAGGCGATCAAGCTCTTCGTGGTGAGCCGCGACGAGGCGTTGGATGCCGAGACGTTGCGCCGCTGGTGCAAGCAGGAACTCTCCGCCTACAAGGTGCCCAAGCTCATCGAGTTTCGCGATGAACTGCCCAAGACCAACGTCGGCAAGGTACTGCGCCGCGAGCTTCGCGACGGCCAAGACAGCAAAGAATCGGCGCCGAGTAATGGGCTGACATAGGCGCGAGGTCGGCCTTGGCGTTACAATTGACGGCTCGTCTTCGCGTGAAGGCGAGCCGTTTTGCTGATTTCATGAGGCGCCCTTGAGCACGACACCGACGAGCGATTCCCGCGATCAACTGGCGCGCCTGCGCTCGCAACTCGACGATTGCCTGCTGCGCGACGCCCGCGATCAGGGGCGGCGTCTCGACAAGCTGGCAGGACGCGCGCGCGGCGGTAAACCCATCGACCGTTCGCTGCGCGAGATCGAAACGCGTCTGGCGCGCTCCCGAGAGGCCTTGGCGGCACGGCGTGCCCAGCCGTTGACGCTGCGTTATCCCGAGCATCTACCCGTGGTCGAGCGTCGCGAGGACCTGCTGGCGGCGCTCGATGAACACCAGATCGTCGTGGTGGCCGGGGAAACCGGCTCGGGCAAGACCACCCAGCTACCCAAGCTGTGTCTCGAGCTGGGGCTGGGGCGGCGCGGCCTGATCGGCCATACGCAGCCACGGCGCCTGGCGGCACGCACCGTCGCCACGCGCCTCGCCGAAGAACTGGAAGTACCGCTGGGGTCACAAGTCGGCTATCAGGTGCGCTTCACCGACCAGACCGATGAGCGCACGTTGGTCAAGCTGATGACCGACGGCATCCTGCTCGCCGAGACGCAGAACGACCCGGATCTCGAGCGCTACGAGGCGATCATCATCGACGAGGCTCACGAGCGCAGCCTCAACATCGACTTCCTGCTCGGGTATCTCAAGCGTCTCACCGAACGCCGCCCGGATCTCAAGATCATCATTACCTCGGCGACCATCGACGTCGAGCGTTTCAGCCAACACTTCGGGCGTGAAGGCAAGCCGGCGCCGGTTGTCGAGGTCTCGGGGCGCACGTACCCGGTGGACGTGTTTTATCGGCCGCTGGTGCGCGATGCCGACGACGAGGAAGACCGCTCCCTGCAGGAAGGCATCCTGCATGCGGTGGAAGAGATCGAGTCCATCGAGCGCGAGCGACGCTGGTTCAGCGGGCCGCGCGACGTGTTGATCTTTCTGCCCGGTGAGCGGGAAATCCGCGAGACGGCGGATACCCTGCGGCGTGCCGATCTCCGCGGCACCGAGATCCTGCCGCTCTATGCGCGCCTTTCCAACGCCGAGCAGAACCGCGTGTTCCAGTCGCACACCGGGCGCCGCATCGTGCTGGCCACCAATGTCGCCGAAACCTCGTTGACCGTGCCGGGCATTCGTTATGTCATCGACCCCGGCCTGGTGCGCATCAGCCGTTACAGCTACCGCTCCAAGGTGCAACGCCTGCCCATCGAGCCGGTCAGCCAGGCGAGTGCCGATCAGCGCAAGGGGCGCTGTGGGCGTATCAGCGAGGGTGTGTGTATTCGCCTCTACAGCGAGGAAGACTTCCTGGCGCGGCCGACCTACACCGAGCCCGAAATCCAGCGTACCAATCTGGCCTCGGTGATCCTGTCGATGCTGGCACTCAAACTCGGCGATATCGAAGCGTTTCCGTTCGTCGATGTGCCGGACTCGCGCTTCGTCAAGGACGGTTATCGCCTGCTCTATGAGCTGGGGGCGGTGAGCGCCGACAATCGCCTGAGCGAGCTGGGACGACGCCTGGCCCGCTTGCCCATCGATCCCCGCCTGGCGCGCATGGTGCTGGCCGGTGCCGAGCAGGGCAGCCTGCGCGAAACCTTGATCGTAGTCAGCGCGCTGACCGCCCAGGACCCGCGTGACCGCCCGGCCGACAAGCGCCAGGCCGCCGATCAACAACATCGCCAGTGGCAGGATCCCGAGTCCGACTTCATGGCCTGGCTGAATCTCTGGCATGGCGTCGAGCATGCGCGCGAGACCTTGTCAGGCAATCAGCTGCGGCGCTGGTGTCGCGACAACTATTTGAGTTATCTGCGCTTGCGCGAGTGGCACGATACTTTTCGCCAGCTCAAGCAATTGACCCGCGACATGGGGCTCGAGTCCTCGAGCGCCGTGCTGCCGCCCAAAGAAGACGCCCCCGCGACGGCGCATCCGCGTGTCGACGGCGAACGCCTGCACAAGGCGCTGCTCTCGGGGCTGCTCTCGCACCTGGGGACGCTGCAGGAAAATCGCGAGTATCTGGGCGCGCGCAATCGCAAGTTCATGATTCATCCCGGCTCGGGGCTGGCCAAGAAGACGCCCAAGTGGGTCATGGCTGGCGAGTTGGTGGAAACCTCGCGGCTGTATGCGCGTGACGTGGCGCGCATCCAACCGGACTGGGTCGAGCCCATGGCCGAGCATCTGATCAAGCGCAGCCACAGCGAACCGCATTGGGAAATGAAGCGCGGCCAGGTGGTGGCTTTCGAGCAGGTCACGTTGTTCGGCCTGCCCATCGTCACCGGGCGGCGCGTCGACTATGCCAAGGTGGCGCCGGAGGAGGCGCGCGAAATCTTCATCCGCCGCGCCCTGGTGGAAGGCGAGTATCGCAGCCAGGCCGATTTCTTCCAGCACAATCGCGCCTTGATCGACGACGTCGAGGAGCTCGAGGACCGCGCCCGCAAGCGCGATATCCTGGTCGACGAGGAGACGCTGTTCGCCTTCTACGATGCGCGCTTGCCGGCGGACGTCGCCGGTGCGCGCAGCTTCGAGCGCTGGCGCAAGCAAGCCGAGCGCGAGGCCCCTGAGGTACTCAAGCTCGACCGCGATACGCTGATGGCGCGTGACGCCGAGGAGATCACGCAGGAGGCCTATCCCGATGTGCTGGTACACAACGGCGTGCGCTACCCGCTGAGCTATCATTTCGCGCCCCGGGAGCCCGATGACGGCGTGACCTTGACGGTGCCGGCGGCAATGCTCTCGCAGCTCCCCGAAGGACGCCTCGAATGGTTGGTGCCGGGGCTCTTGCGCGAGAAGTGCATCGCGCTGCTCAAGACGCTGCCCAAGGCGATTCGCCGCCAGGTGGTGCCGATTCCCGATTGGGTGGATGCCGCCCTGGCGACGCTGGTGCCCGATGAGCGTCCGCTGACCGAGGCGCTGGGCGAGTTCCTGCGTCGACGCACCGGCGTACGCCTGGGGCCCGATGACTGGCATACCGAGGCTCTCGAGGCGCATCTGGTCATGAACCTGCGGGTGGTCGACCACGATGGCAAGGTGCTCGGCGAAGGGCGCGACTTGAGCGCCCTCAAGCAGCGTTTCGACGAGGCGGCGAGCCAGGGCGCCAAGGCGCTGGCGGCGAGTGGGCCGACGGCCGAGGCGCTGGACGAGTTGCCGGCACAGGCGATTCCCGAGTCGCGCTCCACCCAGCAGGCGGGCATTCGCGTCGAGGCTTATCCGGCACTGGTCGACCAGGGCGATAGCCTGGCCATCGAATCGTTCGATCATCCGGACAAGGCGCACGCGGCGCATCGTCATGGGGTAAAGCGTGCGGCGATGCTGCGTCTGCCTGAGCAGGTGCGCTACCTCGCCCGCGAGCTCAAGGGGGTGGATCGTTGTGCGTTGCTGTTCGCCAAGGTGGGCAGCAAGCAACAACTCGTCGATGACCTGATCGAGGCCGTCTTTCTGCAGGTGGTTGCCGTGGATCCGTTGCCGCGCGATCGCGACGCCCTCGAGGCACGCATCGAGGCCACGCGAGGCGAGCTGGTCGCGCATGCCGAATCTCTGGTCGCGATCCTCCAGAAGGCACTGGAAGGGCATCTGGAGGTGACCAAGGCGCTCAAGGGCAACATCGGTTTCTCATTGGCCTTGGTCTACAGTGATTTGAAAGCCCAGATGGGGCGCCTGGTGTATCCCGGCTTCATCAGCGATGCCGAGGCGTGGCTCGAGCAGTATCCGCGCTACATGCAGGCGGCGCTGATCCGGCTCGAGAAGGCGCCGCGCGAACGCAGCCGCGATCAGGCGGCGATGCATCAGGTACACGAATTCGAGGAGCGCCTGCGTGCACGTCTCGAGGCCGATCAGCGCGAGGGCCGTCGCGACCCGCGTTTCATCGAGTTCGGCTGGTGGCTCGAGGAGTTGCGGGTGTCATTGTTCGCCCAGCAACTCGGCACCCTGGCGCCGGTGTCGGTCAAGCGCCTCGAGCGGCGCTGGGCGGAACTGACGGGTCGTCAGCAGTGACACCGCGCATTCTAATGATTACACGCCAAGCGCACCTGGGAGCACGCTCATGACGCATGCGGTCATCACCGGAACGGGGCTCTATACGCCCCCCAACGCCATCGACAACGCAACGTTGGTGGCCTCGTTCAATGCCTGGGTGGATCGCGAAAACGCGCGCCACCACGAGGCGATTCGTGACGGACATCGCCAGCCACTCGAGCATTCGAGCAGTGAGTTCATCGTCAAGGCCTCGGGAATTCATAGTCGCTACGTGGTCGAGGCGGCGGGGATTCTCGATCCCGACCGCATGCGCCCACAATTGGCGCCACGCGGCAATGACGCGCTCTGCGTGCAGGCCGAGATGGGTTTGGCAGCGGCGCACCAGGCGCTGTCCAATGCTACCGTCACGCCCGATGGCCTGGATATGGTGATCGTGGCATGCTCCAACCTGCAGCGGGCGTATCCGGCCATTGCCGTGGAACTGCAGGCAGCATTGGGCGCCGGGGGACATGCCTTCGACATGAACGTGGCGTGTTCCAGTGCGACCTTCGCCATCGATGTGGCCAACAATGCGATTCGGGCCGGTAGTGCCCAACGCGTCTTGATAGTGAACCCGGAGATCTGCTCGGCGCATCTCAATTTCCGCGACCGCGACAGTCACTTCATCTTCGGCGATGCGTGCACGGCAGTGGTGTTAGAGGCCGATGATGTGGCGCAAGCGGAGGAGCGCTTCGAGGTCATGAGCACGCGCCTGGTGACGCGTTTCTCGAATGCGATCCGCAACAATTTCGGCTTTCTCGACCGAGTGACGGAGCATGGGATCGATGCCGAGCCGGCGTTCGTCGCCGACAAGCTGTTCATGCAGGACGGGCGCCGGGTCTTCAAGGAAGTATGTCCGCTGGTGGCCGAGTTGATCGGTGCGCACCTCGAGGAGCAGAATGTGGCACCCAGCGATCTCAAGCGGTTGTGGCTGCACCAGGCCAATCGTCATATGAATGATCTGATCGCCCGGCGCGTGCTGGGGCGCGACCCCGATGAAAGTGAGGCGCCGGTGATTCTCGACCGCTATGCCAACACCAGTTCCGCCGGTTCGATCATCGCCTTTCATCTGCATCGCGACAATCTGGCTGTGGGCGATGTGGGGGTGGTCTGTTCGTTCGGAGCGGGCTACAGTGCGGGCAATATACTATTACGCAAGGTGAAGGCTTGATGAAAACGACCAAGTGGCTGGCTGTGGCATGCATGGCGACGGCAGTCAGCGGCTGCGCGACGCAGGGCCAGACGGACGCCAATCCCGACGATCCTTGGGAGGGGTATAACCGTAAGGTGTTCGCTTTCAACGACACGCTGGATCGCTATGCGTTGAAACCCGTCGCTCAAGGATATGACTATGTCACCCCCGAGCCTGTTCAGTCGGGGGTCGGCAATTTCTTCAGCAACCTGGGAGAGATTGGCACCACGGTCAATAGCGTATTGCAGTGGAAATGGGCCAATGCCGGTATGGCGTCCGGGCGTTTCGTGGTCAATTCCATCCTCGGGATCGGCGGCGTTCTCGACCCGGCCTCACGCATGGGGCTTGTCGAGCGCGAGGAAGACTTTGGCCAGACATTGGCCACCTGGGGCGTCGGCGAAGGGCCTTACGTGGTCTTGCCCGTGCTGGGCGGCCGTACGCTGCGCCATACTTCGGGATTACCCGTGGATTGGTATACCGACCCGGTGACCTATGTCGAAGAAGATTCGGTGCGTTATGGTTTGCGTTTCGTCGACCTCATCGATACGCGAGCGGGACTTCTCGACCGCGAAGAGTTGATTAGTGGCGATCGTTACAGCTTCATCCGTGATGCGTATCTCCAGAACCGGCGCTACGAGATCAACGATGGTGAATCGGGAGAGGATCCCTTTGCCAGCGGTGATTTCGGCGACGATTTCGAATACGACGAAGACGCCTTCGCCGATTGATCCCGAGGCCCCGCATGGCCAACGCACGTACTTTGATCGGTCTGCTCGACACGCCCGGCGCATCGCGCGATGCGTTGGCGCGTCTCATTGGAAGCGGGCACTTTGCCGTATTGGCGACGGCATCCGTAGACGCGTTACCCGAGGACGTTGCCTTGGTGGTCGCCCATGTGCGAGTGGTCGCACGGGATGACTGGGCCACGTTGGCCGCGCGCTGGCCGACCATCGTCATCAGCGAGACGCGCCTCGATGGCGATCTGCTGCAGGCCGTCGATGCCGGATTGGTCGATTACCTGGTCGAACCGGAGTGCCATGGCGATATCTTGCGTCGCTTGATCGAGCGCTCCATCGCCCATCATCGCCTTGCTCAGGAACATGCCCGCGACCGCCAGCGTCTGGCCGAGCTCAACGAAAGCCTGGAAACCCATTTGGCCATGTTGCGGCTCGATCAACAGGCCGGCTGGCAGATCCAGCGCAAGCTGCTGCCCGCCAGTCCGATAACGCGGCATGGCGTGAAGGCCGATTACTGGCTGGCACCGTCGCTTTACCTGTCGGGCGACTTTCTCGACTTTCAGCGTTGCGATGCGCGCTACAGTTTCTTTTATTTCGTCGATGTCTCGGGGCACGGAGCGTCGTCGGCCTTCGTGACCGTACTGCTCAAGTATCTCAGCAATCGCTGGCTGACGCAGTGGCGGCAAGAGGCGGCGGAGACCTTCCCCGCGCGCTGCCTGACGGAGCTCAATCGAGAGCTGTTGGAGACGGGTATCGGTAAGCATGCCACGGTGTTTGCCGGGGTGCTTGACCACGAGCAACGCTATCTCCACTATTCGCTCGGCGCGCAGATGCCGATGCCCTTTTTGCAAGTGGATCGCGACGTCAGCGTGCTCGAAGGCGAGGGGCCGCCGGTGGGGTTGTTTCCTCATGTCGAGTTCCCCACCTATGGCTGTACATTGCCGGAACGATTCCGCCTTTGGCTTTGTTCCGATGGCATCTTGGAATGCCTGAGCGGCGATACTCTCGATCAGCGTCTCGAGGCACTGAAGCGCCGGATTGCCTCTAGTACGTCGGTGGACGCGTTGAAAGATGGGCTCGTTCTGGGCGATGAATTGCCGGATGATCTCACCATCATGACTTTGAGTGGATTCGACCATGCATGAAGGGCGTATTCAGGCGGCGTTCGACGCCGGTGTGTTCGTGCTCAAGCTCAGTGGTGACGTGCGTCTGACGCTATGCGCGACGCTCGATCAGCAGGCACAGCGCGTGGCCGAGAGCCCGGGCCTCGTCGCGGTGATGATCGACCTGCGCGAGGCGACGAATGTCGACTCCACGGCACTCGGCTTTCTGGCCAAGGTGGCCATGGCCGTTCAGGGGCGGCTCGAACAACCGCCGACCATCGTCGCCGAGCATCCCGACGTGCGCCGTATGCTCGATGTCATGGGGTTTTCGCATTACTTCACCTTGCTGGAGTCACCGTTGACCGAGCCGGCGAGCCTCGATGAGTTGCCGCAGGTAAGTGCCGACGCGGATGACATGCAGCAACGCATCCTCGAAGCCCACCGTATCCTCATGCGCATGAGCGATCATAATCGCGACGAGTTCCAGCCGCTGGTCGACCTGCTCGAAGAGCAGAAATCCGACGAGGATTGTTCCAAGGCGCACCGCTGACGCACGCTTGGTGCCGCCCTCCTATGATGTCATCGCCGTGATATCCCGTCACTGACGCTAATGTTCGGTCCCCAGTGCGACCGTTATCGGCTATGATGAGCACACTAGCCGTTAGCCTTCTTTATTATCGTGTGCCGAGCCTCCAGGGCGTCGGTGCATCGACGTACGTTTTTCGGGAGATGTCGTGACTCAACTCAATGCGCGGCGATTGGCCTTGCTGGTGGCGGCCAACACTGCCCTGGCGCCTTTTGCCATCGATGCCTACTTGCCTGCTATGCCCACGCTTGCCGAGGCCGTGAACGCCAGCGTTCACCATACTGAGCTGTCGCTGAGCGTGTTCCTTTTCGGGTTCGCCATTGGGCAACTGCTGTGTGGGCCGCTATCGGATCGCTTGGGTCGGCGCCCGGTGCTGTTGACCGGCCTGGTCGTGTTTCTGATCGCTAGCCTGGGGATCATGCAGGTCTCGTCTCTGGAGACGCTGTGGGGCTTGCGGTTCGTTCAGGCACTGGGCGGCGGCGCCTGTGTGGTCAACTCGGCGGCTATCGTGCGTGACTGTTTCAGCGGGCGTGAGGCCGCCAAGGTGATGTCGACCATGGCGATGATTCTGATGCTGGCACCGCTGGTAGCGCCTACAGTGGGGAGCGTGCTGCTGGGGATCTTCAACTGGCAGTCGATCTTCCTGTTCCTGGCCTTGTACGCTGCATTCCTGTTGTTTTTTCTTGGCACCAAGCTTCCTGAGACCCACGGGCGTGACCCCGACGCGCCGTCGCCACGCCAGGTGCTGGGCAACTATGCCAGTGTGCTTCGCCATCGCGAGGCGATGGGGTATATCTGTGCGGTGTCGATGTCATTCGCGGGCATGTTCGCGTTCATCACCGGCTCGCCGTATCTGTACATGGAGCATTATGGATTATCAGCGGCCGTCTACCCGTTCGTGTTCGGGGCCAATATTCTGGTCATGGCGTCTTCCAACCGGCTCAATATTCATCTCTTGAAGACTCGCACACCGCAGCAGAACCTCGTTGTCGGGTTGGGTCTCCAGCTATGTGCCGGCGTGGCTCTGGTGGCGTTGATTCTCTCGGGGCTGGATTCGATCTACAGCGTGGCGCCGCTGATGGTTATCTTCGTGGGTATGCAGGGTCTGATCGCGCCCAACGCAATGTCCTCGATGCTCGATCATTTTCCCAGAATGAGTGCCACGGCGACGGCCCTGCAGGGGTGCCTGCAATTTTCCAGCGGCGCGTTCGCCGGCATGCTGGTGGGGGCTTTCGAAATCGCCAGTGCCTGGCCGACGGTGTTGACGATGCTCGGTGCCTCGTTGCTGGGCAATATCGGTTTGCGCTTGCTGGCCGGTCGAGCGCTGGGGGCGGAAACGGAAGTGGCCACCGAGCGCTAGGCGTTGCCGCTTTAATTCGACGCATAAGTGCAGTGGTAGCGCGTGTCGAGCTGCCGGCACGGCTCATGTGATATTCGTCATTTCCTGTCATGAAGCTGTCATCTTCATTAGGCATCTTAGGTGTCGCGAAGGTTGAACACTCTCATCGACAGGAGTTACCTGCATGAACCGTATCCTCAAGACCACCGCATTGACCGCTGCCGTGATGAGCGTCGCGGGCGCTGCTCAAGCGCAGAACGACACTCGCGAGCAGCTACGCATCGTCGGGTCCAGCACCGTCTATCCGTTCGCCAGCTACGTCGTCGAGGAGTTCGGCGCGACCACCGATTATCCGACGCCGGTCATCGAATCCACGGGCTCGGGTGGCGGCATTAAGCTGTTTTGTGAAGGTCCGGGCATGGATACAGCGGATGTCACGAATGCTTCGCGCCGCATGAAGGCCTCCGAGTTCGAGCGTTGCCAGGAAAACGGCGTGACTGATATTACCGAGGTCAAGATCGGCTATGACGGCATTGCGGTCGCCGAGTCCGATGCCAACGATGCCGTAGCGCTGACGCGTGAGCAGATCTTCCTTGCCTTGGCGGCCCAGGTGCCACAGGACGGAAAGCTGGTCGACAACCCCTACGAAAAATGGAGCGATATCGACTCCTCGCTGCCGGATCGTGAAATTGAAGTCTACGGGCCGCCGACGACCTCCGGTACGCGGGACTCCTTCGAAGAGCTGGTGATGGAAGCCGGTTCCGAAAACTTCGATATCTACGGCGATGAAGGTTATACCGATATTCGTCAGGATGGCGCCTGGATCGATGCAGGCGAAAATGACAACCTGATCGTCCAGCGCTTGCAGGAAAATACCACGGCCTTCGGCGTCTTCGGTTACTCCTTCCTTGAAGAAAACGCCGATAGCTTGATCGGGTCGACTATTGATGGCGTCGAGCCGAATCCCGATAACATTAGCTCGGGCGACTATCCGGTGGCACGTTCCATGTTCTTCTATCTCAAGAATCAGCATGCCGATAACGTGCCGGCCATGTATCCCTACGCGGAAATGTTCATGAGCGAGCAGATGGTCAGCCCGATGGGCTACCTGCCCGGCCTCGGCTTGATTGCCTTGCCCGACGATGAGCGTGAAGCGTCTCGCCAGGCCGTCGAGAACCGCGAGACTCTCGAGCTCAGCGACCTGCAGTAAGGACGTGAGTAGCTAGATGAAGTGGCCGGCAGCTGACGCTGCCGGCCCCTTTGCTTGACGTCCCGTTAGAGCCTGAAGCCTCCCTCTGGGAGCAACGTTATCCTGAGAGACCGATATGCCGATGAATATCGTCTTCCTGCTGTTCTGCGCCGTGCTCGTAGTGATGGGAGGAATCGCTTTCGTCCTGAGCCGTGCCAAGGCCACGCGCGTGCGGGCCACGGGCATGGCCATGCATGCACAGCCGGATCAATATGCCTGGTTTGCGGCACTCGCTACCGCCGGGCCGGCGCTTCTGGTCAGCGCCCTGGGGGCGTTTGCCCTGTTACTCATGGGCGCGGAGATCCCCACGTTTTATCTGTTGGCGGCTAGCCTGGTCATTGCCTTGATTGGCCTGATCATGGGGTTGAATAAGGTTCGCCCCGAGTTCCATGCCCGACGCGCGATCGAAGGGGTGATTCGTAAGCTGCTGGCCGTCGCGGCGATGATCTCGATTCTCACCACACTGGGCATTTTGCTGTCGATCATCAGCGAAGCGCTACGCTTCTTCCAATTGCACAGCTTCTGGGACTTCGTTACCGGCACTACCTGGAATCCGGGCGCGAGTTTCCTGAGTGCGGCGGGGCGCGCGGAGGGTGGCAGTGCCGCACAGTTCGGCTCGATTCCGCTGTTTGCCGGCACCTTCATGATTACCTTGATCGCCATGTTGGTGGCGATTCCGTTCGGCCTGGGCGCAGCCATCTACATGGTGGAATTCGCCCCCATGCGCGTACGCAAGGCGGCCAAGCCGGTCATCGAGGTATTGGCGGGAATCCCCACCGTTGTCTATGGCGTGTTCGCGGCCTTGACCGTGGCCCCGCTAGTGGTGGATATCGCCGGACTGTTCGGCCTCGACGCCTCTTACTCCAACGCGCTGGCGCCGGGCCTGGTGATGGGCATCATGATCATCCCGTTCATTTCCTCGCTTTCCGACGATGTCATCAACTCGGTACCCAATAGTCTGCGCGAAGGCGCCTTGGCGCTGGGGATCACCAAGAGTGAAATGGTACGCAACGTGGTGGTACCCGCCGCTGCGCCGGGGATCATCTCGGCATCGCTACTGGCCGTTTCGCGGGCGTTGGGGGAAACCATGATCGTGGTCATGGCGGCTGGTATGCGTCCCAACCTGACCGCCAATCCCCTCGAAGATATGACGACCGTGACGGTGAGTATCGTGGCGGCGCTGACCGGCGACCAGGAATTCGAAAGCGCACAGACACTCTCGGCCTTTGCCCTGGGGCTGGTGCTTTTCATCGTGACGCTGACGCTGAATGTGGTGTCGGTATTCATGATTCGCCGCTTCCGCGAGAAGTATCGCGTCAACAACCTGTAATCCGATAGGTCGAGAGCATGAGCCAATCGTTCGAAGAAATTTCCGCGCAGCTCAAGAAGCGCCATCGGCGTTCGGCGCGGATGAAGTGGATGACCATGGGCGCCTTGATTCTATCGGCGGCGTTTCTGGTGGTCTTCATTTCCGACATGGTGGTGCGGGGGTGGCCCGCTTTCCAGCAAGCGCAGATACAGGTCGAGGTCAGCTACGACGAGCAGTCCCAGAAGTTGCCGTTGGCCGCTGTCGATGAAGATGTGCGCCCGCTGATCTCGCGCGGTTTTTTCCGCCCCTTGCCGCGCAAGATGGAAGACAACCCAGCGTTGATGGGCACCACGCAGACCCAGTGGGTCATCGCCGATAGCCGTGTCGATCAGTATCTCAAGGGCAATGAGGATCGCTTGCGTCCCGCCGACAAGGAAACGCTGGAGAATCTGGTCGAGGAGGGGCGCGCGGATCTGAAGTTCAATACCACCTTCTTCACCACCGGCGATTCCAAGATGCCGGAGATGGCGGGGATTGCATCGGCAGCCATCGGGACGGTGATGACGATGCTGGTCACCATGGCGGTATGCTTTCCGATCGGCGTGATGACGGCTGTCTATCTCGAGGAATTCGCCCCCGATAACAAGCTGACCCAAATTATCGAGATCAATATCAACAATCTGGCGGCCGTTCCCTCCATCTTGTTCGGCCTGCTGGGGTTGGCAATTTATATCAGCTTCTTCGGGGTACCGCGTTCCTCGCCGCTGGTCGGCGGTTTGACCCTGGCACTGATGACGCTGCCGGTGATCATCATCTCGACGCGCGCGGCGCTTCGCAGCGTGCCGGATAGTATTCGTCATGCGGCCTTTGGCGTGGGGTGTTCACGCTGGCAAGTGGTGCGCGATCACGTGCTGCCGGTGTCGCTGCCGGGCATTCTGACGGGCTCTATCATCGGCCTGGCGCAGGCCATGGGCGAGACCGCACCGCTGATCATCGTGGGTATGGTGGCCTTCATTCCCGATGCTTCGTTCTCGATCACGGGCGCCTCGACGGTCATGCCGGCACAGATATTCACCTGGGCCAGTGAACCGAATAGCGCTTTCGCCGAGAAGACGGCGGGCGGCATATTGGTGCTTCTGGCGGTGCTGATCTTCCTCAATGCGCTCGCCGTATGGTTACGCAACAAATTCGAACGTCGCTGGTAAACGACTTCCGACAGGACACATCGCCATGAACGACACGACCCTGCAAAACTTTCAGACCCAGCAAGATTCGTCCACGGCATCCGAAGAAGCCGTGCGCCATTACAGCGACGCGCCGACACCCGACAAGGGGCAACCGGTAACACGCAACGAAAGCATCGAGGAAAATCTCAGCGTACGCGTGCGCGATCTCAGCCTGTGGTATGGCGAGCACCAGGCGCTGAATGACATCAGCATCGATATCTTTGCCAATACCGTCACGGCGTTGATCGGTCCGTCGGGCTGCGGCAAGTCCACCTTCTTGCGTTGTCTCAATCGCATGAACGATTTGATCAGCAGCGTGCGCATCAAGGGGTTGGTGGAAATGGATGGCCACGACGTCAACGCCCGGGGCATGGATGAAGTGGCACTCCGCCGACGGGTGGGCATGGTGTTCCAGAAACCCAACCCGTTTCCCAAGTCGATCTATGAAAATGTCGCGTATGCGCCGCGCATGCACGACATGGTCAGCCGCAAGGCCGACCAGGACGAACTGGTGGAGCGTGCGTTGCGCGATGCGGGGCTTTGGAGCGAGGTCAAGGACAAGCTACACGAGCCGGGAACTTCGCTCTCCGGCGGTCAGCAGCAGCGCCTATGCATCGCGCGGGCGATTGCCGTACGACCCGACATAATTCTGATGGATGAACCGACCTCGGCGCTCGATCCGATTTCCACGGCAACGATCGAAGACTTGATGGATAAGCTCAAGAAGGACTTCACCATCGTGACCGTCACTCACAATATGCAGCAGGCGGCGCGCGTGGCGGATTACACGGCGTTTTTCCATCTTGGTGATATGATCGAATACAACGCCACCAAGCAGATGTTCGCCAACCCGCATACCAAAAAGGCGGAAGACTATATCACCGGCCGCTATGGCTGATGGTGACAAACCAGCGATTTTCTTGGGGCGCTTCGGCGCCCTTTTTTGTGATGCGATGGAGGGACAAGAAAGAGGGCGACAGGGCTACCAGACAGGTAGTGTTTGATGCCTCAAGAGGTTGCAGATAATGGCGCGCTTACTGTGCGCACTCGATGCATTTCAAGGTCGCATAGTCCAGTGCCAGGCGTTGAGGGGCGATGAGTTCGCCACATTCGATGCATTCGCCGTAGCTCTGGTCGTCGATGCGTTTGAGGGCAAGGTCGATGAAGCGAATACTCGCCTCGCGGCGCTGCTGGGTCGCCTTGGCCATGGCTTGAGACTGCATGGCATCCATGCGCGTCAGGCGCCCGTTGGCGGTTTGATCGAGTTCGACGACCTCCCGGCTCTGGGCGGTTTCCTGACTCTCCTCGACGAGGCGCTGACGCTTTTCCTCGAGCTGCTGACGTACCGTTGCCATGTCGAGATCGGGATGGTTCATGTCCGCGCCTCCTTCAGTTGTTGCGTTGCGCGTGTAAACTTTGTGTGAGTGGGCCCCAGGCGAGTACAAACCCGATAATCACCATGGCAATCATCAGCATGAGAATGCTGGTGAACGTGATGCCTGCGTCGAGTAGTAGCCCGAATGTCGCGGGGGCGAGGCCTGAGGAGAACACCATGCCCGCCACGAAAATCGAGCGCAAACGCCCGAGATGCTCGCTACCCCAGAACTGGATGAGCAGGCTGGTGACAGTGGGTTCCTGCATGCCTGTCACGATCCCGGAAAGCAGCATGTAAGCCAATATGCCCCATTCGTTTTGCAGGATCACTGCCAGGACGAGTCCCGCGAGTAGGGGCAACAGATAGAGTCGGCCCATCAGCGCCGGCCCCAGGCGGTCGACCATGCGCCCGGCGACAAGTGAGCCGGCGACACGTCCTGCGGCCGCCAGGGCGAAACCAATGGCGAAGGTCGAGGGCGTGGCGTTGAATTCATCGATCATGTCCGCCTGAAAGACGAAAATGCCGGTATTGACGATGGCGACGGACAGCATCATCAAGCTCAAGCGCCAGAAGCGTGCTTCGCGTAATGGCCTGGGTGTCGGCGTCGAAGGGTTCTTCTGCGAAGTGTCGCTTTTGCTGGGGCGTTTTTGGCTGGGCGGCGGCCAATTGCGATAGAACAGCAGCGCCGGTATCCATACGAGCAATAATACTGCCAATGCGCCCCACCAGATTTCCCGCCAGGACCACACGTGCAGAGCGCTCGCGATGCCGCTGGGCAGAATGGCCTCGCCTAGCGGGATGGCCAACGTCACCAGCGCCAGGGCACTACCGCGGGCTTGCACGATGCGTCGCGCCGCGATAGTGGTGCCCATATGTACGAACATCCCCTGGCCGCAAAAGCGGATGAGTCCGAAACCCATCAGGGCCAAGACGGCCCAGGGCGAGAGCGTCAGCAGCAGGATTCCCAGCGCCATCCCGCACACGACGAAGGTAGCGAAACGCCGTGCCGGCCACCAATCCAGCTTGGGACCGATGAAGAAAATCAGGCAGCCCGAGATCAAGGTGACCAGCGAGTAGGCAATACCGAACTGGCCACTGGTCAGCGAAAAGCTTGCGGAAATCGCTGGCTGGAAGAAGCCCACCAGAAAGGTTTGCCCGAGATTGCCGGAAAATGCGGCGAGAAAGCCGATCGCCAGAATACCGTAATGCTGAGCGATGATGCGTCTATAGCCCACTACGATTCCTTTCCAGTGAGTTGAAGGATCAGTTCGTGATGCGTGAATAGCCGCCGGGTACGCCGGGCTTGGCGAGGACCCACTGCCATAGCTGAATGTCGCGCGCCCGGAAGGCGGCGGCACATGACAGTAGGTAATAACGCCACATGCGGTAGAACTCGTTGCCGTAGCGTTCCTTGAATTGCGGCCAGTGTGCTTCGAAATTCTCCCACCAGGCCATCAAGGTCTTGTCGTAGTCGGCGCCGAAGTTGTGCAGATCCTCGGTCACGAAGAGTCCGCCTGCAGCATCGCCCATCTGGCCGATGGAGGGGAGGTCGCCGTTGGGGAAGATGTACTTGTCGATCCACGCATCCGGCGTGCTTTCACGGACGTTCTTGCCGATA
Organism: Chromohalobacter sarecensis; assembly: GCF_023061135.1. Taxonomy (GTDB): domain Bacteria; phylum Pseudomonadota; class Gammaproteobacteria; order Pseudomonadales; family Halomonadaceae; genus Chromohalobacter; species Chromohalobacter sarecensis. The sequence continues at coordinate 378,458 of NZ_JAKGAN010000002.1, forward strand.
GTGTGGAGCAGGAAGAGGCCGCCTTCCTTGAGGCAACGATGGGCGACTTCCATGTATTCGCGGTGATTCTTGCGGCCGACATGCTCGAACATGCCGATGCTGACGATGGCGTCGAACTCCTCGTTGGTCTCGCGGTAGTCTTGAAGCCGAAATTCCACGGGAAGTCCCTTCTTCATCAAGGATTTCCCGTAGTCGGCCTGCTCGCGCGAGATGGTGAGCCCAACGCATTCTACCCCATAGTGCTCGGCGGCATAGGCCATGAAGCTGCCCCAGCCACAGCCGATATCCAACACGCGCATGCCGGGCTTGAGATCCAGCTTGCGGCAGATCAGATCGAGCTTGGCCTCCTGAGCAGCATCCAGGGTCTCGGCGTCGTGCCAGTACCCGCAGGTATAGGTCATGCGCTTGTCGAGCATGCTCGCGTAGAAGTCATTGCCCAAGTCGTAGTGCGCTTCACCGACCTTCCAGGCACGTTTGACGCTCTGCAGGTTGGTGAACTTGGCACGCAGGGCGTGGAATATTAGCTTGGACGGCTGCACGGCCTTATCGATATTGGCGCGCAGCAGGCGGGTGAAGAACTCGTCGAGGCGCTCGGCGTCCCATAGTCCGGCCATGTACGCTTCGCCGAGTCCGAGATTGCCCTCGGCAAGTGCACGGTCGAAGACTTCGGATGAATGCACCTGCATGTCCCACGGGCGTGACCCGTTGATCTGGATATCGGCGCGAGCTAGAAGATCGGCGACGAAGCGGTAACTCTTGTGCTGCTCAAGCGCTTGAGTAGAAGTGGTGGTTTCCTTGAGTGGAGCGTTCACTACTGATGTCCTCTTGCTCATGCTCCCGGTGCTGAGCCGGGAGTCTGTTTTGAATTTTTCGTGATGGTATCGACGGTATCCGTCCATTATACGTCATCAGGTCTGTTTGCACGCTACCTAATGACATCGATACCTTGAGTCAATCATTCGTCGCAGCGCACTTTGCGCTCATCCTCAATGGCCCATCAGCTTTTCGACGGCATCGGGCTTGTCGTGCACGGCGAAGCGGTCCACAAGGGTGGCGCTGGCTTCGTTGAGTCCGATCATTTCGACGTCGGTCCCTTCACGGCGGAATTTGATGACCACCTTGTCCAGCGCACCAATGGCGGTAATGTCCCAGAAGTGGGCGCGGCTGAGATCGATGCGCACGTGCTCGACCGTCTCCTTGAAATCGAAGGAATCCACGAAACGATCCGCCGAGGTGAAGAAGACCTGTCCTACCACACGATAGACGCGTGTCTGTTCGTCTTCCATCTCACTGCCGACGTATAGCACCTGACCGACCTTGTTGGCGAAGAACAGCGCGGCGAGCAGCACACCGACGAAGACCCCGATCGCCAGGTTATGCGTGGCGACGACCACGATCACGGTTGAGAGCATGACGATATTGGTGCTCATGGGGTGATGCCTGAGATCGCGTAGCGACTCCCAACTGAAGGTCCCGATGGCGACCATGATCATCACTGCCACGAGCGCCGCCATGGGAATCTGGGAGACCCAGTCAGCGAGGAAGACGACCATCAGCAGCAAGAAAATCCCGGCGCTGAAGGTCGAGAGCCGTGTGCGACCGCCCGATTTGATGTTGATCACCGCCTGACCGATCATCGCGCAGCCTGCCATGCCGCCCAGCAGGCCTGAGCCGATGTTGGCGATACCCTGGCCCTTGCACTCTCGGTTCTTGTCGCTGGGGGTGTCGGTCAGATCGTCGACGATGGTAGCCGTCATCATCGATTCCATCAGCCCGACCACGGTCAGCATGACCGAGTAGGGCAGTACGATCAGCAGCGTTTCCAGATTGAGGGGGACGTCCGGCCACAGGAAGACCGGTAGCGTATCGGGAAGTTCGCCCATGTCACCGACCGTACGAATATCCAGGCCGCTGATCATGTAAACGGCTGTCAGCACCACGATGCAGATCAGAGGGGATGGCAGGATACGCCCGATGACGGGAATATAAGGGAATAGATAGATGATCCCCAGCCCCGCAATCGTCATCGCATAGACGTGCCAGGTGACACCGGTAAGCTCCGGCAGTTGCGCCAGGAAGATCAATATCGCCAGGGCGTTGACGAAGCCCGTGACCACGGAGCGTGAGACGAAACGCATCAGGCCGCCGAGCTTCAGGTAGCCGGCAACGATCTGCAGCACGCCAGTAAGCAGGGTCGCGACGAGCAGGTATTGCAGGCCGTGCTCGGCGACCAGTGTGACCATGAGCAGTGCCATGGCCCCGGTGGCGCCGGAAATCATACCTGAACGCCCACCGACGATGGCGGTGATGACACAGATCGAGAAAGACGCGTAGAGTCCGACCTTGGGGTCGAGGCCGGCAATGATCGAGAACGCGATGGCCTCGGGAATTAGAGCCAGGGCGACGACAATGCCCGAGAGCAGGTCAAGTCGAATGTTGGATAGCCATGCCTGGCGGAATGAACGAAGCATGAAGGGGTCCTTGTGCGGGGTCGTGAGGCGGCTCCGCGAGGCTCATCGTATGGAGAGCGAGCCTTTTGCCAGTCTCGCAAACGCAACCGTTTTGCATGCGTTGTCGCACATCAAAAAGGCGCATGTTGCGTCAGTTTTCTATTTTCGGAAACGTCGCGCTTCAGCAAGAAAGCTGAAGTGCGGTTGGCGTTGACGCTTTCAATGTGGAAAGCGCGCCAGAAAGCGTAAAGCTAGGGGGGAGTAAGACCGCGTTGGCGACCTGTCGATGCCATCAAATGCATAAGCAAGAATAATCCCTTGGACATTAGTTGGTAGTGAGGCTGCTACAGGCTCGATACTTGGGCGTTTTTTGCGCTCAAGTATATCGCTGCTGGGCGTTTGAGCCTTAGCCTTTCGTCTAAGGAGCGAACTAAAGGCATAAGACTTTAGCAGAAAACCGAGCGTGCGGCTAGGATATCTCCCGCCGCTTGTCGCTGACGGGAGACAATCAACGCGGCGTTACTGGGCCTGTCTCGGTAGGCCCAGCGCCAGCAGGGCGCTTGCCAGGACCAGGGCGGCAGAGAACCCTAGGCATGCTGCCAAGCCATACTCCTGGTAAACCCAACCGGATAACACGGTGCCGATGAGGCGCCCCATGGCGTTGGCCATGTAGTAGAAGCCGACGTCCATCGACACGCCCTCGGCGCGCGCGAAACGCACGATCAAGTAGCTATGCCAGCTGGAATTGATGGCAAAGATCGCCCCGAAGGCCAGTAAGCCCATCACCAGCCACAGTGCGGTGGCATCCAGAGGTGTCAAGGCGAGCACTGCCGGTAGCAGCGCCAGCGCCAATGCCCAGCCGGCGGTGATGGTGCGCGTATCGCCGTGGAGCAACCGGGTGATGCGCGGCGCCTGGGTTTGAATGCCGCCATAGCCGATGACCCACACGGCCATGAGAATGCCGACGCTCCAGAAGTTCCAGCCATGCTGGTCATAGAGAAACACCGGCAGCGCTACCACGAACCAGATGTCGCGAGACGCGAATAGGCACAGGCGAGCTGCGGCGAGCACGTTGACGGCACGTGACGTGGAAAATACCTCGCGGAACTTGGGCTTGGCTTTCTGGCGCCCAAGATCGGCGCGCAAACGCCATAGCGACAAGCCCAGCACGACGACGAGCATCAGCCACATGGCGAGTATCGCGCCCTGGAATCCGATCAGGGTCAGCAGCAGCCCGCCAAGAAAGAACCCGGCACCTTTGAGCGCGTTTTTGGAACCAGTGAGGATCGCCACCCAGCGATACAGCGCGCCTTGCGCGTTGGCATCGTCAGAAGGCACCAGTACCTTGACGGCGCTCTTGGCGCTCATCTTGTTGAGGTCCTTGGCAATCCCGGATATTGCCTGGGCGGCCATTACCCAAGGCACGGTCAATGCCGTCGCCGGCACCAGCAGCATGCCCAGCGCGATCAGTTGTAGCCCCAGGCCCAGATTCATGGTGCGATTGAGGCCGAGGCGCGCGCCGAGCCAGCCGCCGACGAAGTTGGTGACCACGCCGAAGGCTTCGTAGAACAGGAACAGCAGGGCGATTTCCAGCGGCGAGTAACCCAACTGATGGAAATGCAGCACCACCAGCATGCGCAGTGCGCCGTCGGTCAGCGTGAACGCCCAATAGTTGCCCGTCACCAGCAAGTACTGGCGGATCTCGAAGGGAAGGGCGCGTAAGCGTTCGATGGCCGTCATCATCATTGTCCTAGGCGTGACCGACTTTCAGGGTGAGCTCGGCGGTGCGATTGGCGTAGCCCCATTCGTTGTCGTACCAGGCGTAGAGCTTCACCTGCGTGTGGTTGATCACCATCGTCGAGGGCGCATCGATGATCGAACTGCGCGGATCGGTGCGGTAATCGATGGACACCAGCGGCCGGGTCTCGAATCCCAGGATACCGGCCAGTTCGCCATTGGCGGCGTTTTCCAGGGCGGCGTTGACCTCCTCGACGCTGGTAGCGCGTTCGACTTCGAAGACCATATCAGTGAGCGAGGCGTTGGCCAGTGGCACGCGCACGGCATGGCCGTTCAGCTTGCCTTCGAGCTCGGGAAATATCTCGGTGATTGCCTTGGCCGAGCCGGTTGTCGTGGGAATCAGGCTCATGCCGCAGGCGCGAGCGCGACGCAGATCCTTGTGCGGCGCGTCGAGGATCGTCTGGGTATTGGTGATGTCGTGCACCGTGGTCATCGAGCCATGGCGAATGCCGAACGTTTCGTGGATGACCTTGACCGCCGGGGCGAGGCAATTGGTGGTGCAGCTCGTGGCGGTGACGACGCGATGCGTGTCGGGGTCGTAGTCGCCATCGTTGACGCCCATAATCACGTTGAGTACGTCGTCGTCCTTGAGCGGTGCGGAAACGACCACGCGCTTCACGCCCTGATCGAAGTACGGCGACAATTGCGCGCTCTTCTTGACGACGCCCGAGGCGTCGATCACCACATCGCATTCCGACCAATCGCTGTCCGCGAAGCCTCGGTTGGCGCTGAAGGGGACGGTCACACCATCGATGAGCAGCGCGTCTTCGCGTGCCTCGAGGCCCTGTCCCGGTGCCCAGTGACCATGAACAGAATCGAATTCCAGCAAGTGCGCGAACGTCTCGGCATCGCCGCCGGGATCGTTGATACGCGTTATTTCCAGAGACTGCGTCTGGCGCGCAGCCCACAAGGCACGCAGGGTAAGACGGCCGATGCGGCCGAATCCGTTGATGCCGATACGCAGTGTCATCGGGTGTCTCCTTGTCGTGGAAGGATGAAGGATTCCCTATACGCAGGGAAAGGATAGCAATGTGAGTTACGCGTATACATGGCTGGCCCGGGAGTTAATCGTCCGAGCCTTCACGTTTCCCGTCGCTTGACGTTGAGCCATAGCTGAAGCCGGGTGCGAATCTCCTGCAGTGCCTGGGCGTAGGCATCTTCGCGAGCGCTAAGTCGTGGATCGAGGATATCCCAGAACAGCAGCTCCCCGGCATCGCCGGGCCATTCGCGACACTGTTGCTGAGTTTTCTCGCAGAGGATGATCACGCTGTCGAAGTATTGTCCCGCATACGTCTCCAGCGGCTCGCTGGCCAGTCCATCGCTATTCACGCCGAGTCGATCGAGCGCTTCCAGCGTCGCGCGATGGGGCTGGTCCGGTTCGACACCGGCGCTATAGGCCTCGAAATGCTGTCCGGCCATATGGCGCAGCAGTGCCTCGGCCATGAGCGAGCGGGCGGAGTTGGCATTACACAGAAACAGGACGCGTTGTTTGGCCATGGGGTCGTCCTTTCAATAGATATGGTAAAAATAATGTAATGCCAATGTGTGTCAGTTTGATGAAAGACGCTGCCTTGGCATTCGTGAAGTCACATGGCGCGTTGATTGACCCGTTGCGAGACCTGTTCGGCACTTTCCTTGCGTTCGGAATAGCGGTCGGTCAGGTAGTCACTGCGGTCACGCACCAGCAGCGTGAATTTCATCAACTCCTCCATGACATCGACGATGCGGTCGTAAAGCGGCGAGGGCTGCATGCGGTCTGCGTCGTCGAATTCCAGGAATGCCTTGGGCACCGAGGACTGATTGGGGATGGTGAGCATACGCATCCAGCGACCGAGCACGCGCAATTGATTGACGGTATTGAAGGACTGCGAGCCGCCACACACCTGCATTACCGCCAGGGTCTTGCCCTGTGTTGGGCGTACGCCCCCGAGCGAAAGCGGAATCCAGTCGATCTGTGCCTTCATGATGGCGCTCATCGAGCCGTGACGTTCCGGTGAGCACCACACCATGCCTTCCGACCACTGCGCCAGATCGCGCAACTCCTGCACCTTGGGATGCGTGGCATCCTCGCTGTCGGGAAGTGGTAGATCGCGTGGATCGAATAGCCGTACGTCGGCGCCCATGGCGCGCAGCAAACGGGCGGCTTCCTCGCTGACCAGGCGGCTGAACGAGCGTTCACGCAATGACCCGTAAAGCATCAGGATGCGCGGCGCCTGCGTACTGGGCGGTGTATCGAACAAGTGCTCGGTGGAGGGTACGGCGAAGTGCGTGTCCTCAAGATTGGGAAGATCGTGCATGGGGGCCTCCTGTATGGGATAGTCGGGGATCAACGTCACTTCAATTGTTGTGCAATCATGGAAACCAACGACGCGCTCAAGGCGCTCTCGGCGCTGGCGCAGCGCACGCGCCTGGCGATTTTCCGTTATCTGGTCGGTGTCGGCCCCGACGGTGCCTTTGCCGGCGATATCGCCGAGGCGCTGGAAGTATCGCCCTCGACGCTCTCCTTTCATCTCAAGGAGTTGTCCCATGCCGGCCTGGTGCATGGCGAATCGCATGGCCGCCATGTGCATTACCGTGCCGATTTCTCGCACATGCGCGGGCTGGTTGATTACTTGACCGCACATTGCTGCGATGACCAGCCTGAGCAGTGCCGCTTGCCTGACGACACGGGGCGCTGCTGAACTGCTGCTTCATGCGACTGACGTACGGCGATCAATGTCCCTCGTCGGGAGCGTTGCGCTGAGCCGGCGTCCGCGTGAAGTTTTCGATGATGGCATGCGGGTCCACCGCCTCGCGCTGTGCATGGGCCGCTTCGGCCCACCATAAAAGCTGGGTCGTGGCGCGTCCGAAATACCCTTTCCAGCGTTCGGTGTCCTGCTCGAGTGCCGGCGTGCCGTCCGCCTGGAATACCTCGCCCGCCTTGGGAATATGCAGCATCGCGGACACCGGTAGACAACCCAGTTCGGAAAGAAAGCTGCGCATGGCCACTGCCGCGCGAACGCCACCCCATTGGCCGCCGGAATAGGTCACGATCAGGCTGGGCTTGTAGGCGAACAGCGAGCTGCCGAAATGATTGAGCAGATGCGCGAGGGCAGGACTCATGCCGTGGTTGTATTCGGGGCTGACCATGATGTAGCCGTCGGCCTGGCGAATCTTGTCGGCGAGCTGGTCCAGCGACTCGGGCGCCTGGCGCTGGGCATAGGCGAAGTGCGGTTTGAACACCGTGCCGAGATCGATGTCGAGCGGGTCGATGATCTCGACCTCATGATCGGCATGCGCCAGCTCGACGTAGCGACGGCAGGCCTGGGCTACGCGCTCGCCGACCCGGGGTGGCTTGGGCGGCTGGCTGTCGCGTGTCGAGCCGAGAAAGATCAGAAATTTCATGTCTACCTCCGAGAAATACGGCGCTCGCGTGTCAGGCGTTGAGCAGTTGTAGCCAGGCGGTCAGTGCCAATAGCGTGAGCGTCAATACCGGCACGGTGAGTACGATGCCGACCCTGAAATAGTAGCCCCAACTGATCTGCATACCCTTGCGTGCTAGCACATGCAGCCAGAGCAGGGTGGCCAGGCTGCCGATGGGGGTGATCTTGGGCCCCAGGTCGCTGCCGATGACATTGGCGTAGACCATCGCCTGCTGGGTTAGATCGGCCACATCGCTGGCATCGATCGACAGCGCCACGACCAGCACCGTGGGCATGTTGTTCATCACCGAAGATAGCCCTGCGGCGATGAAGCCGGTCCCCAGTGTGGCGATCCATGGGCCATGCCCACCTAGCCATTCCAGTCCGCCGGCGATCATGTCGGTCAGGCCGGCATTGCGTAGCCCATAGACCACCAGGTACATGCCCAGCGAGAACACCACGATGTTCCAGGGCGCCTCGCGCAATACCTTGCGGGTGCGGATATGCTGGCCGCGTTGGGCGATGACGAAGAGAATCAGCGCGCCGATGGCGGCGATCACACAGACTGGCACGCCCAGCGGTTCAGCGACGAAAAAGCCGATCAGCAAGAGCCCCAGCACCCACCAGCCGGCCTTGAACACTGCCGGGTCGCGGATCGCTTCGCGGGGTGCGCGCAGATCCTCGAGGGCGTAGGCGTCGGGGATGGCGCGGCGGAAGAACAGGTACAGCATGCCCAGCGATGCCAGCACCGAGACGACATTGACCACCACCATGACCTTGGCGTATTCGCCGAAGCCGATCTCGAAATAGTCCGCCGAGACGATGTTGACCAGATTGGAGACGACCAACGGCAGGCTGGCGGTATCGGCGATGAATCCGGCCGCCATGACGAAGGCTAGGGTGGCGCCGGCACTGAACCCTAGGGCGATGAGCATTTCGAAAACGATGGGGGTGAGAATCAGCGCCGCGCCGTCATTGGCGAAGACGGCGGCCACCAGCGCGCCGAGCAGGATCACCAGGGCGAAGAGACGATTGCCGCGGCCGTTGCCCCAGCGCCCGATGTGCAGTGCCGACCACTCGAAGAAACCGGCCTCGTCGAGGAGCAGGCTGGTGATGATGATGGCGATGAAGGTAAAGGTCGCGTTCCAGACGATATCCCAGACGGCGGGGATATCCTCGAGATGGATGACGCCGGTGAGCAGGGCGACCAGGGCGCCGGCGCTTGCGCTCCAGCCAATGCCCAGGCCGCGTGGCTGCCAGATGACCAGGACGAGCGTGACGATGAAGATGGGAAGGGCGAGTGGCATGTTGTGTCCCAGTCGTAAAGTGGGTTGTGATGTTTCTATATTTAAATAATTATCGAAATGTTGCAAGCCCCCAGGCTATTGGTGCCAGCTCCCATCAGCCGATCTGGATATGCCCCTCGGCATAGCGCATGCCACCGGTGCGCCGTGTGGCGAGGAAATAGCCCAACGACAGCGGCCCGACACGCCCCAGAATCATGGTCAGGATGAGCATCCACTGACCGGGGCTCGAGAGTTCTTCGGTGATGCCGCGTGACAGTCCCACGGTACCGAACGCCGAGACGCTCTCGAAGGCCAGGTCGAGAAACGCCTGGCGGCTATCGGTGATGGTCAGCACCAGCAGCGTCACGAACACCAGCGAGACCCCGGCGAGTGCTACAGCGATGGCTTTCATCACGGTCTGCTGAGCGATGGCGCGCCCGAAAGCTGCGGGTTGCGTGCCGCGCAGGAAGGCGCGAGCCACCAGGATGAGCACGATGAAGGTGGTGAGCTTGATCCCGCTGGCGGTGGAACTTGCGCCGCCGCCGATGAACATCAGCAGCATGGTGAGCAGCGACGAGGCATCGGTCATGGCGGCGGTGTCCACGCTGTTGAAGCCTGCCGTGCGCGGTGTCACGGCCTGGAACCAGGCGGCCTGAAGTTTGTCGCCGAGGCTTTCCAACCCGCCCAGCGTGGCGGGGTTGTGCCACTCGAGGCACCCCAGCGCCAGCATGGCGACGAGATTGACGGCCAGGGTGGCGCAAATCACCACCTTGGTCTGCATCGAGAAGCGGCCCCAACGGCGCTTCTCGCGTATATCGCTGATCACCACGAAGCCCAGCCCACCGACGATGAACAGCGCGCTGACGACAAGCGTCACCAGCGGGTTGCCGGCGTCACGCGTCAGGCTATCGGGCCACAGCGAGAAGCCGGCGTTGTTGAACGCGGACACGGCATGAAACAGGCTCGCCCAGAGCCCTCGCGACCAACCCAGCTCCGGCACCCAGTGCAGCGCCAGCAACGCGGTGCCCAGCGCCTCGACCACCAGGGCGAAGGCGACCACCATGCGTATCAGTTGCGAGAGCGCGCCGAACGAGGTTTCACCGAGCGCCTCGCGCACCAGCGTTTGCTGCTGCAAGGGGAGACGCGCGCCGAGCAAAAGCAGCGTCAGTGCGCCGAAGGTCATGAAACCCAGCCCGCCGATCTGGATCAGCACCAACAGGATGACCTGACCCAGCGCCGTGAAACTGCTGGTGTCCATGACCGCCAAGCCGGTGACGGTAACCGCCGAGGTCGCCGTGAACAGCGCCTGATGCCAGGCGAGTGGCTGCGTTGCGGCCCCTGGCAGCATCAACAACCCGCTGCCCAGTAAGCACAATAGGGTAAAACCCAGCAGCAGGGATTCCGGCGGGGAGAGTCGCAGCACGCGACCGTGCGGCGCATGCCGGAACGGACGCGTTAGACGCTTCCAGAGACGCATGCTCAGCGCTCTCCCGGGATGCCGAATGCACAGACGCGGTGGGGTGATGCGCTGATCATAGTTTGTTGCCGAGCTCGCGCAGGGCGGCGAGATCGCCCAGCAGCACGAGATGATCGCCGCAGACGAGGGCGGTGTCGTGCCCCGGGGCGCGAATCACCTCGTCGCCGCGCTTGATGGCCACCAATTGGAGCGCACGTTCGTCGATCCCCAGGTGGGCGACGGTCTCGCATTGCGCGGTGAGGCGCTCGGTGGTTTCGATTTCGACGACGAATTCGCGTTCGCCGAGACGAATGAAATCGACCATGGCATGATAATTGAGGCTTTCGGCGACGCGGACACCGGTATCGTGCTCGGGATAGACGATGTGGTCCGCGCCGAGGCGGTCGAGCAGTTTGTAGTGGGCGTCGGAGTGCGCCTTGGCCCATATCTCGCGTGCCCCGAGTTCCTTGGCATGCAGCGTGCAGATCACGCTGGCCTCGAGATTGCCGTCGACGTCGATAATCACGGCGTCGTAATTCTCGAGGGAAAGTTCGGCGAGGGATTTTTCGTCGGTGACATCGGCGATCACGGCATGATCGAGATACTCGGCCAGTGCATCGACACGCGCCTCGTCGCGGTCGACGCCGAGCACCTGGTTGTCGTGGCGCTTGAGTTCGCGCGCCACCGTGCTGCCGAAATAGCCGAGACCCAGGATGGCGAATTGGCGAGACATGCGACCTCCTTGGCTGTCGCTCCTTGCCGCCACGCGCAGGCGGCGTTGCGTGGGCAGCTTCGCATATGCCGGGGCCAGGCTCCAGCGTACTCGATACGGGCATGGCGCGTGGTTCGCGAAATGCCAACGGAAAACGGTAGAATCTCGCGGTGGCAAGTGCTCGCGCCGCGCTGCATGAACCACAACAATAACCCTTCAGGTGAACCATGACGGCAAGACAGCAACCCAAAAATCTTTGGATCGGCCGCTGGGGCTTCGTGCTGGCGGCGACAGGCTCGGCGGTGGGCCTGGGCAATATCTGGAAGTTTCCCTACATGACCGGGGAGTACGGCGGCGGCGCCTTCGTGCTCGTCTATTTGGCCTGCATCCTGTGTATCGGTATCCCCGCGATGATGACCGAGATCGCCTTCGGGCGGCGCGGACGCGGCAGTCCCATCGACGCGGTCAAGCGTGTGGCGCAGGAATCTGGACGCGGTAAGATCTGGTCCGGCTTCGGTTGGATGTCGATGCTCGCTGGGTTCATGATCCTGTCGTTCTACGTGGTCGTCGCCGGGTGGTCGCTGGCCTATCTGTGGAAGGCGCTCAGTGGCGGCTTGCAAGGCGGTAGTGTCGACGACATGGCGGCCATCTTCGGGGCCAACAACGCCAATCCGCTGAGCCTGGGCGCATGGAGCACCCTGGTCACGGTGGTGACTATGTGCATCGTCGGCAAAGGGGTACAGGAAGGCATCGAACGCAACATGCGCTGGATGATGCCGGGCATGGTGCTGTTGCTGCTGGTAATGATCGTCTATGCCATGTTCTCGGGCGGTTTCGGCGAGGCGGTGACGTTCCTGTTTTCCTTCGAGGTTGGCAAGCTGTCGAGTGCGGGGCTGCTGGCGGCGATGGGGCATGCGTTCTTCACGCTGTCACTGTCGGCGGGGGCGATCATGGCCTACGGCGCGTACCTGCCCGATAACAAGTCAATCGCCCGGACGACGTTCACCGTGGCGATCTGCGACACGCTGATTGCGTTGATGGCGGGGCTGGCGATCTTCCCGGCGATTTTCGCCAACGGTATGGACCCGGCCAGCGGCCCGGGGTTGATCTTCATGAGTCTGCCTCTGGCATTCCAGCAGATGCCGATGGGAAGTGTACTGCAGGTCATCTTCTTCGTGATGCTCAGCGTGGCGGCGCTGACCTCGGCGGTATCGATGATCGAGGCCACCGTGGCCTGGTTGACCGAGCGCAAGGGTATGAGCCGCAAGGCGGCGGCCTGGAGCAGTGGCATCGTTCTCTGGTTGCTGAGCACCTTGGCCATGCTGTCGTTCAATCTAGGCGCCGATTGGACCCTCGCCGGCAAGAACTTCTTCGATTGGCTCGACTACCTGACCTCGCGGTGGATGATGCCGCTGGGCGGTTTGGGCCTCTGCCTGATGGCCGGCTTCCTGCTCCGCGATGAGATCTTCCGCGACGAGCTGCGTCTCGCCAGGTGGCAACATGCGTTGTGGTTGTTGATGGTGCGCTATGTCAGCCCGCTGGGGATCGTGCTGATCTTTATCGATGCGCTGGGCGTGATGAGCATCGATATCGGCAGCCAATGGCCGTGGTTTCTCGCGGCGCTGGTGGTGATCACCGTACTCGGTGAAATGCTGAGCCCGCGCGTGAAGCAACAGTTCACTGGCTGAACGCAGCCCAGCAAGAACGTCTTGCATCCATGCAGAAGCCCGGCCAAGGCCGGGCTTCTGCATGTCGGAATCGACGTGGTCGAATTAGTCCTCGATTTCCCAGGTGACATTGACCCCGGCATCGATGGCGATTTCTCCGGCGCGGTATTCCGGCGCTGACTTGGCGTCGGCGGACTCGGCGCGCATCATCATGCTACGCGGTGTGTAGGTGGGGGGCTGCGTTTCCTCGACATTGACCACATCGCCGAGACCGACCTCGAGCGTGTCGGCCATCAGTTGTGCCTTTTGTTTGGCGCGCTCGAGGGCCTTCGACAGCGCCTTGTCGGTGGCTGCGTCGCGGTCCTTCAGGTCGTATTCGACGCCATCCAGGGCATCCACGCCGGCGGCGGTCAGCGCATCGAGGATGCTCGGCAAGCGCTCGAGGTCGCGGATCGTGACACTCACAGGACGCTCGACCTGGGTGCGCACCTGATCTTCCGCGTCGTCGTCCTGCTGTGAGCGCGAGATGATCTCGGGGCGAACATTGAGCGAGCCGGCTTGAATGTCGCGGCTCTCCACGCCGGCGTCTTCCAGGGCGTGAATCAAATCGCCCGTACGTGATTCCAGTTGCTCGCGCGCATCGCCGAGGGCTTGGTCGTCGCCGTCGTCTTCGCTGCGTGCCACGGCGGGTGTGCGTTCCCACAAGCGTGCGTTGAGGCGCGCCATGTCCGGAGCCACGTCGAGACTCGACTGTGCCTGTACGTGAAGCTCATGCGATGTCTTGGGGCCGGGCTTGGCCTGGGCCTGGGGTACGGCGACCAGCAACGCGCCGAGCAGCGCCGTCGCCATTAAGGGAAGGCGAATATCCTTGCGCATCATGCAAACCTCCTGTGGCTATTGAGAAACTGAGCCGCCGCCAAGGCGAGCGACTCATGCGAGCATGCTATCCTGCGCGCCCGAGAGTGGCTATGGGAGTCGTGAGATTGCGTCGTATTTGCTTGTTTCTTGCATACCTGCTGACGATGACCGCGCTGTTATCGCCGGGTACGGCATTGGCGGCGCTGGAGGTGACCGACGATGCTGGTAACACGGTCACGCTCGAAGCCCCCGCCGAGCGTGTCGTGGCGTTGGCACCGCATATCGTGGAAATGCTCTATGCGGTAGAAGCCGGCGAACGGCTGGTGGGAGTGCTGCAGGGCAGCGATTATCCCCAGGCGGCCAAGCAGGTACCCCGCGTGGGCAGTTATCGCGGCATCCCGCTGGAGGCCATTATGTCGCGCGACCCGGATCTTGTCGTGACCTGGCGCAGCGGCACGCCGCGTAGCGTGGTCGAGCGTCTCGAGGCGCTCGGCGTGCCGGTCTACGCAAGCGAGCCACGCCGGCTCGACGACGTGGCCGAGGATCTGCGCGACCTGGGGCGACTCACCGGCCACGCGCAGGCGGCGGAGCGCGCGGCCGATGCATTCGAGTCACGTCTCGCCGCATCGCGGCAAACGCTCAAGGAAACGCCGCGCGTGTTCTATCAATTGGGACGCGAGCCCCTGACCACGCTGGGTGATGGGCATATCATCACCCAGGCGATCCGCAATTGCGGGGGAGAACCGTTGTTCGCCGAGCGCTCGGTGCTGGTGCCCGAGATCGGGCGTGAAGCGCTGATCGAGGCGCGGCCCGAGGTGATTCTCTCGGCTGCGCGCAACGATGATTGGCAGCGCGCCTGGCAAGGCCAAGACTGGTTGCCGGCGGTGCGCGATGGCCACCTCTACACCCTCGACCCCGATCCCATCAGCCGTCCCGGTCCACGCCTCGCGGAGGGCGTCGAGCAGGTCTGCCAGGCTCTCGAACGGGCGACCCAGTCGTCTTGAACGGGCCGCTCAGTAGTCGATGCCGCGGCGTGCCTGGACCCCATCATTGAAGGCGTGGCGCACTTCCTGCATCTCGGTGACGGTATCGGCCATGTCGAGCAGTTCGCGATGGGCATTGCGCCCGGTGATGATCACCGTCTGCTCGGTGGGCCGGTTGGCGATCGCTTCGCGAACCGTGGCGATGTCGAGATAGCCGAACTTGAGCATATAGGTGATTTCGTCGAGCAGCACGAGATAGACCTCGGGGTCGCTCAGCAGGCGTTGGGCGTCTGCCCACACGGCCTGGCAGGCCTGAGTGTCCGACTCACGGTTCTGGGTTTCCCAGGTGAAGCCGGTGGCCATGATATGCACGCTCAGGTTGGGATCGCTCTCGAGGCGTTCGCGCTCGCCGCATTCCCACATGCCTTTGATGAACTGCACCACGCCGGTCCGATAGCCGTAGCCGAGGGCGCGGGTGACGGTGCCCCAGGCGGCGGTGGTCTTGCCTTTCCCGTTGCCGGTAAAAACCAGCAACAGACCGCGCTGTTCGGTGGCGGCGGCGACTTTCTCGTCGACATGCGACTTGAGGTTGCGCATGGCATTGCGATGGCGGGACTGGCGGTCGGTCATGAGATGTTCCTGGATAAAAGAGGGAACGTAACGCGCCTCAGGCCTACACCACAACGTTGCAGACGCACGTGGTTTACAGGCGCTGTTCGAGCTCTCGCCACAGGCTACGATAAGCACGGGCCGCAGGGGAGGAACGTGCGAACTGCGTGATTGGCGCGCGCTCGAGCCCCATGCGCTCGACGGCACTGGCATTGGGGATGGTCGTGGTCAGCATGAGTGGCCAGTCCTGGTTCAGCGTGGCCATGACCTCGAGATGGAGTTTCTTGCGGCGATCGGCGAGCGTGAAAAAGGGCCAGACCGGACAAGAATGGTCGGTCTCGTCGAGGTGCTCGCGGAGTTGTTCCAGGGTACGCAGCGAGAGCGTAGTGGGTACGGTGGGCACCAGCAGGGCGTCGGCGCTCGAGAAAACATGCTCGGAAAGCGTGGAAATGCTCGGCGGGCAGTCGAGTATCACCAGGTCGTAATCGTCGTGTACCGGCTTGAGGATCTTGCGTAGTCGGCTGAGCTTGCGCCCCTCGAGCAGGTGGTCCATCTCCCGCGAGCCGAACGACGCCGGCAGCAGATCGAGATCGGGGAGCTCGCTGGTACGAATGACCTTGTCGAATGAGGCCTTGCCCTGGACGAGCTTGTCCACGCCGCCGCGTACTTTGGGTTTAACGCGTAGATAGAAGGTGGTGGCCGCTTGTGGGTCGAGATCCCAGAGCAATACGCGATGCCCGGCTTGGCTCGCCAGCGCGGCCAGGTTGACGGCGGAGGCGGTCTTGCCCACGCCGCCTTTAATACTGTAGATGGCTAGCATTTTCATCACGATTTCTCCCGGGCAATGGCGCGTGGGGCACGGTGACAGCCAGTTGTGACATTCATGTGTCAGCCAAACGCTTCATCGACGATTGTGCCAGCGATCCGTCAGCACATAACACGCTATCATGGGTACCCCTTCATTGTGTGATGATCGTCAGGCATCGAGGGATGTGCAACCCTGAGGCGCAGGAGGCGGCGGTGGAAGTACTGAGGCGGCGTATCGAGCGCCAGATCATGGGCGTGACCGGCATGGCGCTGGGCGATATCGATTATGAGCACCCACCGGGTGACCCCGGCTTGTTCGGGCCGCAGAGCGTGTGCTGGCGCGTGCATAGCGATTTCACCTCGATGCTGTGCGGCGGCATCAGCTCGCTGATGTTGCAGATGCTGCATCCGCTGGCGCTGGCCGGGGTGTGGGATCATTCCAACTTTCGCGATGACATGCTCGGCCGGTTGCGTCGCACCAGCCAGTTCATCGCCGCGACCACCTTCGCCTCCACGGCGGACGCCGAGCGTCTCATCGAGCGGGTCCGGCGTATCCACGACGAAGTGGCGGGCACCACACCCGATGGTCGGCCCTATGCTGCCAACGATCCGGACTTGCTGACCTGGGTGCATGTCGCCGAGATCAGTCGCTTTCTCGCCGCGCATCTGCGTTATCGCAATCCTGAGCTGAGCGTTGCCGACCAGGACCGTTACTACGCCGAAGTGGCGCGTATCGCCGAGGCTCTGGGCGCGCGTGATGTGCCGCGCACACGCGGCGATACCGATGCCTATCTCGAGGCGATGCGTCCTCAGCTTTGTTTCGATGCGCGCACCGCCGAGGTCTTTAGACTGCTGATCGGGGCGCCGGCCCCACACCCGTTGGCGCGGCCGCTAGTGGCGCTGACGATGCGCGCCGGTGTCGACTTGCTACCGTTTTGGGCAGCCGAGATGGCGCACCGCGACATGCCGCGCTGGCAGCGTCATACGGTGCGGGCGGGCGTGCATCGGCTGGTACCGATCATGCGTTGGTCGGTGCGCAATGGCGCCTCGAGCCGTGCCCGGCGACGCGTCGCCGGGGCTACGACGACGGCGGCTGGGTCACCGACGGAGGATGGCCGTACTTGACCTCGAATTGCTCGGTCATCTCCTGACAGCGTTCTTCGGTGGTGTGCCGTTGGCGATCGCTCATCTCCGGCGACGCCATCGACTGCCAGCATTGTGCGATGCCGCGTTCCTCGCTGGCTTGATCTTCCGGGGTCGCGCCCTGGCTGATGAAATAGATGATGACGGCGTAGACCGCCACGATGAAGGCGATGGCGCCGACGATCAGGCCCAGGCAGCCTTTGCGACTGGCGCGGCGGGGAGAGGATGTATCTTTCACGGCGGGCTCTTTCTGCGTCGATTGAATGCGTCCCGAGAGTATAACAAAGCAGGGCCCGGTGGCGGGGCGGCGCAATGTCGCGCTCCGCTATATCGCCGGGTAAAGCGTGTGCTGCTTGGGTCGCCAAGACGCGGTTGCTATCATGCCTCCATGAACGCTATGCCGCTCCCGCCGCTCCCGCCGCGCCCCGCGTCCCTCGACGATCCGCTTTATTATCTGCATAACTTCCGCAGCGCCTTGCGCTGGCTCGAGGCGTGCTATGCGGATTTGTTCGATGACGCCGAGCGCGACTTCTTCACCCACTTTGAAACTTTGCCCGAGCCTGCTCAGGCGCTGTGGGTGCGCATGGTCATGCGCAAGGGCGATACCTTCCGTGACGACCGGCTCGACTATGCGGAAATCGGGTCGCCGGCCACGGCTTTGGCACCGTTGATCGAGCGTGGGTGGGTGGAAGACGACCCACGCTTGTCGGTGTCCGCGTTGTGGCCCTTGCTGACTAAGGCCGAGATCGGCCGCTACCTGCACGGGCTATTGCGCGATCACGGCCTCACGCGTGGCGCGCGCAAGACGGATATGCTCGAGGTGCTTACCGAGGCGGATCTCGGCGAGCATCCGCTGACCGTGTGGTGCCCCGAGATGCTCTTCAACGTGGTGCGTATGACGCGCATGGCACTGTGCGAGCGTCTGCGCCTGATGTTCTTCGGCAACCTGCATCAGGACTGGAGCGAGTTCGTGCTCGCCGACCTCGGCGTGCGGCGCTTCGAGCGGGTGCCGCTGAGCCCGGCCTCGCGGGCCTTTCAGCGGCGCGAGGACATCCACACCTATGCACACCTGCATGCCTGCCGCGAGCGACTGGAGGCCGGCGAGCCCATTGCTGCCATACTCGATGACCTGCCGTCGGCGAATGCCAATCCATGGCTGGAAAACCGCCGCGGCAAGCTTTTGTTCCTGCTGGCTCGGGCGCGTGAGCGCGAAGGTGAGCTGGCGGCGGCGGAAGACCTCTACGCGCAGAGTGTTCACCCCGGGGCACGCGGGCGTCGCCTGCGCATGCTGGAACGCCAGGATTGCCATGCCGAGGCCCTGGCGTTGGCCAACGAGGCTGCGGCGGCGCCGGAAAGCGAAAGCGAACGTCAGCAGTTGGACCGCCTGTTTCCGCGCCTGCATCGCCGCCTCGCCCTCGCGCCGCCATCCGTGATCGAGGAGCCGGCGCCGACGCGCCTGGAGATGACGTTGCCGCGCACGGCCTCGGTGGAACGTGCTGTGGCGGCGCATCTGTCGTGCGCGTCGATGCCGGTGTACTACGTCGAGAATGCGCTGATCAATGCGCTGTTCGGTCTGCTGTGCTGGGAGGCGATATTCGCTCCGCTTGCCGGGGCTTTCTTTCATCCCTTCCAGCGTGCCCCTGCGGACCTGCTGCGCCCGGAGTTCGCGTCGCGCCGCGAGACGCTTTTCGCCCGCTGCCTGGCGCGTCTCGAGGTGCCCGAGGGAGAACAGGGTTATCGCGCCGTGATTCGCCGTACCTACCATGCCAAGCGCGGGCTCGAATCCGCCTTCGTGCACTGGGAGGCGCTCGATGAAGAGTTGCTGGAGATGGCGCTGGCCTGCCTGCCGGCGGCGCATCTGCGGCTGTGGTTCGAGCGTCTGCTGCGCGATGTGCGTGCCAATCGCGCGGGAATGCCGGATCTGATCCAGTTCCGACCCGAGCAGGGCGGCTACCGGATGATCGAGGTCAAGGGACCGGGCGATCGCCTTCAGGACAATCAACGCCGGTGGCTGGCGTTTTGCGCCCGTCACGACATGCCTCTCGATGTCTGCCACGTGGCGTGGGCGTCATGAGCGAGGCAGTGGATTATACGGTGGCGGTGCGCACCCTGTGCGATTTCACCGCCAAGCGCGGCGATCTCGACTTGCGTTTCACGCCGTCGCCCAGCGCTGAAGAGGGCATCGAAGGGCATGCCCGGGTGGCCTCGCGTCGCGCATCGCATTACGAGTGCGAAGTTACTTTGAGCGGTGTCTATTGGAGCGCTGCCGGGCACGGCTTGCGCGTGCGTGGGCGCGCCGATGGCTTTGACCCGAAACGCGGACGCCTGGAAGAGATCAAGACCCATCGCGGCGACCTGACGCGTCAGCCAGACAATCATCGCCATCTGCATTGGGCCCAGTTGCGCCTTTATGGCTGGCTACTGTGCGAGGCGCGAGACCTCGACGAACTCGAGCTGGCGCTGGTGTATTTCGATATCGCCCGCCAGGTCGAGACACCGCTCGTCGAGCGGGTGGACCGCGACACCTTGCGTCATTTTTTCGGGGCGCAGTGCGCGGCATTTCTCGACTGGGCGTTGCAGGAGACGGCGCACCGTTCGGCACGTGACGAGGCGCTTGCGGCGCTGCGTTTCCCGCATGCGAGCTGGCAGGGCGAGCAGCGCACGCTGGCGGAAAACGTCTACAAGGCGGCGAGTACCGGGCGCTCGCTGCTGGCCCAGGCGCCGACGGGCACCGGCAAGACCCTGGGGACGCTCTTCCCGATGCTCAAGGCGATGCCGACCCAGCGTCTCGATGGCCTGTGTTATCTCGCCGCCAAGACCCCCGGACGCCAGCTGGCGCTGGATGCGCTGAAGCCCGTGGTGGAAACGACCCCACTGCGCGTGCTGGAGCTGACCGCGCGCGACAAGGCCTGCGAGCATCCCGATCTTGCCTGTCACGGCGAGTCCTGCCCATTGGCGGCGGGCTTCTTCGATAAGCTGCCGGATGCACGCCGCGCATTGATCGCCAGTGGTGACTGGGATCGCGCGCGCCTGCGCGATACCGCCCTGGCGCATGATGTCTGCCCGTATTACCTGGGCCAGGAAATGGCGCGCTGGAGCGATGTCACGGTGGGCGATTATCACTATTACTTCGCCAGCGGCGGCTTGCTGCATCTGTTGGCCCAGGCCAACGACTGGCGTCTGGGCGTGCTGGTCGACGAGGCACACAACCTGGTCGAACGCGCGCGTGACATGTACAGCGTCAGCCTCGATCAGGGCGATCTACGCGCCCTGATCCGCGACAAACCCGCCGGTGTCAGCGCCGCACTCAAGCAGCTCAATCGCGAATGGAACGCGCTGGGTCGCGAGTGTATCAATGAACATACCGCGCTCGAACACGTGCCCGAAGCGTGGCTGGCGGCGTTGCAGCGCCTGGTGGGAACGATCGGGCAAGTGGCGGCCGAGCCGCCTTATACCTTGTCACCGGCCTTGCAGCGTTTCTATTTCGATGCCTTGAAGACGGTACGCATCGCCGAATTGTTCGATCGCCACTTTGTCTGCGATATCGCCATGCGTCCAGGCCACCGTGGTCTGCGTCATGCGCGCCTGAGTCTGCGCAACATCGTGCCGGCGCCATTGTTGACCCCGCGTTTCAAGGCCGCGCATGCCAGCGTGCTGTTTTCGGCCACCCTCACGCCCGAGTGTTATCAGCGCGACCTGCTGGGGCTGCCCGAGGATAGCGTATGGCTGGACGTGGCGTCGCCCTTCGCCAAGGAACAACTCAACGTGCATATCGCCCGGCACATTTCCACGCGCTTTCACGACCGCCAGGCATCGCTGGCGCCCATCGCCGACCTGATCGCGGCAACCTATGCGCGTCGGCCAGGCAATTATCTGGCCTTTTTCAGCAGCTTCGCCTATCTGGAGGATGTCGCCGCGCGTTTGCGCGAGTTGCACCCCGAGGTGCCGCAATGGCAACAGGCGCGGGGCATGGACGAAACCGCGCGGACGGATTTCCTGGCGCGCTTCACGTCGGACGGGCGTGGGGTCGGGTTTGCGGTACTCGGCGGGGCCTTCGGCGAGGGCATCGATCTACCGGGCGAGCGACTGATCGGCGCCTTCATCGCCACCCTGGGGTTGCCGCAGGTCAATGCGGTCAACGAGCAGCGTCGACGCTATCTGCAAGCGATGTTCGGCGCCGGTTACGACTATGCCTACGTCTACCCCGGGGTACAGAAGGTGATTCAGGCCGCTGGGCGCGTGATTCGCTCCCGCGAGGACCGGGGTACGATTCACCTGATCGACGACCGCTTCGCCGAACCCCGCATTCAGGCGTTATTGCCGTCATGGTGGCACGTCACCCAAAACGTTGACGTGCCGGCTCGCAACCCCGGCTGCTAAGGTAGGGCGCACATGTCTCAAGGACGAGTAATATGAGCTTGATGCTGAGTGTGGCGTTGTTCGCTGGATGCGCGCTGGTCATCGGGGTAGTCGGGACGCGCCTGACCGGCGTGGTGGATACGCTGGCCGATCGTACCGGCATGGGGG
Organism: Chromohalobacter sarecensis; assembly: GCF_023061135.1. Lineage (GTDB taxonomy): Bacteria > Pseudomonadota > Gammaproteobacteria > Pseudomonadales > Halomonadaceae > Chromohalobacter > Chromohalobacter sarecensis. Next base: position 400,154 of record NZ_JAKGAN010000002.1, read on the forward strand.
AGGCCATTGCCGGGGCGGTGCTGATGGGCATGGCGACCTCGTTATCCGGCATCGTGCTGTCGGTAACGGCGGCCTGGAAAGGCCAGCCCGAACTGGCGATGAGCAACGCCGTAGGCGGGATCGCTGCACAGACATTGTTTCTCACCGTCGCCGATGTGGCGCTGCGACGCGTCAATCTCGAACATGCGGCGGCTTCCATCGGCAATCTGGCACAGGGCGCATTGTTGATGTGCCTGCTGGGCATGCTGCTGGTGGCGCGTTATTCGCCGGAGTGGACATTCTGGGGGATTCACCCGGTCACGCCGCTTCTATTTCTGGGCTATATGTATGGGCTGCGCATCATCGATGAAGTGCGTAGCCAGCCGATGTGGATGCCGCGACGCACGCGTGAAACCCGCGAAGATGCGCCGGATGATGACGCCCAGCGCTATTCCTTGACGCGGCTGTGGGGCGGATTCGCCGCTCTGGCCTTGTTGCTGGGCGTGTCCGGCTGGGTGATGGAGAAAGCGGCGACGACGCTGGCGACCGAAACGGGCATGAGCCAGACCGCCGTGGGCATACTGTTGACCTCGGTCGCGACCTCCTTGCCCGAGCTGGTGACTGCCGTGGCCGCCGTGCGTCGTGGTGCACTGACCCTGGCCGTGGGCGGGATCATCGGCGGTAACGCCTTCGATACGCTGTTTGCGGCGGCTTCCGATATCGCTTACCGCGACGGTTCGATCTATCACGCCGTTTCCGATCAGACATTGCTGTGGATCGCGCTATCGGTGTTGATGACGGCGGTGTTGCTGCTGGGACTTGTGCGCCGCGAGAAACACGGCCCGGCGCGTATCGGCTTCGAGAGCGTGGCACTGGTGCTGTTGTACGGCGCGGGTGTGGCGATGGTTTTCCACGACGCCGCCTGAGTCGCATTCACGGCGGCGGACCGCTCAGTCGAACAGATCGCCCTGGGCGTGCGGAGCGCGAAATGCACGGGTATCGAGCCCCATCTCGGTACGGTTGCCGATGCCCAGGCGGCGGCAGGTGGTGCGAAAACGCTGCGCCAGAAGTTCCGCGAAGACGCCTTCGCCGCGCATGCGATGGCCGAAGCGGGCATCGTACTCCTCGCCGCCACGGCACTGGCGAATCAGGCTCATGACCTTGTCGGCACGTAGTGGGTAATGCTCGTTGAGCCAGGTCTCGAACAGCGGCGCGACCTCATGCGGCAGGCGTAGCAGCATCCAGGCAGCGGTGCGCGCGCCGGCGTCGTGCCCGGCCTCCAGCAGGGACTCGAGTTCGTGATCGGTCAGTCCCGGAATCACCGGCGAAATCAAGGTGCCCACGGGAATGCCCGCCTCGCTGAGTTCGCGGATGACCTTGAGGCGCGTGCGTGGCGCCGCCGTGCGCGGTTCCAGCGTGCGCTTGAGGTCGTCGTCGAGGCTGGTCAGGCTGACGAAGACGCGCACCAGGCGGTGCTCGGCCATCTCGGCGAGCAGCGCCTTGTCGCGCAGGATCAGGGCACTTTTGGTGACCAGCGTGACGGGGTGGCGAGTATCCAGCAGCAGTTCCAGCAGCGCCCGGGTGGTGCCGCGCTCGGCTTCCAGCGGCTGATAGCAATCGGTGTTGCCCGATAGATTGATCGGGCGACACACGTAACCGGGCTTGTCGAGTTCGTCGCGTAACCGCTCGACCATGCCGGTGCGCGCAATCAACTTGGTTTCGAAGTCGAGCCCCGGCGACATGTCCCAGTAGGCGTGGCTGGGACGTGCGTAGCAGTAGATGCAGCCGTGCTCGCAACCGCGATAGGGATTCAACGAGCGATCGAAGGACAGATCCGGCGAATGATTCCAGGAAAGCGCACTCTTGGCGGGCTCGTCGCGCACCTGAGTCGCCAGCCGTACCGGCGCTTCTTCCTGCCACCAGCCGTCGTCGACGGCCTCGCTGAGCGTGGGCGCAAAGCGATTATGGGGGTCGAAGGTCGCGCCGCGTCCCTTGCGGGCCTGGGAGCGGTCTCTGGGCGTCGTCATCATGTGTCGCCTTGACTGTATATGAGTACAGTATAGGCATCATGGAGACGTGTTCAACCCGACCGGTGTGGTGTCATACCGGCGGATAGCCCAGCGCCTCGCGCAAGCGTTCGGCATGCGCGGCGACCCACGTCGGGTCGATGGGTCCCCAGTCGCGAATGACATAGCGTCCGATATGATGCCGGGCCCCGGCTTGCTGCTCGAATTCGCAGTGAATATCCAACTCGGTCAACGCGGTGACGGTATCCTGGGCGGTGCGGCGGGGCATGCCCGTGGCCTCGATCAGCGCCGGGATGCTGGCCGTGCCGTCGGCGATCAAGTGCGCGACATATAAGCGGCGATAGAAGCTGCTTTGGGTCTTGCTTAACGCCATGGATGTTCTCCTGTAAAGGGCCTACAGCATAACGCCCCGCCCCATGAAGGGGCAGGGCGTTTGCGTTACATCGTAGGAGAAGAGGCGAATCAGAAGCGCAGTGTCACGCCGCCTTCCACATAGCGATCTTGGGTATTGTAGCCATCGACCAGTTGGTACTCCTTGTCGAAGGCATTCTCCATCTTGGCCGAGAGCTCGACCATGGGCGTAACCTGCCAACTGGTCCGCAGGTCGACCACGCCGTAGCCGCCTACTTCCTGGCCACCATAAGAAGTTCGTTCGCTGAAGGCCCAAAGGGTGGAGCCAATACTCCATTCATTATTAATTTTGTAATCCGTGTCCAAACGCGCATAGTGCTCCGAACGATTCAGCAAGCGGTCCCCTGCTGAAATGCCGGCATAATCATCCGACCAGCTCCGTACTTCGGGATCCTGAAACGTAACGGAAAGCTGTGTTACCAGTCGCTCTCCATGCCAGCCGCCGCTGAGCTCAAGGCCACGAATTCTAGCCTCATCTATATTTCGATAAGTACCGTTGGGAGATACTCCCGTATAAACAATCATATCCTCGATACGATTCTGAAAAGCCGTGACACGTGTCTTCCAGTCGCCTTGAGAAAAAGCCCAGAAAGCTTCTAGGCTCTTGGATTCTTCGGCGTCTAAGTCTGGATTGGGATTATAGGTGCCATACATATCGCTTAAGCTGGGAGCCTTGAAAGCTGTGCCATAACTAACACCCAAACGCTGATTTTGAGTTAGCTGATAGGCATAGGCGGCGTTGCCTGTCGCTTTGTCACCGAAAAGGGAGTCATCGTCATAGCGCAAGGAGCCGGAAAGCTCGTGGGCACCGTAGTTGCGCTGCATCATGCCATAGATGCCGTAATTTTCGCGGCTATCCTTTTGGTATGATTCTCCTGCCCGATTATTGAAATCAATATTGTCGTGGCGATAGTCGACGCCCAGTACGTCGACGCCATTGTCACGGGTGAAGCGGTGCTGAAGGCCGACTTCATCGCGGTGTGTTTCAGTCAGGCTCTGGCGTTCGCCGTCGTAGCGCTCTTCACGCTGCTCGTCGAAATGGCCGGCGGTGATCTGCATCTGCCAGTCCGGCTGAAGCTGGACATCGAGCTGACCGCCGAAGGACTGCAGATAGCCTTTGGTGACACAGTCCTGAGAAGCGGGAAACGAGCAGTTGTCGTATTCGCCCTCGAAGTTCTGGCGCAGGGCGTTGACGCTCACGTCGACGTCATCGTTGATGCGATGTGAAAGCCCCAACTGGGCGCCTTCGCGCTCGAAGCCGTCGCGCTCGCCGCTGTCGTCTGCCTGGGTGGCATTGAAGCCGTCGCCGTCGCGGTGGAAGAGCGAAGCGTTCAGCCGGGTGTCGTCATCGCCGGTGGCGACCCAGGCGCTCTGGCGTTGCGTGCTGTCGCTGCCCGCGCTCGCCTTGAGCCCGCCTTGGGTGCCGGTATCCGTGCCGTGCCGCGTGAAGACCTGGATGACCCCGCCGATGGCGTCGGCCCCATAAGCGGCGGCTCGCGGCCCACGCACGATCTCGATACGCTCGATGGCTTCGAGTGGCAGCATTTCCAGGCTGGCACCGCCACTGGTCGCCGAGTTGACGCGCACGCCGTCGACCAGCACCAGGCTATGGTCGGATTCAGTGCCGCGCATGAACAGGCTGGAGGTCGTGCCGGGCGAACCGTTCTGGGCTATTTCGATGCCCGCGCGGCCCTGCAGCAGATCGATGATCGAGCCGGCCTGGCTGCGTTCGATGTCATCGCGGTCGATGACGGTGGTGCTGGCCAGCACATCGCTTTGCGATTGGGGAAGCCGGTTGGCGGTGACCTGAAGGTCGGACAGTCGTTGATCGCCCTGCGCCTGTGCGCTGCCCGCCACTACGAGGGTCAGCCACAGCAGATTCTTTTTATGCAACATAGAAAAACGCCTCATCAGCGTAAGAAACGAGTTACGCGATGAGGAGGACAAGAGGTGACGCCGCCGCGTCGCCTGGACGGCGTGAATGCAACGGTCGCCACTGGCGAAGCCCTCCGCATCAGCCAGTGCTGAGAACCAGGCCGGTCTCCGGACTGACGCGCTGGCGGCGGAGAAGCTCCGACACCGGGCGGAAACGCCTTCCCACTCGAAATAAGCAAAGAGCAGTGGCGATCGCATGCGCGGCTGGCAGCGATGATTTCCGATGGGGCGCGATTACCGTTGCGGGGGCAGTGCGGGATTTTCACCCGCTTCCCGAGCACCTGGGTCTCGACGGGCGAGGATTCTGCTTGGCGTCCCCGGGGAAGTCAAACGCCGGTCGCGGCGGGCGCGACCGGCATGCAAAGAGACGACATCCGTTAGAGAGAGAGGAATACGCCGGCCAATGTCGCGCTCATCAAGTTGGAAAGCGTGCCGGCGGCGACGGCCTTGAGACCCAACCGGGCGATATCGCTGCGGCGACTGGGCGCCATCATGCCGAGTCCGCCCATCAGGATGGCAATGGAGGCGAGATTGGCAAAACCACAGAGCGCGAAAGTGACGATGGCCCGGGCATGCGCGCTCAGTGCTTGCGGGTCGGCAGCGAGGTTGGCGAAGGCGACGAACTCGTTGAGCACCAGTTTCTGGCCCAGGAAACTACCGGCATGGATCGCCTCCTCCCAGGGGATGCCGATCAAGAACGCCAAGGGCGCGAACAGATAACCAAGCAGCAGTTCCAGGGTCAGGTCCGAGTAGCCGAACCAGCCGCCGATGCCGCCCAGGATTTGGTTGCCCAGTGCGATCAGGGCGATGAAGGCCAGCAGCATACCGCCCACGTTGAGGGCCAGCTGGACGCCGGAGGCGGCACCGTTGGCCGCCGCTTCGATGACGTTGGCGGGTGCTTCGTCGTCCTCACCGTCGATGACGTCTTCCAATTGCTGAGATTGGGGCTCGGTTTCGGGCACCATGAGCTTGGCCATCAGCAACCCGCCCGGCGCCGCCATGAACGAGGCGGCCAGCAGATATTCCAAGGAGATGCCCATCGCCGCGTAACCGCCGAGTACGCTGCCGGCCACCGACGCCAGACCACCGACCATTACCGCGAAGAGCTCGGAGCGGGTCATGCGCGACAGGAAAGGACGCACGGCCATCGGCGCTTCGGTCTGCCCGACGAAGATATTGGCGGCGGCGGAGAGCGATTCGGTGCGCGAGGTGCCCAGCAGTTTCTGTAGCGCGCCCCCCATCAATTTGATCACCCAGCGCATGATGCCCAGGTAATAGAGCACGGCGACCAGTGAAGAAAAGAACACGATGATGGGCAACACGCGCAGGGCGAAGACGAAACCGCCGTCGCCGAAGACCTCGAACATGGTGTCGCTGACCAGGCCACCAAAGACGAAATCCATACCCGCTTGGGCACTGTCGATGACCGACTGCACGGCGTTGGTGAGCCCCAGAAGAACACTTTGTCCGAAAGGGATGGCGAGCACGAACAGGCCAAGGCCGGCTTGAATGGCAAGTGCCCCGGCGACGGTGCGCAGACGAATGGCCCGACGGTTTTCGGACAAGGCGAGGGCGATCAGCAGGACGACGACCACGCCGACGAGCCCCATGAGGGTTTGCATCGAATACTCCTGATACTCGGTCTAGGTTACGAGAAGTGCGGCCATGATGCCGGTATTGCCGCCTTCACGAGGGACCGAGAAGGCGCGCTGGGGTGGCACGCGTGAGGCGACCGTGGGGTCGCCTCGAAGGGTGCGTACTTTATCAGGATCGGTGGCCGATGTGAGGGGGCGTCATTGGCCTTCGGGTTCATGCAGGACCAGTTCGACACGCCGATTCGCCGCACGCCCTTCGGCCGTAGCATTGCTTTTCAGCGGATGCGTGTCGGCATAGCCCACCGCGCGTAGCTCGTCGCTGTCGAGCCCTTCCTCGACCAGGAATCGCAAGACGGCGGTGGCGCGCGCCGTCGAGAGCTCCCAGTTGGAGGGGAAACGGTCGGTGGCGATGGGCCGGCTATCCGTATGCCCCTCGATGGTGATATCGCCCTCGTATTGCTGCAGCGAGTCCAGCAACTGACGCAGTACCTCACGGCCTTCGTCGGTGAGGCCGGCGCGGCTGCTGGAAAACAGCAGGCGATTCTCGATGCGGAAGTTCAGTGTCTGGGCACTTTGTGTCACGACCACGCCATCGATCAAGGGCTTGAGCGTACTCGTCAGTTGGCGCACGCGACGGGTATCGCGTGAAGCTTTGACGCTCGCCATCAAGGTCTTGGCGGGATCCGGGTTGACCATGATCACGCGTGGCGGGCGCGGCGGCATTGGTGGCGGCGTATAGAAAGCGGTGTCACGCGGTGGAACATAGCGTTTGTCCGAGCGAGGCGGGACATAGAAGTTCGGCGACCAGGCGGGCGCTTGCAACGTAGGCACGCCCAGGGCCGGGAAGGCGAGCGCCTCGTCGCTGGCGCTGCTGTCGTCGTTCCCGGTGAGTGCCAATAGCAGCACGAACAAGGTGATCAGCAGGGTGAGCATGTCGAGATAGCTCATCAGCCAGCCGCCGCCTTCATCGCCCGCGTGATTTACGGGGGTGAGCAGTGTATCGCCGGCGTCGATGGCGTAGCGATGCGTCGCACGGCTCATGCCACCGTTTCCTCCTCGCGTGACCGCTTGGACGTACGCGGGACGGGGTCGCGGATCTCGTCCTGATGCTCGGCCATGAAGGAATTCAGCGTGTCCTCGATGAACGACGGCAGGCGGCGCTTGGCGATCAGCATCACCCCTTCCATGACCATGTGCATCTCGATCAGACGTTCCTCGGTGCGGCGTTCCAGTTTCACTGCAATCGGCTTGAAGAGCAGGTTGGCGAGCAGAATGCCGTAAAACGTCGACATCAAGGCGATGGCGAGACGTGGGCCGATCACCGCCAGGTTGCCGCCATCGATCACTTCGAGCATGTTGATCAGACCGATCAGGGTGCCCAGCATGCCGAACGCTGGCGCGTAGGTCGCCATGGTGCGAAAGATCTGCGACTCGGCGTATTCACGCGCGCGCATACGGGCGATGCGCCAACGCAGGACGTCGTGAATCTCGTCGTCCTGGGTATTGGCGATGACCAGCGATACCCCGGTACGCAGAAAGGGATTGCGTGTGTCTTCGAGTTCGGCCTCGATGGCGCGAATGTTACCGCGAAACCAGTGCCGGGCCATGGATACCAGCGTCTGGATGTCAGCGTCGATACGGCTGTTCTCGCGACGGAAGACGAGCCCTACCAGACGCGAGACGCGCACCACCTCGCGCATGGGATAGCTGATGAAGGTGGCGGCCAGCGTGCCGGTGATGACGATGGCGAGGCCGGGGAAATTGAAGAAACTGCTGGGCGTTTGCGCGGTGAAGAGCACGACGGTGGCGAGCAGCAGCACACTAGCGGCGATGCCGATCAGAGTCGACGGGTTCATGGGCATTGTCCGGTGCAGGAACAGCATGAAAGCGATAAAGCGAGGTGGCCAAGGGTCACCATGACGCATGATACGCGCGGCCCGAATGTGCAAAGCGTGTATTTGCCGTGTGCTTTGTGCGCTTTTCAACGACTAGAGGACGGCTAGGATAGGGCGTCCGTGAAACAAGGCGGGTCGTCACTGATCACGGCGTCGACGCCCCATGCCCAACGCGGTCGAAAAACCGCCGGGTCGTTGGCGGTATAGCACAGCAGGTGCAGGCCGGCGTCGCGTACGGTGCTGGCGGCGGCGGGTTTCAGCTTGCGCCAGTCGAGGTGGACGCTGTACGCCAGCAGGGTTTCGGCATCCGCGCGCCAGCCCTTGGGAAGCTTGTCGTAGAGCAGCCCCAGGCGTAGGCGGTGTGGGTCGGTCTCGATCTCGCGGGCCGCGCGCAGGGCGTCACGGTCGAATGAGGACACCAGCAGTCGTGAGGGGGGAAGCGTTGCCAGCAGGCGCGGAATAACGGCCTTGGCCAGGGCAGCGGGGTCATGCCGGTAGCTGATCTTGAGTTCGAGGTTGAGCCCCATGTCACATTCGACGAGCAGCGCCAGCATCGCGTCGAGCGTCGCCATGCGCTCGTGGCGAAACGCCGGGCTGAACCAACTACCCACGTCTAGTTGGTGTGCCTGGGCAAGGTCGAGATGGCGTAACTTGCCGCGTCCGTTGGAGCAGCGTCGTACGCCGGCGTCGTGCCAGATCACCGGGGTGCCATCACCGAGCTGCTGCACATCGAGCTCTACCCAACGGCATCCGGCCGCATGGGCGGCGCGTACCGCCGCCAGGGTGTTCTCGGGAGCATGTGCGGAAAGCCCCCGATGCGCGATAACACGCGGGAGCGCCAGGTGCGTCTCGCTGATCGGCGAGACTTGTACCGCGCGCTGGGGGGCGGTTGTCGGCGGCAAGGTGGTACCGCTTGAAGAAAGTGGCATGTAAACGAACCTCGCGAATGACCGATAGGCATTATGGCATGTCGTGTCGGCATTGTTTCAGTGGTTGGAACGTGCCGTTCACGTTGGCATGATCGCCCCGCTAGTTTGAGACATCTTTTTGACAGCATCATGACCGTATCGCCATGGGGCGGCGTTCGGGGATATGCTAATCTGCGCGCCTTGTTTCGAGATCAGCCGTCTGGCGCTTTGGCCGACAGACGGCGCCCGACCGGCAGAGAGACCGATGAAAATCATTCATGTAAAGAACCCGGAAAGCCGTGAGGCGTGCCTCGCACAGCTATGCGCCAATGTGTATGGCCAAAAAGCCGGGCTCGATCCCCTGGTGACCTTCACGGGCACATTAGGGGTGTTGTTCGAGCAGGATGCGGCGCGCATTTTCGTCCTGGTCGACGAGCAGCAGACGATTCTCGCCATGCTGCTGCTGGTCTCGGACATCGAAGGCCAAGGCATGGAAGTGACATTGCTCTCGACCCCGGAAACCGGGGGCGACGAAGAGCATGTCAAACGCCTGATCAGAGAAATGGCCACGCGTGCGCCCCTGCGAGTGCATGCTCCCGACGAGGCCAGTGAAGCCTTCTTTCGCGATTGTGGCATCACCCGATGGCTGGACATGCCGGATGGCATGCGTCTGGGCTTGGCCGCGCGACATGAGACAGTGATGCCGGATACCTTGACGAAACCGCTGCGCTTCAATGCCGAGGGCATCGTGCAGACCTTCAAGCGTGAGCCCGAGACCTTCGAGTCGTACAAGGCGCGCTTCATCGCCGGCCTGGAACGTTTCGACGGCCGCGTGTGAAAACGCTCGTCGAAGTCAATGCCATTCGACTTTAGTCGCGATGCGCTACGCCGGACGCTTTCTCCGGGCGGGACGGCTTGACCCGGGGCGCGTTCGGCGCTTGGATGAAAGCCCAGATTCGTTAGCTTTATAAGGAAGAATACATGGCCAAGCGTATTCAGTTCGCGCGTACCGGTGGACCCGAGGTCCTGGAATATGTCGATTTTACCCCCGCCGAGCCCGGCCCGGGCGAGGTCCGCGTTCGCAATCGCGCGGTGGGATTGAACTTCATCGATATCTACTTCCGTACCGGGCTTTATCCCGCGCCGAGCCTGCCGTCCGGCCTGGGTACCGAAGGGGCCGGCGAGATCGATGCGGTCGGTGACGGCGTGAAAGGCTTCTCGCCGGGCGATCGTGTCGCCTATGCCCAAGGGGCATTGGGCGCATACGCCGAGCAGCACGTGTTACCGGCGGAGAAGGTCGTGGCGTTGCCCGAGGCCATCGATTACGAGACGGCCGCCGCCGCGATGCTCAAGGGCCTGACGGTGCAATATCTGCTGCGTCAGACGTATCGGGTGAAAGAAGGCGAGACGATTCTGTTCCATGCCGCCGCAGGCGGCGTCGGCTCGATCGCCTGCCAATGGGCGAAGGCGCTGGGTGTGAAGTTGATCGGCACCGTCGGTTCGCCCGAGAAAGCCGAACTGGCCAAGCGCAACGGCGCCTGGGCGACCATCGACTACACCCGTGAAAACGTCGTCGAACGCGTGCGTGAGCTAACCGGTGGCGAGATGGTGCCGGTGGTGTACGACTCGGTAGGCAAGGATACCTGGGAAACCTCGCTTGATTGCTTGCAAAAACGCGGCCTGATGGTCAGCTTCGGCAATGCCTCGGGCCCGGTCGAAGGCGTCAACATTGGTATCCTCAATCAGAAGGGCGCCTTGTTCGTGACGCGGCCCAGCCTCAACGGGTATGCCGATACGCGTGAGCGCTTCGAGGCCATGGCCGAGGAGCTGTTCGAAGTGATCGCCAGCGGCAAGGTCGCCATCGATGTCGCCAACCGTTATCCCCTGAGCGAGGCTGCCCAGGCACAGGAAGCCCTGGCGGCGCGCAAGACCACTGGTTCGACGGTGCTGCTGCCTTGATGTGGGGCCGTGTCTCCCGACGAGTGGCGGTCAGGGGCTGGGCGGTTGCCATGGTGGCGTTGGCGGGATGTGCCACCGACGGTGGCGAAACATCCGGCGCGACGGCAGAGCGTGGCCTGGCCAGCTACTATCATGATCGTTATCAAGGACGGCAGACGGCTAGCGGTGAGCCTTACGATGCCCAGGCATTGACCGCCGCGCATCGCAATCTGCCCTTCGATACCCGCGTGCGCGTCACCAATCTCGATAATGAGCGTCAGGTGACGGTGCGCATCAACGATCGAGGCCCCTTTACCGAGGGGCGCGTCATCGATCTTTCACGCCGTGCCGCCGAGCGCTTGGACATGCTGGACGACGGTACGGCGCCGGTACGCGTGACACCGTTGCCGTAAGCCATCCCACGCGGCCGTGTCTCACCGAGGCGCGGCCGCGCTTTTTCATGCCGTGTCGTGCCAGACCACACTTTCCTTGTCGAGAGCGAAGGCATCGAAGGCGAAATCGTCGACGCTGAGCATCTCCAGCACCTCACCCTCGAAACGCCGCATGAAGTCGGCTTCCGCGTCGTCGATCAAACCGGATTCCCAAGCGGCTTCCACGCGCTGCTCGGGATGCAGTGCCTCGGCGGGCAATTCACCCTTGCCATAGGCTTTGGCAATACGCCGATAGAGCGGCTCGGCACGCTCACTATCGGCGAGCAGGGCATTGTAACGGGCCAGGGGGTTGTCCTGTTGCCCGGCATCCTGTGTATCCCAAGTGTTTTCAATCAGCTTGCGACGCAAGGCGCTATCGGTAGAGACGGCGTGGGCAATATCGCGCGTGAAGCGGTCGTGGGGCTTGTGCCAGCGCCGCCCGAGTGGCATCGCGATGGCCGATAGGGTTGTCGCCAAGGCCCGGTTGGGCAGGTTGTCGAACAATTCGATGAACGCCTGCTCGGCGCGGTGGAGCAGCGTGCGGCAGCTGTAATGCAGCAGCGTCGCCTCGTGTTCGACGTTGTCCGACTCGTGCCACTGCTTGAGTAGCATCGAGGCCAGATAGAGATTGGAGAGCACGTCGCCGAGGCGCGCCGAGAGCATCTCGCGTTTCTTGAGGCCTGAGCCGAGACTGGCCATGGCGGCATCGGCGCACAAGCCGAAGGCCGCGGACAGGCGCGCGACTTCCTGCGCGTAAGGCGCGGCGATTTCGTCGAAGGGAACGTTCGGCTTGCCGATACCCAGGCCCAGGGTAAAGGCACGCGCGGCATTGCCGAAGACCATGCCGGCGTGACGGAAAATCGCCTTGTCGAAGGCCGGGAGATCGTCGTTGTCCTTGGCGGCCAGTTCGTCGAGCACATGGGGATGGCAGCGAATCGCGCCCTGGCCGAAGATCATCAGGTTGCGCGTCATGATATTGGCGCCTTCCACGGTGATCGACACCGGGTTGGCGGCATAGGCGATGCCCAGGTAGTTGCGCGGCCCCAGCGTGACCGTGCGTCCGCCGTGCACATCCATGGCATCGGCGAGCATATTGCGTTGGAATTCGGTCAACTGGCTCTTGAGAATGGCCGAGGGCACCGCCGGCTTGACGCCGTGGTCGATGGTGTTGGCGGTCTGCATGACCGCTGCCTGGGCGATATAGGCATGCGCGGCGATGCGCGCGAGCGGTTCCTGGACGCCTTCCATCTCGGCGACGGGCAGGTTGAACTGCCGCCGGATACGGGTATAGCCGCCGGCCCAGCCCAGCGCGTAGCGGCCGATGCCCGAGGCACCGGAGGGCAGGGTAATGCAGCGTCCCACGGACAGGCATTCGACCAGCATACGCCAGCCTTGTCCGGCCATCTCGGTGCCGCCGATGATCCAGTCGAGGGGGATGAAGACATCCTGGCCGCGAATCGGGCCGTTCATGAACGGGCTGCCGATGGGGTGATGGCGACGCCCGATCTCCATGCCTTGCGTATTGCGCGGGATCAACGCGCAGGTGATGCCCAGGTCTTCGGTCTCACCGAGCAGGCCATCGGGGTCGAACATGCGAAACGCCAGGCCGACCACGGTGGCAATGGGCGCCAGGGTGATCCAGCGTTTCTCGAAGGTGAGCTTGAGCCCGAGGACGTCTTCGCCGTTGTGTTTGCCTCGGCAGACGACGCCGACATCGGGCAGCGAGGTAGCATCGCTGCCCGCGCGCGGTCCTGTGAGCCCGAAGCAGGGAATCTCGCGTCCATCCGCCAGGCGTGGCAAGTAATGGTCTTTCTGTTCTTCGGTGCCGTATTTGAGCAACAGCTCACCTGGCCCCAGCGAATTGGGTACGCCCACCGTGACCATCAACGTCTCGTTGACCGCCAGTTTTTGCAGTACTGCCGATTGCGCCTTGGCGGAGAACTCCAGCCCGCCATAGCGCTTGGGGATGATCATCCCGAAGAAGCCTTCGCGCTTGAGGTAGTCCCACAACTCGGGCGGCAGGTCGGCACGCGTGCGGGCGATCTCCCAGGCGTTGCACATGCCGGCGGCCACGGAGCATTGATGGTCGACGAAAGCCTGCTCTTCCTCGCTCAGTTGCGTGGTGCCGAAATCCAGCAGCCGTTGCCATTGGGGGCGGCCGGAGAAGAGCTCGCCGTCCCACGCTACGCTACCCGCTTCGAGGGCGATACGCTCGGTCTCGGAGACCTTGGGCGCCGACTTCTTGAAGGCCGCGAAGAGGCGTGGAGTTAGCCACCGCCGACGCAACGTGGGGAGCCCGCAGGCCGCCACGGCCAGGGCGCCTAGCCACAGCAGCACGCCTATTATCAGCGCGCCGAAGACGATGCCGATGGCACCGAGAACCAACAACAGCCCCAGCGCCGGCAAGGCGCCTGCCTCCCGACGCATGATCCAGACCAGGCCTGCCAGCGCCACGACGATGAGCAACAGTTCCAACATGCGGACTCTCCCTGGCTAATTTCTAACGCTTGTTTGAATTTAGCCTAGCGTACTCGTGTCGTGACGACTAGTCATCCATGGTGGAAGTCGTCATTCAGGATGGACATCATCATTCGAGATTGACGGGAGGCCCCGCGCCGCACTGGGCGGCACGGGGAGTGCGCTCAGGTCGTTGGCGTCGAGTGCTGTGGCGCGTTGTCGAGTCGGCCTGGGCGCAGTCGGCGATGTAGCCGGTCGAGGTAGAGATAGACCACCGGCGTGGTGTAGAGCGTCAAGAGCTGACTCAGGATCAGGCCGCCGATGATGGTTATGCCCAGCGGTGCGCGCAGCGCGGCGTTTTCATCGGTGCCCAGCAGCAATGGAATCGCGCCGAGAATGGCGGCCAGCGTGGTCATCATGATGGGACGAAAGCGTACCACGGCCGCTTCATGTATGGCCTCGAGCGCGCTCAAGCCGCGTTCACGTTCGGCACTGACGGCGAAGTCGACCAGCATGATGGCATTTTTCTTGACCACGCCGATCAGCAGAATGATGCCGATCAGGGCGATGAGCGTGAATGGCGTGTCGAGCAGCATCAAGGCGAGCAGCGCGCCGACCCCCGCCGAGGGCAGGGTGGAGAGGATCGTCAGCGGGTGAATGTAGCTCTCGTAGAGAATCCCCAGCACCAGGTAGACCGTCACCAGCGCGGCCAGGATCAGCCATGGCATGGCTTGCATGCCGCTCTGGAAGGCGCCCGCGCTGCCCTCGAAATCCACCTGTACGGCGGTGGGCAGGCGCAGGTCGTCCACCGCCCGACGGATGCGCTGGGTGGCATCGCCGAGTGTGACGCCGTCTTCGAGATTGAACGATACCGTGGTAGAGGCGAACTGGCCCTGATGATTGACGGTCACCGGCGTGGTGCTTTCCTCAAGATGACTGAACGCCGAGACGGGAATCGCATCGCCTTCGTCGTTGATGACGTGGAGTCGCGAAATGGCTTCCGGCGCGCTGCGGTGTTCGTCATCTACCTCGAGGATCACGTAGCGCTGATTGTCGGCATCGTAAAGGCTGGTGATGCTGCGTTGCGCAAAGGCGTTACCGAGCAACGTGTCCACGTCCTGCATGTCGACGCCGAGGCGCTTGGCGGTATCGCGATCGACCTTCAGCTCTACGGCCTGGCCCTCGCGCCGGCTGTCGCTGTCGACGCCGGTCAGTCCGTCGACATCCTGCATGGCGTCACTGACGCGCTGCGACCAGGTATCGAGCAGCGCGAGGTCGTCGCTCTTGAGGGTGATCTCATATTGCGTCCCGGTATTCTGTCGGCCACCGATACGGATGTCCTGCAGGGCCATCATCGAGGTATTGACGCCGGGGATATCGCTCATCGACGTGCCCAGACGGTTGCCGGTGGCTTGCGTGCCCTGTGAATACTCGCCGTTCTCCAGGGTGATGAACAAGGTCGCCGAGGCGCCCCCACCACGGCCACCCATGAAGCCCAGCACACTATGCACTTCGGGCGCCTCGGACAGACGCTCGCGAATGGTGCGCAACTTGGCCGACATGGCATCGAACGACAGGCTCTGGTCGCCGCGTACGAAACCGATCAGTCGTCCGGTGTCCTGCTCGGGAATGAAGCCCTTGTCGACGGCGGCGTAAAGGTAGCCGTTGAGTACGATCACGCCGACCAACGAGAGTAGCGTTAGCCGCCGATGGCGCAGGGCGACATCCAGGCTGCGCGTATACAGGCGCTGACAGCCCTGGCCGAAGGCGAGCAGGGCCGTTTCCCAACGTGGGGGCCGGCGCTCGCGTCCCTGACGTAACCAGCGCGCGCAGAGCATGGGCGTCAGGGTCAACGACACCACCAGCGAGACCAGCACTGCCAGCGACAGGGTCATCGCGAATTCGAAGAACATGCGCCCGATGAAGCCGCCCATGAACAACAATGGCAGGAAGACGGCGACCAGCGACACACTCATCGAGGTCACCGTGAAGCCCACTTCGCGGGCGCCTTGCAGGGCGGCTTGCCGGGGCGGCATGCCCTGCTCGATATGTCGGGCGATGTTCTCGACCACCACGATGGCATCGTCGACGAGAAAGCCGATCGACACGATCAGCGCCATCAGCGACAACGTGTCGAGTGAAAAGCCCATGACATGCATCATCGCGAAGGTGCCGATCAACGACACTGGAATCGCCAGGCTGGGAATCAGCGTGGCACGGGCGTTACGCAGGAACAGGAACACCACCAGGACCACCAGCGCGATGGCCAGCAACAGGGTGAGCTGTGTCTCATGCAGCGAGCCGCGAATGCCGGGCGCGCGGTCGAGTTGTACGCTGAGCGAGGCACTTGCGGGAAGCTGACTTTCGATGGACGCCATGCGCTCGCGAATGCCGGCGATGGTGTCGATGACATTGGCGCCGCTGCTGGCGCTGATGATCAGCAACACGGCGGGTTGCTCGTTCTGAAAGCCCACGTTGTAGCGATCTTCCACGCCGTCCTTGATATCGGCGACATCGCTCAAGTGCATCACCGCGCCGTCCTCGCCGCGTGCCACGATGAGATCCTCGAACGCCTCGGCCTGCATCAGCTGCGAGTCGGTGTCGACTTCCCAGCGTGTGGCGGGAGACGCCACGAAACCGGTGGGCGTGCTAGTGGTGGCACTGCGTATCGCACTGGCCACGGCCGTCAGCGATACGCCCGCATGCTCGAGTCGACTCGGATCGAGTGACACGCGCACCGCCGGGGACGAACTACCGCCGACGTTGACATCGCCGACCCCTGGGACCTGCAGGACGGGGGGCGCGATGCGTTCGTCGGCGAGTTGATAAAGCTCGCTGGTGGGCAGCGTGTCGGAGGTCACCGAGAGGATCATGATTGGCGCCGCCGCCGGGTTCATCTTGCGATAGCTGGGGCGGCTGGTCATGGCGCTAGGTAGTAGTGGCTGGGCATCGTTGATCGCCGCTTGCACCTCACGTGCGGCGACATCGATATCCTTGTCGAGAGCGAACTGGACGGTGATACGTGTCGAGCCGTCCGAGCTGCGCGAGGTCATCTGCGATATGCCCGATATGCTCCCCAGCGAACGTTCCAGCGGCGTGGCCACGCTAGACGCCATGGTCTCCGGGTTGGCGCCGGAGAGGTTGGCGTTGACCACGATAGTAGGGAACGACACGTTGGGTAGCGGTGCCACGGGCAGGCGCTGGTAGGCCAGCAGCCCGAGTAGCACGATCCCCAGCGCCAGCAGTGCGGTGGCCACCGGGCGACGCACGAAGGGACTCGAAATGCTCACCTGTCGACCTCGGTATCCATTGCGGTGTCATGCGCATTGCCACGCCGACGCCAGCGTTCGGCCAGCCGGTCGAAGAACAGATAGATCACCGGCGTGGTGAACAGCGTCAGCAATTGGCTCAGCAACAGACCGCCGACCATGGTCATGCCCAGCGGACGCCGCAACTCGGCCCCGTACCCGCTGGCGAGCATCAGCGGCAGCGCCCCGAGCAGGGCGGCGCAGGTGGTCATCATGATCGGCCGAAAGCGCAGCAGCGCGGCACTGTGGATTGCGCGATACGCCGACATGCCCTGTTCGCGCTGCGCCTCGAGGGCGAAGTCGATCATCATGATGGCGTTCTTCTTGACGATGCCGATCAGCAGGATGATGCCGATGATGGCCACCATGCCCAAGGCGTTGTTGCTGAGCATAAGGGCCAGCAAGGCGCCGATGGCCGCCGATGGCAGGGTCGAGAGAATGGTCAACGGATGGATGTAGCTCTCGTAGAGCACGCCCAGCACGATGTACATGGTGACGATGGCGGCGGCGATCAGCCACAGCGTGTCGCGCGTCGAGGTGGTGAACGCCAGGGCGGTGCCGCGGAAATCGAGTTGCGTGTCGGCGCTGAGCACGTCATCGCGGGCTGTTTCCACGGCATCGAAGGCGTCCGACAGCGAATAGCCGGATGCAGGATCGAACGACATCAACGCCGAGGGGAACTGGTTGAGGCGTTGACGCGACAACGCGGTAGGCGCTTCTTCCATGCTCACCAGGCTCGACAGCGGCACCATGGCGTCGTCGCTGCCGCTGACATACAGCCGGGAGAGGGCCTCGGGACCGGCATCGTCGCCATGCGTCGCGCTCAGCACCACGCGATACTGGTTGGATTGGGTGAAAATCGTCGAAATCAGGCGCTGGCCGAAGGCATCGTAAAGCGCGTCGTCGATATCGGCGACCGAGACGCCGAGACGACTGGCGCGGTCGCGATCTATGCTGACCGCGAGCTTGCGTCCCGCGTTTTGAAGGTCGGTGGCGATATGCGCGATGGCCGGTGCAGCCTTGAGACGCTCGGTCATCGACGCGACATCTTGCGCCAATTGATCACGATCACCTTGGGTCAGAGCGAACTGATAGGGATAGCGGCTGACGGTGTCTTCCAGCGTCAGGTCCTGCACCGGTGTGAGTGCCAGCTCGATGCCGGGAACATCAGCGGCGGCATCGAGCAGCCGTGAGACGATGGTATCCAGGTCGGCGTCGCGCGCGTCCAGATCGGCCAGGTCGATCTGCAGCCGGCCGCTATTGAGCGTGGTGTTGGTGCCATCGATACCGATGCTCGAGGCGATGTTGGCCACGGCGGGATCGTCCATCAAGCGCTCGGCAAGCGCCTGCTGACGCGCCGACATGGCCCGGTAGGACGTCGTCTGCGTGGCCGTGGTGATGCCGCGCAAGGTACCGGTGTCCTGAATCGGGAATAACTGCTTGGGCGTCATCCAGAACAGCACGGCGGTCAGCACGAAGGTGCCCAGTGCCACCCATAGCGTCGCCGTCTGGTGCCTGAGTACCGTGTCCAGAGCGCGTTCGTAGCCGCGTGTGAGGCGCCCGAAGAGGCCTTGGCGGCTGCGTACCATGGCTTCGTCGTCGAGGGCCTGAGCGTCGCCCTCGGCCTCGTCGGTACGGCGTCGCAGCCAGCGCGCGCAGAGCATCGGCGTCAACGTCAGAGAGACGAACGCCGAGATAACGATGGAAATCGCCAGCGTCATGGCGAATTCACGGAACAGCACGCCGACTACGCCGCCCATGAACAGCAACGGGATCAGCACCGCCAGCAGCGAGACCGTCAGCGAGAGGATGGTGAAGGCGATCTGGCGCGATCCCTTTAGTGCTGCCTGCAAGGGCGTTTCGCCGCGTTCCAGATAGCGCGTGATGTTCTCCAGCACCACGATGGCATCGTCGATAACGAAGCCGGTGGCGATGGTCAGCGCCATCAAGGTGAGGTTGTTGAGACTGAAGCCGGCCAGGTACATGGCGCCGAAGGTGCCGACCAGCGACAATGGCACGGCCAGGCTGGGGATCAACGTCGCCGGCAGGTTACGCAGAAACAGAAAGGTAACCATGATCACCAGCGCGATGGCGAGGACCAACTCGAACTGCACGTCCTCGACGGCGGCGCGGATCGTGGTGGTACGATCGCTCAAGATGTCCACGTCGACGCTGCCCGGCAGGCTCTCCGACAACGCCGGCAAGCGACGCTCGATGTCGTCGACCACGCCGACCACGTTGGCGCCAGGCTGACGCAGCACGTCGACCAGAATCGTCCCCTCGCCATTGGCCCAGGCGCCGAGTTGTGCATTTTCTGCGCCGTCGTCGATGCTCGCCACGTCGCTCAAGCGTAGCGGTGCGTCGTTCTCGTACTTGAGGATGAGGTCGCGATACCCCGCGGCGGAGGTCAACTGGTCGTTGGCATCGATGCTGTAGGCGCGGTAGGGGCCATAAATGGTGCCCTTGGCCTGGTTGACGTTGGCACTTTCCACGGCGCTGCGGACGCTGGAAAGGTCGAGTCCATGCGCGGCGAGCTGGCGCGAATCGACATCGATACGTACCGCGGGGCGATTGCCGCCGGAAAGCCGTACCTCACCGACGCCACTGATCTGGGCGAGCTTCTGCGCCAGGCGGGTATCGACCAGGTCGTGGACTTCGGTCAACGGCAGATTATCGGAGGTCACGGCCAGCGTCAGTACCGGCGTATCGGCGGGGTTGACCTTGCTGTAGCTCGGCGGGCGTGGCAGGTCGTCGGGCAGCAGGGTTTCCGCCTGGTTGAGAGCGGCCTGCACCTCCTGCTCGGCGACGCCCAGCTCGCCATCGAGACCGAAGCGCAACGTGATCAGTGATGCGCCCCCGGTACTGGTCGAACTCATGTCTTCGAGGCCGGCGATTTCCCCCAGTTCGTCTTCCAGCGGGGCGGTGACGTGGGACAGCATGACGTCCGGCCCCGCGCCAGGGTACAGCGTGGTGACCTGAATGGTGGGAAAGTCGACCTCGGGCAGCGACGAAATGCTGAGTAGCCGATAGGTGAGCGCGCCCGCGATCAGGATGGCCAGCATCACTAAGGAGGTGGCGACCGGCCGCAGAATGAATAGCCGCGATGGATTCATGAAGCGTCTCGCGGCGTCTGTGTGTCGGCATCCTCGTCAGCCGTCGCAGAGGCGCTGGCGTCTCCCGGCAGGGCATCGCTGACGACGCGTACCTCGGCACCGTCGCGCAGGCTATCGACACCGTCCACGACCACGCGCTCGCCTGCCGAGACGCCGCTGGCCAAGGCGCTGCGATGATCTTCGCT
Organism: Chromohalobacter sarecensis; assembly: GCF_023061135.1. Lineage (GTDB taxonomy): Bacteria > Pseudomonadota > Gammaproteobacteria > Pseudomonadales > Halomonadaceae > Chromohalobacter > Chromohalobacter sarecensis. The sequence goes on from NZ_JAKGAN010000002.1 coordinate 420,336, forward strand.
GGCGCTGACGTCGACAGCGTGGCGGGTCACCGTGTCGTCGTCGCCGACGACATACACGAACAGGCCGTCCTGACCGGTCTGAACCGCAGGCGCGGGGACGATGACGCGGTCATGCAGCGTGTCGACCGTCAGGCGCACGTCGACGAAGGCGCGGGGGTAGAGACGTTCCGCGGCATTGTCGAAGCGCGCGCGGAGTCGCACGGTGCCGGTCGCGGTGTCGATCTGGCTGTCGATGCTGGTGAGTTGGCCTTCGAGGCGTTCGTCGCCCACCGTGGTCGCCGAAACGCTGGGTGAGTCGCCTGCCGTGAGTTGCTCGCGCAGCGCCGGTACGTATTGGCTGGGCAATGAGAAGACCACCGAGATCGGGTCGAGCTGGGTAAGCGTGGCGATGGGGGCGTCGTCACCACTGCTGACCAGATTGCCGGGATCGACGTTGCGGATGCCGATGATGCCGGCGTTGGGTGCGGTGATGTCGGTATAGTCGAGTTGCACCTGGGCGCTCTCGATATCGGCTCGGTCGCTGGACACCGCGCCTTCATACTGGCGGACTAGCTGGCGCTGCTGTTCGAGTTCCTGACGGGAGATCGATTGGCTCTGCGACAAGGTCTCGTAGCGTTCGAGATCCTCGCGGGCCGAGTTTAGTTGTGCCTGATCCTGGACGAGCTGGCCTTGGGCGGCGGCGAGCTGAGCCTGATAGTCACGCGGGTCGATGGTGGCCAGGCGCTGTCCTTTCTCGACATGCTCGCCTTCCTCGAAATCCACCGTGAGCAGTTCGCCCTCGACACGTGGGTACACGTCAATGCTCGATAGCGAGCGCACGGTGCCCAGCGCCCCGACAGTGATCTCGAGATCGCCACGCTGCGCCTCGATGGCGGACACGGCCGTGCTTCTGTCGTCACCTGCGTTGGCTGAGGCATCGTTGGACTGGTCGTCGCTTTGCCAGTTGGGGATCAACCATACGGCGAGGGCGATCAAGACGACGATGAGTAGTGCAATCCAGAGACGGCGAGAGTGAGGCATGACGGGGCAGCGATCCTTGTCAGAGACATTCCGGTGCAGGGACGCATCGCTCCGTGAGCGGACACGAGTACCGGATTATGAGGTGCATTGTAACGAAAGGTTCCTGTTAGCGACGAATCGATTAGGCGATCGTGCACAGTCTACGGGTGCGGTGGGCAAGAATTAAGGAAGGATCATGCAAAAACACCCGATGCGAGTGCATCGGGTGTTCGAGGCAGAGGTCATGTCGACGCAGGCGTCGTCATGCCTTGCGACGTGCCGGTGCGTCATGGGCAACGTAGTAATCGACCTCGGCAGGCGGCAGCGGATCGCGTCCGCGCACCTTGTCGGCCATTTTCTCGGCGATCATGATCGTCGGCGCGTTGAGGTTGCCGGTGGCGATCACGGGCATGATCGAGGCATCGATGACACGCAGTCCTTCGAGGCCGTGCACGCGTCCCGCGCCGTCGACGACGGCCATCTCATCATTGGCACTGCCCATCTTGCAGGTGCCGGCGGGATGGTAGGCGGTCTCGGCATGCTGGCGCACGAACTCGTCGAGTTGCTCGTCACTCTGGATCTCCGGCCCGGGCGAGATTTCGCGCCCACGGTATTCGTCCATCGTCGGCTGCTCGATGATTTCGCGGGTGAGGCGAATGGCGTCGCGAAACTCCTGCCAGTCTTTGTCGTGGGCCATGTAGTTGAACAGGATGCTGGGCGCAGCCTTGGGGTCGCGCGAGGTCAGACGAATGCGGCCACGGCTCATGGAGCGCATCGAGCCGACGTGGGCCTGAAAGCCATGGGCCTGCACCGCGCTCTTGCCGTTGTAGCTGATGGCGATCGGCAAGAAGTGGTACTGCAGGTTGGGCCATTCTTCCTGGTCGTTGGTGCGAATGAAGCCGGCCGCCTCAAACTGGTTGCTGGCGCCGACACCCTTGCCGAAGAACAGCCATTCGGCACCGATCTTGGGCTGGTTGTACCACTTGAGCGCCGGGTACAGTGAAATGGGCTTCTTGCACTCGTATTGGATGTACATTTCCAGGTGATCCTGGAGATTTTCGCCGACGCCGGGTAGCGCGTGTACCACGGGAACGTCGAATTCCTTGAGGTGCTCGGGGTTACCCACGCCGGAGCGTAGCAATATCTGCGGCGAGGCGATGGCGCCTCCGCACAACAGCACCTCGCGGCGTGCGTGGGCCTTCTGCGTCTGGTCCTTGCGTGCGTAGCGCACGCCCACGGCACGCTTGCCCTCGAATTCGATAATATCGGTGGTGGCATGCGTTTCGATGGTCAGGTTGGAACGCTGCTTGGCGATATCCAGGTAGCCGCGCGCCGTGGACGCCCGCCGCCCGTTGGGCGTGGTGGTACGGTCCATGGGACCGAAGCCTTCCTGCTGATAGCCGTTGACATCCTCGGTGGCCGGATAGCCGGCCTCGATGCCCGCGCGGATGAAGGCGCCGTAGAGCTCGTTGTTGTCTTGCTTGGGGGTGGCTACCGAGACCGGGCCATCGCCGCCATGATAATCGTTGGGCCCGATGTCGCGTGTCTCGGCACGCTTGAAGTAGGGCAGGCATTGCAGATAGTTCCAATCTTCCAGGCCGGGAATCTTGGCCCAGTTGTCGTAATCCAGGGCGTTGCCGCGTAGATAGCACATGCCGTTGATCAGCGAGGAACCGCCGAGCCCTTTACCGCGCCCGCACTCCATGCGGCGGCCGTTCATGTAGGGTTCGGGATCGGTCTCGAACGCCCAGTTATAGCGCTTGCCTTGCAGCGGAAAGGCAAGCGCTGCGGGCATCTGCGTGCGGAAGTCGAAGCGATAGTCGGGACCGCCGGCCTCGAGCAGCAATACCTGCACGTCGGGGTCTTCGGTGAGTCGCGTGGCGAGGACGTTACCGGCAGAGCCAGCACCGATGATGATGTAATCGAATTCACGGGTCTGAGGCATGGGACCTCCCTGGGCAATGACAAAAAGAGCACGGTGGAAGATGAGCCTTTCCGGCGACAAGTCTGCGCGAGGGCGCTGTAAACTCTTCCATGGGCGCTACATCCGCCATCCATGGCGGATGACCCTCGCTTCGTCTTATCCCCGGCGCTCATCTCGCGAATAGCGCCAAGTAGCGATCAGAACGCCGACTCGAAGGGCCCCATTTCGATCTGCACTGACTTGATCTGGGTGTACTGATCGAGCGATGAGAGTCCGTTTTCGCGGCCGATGCCCGATTCCTTGTAACCGCCCACCGGCATTTCCGCCGGGGAATCACCCCAGGTGTTGATCCAGCAGATGCCGGCCTGCAGACGATGGATGACGCGATGCGCGCGGTTCAGGCTTTCGCTGAACAGCCCGGCAGCGAGGCCGTAGCCGGTGTCGTTGGCGCGGCGAATGACCTCTTCCTCGTCGTCGAAGACCAGGATCGCCATCACCGGGCCGAAGATTTCCTCGCGTACGATGCGCATGTCGTCGCCACAGTCGGTGAACACCGTCGGCGCAGCCCAGGCGCCCTGTGCCCATTCGCCCTGGTTCCAGCGCCCGCCGCCGACCAGCAGCCGCGCGCCTTCCTGGGCGCCAAGATCGATATAGCTCTGCACCTTTTCCTGGTGTTCGAAGCTGACCAGCGGGCCGAAGTTGACCGCCGGGTCGAGCGGGTCGCCGGCCTTGATGCGCTCCACACGCTCCTTGATCTTGGCTTCGAAGTCCTGCTGCACCGAGCGGTGGATGAAGACGCGCGTGCCGTTGGTGCAGACCTGACCGCTGGAATAGAAGTTGGCCATCATCGCGGCGTCGGCGGCACGCTCGAGATCGGCGTCCTCGAAGACGATCAACGGCGATTTGCCACCCAGCTCCATGGTGACTTCCTTGAGCGTCGAGCTCGCGGCGGCGGACATGACCTTCTTGCCGGTGCCAGCTTCGCCGGTGAAGGTGATCTTGTCGATGTCAGCGTGGTTGGTGAGCATCTGCCCGACGCGCCCATCGCCCTGGACGACATTGAATACGCCATCCGGGAGGCCGGCTTCGGTCAAGATTTCCGCCAGTTTCAGGGTGGTCAGCGGGGTGACCTCGCTGGGCTTGAAGACCACGGCGTTACCTGCCGCCAGCGCCGGTGCGGACTTCCAGCAGGCGATCTGGAGGGGGTAGTTCCAGGCGCCGATGGCACCGATGACGCCCAGCGGTTCGCGGCGCGTGTAGAAGAACGAGTCCTCGCGCAGCGGCACCTGAGTGCCTTCGATGGAGGGTGCCAGGTTGGCGTAGTACTCCAGCGAGTCGGTGCCGGTGACGATATCCACGGCTTGCGTTTCGCTGATCGGCTTTCCGGTATCCAGCGTTTCCAGGTGAGCCAGTTCGTCGTTGCGTTCGCGCAGCATCGCGACGGCGCGATGCAGGATGCGGCTGCGTTCCATGCCGTTCATCGCCGCCCACACGCGCTGTCCTTCACGGGCCGAGGCGACGGCACGGTCGACATCGTCCTGAGAGGCTTGCTGGATGCTGGCGAGCACGCTGCCATCGGCCGGATTGATCGTGTCGAATGTCTCGCCGGATGTGGCATCGACGAAGCGACCGCCGATGTAGAGCTTCTGAGTCTCGAAAGTGGCCATTGGGTCCTCCCGTATCGTGAATGTTTCGTGAATGAAAAGTCTCGAGGCCTGGCGTCTCAGGCGTGGCTCGGTGTTCGCGATGTGGTGTGAGCGAGTTGCTCTTCCACATAGTCATAGGCCAGTTGCCGCGCTCGGTCGACATCGATGCCTTCTGGCGCCAGCGCGCCGCGCAGCCAGAGCCCATCGATCATCGCGGCCAGGCCGCGGGCTGCCTGCTGTGCGTCGGGTCGTGGCAGGCAGCGTTGAAAATGGTGACAGATGTTCGAATACAGTCGCCGGTCATTGACGCGCTGCAAGCGCTGCAGATCGAGACGATGCATGCTGACCGACCAGAAGGCCAGCCAGGTCTTCATGACGGTTTTGTTGACCTGACTGCGGTCGAAGTTGCCATCGATGATGGCATGCAGGTGCTGGCGTGGGGACTCGACATCGTCTCGGGCACGACGCTGTGCGACGGCGTTGCCAAGATCCCAGAGAATCTGACGCATGGTCGATTCGAGCAACCCGTCCTTGCCGCCGAAATAGTGGCTGATGATGCCCGCCGAAACGCCGGCGCGCTTGGCGATTTGTGCGATAGTGGCATCTGCCAGGCCGACGTCGTCGATGGCTTCCAGCGTCGCTTGAATCAGTTGGCGGCGGCGAATGGGTTGCATACCGAGCTTGGGCACCGAGCATTCTCCTTTGCTGACGTTCGGGGTAGTCTGCTTGCGTACCTCATCAGCTACCCGCGTCGACTCATTATGGAATGTTTTTATTGAACGTTCAATCAATAAAAAATCCGCTATCTTTCCATGGTAAATGAAATCCATAGTGGAAAAGAATCACCGAATTCATTTAGCATAAAAAAACGTTATTGAATCGTCATTCAATTCCAACATCAACGCAAGGGAGAATCCCATGTCCAATAAGACCCCACTGATCGCGCTGCTGGGCAGTGCCACGTTGCTTTCGCCGCTGGCCATGGCCGATACGCCAGAGGAGTGCCAGCCCGTGCGCTTCGCCGAAGTCGGCTGGACGGATATCACCGCCACCACCGCATTGACGCGTGAGGTGCTCGAAGGGCTGGGGTATGAAACGACGTCTGATACCGTTTCCGTGCCCGTGGCCTACGCGGGTATGAAGAATGGCGACTTCGACGTATTCCTGGGCAACTGGATGCCGTCGATGGCGTCGATCAGCGACGAGTACATCGACAAAGGCCAAGTCGATCGACTGGGCGCGAACCTCGAGGGCGCCAAGTACACCTTGGCGGTACCGCAGTACGTCTATGATGCCGGTGTTACCTCGGTGGAAGACCTGGACGATCATGCCGACCAGTTCGGTAGCCGTCTGTATGGCATCGAAGCCGGCAACGATGGCAACGAAATCATCCAGCAGATGATCAGTGACGATGCCTTCGGTCTGGGCGACTGGGACCTGATCGATTCTTCCGAATCGGGCATGCTTGCCGAGCTCAATTCTAGAACCCAGAACGAAGAGTGGATGGTGTTCCTCGGCTGGGAGCCGCACCCCATGAACACCAACTATGACATGGCCTACCTGAAGGATGCCGATGATTACTTCGGACCTGATCTGGGCGGTGCCACCGTGTATACCAATACCCGTGCCGATTACGCCGAGACATGCGGCAACGTGGGCGAGTTGCTCAATAACTTGAGCTTCACCCTGTCCATGGAAAACGAAATCATGGGCGCGATCATGGATGATGGTGAAGATCCGCGCGACGCTGCTCGGACCTGGCTCCAGGACAATCCTGACGTGCTCGACGAGTGGCTCGATGGCGTGACCACCGTCGATGGCCAGTCCGGTCTGGATGCCGTGAAGCGCGAGCTCGACATCGACGCCTAAGTGTCGCACCTTGTCATTGCCATGGGCTTGCCAAGCGGCAGGCCCATGTGCATAATTCGCCTCCGTCGCTAAGCGTTCCTGCTATGCGATATGTGGCTACGTAGCTCAGTTGGTTAGAGCACATCACTCATAATGATGGGGTCCCCTGTTCGAGTCAGGGCGTAGCCACCACTTCTCTTCCCGCAAGTCCCGCTAGATTTCCTGTTTGTTTAGCAGAACCTTTTTGCCTGATGCGTATCGTTGGCGACTTCCTGCTGTGTTTTGCATGCCGCAGAACGTGATGCGCTGCCATGTCCGTGTGGCATGCCGCGTCCTTGTCGGCGGAGCTCATCGCCACCGTGAGTTTGCTGGGAGCGGCCACCTTGCGAATCACTGCAATCTTTGTCCGGGACGCCAGGTCGCTGTTTCAAGAGAGGAATGAGCGTGGGCTGAAGCGCCGCTCTGGGTAACGAATTCATTTCCAGCCTTGACGCCCTCGATCGAATCCGTATACTACGCCGCGTGCTCCGGCATAGTTCCCCGATAGCTCAGTTGGTAGAGCAAATGACTGTTAATCATTGGGTCGCAGGTTCGAGTCCTGCTCGGGGAGCCAACACCAGATCGCACTCGGCGATCCCCGATAGCTCAGTTGGTAGAGCAAATGACTGTTAATCATTGGGTCACAGGTTCGAGTCCTGTTCGGGGAGCCAATTTCCCGCCGAGTCACATCGCTGATATTCCCCGATAGCTCAGTTGGTAGAGCAAATGACTGTTAATCATTGGGTCACAGGTTCGAGTCCTGTTCGGGGAGCCAGGCGAGGCTACATATCTCATTAGCGCGCATTATTGACTGTCTCGGTCGCCCCTTCCTCGCGCGGTGTCATTTCTTTCTGCAGTGATTTCAATAAGCGTCGCATTTCCGGATGGTGGAAAAAATCCTCCAGCTGTTTCGCACGCGTTTCTCCAATACCTGAATAACCTTGCCAAGCGGATGACGCCCATCGTGTGAGCTCACGCACGTCGTGTCGTGCGAGTATCGCCTCGAGGGCTCCCTGCGGGATGGCGGGGAGTCCTAGCGCGCGCAGCCAGCGGCGAGGGGAGCGTTTATCGGCCGCTGCGAAGCGTGCTTGCCAGTCACGGGCGGTCTTGTTGCCGACGCCGGGTAGCGCCTCGAGGGTTCGGGAATCTAGCGTGCGCCAGTCGAGAAGCCCCTCTATGAGCCCGGCATCGACGAGTTGCCCCCATGTGGCCGAGCCGATGCCTTCGAAGTCCAGGCCGTTGTCGCTTCCCAGCCATTCGAGCCGAGCGAGGAATTGTTCGCGACACCGCAGTGTCAGGCGTAGACATGACAGGCGGTCGTAACGGTCGGCGTCGGGCACCGTGATCGGAGGACGCGGTCGCGTGCGTATGACCACGTCCTGGAGTTGCGGGATGGTCAGACCCGCTAGACGCAGCCTGACTTGATCGCCGGGACGCACGTCCGTCTTGCGCCAATGCGCTAGCGAGCCAAGGCTCACATGGGTGATGCGCTTGTCGCCAAGCATGACCGGCGTCAATGTGGCGACGGCGGTGATGCGCCCGGTGCGGCCCACCGTGAAGTCGAGGGCATCGACGTGGGCGACTGCCTGTTGGGCGGGGTATTTCCAGGCCATGGCCCAGTCGGGAGGCGCGGCCTCCCACTCGTGTCCGTCGGGACGGTCGCCACGCTTGACGACGATGCCGTCGGTGGCGAAGGGCAGGGCGTGGCGATACCAGTATTCGCGCCAATGGGCGACATCTTCCGGCGTGGTGACGGTGTGCGTGGTATCGGCGACATTGTCGAATCCCCAGTCGGCAAGCGTGGCAAGTCGCGCGGGCATGGTGGCGGGCCCGTCAGGCCAGCTCCAGACGAACAGGCCTATCTCCTCGCCCTGGCGATCTGTCAGTGAATTGCGCGCCATCAGTCCGGCGACCCGGGCGCGTGCACCGTCGATCCCATCGCGGGATTGCGTGTGGGCGTCGCGGCGTGCATAGAGCTCGCCTTGCAAAATGACGCTTGAGGGTGCCGTGTCGGGAAGCTTCAAAGGGATCGCCGGGATATGCGATGCCTTGGCAAGCCAGTCTTGCCCGCTGACGCCGTCCCCTCGACTGATCGCCGCGACCAGCCGAGATTGCCGATACACCAGGGTTACGGCGACACCGTCGACCTTGGGCTGTATCCACAGTGGATGGCGTGCCCGCTGGGTGATCCAGCGTGCCACCGCGTCACGGTCGGGCAGCTTGTTGACGCCCGTCTGCGGGATCGGGTGGCGTTGAGAGCCGTCGGGTTCATGCAAGGCGACGCGTGAGGCAGCCAAGGAAGGAAAGCAGCGAGTCCAACGGGCGAGTTGGCGCTTGGCGGAGTCGTAGGTGCCGTCGTCGACCAGGCGTCGTCCCTGATGATAGTAGGCCTGGTCCCAGCGCATGAGCTGGGCATTCAGTGCCCGGTAATCTTCCTGAGGTGGCTGTTGAGGACACGTCGAGGCCAATACCGGAGTGCTCATGGCGAGGGCATAGGCAATGAGGCCCCACAGGAGGCAGCGTCCCGAGAGACAGGACTTGCAGAGTGGCAGGAATGAAGTGATGCGGAAGGAACAACAGAGGGCTGGCATAAAGGATTCAATGTCCTATAATATTGTATTTAACTAATATAATATAAGAACGATGACAAAAGCCAACGCCGCTGGCGTCAAATAATGCCGCCGGCGTAGGCCGGCGGCGTAACGTTTACTGCGTCTTTTTCAGATGGGCATAGTCGAGCAGGATTTCCGCTGCTTCGACGACTTGCGCGCGATCGACCGGCTTGTCGTCTTCCTCCTCGTCTTCTGAGCCGTCACTCTCGCTCTCGCGGGCATCGGTCCATTCTTCGAGCTGGTCGAGCCCCAGCGCCTTGCGGCGTTGATTCTCCAGTGAGAGTTGCTCAGCCTCTTGAGCGTCCATCTCCCGTTGGCGCTGCTCGCGATTCAAGCTGATGCTGGTCCGCTGTTCCTTGAGTTGCTTGACCAGCTTGGCCTCGCGTTCGAGATAGACGAAGTTGGGATTCTGCTCGGCGCGTTCGTCATGCTCTTTCTGCAGCGTGTCGAGATAGCGTTGCGGCTCACCATATCGACGGTACTGAACGGAGCGTACCTTGTCCCAAGGCAGGGCATTGTCGAGTGCGCTTTCCCCGATGTCGTCATTGCTGATGAGGCTGGGGAAGGTGAGGTCCGGTTCGACACCGCGCAGTTGGGTGCTCTCGCCCGTGATGCGGTAGAACTTGGCACGGGTCAGCTTGATCTGACCATGGCTGAGCTCATTGAGCGTCTGCACGGTTCCCTTGCCGAAGGTCTGGTTGCCGACCACCAGGCCGCGTCCGTAATCCTGGATCGCGCCAGCGAAGATTTCTGAAGCGGATGCCGAAAGACGGTTGACCAGTACGGTCAGCGGACCGTCGTAGTGAGAACCGCGGTCGGAGTCGCCGTAGAGGTTGATACGACCACGGGCGTCGCGCACTTGCACGGTGGGGCCACGGTCGATGAAGAGGCCGATCAGCGAGTTGGCCTCCTGCAGGGCGCCGCCGCCGTTATTGCGCAGGTCCAGAACGATACCCTCGACGTTTTCCTGCTTGAGCTTGTCGATCTCCTTGGCGACATCCCGCGTGCTGCTGCGGTAGTCGCTGTCACCGGCCTGCCAAGCATCGAAATCGACATAGAAGGTGGGTACATCGATCACGCCGACCTTGTGGTCCTCGCCATCGCGGGTCACGGTCACGACCTCGCTCTTGGCGGCCTGATCCTCGAGCTTGACGGTATCGCGGGTGATGCGAACCGTGTGCGTACGCGTCACGTCGACCGCCTTGGCGGGGATGACGTCGAGACGCACGGTCGAGCCCTTGGGGCCACGAATCAGGTCGACGACCTCGTCGAGGCGCATGCCCACGACATTGACCATCTCGCCATCCTCGTCTTGCCCCACCGCGACGATACGGTCGGCGGGCTCCAGGGCGTCGCCCTTGTCGGCGGGGCCGCCGGGTACCAGGCTCGACACCTTGACGTATTCGCCTTCGCTTTGCAGCAGCGCACCGATACCTTCGAGCGAGAGCTTCATCTGGATATCGAAGGATTCGCTTTGGCTGGGCGAAAGGTATTCGGTATGCGGGTCGACGGTGCCGGTGACGGCATTGAGAAACAGCACCAGAACGTCTTCGGCATTGGTCTGTTCGACGCGCGAGAGCTGATTTTCGTAACGGTCGCGCAGCGTCTCAGTGATGTCCTCGGCGTCATCTTCATCCGGGGCACTGAGAGATTGGGTCAGCGCGGCATTCTTGAGGCGCTTTCCCCAGAGCTGATCGAGGGCTTCCTGGTTCTTCGCCCAGGCTTCGTCTTCACGGTCCAGCGCCAGACGCTCGTTGCCTTGATAGTCGAAAGCGATGCCGTCGTCGAGACGGTCGATCATCCATTTAAGGCGTGCTTCCAGACGCTCTTGGTAGCGAGCGTAGAGTTCATAGACGCGTTCCAGTTTCCCCTCGTCGAGCGCCTCGTCGAACGAAGAATCGAGATCATGGAAGTCCTTTACGTCACGTGACAGCAAGTAGGCGCGTTGGGGGTCCAGTACATCGAGGTAGCGCTGAAACGCTCTCGAAGACCACTCATCGTCCAGATTGATATCGGCGTAATATCCATATCGCAGCGATTCAGCGACTTCTGCCGCTGCTTGCCGCTGTTCGTCGGTGGGTGTCGGGGCATCGGCCAATGCCGGGGCACAAACCACCAGCCACAGTGACAAGATCGCCGCGCGCCGAGCGGCTGCAAACAGGCTCATTAATCAAGCACTCCCGGTTTCATGTACACTCTCGTTCCCAGATTGCCGGTCCCTTGAGTTGAGTTTTCTCAGACCGGACTGGCATTGTAGCAGTCTGTATCATCCGCCACAGACACTTCTCCGAGGACGCCATGGCTCACGCCCCCACTCTTGACCGCTTGTTACATTTTCTCGAACGTTCTCCCACGCCCTGGCATGCCGTCGACAACATGGCCAGGCGACTCGAGCAAGCGGGATACCGGCGCCTCGAGGAAACCGAGGCGTGGCAGCTGGCGCCCGGCGATCGCTTTTACGTCACCCGCAATGATTCGTCGTTGATCGCTATGCAGGTGCCGGAAGAGACCCTGGGCGGGTTGCGCATGATCGGCGCGCATACCGATAGCCCGGGGCTGCGTCTCAAGCCTCAGCCGGTGGTCACCGGCAGCGACTGGCTTCAACTGAGCGTCGAGGTCTACGGCGGTGCGTTGTTGGCGCCCTGGTTCGACCGAGATTTGGGGCTGGCCGGGCGTGTTCATGTACGGCGTGAGGATGGGCGACTGCAGGGCGTATTATTGCACGTTGATCGCCCCGTCGCGATCATCCCCAGCCTGGCGATTCATCTCGACCGGGAGGCCAATAACGGGCGTACGCTGAATGCCCAGACGCAGATGCTACCGGTCATGCTGCAAGGCGGTAGCGAGCCCGATCTGGAGAAGTGGCTCAAGCGCTGGTTGTATGAGCAGCATGGCCTGGAAAACGTCCAACTGATGGATTATGAACTCGCTCTTTACGATATGCAGCGGCCGTCGCGTGTGGGAATCGAGGGCGAGCTGATTGCCAGCGCACGCCTCGATAACCTGCTGTCGTGCTTCATCGGTATCGAAGCGCTGTTGGCCAGTGATGGTCGGCAGGGCGCGGTCTTCGTCGCCAATGACCACGAAGAAGTGGGCAGTGCCAGTACCAGCGGCGCCCAGGGCCCGTTTCTGGGGGACGTGCTGCGCCGTGTGCATGCCCAGTTGGGCGAAGGCGGCGAAGAAGGCTGGGTGCGATTAATTCAGCGCTCGCGGATGATTTCCTGCGACAACGCCCACGCCCTGCACCCCAACTTCCCCGAGAAGCACGATGCTCACCATGGCCCGACGATCAACGGCGGTCCGGTGATCAAGGTCAACGCCAATCAGCGCTATGCGACCAATAGTGCTACTGCGGCGATGTTTCGGGATATCTGTCGCGAGGCGGGAGCGCCGGTCCAGACATTCGTCACACGCGCTGACATGGGATGCGGTAGCACCATCGGGCCGATCACCGCTACCGAACTCGGGGTGCCGACGCTAGATGTAGGCGTGCCACAGTGGGGGATGCACTCGATTCGCGAAACCGCCGGCAGCCGTGACGCCGACTATCTGATTCGTGCGTTGACTGTGTACGTTAATCGCGCAGAATTGAACTAGGCGCTTGCTTCGATCACGGAAACACGAAAAAGCCCGCCGACACGAATGTCGGCGGGCTTTTTTATATCTTGGTGGCTACGCCCTGACTCGAACAGGGGACCCCATCATTATGAGTGATGTGCTCTAACCAACTGAGCTACGTAGCCGTCCAGTGCGGGCGTATACTACGTATAACTCCCTGATGTGTCAAACGTTCGTCGTCATGAGGCCGCTTGGCGATTCCGTGAGACGCCTAGACATTGAAGCGGAAATGCACGACATCCCCGTCGACGACGATGTAATCCTTACCTTCCAGACGCCATTTGCCCGCATCCTTGGCGCCTTGCTCGCCACCGAGCGTCACGAAGTCGTCATAGCCGACCACTTCGGCGCGGATGAAGCCCTTCTGGAAATCGGTATGAATCGCGCCGGCGGCTTCCGGGGCGGTGGCCCCAATCGGTGTGGTCCAGGCGCGGACCTCCTTGACCCCAGCGGTGAAATACGTCTGCAGGCCGAGCAGGGCATAACCGGCGCGGATGACCCGGTCGAGGCCAGGTTCTTGCATGCCCATCTCATCGAGGAAGATGCTGCGTTCCTCTTCATCGAGCTCGGCGATCTCGGCTTCGATCTGGTTGCATACCGGTACCACCACGGCGCCTTCCTCGGCGGCGATTTCGTGAACGGTGTCGAGATAGGGGTTGTTCTCGAAGCCGTCCTCGTTGACGTTGGCGATGTACATGGTGGGTTTCAGGGTCAAGAAGCCGAAGCTCTTGAGCTGGCGTTGTTCGTCGTCATCGAGGCCGAAACTGCGTAGCGGCTGGCCCTCGGCCAGATGGGGCAGGATACGGTCGAGGATGGCCTTGGTGGCGATGGCTTCTTTGTCACCGCCCTTGACGACGCGCGCGAGGCGTTGGATGGCGCGCTCTACGGTATCCAGATCGGCAAGCGCAAGTTCGAGATTGATGGTCTCGATGTCGGTCTTGGGGTCGACCTGATTGGCAACGTGAATGACGTTGTCGTTATCGAAGCAACGCACCACGTGGGCGATGGCTTGGGTTTCGCGGATATTGGCCAGAAACTGGTTGCCCAGCCCTTCGCCTTTCGAGGCGCCCGCGACAAGCCCGGCGATGTCCACGAACTCCATGGTCGTCGGTATGACTTTCTGCGGTTTGACGATGGCCGCAAGTTTATCCAGACGCGGGTCCGGCATGGGCACGATGCCGACGTTGGGTTCGATGGTGCAGAAAGGGAAATTTTCGGCGTCGATTCCCGACTTGGTCAAGGCATTGAACAGCGTGGATTTGCCGACATTGGGAAGGCCGACGATACCGCAATTGAAACCCATGGGATCTTCCTGAATCGTATGCGAAAGGACGTGATTAACGTGGCCTGCATTCTACCGATGTGGCGGGTGTGGGGCTATGGGCGCGAGGCGGCTGTCGAAAAGAAGCCGTGATTAGCCGTTGAAACTATGCAGGCGATTCATAGCGCTTGCCCAGTCACCGGCGGCAACATCGGGGAGAGTACGCAGGCATTCCTCGATGGCAGCATCGATGGCGGAGCGTTCCGTCTTGCCAGGGCGCCCGAGGACATAGTGGGTGACTTGCTTGGCCGAGCCTGGATGGCCGATACCAACACGCAAGCGATGAAAGGATTTGTCGTTGCCCAGGGCGCTGGCGATGTCGCGCAAGCCGTTATGACCACCATGGCCGCCGCCGTGCTTGTAGCGTGCCGTGCCCGGTGCAATATCCAGTTCGTCGTGGGCGACGAGAAGCTCGTCGGGGGAGAGCTTGAAGAACTGGCAAAGCGCGCCGACAGCCTTGCCGCTGAGGTTCATGTAGGTGTTGGGCACCAATAAATGAAGCTCATGACCGGCGTAATGAACTTTGGCGTATTGGCCAAGGAACTTACGCTCGTTGCGTAGCGGGGTCAGGCTGTCGCGCGCCAGGGCTTCAACGACCCAGGCGCCCGCATTGTGTCGCGTGCCATCATATTCGGAGCCTGGATTGCCCAGGCCGATAATCGCTTTGACGTGACTCATGCGGGCCCCTGGAAAACCGATTACTCGGTCTTTTCGCCGTTTTCAGCGGCAGTGTCGTCGCCGCCTTCCTCATCTTCGTCTTGCTCTACGGTGCCACGCGTTGGGCGCGTGATGCTGACGACGCCGAAGTCATGCTCTTCCCCATGAGCCAGGTCGACCAGGGAAACGCCTTCCGGCAACGTCAGGTCCGATAGATGCAAGGTATCGCCAAGTTCCAAGGCGCTGACATCGACTTCCAGATATTCCGGCAAATCCTTGGGTAGGCAGTCGACCAACACGTCGGTTGTCATGACGTGCAGGACGCCGTCCTGTTCCTTGATGCCTTTGCAGTTTTCTTCACCGAGCACGTGCAGCGGCACGTGGATAGTCATGGTATGCGTGGCATCGACGCGCATGAAGTCGGCATGCGTGACCAGCGCCTTGTACGGGTGGCGCTGGATATCACGGATGATGACCTGCTCCGACTTGCCTTCGAGATCGATGTTGATCACGGAAGAGAAGAAGGCCTCATCCTCGATGGCCTTGTAAAAGGCAGGCTTGTCGAGAGTGATCGGCTGCGGCGTCTTGTCACCACCGTAGATTATGGCGGCGACTTTCTGGTTCTCACGACGCAGGCGGCGGCTCGCACCTTTCCCCAGCTCGTGACGAACCTTGGCGGATAGAGTGAATTGGGACATTGATTGTCACCTCATAGGTTATGTAAGGAAAGCGGCACCGTCCGCGACCAGACGATGCCGATTCCGTGAGGGCCTCGCGGCCCGCGTATCCGTGCACGCTCTCTGTGGCTTATTGCCTCAGTGGAACATGGCACTGACGGATTCTTCGTTACTGACGCGGCGAATGGCTTCCGCGATCAGACCGGCGACCGAGAGTTGGCGGATTCTACCACTACGTGAAGCCGTCTCGGAGAGCGGAATGGTATCGGCCACGACGAGCTCGTCAAGTACCGAGCCGACGATATTGTCGACGGCCGGTCCGGACAGGATAGGGTGCGTCGCGTAGGCGACGACACGCCGAGCACCATGGCCCTTGAGCGCTTCGGCCGCTTTGCACAAGGTGCCAGCGGTATCGACCATGTCATCGACCACCACACAGGTACGATCCTGAATCTCGCCGATGATATGCATGACCTGGGCTTGGTTGGCCTGCGGACGACGCTTGTCGATGATCGCTAGATCGGCGTTGAGTTGCTTGGCGATGGCGCGTGCGCGAACCACGCCGCCGACATCGGGGGAGACCACGACGAGGTCGTCGTAGTTCTGGCGTTCGATGTCATCGAGCAGGATCGGCGAGCCATAGACGTTGTCGACGGGGACGTCGAAAAAGCCCTGAATCTGATCGGCATGCAAATCCATGGTCATGACGCGGTCGACGCCGGCCTTGACCATCATGTCGGCGACCAGCTTGGCCGAAATAGGCACGCGTGCAGAGCGCACTCGACGGTCTTGGCGGGCATATCCGAAGTACGGTACGACGGCGGTGATTCGCGTAGCGGAAGCACGGCGCAGTGCATCCACCATGAGAATCAACTCCATCAGGTTGTCGTTGGTCGGTGCGCAGGTGGACTGCAATACGAAGACGTCCTTGCCGCGAACGTTTTCATTGATCTCGACCGCGATTTCACCATCGCTGAATTGACCGACGGTTGCATGGCCCAGCCGGTTGTCGAGGCTTTCGGCCACCTTGCGGGCGAGTTCGGGATTGGCATTTCCCGCGAACACCATCAATTTAGACACGCGCAGCCACCTTTGGAGTCTTGAGGGATCTCGGAGTGGGATTCGTCGGGCGCTCTGAGAAATTGGCTGGGGTACCAGGATTCGAACCTGGGAATGTCGGTACCAGAAACCGGTGCCTTACCACTTGGCTATACCCCAGCAACTCATCGACTCGTCGTTTTGTGTGTCGTATTGCCCACATAGAACACGATGCCGATATCAGGCGTCCCCGTATTAGCTCATGAGCGACATTTCATCGTGAATGTCGAGAGCGTCGTGGAGGGGAGATGTGTTGCAGCCGCGTGCCTTGAATGCATGCCAATGGCTATCAACACGGTGCAAAATCCTATCGGCTTGTTGCTCACTCGTCAAGGGACAAAATAGACAGCTGCCTGTCCCCGTCAGCATGGCTGGGCCGAAAGCCGATAACCAGTCGAGCGCTTGCGCGATCTTTGGCGACAAGCGTTTTACCGCTGCTTCGCAGTCATTGCGCCAGACGCGACCCTGTTCGGCTTCCCCTCGCAGTGCGCGCGCCATACTAATCGGCGGGGTGTTGCGTGTCAATTCAGGGTGGCCGAACACGGCAGGCGTTGACACTTCCACCCCGGGGTGAAGAACCACGAACCATGGGGTCTCGAGCGTCACGGGCGTCAGGCGCTCGCCAATGCCTTCCGCCCAGGCGCTACGGCCGTGTACGAAGACCGGCACATCGGCGCCCAGCGACAGGCCCAGCTCGGCCAAGCGTGGAAGTCCCAGTGAGAGTGACCAGAGTCGGTCGAGTGCGAGCAGGGTGGTGGCCGCATCCGAGCTACCGCCGCCCAGGCCGCCGCCCAGGGGGAGACGTTTTTCCAGATGGATGTCCGCGCCTAGCGACGTGCCGCTTTCATGCTGCAGCAGGCGTGCGGCGCGCACGATGAGGTTGGCCTCGTGATCGACGCCCGCCACCGCAGGATGAAGCTGGATGGCTCCGTCCTCGCGCGTGGTGAAATGTAGCGTGTCGCTGTGGTCGAGGAACTGGAACAGCGTCTGCAGCTCGTGATAACCGTCGGCTCGCCGGCCGACGATGTGCAGCATGCGGTTGAGCTTGGCGGGTGCAGGCAGGCTGAGTCGTGCGTTCATGAATCGGACACGGTATCCCATTGATTGACGACGAGCGTGGCGCGTAGATCGCCGTAGGTCATGACCAGTCGACGCGGCAGCCATAAGTCGTCGGTACGCGTCCAGTCACGATACTCGATCGTCCAGCCAAGCTGCTGCAGACGCTGGGGGAAGTCCAGGTCGTCGTGTTCGAGGCGTTCGCTGGCGTCGGGAGTAGGCAGGCCGCGCACCCAGTAATCGAGCGCGGAAATGGGCAGCGACCAGCCTAACTGTTGTTCCATCAAGGCTTCTGGTGTCTCGGCGTCGAAGCGCCCCTCGCCGTTGGTCAATGTGACTTTCCCGGGTAGCCCTTTCAACAGGGTACGGCCGGCGCCGAAGGGACCGCTGATCAGGATGCGGTAGGTATCGGGGCGCTGCTGCCAGTCGATATTGGCGCTTTCGGAACCTTCATTGGTGCGCAGCCCGACCTTGCCGGCGAGGCTCCAGGATTCCAATGCCTGCAGGCGCTCGGCTTGAGCGTCCCAATCGCCACGTTCACGGGCTTGGTCGGGGCCGGGTGCCTGGCTGGCGCAACCTGCCAGCATGACGATGAGCAGTAGTCCGAGCCAGGCGCGAGGCGCGGCACAAGCAGGACGAAGGCGCAATGAGAAAGGATGGATCATGAGCTGGCTTCCGTGTCGCGGGTCGAGTCCGGATCGACGTGGCTATCTGCTGCATCGTCATCGTCGGCCGGGATGAGTTCGGGGTGTCGACGCAGTAAGTCATCGATCAGCGGGTGTGGCGAAAAGCGCTGTAGCGCGTCTTCCAGCAGGGCGCGTGCCTGGTCGGCGCGTCCGGTGGCGGCGAGCACCTCGGCAAGGTGAGCGGCTACTTCTTGGTCGGGTTGGCCACGATAGGCTTCGCGCAAATAAGGGAGCGCTTCTTGCGCGCGGTCGAGATGAAAATAGACCCAGCCGAGGCTGTCGAGGATGGCAGGGCTATCGGGTTCGAGGCGATGGGCCTTTTCGATTAGCGGCAAGGCGTCCTGATGGCGGCTCATGTCGTTGCTCAGCGTATAGCCGAGGGCATTGAGTGCTTCGGCGTTATCGGGCTCGCGTTCGATGATCGTGCGCAGATCGACTTCCATGGTATCAAGATCGCCGCGGTGATAGGCGCGCATGGCGTGCTGGAAGCGTAGCTCGGTGACGTCGGGCGTCTTGGCGATGGCGTCGTCGAGCAGTTCATCGGCGCGGGCGCGTTGATCCTGAGCGTCGAGGACGTCGAGCTCGAGGCGCAGCAGGGCGACGCGTTGCTCGGGATGACGCAATCGTTCGATGCGTAAAAACGCGCTGGCGTCCTGTGCCCGGTCCGCGCCGACCAGCATCTTGGCGGCCTGTGCGCGTGCCTCGATGAAACCGTCGCCGCTGGGTACTTGGCGATAATAAAGCAGGGCGTTGTCGATTTCGCCGGCTTGCTCGGCAATGCTACCCAGCATCAGATAGGCGGCCGTAGGCGTGTCTTCTCGGTCGAGCAGGGGAAGAAGAATACGCCTGGCGCCATCGGGATGCGCGGCATCGAGATACAGCTGGGCGAGCGCCAAGCGTAGCGGTGCGGTGTCATCATGGTGAGCAAGCAAGCGCTCGACATCCTCGTCGGCGGCGTCGATATCGCCATCCGCGAGGCGCGCCTGCGCTTGGGTCAGGCGTAGGCGGCTGTCGTCGGGAAAGCGTTCGAGCCCTTGCTGGGCATAGCGCCGGGCATCATCCAAGGCGCCATTGTGCAGGGCGATCATGCTGCGCGTCAGCCATACCTCGGCGGGCGCCTCCGCGCTGTCGGCCAGGCGCTCGAGGCGTGCGTCGGCGGCTTCGGTGTCGCCGTTCGCCGCCTCGAGCTGGGCGGTGGCTAGCTGGGCATCGAGATGATCGGGGTGGCGCTCGACGAAATCATGCAAAGGTGGCAGGAGCGGGGTGACGTCGGCATCGTTCTCGATGGCGAGCTCAGCCAGCGCGGCAAGGTCCGCCTCGGGCTCCTGGTCGGCAATGCGCAAGCGCTGGGCCAGGGCGGTTTCCCAATCGCCACGTTGTACCGCAAGACTGGAGAGGACGTGGCGCGGCGTAGTGGCATCGTCATCGAGTTGTTGCCAGCGCAGTGCGGTGCGTTCGAGCAGGGTACTGTCGTCGGCGTAGCGCGCCGCGAGGGTGGCACGCTCGGCCAGGACGGGCGATGCGTAGCGTTCGTTGACTTCGAGATAGCCCTCGGCAGCACGTCGGTAATCGCCACGTTGCCCCGCGAATTCGGCAAGCAGCAACGATGAAAGACCATCGGCGTCGAAGCCGCTGGTCACCGGTGGTGCGTTTTCCATGGGGTCATCGAGCGGGATGGCGTCGGGCGATGTCGGAGCGTTTTGGCAGCCCGTCAGCAGCAACGCCAGGACGGAAGCCAGGGTCAAGCGTATGCGCATGCCACCCTCGAATGTGCGTTTGAAAGTATCAGCATACCGGCTCGATCAGGGCTGGCAAAGCATCAGGCACTGGAAACCTCGCGCTGCGCGGCAACTTGCCGCCCCATGCCCAAATGTCTCAGTCCTGTGCTAGGATATCGATCCTGCAGCGGGCGGGGCTGGTATTCCGGCTTCGTCACCCCCACATTGTCCGCCGCGCCCGAATGCAAAGGCCGGACGCTGCCGATAGACCGATGTGATGACCGTGATTTCATGACGCTTCTCGCCCTGGGGATCAACCACAAGACAGCGACCATCGAGGTTCGCGAGCAGGTCGCTTTTACGCCGACCGAGCTGGCGGGCGCGTTGGTCGAACTCAAATCGCTGCCCGGCGTCAACGAAGCGGCGGTGCTGTCGACCTGTAATCGTACCGAGCTCTATTGCGTTACCGACGCTCAGGGCGAGCGTTCGGTGCTCGACTGGTTGGGACGCTTCCACGGGTTGCCGTCCGAGACCCTGATGCAAAGCGCCTATCATTATCTCGATGGCGAGGCCGCTCGTCATTTGATGCGCGTGGCGGCGGGGCTCGACTCCATGGTGCTGGGCGAGCCGCAGATCCTGGGCCAGCTCAAAGAGGCCTACCAGCTCGCGCGCGACAACGCTGGATTGGGCGGCGAGCTGGAACGGCTTTTCCAGCATACCTTCTCCGTGACCAAGCAGGTGCGCAGCGAAACCGGCATCGGCGAAAACCCGGTGTCGGTGGCTTATGCGGCCGTCAGTCTGGCGAGTCATATCTTCGATGATTTCGGACGCGCTCGCGCACTGTTGATCGGCGCGGGCGAAACCGTCGAACTGGTCGCGCGGCACCTGCGTGAAGCGGGCATTCGTGGGCTGACCGTCGCCAACCGTACCCGTGAGCGCGCCGAGACTTTGGCCAATGCCTTCGATGCCGAGGCGATTTCACTGGGAGAGATTCCCCAGGCGCTGGCACAGGCCGATATCGTTATCTCCTCCACGGCAAGCCCGCTGCCTATTCTCGGCAAGGGAATGGTCGAGAGCGCACTGAAAAAGCGCCGCCATCGCCCCATGTTCATGGTCGATATCGCCGTGCCTCGCGATATCGAGTCCCAGGTCGGCGAGCTGGACGATGTCTTCTTGTACAGCGTCGATGACTTGCAAGAAGTGATCGAGGAAAACCGTAAGCAGCGTGCCGTTGCCGCGGCCCAAGCCGAGTCTCTGATCGAGCACGGTATCCAGCATTGGCAGCGTGAGCGCCGCGTGCGTGGCGCCGGCGATTTGATTCGCCGCTACCGTGAGCAGGGCGAGGCGCTGCGTGAAGAAGCCGAGCGTCAAGCGCTGGCGCAACTCGCCCGCGGCGAAGATCCCCAGAAAGTCCTGCAACGGCTGTCGCGTCAACTGACCAATAAATTGCTGCATGGCCCGACGCTACGCATACGCGAAGCGTCGGGCGAAGAGCAGCACGATATCCTCCAGGCGGCCGATACCTTGCTGATCGACCCGGCCGCATCGACACAGGACCCTGCATGAAAGCGACTCTGCGCACACGTCTCGACGCCTTTCAGGAACGCTTCGAAGAACTCGCCGCCTTGCTGGCAGAGCCCGACGTGATCGCCGATCAGGCACGCTTTCGCGATTACTCACGCGAATATGCCGAGCTCGAGCCTTTGATCGAGACCTGGCGAGTCTATCGGCGTACCGAGGGTGATATCGAGGCGGCCGAGCAGATGCGCGAGGATAGTGACCCGGAAATGCGCGAACTGGCGGAGGAGGAGTCGCGTCTGGCGCAGGCGCGACTCGAAGAGCTGGATGCCGACGTCAAGCAGCTCCTGGTGCCCAAGGATCCTGACGATGGCAGCAACGTGTTTCTCGAGATCCGTGCCGGGACTGGCGGTGACGAGGCGGCGCTATTCGCCGGTGACCTGTTTCGCATGTATTCGCGTTATGCCGAACACCAGGGCTGGCGAATCGAGGTGATCAACGTCAGTCACGGCGAGCAAGGTGGCTACAAGGAAATGATCGCCCGGGTGCGTGGCGATAACGTCTATGCGCGGCTCAAGTTCGAGTCCGGCGCGCACCGCGTGCAGCGAGTCCCGGCCACCGAATCCCAGGGACGTATCCATACCTCGGCGTGTACCGTGGCGGTCATGCCCGAAGCATCCGCCGTCGGCGATGTGGAGGTCAACAGCAATGATCTGCGTGTGGATACGTTCCGTTCCAGCGGCGCCGGCGGGCAGCACGTCAATACCACGGACTCGGCGATTCGCATCACGCACTTGCCGACCGGCGTGGTGGTGGAGTGCCAGGAAGAACGTAGCCAGCACAAGAATCGCGCCAAGGCGATGGCGTTTCTGGCGGCGCGCCTCAAGCAGTCTGCGGTGGACGCGCAGCGCCAGGAGCAGGCCGATACACGCCGCTCGCTGGTCGGTTCGGGCGATCGTAGCGAGCGTATCCGTACCTACAATTTCCCCCAGGGGCGCATCACCGATCATCGCATCAATTTGACCCTCTACAAGCTGGGTGACGTGATGACGGGGCAGCTCGATGAAGTGATCAAGCCCTTGATTCATGAGTACCAGGCCGAGCAGCTCTCGGCGCTGCAGACGGCCTGATGACCTACGATACCTTGCTGGCGCGCGCTGCGCGGCGGTTGCAGGCGGCGGGCAGTGACTCGCCGCGTCTGGATGCCGAGGTGCTGATGATGCACGCGGCCTCGGTGACACGCACCTGGCTATATACCTGGGGCGACCGCGAACTTGTCGGCGTGCCCCGGGCACGTTTCGAGGCGCTGGTGGCGGCGCGGGCGCTGGGTCATCCCGTGGCGTATCTCATCGGCGAACGCGAGTTCTGGGGGCTGCGTCTACGTGTCGATGCGTCGACCCTGATTCCGCGGCCCGATACCGAGTGCCTGGTCGCAATACTGTTGGCGAAGATGCCGCATGGACCCGGGAAAGCGCTCGATCTGGGCACGGGAACGGGCGCCGTTGCCCTGGCGCTCGCCGCCGAGCGGCCGACATGGCACGTCACCGGCGTCGACCGGGAAGTGGCAGCCGTGGCCGTGGCTCAAGATAATGCCCGACGCCTGGGAATCACCAACACCTCCTTTCTCGTCAGCGACTGGTTCGCAGCACTGGAGGGGATGACCTTCGACGTAATTGCCGCCAATCCGCCTTATATCGCCGAGGATGATCCACATCTCGCGCAGGGCGATGTACGCTTCGAGCCGCGCACGGCGCTGGTGGCGAACGATGCCGGTCTGGCCGATTTGCGTCATCTGGCGGTGGCTGCGCGCGCGCATCTCGCGGTGGGTGGCTGGTTGGCCCTGGAGCATGGTTGGGAGCAGGCATCGCGGGTACGTGAAGCGCTCGTAAGGGCCGGATATGAGGACGTCGTCAGCGAGACCGATCTAGG
Source organism: Chromohalobacter sarecensis (assembly GCF_023061135.1). Taxonomy (GTDB): domain Bacteria; phylum Pseudomonadota; class Gammaproteobacteria; order Pseudomonadales; family Halomonadaceae; genus Chromohalobacter; species Chromohalobacter sarecensis. Next base: position 443,682 of record NZ_JAKGAN010000002.1, read on the forward strand.
CGCGCGTGAACGTCTGACGCTGGGGCGCGCACCGACACAAATGGGGGGTAAACATTGACTGCGGTAAACAACACCGCTGGCCGCCTGGAGACGCGGGCAGTGGTTATGGTAGTAATACGTCTCGCATCGATGCCCCAGCTTCTGGATGAATATCACCTGTCATAGGGCTCGATCGTGGTTTCTCCTGTCATTCATTGTCTCGGAACAACAATATAATGAAAGCCAAGACCCGTTCGTTGGATCGTATCGATCTCAATATTCTGCGTTGCCTGCAGGACAACGCGCGCATTTCCTATGTCGACCTGGCATCCCAGGTGGGTTTATCGACCACGCCGTGCCTGGAGCGCGTCAAGCGCCTGGAGAAGGCCGGCATCATCCGCGGTTACAAGGCCTTGCTCGACCCCAAGGCGCTCAAGGCCAACTTACTGGTATTCGTCGAGATCAGCCTGGAGACACAGTCGCCGGCGGTGTTCGACGAATTTCGCCGGGCCGTGGCCAAGCTGCCGCAGATTCAGGAATGTCATCTGGTCTCGGGGCAGTTCGATTACATCCTCAAGTGCCGGATTCCTGAGATGTCGGCCTATCGTCAGTTGCTCGGCGATGTCGTGTTGACGTTGCCCGGGGTCAAGGAATCCAAGAGTTACGTCGTCATGGAAGAGGTCAAGGAGGATGTCTCGTTGCACGTACCCGACACCGAGCAGCTCGATACCTGACGGACACAGGCCTCGAGGCACTTTCCACTCGGGAGGCGATGGACGCAAATGAAGGAAATGGATGATACCGCGCTACTGCGCTATAGCCGCCAGATCATGCTCGAGCAGCTCGATGTGGACGGCCAGCAGCGCCTGCTGGACGGCCATGCGCTGATCGTCGGTGCCGGTGGGCTGGGCTCGCCGGCGGCGCTGTACCTGGCCGCTGCCGGAGTGGGCCGGTTGTCGATCGCCGATGACGATGTCGTCGAGCTTTCCAATCTGCAGCGCCAGATCGCCCATGGCGAGAGCGACCTGGGACATGCCAAGGCGGAATCGGCGGCAGCCGCGGCGCGGCGCCTCAATACCGGCTGCGAGATAGAGATCATCACCTCGCGCCTCGAGGGAGAAGCGCTTGAGCGTGCGGTCGCGGCGGCGGATGTCGTGCTCGACTGCACGGATCGTTTCTCCAGTCGCCATGCCATCAATCGTGCTTGCGTGGCGGCGCAGACACCGCTGGTCTCGGGGGCGGCAATTCGCTTCTCGGGGCAGTTGGCGGTCTTCGACACCCGTGATGCCAACTCGCCCTGTTACGCCTGCGTGTATGGCGAGGACGGCGATGACGATGCGCTGCGCTGTGCCGAAAATGGCGTGGTCGCGCCACTGGTGGGGGTTATCGGTACGTTTCAGGCGCTCGAGGCGCTCAAGTTGCTCGCCGGTGTCGGGCGTGCGCATCGCGGACTGGCCACCTTCGATGCGCTGAGCGGCGAATGGCGCCGGTTCAAGGTGGGGCGCGACCCCGCGTGCCCCGTCTGCAGCGTGTCGAATCCCGCCTGAGGCTCAGACAGGCCGCGTCGCTACATCCGTATGCCGATAGGCCTCATCGCGAGCGGATGTGAATTGTCGAAAAGAGACTAAACGCCCCGGCTCTGAGCCGGGGCGTAGTGTGTCGGGAGTCGATAAAACGCGTCAGAGCTCGAAGGTGGGCAGCTTGCGCGCGACCTTGACCTTGTCGAGCTTGGCCACCTTGGGCAGGCCGTTTTCGAACGGGGGGAAATCTTCGCCCTGGATCAGCGGCGACAGATAACGCCGTCCCGCTTCGGTGATGCCGAAGCCGTCCTCGCGAATGTACTCGCGGGGCATGAACTTTTCCTTGTTGGCCACTTCCGCCAGCGGCGCCGCCTCGATACGCCATTCGTAAGGTGTGTCGCTGACACGCTTGATGGTCGGCATCATCGCGTTCTTGCCGTCCAGAGCCAGCTCGACGGCTTTCTGGCCCACAGCATAGGCTTGCTCGACATCGGTCTTGGAGGCTAGGTGGCGCGCCGCGCGTTGCAGGTAATCGGCGACCGCCCAATGATACTTGTAGCCCAGATCCTGCTTGATCATCCCCGCAAGCGTGGGAGCTACGCCACCTAACTGACGATGGCCGAAGGCGTCGGTATTGCCGGCGTCGGCGAGGAAGGTGCCATCTTCGTAGTGGGCGCCCTCGGAGACCACGATGACGCAATAGCCGTACTTCTTGACGGATTCGTCGACGCGTTGCATGACTTGCGCGCGCTGGAAGGCGAGCTCGGGGAAGATGACCATATGTGGAGGCTCGCCTTCACCATTGCCTGCCAGTGCACTGGCGGCTGCGATCCAGCCGGCATGGCGACCCATGACCTCGAGGACGAAGACCTGGGTGGAAGTGGCGCACATGGAGGCGACATCCAGTGCCGCTTCCTGGGTCGAGGTGGCGATGTACTTGGCCACGCTGCCGAAGCCGGGCGAGTTGTCGGTGATCGGTAAGTCGTTGTCGACGGTCTTGGGCACGTGAATCGCGGTCAGCGGATAGCCCATCTTCTCGGAAAGCTGGGACACCTTGAGGCAAGTATCGGCGCTGTCGCCGCCACCGTTATAAAAGAAATAACGGATGTCGTGTGCCTTGAAGACTTCGATGAGGCGTTCGTACTGGGCGCGGTGGGTCTCGATGTCCTTGAGTTTGTAACGGCAGGAGCCGAACGCACCGCCCGGGGTATGGCGCAGCGCGGCGATGGTGTCGTCGCTTTCCTGGGAGACGTCGATCAGATCTTCGGTCAAGGCACCGATGATGCCGTTATGGCCGGCGTAGACCTTGCCGATCTTGTCCGAGTGGCGGCGGCAGGTTTCGATGACGCCGCAGGCGCTGGCGTTGATCACGGCGGTGACGCCACCGGATTGGGCGTAGAAGGCATTGTGCTGGGCCATGGGGCTTCTCGTGCTCCTGAGTCTGGGCGCATGAATGGACGAATGATAGCCGACATCGGCCTGCGACGGCTATGCCAAGGCGTTCGGCTGGTGGGCTGCGCGGCGCCATGCTAGTCTCGCCGCATCATGGCAGGAGGCTTAGATGCACGTCCATATTTTAGGGGTTTGCGGTACGTTCATGGGCAGTCTGGCGCGCTTGGCCAAGGCCCTTGGTCATCATGTCAGCGGCTCGGACGCGAATGTGTATCCCCCCATGAGCACGCAGCTCGAGGAAGCCGGGATCGCGCTCTGTGAAGGTTATACCGCCGACAACCTGATGCCGCGTCCTGACGTGGTGATCATCGGTAATGCCCTGTCGCGCGGCAACCCCGAGGTAGAGGCGGTGCTGGACGCCAAATTGCCCTATGTGTCGGGGCCGCAATGGTTGGCCGAGCATGTCCTGCCCGGGCGGCAAGTAGTGGCGGTGGCGGGGACGCATGGCAAGACCACGACCGCCAGTCTGTTGACGTGGATCATGGAAGCGACCGGCCACGCGCCAGGCTTCTTGATCGGCGGCGTGCCCCGCAACCTGGGCGTGTCCTCGCGGCTGGGCACGGCGGGAGCGCCTTTTGTGGTCGAGGCGGATGAATACGATACAGCGTTCTTTGATAAGCGCTCCAAGTTCGTGCATTACCGCCCGGATGTCGCGGTGCTGGGCAACCTTGAATTCGATCACGCGGATATCTTCCCCGACCTGGCCGCCATCGAGCGTCAGTTCCATCATCTGGTGCGTACCGTGCCCGGCAATGGCCAGTTGGTCGTGGCGGCGGGAGAGCCGGCACTCGAGCGTGTGTTGGCGCAGGGCTGCTGGAGCCCCATCGTGCGCTTTGGCGAGGGAGACGAGGTCGCCTGGCGGTGGCGTATGCTCAGCGACGATGGGCGCCGTTTCGAGGTGCGTCACGGCGAGCGTCAGGCGTCTGTCGCATGGTCGTTGAGCGGACGCCACAACGTGAGCAATGCGGTTGCTGCGCTGGCGGCCGCTGCGGCATGCGGGGTCGGCCTGGAAGAGGGTGCCGCGGCGTTATCGCGCTTCGAATCGCCCCGGCGGCGTCAGGAAGTGCGCGGTGAGATCGGCGGCATTCAGGTGATTGACGATTTCGCCCACCATCCCACGGCCATCGCCGCCACGCTTGAAGGCCTGGGAGCGGGGACGCACTCGGGGCGCTTGCTGGCGGTGATCGAGCCACGCTCCAACACCATGCGCCTGGGCGCTATGCGCGAACGTCTGCCGGCGAGCGTCGCGGCGGCGGACCGCGTCTGGTGGTACCAGCCGCCGGCGCTGTCATGGTCGCTGGATACCTTGGCCGACGCCTGTCCGGTACCTGCGGCGGTCAGCGAGGATATCGAGACGCTGGTGGCCGAGGTGGTCGCTGACGCCATGCCGGGGGATCGTATCGTGGTGATGTCCAACGGTGCCTTCGAGGGCATCCACGAGAAATTGCTTGCGGCTCTGGAGGTGCGGCATGGCGGATGAGGCGACGTTCGAGAAACCCGTGACGGTGGCGTTGACGGGTGCTTCCGGCGCGCAATACGGATTGCGACTCATCGATTGCCTGGTGGCGGCCCGCCATCAGGTGCTGGTGTTGATCTCCAAGGCGGCGCAGATGGTGATCGCCACCGAGACTGATGTGAGCTTGCCGTCGAATCCTGAGCGTCTGAGTGAGGCGTTGAAAGAGCGAAGCGGCGCCGCGCCTGGGCAGATTCGCTGTTTCGGTCGTGAGGACTGGATGGCGCCCGTGGCCTCGGGCTCCGGCGCGCCGAGCGCCATGGTGATTTGCCCGTGTTCCACCGGCACCCTGTCAGCGGTCGCCACGGGGGCGAGCAACAACCTGATCGAGCGCGCCGCAGACGTGGCACTCAAGGAGCGTCGTCAGCTCATTCTCGTGCCTCGCGAGACGCCGTTTTCGGCAATCCATCTTGAGCACATGCTGACGCTGACTCGCATGGGCGCGGTGATACTTCCCGCAGCGCCGGGGTTTTATCATCGCCCGCAGACACTCGATGACATGATCGACTTCATTGTCGCCCGAATTCTCAATCAACTGGGAATCGCCCACACGTTGATGCCGCGCTGGGGAGAGGCTACGTGATCAACCTGTCGGTATTGTCGGTCTTCGTACCGACGTTTTTCATGGTCTCATTGACGCCGGGCATGTGCATGACGCTTTCCATGACATTGGGCATGACCATCGGCGTGCGCCGCGCCATGTGGATGATGCTCGGCGAACTGGTGGGTGTCGGGCTGGTCGCAGTCTCGGCGGTGATCGGCGTGGCAACGCTAATGCTGCGCTATCCCGAGATATTCGCGGCCTTCAAGTGGCTCGGGGGCGCCTACCTGATCTATCTCGGCGTGATGATGTGGCGCTCCAGGGGGCGCATGGCGATTCCCGACGCCGGTGAGAGCGTACCCAGCGTGACGCCGGTGCAATTGATCGTGCAAGGGTTCGTCACGGCGGTCGCCAACCCCAAGGGCTGGGCGTTCTTCATCGCACTGCTGCCGCCCTTCCTGGACGCTGGTCAGCCGATGGCTCCGCAATTGGCGGTCCTGGTGGGGATGATCCTCACGCTGGAACTGACCTGCTTGCTGATCTATGCCGGGGGCGGTCATACCGCCAGTCGCTTTCTGCGTCGCGACGGCAACGTGCGTTTGCTGAATCGGGTGGCGGGCAGCTTGATGGTGGGCGTCGGCATCTGGTTGGCGCTGGGCTGAAGGTGATCCGTCGTGGGCGTTCGCTCTAGCCATGTTCGGCCTAGACGTAGGGCAGCCAGGCAATGCGTGCCGCTAGCAACAGCAAGGACGCAACGACCAGCGATGCCCAAGGACAGGGCGTGAGCGGTACATGTACGAAACGCTGATAGCTGAGGCGCGTGATGGCGCACCCCACCAGGCCGAGAAGCGCGCCACCGATCAGATCGCTGGTCCAATGCACGCCAAGCACAAGGCGTGATAGGGCCATCGGCAGGCACACTAGCGTCGCCCCCCAATATACCCACATCCGCCGATTCGCGGGCAGTGTCTCGGCCGTGAATGCTGCCGCCAAGCCAATCAACACGATGCTCGTCGAGGTATGGGCGCTGGGATAGGAAAACGACCCCAGGAGATAGTCCGGCGTATCGGGGCGAGCACGCCCGGCGAGGTGCTTGAAGACCAGGTTGGCAAACCCGACACCCACCAACGCGCTACTGATATGCACGAAGGCTGCGATACGCCGTGACAGCAGCAGCCACGTCAGCCATGGCAGAGCCAGCGCGATGATGCCCAGGGCATCCCCGCTCAGGGCCATGAGCGTGCTGAACTCTGCTAGCCAACTGTCCGCGAGGGGGGCCAGCAAGGCCTGGATCTGTCGGTCCATCGGCAGCGAAGGTGCGGGATGCTCGAGCACCCACAGCGTCCATCCGCAAAGGGCGACCAGGCTGACCACGAGAAGCGCAAGCGACGCGAGGGGGATTTCGTTGCGTGGGTGAGCGGCGCCCAGGGCGAGCCATAGGCGGCGTCGACGCGGCGTCGCGCGGGAAAAGCGGGCCAGGCGCATATAGACCCAGCCACCGCGCCCGAGAAGATGTCGACACCAGGAAAACCCTACACTCAGTATTATCAGTATCACGGCCAAGGTAATGAGCCAGCGTTCGCTGTTTGCAGGCAAAGCGAGGAGCTTGTCCCATGAATGGCCGAGCAGATAGCCGGGTAGTAGATAGGCAGGTGCCCAAAGCAGGGCGGAAACGATATTGACGGCGGCAAAGCGCCATGTCGGCATGTGGAGCATGCCGGCGACCATCGGGACGATGGGGCGTACCGGCCCCACGAAGCGACCGATGAGGATGGAAAAGTCGCCATAGCGCTTGAAGAACTTGACGCCGCGCGCCAGCCATTCGGGATGGCGGGTGAACGGCCACAGTCGATGCACGCGTTCGCGCTGACTATAGCCTAGCCAGAAGCTCAGGCCATCGCCTAGGGTCGCTCCCGCAAAGGCCGCCGTCAGCAATAACGGCAGGGGAAGGTGTTGGTGCCCGGCCAGTGACGCGGCAGCGGTCAGTAGTATGATACCGGGTACCAGTAGGCCAATCACGGCGAGCGACTCGAGCAGTGCCACCAGCAGCACGATCAAGACTAGTAATGTCGGCGATGGAGAGAATTGGTACAGCCACTCGGTCACGTTCAAGTATCCGGCTCCAGCAAGTTGAATCCACCCTTGATCAGCCGTTGCTCGAAACGTTCGGCGCTTTCGTCATTCGCTAGGTGGCAAATACGAGCCTGGGCCTCGATAGCACCGATTTCGGGGAGCGGATTTTCTCCGAGCGCATGCATCAAGCGCTCACGGACGATGAGGGCGCCGGCTTCCCCCGCGTCGGCAAGCAGCAACCAGAAGACGCTATGGCGATGTCGGCCCAGGGCGTCGCCGCGTCGAGAGTTGCGTTGTACCACCTCACAGAAGGTCGTCAATAGCGCATCTTGTGCCGTTTGGCCGAATTGCTCGTTGGCCATGTCGAGTTGCGGTAAATGAATGACGAGCGCGCTCAACGATTGGTTCAATACGCGAGCGCGAGCGACCTCGGCGACGAGCCGTTCGCTGATGGCGTCGCGCGGTAACATAGCGCTTTGCGTATCGAACTGGTCGGTGGTCTTGAGCAGTCGGGCCTGCTGCATATACCACCCTAAGGGCAGCATCGAGATAATGACCAGCGTGAAGTATTGCAGCCCGCAGGTGGGCGTTGACAATACGGGGTTGATCAAAAAAAGCCACATGGGTGCGAGCAAGACGTTGAGGAAGAGCGCGGCACCAGGTGGCAATAGCAACGTGGCAAGTATCGGCGGTATCCCTATCCAAAGTGCGCCGGAAGTCTCGAGGTAAGGCGCTTCCACGGCAATCGCCAAATAGCCGCTGATCAGCACCAGATAGGCGGGCAGTCGACGCGCGTAATCGTTTTCGGCCATTAGGGCGGCGGCAGACACCATGACTGCCAGGATGGCAACCGGCAGAATGCGCGGATAATGGCCCATCAGATAGTGCCAAGCGGCGAGATTGGCGAGCACGAGCGCTCCGCAGGCATATGCCATGGCGTGCAGGCGTGACGACGAAGGACGCTCAGGCATGGTCGGCTGTCTCCTGGCGGATATGCAGGCCGCTGGCTTGTACCGCTAGTTCATGGCCCAACGTAACGGGATCGAGATCGGGCGAGATGGGGGCGATGCGTATACGGCAGTGCTCCTGAAGTTCGGCCGAGATCGCGTCACGACGTGAGGCGGCGTGTTGCTCGTCCTTTGAAATCAGCAGTATTGCGAAGGTTTGTGCATCCACGCGGTAACATCCCTCGAAGGCGTGGATAAGCGTGGCCAAGCGCTCTCTGAGACGCCGTCGAACATTGCGGCCGCGTTGATACGGACGCACCATGAACAGCTCGATGCAGACGTTTTCGCGCTGGCGCCGCGACCATTCGACGCTCAGGTCATGATGCAGACGATTGAGCGACCACAGCGAGTCCTCCAGCGTGAGGCGATGGCGACGTTCCAATTCTTGGCGTAGCCGGTTGTGCTCGTTGGCCTTGGCAAACCCCAGTGCCATTAAGGCGGCCAGTAATGCGCCGCTCAAGGCGGCTTGTGCGACGCCGAGGGGTGCTTGAACGTGCCACCAGCCGAGTGCGGCGGCCACCAGGAGCGCGTAGCGCATGACCCGGGGTTGCGGTGCGAGCAACATGATCGGCCACAGCCATACGCCGATGGCGTACGTCATCGGCGCATGCCAGAGTAGCGCCAGTAACAGCAGGGCGCACACTGGGATCGTCAAGGCCCAGGCACGGGGCGACAGGTGGCGACCCGCAAGCGTCGTCAACACGACAATGGCAGCAATGAACAGGCCTTGCGTGATGGGGTCGTCTTCCTGCCAGGCGGTGATGGCCACCAGTCCTGCACCCAGCAGGAAAAGCCCGGTTAGCGGTGTTTTGTATTTGCTCTGCATGGTGCCGTATAGTGATTCCTTTCCCAACGGTGCCGGCAGTATAGCCATTGTGGCGCTGTCGTCATGCTTCGGAAAGCACCGATTATCATATGCTTCCCGGCGGATACCCAGGAGAAATTTGCCCGCATGGCCCTTGAAACTTCCGAGTCCGAAATCGCCGACGTTGAGGCTTACATGCACGCGATGGGTGAACGGGCGCGTGGTGCGTCACGCGTGCTGGCCCGTGCCACTACCGCGCAAAAGAACCGTGCGCTACTCGCCATGGCGAGCGCCCTGGACGAGGCGCGCGATGCATTGGAAACCGCCAATCGCCGCGATCTCGAGGCGGGGCGTGGCAATGGCCTCGCCGAGGCGCTGCTGGATCGTCTGGCGCTGACCCCGGCGGGCATCGATGCGATGATCGAAGGTTTGCGTCAAGTGGCTGCCTTGCCCGACCCGGTCGGCGAGATTCGTGACATGCGCTATCTACCCTCGGGGCTCCAGGTGGGCAAGATGCGCGTTGCGCTGGGCGTCGTGGGCATCGTCTACGAATCGCGCCCCAACGTGACCGTAGATGCCGCCAGCCTGTGCTTGAAATCAGGCAATGCCACGATCTTGCGCGGCGGCTCCGAGGCGATCCATTCCAATCGGGCGATTGCGGCCTGTATCCGTCAGGGACTGAGGACGGCGGAGCTCGATGAAGCCTGCGTGCAGGTCGTGGCGACGACCGATCGTGCCGCGGTCGGTGCATTGATCGGCATGCCGGAATTCGTCGATGTCATCGTGCCGCGTGGCGGTAAGGGGCTGATCGAGCGCATTGCGCGAGACGCGCGTGTGCCGGTAATCAAGCATCTCGATGGTATCTGCCATGTGTATGTCGATCAGGCCGCCGATCCGGCCAAGGCCGTGGCCATTGCCGACAATGCCAAGACCCAGCGCTACTCGCCCTGCAATGCCATGGAGACGCTGCTGGTGCATGCCGAGGCGGCGCCCCTGGTCCTTCCTGAGCTGGCCGACATCTATCGCCGCAAGGGCGTCGAGATGCGCGCATGCGAACGGACGCGCGCCTGGGTGGCGGGTGCCGTCACCGTGACCGAGGACGATTGGTACAGCGAATACCTGGCGCCGATCGTGGCCATTCGCGTGGTCGATACCTTGGAAGAGGCGATCATGCACATCAATACCTATGGCTCGCACCATACCGATGCCATCGTCACCGAGAATCTGACCGACGCGCGGCGCTTTCTGACCGAGGTCGACTCCAGCTCGGTCATGGTCAACGCCTCGACACGTTTCGCCGACGGCTTCGAATACGGACTAGGGGCGGAAATCGGCATTTCCACCGATAAACTGCACGCACGCGGCCCCGTCGGCCTGGAAGGCCTCACCAGCGAGAAGTACATCGTGTATGGCGATGGTCATGTGCGCAGCTGAGGCCCCGCCGCGCGTCGCGATGCTGGGCGGTACCTTCGATCCCGTGCACGTAGGGCATCTGCGTAGTGCCATCGAGCTGCGCGAGGCACTGGCGCTTGATCGCGTTCACATGGTCCCGTCGCGCGTACCGCCGCACCGCGCCACGCCCGGTGTCGATGCCGAGCAGCGGGCGACCATGCTGGCGCTGGGCATCGCCGACACGCCGGGGCTTTACATGGACGACCGCGAGTTCCGCCGCGAGGGGCCTTCCTATTCCACCGCGACCCTGGCGTCCTTGCGAGAAGAACTGGGGCCGCAGGCACGCCTGGTGATGGCGCTGGGGTACGATGCCTACCTGCACTTGGCCGAATGGCACGAGCCGGCGCGTCTGTTCGAGCTCGCGCATGTCGTCGTCGTCGATCGCCCCGATCATCAACAGCCGCTTTCGGCGGCGCTCGAGACGCTGATCGAAGGCCGTGAGGTGGCGAGTGTCGATACGTTGATGGAATCGCCGGCAGGGGGCTTGCTGCACTTGAGCCTGCCCACGCGCATGGCGATTTCGGCCACGGCGATTCGGGAGCGCTTGCAGCGCGGTGAAAGCGTGCGCTATTTGTTGCCCGATGCCGTGGAGCGCTATCTCCTGGCGCGCCGTCTTTATCGGTGATCCGCCATCAATCAATGAAAGGCGCCTGGCGAGTGGTGGTGTCACTTCAAGGTTACCCCAAGGCCTTTTTAGCCTTGCCCCTGGCGGTTTGGTGTCAGCGCGGTAGAATGCTGGCCTTGCCCGAAGGGGTATGACATATGAACGAGGAGCTATGCAGACTGAAGCACTCAAAACGCTGGTAATGGACACGCTCGAGGAACTCAAGGCACGCGATGTTGCCGAACTCGACGTCGCCTCGCTGACCAGCGTCACCGACACCATGATCGTCGCTAGCGGTACATCGAGCCGACACATCGGCGCCCTGGCCGAGAGCGTGGTGGAGAAAGTCAAGGAGTCGGGATGCCGTCCCTTGGGCGTCGAAGGGCACCAGGGAAGCGACTGGGTTCTGGTCGATTTAGGCGATCTCGTGGTTCACGTCATGCTGCCCGAGACCCGTCAGTTATACGATCTTGAGCGTTTGTGGTCGGATCTGCCCAGCGATGGCGTATCCGTCGAGGGGGCGCTTGGCGAGGTGCGTGGATGAAGCTGCGCGTTCTCGCGGTGGGGACGCGTATGCCCGACTGGGTCACGCAGGGCGTCGACGAATACCTCAAGCGACTGCCGCGTGATTTCAGCGTGGATATCGTCGAGATTGCGCCCGGCAAGCGAGGCAAGAACGCCGATGTGGCCCGTGCGATTCAGGGCGAAGGCGATGCCATGCTGGCGAAGCTGCGCAATCAGGAGCGTGTCATCGCATTGGATGTCGAGGGTCGAAGTTGGAGTACCGAACGATTGGCCGCCAACGCCGAGCAATGGCGTCAGGAGGGCCGCGACGTGGCGTGCCTGGTGGGCGGGCCGGACGGACTCGACCCACGTCTGTTGGCGCGGGCCGAGCAACGTTGGTCGCTCTCGGCATTGACGTTGCCGCATCCACTGGTACGTATTCTGTTGGCCGAGCAGTTGTATCGCGCCTGGACCTTGTTGGCCGGTCATCCCTACCACCGATGAGCGACGGGCCTCGCTACCTGCTCAGCGGTTACCTTTCATTTTCCCGCCTGTTATTGGGGACTCATGCGTAAACGACGCGACCCAATCAAGGATACCGCTCGAGAAGTCCGTGTATTCCGGGCTCGTTCGCTACTGGCGGCATTACTCGTATTGTTGATGGCGGGGGGGCTGGGCGCTCGTCTTTTCTATCTTCAGGTCGTTGAGCATGACGTTTTCACCACGCGTTCCGAGAAGAACCGCGTAAGGGTCGAACCGTTGCCACCGACGCGGGGCCTCATCTACGACCGCCAAGGGCAATTGGTCGCCGAAAACCGTCCGACCTATAACCTAACCATCGTACGTGAGCGGGTCGAGGATCTTGATGCCACTCTCGATCGAGTGGTCGATATCCTGGGATTGGATGAAACGCAGGTCGAGGCGTTTCGCAAACGCTCGCGTCAGCGTCAAAGGCCTTATCAACCGGCATTGTTGATGAGCGATCTCAACGAACGGCAAATCGCGCGATTGGCCGTCAATCGATACCGGCTTCCAGGGGTCGAGGTCGAGGCACAGTGGCTGCGTCACTATCCCGATCCCCAGATCATGTCGCATGTGCTGGGCTATGTAGGGCGAATCAACGAGCAGGAATTGGCCACACTTGATAACGGCAACTATGCCGGCACGCATTATATCGGCAAGACCGGCATCGAAAAGCAGTACGAAGAAGCGCTGCACGGGCAGGCCGGTCTACGTAAGGTGGAAACCAATGCCCGGGGGCGTGTGCTGCGCGAACTCGAGCGTACACCACCAGAACCGGGCAAGGACTTGACGCTGACCATCGACACGCGGCTGCAACAGATGGCTTACGATTTGTTGGATGGGCGGCGCGGCTCCATCGTCGCGATTCAACCCCAGACCGGTGACATTCTGGCGATGGTCTCCGCTCCAGGATTCGATTCCAACGAGTTCGTGACCGGGATTTCCTACAAGGACTATCAGTCGTTGCAGCAGGATCTTGACCTGCCGCTGTTCAATCGGGCCGTGCGCGGCCAGTATCCGATCGGGTCTACCATCAAGCCGTTCGAGGCCTTGGCCGCGCTTCAGAATGGTGTCGTGACGCCCCAGGAAGTCATCTATGACCCGGGGTATTACAAGCTGCCCAATGATTCACGTCACTACCGGAACTGGTTGCGCTGGGGGCACGGTCGTGTCGATCTGGAACGCGCCCTTGCCGTTTCCAACAATACCTACTTCTACACCATGGCGCACCGTCTGGGTATCGATGCCTTATCCAGCTTCATGTACAAGTTCGGGTTTGGGGAAGTGACCTCGTTGGATGTGCAAGGTGCCTCATCGGGGACCGTACCTTCCCGTGAGTGGAAGCGCGAGAAATATGGACAAGCGTGGTATCCCGGGGAAACGCTCTCGGCGGGGATCGGGCAAGGCTACTGGATGGTCACACCGTTGCAGCTGGCAACGGCCGAGGCAACGTTGGCCAACCGTGGGGACTGGGTGCGTCCCCATTTGGCCAAGCGCGTCGGTGAGGCCTCAGTCGAACCGCCATTCAAGAATACCAAGCCCGATGTGAAGCTCGACAAGGATGTCTGGTGGGACGACGTGTTCAACGGCATGCAGAAAGTCGTCAGCGGCCGCGAAGGCACGGCGCGTCACATCGGCAAGGGGCTTAAGTATGAAATGGCGGGCAAGTCGGGCACGGCACAGGTGTTTTCTCTGGGACAGAACCAGAAATACGATGCCGACGAGCTCAAGGAGCGCTTACGTGATCACGCCTTGTTTACGGCGTTCGCGCCGGTGGACGATCCGCAGATAGCCATCGCCGTGATCGTCGAAAACGCCGGGGGCGGTAGTTCGCATGCCGCAGGTCTGGCTCGTGCCCTGGCAGACGAATGGCTCCTGTCCGATGACGAGAATACCCATCAAGCCGAAGAACTCATCGAGGAGGGCGTCGAAGTTGAAGGGACTTGAATGGCGTCGCTTTAGTCGGGCATCGGCGGATGGTATGGGGCGCAAGCGCTCCCTCTGGTCGCGCCTTCATCTCGATCCTTGGTTGCTCTTGCTTCTGCTGAGTCTAATGGGGGCGGGACTGGTCGTCTTGTATAGCGCCAGTGGCATGAGTCTCGCCGTCACGCTGGGGCAGGCGTCGCGTTTCGGTGTGGCCTTGCTGGCCATGTTCGTGATCGCCCAGTTTTCGCCAAGTACGTTGTGCCGTTGGACCCCCATTGGCTACTTCATAGGGGTAGCCATGCTCGTGGCGGTGGAGGTGATGGGCGACATGGGGATGGGGGCGCAGCGCTGGCTGGAAATCCCTGGAATAATCCGCTTTCAGCCATCCGAGTTGATGAAGCTGGCGGTGCCCATGATGGTGGCGGCGTATCTTTACAAGAGGCCGCTACCGCCGAGCATGCGCGACTTGCTGATCTGTGTCTTGATCATCGGTGTACCGGTGATGTTAATCATGCGTCAGCCTGACCTGGGGACGTCATTGCTGGTAGCGTGCGCGGCGGTGTTCGTCATCTTCCTCGCGGGCCTGTCATGGCGGGTAATCGGCTTGCTGACGGTGCTGCTTGCATCCGCCTTGCCCCTGCTCTGGTTCAACATGCACGAATACCAACGCCAACGCGTATTGACGTTCCTCAACCCTGAAAGCGATCCGCTGGGGGCGGGCTGGAACATCATCCAGTCGAAAACGGCCATCGGCAGCGGGGGCGTCTTCGGCAAGGGGTGGGGCTTGGGGACTCAATCTCAATTGGAATTTCTTCCCGAGCGCCATACCGACTTCATCGGCGCCGTGCTGGGAGAAGAGTGGGGACTAATCGGGATGCTGGTCTTCCTGGCCCTCTACGTGCTCATCGTGGGGCGCGGGTTGTTTCTCGCCAATACCGCCCAGGATACCTTCGGGCGCCTGGTCGGTGGCGGCATCGTGCTGACGTTCTTCATCTATGTCTTCGTCAATATCGGTATGGTCAGCGGCATCTTGCCCGTGGTTGGCATACCGCTACCGCTGGTCAGTTTTGGCGGCACGTCCAGCGTGACCTTGCTGGTCGGTTTCGGTATCCTCATGTCCGTTCATAGCCACCGCCGGTTGTTGCCGCGCTAGGCAGGGCGCGACGCAGAGAGAAAGCGGCGACAGCCCAGGGTCAAGGAGTAAGAGCCTGATGAAGTGGAATAGTGTGCGGTCCCATTGGCGAGGGTATGTCCCGGCGGCTTTGTTACTGTGCGGGGTAGGTGTTTTTCCGTCGGCGCATGCGGCCGAGGAGTTCGATCCTGCTTCGCACGCTGACATCCGCAAGTGGGTCGATGGCGTATCGGGAGGCGGGGTTTCTCGCGATGACGTGACTCAGGCATTGCGCCACGCCCAGTTTCGCCAGGAAGTGCTGGACGCCATGCAGGGGGCGGCGGAGCGTCGCTTGAGTTGGCATGAATATCGCGACATCTTCGTGCAACCCAAGCGTATTCAAGAAGGCGTGGCGTTCATTCGTGAGCACCGTGACGCTTTCGCGCGTGCCGAACGCGAATACGGTGTGCCGCCTGCCTACATTGCCGCGATCATCGGTGTCGAGACGCGCTATGGCCAGCACAAGGGGCGTCATCGTGTGCTTGATTCGCTCGCGACGCTGGCGTTTCATCACCCTTCACGCGGCGAGTTCTTTCGTGGTGAACTGGCGGCGTTTCTCGAAATTACCCTGGATCAGGGGATTTCGCCGGAAGCCCCCAAAGGCTCCTATGCCGGTGCCATGGGCTACCCACAATTCATTCCGACCAGTTACCGCGCCTATGCCGTCGATTTTGATGACGATGGGAGGCGTGATCTGTGGGATGATCCCGTGGATGCGATCGGCAGCGTGGGCAATTACTTTGCCGAGCATGGATGGCGTCGAGGGGCGCCGGTCGTGACGCCCGCCGATGGTCCCGAGACGCCTCCGCAAGCGATCGATTTCAACCGCACGCGTGAGCCGTACGTGAGATTGGCCGCGCTTGCCGATGTCGGTATCCAGCCGCGCGGTGAGCTCGACGTGTCGCGTGTCATTCCACTGTCTCTAGCACTTGAGTCGGGGGATTACCGCTACGCGCTGGGGCATGAAAATTTTTATGTGATCACGCGTTATAACCACAGCCACCTATATGCGATGGCCGTCACCGAACTCGCGGCAGATATCCAAGCCTCCCTCGACAAGGATGACGCATGAGAGTCGGTGGTGCGCTTGTGTGTCTGTTGATGCTGTTGGTGGCAGGGTGCGCCAGTGACGGCGGCGGTGGTCGTTATGCGCAGCAAAACGATGCTTATCCGGACGCGCCGCCTGATGTGTCGGATATTCCCGATGCGGTGCCCAAGGATGAGCCGCTTGCCAAGAGTGGCAATCGCTCCACGTATGAGGTGTGGGGCGAAACCTATCATGTGCTGTCCGATCCTAGCGGCTATGTGGCAGAAGGCGATGCGTCCTGGTATGGCACCAAGTTTCAGGGCTACGATACCGCAAGCGGAGAAACCTACGACATGTACAAGATGTCGGCGGCGCATCGCACGCTACCGTTGCCGACCTATGTTCGCGTGACCAACCTCGACAATCGGCGCAGTGTCATCGTGCGTGTCAATGATCGTGGCCCGTTTCATGGCGATCGGCTGATCGATTTGTCTTATGCCGCCGCAGCACGTTTGGATATCTTGGGAAATGGAACGGGGCATGTGCGTGTGGAGGCCATTGACCCAACGCAATGGGCCGAGCAGCATAAGCGTTCCACCGCGTCGGCATCTCAAGAGGGTGTGGCTACGGTGTCTTCGGGCGCACCGGTTCAAGAACCGGGGGAGAAGACAGTGGATGAAGACTCGACTGCCAAGACGCCCCAGCAAGGCCGTGTCGCCGAGCGCCAGGGTGGCACGGGACAATATGTTCAGGTCGCGGCACTGAGTTCCGCGGCAAGGGCCAAGGCGTTGGAAAAGCGCTTGCAAGAACAAGTATCGCGTCCGGTACGCGTAAGGGAAGAGGCGTCCGTGTATCGTGTTCAGGTAGGGCCTGTGCGTGATGCGTCGCATCTCGATTCCATCAAAGCGGAACTACACGCGGCGGGTTTTGATCAGTCGTTTGTCGTTTCCGCTACCGAGTAACCCCGCTTAGCGAGAGAAGTTGTCATGAGAGTGTTCGCCCGATCGTCATTGTTACGCATTGTTTTATTGGTCACGCTAGGTGTCGGTGGTCTCACCCCTGTGGCGCAAGCCGAGGATCCCCCCAAGCCTTCGCCGGTGCCGTCATCGATGGTGCCATCGGCGCCGAACCTGGCGGCCTCGTCCTGGGTGCTGATGGATGCCGATAGTGGCAAGATCCTGGTCGAGCACAATGCTGAAAAGGAACTGCCGCCGGCGAGCCTGACCAAGATGATGACCGCCTATATCGTCGAGCGCGAAATCGACTCCGAGAACATCGATGCCAACGATGAGGTGACGATTAGCGAGAATGCCTGGCGCACTGGCGGTTCGCGGATGTTCCTCAACCCCGGTAGCAAGGTAAGCGTCGATAACTTGCTCAGGGGCGTCGTGATTCAGTCGGGAAATGACGCCAGCGTCGCGCTGTCGGAGCACATTGCAGGGAGTGAGGATGCCTTTGCCGATCTCATGAATCAGCAGGCCTCGCGCATGGATCTCAAGCATACGCATTTCATGAACCCCACCGGCCTGCCGCACGACGATCATTACTCATCGGCACACGATCTGGCGGTCATCGCGCAGCACATCATCGAGGACTACCCCGACCATTACGAGGTATATTCGGAGAAGTACTTCACCTGGAACGATATCCGTCAGCCTAACCGCAACCGCCTGTTGTGGCGTGACCCCAACGTCGATGGGTTGAAGACCGGTCACACCGAAGCAGCTGGCTATTGCATGGTGGCGTCCGCCAAGAAAGACGATACCCGCCTGGTCGCCGTGGTGATGGGGACCGACTCCGACGAAGCGCGGGCCCAAGAGACCCAGAAGCTGTTGAGCTATGGGTTCCGCTTCTTCGAGACCAAGCGTCTCTACGAAAGTGGTGCCGTGCTCAACAAGCCGCGTGTCTGGGGCGGTGACAAAGACGAATTGCGTCTGGGTGTGGCCAACGACGTGTATTTGACCGTGCCGCGCGGGCATGGTGACGAACTCAATGCTCAGCTCGATATCCAGAAAACCATCGACGCGCCGGTCGAGAAAGGAGAGCAACTTGGCACGCTGAAGATCAAGCTGGATGGTGAAGTGCTCGACGAGCGCCCCTTGGTAGCGCTGGAATCAGTCGCCGAGGGTGGTTTCTTCAAGCGCATCTGGGATAGCGTCTTGCAGTTCGTGAATGGATTTTTCGACTGATTCATGGTGGTTAGGCTGGAGGGCGAAGCGTTTCGAAAGCTTCGCCCTTGGTCGATACGCTAAGGTTGAGTAGAATACTCGGAAATATCATGTCGAGCCCATGTGAGGCCGTTCTCCATGCAACAGACTTCACCAACCGAGCAAGGTGCATCTCAAGATGCGCCCAAGATCGAGTTTCCCTGTCAGTATCCCATCAAGATCGTCGGTGACGCGGCACCGGACTTCAAGGTCACTGTGGTCGATATCGTCGAGCAACATTCGCCTGGCTTCGACCGCCGTAGCGTGCGCATGGTCGATAGCCGTAATGGCCGCTTTCAATCCGTGCGTGTCGTCATTCACGCCACCGGACAAGACCAACTCAATGCATTGTTCCATTCGCTGAAGGCGACGGGCCGTGTGCATATGGTGCTGTAGGTGGCGGTGAGCGATGAGCGCTCGCCGGTGCAGTTGCATCGCCTAGGGCGTCGCGACTATGAGCCGGTGTGGCAGGCTATGCGCAAGCTTACCGACGAGCGTGATGCCACAACGCCTGATCAATTCTGGCTGGTGGAGCACGAACCGGTGTTCACGCAGGGGCAGGCCGGCAAGCCCGAGCATCTGCTCATGCCCGGCGAAATTCCGGTGGTTGCCACCGATCGTGGCGGGCAGGTGACGTATCATGGACCGGGCCAGGTCGTGCTTTATCCACTGATCGACGTACGTCGTGCCAAGCTGGGTGTAAGGGAGTTGGTATCGGCGCTCGAAAACACGGCGATCGCGTTGCTGGCCGAGTACGGCGTGGAGGCGCATGCGCGCTCTGACGCGCCGGGTGTCTATGTCGGCGAGGCCAAGATTGCCTCGCTTGGCTTGCGTATTCGGCGCGGCGCCAGCTTTCACGGTATTGCGCTCAACGTCGATGGCGACTTATCCCCCTTCCAGCGTATCAATCCCTGTGGCTATGCCGGCATGACCATGACGCGGCTTGCCGATCTGATCGACGATTGTCCGGAGAGCGATACGGTCGCCGTCGAGCTGGCCGAGCGTCTGGCGCGAACGCTGGAACGAACGCTCGTGCCGGCTGCCGCCGCGCACGCCTGATGGCCATAGTTGCGCCTGAGCGCGGAGCGCGCTGCCGTTCGGCGTGCTTCAGCATCGATGATCGGCGCATTTCAACGAAAACGGCCCGCCGTGGACTGAGTCCACGGCGGGCCGTTTGTCTTGGGGCACTGAGGCTTGGAAAGTGTCGCCGGTTAGCCGACGTTGACGGCCGCGATGCGGTCGAGGTCGGGCGACTGACCGGGCACCTCAGCGGGTGCGGCCAGCCCCAGGTTGTTTTTCTCGAACACCCGGTCGGCGCGATAGCTGGAGCGTACCAGCGGACCGGATGGCACTTCCATGAAGCCTTTTGCCAGGCCCTGCTGGCGGTAGTGCTCGAATTCGTCGGGCGTTACCCAGCGTTCCACTGGCAGGTGGTTGCGGGTCGGTTGCAGGTATTGACCCAGCGTCACGATGTCGACGCCGATGGCGCGAAGGTCATCGAAGGTCTCGAGGATCTCTTCTTCGGTTTCGCCGAGCCCCAGCATGATGCTGGTCTTGGTGATTACCTCGGGGCGATGACGTTTGGCATGCGCGAGGACGTCGAGGGTCTTGCGATAACCGGCACGCGGGTCGCGCACGCGCTCGGTCAAGCGCTCCACGGTCTCGACGTTCTGGGCGAACACTTCCAGGCCGGAATCGACGACTCGTTCGACGGCACTGGGGATGCCATCGAAGTCCGGCGTCAGCGCTTCCACTGCCACCTGGGGAGTACGCGCCTTGATCGCACGAATACAGTCGGCGTAGTGGCTGGCGCCAGCATCGGGCAGGTCGTCGCGATCCACCGAGGTGAGTACCACGTAACGTAGCCCCATCAGTTCCACCGACTCGGCGGTGTTCGCCGGTTCCTCGGGGTCCAACCAGCCGCGCGGGTTGCCGGTGTCGACGGCGCAGAAGCGGCAGGCTCGGGTACATACCGAGCCCATCAACATGATGGTGGCGGTGCCGTTGCTCCAACACTCCCCCATATTCGGACAGTGGGATTCGGCGCAGACGGTGCTGAGCCGGTGCTCCTTCACATTGCGTTTGACCGCCTCGAAGCGTTCGCCGCCGGGCATCTGGACGCGTAACCATGAGGGCTTGCGGCCGCCAACGCCATCTGCGGATTGATCGCGTGACTTCATGCCATCCTTGATGGCGGCGATGCCCTGGTCGTTGCGGTATTTCTTGCCGCTGGTGACGCGTTGGGTAGGAGTGTCGCTCATAGCGTGAGCCTCTCTGCAAGCCGGCCGACGGCGCCGAGGCGACGACGCTACCACAGAGGAGGGGAAGGGCGTCGGTCGACGTTTCCTGGGGGCCTGGCACGTCTGATGATGCGTGAATTGATGTGTCCAACATACCACAAAAGGCGTAGTGCTGGACAGGCTGTCAATGGCGCGTCGATGTCAAGGACGGCGCCTGGCCGCACGCGATACCACGCCCGGCCAATGCCGGGCGTGTCGTATTGCGCAGAGGCGTGTCAGTGATGAATGTCACGCCTCGGGCATGGCACTCAACACCAGCTTGCCCGTGGTATGACCGGTTTCGAGGCGGCGATGGGCTTCCCCGAGATTGGCCGGTGTCAATGGGCCGACGATATCGCTGAGCGTGCTGCGCAGGTGACCGCTATCGAAGTGCTCGGCCAAGGTGGCCAAGATGCGGCCCTGGTGAGCGATGTCGGCGCCGTGCAGCGGCCGCGCGAACATGAATTCCCAACTAAAGGTCACCGCTTTGCCTTGCAGGGCATTGAGGTCGACGCTCTTCTGGGTCTCGGCGATGGCCACGATGTGGCCCAGGGGACGAATGAGCGTGGTCATGTTCTCCCAGTGGTCGCCGATATCGTGGCAATTGAAGATGTAATCGACCTGCTCGTGGCCGGCCTTCTGCATGTTCGCCACGAGATCGTAGTGATCGACGACTTCATGCGCGCCCATGCGCCGGCACCATTCGATGGAGATATCGCGCGATGCTGTGGCGATGACCTTGATGCCAGTCAACTGGCGGGCCATTTGTGTCGCGATCGAGCCGACGCCGCCGGCACCGTTGATGATCAGCAGGGTCTGGTCTTGGTGGGTATCGTCGCCCTGCGCGAGCTGGAGCTTGTCGAACAGGGCTTCCCAGGCGGTGAGTGCCGTTAACGGCATGGCGGCCGCTTCTTCGGCGCTTAATTTGCTCGGTGCCTTGGCGGTTAGACGTGCATCGACGAGTTGATATTCGGCGTTGCAGCCAGGGCGCTCGACCTCGCCAGCATAGTACACGCGATCTCCCGGGGCGAAATGCTCGACGTTGGCGCCGACGCGCTCCACCCGGGCCACGGCATCCCAGCCGAGAACGTTGTGCTGGTCGCTGGGCAGGAAGGCGCCCTGGCGAATCTTGGTATCCACCGGATTGACCGATACTGCGTCGACGCGCACGAGGAGGTCCCATTCGCCGGGAGTGGGCATCTCGCGTTCGTGGAGCTCGAAAGCGTCCAGGGGCGCTGCCTGGGGCTGGCCGGTGGTAGCGACTACTTGCATGACTGACTCCCTATAAAAAGCGAAACGTAATGACGCTGACCCCTAGATGAGGGCCGTCAAGGTGGGAGTCAAGTCAAGCGTGGCCAATTCAGGGCGTACAGGCGAAGCTGGGGCCGGGCGCGGGTACCAGCGGCGCCTTGAAGTGCGCGTTCAGCTCGGGCAGCAGTTCGCGCACGAAGCGCAGGAAGAGCTCGGTCACCGGTGTGGGGTAGCGATCCTTGGGGTGCACAGTGCACCAGGAGCGGCGCAGCGGAAAGCCAGGCAGCGTCGGCGAGGCTAGAAGCCCTGAAGCGAGCTCGAGCTGGACCGCCAGGCGCGGCAGCACGGCGACCCCAAGGTGCGCCATGACCCCCTGCTTGATGGCTTCATTGGTGCCAAGCTCCAGGGTATGACGTAGCGATACACGCTCACGGGCGACGAAGTCCTCGAACGCGGTGCGTGTTCCCGAGCCGGGTTCGCGCATCAGCACGTAATAGCGCGTGAAATCCTCGAGTGTGGGCGAGTCGGCCGTCAGCAACGGATGCCCGGGCCACACCACGGGAATCATTTCGTTATCGAGGATCGGCATGAAGGCGAGGTTGGCGTCCTCGGGGACCATGCCCATGATCACCAGGTCGTCGCGCCGTTCGGCGAGACGCTCCAGTGCTTGCCCCCGATTGCAGACGCGCAGGCGTACCTGGACTTCCGGGTAGCGAGCGCGAAAACGCGCCAGGATGTGCGGCACAACATACTGCGCGGTACTGACGGCGGCGAGGTTGAGCTCGCCGCGAATGGTGCCCGCCAGCTCGGAAAGCTCCATTTGCAGACTGGAAACCTGACCGAAGATCGATTGCACCGAGGCGGCCAGCGCATCGGCAGCCGGCAGTACGTGCAGGGTCTTACCCGCGTACTTGAAGAGTGGTTGCTCGAGCGCTTGCTCGAGTTGGCGAATCTGAGCGCTGACCGCAGGCTGCGTGAGGCCGAGTTGTTCGGCCGCACGCGAATAGGACTGTTGCCGGTGCACGGCCTGGAAAACCTGCAATTGGCGAAAGGTCAGACGATTGAGCAGATTGGGTCGTGACATGACGCCCCCGGCGTGGTCATAAGCTATTACTTATAGCTTGGCAAAAAAATATCAATTTTTCTATTGGTCCTTCGGTGGGTAGCGTGGGAGTACGGTAACAACAAGCACTCAGCGACCCAGAGGGCGCCACGCTGACACGCTATGTCGACGCGACGTCCGCAACCGGAGGGCAGACAGTGTTCAAGAAACTTCTCATCGCCAACCGCGGCGAAATTGCTGTACGCATTGTACGCGCCTGCGCTGAGATGGGCATCCGCTCGGTGGCGATCTACACCGAGCCCGATCGCTTCGCGCTACACGTCAAACGGGCCGACGAGGCGCATTTCGTCGGCGAGGATCCGCTGGCGGGTTATCTCGACCCACGACGGATCGTCGACCTGGCACGTGAGACCGGCTGTGACGCGATTCATCCCGGCTACGGCTTCCTCTCGGAAAACGCCGACTTCGCACGAATCTGCGAAGACGCCGGACTGGCTTTCGTGGGGCCGAGCGCCGATGTGATCGCGCGAATGGGCGACAAGACGGCGGCACGCGCGGCGATGCGCGAGGCGGGCGTGCCCATCACACCGGGCTCGGAAGGCAACCTCGATACCTGCGAGGAGGCGTTGGCGCTGGCTGATACCATCGGCTACCCAGTAATGCTCAAGGCGACCTCGGGCGGCGGCGGGCGAGGCATTCGTCGTTGCGATACGTCGGCACAACTCGAGCAGGGCTGGGAGCGTGTGATCTCCGAAGCGACCAAGGCGTTCGGCAGTGCCGATGTGTTCATGGAAAAATGCGTCGTCGAGCCGCATCACATTGAGGTGCAGATCCTGGCAGACAGTGTCGGCAACGTGATTCACCTCTTCGAGCGCGATTGCTCGATTCAGCGTCGCAATCAGAAGCTCATCGAGATCGCGCCGAGCCCCCAGCTCACCCCCGAGCAGCGTGCCTACGTCGGCGAAATGGCAGTACGCGCGGCCAGCGCGGTGGGCTACGAAAACGCCGGCACGGTGGAGTTCCTCGTCAAGGGTAACGAGGTCTACTTCATGGAGATGAATACCCGCGTACAGGTCGAGCACACCATCTCCGAGGCGATCACCGGGGTGGATATCGTACGCGAGCAATTGCGCATCGCTGCAGGGCTCAAGCTCGCCTACCGCCAGGAAGACATCCGTCACCATGGCTATGCCATCCAGTTTCGCATCAACGCCGAAGATCCCAAGAATGACTTCTTGCCTTCGTTCGGGCGTATCACACGCTACTACGCGCCGGGCGGACCTGGGGTGCGCACCGATACAGCCATCTATACCGGCTATACCATCCCGCCGTACTTCGACTCCATGTGCTTGAAGCTGATCGTGTGGGGCATGAGCTGGGAAGAAACGCTTAATAGAGGAATACGCGCCCTCAACGATATGCGTCTGCAGGGGGTCAAGACCACCGCGCCTTATTATCAGGAAATTCTTCGCCACCCCGATTTCCGCAGTGGGCACTTCGATACCGGCTTCGTGCCCAATCATCCCGAATTGCTCGATTATTCGGTCAAGCGCAATCCCGAAGAAGTCGCCCTGGCGATTGCCGCCGCCATCGCCGCTCACGCCGGTCTATAAGGAGATACCCATCATGAATGCCGTATCATCTTCCCAGGTCAATATCACCGACGTCGTGTTGCGCGACGGCCATCAATCATTGATCGCCACGCGCCTGCGTACGGAAGACATGCTGCCCGCCTGCGCCCAGCTGGACGCCATCGGCTATCACTCGCTGGAAGTCTGGGGCGGGGCGACCTTCGATGCCTGTGTGCGCTTTCTGAAGGAAGATCCGTGGGAGCGCCTGCGCGCCTTCAAGGACGCGATGCCCAACACGCCGCTGCAGATGCTGCTGCGTGGCCAGAACCTGCTGGGCTATCGGCATTATGCCGATGATGTCGTCGAGCGCTTCGTCGCCAAGTCGGCGGACAACGGCGTCGATGTGTTTCGTGTCTTCGATGCGCTCAACGATCTACGTAACCTGGAAACCGCCATGCGCGCGGTCAAGGCCAGCGGTAAGCACGCCCAGGGCACGATCTGCTACACGGTGAGCCCGGTACACACCCTGGCGATGTACGTGGACCAAGCCAAGCGCCTGGTCGATATGGGCGCCGACTCGATCGCCATCAAGGACATGGCGGGGCTGCTGACGCCGTATGCCACGGGCGAACTGGTGGCTGCTTTGGTCGAGGCGGTGGACGTGCCGGTTCATCTGCATGCCCACGCCACCTCCGGGCTGGCGCCGATGTGCCATCTCAAGGCCGTGGAAGCGGGGTGCCGGCATATCGACACCTGCATTTCGGCGTTTGCCGGCGGGACCAGCCATCCGGCGACGGAATCCATGGTCGCCGCCTTCCAGGGCACCGAATACGACAGCGGCTTGGACCTCGAAGCGCTCAAGGAGATCGGTGACTACTTTCGGGGCGTGCGCCAGAAGTATGCTGCCTTCGAGAGCGAGTTTACCCGCGAGGATGTCTCGGTACAGATCAATCAGGTGCCGGGCGGCATGATGTCCAACCTCGCCAATCAGCTCAAGGAACAGAACGCGCTGTCCAAGATCCGCGATGTTTTCAACGAGATTCCCCGCGTGCGCGCCGATCTCGGTTATCCGCCCCTGGTGACGCCGACCTCGCAGATCGTCGGCACCCAGGCGGTGATGAACGTGCTCACCGGCGAGCGGTACAAGACCATCACCAATGAGGTGAAGCGCTATCTCCAAGGCGGATACGGTCATCCGCCGGCGGCCGTGGATACCGCCGTGCGGCGTCAGGCTATCGGCAATTCCCCGGTGGAAGAAGGGCGTCCTGCCGACCGTTTGAACCCTGAAATGGCACGACTGAAGAAAGATATCGGTGAACTGGCCGAGGGTGAAGAAGACGTGTTGACCTACGCCATGTTCCCCGAGCTGGGGCGCGATTATTTGCAGGGGCGTCGCGACGGCTCATTGGTGCCGGAGCCGGTTCCCGCTCCCGACGCCGGAGACGCCAGCCGGCCGGTGACCGAAGGCGTACCCACCGAGTTCGTCATCGACGTGCATGGCGAGTCCTACGAAGTGCAGATCACTGGCGTGGGTGGTAACAGCGGCGGCAAGCGCCAAGTCTACCTGACCCTCGACGGCATGCCGGAGGAGGTCGTCTTCGAAGCCAAGGACGCATTCGTCGGTGGCGAGACCGCGGGCCGCGCGCGTGCCTCGCAGCCCGGCCATGTCACGACCTCCATGCCCGGCAATATCGTCGATGTGCTGGTTGCCAAGGGCGATCGCGTCGAGGAAGGCCAGGCGGTGCTGATCACCGAAGCGATGAAAATGGAAACCGAGGTCCAGGCGCGGGTCTCGGGCACCGTCGAGGCGGTCCACGTCGCCAAGGGCGACCGTGTAACGCCAGGCGAGGTACTGATCGAGATTGCCTGATCGGGGCGTTGCTCATGTCCGTGGCACCTGGTGATTCGGTGCTGCGGGTCGGGCTTGCTCGAACAGGTCGCGAACGCGCTCCAGGCGTTTCTGCACATGCTCGCTTTGCGGCCCGCTGGCGTCGAGGATGTGGGTGATGTGTGCCAGGTGGGCGTCGATATCAGTAGCATCGCTGCGTGCGATGAGCGTGGGCAGCGCCTCGAGCGCCTCGCGCACGTCAAGCTTGAGAATGAAGAACTGCTCGCGGACCAGCATCTTGAACTGATGCAGATCCAAGCTTTTGCCAAGCTCTTCTCGGGTGGCCTTGAGGCGCTGGAAATTACGCTCATCGGTGGCTGGCGCTCCGCCCAGGATATAGATCAAGGCACGCACCACTGCTTCGCGCGCGCCACCGCTGGCGATGCGGTCCTGCAAGGCGTCGCGTCGCGTACGCAGAAAGTGCTGATGCTCCGGCGAGCGCCCGGGATGAGGGCGCATCCGCGCCGTGTCCGGGCCGATACCGGCGAGCGCCTGTAGCCAGGGCTGACCGTAGACGTTCATGAACAGCGCTTCACTGACGCGGTCGCGCCATTCGCCATAAGCTTCGAGGTTTTCCTCGATACGGGTGGCCACGCTGCGTTCCCATTGTGCTAGAGGATTGTCCGGCGAAAGCGGGTGGCGCTGGCGGCGGATCTGCTCGGCGAGTATCGGTATGGTGGACATCAGTGGGTTGCGATCGGAAAGCAGCTTGTAGCCCAGCCGTATGGGGTGCAAGCGGCGTATCCAACGCCCGGCCTCGGGTGTCATGACGGCCTGTATCCACGGTTGGGCGTATTGCTGATAAAGCGCCAGTCCGCTTTCGGAAAGGCGCGATACGGTGGCGAAGCGGCGCTCGTCATCATCGCGTCGCTGTATCAGCGGCTGCAAATCGTCGACGCCGCGTGGGCGAAACTCGAGCAGATAGTCGCCATCGGTGGCGTCCTCGGTCGCATCGCGTGGCGTGATGGCGGTTTCGTACAAGCCGGGCGGCAGGACGTCGATATAGTCCATGTTGGCGGTGAATTCCGTGTGCTCTCGGCGCGAGATGCTCCCCGAGACGAAAATCCCCAGATGCCCCGTCGAGTCGTGCACGCAATAGACGATGGTCTGCTCATTGGCGACGATGTCGTCTACGCCATCGTAGAGATCGGACACCCAGCCCAGCGCCTGGGGCGGTGGCGTAATATTGTCGCCTTGCGAGCAGAACACCACGATGGGTGAGCGGACGTTGCGCAGGTCGATGCGCCGCCCGTCGCGGGTGATCAGTTGGGCGGTACTCAAGCGATTGCCGATGAAGAGGTTGTCGACGATGTACTGTATTTCCTCGGCATTGAGGACGATATGTCCGCCCCACCAGCGCTCGAATTGCAGATAACGCTCGCTTTCATCATCGACGTTGGCGTAAAGCCGATATTGCTTGCTCCACAGCGTATTCGCCGGATTGAGGCGCTCGAAGTTCTGAACCAGCCAGGCCCCGTCGAACAGCCCGGCGCCCAGGTCGCCGGCAAAAGCGGTCAGCCAGCTACCGCCGAGCAAACCACCGCTATAGCGCATGGGGTAGTGGCCGCGTTCGCCGGCCCAGTAGGACAGCGGTGCGCCGGCGACCAGAATCGGACCGAAGACATCCGGCTCCAGGGCGGCGGCCATCATCAATTGCCACCCGGCCTGACAGTTACCGATCACCACGGGCTTTTCGTTGGCCTGGGTGTGACGGGCCCCGACCTCGCGAATGAAGGCGATCTCGGCATCGATGACATCCTCGACGTGCTGGCCGGGTACCGGAAACGGCAGAAAGCCGATGAAGTAACACGGGTGGCCGGCGCGCATGGCGACGCCGATCTCGCTATCGGGCTTGAAGCCACCGATGCCGGGCCCATGGCCGGCCCGCGGGTCGACGATGACGAAGGGGCGCTTGAGTGGGTCGATTGCCGTGTCGGGTGGAGGCAGGATGCGCATCAACTCGTAGTTGACCGGGTGTGGCAGGTCGCGGCCGTCCATGAGCACTTCGGCCTCGAACCCCAGCACGTTGGGCTTGGTCTGCTCCATGTGCTGGAGATACTGGTTGCCACGCTGACGCATGACATCCCAGTAGAGCACGCTACGTTCGAAAGTATCCTGCCAGTAATCCTGCGTGGCACGAATCAGGCCGAAGGGGTCGAGAACGGGGTTGGCGGCTGCCAACCAAGCGGCGTGCATGGGAAACATGAAGGGCGCTCCTGGTCACGAATTGCTGCACTGCAATATTGAGCGTAACCCGAAAACGCGTGGCTGGCATGTGAAATCGACGCATGCCGCCAATACGTGGCATGCGTCGAGGTGTTTCAAAGCGGCAAGCGACGTGCAGCTCGCCGGCAAAGGTGCTGATCAATCAATGTCGTCGCCGACTTGAATGACCTTCATAGTGTTGGTGCCGCCATGCGCATTCATATGGTCGCCGCGGGTGAGAATGACGTGATCCCCCTGCTTGACGATGCCTAGAGAGATGAGGTTATCCACGGCATAGCGGTTGAACTCGTTGGTCGCGATACGTTGTGTGTCGAAAGGCAGCGAAACGACCCCTCGATACAATGCCATGCGGCGTTGCGCGATTTCGGTATGCGCCAAAGCAACGATCGGCAAGCCCGAACGAATGCGCGAGGCGATTAACGGCGTATAACCGGTGGCGGTCATACAGACGATGGCGGAGACCCCGTCGAGATGGTTGGCGGCATACATGGCCGACAGCGCCACGGTTTCATCGACCCGGGTAAAGCCTTCGTGAATGCGGTGCTGCGATTGCTGCGCAGCGCGCTCACGCTCGGCACCCAGGCAGAGACGATCCATCGCCTTGATGGTTTCCACGGGATAGTCGCCGGCAGCGGTCTCGGCGGAGAGCATGACGGCGTCGGTGCCATCGAGTACCGCGTTGGCGACGTCGAAGACCTCGGCACGCGTCGGCAGCGGCGATTCGATCATCGACTCCATCATCTGCGTCGCGGTGATCACCACTTTGTTAAGGCTACGTGCATGTTGGATGATGCGTTTCTGCACGCCGATCAACTGGGCGTCGCCGATTTCTACGCCGAGATCGCCACGCGCAACCATGACCGCCTCGCTGGCACGAATGATGTCGTCCAGGGTGTCGTTGTCGGCAACCGCCTCGGCACGCTCGATCTTGGCGACCAGGCCGATCTCGCTACCCGCTTCGCCGAGCAGGTCGCGGGCCAGGCGCATGTCGTCGCCATGCCGGGGAAAGGACACGGCTAGATAGTCGACACCGATGTCGATGGCGGTCTTGAGGTCTTCGCGGTCCTTGTCGGTCAGTGCGGCAGCAGACAAACCGCCACCTTGCTTGTTGATGCCCTTGTTGTTGGAGAGCTTGCCGCCCACCTTGACCGTGGTGTGGATCTTCGGGGCCTCGACGCGCTCGACTTGCAGTTCCAGACGGCCATCATCGAGCAGCAGGACATCGCCTGGGGCGACATCATCGGCCAGGTCCTGGTAATCGCAGCCCACTCGCTGGGCGTCGCCGGCATCACGCTCGAGGGAAATATCGATGACGAAAGGTTGACCTTTCTCGAGCGTGACCGCCTCGTCCTTGAAGCGTGCGATGCGGATCTTGGGGCCTTGCAGGTCGCCCAAGGCCGCGACGGTGCGCCCGACGCGTGCGGCCGCGTCACGCACCGCCTTTAGCCGCCGCCGATGATCGTCTGCAGAACCGTGGGAGAAGTTGAGTCGTACCACGTCGACGCCTGCGGAGATCATGTCTTCGAGGACCCCCTCGCGGTCGCTGGCCGGGCCCAGGGTCGCGACGATCTTGGTGCGGCGAATCGGACCGTGAAACGCATTCTGCATGGAATTCTCCTTGGCCTCATGAAAGGTAGTAGCGGCTCCGTACGAGCCATGTCGTTATTTTACTACATTGTGCCTCATCGTCTCGACAGGTGCGATGTTTCCAGGTTGCGAACGTCAGATTAGCACCTTTCGCATGACGGACACGCCTCTAGGTTGGGTGACACTGGAGACGCTTGCCAATGACACTTCCAGGGGGAACTCGAATGTGGGTTTTGCTTGCCGTTGGCAAGGCGTCGCGTCTAGTGTTTTTCAGGCCAGTGGCGTAAAGACCGCCATGGACCTGGCGTAAAGGCCCGTGTTGCGACGGACTAGCGCGACACGAGGCGCTAAGGTAGGGTAGGCGCATTTTTCGCCGGGCGGTTTCCCGGTCACGACATCACTGCCGACGCCCTGAAAGGGCGCGTTGGCCATTCGAGCGGAGCGTTATGGGCAAGTCACTGGTCATCGTGGAGTCGCCGGCCAAGGCCAAGACGATCAACAAGTATCTCGGCAACGATTTCGTGGTGAAGTCGAGTGTCGGGCACATCCGTGACTTGCCGACGAGTGGCAGCGGCAAGAACGCCACCGATCCCAAGGAGCGGGCCCGCCAGGCAGCGGCGACGCGCAAGATGTCGCCCGATGAAAAAGCCACCTATAAAAAGCACAAGCAGTGGAACCAGTTGGTGCGGCGCATGGGGATCGACCCCGAGCATGGCTGGGATGCCAATTACGAGATTCTGCCCGGCAAGGAAAAAGTCGTCGCTGAGCTCAAGAAGCATGCCGAGAAGGCCGACGCCGTCTATCTCGCGACGGACTTGGACCGCGAAGGGGAGGCCATTGCCTGGCACTTGCAGGAAACCATTGGCGGCGATACGTCCCGCTATCGCCGTGTGGTCTTCAACGAGATCACCAAGAATGCCATTCAGGAGGCATTCAAGACGCCCGGCGAGCTGGATCTGTCACGCGTCGAGGCGCAGCAGGCTCGGCGTTTCCTGGACCGTGTCGTAGGCTTCATGCTGTCGCCATTGCTGTGGAGCAAAATCGCGCGGGGATTGTCAGCGGGCCGGGTGCAGTCGGTGGCGGTGCGTTTGATCGTCGAACGCGAGCGTGAGATTCGTGCCTTCGTCCCCGAGGAATTCTGGGACGTGCATGCCGATCTGGTGCCTGAAAAAGGTGATACCTCGCCGGTTCGCTTCGAGGTAGCGCGTCATAAAGGCCAGGCGTTTCGCCCCACTTCCGAACAGGAAACGCTGGAGCGCATCACGCCGCTTCGTGAGGCGGCGCTGGCGATCACCGAGCGTGAAACCAAGCCGACGCGTTCCAAGCCGAACGCGCCGTTCATCACCTCGACCCTGCAACAGGCGGCCAGCGGGCGTCTTGGTTTCTCGGTGAAGAAAACCATGACCCTGGCGCAGCGTCTCTACGAGGCGGGTTACATCACCTATATGCGTACCGACTCCACCAATCTTTCGCAAGATGCGGTGGACAGTGCTCGGGCGTATATCGACGAGCGTTTCGGCCAGGCTTATCTCCCCGAAACGCCCAATCGTTATGCCAGCAAGGAAGGGGCGCAGGAAGCTCACGAAGCGATTCGTCCTACCGAGGTGGCGCAAAATGGCGACGAGCTTGCGGTGGAGCGCGACGCTCAGCGTCTTTACGAGTTGATCTGGCGCCAGTTCGTGGCCTGCCAGATGGTGCCGGCGGAATACCTAGCGACGACGCTGACCGTCGAAGCCGAAGGGTTCGAGCTCAAGGCGCGTGGCAGGGTGCTCAAGTTCGACGGTTACACACGGGTAATGAAGCCGGCGGGCAAGAAAGAAGAAGACCAGGCACTGCCGGATCTCGAGAAAGGGCAGTCGATGGCCCTGCAGGTACTCGACCCTCAACAGCATTTCACCAAGCCGACGGCGCGTTATACCGAGGCCAGCCTGGTCAAGGAGCTCGAAAAGCGAGGGATCGGGCGGCCTTCCACTTACGCGTCGATTATTTCCACGATTCAGGATCGCGGTTACGTCAAGCTTGAAAGCCGGCGTTTCTATGCTGAGAAGCTGGGCGATATCGTCACCGATCGGCTGGCCGAATCGTTCAGTGACCTGATGGATTACGGCTTCACCGCACGCATGGAAGATCACCTCGACGAGATCGCCACCGGTAACCGCGAATGGCGTGAGCTGTTGGACGTCTTCTACGCCGAGTTCAAGGCCAAGCTCGAGCATGCCGAAGCCGAAGAGGGCATGCGCCCGAACCAGCCGGTGCCGACGGACATCGACTGTCCCACTTGTGGTCGCAAGATGCAGATTCGCACGGCATCGACCGGCGTCTTCCTGGGGTGCTCGGGATACAACCTGCCACCCAAGGAGCGTTGCAAGACGACCATCGATCTTATCGCCGGTGACGAAGCCGTGGCGTCGGATGCCGATGATGAGGCTGAAACCGAGGCCTTGCGGGCCAAGCACCGCTGTCCGGAATGCGGCACGGCGATGGATAGCTATCTGATCGACGAAACACGCAAGCTGCACATCTGCGGCAACAGCCCCGATTGCAGCGGGTACGAAATCGAGCAGGGCAAGTTTCGTATCAAGGGTTACGAAGGCCCGGTCATCGAGTGCGACAAATGCGGTAGCGAGATGCAGCTCAAGTCGGGGCGTTTCGGCAAGTACTTCGGCTGTACCAACGAGAACTGCAAGAATACCCGCAAGCTGCTCAAGAGCGGCGAAGTCGCGCCACCCAAGATGGACCCGATTCCCATGCCTGAGCTGGCTTGCCAGAAGGTAGAGGATCATTACGTCTTGCGCGATGGCGCCAGCGGCCTGTTCCTGGCGGCGAGTCAGTTTCCCAAGAATCGCGAAACGCGGCCCCCGTTGGTCAAGGAGCTCAAGGCGCACCGCGACGAGCTACCCGAGAAGTATCATTTCCTGCTCGACGCGCCGGGAGAAGATCCCGAGGGACGTGACGCGCAGATTCGCTTCTCGCGCAAGACCAAAAGCCAGTACGTAATGAGTGAACGTGACGGCAAGGCCAGCGGCTGGCGGGCCGAGTTTGAAAATGGAAAGTGGCGGATCGAGGATAAGCGCAAATGACGCCGAGAGGTCGTACCAATCAGCTGCTCTATCATGCCCAGCTGTTATTGGATACCGCCTGGGCCGACGACGAGCATACCGATGCCCGGCGCATGGCACATGAAGAAGGCGCTCTGGCGACGCTGGAGTTGGCGCTCAACGCGGCGCTGCGTGAGTTGACCGAGCATGCGCAACTCTCGCATCACGATTGGCGCGAGCTGCTGGCCGATCAAGGCCCGGCTCTGGCGGGGGTCGTGCAGTTGCGCGAGCTGGCGCGACGTGAAGACAGCTGGCTGGCGCGATTGCTGGCGCGTCTCGAGTCTTTGCATGACATCGAGGGCGCATCGCGTCGGCGTACCGGCGGTTCGAGCATGATCGCCAGTGTCTCGGGCATGGCCCTGTCCGAGGAGCTCGACGCATGTATCGCGGCGTTCAAGACTCAGCTTGACGAACTGCGCGAGACCAGCGAGGAGTGGTGACGCCGCATGCATGCAGTGGTATCCTGACGTCAATGAAAAGAAACGACCATGGCGTTTGCCTTGGTCGTTTTTTATTGAGATAAACGGGAGAGTGTAGCGTGTCCGATACCGCGATTCTGGAAATCGTCGAGCTTGCCGATGGCGAAGTCGTGCTGCGGCCTTCCGAAGCCGACGGCGAGCCATTGGTAAGCATTCGCTTCTCGGAGGAAGCGCTGGATCTATTGCGTCAGAGCCGCTTCGAGGTGGCGCGTCAGATGATCGACCATGCGATCACGCGCACACGCCTGTGGGAGGGCAATGAAGAAGAGTCACAAGAGGTTCCGGAAACGGTGCATTGATGCGCGTTGCTTGATGACCGATACTGGTGTTGTCGCCATGATGCTCGGCTGCCCACGAGGCACCGGGCATCGTTGTTCATGGCATCATGAATTTTGTTCATGATTACTTGAAAGATATGCAGTAGTCACGGGCGCCGAGGCGCGGCAAAGTGAGCCCCCTAATCTTCGAGCCGAGAGTCGAGAAACGCTATGAGCCAGTATCAGCCTCCATTTCGTGCCGACACCGTGGGTAGCCTGTTACGCAGTGACGAACTCAAGCAGGCGAGACGTCGCTTCCACGCCGGGGAAACCGACTATGCGGCATTGCGTGATGTCGAAGACGCCGAGATTCAGCGTGTCGTCGCCAAGCAGGAAGCACTGGGTCTCAAGGCGGTCACCGATGGTGAGTTCCGCCGCGCCTGGTGGCATTTCGATTTTCTCGAAGGCCTCAAGGGCGTAGAAGGCTATAGCTCGGATCAAGGGATTCAGTTTCAGGGGCGTCAGACACAGGCGCGCAGCGTGCGTGTGACCGATAAGCTGGGTTTCGATCCGAAGCATCCGATGCTCGACCACTTCCGTTTCCTGGCGGACACGGTCGACAAGGCGGCGCCGAAGATGACGCTGCCGAGTCCCAGTGTGCTGCACTTTCGTGGCGGGCGCCGCAATATCGACAGTAGCGTCTATCCTTCCTTGGATACCTTCTTCGCCGACCTGGCCGATACCTACCGTGACGTGGTCAAGCATTTCTACGCGGCGGGCTGTCGTTATCTTCAACTCGATGACACGGTGTGGGCGTATCTGTGCTCCGAGAAGGAGCTGGCGGCGGCGCGTGAGCGTGGCGAGGACGCCGATCGTCTGCAACACATCTATGCCGAGGTGCTCAACCACGCGCTGGCCGATCGCCCCGACGATCTGCATGTCAGCCTGCACGTTTGCCGGGGTAACTTCCGCTCGACGTGGATCAGCGAAGGGGGTTACGAGCCGGTTGCCGAGACGCTGCTGGGGCGCGTCGATGTCGATGCCTACTTCCTCGAATACGATACCGAGCGGGCGGGTGGTTTCGAGCCGCTACGTTTTCTGCCCGAAGGTCACAAGCAAGCCGTCCTGGGGCTGATCACCAGCAAAAGCGGCGAACTTGAGCCCGCGGATACGGTCAGCGCCCGCATTGCCGAAGCGTCGCGCTATGCGCCGCTTTCCCAGCTTTGCTTGAGCCCGCAGTGCGGTTTTGCCTCGACCGAGGAAGGCAATATGCTCAGCGAAACGCAGCAGTGGGACAAGCTGCGCCATGTCGTGGATATCGCCAAGGCCGTCTGGCAAGACTGAGTCTTGCTGTGCTGATCTGTTGTTCGCCTCTGCATGCTTGCATGTGGGGGCGTTTTATTGACTGGGCTCGCGTGACAGTTCAATGAAGGCGATGCGGATGGAGCGCTAAGCGTTGAATCATTCTGTGATGTAACGGTAAATCATCGCTTCTATAGTGGGAATTATGACGTCTAGCGGCGTCAGAAGTGTGTCCATTCGGCGACGAATAGGGATCTCTGGACCCCTTGATCATGGGCAGTGTGGGAAAATTTACCGTTTATCAGGCAATTGATATTGGCGAGATTAGCGGTATTCGTATTATCCTGTGGGCGGTACATGAGGGACCTGATGTATCAGGGCTTCATCACCACACACAGAAAGGTTTTCAAGGAGAACGCAGATGTTGTCCAACAGCAAGAACACGCTCAAGCTTCTGGTCGCTGCTGGCTCTCTGGCCGTGTTGGCCGGTTGTGCTTCTGGTCAAGAACAGATGAAGAGCGATATCGATCAGGCGCAGGCTGACGCGTCTGAAGCCAAGAGCATGTCTCAGCAGGCAATGAATGCTGCCGAGAAAGCGCAGCGCGATGCGAATGCCGCTCTCGAAGCGACTCAGCGTAACCGTGCCGAGATGGACCGTATGTTCGAGAAGTCCATGCGCAAGTAATGCGTAGGTAGTATCGGGCTGGCATTTCGATGTCTGGTCCAGGAAAGAGCCCCGCCATTGGTGGGGCTCTTTTCGTATGCAGCCGACGGGGATGACGTCCCCGGGGGCTTTCAGTGTACGCTAGCGCCTTGTCACGATCATTCGGAGTGGAACATGAGGCGATGGGCGCGTGCGTGGGTAATGACCTTGAGTGTGTTGTCGTTAGCGGTGTGGAGTGCGTCATATGCGCTTGCGAACGCCGATGACGAGGTTTGGCTCTTGATCGACGACAATGATTCCACGCTGGATATCTATCGCGGCGATACGCGTATCGAGCGTTTCGAGCCGGTGGCGTTGGGGCGGGGTGGAACCGCGCGTGTGCGTCAGCAAGGGAGTAGAATGACGCCTACCGGCGAATTTCATATCAACCGCATCAATCGCGACAGCAAGTTCAATATCTTCCTGGGAGTAGACTACCCCAAGCTCGAAACCGCACGTGAGGCGATGCAGGCAGGTTTGATGTCGCCGACCGAATATGCCGATTTCCAGGATGCTTACTATCGTGATGGGGCGCCGCCGCAGGATACGGTGCTGGGCGGCTATATCGGTATTCATGGTCTAGGCAGTAGCGATCCCGATATTCACCGGCGCTTTAACTGGACGGAAGGGTGTGTAGCCGTCACCAACGATCAGATTGAAAAACTGACGCGCCTGGTCTCGATCGGCACACGTGTCGTGATTCGTGGGGACGACGATGCACCGATCGATTCCCTGCGCGACAAGTCACAGGCGAGTACTCAGATCTCGACGGATTGATAGAGCAACAGCGGCGGTGTCGGCAAAGCGTCGTACAGGCTGCCGGGCAGCGGTTCGCGCGGTGTCTCTTCTTCCGGCTCGACGTTCAGTGCCACCGCTGCGCCATCGGGAATCAATACCGCGTCCGCTAGACGGCGGTGATCGATGTCGGTGTCGATATCGTGGTGTTTCAAGGTGGCAACGAGCGCTTCGTCGGCGTCGAGCACACGCTTGAGCACTGGCGAACGACGGTCTTCCTCGAGCAGCGGGAAGGACTGCACGTAGAGCGTCTCGTCGCGCCAGCCGAACTTGGTCGGCTCGCTCACCAGGTTTACCTGGGTGCCTATCGGGAGCTTGCCGAAGAGGTGCTCCACGTCCTCCGGGAACATGCGAATGCAGCCATGCGTCACGCGCATGCCGACACCTTGCGGGCGGTTGGTGCCATGGATCAGGTAGCCGGGAATGCCCAGGCGCATCTTGTACTTGCCCAGCGGGTTATCGGGGCCGGGCGGCACCACGTCAGGGAGTTCTCGGCCGTCCTCGGCGTGCTCTTTGATGATTGACTGCGGCGGATACCACGGCGGATTTTCCTGCTTTTGGGTGATCCGTGTTTCTCCCAGCGGCGTCGACCAGTCCATGCGTCCGACGCTGATGGCGTAGGTCTCCACCCGTGCCGGCTCTCCCTCCTTTTGCTCAGGGTAGTAATAGAGGCGCATTTCGGGGATGTTGACCACGACGCCTTCGTAGTCGGCATCGGGGAGAATAAAGCGCGTGGGAACCGTGACCTCGGTGCCTTCGCCGGGATACCAGACACTGGCGCCGGGATTGGCCCGGCGCATCTCCTCGTAGCCGATTCCGTAGTGGCGACCGATATCGAGCAGCGTATCTTCCTTCTCGGCCTCAATGACGCGTGTTTCGCCGACGATATTGCTGTCTTCGTCAATATCGAAACGGGTGACACGCTGATCGTGGGGGGCCTCCTCGGTTTGTGGCAAGCTGGTCGCCTCGGGGTCGATGACGGGGCCCGGGGCGGAATCGGCAAGCGCCAGCGTGGAGAGAGACAGCAAAGGGGCCAGCAAGAAGGGCGATAGGCCTCGGGAAGTAACCGGCATGGATAAGGACTCTTTTTCGTTCAGGCAAGTGGCGGACGCCACGATTACCTGCATTCTGGCGTATTTTCATGCCGACACAAGCCCTCGGCGGACTTGTGGCGTGCATCCGTACGTCTATGTAAGTCGCTGGCAGGGCACCCACCTTGATGGACGCTGCCTGTTACGCTGCTTCCGTTTTGCGATTGAGTTGTCCGAGTAACGCTTCGAGCAGGGCAAAGCGCTGTTCCTCGTCGCTCATGTCGCCGTCGAAGCGTAACGTGTCCGCGCCGTCGAGCCGGTAGTGCGCCGGATCCTGCTGGATCATCTGGACAAGCGTCATCGGGTCGACGGCGGTTTGCGTGCCGAAAGTGAGGCGGCCACGCTCGGCGCCGGCCTCAAGACGCACGATGCCCAAGCGTTCGGCACGCTGGCGTAGCCGGGTCTGACGGAACAGCGTCTTGAGCGGCCCGGGTAGCAGGCCGAAGCGATCGATCATCTCGACCTGCAATTCCTTGAGCTCGGCTTCATCCTCGGCATTGGCGATGCGCTTGTACATGATCAGGCGCTGCTGCACGTCGGGCAGGTAATCGCTGGGGATCAATGCCGGCAAGTTGAGGCTGATTTCTACGCCATCGTCCAGCGGCGACTCGATATTCGGCGTCTTGCCGCTCTTGATGGCCTTGACCGCGCGGTCGAGCATTTGCATGTAAAGGCTATAACCGACCGTTTCCATCTGCCCGCTTTGTTCATCGCCCAACAGTTCGCCAGCGCCGCGAATTTCCATGTCGTGACTGGCCAGCGTGAAGCCGGCCCCGAGATCCTCCGCTAGACCGATCGCTTCGAGGCGCTTGAGTGCGTCTTGGGTCATGGCCTTGGCCGGTGGCGTGAGGAGATAGGCGTACGCCTGATGGTGGCTGCGGCCGACACGCCCGCGCAGCTGGTGCAACTGGGCGAGCCCGAACTTGTCGGCGCGCTCGATGATGATGGTGTTGGCGCTGGGCACGTCGATGCCGGTTTCGATGATCGTCGAGCATACCAACACATTGAAACGCTTGTGGTAGAAGTCTGACATCACGCGTTCCAGCGCACGCTCGGGTAGCTGACCGTGGGCGACGCCGACGCGAGCTTCGGGCACCAGCTCGGCAACCCGTTCGGCGGTGGTTTCTATCGTTTTGACTTCGTTGTGCAGGAAGTAGACCTGGCCGCCACGCAGGATTTCGCGCAGCAGGGCTTCCTTCAGGACGCCTTCATTGCGCTGCTGCACGAAGGTCTTGACTGATAGGCGACGTGCCGGCGGCGTGGCGATGATCGAGAGATCGCGAATGCCGCTCATCGCCATGTTCAAGGTGCGGGGAATCGGCGTTGCGGTGAGCGTGAGAATATCGATCTCGGCCCGCAGGCTCTTGAGCTTTTCCTTCTGCGAGACGCCGAAGCGGTGCTCCTCGTCGATGATCAGCAGCCCCATGTTGGGAAGCGACATCGACTTGGAAAGCAGCTTGTGGGTGCCGATGACGATGTCGGCACGCCCTTCGGTGATGCGCTCCAGCGACGCTTGCTGTCCCTTGCCGGCGGTGAAGCGCGAGAGCAGTTCGATCTGCACCGCGGTATCCGCGAAGCGGTCGCGGAAATTGTCGTAGTGCTGTTGGGCCAGCAGAGTGGTGGGCACCAGCACCACCACTTGGCGGCCGGAATGCACGGCGAGAAAAGCCGCGCGCATGGCGACCTCTGTCTTGCCGAAACCTACGTCACCGCAGACCACGCGATCCATCGGGCGTGGTGCGGTCATGTCATCGATCACTGCATCGATGGCGGCATGTTGGTCGGGGGTTTCCTCGAAGGGAAAACTGGCCGTGAAGCGTGCGTATTCCTCATCGGGGACGTCGCAGGCGAAGCCCTCGCGTGCCTCGCGTCGGGCGTAGGTATCCAGCAGCTCGGCGGCGGTGTCGCGGACCTTCTCGGCTGCCTTGCGCTTGGCTTTATCCCAGGTTTCCGAACCTAGTTTATGCAGCGGAGCCAGTTCATCGGTGGCGCCGGCATAACGCGAGATAAGGTGCAGGCTATCCACCGGAACGTAGAGCTTGGCGCCGCCGGCGTATTCCAGCGCCAGAAATTCAGCGGCCTGACCACCGGCTTCGAGCGTCTCTAGCCCTTGGTAGCGGCCCACGCCGTGGCTCTGGTGGACCACTGGAGAGCCGGGGCGCAATTCTGCCAGGTGGCGAACGGCGAGCTCGTTGTCATCGGTTACCCGTCCCCGGCGGCGTGCCTGACGAACGACGTCACCGTACAGCTCGGTTTCAGTAATGACGCAGGTGGCGGGGCTGTCGAGCCATAGCCCTTCATCGAGACCGCCTGCGCAAATTGCCAGCGGCGCACTGCCATCCAGGAAGTGTTGCCAGCCATCGGCCACGGCTAGAGGGCGCTCCAGCGGGGCGAGGGTTTCTTCCAAGGCTTCGCGGCGCCCACTGGACTCGGCGACCAGCAACACGCGCGGGGCGTCGGGTGCACCGAGAAACGCTTCCAGCTTGGCGAGAGGGTGGCGCCC
The DNA here is from genome assembly GCF_023061135.1 of Chromohalobacter sarecensis. Classification (GTDB taxonomy): domain Bacteria; phylum Pseudomonadota; class Gammaproteobacteria; order Pseudomonadales; family Halomonadaceae; genus Chromohalobacter; species Chromohalobacter sarecensis. Next base: position 484,078 of record NZ_JAKGAN010000002.1, read on the forward strand.
ACGGGCCTGAATGGCCACGTCCGGCAGGGGGTGCGTAGCCGGCACCTTGGCATGCGAATGCGGTTCGTCGTCGTCAACCAGCGCCACGCGCGGGTGTTGCTTGATGGACGCGAAGACCTCGGGCACGGGCACGAAGGCATGTGCCGGTGGCAGCAAGGGCCGTGTGGGATCGACGCCAAGATTGTCGTAGCGACTTTCTATGGCGCTCCAGTGATGCTCGGCCGCCTCGTGGACGCCGGGCATTAGCGCGATGCGCGTATGCGCATTCAGATGCTCGAATAGGCTTGCGGTCTCCTCGAAGAACAGCGGCAGGTACTGCTCCAGCCCGGGAGAAGGAATGCCCTTGAGCGCGTCGTTGTACAGCGGACATTGACGAGGGTCGACGTCGAACAATGTCTCGAATCCCTCGCGGAAGCAGGCGATGGCCGAGCGCGACAGCGAATATTCGTGTGCCGGAAGCAATTCCACGCGCTCGACCTTGTCCAGGGAGCGCTGAGAATCAGGATTGAAATAGCGCAGTGTATCGACTTCGTCATCGAAGAGATCGATACGCAGAGGATGCTCGCTGCCCATCGGGTAAAGGTCGATCAAAGCACCACGAAGCGCGTATTCACCGGGTTCGTAAACGGTCTCCACGGCGCGGTAGCCAGCTCGCGATAGACGCTCCCGGAAGCCCTCCCTGTCGAGTTGCATGCCGGTGTGCAGCGTCAGGACACGACCGGCGATGTAGTCGGTGGGCGGGAGCCGTTGCATCAGGGTATTGATGGGCACCACGACGATGCCGCGCGTCCCTTCTTGTAGCTGACGCAGCGTCTTGAGACGTGCCGAGACGATGTCCTGATGCGGCGAAAAGCTGTCGTAGGGCAACGTTTCCCAGTCAGGGAACGACAAGATGGGGTGATCGGCGAAGAATTGCAGCGCGCCTTCGAGCCGTTGAGCGCTGGCGGTATCCGGAGTCACAACCATCAGTGGAGCGTCGTCGGCGAGGCGTGCCAGCGCCAGGGCGCTAGCGGCGGCGTGCGGACGTTGCCAGTAAACAGTGTCACGCAGGCCTTGGGGATGCGGTGGATCAAGCGGTGAAAAATACGACATGGTGCGCTTCATTTTTTAGGACGAGACGATGATAGCAGGCAAAACATGGGTTGGGGGCGATAAGCGGGTATTTAAAGCCGAGCCCGTCGCCGGTCTTGTAGTCGAAAACGGCCGCATAAATCGATGTTCAATGCCCTTTTTCGACCCTGTAGTCAAGGGCCTGTTGGTGTAGTGGAATTACACCGCATGCGACCAAGCACGCATTGCTAAGGGGGCGAAAGGCTACGGATAATGCGCTCGATTTCGTTCCCCGCTGCCGTGACGAGGCCCGCCGTGAGTCAAGAAAATCTCGAGACCTATTTCCAGGATTGGCAAGAAAACGAAGCCTTGGCTGAGGAGATGATCCCGCTGCTGGGACGCCTCTATCGCAAGTACAATGTCGTGCCGTCCCTTTACGGTCGTTCGCTGATCAATCGCTCGGTCATACGCATTCTCAAGAACCATCGCTACGTCAAAAAAGTTGAGGGGACCGAGCTCTCGGTCCGCGATACGTTGCCGATGGTCAAGGCCATGACCGAGCTCGAGTTGGGGCCGGCGCACATCGACATCGGCAAGTTGGGGGTGGCCTTCAAGCGCTCCGGGCAAGACGACATTCGGGCCTTCCTCGAAACGGAGCTCGCCGATATCGTGGGTCGTCATGCGGATACCGGCATGGGTGGCGAACCCAAGGATGTCGTGCTCTACGGCTTCGGGCGCATCGGTCGCTTGCTGGCGCGTATCATGATCGAGAAGGCGGGCGGCGGTAACTTGCTGCGTCTGCGTGCCATCGTGGTACGGGGTGGCGGCGATGATCTGGAGAAACGTGCCAGTCTGTTGCGCCGCGATAGCGTGCACGGACCGTTCGCCGGCACGATCCGGGTCGATCATGAGAACCAGGCGATCATCGCCAACGGCAATTATATCCAGATCATTCATGCCGATTCGCCCAGTGAGATCGATTACACCGCATACGGCATCCAGAGCGCCCTGGTCGTCGATAACACTGGCAAATGGCGTGACGAGGAAGGCCTGTCCCAGCATCTGGCGTCCCAGGGCGTGGCGAAGGTGCTACTGACCGCGCCCGGCAAGGGCAGCGTCAAGAATATCGTGCCGGGTATCAATCAGGATGATATCAGCGATGATGACCGTGTGTTGTCTGCGGCCTCGTGCACGACTAACGCTATCGTGCCGGTTCTCAAGGCGGTCAATGACGAGTTCGGTATCGTCCACGGGCATGTCGAGACGGTGCATGCCTACACCAACGACCAGAATTTGATCGACAACTATCACAAGGGCGACCGCCGGGGGCGCAGTGCCGCACTGAACATGGTGCTGACCGAAACTGGTGCCGCCAAGGCCGTGGCCAAGGCACTGCCCGAGCTGTCGGGCAAGCTCTCTGGAAATGCCATTCGCGTACCCACGCCGGATGTCTCCATGGCCATCCTCAATCTTACGCTGGACAAGGCCACCGACCGCGAGGCGCTGAACGAGTACCTGCGCGACATGGCCTTGCATTCCCGCATGCAAAAGCAGATCGATTACGTCGACTCACCGGAGGTGGTGTCGTCTGATTTCGTCGGCAATCGCCATGCCGGCATCGTCGATGCCCAGGCGACGATCGCCGAAGATCATCAGGTCGTGCTCTATGTGTGGTACGACAACGAGTTCGGCTATAGCTGTCAGGTCGTGCGTATCCTGCAGCACATGTCCAACGTGCGCTTCGTGTACCTGCCGCGCGAGACGCGCTGAGTCCTCCCCGTCTCTTTACCCCTGCACCCTGCGCCCCGATTTCGGGGCGTAGTCGTGTCTCGCATGCATTATTTTAAGCCTCATACTTCCTAAGGTTATGTAGTCATTTGGGGTTCGTCTCTCTATAATGGTGCCCGATTTTGGGGACGGCCCTTGGCCATGGGCCGAAAGAAGCAATCGTCTGATAAGAAAAGAATCCGACTCCCGTGAAGATTGCCCGTGCTGCTCAGCGTGCCTACAAGACGCGTGGCAAGTGTGTGGCCGTTCATGGACCCCTTTCCTTTCGAAACATCAGATCCGACAACTGGGCGAGACTATGATCGAAGTCAAACGAGGCCTGGATCTCCCCATCGCCGGGTCGCCCGAGCAGCGCATATACGATGCGCCGCCCGTGCGGCAGGTGGCGATCCTCGGTACCGACTACGTGGGCATGAAGCCGACGATGGAGGTCCGAGAGGGGGACAAGGTAAAGCTGGGCCAGCTACTGTTCACCGACAAGAAAATCCCGGGTGTACGGTTCACGGCACCAGGCGCAGGCGAGGTGGTGGCGATCAACCGTGGCGAGAAGCGGCGTCTGCTGTCGGTTGTCATCAAGCTCGATGATCACGAAGAGGCCGTACCCTTCACGGCGCATGGCGCGGATGCGCTGGAACGCTTGGAGCGCCAGACGGTCGTTGATCAATTGGTCGATTCAGGGCTCTGGACGGCATTCAGGACTCGCCCTTATTCCCGCACGCCCGCACCCGATGCGACTCCCGCCGATATTTTCGTTACCGCCATCGATACGCACCCTCTTTCAGCCGACCCCAATGTGGTAATCGGTGAGGACGCCGCTGCGTTCGAGCAGGGGCTCAAGGTGCTCAAGCACCTAACGCCAGGTCAGGTGTTCGTCTGCCATGGGCAAGGCGCCGAGCTGCCGGGCAGTGAGCTCGAAGGCGTGCGTTCCGAGGCCTTTGCCGGCCGGCATCCCGCCGGACTGGTGGGCACCCATATCCATTATCTCTCGCCGGTGAGTCTTGCGCGTCAGGTGTGGCATCTCGGCTATCAAGATGTCATCGCCTTCGGCAAGCTGTTTGCCGAAGGGCGCCTTGAGACACAGCGCGTTGTGGCCGTCGGCGGGCCGCGCGCCAAGCAGCCGCGCTTGTTGCGGACGCGTCTCGGGGCGAGCAGCAGTGAATTGCTGGAAGGTGAGATCGAGTCGCCCGATGACGCTCGCGTGATTTCAGGGTCGGTCTTCGGTGGCGAGATCGCCGAAGGCTCGCGGCGCTTCCTGGGCCGTTTTCATCGCCAATTCACGCTGCTCGAAGAGGGCAACAAGCGTGCCTTCCTGGGCTGGCTGTCGCCCGGGTTGCGGCGTCACTCGGTGATGGGCATCTATGTCTCTCAATTCTTGGGGCTCAATAAGTATTCGCCGGATACGTCTACCAATGGTTCCGAACGCGCCATGGTGCCGGTGGGCGCCTACGAACGTGTGATGCCGCTGGATATCATGCCGACGCAGCTGCTGCGCTCATTGATCGTGGGCGACATCGAGTCCTCGATGGAACTCGGCTGTCTGGAGCTGGATGAAGAAGATCTCGCGCTTTGTACCTACGTTTGCCCCGGCAAGTACGAGTACGGCCCCATCCTGCGTGATAACCTCACCATGATCGAGAAAGAGGTCTGACGATGGGAATTCGTAACACGCTCGACAAGCTCGAGCCGCATTTTCACCAGGGTGGTAAATACGAGAAGTTCTACGCGCTGTACGAAGCGGTCGATACGATCTTCTATACGCCCCCGGACGTGACCAAGAGCACGGCGCACGTGCGTGATGGCATCGATCTCAAGCGCATCATGATCACGGTATGGCTGTGTACTTTTCCGGCGATGTTCTTCGGCATGTACAACGCTGGCCTGCAGGCCAACGTGGCGATGGGCGAGGGTTTCGGCGCGCTGAGCGGATGGCGTGAGGCCATCACCATGGTACTGGCGGGGAGTCACGATCCCGGCAGTATCTGGGCCAATTTTGTGCTCGGCGCCACTTATTTCTTGCCTATCTACCTGGTAACTTTCCTCGTCGGCGGGTTTTGGGAAGTGCTGTTCGCCGTCAAGCGCGGCCATGAGGTCAACGAAGGCTTCTTCGTCACTTCCGTGCTGTTTGCATTGATCCTGCCGGCAACTATTCCGTTGTGGCAGGTGGCCTTGGGGATTACCTTCGGGGTTGTGATCGGCAAGGAAATTTTCGGCGGCACTGGCAAGAACTTCCTGAACCCGGCGCTGACCGGGCGCGCCTTCTTGTACTTCGCCTATCCGGCGCAGATTTCCGGCGATAGCGTGTGGGTTCCTGCCGACGGCTATACCGGTGCCACTGCACTTTCCACTGCGGCGCAGAACGGCATGGGGGCCGTGCAGCAGGCCTATAGCTGGTGGGATGCTTTCCTGGGCTTCATCCCCGGCTCGGTGGGGGAAACGTCAACATTGGCAATCCTCATCGGCGCGGTGGTCTTGTTGATTACGCGTATTGCCTCGTGGCGCATCATGCTGGGCGTGTTCGTGGGCATGGCACTGACCGCCATGCTGTTCACCTCCATCGGTTCGGACAGCAACCCGATGTTCGGCATGCCGTGGTACTGGCATTTCGTGGTCGGTGGTTTCGCTTTCGGGATGGTATTCATGGCCACCGATCCGGTATCGGCGTCGATGACGGATCGTGGCAAGTTGCTGTTCGGTCTCTTGATCGGGGTGCTGACGGTATTGATTCGCGTGGTCAACCCCGCGTTTCCGGAAGGCATCATGCTGGCGATTCTGTTTGCCAACCTGTTCGCGCCGATGATCGATCACTTCTTCGTGCAGGCCAATATCAAGCGCCGCCATAAGCGTGATGCCGCGTATTCCACCGCGACGACCGAGGAGACCACCTGATGGCCAGTAACAATTCCATCAAGAAAACGCTAACGGTCGCACTCGCGCTGTGCATCGTATGTTCGGTGGTGGTATCGACCGCCGCCGTGGTCTTGCAGCCTACTCAGCAGAAGAATCAGGAGCTCGACCGCAAGAGCAACATCCTGCAGGTGGCCAATCTCTACGAGCCGGGGATGGACGTCGACGATGCGTTCGATGAGCTGATTACCTCGCGCGTGATCAACCTGGAAACCGGCGAGTACAGTGATCGTTTCGATCCGCAAAGTTACGATCAGTTCGATGCCGCCAGAGACCCTGCGACATCCCGCACCCTGTCCGGGGAAGAAGATAGTGCGGGCATTGGCCGCGAAGAGATGTACTCGACGGTCTATCTGGTGGGCGACGATCCCGATGACCCCGAGCAGATCATTCTGCCGATTCGCGGCCAGGGTCTGTGGGGGCTGATGCGTGGTTTCTTCGCTATCGAAGGCGATGGGAATACCATTATTGGGTTGTCCTACTACTCTCATTCCGAAACACCGGGGCTGGGTGGCGAGGTCGACAATCCTCGTTGGAAGTCGAAGTGGCAGGGCAAGGAGATTTATGCAGAAGATGGCATGAGTCCCGATATCTCCCTGGTTAAGGGCGGCGCCGACAACAAGTATGAAGTCGATGCCTTGTCGGGGGCGACGCTGACGAGCCGCGGCGTTACCAACATGCTGCATTTCTGGCTGAGCGAGAGTGGCTTCGGCCCCTACCTCGCCCGCTTCCACGGCAACTCCGAAGGAGCGTGAACATGGCTGCTGAATCCGTAAAAGACGTTGTTCTCTCGCCGGTCTTCAAGAACAACCCGATCGCGCTGCAGGTGCTGGGGATTTGTTCGGCACTGGCGGTGACCAACTCCATGAGTGTGTCGTTGGTCATGGGCCTGGCCGTTATCGCGGTCACGGCGTGTTCCAACCTGTTCGTTTCGTTGATTCGTCAGCATATTCCGTCGTCGATCCGCATCATCGTGCAAATGACCATCATCGCCTCGCTGGTCATCGTGGTCGACCAAGTGCTCAAGGCGTATGCCTACGAGATGTCCAAGCAGTTGTCGGTTTTCGTCGGGCTGATCATCACCAACTGCATCGTCATGGGCCGTGCCGAGGCCTATGCCATGCAAAACGGGCCCGTCATGAGCTTTCTCGATGGGGTCGGTAACGGCTTGGGTTATGCCGTGATTCTGCTGATCGTCGGCTTCTTCCGTGAGCTTTTCGGTTCCGGCAGCGTCTTCGGCTTCACGGTGCTTACGCCGGTGCAGGACGGTGGCTGGTACGTGCCCAACGGCCTGATGCTGTTGCCGCCCTCGGCATTCTTCGTCATTGGCTTGATTATCTGGGTCCTGCGGAGCATGCGTACCGAGCAGGTCGAAAAAGCCGAGTACCGGATCGTGGCCAACAGCAAGGCTAAGATTAAGGAGTCCGTGTGATGTTCGAGCATTACCTGAGCCTCTTCGTCAAGGCAGTGTTCGTGGAGAACATGGCACTGGCGTTTTTCCTCGGCATGTGTACGTTTCTTGCCGTTTCCAAGAAGGTTTCCTCGGCCATCGGGCTGGGGATCGCGGTCGTGGTGGTGCTGACCATCACCGTGCCGGTCAACAACCTGATCCTGACGTATCTATTGAAGGAAGGGGCGCTGACTTGGACGGGCCTTGAAGGCGCCGAAAATATCGACCTTTCGTTCCTGGGTCTTTTGAGTTATATCGGCGTCATCGCGGCGCTGGTACAGATCCTCGAGATGTTTCTCGATAAATTCGTCCCCTCGCTCTATAACGCACTGGGGGTTTTCCTGCCGTTGATCACGGTGAATTGCGCGATTCTCGGCGCGTCGCTGTTCATGGTCGAACGTAGCTACAACTTCGGCGAGTCGGTGATCTATGGTGCTGGGGCCGGCTTCGGCTGGGCACTGGCGATCGCTGCATTGGCGGGGATTCGTGAAAAGCTCAAGTACAGTGACGTGCCGGCCAGCCTTCAAGGGTTAGGGATTACGTTCATTACCGTCGGACTGATGTCATTGGGCTTCATGTCCTTCTCCGGCATCCAGCTCTAAGCAACGGAAATAGGAAACCGACATGGTTGATACATCCATCATCGTGCTCGGCGTCGTCATGTTCACCGCGATCGTGCTTGGTCTGGTGGCCGTGATCCTGACGGCGCGTAGTCGTCTGGTCAGCAGTGGCGACGTCTCCATCGAGATCAATGGCGACCCCGAGAACACCTTGACGACCCAGGCCGGCGGCAAGTTGCTGCAAACGCTGGCTGCCAACGGCATCTTTCTTTCCTCCGCGTGCGGCGGCGGAGGGTCCTGCGCGCAGTGCCGGTGCCGTGTGTCCGATGGAGGGGGCTCGATTCTGCCCACTGAAGAGTCTCACTTCACCCTGCGCGAGAAGAAGGAGGGCTGGCGGCTGTCTTGTCAGGTGCCGGTCAAGCAGGACATGAAAGTAGAGGTGCCCGAGGAGGTCTTCGGCGTCAAGAAGTGGGAATGCGAGGTCACTGAAAATCCCAACGTCGCTACTTTCATCAAGGAGCTCAACCTCAAGCTTCCCGAAGGTGAGGATGTGGCTTTCCGCGCCGGGGGTTATGTTCAGCTGGTGGCGCCGCCCTACGACATCAAGTTCTCGGATTTCGATATCGAGGAAGAGTATCGCGGCGATTGGGAAAAGTTCAGTCTCTTCGATGTTTCCCACAAGAACGATGAGGAAATCATTCGCGCGTACTCGATGGCTAACTATCCGGATGAAAAGGGCATCCTCAAGTTCAACATCCGTATCGCCACGCCGCCACCTAATACCGATCATCCCCCGGGGCTGATGTCGACGTATACCTTCTCGCTCAAGCCGGGCGACAAGGTGACGGTAATGGGGCCCTTCGGCGAGTTCTTTGCCAAGGACACCGATGCGGAAATGATCTTCATCGGTGGCGGCGCAGGCATGGCGCCCATGCGCAGCCATATCTTCGATCAGCTCAAGCGCCTCAAATCGTCGCGCAAGATTACGTTCTGGTACGGTGCGCGCTCCTGGCGTGAGACCTTCTATAATGAAGAATATGACCAGCTGGCCGAAGAGTTCGGGAATTTCGAATGGCACCTCGCGCTCTCCGATCCCTTACCGGAAGACAACTGGGAAGGTGACACCGGTTTCATCCATAACGTGCTTTATGAAAAGTACCTTAAAGATCATCCAGCGCCTGAAGACTGCGAATACTATATGTGTGGCCCACCCATCATGAACGCATCGGTCATCAAGATGCTGACCGACATGGGTGTAGAGCCTGAAAACATCATGCTGGACGACTTCGGCGGATGAGACTCGCAGCATACTGTGCGGGATCGGCCTGGAAAGGACTGGTCCTGCTTGTGTTATTGGTGCTGGTCGGATGCGATCAACCGCCGCAGGCGCATCGTTTCGAGGGTCCCATCTTTGGGACGGGCTACCATGTGACCGTCTATGGCGACTTCAGCGATAAGCAACTGGCTTCGCTGGAGGCGGGCATCAAGGAGTCGCTCGAGGAGGTCGATCATCTAATGTCGACCTATAAGTCCGGCTCGGAGTTGTCGCGTTTCAATGCCGCGCCGGTGAATGAGCCGTTCGAATTATCCTCTCCCACGGCGAACGTGATCGGGGAAGCGATCGACATCGGCGATCTCTCGAATGGGGCCTTCGATATCACCATCGGTAGTGCGGTCAACCTGTGGGGCTTCGGTCCCGAGATGCGTCCTGACGAAGTACCAAGCGACGATGACATCGCCCAGGCGCTGGACAAGGTCGGCTACCAGGCGCTGAAATTGAAAGGCAATCGTCTGACCAAGACCCAGCCGGTGTATGTCGATCTTTCGGGCATCGCCAAGGGGTTCGGGGTCGACCAAGTAGCGTCTCGCCTGGATGCGTTGGGCGTGACGTCTTATCTCGTGGAGGTTGGTGGCGAGATCCGTACGCGGGGCGCCAAGCCCAATGGCGAGCCTTGGCGCATCGCCGTGGAAAAGCCGATCTCCCAAGAACGTAGCGTACAACGCGTGCTTGAACTCGAAGACGTGGCGGTGGCGACATCGGGGGATTACCGCAATTATTATGAGGAAGATGGCCAGCGTTTTTCGCATACCATCGACCCGCGTACCGGTCGTCCGATCACCCATCATCTCGCCTCGGTGACGGTCGTCTCCAAGCGTAGCGCGACGGCCGATGGGCTGGCGACGGCGCTCGAGGTTTTGGGGCCCGAGAAAGCCATGGCGTTGGCTAATCGCGAGGATATTGCGGCTTATTTCATCGTCAAAACCGATGAAGGTTTCAAGACAGAACTTAGCGAGGCGTTTCATACCTATCTTGCGGATGAGCCGTCCGAAGGGGAAAAGCAATGACACTATGGCTGTTGGTATTCGCATTGATGCTGTTGCTGCTGGCGGGTATGGCCATCGGCGTCATTCTCGGCCGTAAGCCCATCGCAGGCTCATGCGGGGGGCTCAATCAGTTGGGCCTCAAGGAGGGATGCGACATCTGCGGTGGGAATGACAAGGTCTGCGAAGAAGAGAATCAAAAGCGCCGCAAGAGTGCGCGTCGTTCCAGCGACGAGAACCGAGGCGCCGACCTCGGCTACGACGCCGTTCGACGCTGATCGCACTCGTCAATCAATACTCACACTGGAATCGTTGGTTTGAGTCCAAGGCGCCTTAGGGCGTGTCCCGACATGATATTGCGGGAAATACGGGTATGTGCCGCCGATAGCGGCGCACCTCGTCATCCCCGCTTGCCGTGGCCAGTCTTGCGTTGAGGCTTATCGCAGCGGTTCCTCATGCACCGAGAGGAGCAGGCGAACCTAATGGCAGTTCACAATTATGATGTGGTGGTGATTGGCTCGGGTCCCGCAGGCGAAAGCGCTGCGATCAACGCGGCCAAGCACGGTAAGCGTGTGGCCATCGTCGAGAAGCAACAAGCGGTGGGCGGCAACTGCACCCACTGGGGGACGATCCCGTCCAAGGCGCTACGCCACCAAGTCAAGCAGATCATGCAGTTCAATACCAACCGCATGTTCCGCGACATCGGCGAACCGCGCTGGTTTTCCTTTCCTCGTGTGCTTGAACGTTCCAAGGTAACCATCGACCAGCAGGTCGAGATGCGTACCCAGTTCTATTCGCGCAATCGTATCGATCTTTTCTTCGGGGTGGCGAACTTCCGTGACGAGCACACCCTGATCGTGCGTGACAACCAGGAAGGCGTCGAAGAGCTATGTGCCCAGCAGTTCGTGATCGCCACGGGTTCTCGGCCTTATCGTCCCGCCGATATCAACTTCCGGCATCCCCGCATTTATTGTTCGGACACCATTCTAGGGCTATCGCATACGCCTCGTAACTTGATCATCTTCGGGGCAGGGGTCATTGGGTCCGAGTATGCGTCGATCTTTTCAGGACTCGGCGTCAAGGTCGACTTGATCGATATGCGTGAGCGCCTACTGTCGTTCCTCGACGACGAGATCAGCGACGCGCTTTCCTACCATCTGCGCCAGAATGGCGTGTTGGTACGTCATAACGAAGACTACGAAAGCATCGAAGGCGATGAATCGGGTGTGGTCGTCAAACTCAAGTCCGGCAAGCGTCTGCGCGGGGATGCGTTTCTGTGGGCCAACGGACGTACCGGCAATACCGATCAATTAGGGCTGGAAAACATCGGCCTCGAACCCAATGGACGCGGTCAGCTACAGGTCGATGAGCACTATCGCACCATGGTGCCGCATATCTATGCCGTAGGCGATGTCATCGGTTGGCCGAGTCTAGCCAGCGCCGCCTACGATCAGGGACGCAGTGCTAGCGATGACTTCCTGGAGGAAGACTTCCGCTTCGTCGAGGACATTCCCACTGGTATCTATACGATTCCCGAGATCAGTTCGGTGGGCAAGGGCGAACGCGAGTTGACCGAAGCCAAGGTGCCCTACGAGATAGCGCAGGCGTTCTTCAAGGACACCGCGCGTGCGCAGATCACCGGAGATACGGTGGGAATGCTCAAGATCCTCTTCCACCGCGAGACGCTCGAGATACTGGGGATTCACTGCTTCGGCGACCAAGCCTCCGAGATCGTGCATATCGGCCAGGCCATCATGCAGCAAAAGGGCGAGGCCAATACCCTGAAGTATTTCATCAATACCACCTTCAACTATCCGACCATGGCCGAGGCGTATCGTGTCGCGGCGCAAAATGGCCTGAACCGTATATTCTGATACGGGGCGATATGGGCCTTGAGCATTTGCCGGCGTGGATCGGCATTCGACGAGCCGGCACTTGTGCCGGCTCGTTGCATTGGGGTATCAATCGCCCATGAGCACAAGGAGGTTTTATGTATCGCGAAGACAAGCAGCATAGCGACGAAACGACGTTCACTCTGGGACGCGAAGAGTTGATCATTCACCGTCGTCATGAACTGGCCAGTACCGTGAACGATCTCTTGATCGGGCTATGGTTCACGATCGGTAGCGTCTGTTTTTTTTACCAGGGCAGCGTCAAGGAAGCGGGCGTGTGGCTTTTCGTGCTGGGCAGTGTGCAATTGCTGATCCGCCCGGTGATTCGTCTGCACCGTCAGTTTACTCTCAAGCAGTTGCCTTCCAGCAGTCAGGAATTCTGAGGCGATTATCGGTAACGATAGATCCGCAAGCTGGGCAGAAAAGGTGTGTCTTCGAGCTTGGTATCGGCGCGTTTGGCACGCGTTCGTTTGTCGGGGGGGGTCGCCTTCGGAGTGTTGTGCGACGGTAGACGGCCATCCTCACTGGGTATGAATAGCGGCAATGGCAGGTTCATGGCACGGCGCAAGCGCCCATCCGCCAGGGCTTCATGAAAGAATAGGTTGGCGCGCATGACAGGCGCCTGGGTTTGTACCTGTGCCAATGGCTCGCTGTCAGGGATGCCCGCCAAATGGCGTAGTTGAATACGAATATGTGGGCTCTCGGTATCCATTTCCAGAAGACGGCGTTCGGCATCGCCCACGCTCAGTCGCTTGATGGAGCGCCCACTGGTATACCAGGCGAGACGCACGCGCGACAGCGGTGCGTCCGCGACGGGCAGGTGGCGCCAGCATTGCTTGAGATGCAGACGCGCCAAGCCCTGGCCACGGAGATGGTCGTGCAGCGTGGGATGGCGGAACGGCAATACCGCCTTGAGCTCGGGAAGCAGGCTCGGTGCGTCCTGGCGAATCTCGGCGAGTGTTGCCGCAAAGATCTGCTTGGCGTGATTGATGTCGGCGACGTACGTCAGCAACGTGGCGTCGGCGGCGATCAAGCCGATGTAATTACGCGTTGCGCGACCGTCTTGTCCGTCTTGGTACCAGAAGTCGAGCAGTGCATGGCGTAGCCAGGCGATATCGAAGGGCGTATCGCCCAGTATCCAGCCCGCTGGTGGCGCGTGTTCGACATGGCCGATGAGTGCCTCGCAGGTTTCGATCACATGATCGAAGTCATGCTCGAGTCGGGCCAGGAGGTGATATTGTCGCTCCATACTTATACCGTTATCTAAATGCTGATCCCACATAGTCGCAAGCTTGGCGCATCTTGGCAAGTAGGCTTGGCGTGCAACGTCGGCCGTAGGGGATGAGGAGAGCCCGCCCTTGGATGGCGGGCCACCACTCAGCGATCGCGGTAACGCTTGGTGAGATCGGCGTAGGCATCGACGCGTCGGTCACGCAGGTAAGGCCAGGCTCGCCGCACTCGTTCGCTACGTGTCATGTCGAGTTCGGCTAGTAGGTGCGTCGTTTCATCGCCGGCCTGGGCCAATATCTCGCCCTGGGGGCCGCAGATGAAGCTACCGCCCCAGAAGTCGATGCCCGGCGTCGCATTCGAGGAGTCGGCCTCGTGACCGACGCGATTGGCGACCACGACCGGCAGGCCATTGGCCACACCATGTGAGCGCTGAATCAATGTCCAGGCATCCTTTTGCCGTTGCTTCTCGGCCTCGTCGTCGAGCGGATGCCAGCCGATGGCAGTGGGGTAGAGCAACAGGTCGGCCCCGGCGAGGGTCATCAGGCGCGCGGCTTCCGGATACCATTGGTCCCAGCAGACCAGGACACCGAGCCGGCCGACGGATGTCTCGATGGGCTCGAATCCGGCGTCCTCTTCGGCATCGCCGGGCGTGAAATAGAATTTTTCGTAGAAGCCCGGATCGTCGGGGATATGCATCTTGCGATAGTGGCCGACGCGACCGCGCTGACGGTCGAAGACCACGGCAGTGTTGTGATAGAGCCCGGCGGCGCGGCGCTCGAAAAGCGAGCCGACGAGCACGATATCGAGTTCGGCGGCGAGGGCGGCCAGCTGCTGGGCGCTGGGGCCGTCGAGCGGTTCGGCCAGGTCGAACAGGCGGTCGTCTTCGGTCTGGCAGAAGTAATGCGTGGCATGCAGTTCCTGAAGCAGGATCAACTCGGCGCCTTTCGCCGCCAGTTCACGAATGCCGGCCTCGCTTTCCCGTAGGCTACGAGGCTTGTCCGGCCAGGCTTGTTGCTGAAAGAGTCCTACCTTGAGCGTCGAGGGCATGGCGTTACTCCTTGTGATTGGCAGCGTTGTCATTGCCAATGTTGTCATCAGCGCCGTCGGCGGATGCGGTGAAGAACGCGCCGCGTGGCAGTTGCATGGTCAAGCAGTGGAGGCTGCCATGTTGGCGGATTACGGTGCGACAGTCGATGGGAATGATATCGCGTCCGGGGAACGCGCTGGCCAAGGCCGTCAGGGCCACGCCATCGGCAGCATCGGCATAGGTAGGAACGAGGACCGCACCGTTGATGATCAGGAAGTTGGCATAGGTGGCGGGCAGGCGATGACCGTCGTCGGCGTCGTAGCATGCGCGAGGCAAGGGCAGGGGGATGAGGCGGTAAGGTTCGCCATCGGCGCGCTTGAAGGCCTTGAGTTCGTTTTCCATCTGCGTCAGCGCGGAGAAATGTGGATCGTCGGGGTCTTCGCAGCGCACATATGCGATAGTTTCGGCATCGCAGAATCGGGCCAGGGTATCGACGTGGCTATCGGTATCGTCGCCCTCCAGATAGCCTTGTGTCATCCATAGGCAACGTTCGATGCCCATGTCGTCGCGAAAGGCGGCTTCGATGTCTTCACGCGACAGGTGTGGGTTGCGGTTGGGATTGAGCAGGCAGGCTTCGGTGAGCAGTAACGTGCCCTCACCATCGCCGTCGATAGCACCGCCTTCCAGAACCATTTCACGTGCCTCCCGCAGGGCGGCATAAATGCCGATACCCGAGAGGGTCTCGGTCAGGGCGTCATCGCGCTCGGCGGCGAACTTTCCGCCCCAGCCGGTGAAACGATAATCGAGCAGAACGATCTGGCCGTCGCGTTCGATGGCAATCGGCCCGTGGTCGCGGGTCCAGGTGTCGTTCGATGGTGCTTCAATGAGATGCCATTGTTTGGGGTGGATGCCCAGGCGTGAGAAACGCGAATCGAGGCGTTCGCATGTCTGGGTATCGGCGACGATGATCAGCACGGGTTGATAGCGTGTGATGGCCACGACCAAGGCTTCCAGCGAGGCTTCGATACGCTCGATCAGGGGCTCCCAATCGCTTCCGGCACTGGGCCAAGTGAGTTGAATGGCATCCTGGGGATGCCATTCGGGGAACAGGCGTGGGAGCATTGTGGTCTCCTATGGGGATTGAGGCACGACGCCGTGGCAGGATCGCGTTGTCATGTCGATGATGACGGCGAGTCGCAGCATTTTAGTCTTCGCCGACACGGATACAAGTATCACCAAGCGCTGCCCATGATGATGCCATCGAATGGTTTTTTAGCCGTCATTGGCTCATGCAGGAGCACGCAAAAACACGTACCATGAGCCCGGCTCATACCAAGGAATCGATGTCGATGCTGGATCGCTTGCCGTTTCTTATCGGATTACGCTACGTACGCGCGAAACGCCGCAACCATTTCATTTCATTCATATCTCTGACGTCCATGTTAGGCCTGATGCTGGGCGTGGCGGTATTGATCCTCGTGTTGTCGGTCATGAATGGTTTCGATCATGAGTTGCGAACACGCATATTGGGTATGGTGCCGCATACCAAGATCGAAGCCCAGGGGGGCATGACGGACTGGAAGACACTCGCCGAACGCCTGGAGAAGCGTGACCACGTCATCGGCGCGGCCCCGTACGTTCAGCAGCAAGGCATGTTTTCCTCCGAAGGGCGTACCCAGGGGGCAATGGTCAACGGGATCAAGCCGAGCTATGAAAGTAAGGTGTCGATCATCGACGAGCACATGACGCAAGGCTCGCTAGACGATCTTGCGCCCGGCGAGTGGCATGTGGTGCTGGGTGACTTGCTGGCACGCAACCTTGGCGTGGGTGTGGGGGATCGCGTGACGTTGCTGGTGCCTGAGGCGTCGATTACGCCTGGGGGCGTCTTCCCACGTCTCAAGCGTTTCACCGTCAGCGGAATCTTCAAGATAGGCGCCGATCTTGATGCCAACCTGGCCTATGCCAACATCGAGGACATGCAGAAGCTGGGCCGCCTGGGAGATTCGGTCGGTGGCTTACGCTTGGAACTGGATGATCTCTTTCAGGCGGGGCCGGTCACCAATGCGATCGTGGACGACCTGGGCAGTGGTTACCGTGGGATCGACTGGACCTACACCCATGGCAACCTGTTTCAGGCGATCCAGATGGAAAAACGCATGATCGGGTTGTTGTTGATGGTGATCGTCGCCGTGGCGGCATTCAACATCGTTTCTACCCTGGTCATGGTAGTGACCGACAAGCACGCCGACATCGCGATCTTGCGGACCATCGGCGCCAAACCGGGAACCATCATGCGTATCTTCATGGTCCAGGGCATGGCGATCGGAACCATTGGTACCGTCGTGGGCGTGGCGCTTGGCGTGGTGCTGGCGTTGTCGGTGTCGGACCTGATTGCCTGGTTCGAGGCGCTGACGGGTATCCAGTTCCTGGATCCCAATGTCTATTTCATCAGCTATCTGCCCTCGCAACTTCAGTGGGGCGATGTAGGCATCATCGCGGGATCGGCCTTCGTGCTGACATTCCTGTCGACACTGTATCCCGCTTGGCGTGCGGCGCGTATTCAACCGGCCGAGGTATTGCGTTATGAGTGAGAAAACCGCGATGGCATCGAATGGCAACCCCGCGTTCGCCGATAATGAGGTCATGCTGCACTGCGATGGCTTGACGCGTATCTATAGCGAGGGGCCGCAGGACGTCACTGTGCTCGATGCGCTGGAGCTGGAAGTGCGGGCCGGTGAACGGGTTGCCGTGGTGGGAAGTTCAGGGTCGGGCAAGACCACGTTGCTCAACCTTCTGGGGGGTCTCGACCGCCCGAGTTCGGGCCATGTACGCGTTGCCGGTCAGTCGCTCGCCGACATGGGTGAAGCGGCATTGGGTGACTTTCGCAATCGCCATATCGGCTTCGTCTACCAGTTCCACCATCTACTGGCAGAGTTTTCGGCACTGGAAAATGTCGCCATGCCATTGTTCATTCGTGGGCAAAAACGGCAGGAAGCGCAGGCCAAGGCGCGTGACATTCTTTCCCGGGTCGGCATGGCAGAGCGTTGCGAGCACAAGCCGGGCGAACTTTCGGGCGGGGAGCGGCAACGCGTAGCGATAGCCCGGGCCTTGGTGACCGATCCCAGCCTGGTACTGATGGACGAGCCGACCGGCAACCTCGATCAGACCACGGCGGGTAACATCCTGGCACTGATGGATAGCCTGGCTGCGCGTAGTGCCTGCGCCTTCATCATCGTCACTCATGACACCGGTCTTGCCGCGCATCAGGACCGCGTGATGCGCCTCGATCAAGGACGCCTAAGCGCGGACTGAATGAGGACGCTATGTCTTACGCTGGCGGCGCTGTCGTGCGCGGCGCTTCCAGCTTCGAGACACCTGCCAACGCCAGATCAGCCGAATCGTCAGGTTGCTGAGCAAGCCGACGATGATCGCCACCACCAGCGAGCCCATCAGCAAGGCGGGTAAGATATCCGCCATTTTCTCGGCAATCCACGCCGTCGACAGTCTGTCGGGCATATGGCGTGCGGGCGAGTCGAGGAGCCACGCACCGACGCGGTAATTAAAGTAGAAGATCACCGGTATGGTGAGCGGGTTGGTCAGCCAGACGAGGCTGACCGACAATGGCAGGTTGCAGCGCAGCAGCCACGCGCCGAAGGCGGCGACAACCATCTGCAATGGGATCGGTAGTAGCGCAACGAAAAGACCCACCATGAACGCATTGCCGACGCTACGGCGCGACAGCATCCATAGGGATGGGTCGCCCAGCAGGTGATGCATGAAACGCAGCGATTTTTGGCGTTTCAGCGTTTCCGGCCGGGGCATGTAACGCTGCAGAAATCGGCGAGGCATGGTCCCCACGAGCTATCGAAGTGTCGATTCATTATCCATACAACCTTGGGTTCTCGCTATCGTTGCGCGCCAGCGCGCAGCAGTCGATCATATATCGTCATTAGCTAAGAAAAGGATGGCGAATGAATCTGGGATGGGCAATGCCGCTGGCATTGTCGGCACTCGCCGGCAGTATCTGGGGCTGGTGGGGGGTAGCCGATGGCGTCTGCGTGTGGGGGTTGGCCATTGTGTTGGCGGTGGCACGCGGACGATGGCGATGGCTCGCGATGCTCGTCGTCGCAGGGTTATGCGCGTGGCAGGTCGCCGAGCAACGCGTGGGAACGTTGCCCGAGGGCTTGTCGCGTCAGGATGTCACGCTTGCTGGGCGGGTTACGCAGGTCCGTCGCGACCAAGGCCTGACACGCCTTCGTATGGCGGTGACGCATTGCGCGCCACAAGAGGCCGGCTTGCCGCCATGCGACGCCCTATCGAGGGTGCGGCTGTCATGGTACGACGCGCCGGTGATACACACTGGTGAGCGCTGGCGATGGCGCGTGCGCCTGCGTCCGCCGCAGGGCTTCGCCAATGGCTACGGATTCGATTACGCGGCGTGGCTGTGGCGCGAGGGCATTCAGGCGACAGGCTATGTGCGTGATTCGTCCGTGACCCAGCGTTTGAGTAGCGCGTCTCCGACCCTACGTGATGCCGGCTTGGCGTTCCTGGATGCGCGGGCGTTGTCGGGGCTTGCTACCCGCTGGTTGTCGGCGCTTACCCTGGGCGCTAGCGAGTGTCTGACCCAAGATGACTGGGACTTGCTCAACGCGACCGGGACCACGCACCTGATGGTGATATCCGGGCTGCATGTCGGCTTGGTAGCAAGCGTGGCATTGTTGCTGCTGCGCCTGCTTGCAAGAGGCGTGATGCCAGGTCATTGGCGACTCGCGACTTGGCCGTGGTGGCTAGCAGGGCTGGCGACGTTGGGATATGCAGCAATGGCAGGATTCGAACCACCCGCGCTACGCGCTACGGTGATGGCCCTGCTGGGACTGTGGGTGGCCAGTGGGCGTCATGCCCCGGGGCCGTGGCAGGCTTGGTGGCTGGCGCTGTTGGTGATCGTGGTGAGTGATCCGCTCACAGTGTGGCGTCCCGGATTGTGGCTGTCGTTTCTCGCGGTGGGCGTGCTGATTGCGGCTTGGCAGGGACGTCCCGCACCGCGCGGGGTACGCGGATGGCTATGGGCACTGGCCCGCTCGCAATGCTTGCTGGCGCCGTTCATGGCTGCCGCCGTGTTGATCGGTTTCGAACGGCTGGCACCGGTGGGGCCGCTGGTCAATCTGGTGGCGGTGCCGCTGGTCGGGAGCATCATGGTGCCATTAGGGCTCCTGGGCTGGGCGCTGGCGTGGTCACCGACACTGGCGATGGTTCCCTGGCATGCCTTCGACGGCCTCGCTCACATCGTCTGGAAAGGCCTGACGCTGGCCGCCGCGTGGTTGCCTGTATGGTCGCCGCCGATATGGGAAACATGGCCGCTGGCACTGATATTGGCCGCATTGGGCATGGTGTGGCTAATCCCCGGGCTGGTGGGGTATCTACGCCTGTGGGCCTCGGTGAGCCTGATCGTACTGGCGTTCGCCTTGCGTCCGCCCGCTATTGCACCAGGGCGGGTCGTGGTTACCGTGCACGATGTGGGGCAGGGGCAACTTGTCGAATTGCGCAGTGCCACGCAGCATCTACTCTTCGATACCGGGCCGCGCTATGGCTCGGGCTTCACGCCTGCGGAATCGTTGTGGCCAGCGGGGCGACGTTTCGACGATGTCATCGTCAGTCATAGCGACCGCGATCATGCCGGCGGGGTGGAGACGATCGACGAGATGCACCATGTGGCGCGCTGGTGGGGGCCGCCGGAAATGCCCGTGGGCATTGACACACGGGCGTGTCGCCGGGGCGTGGAGTGGCAAAGCGACGGCGTCGACTACCGCTTTCTATCGCCTGTTGCGAGTGATGTTACGCGCTCCGATAACGAACGTTCATGCGTATTGCTGGTGACGGCCGGCGATCAACGCCTGCTGATCACCGGGGATGCGAGCACGACCATCGAGAGGCGCTTACGGACGGGGCTCGAGCCTCCGCTAACGGTCCTGGTCGCCGGCCATCATGGCAGCCGTACCAGCTCCTCGCCGGCGTTCGTGGCGCGCACGCGGCCGAGGCATGTCATCTTCAGTGCTGGGCGGGACAATGCGCATGGGCATCCGCATCCCGAGGTGGTGCGCCGTTTTCGTCGTGCCGGCAGCTGCTTATGGAATACTGCCACGGATGGCGCGTTGCGTTTCACGCTGGGCGCACCGGCGCTGCGGATGCATACGCAGCGCCCGCCCGGCGGTGTCGAAGGGGCGTGCATTGGGGTAGAATCCGGCGATTGATACGTGTGTGTCGCCTATTTTCAGCAGTTGCCCCTTGAGTGGGGCGAGCAAGCCTCTCAACCAGCGGAGACGCCGTGAGAAACGCTACCAGTTGGTCCCTTTACCGTCGCTTGCTGGGATACGTTAAACCGCATTGGAAGGCATTCATGGCCGCCGTGGTGGGGTATGCCATCTATGCGGCATCGAGTACCGCGTTAGCGGAAATGATGAAGCGCCTGATCGACGGCATTCAGAACCCCGATGCGGCCTTTCGCCTGATGTTGCCCCTATTCGTGATCGGCATGTTCGCGGCGCGGGGCGTGGGGACATTCCTGGGCACCTATTACATGAGCGATGTGGCGCGTAATGTGGTGCATGCGTTGCGCTGCGAAGTGTTCAACCACATGCTGCGCTTGCCGGGGCGTTTTTTCGATATGCATTCCAGCGGGCATCTGCTGTCACGCGTCACCTACCATGTCGAGCAGGTGACCGGGGCCGCGACCAACGCCATCACCATCATTCTGCGTGAAGGCCTTTTCGTGATTGGTCTGATCAGTTATCTCCTCTGGACCAATTGGATGCTGACGTTGATCTTCTTGGCCGTCACACCGTTGATCGGTCTTGTGGTCAGTTATACCAGTAAGCGCTTTCGGCGCTTGTCGCGGCGCATTCAGAATTCGATGGGTGATGTCACTCACGTGGCTTCCGAGGCGCTATCGGGGTATCGCGTGGTGCGCACGCATGGCGCCGAAGGTTATGAAAAGGCGCGCTTCGCCGAGGCCAGCAACTACAACCGCGAACAGAGCATGAAAGTGGCGTTGACTAAAGCTGTCAGCACGCCAGTCATTCAGTTATTGGTGGCGCTGGCGCTGGCGGGGCTGGTGTGGCTGGCGATGTCGCCGGCTCTCATGGCGTCGATGACACCCGGCGAGTTCGTGGCCTTCATTACTGCCGCGTCGTTAATGGCCAAGCCGGTGCGGCAGCTTACCGAGATCAACAGTACGATCCAGAAAGGACTCTCGGCCTCGCAGGAGTTGTTCGGTCTTCTCGAGGAACCTTCCGAAGTCGACAATGGCACCTACGTACCGGCGCGCATCGACGGGCATGTGCGTTTCGAGGGCGTTCGGTTTCGCTATGGTGAGGAACAGGCCGAGGTGCTCAAGGGTATCGATCTGGATATCCGCGCCGGGGAGATGATTGCCATCGTGGGGCGCTCCGGTAGCGGCAAGTCGACCATGGTGAGTCTGCTGCCACGTTTCTATCGTCCCACCGAGGGGAAGGTAATGCTGGATGATGTGGATCTCCAGATCTATTCGCTGTCGCCTCTACGTCAGCGCATCGCGCTGGTGTCCCAGCAAGTGACGCTTTTCAATACTACTATAGCCGCCAATATTGCGTACGGGCATCCGGATGCCGATCGAGAAGCCATCGAGCGCGCTGCACGCGCCGCCCACGCGCATGAGTTCATCGAACACTTGTCGAACGGTTACGATACCGTCGTCGGCGATAACGGGGTGATGTTGTCCGGTGGGCAGCGCCAGCGCCTGGCCATCGCGCGAGCCATTTTCAAGGATGCCCCTGTGCTGGTGCTCGATGAGGCCACCTCGGCGCTGGATACTGAGTCCGAGCGTTATATTCAGCAAGCATTGGAAACGGTATGCCGCGGGCGCACGACCTTCGTCATTGCCCATCGCTTGTCGACCATCGAACGTGCCGACCGTATTCTGGTCATGGAGCAGGGCGAGATCATTGAAAGTGGCACGCATACTGAATTGCTGGCGCAGGATGGCGCTTATGCCGCGCTTCACCAATTGCAATTCCAGGAGGCCAAGTGAGTCGCTTACAGGATGCCTGGTACCGTGACGCGGCCTGGCTCATGCCGCTGCGTCCTTTGGCGGGGCTTTATGCCTCGGCCATGGGGGCGCGACGCAGGGCCTATCAGCGTGGCACGAAGACGGTCTGGGCACCTCCGGTGCCGTTGATCGTGATTGGCAATCTTTCCGTGGGAGGAACCGGAAAGTCGCCCTTGGTAGCATGGATGGCACGCTGGCTCGCCGAACGTGGCTGGCATCCAGGCATCGTCTCGCGCGGCTATGGCGGCCATGCGCGGCGTTATCCGCTGTACGTGACGCCGGAAACCTCCCCGGCAGAAGCAGGCGACGAGCCGGTCATGCTGGCGGCCCAGACGGAGCTTCCCGTCGCGGTCGACCCCGACCGCCCGCGTGCCGCGCGCAAGTTGATCGCGGCCGGCTGCGACATCCTGCTCTCCGATGATGGCTTGCAGCATCTCGCCATGGGGCGCGATATCGAACTCGTGGTGGTGGATGGCACGCGGGGCTTCGGTAATGGTCGTTGCCTGCCTGCGGGGCCGCTGCGTGAACCGCTTTCGCGGTTGGAAGATGTGGACGCGGTCATTGGCAATGGCCCCCTGCAGCAGGACTTGCCGGTGCCTCACTACGGCATGCATCTGGCGCCGTCGCGGTGGCGGCATCTGATCGATAACGTCTGCTATCCCATCGAAGGGCGGCCGTTCAATGGACGCGTGCATGCCCTGGCGGGAATCGGCCATCCATCGCGTTTCTTCGAGACACTGGCAGGACTCAACGTCGAATTCGATCCTTGCCCGTTGGCCGATCACCATCGCTTCGATGCCGCCGACCTGCAATTTTCCGATAACCGGCCGGTGGTCATGACGGCCAAGGATGCGGTCAAGTGTCGTCCTTTTGCGCACGAACGGTGCTGGGTACTGGATGTCGAAGCGCATCCCGACCCGGCGCTGATGACCTGGCTAGAAGGCCGCTTGGCGGCGCTGACCGAGAGGTGAATCATGGATAAGCAAATGTTGGCAATGCTGGTGTGTCCACACTGTCAGGGCAAGCTCAAGTACGACCGCGAGCGCGGTGAACTCAAGTGTCACTTCGATGGCTTGGCCTATCCCGTGGAAGACGAAATCCCGGTGATGCTGGTAGAACAGGCGCGCCGCATGGACGCCGACGAGAAGCTGGCCAAGTCGCGCAGTGGTGCTGGAGAAGCGCGGGATGACGCGACATGAATGATGTGGTCGTGGTGATACCGGCGCGCTATGGCTCCTCGCGGCTTCCGGGCAAGCCCTTGTTGGATATCCACGGCGAGCCGATGATCGCGCGCGTATGGCGACGTGCCTGCCAAAGCGGTGCCACGCGTGTGGTGGTGGCCACCGATGATACGCGTATCGAGTCGGCCATGCGGCCCTATGAGGCCGAGGTCATGCTCACCGAGCGCGATCATCCCGCCGGCACCGATCGCCTTGCCGAAGTGGCGGCGCGTCTTGGTTTGGATGCCGATACCATCGTGGTCAACGTGCAGGGCGATGAGCCGCTCATTCCAGCGTCGCTGATCGATCAGGTGGCACGGCGTCTCGCCGACGATGCGAGTGCCTCGATTGCCACCCTGGCGGAGCCCATCGGCGACGTCGAGACCTTGTTCAATCCCAACGTGGTCAAGGTGGTGCGCGATCTATACGGGCGCGCCCTGTATTTCTCCCGCGCGCCGGTACCCTGGGACCGAGAACGCTTCGCCCAGCGTCCCGACTATCTCGAGACCGATGCCTGGCTGCGGCATATCGGACTCTACGCGTATCGTGCCAGTTTCCTGGCCGAGTATGTCGATTGGCTGCCGTCGCCACTGGAGCAGCTCGAGCAACTCGAGCAATTGCGCGCTATGCACCATGGGCATCGCATACAGGTGGCGTTGGCCAGTGAGGCTCATCCGGCAGGGGTCGATACCCAGGAGGACCTCGAACGGGTACGCCGCCTGATCGCCGAAGAGGAGGGCGCGACATGATTCGTATTCTCTTCGTGTGTCTAGGCAATATATGCCGCTCGCCGACTGCCGAAGGCATCGTCAGGGCGCGTTTGCAGGCAGCGGGGCTCGCGGATGTGGTGGCGCTCGATTCATGTGGCACCGGGCGCTGGCATGTAGACGAATCGCCCGATCCGCGTGCCCAGGCGGAAGCGCGAGCGCGCGGTATCGACATTGCCTCGCTACGCGCGCGCCAGCTCTGTGTCGATGACTTCCAGGCGTTCGATTACGTGTTGGCCATGGACGCGGACAACCTTGCTCATATGCGACGCATGGCGCCCGCCGACTGTCAGGCGCATCTCGGTCTGCTGCTGGATTTCGCGGGGACGCCGGGACGCTCGGTGCCGGACCCGTATTACGGCGCGGGGGATGGCTTCGCCAATGTGTTCGCCTTGATCGAGGAGGCGGCCGACGGCTTGATCGAGAGCTGTCGTCAACGCCTTGAAACGCAGCCGGAGCCTGGCGATGGCGCTCGCTGAGGCCGCGATACTCGAGAATACGCTGGGGCTGCCCTGTCATGCGGAACGTTTCATCGCGGCCACTACGCACGATGAGGTACGCACCGCGCTGGCCATGGCTGCACGGGATACGTCGCCGCTGCATATCGTGGGCGGCGCCAGCAACCTGATTCTCGCGCCCCGTCTCTCAGGTGTGACCTTGCAAGTAGCGTGTGACGACTGGTGGTGGGAAGAAAGCGACGAGCAGACGATTCGCGTCTACGCCCAGGCGGGGTTGCCCTGGCACGATCTTGTCACGGCATGCGTCGAGCGCGGTTGGTGGGGAATCGAAAACCTCGCGTTGATTCCCGGCCATGTCGGGGCCGCACCCATCCAGAATATCGGCGCCTACGGTGTCGAACTTGCCGACGTGCTGGAGGCGGTCCATGTCATCCACTGCGATGATGGTCGCGACGCCGTTTTCTCGCGCGATGATTGTGAATTCGCCTATCGCGATAGCATTTTCAAGCGCGACTTGGCAGGGCGTGTCGTGGTAACGCAGGTGGTGTTGAGGTTGTCGCGCCATCCTTCACCGCGCTTGGGCTACGGCGATCTCGCCAAGCGTGTTTCGGTTCATCCCGAGGTGCAGGAGATCTTTGATGCCGTATGTGCCGTGAGGCGAGAGAAGCTGCCCGATCCTGCCGTACTGGGTAACGCCGGCAGTTTCTTCACCAATCCCGTGATCGAGGCAACTCAAGCCGAACGTCTTTTGCGGGAATATCCTGCGATGCCGCATTTTCCGCAACCGGATGGAAGCGTCAAGCTGGCCGCAGGATGGTTGATCGAGCACTGCGGTTTCAAAGGGGCACGCTTCGGCGCCTTTGGCGTGCATGAGCGTCAGGCCTTGGTGCTGGTGCACTTCGGTGGTGGCGACAGGCAGGAGCTGTTGGCACTGGCCGAGCATATTCGCGATACCGTACAGCAGGCGTTTGGCGTGATGCTGGAGCGTGAGCCGCGTCTGATGGGATAGGCTACATCCGCCAAACGATGCATTATCGGGCGTCAAGGTGACGCGACCATAAAAAAACGCCTGAAGGAGGAATCCTTCAGGCGTTTTTGTGACTGCAAGGCGGCCGGTCGACCGCCTGGGGTGCTTAGGCGTTGTCGTCGCCGCGGAAGAGATTTTCCTGGAGACGATGACGCTGTTCGCGTGGGTCGTTGTGGGCGCGACGACGCTGACGTGGCGTGGCCGTTTCCTGGGGCGCTTGTGACGCGACCGTGGTCGTAGCTGCCGGAGCGGATGCCTCCTCGGCGCGAGGCGTGTCCGTCGGTGCCGGAGATTCGGCCGGCGTCGCGGACGTTTCCTTAGTGCTGGCCGGTGCGTCGATCGAGGCCGGCGTTTCGGCCTTGGGCGCCTCAGTCGGCGTCGGGGCCGAAGTCGAGCTTGCCTGTTCTTCGGCGCTGCTCGAGGGCGTCGTCGCGGCGGTTGCATCGGTGATGGCGACGTTATCGTCCTCAGGTTGCGAGGACGGCGTCACGTCATCGATGGCCGGCTTGTCATCGCTCGCCTGAGCCGCGAGGGGCTCGGTGGGCGTAGACGGCGCGTCTTGCTCGTCTGCCGCGACCGGTGCATCGCTGGTCTGCGCGGCGTGCTTCTCGGCTTGAGAAGCTATGCCGCTTTCCTCCTTGGGGGCTGCTTCGGCGGCTTCGCCGGCATCCTTCGGAGCGACTTGCGTCGGTGCCTGTGCCGGAGAGACATCAGCGGGCGCTTTTGGAGAATTATCAGCGGGCGCTTGTGGAGAGCCATCAGCGGAAACGTCTTCCGGCACCGCTTGGGCGGCGGAACGTTCGGCGCTGTCCGCTTTCGGCTCCGTGGAGTCGACCTGTGCTGCGTCGTCTTTCGAATCGGCGGTGACGCTATCGGCTGCCGGTGCCTCGACCGGGGATGACGGCTTCGTTGCGTCTGTACGGGGAGTGTCCACCGAATCGCGGTCGTCCGTCTTAGCGTGCTCGGCCGTGGCCGCAGTCTGCGCCTCGTGAGACTGCGACGCTGCATCGGAAGGCGCTTCGGTCACTGCAGACGATGCGGTCTCGCTCGGCTTGGCACTCGCTTTGTCTTCTGCCGGCTTGGCGGGCGAGGGCGCGGCGCTAGCGGTGTCACTTTGAGCATCTTGTGCCGGTTCGCTTGGCGCTTCCTGCTGTTGCGCTTGCAGTTTTTCCTGCTCGGCGACGGCTTGCGGATTCACGGCATGCTTGCGGCTGCGCTGACGCGGGTTGTTGCGCGTGCGCTTCGGCTTGCTGTCTGCCTTCGGCGTGTCGTCTTTCGCCGGAGAGGGCTTTTCAGAGGCCTTGTCCTCGGACGTCGCTTGTGAGGCAGACTCCGACTTGGGCTTGTTGGCCTTGGGGTCCTTGTTGTCCGTGCGGGGTTTGTTGGATTTACCGGCATTACGGGCTTCGTTGCGAGCGTCGTTACGCGTGTTGCGCGTCTCTTGCTGCGTGTTGTCGCCGCTATTGGCATTGTCGCTACGCTCGGCATTGTTGGACTTACCGGCGCCACGCGAGGACCGCGAATTGCGATTGGACTGCGAGCCGTTGCTTTCTTCGCGGCGGCCTTCGTTGCGCGATGCCTGGCGCTCTTGTGATTCCTCGCCATTACGACGCCGGCGGTTATTGTTGCCATTGCGGCTACTGTTGCCACTGCTGGACGTCGTATCACGGCGCGTATCATCGCTGTCGCGGGACGTCTGACGCTGCTGCTTGTCGGCGGTCTTCTTGTCGTCTGAGCGTTCCGCTTGGCTGTTGCCAGTACGGTTGCGCTGTTGCGAGGAATTCGCCGTGGACGACTTGCTGGCCGCGCGCTTTGGCGACTCGGCACCGGATGCGGAGCCCTGTGTCGAGGCGGCGCTATCGTCGCCGTTGAGCAGCTTGCCGAGCCCCTTCACCATGCGTGAGAAAAGTCCGCTTTCAGCGGCTTTCGAAGGCGTTGTGGCGGCGCTCGGCGTGGCGCTCGCAGCGCTCGACTTGTCCTGGGACTCGGTATCGGTCTGCAGCGAAGTAGGCGCAGGGGCGTTATGTGCGACGCTCTTGACGGCAGCTTCGGCGCGCTGCGCCGGCTTGTCGAACGCTGGATCGGGTTCCTGAGTATGTTCGGTCTCGGTCGCCAATTCGAAGCTCGAACGCTGGCCGTCTTCTTCATTGACCTGATCGTCGCGCAGGCGCTGCATGTCGTAATGCGGCGTATCCATGTCGGGATTGGGCAAAAGTACGACCTGAACACCTTGCCGCTGCTCAATGTCGTTGAGCACGCTGCGCTTTTCATTGAGCAGGTAGGTTGCCACCGGTACCGGGAGAACCGCGCGAATCTGCGAGCTGCGTTCCTTCATGGCCTCTTCTTCGATGAGACGCATGATGGACAGCGAGATGGAGCGTACATCGCGGATGGTGCCTTGGCCGTTGCAACGCGGGCAGACCACGCCGCTGGTTTCGCCGAGCGAGGGCCGCAGGCGTTGGCGCGACATTTCCATCAGGCCGAAACGCGAGATGCGTCCGATCTGCACGCGAGCGCGATCGAGCTTGAGCGCATCGCGGACACGATTTTCCACTTCGCGCTGATTCTTGGCCGGCGTCATGTCGATGAAGTCGATGACCACCAGGCCGCCGATATCGCGAAGGCGCAATTGACGTGCGATTTCGTCGGAGGCTTCGAGGTTAGTTTGTAGCGCGGTTTCCTCGATGTCGCTGCCGCGCGTGGCGCGCGCCGAGTTGATGTCGATGGACACCAGGGCCTCGGTGTGGTCGATGACCACGGCGCCGCCGGAGGGCAGCTTGACTTCACGCTGATAGGCGGTCTCGATCTGCGACTCGATCTGGAAGCGCGAGAACAGCGGCACATCGTCGGCGTAAAGCTTGATCTTGCTCTGGTAGGAGGGCATGACCTGACGAATGAAATGCAGGGCTTCCTCGTGCACCTCGGGGCTGTCGATCAGGACCTCGCCGATATCATGGCGCAGGTAGTCGCGCATGGCGCGGATGATGACGTTGGACTCGCGGTAGATGAGAAAGGGCGCGCTGTGCTTGCCGGCTTCCTCGGTGATCGCTTCCCAGACCTGCACGAGGTAGTCCATGTCCCACTGGAGTTCCTCGGGAGAACGCCCGATCCCGGCGGTGCGCACGATGACGCCCATCTTGTCGGGAACGGTAAGCTGGCCCATCGCATCCTTGAGCTGCGCGCGGTCGTCGCCCTCGATGCGCCGCGAGATGCCGCCGGCACGGGGATTGTTGGGCATCAATACGAGGAAACGCCCAGCCAGGCTGATGAAGGTGGTCAGCGCGGCGCCTTTGTTGCCGCGCTCCTCCTTGTCGACCTGGACGATGACTTCCTGGCCTTCCTTGAGGACTTCCTTGATGTTGGGACGTCCGGAAGGTTCTTTGCTGAAGTACTCCCGCGAAATTTCCTTGAGCGGGAGAAAACCGTGGCGCTCGGCACCGAAATCGACGAAGGCAGCCTCGAGACTGGGCTCGATACGTGTGATGCGGCCTCGGTAGATGTTGGCTTTTTTCTGTTCCCGGGCGCCGGATTCGATGTCGAGGTCGTACAGGCGTTGTCCATCGACGAGCGCGACGCGCAGCTCTTCGGGCTGTGTCGCATTGATGAGCATTCGTTTCATGCAAGTCTCACTGACTAGGCGTGCCGGTCTAACGACAAGGCGTGGAAACGGCGCGTCGAATCGTTTGCTTGCATGCTTGTGCTCAGTGCATGTCGTGACGATGTCGTGGCGACCCGGAGGCCGTGGGCGACAAGACAGGCATACCAACGGTCGTCATCGCCCGGAGGGAACGATGCGCGTGATGATGGCCGCCGAATGCGGTGGACGAGGGGGCCCGCCAGCGCTTCGAGGGGTGTTCAACTTCGTTATCCCGTTCGTATCGATCCTGTCGTATACATCCCTGAACACTGTAAGAGCATGTTGAGTACGCGGCGGAGGCAGGACGTGTCCCGGCGGGAGTGTGCCCGTCCGGCCCTGCGGTCATCCGCCAGACAGCTAGCAATAAATCGATTCGGCGACGCCGGCCCCGGCACGGTGTTTATGTCACCCCGTGTGGTGGCGCCGAACATATCGTGCGCCCCTGGCGGGCATGGCGTTCCAAACGTTCGCTTCCCCTAGTGCGGCGATGATGTCGCCGCCAGCGGGGATGTCATGTTCTTCGCTCGGGCCTGCGTGTCTGCAAAGCAGGCGCAACTGACGGGCGCTTGATGCCCATTAGAGCGAGCTCCGAATATAACAGTAAAGCGATAACGCAGCAATTGGCGTCAAGTCGGTCTCGCTGCGGTAGAATGTCGATCGGCGTCAAGTGGCGACAATTCGGTGGCGAATCGTAAAGGAGAGGGTGCGCATGGCCGAAGGCCGCGACGTACAGTGGGTGGAAATAAGCGAAGGGCAGGTCGGGCAACGTATCGACAATTTCTTGCGTACGCGGCTCAAGGGGGCACCCAAATCCTTGATCTATCGCATCGTGCGCAAGGGTGAGATTCGCGTCAACAAGAAGCGGGTCAAGGCGGACTACCGTCTGGTGCTGGGCGACATGGTGCGCATACCGCCGTTACGTCTGGCGCCCGAAGAAGCCGTGCGCGAAGTCAGTGACGGGCTGCGCAATCTGCTGGCAGGCAGCGTGCTGGTCGAGGGCCCTGACTGGCTGGTGCTCAATAAGCCGGCAGGCCTCGCCGTGCATGGTGGTAGTGGTGTGAAGATCGGGTTGATCGAGGCGCTGCGCCAAGTTCGTGACGATCTCGATTTCCTGGAGTTGGTGCATCGCTTGGACCGAGACACCTCCGGTTGTCTGTTGCTGGCCAAGTCTCGCGAGGCGTTGGTGACCTTGAATCAGGCGCTCAAGGCCCATCAGATGGATAAGCAGTATCTGGCCCTGGTCCAGGGACGCTGGCCGACGCGGCGCGAGTTCGTCAGTGCCCGGCTCGATCGCTTCAATGCTGGCAACGGCGAGCGGCGCGTGCGTGTCGATAACCAGGGCAAGGTGTCGCGTACGCGCTTCGCCGTGCGCGAGGCGTTCTCGCGCGTCACGCTGATCGAGGTCGAGCCGGTGACCGGGCGTACGCACCAGATTCGCGTGCATGCCGCGCATGCCGGACATGCATTGTTGGGGGACGACAAGTACGGTACCCGCGAGGGCGCACGTTTGGCGCGTGAGTTGAAGCTCGAACGCTTGTTCCTGCATTCGCATGCCTTGACCTTTCCCGAGCCTTCGAGTGGGCGCCCGGTACACGTCAAAGCGCCGCTGGGGGAAACGCTGGAAGCGGTGTTGGCGAGGGCGCGCCGTGCCAATTGATTGGCTCATGGGCCGCGAGGGTGCGGCATCGAATAACGCCGGTAGGAGGAAAGTGGTTTGCGCTATCGTTTAGTGATTTTCGACTGGGACGGCACCCTGATGGATTCTGCGGCGCGGATCGTCGCCTGCATGCAAGCAGCCGCTCAGGATGTCGGCTGGGCGCCGCTGTCGGACGCGGCCGTGTGCGACATCATCGGGCTGGGGCTGCCGGAAGCCATCGCCAAATTATGCCCTGGAATGACGCCGGCGCAGCGTGAGCGTTTGCGCGAGCGTTATGCGGCACACTTCGTTGCCGCCGAGCGCGAGCCGATGCAGTTCTTCGATGGCGTGGTATCCGGCATTGCGCGTCTGCGGGGTGAGTCGAGCATGCGATTAGCAGTGGCGACCGGCAAGAGCCGCCGTGGGTTGGAGCGTATCTTCACGAGCACGGGTAGTGGCGAATGGTTCCACGCGAGTCGTACGGCCGACGAAACGCTGTCCAAGCCGCATCCGCGCATGCTGGAAGAGTTGCTGGCCGAGATGCGCTTGGCGCCAGAAGAGGCGTTGATGGTCGGCGATACCGAGTACGACATGGAAATGGCGCGGGCGTTGGGTATGGACCGCGTGGCGGTGACTTATGGCGTGCATGCGCGCGAGCGTCTGGCGCGTAGCGAACCGATGCTGATGGCCGATACGTTCCCGGCGTTGATGGATTGGTTGTATGTGGATCACGATGGCGTATGTGATACAGGACCGGGCAACGTGAAGCAGAGTGAAATCTCATGAGTGACGATAAACACGATGATGCCTGGACGCAGGCCCCCGAGGTCGGACGTGCGCCGCGGGAACGCCGCTCGACTGACGAGTCTGACGAAGAGGCGACCAGCGACCCCGAGCGCTTGCGTGAGCTGCGGCGCCTGCGCGAGCAGCGCATGCTCGATCGCTGGATCGATGGCGTGCTCGTCGAGCAGCGGCGTTCGCGGCGCTGGAAGCTATTCTTTCGTCTGGTGGTCGTGCTGCTGATTGCGTCGTCGCTGGCGATGACGGCGTATGCATTATTCTTCTCTGGTCGCGACATGGCGGGTGGTGTCGGTGCTTCCCATCTGGGTGTCGTCGAGGTTGACGGTGTCATCGATGCCGATGGCGAGGCCAGTGCCGAGCGCATCATCGAGGGCTTGCGTGCCGCGTGGCAGGCGCCGTCGTCGCGGGCGGTGGTGTTGCATATCAACAGTCCCGGCGGCAGCCCGGTGCAGTCACAGCGTGTCTATGATGAAGTGCGCCGTTTGACGGAAAAAGGCGACAAGCCGGTCATCGCGGTAATCGAGGATATCGGCGCGAGCGGTGCCTATTACATGGCGTCGGCGGCGGACGATATCTATGCCGCTCCGGCGAGCCTGGTGGGCTCCATTGGCGTCATTTATTCCGGTTTCGGAATGCAGGAAGCTATCGACAAGCTGGGCATCGAGCGCCGGGTCTTTACTTCCGGCGACAATAAGGCGTTTCTCGATCCGTTTTCTCCGATGCGCGATGAGCAACAGCAGTTCTGGCAGGACGTGCTGGATACCACGCACCGTCAGTTCATCGACGACGTCAAGGACGGGCGTGGCGAACGCCTGGCCGACGATCCCCGGCTTTTCTCAGGCCTGGTCTGGACCGGGGAACAAGCGCTCGATCTGGGGTTGATCGACGGTCTGGAGAGTCTCGATGGATTGTCCCGAGAGCGTTTCGATGATGTGCAGCTGCACGATTATACGCCTGCGCTCGATCCCTTGAGCCGCTTGTCACGCCAGTTGGGGCGTGTCGCGGCTGAGTGGGCCGGGGTCTCCAGCAATGCGTCGCCCGTGCGCTATCAGGTGCAATGACGACAACAGGCCGGTATCAGCCCAGCGGGTCGAGGCCGGCCTCGCGCAGCATTTCACATAGACGTATCAGTGGCAGGCCGATCAGGGTGTTGGGGTCACGTCCATCGAGACGTTCGAAGAGCGTGATGCCCAGCCCTTCCATGCGAAAGCTGCCGGCGCTATCCAGCGGGCGTTCCTTCTCGACGTAACGTTCGATCTGGGTATCGCTGAGCTCGCGAAACACCACGTCGTAACGCTCATGATCGACCCAATGGCGCGCGTGGGCGGTATCGATCAGCGCGATGCCGGTCACAAAGCGAACATGGCGACCCGAAAAGCGGCGCAGGTTGGCGCGGGCGGTGGCCATGTCGCCGGGTTTGCCGAGTATCTCGCCGTCGAACAGGCATACCTGGTCCGAGCCGATGATCAAGTGCTCGGGGTATTCGCCGGCCAACGCCGTGGCCTTGCCCAAGGCGAGGCGGTGCACCAGGGCCTGGGCGGATTCGCGGGGGAGCGGGGTTTCGTCGATATCCGGCGCGGCCCATGCATAAGGCAGCTCGAGACGGTCGAGAAGCTGGCGGCGCCAACGGGAGCCGGAAGCGAGGACGAGGCGGGTCATGGCGTCTCCTGGAAAAACGATGGCGGTATGGCGCGTCAAATTGCAGTCTGCCGCGCCCGGCTGGTTGTGTACAGTGCGCTTGTTTTGACAGCGTCGGGGTGAGTCCCTATTATTGCGCGCCTATGTTAACCACACGACTCCCCAAGCAGATCGAGCCATATAAGCTCGCTGCCAATCGCGAACGTCTCGAAGGGCTAGCGGCGCTTGATGCGATGCGGCGTCTTGGCGAAGAAATCGGCGCGCAACAGGGCGATTGCGAAGTACGCCTGAGTTTCGATATCGATACCCAAGGGCGGCGCCTCATGGACGGTCAACTCCTGGCGCATGTGCAGATGCCTTGCAGGCGCTGTCTGGAGTTCATGCCGGTGACGTTGGAGAGTCGCTTTCTGTTGGGTCTTGTCAGTGATGATAGCCTGGCGGGCGAGTTGCCGAGCGATTACGAGCCGGTCTTGGTGGAAAACGAACAGCTGAATCTTCTGTCGGTCGTCGAGGATGAGCTCATCCTCAGCTTGCCGCAGGTGGTTTATCATGACGAGGCGGATTGCGCCGTTTCGCGCGACCAGCTGGAAAGCGGCGCTGATGCCGAAGTGTCGGAACAGCGTCCAGCAAGCCCTTTCGAGGTGTTGCGTAACTTGAAAGGCAAACTTTGAATCATCGTTGACACTCTGGAGTGTAACCCATGGCAGTTCAAAAAGTTCGCAAGAGCCGTTCCAAGCGTGGCATGCGTCGTAGCCACGATGCGTTGAGCGCACCGACCTTGTCTCAGGACAAGGAAACCGGCACCACGCATCGTCGTCACCATGTGGCGTCCGATGGCTTCTACCGTGGCCGCAAGGTCTTCGACGTTTAAGACGTCGTCGACGCGCACGTGACTGTGCGAATCGCTATCGATGCGATGGGCGGGGACTTGGGTCCCCGCGCCACCGTCATAGGCTCTTTCCAGGCGCTCGCCATGCACTCGAATCTCGAGATTCAGTTGCACGGCCCTCGCGATGCCTTGGAAGCCGAGCTAGAGTCCCTCCCCAAACGCCTTTCCGGCTACCGCTCTCGTCTCGTCCTGCAGCACGCGCCGCGTGTCATTTCACAGGCCATGCGGGTGGCGAACGCTGTGCGTGAGGCCGAGGGATCGAGCATGCTGGGTGCCATCGCGAGCGTTCGCGGCGGCCAGGCGCATGCCTGTGTCAGCGCGGGAAATACCGGGGCGCTGATGGCGTTGGCGCGGCGTGAATTGGGCACGGTCGAGGGCATTGCCCGGCCTGCCATCAGCACGGCGGTGCCCACCCAGGGCGGTGGGCAGTGTTATCTGCTCGACTTGGGTGCCAACGTCGGTGTCCAGGCGCGTCACCTGGTGGATTTCGCGCGCATGGGCGCCATCATGGCGCGGGTGATCGACGATGTGGCGACGCCGCGTGTGGCGCTCTTGAATATCGGTGTCGAAGCCAATAAAGGCGTGCCCAGCGTACGCGAGGCAGATGAGCATCTACGCCAAGGCGTGGCGGGCCATGGAGATGGTTATGGCTTCGAGTATATCGGTTACCTCGAAGGCGATGGCGTCTTCTCCGGCGCGGCGGATGTCGTGGTCTGCGACGGCTTCGTGGGTAATGCCGTTCTCAAGGCCAGCGAAGGTCTGGCGACGATGTTGCTGGCGCGCTTGCAGGAGACTTTCGAAGCGCACCTGACCACGCGTGTGGTGCGCGCCATGGCACGGCCTGCGTTACTGCGTCTCAAGCGGCGACTCGATCCGGTGCGCTACAATGGCGCTAGTCTTCTGGGGCTGTCGGGTATTGTCGTCAAGAGTCATGGTGGTGCGGATGCCAAGGGGTTTGCCTATGCCATTTCACGCGCAGTACGCGAGGTCGACATGGACCTGCCTTCGCATCTGGCAAGGGAGTTGAGTGACACGTCGCGCCCCCAATCTGCTATCCACTCGGTCGACCCTCGTGGCGGCCGAGCGGATAGCGGGTTAGCGAGCGACGCTCAACCCGACGACTCCCATCCTCAAAGGTGACTGTCATGACACAATCCCTCGCCCTCGTCTTTCCGGGGCAGGGCTCCCAGCAGGTCGGCATGCTGAGGGAGCTGGCCGAGCGTTATAGCGTCGTGCGGACCACGTTCGACGAAGCGTCCGGTGCGTTAGGTTACGACCTCTGGAAAGTCGTGCAAGAAGGCCCCGAAAGCGCTTTGAATGCTACCGCTTGCACGCAACCTGCGCTGTTGACCTCTAGCGTCGCGATCTGGCGCGTCTGGCAAGAGCTCGAAGGCCCACGCCCTGTGGTGATGGCGGGCCATAGTCTGGGTGAATACAGCGCCATGGTATGTGCCGGCGTCATCCGTTTTGCAGAAGGCGTGCGTCTGGTACGCCTGCGCGGTGAGGCAATGCAGGCGGCGGTACCCGAAGGCCGCGGCGCAATGGCCGCAGTGCTGGGGCTTGATGACGCGACGGTCGAGGCAGCGTGCCGCGAGGCGGCGCAAGATGAAGTGGTTGCGGCGGTCAACTATAATGCGCCGGGACAGGTTGTGATCGCCGGCAACAAGGCGGCCGTGGATCGCGCCATTGGTTTGTGCCAGGAAGCCGGTGCCAAGCGGGCATTGCCGCTGCCGGTGTCGGTGCCCTCGCATTGCAACTTGATGCAGCCGGCCGCCGAGCGCCTTGCGGCGGAGATCGACCGACTCGATCTCAGAACGCCGCGCTATACGGTGGTTCAGAATGTCGATGCGCTTGCGCATGAGGACGTTCAAACGCTTAGTCAGCGTCTCGTCGAGCAACTTTATCGCCCGGTGCGCTGGACGGATTGCGTCAATGCCATGTACGAACGCGGCGCCCGGGTCTTTGTCGAATGTGGGCCGGGCAAGGTCTTGACCGGGCTCAACAAGCGAATTCAGCGCCAAGCCAAGGGGCTTGCCGTTAATGACCCCGAATCGCTGGAGAGCGCGCTGGAATTGGCGCGCAGCGAAGGGGAGCAGTCTTAGTGATGAATGCGGGGAGCCAGATGACAAGCGAGCGCAGGATAGCCCTGGTCACCGGTGCCAGTCGTGGCATTGGACAGGCGATTGCCCGTGAGCTGGGCCGTCAAGGGCGTGTGGTGATCGGTACGGCAACTAGCCAGGCCGGCGCCGACAATATCGATGCCGATCTAAAGGCGCATGATATCGAAGGCGCCGGGCGTGTGCTCGACGTCACCGACCAGGCCAGCGTCGAGAGCCTGATCAAGGCGATCGGTGACGAGTTCGGTGCACCGACCATCCTGGTCAACAATGCCGGCATCACGCGTGACAATCTGCTGATGCGCATGAAGGAAGACGAGTGGGATGCGGTGCTCGATACCAATCTCAAGTCGCTTTATCGCGTTACCAAAGCATGCGTGCGTGGCATGACCAAGGCGCGGTTCGGGCGTATCGTGAGTATCAGTTCGGTGGTTGCCAGCATGGGCAACCTGGGACAGACCAACTATGCGGCGGCCAAGGCCGGAATGGAAGGGTTTTCTCGCTCCCTGGCGCGTGAAGTCGCATCCCGTGGTATCACCGTCAATAGCGTCGCGCCGGGGTTCATCGCCACTGACATGACGCAGGGATTGCCCGAAGCTCAGCACGAAGCGTTGCTGGGGCAGATTCCGCTATCGCGGCTGGGCGCCCCGGAGGAAATTGCCGCTGCCGTGGGGTTTCTCACCAGCGACAATGCCGGCTACATTACCGGTGAGACGCTGCAGGTCAACGGCGGCATGAATATGCGTTGACGCTTCCCTAGGCGCTGTTGCGTCGTCTGGGAGCGGTCTATAAACTACCCGCAGCTTTCCAGAGCTAGCGGATTCGTACCACTAGGAGTAACAAGAGAATGAGCACCATCGAAGAGCGCGTGAAGAAGGTTGTGGCTGAGCGCCTGAACGTCAAGGAAGAAGACATCCAGAACACGTCTTCCTTCACCGAGGATCTCGGCGCCGACTCGCTGGACACTGTCGAGCTGGTGATGGCGCTCGAAGAGGAATTCGACACCGAGATTCCCGACGAAGAAGCCGAGAAGATCACGACCGTTCAGGAAGCGATCGATTACGTCGTCGCTCACCAGTAAGTAGAGCGGTACCGGGTCGCCCGGTTCGACATCGACTCGCGAAGGCCGCTCTGTCATCAGGGCGGCCTTCGTCGTTTGTGCATGCGTGCGGTCTCCACCCCGTCGGTGTTTCGGGTATAATGCGCGCCAAACACGGCACTGCCGTGCCAACTCGCAAGTCTGGAGGAGAGCTGATGCCTCGTAAAAGGGTCGTGGTAACCGGATTGGGCCTGGTGACCCCGGTCGGTAATAGTGTCAAGGAAAGCTGGGACAACATCCTGGCAGGCAAGAGCGGCATCGCACTGATCGACCACTTCGACACCACGGGATTCAATACGCGCTTTGGCGGCTCGGTGAAGGACTTCGATATCAGTCCCTACCTGAACCCCAAGGAAGCGCGCAAGATGGATACTTTTATTCAGTACGGCATCGCGGCGGCGGGTCAGGCCATCGCCGATGCCGGGCTGGAAGGCAATGGCGAGAACGCCGATCGTATCGGCGTGGCGATTGGTTCGGGCATCGGCGGTCTGCCGATGATCGAGCATAATCACAATGCCTTGAATCGCGGCGGCCCGCGCAAGATATCGCCATTTTTCGTGCCCGGCTCGATCATCAACATGATCTCCGGCAATTTGGCGATCCAGCATGGCTTTCGCGGACCCAACATCGCCATTACCACGGCCTGTACCACGGGGACGCACAACATCGGCTACGCGGCACGCACTATCGCCTATGGCGATGCGGATGCCATGGTCTGTGGGGGCGCCGAAATGGCGACCACGCCGCTGGGCCTGGGTGGCTTTTCGTCGGCACGTGCGCTGTCCACGCGTAACGACGATCCCGCTGCGGCGAGCCGCCCCTGGGACCGCGACCGGGATGGCTTCGTGCTCTCCGATGGTGCGGGAGTGCTAGTACTCGAGGAGTACGAGCATGCCAAGCAGCGTGGCGCGCCCATCTATGCCGAGGTTCTGGGCTTTGGCATGAGCGATGACGCCTACCACATGACTGCGCCTAATGGTCACGGGGCGGAAATGGCCATGCGCAATGCCGTCAAGGACGCTGCCATCGATGCCGGTCAGCTGGATTACATCAACGCGCACGGGACCTCGACTCAGGCGGGCGATGTCGCCGAAAGCCAGGCCGTGGAGCGTGTCATGGGTGAGGCCGCCAAGTCCGTAGCGGTCAGTTCCACGAAGTCGATGATCGGCCATCTGCTGGGTGCCGCTGGCGCCGTCGAGGCGATTTTTAGCGTGCTTGCCATTCGCGATAGCGTCGCGCCGCCGACCATCAATCTCGAAGATCCCGACGAAGGGTGCACACTGGATTACGTGCCCAATGAGGCGCGCGAGATGCCAGTCACGTACAGTCTGTCGAATTCCTTCGGCTTTGGCGGCACCAATGGATCGCTGATCTTCGGCCGCGTTTAAACGCCATGGCCGACGAGGCAGTACCGTTCGATGATCGCGGCTTCGCTTATGGGGACGGTCTCTTCGAGACCGTCCTCGTGCGTGATGGGCAGCCTTTATTATGGGGCGCGCATCTACGGCGACTGGCGCGCGGTGCCGAGCGGCTGGAAATCCCGTTGCCGGATGCGCAGACCCTGGCGAGCTTGCCGGGGCAAGCGGGGGCTGGGTTGTACGTGCTCAAGCTGCTCGTGACCCGTGGCAGTGGCGGCCGTGGCTATGCTTCCCCCGAATCACCCGCACCGCGGCTGCGTTGGCGGTGTATGCCATTCACGCCGCAATCTACTCATTGGCGGGATGGTGTACGCGTTCGCCTGTGTCGGCTGCGCTTGGGTCAGCAGCCTCTACTGGCGGGCATCAAGCATCTCAATCGCCTCGAGAATGTCATGGCGCGTCGTGAGTGGTGCGATGCCGACATTGCCGAGGGCGTGTTGTGCGATCAGCACGATCGTCTCGTCGAGGCGACCAGCATGAACTTGGTGTGGCAGCGTCACGGCACCCTCGAAACGCCTGATCTGACGGCATGTGGCGTGGAAGGCACGCTGCTGGCGGCCTTGCGCGAGCGATTGCCGATCGCAACGAGGGCAACGGGAATCGAAGCGTTGATGGAAGCCGACGCGGCCTGGGTCATCAATTCGGTTCAGGGGGTATGGCCCTTGAGACAACTGGACGATGCCGACGGTAACTGCCTGAAGCGATGGGCGGTAGACACCGTGCATCGACATCTGCAACACCATGCCCACCCATTGCTGGGCTATCCCCATGACGCCTTCGATGAGGCGTGAGATAAGGTATCGACATGCGAGTGGTGAAGGTTTTCATAGGGATTGCGGTATTGGCCTGTGTGGTGTTTCTGGGCGCCTATCAGTATTGGCAATCCCGCCTGGCGGCCCCGCTGGCCCTCGATGAAACGACGATCTACGAAGTGCCGCGTGGTGCGGGGTTCACGCGTGTCGTTCTGGACCTGGAGGCGCGAGGCATCATCGACGCCGCCTGGCCATATCGCGTCCTGGCGCAGCTCTCACCGGACAAGGTCAACGGGCTGCGGTCCGGCGAGTTCGAGCTCGACCCTGGAATGAGCGGCAACGAGATGGTGGCGCGACTTTCCAGCGACAACGTTGTCTCCTATCGGTTTACCATTCCCGAGGGTTGGACGTTCGCGCAGATGCGCCGCCAACTGGATGCCGCCGCCAAGCTCGAGCATCGCACGCGCGACATGAGCGATGATGAGGTCATGACGGCCCTGGGGCATGAGGACGAACATCCCGAAGGACGTTTCTTTCCCGATACGTATCGCTATCACAAGGGAATGACAGACCTTGAGGTATTGCGTCGTGCCTATGAACGCATGGCCACCACTCTGGAAGATGTATGGGCGCAGCGGCGTGACGACTTGCCTATCGATAGCGCCTACGATGCGCTCATCCTGGCCTCGTTGATCGAGCGCGAGACGGGCGTGCCGGAAGAGCGGCGTCAGATCGCCGGTGTGTTCACGCGGCGTCTCGAGCTCGGCATGCGGCTGCAAACCGACCCTACGGTGATTTACGGCATGGGCGAGGACTACGATGGCAACATCACGCGTGCCGATCTGCGTCGCGAGACGCCCTATAACACCTATGTGATCGACGGGCTGCCGCCGACACCGATTGCCATGCCGGGCGCGGGGTCGTTGCAGGCCGCCGTGGACCCGGCCCCGGGGGATGCCTTGTATTTCGTCGCCCAAGGCGACGGCTCGCATCACTTTTCCAGTACGCTGGCCGAGCACAATGCCGCAGTACGTCGTTACATTCTCAACCGCTGAGCGGGGTAGACCATCGCCATGACGCCAGGACGTTTCATCACCCTCGAGGGGGGCGAAGGGGTGGGAAAGTCCACCAACGTGGATTTCGTGTGCGACTGGTTGCGCGCGCGCGGCATCGACGTGCTGCGCACGCGTGAGCCGGGCGGCACTCCACGTGCCGAGTCGATTCGTGCGCTGCTGCTCGACCCCGCCCCGCAGGAGCCCCTCGACGAAACGGCCGAATTGCTGTTGATGTTCGCCGCCCGTGCCCAGCATCTGGCGGCCAAGATCCGCCCCGCGCTAGCGCAGGGCGTGTGGGTCGTCTGTGACCGTTTTACCGATGCGACCTTCGCCTATCAGGGCGGCGGGCGTGGGCTGGACGAGACGCGTATCGCGACACTTGAAGCGTTGGTTCAAGACGATCTGCAACCCGATCTGACGTTGTTGCTGGATATGCCCGTCGAGGCCGCCCAGCAGCGTGTCGAACGGCGGGGCGCCGCACGCGATCGCTTTGAGCGCGAACGCCAAGACTTCTTCAGCGCCGTGCGGGAGAGCTATCTGTCCCGCGCCGCCCAGGCACCGGAGCGGTTCGCCGTGATCGATGCCGACCGCGATCTGGACGCGGTACAGGCGTCGATCGCCGATCACCTGACAGTGAGAAGCGCGTTATGGTCGTGACGCCACTGCCTTGGCAGCGTGACCTGTGGCAGCGCCTGATCCGTCAGCAGGACGCCGGCCGCCTGGCGCATGCGCTATTGATTTCGGGCCCGCATGGGGTCGGCAAGCACGATCTCGCCGATGCCCTGGTAGCCCGCACGCTGTGTCATGCGCCGGGCGATACCGCCTGCGGCGAGTGCCATGCTTGTCACATGCTGGCGTCGGGGTATCATCCCGACCTGCTGGATATTACCCCGGCGGAAAAGCGCCGCCAGATACGCATCGACCCGATTCGCCAGGTCAATGCTTTCGTCTCGCAGACCGCACAACAAGGCGGTTATCGGGTGATTCGTCTGCATCCCGCCGAGGCCATGAACGTGGCGGCCTCCAACGCGCTCCTCAAGAGTCTCGAAGAGCCGGGCGCGAAGACGCTGTTCGTGCTGCTGGCGGACATCCCTTCGCGCATGCTGCCGACCATTCGTTCGCGTTGCCAGCATTGGAGCCTGGGCGTGCCCGAGCCACACAGCGCCCTGGAATGGCTGAACGAACGTTTCGAGGATCCCGAACAAGCGCGTTTCTGGTTGCGCGTGGCCGGTGGCTTACCCCAGTTCGCCGTCGAATTGGCCGAGGGGCGCGGCTTGCGCCAGGAGCTGCGTGAGCTCTTCGATGCCTTGGTGCGTGGCGCGGAGCCGGTCGCCGAGGCGGCGCGTCTCGATCCTCAGTCGTTGGACCGCGTGCTGTGGTACGGTATCGTCTGGCTCGAAGACCTGATTCGCCTGGGCGTCTCCGGCGAGACGCAGTACGTGCGCAATCCGGATCTACTGCCGTTGTATCGCCAGGCGGCCAAGAATGCACGGGTGCGTGACTGGTTTCGCCTGCTCGACTATGCGCGCGAACAGCGCCGCTTGATCGCCGCCGGGGGCAATCCCAATGCACAGCTGGTGCTGGAAGCCTGGCTGGTGCGCTGGGCGTCACTGTTGCGCTCGTGACGGCACCACGCTGGCGAGGCATAAAAGCATAAATATGGTGCATGAAGCGCGTCGTGCACACTGACCGAGGAGTACCCGGCGTGGCGCAAAAAGCCTTATCCCTGACGTTCCACGATACGCAGACTCTGCAGGCGGCTTATATGCCCTGGCTGGCGCGGGGCGGCGTCTTCGTTCCCACGCAGGAGCGTTATGCCCTCGGCGATGCGGTGTATCTGCTGGTCACCTTGCCGGAGGACGCCGAACGTCTACCGGTCTCGGGCACGGTTGCCTGGCTGTCGCCGCCGGGTGTCGGCGGGCGGCGCGTCCCGGGG
Organism: Chromohalobacter sarecensis; assembly: GCF_023061135.1. GTDB lineage: Bacteria > Pseudomonadota > Gammaproteobacteria > Pseudomonadales > Halomonadaceae > Chromohalobacter > Chromohalobacter sarecensis. The sequence continues at coordinate 526,831 of NZ_JAKGAN010000002.1, forward strand.
ATCGGCGTGCATTTCAGCGATGCCGATCAGCGTGTGAGGGAACTGATCGACGCCCAACTCGAAGGCGTCACCGCCTCGCGTCCCAGTTATACCCTTTAATGCCATGACACCCTTTTCGATTCTTTAGGTACCGCATGTTCGTTGATTCCCACTGCCATCTCGATCGACTCGACCTCACCGCTCATGACGGTAAGCTTGAGGGCGCCCTGGACGCCGCCCGCCAACGTGGCGTGCGTCACTTCCTGGCGATCGCCGTCACGCTGGACGATGTCTCCAACCTGGTGGATATCGCCCGTGCCCACGATGACGTCTCGCTGTCCGCCGGGGTACATCCGTTGCACCGCGTCGAGCACGAGCCCGACGTCCAGGCCATCGTCGACTGCGCCCAGCGCCATGACGCGGTGGCGATTGGCGAGACCGGGTTGGACTATCATTACGATGAAGTGCCCCATGATGTGCAGCATCGGCGTTTCGCCGATCACCTGCGCGCCGCGCGCGAGCTCGAATTGCCGGTGATCGTGCATACCCGAGATGCCAAGGAAGACACGCTGGCGTTGATTCGCGAACATACCGATCCTGCGGTGGGGGGCGTCTTGCATTGCTTCACCGAGGATCTCGACATGGCGCGCGAGGCGGTGAGGCTGGGCTTCTACATTTCGCTTTCCGGCATCGTGACCTTCCGTAACGCCACCTCGGTTCGCGAGCTGGCGCGCCTTGTGCCCCTCGACCGGCTGTTGATCGAGACCGATAGCCCTTATCTGGCCCCGGTGCCGCATCGTGGCAAACCCAATGAGCCTCAGTGGGTCGTGGAAGTGGCGGAATGCATCGCCGCCGAGCGCGGCATCAGTGTCGACGAAGTCGCGATGCAGACGAGTGCCAATTTCTACCGGCTGTTTCGCGCCGCACTGCCCGAGGCGCCCGAGGATGTGCGCGAAGCATTGGCACAGATGAGCGGTCAGTAACGTCCAGCAGCGAGGAGCGAGCATGCCACTAGAGTCGTTGACGGCACATCTCGACGCATCACCGACGGCAGCGTTGCCACCGGTCGATACCTGGGACCCACCTTTCTGCGGTGACATGGCGTTGACCATTGCCGCCGATGGCCGCTGGTGGCATGAGGGCACGCCGATCGGGCGCGCACGCTTGGTACGTTTGCTGTCGCGCCTGTTGCGCCGCGAAGCGGATGGCGATTATTACCTGGTGACGCCGGTGGAAAAGCTGCGTATCCAGGTCGAGGATCGAGCGTTCCTGATCGCCGATGCCGATTGTCGCGACGGGGTGTGGACGCTGACCACCAACCTCGGCGATAGCGTCACCTTGGGTGCGCAGCGCCGCCTCGCGGTCAGCGCCATGCCGGCCGGGGAGCCGGTTCCCGAGGTCGCCATTCGCTTCGGGCTGGCGGCACGCCTCAATCGCAACGTCTACTATCGCCTGATCGACACCGCCGAGTTGCATGCGACAGCCGACGGCAGCGCGCTGGGGATATATAGCGACGGCGTCTGGCAGCCTCTGGGCTGGTTGCCCGAGGAGACGCCGTGAGCGAGGCGACGCCCGAACAACGCGCCGTGGTCGCGCATGTCGAAGGGCATGCGCGTGTATCGGCGGTCGCCGGTGCCGGCAAGACCACCACGCTGGTGCAGCGCGTCTTGCACCTGCTTGCCAACCGCGTGCCACCGCAACGCATGTTGGTGCTGATGTTCAATCGCGCCGCCCGCGAGGACTTCACCCATAAGCTGGCGTACGCGGCGGCAGGGCAGCGCCTTCCTGACGTGCGAACCTTTCACTCCGTCGGGCATCGCCTGACTAAGACCCTGACGCGCTGGGGGTATCTGTCATCGCGCCAGTTGATCGCCGCCGATTGGCAGCGCGAGCGGCTGTTACGCCAGGCAGTGCAAATGAGTCTGGAACACGCCGACGACAGTCAGCGCCACGCCGCGCTGGAGTCGGATCGTCTCGAGACGCTGGCGCAGTTCTGCGAGCTGGTCAAGGCCGAGATGTGCGCCCCCGAGATACTCCACGAACGCCTGGATTTCGGTGACGGCACCCAGCATTTCTGCGAAGCGTATGCTGTCTTCGAGGGATTGCTCAAGGATCACGCCCTGATGACCTACGCCGATCTGCTCTATCGGCCGCTGCGCTGCCTGGAAGCGACCCCCGAGGCGCGTTCGCGGGTGCAGGGTTTTCTCGATCATGTGATCGTCGACGAGTATCAGGACATCAATGAGGTGCAGCAGCGCTTATTGGCGATTCTCTCGGGAGCTTCCGCCCAGGTGATGGCGGTGGGCGATGCCAATCAGTGCATCTACGAGTGGCGCGGGGCGCGCCCCGATGCCATGTTCGAACGCTTTACCACCTTGTTCGGTACCGCCCACGATTACCCGCTGTCGTATACCTTTCGCCATGGCCATGTGCTGGCATTGGCAGCCAATCATGCCATCCGCGCCAACCGGCGGCGTCCCGATCAGTTATGCCTGGCCGCGCCCGGCACGCCGGCGACTCGCGCCGACGTAGCGGTGGGCAGTAGTGCGCTGCTTGATGCTCTTCAGCAGTGGCGCGGCGACGGGCGAGCCTTGGGCGAGGCCTGCGTGCTGGTACGCAGTTGGGCGTTGTCCGTCTCGGTGCAGTTACAGTTGTTGCGAGCCGGCATCCCGTTCCGGCTCGCGCGTGAGGATCGCTTCGTGTTTCGTTTGCCGCTGGTACAGGCGCTGGCGGGGTATCTGGCCCTGGCGCGTGACGGGCGACGCTTGCAGGACCCCGAGCAGCTCAATCTGCTGTTGTCGCAGCCCACGGTCTTCGTGCCTCGCGAGACGCTGACCGCATTGGCGCACCAACTGGCCCAGACCCAGCAATGGCCCGAGCGCCACGACCCCTTGTTGAACGCGTTGAAGCCCCTTCAGCGGCGTAACCTCAAGCGTCGCTGGCAATTGTTATGCGAACTGCCACGCATGGCGCACTGGCCGCCGGCCAAGCTGCTCGAACATGTCGTCGAGGCCACCGAGGCGGACAAGGCCCTCAAGCGTTCGGCCTCGAGGCGTGCCAAGGCCGAAGACGACGTGCGCCTGCTCGATGTGCTGATCGAGCAGGCCGGTGAACTGGCCCACGATCCCGAAGGCTTCATCGAGCTGCTCAGTCAGCCGGTGGAAGCGCGCGAGGATGGCGTGCTGGTGACCACGGTGCATGGCGCCAAAGGACTCGAATGGCCGATGGTCGCGCTGTGGGGCGTCAACGAGGAAGACTTTCCGCACTACACGCGTGAGACGCCCCTGGACGCCGAGCGTCTGGAGGAGGAGCGGCGTCTCTACTATGTAGCGATTACGCGGGCCCGGGAGCGCTTGCTGGTCCTGCACGATGGCGGCGATCATCGTCCCAGTCGCTTCCTCGACGAAACCGCCTGGGACGACTGCCATCGCGCTGCCGGCGCGCTCAATGAAACGCCGCCGGAGTCACTGGCGGTGCGTGCGCCGGAGGTGGTCGGGCGCTATCTCGAACGTTGCGGCCTGAAACTGACCGTCACCCGCGCGTCAGAGACGGCCTCTGAATCATCGCCTGTGACATGGACGGTGGGGCAGTGGGTGCGGCATGACGTCTTCGGCGAGGGCGAGATCGTCCTCCTCGAGGGCGATCCCGCCAATCCGGTCATCGAGGTACGCTTCACGCAGGCGGGGCGTCGGCGGTTGATCGCTGCGCGCGCCCCGCTGGAGCATGTGGCGGATCAGGCGGTACCCAACTGAAGTGAACGTCAGGCGCCCCCGCCCGCAAGCGAGGGCGCCGTGTCAGCATGACTACATGTTGGGATAGTTGGGACCGCCGCCACCTTCCGGCGCTACCCAGGTGATGTTCTGGGCAGGGTCCTTGATGTCGCAGGTCTTGCAGTGCACGCAGTTCTGGAAGTTGATCTGGAACTTGGGTTCGCCGTCTTCCTCGACTATTTCGTAGACCCCGGCGGGGCAGTAACGCTGCGCGGGCTCGGCGTATTCCGGCAAGTTGACGCGTACCGGAATCTCGGGATCGGCGAGCCGCAAGTGACAGGGTTGATCCTCTTCATGGTTGGTATTGGAGAGGAATACCGACGAAGACTTGTCGAACGAGAGCTTGCCATCCGGCTTGGGATAGTCGATGCGTGTCGCCTCGCTGGCATGGCGCATGCGTGCATGGTCGGAGGTAGTGTCGTGCACCGTGGGCAACTTGCCGCCCAGCAGTTGGTCCAGGAAGTTGTAGGCGCCGCCCTTGACGGTGCCGTACTTGTGAATCGCCGGCCCGAAGCTGCGGCTTTCGGTCAACTCCGTCCAGGCCCAACTGGCTTGCCACTTCGAGGTAAATGCGGTCAGCTCCGCGCCGCCTTCATCGCCCGCCACGAACGCCTCGAACACAGCCTCGGCGGCGACCAGGCCGGATTTCATCGCCATGTGAATGCCCTTGATCTTGGCGAAGTTGAGCGTGCCGGCATCGCAGCCGATCAACAAGCCCCCGGGGAAGGTCATCTTGGGCAGACTATTGGCACCGCCCTTGGTGATCGCGCGGGCGCCGTAGGAGACTCGGGAGCCGCCCTCGAGATGTTGCTTGAGCACCGGATGGTGCTTCATGCGTTGAAATTCATCGAAGGGCGAGAGATAAGGGTTGTCGTAGGAAAGATCGACGATCAACCCCACCACGACCTGCTGGTTCTCGGCATGGTAAAGAAACCAGCCGCCATGCGTGTCATTGGGCAGTGGCCAGCCCGAGCCATGCAAGACGCGCCCGGGCGTGTGCTGATCGGCGGGCACGTCCCAGAGCTCCTTGAAACCCAGGGCATAGTGTTGTGGATCACGGCCCTCGTCGAGGTCGAAGCGCTCGATCAGGCGCTTGCCAAGATGCCCGCGTGCGCCCTCGGAGAATAGCGTGTATTTGGCGCGCAGTTCCATGCCCGGCATGTGGCCGGATTTTTCGCTGCCGTCGGCGGCCACGCCCATGTCGCCGACGAGGATGCCGCGTACCGTGCCATCGTCATCGTGCAGGCTTTCCTGGGCGGCGAAGCCGGGGAAAATTTCCACGCCCAGTTCTTCGGCCTGCTCGGCCAGCCAACGACACAGGTTACCGGCGCTGATGACGTAATTGTCATGCGCGCCGCCGGTGTTGTGCATGCTCTTGGGCACCAGGGCATTGGGTAGCTTCTGGGCGCTTTCGGCGTCCTTGAGCAGGTAGAGATCGTCGCTGATCACGGGGGTGGTCAGCGGCGCGCCGCGCGATTCCCAGTCGGGAAAGAGTTCGCGCAGGGCGCGTGTCTCGAGCACGGCACCGGAAAGAATATGCGCGCCCACTTCAGAGCCTTTTTCGACCACGCAGACGCTGAGTTCGCGCTGGGCCTCATGGGCCTGCTGCATCAGGCGACACGCCGCCGATAGCCCGGATGGGCCGGCGCCGACGATGACGACGTCGAAATCCATGTATTCGCGTTCCACGGCTTGATCTCCTCCATCTTCGCGTTGGGCGGTCGACGCGCCCGAGCATGCACAGTGTCTTTCGAGCAATGGTGCATGGACAAGTCGCGTTTTTCTTGGTTGTATTTTAAACGGCCGTTTGATTCTACACAGAACGACCGCCCGCATGATGTCATTTTCCGCGTGGTTTGTCCTGGGGCGCTGCCATGACGGCGCTTCAGGGTTTGACCAGGTTGGACGAGATCACGCAATATTATATAGGGTCGCCGAGTGTTTAACGGGCGACATTTTTACGGGACACGCCCCCTATCAAACGCTTGAATGAATTTATTCTAAGGGCATGCCTGCCGGTTCTAACCAAGCGAGGACACCATGAAAGTACTCGTCGCGGTCAAACGCGTCATCGATTATAACGTCAAGATCCGGGTCAAGCCGGATCACTCCGACGTCGATCTCACCAACGTCAAGATGGCCATGAATCCGTTCTGCGAGATCGCCGTGGAAGAAGCGGTGCGCCTCAAGGAAAAAGGGGTGGCCAGCGAGGTGGTCGCCGTTACCATCGGTCCCAAGGCTGCGCAGGAGCAACTGCGTACCGCGTTGGCGCTGGGCGCCGATCGCGCGATCCACGTCGAGACCGACGACAAGGTCGAGTCGCTGACCGCGGCGAAGCTGCTCAAGCGGGTCGTCGACGACGAACAGCCAGGCCTGACGATTCTCGGCAAGCAGGCCATCGACACCGACAACAACCAGACCGGTCAGATGCTGGCCGCGCTGGCGGGCATGGGGCAGGGCACGTTCGCCTCCGAGGTACAGGTCGAGGGCGACGAGGTCCAGGTGACGCGTGAAATCGACGGCGGCCTGCAGACCGTTGCGCTCAAGCTGCCGGCGGTGATCACCACCGACCTGCGCCTCAACGAGCCGCGCTATGCCAAGCTGCCCGACATCATGAAGGCCAAGAAGAAGCCCATCGACGTCAAGAGCCCCGAGGATATGGGCGTCGCCGTGGCATCGAGCCTGAGCGTGCTCAAGGTGGAATCGCCGGCGGAACGCAAGGGGGGCACCAAGGTGGCCTCCGTGGATGAACTCGTCGACAAACTCAAGAACGAAGCCAAGGTGATCGCATGAGCATTCTGGTTATCGCCGAACATCATAACGGCCAACTGGCGGACAGCATCGCCCACGTGGTTGCCGCGGCCCAGGCTATCGGTGGAGACATCGATATCCTGGTGGCGGGCGAGAACGTCGCAGGCGTCGCCGAGGCGGCCGCCAAGCTGGCCGGTGTCGCCAAGGTGAGAACCGCCGACGACGGCGTCTACGCGCATCAGCTCGCCGAGCCGATGGCCGAACTCATCGCCGAGCTTGCCGGTGACTACAGCCATGTGCTGGCCGCTGCGTCTACCCACGGCAAGAACGTGTTGCCACGCGTGGCCGCACTCAAGGACGTGGCCGCACTGTCGGAGGTGATCGGCGTGGAAAGCCCCGATACCTTCCTGCGTCCGATCTATGCGGGCAACGCGATTGCCACCGTGCAATCGAGCGATGCTCTCAAGGTGCTCACCGTGCGCACCACGGCCTTCGATGCCGTCGACGCGACGGGCAGCGCCGAGGTCGAGGCGGTCAGTGCCACAGTCGAGAATACGCTGTCGCGGTTCGTCGATGAGGAGCTGGCAAGTAGCGATCGCCCCGAGTTGGGCAGTGCGCGTGTGGTCGTCTCCGGCGGTCGCGGCATGGGCAACGGCGAGAACTTCACGTTGCTCGACGGCATCGCCGACAAGCTCGGTGCGGCGATCGGTGCCTCGCGCGCGGCCGTGGACGCCGGCTTCGTGCCCAATGATATGCAGGTCGGGCAGACCGGCAAGATCGTTGCGCCGGAACTGTACATCGCCGTGGGCATCAGTGGTGCCATCCAGCATCTGGCGGGCATGAAAGACGCCAAGGTCATCGTGGCGATCAACAAGGACGAAGAAGCGCCGATCTTCCAGGTCGCCGATTACGGCCTGGTGGGTGACTTGTTCGACGTGCTGCCCGAACTCGAGTCCAAGTTGTAAGTCGAAGCTAACATGCGGCCTGCCGACTGGCGTTGGCCGCACTGCATTGCGAAACCGGCCCGCGTGGCCGGTTTTTCTTTCTTGTGACTCATGATTGATAATTGTTCTTGTTTGTATTAGCGTGCTAGCCGTCCTTTTGTTGGTGCTAATGAGCCCCGACACGATCAAGCAACGGGAGAAAGCGTGGTGCCAAACGACACGCGAAGCCGAACACGGACATGCCGGCGTGCGGTGTGCGCCGGCATGGCGTTATTGATGGGTGTTTCCGCAACGGCCGGGGCGCAGCAGTCGTCCTTGCGTGACGCCAGTGCGCAGGCGCAGCAAGAACAGGCGGCGTTGCAGGAAAAGATAGACGCGGCTGACGACGAAACGCGGGAATTGCTGACGCGCTTGCGCGATGCCAGCCGCGAAGCCTCGCGCCTCGAGCGCTACAACGATGAGCTGGCGCGCCGCAACGAGGCGCAGCAGGCCTTGATCGAGAAGCGCCGCGAGGCCATCGATCAACTCTCGGTGACGCGAGAAGCCTTGCCAGGGCAGTTGCGCGATATGGTGTCGCAATTGCGCACCCTGATTAAAGCCGACTTGCCTTTCCTGCGCGAGGAGCGCCTGGCGCGCGTCGAGAGTCTCGATGCGATGCTCGATGACAGTGAAATGAGCGCGGGCGACAAGCTTGACCGCGTGCTCTCCGCCTGGCGCACGGAGCTCGACTACGGCCGCGAGATGGATGCCTGGCAAGGTCCGTTGGTGGGTGACGACGAGCGTCAGGTCGATTACCTCCGCGTAGGCCGTATGGGGCTGTATTACGCCACACCGGATGGCCGCGCGGGCGGCGTCTGGCGTGCCGATGCCCAGGAATGGCAACCTCTCGAAGGCGATGCGCTCGAGGAACTGCGCAAGGGGCTGCGTATTGCGCGCGATCAGCGGGCGCCGGCATTGCTCGATCTCCCGGTCTCGGTAACGGTCGAAACGCAATCGGCCGACGACGCGAATTCTCCAGCCGAGAACAAGGAGTCGTCATGAGCACATGGAAGTCTCTGTGGTCCCGGGTGTTGGTATTGGCCCCGGTGCTGGTACTAGCCATGGCGCTACCAGGCATCGTGCCATCGGCGTTGGCCCAGGAAGACGATTCAACCCCCTCGCTGGGACAGATGCTGGAAAGTCTGCACGCGGATAGCGATGCTGCCGAGTCGCGGGACCGGGAGCGTTTAAGCGCACTGGTGGACGACCGCGACGCTTTGCGTGAGGCGGTAGAAGAAGCGGAAACCGAACGCGATGACGCGCGTCAACGGCGCGACGAACTGGAGGCGACGCAGGAAAGCCAGCGTGAAGCGCTCGATGACGTCAACCAGCGGCGTCGCGATGAAGCGGGCGATCTCGATGGCGTCATCGATGTGGCGCAAGGGCAAATCGGCGAATTGCGCGATGCGCTAGGCGACGGTTGGTTGACCGTGGGGACGCGGACGACGTTGCCGGAACGGCTCGACGACGATGCCATCATCGATACCCAGACACTGGAAAACCTGGGGCGGACGTTCGCCGAGTTGACGGCGGAAACCGGGCGCGGCGTGCGCTTCGAAGCGCCCATCGCCGATGCCCAAGGTAATGTCGAGCAGCGTGAAGCCGTGCGCCTGGGCGACTTCCTCGCCTTCAGCGGTGGCAAGCTTCTGACGCGCGATGTGGGTGATGCCTCGGACGAGGTGGGGCTCCGGGTGGTATCGCATACGCCCGAGGATGCCAGCGACGCACTGCAAGCCTTCCAGAATGGCGACGGAGAACGCGTGGTCTTCGACCCCACCCAGGGCAATGTGCTCGATGCCTTGGCGCAACAACCCTCGCTGTGGGAGCGTTTTCAGCAGGGCGGCTCGGTCGGTTACGTCATCATCGTGTTGGGCATCGTGGGATTGCTGGTGGCGTTGTCACAATACGCGTATCTACTGATGGTCAGCCTGCGGCTGCGTCGTCAACTGCGGACCCCCGAAGACTTGCGGGACGATAACCCGCTGGGCCGCGTGCTCGGTCGCTTTGCGGCGCTGGGCCAGGATCACGCCCCGGAAGCGCTGGAAGCACGCCTCGACGAAGCGTTGCTGGCCGAAAAGCCGCGTCTCGAGCGTGGCCAACCCTTGGTCAAGCTCATGGCGGCCGTTGCGCCCTTGCTGGGACTACTGGGGACTGTGACCGGGATGATCGGTACCTTCCAGGCGATCACCGTGTTCGGCACCGGCGACCCACAACTCATGGCCGGCGGAATCAGCCAAGCGCTGGTGACCACCGTGCTGGGTCTGATCACTGCCGTGCCGCTGCTGTTCGTGCATACCGCCTTGAGCAGTCGTAGTCGCGAATTGCTGGGGACGCTCGAGGGCCAGGCAAGTGCCGTGCTGGCCGAGCACCTCGAAGCATCACACGGGCATACAGGGACGCAGGCTGATGTCCACGCTCGCTGAGCCCATCGTCTGGCTGGTGCAGGCCGGTGGTCCGGTACTGGTGGTGATTGCCCTGGTTGCCATGGCGCTTTTCGCCATGGGGCTGGAGCGCGGCTTGTACTGGCAGTTCGTGCATAATCGCCGCCGCCGGGCACTGGTGGCGCGCTGGGTGGCGCGCCGCGATCACGCCAGCTGGAGCGCGTTGACACTGCGTGAGGTCTGGACGACAGAGCTCATCGGCCAACTGCGGCGCCCGTTGCCGTGGCTCAAGCTGCTGGTGGGGCTGTGTCCGCTGCTGGGATTGTTGGGCACGGTCACCGGCATGATCCAGGTCTTCGACAGCCTCTCACTGACCGATACCAACCAGGCGCGAGCCATGGCCGATGGCGTGGCCCGCGCGACGCTACCGACATTGACCGGCATGGCGGTCGCCGTGGTGGGGCTATTGTTCACCACCCGTCTTGAACACGTGATTCGGCGCGAGGATCAGCGGCTACACGACCGCATGGCACGTGCCGTGGAGGATGCCAATGCGTAGGCGTCGACTACAGGACGTCAATGACGACGCCCAGGAAATCAACCTCACGCCGATGCTCGACGTGGTCTTCATCATGTTGATCTTCTTCATCGTGACGACCAGCTTCATCAAGGAAAGCGGCGTGGAAATCGACCGCCCCGAGTCGTCCTCCGCGACCGCGCGCCCCGAAGCGCAAGTCATGGTGGCGATCACCGCCGAGGACGCCGTGTGGGTCGATGGACAGCCGGTGGATGCGCATCGCGTGGGCAATGAAGTGGCGAGTCTGGTGAGCGACGAAGGCGGCGTGGTGATTCAGGCTGACCGCCAATCGACCACCGGGCTTCTGATCGAGGTCATGGATGCCATTCGCGACGCCGGCGTTGACAACGTCGCTGTGGCGGCGGATCGAGGCGCCGACGGATGAGAGCGATCGCGGGCGCCGTAGGCGGCATTTTGATGGCGTTGGGGCTTTTCTATCTGCTGGCTCTGCTGGTGGCGCCACCGGAAGATAATCGTGAACCGGTCGAGCAGCCGATGTCGGTGTCGCGCGTCGAAGCGCCCGAGGCACAGCAGGCGTCGGCGCCGGAAGCGGCTGCACCGGATGCCCCGACGCCACCGGCGCAAACGCCGCCGCCTCCACCGCCCTCGCCAGTGCCTGCGGCCCAGAGTGACAGTTCGCTGACATTGCCCGAGCCGGAAGCGTCGGCGCCTCCCTCGCCGGAAGTGCCGGAGGAGTCGTTGCCCGATCTCGAGGAAGTCGAACCCACTCCTGAGCCTGAACCCGAGCCGGCGCCTGAGCCGCAGCCCGACCCTGAACCGCAGCCCGATCCCGAGCCTGCAGAAGAAACGTCACCCTCGAATGCAGCGTCGCAAGGTGACAGTGCGGATGCTTCGGATTCCGACGCCTCGGCGAATGGTGAAACGAGCGAGCAGGACGCCGAGAAAGTCGGCTCACCGCAGCCCACCGAGCGCGTGCCGCCTGAATATCCGTCGCGGGCACAGCGGCGTGGCATCGAGGGGTTCGTGGAGGTGAGCTTCACGATCAAGCCCAATGGGCGAGTCGATCGCGATTCATTGCGCGTCACCGAGGCCGAGCCGCGCAGTATGTTCGAGCGCGCGGCACTCAAGGCCGTCGCCGATTGGAAGTTTCCGCAAAGCGATCAACCGCGTGAAGCGCGTCAGCGGCTGGAATTTCATCTCAAGAGGTAACGCATGCAGTGGCGTCATTGGGGATGTGTAACGATGCTATGTCTGGGTCTGGGAATGGCCAGCACGAGCGTCAGTGCCGCCGGACCGGCACTGGCGCCAGACATGGTGCAAGCGTTGGAGTCGCTGCAGCAGCGCATGCAGGATAACGCCAGCGAAAGCGCCATCGATGACGCCAAGGCGGCCGCCGAGCGCCTACAAGGCGGTAATCGGGCGGATCGCTGGGCGCGTGCGTTGTTTCTGCAACTCGCGGCCACCGGTGAGGCGCGCCAGGGTCGGGACGCCGCCGCTGCGGACTTGTTTTATCAAGCGCGGCACATAGACGGTGTGGATAGCGATTCCCGCCAGCGTTGGCTCAATCAAGAGGCTCGCTTGCGGTTGCGCGCGGGGCAGACCGCGCAAGGTGCCGAGTTGCTGGGCGATTGGATCGAGCGTCATGGCGATGACTCCGACAGTTTGTGGCTGATGGTGCAAGCCCAGGCGACGCAGAAACAGTGGTCGCAAGCGGCGCAGTGGGTCGACCGCGCGCGTCGCGCCGGCGACATGGATGCCGACAGGCGTCGCTTGGCGGCGAGCGTTTATCAGCATGCCGAGCGTTATGATGCGGCACTGTCGTTGCTCGACGATCAGCTGCAAAGCGAGAGTGATGACCCTCAGGCATGGCGGCGTGCCGCGGCGCTGGCGCAGCGCATGCAACAGCCCGGAGTGGCAGCGGCATTATGGGAGGCCGGTTGGCGGCGGGGGGCGCTCACAGGCGAGGACGATCTCGAGCGCCTGATTCGCTTGCATCTGGCGGGCGGAACCCCGGCGCGTGCCGCCGAGCATCTGGAAACGGCATTCGAGCAGGGTACGCTACCACGCGATAGCGAACATCGGCGTCTTCTCGCCGAGGCCTGGACGTCGGCGCGCGCGCACCACAAGGCGTTGTCGGCGTGGCGCGCGCTGGCCGAAGATACCCATGCCGCCGAGGACTGGCGCCAGCTCGGCGAGTTGGCTTACGGCTGGGGCGAGTGGTCGACGGCGATAGAAGCGCTGCACCAAGCGCGTGAACAGGGCGCCGATGCCGCGCGCACCTGGTTGCTGGAAGGGGTGTCGCAACTCGAGTTATCGGATGAAGAGGCGGCGCGCGAGGCGTTCGAAGCGGCACGCGATGCCGGTGCGTCGCAGGCCGAGGCCTGGCTGGCATCGCTCGGCGAAGGGAATGTCGGGAAGGCGCCAGACGTCGACTCATCCCCCAATGAGGTGACGCCCCAGGCGCCCTCGGATATCGATACGCAGTGAGGCTGTAACGCCCGCTTTTTACGGGCGTCGAGGCGCATCACAACGTTAGCTGTGCCCACACCGGGGCGTGATCCGAAGGACGCTGGATGCCGCGTAGTTGGTAATCGATGCCGGCGTCTTCCACCCGCTCGCGCAGCGTGGGGGTGACCATGATGTAGTCGATCCGCAAGCCGCGCTTGGGCTCGCGCTCGAAGCCCCGCGAACGATAGTCGAACCAACTGAAACGATCGTCGACCTCGGGGTAGCGCAGACGGTAGCAATCGCTCAGCCCCCAGTCGGCAAGCCGCGTGAGCCATTCGCGCTCGACGGGCTGAAAACTGGTCTTGCCCTCGCGCAGCCAGCGCTTGCGATTGGACTCGCCGATGCCGATGTCGATGTCGGCGGGCGAGATATTGAAGTCTCCCATGACCGCGAGCCGCTCGCTGGATGTATGCCGCTCTTGCAGCAATGCCGTGAGCCGGGCATAGAAATCGCGTTTGTTGGGAAACTTGGTGGGGTGCTCGATGTTTTCACCCTGCGGGAAATAGCCGTTGTACACGGTCATGGTCTCGCCGTCGTCACAACGGACGCGGACACCGATCAAGCGTCGCTGAGCGTCTTCACCGTCATCGGGCATGCCATAATGCACGGCTTCGGGCGCCTCTCGGCTGAGTAGCGCGACGCCGTAATGGCCTTTCTGCCCGTGAAAGGCGACGTGATAGCCAAGCGCTTCGACAGCCTCGCGCGGGAACTCGCTGTCCTGCACCTTGGTTTCCTGGAGACCGATGATATCGGGACGATGCGCCTCGATGAGCGCCTCCAGTTGGTGCAGGCGCGCGCGGATACCGTTGATGTTGAAGGAGACCAGGCGCATCAGCGATCACCCTGAGAATCGTCATCAGGTGTCGGCGCGCCATGCACGTCGAGCGTCGGCGCCTGTTGTTGGCGTGCCAAGCGACGAGCGGCCTGCAGTTTGCGTTGCTGACGCTTCTTCTGCACGTAGCGCGGTGACGATTTGACCTGATCGGGATTGTCGTGGCGCCATTTACGGAAGTCCTTGCGGCGCCCGGTGCGAATCGTCACCTTGCTGGCGATCGAGCGCGTTTTTTTACTGCGTGTCATGTCGTGACCCTGTGTCGTATTGACTTGCGGACCATTCTACCAGTCGCGCTGCCGGGCGACATCCGTGCTTGAGTGTGATGCCCGCGCGATGCTTGGCAATGACTGATACAATGTCTGCTTGCGTCGTGATCCAGCTTGGCTGTCGCGATGGCCGTGGCGCGCTCCGGAAAGGCGAAAAAGCGCGCTGGATTCATGCATTTGCGTACGAATATGGACAGACATAGAAGCCTATGAGTGAGTCGGATAAAACCCCAGCACCGGCCCAGAACCGCAAGCCCAAGCGTCGGCGTCGCAAGCCGCGCCGGTCGCAGTCCCAGTGGGATATCAAGCAGTTCCAGGTGACGCCGGTGGCGGGCAAGTGGCGTTTTCACGATTTCGATCTTCCTGTGCCGCTGATGCGCGCGATTCACGCCCTGGGATTCGAATACTGCACGCCGATTCAGGCGGAAGCCTTGACGCATACGCTGCTTGGCGGCGATGTGGTCGGCAAGGCGCAGACGGGTACCGGCAAGACCGCCGCTTTCCTGATTTCGATCCTGGCGTATTTCCTGGAAGAAAAGGTCCCCGACGGTCAGAAGCCCGGTGCACCGCGTGCGTTGATCGTCGCGCCGACGCGTGAGTTGGCGCTGCAGATCGAGAAAGATGCCAAGGCATTGGCGCGCTTCACGTCGCTCAATGTCGCCAGCGTCGTTGGCGGCATGGACTATCAGAAGCAGCGCGATCAGTTGTCGCGCAAGCTCGATGTGCTGGTCGCGACCCCGGGGCGTCTGCTCGACTTCCACGAGAAGCGCGATGTGGATTTGACGCAAACCGAGGTGCTGGTTCTCGACGAAGCGGATCGTATGCTGTCGATGGGCTTCATCCCCGACGTCAAGCGCATCATCCAGCATACGCCCAAGGCCGAAGAGCGTCAGACCTTCCTGTTCTCGGCGACGTTCAGCCCGGACATTCTCAACCTGGCCAGCCAGTGGACGCATGGCGCCACACACGTCGAGATCGAGGCCAGCCTCGAGAATGCCGCCAACATCGATCAGCGTGTCTATCTGGTGGGTGACAGCGACAAGCAGCGCCTGCTGATCAACTTGCTCAACCAAGAGAGCATGGAACGCGTGATCGTGTTCGGTAACCGCCGTGATCTGGTGCGCAATCTCGACTCGACCTTGCGTGACGCCGGCATCAATGTGGCGATGCTCTCCGGTGATGTGCCGCAAAAAGCGCGTATCGAAACCCTCGATCGCTTCCGCAACGGCGAGGTGGATGTGCTGGTGGCCACTGACGTGGCAGGGCGTGGCATTCATATCGATGATGTCAGCCATGTGGTGAATTACACCCTGCCGGAAGATCCCGAGGATTACGTTCACCGTATCGGCCGTACGGGGCGTGCCGGCGCCGAGGGCGTATCGATCAGTTTCGTCGGTGAAGAAGACGCCTTTGCGCTGCCGGGAATCGAATCTTACATCGACGCCAAGCTGCCTTGTCAGCATCCTCCCGAAGGGTTGCTCTGACCCTTGGCGGAAACGGCATCCCAGGCGCTCGATCCTGAGCTCAAGGCGACCATACAGGCGGCCTACCGCCGCGTGCTCGATGGGCTCGAGCTGACGCCGCGTTATGGACAGCGCCTGATGATCGCCGAGATCGCTCGAACCCTGGGCGGCATCGAGGCGGATGACGCCGGGCGACGCCTCTCCAACGAGCATGTCTGTGTGCTCGAGGCGGGGACCGGCACCGGCAAGACGCTGGCCTACCTGCTCGCCGCACTGCCCATCGCCCAGGCGCGGGGCAAGCGCCTGGTGGTTTCCACCGCCACGGTGGCACTGCAAGAGCAGGTGCTGCATCACGACCTGCCGGCCCTCAAGGCGCATAGCGGTCTCGATTTCGAGTACGCCCTGGCCAAGGGGCGGGGGCGCTATCTGTGCGTGGCGCGGCTCGATCAAGTCCTGGAAGGCGGGGAAGACAATCCCACGCTGTCGCTTTTCGAGGAAGCGATGACGTCGCGCGACGGTGATGACTTCCAGACCCTGGCGCACGAGATGGCCGACGCCTACTCGGCGGGGCGCTGGGAGGGTGATCGCGATAGCTGGCCGACGGGGATCGACGATGCCGATTGGCGTCGCCTGACCATCGATCATCGCCAGTGCACCAATCGCCGCTGTGGCCACTTCGGCGCCTGCGCCTTCTTTCGTGCCCGCCGCGGGCTCGACCAGGCCGATATCATCGTCGCCAATCACGACCTCGTGCTGGCGGATCTTTCCTTGGGCGGTGGGTTAGTACTGCCATCGCCCAAGGAATGCATCTACGTCTTCGATGAAGGCCACCATCTGCCCGACAAGGCGCTCGATCACTTTTATCATCGCCTGCCGGTCAACGGCACGCTGCGCTGGCTGCGCACGCTGAAGAAGTCGCTCACCGAGCTCAATACGGCGTTAGCTGTGCAGCCGACCCTGGCGCGTTTGCTGGGCAGCCTGCCGGAAGCCATCGCTGCGCTGGAGCCGCGCCTCGGCGAGGCGTTCGCCATGGGCCATCGTATCGCCGAACGCGAGGAAGGCCTTCCCGACGACGCGACCGATGCCGTGCATCATCGTTTCCCCATGGGGCGCGTGCCCGAAGCGCTTTCCGAGCAGGCTGGGTCGATGGTCACGGCCTTTGCCGAGTTGTCGCGTACGCTCGAGAGCATGGCCGATATCCTGCGCGAGAGCCTCGACCCGGAAAAGGCCACGGGCTTGCCGCGCGAACAGGCCGAGGCCTGGCTGCCGCTGATAGCCTTGCTGCACGGTCGTGCCCTGGAAGCACATGCCTTGTGGCAGGCGTTGGCCACGCCGGACCCTGAGGACGGCGTGCCGCAGGCACGTTGGTTGACCTTCGAACGTGTCGCCGGCGAGGCGGAGTTGACGTTGTCGGCAAGCCCCGTCTCGGCTGCCGAGACCTTGGCCCGGCATCTATGGGGCACGTGCTATGGCGCGGTGGTGACCTCGGCGACGCTGACCGCGCTCAATCGCTTCGAGCGCTTGCAAGAACGCGCCGGGCTTGCCAACCGCTATCGTTATCAACGCCTGCCCAGCCCGTTCGATTATTCGCGGGCGGTGCTTAGCGTGCCCCCGGAGGCCGTCGACCCCAGTAATCGCGAGGCCCACGAGCGCGCGCTGATCGATTTCACCCAAGCGCTGGGGGAGCGTGAAGCCGTACTCATGCTGTTCTCGTCACGCAAGCAGATGCGCGCGGTGCTCGAGGCGTTGCCGGAGACGGTGCGTCAGCGCGTGTCGGCGCAGAATCACCTCCCTAAGCGTGAATTGCTGCAGCGTCATCGTGCGCGCGTCGATGCCGGGGAGGGCAGCGTCATCTTCGGGTTGGCCAGTTTCGCCGAGGGGATCGACCTGCCGGGGGAATATCTGACGCATGTGGTGATTACGCGGTTGCCGTTTTCCGTGCCCGACGATCCGGTCGGGGCGACGCTGGCGGAATGGATCGAAAGCCGAGGCGGGAATCCATTCATGCGCATCTCGGTGCCGGATGCTTCGATACGCTTGGTGCAGGCTTGCGGTCGGTTGATCCGCAAGGAAGCCGATCAGGGGCGTATCACATTGCTCGACCGCCGTGTTCTGACGCGGCGTTATGGACGCGCGCTGCTCGATTCGTTACCGCCTTTCCGGCGTGAAATCGACGGCATGGCGCAGTAGCGCACTGCTTACAAGCGTACTGCTCACAGACGCACCGCTCGGAAGAGCGGTAGGCTAGAAGGTAGGCGCCGGCCCCGCGCCAGGCGGGGCCGTGGAGGTGCACTTACTCGCCGCGCTGGCGCTGGCTCAGTGCCGGTTTCAACTTCTCGTTCATCTCGCGCATGGCAGTTTCGGTGGTCGGCCAGTCGATGCAGGCATCGGTGATGGAAACACCGTACTGCAGCTGCGAGCGATCCTCGGGGATCTTCTGGTTGCCCCAACCGATGTGCGATTCGACCATCAGCCCCATGATCGAGGTGTTGCCCTCGAGGATCTGATTGGCGATGTTATCCATCACCAAGGGCTGCAGGGACGGATCCTTGTTGGAGTTGGCGTGCGAGCAGTCGACCATGATGTTGGGTATCACGCCCGCCTGGCGCAGCTCATTGTCGGCGAGGGTCACGCTGACGCTGTCATAATTGGGCTTGCCGTTGCCGCCGCGCAACACGATATGGCCGTAGGGATTGCCGCGTGTGCGAATGACGGCGACTTGTCCGCCCTGGTCGATACCCAGGAAGTTATGCGGATGGGCAACGGACTTGAGCGCGTTGACCGCGACGTCGAGGCTGCCATCGGTGCCGTTCTTGAAGCCCACTGGCGACGACAGGCCGGAGGCCATCTCGCGGTGTGTCTGGGACTCGGTGGTGCGTGCGCCGATGGCTGACCAACTGATGCAATCCTGCAGATACTGCGGCGAGATGGGATCGAGCGCCTCGGTGGCCAGGGGGAGGCCCATTTCGGCGAGTTCCACCAATAGGCGCCGGGCGGTGCGCAGCCCTTCCTGGATATCGAAGGTGTCGTCGAGGTGCGGGTCGTTGATCAGACCCTTCCAGCCGACGGTGGTGCGCGGCTTCTCGAAATACACACGCATGACCACGTACAGGCTATCGCTCACCTCGTCGGCCAACTGGCGCAGGCGGCGGGCATAATCGCGTGCTGCCTCCACATCGTGGATCGAGCAAGGACCGATGACGACGACGAGGCGTGGATCGTCGCCGTCGAGAATCCGTTGAACGGTTCGGCGCCCTTCGAGTACCGTGCGTTCGGCCTCCTCGGAAAGGGGGATTTCACGCTTGAGCGCTTCGGGTGTGACCAGTACGTCCTGGGAAAGGACGTTAATGTTATTGACCTGCTGTTCTGACATTCCGCTACCTGTAGATATGTGTCGCGAAGGGCATCGGTTTCGCTTGCGAGAAAGCGCTACTATCGCTTGTCGGCGCCGGGAAAATCAATCTCATGGACGAACTTCTCGCGATGATGACGGTCAACTTTTGGATGCCATTAGCGCATCCGCCGCTTTATCGCCTTGATGGGGCGGGCAGAAAAAGGAACACTAGGCATTACTTAAGTTAAGCAAGTGGATCGGCCACATGACCGCAGGTCTTCGCCCAATTTCATCCATTACCTCGATCATTCAGCGCCCCGTGGGCTCGACTGGAACATGATGACCACACAGCAGATGCAATTTTCCTGCGCTGGCGCCGTTGTCGGCGCTTCGCTTTATAGTGCCTCCGGCATGGGGGAAGAATGAATGGGCACTAGGGAAACCGATCACCAGCTCGTCGAGCGTGCCCAGAAGGGAGATACCCGGGCTTTCGATCTCTTGGTCAAGAAGTACCAGCACAAGATTCTCGGCTTGATTGGGCGTTATGTGCATGATCCCGCCGAAGTGCAGGATGTCGCGCAGGAAGCCTTCATCAAGGCCTATCGTGCCTTGGGCAAGTTTCGCTCCGATAGTGCCTTTTATACGTGGATGTATCGCATCGCCATCAACACCGCCAAGAATCATCTCGTTTCTCGGGGCCGCCGCCCGCCGGGCAGCGACATGGACATCGCGGATGCCGAGGTGCTCGATCATAGCGGTCGCCTTTCCGATATTGAAACCCCCGAAGCCGCTTTGCAGCGCGATCAGCTCGAGGCGGTGGTATTCGAGACCATCGAGAACCTACCGGAAGATCTGCGCACCGCGATTACCTTGCGCGAGATGGACGGGCTTGCCTATGAAGACATTGCTAATATCATGCAGTGTCCGGTAGGTACGGTGCGTTCGCGCATCTTCAGGGCGCGCGAGGCGGTGGACAAAGCCATCGAGCCGATGCTGAACGCGCCGCGCCAGGCCGATGCCACGGTCGAGTGACCAGGTTGGGTGATAAAAAAATGTCGCGCGACGCATTCAAAAGTGAACTGTCCGGCGACTTTGACGTCTCAACGAGTACCAGTGGAATGAGTGGGCGCTACCGCGTCAAGTGGGCAGGATGCTCGTGCAAGATATCAAGAAAAGGTGTTGCCACACGTGAACCGCTGCGTAGCGCCCAGTAGACGATGGGCATTCGTCTTCTCGAATGTGAGGGGGTAAGTATGAATCAGAACGTGCGAGAGTCCTTGTCCGCGCTGATGGATAATGAGGGCGACGATCTCGAGATACGCCGTGTCATGAGGTCGTTGCAAGACGCCCCTGAAGACGCCGACACATGGAGACGTTATCACTTGGCGCGCAGTATGATGCAGCGTGATCGCGGTGTGGATGTCAGTGCGGATCTGTCCGCCGGTATCATGGCACGTCTTGCCGACGAGCCTGCGGTGCAGGAAGCGGCGACATCTGGCACGCGCCGTGGGGTGCCGTTTTCTTTCGCCGGTAGCGCCGCTATCGCCGCTGCGGTGTCGCTGATGGTCATCACCGGTGTTCAGGTGTATAACGCCAACTCGCCAAGCGGTGTCAGCGGTGAAGGCGCCGAGTTTGCCAGTGGTAACGCCTCTTCCGGTGACGGCGGCGCCAGCGTGCAACCAGCATCGCTTCAGAGTGCGCCTTCGGGAGGCGGTGCGGGTGCCAGGCTCGCGAGCTTCGGCGGCGATAGTACCGGGTTCTTGACCTCGTCCGGGGCGAATCCGGTATTTCCCAGCCTCGCACCTTCAGGCCCCGGTGGTGCCACGGAAGTCAGCATGGACGCGTCGCTCTTTTCCGACTCCCCGCGTCAGGCGTCACGCAGCGACTACGAACAGGCGCGCCTTCTGCAGGCGTACTTGAACCGGCAGCAGTCTGATGGCGCGAGTGAGGCTTGGATGTCGTCTTCTCGCGGATCCGATGGTTCGGCTGCCGAGGTGGCGAGTCAGCGTTAACCTCATGCCATTCGTCGTCTGCATATGACGGCTCCATCGATTCTATGCCAAGGCGCGTCACCTGTTGTCAGGGGCGCGCCTTTTGTCGTTTGGCGATTCGTCGACGCGTTGTGCAGAGGTGCTGGTCGCGGCTGGCAGGGCTCAGGGACACGCATTGAACATGTGGCGTTGAACTAATTGCGTTGTTCAGTGAACTCTTGTCCCGTTAGTGTATCAATGTAGTGGTCGATGCTACGTTTCTCGCTGTCGACCCATGGTAAGCCGGTAATGCGCACCGGCAGTTGTCAATGTGACTCCTCGTTTAGGTTAACGAGTTCACGCTTTTTATCAGGAGTCTTTTATGCAACGTCTCTCTCGTTATGTCACCCCGCTGTTATTCGCTGTCGTGGCGCTATGCGCTGCGCAGCTCGCTCAGGCACGTGAATTACCGGACTTCACGCAATTGGTCGAAGACGCCGCGCCGGGCGTCGTCAACATTTCTACGACCAGCAAGGTCGATACACGGGCCATGCAGGGCTCGCCATTCGGTGAACAGGGCGTCCCCGATATCTTTCGCCACTTCTTCGGCGATCAGATGCCGCCCATGACGCCGGGAACGCCCGGTCAGGGCAGTCAAGAACGCCACTCGCTGGGGTCAGGGTTCGTGATCAGCCATGACGGCTACATCATGACCAACGCGCATGTGGTGGATGGTGCCGACGAGATCGTGGTGCGACTCAACGACCGCCGCGAGCTCGAGGCCACCCTGGTGGGCGCCGACAAGAAAACCGACGTCGCCGTCCTCAAGGTCGATGCCGACGATTTGCCGACACTCGACATGGGCGACTCCGACGCCCTGCAGGTGGGCGAGTGGGTCGCTGCCATCGGTTCGCCCTTCGGGTTCGATCATTCGGTCACCGCAGGCATTGTCAGCGCTATCAATCGCACCCTGCCGAGTGACGCTTACGTTCCCTTCATCCAGACCGACGTGGCGATCAATCCCGGCAATTCCGGCGGCCCCTTGTTCAATCTCGATGGCGAGGTCGTGGGTATCAACTCCCAGATCTACACCCGGAGCGGTGGCTTCATGGGCGTTTCCTTCGCCATCCCGATCAACGTGGCGATGGACATCGCCGATCAGTTGAAAGACTCCGGACACGTCAGCCGTGGCTGGCTCGGGGTGGTGATACAGCCCGTGTCGGACGATTTGGCGGAATCCTTCGGCCTCGACGATACGCGCGGTGCGTTGATTGCCGATGTCAGCGATGACAGCCCTGCCAGCGAAGCCGGGCTCAAGGCCGGTGACGTGGTGCTGTCGGTCGACGACGAAGAGGTCGAGGACTCCACCACCTTGCCGCGATTGGTGGGCCGTGTGTCGCCTGGCGATGACGTCACGCTGAGTATTCTGCGTGACGGCGAACCTCAGAATGTCGAGGTCACCGTGGGCAATTGGCCGGAAGAGGGTAAGATGGCTTCCAGCCAACAGGGCCCCAAAAACGACAGCCAGTCGCGCCTGGGCGTCGCGATCAGCGACCTCGACGATCAGGCACGCCGTCAACTCGACGTCGACAACGGTGTCGTAGTGCGCCAGCTCGATCCGCGCGGCGCCGCGGCCGCTGCCGGGATCGCGCGTGGCGACGTCATCGTCAGCTTCGATAGCACCGCCATCGAGGACACCGATGCCCTGATCGAGGCGGTGAAGAACGCGCCTACCGACCGCGCCATTCCCGTGCGTATCGTTCGCGAAGGGCGTTCGCTGTTCGTGGCGCTGCGGCTGCAGTCCGACGACGACTGACGCCGAACCGGCTGCCGATGCCAGGAATCGAGGCCCCGCGCTGTCGGGGCCTCGTTGTGTCGATCACACGCCCTCGCTGTCCATAGAAGATGCTTGCCGGTACAATGTCCTTCAATTGAATGCCCGTCGGTCCGCGTACGCTTGCCTAGCGGTATTGCTTGGCCGGATCGTGTTTCTGACTCAGGTAGGACTTGATGAGCCGCGACGAAAATAACGCAACGCTTCCACTCATTCGCAATTTCTCCATCATTGCCCATATCGACCACGGCAAGTCGACGCTCTCCGACCGCATCATTCAGATTTGTGGTGGTCTGACCGAGCGTGAAACGAAGGAGCAGGTGCTCGACTCGATGGATCTCGAGCGTGAGCGAGGCATCACCATCAAGGCTCAGTCCGTGACACTGGACTACAAGGCCGACGATGGTCAGGTCTATCAGCTCAACTTCATCGATACGCCGGGCCACGTCGACTTTTCCTACGAAGTGTCGCGCTCGCTTTATGCTTGCGAGGGCGCGCTGTTGGTGGTCGATGCGGCGCAAGGGGTCGAGGCGCAGTCGGTGGCCAATTGCTACACGGCGGTGGAGCAAGGGCTCGAAGTCCTGCCGGTCCTCAACAAGATCGACCTGCCCCAGGCCGACCCCGATCGCGTGGCCCATGAGGTAGAAGAAATCATCGGCATCGATGCCACCGATGCCTGCCAGGTCTCCGCGAAGAGTGGCCTGGGGATGGAAGCCTTGCTCGAACGCTTGGTGCGTGACATTCCGCCGCCCAAGGGTGACCCCGAAGCGCCGTTGCAGGCGTTGATCGTCGACTCGTGGTTCGACAACTACGTGGGTGTGATTTCCCTGGTGCGTCTCTTCGACGGCACGCTCAAGAAGGGCGACAAGATTCGCATGAAGTCCACCGAGCGGGCTTGGGAAGTCAGCGAAGTGGGCGTTTTTACGCCCAAGCGCAAGCAGACCGGTGTGCTGCGTGCCGGTGAGGTCGGTTTCGTCGTCGCGGGCATCAAGGACATCCATGGCGCACCGGTGGGCGACACCATCGTGCATGCCAAAGGCGGTGACGATGTCGCGCGTTTGCCTGGGTTCCAGAAGGTCAAGCCTCAAGTCTACGCCGGTATGTTCCCGGTCAGCTCCGACGATTACGAAGAGTTCCGCGATGCGTTGGAAAAACTCGCGCTCAACGATGCCTCGCTGGATTACGAACCCGAGAATTCCGATGCATTAGGCTTCGGTTTTCGTGTCGGTTTCCTCGGTACCCTGCACATGGAGATCATCCAGGAACGTCTCGAGCGTGAGTACGACCTAGAACTGCTGACCACGGCGCCGACGGTCATCTACGAGCTGGTCATGAAGGATGGCGAGGTACGTTATGTTTCCAATCCATCCAAATTGCCGGACATGGCCGACATCGAAGAGATGCGCGAGCCCATCGTGCGCGCCAGCATTCTGGTGCCGCAGGAATACGTTGGCAACGTCATCACCGAGTGTGAGCAGCGTCGCGGGACTCAGCTCGACATGCTGTTCCTGGGCAGTCAGCTTCAGCTCACTTACGAGCTGCCGATGAGCGAAGTGGTGATGGACTTCTTCGATCGCTTGAAGTCCATCTCCAAGGGGTATGCGTCGCTCGAATATAACTTCGAGCGTTTCGAAGCCGCCAATCTCGTGCGTCTCGACGTACTGATCAACGGTGACCGCGTCGATGCGCTCGCCACCATCGTGCACCGCGACCACGCGCATCCGCGTGGCCGTGCGTTGGTAGAAAAGATGAAAGAGCTGATCCCGCGCCAAATGTTCGATGTCGCGATCCAAGCGACGCTGGGCGGTCAGGTCGTGTCGCGCTCGACCGTCAAGGCGTTGCGCAAGAACGTCACTGCCAAGTGTTACGGCGGCGACGTGACCCGCAAACGGAAGTTGCTCGAAAAGCAAAAGGCAGGCAAAAAGCGCATGAAGCAGGTAGGTAAAGTGGAAATTCCCCAGGATGCCTTCCTCGCCGTCCTCAAGATGAATGATTAGGAATCATAGCCATGGATTTTTCGTTGTTGCTGGTGTTGGCAGTCGCCGTCACCGGCATTGTCTGGCTGGTCGATATCGTCTGGTGGCGGCGAGCCCGCCGCGCTCGTCTGGAAAAAGCCGAATCGCAAGTCGACGCTGGGTTGGATGCCGACACACGGGGCAAGTTGGTCAAGGAACCCTGGGCGGTGGATTATGCGCGTTCCTTCTTTCCCGTGTTGCTGATCGTGCTGGTGCTGCGGAGTTTCGTGGTCGAGCCGTTTCAGATTCCCTCCGGCTCGATGCGTCCGACGCTCAAGGTCGGGGACTTCATTCTGGTCAACAAATTCACTTACGGGCTGCGGTTACCCGTCATCAATACCAAGGTCGTCGATTTCGGTGAACCCGAGCGCGGCGATGTCATGGTATTCCGCTTCCCGGACGACCCCTCGGTCGACTTCATCAAGCGTGTCATCGGCTTGCCGGGGGATCGCATTCGCTATGAAGACAAGCAGCTTTACGTCAACGGCGAACCGGTCAGTAAATCGGTAACCGGCGATGACATCGAGGCAGCGCCTGGCGAGGAGCTGCTCGAGGAACAGTTGGATGGCGTGGTTCACGCCATTTACAACAATCCCGACGATCCCGGTCCGCAAATGCGCGAGATCGTGGTGCCGGATGGTGAGTATTTCATGATGGGCGACAACCGCGATCATTCCAACGATAGCCGCTACTGGGGCTTCGTACCGGAAGAGAACATCGTGGGTAAGGCGTTCGCCGTTTGGATGCACTGGGATAGCGGCTTGCCGAGTTTTTCTAGTGTCAGAGTCATCGAGTGAACCATACTCTCGAATGACTCATGCTGGGGGAGAGCCATGCTCTCCGCCGCTTCACCCAGAACAGATGAAAAAGGCAGTGTCGTGAGTAGCCCTTTGTACGCCCTCAGTAAACGAATTGGTTACCAGTTTCGCGATGCCGCGCGGCTTGAATTGGCGGTGACCCATCGTAGCTATGGGGGCCAGAACAACGAGCGCCTGGAATTTTTGGGTGACTCCATCGTCAACTTCGTGATCGGCGAAGCGCTGTTTCAGCGTTTTCCCCAGGCCCGAGAAGGTCAGTTGTCGCGTTTGCGCGCGCGGCTGGTGAAAGGGCAGACCCTGGCCGAACTGGCGCGCGAGTTCGAGCTGGGCGAATGCCTGCGACTCGGCTCCGGCGAGATGAAAAGTGGCGGTTACCGGCGCGATTCGATCCTCGCCGATGGCGTGGAAGCGTTGATCGGCGCCATTTATCTCGATGCGGGCATGGACGTCGCCAAGGCGCGGGTGCTGTCGTGGTACGCGACGCGCCTGGAAGCGCTCGATCTGCAGGATAACCAGAAAGACCCCAAGACACGCTTGCAGGAATTTCTGCAGTCGCGGCAGTCGGCGTTGCCGCGTTATGACGTCGTCTCGGTCGAAGGCGAAGCGCACGCGCAGGTCTTTACCATCGAGTGTCATGTCGCGATGCTCGAGGATCATACGTTGGGCGTCGGCTCCAGCCGCCGCCACGCCGAACAGCAAGCCGCCGAAAAGGCGCTGGAAATACTCGAACCTTCCCAGAGCAGACACGCATGACGCAACACTGTGGTTTCGTGGCCATTGTTGGCCGCCCCAATGTCGGCAAATCGACGCTGATGAATCGGATTCTTGGGCAAAAGATATCCATCACCTCACGGCGCCCGCAAACGACGCGCCATCAGGTGATGGGCATCAAGACCGAAGAAGATACCCAGTTCATCTATGTCGATACACCGGGCATGCACATTCAGACGCGCGATCGCAACAAGGCGATCAATCGCTTCATGAATCAGGCCGCTACGCACGCCCTGCGCGATATCGACTGCGTCATCTTCATCGTCGACCGCACCAAGTGGACCGAGGAAGACGATGTAGTACTCGAGAAGCTCAGCAACGTGCCGGCACCGGTGATTCTGGCCGTCAACAAGGTCGACTGGCTCGAGGACAAGAGCAGTCTGTTGCCGTGGCTGGATAGCGTGAGCAAGAAGCGCGAGTTCGCGGCCATCGTGCCGCTCTCGGCCAAGAACGGCACCAACGTGCCCGAACTTGAAGCCGAAGTCGCCCAGCGCTTGCCGGAAAGCGTGCACTACTTCTCGGAAGAGCAGGTCACCAACAAGAGTCAGCGTTTCCTGGCCGCCGAGTTGGTGCGCGAGAAGGTCATGCGTCAGTTGGGTGACGAACTGCCGTATCAGATGACCGTCGAGATCGAGGAATTCAAGGATGACGGCAAGACGCTGCACATCAGTGCTTTGATTCTGGTCGAACGCTCGGGACAGAAGAAAATTCTGATCGGCGATCAGGGCGAACGGATCAAGAACATCGGCCGCGAAGCCCGTCTGGAGATGGAGCGTGCTTTCGATGCCAAGGTCATGCTCAACCTCTGGGTGAAGGTTAAGCGGGGCTGGTCCGACGACGATCGCGCCCTGAAGAGCCTGGGTTACGATCTCGACTGATGGCGCCTGCCATGGCGTATGGATGCCGCGATGACGCCTGAACCGGCCTTTCTACTGCATAAGCGTCCCTATCGTGAGACCAGCGCCATCGTCGAGTTGCTGACGCTCACCCAGGGGCGCGTGCGTGCCGTTGCCCAAGGCGTGCAGCGCGGTGGCAGCAAGGCGCGCGGCATTCTGCAACCGTTTTCCCCCCTGCATGTCACCTGGAGCGGCAACGGCGAGCTTAAGCGTTTGCGTCTGCTCGAAAGCCAGGGCAGTACGGCCTTGCTAGCCGGTGAAGGGTTGCTGTGCGGATTTTACGCCAACGAACTCATGGCGCGGGCATTGCCGCTGGAGTATCCGGTAGGCGACGTTTTTTCGGTATACGCGCTGACGCTTGAGGCCCTGCCATCGCCGGCCAAGCGAGCGGGAGCGTTGAGACGCCTGGAAATCACCCTGCTGGAAAGCCTCGACATGGCGCCGCGTTTCGTCGATGAGCACGATGCTCCGCTGGATGCCTACACGCATTATCTGTACCACGCCGAGGGGCATTGTTTTCGTGCCGTCGCGGCCGGCCAGGGCGGCATCGACGGACGCAGCCTCAAATGGCTGGCGCGGGGCGACTGGGAGGCGCCGGGGCTGGCGGGCGTTGCCAAGCATGTCACGCGTGCGGCATTGGCGCCCTTATTAGGTGAGCGCCCGCTGCGCTCGCGAGAATTGATGCGGCGACTGGCCGAGCGTCGACGCGCCAACTAGATACCGAACGCAAGCCTAATCGCTCATTTCATACTTTTTCATTGAAAGGAATCCGCCATGCATCCGCCACGTATTCTATTGGGCGTCAACATTGACCATATCGCTACGCTGCGCCAGGCCCGCGGGACACGCTATCCCGATCCCGTGCAGGCGGCGATGTTGGCCGAAGAGGCCGGCGCCGACGGCATTACCCTGCACCTGCGCGAAGATCGCCGCCATATCCAGGAGCGCGACGTGCGCGTGCTCGCCGAAACACTGGCCACGCGCATGAACCTGGAAATGGCCGTGACCGAGGAGATGATTGCCTTCGCCGAGGCGTTGCGTCCCGCCAACGTCTGCCTGGTACCCGAACAACGCGAAGAGCTTACCACCGAAGGTGGGCTCGATGTCGCCGGCGCACGCGAGCGCGTCGGTGAGGCCTGTCGGCGCCTGGCGGCAGCGGGCTGTGAAGTGTCGCTGTTCATCGACCCCGAGCCGGCCCAGATCCAGGCCGCGTTCGAGTTGGGTGCGCCGACCGTCGAGCTGCATACCGGGGCGTATGCCGAGGCCAGTGGCGAAGCACAGCGTATCGAGTACCAGCGCCTGGTGGCGGCGGCCGAGATGGCGTTCGAGCTGGGGCTGACGGTCAATGCTGGTCACGGGTTGCATTACCACAACGTCGAGGCGATTGCCGCGATCCCCGGTATCCACGAACTCAACATCGGGCACGCGATCATTGCACGGGCGCTGTTCGTCGGCCTCAAGGAGGCCGTGGCGGACATGAAGCGCCTCGCGATCGCCGGACAGGAAGCCGGGGTCATGGCGCAGCTCGATGCCCATGAGCACGACCACGACCACGATCATGACGATACCGGCGAGTGCTGCGGCGCTTGAGCCTGGGTTCGTCAGTGCTCGGTCTGCCAGTACTCGGCCTGCCACTCGCGTAGCCGCGTGATCGCGGTCTGAAGTGCCGCATAGAGTCCCTGGCAGGCCTCGAGGCCCTGGGCCTTGAAGCGGGTTTCCAGCGTCTCCGCCAATAAGGCCAGTTGCGGCACGCCGCAGTAGCGGCAGGCGCCATTGAGACGATGGACCTGCTCATGGAAAGCCTCGGCATCTTGGGCGGCCCAAGCGGCGTGAATCGCCTGCTCGGATTCATCCAGATGCTCGAACAGCAGGCTGAGCATATCGTGCGCCAGCGCCTCGCGCCCTCCGGCCATGCGCATGCCAAGCTGCATATCGACCACCGGTAATTCATCCCCAGCGGTATCGTCCTGAGCTGTTGGCGTCGGTGCCGCGTCGGGCGGTGGTGCGGGAAGCGCCGTGGGACGAGGGTCGGACGCGGAATTGACGGTATCGCCCAGGTGGCGCTTGAGCAGAGCGTCCAGCGCCGCTTCGCGGATCGGTTTGATCAAGCAGTCGCTCATGCCGTCGCGCAGCAACTGTTGGCGTTCCTCTTCGAGCGCGTGGGCGGTCAGTGCCACGATAGGCTGCCGCTGCCAGTCGTCGCTAAGCGCGCGGAGCGCTTTCATGGTGTCCACACCGTTCATGCCGGGCATCTGGATATCCATCAACACCAGGGAAATGGACTCGCCATGCGCTATTGCCAGCGCCTCCTCGCCGCTTCCCGCGAGTAGCGGCGTCAAGCCACGGTCTTGGAGTAGTTCCTTGACCAGCAAGCGGTTGGAGGGTGTGTCATCGACGACCAGCACCTTCCCGGAAGGCGCGAGCGATGATGCTTCCGGTATCGTGCGCGACGACTCGCGTTCGCCTGTCAACAAGGCATTGAGGGCATTGCCCAGCCCGCGTCGCGACACAGGCTTGGTAGTGATTTCGCCACCGTGGGGAAGCGCTAGATCGGGCAACTCGAAGGGGTCGGCATTGACCAACAGCAGCCCGGGGCAGGCGCACTGATTCAGCACCTCGCGCCAGGCCGCGATCTCGCGGGGACGCAGGTCGTCATGAGTCAGCCCCAGCACCAATAGATCGATCTCCGGCGGCGGGGTCTTGCAGGCATTCCGTGAGGACAGCGACACGACGTGGGCATCCCAGCGCTCGAGCAGATGCGTAAAGGTTCGACGGCTGGCGGCGTGGGCTTCGAACAAACCGACGCGATAACCGCCCAGGTTCAATTCGGGAAGGCGTTCGCGTTGTTGCGTGGCGATGAGCGTCAGCGAAAACGTGAAGGTCGTGCCTTCGCCGCTCTCGCTTTCAACGTCGATCTCACCGCCCATCTGCTCCACCAGACGCTTGCTTATCATCAGCCCCAGTCCGGTGCCGCCGTATTGGCGCGAGCGGCTGGCATCGCCCTGGCTGAAAGCCTGAAAAAGTCGCTCGCGACTCGCTAGATCGAGGCCGATGCCGGTATCGCGCACGCTGATGCGTAGCTTGGTGCTGGTGGTGCTGAGATCATCGAGCATGACGCGGACCACGACCTCGCCGCGCTCGGTGAATTTGACGGCGTTATTGACCAGATTGGTAAGCACCTGCTTGATACGTAGCGGATCGCCGAGCAGTTGGTCGGGCACATCGTCGTAGACCAGTCCCAAAAGATGCAGGCTCTTGCGTTGGGCGTTGGGCGCCTGCAGGCCGAGCACCTCATCGACCAGCGCCACCATGTCTACCGGCACGGTTTCCAGCTCGAGCTTGCCGGCCTCGATCTTGGAGAAGTCCAGCACATCGCTGATCAGCGAAAGCAGGTTGTCCGAGGCGGTTTGTACCTGTTCGAGCCATTCGCGCTGGCGGCTGTCCAGAGCACTGCGTCCGAGCAGTTGGCAGAACCCGATGATGCCGTTGAGAGGCGTGCGGATTTCATGGCTGATATTGGCCAGAAACTGGGACTTGATGCGATTGGCTTCCAGCGCGCGGCGATGGGCCATATCGAGTTCGATGTTCTTGACCTCGATGGTTTCCATCGACTCGCGCAAATCGAAGGTCGTCTGATCGATCTGTGCCTGGGTGTCCTCGCGCAGGCGCATCATGTGATCGCCCAGGGCGTTGAGCTGATGCCCCAGCGTGGCCAGTTCGCGCGCGCCGCGAGGCTTCAGGCGAGCGCTGTAATCGCCGCCGTTGAGGCGTTCGAGCAAGTCGATCTGATGTTGCAATGGCCGGGTCAGACGGCGGCTCAAGGGGTAAGCGAGCAAGAACAGCAGCAGGCCCAGCACCAATCCGGCCATGCCGTGGCCGGCTAGCTGGCGATAAAAGGCCAGCGTCAGTGTCGTGGTACCCATATCGACATCGAGCCAGTAGGCCGTGGCATCGCCTGCCGTGTCCTGGTCCGTGTCGACCGTGCCCATGGGTTGCAGCCAGCGCCAGCGTTGCGCGTGCTCCTGCAATGTGCCCTGGGTTGGCATCGGCCGGGCGGGGTCGTGCTGCGTTTCGCCGAGGCTGAGCACGGCCTCACCGTCGCCATCGCGAACGCTGACAGCGTCGATTTCATCGATATCCAGCAGGCGTTGGGCCAACTGGCGGAGATGCTCGTCACGTCCTTCATTGAGCGCCAGCGTGAAGGCCGGTGCCAAAGTGGTGGTGACATCGGCGATGCGTGTGACGAGAGCCTGGCGCGCCTCCTGGCGCCCGGCATAGACGTCATACGCCCCATAGGCGATTCCCACGCCGAGTGGCAAACCCAGCAATAAAAGCAGCAAACGCAGCCTTAATGACATTCCGACCGCTCCCTTCGTGTTCCCCATCGCCAGTATGCCACACTCAGCGGGTTCGCCTGTCGCCGACGGGCGGTCCCGGATATAATTGGGCGCAGCGAATAACCGACGAATGCGTTCCAAAGCGACGCGCATCGCTCACGCCAGGCGTATCGATGGGGGTCGCGGTCAGCAAAGGATGAATCCATGCAATTTCCCACTCTCGCGGATGTGGTCGGCCACACGCCGTTGGTTCGTTTGACCCGGCTGAACGCAGGTCGAAACAACACGTTATTGGCCAAGCTGGAGGGCAACAACCCGGCGGGCTCGGTCAAGGACCGCCCGGCGCTATCGATGCTTGGAGAGGCCGAGGCGCGTGGCGAGATCAGCCCTGGCGATACCCTGATCGAGGCGACCTCGGGCAATACCGGCATCGCGTTGGCCATGGCGGCGGCGATCAAGGGATATCGCATGACCTTGATCATGCCCGAGAGCGCTTCCAGCGAGCGCAAGCAGGCGATGGCTGCTTATGGCGCGCAGTTGATCGAGGTCAGCAAGGAGGCGGGCATGGAAGGCGCCCGCGACCTGGCCGATGAGATGATCGCGCGGGGCGAGGGTAAGCCGCTCAACCAGTTCGCCAATACTGATAATCCCTTGTCGCACTATCGCACCACCGGGCCGGAGCTCTGGGAGCAGACCGACGGGCAAATCACCCATTTCGTCAGCTCGATGGGCACCACCGGCACCATCATGGGCGTCTCGCAGTATCTCAAGGAACGCCGCAGCGACATTCAGATCGTCGGCCTGCAGCCTGCCGATGGCGCCAGCATCGCCGGCATTCGTCGCTGGCCGCAGGAGTACCTGCCGAGCATTTTCGATGCCTCACGGGTCGACGTTACTTTGGATATCGGCCAGCAGGAAGCCGAGGAACATATGCGTCTGCTCGCCCGCGAAGAAGGCATTCTGGCGGGCGTCTCTTCCGGTGGCGCGCTCGCCGGTGCGCTACGTATCGCCGAGCAAGTGGAAAACGCGGTGATCGTGTTCATCGTCTGCGACCGAGGTGACCGTTACCTGTCCACCGGCCTGTTCGCCCCGGAGCGCTGAGATGGCGATGCTGGGCAAGCGGCGCCCACCGCGTGCCGCCACGAATCGTGTGCGTCGGGAAAGCGGGACGAATGCGCCGCGCGGTGACGAGGCGGCAGATACGTTGACCATCGAGCGCCTGGCGCATGATGGGCGGGGCGTGGCTCGCGACCCGCAGGGCAAGACGGTGTTTGTCGATCAAGCGCTCCCCGGCGAGCGCGTGCGCATCGCCGTGCATCGTCAGCGCAAGCGCTTCGACGAGGCGCATGTCGTCGAGTGTCTCGAACCCTCTCCACAGCGGGTGACACCGCCTTGTGCGTACTATGGGCGTTGCGGCGGTTGTGACTTGCAGCATCTGGCGCTCGAGGATCAGCGCACTCACAAGCAGCGTACGTTCGAGGAACTGTTCGCACGTCAGGGGCTCGGCCTCCCCGAGGTGCAGCGCTTGGCCGGCGAGGGCTTGGGCTATCGGCGTCGCGCGCGTCTGGGCGTCAAATGCGATGCCCAGGGCTCGCCGCACCTCGGCTTTCGTGCCCGGGGCAGCGAGCATTTGATCGATATCGATACGTGCGTGGTGCTCGAGCCCATGCTGGCGGACTTGATCGCCCCGCTGCGCGAATGCCTGGCCACGCTAGAGGCGCCGCGACGCGTCGGCCACATCGAACTGCTCGCCACCGCTGAAGGCGCCTGCGTGGTGATACGTCAATTGCGCGATGTGCCCGGTGACGAAACGCGCTGGCAACGTTTCGCCGCCGAACACGACATCACCCTGGTCTGGCAGGTGGGGCGTGAATCGCCCACCCTGCGCTGGTTGCGCGCGCCGTTCGGCGAGACGCTGCACGTCACGCTGGCGCTGGATGACACCACCTTGCAACTGGGATGCGCGCCGGGCGATTTCCTGCAGATCAATGCCGAGGTCAATGCCCAACTGGTGCGCACGGCGCTACGTTGGCTTGCACCACAGGGGCACGAAAGCGTGCTTGACCTGTTTGCCGGCGTGGGCAATTTCACCCTGGCGCTATCGCCGCATGTGGCCGCGATCAGCGGCATCGAAGGCAGCCCGGCGATGGTCGAGCGCCTTGCCGACAACGCGCGCCGCGCCGGCTTGCACCATGTCGAGGCACATCAGGCCGACCTGGCCGCGCGCATGCCCGATGTCGAAGCTATCGATTGGGTGGTGCTTGACCCGCCGCGTGGCGGTGCCGAAGCGCTGTGCCGGGGGCTTGCCGAGCATCCGGTGGAAAAGGTGCTGTATGTCTCATGCGATCCCGCCGCGCTGGCGCGGGATACGGCACATCTTGTGCAAGGTGGCTACTGCATCGAACGTGCTGCGGTGGTGGATATGTTTCCGCACACCGCGCACTTGGAGTCCATGCTGTTGCTGACCCGCGAGGTATCGCGTGGTCGGTCCATGTCCGCAGAAAGGGAAGATCATGGTCAAGGTCCGTGAAGACCAGCCGCTGACGCCGACCGGCGAGGTCGATATCGCATTGTGGTTGAAGCGCCTCCAGGACGATGTCGTATTGCGCGATGTCGAGGAGATGCGCGAGGCCTGCGAACTTGCTCGACATCTGGCCTATAACGCCGAGAAACCGCACCACAACTGGGCTGAGCCGGGGTCGGGCTTTCGCACCGGCCTGGAAATGGCCGATATTCTCGGTGAACTCAAGCTCGATCAGTCGATCCTCGAGGCGGCGGTACTCTACCGCGTGGTACGCGAGGGGCTGATCACGCTGGAGGCCATCGAGAAGCGCTTCGGCTCGGAAGTCGCGTCGTTGATCGACGGCGTGCTGCACATGGCGGCGATCAGCCAACTGCAGGCGCCGCGCCAGGGGTTGTCGCAGCACAATCAGCAGGAAAACCTGCGCAAGATGCTGGTGGCGATGGTCGATGACGTGCGCGTCGCCCTGATCAAGATCGCCGAGCGTACCTGTGCGCTGCGTATGGTGCGCGATGCGCCGCGTGATAAGCGTCTGCGGGTAGCGCGCGAGGTCTTCGATATCTACGCGCCGCTGGCCCACCGCCTGGGCATCGGGCAGCTCAAGTGGGAACTCGAGGACCTGTCGTTCCGTTATCTGCAAGAGAGCGACTACAAGGCCATCGCCAAACAATTGGCCGAGAAGCGCCTCGACCGCGACCGCTACATCCATGACGTGGTGGAAACCATCAAGGGATTGCTCGATCAGCAAGGCATCAAGCAATACGATGTCGACGGCCGCGCCAAGCATATCTATTCGATCTGGCGCAAGATGCAGCGCAAGCACATCGATTTCTCGCAGGTCTACGACGTGCGCGCGGTGCGCATTCTGGTGCCGGAAGTCGCCGACTGCTATACCGCACTGGGGATCGTGCATTCGAGCTGGCATCACGTGCCGCATGAATTCGACGATTACATCGCCAATCCCAAGCGCAATGGCTATCAATCGCTGCACACGGCGGTGATCGGCCCCGAGAACAAGGTGCTGGAGATTCAGATCCGCACCTTCGCCATGCACGAGGAGGCCGAGCTCGGCGTCTGTGCCCACTGGCGTTACAAGGGCCACGATGTCGATTCGAAAAGCCGCAGCTACGAGGAGAAGATCGCCTGGTTGCGCCAGGTGCTCGAATGGCAGGAAGAAGTCGGCGAACTGGGCGACTTGAGCGAGGGGCTCACCAGCGACGTGGCGCCGGATCGAATCTACGTCTTCACCCCGGACGGCCATGTCATCGACATGCCCAAGATCGCCACGCCCATCGACTTCGCCTATCGCGTGCATACCGAGGTCGGGCATCTGTGCCGGGGCGCCAAGGTCGACGGCCGCATCGTGCCGTTGACCTATCAGCTCGAAACCGGGCAGCAGGTCGAGATCCTCACCGCGACCAAGGGTGGGCCGAGCCGTGACTGGCTCAACCCTAACCTGGGCTTCGTCAGGACCTCGCGGGCGCGGGCCAAGATCCAGGCATGGTTCAAGTACCAGGCGCGCAGCCAGAATATCGAAGAAGGGCGCGCGTTGTTCGAGAAGGCGTTTCGGCGCCTGGACATCGAGGGCGTGGATTTCGACGCCCTGGCGCAAGCCGTCAATTACCAGACGGTCGAAGACATGTATGCCGCTATCGGCGGCGGCGATCTACGCATCGGGCAGGTGCTGCACCAGGCGCAGCAACTCTTCGGCGACACCGACGATCAGGAACAGCTCGACCGCCTGCTGGCCAAGCCGCGGCGCTCATCTCGGGAGGCGGTGGACGACATCACCGTGCTGGGTGTCGGCAACCTCAAGACCTCGATGGCCAATTGCTGCCATCCGGTGCCCGGCGATCAGATCGTCGGCTATATCACCCAGGGGCGCGGCGTGACCATCCACCGTCAGGATTGCCCCAATATCCTGCAGCTGCGTGCCGAGGAGCCGCGCCGCATCGTCGATGTCGAGTGGGGTAACGCCAGCGCTCAATACCCGGTGGATATCGAGATTGAAGCCTGGGACCGCTCGGGATTACTGCGCGATGTCACGCACATTCTCACCAGTGATCGCATCAACGTGCTGTCGGTCAATACGCTCACCGACAAGCATGACAACCTGGCGCGCATGAAGATCACCTTGGAAGTCGATGGCCTCGAGGCTTTAGAGCGCATCTTTTCGCGCATTCAGCAGCTGCCCAACGTCATCGACGTCAAGCGGCTGCGCAGTGGAGGAGGCAAGACAGCATGAGCGAGGCATCCGCACGTTATGGTCTCGACGATCTTTTGACGTTGATGGCGGTGTTGCGGGACGCCGATCAAGGTTGCCCCTGGGACGTCAAGCAGGATTGGGACAGCATCGTCCCGCACACCTTGGAAGAGGCCTACGAAGTGGCCGATGCCATCGAGCGCCGCGCCTTCGACGAGCTGCCCGGCGAGTTGGGCGATTTGTTGTTCCAAGTCGTCTACTACAGCCAGTTCGCGCGGGAGGAAGGGCGCTTCGATTTTCACGACGTCGTCGATGTGTTGACTGCCAAGATGGTGGCGCGCCATCCGCATGTCTTCCCCGAGGGCACGCTTGATTCGCGGCGCCCGGCCGGCGTTTCCGCCGACAAGGTCGAAACGGCGGGCGTCAAGACGCGCTGGGAAGCCCTCAAGGCGCAGGAGCGCGAGACCCGCGAGGCGGTGTCGGTGCTGGATGACGTGCCACGCACGCTGCCGGCCCTCTCGCGTGGTGCCAAGCTCTCCAAGCGCACCGCGCGGGTTGGCTTCGACTGGCCCGATGAGCGCGGCGTCTACGACAAGATCCGCGAAGAGCTGGCGGAAGTCGAGGAGGTCGCAGAGCAGCAAGACGCCGACCACGTGCGCGAGGAGATCGGCGACCTGCTGTTCGCCGTGACCAACCTGGCTAGGCGCTTCGATATCGACCCCGAGCGCGCGCTGCGCGAAGCCAATGACAAGTTCGAGCGCCGCTTTTGTCATGTGGAGCGTGCGCTGGCGGAGCGGGGCGACTCCCTCGAGGCCTCGTCCCTCGACGAGATGGAGCGTCACTGGCAAGCCGCCAAGCAGCGTGAAACCTCGGCGTCCTGAGGGGAACATTCGTTGTGGGTGTCGGCGTGCCCGGGTAATGTAGTCAAGACAACAATAGTCAAGACAACAACTTGCCATGTCGGCCACGGCGCTGACCGGCACATCCACCACGGAGGGCATCATGAGTCACGACTTGCATGAATCGCTGCGCGATAACGTCCGCATCCTCGGCGATAGCCTGGGGCGCACCATTGCCGATGACCTGGGCGATGGCTTCGTCGACAAGATCGAGACCATTCGCAGCCTGGCCAAGCAAGGACGCCAGGAAGACAGCGAAGGCCGCCGTGAATTGATCGAATATCTGCGCGCGCTGCCCGAGCAGGACTTGCTGCCGGTGACGCGTGCCTTCAACCAGTTTCTCAACTTCTCCAATATCGCCGAGCAGCACTATCGCGCGCGTTTTCGTCGCGTCGAAGACTACAAGCCCGGCACCCAGCCGGATCTCGGCGAGCTTTTCGGGCGCATTCGTAGCGCCGGCCATGCGCCGCGCAAGCTGATCGAGACGCTGGCCGCCATGCGCGTGGAACTGGTGCTCACCGCGCATCCCACCGAGGTCATCCGACGCACCCTGATCCGCAAGTACGATTCCATAGACGAGTGCCTGAGCACCATGGAAGGCGCTACCGAGCGCGAGGAAATCGCCGATCGTGCCCGCGGGCGGCTCGAGGAATTGATCGGACAGGCTTGGCACACCGACGAGATTCGCCACGAACGTCCGACCCCGGTGGATGAAGCCAAATGGGGCTTCGCGGTGATCGAAAACTCGCTGTGGCAGGCGGTGCCCGATTTTCATCGCGAGCTGGATGATCTGCTGCTGGCCTCCGCCGGTGAACGCTTGCCGCTGGACGCCGCACCGCTGCGTTTCGCCTCGTGGATGGGCGGTGACCGTGACGGCAACCCCAACGTTACCGCGCGGGTCACCGAGGAAGTCCTGCTGCTGGGCCGTTGGATGGCCGCCGATCTCTACGCGCGTGACCTTTTGCGCCTCAAGTCCGAACTCTCGATGTGGAAGGCCAACGGCGCGCTGCGCGCCGAGGTCGGCAGTGACCCCGAGCCGTATCGGGCCTTGCTCAAGCGCTTGCTGGCACGGGTCGAGGCGACGCGCGACTGGGCCAAGGCGCGTCTCGATGGGCACCCCTTCGACAGCGACATCCCGATCATCGAAACCCGCGATCAGCTTTATGCGCCGTTGCTGAGCTGCTATCGCTCGTTATGCGATATGGGCCTGGATACCATCGCCATTGGGAGCCTGCTGGATACTCTGCGGCGTGTGGCGGTGTTCGGCGTCTCGCTCACCAAGCTGGATATCCGCCAGGAAGCCGGGCGTCATGCCCAGGTGTTCGACGAGCTCAGCGATTGTCTGGGCTTGGGTCACTACCTCGAGTGGGACGAAGACCAGCGTCAGGCCTTCCTCCTCGAGGAGCTGGCATCGCCACGCCCGCTGATTCCCCGGCGCTGGGATTGCTCGGCGGAAACCCGCGAAGTCATCGATACCTTCCGCGTCATCGCCCGCGAGCACCGCGAAGCGCTGGGCACCTATGTCATCTCCATGGCGGGGCAGCCGTCCGACGTGCTGGCGGTGGCGCTTCTAATGAAGGAAGTCGGCGGCGACATGCACCTGCCTATCGCACCGCTGTTCGAGACGCTCGATGATCTCAATCGCGCCGGCGATGTCATCCAGCGGTTGTTGTCATTGCCGGGGTACCGGCGCATGGCCGGTGATGGTCAGGAAGTCATGATCGGTTATTCGGATTCGGCCAAGGACGCCGGTCAACTGGCCGCTGCCTGGGCCCAGTACCGCGCCCAGGAACAACTGGTCGGCATCTGCCGCGAGCACGGCGTCGCGTTGACGCTGTTTCATGGGCGTGGCGGTACCGTGGGGCGCGGCGGCGGCCCGGCGCATGCGGCGATTCTCTCGCAGCCGCCGGGCTCGGTGAACGGCAGCTTGCGCGTCACCGAGCAGGGCGAAATGATCCGCTTCAAGTTCGGTCAGCCGGATATCGCCCTGCGCTCCATGGAGATCTACGCCTGTGCGGTGCTCGAAGCCACGTTGCTACCGCCACCCGACCCGGAACCGGTGTGGCGCGAGGAAATGGACCGGCTGGCCGATATCGCGCATCGCGCCTACGTCGGCGTGGTCCGCGAGGACCCCGACTTCGTGCCGTATTTCCGCTCGGTGACGCCGGAAAGCGCGCTGGGGCGGCTGCCACTGGGTTCGCGACCGGCGAAGCGACGCCAGGAGGGCGGGGTGGAATCGCTGCGGGCGATTCCCTGGATCTTCGCCTGGACCCAAACGCGCCTCATGCTGCCGGCCTGGCTGGGCAGTGGCGAAGCCTTCGCCACGCGTCTCGCCGAACCCGACGGCCGCGAGCGCCTGCGTGACATGCGTGAGCGCTGGCCGTTCTTCGGTACCTATCTGGACATGCTCGAAATGCTGCTGGCCAAGGCCGACCCGGACATCGCAGCGTATTACGAGCGTCGTCTGGTCGACGAGCCGGCGCTGCAAGCCCTGGGCAAGTCGCTGCGCGAGCGTCTGGCGCATCTGCACACGGCGCTGCTGGATATCCTCGATCAGGATGAACTACTCGAGCACACGCCACTGATTCGCCAGGCCATCGAGGTGCGCAACCCCTATATCGACCCCCTGCATGGCCTGCAGGCGGAGCTTCTACAGCGTAACCGCGACGCCGACGGTGCGATCAGCCCCGAGCTATCGCGGGCGTTGATGGTGACCATGGCGGGGATCGCGGCGGGCCTGCGTAATACCGGGTGAATGCTACTTTTTATTGCGTCGGGCGCTGGTCATGACGGGCGCGCGGGCGTCAGTAGCGCCCGGGTGAGCATGCCGCCGACGAGGCCCCAGAAGGCGGCGCCGACACCCAGTAGCGTCACCCCCGAGGCGGTGATGAGAAAGGTGACCAGCGCCGCATCGCGCTGGGTTGCGTCGTGCAGGGCGTTGTGCAGGCTACCGCCGATGGTGGTCAACAGCGCCAGCCCCGCGATGGCCAGCACCAAAGGGCCGGGCAGGGCGGCGAATAGCGTGCCGATGGAACCGCCGAAGACCCCCGCCAGCAAGTAGAAGGCCCCCGCGCAGGCGGCGGCCATGTAGCGCCGCTCAGGGTCGGGATGCGCCTCGGGCCCCATGCAGATGGCAGCGGTGATCGCCGCCAGGCAGATCGAGAAACCGCCCAGCGGTGCCAATATCAGTGTTGCCAACCCCGTACAGGCGATCAGAGGCGACAACGGTGGCGTATAGCCCGACGCGCGTAACGTCGCCACGCCCGGTGCGTTCTGGGACGCCATGCTGACCACGAATAGCGGAATACCCACGCCGATCAGCGACGACAGCGTGAAGCGCGGCGCAATCGGTTCGGGCATGTCGATGGCCAGCGTGACGCGGGTCGTATCGATGCCGCCTTGCAGTCCAGCGACGGCCAACCCCGCCAGAAGCACACCGAGCACCGCGTAGCGCGGGGAATAGCGCCGCCCCAGCAGATACGCGATGCACATGGCGCCCACCAGGCTGACGTTATCCTCGAGAGAGGCAAAGGCCTCGAGCCCGAAGCGCAGCAATACCCCACCGAGCATGGCGGCGGCGAGGGCGTGGGGAATACGTTCCATGAGCCGCGCGAAGATCCCCGTGACCCCGCATAGCACCATCAGCGCGCCCGAGAACAGGAACACGCCGATGGCCTCGGCGAGCGTATAGTCGCCGAGGCTGGTCGCCAGTAGCGCCGCGCCGGGGGTCGACCACGCAGTGAGTATCGGCACGCGATAGTAAAGCGACAACCCCAGCGAGGTGACGCCCATGCCCAACCCCAGCGTACTCAGCCAGCCGCCGATCTGCGCAGGGCTGGCGCCGGCAGCCTCGGCCGCCTGAAAGACGATCACCGCCGAACTGGCGTAGCTTACCAGCACGGCCACGAACCCCGCCACGCTCGCCGAGACGGAAAGATCGCGTAGAAAAAAAGGCTGACGCATGGTGGCTCCTTGCCCAGGCGGTCGGCTGATTTTGGCATGTTGTGCGTTATAACGCACGATAGCAGCGCCGACGATGACGTACAATTAACCCACGGTGCAGTCATTCCAAGGACGGTTTACCGGAGGTCACGGACATGCAGGAACCCACACCGCACATCGCCGCGACACTCAAGACGCTGCGTGCCGCGCAAGGCTGGAGCCTGGATCGAGCATCCCGCGCCACGGGCGTCAGCAAGGCGATGCTGGGGCAGATCGAGCGTGGCGAGTCGAGCCCCACCGTGGCGACGTTATGGAAAATCTCGGGTGGATTTCGCGTGTCGTTCTCGTTGTTCTTCGAGCAGGCCTCGGTCGAGGGCGGCCCGCCTGACGATGCTGCCGCCACGGTATTGGAAGACGCCGCCGCCGGCATGACGGTGACGCCGCTCTTCGCCTTCGACCCGGACCTGCGCTTCGAG
The DNA here is from genome assembly GCF_023061135.1 of Chromohalobacter sarecensis. Classification (GTDB taxonomy): domain Bacteria; phylum Pseudomonadota; class Gammaproteobacteria; order Pseudomonadales; family Halomonadaceae; genus Chromohalobacter; species Chromohalobacter sarecensis. The sequence goes on from NZ_JAKGAN010000002.1 coordinate 568,321, forward strand.
ATGTTCCTGATCGAGCTGGCGCCGGGGGCCTGCAGCGAGTCATCCCCCCACGAACCTGGCGTGGTCGAACATGTCGTGGTGCTTGAAGGGGCACTTGAACTGGGCCTCGAAGGGCAATGGAACGCGCTTGGCACCGGTGAGGCACGACGCTTTACCGCCGACCGTGAGCATGGCTATCGCAACCCCGACCAACGCACCGCGCGCTTTCACTGCGTGATTCATTACCCGCAGGTCTAGGCTGGCAGAGCTTCTTACTTGTCTAGCGCTACACCGCTGCCTTTCGTCTTCCCCAGAATTCTCGCGGTATCTCGTGAAGGTGGAAGCCCGAATATCCGCGCGTAATCGCGGCTGAACTGCGTGGCGCTTTCATAGCCGACCTCGAAGGCGGCGTTGGTGACGCTTTTGGCACCGGCCACCATGAGCATTCTCGCCTGAAGCAATCGAACCCGCTTTTGGTACTGCAGCGGGCTCAGCGTGGTGACCGCCTTGAAGTGGCGATGGAACGCAGACACGCTCATCGCTGCTTTCTGGGCCAGCGTTTCCACTCTGATCGGCTCGGCGAAGTCCCGACGGATCCACTGGATGGCCTGGCCGACGCGTGCCAAGGCCGTATCCGGCGCCGCAATGTCACGCAGCATCCAGCCATGGGGCCCCTGCAGAACGCGGTAGAGAATCTCACGCTCGTATACGGGCGCGAGCGCTGAAATCTCCTCCGGGCTTTTCATCAATCGCAGCATGCGTAGCCACGCATCCATCAATGCCGGTGTGGTGGCCGCTACCGAAAATCCCGCATTGTCATCGTCTTCACTCTCGTTCTCGCTTTGCCGGGTGGGCGAAGGTAGATCGGTCAGCAGTGTCGAGAGCACCGTGGGATCCAGCGTCAGGCTCAGGGCGAGGTAGGACTCCCCAGAAGCCGCCGGATGAACCGTGCCCACTGCCGGCAACTCGATGGACATGACGAAATACGTCGCCGGGTCATAGCGCAACGTACGATCACCGACGGTCATCGTCTTACTGCCCTGCAGGATCAGGTTGATCATCGGGGCGTAGACGGCGGCCAGCATATGTGCCGGAATTTCTCCCTGAATCATGGCCACGCGCGGGATACCCGTTTCTGTACGGCGGTTCTCGGCCTTGGTAGCCAGGGCGCGAAGCTCGAGCAGTTGGTCGTTCATGGGAGCAGTTGGTCGTTCATGGCGAGTAGTTGGTTGTCGATGATGAGGCATGCTGATCCTGGGTGCGCGACCGCGCAAGCAAAAAGCAGAAATGGGCAGGTTTCGAGCAGGAACGGCTGAGTCCGTGATAAGCGTAGTGTTTATGGTAGCTACCGGCGATATCGTCTGAATAGCGAGGCTACTGAATGCTTGATCATCTCTTTTTATCCGTCAGCGACATCGAACGCTCGATTCGTTTTTACGAAGCCGTGCTCAGACCGCTGGGGATCACGGCCCGGCTCGATTACGACGGGAAAGACGGCCCATCAGGCCATCCGGATCTCAAGGGGTTCGGTGCCAATGGCCGAATGTTCTTCTGGCTACGTGAGGGTGTGGTCGAAGGAAAAGCCGTTCACGTCGGTTTCGTTGCGAGCAGTACGGCAGAAGTCGAGGCGGCCTACGTCGCGGCCATCGATAACGGGGCGACCGCCAATGGCACACCCGGGGCACGGCTGCATTACGACCCCAACTACTACGCCGCCAACGTTCTGGACCCTGATGGGTACAGTCTCGAATTCGTCTACAAGAATTGGCAGCACGCCCAATGAAGAAACTACTGATCTACGGCGCGACCGGCTATACCGGCCGCATGGGGGCAGAGCGTGCCAAAATGTTGGGGCTCGATTTCGAAATCGCCGGGCGTAACCGGCAGACGCTGGCTTCTCTCGCTGACGCGTTGGCGGTCCCGTTCCGGATATTTTCTGTCGATGGGACTGTCAATGTCGCTGCCGATGGTGGAGCCGCGCACGCCCTGGCCGGTATCGATGTGCTGCTGAACTTCGCGGGCCCTTTCGCACAAACGGCGAAGCCATTGATGCGGGCGTGTCTCGAGGCCGGTGTCGATTACCTGGATATCACTGCCGAGATCAACGTCTACCGGCTGGCGGAATGCTTGGGTGCCGAAGCGGCTGAAGCCGGCGTCATGCTGCTGCCCGGCGTCGGCTGGGACGTGGTACCGACGGATTGCCTGGCAGTGCATGTCGCGCAGCGTATGAACGAGCCGCAGTCGCTGAGCGTGGCGCTTCATGTGCCAGGCTCCATGTCGCGGGGCTCCGCGATGAGTGTCAGCGAGATCATTGGCGCAGGCCTGATGGCGAGAGTCGACGGCCATCTGATTCCGGCCCCCAACGCGCAGCCTCGAGACTTCGATTTCGGTGAGGGTCTTGTGCCGTGCGCGCCGTTGTCGTTTGGAGATCTGGTCACCTCTTGGCACTCTGCCGGTATCCCCAATATTGCTATGTTCGTACATGTCAGCGGCGAGGCGTTTCCCGAGGGTGATCTGTCACAACTGCCTGATGGCCCGACCGAGGCACAACGCGAGGCCCACCGCGCCCGTGCGGTGGTCGAGATAACGGGCGCCGATGGCACGGTGGCTCGATCGATGATCGAAACCATCAACGGTTATTCCTACACACCGCTGGCGGCCGTAGAGGCCGCGCGCCGGGTACTCAAAGGGGAACGTCGCCCCGGTTTCGAAACGCCGGCGCGGCTGTTCGGTGGAGGGTTTGCCGAGACCATCGAAGGGACGACGATCACGGATTTATAGAGACCGATCTCTAGAAACGGACCTACAGAGATAGAAGCGGACTAACCCTACAACGACTTCACGACTCAAGAAGCCGTTGGGGGCGCTGGCTTCCAGTTCACGCGCGATGAATCGGCCCGCGGTTCGTGCGGCTTCCGTCAGGCGCTTTGCTATCACCAAGGCTGTATGGCCCCGTCGATTCCGTAGAAGCCTCCGGTGGGGCCGTCCTTTCCAATGGTCGCCAGCCGGATGGCGCTTGCCGCGCCTTCCTCGGGTGTCGTGACACCCGTGTTGTCGTTGAGGTCTGTCTGCACATGGCCGGGCTCGACCACGTTGACCTTTATGTCGAAAGACGCAAGCTCCTTGGCAAAGCAGACGGTGGCGGCGTTCAGTGCCACCTTTGATGCGGTGTAGTCGAGCAGGTTGACGGTCGAATAGATCGAAGTCGGATCGGTAATCAGTGTCAGCGATCCGAGCCCACTGCCCATCATCACCACGCTCGCACCCTCGGCGGCTTTCAGGAGCGGGATAAAGCTCTGTGTCACTCGTATGGGCCCGAAGAGGTTGACCTCGAAGGTCGCTTTTATGTCGTCCATCCGCAGTTTACTTGGCGGAGTAGATGCGTCGATGAGGATGCCGGCATTGTTTACCAGGACATGAAGAGCGTCGATATGCTCGGCAAGCACCGACGCCGCGCGTCCCACGCTGGCGTCATCAGCTACATCGATCTCGATAAGTTTGACATCGAGACCGGTGTCCTGGAGCTCTTGAACGGCTCGCTCGCCACGTTGCCGATCTCTAGCTCCCAGCCACACCGACATGCCAGCTTGAGCAAGGCCCTTGGCTATGGCCAGGCCAATTCCCTTGTTCGCGCCCGTCACCAGTGCCTGGCGCTGGACTGTCATGCGCTTGGCCCCATGACGTGTTCGTTCGGCCCTTTGGCGTGGTACTGCAGATTTCCCAACAGTTGCGCGGTCACTGAGCGATGGGTGAAGCGCCACTGGCCATTGTGACGCTCGAAACGGTCAAGGTACTTGCCCGTGGCGATCGGCTGCAGGGGAAAACTCTCCAGCTGTTGATGGACCGTGTAGTAGCTTGATGAGCTCGCTCTTTCGCCAGAAGAATCGACGTCGATGAGGATGTTTGCCACCGTGTGCCATGTACGCGGGGTGCCATCCGCGTGACGCTGGAGGCCTGCTTCGAGGAATGCCTCGATTTGCGCCCGGTCCGCGACTACGTTCCCGGCAACATCGAACTCTGCGTATTGAAGAAGTTCCGCGACCTCGGCAAACCTGCCTTCGTCGATAAGGTGAACGTAACTGGCAAGGAGGCGGTGAATAGCGCGCTCGGCATCAAGGCGCATGATGGTGTCAGTACGATTGGAGTCAGTCATGGTCTTTTCCTGAGGTGTCTGGTGTCTGGTGTCTGGTGTCTTCGATGGCGAGAGGATGTCTCGCACATTTTATATAGCGAGCACTATATATGCGCCATGACAGCCAGGTTGGCAAGCTCTTTTAGCGAGCGCTATATATTTTCGGCGGACCTGAGGGTACGACCCCTGAGCAGCGCGATCCCGTGGGGCTCGCGCTGTAGTGAAGGTAACGGGAGTCGATAGCACGGTTTTCAGAAACGATCGAGAGAACAACGATCACGGATTTATAAAAGCAGACCCGCGGAGATAGACGTACCAGTCCTGCGACGGTTTCACGACTCAAGAAGCCGTTGTGGGCTCGTCGGTTTCCAGTTCGCGCGCGATAAACCGGCCTGCGGTCCGCGCGGTTTCCGTCAGGCGCTCGTAAGACATGCCGTTGCAAGCCGAGGCCGAGAGGCCACGCAGAGTAACTGTCACGTAGTCGGCCAGTGCTTCTGCGTCTTGCGGATGAACCTGATCGAGGTAGGCGCGAATCGCCTGGAGCCCGCCATCGGCAAGATTCTCGGCCATCTGACGGGCGGCGGGGTCATCCGCCCGCATCCCCTCCGTAATCAGACAGCCGCGTAACACGCTGTCGCGCCCGTATTGTTCGGCGGCGGTGAGCAGCAGGGTAGGAAGCGCTTCGGCAGGCGGTCGTTGTTCGGGGGACAGAAGTTCATCCAGTGGCAGTGCATTCTCCTGCGCATAGCGCACCATGGCCCGCTGGAAAAGCTCCGCCTTACTGCCGTAGGCGGCATAAAAGCTGGGGGGCTTGATGTCCATGGCTTCGGTCAGGTCATTGAGACTGACCGCGTCATAGCCTCGCTCGTGAAAAAGCGCCTGTGCGATAGCGACCCCCGCTTCGCGATCAAAAGCAGGCCGGCGTTGCCGAGTCTTATTGGTCATGGGGCCTCGCTGGATGAAATATAGGTTGTAGCGATCGCTATATATCAGAGATCGAACGCTCGAGCAAGGAGATGTTTTATATATCGACCGCTAAATAAAATGCGTGACACCTCCTGACATGTAGTGTTCACTACATAGGTCCTACCCATCTACTTCCACGTACAGGTAATCTCCATGTCATTCAAAGATAAGGTTGTGTTGGTCACCGGTGGCTCATCAGGTTTGGGACTCGCGATCGCGAAGGAGTTCGCCGAGCAGAGCGCTCGAGTGGTCATTACCGGGCGCCGACAGGAGCAGTTGGATGAGGCCTTGGTCAGTCTGGGCAATGACGCGACCGCCATTGCAGCCGATGTGTCCAACGCCTCTGATCTGGCGGCACTCTTTAGCCGTATCGAGTCGCTTCATGGTCGTATCGATGTGTTGGTCGCGAACGCCGGGATGGGCGAAATTACGCCTCTTGGCAAGATTACCGAGGCGGTCTTCGATCGCGTTTTCAATACCAACGTGAAAGGGGTGACCTTTACCGTCCAGGGCGCGCTACCCCTCATGGGGCAAGGGTCCAGTATTGTCATCATCGGCTCCACTGCCTCGATGAATCCCGGACCCGGCCTGAGTGTCTATGGGGCGACGAAAGCCGCCATCCGTGCCATGGTCAGAAGCTGGGTCCTGGATATCAAAGGTTCCGGCATTCGAATCAATTTGCTCAGCCCCGGCCCTGTCGATACCCAGTCTCTGCGAAGCATGCTGGCCGATGACGCGGAACAGATCATCCAAGCGTTCAGTGAAAAGAGCACGCTCGGACGGATAGGCGAAGCGCACGAGATCGGCAAGGCCGTGGCGTTCCTGGCGAGCGATGCCTCGAGCTATATCAATGGTGTCGAGTTATTCGCCGATGGTGGGGCGTCTCAGGTGTAATCAGCCTCGCGCGTTTATCCCAACCCCTTGAGCTGAGGCGTACAACCATGACCATCCTCGACCACGTCGAATTTGCCGTACGCGATGCCGAGGTATCGCGGCGCTTTTACGAAACGGCTCTCGCGCCTCTGGATATTGTTCGGGTCATCACCGTCGGGCCCGACCACACGCGCACAAAGGGGGCACGCCACGGTTTCGGCAAGGACGACTATCCCAGACTCTGGATTCATGACAACGAGCCTCCGGGCGTCGGCACGCACATCGCCTTTGCAGCGCAGGACCGAACCATCGTCGATGCCTTCCATCAGGCCGCTCTGAAGGCCGGTGGTATCGATAACGGGCCGCCTGGCGTACGCGCGCACTACCACGACCACTACTATGCGGCGTATGTGCTGGATCCGGACGGTATCAATGTGGAAGTGGTATGCCAGAGTTCTGCTATCAGCGGTCACTGAGATTAAAAAGGGGGAGGGCCTCGGGCCGGTATTTCTCCAGCAGTGCCCAGAGGATGGCCGCGCTCTGCGTATCGGGAAAACCCTCATAGCGTATCGGCCGAAAGTGCATCTGAAAGGCCCGCAAGGTGTCGTGTGTGAGCGAATCGAAGCGGCCGGTGATACGAACCGGGTAGCCGTAAGCCACCAGTGCACGCTGTAATTGCGCCAGGCTCGGCGGATGCTGCGTGAAGTATGCTTGATAAGCCGCGACGCGGTCGGTGTCAGGCCAGGCGCCGATGCCTGCGCGATAAAGCCGATACCATGGAAAACGCGGGCCGGGGTCGATCTTGCGCTGCGGGGCGATGTCGGCGTGGCCGACGACATCCACGGGGTCGATGTCATGGCGTTCGATGATGTCGCGTGCCACGGCGATGAGCGTGTCGACCTGGTGCGCGGGATAGGGTGTCCAGATACGTCCATTGGACGTGTCGCGCGGGCCACGATTGACGATCTCGATACCGATGGAGGTGTCATTGAGGTTCGAACGTGAGCCCCAGGCGCTGGCCCCGGCATGCCAGGCGCGGCGCGATTCATCGACCAGCTGATAGACCGTCGGCGTTGAGTCGCGCGTCACTAGATAGTGCGAGCTCACGTGCGGTCCAGTCAGGGTGCGCAGCGAGCGCCGTGCATTGCTGTCGGTGTAATGCAGCACCAAGTGGCGCACGCGACTGCTCTGCGCAGTGGACTGATAACGATGGTCGACTCGGTAGCCGTCACGCGACTCGGTTGTCGGTGTGCCGCTGCATGCCGTTAGAGCGAGCAGGCAGACGGCAACAACGCTGGCCATCGAGAGCCAGGGCACGGATAGCCGACATCGCGTTTGGTGCGAATGGAAGCGTGGCGTCGGCATGGCGGCGTCTCCGGCGTTGGCGTATTTCAGGGCTACAAGGCGGCATACCAATGGGCGATCAGTATGCCCAGCGTGAGCGTCAACGAGAAGCTCAGCATGGTGCCCAGCAGGACGTACTCGGTGAGCTTGCGGTCGCGATCCTCACGTAGATCACCGAAACGCAATACCGATTTAGCAGCCAGCAGGAAGCCGATGGGCACGAGCTGATCGGCGAGCACGAACGTCAGCACCAGGAACCGCTCGAGCATACCGATCCGCGCGCCCGCGTCGGCGAGCGTGCCGCTATTGTCCACGCCATGGCTCCAACGACGCATGATCAGGGCGATGAGAATCGAGAACGGCCGCATGACGATCAAATACGCCAAGGCCACCAATAGAGTCCGAGGCTGCAATAGCCACGCGATGGCGTGGCCGAGCCAGGCACCGTCACCGACCAGCCATGCCCAGGCGATGACGAGCACGGCGATATGTAAGGCCTGGTCGATGACGAAGTAACGCACGCGCTCGACCGGGGCGTGGCTCTTGAGAGCGTCGATGACGAGATGCGTGATGGCTATGAAAGCCGCCCCCAACAAGGCGATGGCAAGGGGCTGAGAGCACAGCAGTACCAGCCAGGCCAATGCGCCATGCACGCCGGCATGCAAGTAAAGGGCTCGGGAACGCTGGTGATGCGCGTTCTTGTCACGAACCCAGGCAGCGCTCTGGAGCAGAAAGTCACCGGCCAGGTGCGCGATCAGTAACAGCAATAGCGTGGTCAAGGGCGAACCGATCATCGCGGAGCCTCCAAGATGGTGGCGATGCGCTGGCCGATATGCGCGAGATATTCCTCGATCAGCGGCCAACGCGCGGCGTGCAGGCGTTGATGAATTGTCGGTTGCGTGCGTCCGAGCCGTTGGGCCAGGGCCTTTTGGGTTTCGCCGTGTTGCAACTGCCAGTACATCACTTCGGCGGCGTTATGGGTCCAGCCCTGGATGACGTCATCGGCGAAGCGGGTCAACAGGGCCAGGGTGTCATCGGGCGCGGGCAATGACAGCGCAAAGCGCGTATCGCCCTCGCTTAAGGCGTCCAGGGTCTGGCCGGAGCGCACGTAAACCTCGCCATTGGCCGACGCGAAACGCCCCGTCTCGGGTAAATCCCCCCAGCCGATGGCTACTGCGATGCGGGCGTCCCAAGTCTCGCGGCGTGAAGGCGAGTGACGTATCAATGCGGCACGGGTCAGTACGGCGGCCGTCATGGCCTGCGCGGGTGAGCGCAAGGCGACTTGAAAGCCATCGCCTCGGTAGCGGTCCACGCGCGCCCCGTAGTGCGATTCGAGGAGCCCTAGTGCGCTCTCGAGCGCCTGATCGAGCTGCGTGTGGTCATTGATACGGCGTGACCCGACGATGTCGCCGGTCAGCACACCCAGCGGTATGTCATCCATGTGTTTTGATCGCCTTTTAATACGATATATGGCAATAATAGTTTAATAATTCTATAAATCCATATAATCGTAAAATAAGTCAATTTTAGCGGCGTCAGATCTGATGCCTTTGATGCTGTAATTATATACAGTATTAAAGGCATGCCAACCCCGCAAGGCCCCACCATGTGGGGGAAACCTTGCGGGGTTTGATCATGGTGCTATCAGACGTGAGCTTCAATCGCTTCGGCGGGGGACGAAAGCATGCGGGCCTGGGTGGTGTTGCGGCCTTGGGCCTTACAGGCGTAAAGGGCTTCATCGGCACAGGCAATCATGGCATCGATATCCGCGCTGACGCCGGGTGGGCTGGTCACGACCCCCACGCTGACGGTCACGACATCGACGGTGGGCGAGTACTCATGTGGGATAGCCATGGCCTGGATCATGCCACGCATGGCGTCGGCCAGGCGCCAGGCCTCTTGACTGGAAGTGTCGATGAGCAAGACGAGAAATTCCTCGCCGCCCAGACGCACGACGATATCCGTTTCACGGCGGAAGGTATCGCGTAATACACCGGAGATCTGCACCAGGCATTCATCGCCGGCAGGATGGCCATAATAGTCGTTATAAGGCTTGAAATGGTCGACATCGATCATCAGCACCGACACCGTGCAGTCGAGTCGGCGTGACAGGGGAAGCGAGACATCCAGGCGATTTTCCAGCATACGGCGATTGCCCAACCCCGTGAGCGGATCGATCAGCGATTGTTCCAGCAACTGGGCATTGTGTGTCTTGAGATCCTCAACCAAGTGCTGAAACTGGCGTGCCAACTCGCCGACTTCATCGTGGCGTTCGGTGAGGTAGGTCGTCATCATAAGGTGGGTATTGTCACCTTCATGTAGTCGACGCGCATGTTCCGAGAGCCGCCGCATGGGGTGCAAAAAGTCCCGATCTATCCTTAGAAGCACCCAGCCTGAAGTCAGCGATACCAGCAGTAGTAGCGCGATGACCTGCATGGGCCAAGGCCACTGTGACACACCGATCACCCCGCCGAGCAGGCCGCTGACCGTGAAGGCCAACACACTCAGGCGCGCCCATCGGCCCTTGAATATAAGTGTATGTTTTCCCTGCATCGCTATTATAGACATTGGTTTACATGCCGTTTTGATGAAGCGGTTAGTCTAAACAGTTAGGTAATGTAAATAAAGTTATCTTATAAGTAAAATAAAATTAATTTCCTGTAAGTTGACTTACATCAGCTGAAGCAATCGTTTGAAAGTGGTGTAAGATCAACCAAGTATTGAAGTATCGGTTATCTTTTAAAGTTTCGATTTAATAAAGGCTAGGTTTTGTTCGCAAAATGGAATGGAGGCGTCCGGGTCAGTGCGCTGCCAAGCGGCATGCTGCATTCCCTGTCACGGCAGGTGGCGCACGTATTCGTTGAATTCAGGACATAAAAAGCCCCACTCCTGGGGAGCGGGGCAATAAAACGTCAGCTAGTCAAGACGTGTTGCTTAGAAGTTGAGACCGAAGTTGGTCTGCAGGCTGGTATGCCAGCCATCATCGACTGGTGAACCGAAGTAGTTGAGTCCGTTCTTGTTGGAAACGACGCTGAACCAGGCGTAGTAAGGCCCTGCGGTGACCTTCATGCCCAAGTCGTTGAGCATCGGGTCGTCGACACTGTCGCCGAAGCCGCCATTGACTGGCGTATAGTCGCCTTCAGGGCTGATATAGCTGAAGTCGTTGTAGAAGTAGACATTGTCGATGTCACCCCAGTCGACGTTCATGCTGTAGCCCACGCTGGCGGAATACATCTGGCCTTCGGCGGGGATCAGATAGCTGAAGCCGAATGCGCCAATCTCAAGAACGTCATCGGAAACCCCGGTAGTAGACTCAGCCGGGTTCTCGGCGTCGTATTCGTAGGCGGTGGCCTGCAGTTGTGTAAGCCAGTTGCCATAGCTGCCGTTCAAGCCCACGGCGGCCTGCCAGTTGCTGCCACTGTCGTTGGTCTGCTTGTTGTAGAGCTGACCGCCTTTGGCCGAGAAGTTGATCTCGGTGGTGTAGTCGGTGCCCTGGCCGAAGGTGTAAGCGACACGGCCGGCAAGCTGGTTCTCGGCGGAATTGCCTTGGGGGCTATCACCAACCGGATTACTCGGATCAGCGACAGCATTGGCACCGTAGTGCTCGTCGCCATCACCCAACTGGTCGCTCTTGAAGAAGGCCAGCGAGGTGTCCCAGGCGCCCTGGGTATGATCCCACTTGATACCCGCGTTCTGGTTGTCGTTGAAACCGGCCAGGTAAGGCAGGTTGCCGTACCAGCCCAGGTAGCCGTAATCCATGTTGCCGAACGGCGTCTGGACCAGACCCACCTTGACGGTGTCGTTGTCGCTGGCCTGGTAACCCATCCAGCCCTTCTTGAGGAACTGATAGCCGTCGTAGAAGCGATACTCGAACGAATATAGGAAGTTGCCGTGCTGGCCGTCGACGCCGAGGGTGAACTTGCCGAAGTCCATATCGCCGGCGGTGTCCTTGTCGACTTCGTCCCAGTCGTTATAGACGCCTTTCAATTGCAGCGTACCGCTGAACTGAGAATTCTGGATCGAGTCGATCAGCGAGCGATTTTCCTCGGCGAGGTCACGCGTCTGCGAGGTTGCCTGGCTGCTGTCGGCGGTCGCGGTCGACTGTTGGGCGTCTAGTTGCTGCTCCATGCGCTCGACTTGCGCGCGCAGGGCATCCAACTGACGTTGCATGGCCTCGGTGTCTTGTTGTGCCAATGCCGGTGCAGCAAAAGCCAGTGTGCCGGTAACGCCCATGGCGAGGCCGGCTGCCTTGAATGATAGTTGTGCCACTTTATTTTCTCCGTTTCCTGCTTAGGGTCGTGAGTCGTCGGATGGGCGGGATCGCCCTTGCGAACTGACGTCAAGGAAACATCGAACCGGGTATCACATGCCCCCTTGCTCTTGGGGTGCACAAAGGCACATCCACCCTGCGAATGAGGGTGGCGTCCATGCGAGGCAAACCATGTAGTGGGATGCGGTTCAAAAGTTCCCTGAATTCTCTTTATTTTTCATTATGGGGGGCATCATACCGAAAACTTGCCCTTACATAAACAGGTGTTATGGAATGGCCGGGGGATCCCGGCATAGACGCTTATGAAGGACTTGGAAAGCACTTCGGAAGGGGTGGGGGATCGTGAGATGACGTTGCGCGCCCGTGTGATCCTTTTCAGCATATAAAAACGCCATGGCTGGTGATTCCGGCCATGGCGTAATAGTCCGCGCTCCCTTGGTGTCTTCCTGACACACCGGTGCTTTGCCGGTTCCTGTGAGCTTCCTCGCTCAGCATGCCTCCCTGACGCGCTTAACGACAGTGTCCCTTGTCTGACAAGCAATGGTTTGCTTAACCACTGACTGTCACCGCCCGTTGTAAGGCATCTCTATGACAATATCGCGTCGCGGATGTGACGTTTTCATGGCGACTTTCGATGGCCGCTTCCGGTGGCCACTTCTGTTAGTATCTCGCTCTTTTCATACAACACACTCAACGGGAACACGGCAATGAACGCGGTTATTTTGGCCGTTCTGGTCATGGTGGGGCTCGCCTTGGCGCGAGTATCGGTAGTGTTTGCGCTTATTGTGGGCGCCTTGGTGGGTGGCCTAGTCGGTGGTCTGGGGCTTGAGGACACGCTGGCCGCATTCAACGATGGCGTGGGAGGCGGTGCCAAGGTGGCGCTGGCCTACGCAACGCTAGGGGCATTCGCCGTGGCGATTTCACGCTCAGGACTTCCCGACTTGTTGGCTCAGCGCTTGATTCGTCTGCTTGGGCACGAGGCGTCATATAAACGCCAATCGGCGGTGAAATACATCCTGCTCGTGGCCTTGCTATTAGTGGCGATTTCCTCGCAGAACCTGATCCCCGTACATATCGCCTTCATTCCCATTTTGGTTCCGCCGCTACTCAAGATCATGAATCCCCTGCGTTTGGATCGACGCATGGTGGCGTGCGTGCTGACCTTTGGTCTGACGGCACCTTATATGCTGTTGCCAGTCGGGTTCGGGGCAATCTTCCTCAACGATATTCTATTGGCCAATATCAATTCGGCAGGCGAGGCCGTAGGGCTCGAGGTAACGCGTGGCATGGTACCGCTCGCCATGGGAATTCCGGTGGCGGGTATGGCGCTGGGCCTTTTGGTGGCCGTGTTTTATTCCTATCGCAAGCCGCGTGATTATGAAGCGCGCGATGTTGCCGCTAGCAATGCTCCACATCACGCCAGTGAAGTGACGCTTCATACACGTGGGCTGGTCATGGCCGTCGTGGCCATCGTCGCTGCCTTATCGATTCAATTGTATAGTGGCTCGATGATCATGGGCGGGCTCGTGGGTTTTGCCTTGTTGTCGTTGGGCGGCATCTTCAAGTGGCGAGAAGCCGATGATCTTTTCACCAGCGGAATGCGCATGATGGCGCTTATCGGCTTTATCATGATCACGGCGGCGGGGTTTGCCTCGGTCATGCAGGCCACGGGGGATATCGATACGCTGGTCGAAAACGCCTTCGCCATTATCGGTGACAATCAAGGGCTCGCCGCGTTGCTCATGCTGTTGGTTGGCTTGTTCATAACGCTGGGGATCGGCTCGTCGTTCTCGACGATTCCTATCATCGCCGCGATTTACGTCCCGCTGGCCATGCAATTCGGCTTCTCGCCCATGGCCACGGTGGCCCTGGTGGGCACCGCTGCTGCGCTGGGCGATGCCGGCTCGCCGGCGTCCGACTCGACGCTGGGGCCGACCTCGGGGCTCAATGTCGACCGCCAGCACGACCATATCTGGGACTCGGTCGTCCCCACCTTCATTCATTACAATATCCCGCTCATTGTGTTCGGGTGGTTGGCGGCAATGTGGCTTTAAATGGATGCCTGTCTCTTTTAAGGGAAAGCGTGTGGTGTCGCCGAACTTGCTTGAAGGCGCATAAGGCATCTTGGGAGGTCCAAGCTTGCGACAGGTTAAATAAAAAAGAAATACAGGACTTGGCAATAAGCGAATAAGTAGCGATAATATGAACACATCCCAACTGTCTAGAGGTACAGAATGTCTCTGTTGAGCGAGTACATGAAAAAGGAACAGCTGCTAAAGCAACTCAGCGAAGAGTTGCAGCAGCTGGAGCAGGACCAGCGCCTGACATCAGAGCTAGAATTCAAGGAAAAGCTCGAAACCTTGATGAAAGAGTACGACAAGACGCCTGCGGCCGTTATCGAACTGCTCGACCCGCAGCCGGATTCTCGTCCTGCAGCGTCGTCTCAGGCGAGCACCGGCGGACGCCGCAAGCGCAAGCTGAAGATCTACAAGAACCCCAATACCGGTGAAGTGGTAGAAACACGGGGTGGTAATCAAAAGACGCTCAAGGCGTGGAAAGATCAGCACGGCAACGAGACCGTCGAGTCTTGGTTGGTGCGCGTCGAGGACTGAACGTTCTTTGGGGTAAGCGCTTTCCAGTGAAAGCGCGTTAAGTACGCTAAGCGTATTCTCCAGAAAAGGCTGATGCTTTAGAGCATCAGCCTTTTTTATTTGCTCCTGGACGTGCTGGCGAGCTAATGAACCGTCAAGAGCGGCACCTCCAGCTCAAAGCTCTCGAGCCGCGAATATGATGACGAGCTTTCCCGCCACGTCACGATGACGGGTTCACCACTCAACCATTCATCATGCGTCGGTAACCATTCGTACAGCAGATAAGCAAATGCGCCAGCGATGTTCTCCCTCCTCGCCACACGCATCTTGACCTGCCGTCTGGCAGGAATGCAGACCTGTCTAAATGCCATTGCCGGAGGTGTCATACAGTTGCCTTCGACCTTGAAGCCGAAGTCGATGCGGACCCTGCTCGCGGGCGTTATATTCGGATCGTCGTGATATATCCAGGTCCTCAAAACCTCGCATCCTCTCAAAGAATGTCGCCATCGTTGTGCGTAGTAGTGCCACAAGCTGGGGTGTTCGCTTATCGGTACATTGCCGTAATGCCGCGTCAAAAAACAGCGTGCCTCGGGCCGTATCTCGACCGTCAACGCCTCAGGGGCGCGCCGTGACACCGTATCGTACAAGCGGTCGTGGAAGCGGCGTCGATAATCGCTGGGCGAGACGCCGAAGTAGCCATGAAAGGCCCGTGTGAAAATGGCATGACTGCGATATCCGCAGCTGATGGCGACATCGAGCACCTGCATCGGCGTGCGACATAGCAGCAGAGCAGCGCGTTCCAACCGTACCGAGTCACGATATCGCCCGGGTGAGATACCGAAGAAGCGGTTGAAGTTACGCCGTATCTGCGCTTCCGAATATCCCAGGTAATTGGCCAGCTCACTGATCGATGGGCTATCGCCTGACCGCTCATGCAGCCATATCTCGGCGGCTCGCATGGTATTGAGGCTGGTCGATAACGGTGTCTCATACGCTGCCATAAATGATTCCCCTTGGTTTTTTTGCGGCTTTATTTGTAAGTTATTGCCTACACAACTTGTAAATATCGAGAAGATGACTGGAATTGCAAAGCCCGGAAGGATGAGAACCCTAGTATGCAAAACAGGTAAAAGATAGTACAAAAATAAAACCAAAAGGACCTGTTGTTTAGAATATTTTTTTATGTAACCAATAGTTAATTTTGAGGTTTGCTTTTTTGTAAAGAAGGCGAAAATGGCTTCCTTTATCTTAAAAAGGAGGGGGTGTTGAAGGAAAATATATAAATTGCGCTGAATATTTATATAAAAAACAGTTTTTTATAGCATTTTTTAGGCCATGGAGGGGGTGCGAATAAAAAGAAATGCATGTAAAGGGGGTCTGTCTTTTATTTCGGATACCTCCTACGTAAATGAGACGAAATCTCATTCATTTTAAAGATGAGAGGCGGTCGAAGTGAGCAATATGAGGGTCAATGCTCTAGCAGCCGCTACACGAAAAACCGTAGGTAGTAAACGATAATTAATGGAGGTCGAGATGCTTGGGAAACTCAAAATACCGGCACTAACAACGGTCGTATTTGGTACTGGTCCTGAGCGGTTGCAGTGGTAGTTCCTCCAAGTCTCAGCCCATGGATGGTGCTACGGGCGATGGTCCTGACATGGGTGACAACAACGGGGGCGGTAACAACGCGCACTCGTGGCGCTGCAATCCGCTGATAACGCCATTGGCCCGGGCAAGGTGGACACGACACTCGATGACCTGATCGGCGTGTTATCCGGCAATGCCGTGCCCGTGCGGCCCGGCGACTTGCTGTCAGCACTTACGGCGGGGCTCGACAATATCTTGGCACCGTTAATCGACCAGCTGCTCAGCGCCCTGGGATTGAGCCTCAATGGTGTGGATGCCGAATTGCTGGGTGCCGGATATGGAAAAGCTTGAAGATCGCCTCACGGAGCTAGGTTTAATTACCGGTGAGGATGGCACACAAAAAGATGATAGTTGGCTCGCTCGCTTCAATACCCGATTTTGTAAGGATGCCCCCCACGTTTGAAGAAGGGTTGCTGACGATCTGCGTTCAAGCTGACTTTCCGCTTCCTATCTTGAACCTATTTGGCATCAGCATACCGGGCACGCCAGATCCCTTGAAAACGACTGCCAGCATCTTTTTCGATTGACGAGGATCAGAGGCGCCACCGACGTCTATGCTAAGTAGTGACTCGGGGAAAAGGATGGCGGGTTTCATCTCGATGGCAGGAGGCTGCACGCATGCTAAAGGGCATCGACAAGACCAAGGCCAAGCCTTGGCTATGGTATCTCCTTGTACTGGCGCTCCTGCCGCTGGAGGGGGCAGGAGCGGCCGAGGATGACGCTCCAGTACCGTCTGCTACCACGCCCACCGCGATGATCGTGGTGCCCAGTCAGATTTCGCTGCAAAGTGATGGTGCCCTGTTGGGCGATGTGCGCGACGCAGTCGTGGCCAGTGCACGTCGGGTGGATTCACCGCGGCTCAGCGATGCCTGGTTGGCATTGGAGTCGCCCGACGCGGTCGTCGCTCAGCGTCAATGGACCTGGCGAGCTTTCGCCCTGGCGTTGGCCGCGCTGGTCATGGCAGTGCTCGCCATCTGGCTGGCGCGGTGGCGCGAGCGCAAGCGCCGCTTGAAGCGTCTAGCGCTGCGTAACGACAGGGTGACCGATCTACCGGGGAGGGTGTTGCTCGAACAGCGGATGCAACGCTTCATGGACGACGTCTACGCCGTCTCGCTTTATTACCTGGCGTTCGATGACTTGCGCCACCTGCGCGCCCAGTTCGGGGTCGAATGCGCCGATCTGGCGGCACAGGCCATCGCCGAGCGCCTGCGTGATACCTGTGGCGGCGTGTGTTATCCGGCGCGACTCTCGGACGACGTCTTCGTGGTCATGGCCACCGGCGCACCAGCCCCCTTGGCCATGGCGGCGCGTTATCAAGAGCTGCTCTACGCGCCCATTGAGGTTCATGGTGTGCCGCATCGGCTTGAGCCGCGCATCGGGATTGCCGTGTCGCCCGAGCATGGCAAGACACCCATGGCGCTGTTGCAAGCCGCGCAGGATGCCGCCGACCAGGTACTGGCCAGTACCGGTGCCGAGCCGCAGCTATTCAAGCTCGACCTGCTCAAGACCGCCGAGCGTCGGCGGTTCCTGGCGGAGACGCTGGCCGATGCAATGGAGCAAGAAACGCCGTTCTTCGAGCTGTATCTGCAACCCCAATACCGTCTTGCCACTCGGCAACTGGTAGGCGCTGAAGCCTTGATTCGTTGGCAGCACGCCACCTTCGGCACTATCTCGCCGGGTGAATTCATTCCCGTGGCCGAAGCCAGCCACCAGATCGTGCCGCTGGACGAAAAAGTCTTCGACACCATGCTCGCCTGGCTGGCGCGCTACGAACTGCCGCAGACGCAGCGCCTGGTGTGGGCGATCAACCTGTCGATACGCCATTTCGATGACCACCGATTCACCGACTGGCTGCTGGCGCGCTGCAAGCATTACGGCGTCCCCCCGCAATGTATCGAGCTGGAGGTCACCGAGCATGTCGCCACACAGGACCTTTCCCAGGTCCGCCAAATCATGCGCACCTTACGTCTGCACGGCTTCAGGCTGGTACTGGACGACTTCGGGGCCGGCTATACCTCGCTGCGGTTTCTCAAGGAATTGCCGTTCACCAAAGTCAAACTCGATAAGGTTTATATCGATGCCATCGCCGACGACGAGCGCAGCCAGTTGCTGGTAAAGGGCATCATCGATCTGGCGCGGGGGCTAGGGTTGACTGTCGTCGCCGAAGGGATAGAAACTCAGGAGCAGATGGATGTCTTGCGCGGGCTGGGTTGCCCCATTGGCCAAGGCTATCTATTGGGAAGGCCGAGGCCCGTCGAGTCTTTCCTGTGGCGGCTATCTCAGCACCAAGAAACGCTGCCAGCGCGCACCGCACGCGCGCGCTAGGGTTTGTACGCCAATTCGGTGGGCGCGGAGTATATAAAATACCGCAGGGATTGAACTTCGCAGATTCGGCATCATCTATAATGCTGGGCCGAGTCGATGCCAAGCGATTCACATCGCCTATTCAGAAAGATCGTTTTTCCCGCGTTACCTATCCGCGCGACTCGTTGCCGTACGTCGAGCGTCTCCGGTGAACCTCACCGAAGGCGTGCTATTACGTTTTTGAACCGTTACATCGTGATTTCAATATTTCCATGAAAAACAATCGCCAAGCCTCGTCACGCCAAATGGACGAGCGTGAAAAACTCCGCAAGTTTCGTGAACTCGATGACGCCTTCGCCACGGCTCTACAGGAGCTCGATGGCGGCGGGGCAAGCAATGCAGAGGCCGAACCTCAAGAGCCGCCGTTCGAGGAGCGCTTGCAGGCGCTGATGAACGAGTACAGCCAGTCCAGTCGAAGCGTTGCCACGTTGTTGCGCACCATCGTCGAGCTGCGTCACACGTCACGCGGGGCACAGTGAAACACCTGCTGGGGCGCGTCACTGGCGCGCTGAGAAGATACGAAGAGAAAGTGTTGACAGCGCCCCCACAAAGGTCCAAGCTTAGCTCAGTAGGTTAGCAAGTGGCATACCGCAGTAGTAATCGATGTTTTCGAGAGCCTGGTGTATCGCTAATTTGTTTTACCCACTGCAACTCGGGTAAATACCCGGCAATTGAAAGCGCAAAGGATATTGAAAATGGCAACTGGTACAGTTAAGTGGTTTAACGACGCTAAAGGTTTCGGCTTCATTTCTCCGGACGACGGCGGCGACGACCTCTTTGCCCACTTCTCCGAAATTCAGGCTGAAGGTTTCAAGTCCCTGCAAGACGGTCAAAAAGTCTCTTTTGACGTCACCCAGGGCAAGAAAGGCCTTCAGGCCTCTAATATCAAGCCTGAGTGATCTCACTCGCTTGATTCGAAACCTCCAAGGTTTCGCATAGCAGGGCCCGCTTCGGCGGGCCCTGTTACGTTTTGGGTGGCGGATGATCAACGACTGCTCGGTAGTGACTCCAGCCATTGGCGTATACGCTTCTGATGCCAGCGACGCGACACGCGGTAGGTATCGAACGACGTCGGCACGATCAGGCAGCCCTGATTTTTGACGTTGGGGTCGAGCTCCGCCTTTTCCAGCATGAAGCAACGGTAGGCTCCCAGCGGGCGATTCTCGCTGCCGTAGATCGCGATCAGCCGGATCTCCAGCATCCTCAGCATTTCATCATCGAGCGTCAGCGTGTTCCGGTCGATATCGAGATTGTGCCCCTCGGCGATGTGATCGATGATCTCCCTGAACGAGCACACCTGATGATAGTCGCCCGAGGCGAGTGGGCCTTGGCGCGTGGCACTTTCCTCGCTACTTTCTTCTCCGCTGTCATCCGACCGCGTGTAGTCGGTTAGATCGCAGGTATATTCGCCTTGGGACGTATGCAATACACCCAGGACATTCGTGACGAAGATCGCTTCTGAGCTCATGTTGCTGATCAGGCACATGCCGTCCGGCGACTTGCTGCGGCCGCGGTTGATGAGGATGCGCGGCCGCCGCTGGCGCGCAAACCCCAGGTAAAGCAGCTGCGCGTAGAACAGCCACACGCCCAGGGTGCAGAAACTCGCGATTGCGCTCAGCGCACCGCTATTATTGTTGAGCCACTCGAGCATTCCTTGCTCTCCTTATGGGTGGTAAGTAAATGGTATTGTTTGAAAAAGAATAAACGCTATCGACGCAGAGCGTCTGACAGCGTTCGTTGCTGGCGTTAGTAGTCTAGCAAAAGGCGTGAAACGTGCGTCGCGAATGGCGTGGTACATCTACCTATTGCGCGGGTCATATAGCTTGTTATGTCATCAGCTAAGTTTCAATAACAATTGTTAAGAACAAGACATAGAGCCTGTCACTTTAAAAAGTTGATTCTGCGCGAGGTCAACCGGGCGCGGATCAGCCGGCGTCGTTGCCGTCACGCTTGAGGCGTTTCACCCAGCGCTGCTTGGCGTATTTGCGCAGGTTCTCGACGTTGTCCGTCTCGTCGACGATATCCTGGCCGAGAATCGTCTCGATCACGTCTTCCAGTGTGATCAAGCCCACCCAGGTGCCGTGCTCGTCGTACACCACGCGCATGTGGCCGTGATCCTTGAGCATCGCGGTGAAGACATGCTCCACGTTATCCGTCTCGTGCAGCGCCTCGATGGGGTGCATCAGCGCCTTCATGGTCTGCTCATCCTCGGCGTGATAAGTATCCGCCTTATGGATGTAGCCAATCGACTGCTCGCCGCCGTCCATTACCGGAAAGCGCGTGAACTGCATCTTGCCGAACTGCGCATCGAACTCCGCCACGCTGAGATCCGGCGTCACCGCCACGCATACCGTGCGCGGCGTCATCACGCTCTTCACCTGAATCTCATGCAGGTTGAGAATATTGACGATAGCGCGGGCCTCGTCATTGTCCAGCGCCTTCTCATCCAGGCCGATACGCGCCAGCGCCTTGATCTCGCCGCGCATGTCGACATCGTTCTCCGAAGAGCCGATACGATTGGTGATCCGCTCGGAAAGCCAGATGAACGGCGTCAACACCACGATCATCACCCGCAAGATCGGCGGCAGCAGCGGGGCGAGGGCTCGCCAGTAGCTCGCGCCGATGGTCTTGGGGATGATCTCGGAAAGTATCAGGATCGCCAGCGTCATCACTGCCGAGGCAATCGCCACATGCGCATCGCCGAACACCACCGCCACCTGCGCGCCCACGCCCGTCGCACCCACGGTATGCGCGATGGTATTGAGCGTGAGGATCGCCGCCAGCGGCCTATCGATGTTGGACTTCAGCTTGGAAAGCGAGGCGTGCAGCTTCGGGCGCTCGTCCTTCAACTGCGCGATATAGCTCGGCGTGAGTGACAGCAACGCCGCCTCGAGAATGGAACACAGAAACGAAAACCCGATGGAAAGCAGGGCAAAGGCCGCAAGGAGGACCATGAAGACTCTTGGTTAAGAATGGAGCGAGTATTTATCCAGTCTCGAAGAAGACTGTCAATCCATGCATGAAGCGTTTTGCTTTCATCGACAGCCAGGCCCAAGCGGTCTAAGGTATTTATAGGTATTACCTCTGACTACGAGCTTTAATCACGGAGGCTGACATGGCGACCCCGACATCCATCAAGCTCGACGACGATCTGAAAGGAAGGGTGCAGCACTTGGCCGATGCGCGCCGACGCTCGTCACACTGGCTCATGCGTGAAGCCATCGAGCAGTATGTCGTGCGTGAGGAAAGCCGGGAAGCCTTCAAGCAGGATGCGCTCCGGGCTTGGGAGGACTACCAGGCGACCGGCCTGCACGCGACTGCAGACGACGTAGAGAAGTGGCTGAATAGCTGGGGAACGGATCATGAGGAGCCCGCTCCCACATGCCACAAGTGATCTTCGCCCCGGCAGCGATCAGCGACCTCGAGCGGCTGCGTGAATTCTTGCAACCGAAGAATCCCGCAGCGGCCGAGCGAGCTTCCCAGGCTATCCTCCAAGGCGTCCAGGCACTCGGTGAACATTCCCATATCGGACGCCCAATCGACGACCTGCCAGAAGCCTACCGGGATTGGCTGATTGACTTCGGCGATAGCGACTATATCGCCCGGTACCGTGTCGACGCTGACACCGTGGTAGTGTTGGCCATCCGTCAACAGAAAGAAGCGGGCTTCTAGCTGGCTGCCCAGCAACCGCGCCCATCTGCAATAGTCTCAACCCGATATTCCGGATACCCGAATCAAGATGACCGATTTTATTACCGATTCCACGCGCAATCGCCTTATCGAGGGCGTTCACGTCGCCGGCCAGGAAGTCATGGCGATTTACCGTCGCGACTTCGAAATCGAGGAAAAAGCCGACGCCAGCCCGCTCACCGAGGCGGACATGGCCTCGCACCACGCCCTGGTCGGGCTGCTGGAAGCGCTCACCCCCAAGGTGCCGATTCTCTCCGAGGAATCCGCCGAGATCCGCTACGAGACCCGCCAGACGTGGCAGCGTTACTGGCTGATCGACCCGCTGGATGGCACCAAGGAATTCATCAGTCACAACGGTGAATTCACGCTCAACGTCGCCCTGGTGGAAGACGGCGTGCCGGTGTTCGGCATCGTCCACGCGCCCGCGCTGGAAAGCGGCCCCGCGACCTGGTGGGGCCAGCACGGGGAGGGCGCCTACAAGCGCGAGAACGGCAGTGACGACCAGCCGATTCACGCCCGCGCCTTGCCCGACCCCCAGGCCGAGCCCTGGAAGATTATCGGCAGCCGCCGCCATGGTGCTGAAATCTTCGACGCCTTCTGCCAGCGCCTGCCCGCGCATGAATGCGTCACCATGGGCAGCTCGTTGAAGCTATGCCTGGTCGCCGAAGGCCAAGCCGATCTCTACCCGCGTCTCGCGCCCACCTGCGAATGGGACACCGCCGCCGCCCAAGCCGTGGTCACCGCCGCCGGCGGGCACGTACTCGATGTCCAAACGCTTGAACCGCTGCGCTGCAACCAACAAGACAGCGTCTTGAACCCCTTCTTCATCGTCTGCGGCCAGCGCGACGCACGCTGGGAAAACGCCCTGCGTGAAAGCATCGCCTGATGCGGCCCTAAGCGGCGAGCTACGAGCGGCGGGCTATAATACTGACGAAGCTCGAAGCTCGAAGCTCGAAGCTCGAAGCTCGAAGCTCGAAGCCACTCTTCACAGCGCCCCGAACCTGGCGCTCGAAGCCCGCTAACCACCACATGCTTCGACAACCGATCCTATTCCCGTCATCCGCCTCGGGTCTTTAACGACAAGAACAGCATAAGGGGGTTGTCGGGGCTCTCGAGAAAACCATGCTTCTTGTAGAAAGCTGCCGCGTCCTCATCGAGCGCATCGACAATTAGGGCACGCGCTGCAACATGTCCAGCCGCGATCAAAGATCGCTCGATAGCATCTCCGAGCAGGTCGCCACCGAGTCCCGCACCCTGGCAAGGCTGATCTACCGCTAGCCTCCCCAGCTTTATCACAGGCAATTCAGTGGGCATGTTGCGCCGCATGTTCTTGGGGGATAAGTCCCGCAGCACCGCGCCGGTCGCCAGTGAGAAGTAGCCTGCCACCTGGCTTGTTCCTTCATAGCACACGACATACGTCGTTGTGGCCTTACGCTGCGTGTTCTTGACACCTCGATCCTTCAAGAAATCGTTAAGGCTATACCGGCCACAATCGAACTTATCGACTTCATGAAGCTGGGCAATAACGACAGGAGGATCAACACGCGCCGCTTCAATTACGTCTTGTCCCAGCGTTTCTTTCGGTTCATCAGCTTCATCACACATGGATTGTCCTCGATGGGGGCTTCTAATGCCCTTTCGAAGGCCTCAAACGAGCGATCATCCATTACAAGCACACGCCGATCCATCAAGATTTCCTCTGCTCGACGACATGCTGCATCCAGCACGAAGCTGGTCCGATCACCGCCACATTCTGCAACGGCCCTATCAATGAGGGCGCGTTTTTTACTCTCAACGCGCATATTGAGAGGCAACAACTTATTCGTCCGCGCCTCTGCAACTTGGCTCATGCTTATCACCTATGAATTGAGTTTTACTTACGCCTTAGCCGTTTAATGGCGCTAGCATCGCCACACACTGAATGCGTGTGTCTTAGGACACACAATAGCGCGACGTAACGCTGTCGTCTATACCGTAACGCTATTAGCTACACGTATAGCTAGACCTCTCGGGTCACTTTGGGCATACCCTATTAAAGCGCCCCGGACCTGGCGCCCGAAGCTCGAATGCGCTATCCGTCGAATCATTTGATATACTGAAAATGTATCAAGTAATTTAAGGAGGGGGCCATGCAAGGCGCGATCAAAGAGTATCGACCCACGGCGGTAGATCGGAAGGAAGACTTCTGGCAGACCTTGGGGTTGCCTTCACGAGGGCCAAAACTGCATGAAGCGTTGAGCGAAGGCATCCCCTACAAGGTTTACACAACGCTCGCGGCAGCCTCTGGCCTGGAGAGTAAAGAGTTGGCGCGGTATGTCGCCATTTCCCCGGCCAGTTTGCAGCGTCGAGCGAAAGCAGGGCACTTCAAGCGGGACGAGGGTGACCGGCTGTATCGCTTTGCTGA
Organism: Chromohalobacter sarecensis; assembly: GCF_023061135.1. Lineage (GTDB taxonomy): Bacteria > Pseudomonadota > Gammaproteobacteria > Pseudomonadales > Halomonadaceae > Chromohalobacter > Chromohalobacter sarecensis. Next base: position 592,581 of record NZ_JAKGAN010000002.1, read on the forward strand.
AGTCTACAAGAGCGCCGTCGACCTGTTCGAGGGCGACCGACAGCGGGCCAACACCTGGCTTCTCAATCCGGTGCGGGGGCTAGGTGACCAGAGGCCGGTGGAGATGATCGCGACGACCGCCGGGGCGGAAGCCGTGCTGGACCTGATCGGACGGCTTGAGCACGGCGTGTTCGCATGAGCACGGTGTCTGGATACCGACTCGTCAAGCGGAAATGGCTCAAGAGTGCCTTCGATGGTGAAGGCGCCCGATTGTACGGTGGGCGTTGGAACAGCAAAGGCAACGCCTGCGTGTACCTCGCGGGCGCTGAATCGTTGGCCATGCTCGAGGTGATGGTGCACCTCAACGACTACCGTTTGCTGGAAGACTATGCGCTGCTCGAGGTGACGTTTCAGGAAGACGACCTCATGCGCCTTCCAGCAGATGGACGCCCGGATGACTGGATGGTCGAGCCAGCGCCCTCATCGACCGCCGAGATCGGCGACGGTTGGCTGGAAAGCCAATCGAGCCTCGTGCTCGCCGTGCCGAGCGTCGTGGTGCCCAGAGAAACGAATTACCTCGTCAACCCGAACCATGCTGGCTTCAAGGCGATGGTCGATGGCGCCACAGAAATCGCGTTTGTCCCGGATAAACGTCTTTGATACCTCTTCAATGCCGCCGTACGCGCTGGAACGCTTCGAGCAACGAGCTACAATCCTGCCGAAGCCCGAAGCCGCTCTTCACAGCGCCCCGGACCTGGCGCGGCGGGGCACAGCTCAACCTGACAATTCAGCTTGACGATGCATGGTTATTAACTATGATTAAATATGAATCGTTTTATAGCAGAGGAAGTCACGATGGCCACCACCGCCAAGACTCGATCCGTTACCGCCCACGTCCCTGTAGAGTTGGCCGAGCGAGTCGATGAAATTGCCGATCGTCTGGATCGATCCAAAAACTGGATCGTCAAGCAAGCCCTGGCCGCCTGGCTTGACCAGGAAGAGGAGCGCAACCGCCTGACCCGCGAGGCGCTGACCGATGTGGATGCCGGTCGTGTCATCGACCATCAGGCCGTGCAAGCCTGGGCCGACAGTCTGAGCACCGATACCCCGCTGCCAGTGCCACGCTGATGGAGCTGAAGTGGACGAGCAAGGCCCTATCCGATCTGGCACGTCTCCACGAATTCCTGGCATCAGTGAGCCAGCCCGCAGCGGCCCGCACGGTGCAACAGCTCACCGCTGCACCGACCACCCTGCTGGCCAACCCGCGTATCGGCGAGCAGTTGGAAGAGTTCGAGCCGCGTAACGTGCGGCGGATTCTGGTCGGCCATTACGAGATGCGCTACGAGATCACGAATTCCACCATCTATCTGCTACGTCTGTGGCATACCCGTGAGGACCGCTAGCCCTGGATGCGAACCATGCCCAGCAACGAGCTACAATCCTGCCGAAGCTCGAAGCTCGAAGCTCGAAGCTCGAAGCCGCTCTTCACAGCGCCCCGAGCCTGGGCCGAACGCCTTGCCGAGATGACCACCATGCGCCTGACAGATAGCCAACGACAGACCATCCGGCAGCTCGTCACCGACGAGCTTGGTTCGGGCAGCACCGTGAAGCTTTTCGGCTCACGGCTCGACGATAGCGCCCGTGGCGGCGATATCGACCTGTTCGTTGAAGTTGACGCGCCGGTGGAGCATCCCGCACAGCTCTCCGCTCGGCTCAGTGTGCGTATCATGCGCGCCATGCACGGGCGCAAGGTGGATGTACTGCTGAGTGCGCCGAACCTCAATGAGCAGACGATACACAGGCTGGCACGAGAACAGGGAGCTTTTTTATGAGCTACAATCTTGCGGAGCGCTTGGGCTTCCTGAAACGCGTCGTCGAGCGTGAGATCCATCATCTTCGCTACTCATCGGATAGCGTGTTTGCCTCGCCGTTCACCGAGGAGCGTGCCGCCAGGCTGGGTGAAGATGAGGCATTGGCAGAGAAGCTGGAAGCCTACACCAGTCGATTCTGTCGACTTCAGGACACGACCGGCGACAAACTGCTTCCTCTTTGGTTACGCGCCCTGGGCGAGAAGACAGGGGCCGTCGCCGACAACCTGGATCGCGCCGAAAAGCTCGGTATGCTCGATTCTGCCGACAAGTGGCTCGAGATTCGTCAGACCCGCAATCAAATGATCCATGAATACATCGAGTCCCCTCAGGTTCTTGCCGACGCACTCAATACGGCGCATGGCTATCAGGAAACGCTCATAGCGTTTGCCCATGCCATGCTCAGTGACGCCAAGCGGAGGAATCTGCTTGAGTAAGAGGGGCTACGAGTCAAAAGCTACGAGAAACGAGCGGCGGGCTAGGAGCTACAATCCTGCCGAAGCTCGAAGCACTCATCAGTGCCATCGAAGAGACAGCCAAGGCACTACCCCAGCATCCCTACCTGTACCGCCACGGCCGTGTCCTTGGGACGCGAGAGGAATTTTTCTCAAACCGCGCTTACGCCAGCTTGGCGAAGCGCTCGATGGCTGGCTGGGCGCGGTGCTCGGCCTGCCACAAGTCGTAATCGCCTTGCACCGCTAGCCAGGTACGCGCCCGGCCGATGCCGGCCCGTTCCAGGCGAACGGCGAGGTCGGGGCTAATCGGTGCCCGCTCGTGCAGAATCCGCGATAGGGTTTCCCGCGCTAGCCCCAGGCGACGCGCCATTTCCGTTACGCTGATGTCCAGCGCCGGCAATACATCTTCGCGCAACGTCTCACCGGGGTGCGGGGGGTTGTGCATGTAAGCCATGTGCCACCTCAGACGCTTGGCGTGGTCGGTGCGAATTCCCTTGGTAGTGCCCGTTTCGAAGAAGGCACGCAGGCCCTTGTGTCGAAAGCTGATGATCATGTCTCAAGTGTGACTTATCACATCACACGTGACAAGCCAAGTGCAGGTCGTGGCCGACGCGCACGTTGAAGGAGAACCCTTGCACGGAGTCTCGGGCGCCTCGCCGAGTTGCTCGCAGGTGGCGAGATAGTCATCGACGGCTTCGCGGAACGCGGCTTCCAGCTCCGCCACCGTCTCACATGCACGTTCGGGGGCTTTCAAGTCTGCAACGAAACGTGCGTACGAGGCAGGCGCGTGATACTCGCCCGGGTCGGGGAACCGCCCCGGACAGGCGCTGGCATTTTTTATCACATTATGTTATAATTCATCCATGTACAAAATTACGTTCAAGAAATCGGCGGCCAAAGGCTTGTGCAAGATGCCCGCAAAGCAGCGGCGTCAGCTCAGAGAATCGCTGGAGCAGCTAGCGCAGGACCCGCAGCGCGTTGATTTGGATACGCGGAAATTGCAGAGCCGGCCTGGCTATCGGCTCAGAGTGGGTCGATGGCGGGCGATTTACAAGATCGTCGACGATGAGCTGGTGATTTTGGTGTTGGATATCGGACCCAGAGGGGACATTTACAAATGAACGCACAGATCATTGAACGGGAAGGGCGGCCGGAATACGCCGTCATTCCTTATGACGAATACCAAGAGCTGTTGCACAAGGCCGAAGAGCTGGATGACGTGACAGCGTTTGATCATGCGACGCGCGAGCTGGCGGAGGGACGTGACGAGCTGGTGCCGGCAGAGGTGGTCGACCGGCTGCTTGCCGGGGAGAAACCCGTCAAGGTCTGGCGCGAACACCGCCGCTTGACCCAGGCCGCGCTGGCCGAGCCGGCCGGCGTATCCCAGTCGTACGTCGCCATGATCGAGCGCGGGGACCGAACCGGGCGCATCGAGGCACTACGCAGGATCGCCGATGTGCTCGGCGTGAGCCTGGATGACCTGCACGACGACGTACTGCGAGAAGACGAAGCAAGTGGGCCATAATAGTGATCGCCTTGTGCGAAAGCATCGCCTAGCGCGGCCATGCCGCGAGCGCGGCGAGCAACGAGCTATAATGTTGCTCGAAGCTCGAATCCACTCTCCACAGCGCCCCGAATCTGGCGCTCGCAGCCTGCGGTATCCCGCTATGGCGATTGGCCCCGCTTGGTGGTTTGATTTTGAGCAATACCACTGACGAAGAGGTAAAGCCCCTATGGCTATTACGGCGAAGCAAAATCCCAATCGCTGCCCGCCGCACCCCGGCGAGGTGATCGACGACATGCTGGAAGATATGGACTACAGCAAGGGCGACATCGCGCGGATGCTGGGCATTTCACGCCAGCAATTACACGCCATTCTCGCCATGCGTAAGCCTGTCTCGCCACAGACAGCCGCACGGCTAGGCAAGCTGTTCGGTAACGGCCCGGGTCTATGGCTACGTCTCCAGGCGGCCTATGACGCCTGGCACGCCGAGCGCGAAGTAGACGTCAGCGCGGTGCCCTCGCTGAAACTGGTGAGCTGAACATGTTCGATGATCTGAAAGCCTCCCTGGAAGAGGCCGTGGAGATTCAGCAGGGGTGTCAACCCGCCAAGCGCGTGACGCGTTATGAAGTGGCTGATGTCGAAGCCATTCGCGCTCAATTCAAACCAGGCACTTCGACAAACGATCAAAGGGGATAACGATGGCGGACGATATCCGCTGGCAGCAGCGATTTGCCAATTACATCAATGCGTTTGCTCAGTTGGAGCAAGCCGTCGAAGCGTATGGCGACACGACGCTAGATATCATCAAGGAAGGCGTCATCCAGCGTTTCGAGTTCACCCACGAGCTCGCCTGGAAGGTGATGAAGGATTACCTGGAGCATGAGGGTATTCAAAACGTGACGGGATCGCGCAGCGCGGCCCGACATGCCTTCAATATCGGTCTACTGGAAGACGGCCAAGCCTGGATGGATATGATAGAAACGCGTAACCATACGGTGCATGCGTATCGCCACAGCATTCTGGAGACTGAGTTCAAGAACAGCATCGAACGTTATTACCCAGCCCTGAAGCAGTTTCGCGAAACGATGGAGCGCCAGCACGAGATCGATAATGAAGAGTTACGCGACCACATCGCGCGGGTTGGCCAGAGATTCGATGCGACCCATTCACCGTATCATCCCGGTTGAAACTGGCGGGGTAACGCTGCCACGAGCAACGGGCTAAAATGCTACCGAATCCACTCTCCACAGCGCCCCGAACCTGGCGCCCGAAGCCCGCAGTGTCCGGCAGTCAAGGATGCTGTTGCAGGTAGTCGTTCAGCGCCTGGCGGGTGAGGTCATTGAGCGAGATGCCGTGCCGCGAGGCTGAAACGGCGGCGGCCAGGTGCAGGTCGTGGCCGATGCGCACGTTGAAGGAGCCCTTGCACGGGGTCTCGGGCGTCTCGCCGAGTTGCTCGCAGGTGGCGAGATAGTCATCGACGGCGTCGCGGAACGCGGCTTCCAGCTCCGCCACCGTCTCGCCTTCGTAACTGATCAGGGCGCGAACGAACTGTAGCTTGCCGAACAGACAGTTGTCTTCGGTGCTGGCCTCGAGGGAGCCGTAGTAGCCCCGGTACTTCAAGAGTTTTTCCATTAGATCAGCCCTCCTGAGCGTAGCTCGATGAACTGCACGCGCTGGCACGCTTTGAGCCGAGCTAACATGTTCACGTCACTCCCACGAACTCGAATCTTTGGGAAGTAGCCCATTGGGATCATGGACCCTTAGCATGTCGCCTTCTTCCAGTGACTCGGGGTAGATGACCAAGTTGGTGCCAGCAGGATTGGCTTGCGAAGGGAAGAGAATGCCTGAACTGCCCGCCGCGAGGGCAATATCGCCGAGAAACCAGGAAGGGGGCTCAATATGGTCGTTGAACCATAGTCTGCGCCAATCACAGTGGAGCTCTTGCCAGATCTCGTCCCAGTCCTCGTTGTACCCTCTGCTGAAGTCTACGACGTGGCGTATCCTGACTTCGTAGCTCACGATGAGCCCTGGTGGCATCAAACTTGAAAGCTGCTTGTATTCAGCCAACGCGGTGGCTTCTTCGAGGGCCAGGTAAAGTGCCGGAACCCCAGGGCGGTTCAGTCGACCGCCGTGTTCCCCTGCACCGGCTCCGCTAGTGGGAGCAAATGCCCACCTAGGCACATGGACACGATAGGCCTCTGTCTCAATTGGCAGGAGCTCGATCATCCGGCGACCCCAGCTTTGAGCGACTGTACATAGCGCACCAGATCATCAGTGCGACCAGCGCTCACCAGTTGCTCGGGGGTTTGATAGTCGAAAGGCGGTATCGGCTCATTGCGGAACCAGAAAAGAGCGTCCGGCAGGTTGCCGTTGATATCTGCAGCTACCCCCAGCACGCGAATGGCATCGCGTAGAAAGCTTTGCAGCTTTTCGGCACCTTGGCCCCGAGTGATGGTGGATCTATGCACGTGGGCGCGGCTGGCAAGTGTCTGAATATCCATGCGCAGGGCACTGGCAAACAATCGTGGACTGATGACCGGCTCGCCTTCTGCACGTGCGGAGGCTTTCAAGTCTGCAACGAAACGTGCGTACGAGGCAGGCGCGTGATACTCGGCCGGGTCGGGTAAAGACTCTTTCAGAATTTCAGCGGTCATGGGAAGCGCCTCGCAACGAATATGCTACGTAATTGCTACTTCTATGTAGCATAGCATTGTCGGTCATGGTGTGCAGCCCGCAACCTCACCCCCGCCCCTCCGCCGGGCGTTCCAGCAAGGGGTCGAGCGTCTGCAAGCAGGTTTCGATTTCTGCCTCGCTGTTGTAATGGCTGACGGATAAACGCGTGGCGGTGGTATACCCAAACGGCGCGAGTGCGCGCACTGCCTGGGGCGAGGACAAAAGCTGGGCGGCGATGCCGGTTGCCGCGAGCCACTGAACTACCTCCCGCGCGTCCATTCCCTGCACATGGAATGCCACGCTGCCGTCGCGCCATAGCGCATGCGGCGCGCCGATCACCCGCACGCGTGGATGGCCATGCAAACCGCATCGCCACAGTGAGGTGGGCGATGCGCTCGCCTGTGGCGTCTCCGGCGCCTCGGGAAAGCCATGCAACAACCGATTCAACAACGCCCGCTCATGGGCCTGAATGGCCTCGCCCGCTGCCTGTAAGCGAGAACACCGGGGCGGAACGCCGGTGAAATGCCTGCCCAGCCAATCGAGATACGCCACCCACTCGGTAATGCTCGCCAGGGCAGTGGGCTCCTCACCGCTATGTGGCGCCATCAAGCCGTTCGGCGGCGTGCCGCGCATGGCCAGTGACAAACGCCGCGACAGCCACGCAAACCCCTGTCGAGGGCGACAGAAGATCGCCTCTGAACCGATCACATACGCATCGACCTCCCAATGCGCCACCGCCAGCGGCGCGTGCGCGGCGTGATGCTCCCCCATGACCAGGATGAAACACGCCGGCGCCACCTCGCGGATGGCATACGCCATCGCCGCCACATCCTGGCGCATGCCGGTGAAAGGGCAGGTATGCACGAGCGTCGCAACGCGCGTCTCCGGCGTTACATAGTGCGCGTACTCCGCCGTTTCCAGCCGCCCGGTGAGTGGATTCACCGGCACCGTGGCACTGCTCAACGCCCGCTGCCTGGCGCGCAGTGCAATGGCCGTCGCCTCCTTGGCAGAGGCCAGCGCCGTGGTCACCACATGGCTCCCGCGGGGAGTCGCCCCCAGCGCCAATGCCAATACCTGCGCCCAGCATTCCGCCACGCTAGGTGCCCGCCAAAGCTGATCATGCGAACCTGCCGACGCCACTCTCAACCAAATCGCGAGATCCTCCCAGCCATGCGTGGTCAGCATCGCCTGAACATGGTGGCCCGGCGCCTCCGCCTCCAGCGGCGCCGGCAAACTCGCCAACTCCGCATTCATCTGCACCGCTGACTTCAACGCCAGCGGCTCGCCGACACCGTTCAAGTGAATCCGCTTGCCATCGATGGGGCAGTGGTCGACGTAATAGAAATGCCCCCGCACCTGGCTCAATAACCCCAGCGGCAAACCGATCGCCTCGCCGCACGTTGTCGAGCTTTCGTCTTGCATTGCATGTGCCGCGTCCGTCATCGACATCCTCACGCCTCCCTAAGCTAACGTAACCAAAAGTTTTGTTCGTATTGTGACTATTGGTTAAGTTAAGCACATAGAGCGGCATGCTGCATTAGGTAAATGCGAATCACGATGCAGCGCGCTGGCATGACGATTCTGGTAACGAATCCTTACTTCCCTTAATATGAGCGTCGCGCGGCCAAGGCCGCGTTTTTTTATGCCGCTATATTAGATAGTCGGCTAATAATGTCGCGCGCGGGGACTGATCTACACTGTTGTGTGTAGATAGCGGGCAAATACGAAATAATGGGCAAACCAAGCGCTGCTTTGTGTAGAAAAAACGACACACAGGGCGTCGTTAATAGGCGACAACTTTTCCCAAATGCACACAAAAATCAACGCCATAACGCTAGAGACCCTACGGGTACTCGCCTAGAATGGCGTGTTGGCGCCTTCAGGGAGAGGGCGCCGTCACGCGGCCCGCGTGACCACAACCGCGGCACAACATCAAGGGCCTTGGGAAGCCGCCCGGAACAATCCTAGGGCGGTAGCGTGTCCGAGCCTGATCTTATTCGCATTACCTTTATTCGTCGTATTGGATGGAACCCGCAGCACTCACCACGTTAGTCCTCATCTTTGCCGTTCTGGCTTGTCTCGCGCTGACCCGTATCGCCCCCGATGTCGTCCTCATGGGGGCGCTGGCCTTTCTAGTCATTAGTGGCATTCTGACCCCCGGCGAGGCGCTGGCGGGGTTTGCCAACCCGGGCGTGATGACCATCGCGACGTTGTATGTGGTCGCGGCGGGGCTCAAGGAAACCGGGGCCATTCAGTGGATCGCCCATCGCCTGCCGGGGCAGCCCAAGGGCCTGCTTCAGGCGCGTAAACATCGTTAGAACTATTTGAATAGAGCCACAGAAGGCTCAAGAGTAAGGATTCAGAAATATATGAAAACGCTTTGCGTGTTTGGAACACGGCCTGAAGCCATCAAAATGGCACCGCTTGCTTTGCAATTGAAAGCAGACGAGCGCTTTGACGCTCACCTATGTGTAACAGGCCAACACCGCGAAATGCTCGATCAGGTCCTGGATTTGTTTTCCCTCGTGCCGGATCACGATCTCAACATCATGAAGCCCGGCCAGGACCTGACCGATGTGACTACGGCCATTCTGCAAGGTATGAAAAGCGTTCTGGCCGAAGTTCAGCCGGACATCGTGCTGGTACATGGGGATACCGCCACAACGCTAGCGACAACGCTCGCTGCTTATTACCAGCAAATACCGGTCGCCCACGTCGAGGCGGGGCTACGCACTGGCAACATTTATTCACCTTGGCCCGAAGAAGCCAACCGCAAGTTGACGGGCGCACTGGCCGAATTGCATTTCGCTCCCACGGATCGCTCACGCCAGAACCTGTTGGAAGAGGGCGTGCCCCCTCAGAAAGTGCATGTGACGGGTAACACCGTCGTCGATGCCTTGTTCGAGGTGGTAGAAAAGCTGGAAGGCGATGATTCTTACCGGAAGCGTTTCGAAAAGCACTTCGATTTTCTGGATAGCCAGCGCAAGCTGATTCTGGTGACGGGCCACCGGCGAGAAAGCTTTGGCGACGGTTTCGACCGAATCTGCCGCGCCTTGCATGATACCGCCGCCCAGCACCCGGAAGCACAAATTGTCTACCCGGTGCATTTAAATCCGAATGTGCGCGAGCCGGTGAACCGTTTGTTGGGCGATGTCGATAATGTGCACCTGATCGATCCGCTGGACTATCTGCCGTTCGTCTACCTGATGAACCGTGCGCATATCATCCTGACCGACTCCGGCGGCATTCAGGAAGAAGCGCCGTCGCTGGGTAAGCCGGTGCTGGTAATGCGTGAGACGACTGAGCGACCCGAGGCGGTACAAGCCGGCACTGTCAAACTCGTCGGTACCGATGTCGATACGATCGTGGGCGAGCTTCATAGCCTGCTGACTGACAAAGGCGCATACAAAACGATGAGCTATGCCCATAACCCCTATGGTGATGGCAAGGCTTGCCCGAGAATCCTAGAGATTCTTGCGAATCGATAACCTTTTTAATTCATTAGCATTAGGTGCTATATAAATGGAATTCAATACTATTTCGGTAGTCGGTTTAGGATATATCGGTTTGCCCACGGCCGCCGTGATAGCGTCTCGCAAGGAAAAGGTCATCGGGGTAGATATCAACCAATCTACCGTTGATACGATCAATCAAGGAAAGATTCATATCGTCGAGCCCGAGCTCGACATGCTGGTGCATGCGGCAGTCAAGGAAGGGTATCTGCATGCCACCACCACGCCTGAGCCGGCCGATGCGTTTCTCATTGCTGTGCCGACACCGTTCAAGACGAACCCCGAACATACCAGCCATGAACCGAACCTGACCTACATCAAGGCCGCGAGCCAATCTATAGCCCCTGTGCTCAAGAAGGGCGACCTGGTTATTCTGGAATCGACCTCGCCCGTTGGTGCGACGGAAAGCATGGCCGAGTGGCTGGCTGAGGCTCGCCCGGATTTGACCTTCCCGCAGACCCACGGGGAAGAGTCGGATATCCGGATCGCTCATTGCCCCGAGCGTGTGCTGCCTGGGCACGTGATTCGTGAGCTAGTAGAAAATGACCGCGTTATCGGTGGTATGACCGCCAAGTGCTCTCAAGCCGCTACGGAGCTGTACAAGGTTTTCGTGGAAGGGGAGTGCATCACGACGACGGCTCGCACCGCCGAGATGGCCAAGCTGACCGAGAACAGCTTTCGAGACGTCAACATCGCGTTTGCCAACGAGCTTTCCATCATTTGCGACAAGCTCGATATCAGCGTCTGGGAGTTGATTCGCCTCGCCAACCGCCACCCGCGTGTCAACATCCTCCAGCCTGGCCCTGGCGTCGGGGGGCACTGCATCGCTGTCGACCCGTGGTTCATCGTCAGTGAAACGCCGGATGAGGCACGCCTGATTCGTACCGCACGTGAAGTGAACGATGGCAAACCGCAGTGGGTGGTCGACAAGGTCAATGAAGCTGTCGGCAAGTTCCTGAGTGCCAACCCCGACAAGACCGCCAAAGACGTGACAATTGCCTGCTTTGGGCTGGCCTTCAAGCCGGATATTGACGATCTGCGTGAGAGCCCTGCACTCGCCATTGCCCAGCAAATCACCACTTCCAATCCCGGCCAGACCTTGATCGTTGAGCCCAATATAGAGGTACTACCTTCTGGAAAGCTGGAGGGATGCACATTGGTGGAGGCACAAAGTGCACTTGATAGTGCGGATATCGTTGTGTTGCTGGTAGATCACAAGCCGTTCAAAAGTATCGCCCCTCAGAAGGTTAATGGAAGCTACCTTATCGATAGCCGCGGTGTCTGGACGGCCTAATACAAATCATATTTGAGTAGGGTTGTCATGGAGAAGATGAACCTAAAAAACGAGCTGTCTGATTATCTCGATGAACTTGGCTTGAAAGGACATTGCTGGGTTATTGGAGGCGACGAGTCACTACAGCAGGTGCTGTCTACGCGATTCCCGGCTGGAGCGCTTCACTTAGGCGTTCCGGAAGATTCGGAAGCGCTGGCGCAGTGTAGTGTGCTTATACTGAACGCCAGTAAAAACAAGTCAATCGAGGAAATATTTACACAACTGGCAGATAGTGATGCCAGGCCAGTTGTTATTCTCCTGGAAAATAGCTCATTACCTGGCTCGGTGCAGGACAAGTTGCATGCCCTAGGATATAAACTGCCGCCGGTGCAACCGAAAGGGTACTCTTTCTATGTTACCGAGAGTGCTGACCTTAGCCATAAGAAATACTTCGATGTCGCTGGCTACTGGGAAAATCGCTATAGCGCAGGAAGAAATAGCGGTGCGGGGTCATATGGACGCTTGGCACGTTTCAAAGCCCACTTTCTCAATAACTTTGTCAGGCAAAACGAAATCAAGTCAGTTCTGGAGATTGGCTGTGGGGATGGCGGTCAACTTTCGTTGGCTGATTATCCTCAGTACACAGGGCTCGATATTAGCCCCACGGCTATAGAACATTGTCGTCGAATCTTTGCGCATGATTCTTCCAAGCGCTTTGAAGTTTACGACCCTGAGAACTTCAATCCGGAAACAGTTAAGGCAGAGTTAGTCCTTTCGTTGGATGTGATATACCATCTTTCGAATGATGAAGTATATAAATACTATCTGGATCATTTGTTCGAAGCCTCAGCACGTTTTGTCGTTATTTACAGCAATAGTAGCAGTGAGGAGGGGAGTCGATTGGGAATAAATGAGTCAGCCAACTACGTCAGGTTTCGTGACGTGTTGGAGGATGTAGAGAGATGGCAGCCGGCATGGAACCTAGTGAATGCTGTACCTAATAGCTACCCATTCTCTGCAATCAACCCCTCTAACACTTCCTTTGCTGATTTTTTTGTATTTGAAAAGCTGAGCGAAGATAAGTCAGAGAGTCATTCTCCGGTCGACCGTGAGCGCTTTGCTTCTGATAAGATCATTAATACATTGATGGTTTTTGACGAAAACTATAAAAGCCTCACTGATGATGTCGCCTCAGCTAATAAAAAAATTGATAAGTTGACAAAAGCGGTTCGAGAGGTAGATAAAACACAGCATCTTCAAGAAAGTTTAGATCAGGCAAATCAAAAAGTTTTTCTACTTCAGGATGAGCTCAGAATAGCACGAGAAGAATGCCACGAGCTCAACTTGCAGTGTCGTGAGGTTAGGCAGCAAGAGTCAATATTAGAGGAAAGGCTGGCTGTTGCTGATAACGAGTTAAGTGAAGCTAATGAGCAATGCAGTAAGTGCCAAGAAAAAAATCAGGCACTGGAAGCTAAGCTGAGTGGTCTGAACGCAGACTTCCAAGGAATAAGCACGCAGCATCATGAAATATCTGCCAGGTATCGAGCGGCCAATGCAAAGTACCGTAATGTTAGTCAAGAACTGTCCGCACTGAAATCCAGTAAAGCATACAAATCAGGGCTGTATATCAAGGAAGCCTCAAAATCATGGAAAGGAGCAGTTAAACTACCCGTAAGGTTATGGCGCCTCAGAAAGTCTAAGAGAGATACATCCGGGCTGCGTATACAACTACGTGAAGGGCTACGCTATGTAAAATGGCGAGCTGTAGTACCTTTGGCTACGCGAATGGGGATTCCACGCCACCGGGTCGCTTATATTACTCTACCGAAAGCTATTGAAAGGCACCTAGGTCGGGCGAAGCCGGCTTCAACTGCACCTAACCGCGATACTGTAGCTAAAACGCTCAAGACGAACTCTACTGAAATATCGTTTACGCCTCCCTCTGCGGCCGCTCAGGAAATCAGCATACTTGGCTGGCCGGCTCCTCCCGATAATGACAAGCCTTTAGTGTTGGCCGTGATGGATGAGTTCACGGAAGGTTGTTTCGGAAGTGACGTACGGCTGCTTCAACCACGCCCAGATAACTGGTATGGACTTGCTAAAAAATATCCTCCTGCACTGGTATTCATTGAGAGCGCTTGGAAGGGCAACGGGGGTAGTTGGCAATATCGCGTAGGTTCCTACAGCAACAAACCCGGCCAAGAACTTGAGCAGATGGCGTCTTGGGCTCGACAGGAAAAGGTGCCTACAGTTTTCTGGAATAAGGAAGACCCGGTCCACCATGACAAGTTCATGGAAGCGGCTGGCCTGGCGGATCACATCTTTACGACCGACCAAAATATGGTCGATTCCTATAAGAAGCGGACGGGCAATCAATCGGTACACGCCTTACCGTTCGCCGCTCAGCCGGCTCTGCACAAGCCTGCCCCTCTGCGTGGCCGGTTGCAGAAGTCATGCTTTGCCGGGAGCTGGTACGGAAATCGGCATGCCGAGCGCGGCGAATCCATGAAGTGGCTTCTCGCTACTGCCAATAAGCATGGGCTTGAAATTTTTGATCGTAACCACGGGACCGGGATATTTCCCTTCCCGGAAGAGTATCAAGATGGAATTCGTGGAAGCCTTCCTTACCTAGAGCTTTGCAAGGAATACGCACGCTACCGGGTGTTTCTCAATGTTAACTCGGTAACTGACTCGCCCACCATGTTTTCGCGCCGGGTATTCGAGTTGATGGCTTGCGGCACTCCTGTGGTCAGCACCTATGCTAAAGGCATCGAGAACCTGTTCGAGTCCGAAGCTGTGTGGCTGGTCAATAGCCAAGAGGAGGCCGATGAGGCCATCCATACGCTGATGACCGATGACGCTGAATGGCGGCGCAGAAGTCTTGCCGGCATTCGAGAAGTGTTCTCTGGGCATACCTATGCTCACCGGCTCAATAATATATTCGAGATTATCGGCTTGGATGAGCGTATCGAAACGACGCCGAAGCTCATGCTGCTCGCTCGAGCCGAGCAGCATGCTGAAGTGGAGCAGTTGGCCAGTTTCGCGGAGGGGCAGGACTACAGGAATTTCCATCTACTGATCAAAAGCACTCATAACCTCAATAAAAATGAGCTAAATCTTCCTGACCATGTGCAGCTTGTTACAGCCGATGAGTTGGAAAAGTATGTGGAACAAGGCGAGAAAGAAGGCTTTCGAGGAATAGGTTGGATTTCCTCAAACCATGCCTACGGATCGAACTATCTTCAGGACTTGGCAAATGCCATGATTTACCAGCCAGAAGCTAATGGATGGGCAAAGGCTTGCGATGAAGATGCTTTTGCGTACGACGTTGAAACTAGGCTTACTGCTGCTATCTGGCGACCGGAAGTCTTCCACAAAGAATGGTTAAAATCGGAAGACTGTACTCTTTCTTCAAGTAGCCTGTTTTGCACGGATACGGATGAGTTCCAAGCCGACCATTAATAAAAGAACGCAGGGAAGGGAAGTTGCAAGATGTCTGATCTGAAACGCGTCCTTATTTGTGCAAATCCGGACCTTAACTATATTGATGGCTCTTCTATTTGGGCACAAACCATTGCCTTGGCTATTACTGCTACCGGAGAGGCTGAGGTCGAGTTCCTGACCAGAAGCACTCCAGCCCGCGATGAGCTTTACGGACCCTTGAAGAACTCCGACAGGCTGACCATTCTCGATGGCAGTGATCGCAAGTATTGGCAGGGTAGGGGATTTGCACGCATAACCCCGGAGATGATGGGAGAGCTGGCCATTCGGCTGGATCAAGCCGAAGCCTATGATGTCATCATTGTGCGTGGACTAGAGATTGCCACTCAACTGCTGGATGCCCCGGATGTGCTCGCCAAGTGCTGGATATACCTCACCGACATCCCCCAGTCAGTGGCCGAGTATACTCACTATCAGCGCCTGATCATGCAGAGCGTTGCCCAGGGCTGTCAGCGTCTCCTGTGTCAGACCGAAGGCTTCAAGGCACTGTGGCTGTCTTTGGTGCCGGATCTCGACACCGCTAAGGTATGCCTCTACACCCCGGTAATTCCGGATCTGCCTACGTCACTCCCACCCATAGATGAGCGTCCTCAACGTGCCATCTACGCTGGCAAGTTCAAAGGTGACTGGATGACGTTGGCAATGGCCGAGGCCTGGCCCACTATTCATGGTGAGCTCCCTAGTAGTGAGCTGCTGATGATCGGTGACAAGATCCATGATGAACCGGATCAGCCGAATTACGCAGCGTGTATGCTGCACGCGTTGAAGCATACACAGGGCTTAGTTTGGCTGGGTGCGCAGCCGCGCGATGCGGTTCAGCAGCAGTTACACCAAGCGCGTGTGGGGCTCTCCTGGCGCCACGAGAGCATGAATAACACCGTGGAGTACTCCACCAAAATCCTGGAGTATGGTGGAGCAGGTTGTGCCGCAATTCTTAATCGCAACTCGTTACATGAACAATTGCTGGGACACGACTATCCTCTATTTGCTAACAGCAGCGAGGAATTTTGTCATCAGTTGATGCGTGCGCTCAATGAGCCACAGGTCGCTCAGCAGGCCGCTGATGTTCTGAAACAATTGGCCGAACGACACACCTTTACTACCCGCGTAGACGAAATTCACCAATGGTTGGCAGAAGCTCCCAAAGCGCCGAAGCCTCAGGCCAAGACCAAAGTACTAGTGGCAGGGCATGACCTCAAATTCTTTACTCTGCTGCAGAAGAAGCTAGAAGCCACTGGTCAGTTCGAGTTCTTGATCGATCAATGGCAAGGCCACAATAAGCACGATGAAGCCCAGAGTCGCGCCCTGCTGGAAAAAGCCGATGTGATCTTCTGCGAGTGGTGCCTGGGTAACCTTAAGTGGTATTCGCACCACAAGAAGCCACATCAGCGCTTGGTGGCGCGTTTTCACGCGCAAGAAACTCGCGTGCGATATATGCACGAAGCCAATTGGGACGCTATCGACCACATCAGCTTTGTTAGCGAACATACTCGGCGATTTGCACTGGAGATCTTTCAAGGCTTTCCGACCGCCAAGACCTCGGTGATCCCCAACTATCTGGATGACACAAAGTTTACGCCCAAGAAGAAAACCGGCGAAGCTCGTTTTACGCTGGGTATCGTAGGTGTCGCTCCTAAGAGCAAACGATTGGATCGTGCTATTGATCTCTTGGAAGCGTTGTTGGAAGAGGACAGTCGCTACTGCTTACGGATAAAAGGCAAACATCCGCTTGACTATGGTTGGCTGCTTAAGCGAGACGATGAGCTGATTTTTTATCGTGAAGTGTTCGAGCGCATCAATACTAGCCCAACATTACGACATAAAGTTATTTTTGATCCCCCCGGTGACGATGTTAACGATTGGTTCACCATGGTGGGTTTTATCCTCTCGCCCTCAGATCATGAATCTTTTCATATGGCTATCGGCGAAGGAATACTAACCGGTGCCAAGCCTGTGATTTGGGACTGGGATGGTGCAGCAGTATTATGGGGGAGAGAGCATATAGTAGATAACTTGAATAAGGCAGCTGAAATAGTTCGCTTTGGTGTTATTAAAAATCAAAACCCTCCCAAACATATGGCGATGGACAAAGTTAAAGATTGCTGGATTAGTAAGTTTATCAAGTAATAGTTTTGTTGGTTGGGTACGTTTAATTTTCTGGTGTTATTTTCTGTAAAAGTTAAAAGGTGTTTCATGTCGGTCTTTTTGTTTAGGTATAAGTCTAAGTTGAGCTCATTCAAAATTGATGCCTTAGATTTGAGAAAGTTTTTGCCTAGAGAGCCTGTAAGTACCCAGTATAAAAACTGTGGTGAGGGAGAGATAGCAGTTTTCTCCTATGGGGCGGCTTTGGATAAAACCATCAAAATACTGGATAAAGGCTTTTTGTTTGTTCAAGGATATATACCTAACTCTAAGCTAGATGGTTTAGTGAGAGAGCTTCTCTCAAAAAAGAGCGCCAACGCAGTAGATTTCCCTGAATCATTTTGTGCTTTGTTATTTTATAATAATAGCTTTTCTTTTATGTCGTCAGTGACTGCTGCAGATCAGCTCTTCTTTTATGAAGGAAATGATGGCTTTTATGTTACTAACCGACATAATCTTTTAGGAGCTGTGCGTGAAAGTTTGACGTTGAGGAAAGAGTCGTTTTGGTGGATGGCCGGTCGTACTCACATCGGTGATAGCGGCACTTATTGGAATGAGATTTCAAGGAGCCGCCCTTTTAGAAAATATTTCTATGAAAACGGTTTAAATGAAGTAAAGCCTGACTATCGTCATCTTTTTGAGCCGATACCAAACGAAGATCTTGGCAGCGTAATGGAAGAAGCGACTACATACTTTAAAAATGTTTTTGATCAGGTTTCTGCGAGTAAAAGATTATCTCTTACTGGCGGAAAGGATAGTAGAGGGATATTAGGCTTGCTCAGCGGGACTGATCATGGCGCCTCGTTGAAAATTAATACTACTGGGAACTTTTTTTCCCCAGATGTTATGGCTGCTACTAAGCTTACTGATTCTCTTGGATTATCAGGTCAGCATAGCATTAATAGGCCGAAATTGTCCCAGACACCTGGTGATTATGCAGAAAAAATAGCAGAAGATTTGTATTTAGATTTTGTCGGAAAGTCATTGGCCGATATTTCTAAATTTTCTTTTTCCGGTGAATTGGTTACCGGTGGCCATGAAGTAGGTATTAAATCCCCATTGAATGCAAGAGGGTTGGAAGAGTTTGTAAAAAATCGCAGATTTTGGTGCGATGATAGAGGGGTGCTGCGAAAAAACGAAAAAGAATTTCTAACAAAGAAATATCAAAAGTCTTTAACTGAATTGTTGAGTGAGGTTCCGGTTAGGAGTTATGATAAAATTGAAGGGCTAGAGTTTAGGGTGATGAATCGAAACTCACCATCAATTACTGCTTCGCACATTGGTGGGAGTCAAATTCATCCATTCTATGATGGAAAGTTACTACGATTGGTTTGCGGCATGTCTGAAGAAGCAATCAAGAACCATTATATTCCTTATTTTTTTTCTTCACTAGCAAAAGAAGATATTGTCAGCAAGCGGTTCGCTGATGATGCATGGCCATCTGAGCTTCCTGGTTTTCTAAAAAAGTATGGATTAGTGAATAATGGCCGCAACCCAGTTCCAGTAACCCCTTATGAGTTTAAAAACTACTTCCCGGCTGAAAAAAAATTCGGTATGTTTAGCCAGCGGTTAGAGCTTTGTGAGTTATCTGCGAGTAATATTTATTCATACCTTAAAGACAATAAGGATTTTTTCGATTTTCTTGATTATTCTACAGTAAAGAAGATCCTTTTTAAGCCATCTACAGATAAAACGTTTAGAGAAATGTATGTCCATTTAGGGCTCCTTAAGTCTGTTATAGTTCATAGTGCTTGGGAGTATGCTTTTTCGTTTGATGATTTTTCTAAATCTAAGTCTTTAATCGAAGGGTTTTTAGATAAGAGTAAGCTAGAAGGGGTTAAGGTGAGTGATAAGAAAGACGAAATATCTAAGCTTGGGGATAAAATTGAGTTATATGAAAAAAGTATAGCTACCATGGAGGAGGATATAGTTAATGCTAGCGATAAGAAAGATAGTGCTTCCTTCGTAGATAGTGTTCGCGGTGAAAATAAGTCTAATAATAATGTATACAATGGGTTTTCATGGGAGCAACTCAGTTCTTTAAGTGAAGGTGGTTTTCTTAAGGCTGGAAAAGATCCACTTGTGATTGCGACTATTAGTTGTAATGAGAACCTTTCTGTCGAAGGATACCTTTTGAAAGAGGGGAGCCCAAAACAATGTGCTGTCATATATTTTGATGGTGTTGATGTTCAGCCATTTAAAAGCCTTGTTTACAGTAAGACTTTAAAGGCTTATTATAGATATTTGAATATTGATGCTGAGACTGGAAAGTTTAATATTCATTTTGAAAAAAATGAAAATTCAGAAAAATTGAAAGATATTCCTCTTGTGCTTAGATTGTGGAGTGCCCCGTTCTCTGCCTTTGTGAAAGTAAATATTAGTTGACTGTATAAGTTTTGGGCATTTATTGTTGATTTTAGGATTTTGCACGAAAAATCTATTCTACTAATTTTGCTATGCTCTAGTCGCATGGGGGGGGGCGTGACGGGGGGCGAGCTTTCCGAGCGCTGTTAGTCACTGATTAAATATCTCGTTTAGCGTTTTAGCCGATGGGTCGACCAAAGCGAAATGACAGCTGATTTTAAGTGGTATTTTATGAGGCTGTGCAATAGAGTTATAATCTGTAGCGCTAGGGTCCTTGGGGTCAGGTATATTCGATTTTGTTCTGTTAGTGACTTGAGTCGGTGTTTTCGCGCCTGTCTAGCTCGTCTCTAACTTAGGCTTTAAAAAAATGCGTCGTCCTTGTAATTGTGACGAAGCGCCGGCAAAACTGCTATGCTATTTTTTGCGCTGTGCATTTTTTTCTAGCCTTTTATAAAATAGTTTTGAGCTAATATTTTTATTTAAGTTTTGGCGTTATTATGGCTAGGGGTGATGTAAAGGTTGTGCTTGCTATTAATAATGGCTTGTCTGATAGTTTGTGTGCTTTCAATGACTTTGTCTGGCAAGGTGTTGTGCAGTGTTCTTGTGAAAAGCTAAGTTATTATTTATAATTAATTGTGTATTTCGTGCCGTAGCCACTGAGTAAACGGTGTACTTCATCACAGAAGTGGTCGAACGTGAGATAAACACTCAAGGGCAGCTAGGCATATTTCATCCGCCGCCACAGAATCTCGATCAGGTTCAACTCTGGCGAGTATGTCGATAGGTAGACCAGGTGGACACGATGCGCCATCCATTTCACTATCTTCCGTCTGAAGGCCTTGGAGCGGTGCATGCGGGCATTGTCGAGCACCACGACGGTGAAGATGTCGGGGGCTTTCTAGGCGATAAACTGGTCAAACGCTTCGATGACCGTCTTCGTGGTCACTGTTTCAAAAGTCGTGTGGTAGATCAGCTTGCCGGTGCGTCTAAGGAATCCCAGCAAGTTCAGTCTTCGGCTATGGGAATATGCCGTCACTTCCCAGGGCTGACCAATGGGGCTCCACGCATAAGGGACCGACGAGGACTGCGAAAATCACGACTCATCAAAGTAATACAGCGCGTGTTCGCTCGATCTTCCCGCGCCTGTAACGCCCTCAGGAGACTCTGTGTGTTGCGAAAAACTGTTTCATCACGCCGTTCCTTCAGTGAGTGTCGAATGCACTTGAAGCTATGGTGATTTTTTCAACATTCGGCGTAGGGTGTGCAGAAACTAGGGGAGCATTACAGATTCACTCAACACTAGGCCTCGAGGATCTTGAATGCGAAGACGCCATTGGAAGTGTAAGCGGAAGTTCTAAAGAAATCGGCGTCGAATCTTTAACACTCCAATAGTATTATGCTTGGAGTTTGGATCTGCCATTGCAGCCGCAGCTGCTCCCCAAGTGGTAACGACAATTCGTTTAGCGAAAGCCAGTTAAAGATTATATTTACTCTATGTTGACTCATTTGCGTTGGTTTTTATCCCTTGGTGCCAAGTTTGGTCGCGTGGTTCCACTGTACTCACTAGTAATTGTGTTGTTTACATTGAGCTCGCAGGTTTCGGCTTTATTAGCATCATTGTTGCCACTAAAGGTTGTTATTCTGCTTGGTTCAGATGGCATTCCTAGCTATTTTCCAGCAAGTTTTGCCGATATAAACAGGGATATTCTGATTGGGAGCTTGAGCGCTGCCACGCTTGGGTTCTTTTTACTGTATTTGCTTTTTGAGCGTTTCATTAATTTGGCTACCGCGCGAGCCACAAAGCATCTTCTTCTGAAAAGCCAGAAGATTGTGCTTTTCGATAACCAAGATGAAACTGCTGCGAATGCTTATCAGCGTTATTCTCGGGCTCTTGCGGGTGCGGTGTTTGTATTACTTGCATTGGGAGGGCTGGCTCCCTTCTATCCAAGTATGGTCAGCTTGATGGTGGGCTATAGCCTTCTTTCTCTAATGTTAACTGTTCTTTTGTATAACCGGAGCTGGATTTTTCGAGAAAAACTTGAGTCAAGTCTATCACCTGTGCTTAAGTTGATTAGTGGCGTTGGTTTTTTTGTTTTCTTTGGTTTTCTTGTTGTGGATTTTATGTTCTGGAGTCCACCCAGCTTTTTGGTTGCGGTTGTCTCTTTAATTGCTAGTCGACAGATAACCCAACGGGTTACAGGTAGTATTGGTGACCTGGCAGCATTACAAAAACAACGCCTAAAACTGGATGCTCTTTTTTTTCATGGCAAGGTCTTGCTACCCGACAACCTACGCGCAGAAAAAACAATGTGGCCCATGCTTAGTATTGATAAGCGTGAGAAGTGGGTTTGTGCAGTGTTAAGTGAAGTTCTTGAGAAGGATATTGAAAAGGTAGAAATTTTTTGGCATCAGATTGGGGTGCCAAACGTTGCTGGGTTAGAGGCGCGGACTGAAGGTGGAGCTTATTTAATAAAGTTATTCGAGACCAACCGAAGCGCCTTGGCTTTGCATGAGTCGACGCTAATGGCTGAGCCACTTCAAGGGCTACCAAGCTTGCCCTGGGTGGGAGCTACCCAATTAGGCAAGCTTCATTGCTTAGTATACTCACTGCCACAAGGGAATATCCCAGAACCGAGCATGATTAAGCAGTTTCTTGAGCCTCTTAAGACCCAGATTCTTTCAGTCGAACCCCCTAAAGCTCTTGTGGCACGCTTCAAACGCTCCAGGCCTATGCTTTGGCAACGATTGGATAGCATGCCATGGGATCGGTTGCAGGTAGCTGCCAATACGGTTGAGCTACGCCACCAGATCAGCTCGCTGCTTGAGCAACTCCCCGTATTGCAGCAAGAGTTGAAGGAGTTGCCGGTTACTTTTGTCATTCCCAAAATTCAAGCGGATTTACTATGGATGACAGAAGATGGGGATGCCTTAATTAAAAATTGGGGACGATGGACCATTGAGCCCGTTGGTTGTGGGTGGCTTGATAAGCTTCAAATGCTTCCCCTTCTTGCACCTGCACTGGCTGAGGCGGCAGAACAACGCTCCTCATTGAATAAAGTAATACCTGAGAAAGCTGAGCTAGCTGCACTCACATTCGCTCTGGAGCAAGAATGCAGTCGACAACGTTATGTGCAGGCGCTGGAAGTGTTACCTCTTCTGCTTGAAAGGCTCCAGTCTTGTAAAGAGAAGCAGGATAAAATGGATTTTATGAAGTGATAGAAGATTATTCCGAGGGTAGTGATGCTGTTAAGCAGCATGTTGCCATGCTGGTATGGAATTCTTTCCTCAATGATGCTCGTGTATTGAAGGAAGCTGAAACGCTTGTGAATGCCGGCTATGCGTTAACTGTCCATGCGTTGCAGGAACCGGGAGTCACCCTGAGTAGAGAAATCTTGGGAAATGGGGTCAAGGTCCGGCGCTTCGGAAGGCGCGGTAGTAAGCCGCCGACTAAAAAAGGTTCAAGTGCCTCTAACAAGCGTTCATTGTTCTCAAGCTTGGTCGCTATAAGCTCGCGCTTGACCACTCATATGGTCATACTTGCGTACTTTCTACGCTGTCGGCCTGACGTCATTCATGCTCATGATGTCAACGTGTTGCCCACGGCTTGGTTGGCCGCAGCGCTCGCGAGAGTGCCCTTGGTCTACGATGCTCATGAAATAAGTACTGACCGTGAAGGCTATGCGGCTTTCAAAGGGCTTGTCGCTTGGTTTGAGGGGCGTATCATGCCTCGCGCGGCTGGAACGATCACCACGACCGATGCGCGCGCCAAGTTCTTCGCCCGTGCATATGGTGTTGAGCGTCCCGTGGTGTTACAGAATCGTCCGCGTTTGACTGACGTGGCGCGCAATAGCCGTATACGCGAAGAGCTCGGCTTGACCCAACCTTGGCCTATCGTGCTGTACCAGGGGGGGCTTCAGCAGGGGAGAGGGCTGCCCAGGCTGGTTGAAGCTGCAGCGCACGTTCCGGATGCTTACTTCGTGTTCATTGGGGGCGGGCGTCAGGAGCGGGAGCTGCATGAGCTTCGCGAGAAACTGGGCCTCGAGGAGCGGGTTCATTTCATCCCCACGGTGGCGTTGAGTGAGCTGCCGCACTATACGGCGTCGGCCGATATCGGCGTGCAGCCCATCGAAAATACGTGTCTGAATCACTTCACCACGGATTCCAACAAGCTGTTCGAGTACGTGATTGCCGGTTTGCCCGTCGTCGCCTCCGATATGCCCGAGATCCGCAAGGTCGTGAGGCAGCACGCACTAGGCCTGCTCATCGAGCCAGGCGATACAGCCGCCTTGGCCGAGGCCATTCAGACGCTGGTGGACGATCCCGCGAAGAGAGCTGCGTTCGCGGATAACGCGCGTGAAGCGGCGCGGACGCTGAACTGGGAAGATCAAGAGCATTTATTGGTAGCGCTCTATCGTAAGGTATTCGACCTGCAGGGAAAGTAGGACGCGGAAAAGGATATCGCTTGAACGTTCTATTATTGACTTTTTATTTCCCCCCCGATCTGGGGGCTGGGGCGTTTCGTAGCCGGGCCTTGGTCGATGCGTTGTTGGAGCGCTTGTCACCGGAGGACGAGGTTGAGGTCATCACCACGGCGCCCAACCGCTATGCCCAGTACGATAGCACCGCGCCTGATGTCGAGACGTCTGATCACGGGCGGCTTACGGTGCGTCGTATCGATTTGCCCAGCCACCAGAGTGGCATACTGGATCAATCAAGGGCCTTTCTCGCCTATGCATGGCAGGTGGCGCGGCTGACACGAGGTCAGCATTACGACTTGGTGATCGCGACCTCATCGCGGCTGATGACCGGTGTGTTGGGGCGCTATGTGGCGGGTCGCGTGTCGGCACGCCTGTATCTCGATATCCGCGATATCTTTGTAGAAAACTTGCCTTTCTTGTTACCCAAAGGCACCCAACGCTTGGGCATCGGTTTTTTCAGCACCCTGGAACGTTGGGCGGTCCGCTATGCCTCAAAGGTCAATCTGGTGTCGCCGGGGTTTGGGGAGTATTTCGAACGTCGCTACCCCGGTAAGCGCTTTACCTGGCATACCAATGGGGTGGATCCGCTTTTTGCCGATTCGGCCTTGCAGGGGGCCGAGGCTGAGCGTCGTGAGGTATCGGCTGCTGACGTTGCGAGTGCGTCTAGCCCGGCTACGTCACGCTTGCGTGTGCTGTATGCAGGCAATATCGGCCAGTGCCAAGGGATCGACCGTATCTTGCCGGCATTGGCCAAGCGGTTGGAGAATCGCGTCGACTTCTTGTTGATCGGCGACGGTGGGCGTCGCGAGACGTTGCAAGCCGCCTTGCAGGCGCAAGGGGTCTCCAACGTGGAAATTCGACCTCCCGTTGCTCGGGATCAACTAATCGAACACTACCGGCAAGCCGATGTGTTGTTTCTACACCTGAATGATATGTTTTGCTTCTCGCGGGTCATTCCTTCCAAGCTCTTCGAATACGCCGCGATGGGCAAGCCGATTTGGGCGGGTGTACGTGCTTTCCCTGCCCAGTTCTGTCAGCAGAATATCGCCAACACGGCCGTTTTTGAGCCTTGCGATGCCGCCTCCGCACTGGAAGCTTTCGAGACACTGGTGCTTGGATCGCAGCCTAGGCAAGCGTTCATCGAGCGTTTTCACAGGGACAAGATCATGGGGGAAATGGCTGATGATGTGCTGGCGTTGATGTGCTGGCGTTGATGCGCTGACGGAACGCGGTTGAGCCTCGGCCGCGATTCAACGTCTCGTATGGTTTTTTAAATCGGTTTGGATTGCCTTGACTAAATGAGTAAGTCTTCTCAGAAGATTATTACCGAGCGTTTTCCGGCTCAAGTCTTCGTCCCCTTGATCGATGCCGGCGCTGTGCTGTTTTCCGGGTTTCTGGCCTATTGCATTCGCTTCGGCTCCACGGATGTTCATGATCGTTTCTTGTTGGGCATGGTGATCATCGCCATCTTCGTGGTGATGGCGAATTTCCTGGATGGTGCTTACGTGCGCTGGCGTACTACGCGCCTTTCCAACATCCTTTTCCGGCTGTTGTGTGTCTGGGTGATCGTGGCGCTGTTGGCGACGTCGATCATCTATCTGGCTGAGGCCTCCGTCAGGTATTCGCGCCTGTGGCTGGGGATGACCCTGTTGTTCTCGTTTGGCATATCGGCAGGGTTTCGCGTTCTCGTCATGCTGCTGTTGAAGCGAGCGCGTGCGTTGGGGAAGAACCTGCGAGGGGTTTTTCTCGTCGGCCCCCAGGAGCATCTACTCAATGTCGCGCGGGGGATGCGCCAGTCACCGGCCGAGGGCTTCGCCATTTCAGGCGTGCAGCGAATGGCAGAGGCGCCGGACGAAGAGAGCTTGGAATCCCTGGCGCGACGTGTGGAGGCCTCCGGGGCACGGGAGGTCTGGCTGTGCTTGCCGTTGGAAATGGGCGGCACCGTGCGGGATATCATGTTCGCGCTTCGCCACCAGACCGCTGAAGTGCGCTTTTTGCCGGAGTTTCAGGATCTCAAGCTGCTCAACCATCGCATCAGCGAGGTGGCGGGGCGTTTCTCCATCGACTTGAGCGTGACGCCGATGACGGAAACGGCGCGCTTTCTCAAACGTGTCGAGGATGTGGTGCTGGGCTCGGTGTTCTTGCTGATCTCCCTGCCAATCGGTGCCGTGATCGCGTTGATCCTGATGTTTGAGTCCTCGGGGCCAATCGTCTTCAAGCAGCATCGCACCGGCGTGAACGGGCGGCGTTTCAAGGTCTACAAGTTCCGCTCGATGGAGGTACATGACGAGCCCTCAGGCCAGATCACCCAGGCGCAGCGCGGCGACCCGCGCGTGACGCCCTTCGGGGCCTTCCTGCGCCGTACATCATTGGATGAGCTGCCGCAGTTCTACAATGTGCTGCAAGGGCGCATGTCCATCGTCGGGCCGCGGCCGCATGCCTTGAAGCACAACGAGCATTACAAGGATCTCGTCGAGTCGTACATGAAGCGCCACAAGGTGAAGCCGGGGATCACCGGCTGGGCGCAGGTGAATGGATTTCGTGGCGCGACGGATACCATCGAGAAGATGGAAAAGCGCGTCGAGTATGACTTGTGGTACATCGACAACTGGTCGCTGTGGCTCGATTTTCGTATTATCGGTTTGACGGTTGTGCGTGGGTTCTTGCACAAGAATGCGTATTGAATTTTGGTGTTAAGCAACAGCCTGGCGAACGCATGGGTATATTCTCGGGCCGCTGACTTTGTCAGCGGCTTTTTCATGGAAGAACATAGTGGGGCTGTCGCCATATCGTCGCATGGTGCGCCGCAATGTTCGGTCGGTTGGTTTTGGGGGTGGAATGCTGCGTTCTCGTCTGTGGGAGCCTAGCGGTATCGGGCGGTCTCCCGGTGCGCTTGTCGTCGTGGGGGCAACGGCGTTGTTGCTGTATGGCACGTTACGCGTGCTGTGGCCTGCCGTGGGTAGCCCGGCGGGTAGCGCCACGGCGCTATTGGGGTTGATCGCCGTTCTGGCATGGGGCAAGGGCATACGTGGTTCTGCGCCACTGTGGTTATTGTTGCTGTCCATCGCTGTGCAGGTGCTGTCGTGGGGGTTGGGGTACTTTCATCACCCGCAATGGGTGGCGGATAACCCCGAAGTGGATCGCCTTGCCAAGCTGTTCATCTTCATCGGTGTGGCGTGGTGGCTAGGCGGAAGTTCGCGCAATACGCTGCTGGTATGGGGGCTGGCTGTATTGGGCTATCTCGTTGCCTCCTTTGCCGCCGGCGGGCTGGAGGAATGGCGCAAGGGCCTGGAGGGCGTAAGAACCGGCTTCGGCATCCGCAATAAACAGCATGGCTCGATGCTGTTCGGGGTGGCCTTGCTGGGGCTGGTGATCTTTGCCCGTCGCATCATGATGAATGACACGCGTTGGGTTCCCTGGCGCTGCATCGGGTGGGGCCTGGCACTGGGCATCTGCGTGGTGGGTATTGCCATCGGACAGACGCGTGCAGTGTGGCTGGCCCTGGCCGTTTCGTTCCCCGTGGCGGTGTTGATCGTTTTGCTATGGGCAATTAACCGTGGCATGGGGCGTCGCATGCTGCGTTCCGTCATCGGTGGCGTCGTCGCGGGGCTGGTGCTCATCACGCTTGGCAGTGTGTTCTTCGGAGGCACGCTGAGCGAACGCCTGGAGACGGAATCCGGGGTGATAGCGGAGGTGCTGCAAGGTGATCTGGAGTCAGTGCCATACAGTAGCGTGGGTATTCGCATTCATACCTGGGTGGCGGCAAGCGATTGGATCGCCGAGCGCCCCCTGGTCGGCTGGGGCGGCGAAGGGCGTGGCCTGGTGATTGACCATACGCCGTGGTTGCCGGATGAAGTGAAAGAACGCTTTGGTCACCTGCATAACTTCTTCCTGGAAGTGTGGGTGGCGTATGGCGTGCTGGGGCTTGGCGTTATTGCGGCATTGGCATTGTGGATCGGCCGGGGAACCTGGCTGGCGTGGCGCGCGGGCGTGCTGCCGAATGATATGGCGCTATTCGGGGCGTCGTTCTTCGTCTATTGGATGATCGTCAATCAATTCGAGTCTTATAACTCCTTCTGGACGGGGGTGTACGTGCATAACATCGTTGTCGGTGGGTTGGTGACGCACATTTGGCGCTGGCAATTGGATACTGGCCAGCGAGTTTTCTCCTGGCCGCGTCGGCGGGGCGTGTAATGCGTACATTGGTTGTCGTTCGCTCATTGAAGATGGGCGGCATGGAGCGGGTGGCCGTCAATCTGGCCGATGCCTTTGCCGATGCCGGGCATGAAAGTCATCTGGTGAGCTTTCGCCGGGTCAAGAAGCCGCTAAGCCCGACACACGCGAGCGTGAACGTGCATCATTTACCGCTCATGCGTGTATGTCGCTTGACGGTGGTCGGCTTCCTTCTCGAGCTTGTCGCGCGCTGGTTGCTCAACCCATTGTTCAATCGTGCCGTGTTCCTGGGTACCGGGATCATGGGCGGGGCCGTGTTCCGCTTATGGCTATGGCGCTTCGAGCGCCGCCACGGGCGGGTGGATCGGATCGTCTTTCGTGGCCAGGGCACCTTCGAGCAGGTATGGACGTTTCGAGATGAGCGCGCGCGCTACACGCTGGAAAATATCCTTCGTGCGCGCGAGCCAAGCTTCAGCCGCCGCTTGTTTGCGCGCTGCCTTTATCAGGATCGACATTTGGTCGCGGTTTCGGAGGGCGTTGCCGAGACGCTACGCCAGGCGATGGCGGTGTGGCGTTTTTCGCCGGCGAGTCTGGAGGTCATTCCCAACCCCTGTCCCATTGCGGGTATACGCCAGACGATGCTGGCGCCGGAGCCGGATATTCCGTCTGAGCCCTACATCGTCAACGTGGCGCGCATGGTGCCGGCGAAAGACCAGGCGCTGCTGCTACGGGCCTATGCGCGTGCCGGGGTGACCATGCCGCTGGTGCTGGTCGGCGATGGCCGAGAGCGCGCCAACCTCGAGGCATTGGCCGTGGAACTGGATATTGCCGAGCGGGTCATATTCGCAGGTCAGCGTGATAATCCTTATCCGTGGATGCACCATGCCCGGCTGTTCGTGCTGAGCTCGCGCTTCGAGGGCATGGGCATCGTGCTGTTCGAGGCCTTGGCGTGTGGCACGCCGGTGCTGAGTGTGGACTGCCCAGGCGGCATTCGCACGATTCTCAAGGGCGAGCTGGAAAGCAGTATCGTCGCTCATGATGAAGAAAGCCTGGCCACGGGGATACGCGATGCCGCAGCCAACGCCCCCCCGGTCATACAAGAAGCATGGCTGGATGACTTCAAGCCTGAGACCGTTGCGGCGCGGTTTCTACAAACGCCGGGTTCTGCCGGCTAGGGGCTGGTTGCCAGGCCGGGATAACCTTTGAAAGAGGTCGCTTTATAAGACGTTAGCCTTACGTAACGTGCGTTAAAATTGCTATCATGCTAACTATTAAAGCATGAAGCATATAACGAGGCACGACGCATGGAACATGGGCAACCGCATCTTCTCCGTCGCTTCTTAGGGCGACACAAGAATAGCGCTTTCTTTGCTTTGTCGGTGAGGCAGGAGGGCGCGGCGTGAGGTCTCTGCTGCTTGGCGAGCGTCGGCTGCCGACGCCACCTGCGGGCGATCCCGCATTCGCTCCCTTGGAAGACGCCCGCATGTACTGGCCGGTACAGCGGGCACGCGTGGCTAAAACGGTGAGGGAGGGCGCTCAATCCCTGGGCGTGCCAGTGGAGCTGGGTTTGCTTGGTCTCTGGAAGCATGCGTTACCGGGTGCCGCCTGTGTCGAGCGTATCGGCCTGCCGCGCCGCGCAGTCGAGTTGACCCTTGGCGACGCGTTGATACTGCACGTTGATCCCAGGGCCTTGATCCGTAGTACGCATTGGCAGGGTTGGCCCCATAAGTACCGGCCGACTTCCTCGGCATTCATTTGGGATGGTGAGTGGGATCTGCGCCGGGGCGACTTACGTACCAGCTCGCGTGCCCGCTTCATCCAGGATATCGATAACCATCGCGACGATCTCACCCAGTCGGAAGCCTTCGCCAAATACATGAAACGCTTGAAGGCTGGGAAACCCTGGTCATCGCATCAGCAGGGTATTCTGCTGGATAGCGAGGCGCGCATTCTCACCTTCTTGCGGGTGTACCTGAGCTTCATGGACGACATGACCGTGCGTGGCTTCGACGCCACCCGTGGGAAGGATATGCTGGGTGTGGCTGTTACGCGTGAAGGTCGGCTCCTCAAGATCAACCGCGGCCTGCATCGCCTGGCCATGGCCCAGCATCTCGGCTTGCCTTCCGTGCCCGTGTTGGTGAAGGCCGTGCATCGGGAGTGGTGGGCGCGGGTGACGCAAGGCTTGCAGGGGCAGGATGCCCTAGTGCGTTTGTGTAAAGCCTTTCAAACATGTACGCCCGAACTTATGTCGGGGCGGCTTGATCCATAAATTTTATTCAAGGTAATATTTAATGAGTTTGAGAACTTATTATTGGAATGATCGTGTTCTTCCGGAATGGAAGATCAAGCTAAGAGATTTTTTTTGGCGAGATGGCTATAAGCACTTTAAAGTAGGTAATGCTGGCGATATTCTTAATCATGATATATTGACGTCATTTTATAGTGAGGAACCCGTCAATATTAAAGATGAGGGTGATAGGCTTTTGCTGATAGGCTCTGTCTCCCATAGGTTGGAAGACGGAGATGTTTTGTGTGGTATCGGCACCCAAGGGAAGTCTGATAAAATAGAAAGGAAAGACAATGTTTCTATTTATGGGCTTCGTGGCCCCATAACGTATGATGAATTCAAGAAGAAAGGGTATGACTTATCCGCACTAAAATTTCTATTAGATCCTGGTTTGATGGTGCGGTTCATGTATGGCCGTGAGACAAAGCCTGAGAAAGGAAAAGTAGTTTTTATACCGCATTACAAAGAGCGGAAACATTATAAGTACATGTCTAAGAGTGTTAATGTCGTTGATATTGATGCTACTGCAGAGCAAGTATGCAGCGAGATACTGAGCGCAGAACATGTGTTTAGCTCTTCGCTGCATGGTATCGTTTTCGCTCACGCTCTGAATAGGCCCGTTACATTTGTTGAGCCCATTTTTGAATCAATGATCAAGTTTAAGGATTATTACTCTTCGGTATCTTTAGATCTTCCTGAGCCTTTGAAAGACTTTAATGAAAAGCGACTTTCAGGCCTACCATTGAGCCCGGCCAGTGTTGAGTATTCGGAGCAGGACTTTTTCTTTCCTGATATAAAAGAGTTAAAGAATAAGGGTGTTGTTATGTGATGGCCCTCTATTTATTAGGGCTTAAAAAGCCAGCGAGGATTCTTTTTAAATGTCTTTTGGTTAAGTGTATTTTTTTTGATGCAGCTAACCCTTTTATTTCTGACCTGTATTCTTTGTGGCGCCCTGTTTTGTAAAGAGCATTAAGATAAGAGTTGTAGCCTTGACTGATGTAATTATTAAGGGTTTTAGGGGAGGCCTCTTCATGTAGTTTTTTGTTGTTTTTTAATGCTTCTACAAAAGCATAACCTTGCTTTATTATTTTTTCATAGTCGTGACGAGCCCGGCTGCTATCGACGGCACGCATTTGCGCTACATATGTGCCGCAAGAAACTGCAGAAAAATGGCAAAGTGCACGTATGAAAAACTCAACATCCTCCCGTTGGCGCAACTCTTCATTAAACCCCCCTAGGTGATGAAAAGAAGCAGTACGCATCATTACCGTATTGGTGTGTATGAGTCCTCTTTCGATAAGGTATTCATCGAGTGTGATGGGGGTGAGTCGTTTTTTCAGGTCTTTGGTGTTACTTTTTTCAGCTGAAATGTTACCGCCAGACACTATCGTATCTTTGTCTATTTCTTCATTATAAACCGATATGCGAGCTTCAAGTGAATCTTTAAGAAGTATATCGTCTGAGTCCAGAAAACATATAAAGCTACCTGAGGCTTTTTGTACGCCAATATTTCTAGCGATTGCCTGCCCAGAGTTCTTGGATAATTGTACTACTCTTATTTTTTCGTTGTCGCTATATTTTTCCTTTATGTTTTCATAGCTTTTGTCTGAAGATGCATCGTCTACAACAATGCACTCGAAATTTTGATAGGTTTGTGAAAGAAGGCTTTCAATTGCATCGCAGACATGAGGCCATCTGTTAAAAACAGGGACTATTACTGTTATCAAGGGAGGTGTTTCGTTTTCGTTCTTCAAAATCTGGCTCTTGATGTATGGTATGTGTTTGGTGGCTGTTTTCTATATTTTACTCTATAATAATTGTCAAGGCAATCCGGCTTATGCTTGGACATGGTTTTCTATGTTCCCCTACTTGGAGGAGAGGTAAAAGCCCTCGCATTCTGATCTATCCAGCTTCCTGTTATGTAGGAGTACCATTCGATCACCAATGCGATTGATTGCCAATGGCTCATGGAGTGGTGAACCGTGTCGTTTTCTTTAGCAGCTTTTTTTCGCAGATGTGCTATCTTGGGTTAAGATGATACATAGGTGGATGTTCTGTTAATTTAATATATTAAGGTTTTTCGAATTAAATGTCCTTATCTCGAGATAACCATGAAATATAGCGTTCACTCCGTTTTGATGCCAGATGATGTTGCCAAACGGCGACAGCCTCATCCAAAAGATGGGGTGATCAGCGATGAGCAGTTACAAAACTTTGATAATCGATACATTTTTTATGATGTATTTGTTAATTCTGACAAGGGTGAACTGGTTGCTATTGGTCCACCTGCCTTGAATTTGAAGTCGTATGTGAAAAATCTTCAAGTTTTTGTGAATGGGAAGCAGAGAAAATATTCTCTTGCCGATTACCCAGAACAAAAGGTTTCGATTTTGAGGCTCAGGCTGCCACGGCAGGAACAATATGATGTCGTGTTGAAGTTTCCTGATTTTGAGCGTGAAATTTCTCTGAAAGATGAGTTTGTGGCGTCTGGCAAGAAGGTATTGACGGCAATCTCTAAAAACAATGATGTTGCATGGGTCAACGATTGGGTTGAACATTATAGAACGAATTACGCTATAGATGAAGTTTATATATATGACAATGGGAGTTCCAACCTCGAAGAGCTAGAAAGTTGCGTAGGGGATAAAGCAAATATTATAAAATGGCCGTTTCCATTCGGGCCTACGGCAAAGCGTTTTAGTTCATTTGCGCAGCCCGTGGCTTTGAATCATTGCTTGAGGCGTTTTGCTCGGGGCGGCGTACTGTTCAATTTCGATATAGATGAGCTCTTGGTATCCAACGCAGAGAGCGTTATGGAAAATGTCTCTCGGGATGGTGTGGTTTACTTTGAGAGTCATAACGTACCCTACGTGAATCCTGGGAAAAGCGATTATTCGTTTCGCGATTTCAAGTACCGGTGTCCGGAAAGGAAAAAGACCGCACGCAAGTTTGTTTGTGACGC
This sequence comes from Chromohalobacter sarecensis, assembly GCF_023061135.1. GTDB lineage: Bacteria > Pseudomonadota > Gammaproteobacteria > Pseudomonadales > Halomonadaceae > Chromohalobacter > Chromohalobacter sarecensis. The sequence goes on from NZ_JAKGAN010000002.1 coordinate 625,752, forward strand.
AGACGCGAATTTCTTGATTTCCCCGCATAACACCTGGGTGAAAAAGAACTATCTCTTTTGGAATCGTTTGAAACGCAACAAGCTGGATGGTTTGGTGGATGAAAAATCTTATTTTCTGCATTTCCTCGGTATTACGACGAATTGGCAGCCGGATTTGCAAAAATTGAAAGAGGTCACCACGGAAGACCTGGTGGAAGATCAAAGCCATATACGGATGATGTCTGTGGCTGGTTAGATTAGCGTGTTAAAAATTATTGGAAAAGGAATTTCCAAATGAAAGGTGCTGCAAGGAGCTTTTTATTTGCTTCTGACCACTTGGGGGGCGGAGGCGCTCCAATCTCGATATTGAGCTTGGCCGAGGCGTTGGTACAGCGCGGCCATGACGTGACGATGGTTGTGTTGAGCGATAAAGTTCAATATGACATGCCGAGAGGTGTGGCGGTCAAGAAAATCCCGTTCACGTATAAGAATGCTTGGCAAAAGCTTAGACGCTTTAGGTTGCACGCCCAAAAGCTTGATAAATGGTTGAGTGAGAACAAACGGTCTTATGATGTTGTTATTGCCAATCTTTATTATACGCATCAGGTTGTAGCCTATTCCTCCCTGGCTAACCAAGCATGGTTATGTGCTCGGACCGACCCTGCTCAGATGCTGCTGAGTAAAAATGTTTCAAATTTCAAGATAAGACGAAAAATAAAAAATGTTTATGGTGGGCGCCGTGTGCTTGCTATCTCGCATGGCATACTCGAATCGATTTCTGCGTATGGTGCTGCCCCTCGTCAAGCCAAGGTAATACACAATATCATCGATGCTGACGTTGTCCGTGAGCGTATGCAAGATGAGGTGGAGATAAAAGATTATATCGTCTTTGTGGGGCGCTTGGGGTTACGGCAAAAGCGTTATGACCGCCTTCTGCGGGCTTACAAAGAAAGCGGGATCACGCAGAAACTCGTGTTCGTCGGCGACGGGGAGCTGGAACACGCCCAAGCGCTGGTCCGTGAGCTGGGGCTCGAGTCGCGCGTGGTGTTCCTCGGTCAGAAGGCCAATCCCTACCCGTATATTCGTCACGCCGATCTCTTGGTGCTGGCCTCCGACTACGAGGGTTTCGGTCGTGTCATCGCGGAGTCGCTGATCTGCGGCACGCCCGTCGTCAGCACCGATTGTCCGTCGGGGCCGAGGGATATCCTGACGGGCGAACTGGCGACTTGCCTGGTGCCAACAGGCGATGAGCAGGCGTTGGCGGGTAAAATGCGTGAAGTGTTGGACGCGCCGCCGGTGATAAAGCCCGAGCACTATGAACGTTTCTCGCCTGATGCCATTGCGCGCCAGTACGAGAGTCTGACTCACAACTTCAATATTACGGGGTGATCGAATTGAGCAACACGCTATTGACCAGACGCAGCTCCCTGATGTTTACCACGGCCCTGGCCGCTTTGTTTCTGGCAGCGCCGCCCTTGTCGGCCAGTGAGGCCGAGCAGGACGCGTCGGCCAGCAAGAACGGACCCGAAACCATCGCCAACCAGTTCGTATTCGGTTCCGGCGAGGAGTGTCCCCATGAGCCGTACTGCCTGCCCGCTCTCGAGGAAGAGTACGGCTTGCACTTCGCCGATTTCGTGGTCACCGACCCCGGGGGGCCGCGCACGCGAGAGGCGCTCCTGAACGGTGATATCCAGATCGGCGTGCTCTTCACCACCAATGGATATCTTGCCACTGACCGCTTCGTTCTGCTGGAGGATGACCTTGACGCCCAGCCGGCGGAAAACGTCATCCCGGTGGCCCACCAGTCCATCGGCGACGCCTACCCCGAGCTCGGTAAGGTGCTCAATCCGCTCAGCGCCGCCCTGACGACTCCAGAGCTGACCGAGATGAACCGACGCTTCGCGCTCGATGGGGTGGAGGCGGAGACCATCGCCCGGGAATGGCTGCAGGAACATGGGGCGTCCGCGCCTTCGGAAAGTGCGCCGAAAGAGGGCCCAACCATCGTGGTCGGCTCGGGTAATTTCGCCGAGAGCATCATCCTGGCGGAAATGTACCAACAGGCGCTCGACCAGGCGGGATACCCCACCCGGCATCGGCAGGAAATCGGCAACCGCGCGACCTATCTGCCTCTGCTCGAAAGTGGTGAGATCGACCTGTTCCCGGAATACACCGGCAGTCTGGGTGGCTGGCTAAATACGCTTGCCGATACGACCGGACAACCCTTGTCTACATTGCTGCCTGATCGCGGCTTGGTGGGCTTCGAGCCAGCCCCTGCGGAAGACAAGAATGGCTTCGTAGTCACCGCCGAGACCGCACAACGCTACAATCTCGAAAAGATTAGCGATCTGGCGAAGCCCGCTCCGTGAAGCTCGCTCTCTTCTGAAGCCCGTTCTCTAGAGAAACGCTGCATAAACCCCGCCGCCGCAGCGCCTTGGCGTCACGATAGGGCGTTGCGTAAATAGCCACGTTCACCGCCAATTGGTCAACGCGGCCGAGGCATGGGCGGGGGAGTCGTAGGTTAATCGCGCTCAGAAAAGAAGTCGGCGGTGACGTCTTGCCCATCGAACCACTCATCCCATGAATTATCGACGGGGGTGATGATGCGCTTCTGCCCGATAGAGATAATCTCGACACGTTTGACCTCTTTGGTGAAGGCGCTTTCCTTGGGTAGTCGTATGGTCTGGGGGCGGTGGGAGTGAAAGACAGAACCTTGCGGCATGGAAGTCACCTTGGAATATTTTGTATTAATATAATTAATTAGAATAGAGGCATAAGAATGTCAATGTATATGAACGCAGCGGCCCCTTTTGGGCCGTTCTCGTTTGTGGGCCGAGAAAGAGCGGCAAGAAGGACGTCAGTGCGTGCCTCTCGCGAAGGCCTCCCACAAGATACGCCGTATAGGGTGTCCATCCAGGTTGTGAGAAGACATTAGTGGGAGCGAATTTATTCGCGATAGTCCCTGTCGCCGGTACCCGCAACGCGGTAGGCTTCAGGTATCAAGACAGGAGCACGTATGGCGAGTCAACCCCACCACCCTCACGACCACAGCTATAAGCTGCTGTTCTCTCACCCCGAGATGGTGCGAGAT
>NZ_JAKGAN010000020.1 GCF_023061135.1 Chromohalobacter sarecensis
ACGCGTTTGGCTAAGGAGCGGGCCTTAGCCCGTCCCAGTGAGCAAAGCGAACGATTTGAGCCAGTTGTTAGGCATTAGAACTTGCTCTGGTTGCTGAACTAAGTGACTTGCCCATGAACACGCTGAGCGGATGCTCGGGATATGAGCCGAATGCGCACCGCCGTGCATAGCCTTGGTTGGTGTAGAACCTCAGTGCCTCCTGTTGATATGGCCCAGTTTCAAGCATGAGCTCTCTGCAACCTGACTCGTAGGCACTAGCCTCTAGGGCGGTGATGAGTTTCTTTGCAATACCTTTGCCTCTGGCTTCGGGTAGCACATACATGCGCTTGACCTCGCCGTAAGAGTCATTCAGCACGACAGCGCCACAGCCGAGGGCGGCGTGTTGCTCATCTCGTGCAACGACAAAAAGCACATTGGGTTTGGAGAGTGACGCGATGTCAAGCGCATAACACGCCTCTGCCGGATACAAAGAACTTTGATACGCATCGAGATCTGCGATGAGTGCGATGATATCTGGCTGATTGGGGGACTCTTGTTCGACGCGCATATTGGATTCTGATTCCTAACGCCAATGTTAAGCGGCGGCCTTTTTGTAGCGCAGCGGAGAAAAGGGCGTCCGGTGGACGGCCGTCAGGCCGGGAACGAACTTGAACGACTGGTTACAAAGCAAGTGCACCCGTTTACCCCCGCTGCTCTGCCGAAAACTGATGTTCGATGACCTCATAGTGTTGCACCGAAAGCTCAGGCTCAAGCTCATAAACTTCATCTTCCGGGTACAAGCGCGCTTGCGAAATATCGGTGCCTGCAAACGCCTCGATTGATTCCAGATTGTCCCAGTACGTGATAAGAGTGAGTTCAAGTTTGCCTGCTAGAGAGCGGCGGAAAATCTGGGCGCCGCGAAAGCCCGGTGTTGTGGAAGAGTCCTTTATTCCGGTTTCGTACAGATAAGCTGTGAACCCTTCACTGTGGATGTCCGGTACCCTACATTTCCATTCCCTGGCGATCATTACCACGCCCTCTCCCTTGCTTTGTAACGCCGCGCTTTGCGGCAAATTTGGAGCGCAGCGGAAAATTTGTCCGGCAACAGAGCCTTGTTAACCGCACGTGGTTTCTGGCGCAACTGGTTGCCAACCATCTAAGGGACCAACATGGGCATTGATACCATATGCATACTGATTTTGATGATAAGGAGCCCCAAGATAGAGAATATACTGGCAACATTCGTCTAGCTTTTTATACGTATTATTTTCTGTGCCGCAGCTATATAGTAGCGCAACAGAAATCCTCTGGTTATCAGAAACTCCCTCAACAAGTATATACTCACCATCTTTTTGGGGGTCACTTACGGTTAGACTCCAACCCTTATCCTTGAGCGGTCGAACCAACTCAGACATACATTTCTCAGAAAGAGTGCTAGCCCTCAGAAGCCAGCCATCATCAGTTGGTAACTCCGGTACTATTCTTCCGTATTTCTGATACCTTTCTGCCATTATCTTTTGTGAAAAAATCTGTATTTCAGTTCTGAATTGTGCCTGCTCAAATAACAACCTGCTATCATCATTCCTACCAGGAAAAAATGTAGAATTATTTGCTCTTTCATTTACCCAGCCCTCCAACCAAGCTAGTGCTATCAAGGCTCCCAAAAGGCGATGAAAGTTAGTTGGTTTTTGCCATACCAGAGACAATCCATGAGCAAACACATGGCGATTTAGACCTGACAAGCCCCTATAGTTTGACGTTTTGCTAAAGAAGCTAAATTTGAGCCACCTCCTTAAAGTCTCGAATAAGTAAATGCGTTCATCGACAAGCTTTAAGTGCTCTATATTTGTAAATTCTTTTGCTATCCAGCAGTGGTCATAGTGGATGAGAGTGGCTTTTTCGACCGCAGCACCTATCACATAATCAATTTTTTCAAGTAGTTTAAGATTTGATTTGGCTTCAGCGCTTAGGAAATCATTAATAGCGCTTTCCACGATAGGTATTAGCGCAGCTATCGCCGCAGTTTTATAGCCACTATAGTAAGATAGATACGCTTCTCTTATAGTTTTTGTGTGCTCCTTCAAGACCAAGCTGTTTGGGAAAAGCTGCTCAATGGCTGTGGCGCAATCGGCCATTGAATATATTTCAGTAATATGATGGTTAAAATCACCCTCTATTCGTTCTCTATCGGAACCTAGCACTTTCGTTAAAGAATCAATTATTTGGCTGGTAACTCGCATCATTATGTATGGAGGCTCAAACCAATCTGCTTTTCTCCAAACCTCTTCTCTGATGCTTAAAAAATTCTTTTTTTGAGCTATTCCTGGAATTTCATCTGGGAGGCACTTTGGGAATAACGCCGTGCCCTCTGCGGTGTACAGCTTTACAGCAGGAATTTTTACGAAAACACCTGTTTCGACATCTTCTACGGAAACATTGGATAAACCTTTACCTTCAGCCCATTTTTTAATCGCAGTTAGATCTGGCTTCGTATAACTTTTACTATATAAGAGCCTAAGCCAAATACCTCTAAATATTTTATCGCAGTTCAAGGTAGCTTTACTCCTACGAGCATGTTTCTGAGCCTATATCAGATAATTGAAGCGGTTAACGCTGGAGTTGAGCGGCGGCCCGTCAGGGCCGTCCGCTCGAACCATTTGTTAGCCCGCTTAAAGCTAAGCCAAATTCGATGACTACGGACAAGGCGCGAGCGACGATGGGAAACGTCATTGACACGAAGTGGCTGATGACTGCTCCCCTATAATCGGCTGACGTTCCTGGGATCAAAGTTGGCATTGGCTTTTGGTTGGCAACTACAAGAATATGGTTCTGAAAGTTGAAGTAGTCGGCAAGGCTTCCGAATAGAAGCAACGCAGCTGGGATAGTGTATAGAAGCATCCACTTCATCTCCCAGCTTTCCGCATCAACCGCCTGAAGCATTGCAATGAAAAGCGTGATAAAAAGCACCAACACGCCTGAATAGAGCAAGATCCAGTTCGTGCCCCAGTAGCTCACAACTTGTACAACGTCATATATCGTCGCGAGGAGCATCAGGAAAGCGTAGATGGGTAATTTCATATGTAGATACGTGTAGGGC
>NZ_JAKGAN010000021.1 GCF_023061135.1 Chromohalobacter sarecensis
AAAATCAATGGGTTAGATGTGAAAGAGCACGCTAGATAAGATTTATTGAAAGCGCCTGCTCGTTCAAGTAGCAAAACGAGCGCGCTAGCTAATACTTGTTGAACTAAACCGCTTCGCGGTAGCTATCATCGACTCCCGTCTTTTGCTGCATCGATCCACACTGTTCTTTGACCCACCTGGGTCCATGAACAGGAGTGACGACGATGACTGCCTTACGACAGGCAATGATCGAGGCCATGCGTCAGCGTGGCTTCGCGCCCCGTACCCACGCCACCTACTTGATGGTGATCACGGAGCTGGCGCGCTATTTCCACCGACCACCAGACACGTTAAATACCGACGACCTGCAACACTTCTTCCATCACCTGGTTCAGGAACGCGGTTTGTCCGCCGCCAGTTGCCGCGTCTATCTGCACGGCGTGCGTTTCCTGTATCTGCAGGTGTTGCACTGGCAGTCGGTTGACGTCTCGCCTGTGGTGCCGAAGACACCGCAGCGGATTCCGGAACTGCTGACCCGCGATGAGGTGCGGCGGATCCTGGCCGCGTGCCACAACCCCAAGCACCGCATGATGCTCGAACTGTGCTATGGCTGCGGACTGCGCGTGAGCGAGGTCTGCCACCTGCGGGTCAGCGATATCGACAGCCAGCGCGGCCAACTGCGTGTCGCGCAGGGCAAGGGCGCGAAAGACCGCATGGTCCTGCTATCGGCGACCCTGCTCGATCGATTGCGCGACTACTGGCGCGCCTACCGGCCTCAGACATGGCTGTTCCCGAGCGCCCTGTTCCCGGATCGTGCGCTGCACCCGAGCGCGCCGCAGAAAGTGTTTACCCAAGCCAAGCGCCAGGCCGGAGTCAAACGGATCGGTGGCATCCACAGCCTGCGCCATGCCTATGCCACGCATGTCCTGGAACAAGGCCTGCCCGTCCATCAGCTTCAGCGGTTGCTGGGCCACCGCAGCGTCCAGTCGACGATGCGTTACATGCACTGGCTGCCGGGCCAGCAGGGGGCGAGCCACAGCCCCATCGATCTGGTAGCCGGCCTGGCGGTGGACCATGACTGAGACCGCCACTCTGCAACAAGCCCTGGCGCGCTTCTTCGACCCGGCCGGTCTCGATTGCCAGCGCCAACGCGTGTGCCGCCACCTGCTTGCCTGTCGCACCGAGGCGATGGGTGGGACGGTCTGGCAGTGCACGGAGTGCGATCACACCCAGCCGCGCTACTTCGGTTGTCGCGATCGCCACTGCCCGCAGTGCCAGGGCCGCGCCATGCACCAGTGGGCCGAGCGTCAGCAGGCGAACATCCTGCCTGTGCGCTATTACCACCTTGTGTTCACCCTGCCGCACCGCCTCAACGGCTGGGTGCAGCTCCATCCCGAGGTGATTCACCGGTTGCTGTTCCAGAGCGCCTGGCAGACGCTGCACACCTTCGGCCGCGACCCCAAACGCCTTGGCGGTGACATGGGCATGAGCGCCGTGCTTCACACCTGGGGCCAGAATCTGAGCCAGCATGTGCACCTGCATTGCCTAGTCCCTGGCGGGGCATTGGGCGACGATGGCTGTTGGCGGGAGGCGCGCAGTCACTACTTGTTCCCGGTGCGGGCCCTGTCGCGCCACTTTCGCGGGCACATGGTCAGCGCTCTGCGTCAGGCGGCCAAGACTGGCAAACTCCACCGGGTCACCCGGCCCGGCGACGTCGATGATCAACTCAACGCCCTGATGGCCACCGAGTGGGTGGTCTACAGCAAGCCTTGTCTTGAACACACCGACACGGTGGTGCGCTACCTGGCGCGTTACACGCGCCGGATCGCCATCAGCAATGCGCGCATCCTCGCCGTTGACGACCGTCAGGTGACCCTACGCTACAAGGATTACCGCGACCGAGACCGACACAAACGGCTCGTCCTCGCGGGCGAGGAGTTCGTACGCCGCTTTCTGCTGCACGTCCTGCCCAAGGGGCTGATGCGGGTGCGTCACTACGGTTTTCTCGCCAATCGCTGCCGGCGACGACGCCTGGCACAGATTCGCCAGGCGTTGGCCATCGTCGAGACGCGACCGGCTATCGAGACGACCACCGACGACACGGAAGCCCGCGACATTTGCCCGCACTGCCGGCAACCGACACTGCGGGTCATCGGGCGCCTCATGCCCCAGCGTCTCGCACGCGGCCAACCATGCAACCACAAGGCACATCGCTATCGCACATAAGATAACGCGGCTCCAGGGGACTTGGCGATCCGGCCCGCTCGCGGGTCGTAGCGGCGCTCGTCCCGACATTGGCTTCTGGCGCTCAGGCGCGCTAGGTTGGGGGCAACTAGGTCCGGAAGAGAGCGTCATCATGGTCCACACCATGGCCCGAACGTGTCACTACAGGACCCTCAGCACGCGGCCTGACACGTCAGACCGCACGCCGATCAATACAATACCCTATAGAAGCTGTATAGCCGCCTGAGAGGCGGCTTAGTCCAACAGGCATTTATTCGCCATGCTGCGCACGGCGAATAAATGCTTAACAGTTA
>NZ_JAKGAN010000022.1 GCF_023061135.1 Chromohalobacter sarecensis
ATCAGGTAATTCATTGTGAGCGCTTACCCAGGAGGGATGCACCGTCGTTTAAGGAGGTGATCCAGCCGCAGGTTCCCCTACGGCTACCTTGTTACGACTTCACCCCAGTCATGAACCACACCGTGGTGATCGCTCTCCCGAAGGTTAAGCTAACCACTTCTGGTGCAGTCCACTTCCATGGTGTGACGGGCGGTGTGTACAAGGCCCGGGAACGTATTCACCGTGCCATTCTGATGCACGATTACTAGCGATTCCGACTTCGCGGAGTCGAGTTGCAGACTCCGATCCGGACTGAGACCGGCTTTTCGGGATTGGCTTCAGCTCGCGCTTTCGCAACCCTTTGTACCGGCCATTGTAGCACGTGTGTAGCCCTACCCGTAAGGGCCATGATGACTTGACGTCGTCCCCACCTTCCTCCGGTTTGTCACCGGCAGTCTCCCTAGAGTTCCCGACCGAATCGCTGGCAAATAGGGACAAGGGTTGCGCTCGTTACGGGACTTAACCCAACATTTCACAACACGAGCTGACGACAGCCATGCAGCACCTGTCTCTGCGCTCCCGAAGGCACCCCGGAATCTCTTCCGGGTTCGCAGGATGTCAAGGGTAGGTAAGGTTCTTCGCGTTGCATCGAATTAAACCACATGCTCCACCGCTTGTGCGGGCCCCCGTCAATTCATTTGAGTTTTAACCTTGCGGCCGTACTCCCCAGGCGGTCGACTTATCGCGTTAACTGCGCCACTAAGTCCTCAAGGGACCCAACGGCTAGTCGACATCGTTTACGGCGTGGACTACCAGGGTATCTAATCCTGTTTGCTACCCACGCTTTCGCACCTCAGCGTCAGTGTCAGTCCAGAAGGCCGCCTTCGCCACTGGTATTCCTCCCGATCTCTACGCATTTCACCGCTACACCGGGAATTCTACCTTCCTCTCCTGCACTCTAGCCTGCCCGTTCCGGATGCCGTTCCCAGGTTGAGCCCGGGGCTTTCACACCCGGCGTGACACGCCGCCTACGCGCGCTTTACGCCCAGTAATTCCGATTAACGCTTGCACCCTCCGTATTACCGCGGCTGCTGGCACGGAGTTAGCCGGTGCTTCTTCTGCGGGTGATGTCGCTCTTGCCGGGTATTGACCGACAAGCCTTCTTCCCCGCTGAAAGTGCTTTACAACCCGAAAGCCTTCTTCACACACGCGGCATGGCTGGATCAGGCTTTCGCCCATTGTCCAATATTCCCCACTGCTGCCTCCCGTAGGAGTCCGGGCCGTGTCTCAGTCCCGGTGTGGCTGATCATCCTCTCAGACCAGCTACGGATCGTCGCCTTGGTAAGCCGTTACCTTACCAACTAGCTAATCCGACATAGGCTCATCCAATCGCGCGAGGTCCGAAGAGCCCCCGCTTTCTCCCGTAGGACGTATGCGGTATTAGCCTGAGTTTCCTCAGGTTATCCCCCACGACTGGGTAGATTCCTATGCATTACTCACCCGTCCGCCGCTCGACGCCTCCTAGCAAGCTAGGATCGTTTCCGCTCGACTTGCATGTGTTAGGCCTGCCGCCAGCGTTCAATCTGAGCCATGATCAAACTCTTCAGTTGAAAGTCTGATAGTCCGTTGAGCGGACCAAACTTGGTTCAAGACTAAAACGTTCTCAAAAAGACCCGAAGGTCT
>NZ_JAKGAN010000023.1 GCF_023061135.1 Chromohalobacter sarecensis
GGCCACGGTGACCATCGCCGCAGACGGTAGCTTCTCCTACAGCGGTGTCGACCTCTCCGCTCTGGCCGACGGTGAACTCACCGCGACGCTGACCGTGGAAGATGCTGCCGGTAACGCAGCGCCGTTTACCGACAGCGTCACCCTGGATACCGCGGCGCCGGACGCGCCGACGATCGATCCCACCAACGGTGACGACATCACCGGCACCGCCGAGGTCGGCAGCACCGTGACCCTCACCGACGCTGATGGCGATGTCGTTGGTGAACCGGTCACCGTCGGCGACGACGGCATCTGGAGCGTGACGCCCGACACCCCGCTGGCCAATGGCGATGAAGTCACGGTCACCGCCACCGATCCTGCCGGTAACGCCAGCGAGCCGGCCACCGAGACGGTGGATGGCATTCCACCGGCCGAAGGCGACAACAGCGTGATCTTCGGCGATGATGTCTACAACGCGGCCGAAGCCGATAGCGCCACCCTCTCCGGCACGGTCGAAGATGACGCGACCATCGACTCGCTGACCATTACCAGTGCCGGTGGTGGTGATCCACTCACCATTGCCGGTGAGGACATCACGCTCAACGGCGATGGCACGTTCAGCTATACCGCCGATCTGTCCGGTCTGACGGATGGCGAGCTGACCGCGACGCTCACAGTCACCGACGCCGCCGGTAACGAGGGCACCGTCACCGATACCGCCACGCTGGACACCCTCGCCGATGCCGCGCCGACCGCCATGCTGACCAGCGATGACGCAGATGGCCTGATCAACGCCGATGAAGCCGACACGGCCAGCTACACCGTCAGCGGCCTCGACCCCGATGCCACCGTCGTGGCTTCGTTCACCGATGGCACTACCACGGTCACCGCAGATGTCGCGGTCGATGGCACTTTCGAGGTTGATCTATCTGGCTTGGCCGATGGCGAGATCACCAGCTCGCTGGCGATCACCGATGCCGCGGGCAATACCGCCACAATTTCCGGTGACACTCTCACCCTGGATACCGTGGCACCGGATGCGCCGACGATCGATCCCACCAATGGCGAGACTCTCACCGGTACCGCCGAAGCCGGCGGCACCGTGACCCTCACCGACGGTAATGGCGATGTCATTGGCGAGCCGGTACTTGTGGGTGACGACGGCATCTGGAGCGTGACACCCGACACCCCACTGGCCGATGGTGATGAAGTCACGGCCACGGCCACCGATCCCGCCGGCAACGCCAGCGATCCGGCCACTGAGACTGTGGATGGCATTCCTCCGGCCGAAGGCGACAACAGCGTGACGATCGTCAGCGGCGACGATGCGTTCCTCAACGCTGACGAAGCCGGCAACGTTACCCTCACCGGTCAGATCGAGGATGGGGCCAGCATCGCCTCGCTGGTGATCAGCGACGGAGACGGGGGCAGTGTGACCGTCGATCCGGCCACGGTGACCATCGCCGCAGACGGTAGCTTCTCCTACAGCGGTGTCGACCTCTCCGCTCTGGCCGACGGTGAACTCACCGCGACGCTGACCGTCGAAGACGCTGCCGGTAACGCAGCGCCGTTCACCGACAGCGTCACCCTGGATACGGCGGCACCCGAGGCG
>NZ_JAKGAN010000024.1 GCF_023061135.1 Chromohalobacter sarecensis
GTCTCGCACCATCTCGGGGTGAGAGAACAGCAGCTTATAGCTGTGGTCGTGAGGGTGGTGGGATTGACTCGCCATACGCGCTCCTGTCTCGATCCAGGAAGCCTACCGCGTTGCGGGCACCTGCAACAGGGACTATCGCGAATAAATTCGCTCCCACTAATATCTATTCACAGACTGGTGGGTGCTCTTGTAGAAGGGGCTTCAGTCGCGATTGTGTTAACGCGTGCGTCGCGCGATCAGTGCTTATCCTCTGAGCGCAACTGGCTCACTTCCTCAACGGCCAGCCCCGTAATCTCCGCGATCATCTGATCTTCCATCTCAGTACGAGCGATCAGGTTGCGAGCGGTATTACGTTTTTCTTCCAAAGCGCGTTGCTCAGCTTTTTGACGTCCTTCCTGAAGCCCTTCCTGACGGCCTTCTTGCCGCTCTTTCTCGGCCCAGTTCTGCAAATTTTCTGCCAACATATCTTTATCCTCCACCAAACTGTTGAGGCGATCCAGATTGACCTCGGCGCCGAGTCGTTGAAGGTGGCGCTTCAACCAACGGGTGATGATCGCGTCGATACGGTCCTTGTTCGGATCGGACTGGATGATCGCCACGATCCGGTCCACGGCTTGCTGGAGACTCCGGCGATCCTTGGATGCCTTCTCGACACTGAACACCCCACTCAGCGGCGTCTGTACCAATCCCAACTCTTCGTCAGTATAGCGCCCTTCGTCGACCAGGTAATAGCGCAGGTGTGGTTGGTAGACCTGCAGAAAACTCGGGGGTTCCGGGGCGATCATGCGATAGACATCCAACGGCGCCGCCCAGCGGTCCACGCCATTGTAGAGCACCACCGGAAACACCGGCGGCAGGCCTTGGCTAGGCGTGGTGACCTTTTGCTTGAGTAGCTCGCTGTAGAAGCAGGCGACGTAGTGCATCAGCCGGATCGGCATGGTGCGATCCACCGACGACTGAAACTCAAGCAAGATGTACAAATACACCTCTTGCGCCACCCCGTCCCAGGTCACCTCGACCGACCACACTACATCTTCGATCTTCTCTTCGAACATCGGCGTGATGTAATGGCCGTTGTGATGCCTGAGCGTCGTGAAGTCCATCAGCGCGGCAATCTCGGCAGGCGCAAAGCCTTCGATCAGCTGCTGCACGAACTCTGGGTGGCTGAACAGCTCCTTGTAGCCGGTATCGTGGTGTTGACTCGCCATACGCGCTCCTGTCTTGATACCTGAAGCCTACCGCGTTGCGGGTACCGGCGACAGGGACTATCGCGAATA
>NZ_JAKGAN010000025.1 GCF_023061135.1 Chromohalobacter sarecensis
TAAGTGCTTGATCGTAAGTTTTCGTGTACTATCCATGTCAGGATCTCTAACACGGATGGAATCATGGCCAGACGCTTCGTTACCCCTCTCACTGACGCTGAACAGCAGACGCTAACCTCGGCCTATCAGCATGGTGAGAAGCGCGCCTTGCGTCGGCGTGCACATGCCATCTTGTTGAGTGGTCAAGGCCATACCATCAACCAGATCAGCGAGGTATTGCAGGTTCGCCGCGATGCTGTCTCACGATGGCTCAAACAGTGGGAAGTGTCGGGCCTCGACGGGCTGATCGACAAGCCGCGCAGTGGGCGGACGCCAATCCTCGACGAACACGACCACGAGCGACTGCAGGCACTGGTCGCTGAGCACCCTCATCAGATCCGATCCTTGCAGGCGCGCCTGCAAGAAGAGACCGGCAAGACGATCAGCACGGTGACCCTCCGCCGGGTGTTGAAAAAAAAATCGCCATAGCTTCAAGCGCATTCGACGCTCACTGAAGAAACGGCGTGACGAAACCGATTTTCGCAACACACAGGGCCTCTTGAAGGCGTTACAGGCGCGGGAAGATCGAGGCGAACACGCGCTGTATTACTTTGATGAGTCGGGATTTTCGCAGTCCTCGTCGGTCCCTTATGCGTGGAGCCCCATTGGTCAGCCCTGGGAAGTGACGGCGTATTCCCATAGCCGAAGGCTGAACGTGCTGGGATTCCTTAGCCGCACCGGCAAGCTGATCTATCACACCACTTCCGAGACAGTGACCACAGAGACGGTCATCGAAGCGTTTGACCAGTTTGTCGCCCAGAAGGACCCTGATGCCTTCGCGGTCGTGGTGCTGGACAATGCCAAAATGCACCGTTCCAAGGCATTCCAGCGCAAAATTATCGATTGGATGGCGCATCGCGTGCATCTGGTTTATCTATCGGCCTACTCGCCAGAATTGAACCTGATCGAGATTCTGTGGCGGCGGATGAAGTACGCCTGGCTGCCCTTGAGCGCTTATCTCACGTTCGACCGCCTCTGTAATGAGGTACACCGCCTACTCAGGGGCTATGGAACGGAACACACGATTAATTATGAATAACCACTTA
>NZ_JAKGAN010000026.1 GCF_023061135.1 Chromohalobacter sarecensis
CTGGCCGATGATGCCGAAGTCAATGCCGTAGCCACCGACCCGGCCGGTAATACCAGCGATCCGGTGACCGCCATCGTGGATGGCCTGCCGCCCGCGGCCGGTGATAACAGCGTGACGATCGACAGCGGAAACGATGCGTTCCTCAACGCTGATGAAGCCGGCAACGTTACCCTCACCGGGCAGATCGAGGATGGCGCCAGCATCGCCTCGCTGGTGATCAGCGACGGAGACGAGGGCAGTGTGTCCGTCGATCCGGCCACGGTCACCATCGCCGACGATGGTAGCTTCTCCTACAGCGGTGCCGACCTCTCCGCGCTGGCCGACGGTGAACTCACTGCGACGCTGACCGTGGAAGATGCTGCCGGTAACGCAGCGCCGTTCACCGACACTGCGACGCTGGATACCGCCGCTCCGGACGCGCCGACGGTCGATCCCACCGACGGTGACGACATCACCGGCACCGCCGAGGTCGGCAGCACCGTGACCGTCAGCGACGCTGACGGCAACGCGATCGGTGAGCCGGTACTTGTGGGCGACGACGGCACCTGGAGCGTGACGCCCGACATCCCGCTGGGCGATGGCGACAGCGTCAACGCTGTGGCCACCGACCCGGCCGGCAATGCCAGCGATCCGGTGACCGCCATCGTGGATGGCCTGCCGCCCGCGGCCGGTGATAACAGCGTGACGATCGACAGCGGCGACGATGCGTTCCTCAACGCTGACGAAGCCGGCAACGTTACCCTCACCGGTCAGATCGAGGACGGTGCCAGCATCGAATCGCTGGTGATCAGCGACAACAGTGGCAACAGCGCCATCATCACGCTTGATCAGATCACGCTGAATGCCGATGGCTCGTTCGTAACCGAGGCGATCGACCTCTCCGCTCTGGCCGACGGTGAACTCACCGCGACGCTGACCGTGGAAGATGCCGCCGGTAACTCAGCCGAGTTCACCGACAGCGCCACCCTGGATACCGTGGCGCCGGACGCA
>NZ_JAKGAN010000027.1 GCF_023061135.1 Chromohalobacter sarecensis
TAGGTTTTGTACGAAAAGTCTGTTCTGTTAATTTTGCCCATGTTGCAGCCGCATAGGTGCGTTATGACAGGACGCTATGAGCTTTCCGAGCACAGCTGGTCGCTGATCAAGGACATCGTTTCACCGCATCAGCCGATGGGCCGGCCAAGGCGGGATGACCGTCAGATATTGAACGGCATCTTCTGGGTGCTGTGCTCTGGGGCCAAATGGCGTGACATGCCAGAACGCTATGGCCCTTGGAGCACGGTGTATGCCCGATTTCGTCAGTGGCGTGACGACGGCACTTTCGAGGCCGTGCTGGCCCGTCTCCAGCTCAAGCTTCGCGAAGATGGCTTGATGGACCTGGATACCTGGATGATCGACTCCACGGCCGTTCGTGCGACGCGGGCTGCCTCGGGAGGCGGTAAAAAAGGGGGTCGAACGAACCGATAGGCCATGCCCTGGGCCAAAGTCGCGGCGGTTTGACCACCAAGATCCATCTTGTCTGCGACCGACATGGGTGGCCACTCACTTTCACCTTGTCACCGGGTCAAGACGCCGACACGCGTCATTTTATGGCCACGATGGAAACGATCCATCTGCCAGGACGCGTGGGCCGGCCCCGCAAGCGTTGTCGCTATATCGTGGCAGACAAAGGCTACGATAGTGATGCGCTACGTCACTACTGCGACCGGCACCGGATGAAGCCGGTCATTGCGCAGCGCAAGATGCATCGAAAACCGCGCCCTGGACTGCCTCGGGGATTCGACAAACCCCGATACCAGGAGCGCAATGCTGTCGAACGTAGCTTTAGCTGGCTCAAGGAACTCCGGCGAATCGCCACACGTTACGAGAAGTTGGCCCGTAGCTTTCGCGCCATGGTATGCCTAGCTTGCATAAATCGTTGCCTGCGCGCCGACTTTTCGTACAAAACCTAG
>NZ_JAKGAN010000028.1 GCF_023061135.1 Chromohalobacter sarecensis
TGGGACGAAGACGCCGCCCCAGCCGGCGCCGGCGTTGGGCTGGGCGACCCGCAGCCAGACGCTCGAGTTTTCGTCGTTCTGCCCCTGGCGGTCCCAGTGGAACTGCACGCGCACGCGGTTGAGATGATCGGTGTGGATCTCTTCATTCGCCGGGCCGACCACGGTGGCGGTCTGCGGGCCGCCGATGACGGGACGATGATGGGTCAGCGGATGACGGTACGGCTGGGTGCGGCGCTGGGCCTCGATATCCACCAGGAAGTGACCAGTGCCGCCGGTGGCATAGTCAGAAAGGCGTTCGCCCGTCGGGTCGGCCGTATCACTCTCTAAGCCATGCGCGCGCTTGGCGGCGTCGAGCTGGGGCTGCAAGCTGTCGGGCAGCGCCTGAAGCTGGGCCGAGATCGGCAGGGCGTTCTCGGCATGCACGCTGACGCCCAGCAGCAGGAACTGGCGTTCTTCTTCACCGCCAGTGTCGTGCAGCGAGTGCTGGGTGAGCTCGAACCAGCGCCCGGCCTGGAGCTGGCGGGCGCCGCCGCTGCCGCGAAAGCGCTTGGCCAGGGATTCATGCGCCTCGAGACGGTTTTCGGTGAGGCGCTCGCCGCGCTCAAAGCCGTGGTAGTAATACTCACCGGCGTAATCGTAGACCTCGGTGGCGGGCAGGTTGCCCTGGTCGCTCAGGGTGTCGAGGCCGGTGCGTTTGGTCAGTGACGGCTGCTTGTAGTCGAAGGTGCCGACACTGAC
>NZ_JAKGAN010000003.1 GCF_023061135.1 Chromohalobacter sarecensis
GGAAACCGCCCAGTTCAGCTTCCCCTCCTAAGCCACACGCACCGCTGAACGCACGCCCGCGCCGCTCACTGAATTGACCCCCGATTGTTGGACGGTTGGTTCCCTTAACCGGTGGCCAACTCCTGACCCGACGAACAGGAACCGCATATGAGGCAGCCACATCTGGGCGAGAGGGCCATGAAACTCGAAGCCCAATAGCTATCCGGAAGATGTGGAAGTAGATGCGGCGGGTAGATGGGAGGAAGGTCGCGCGTCTTACCCTGGGAGGTCTGTTCGCCTGCCATTGGCTACCGATACCGTGAGGTGTCGGGAGGGGTGAACAGGAGTCAGCAGAGGCCATAGTAGGCTCTCTAACCAAGAGTTGAAGGGCTGAACCTGTCACGAGTGGATAGTTGACCGCTCTCTGATGTGTATGAGCAGAAGCCTCCTTGGAGGGCTCTCGATAACTGTATGGCGGGCCGGAAGCCCAAAGACTGTCGAAGCGCTCAGAGCACACAGGCGGGCGAATTCAGCAGAACGAAGCTCAGCCCAATAATGGGAGGCAGGAACCGCCGTGGTACGGATCCGTATGCCCGGTGGTGTGGGAGGACGGGGCTGGTGACGGCCCCTTTTACCCGATTGTACACCTTTCGTGTAGCGCTATGTTAATCGACGTTAAATTACGCTAGGTTAAGTATTGTTTGATTCTGCCGATACAACCTAATGAACCGGGCGGTGGAGTGTTCAGTGCTTCGCCTGGCGGTAGCGTGGGTGCAGCGGTAGCGGGGTAGGGTGTTGGTTCCAAGGTGACGGTGCCGGTAAAGACAGCAGGCACGCGAATTCTGCATAGGTTGCCTAATTATTCTGAGTAACGTTTAAAATCAATTGCTTGAATTCGGAATAACGGGCTATATAAGCTTTATTGAACACGCGTGCTCGTTCAAGTGGGGAAATGAGCGTGCCATCTAAAATGCTGTTAGCCTTAATGGTCGAGGATAGTCTTGGATGCGTCAAAATTCGATTAAATCCGGGCTCTCAAGATCAGCAATAATACTAAGGATACCTAGTTGTGGCTGAATATAAAAAATATAGAATAACTCCATGATAGATGCAATTCATGATGTGGTCGGTTTATTAAACGGATCGGAGTGGGAGTTTAATGATTCCCTATTTATTCGGAGGGATTAAAAATGCACATAAGTAAGGTACGCATACAGAATTTTAGGCTACTTAAAGACACAACGCTAGATTTAGTGGGTGATTCAAATAGCCAGCTCTCACTTTTGATTGGAAAGAATAACTCGGGCAAGACATCTTTTATTGTACTGTTTGAGAACTTTTTGAAATCCAAGCGCTTTTTCTACGATGACTTTCCTATGAGTCTGCGTAAGAAAATCCTTGAAATTTGTGACGAGACAGATGTCTATTCATTGGCAATAAGACTTTCCCTTAAGATAGAGTATGGTGAGGAAGATAATCTTCAGAACATCTCTGATTTTATTGTGGACCTAGATCCAATGTGCAACACTGTACGAATTGCCTTTGAAGCAACGGTCGACAAATCAAAATTATTGAAGGATCTTGAGGTTGTTACCAAAAGAAAAGATGAATTCATCAAAAAGAACCTCTCTGATTATATTCAAATTGGGTACTACATCTTTGATAGCTACAGTGATTTTGAGGCTGAGCATCGTTCAAACTTAATCAAGAAGGAAGCGTCCGATGTAAACAATCTAATCAACCTGAAGGTAATTCAAGCGAACAGAAGTGTTACAAGTTCAGATGCAAGTCCTCAAGACCGAAGAATTCTCTCACACTTAACAACGCGGTTCTATAACAGTAAAGTTAAGATGTCGCATGATGATCTTTACGACATCAATTCATCTATTATAGACGCTGATATTCAACTAAGTGCCAACTATAAAACCTTCTTTGAGCCATTTCTTGAAAACGCAAAGTCCTTTCTTGCGCTTACAGCCTTAAATGTTGTATCTGATCTTCAGTCCAAGGAGGTCATGGCAAGCCATTCCAAAATTACCTATGGAAAAGATGACACCGAACTTCCTGAACACCTAAACGGTTTGGGATACATGAACATACTCTACCTTCTTCTCAATATAGAGATTGAAAAGGCTGACTTTGAAGAGACGGGGCGAGATATAAATATTCTGTTTATTGAAGAACCTGAAGCTCACACCCACCCACAACTACAGTATATTTTCATTGAACAAATTTCCAAGATCTTAAACGGGATTAAGGGACTTCAAACTTTTATATCAACGCATTCAGCTCATATCGTCAAAAAATGTAATTTCAAGAATATTCGTTACTTTCAGATCCCAAAGGGCGAAGAGAATGTAGACATACGAAATTTCTATATAGAGTTACAAGGAAGGTATGCTGATGAAGAGAATGCTGAAATTGATAGGGTGGAAAAGAAACATTTTAAATTTCTAAACCAATACTTATCCATCGAGTCCTCAGAACTCTTCTTTGCTGAAAAGATAATCTTTATAGAAGGCGCATCTGAAAAGATGCTTCTTCCATACTTCATTAATCAGTTTGATGAAGATGATATGGGTGATGAGGATGATACTGCACTCACGTCTCAAAATATATCAATCCTTGAAGTCGGAGCAAACGCCAAAGCATTTAAGCATTTCCTTGACTTTCTTGAGATAAAGACTCTCATCATTACAGATCTAGATACAACAGTGCAGCAGATAAAGAAGGGAGAAAATGGTAAGAAGAATAGCGTTAGCTATCCGGCATGTCCTGCAAAGACCGGTACACATACTAGCAATTCAACCCTGCGGCATTACTATAACTCACCGGAGTTTGAGGATGAGAGCTTCCCTGCATGGATGGAAAAACTAAAAAACCATGATCATGATGACCCATCGCCATTAATCAAGATTGCCTATCAGAATATTGAAGAAAATGGGTACCAGGGTAGAAGCTTCGAGGAGGCATTCGTGAGTGCGAACATGGATAAAATAGGCAGTAACCTTGAGGATGTCGACGGACTTAAAAACAAGGACAATTTTGATGAGTGCAAGTCTGACCCTGATCAGTTTGTGGGTGATATGCTTGACAGTAAGGGGAAGTCCAGCTTTGCGTCATCTTTACTCTACCTCGCTCTCTCAAAAGAAGACCTGAAGTGGAATATCCCTTCGTATATTAAGGAGGGACTAAAGTGGATAGCCAAGTAACCCCACTGCAAAGAATTCAAGAATGCAAAGAAAACAAAAATAGTTTTGTTTTGCAAGGAGGGGCCGGATGTGGGAAGACAGAAACACTAAAACAAACTCTACAACTACTATCCAAAGATTATCCTAAGAAGAGAATTGCGTGCATTACCCATACCAACCTTGCGGTAAACGAAATCATAGACCGTGTAGGAGAAGACTACAACATATCCACCATACATTCATTTCTTAGCTCATTAATCAAGAACTACACCAGAGCCATCCATAAAGTTGTACATGAGATATTCACAGTGGATGAGCTAGAAAATGAGACCAAGGAAAGTTCAGAGTTAGTCGGTAATGAACTCAAGAAAGCAAATCATGACGACTACAAGAAGACCTATAAGAAGTATGCAAAGTTAAAATACATTGCCATAGGTGAAGCCTCACCAAAAGAGCTTGGCAAAAGAGAGTATGATAAAGCACCGGATGAGATCAATCAGACACTCAATGAAAATATAGCTGAATTGAATACTGAAGTTCGACAGATCATTGAGAGTAAGAATCATAGGCGTATAAGGTACAATGAATCACGTTTTGACAGATTCAATGACCTTTCATTTGGGCATGATAGCCTCCTCAAGATCACAAGTTTGCTCTTTCAACGTTATCCAAAGCTTGGAAAGATCTTGGCTGATAAGTACGACTTCATCTTGGTCGATGAATACCAAGATACACACGAGGACGTAGTTGAAGTGTTCTTAAAGCATCTCACTCAAGACAGGCAAACCACAATAGGATTATTTGGGGATGCAATGCAAAGCATATACTCAGATGGTATTGGGGATGTGCGTGCCTATATTGAATCAGGTGATCTTGTCGAGATACCAAAGGAAGATAACTTTCGATGTTCTGAACAGGTAATTAACTTTGTTAATGCTCTTAGAGGGGATGCTCTTAGGCAAGAACCAGTATTCAAGATTAGAAACGATGGCACCAAGGAGACCTTAGAAGATAGGCAAGGTCAGGTTAGGCTGCTTTATGCAATTTGGGGGGATAGTAAACCTCATACTCATAGTAGTCCTGAAGACAAGCAAGTATACCTTGATTTCGTCGACAAGTTAATTGACTTGGTTGACGATGAAGGGGGCCCTTATAAGAAGTTGATGCTTACAAACAAGTCAATTGCAGGGAAGGTTGGGTTTTTCGCGCTCTATAAGATATTTTCTGATAGATATACGGAAGTCAAAGACGAGCTCGAAAGGGTGTTTTCAAGCATTCAGGTACTTGACCTAGTAGAATTATGTAATGCCTATAGTGGATCAAAAAAGAGATATAATTTCATACTAACCGAACTGAAGAAGTCGGGGTTTGTGCTTAACAAGCTTGAAGATAAAGAGAAAATTGTTGCTGCATTTGAGAAGATTACTTCCGGTGATTTAAGTATTGCTCAAACGCTTGAGATTGCCTTTGAGAAAAGGATGATCAGGAAATCAGACAGTTACCTAGCGTATATAGAGCGTAGGGACACATTTTTGGCTGATCTAGAAAAAGATAATGAATACCAGAAATTCAAAAAGAGATTTGATTCAGGAGTTAACACCATAACTAGGATGGAAAGAGAAGGCATTGAACTGACTGAGGAAGTGTTTAATGAGTTAAAGTACAACCTTAAAAAAGAGAAGTTCTACGAGGAGCTATTCTCTGAGTCGATATCCTTTAATGAGGTAATCAACTATTATAGGTACCTTAATGAAGAGTGTGGCTATATCACAATGCACAAGACTAAAGGATCCGGTATTGAAAACGTTTTAGTTGTTCTCGATGAGTATTTCTGGTCTCGCTACAAGTTTAAGTTTAATCCTAGCAGTACTGAAGCTAGTAGCGTCTTCACGCCCCCAAACATGAAGCTATTTTATGTGGCATGTTCACGAACGATTAAGAATCTAACTGTTGTTAAAGTGGTAACCAGTGATGAGGAAGAACACCTACTAACAACATTTCCGGACTTTGAAAAGGTGGTTGTGGATTAGGGAAATGGTCATCCATTACAAGAAGTGAAGAAAGAAGAGGTATATCTTAACTATTGAAAAGAGAGATAAATCGGCTAACAAATAGCTGCACGGAAAAAATACTCGCTGCGCTCCTATTTTTCCGGTGAGCAAGCCGTTAAGCGGTATCTCTGTCTGGGGCCGCTCGTCAGTTCACATGCTAAAAATCGAAAATTTGAAGAGGTAAGATCATGGGGTTAGGTGGAATAAGTATCTGGCAGCTGATAATCATATCTTTAATCTTGTTTCCTCTCATTCATGTGCTTGCTTCGGGGCGGTCGCATGGTGGTGCAAAGTTTGGCTGGTTTGCAGCAGTGTTCCTCTTTTCGTGGCTTGCGTATATTGTTTTCCTCATAGTTACTCAGTCGGCCAAAGACGCGGCATCTGTTTCGAATGAGTAGCGCCCGGAAGCCGTTTAACAAGGCGCGTCAATTCGCACACTTCGTGCGCCGGACGCTCGCAAGCTCGCGCCGTTGCGCTTTGCGTTAGGAGATAAGATGAACACCATAGAAAAGGGGGATGCACTGGAAGATCAAGCTTTTGATCTCCTTCAGGTGGAGCTTAGTCAAGGTCGACTTGGTATGGATTCGGCATCAGGGAAGATCTTTAAGAAGAAAGGCTACTATTCAAGAGATCGCGAAAAAGACATCATTGTCGATATTTCTATTGAGGTCTGGCCTATCGGGGCACAGAACTATTCGCTTCTCTGGGTCTGTGAGTGTAAGAATTATGGTCATGCCGTCCCTGTTGACGATGTAGAAGAATTTAAGGCCAAGCTGGACCAAATTGCTGGGAAGAACGTTAAGGGGGTAATGGCTAGTAGGAATTCCTTCCAAGGCGGAGCGATTTCTTTCGCAAGGAATCAAGGAATTGGTCTGGTGCGGGTTATGCCCGGCGACCAGGTGACATGGATGATGCAACTGACGACGACCGACACATCATCTGCAAATCGACTTAATCCTCGAGAATTCAATTCGGCCTTATCCATTGAACGGCATAAGGCGATAGGACGGAGCTTTTATGCAGCCTATGATGGTTATATTTTTGGGAACTGGCAAAGCTTGCTGCGGCACAGCATCGGTGAAATCTCCTAACAATACGCTGCTGTCGGATAAATTTTCCGCTGCGCTCCAAATGTACCGCAGAGCGTGGCGTTATAGCGCCCTAGGTTGAAGGTATGAGGGTTGATCAAGATTATTTGAATAAGTTAACAAGGCCATTTGCCACTGAGTACAGCCTCACCGTTTCTCAATATTTCCAGAGGCTAGATGCCAACAATACTCCTTACGAGGAGTCGGAAGGAAAACTGAGCGAGAAGTTCCTACTCCATATAGAGCACCTTATTGATGATGGCTGCATTGTCGGCCCCAATCGAGAACAATCCGGCGCCTCCCAACTGGGGCTTAAAATTGGGGTCAATCGTCACGCCATTATAGTCAATGATGGTTGGGTTAAATACATAAAGCCATCGAAGGATGGAATAGTGAAACCAATGGTTATATGGCTTAGAGATCACACCTTAGGTGCGATATTGTCGGGTTTGGTGATTGCCATAATACTGGCAGCTCTGAACCTATAGAAATGAAGGAAATTTTAATGAAGGGGATTTTGGTTGAGTTGAACCCGGATCAAATCGAAAAAGCCAAAGAGATTAATGGAAGCGGAAAGAAAATTACGTATCAGTGGTCTGTGGTCGGTACGGACAGATTTTTGGCACAGAAAAGCAGTGCCGAAAATATTACTCCGCATGGAATGTGATATTCCCTAAGCTTTTCGATGGCGGTGAAGAGAGAAAAGGCTATGAGCCATCAAACTATGAATAAATATTCGGTCTGGTAAATATACTGATATCAGAGAATGATATTAGAAAATAGTAAAATTGCTATAACAAGGCCAGCCACAGCGACAGCTTTTCCGTTGCGGCTTTGCCTTCACTACAAAGCTGCGCGTGTTGGCGGCGTTGAGGCTGTAGAAACCCCCCGCTGACATCTTGGTCTTGGTAGGATCGGGAAAAGAGATGATGAGTGGTCGGCATGCCCCGCTTCAAGCCCTATAACCACGATTAGAGCGCCATGATGGTGATCAACTATAAAAACCCGCTTTAGCCGGGTACCTTTAGTATGCGGTGTACTACCTTATCGAGCACAATCTAGACTTGTCGATTTTCCACCCCAAGTACCGCCTTTAATCATCTTCAAGGGGCTTGAGTTGGTGAGCGACGATATCACGAAAATCGATCAGGTTGATGATTGGTAAAATTAAGGCGAGATGCAGTAGAGGCAACTCGAAACTAGGATTTATACGGCCTCGTTCATAATCTAGAGGAATTTTTTATGCATAAGAGTAGACTGCAGGCACTTGTAATAGATTGTGGAACTGATCAGTTAGACGGGGACGCGGCATTCTGGGGTGCGGCATTGGGCTGCAAGGTCTTCAGCTACAATGCGGAGCCGGAGGACGAAAACTACCGAGGGCTCGAGGTCGACCCGTCACAACCGTTGATGCTCGTTCAGAAGGTGAGTCATCCCAGTCGTGTCCACCTCGATATAGAAACCGATGACATTGACGCAGAGGTGGCACGGTTAGGGCGATTAGGCGCGAAGAAGGTAGGGCAAGTACGTGATTTTTCTATACTGGAAGCACCTAGCGGCCATCGTTTCTGTGTCGTTCCAGTGCAGCGGCCTGATTTCTATGAAAAGGCTAATATTTGGTAAAAGTAGATGGCCTGATGGAAACGGTCTATCTGCCGCGCTTCCCTGCTAATGCCGAGCATCTGAATAAATCAATTGCGCAATACAAGGCTGGAAAAGTGCCAAGCGGGAGTTGATAGATGGAGATGAATAGTCGCTTGCTCTGCTGGATAAAAGAATCAAATCCTACCGGTATCACTATTGAGGAGGGTTGAATCCTCCACTGACGCCATCACCTTCTAGGTAGCCGGCGTTGTTGTGGCGCCGGTCCGTTTTTTGATCCATCTCGCTTTCAGGGAGGCCTCCATGCCTTTTGCACCGTCCAGCATGCACGTCGAAAGCCCCGCCTTTACGCCGAATGGGGCGATTCCCACGCGGCATTCGGCGGAGGGTGATGATGTCTCGCCGGCCTTGAGCTGGAAGGATGCGCCGGAGGGGACCAAAGGTTTTGCGGTGATCTGCCACGATCCGGATGCGCCGTTGGTCAAGGATGGCAGTTATGGTTACGTGCATTGGCTGCTTTACAACCTGCCGGCGGATGTCACGTCGCTGGAGGAGAGTACGACGGTGGGCTCCGCCGGTCTAAACGATGGCGGCGCCGTCGGTTATGGTGGCCCCATGCCGCCGCAGGGCCACGGGCCGCATCAGTATTATTTCTGGGTGCTGGCGCTGGATACCCTTACCGAGTTGCCCGAGGGGCTGACGCAGCCGGAGCTTCTCAACGAGCTGGAGCCGCATATTCTCGGCATGAGTCGGTTGGTGGGGACTTATCGCCGCGACTAGGCAGTCTTTGTCTGAAACTGCCTGCGCTCGGCCATACTGCGTTAAAAATCAGCTCAAATTGCTCATTTACACCCCGTAAACTCCGCCTTTTCGCTGATTTTTGCCTTGTCTGACCTTCGCTCGTCGACGTTTCAGATAAAGCCTGATTAGCTATTAAAGGCTCAAAACTGCTGCACTCTGAACTCGGCGCCTTCCCTTGGGAGGCGCCGAGTGTCGTTTGGGCCCTGGCAATGCGGTGCGTTGCCGGTTAGCGGTGGCCGTTCATCAGCTCACGCACCAGCGGCGTGTCGGCGTTGCGATGAGTGGGCAGTTCGAAGCGGGCGCGGGCGATGTCAGTGCGTGACAGGGTCGCGTCGATCAGCATCTCGCGATCGTCGGCCACGGCCAGGGTGTCGCCTTGTGGTCCGAGAATGCGCGAGCCGCCCCAGAAGTGGCTGTCGCCTTCGGGGCCGAAGCGGTTGGCCATGATCACGGGCGTGCCGTAGGTCATGGCGTAGAACTGCAGGTTGAGGGGCCAATTCTGTTCGTTTGAGAAGTCGTCGCTGACGATGCCCGAGGCGGAGTTGATCGGCGCGCACAGCACCGTGGGCCGGTCCAGCAAGGCGGCGTGTACCAGCCCGGGGTTCCACAGGTCGGCGCAGATCAGCGAGGTCGCCGACCAACCAGGGCGCACCGGGAGATGCGTCAGCTTGTTGCCATGAGTGAACAGCTTGCCTTCTTCCAGACCGCCGTAGGTGGGCAGGTTGAGCTTGCGGTGCACGGCCTGGAGCTCGCCATGCTGGAGGATCGCCAGGGCGTTGTAGTATTCGCCGGGGCTGGCTTCCTCGACGAAGCCCACTACCACCTGCATCTCGCCGGCTGCCTGGGCGAGGTCGGCCAGGCGCGGGTCATGGGCGGGGTAGGCCACGTCGATCACCCGGTTGCCCAGGCCGTAGCCGCTCAGCGAAAGCTCGGGAAAGACCAGCAGCTCGAGCCCGCGTTGGTGGGCCTCGGCGATCCGTTCGCGGTGGCGCTCAAGGTTGGCGTCGACATCGCCGAGAGTGGCGTTGATCTG
Organism: Chromohalobacter sarecensis; assembly: GCF_023061135.1. Classification (GTDB taxonomy): domain Bacteria; phylum Pseudomonadota; class Gammaproteobacteria; order Pseudomonadales; family Halomonadaceae; genus Chromohalobacter; species Chromohalobacter sarecensis. Next base: position 9,746 of record NZ_JAKGAN010000003.1, read on the forward strand.
CGCGGCGCCGACGCGAAGGTGATCCTGGTAGTGCATGGTGGCGTCTCGCTATTGTTTGGAAAATGTGGGGGCGCCGAGCAGCGCCAGCAGGTCGCTTGCCGGGCGTATCTCGAGGCTCATCACTACGTCGTGCAGCCGGGCCGCACGTTCGCCCAGCACGGGTTCGGCCAGCGCCCAGTACTTGGCGAATATCTCGGCATCCGAAAGGGGCCGGTCCGGATTGCCGCGTGCCTCGAAGTCGGCACTTTCGATAACCTCGCCGCTGTCGAGATGCAGTCGGGCGCGCGCCCAGCGCTCGGCGGGAAAGCGCGCATTGAAGGTGTCATCCTCGTGGATTTCCACCTTGCTGGCCAGGGCCTTGAGGTCCGGGGCGTCGAGTTCATCGCTGACACCCGCGACATCCACGGTGCCGCGGCCTAGGGCGCAGGCGACGGGCCAGGGCAAGCTGTACTGGGCTTGCTCGGTGGTGGTCGGGTGCGTCACGTGCAGGCGCTTGCCTTCGTGGAAGGTGACGATCTCGATGCGCGCGATGGCGGAAGGGTCGCGCTGCTCGGCGTGCAGTGACAACACGGCTTCTACCGCGGGCTGGGCCCAGCGGCAGACCGGGTAGGCCTTGAAGTACTGCTCGTGGAGATACCAGCGCTGGCCCAGATCCTGCCAGATAGCGGCTACGTCCGGCGCGGTGACGGTCAACGCCGGGGCGCCGGTGAAGCCGTCTTCGGCCAGCAGCGCCGCCGAGACGCCGGTCATCGCGCCCCAGCCGGAGCCATCCTTGAGCATCGTGGGATGATCGATGCAGCGCATCATCTGGCTGCGCGGGCCGTAGAATTCGGCGATGCCGAGGGCATGATGCAGGGTCTCGACATCCGCCCCGCGCAGGCGCGCGGCCACGGCGGCGACGCCCAGGGCGTTCCAGGCGCCGGAGGTGTGATAATCCGGGCTGGTGGCGTGCAGGGCGATACCCGCGCGGGTGGCGATTTCGTAGCCGTAGGCGAGCAGGGCGAGGAAGTCGTGTCCTGAAAGCGCATTGACTTCGGGCAGCGCCAGCAAGCCCGGCAGCAGGGCCACGCCGGCATGCCCCTTGGTCAGCACCTGGCCGTCGTGGGCGTCGAGCGCGTCGATCAGCCAGGCGCCGTGCAGGGCGACGCCGGTGGGCGAGGCCTGGCCGGCGGCGAACAGCAACGGGCGCTCACCGCCGTGCTGGGAGATCGCGAAGCGCGCGGCCTTGTCGGCAAGCGGCGTACGGGTGGCGCCGGCGGCCACGCCCAGCAAATCGAGCAGGCAGCGCTTGGCCTGATGAAGCGCTTCATCGTCGAGGCTCGAAAGATCGAACCCATGCATCCAGTCGAGGGGCGTTTGGTCGTGCATGGCGGTGGCCTCAAAGGCGGGTGGTTGATGAAGACACGAGGGGCGTAAAAGAAGGCCGCGCGGAGCGGCCTTCGTGGTGATCTAGCACGGTGGGCGTGGCCTCTCAGGCGCCGATCACAGCAGGTCGTGTTCCTTGAGGAAGTTTTCGGCGACCCGCTCGATGGACGTCCTGTCGACATCGACCTTGGCGTTGAGCGAGGCCATGACATCGTCATCCAATAGCGCCGAGAGCTTGTTCATCTGATCGGCAAGATCGGGATGCTCGTCCAGCGTTTCTTGGCGCACCACCGGTGTCAGCGCATAGCTGGGGAAGAACTGCTTGTCGTCTTCTAGGGTCACCAGATCGTAGGCCGGGATACGCCCGTCGGTAGAGTAGGCGATGGAGACATCGACTTGCTCGTCGCGCAGTGACGGCAGGGTCAGACCGAAATCCATGCGCTTGATGTTGGAGCGGCCGAACTCAAAGTCGTAGGTCTTTTGCAGCGGACGCAGGCCGTCGTCACGAGCGTAGAACTCCGCATTAGAGGCGAAGGTGAGTGCTTCACCGCCGTTGATGGTGTCGGCAAGGTCGGAGATGGTTTCGATGTCTCTCGACTTGGCGTCGTCGGCACGCATGGTAAGGGCGTAGGTGTTGTTGGCATCGGAGGGTTCGAGCCACACGAGCCCCTTTTCGGCGTCGAGCTCTTTGACGCGCTGGTAAGTCTCATCAGGCGAGAGCTTCTCGGTAATCTTGTTATAGGTGATCAGCGATGTACCGGTGTACTCCCAGTACAGGTCGATCTGACCGTTTTCCTGCGCCTGGCGCAGTACGGCGGAGCCCATGCCGGAGCGCTTGTTGACGTCATAATCAAGGGCGTCGAGATATTGGCTGGTCATGCTGGCAAGGATCTGTTGCTCGGTGAAGTTCTTGCCACCGACTTCGATTTCGTCGGCCTGGGCGGAGGCCAGGCTGCCGGCCAGTGCCGCGCCGGTGAGTAGCGTCATCAAGGTTTTCATGGTGTCACTCCTGATTTGTTGTGACGGATGCGTCTTGGCGTATGTTCTGAATGTTACTGCGTCGTCAGGCGCGGGATGGGTTGACCCCGCGCGGTACCAGTAGAAAAGCGGTGATGGCGATGAGCATATCGACCACGACCGCCAGCAAGGCTGTGGGAATGGCGCCGGATAGCATCATCACCGGGTCGTAGAGGTCGATGCCGGTGAAGATCAGTTCGCCCAGGCCGCCCGCGCCGATCAAAAACGCCAGCGGCACCGTGCCGATGTTGATAGCCAGCGCGGTGCGGATGCCGGCGAAAATCACGTACAGGGCGTTGGGCAGTTCGACCCGCAGCAGCCGCTGGGTGGGCGACATGCCGATGCCGGCGGCGGCTTCCATCAGTGCCGGGTTGACGCCCTTGAGGCCTGTGTAGGTGTTGCGGGTGATGGGCAGCAGCGTGGCTACGAAGAGCCCGAACACCGCCGGCACGGTGCCGATGCCGAGAAAGCTCATCGACAGCGCCAACACTGCCAGCGTGGGGATGGTGGTGCCGACGTTGAGCACCTGCATCATGGATTCGGCGACGCGCGCCATGCTGGGGCGCGACAATAGAATGCCCAGCGGGATGGCGACGACAATCGCCAAGCAGCCTGACATGACGGTTAGCCACAGGTGCTGCACGACGAGATAGTGGACGTCAGGCAGATAAAAGATGAAGTCGTCGATCACGCCGCTGGACTGGCTCCAGATGCCGGCTAGAAAGACGGCCACCAGCACCAGCAAACGACCGGCGCCCGCGAGGTTCAGCGTCGGCATGGTTTACTCCTTGATGGCCGGTGAGGGAGAAGCCTCGGCGGCTTTGGCGCCACCCTCGCCCTTGGAGTGGGCGCGATAGCGCGAGCCCAGGTGGTGGGTGATCGCGCGCTGGGTGATCTGACCGATGATTCGCCCGTCGTCGTCGACGCAGGGCACCCAGGTCATGTCATTGGCGAACATCAGCGAGGCGACCTTGCGCAGGTCGTCGTCGAGGGTGACCACCACCGGCACGCTTTGGTAATGGTCGCGGCAGTGCCCCTGGGTGGTGCGGGCCACGGCGGCGTTGATGATGCCCACCGGTTGGCGCTTGTCGTTGACCATCACGATGCTGTTCACGTAACCGTAGGCTTCGATACGCTCAAGCGCGGCGTCGAGCGTATCGTCCGGGCGCACCAGGCCGATCTCTTCGCTTGCCAGATCGCGGACCTTGACCAGGTTGAGGCGCTTCAGTGCGCGGTCCTCGCCGAGGAAAGACTCGACGAAGTCGTTCTTGGGCGCGGCGAGCAAATCATCGGGTTCCGAGTACTGGACCAGCTTGCCCTCACGAAAGATGGCGATGCGGTCGCCCATCTTGATCGCTTCGTCGATGTCGTGACTAACGAACATGATGGTCTTGTTCAGTTCCTGCTGCATTTTCAGGAACTCGTCCTGAATCACCGCGCGGTTGATCGGGTCGATGGCACCGAAGGGCTCGTCCATCAACATCACCGGTGGGTCGGCGGCCAGTGCCCGCGCCACGCCGATGCGCTGTTGCTGTCCGCCGGAGAGCTCGCTGGGATAGCGCTTGAGAAAGGCATCCGGCTCCATGGCGATCATGCGCATCATTTCCCGAGCCCGCTCGCGGTACTTGGCCTTGTCCCAGCCCAGCAGCTTGGGCACCACGGTGATGTTTTCCTCGATGGTCATGTTGGGGAATAGACCGATCTGCTGGATCACGTAGCCGATGTTGCGGCGTAGATCCTGAGTGTCGAGGCTGGAGGTATCCTCGCCATTGATGAACACCTTGCCCGAGGTCGGCCGGACGATACGGTTGATCATCTTCAATGTGGTGGTCTTGCCGCAGCCCGAGGGGCCGAGCAGGATGCAGATCTCGCCGCTGGGGACTTCCATGCTGATGTGGTCGGCGGCGGTCACCGCGCCCTTGGGCGTATCGAAGACCTTGGTCAAGTTGTCGAGTCGAATCATGAAGTTATCCTTGTCGGGTCGGCAGCCTTTGCAAGTCGACAGAGAATGCCGTGGGTAACGGCTCAGGTCGCAGCGGCTTCGCGTTCCATGCCCTTGGGGGTCAGGCGTTTCTGCAGGGCCAGCAGCGCATAGTCGACGATGATCGCCAGCACACTGACGGCCACGGCGCCGAGGATCAGTTGACGCGGATCGGACTGGGAGATACCGCGGCTGATGAGCGTGCCGAGCCCGCCGGCGCCGATATAGGCGGCGATCGCCATGACGCCGATGTTGAGCACCACGGCGGTACGTACACCGGCCATGATCACCGGCACGGCGAGCGGAATCTCGACCATGCGCAGGCGCTGATTCTGGCTCATGCCGACGCCGCGCGCGGCTTCGCGCAGGGCCGGGTCGACGTTGTTGATGGCGGTGTAGGTGTTACGGATGATCGGCAATTGCGAGTACAGCAGCACCGCGATGACCGCCGGCATGTAACCGATGCCCTGACCGATGATCGACAGGATCGGAATCATGATCCCGAACAATGCGATGGAGGGAATCGTCACGATGATCGAGGCGATATACAGCACGGTCTTGGCGGCGCGCTCGTTTTTGGTAATAGCGATGCCGATGGGGACGCCAGTTAGTGTGGCGATACCCACCGCAACACCCACCAGACTGATGTGTTCGAGGGTAAGGGTCCCCAGCAACTCGAGATTGTCGAGAAAGTATTGCAGTAATTCCACGGGCACGGACCTCGCACTCGCGAACGAGTGTTTTGTTTGAGCGCTTAGAAATTTCTTATATGTAAGGAGTTTTATAAGTTCGTATTATGTAAAGAGCATAACACGCTCTTCGCGAGTGCCCGCCGTTTTGGGCATTAGGATGTGTCATATGATTCATTTTCAGTGGCAATGGGCATTCGGTAGGAAACTCATCGACTTCGCCGTATGCTCATTGGCGATAATCCAGTGTTTTGTTTTTCCTTGCAGGAGGCCTGCATTTTGAGCACTCGCAAGACGCATTACCGACTCGCCGCCGCCCAGATTCAATGCGCCTTGGCGGATGTCGCGTGCAATTTCGAGACGCATCATCGTGTCATCGAGGAAGCCCGTCATCGGGAGGTCGATGTGCTGGTTTTCCCTGAACTTTCCCTGACGGGTTACGACCTGGGAACGCGCGTCCCCGAGGTCGCGATGGACCGCGACGACCCGCGCCTGCTCCAACTGGCGGATGCCGCCGGTGACATGCTCACCGTGGTGGGCTTCGTCGAGCGCTGCGGTCGCGGCGAATATGCCAACGCCATGGCGTGCCTGTGCGAGGGCCGCATCGTCGCCGTGCATCGCAAGGTCAATCTCTGCACCTACGGCGGGCACGAGGAAGGCAAGCATTTCGGTAAAGGGCAGGCACTCACCGTCGCCGATGCCGACGGCCTCACCTGTGGTGTGATGATCTGCGCCGATCTCTGGAATCCGGGCCTCGCCCACGCGGCCATGCTGGAGCGGCCTGACGTGATGCTGGCCCCGGTCAATGCAGCGACGGGAATGGTCGACGGCGATTTCGATGACGAAGGCAATTGGCTGATCTGCCTGAAGTTCTACGCCATGATGTACGCCACGCCGATGGTCATGGCGCATCGTTACGGCGCCGAAGGCGACGCCTGGTTCTGGGGCGGCAGTTGCATCGTCGGCGTCGATGGCAAGGTGCTGGCACGGGCCGAGGACGGCGAGACGCTCGTTAGCGCCGAGATCGACACCGACGAGATTGCCGCCGCGCGTTTCGCGATGCCCACCCACCGCGACGCCGACACCCCGCTGATCGCCTCACTGATGGCGCAGCGGTTAGAGCGGGAACGGCGCGGTTGAGATCGAGCGCTTACACCCAGCGTCGCTGGCGGCGCGTTTTCCAGTGCCGGTCGATGAAGCGTTCGCCCTCCTCGAAGGCCTGCAGGCGCGCCTCTAGATAGAACCACTCGGCGTCGCAGCTCAGTTCCGCCCAGGTCTCGGTATGTACCTGCCAATCGCCGCGCTGGAAGGTCTGGTGCCAGCTCTTGCTCATGGTCGCGGTGGCCGGTGCTTCGGGGTGGATGGCGTAGCGTTCGTCCGCCGAGGCGATGTTGGTCAGGCCGTGGTCGTAGGCGATCTCGCCGAAGTCGTCGATGATGGCATGCCGTGTCCAACCGTCGGTTAGCGAGTGGGTGACATCTCGGGACTGCGTGCCCGCACGTTTGATTCGATGCTGCATGGGCCCGGAAAAGACTGCCGGTTCGAACTGCACGGGCGGCGTCTCATGCGAGGTGCGCTGGGGCAGGGTGAGCCGCGAGTCGGCTTCGTGCAGGGTCAGCGTGACCGGATAAGGGCTCGGCCAGACCAGCGGCCAGTAGGCGGTGGTCACCGAGACGCGCAACCGATGCCCGGCAATGAAGCGATAGCAGGTCTGGTTCAGTGACACGGTCACGTCGAGCGGTGTATAGCATGGTACGTCGGACGGCGTGACGTGGCTTTCGCGGTGGCAGAGGTTAAGCACACCGTAGGAGACGCGTTGCGAGACGTCCTCGGGCGAGACGTCACACACGCGAACGATCAGATTGGCGCGCGGCTGGTCGACGCTGACCCGCAGCGAGAGCGTGGGGCGCCCCAGGATCAGCGTGTCGGCATCCAGCGGATCGGTGTCGTAGGTCAGCGAGTGCGCGTCGTCGCCACGCTGGTCGCCGGCGATCTCGGGGCCGCTGCTGTGGGGGATGTACTCGCCGCATTGCAGGCCGTTGTCGGCGGGCGCACGCAGTTTGGCCACGCCGGGGCGGGCGGCGCCGTCGTTCGGGGCGTGTAGTTCGCCGTTGCCGAGTGCCAAGACCCGTGAGGATATGTGCGGGCTTGGCCACTGGGTTTCGGCGAGCCATTCGCCGGGAACCTCGAGCCGGTGCGGATCGGCCTCGGAAAAGGACGGACAGAACACGCGATACAGCGGTTCTTCCATGATGCCGGTGTCGCGATCCTTCAGCCAGTGATCCCACCAGCGCAACGCTTCCTGAAGAAAGCCGATGGTCGGCCCCGGCATCGCCAGATGCGGATAGGCATGCGGCCAGGGGCCGATGATGCCGCGCCGGGGGCAAGGCGCGTGCTCGAGAATCTCGGCGACGAAATTGACATAGGCATCGGCCCAGCCGGTGACGGCCAGCGTCGGCGTCGTCAGGCGCGAATAGTCCTCGCACACCGAGCCGTGACGCCAGTAGGCATCGCGCGTCTGGTGATCGAACCAGTTCTCGGCGACGAAGGGTTGCTGGGCGAGCCGGTGCCGCCAGAGGTCGCGCCAGTCGTTGCGCAAGGCGGGATCGGGCGGTCGCGACATGAAGGAAAGCGATGAAGCCGCCCAGCCGAAGTTCTCGTTGAGCACGCAGCCGCCCTTGTAGTGGACGTCGTCGTGATAGCGGTCGACGGTGGCGCCGACGGCGATGATCGCACCGAGTGCTGGCGGTTGGCGCGAGGCCACCTGCAGTGAATTGAAGCCGCCCCAGGAAATGCCCATCATGCCGACACGACCGCTGCACCAGGGTTGCTCGGCAATCCAGGCGATCGCCGCGACGATGTCGTCCTGCTCGCTGGCCAGGTATTCGTCCTCGAGCACGCCGTCCGAGTCGCCGCTGCCGCGCAGGTCGATACGCAGCGCGGCGTAGCCGTGGCCGGCGAAGTAGGGATGCATGCGTTCATCGTCGGCACTGGTGGCATCTCGCTTGCGATACGGGATGCACTCGATGATCGCGGGCACGGGATGGGTCTCGGCATTCGCCGGTCGCCACATTCGTGCCGCGAGTCGGCTACCGTCGGGCAGCGGAATGAACACTGCCGGTTCCTCGACGATCGGGTGCGGGAAGTCACGCACTTCCCGGGCATCGGGTTGGCTTCCACTCGGAAACATGGGGCGTCCTGTCGTCAGCAGGGGCGATGCAGGCATCGCCCCAGGGAAGGAAGAAAGGAAAAGAAGTGGACGAGGCGTTAGAGCAGGTCGTTTTCGGTCAAGAAGTCCTTGGCGACCTTTTCGATGTTCTGGTCGTCGATATCCACACGACGGTTAAGATCGATCAGCGTCGTGTCATTCAAGGCGGCAGACATGTCGTTGAGCAGGGGCTTGAGGTCGGGGTGCGCGTCGAGCGTTTCCTCGCGTACCACCGGTGCGAGTTGGTAAACCGGAAAGAATTGCTGGTCGTCGTCGAGCACTTCGAAGTCGAAGGCGCCGTTGCGGCCATCGGTGGCGAACACCAGCGCCACGTCGACTTCGCCTTCGCGCAGCGCGCTGTAGGTTAGCCCTGAGTCCATGCGCTTGACTTTCGAGCGCGGAAACTTGAATCCATAGGCTTCCTGCAGCGGCCGCAGACCGTCGTCACGGGCATAGAATTCGGCATTGGAGGCGAGCGTCAGATCGGTGCCATCGTTCATCGCCGTGGCTAGATCCGAAAGGGTGTGGATGTCGTGCTTCTCGGCGTCGGCCTCGCGCATGGCGAGCGCATAGGTGTTGTTGGTATCCGAGGGATCCAGCCAGATCAATCCTTTCTCGGCATCCAGGCGCTTGGCGGTGGCGTAGGTCTCGGCGGCGTTGTCGGGTTGCGGCTGATCATTGAACAGGATCACTGAATTGCCGGTGTATTCCCAATAGAGGTCGACCTGGCCGTTCTCTTGCGCCTGGCGTAGCACCGAGGTGCCCAGGCCGTCGCGCTTGTCGACGTTGTAGCCGTTGGCTTTCAGCAATTGGAAGGTAGCCGAGGTGAGAATCAGGTGCTCTGTATAGTTGAGACCGCCGACGACGATGGGGTCGTCATCTTGTGCGTGAGCCGTGGTGGCTGCGGCGGAAAGGCTCAGTCCCAGGGTGGTTAGCAGTGTCGTGATGGGGTGCTTCATGGCAGCGACATACCTCTGTTGTTATAGAGCGTTATCGGGTTGCGACTTTCGTCGTTACCCAGAGTAACGCACCCCGCTGCCAGGATTGATGAGAATCCATAATGCCTGCGATTTCGGACGCCAACAGATGACAAAGCAAGCGCCATGGCTGGGCAATAGTCAGTGGTGAGAGTCAGTGGTGAGGGGGAGGGGACTCCGTCGAAGACGCGTCGTCTGCGTCGGGCTGCTTGATCTGATCGGCATAGCACGGCGAGGAGGCGGGCGTGTGATCGCCTGTCTCGCGGTCTTCGTCTTCCAAGGCCTTGAGCAGCATGTCGCGTAAATACGGTAGATGCGAGCGCTGCGGCTCGCGGGAGGCGGTCAGCAAGGTGAGCGTGCCTTCGCGCGCCCAACGCATGAGGGGCAGCAAGACATCGGGATCGTCCTCGACCTCCCAGCGGTAGCGATAGCTGAACACGGTGTCGTTGAGCTCGCCCTGATGCCAGCCACGGCGCAAGGCGTTGGAGGGCGAGGCGTCGCGATACCAGTCGGTCAGTTGCAGCGACTCGCGGCGTTTACCGCGTGGCCATAGGCGGTCGACGAGAACGCGTGCACCATCGCCTTCTTCGGCGGCCTGATAGATACGTTTGAGTGCGATCGTATAAGACATCCGGTTCTCCTCCGCCAGCCACTTGTCATGTCGCAAGTGGCTCGCTCTCTCGGGCTAGGCGATACGATAGGAATATGCCATCTCGGCCAGGGGGCCACGTCCGCCGGCCAGGGTGAGCGAGAGATCGTGAAGCCCTTCCCAGACGGGCAATGCCGCAGCGCCCTTGATGGCCAAGTCCAAGCGCTGTGCGAACAATAATAGCTTGTGTAGCCGCTTGAGCGGCATCCGCTTCAAGGCCTGCTGATAGAGCGGACGACGCTTGTCGGGAATCGGCGGACGCTGTGCCTTGCAGGCGTGATCGAGGCTTTGCCCCTGATCGAGGTGCTGCGCCAGCGACAGGAAGATGCGTAGCTCACGCGTCAATGCCCACAGCACCACGGGGGCTTCGAGGCCTTCGCCGCGCAATCCACTGACGATGCGCGAGACGCGCACGCGGTCGCCGCGCAGGCAGGCGTCGATCAGCGTGAAGACATCATAACGTGCGTTGTCCTCCACGCCGCCGGCAATGGCCTGGGTATCGAGCCGCGCGTTGGGCGGATTGATCAGCGCGAGCTTCTGCAGCTCCTGGTCGGCGGCCAGCAGGTTGCCTTCGGTGCGCTCGCCGAGCAGGCGGGCGGCGTCCATGTCCAGCGACAGCCCATGGCGCGATGCGCGATCCCGCACCCAGAAGTGCAGGCGCTGGTGATCCACCGGCCACACCGGAACGAACACGCCGATCTTATCCAGCGCCTTGAACCAGGCACTCGACTGCGCGCGCCGGTCGAGGCGCGCGCTACTGATTAGGAGGATATCGTCGCTATCCTTGGCCTGGCGGGCGTAGGCATCGAGTGCCTTGGCGCCTTCCTGGCCCGGCGACTGACCGCCCAGGCGTAGCTCGATGAGCTTGCTCGAGGCGAACAGCGACATGCTGGCTGCCGACTCCGTCAGGCGTCCCCACTGAAAGCCATTTTCCACGTGGAGGACTTCGCGTTCCTCGACGCCACGCTGGCGTGCCGCGGCGCGGATGGCGTCGCAAGCCTCCATGTGGATCAACGGCTCGTCGCCGGCGACAATGTAGACCGGCTGGAGGCGCTTGCCGAGCGCCTCGTCGAGTTTATCGGGAAAAACCTTCATGGCGTCTCGAGCGCGCGTAGACGGTCGACGAGTTGACGTGCCGCCTCCTGACGCAATGAATCGAGCGCTTCGTCACGCAGTTCGTCCTGCGACAGCAGATTGTTGTTGTCGACGCTCAGCGTGGTGCTGGCCTCGAGGGTTTGCTGGTCGAGCAGGTAGGCATTGTCCTCGCTGCGTTGCACCGAGAACGGCACGCTGAGGGTCAGGCGGCGTTCCTGATTGCTACCGGCGCCTTGCGTCAGGCGTGTCTCGCGGATTTGCTCCTCGCTCAGGTTGACGCGTAACGGAGCCTCGTCTTCGAGCGTGGTGCCAGTGCCTTTCAGCGCTTGTTCCACGGCATCTTCGAAGCGTCCATCGGGGGACGATAGCGTCAGTGAGGGAACATTGAGCGCGGTGGCGTCGAGTCCACGCAGTTGAAAACCGCACCCGGCGAGCAGCGTCGTCAGGGTCAGCAGGAGCAGAGATTGGATGATGAGCGAACGGCGCTTCACGCAGGCCTCCTTGCGGGCTGGGACCCGCTCCTCGGGGAGCGGGCGTATGGGCCGAGTCAGTTGGCGACGATATTGACCAGCTTGCCGGGCACGACAATGACCTTGCGCACGGTCTTGCCCTCGGTATGGCGGCGCACGTTTTCCGCTTCGAGCGCCTGGGCTTCGACAGCGGCTTTGTCGGCCGCCGCCGGGACTTCGAGACGGGCCCGCAACTTGCCGTTGACCTGCACGGCGAGCTCGACACTGTCCTTGACCATGGCAGCCTCGTCGGCCTGGGGCCAGTCGGCGTCGATGACCGGCGTTTCATGCCCCAGGGCTTCCCACAGCGCATGGCAGGCATGCGGCACGATGGGTGCCAGGATCAGCACGCTGGCTTCCAGCGCTTCGCGCGTGACCGCCAGGCCTTGTGGCGTGTCGGCGTCGTCCTCGTTCTGGAAGCGACCCAGGGCGTTGACCAGTTCCATGACGGCAGCGATGGCGGTATTGAACGTCGTACGGCGCCCGATATCGTCGCTGGCCTTGGCAATGGTTTCGTGGGTCTTGCGGCGCAGCGTTTTCTGCTCGTCGTTGAGCGCGTCGACATCCAGCGTGGCGGGCGTGCCGGCGTCGAGGTGATCGGCGACGAGTTTCCAGAGCCGCTTCAAGAAGCGGTGCGCGCCCTCGACACCGGAGTCCGACCATTCCAGCGACTGCTCCGGCGGTGCGGCGAACATCATGAACAGGCGCACGGTGTCGGCGCCGAAACGGTCGATCATCGACTGTGGATCGACGCCGTTGTTCTTGGACTTGGACATCTTCTCGATGCCGCCCATTTCCACCGGTTGGCCGTCCTCACGCAGCACGGCGCTGACGGGGCGGCTCTTGTCGTCGCGTTTGACGTCGACATCGGCGGGGTTGAACCAGTCCTTGCTGCCGTCGGCGTTCACGCGATAGAAGGTCTCGGCGATGACCATGCCTTGGGTGAGCAGGCGCTGGAAGGGCTCATCGCTTTCGACCAGGCCGAAGTCGCGCATCAGCTTGTGGAAGAAGCGCGCGTAGAGCAGGTGCAGAATCGCATGCTCGATCCCGCCGATGTAGAGATCCACCGGCAGCCAGTAGTTGGCGCGTTCGTCGAGCATCGCCTCCATGTTATCGGCACTGGCGAAGCGCGCGTAGTACCAGGAGGATTCCATGAAGGTATCGAAGGTATCGGTCTCACGCGTCCAGCCCTCGCCGAGGTCATAGAAATCCGGCATCTTCTTGAGCGGCGAGCCGGAGGCGTCGACCTCGACTTCCATCGGCAGAGCGACGGGCAGTTCGTCATCGGTGAGCGGCACGGTCTGGCCTTCGGGCCCGTATTTGACCGGGATCGGCGCGCCCCAGTAACGCTGACGCGCCACGCCCCAGTCGCGCAGGCGGAAGTTGGTCTTGACCTGGCCGCGTCCTTCGGACTCGAGCCGCGTGGCGATGGCGTCGAAGGCCGCTTCGAAGTCGAGCCCGTCGTACTCGCCGGAGTTGATCAGCGGACCATGCTCGGCATGTGCGCCCTGGGATACATCCGGGGCGTTGCCCTCGGCATCGGCGATCACCGGTTCGATGGCGATGTCGTACTTGGTGGCGAATTCCCAGTCGCGCTGGTCATGGGCGGGCACGGCCATAACCGCGCCGGTGCCGTACTCCATGAGCACGAAGTTGGCCACGAAGATCGGCACTTCGCGCCCCGTCAGCGGGTGAAGCGCCTTGTAGCCGGTGTCCATGCCTTTCTTTTCCATGGTCGCCAGCTCGGCTTCGGAATTGCCGCCGTGCTGACATTCCACCAGGAAATCGGCCAATGCCGGATTGTCGGCGGCCGCCTGCTTGGCCAACGGATGGCCCGCAGCCAGCGCCATGTAGGTGGCGCCATAAAGCGTGTCGGGACGCGTGGTATAGACCACGAGCGGGTCGGCTTGGCCGGCGACATCGAAGGTCAGTTCGACGCCGGTGGACTTGCCGATCCAATTGCGCTGCATGGTCTTGACCTGCTCGGGCCAGTCGACCTCGTCCAGATCGGCGAGCAGTTCCTCGGCGTAGTCGGTGATCTTGAGGAACCACAAGGGGATTTCCTTGCGCTCGACCGGCGCGCCGCTGCGCCAGCCGCAGCCCTCGATGACCTGCTCGTTGGCGAGCACCGTCTGGTCCACTGGGTCCCAGTTGACGGTCGACATCTTCTTGTACACCAAACCTTTTTCGACCAGTTTGGTGAAGAACCACTGTTCCCAGCGGTAATAGTCGACGTCGCAGGTGGCGAATTCTCGGTTCCAGTCGTAGGCGAAACCCAACGCCTTGAGCTGACGGCGCATGGCGTCGATGTTGTCGTAGGTCCAGGCACCGGGCGGGACGCGGTTCTTGATCGCGGCGTTTTCGGCGGGCATGCCGAAGGCGTCCCAGCCCATGGGCTGAAGGACGTTCTTGCCCTGCATGCGCTGAAAACGCGAGACCACATCACCGATGGTGTAGTTGCGCACGTGCCCCATGTGCAGTTTGCCGCTGGGATAGGGGAACATCGACAGGCAGTAGAACTTCTCCCGGGTCGCGTCCTCGACGGCCTTGAAGCACTGGTTGGTGTCCCAGAAGGTCTGGGCGGCGGATTCGATTGCGTGCGGCGTGTACTGTGCGTCCATCGGTTTGATCTGGCACCTTGCGTTAGGCTTGGCTTGAAGCGGATAACGCCCGGCCTCGCGATGTGGTAGAACGGAGCTGGGCGGGACGTTGTCCGTATGTTATGACAGGCCGTCAGGATACCCCAGTCGTGCGCCTACAGGTAGGGGCATGACCTCGACGACAGGCAGGAGAAACGTTATGAGCGAACGTCACGATCAAGAGCATCGCCTGAGCCGTGCCTATGAGCGGGTTCTCGAACGTCTCGAAAAAGGCGCTGGTGACCTGTCGTGGGAATCATTGCAGCGCGAAATGGACGACGCTATCGAGTTTGAAGCGGAGTTCGAGAATTACACTAAGGATGAGTTGTCCTTGCTGCGTGCCTGGGTCGAGCGTGACATGCGCGACTTGCGGGGATTTCTGGCCCGAGGTGGCGAGGGCATCGCCACCTGGCTGGGAATCGATCTGGGGATCATCTCGCGGCGCGTCACCGAAGCGCTGTTCTCCATCGCCGACCGCACCACCGTCGATCAGGCCCGCTTCGAGGACGATCTCGAAGCCGCCCGCGCCGATTATGTCGAAGGCGAAATGGCAGTCCCTGGCCGCATGCGTTGCGTGCACTGCGACACAGAAGTGGTGCTCGAATCGATCACCCTACTCGAACCCTGCCATCAGTGCGGGCATCGTTACTTCGCGCGGACCTCGGGAGCGACACCGTCTGCAGACGTCTGAGCCGTGAGCGGTATGAGGGGTAACGGGCGGTGGCATGATGCCGCTCGTTATCGTGGCCTGTGGTGCTTGGCACGCCACGTCAGCAGCGCGTGAAGCAGACCATCTGCGTGGAGCTGCCGACAACGGGATCACGCGGGCCGACGTCTTCGAAGCGGGTCTGGTAACCGTGGCGTTCTGCGACGCCGTTGCACCACGATTGGAACTGCGCGCGGGTCCATTCGAAACGATGATCATCGTGGCGGCGCTCGTCGTCGGGCATGCCGTGGAGAGGGTTGTATTCCTTGTTGGGTGTCGTGATGACGACGAACTTGATCCCCAGCTTGCCGAAAATCGCTTTCTCGACTCGGGACAGGCGATCTGGATCGATGTGCTCGATGGTTTCCAGCATGACGGCGCCATCGATGCCGGTTTCGGCCCAATCGCAATTTTCGAAGGAGCCCAGACTGACGTGCAAGCGCTTATCGGGCCTGAGTATGTCCAGGTTGAGCCGGTCACGGGCGTAAGCCACGGCCCGGGCGTCGTTGTCGATACCTATCAGGCGGTTGAACTGCTTGTACTCGCTTAGCCAGCGCAACAAAACGCCGTGACCGCAGCCAAGATCGACAACGTGTTGTGCGCCGGATGCCACTAGATTATCGACGACGGCGTGCAGGCGGAGCTGATGAAGATTTGTCGCCATCAGCGAACGTTCCGCATAAGTGCTTGAGGGGGAGAGTTGAGCATGGCGCGAATTATCGCCGGAGTCTGTTTGCCATTCAACTAACAAGTCGCCTAATTAGGCGTCCTGTGAAGGGAGCAGTAATCCCTTGGCAGAGCAAAAGTTTGATATCGTCGCATCGCCAAGCAGCGACTATGAGGAGGACACAGACATGCGCAGCGAGACGCTACCCGACACGATGGCGGCGATGTTACTGACCGAGCATGGAGACATCGACAAGCTGGTCTACCGGCAAGACGTTTCCGCCCCCAGGCCCGCTAGAGGCGAGGTTCTGGTGCAGGTGACCGCGACGGCCAAGAACAATACCGACCGCAAGGCGCGAGAAGGGCTTTATCCGACCAAGGACAAGGGGGATACGACCTCATTCCAGATTGGAGGCTCACCGACGCTGACCTTTCCGCGCATTCAGGGCGCCGATGTGGCCGGGCGTGTGGTGGCTGTCGGCGAAGATGTGAGTGCTGAGCGCATTGGCCAGCGCGGATTGCTGGATTTCAATATCTACGCCGATGCGCGTCCCGACATCAATCTGACGCCCGACTATTACGGACATGGCGCCGATGGTGGCTTTGCCGAGTACATTGCGGTGCCGTCAGCGCAGTTCCACACGGTGGATAATCCCGAACTGGCCGATGCCGAACTCGCGGCGATGGGTATGTGCTCCTATCAGACCGCTCTGCACATGTTGAATGCGGCCAACGTCAAAGCCGGGGAACGTGTGCTGGTGACGGGCGCCAGTGGCGGCGTGGGTACGGCCCTGATTCGCCTCTGTCGTATCATGGGGGCGACGCCTTACGCTCTGAGCCAGCCGGACAAGGCGGAGGCGCTGCTGGCGCTGGGGGCGGAAGCCGTACTGGATCGCTCGGACATGCAGGACTTCACCGAGAAGGTGCGCGCACTGACGCAGGATCACCCCATCGACGCGGTCATGGATCTGGTCGGGGGTGAGATGACCGATCGCTTCATCGACACTATGATCTTCGACATGACGCGCCGTACCACCTATCCACGCTTGAGCATTGCCGGCGCCAGCGGCGGCAATATCAGCGAGATCATGTGGACGCGGATTTATTTGTATCAGGTGCAGATATTCGGCGTCTCCCATGGCACGCGCGACGAGGCCGAGCAGTTGGTGGCCTGGATTCGCGAGGGGAAATTGAAGCCGGTGCTGCACGCGGCCTTCAAGCTTTCCGAGCTGCATGACGCGGAGCGCTATTTCGTCAATCGCAACAGCAACTACCTGGGCAAGATCGTGATTGTCCCGGATTCGCAGTGGCAAGCGCATGGCGCGCCTTACGCGCTGAAGGAAGAAACATGAGTGAAAAACTGACGCTGCAACTAATCGACCTGCATGCCGGCGGCGACGTCAGTCGTATCGTGACCGGCGGTATCGACCCGCTGCCGGGCAACACGGTGCGCGAGAAGATGGAATATCTGCGTGAGGATGCCGATGGCCTGCGTCGGCTGCTGCTCAACGAGCCTTACGGTATTCCCGAGATGTCAGTGGACCTGCTGGTTCCCGCCAGCGATCCGGAAGCCGAGGTGGGTTACATCATCATGGAGGTGATGGGCTATCCCATTTACTCCGGCTCCAACACTATCTGCACTGCCACGGCCGTGTTGGAAAGCGGGATCGTCCCCAAGCGCGAGGGATACCAGCGCTTCATTCTGGAATCTGCGGCCGGTCTCGTCCATATCGAGGCGCGGGTGGAAAACGGCGTCGTGGAAGGCATTACCTGTGAAGGGTTGCCAAGTTACATCGACACCTACCGGGCCAGCATCCATGTGCCCTCGATCGGGGATGTAACCTACAGCGTGGCGTATAGCGGCGGATTCTACGCCCTGGTGGAAGCCGCTGAGCTGGGCTTCTCGCTGAATCGGGACGAAGAGGCGCGACTGGCGGAATGCGCGCATGCCATCGTCGAGGCGATCCAGGCCGAGCGGGGCTTCTCTCATTACACCCTGGGTGATGTGGGACCGTTACCGTTTCTGCACTTCATGGGCCCGGTGGAGCAGGTTGCGGATGGTTTCTTTCGTTCGCGCTCGACGACTTACGTGCATCCCGGTGTGATCTGCCGCAGCACAACCGGCACGGGTACTTCGGCGCGCCTGGCGCTGATGCACTACGAAGGCGCTCTCCAGCCGGGGGATAAGCTGGAGACCATATCGCTGCGTGGCACCGGCTTTATCGGCGAATTCACCGGCTCGCGTCAGGAAGACTCGCACTGGGTGGCCGAGAACACCATCACCGGGAAAGCCCATGTGCTGGCGCGCTCGGACATCGTCATCAACTGCAACGACCCGCTGGTGGAGTGTGGCAGCCTGCACCATATTCTCACCAGTGGTCATCGCAAGGCTGAGGCGGCATTGCCGGTCACCGAGGAGGCGTCCCTGTCGGACTAGGCCCATCCCGACACGACGCGCGGACTTGACCGTGCGTCGTGCCGCGAGAGGGCGTTGACCTCGACGCCCGCTACTGGCGGCGCCGCCAGCGCAGACCTGGGATGAGCAACAGAGCGGCGAGCAGCCAGGTGGGCCAACTGCCGGTGCGCGTGAACGGGGTAAGCCCTTGCATGGGCTGAACCTCGCCACTGATGCTGGCCGTTTCGAAGCGTGGGGCGCGCTGGGTGATATGGCCTCGGGCGTCGATGATGGCGGTGACGCCGTTACTCGTCGCACGCATTACATAGCGGCCGTTTTCCAGGGCACGTAGCTGGGCCATCTGCAAGTGCTGGAGCGGGCCGATGGAGTTCCCGAACCAGGTGTCGTTGGAGACGGTGAGCAGCACGTCGGCGCTGCGTGCGCGTTGGGCGACCAGGTCGGCATAGATGATCTCGTAGCAGATTGCGACGCCCAGGCGCATATCGGCGGCCTGGATCGGGGCTTGGTCGGAGGCGCCGGCGGTGAAGCTCGACATGGGGAGATCGAAGAAGGCGATGACGCCGCGCAGCAATCCTTCCAATGGTAAATACTCACCAAACGGGACCAGATGCTCTTTGCGATAGCTGCCTTGGCTGTCGCTCATCCCGATGACCGCATTGTAGTAATCGCCTTGATCGTCGCGCTGGACGATACCGGTCAGCAGGGCGGTATCGGCGGGTAGCGTCGCCTGTACGCGTTCCAGAATGGGGCGTGCCTGGGACGCGAACATCGGCAGGGCGGTTTCCGGCCACACGATCAGATCGGTGTCGTCGTCCTGATCACGGGTCAGCTCGGCGTAGGTGTTGGCGGCTTGGCGTTGCCCCTCGGGGCTCCACTTCGAGAGCTGCGGGAGATCGCCTTGCAACAGGGCGACTTCTTTGGGATCGCCCTGCGGCGAAGTCCACTGGTTGGGCAGCACGAGTGGCAGGCACCACATTGCGACGAGTGGCGCCAGTGCCCACAGGCGGCGCTTCAACAGCGCCACCAGCAAGGTGCCGCTGAGAGCGACGATCAGCGATAGCAGGTAGACGCCGCCGATGGGGGCCCACGGCGCCAACGGCGATTCGACATGAGCACTGCCGAGCAGCAACCAGGGGAAGCCCGAGAACGCCCAGGTACGCAGTACCTCACCGAGAACCCAGACGCCCGCGAAGGTGATCACGGACCATCGCGCGCTGGTGAAACGCCGATAGAGACCGAATACCACGCCATAAAACAGCGCCAGAGTGACCACGAGCAGTGCGGTGAGAAAGACCGCTAATGGGACGCCGGTGTAGCCGTAGTCATGAATCGACACATAGATCCACGACGTGCCGGTACCGAACAAACCCACGCCATAGCTCCAGCCGCGCAGCGCTGCCTGGCCGGGCGTGAGGTCGTGGAGACCGTAGAAGACCAGGGCGACGGCGAAGGGCCCCGCCCACCACCATTCGAAAGGGGCGAAGGTGAGCGTCGTGAGTGCGCCGGCAAGCAGCGCGACGAGATATCCCATCCAGGGGCGATAGGTGCGGGAAGACAGCATGAGGCACTCCTTGTCGAAGGTGCCTCTTATAACAGAGCGCGGCGCTGTGGACCATGCCATGTATGCGCCTGATTTACTTACTGCCTTGCGTCGCTCTCTAACGCTTGGGTCTCATCCTCGGGGCAGGGCGAGACCTGCAACAGGCGGATACGGCGATTGTCGGCATTGAGCACGGTGAAACGCCAGGTGCCCAGGTCGGCGTATTCGTTGCGTCGCGGCAGGTGCCCGAAACGTTGCATGACCAGGCCGCCGACGGTATCGAATTCCTCGTCGGGGAAGGCCGTGTCGAAGCGTTCGTTGAAGTCCTCGATGGGCGTCAGGGCGCGGATCGCATAGGTGCCGTCGCCCAAGTCGCGAATGTCGTCTTCTTCATCGATGTCGTGTTCGTCCTCGATGTCGCCGACGATCTGCTCGAGGATGTCTTCGATGGTCACGATGCCCGCGGTGCCACCGTATTCATCGACCACCACCGCCATATGATTGTGGGTGTCGCGAAATTCCTTGAGCAGGCTGTTGAGACGTTTCGACTCGGGAATGAACATCGCCGGGCGTAGGATGTCGCGCAGTTGGAAGCGTTGGCGCTCGGCGTCGCTGAGCTTGAGCAACGGCAGGAGATCCTTGACCAGCACGATGCCCAGCACCTCGTCGAGGTTTTCGTCGATGATCGGATAACGCGAGTGCGCGGTCTCGAGGATAATCGGCAGGCAGTCCTCGGGGCGCTGATCGACATGCAGGGCGGTTACCTGGGAACGCGGGATCATGACCTCGCGCGTTTGCTGATCGCTGATCTGGAAGGCGCCTTCGATGATGGTCAGCGCGTCCTGGTCGAGGCGCAGTCGTGTACCGGCCTCGCGCAGGAAAGTGAGCAATTCGTCTCGTGAACTCGGTTCATCGGAGTCGTTGGAAAAAGCGTTCAGCAGTTTATCCAGCCAGGATTTGCCACCCTGGCTGCTCGATCGGTCTTCGCTCATGCAATAGGTCTCTCGTTCCTCATGGACGATAAAGCAGGGATGATAAAAGTGCGTGCACGGCCACGGGCCGAGCATCGTGGGGCGTCGAGATGCGTCCCGGGCGGAGGTTTACTCGGCATAGGGATCACCGATCATGAAACCTGCCAGTAGCTCGCGCTCCAACGCTTCCATCTCTTCGGCTTCACGCTCATCTATATGATCGTAGCCGAGTAAATGCAAGGTGCCGTGGATCACCATATGGGTGTAATGATGCGCCAGGTGCTTACCCTGAGCAGCGGCCTCGGTGACGACGACGTCGTGGCAGATCGCCAAGTCGCCAAGCAGGGGCAAGGGGACGCCGGGCGGCGTTTCGAAAGGGAAGGAAAGCACGTTGGTGGGCTTGTCCTTGCCGCGATAGTCGCGATTGAGCGTCTGGCTCTCCTCCGGAGAGACGAAACGCACGGTCATTTCCGTGCGCACTTCATCGGGGTGACGAGCGAACACGGCGCCCACCCAGGCTTCGAGGTCGGCCTGGGTGGGAAGCGCGGTTTCCGTGTCAATGGCGACCTGGCGGTCGATATCGAGGCTCATGCGTCTGCCGGCTCGTCGTTATCGCGGCGGGTGTCGTTTTCTTCGCGCTTGGCTTGTGCACGCCGTTCGCGGCGGGTGCGTTCCTGCTCTTCCTCGACGCTCTCGAAAGCATCGTAGGCTTCGATGATGCGCTGGACCAGCGGATGGCGAACCACGTCCTTGGCGACGAAATGCGTGACCCCGATCCCGGCAGTGTCCTTGAGTACATCGAGCACTTGAATCAGCCCCGATTGATTGCCGCGCGGCAGGTCGACCTGGGTGATGTCGCCGGTGATCACGGCGGTGGAGCCGAAGCCAATGCGCGTCAGGAACATCTTCATCTGTTCGCGCGTGGTGTTCTGGCTCTCATCGAGAATGATGAAGGCATTGTTGAGCGTGCGCCCGCGCATATAGGCCAGCGGAGCGACCTCGATCACTTGCCGTTCGATCAGCTTGCCGACCTGTTCGAAGCCCAGCATCTCGTAGAGCGCATCGTAGAGCGGGCGCAAGTAGGGGTCGATCTTCTGTGCCAGGTCGCCGGGGAGGAAGCCCAGGCGCTCGCCGGCTTCTACCGCCGGGCGCACCAACAGGATCCGTCGTACCTGTTGCTGGTTGAGTGCCTCGACCGCTGCCGCGACCGCCAGATAGGTCTTGCCGGTGCCCGCCGGACCGACCCCGAAATTGATGTCGTGATCGTGAATGCTGGTCACGTAGGTCTGCTGGTTGTGACCGCGTGGCTTGATCAGGGCACGCGGGGTGCGGATGAGCACGCCGCCTTCGTCGAGGGTGTCCTCGGCGTCTTCTTCCAGTGACTCGAGGTCGGATTCCTGCAGGAAAAGATGCACGGTATCCGGCGTCAGCTCATTGGCTTCCGTCTCGCGGTAGAGGTGTTCGACGACATTGGCGGCTGCCTTGACGTGCGGGCCGGGGCCTGCGAGCTGAAAGGTGTTGCCGCGATTTCGCAACGTCACGCCCAGACGCGACTCGACGAGCTTGAGGTGTTCGTCCTGCTGCCCGCATAGGCTTGCCAGGCGCATGGGGTCATTGGGTTCGAGCGTCAGCGTGAGGATGCGATGTGCCTGCGAAGTGTTCTGGCTCAACTCGGAGAGATCCATGGGTTGGAAGTGTGATTTCAGCTTAGCGCCCCGGACAACGCCGGGGCAATGATCCCGCGCAAGGATTCGTCACGCTAGCAGACAAAGGTCGCTAGCAGTGCCTCAATAGCGCGCCGGAGAGGCCAGATCGCCACGCAGGGAGTTGGGCAGTGCTTCGGTGATCTCGACATCGACGAAGTAACCGATGAGCTCGGTCGGGTTGGGCGCGCGGAAGTTGACGACCCGGTTGTTCTCGGTGCGACCGGAGAGCTGGCCGGGGTCCTTGGGCGAGAAGCCAGTGACCAGGATGCGCTCGGTCTGGCCGACCATGCGCCGTGAAATCTGCATGGTCTGCTGGTTGAGGCGTTCCTGCAGGATCGCTAGACGCTGTTTCTTGGTCGCTTCCGGCGTTTCGTCTTCCAGATTCGCGGCCGGGGTACCCGGGCGCGGGGAATAGACGAAGCTGAACGAGGCGTCGTAACCGATGCGCTGGATCAGGTCCATGGTATTCATGAAGTCTTCTTCGGTCTCACCGGGGAAGCCGATGATGAAATCCGAGGAGAAGCTGATATCCGGACGCAGCGCACGGATGCGCTCCAGCTTGTCGACATATTCCTCGACGGTATGGCCGCGCTT
The DNA here is from genome assembly GCF_023061135.1 of Chromohalobacter sarecensis. Taxonomy (GTDB): domain Bacteria; phylum Pseudomonadota; class Gammaproteobacteria; order Pseudomonadales; family Halomonadaceae; genus Chromohalobacter; species Chromohalobacter sarecensis. The sequence goes on from NZ_JAKGAN010000003.1 coordinate 32,474, forward strand.
CATGGCCGCCAGGACGCGGTCCGAACCGGCCTGCACGGGCAGGTGCAGGTGGCTGACTAGCTCTGGAATCTCGCCGTAGGCCTCGATCAGGCTGTCGGAGAATTCCACCGGGTGCGAGGTGGTGAAGCGGATGCGGTCGATGCCTTCCACGGCGGCGACGCAGCCGATCAGCTCGGCGAGGTCGATTTCATCGCCCAACTGGTTCTCGCCGCGATAGGCGTTGACGTTCTGGCCCAGCAGGTTGATCTCGCGCACGCCTTGATCGGCGAGGTGGATGACTTCTTCCATCACCGGCTCGAAGGGCCGCGAGACTTCTTCGCCACGGGTGTAGGGCACCACGCAGAACGTACAGTACTTCGAGCAGCCTTCCATGATCGAGACGAACGCGGTAGCGCCGTCCGCCGTGGGCTTGGGCAGGTGGTCGAATTTCTCGATCTCGGGGAAAGTGACATCGACCATGGAGATGGTCTCCGATCCTTTGCCCGAGTCGAGCATGCTCGGCAGCCGATGCATGGTCTGCGGCCCGAAGACCATGTCCACGTGCGGAGCGCGCTTCTGGATGTTGCCGCCTTCCTGGCTAGCCACGCAGCCTCCGACGCCGATCACGAGATCGGGATTGGCGGCCTTGAGCTTCTTCCAGCGCCCGAGCTGGTGGAAGACCTTCTCCTGGGCCTTCTCACGGATCGAGCAAGTATTGAGCAGGATGACATCGGCCTCCCGCTCGTCGTCGGTCAGCTCGAGTGCATGCGATTCGCCGAGTAGATCCGCCATGCGTGCGGAGTCGTACTCGTTCATCTGGCAGCCATGGGTCTTGATGAAGAGTTTCTTCGCCATACCGATCCGGTCGGTGCGTCGAGCGCCCGACATATGTCCGTGATTGGGGTGAGTAAAAGCGTGGCCTTGAAGCGTGGCCCAGCTTGTCCAGGATAAGACGAGATATTATACGGATTGACGGCACCGTGGGCCAGCCTTGCGGCTGAGTCGAATCGCCCGCGATGATGCCGAGGCTGTGATACGCTAGGATTTCTCGCGTGAGGTGCCTCGTGAAGGTACCCTGCGGACAGTCAAGAGCGGTTCAGGATGGCGGAATTTTCGTGTCCGATGCGCTGGTTATCGCGCGACGATGAGCGGTTAAAAATTGCACGATTTGTCGCTATGACAGACATTGCGGTGGTCTCGCCACCGTCAAGGTCCGGTTTTCCCAAGACTTATCCACAGAATGTGTGGATGGTCGCCCACCGAGTCGCGACAGGAGGTCCTCTCGGCTGGGCGATACAACGCGTGGAGCAGTACGTACTCGTGAGCCGTTCGTCATTCATGAAGAAGCCACGTTATGTCTAGAATCAAACCTTTGATGCTGAGCTTGGTCCTCGGGGCCTGCGCTTTCAACGCTCATGCACAAGACGATGGGCAGCACTGGGTCTCGGACAAGTTGCCGACCTATGTACGTAGCGGCCCCACCGAGGGCTATCGTATCGTCGGCACACTCGAGAGCGGCGACCCCGTGACGCTGCTCGAGCGCCAGGGCGACTATAGCCACGTCCGTGGCGACGATGGCGATGCCGTCTGGATACCCAGCCGCTACCTGCAGGACTCGCCGAGTGCCAGCTCGCGCTTGCCCGAGTTGCAAACGCGTGTGGATGAATTGACCTCGAAACTCGACGGCATCAATGAAGAATGGGAACAGCGCGTGGAGGACATGACCACGAAGCTGAATAGCAGAGCCGAGCGTATCGAGGAGTTGGAATCGCGTAACGCCGAATTGGATAGCGCTTACAGTGACGCCCAGGAAACCACGCGTGAGCTCAAGGCGCGGCTCGATACGCAGGAACAGGATCTCTTGATGCGCTATTTCACCTACGGTGCTGCCGTGGCCGGCGCCGGCTTGCTGGTGGGCTTGATCGTGCCGCACCTCCCGCGTCGGCGTAAGCGCCGTAGTGGATGGTTTTAATGGCGTGTCGAGGGCGTGTGCACGATGGATGGAAGAAGGAAAGAGGGGCGTTAACGACATATGGCGACGGATGAGTGGCTGGCGCGTTGGAAGGAAGGCCGGATCGGGTTCCATCGGTCGGCGCCGCATGACGCCTTGATGCGTCACTGGCCGTCACTCGGGGCGGAGCCCGGCGACAAGGTGCTGGTGCCTCTGTGTGGCAAGAGCCTGGATATGCGTTGGCTGGCCGAGCAGGGACATCCCGTGCTCGGCCTGGAGCTCTCGTCGTTGGCCATCGAGCAGTTTATGGCCGAGGGCGAGGCGCCGGTATCCCGCTACACGCAGGGTGCTTTCTCGTGCTGTCGTCAGGGCTGCATCGAGCTCTGGTGTGGCGATTTCTTTCATTTCCATACCGCACAGGCTGAGGAGTTGTCGGCGTTCTACGATCGCGCGGCGCTGATCGCGTTGCCCGAGGCCACGCGGCAACGCTATGCCTTTCACCTGGCGCAGTTATTGCTGCCCGGTACGCGCGGCTTGTTGATCAGCTTGATGGATATGCACTCACCGGAGGGCGGCCCGCCGTATTCGGTGGCCGATGACGAAGTCGAGCGTTTGTTCGCGGCGAACTTTGAACTCACGCACCTGGAAACGCGGCCACCGGATGATTCGGGCAAGCAGGAAAGCGTGTGGTCGCTGATACGGCGCGGGCCGCGACCGGCATGATCACCGTCGCGGCGCTGGCGTGCGTCAGTTCTTGAGCTGACGGGAAAGTTCGGGGTCGCTGAAGGCGCGCCGCAAGGCATTGCTTAACAGGTCGCTGACCATGCGGTTGTTGGAATCCCAGTCAGGCTTGATGGCGAAGCTCTGCTTGCGCTTGGCTGTATAGGTGCCGGTATAGGTACCGCCGTCGTTGGCGACCTGAGCGCGTAGTACGGCTTGTAGTTGGGCGGCGTCGAGCATTGGCGCATCGGCCTCGACGGGCGCGTAACTGAGATCGGCGAGCGTCAACGTCAACGTCGCATTGGCGCCACCGTTCTTGACGGGGGAGAAGCCCATGCGGCGCAACGCCTGTTCCGCCTGCGTCTGTAGCTTGGGAATGACGTCATGCGCGGGGACGCGGATCGTCGATGTCGATGCGGGTGAACCGGAGCGCGTGCCCAGCACATCGCTGCGGCGACCATCGACGACGTCGAGGGCGATTTCCTGCCCGTTTCCCGTGTGAGGAAGATCCGTTCCGATATCGGGCTTGACCTGAAGAATCTGGGGGCTCTGGGCGCAGCCAGTCATGAGCAGAGGTGTCATGAGTAGCGCGACGAGGGCGAACGCGGGACGTTTTGTGACGGGAATGAACCGGCGCATACGCATTGTGTGTCCTGGAAGAGAGTGAAAACAGGTAGCCGAAATCCGGCTGCGAGTATAGCGATCCTCGCAAGCGCGAACGAACCCCTTTTTGCCCCGACCCTGCGTCTTTATTCACAGCCCCAATATCTACAGCCCCAATGCGGAAGATGTCGAACGCCGTGGGTCGGCGCCGCCGTAATAGTGTCCGTCCTCGATCAGTACCGACTGCGCGGCGCCCATGGCGGCTTGTTGCGAGACCGTATGACCCATGGCTTCGAGCAGGCCGATGGTGTCCGGGCTGATACCTTCCTCGATGCGGATCTCGTCGGGCAGCCACTGGTGATGGATGCGTGGCACGCTCACCGCGCTTTGCACGTTCATGTCGTGATCGATGACGTTCATCACCACCTGCAGCGTCGTAGTGATGATGCGTGAGCCGCCGGGGCTACCGGTGATCAGGAAGTTCTTGCCCTCTTTCTTGACGATGGTGGGCGTCATCGACGACAGCATGCGCTTGTTGGGCTCGACCTTGTTGGCCTCGCCGCCGATCAAGCCATAGGCATTGGGTGTGCCCGGTTTGGCGGAGAAGTCGTCCATTTCATTGTTGAGCAAGAAGCCCGCGCCATCGACGACAATGCCCGAGCCATAGCTGAAGTTGAGGGTATAGGTGTTGGACACGGCCAGCCCGTTGTCGTCGGCGATCGAGAAGTGCGTGGTCTCGTTGGATTCGTAAGGCAGCGGGTCGCCCGCCGCAATGGTATCGCTGGGCGTGGCACGCCCCAGATCGATCTGCTCACGCAGCTCGTCGGCGTAGGCCTTGGAAGTGATGCCCTCGAGCGGAACATCGACGAAGTCGGTATCGCCCAGATACTCGGCGCGGTCGGCATAGGCGCGCTTCATCGCCTCGGACATGACGTGGATGGTGCGCGCCGAATTGAAGCCCATCCCGCCGATGTCATAGCCCTCGAGGATGTTGAGCATCTGCACGATATGCGCGCCACCGCTGGACGGTGGGCTCATGGCGTAGACGTCGTAGCCGCGATAGGTGCCATGCACCGGCTCGCGAATCGTCGGTTGGTAGGCAGCCAGATCCTCGGCCGTCATGAGCCCGTCGTGTTTTTCCATTTCCTGGGCGATGAGGTCGGCAGTCTTGCCCTCATAGAATTCGCGCGGGCCTTGGGCCGCAATGCGCTTGAGCGTTGCCGCGAGGTCCGGCTGGCGGAATGTTTCGCCGGCCGCATAAAGGCTGCCATCTTCCTTGTAGAACACGGCGCGTGAGGCATCCCATTGGCTCAGGCGTTCGCGTGCGTCGCGCAAGCCATTGGCAAAACGCGGCGGTATCTCGAAGCCGTCTTCCGCGAGCCGAATGGCGGGCGCCAGGGCCTCGGCGAGGCTGAGCGTGCCGTATTGCTCCAGCGCCATGGCCAGGCCGGCGACGGTTCCCGGGACGCCGGAGGCATTGTGGGTGTAGCGCGAGAGCTCGGAGACCGCCTCGCCTTGATCGTTCTGAAACATCGTCTCATAGGCCGCCGCCGGCGCTTTCTCGCGATAATCGATGGCGATGACCTTGTCGCTTTTTTCATCGGAAATCAGCATAAAACCGCCGCCACCGATATTGCCGGAGCGTGGCTGGGTGACGGCCAGTGCGAAGCCTGCGGTGACCGCCGCGTCGACGGCGTTGCCGCCGTCTTGCATGACGTCGCGGGCAATCTTCGAAGCCAGGTAATGGCTGGTGGCCGCCATGCCGTGTTGGCCTTCTTGCGGATGGAAACGCTCGCCTTCGAGAATCGCCTGCTGGGCACTAGCAGCAAGCGGCAGGGTGGCGAGTACCGCGCACAGTGCCAGACGTCGTCCATGGCGCAAGGTAAATCGAATCATGCCGGGCCTCTCGAGAGTGATGCGGTAATACGACGCCGCGTTTTTATGAGGAGTTGCTTTTACTATCGAAGGCGTCGCCTGAATATGCAAGGTCGTCGTGTTCGAGCAGACCCATGTGCCTGTTTTTCCGCCCGGCATTCGCTAGAATGAAGCCTTCATTTCCAGCCGACAGCACCTTTATTGCTTATGTCCGACTTCAAGATTGCACCTTCCATCCTGTCCGCCGATTTCGCCCGTCTCGGTCAGGAAACGGAGGATGTGTTGGCATCCGGCGCGGATATCGTGCATTTCGATGTCATGGACAATCATTACGTCCCCAACCTCACCATCGGTCCGATGGTGTGCAAGGCCCTGCGTGACCATGGCATTACCGCGCCCATCGACGCGCATTTGATGGTCAAGCCGGTGGATCGGCTGATCGGGGATTTCATCGAGGCAGGGGCGAGCTACGTCACCTTTCATCCCGAGGCCAGCGAACATATCGACCGCTCGCTGCAGTTGATTCGCGATGGCGGCTGCAAGGCCGGCCTGGTCTTCAATCCCGCCACGCCGCTGCATTACCTCGACTACGTCATGGACAAGCTCGACATGGTGCTGCTGATGAGCGTCAATCCCGGCTTCGGCGGGCAATCCTTCATCCCCGGCACGCTCGACAAGCTGCGCGAGGTGCGCCAACGCATCGATGCCAGCGGTCGCGACATTCGTCTGGAAGTCGACGGTGGCGTCAAGGTCGAGAATATCGCCGAGATCGCGCGGGCCGGGGCGGATACCTTCGTCGCCGGGTCAGCGGTGTTCAAGGCCCGCGACGAGGCGGATCCACACCGTTACGACAGCGTCATGCGGGCCTTCCGCGACGCTTTGGCACAGCGTTGAGTCAGTTGCCTCATGGTCGATGACGAGCGCGCCGCCCAGGCGCAGGTCTGGTATCTCTACCTGATCGAAACGGCGGCGGGCGCGCTGTATACCGGGGTGACGACCGATGTGACGCGGCGTTTGCGCGAACATCGCGATGGCAAGCGTGGTGCGCGGGCCTTGCGTGGCAAGGGGCCGTTGACCTTGCGTCACTCGGAATACGTGGGCAGCCATGGCGAGGCGCTGCGTCGCGAAGCCGCGCTCAAGAAACTCAGCCCCGCCGCCAAGCGTGCCTGGCTGGCGGCACGCGAGGGCGGGGCGTCGTCGTCATAGGTCGTCGTTATAGGCAGCGGGCCAGCGTTTCGAAGACCCGCGCAACGGCTTCAGCGCCAGGATCGACGACACCTTCCAATGCACTGTCGGGCACATAGGCGGCGCGTCCCGCCCGCGCGCGGGAGAGCGTCGCCGTGTGCTCTGCGCCTTGACGTGCCGCCTGGGCTGCGTCGGCGAGCGTGGCGTCTTTCTGGAGTGCCTGAAGCGCGGGAATCAAGGCGTCAAGTAGGGTGCGGTCGCCGAGTCGGGCGCCGCCATAGGTCTGCATGCGCTCGACCCCTTGCCAGAGACTGTCGATCAGGCCGCGCTGTTCGAGGGCGGTCGCCGTAGCGGTAAACAGGATCGACAGCAATACCCCGCTCGAGCCACCCATGCCGGTAGCCAGACATTGTCCCAGGCCTGCGAACAACCGCTCGGGGTGTGCGGTATCCAGGTGGCCCGCTGTCAATGCCTGTTCGATGGCATCGGCGCCTTCGACCAGGCTGCTGCCGGCATCGCCGTCGCCGCTGCGGGCGTCCAGCCCGTCGAGATCGTCACGTGCATCGCGCAAGACACTGAGTACTTGTGTGAGCGCCGCCGTAACGTGCGTCGCCTGGGGCGCATTGTCTTGCAGTGCGCCGTTGCGGGCGGTGAGGTTGGGCGTGAAGGTGTCTGGCGGACATACATCCCGGATGCCGGGCCAGGCGGGCGCATCAGTGGGCGCTAGCAGAGCCGTACGCATGGCGTCGTCGGCGGCCATTAGCGTCACCGAGAAGCCGTGCATGTCCAGCGAGGTCATCAAGGGCGCGGGGCCGATAAGCTGGGGCAGTCGTATCGGGCCGAGGTTGTCGATCAAGCTGCCGCTCAACACGCCCATCTCCTGGGTCGAACAGCCGCCGAGATTGTTGATTAGGGCGAGCCAGCCGTCGGCGTGGCCGCGTTCATCGAGGGCGGCCGCGAGGGGCGCAACGACGTGGTTCATGGCATCGCGCGCGCTATCTGGTGCGATATGCTGGACGCCCGGCTCGTTGTGGATGCCCAATCCTAGCTCGGGGCTTCGGTCGGGACGCGTTTGGCCCGGCAGGGTGGCCGGCGTGAGCGCCATGCCCATCGAGGCCATGCGCTCGCATGCGTGTTGAGCGAACGCTTGGATGTCGTCCAGTGTGCCTTGCTGCTGTGCGTGATAGCCGGCGATCTTGTGAATCAGCAAAGTGCCGGCAAGGCCGCGTGGCTGTGGTGTGTCGGGCAGAGAGATATCGTCGGCGACGATGACCATGGCGACCTTGAGACCTTCGCGACGCGCATGTTCGGCGGCCAGCCCGAAGTTGAGCCGGTCCCCGGTGTAGTTCTTGACCACCAGCAGACAGCCGGCTGGCCCGCAGACTTCTCGAATGGCGGCGAGCACGGCATCCATGCTGGGCGAGGCGAACAGGCTGCCGGATATCACCCCGGTCAACATACCCTCGCCGATGAAGCCGGCATGCGCGGGTTCGTGCCCTGCGCCACCGCCGGAGAGTACCGCGACCTGCCGTTGGCCGTGTGTGTCGCGGTCCCAGTCGCGGCGAATCAGGATGCGGACGCCGCTTTGCGGCTCGGCAATACGCAAGGGGGCGAGGTGGCCGGCGGCGTAGAGAACGTCGTCGACGACGCGTGAGGCGTCATTGAAAAAATGCTGCATGAACGGGCTCCATGATCGAGCGATAGGGGCTCTCGATCATGGTGGCCTCGCTGGATCAGTGCAACTTCATTCGTGGGCGGATATAGCGGTTGAGGCCGTCGACGACGACGGTCATACCGGTTTTGACCACGCCATGAATGGCTAGTTGATGCATACGGTAGAGCGAGGCATAGAACAGCTTGGCCAGGCGCCCCTCGATGAACAGGCTGCGCGCCGAGGTGCCTCGCATCAGGCTGCCCACGGCATCGAAGTGGGCTAGCGAGATCAACGAGCCACGGTCGCGAAAGACGAAGGGCTTGAGAGGCTTTTCATCCATGGCCGCGCGTAGGTTGTGATACAGCAGGGTGGCCTGCTGGTGGGCCGCTTGTGCGCGCGGTGGTACGCGCGTGTCGTCGGGCTGGGGGCAGGCGGCGCAATCGCCGAAGGCGAAGATGCGCTCGTCGTCGAGGCTCTGCAGCGTCTGGTTGACCTTGAGCTGATGATTACGCTCAGTGGCAAGGCCTAGCTCGGAGAGAAACGCCGGTGCGCGAATCCCTGCCGCCCAGACGTTCAGATCGGTGGCGATGCGCGTTTCGTCGGCGGTAATGAAACCGTGCTCATCGGCGCAGGTCACGCGGGTATCGACGTGGATCTGCACGCCGAGCTTTTCCAGTTCCTTATGCACGGCCTGGCTGATGCGTTCGGGGAGTGCCGGCAGAATGCGTGGTGCCGCCTCGATCAGGTGGATCTCCAGCTTGCCGCTGTCCATGGCGGTGAAGCCGTAGCTGTGCAGCATCTTCGAGGCGCCAATCAATTCTGCGGCGAGCTCGACGCCGGTGGCGCCGGCCCCTACCAGGCCCACGCTCAACTTGGGATGCGTCCGGCGTTCGGGGTCGCTGTAACGCAGGAAGGTGTTGAGCATGTTTTGACGGAAGTCTTCGGCTTGCCCGGGGCTGTCGATGAAGTGGCAGTGCTTGGCGACGCCGGGGGTGCCGAAATCGTTGGAGACACTGCCCAGCGCCATGACCAGATAGTCGTAGTCGATCGTACGCGCGGGGAGGATCACGACACCGTCGTCGTCGATGATCGGCGCCAGCGTGATGGTGCGGTTGTCACGATCGAGATTGCTTAGCGTGCCGCGTTGGAAGCGGTAACCATGGGTCTTGGAGTGACCTTGATAGGAGACTTCGTCGAGGCTGGAGTCGAGCACGCCCGTGGCCACTTCGTGCAGCAGGGGTTTCCAGATATGGGTCGAGTTGCGGTCGACGAGCACGATTTCGGCGCGTTGGCGCTTGCCGAGCTTGCGCCCCAGGCGGGTCACCAGTTCGAGGCCGCCGGCGCCGCCACCGACCACCACGATGCGGGGTGTGGACATACAGACTCCTGGAAAAGAAACGTTGAAAAGGGTGCGAAAAAGGGTCGCCAGGGTCGGGGCATCGCGATGGGTCAGCCAAGACGCAAGTAAGGTGGCAATGACTTGCGTGTCGTGCCGGGAGGGCGATGGCGCCTGGTGTCGGCGACGTCTGCGTATAGAATAACGCTGTTCGCGTATCAAGAACACCGTGAGGCACGCGCGACGCCGAGTTTTTGCGTAATATTACATGCATTATGCTAGGCGCTTTCTGGTTCAAGGAGACGAGTATGCCGTCCAGCGCGATACATCCCGCCCTCGAGGGCATTCGGCTCGCGGTCTTCGATCTCGACGGGACCCTGATCGACTCCGTGCCGGATTTGGCGGCGGCGGTCGATGGTGCGCTTTGCGAGCTGAGATTGCCGGAAGTCGGCGAGGCAGCGGTGAGAGACTGGGTCGGCAACGGTTCTCGCAAACTCGTCGAGCGAGCGCTTTATGCCGTCGGCGCGCAAGATAGGGACCTCGATGAGGTACATGAGGCCTTCTTGCGGCACTACCGGCAGGCGCCATGCCGATTGACGCAGGTCTATCCCGGCGTTCGCGAAGCGCTCGAAGCGCTTGCTACGCGTGGTGTGACAATAGGGTTGATCACCAACAAGCCGACGGCGTTCATCGCCCCGATCCTGGAATCTCTGGAGATTGAGCATTACTTCGCGCTGACGCTGGGTGGCGATGCATTGCCCACCCGGAAACCCGATCCGGCCCCGCTGCTGCATCTGGCGGACCGGCTCGGGGTCGCGCCGAGTGCATGCCTGATGGTGGGGGATTCACGCCACGACATAGAAGCCGGTCGGCGGGCGGGTTTTCGTACATTGGCGGTGCCATACGGGTACAATCACGGCGAACCGGTGGCCGCGAGCGAGCCGGATGTCGTGGTTGAATCGCTGGGGGAACTCGTTTAATGTTTTTTCGATGCTGGCGTTTATTACGCTAAGCCTTTGATAATCATCTGCTATAACGGATAGCGTTTCATGGATCTGGATGCCCCCTCATTGCGTAGAGCTCATGCGTTGATGCGCACAGTCAAACGCTGGCGATGGTGATGCTCGCCGACCCCTCCGAGTGTCGGCTCCATGCGGAAGTGCGAATTCGTCACGACGTAGACTCTCACCAAAGGAATGCAGGGCATGATGACCCCCGAACGCTTCACCGAGCTGGTGCAGGCCGGCTATAACCGCATCCCCGTGACCCGCGAAGTGCTCGCGGATCTCGATACGCCGCTCTCTACCTATCTCAAGCTGGCCGATGCGCCCTGGACCTTCCTTCTCGAGTCCGTGCAGGGCGGCGAGAAATGGGGGCGTTATTCGATCATCGGCTTGCCGAGTCGCGAGCGCATCGAAGTGCGCGGCCAGGTGGTGCGTCATATTGCCGACGGCGAAGTGCTCGGCGTGACCGAAGTCGATGACCCGCTGGCGTGGATCGAGCAGTTCCAGGCGCGCTTCAAGGTGCCGCAGGTCGACGATCAACCGCGTTTCGACGGCGGTTTGGTCGGCTATTTCGGCCACGACACCATCCGTTATATCGAGCCGCGCCTGCGGGGCGTGGAAAAGCCCGATCCCATCGGGGTGCCGGACATCCTGCTGATGGTTTGCGATGAACTGGTGGTTTTCGACAATCTTTCCGGGCGTCTGACGCTGTGGACGCACGCCGACCCCGATGTGACGGATGCCTATCTGCGAGCTCTGGAGCGTCTCGAAGCGCTGGAAATGAAGCTGCGCAGCGCCACGCTCAATACCGTCAGCCCCGGCACCGGCGGACCGGCGGTGGAAGAAGGGGACTTTACCTCCGGGTTTACCGAGGCAGGCTTCAAGGACGCGGTCGAGAAGATCAAGGAATACGTGCTGGCCGGCGATGTCATGCAATGCGTGCCCTCGCAGCGCATGACGATCCCGTATCGCGCGGCGCCGCTGGATCTGTATCGCGCGCTACGTAGCCTCAATCCGTCGCCCTATATGTTCTTCTTCAACCTCGACGATCATCATGTCGTCGGCTCGTCGCCGGAAATCCTCACGCGCCTGGAAGACGGCGAGGTCACGGTGCGCCCCATCGCCGGCACGCGGGTGCGCGGACAAAGCGAGGCGGAAGATAAAGCGCTGGAAGACGAACTGCTTGCCGACCCCAAGGAGATCGCTGAGCATTTGATGTTGATCGACCTGGGCCGCAACGATGTGGGGCGCATCAGCGAAACCGGCTCGGTCGAGGTCACCGACAACATGGCCATCGAGCGCTACTCGCACGTCATGCATATCGTCTCCCACGTGACCGGCAAGCTGAAGCCCGGCATGTCGGCACTCGACGTGCTGCGCGCCACCTTTCCCGCCGGCACGCTCTCCGGTGCGCCCAAGTTTCGCGCCTTGCAGATTCTCGACGAGCTAGAGCCGGTCAAGCGCGGGGTATACGGCGGGGCAGTCGGCTATCTTTCCTGGCACGGGAACATGGATACCGCCATCGCGATTCGCACGGCGGTCATCAAGGATGGCCAGCTGCATGTGCAGGCCGGCGCGGGAATCGTCGCCGACTCGGTGCCTGAGCAAGAGTGGCAGGAAACCCTCAATAAGGGCCGCGCGCTTTTCCGCGCGGTGGCGATGGCCGAGCGTGGTCTCGATAACCTGGGTTGAGGTTGTTGAATAAGGGCAAGGACGGCGCTGCGCGATGACGTAGCGCCGTGCTGGGACACGTTTAGCGAGAAGGCGATTTTTTGGACGACTTCTTGCGATTCTGATATTTCTCGGCCATCTGCTTGGCCGTTTGCTTTGCCTTCTCGCGGTTCTCGGGCTTGCGGAACCAGTTGGCAATGGCTGCGCCTATCATGCGTTTCATCGGTGCCTCCTGCGGATGGCGATATTCTAAGTATAGATATGGCATCGTCGTGCGGCGAGATCAAGTGCCCACCGTGAGCGTGCCGTCAATGCTCGGTACGGCACACCTTACGCGCAGTGGTTCCAATATGAGGTCCCTTGGAGGAGTTAGCCTCCAGCGAAAGACATGGCCTGGTCGGCTACCATCCCACAGGCTTTCTCGCCGACTTTGTCGCCGAGGGAGGCCAGATTGAATTCCTGGCCGTCGCCCTGAAGGAGACCGCTCAAGCCTTCTTGGTAGTCACTGTCATCGGTGGGTTCGGAATTGACTCCCAGTTGTTCCATTACCTGGTTCTTCGCGATATCGGCGGTGCTCCCGAGATAGCCGTTATCTTGGCAATAGCTGATCACGCCCGTGAGATTGGTCAGGCTTCCGGGATTGAAGGAACCGCTGGATAGCGTGCTCAGCAGGCCGGCGCTTTCGTTGCCTCCCCCCTCACTACCAGACATCATGTCCGTTGCCTCATCTTTCATGCTATCGAGAGAAAATGCCTGCGCTTGCCCAATAGACATGAGGCCTAGCAAACCGGCGAGGGCGAAGCTTTTAAAACGTGTATCCATGCAATCGTATCCATGTCAGTAAAGAGCGATCTCCACGTATGCAGCACGCAGGAGCTGTTCTTATGACCAGCTGTCTACACTGGCGTTCCTACTGGACGAGCATTCGCGCACGGGAATGCTCGGGAATGTCCGTGCGACTGCCTTGACAGCATCTGCCCGGCCCCACACTATAACGGTATGACTATGTTCACTACGGCAACCGCATGGCAAGGGCGTCTCTACATCTGACGGGGCGGCTTTCGCGTGTCTGAACATCAATGCCGCCTGCGAGGCGGCATTTTTGTGTCTGCCAACTCGCGGAAGGGATGATTCGGGCTTGGTGAGTAAGAATGTGGCTAATATTTGCTTGGCTTGTGGTTTTGCCATATAAAATCAGGAGTTTATGCCCGAAATGATCGTGATGATCGATAACTATGACAGCTTTACCTACAACGTCGTGCAATATCTGGCGGAGTTGGGGGCCGAGGTCGTCACCTACCGCAACGACGCTATTACTCTCGAGGAGATCGAGCGTCTGGCGCCGAGTCATCTGGTGATCTCGCCGGGGCCGTGCACGCCCAACGAGGCGGGTATTTCCCTCGAGGCCGTGCGCCATTTCGCGGGCAAGTTGCCGATCCTCGGCATCTGCCTGGGGCATCAAGCCATCGGCCAGGTCTTCGGTGGCGAGGTGGTGCGGGCACCGCAGGTGATGCACGGCAAGACCTCGCGGGTCGAGCACGATGGCCGTGGCGTGTTCGATGGTTTGGTCAATCCGCTCGAGGTGACGCGCTATCACTCGCTGGTAGTGGCCGAGCAGGGGCTGCCGGAGTGTCTCGAGATCTCGGCGCGCGTCGTGGCCGATGACGTCACGCCTGGTTTGATCATGGGCATGCGCCACAAGACGCTGGATATCGAGGGCGTGCAGTTCCACCCCGAATCGATCATGACCCGCCAGGGCCACGAGCTTCTGGCCAACTTTCTGAAACGCCGCGCGTAACGAGGAGCGAAACATGCAGATGCAAGAAGCCATCGGCGCGGTGATGCGTCGCCGCCACCTGAGCTTCGACGACACCCACGCGGTGATGAAAGCGATTATGACCGGTGAGGCCAGCGACGCCCAGATCGGCGGCTTTTTGATCGGCCTTTCGATGAAGGGCGAGACGGCTGACGAGATCACGGCGGCCGCGCAGGTGATGCGTGAATTGATGCTGCCCGTCGAGATCGACCGCACCCATCTGGTGGATATCGTCGGCACGGGGGGAGATGGCGCCAATCTGTTCAACGTTTCGACTGCCGCCAGCTTCGTGGTCGCCGCCGCCGGCGGGCGTGTCGCCAAGCACGGCAATCGTAGCGTGTCGTCGTCTTCCGGGAGTGCCGACCTGTTCGACGTGGCGGGGATTTCGCTCGATCTGCCGCCGAACGAGGTGGCGCGCTGCATTCAGGAAGTCGGGGTCGGCTTCATGTTCGCACCCATGCATCACCAGGCCATGCGTCATGCCATCGGTCCGCGTCGCGAGATGGGCGTGCGCACCGTGTTCAACATCCTCGGGCCACTGACCAACCCCGCCAATACGCCGAATCAGCTATTGGGCGTCTACGATCCCGCGTTGCTGACGATCATGGCGGAAGCCTTGAAGCGACTCGGCAGCGAGCATGTGCTGGTCGTCAACGCCGAGGACGGCCTGGACGAGATTTCCCTGGCCGCGCCGACGCGCGTCGCCGAGTTGCAGGACGGTGAGATTCGCGAATATACCATCGCACCGGAGGACTTCGGCCTCGAACGCCAGTCGCTGGCGCCGCTGAAAGTAGTGACCGCCGAGGATAGCCTCAAGCTGGTCAAGGCCGCGCTCGTCGGCGAAGGCCCGGCGGCGGATATCGTGGCGCTGAATGCGGGGGCGGCGCTTTATGCTGCCGGCGTGGCGGACACGTTGAAAGAGGGCGTGCTCCTGGCGCAGGATGCCCAAGGCTCCAAGCTTCCGCTGGAGAAGATGAAAGAGCTCGCGGATTTTACGCGCATTCTGGCCCATAAGGACGACCGCTGATGAGCCACGAACATGACACCGGCCTGCCGACGATCCTAGCCAAGATTCTGGCGCGCAAGAACGACGAGATTCGCGAGCGTCGTGCGCGCGTCAGCGAAGCACAGCTTCTGGAGCAGGCAGGCCAGCAAGACGCGCCGCGTGGCTTCGTCGCCGCGCTCGAGCGTGGCATTGCGGCGGGCGATCCGGCGGTGATCGCCGAGGTCAAGAAGGCCTCGCCCTCCAAGGGCGTGATACGTGAGGACTTCCAGCCGGACCAGATTGCCAAGGCCTACGCCGAGGCCGGGGCCAGTTGCCTCTCGGTATTGACCGATGCCGACTTCTTCCAGGGTCACGAGCGTGACTTGCAGGCGGCGCGCGAGGCCTGCGCACTGCCGGTGATCCGCAAGGACTTCATCGTCGATTCTTATCAGGTCAGCGAGGCGCGCGCTATCGGCGCGGATTGCATCCTGCTGATCGTCGCAGCACTCGATGACGCCCGCCTTAAAGCCTTGCACCAACAAGCGCATGACCTAGGCATGGATGTGTTGGTGGAAGTCCACGATGCCCATGAACTGGAGCGTGCACTGGCGCTGGATGTGACGCTGGTGGGGATCAATAATCGGGATTTGCGCACTTTCGAGACATCGCTGACGACGACCTTCGAGCTACTGCCGCGAATTCCGTCGCATATCACCGTCGTCACCGAGTCGGGTATTCATACACGTGACGATGTCGAGCACATGCGCGAGCACGATGTGAATGCCTTCCTGGTCGGCGAAGCCTTCATGCGGGAGCGGGATCCCGGGAGCGCGTTGCGCCGCTTGTTCTTCTAGGCGCTCATTCGCTAGTTTCTTATGCCGTCCCCTATCGGGCCGCCTTGTGCGGCCCGATGGCGTTGGGGGCATTCAGAATTGTGGGGTGTTCAGAATTCGGGCGAGTCGGGATAGACCAGACTGATGAGGGTATCCCCGGCACGCGGGGTGAGCGGCGTCCGGTCGTTGGCAACCCGAATACGGCCGTTGGGGCCGATGCAGAACAGGGGCAACAGGCGGTTGCGGTGCGCCTGACGGTAGTCCTTGATGCCGAAGTTGGCGCTCAGCTTGGCCTTGCGGATCTCGCCGCCACGATAGACCACGCTCGAGAGCTGGGCATAGGTCACGTCTTCGCCGAAGACCATGGGCAGGTGGTCCAGCGCCTGTTCCTGATGGCGGTGGGCGTGCTTGCTGTTACCTGCTGCGAGACGAAAGACCTTGCCGTGCCCCAGTACATGTTCGAAATGCAGGATCGCCAGGTTGTTCAGTTCGCGGTAGGGCGACAGCGGCAGCAGATGGCCGATACCGGTCAACTCGAGATGCTGCGTGGCATGCTCGGAGAGCGGGTTGCCGTAGTAGACCGGCAAGCCGGCCATACGCGCTTCCTGCACGGCGTCCCAACTGTTGTCGGTCAGGCGTACGGTGAAACCGGATTCTTCCAACGCCTTGGCGACGGTGCGCGCCACCGGGTTGGCGCCGATGATCAGAAAACCGGTGGGCGGCGGCTCGCTGACCTTCAATGCCAGTGCAATGGGGCGTGACAACAGGCTTTGCACCACGACAGTGCTGATGATGACCAGGAAGGTCACCGGCACCAGCATTTCCGCGCCCGGCATGTTCAGGTCCTCGAGCTTGAGGGCGAACAGCGATGCCACGGCAGCGGCGACGATACCGCGCGGCGAGAGCCACGCCAGCAGCGCTTTCTCTCGCCAGTTGAGGCGAGTGCCCAGAGTGCAGACCCACACCGCGAGGGGCCGGGCCACACCTACCAAAATGAGCAGGAACGCCCAGGCGGGCCAGGAAAGTTGCGCGAGCTGATCGACGGTCAAACGTGCGGCGAGCAGGATGAAAAGCCCCGAGATCAACAGCAACGAGAGCGTTTCCTTGAACTCGATGATCTGTTGCGTGGGTACCCCGCGCATATTGGCCAGCCACACGCCCATCACCGTTACCGTCAACAGCCCGGATTCATGAAAGAGCATGTTGGAAAGCGTGAACAGCGACAGCATGGCCATCAACGTGCCGAAGCTGTGCAATCGCTGTGGCAACCAGTGGTGACGCAGCACGCAACCCCATAGATAGCCACCGAGACCACCGAGCCCGAAACCGATCAGCGCCGTCTTGGCAAACAACACTAAGGCGTGGGTAGCGGCGCCGTTGGACGCGCCCAGGGCGACGTATTCGTACACCAGCACCGCGCCGATAGCGCCCACCGGGTCGATCAGAATGCCTTCCCAGCGCAGGATCTGCGAAAGATGCTCGCGGGCGCGCAGCGTCTGCAACATGGGCAGTACCACGGTCGGCCCCGTCACCACCAGCACGGCCCCCAGGACGCTGGCCATTTCCCACGACAGTCCTAGCGTATAGCGTGCCGCGACGATGGCGATGATGCCGGTGACTAGCGCGCCCCAGGTGACCAGCCGTCGGACGATATGACCGTGGCCGCGCAGGTCGCCGAAGTCGAGCGTCAGGCTGCCTTCGAAAAGGATCACTGCCACGGCCAGTGAGACGAGCGGAAACAGCAGGTCGCCGAGCAGCGCGTCGGGCTGGAGCAGACCGGTGACGGGGCCCATGACGATACCCACGATCAAAAGCGGCAGGATCGCCGGCAATTTGAGACGCCAGGCCAGCCATTGGCAGATCAGCGCGAGCAGGCCGATCAATGTCAGGTCGACGGCAGCGTGCTCCATGGTCGCGCTCCTTGGGTTGAACGAAAGCGCGAAGCCTAGCGTCGCCTCACGCTAGTTGCAATGCATGGCAAGCGTTAATGATGAATGTGTCGACATCGCGACTGGATGCCCCGTTATGGTATGTCTCGCTGCACCGTTTTGATGTATGTCGATTCAGCGATTGAATAGCCACAACAGGGCCGATATGACCACGCTGACCAGGATCATGGTGGTGATCGGAAAATAGAAGGCGAAGCCTTCACGCTTGATGGCGATATCGCCGGGCAGATGCCCGAGGGGTAGCTTGGAAAGCCAGGGCCATAACAAGCCGATGACCACGATAGCCAGGCCGATGAAGATGAGAGATCGGGACATGTCGACTCTCTTAAAGGGTGCGTTTGAGCGCCGTCAGCAAGCCCTGTAACGGATGCAGCAGTTCGGCCTCGGAGAGGCGCTTGGCCTGGCTGCGGCACGAGTAGCCGGTGGCCAGCAGGCGCCCAGCATTGGTGTCGTCCTCGACCGGCGCGCGCCACGAGAGATCGTAGATTTTCTCGGATGTCTCGCGGTTACGGGCTTCGTGGCCGTAGGTGCCGGACATGCCGCAACACCCGGTGGCGACGCTTTCCAGGTTCAGCCCGAACGTCGCGAATACCTGTTGCCAGGCTTTGGTAGCGCCCGGCGCATTGGTCTTCTCGGTGCAATGCGTCAGCAGTTTATAGCCTGGATCTGCGGCAGGTTCGAACCCGCTGGGTACCAGAGCGTGCCCCAGTGACAGCAGCCACTCCTGCAGCAGCAGTACCTCGGGCACGGCCTCGGGCCCCAGTGCCTTGACGTACTCCTGACGATAGGCGAGCGTCATGGCCGGGTCGATGCCCACCAATGGCACGCCGAAATCGGCGAGCGTTTTGAGACGCTTGGCCTGGGTCGTGGCGGTCTTTTCGAACGCGCCCAGAAAGCCTTGCACGTGCAGTGGTTTACCGTTGGCGCGGAAGGGCGCCACGAAGACGCGAATATCCAGCCGCGAAAGCAGCTCGACGATATCCATCACCAGCTTGGCTTCGAAGTGGCTCGTGAAAGCATCCTGAACGATGATCACGCTGCGCGCTTTCTGGCGTTCGGTCAACAGGCCCAGCGCGGTGGGCGTGGCCTCGGCGATGCCCCAGGCCCTGAGTTGTTTGGTGAGATCTGCCCGAGACAGGCGTGGGGTGTCGACCATGCCCAGCGGCCCGGCGAGCAGGCGCTCTGCCAGGCGTGTGTTCAGCAGGGCGTTATATGCGGGCGCTATCGGTTTGAGATAGGGCACGAAGAATTCCAGCGAGCCGATCAGGTAGTCGCGTGGCGGGCGCAAGTAGCGGTTGTGATAAAGCTCCAGGAACTGCGAGCGAAACTCGGGAACATTGACCTTGATCGGGCACTGGCCGGCGCAGGACTTGCACGCCAGGCAGCCGGCCATGGCGTCATACACCTCATGGGAGATATCTTCCTGGCCGCGTCGTTTGCGCAGGGTGTTGCGCAGGCGCTGCGGGAAGGCCTTGGTGGCGCCCCAGAAGCCCTCGGCTTGCTTCTGGCGTGATTCTTCGATGACATCGATGCCGGCCCGATCCTGCAGGCGCAGCCATTCGCGCATCAAGCTGGCGCGTCCCTTGGGCGAGTGGACGCGCTCGCGGGTGGCCTTCCACGAGGGGCACATGGCGTCATTGGGGTCGTAGTTGTAGCAGGCGCCGTTGCCGTTGCAATACACCGCGCTGGCATGGTGCTGCCAGACCCGCTCGTCGATCTGCCGGTCGCTTTGCCCTCGGGTCGGCACGCCGTCGATGGTTAGCAGCTCGGGGTCGACCCATTTGACCGGCTCCGCTTCGGTGGCTTCAGGCGAGCTAACCGTTGCATCGTTCGTGGAAGATGTATCGGCGGGCGTGGCGATCTTGCCGGGGTTGAGCTGATTGTGCGGGTCGAACGCTGCCTTGAGGCGTTGCAGGCTGGGATACAGCTCGCCGAAGAATTGAGGCGCGTACTCCGAGCGCACGCCCTTGCCGTGCTCGCCCCAAAGCAGGCCGTGATAGCGCTGGGTCAGGGCGGCGACCTGATCGGAGATCTCGCGGATCAGGGCTTCCTGCGCCGGGTCTTTCATGTCGATGGCCGGGCGCACGTGCAATACGCCGGCATCGACGTGGCCAAACATGCCGTAGGCCAGCCCGTGGGCGTCGAGCAGGGCGCGGAACTCGGCGATGTAGTCGGCCAGGTGCTCGGGCGGGACGGCGGTATCCTCGACGAAGGGAATCGGGCGCTTTTCGCCCTTGGCGTTGCCGAGCAGGCCCACCGCGCGTTTGCGCATGGCGTAGACACGGCCGATGGCCTCGCGGCCTTCGGCCAGGGTATAGCCCAGGCGCTCGACCTGGGTATCGGTGCCGAGGTGCGTGCAGAAGGTCTCGACCCGGGCCGCCAGGCGTTCGGGATCGTCGTCATTGAACTCGACCAGGTTGATGCCGTGGATATCCTCGCCCTCGGCGGGGAAGAACTCGGCCACGCCGTCCCAGACGAAGTCCTCCATGGCCAGCGTCAGCACCTTGTCGTCGACCGTCTCGATGGAGGTGGGACGCGGCTGGGGTGAGGTTGGAAGCCCCTGCGGCTGGGTCGATGAAGAGCTGCCGCCCATCAGCGCCTTGGCATCGCGCAGGGCATCCATGAAGCCTCGGTAGCGGATGTTGACCAGCGTCGAATGTTTGGGAATCGGCAGCACGTTAAGCGTCGCCTCGGCGAGAAAGCCAAGCGTTCCCTCCGCGCCGCACAATACGCTGTTGAGGTCGAAGTCGCCGTTGTCACGATACAGGTGCGCCAGGTCGTAACCCGTGAGGCAGCGGTTGAGCGGCGGAAAGGTGGCCGCGATCAACGCGCCTTGTGTGTCGGCGATCTCACGGACGGTGCGATGCGCCTCGCCGATGCGATCGTCGCGCGCGCAGGTCTGCGTTAGCGACTCATCGGTCAGCGGCTGGCTGTGCAGGCGTTCGCCGCCGAGCAGCAGCATGTCGAGTGCCAGCACGTGATCGCGGGTCTTGCCGTATTCGCAACTGCCTTGGCCGCTGGCATCGGTGGAAATCATGCCGCCGAGGGTGGCACGGTTGGAGGTCGACAGATCCGGGGCGAAGAACAGCCCATAAGGCTTGAGAGCGGCGTTCAACTGATCCTTGACCACCCCGGCTTGGACCCGCACGCGGCGGTTTTCTGCGTCGATCTCGAGGATCTGGTTCATGTGCCGTGACACGTCGATCACCAGGCCATCGGTGAGCGACTGGCCGTTGGTGCCGGTGCCCCCGCCGCGGGGTGCGAGCACGATGGCTTGAAACTCCTCGCGCCCGGCGAGACGTGCCAGACAGGCGAGATCCTCGGCATCGCGCGGATATAGCACAGCCTGCGGCAAGCGCTGATAGATGGAATTGTCGGTGGCCATCACCGTGCGATTGGCATAGTCCGGAGCGATCTCGCCGCTGAAACCGGCCTGGTCGAGCGCCTCGAGAAAGCGCAGATAGGGGGTGGCGGTGCGTTCCGGGGTATCCAGGGGTGCGATCATGAAGTCTCAAGCCATCGGTCAGCGCCGGGCGACGGTTTCTGCGACCATCTGGCCGTGCGGCGTCGTCGGGACGATACAGTCTGGGGGTACTTTATTGAGGGTATTTTACTGCAGCACGTTGCGTGACGCATCCCGCCAGTACGCTCGAGAAGGCGGCGAGCGTGGTGAACGGCGTGGCTTTTCCCTACAATGTGGGCCTATTCACGTGGCTTCATTATTTCTTTTCGACGGATAAGATCCATGCTCGATCCTAAATTGTTGCGTAGCGACCCGGCATTGGTCGCCGAACGACTGGCCCGTCGCGGCTTTACTCTCGACACGACGCACCTCGAGACGCTGGAATCGCAGCGCCGCGAGCTGCAGACCGAGACCGAACGCCTGCAGAACGAGCGCAATACGCGCTCCAAGGCGATCGGCCAGGCCAAGGCATCGGGCGAAGACATCCAACCGCTGCTCGACGAGGTCAGCGATCTGGGCGAGCGCCTCGACGCGGCGAAATCGCGCCTTGCCGACGTGCAGGCGCAGTGGGACGAGTTCGCGGCGGCGCTGCCCAATCTGCCCCATGACAGCGTGCCCCAGGGCCTTGATGAAGCCGATAACGTCGAGCTGCATCGTTGGGGAACGCCGGGCACGTACGACTTCGAGGTGCGCGATCATGTCGATCTGGGCGCCAAGTTCGGCTACCTCGACTTCGAGATGGCGGCCAAGTTGACCGGCTCGCGGTTCGCCGTCATGCGCGGGCCCATCGCGCGTCTGCATCGTGCACTGGCGCAGTTCATGCTCGACAAGCAGACCCGCGAGCACGGTTACGAGGAATGCTACGTCCCGTATATCGTCAATGACGATTCGCTCACCGGCACGGGGCAATTGCCCAAGTTCGGCGAAGATCTGTTCAAGCTGGAAGGGGAGAATGACTATTACTTGATCCCCACCGCCGAGGTGCCGCTGACCAACATGGCGCGCGAGCAGATCTTCACCCCGGCTGAATTGCCCTTGAAGCTGACGGCGCATACGCCGTGCTTTCGCAGCGAGGCCGGCGCCTATGGACGCGATACCCGCGGCATGATTCGTCAGCACCAGTTCGATAAAGTCGAGATGGTGCAGATCGTCGAGCCGGAAACCAGCTATGACGCGCTGGAAGCCATGCGTGGGCATGCCGAGGCGATCCTTCAGGCGCTCGAGCTGCCGTATCGCGTGGTCACCCTGTGTGCCGGCGATATGGGCTTCGGTGCCACCAAGACCTACGATCTCGAAGTCTGGCTGCCGAGCCAGGAGACGTATCGCGAGATTTCTTCGATCTCCAACTGCGAGGATTTCCAGGCGCGTCGCATGCAGGCCCGTGTTCGTCATCCCGAGCAGAAGAAGCCGCAACTCGTGCACACGCTCAATGGTTCCGGCCTGGCGGTGGGGCGCTGCCTGCTGGCGGTGCTCGAAAACTACCAGCAAGCCGATGGCGCGGTGGTGATTCCCCAGGCGCTGCGTGCCTATATGGACGGCGTCGAGCGGATCAACGCTTGATGGCTATATGAGCGGAGCATGTCATTGCCGTACGCGGGCAATGGCATGCCTGGTCACTTGGTTATAACCTTCCAACCAGACGTTCCTTCCTGCGGATAGTCTAGACCCTTATCTTTTCGGCTATATAATTTCGTGTTTTAAGTCGATTCGGGAATAAACGACGCCATGCCTGCATCTCCCCATGACGCCACATCACGTCAACCGAGCGCCACGCCCGGCCTTGGGCACGTCGCGTTGGTGGGCGCCGGCCCTGGCGATCCCGAACTATTGACGCTCAAGGCGCTACGTCTATTGCAGCAAGCCGATATGGTGCTGCATGACCGCTTGGTCAGTGATGAAATCATGGCGCTGGCCAATCCCGAGGCGCGGCGGCTTTATGTCGGCAAGGCGCGCTCCTCGCATAGCGTGCCCCAGGAAGGCATCAATCAAGCCCTGGTCGACTGGGCGCGCGCCGGTCATCGCGTGGTGCGGCTCAAGGGCGGCGATCCGTTCATTTTCGGGCGTGGTGGCGAAGAACTTGAGACCCTGGCCCAGGCGGGTATCGCCTTCGAGGTGGTGCCGGGTATCACGGCGGCGAGCGGTTGCGCCGCCTATGCGGGGATTCCGTTGACCCATCGCGATCATGCCCAGTCGGTGCGTTTCGTCACCGGGCACCTCAAGAACGGTGGCTGCGATCTCGAGTGGCCGACCCTGGCGCGCCCGGGGCAGACGCTGGTGTTCTATATGGGACTGGGGTCGCTGGCGAGCATCCGTCATGAATTGCAGGCGCATGGCTTGCCGGGGCAGACCCCGCTGGCGCTCATCGAGCAGGGCACCACGGCGCGCCAACGCGTGCATGTGGGCACTCTAGAGACACTCCCCGAGGCAATGCAGGCGGCCATCGATGCTGGCGATATCCGCCCGCCGACATTGATCGTGGTCGGCGACGTCGTCTCCCTGCACGGCACGTTGGACTGGTTCTCGCCCGATGCCGCGACCAGCCAAGGCTGGCAAGACGGCAAACATCCCACGCCGCTGGGTAACGCCTCCAGCATCTGATCTGCAAGCGTCTCGCGCATGTTGCGGCTATCGCTTCTCCTTTGCTCCCTTTTCCTTTCCTTTTTATGTGCCACAAAGGTGCGTTGCATCGTTGATGCTGGCCTTTATTGGTGCGACATCGGGTTGTGAGTGTCCTTGGTCGGTCGCGTTTACAACGAATTTTAAGAATAAGTTTTTGATATATAGGAATTTTATTGAGGATTCCTGATGTTGGCATGACCCCTGCAAGCGTCTTGTATACCAGATGGAATGCAGGGGATATATGCCGATGGCCACCGACCAAGTAGAAACGAATCGTGCCAACGAAACGCCATCCTCCCTTCAAACGAAAGGGTGGGCACTCGATGAATGGCGCCATCACCAGCGAGATGGAAAGGGACTCGCCCGACTTGGAGCATTGATCGAGCATCTATCCGAGGACGACCCCGCCTGGATTGAGCTCGCCGATCGCGCTTCGCTCGAACGTCAGTGGCAAGCGCTGGAGACGCTGGCAAACGAGAAGCAAGACGATGATCTACCCCTGTATGGCGTGCCCTTCGCCGTCAAGGACAATATCGACGCGGCAGGCTGGAAGACGACGGCGGCATGTGAAGCGTTTGCGCATTGTGCCGAAGCTGATGCGACCGTCGTCGCGCGTCTGCGCGCCGCTGGGGCGATTCTGGTCGGCAAGACCAACCTGGATCAGTTCGCGACGGGACTTGTGGGAACGCGTTCTCCCTGGGGGGCGGTGCCCAACACCCATCATCCGGATTATGTCGCGGGAGGCTCCAGCGCGGGATCGGCCTCCGTGGTGGCGCGTGGGCTGGTGCCTTTCGCGCTTGGCACCGATACGGCGGGATCGGGGCGCGTGCCCGCAGGGTTCAACAATATCGTCGGACTCAAGCCGACCCGAGGGTGGCTCTCGACGAAAGGGGTCGTGCCGGCTTGCCGCACTCTCGACTGCGTTTCCGCCTTTGCGCTGACGGTCGATGATGCGTGGGCCGTGGCGGAAGTCGCGGGGGGCTATGATGAGGAAGATCCCTATGCGCGCTGCAACCCTATGACAGCCCCCGTGGGGATGGCCGAGAAGCCACGCCTGGCGATTCCCGAGACGCTCGAGTTCTGCGGCGATACCGCCATGCAGGCGGCTTTCGAGGAAGCTCGCGAGCGGCTGTCTCTGCTCGCGGAAATGGTGACCATAGATTTCTCGCCTTTCCAGGAATTGGCAGCGTTGCTCTATCAGGGGCCATGGGTTGCTGAGCGTACCCATGCCGTGGCCGAGACGCTTGAACAAGCCCCCGCCTCGATGGACCCCTCGGTACGTACCATCGTCGCGTCGGGGTACGGTTACTCGGCACTGGATTACTTCGCTGCCGAATACCGTCGTGCCGAGTTGGCACGCCACATTCAGCGTGTGTTGGCAGACGTCGATGCGCTAGTTGTACCCACGTCGCCGACCATTCGCACCTTGGTAGAAATGGCGGAAGAGCCCATCGCCTACAACAGCGAATTCGGCACTTACACCAATTTCACCAACCTTGCTGACCTGAGTGCACTGGCATTGCCTGCAGCTTTCCGCGATGACGGTTTACCCGCGGGCATCACTTTGATCGCGCCCGCTTGGCACGACCGTGCTCTGGCGACATTCGGCAAGCGCTGGCAGCAACAGAGTGGTTTGACTCTCGGGGCCACCGGACGCTCGCTATCCGACGTCATCCAGACAGAAAGCTTTCAGCCAATCGAGCCGTCGTCGACCAGCATTCGTCTGGCCGTCGTCGGTGCCCACCTGCGTGGCATGCCGCTCAATTTCCAACTGACGACACGTAATGCGGTATTCATTGAGGCGACGCATACCGCCCCCGATTACCGCCTCTATGCCTTGGCGAATACGACACCGCCGAAGCCTGGGCTGGCGCGTGACGACCATGGTGCACCGATTGAGGTTGAACTGTGGGATGTACCGCTGGCGCGGTTCGGCGAATTCGTCGCCGAGATTCCGAGCCCCCTGGGGATAGGGTCGCTGGTCCTGGCCGATGGTCGCGTCGTCAAGGGGTTCATCTGCGAGCCATGGGCGATTCCCGAAGCCAAGGATATTACCTCGCTGGGGGGATGGCGCGCCTATATCGCCTCGTTGTCAGTATCGAATGATCAGGAGACAGACGCATGAACCGGACGTCGCTTTTCAAGACTGTGTTGATCGCCAATCGTGGTGAGATCGCTTGCCGCGCGATACGCAGCTTACGCCGGCTGGGAATTCAAAGCGTTGCCGTCTACAGCGATGGCGATCGCAATGCCATTCATGTGCGTGAGGCCGATGTCGCCGTGGCGCTTGGCGGTGAGCGTGCCGATGAAACCTATTTGTCGATCGACAAGCTGCTCGCCGCAGCGCGTGAGACAGGCACCAATGCTATCTATCCAGGCTACGGTTTTTTATCCGAGAGTGCTGAGTTCGCCGAGCGTTGTGAGGCCGAGGGCATTGTGTTCATTGGTCCGACGCCGGTTCAAATTCGTGACTTTGGCCTGAAACATCGCGCGCGGGAGCTCGCACAAGCGGCTGAAGTACCGCTGACGCCGGGTAGCGAACTGCTTGAAGATGTCGAGGCAGCGGTGATGGCTGCCGAACGGATCGGCTACCCGGTGATGCTCAAATCCACTGCCGGTGGTGGCGGTATCGGCATGATGCGCTGCGCCGATGCGTCCGAGTTGCGGGCGGCTTACGATTCCGTCGTGCGCCTGGGTACGCAATATTTCAGTGATAGCGGCGTTTTCCTCGAGCGATGCATCGACGATGCGCGTCACGTTGAGGTGCAAATACTTGGCGATGGGCGCGGTAATGTCGTGGCTCTTGGAGAGCGCGATTGCTCCTTGCAGCGCCGCCATCAGAAAGTCGTCGAGGAAACCCCGGCGCCCCACTTACCCCCCGCCACGCGAGAGCGCTTGCTCGAAGCATCCGTACGTCTCGGTGAGCAGGTCGGCTATCGCAGTGCGGGGACGATCGAATTCATCTTCGATCCAGTTCAAAACGCGTTCTACTTTCTCGAAGTCAACACGCGCCTGCAGGTCGAGCACCCCGTGACCGAGGCGGTAACGGGGCTCGATCTGATCGAGCAGATGCTGCGCGTGGCTGCTGGCGAGACGCTGGACCCGGGACTCGAAACGCTCGAGCCACAGGGTGCGGCCATTGAAGTACGCCTTTACGCCGAAAATCCACTCAAGGACTTTCAGCCTAGCCCTGGGATGCTGGACGCGGTGCAGTTTCCTTCAGGATTGCCTGGCGTACGCATCGATGCAGGTGTGGAAAGCGGAAGCGAAGTATCGGCGCATTTCGATCCGATGATCGCCAAGCTGATCGTCCACGGTTGCGACCGTGACGAGGCTATTGTGCGTATGCGGACGGCGCTTGAGTCGACACGGCTTTATGGGATTCCGACCAACCTGGACTATTTGCGCGCCATCGTTGCGAGTCCCATGTTCTCGCAGGGAGAGGTCTCGACACGAGCGTTGGAGTCGCTTCACTGGGCGCCGCGTTGCGTCGAGGTCATCACGCCAGGTACGTATACCAGCGTGCAAGATGTGCCTGGGCGCGTGGGCTACTGGGATATTGGCGTTCCGCCTTCCGGCCCCATGGATGATATGGCGTTTCGGCTCGCCAATCGTGTCGTGGGCAATCCGTCCGATGCCGCAGCGCTCGAGTGCACGCTGGTCGGCCCGAAGCTCAGGTTCCACCGCGATGGCGTGATCTCGCTCACTGGCGGGGCGACGTCGGCGACCCTCGATGACCAGTCGGTGCCTCACGATCACCCTGTGGCGGTCAAGGCGGGTCAGGTACTCGCCATCGGGCAGGTGCAGAGCGGCTGCCGTTGCTATCTGGCGGTGCGTGGAGGATTGGACGTGCCAATCTATCTTGGCAGCCGTTCAACTTTCGCACTTGGCCAATTCGGCGGTTACAGCGGGCGCACGCTGGTGACAGGCGATTTGCTCGACATCGCCGAGCACACCGAGGAACTGACAACCCCTGCGCCGGCGCCGGCATCCTTGCTGCCGTCCTTCGAGAGCGAATGGCGGATCGGCGTGCTCGTTGGACCGCACGGTGCGCCTGACTTCTTCACCCAAACCGCATTCGAGCAATTCTTCGCGACCGATTGGGAAGTTCACTACAACGCCAACCGCCTGGGCGTGCGCCTGGTGGGGCCGCAGCTTGAGTGGGCTCGCAGCGATGGTGGTGAAGCCGGACTTCATCCTTCCAACGTGCATGACTGTGAATACGCTATTGGAGCGGTCAACTTCACCGGCGATAGCCCCGTCATCCTGATGAAAGATGGTCCCAGTCTGGGAGGCTTCGTCTGTCCGGTCACGGTAGCCAAGGGAGAGCTCTGGAAAGTTGGCCAGGTCAAGCCGGGAGATCGCATTCGCTTCGTGCCGATCTCGCTTGATCAGGCACAGCGCATCGAGGTGGCGCGATTGGAGGTGATCGAGACGCTGAGCTTGCCGGATGGCAATGCAGTGTCGCTGCCCGAGACTGTCCCGCCAGCGCTTATTCAGCCGCGAGTTCAGCCGAGCGGTGCCGTACCGGTAGCGTCTCACTCGCCTTGTGTGCTGGCATCGCGTCCGGCCGAAAATGCGCGTCCGGCGGCGGTTTATCGTCAGGCCGGGGATAGCTACATCCTGCTTGAGTATGGCGAGAATGTCCTTGATCTCACCACGCGGCTGCGCGTGCATCTGTTGATGGAGGCGATTCGTGACGCCTCTATCGACGGCGTACTCGAACTCGCCCCCGGTGTGAGGTCATTGCAAATTCGCTACGACGGTCACCGTCTGGCGCAGCATGACCTGCTTACGCGTTTACAAGCGCTGGACGATGCGCTCGCTGATCCGCGCGAGCTGAAAATGCCGACCCGCGTTCTGCACCTGCCAATGGCGTTCGAGGACAGCGCGACACTCGATGCCGTCCAACGCTATAGCGAAACGGTTAAATCGGACGCTCCTTGGTTGCCCAACAATGTCGACTTCATTGCCCGAATCAATGGCATTGCGCGTGAGGAGGTCGAGCGCATCTTGTTCGAGGCGCGTTACTTGGTACTGGGCCTGGGTGATGTCTACCTCGGTGCGCCCTGCGCGGTACCCGTGGACCCACGCCATCGTCTGCTGAGTTCCAAGTACAACCCAGCGCGGACCCACACGGCGGAGGGTACGGTCGGCATCGGTGGCATGTACATGTGCATCTACGGCATGGATTCGCCTGGCGGTTATCAACTGGTAGGGCGGACCGTTCCGATCTGGAACACCTGGGGGCGCAACGCCCAGTTCGCACCAGGCGCGCCGTGGCTATTGCGTTTCTTCGATCAGGTACGTTTCTACCCGGTCAGTGAGTCGGAACTGGCGCGGTTGCGTGATGACTTTCGCCATGGGCGACTCGAGCTTCATATCGATGAAGAGACCTTCGACGTTGCCGAGTATCTGCAATTTCTGGAGTCGCATGCCGATAGCATCGCGAATTTCCATGAGCGCCAACGCAACGCCTTCGACGATGAGGTTAGCCGCTGGAACGCGGCCGATATTGCGCCGCCCGCGATCGAGCAAGCTGAAGCCGCACCGGTTGAGAACGTTCGTCCCGGGATGGAACAAGTGGCCGCTTCTATCGCTGGTAATGTTTGGAAATTTGTGGCGACGCCCGGGGCCTGGGTAGAGGCTGGAGAGCCGTTGGTGATTCTTGAAGCCATGAAAATGGAGGTGGCAGTCAATGCTCCCGTCTCTGGCAAGCTCGACACGCTATTATGCGAACCGGGGAGGGCCGTCAAGGCAGGTGAAGTAGTTGCGATGATCGATACTGCGGTTCAGGAAACGGAGCCAGCATGAATCAGCGATTATCCAGCTTGCATAAGTCACATTCGAGGCGTCCTAGACTAGCCGATCATGTGTACGCAAAACTCAAGAAGATGATCTTCGATTTTGAGCTTATACCTGGAGATCATTTCAGCGAAGCCGATGTTGTCGAGCGCTTTGAAGCGAGCAGGACGCCAGTACGTGAAGCATTACAGCGGCTTCAGCGCGAGGGGTATGTGGAAGTCCGGTTTCGCAGTGGCTGGCAGGTGAGGCCCTTTGATTTCGAGGTTTTCGAGCAGCTTTATGACGTCAGGATGGTGCTCGAATGTTCTGCCATCGAGCGCCTTTGCGCGATGAAAAGGCAACCGACAGTCATCGAAGAGCTCAGCGAATTCTGGCGAATACCTGTAGAGAAACGTTCACACGACATCCGTTTAAGCGATGACGATCAATATTTTCATACCTCTTTGGTGGCGGCAGCAGGCAATGCCGAGATGGCCAGTATTCATCGGGATGTAAGCGAGAGAATTCATATCATTCGTCGGCTGGATTTTACCCAGGCTTCCCGAATCGAAGCGACGTTCGATGAGCATGCCGAGATTATTCATGCTATTCGCAAGCAGCACGGTGAATACGCACAGCAATTGATGCGCACCCACATTGCGGCCAGCCGAGATGAGGTGCGCAAGATCACACTGCACATGTTGCATGAAGCCAGAAAACGTCATGAGGCTCATGAGGATGAAGAATTGGTGAAAGCCAATAATCGAGGCCGATGAAATCGACCGCTCCAAGACACCAAACAATCAATAGGTCAGGAGTTATTAATGAAGCCCAACAAACTTATAAAGTGGCTGGCAATGTCCGGGGTAGCGATCGGAAGTGTCAATATGGCGGTGGCGCAGGAAGACGACACCATCAAGGTCGGCATCCTGCATTCGCTCTCCGGCACCATGGCCATCAGCGAGTCGACGCTGAAAGACGAAATGCTGATGCTCATCGAAGAGCAGAACGAGAAAGGCGGGCTACTGGGGAAGAAGCTCGAGCCCGTGGTGATGGATCCGGCATCGGATTGGTCGCTATATGCCGAGCAGGCACGCGACATGCTGACCGGTGACGACAAGGTCGACGTGATCTTCGGCAACTGGACCTCGGCGTCGCGCAAGGCGGTATTGCCGGTGGTCGAGGAAGAAAACGGCCTGCTGTTCTATCCGGTTCAGTACGAGGGTGAAGAGTCTTCCGAAAACATCTTCTACACCGGCGCGGCACCCAATCAGCAGGCGATTCCCGCCGTCGATTACCTGAGAAGCCAGGGCGTGGAGCGCTGGGCGTTGCTGGGCACGGATTATGTCTATCCGCGCACCACCAACAAGATTCTCGAGGCGTACCTCAAGGAACATGGCGTCGCTGATGAAGACATCATGGTCAATTATACGCCGTTCGGCTTCAGCAACTGGCAGTCGATCGTCTCTGATGTGGCTGACTTCGGCAGCCAGGGCAAGAAGACCGCCGTGGTGTCGACCATCAATGGCGATGCCAACGTGCCGTTCTATACCGAGCTTTCCAACCAGGGGATCAGCGCTTCCGACATTCCGGTCGTCGCCTTCTCGGTGGGCGAGCAGGAACTCAGCGGGATCGATACCGGACCACTTGTAGGGCACATGGCGGCCTGGAACTACTTCATGAGTGTCGATAGCGATGCCAACTACGACTTCATCGACAATTGGGTCGAATTCACCGATGACGAGACCGCCGTTACCAACGATCCCATGGAAGCGCATTACATCGGCTTCAACATGTGGCTGGAAGCGGTGCGTGAAGCCGGCACGGCAGATGTCGACGCGGTGAAGGATTCCATCATCGGGGTCACGGTGCCTAACCTTTCCGGTGGCTCCTCGGCGATGATGCCCAACCACCACATCACCAAGCCGGTGATGATCGGCGAAATCCAGGATGACGGCCAGTTCAGCGTGGTTTGGGAAACCTCAGGCAACGTCGCGGGCGATGCCTGGTCCGACTATCTCCCGGAATCGCAGAACCTGATCAGCGATTGGCGCGCGCCGCTGCGCTGCGGAAAGCTGAACGTCGAGTCGATGACCTGTGAAGACGGCGCCGGCGACGAATAAGAACGCTTGCGGTGGGCGTATGTCGCTCACCGTTTCCTTCCAGTCAGGGCGCCCGTTGCGGCGGGCGCTCGCGAAACATGCGCCGCGATCCTTGTGGCGCGAGAAGGATTTCTTCGATGACGCCAACTCATACAACGATATTCCGTTTGCGGGGGGAGGCCGGGTCGAGGCGCGTGACTGGGCTTAAAATAGCGCCCCGGCATTGGTATTGCCTGCCGGTCATGGCTGTGCTGCTGGTGTGGTTCGCCCTCGCGTCGCCGGCGCAGGCCGATGTCTCACCGCAGCGCGCCCAGGCATTGCTGCAGGCCCTGGACACCGATGATTTCGACGCCAAGGCCGAGGCGGCCCAGGCCATCGCCGCCAGCGACGCGGCACAGAAAACCCGCTGGCTGGAGGCATTTCTCGACGGTCGCCTGGGGCGCGAACGCGATGGCGAGCGTTTCTACATCATCACCGATGATAGCGGCCGCGAATGGCCGATCATCGATGCCATTACCTTCGAGGATGCCGGGACGGGCTCCCGACGCAGTGTCGATGCCTTCCGCATCAACAATACGTTGCGCACGCAGCTTCAGGGCTTGATCGCCTCGCTGTCGCTCGATGAAGGCGACGAGGCCACGCGTCTCGACGCCGCCAAGCGTTTGATCGGCGAGGTCGATGCCCAGAGTGTCGATGCGGTTGCCACACAGCTCGACAACGAGGACAGCCCAGCGATACGCGCCGAGATCGAGACCGCGCTGGCGCTTTATCGCGTGGAGCAGGGAGAAGGCGAGGCGCTGGCGACCTTAGAGGGCAACCTCGACACCCGCGTGCGCAATTCGCTGACGACCATCGCCAATAGCGATGCCCCGATTGCTGCCGACGCCGAAAAGGTGCTGGCGGGTATCGAGAACAAGCGTGCCTGGTACGAGCGTGGGCAGACGCTGTTCTTCGGCTTGAGCGCCGGGTCGGTGCTGGTGCTGGCGGCGATTGGCCTGGCGATCACCTTCGGGGTGATGGGCGTGATCAACATGGCGCACGGCGAGTTGATCATGCTGGGCGCCTATACCACCTGGATGATCCAGCAGCTGTTACCCGGTCAGCCGGGGCTGGCATTGTTGCTGGCGATTCCCGGCGGCTTCCTGGTCGCGGGCGCGTTCGGCATTCTCATCGAGCGCAGCGTGATTCGTTTTCTCAAAGGCCGGCCGCTCGAGACATTGCTGGCGACCTTCGGCATCAGCCTGATTCTGCAGCAACTGGTGCGCACGGTGTTCTCGCCGCTCAATCGGCGCGTGAACTCGCCGGACTGGTTGCAGGGCGCATGGCACCTCAACGAGGCACTGTCGTTGACCCTCAATCGCCTGGGCGTGCTGATCTTCTGCCTGGTGGTGTTCGCCGCGCTATGGGCGTTGATGCGCTATACCCGTCTGGGCCTCGAAGTGCGCGCGGTGACCCAGAACCGTGCCATGGCACGCTCGATGGGTGTGCGCGCCGCGCGGGTGGACATGCTGACCTTCGGTCTGGGGGCCGGTGTAGCGGGGCTGGCGGGGGTCGCGCTGTCGCAGATCACCAATGTCGGCCCCAATCTGGGGCAGAGCTACATCGTCGACTCCTTCCTGGTGGTGGTCTTCGGCGGCGTCGGTAATCTGTGGGGCACCTTGGTCGCTGGCATGTCGCTGGGCGTGATCAATCAGGTCCTGCAGCCCTGGGTCGGCGCGGTGCTGGCCAAGGTGATCGTGCTGATCGGTGTCATTCTGTTCATCCAGAAACGTCCGCAGGGCCTCTTCGCGCCCAAGGGGCGGACGTCATGAGTCTCGCCACGATGTTCAAACGCAACTCCCTGCTCGATGAACGCTCGACCTGGGTTACCAGCGTCGTCCTGATCGTCGGCATGCTAGCGGTGGTCGTGCTGCATGCCTTGCCGTCGGATCATGCCTGGCATCTGAATGGGTCCGTCGTCTCGCTGCTGGGCAAGTACCTGACGTACATGCTGCTGGCGCTGGCGGTGGACCTGATCTGGGGATACCTGGGCATCCTGAGTCTGGGTCACGGCGCCTTCTTCGCTCTGGGTGGCTATGCCATGGGCCTCTATCTCACGGCGCAGGACGCCCCCCTGGCAGGCTGGCAAAGCGCCATGGTCCACTTTCCCGTGGCGGCGCTCGGCGTGGTGCTGGCGCCGGGGCTGCTGGCCCTGGTGTTCGGCTGGCTGGCGTTTCGCTCGCGCGTGACCGGGGTGTATTTCTCGATCATTACTCAGGCGTTGACGTTCGCGCTGATGCTGGCTTTCAACCGCAACGAGATGGGCATGGGCGGCAGCACCGGCCTGACGCGGTTCGATGAATTGCTGAGCTTTTCGCTGAGCAGCGAGGGCATGACGATAGCGCTGTTCGTGGCCTCCGGCGTGGCGGTCTTACTGGCCTTCTGGGGCTGCAAGGCGATCACCCGTTCGCGGCTCGGCCGGGTATGCATGGCCACGCGCGACGCCGAGGCGCGGGTGCGCTTCATAGGCTATCGCGTCGAGCACGTCAAGCTGGCGGTGTTCGTGCTCTCGGCGATGATCGCGGGTATCGCCGGGGCGCTCTACGTGCCCCAGGTGGGCATCATCAACCCCAGCACCTTCGCGCCGCTGTTCTCCATCGAAATCGTGGTATGGGTCGCGCTGGGCGGTCGGGCCACGCTTTATGGGGCGTTACTCGGTGCCTTGCTGGTCAATTATTTCAAGACGCTGCTGACCGGTGTGATGCCGGATGCCTGGCTGTTTCTCCTGGGTGGCTTGTTCGTGGTGGTCACCATGTTCCTGCCGCAGGGCGTGGCGGGCTTGATGGCACACCTGCGTCGGCGTCGGGAGGTGACCACATGAGCATGACCAATGTAGAACGCCTGCGCGAATTTGCGCGCCCTGACCGTGTTTTCGATTTCATGGCGCCGGCGCGTTCGCCCGTCGACGTGCGCCATGGGCCGATTCTCTATCTCGAGGATGTCAGCGTGAGCTTCGACGGCTTCAAGGCCATCGACGACCTCAACCTGACCATCGACGATGGCGAGCTACGCTGCATCATCGGCCCCAACGGCGCCGGCAAGACCACCATGATGGATATCATCACCGGCAAGACGCGTCCGGATCGTGGCCAGGCCTGGTTCGGCAGCCGCCACAATCTATTGCAGATGGACGAGCCGCAAATAGCCAACCTGGGCATCGGGCGCAAGTTCCAGAAGCCGACCGTGTTCGAGGCGTTGTCGGTGAGTGCTAACCTCGAGCTGGCGATGGCCGGTGACCGGCGCGTGTGGAAGACCTTGCTGGCGCGTCTCGATCATGAAGGGCGCGAACGCATCGACGAGGTGCTGGAGACCATCGCCTTGAGTGCCGAGCGCGACCGCCTGGCGGGAGTGCTTTCGCACGGCCAGAAGCAGTGGCTGGAGATCGGGATGCTGCTGATGCAGCGCCCGCGCTTATTGCTGGTCGATGAACCCGTGGCCGGCATGACCGAACCGGAGATGCACCGCACGGCGGATTTGATGACGCGCCTGGCCGGTCAGCAGTCGGTGGTCGTCGTCGAGCATGATATGGGCTTCGTGCGCTCCATCGCCCGCACCGTCACCGTCCTGCATCAGGGCAGCGTGCTTGCCGAGGGCAGCATGGACGAGGTCGCCAACGACCCGCGCGTGATCGACGTCTACCTGGGCGGCGGTGACGACGACTCAGACGATACGCGGGAGGAGGGATAATGCTCAGTGTCGACAAGCTCAATCAGTATTACGGCGAGAGTCATATCCTGCGCGATCTCTCGTTGGAGGTGCCGGAAGGGCGCTGCACCTGCGTGATGGGCCGCAACGGCGTGGGCAAGACCACCTTGCTCAAGGCCGTCATGGGCGAGGTGGCCGTGCGCGAGGGCCAGGTACGCTTCGCCGAAGAGGACCTGCTCAAGCGCCGCCCGGAGACGCGGGCCGATCTGGGTATCGGTTACGTGCCGCAGGGGCGTCAGATCTTCGCCACGCTGAGCGTGGAGGAAAACCTGCGCATCGGCCTGCCGGCGCGCCGCAAACGTGTGCAGGACGGGTCGCAACGCGGCATTCCCGAACGCATCTATGAGCTCTTTCCGGTGCTCAAGGAAATGCGCCACCGACGTGGCGGCGATCTTTCCGGGGGGCAGCAACAGCAATTGGCGATCGGCCGAGCGCTGGTGATCGAGCCGCGTCTGTTGATTCTCGATGAGCCCGGCGAAGGCATTCAACCCAATATCGTCGCCCAGATCGGCGAGGTGATCCGCCGTCTCAATCGCGAGGACGGCCTCACCGTGTTGCTGGTCGAGCAGAAGCTGCCCTTCGCGCGCAAGTTCGCCGATCGCTTCACAATCATGGATCGCGGCCAGACGGTGGCCGGCGGAGAAATCGGTGAGCTCGACGACGACCTGGTCAAACGGCATCTAACGGTATGACCCATTACGAATCGCCATCGCATCTTGCGCCGAGTGAGTCGGCCACCGCGAATGCCTCGGGGCATCGCTTTGACACCCAGCGGCACTGGGCGGCATCGCTGTAGCTGATGCCGGCGGCGCGCTGTTGATGGGCTAAGCGCCACATCCGGTCACAGGCGTGGGGTGCGTGTGCGCCGGTACCCCGCGTTGATGAAGCAGTAAAGGCCGTAGGCCATCAGCCCCACGGCGACACCGCCGAGCAGCCAGCGTCCATAAGGTTGTTCGGCGAGTGTGTCGAGGACCCCGCCCAGACCCTCGGCATTATCGGGATCGACTTCGATGGCGGCCACGCACAAGAAGGTCCCGATGATTCCGAACACGATACCGCGAGCCGCTAGCCCTAGACGGGCGACGCCCTCGAGGATGGGTAGCGGTCCATTGGGCATATCTTCGACGTGCCAATTGCGACGGTAGTGGCGTTTCCATGCACGCTGAAGCTGATGGAGCCCCACGCCGATGAAGGCAAGCCCCAGCCCGAATAATACGAAGACGCCGCCGGGATAGGTGAGCAGCTCGGCGGTTTGCTGTGAGGTGCTGCTTCCCCCGCCGTCGCTGGCAAGTGAGCGGACGAGCAAGGTGACACACTGCCAGGCGAGGGCGACATACAAGATACCGCTGATTGCGAACCCCAGACGTTGCAGGATGCCCTTCCAGTGATTGCCCTTGTGTTCGAGATCCCACCAGGCCTGAGCGAGCCGCCAGAGGACATAGGCCACCAGGCCGAGCCCCAAGAGTCCGATCAATAACGTTCCGAATGGCCACAACGCGATGGTACGAATGATCTCGCCCGTACCGGCATTCTGGCCGCCCATGCCGAGCGTGGTGAGCAGAGAAAGCCAGCCAATGGCGATATAGATCACCCCTTTGGCGATATAACCGGCACTTGCCGCGCCGCTGAGCGCGTTACGCAAGTCGGCCAGGGAAAATTTCATTGAAGACGTCCTTGTCGCCGGGAAGAAATGCACGGGAAACGGTAGGCGTCATGCCATGTGTACTGACGATGCTCATGGGGCATGAAGGACATGTGAGCAAGCGCCGATCCCCTAAAGCGAATGAATGCGCTACCATGAGCGCTTTTCGCGTATCGCCATTGTAAGGCATACGCCTTGGCAACGTAGACCATCTTTCCTGAGCGGAACGTTTCATGAAGCATTACATCGTGCGGCCGACCACGGGCCGTGGCTGGGGGTTGGTCCTGGCCTTCATCGTGCTCATCGCGGCGGGTATCTGGCCGGTGATCGGCTGGTTCAACCGAGCTTGTGTGGTACTTGGCTTGCCGCTGATCGCGGTATGGGCATACGTCATCGTGTTCGCCTGTTGCAGCGTCATGGCCATCGGCAATCGGCTCGTGGAGCGTTCTTCCGATGACGAGTAGCGTGCCGATTATCATGACACTCGCCTATCTGGGCGTGGCAATCTTCCTTGGTTTGCGCGCCCGGACAGGACGTTCAATGAACTCGCTGGAAGAGTGGGGCGTCGCCGGTCGCAGTATGGGGCCGGTCACGCTCTATCTGCTGATTGCTGCCGGCAGCGTAAGCGCTTACACCTTCATGGGTGCGCCAGGTTGGGCCTACACCAAGGGCGTGGCGGTCTTCTACGTCGTGATTTACTTGTCCTATCTGGCGCTGGTGGCCTGGTATTTCGGCCCCAAGGTATGGGCTTTCGGTCGGCGTTTCGGCCATGTCACGCAAGGAGCGGCCATTGCCGATCGCTATGAAAGCCCGCTGCTGGGGGCCCTGGCCGCAGGGGTAATGTCGATTGCGTCATTGGCCTATGCGGTACTGCAGACCATTGGGGCAGCGTACATTCTGCACGTCATGAGCGCTGGACGTTTGCCGATCTGGGTGGGGGTGCTGATGGTCTTGAGTTGCATCGCCCTCTATCTGTATGCCAGCGGCCAACGCGCGATCGGTATCACCAACGCCTTTCAGGGCGTACTGATGCTGGCGGTGGCATGGGCGATCGGGCTCTGGGCGTCGCAGCGTTTCGGCGGCGGTCTCTGGTTTGGCGACGTCTTCACCACGTTGCGTGAGCGTGACCCGACCTATCTGACCTTGCCGGGTGCTCAGGGAGACATGAGCTTCGCCTTCTGGACGACGTCGATCATCGTCTCGATGCTGTCGTTCATGCCGCCGGTCTGGACGCAATGGATGAGCGCGTCATCGGCGCGCACCATTCGTCGCAGCGCAACCTGGCTGCCCAGTTACTACGTGGTTATCTTGCCCATGGTGGTGGTGGGCTTCATTGGCATCTACAGCCTGCCCGAGCTGGCGCGTGCCGATACCGTGGCCCTGGAACTCGCCATGCAACAGATGCCGGTCTGGTTGGTGGGGTTGCTGGGGGCGGGCACACTGGCGGCCTCGATGTCGTCCTGCGAGCCCTTCTTGCATTCGGTGGCGCTGTCCTATGCCAAGGATATCGCCCAGCCGACCTTCAAGCTTTCCGATGCCGCCGCCGGCAAGCTGGCGCGGCGCCTGCTCTTGCCGATCATGGCGCTGATTGTCGCGCCGGTGGCCATCGCCGAACCCAGCAACCTGGTGATGATACTGCTCGTGGGATTGGGCTTCGCTACCCAGGTACTGCCTGCCTTTATTGGCATGTTCTTCTGGACCCGTGCCTCCAAACTGGGTGTTTTGAGCGGCATCGTGGTGGGGTTTTCCGTCACGCTGTTATTTACGCTGGTATGGCGCAATCCGCTGGGCATTCACGCCGGATTCTGGGGGCTTGTCGTCAATCTACCCACATTCGTGGTGGTGTCCTGTCTGACACGGCCGGCCTCCACGCTGGTGATCGAGCGTTTCTTCGCCATTGCGGCGCCAAGACGGCACTCGAGTGCCGAATCTGTACCGGGGGGGAAGGAATCTGCGTTACGAGCTGAGTAAGTACTTACGCTGTGTATTGTGCGAGGCTTTTCCACGTCCGCTCAGGCGTCTAAGATGGAGGTGATTCAAGCGATCACCGGTCACTGGGACGCTGCCAAGGAAATTGCGCGATTGCGCTGGTTGGTGGCCGGCAGCCAGGGAAAGGGGCGGATGTCGCCTCGCAGGCTCATGTGATCCGAATCGCCAAGGAAGACGCAAGTCTCATGTGTGTCTTTAGAGGTGGACAAGCAACCGCCTCCAACCGGTCTGTAAAGGCCGGCGTATGTCACTCGCCATGCAGTACATGGCGTCTCGCCGGTTGATTGTCAGCCGGCGTTTTTTTGCCCGCGTTTCGACGTTTGATGAATGCAAAACATTGGGAACTCGCCGATAACGCTTTAGAGGCGTCGGTCGTCGTGAGCGAAGCCCATCGTTTTTTCGCGTCCATGGAGTCGAAACGCAATGCCAGCTAGTGCGAAGCGCGTATCGCTGCAAAACCTGGGTTTACAACCCCGTATTCTCATGGCGACCTTATTGCCCCTGGTGCTTATCAGTGCGGTCATCTTGTGCGCTACGGTCTATCAGATGAAACAGCAGGCCGAGGAGGATCTTGAGGAGCGTCGTGCCTCTCTGATCGACGACCGACGCGATGCCCTGCGTGATTTGATCGATACCGCGGTATCGGCGATTGCACCGCTTCGTGACAGCGATAATGCCAATGTGGAAGAACTCAAGGCCGAAGCGGCGGATCTGCTACGCAGCATTCGCTATAGCAACAATGGCTATGTCTTTGTCTACGATTACGACGGCAATAATGTGGTGCTGCCGTTTTCGCCCGACAAGCAGGGTACCGACATGTCGGGCCTGCAGGCGCCCAACGGTGATTACCTGGTGCGCGAATTCGTGTCACGGGCGCGCGACGGTGGCGGCTTTTACGAATACCCGTGGCTCAATCCCGAGAGCGGTGAGGAAGAAGCCAAGCTTTCGTATATTGCGGATATAGACGAGTGGCAGTGGGCGGTCGGTACCGGTGTTTACATCGCCGATATCGATGCTGAAATTGCTGCCTTGCGCGAGGATCTCAACGCCGATATATGGCGTAATGCGCTGGTGACGATTGGGCTTGGCGTGATCGCGTTCGTGATCGTGGCATTACTGGCGGTCATCATGACGCGGCGTATCGTGGGGCCGATTCGTCGCACGTCCCAGGCGATGAGTGATATCGCTTCCGGGGAGGCTGATCTGACGCGGCGTTTGCCGGTGGAGCGTCACGATGAAGTCGGGGAATTGGCCGAACGCTTCAATGCCTTTGTCGAACGTATCCAGCATACGCTGGTCAAGGTGCGCGGCGCCTCGCATGCGGTTGACTCCGCATCGGGCGAGATCACGCAGGTCAGCCACGACCTCTCCAGCCGTACCGAGCAGACGGCGGCCAACCTGCAGCAGACCTCGGCCTCGATGGAAGAGCTCACTGGCACCGTCTCGCATTCCGCTGACTCGGCAGGGCAAGCCAATCAGCTGGCGCAGGATTCGGCCGGCGTTGCGCGCCGGGGTGGCGAGGTGATGAGTGAAGTCGAACAGACCATGGTGGATATCGATACCGCCTCGCGTCAGGTAGGGGAGATTATCACCTTGATGGACAGCATCGCCTTCCAGACCAATATTCTGGCGCTAAATGCTTCCGTCGAGGCGGCACGTGCCGGCGAGCATGGGCGCGGATTCGCCGTGGTGGCCAGCGAGGTGCGCATTCTTGCCAGCCGCAGTGCCGAAGCCGCCAAGGAAATACGCACGTTGATCGAGACTTCCACACAACGCACGCAACGCGGCACGGAGCTCGTCAAAAGTGCGGGCGCGACGATGCATGAGATTGTCGAGAGCGTGATGCGTGTCAGCGATGTCATCAACGAGATAAGTGCCGCCGGCAAGGAGCAGAGCGACGGCATCAGCCAGGTCAACACAGCGGTTGCCGAACTCGACCGCATGACCCAACAAAATGCCGCCATGGTGGAAGAGACCAGCACCGCAGCTGAAGAACTGAATGCCCAGGCGCAGTCACTGGCGCATACGCTGGCGGCGTTCCAGTTGGGTGATGACGAGCGTGCCTCCCTGACGTCACCTCGCCAAGCATCGCGGCCTAATGCAGGGAAAGACGCCACACCCGCCCATGCGCCGGTGACAATCCGACAATCGCAGTCTCAAGACGAATGGGCGGAGTTCTAGGTAGCGGTTGACGTCTTATCGATATCGCGGCTTACTCCTTCTCTCGGCGACCGTGACGGCGGTCGCCATGTCGTGCCTCAATTGAACAAGCAAGGAGCCAGGGTGAGTCATAAGAAACAAACCGCCAAACGGGCATTGAGCGTGGTATTGGTGGCCGGGTTGGGCTGCGCGGGAATCGGCAACGCCTGGGGCTATTTCTACAATGGTGCCGACCTTCTCGATTTTCAGCGCCATTACCAGCAATTTCGTGCTGAT
This sequence comes from Chromohalobacter sarecensis, assembly GCF_023061135.1. Classification (GTDB taxonomy): domain Bacteria; phylum Pseudomonadota; class Gammaproteobacteria; order Pseudomonadales; family Halomonadaceae; genus Chromohalobacter; species Chromohalobacter sarecensis. The sequence continues at coordinate 73,814 of NZ_JAKGAN010000003.1, forward strand.
GAGTCCTACGATACCAGTAAGTTTTTCACCTATACCGGGTATGTACTAGGTATTTTCGACCGCTTGGAATCCCAGGAAAAGCTTTGTGCGCCAAGTGACGTTCGTGGCCGTGATATCTTGGATGAAGTGTCGCAATATCTGGAAAGCGCCTCCGAAAGCTGGAGCGAACCGGCCAGCGACGTAGTGACCGAGGCCTTGAAAAAGGCGTACGCCTGTCAATGACATGATGCCATGTGCAGGGTGAACAGCAGGTTTGTCTCCCCAAAAAAACGGGGCTGGACAGCCGCTAGGGGCATTCTGTTCCGTTCATGGACTCTTTGTTAATGCAGGTTAAGTTTATTGCATTCGCAATTTGCCAAAATACCTGCATCCAGGACGGATGCTCAGCCGCCAAGGACGTGCTGAATTCATTCAGATACATGGGCTTATGCTGATTGAGAGCTCCTGATCGTCCTCGGGGGCTCTCTCTTTCAACGTATCACCGGCCTGTTCATTTCAGCCCCGCCCGCAAGCTGGGCAATCTATTGAGATAGCAAAAAAGGCTCCACCCCCCCAGCTATCCCAAGTAATCAAGCGCTGTCAGCGTTTACGCTGATGATCTCAGACGGCTTATGATGGCGATCAATGATCGTGCGCGCTTCAGCTTCACTCTCCGCCTCGACCTCTTCGCTTCGGAGCTCATCCTCACCCGGCAGCTTGAATTCAACCGTGTACAAATCCATGTATGCGTTCCTCCATCGTTTGGATCATGCACCCATAGGTTTAGTAGCCAACGGAGGTCTACGCCCATGGTTGCTGTGTAATGCCCCTGGTTTCTGCACGCGCCGCCATTCGGCCTGGCTGGCGTTAGCTATTAGCTAAAAATATATTGCCCGTTTTTCGCTATGAGCTATAATGGGGCCATGAAGACGGTCACTTACCGAAAAAGCGCCTTGAAGGTATTGCAGCGTATGCCACGCCCAGAGGCAAAGCGCATACAGGCCAAAATCAAGGCCTACGTAGAAGATCCGGCAAGTCAGCGTAATAACGTGAAGGCGTTGAAGGGGAGCGATTATATTCGCCTGCGGGTGGGCGGTTGGCGGGTGATCATCGACGAACGTGGCGATGTGTTGGACATCATTAACATCGGTGCCCGTGGTGGCGTGTACCAATAACGCACCAGTAAATTGACAGGAGGCGAGATGAGCGCACCTCAGACGATTCAAACCCCAACCGGTGAACGGCTGGTGGTAATTCCCGAGCAGGAATACCACGCGTTGCTTGCGCGGCTGGAAGATCAAGACGATATCGACGCTGCCAATGCGGTCGTGGCGCGCGGTGAAGCATCGTTTCCCATGGCGGTAGTGGATGCGTTGCTGGACGGTGTCGCACCGGTAAAAGTGTTCCGCGAGCACCGAGGGCTGCGTGCCGGCGAACTCGCGGAGCGGGCGGGTATCAGCCAGGGATATCTGTCGGAGCTCGAAGCAGGCAAGAAAACCGGATCGCTGAGCGTGTTAAAGCGGCTTGCCGACGTACTGGAAGTTGAACTGAACGACCTGACGTAACGGCCCGATCTCACTGAATGACAGCGCCCCATCTCAACATGGCGCTCAAGTAGGGTGTGAGCAGGTAGTCACTGGCGATGATGATCACGGTCAGCAGCAGCGGGCGCCAGTTGCGCTGCAACCAACTCTTGCCGGTGTCTCCGGCCAGGATCACCTTCATCTGCGCATTGAAGCGTGTGCGTACGCGCCGGCTGGAGTTTCATAGATTTCGTGGGGACTTGGCGGGGACTGAGAAGCTGAGAAAATCGAAGATGCTTGATCAGTAAAAACAACAACTTACAGAAAAAATGGTGCGGATGGGGAGACTCGAACTCCCACGCCTTTCGGCACTAGAACCTAAATCTAGCGTGTCTACCAATTCCACCACATCCGCAGTCTGGCAGATCGAGCGATATTCTACGTATGCAGGAAGGGAAGTCAATCGCTACGGGCGCCGAGGCGACACGGTGAACGCCTCGGCGGGTGTCGGTATTGCTCACTCGAGCGTCGCGGTGGCGTTCGTGGCGTCGTAATATAACGCTTGGTGCGGGAAGGACGGTGGCGTCTGCGCTGCGTCATGCAGGCTGAGCGTTTCGGCATGCAGCCCGAGCTTGGCGAAGAGTTGACGGTCGCCATTGACCTCCGGATTGTCGGTGGTGAGCAGTTTGTCGCCATAAAAAATCGAGTTGGCGCCGGCGAGAAAGGCCAGTGCCTGGGTCGATTCGCTCATTTCACCGCGCCCGGCGGAAAGACGGACGTGGCTTTGCGGCATCATGATGCGGGCCACTGCGATGGCACGAATGAATTCGATAGGGTCGAGGTCCTCGGCGTTTTCCAAGGGGGTGCCGGCGACCTTGACCAGCATGTTGATGGGCACCGACTCCGGGTGCGGGGTCAGGTTCGCGAGTTGCTGGAGCATGGAGGCGCGGTCGCGCGGGGTTTCGCCCAGTCCCAAGATGCCGCCGCTGCAGATCTTCATGCCCGCGTTGCGAACATGCTCGAGCGTGTCGAGTCGGTCAGCGTAGCGCCGTGTGGTGATGATCTCGCCGTAGTACTCCGGCGAGGTGTCCAGGTTATGGTTGTAGTAATCGAGCCCGGCATCGGCCAGACGTTGGGCCTGGTCGCCGCCCAGCATGCCCAGCGTGACACAGGTTTCCAGCCCTAGAGCCTTGACCTCGCGCACCATGGCCTCGACGACTTGCAGATCGCGCTGGCGTGGGCTGCGCCAGGCGGCCCCCATGCAGAAGCGCGAAGCGCCAGCCTCCTTGGCGGCGCGGGCCTGGGCAACGACCTCGTCGACATCCATCAAGGTTTCCTTGCCCAAGCCGGTATTGTAGTGCCCGGATTGTGGACAGTATTTGCAGTCCTCGGGACAGGCGCCGGTCTTGATCGATAACAGCGTGGCAACCTGGATGGCATTGGCATCGAAGTGTTGGCGATGGAGGCGTTGTGCCTGAAAGAGCAGGTCGTTGAAAGGCTGATCGAAGAGGGCCTGGATTTCCTCGAGCGTCCAATCGTGACGCTGCGTGTGGGGCGTGGCAGGCATGCTAGTCTGCTCCTGTTGAGTTAGGGCCGGGCGGCTCTGTTAATCTTGGAAAAATAAAAGGTTGACTGTGATGATAGCGAAAAGCATCTGGTATTTGTCAACTAAAATAAAGTCACGGGTTGACTGCTCGGTGCGCGTGGGATTGCCGGGCCACTGTGCTTTTTGCCTTGGCAAGACGCCGCTGGGGTCGCCTTGGTGCGAGGCGTGCTTCGAGGAATTGCCCTGGAATCGCGTGGCCTGTGCGCGCTGTGCCGAGCCGTTGGCGCGTCCCGCTGAGCTTTGCGGCCACTGTCTGCGTCATGCGCCGTCCTTCGATGTGGCGCGGGCACCACTGCGTTACGAAGAGGCCTCGCAGGCGTTGCTGCAACGCTTCAAGTTCGGCGCGCAGCCGCGTGCGGGGATCTTGCTGGCAACGCTCTTCGCGCATAGCCGGGAAGGTGCGTTACCCGAGGCACTCGTGGCGGTGCCGACGCATCCGCAGCGGCGGCGTGAGCGCGGTTTCGATCACAGCGTCTGGTTGACGCGTGAGCTCTCGCGTCAACTGGGCGTGCCGTGTCGGCGTGCCTGGCGCGAGCGTGACACGCCGACCCAGCGCGGGCTGACACGCCGTGCACGTCGCGGCAACGTGCGCGGGGCTTTTCGCGTTGCGCCAGGCTTGCCGGCTCACGTGGCGCTCGTCGACGACGTGATGACCACCGGCAGTACGTTATCGGTACTGGCCGATGCCTGCCGAGAGGCGGGCGCACAGCATGTCGAAGCCTGGGCGATGACGCGTACGCCGCGAGGAATCTGATAGCATGAGGTGGCATCTTAAACAGGATACGCCATGACCGCCCCGAAGCACCCTTTTGAAACGTTGTCGCCCGCGCATGTGGTCGATGCCGTCGAGTCGTTGGGCTTTTGGTTGCCGGGCGAGCCGTTCGCGCTCAACAGTTACGAGAATCGCGTGTTCTTGTTGAGCGACGACGACCGCCGCCGTTGGGTGGCCAAGTTTTATCGTCCCGAGCGCTGGAGCGAGGCACAGATTCGCGAGGAGCATGCTTTTCTCGATGAGCTCGACGCTGCGGGCGTGCCCGGCGCGCCGCCGTGGCGCGACGATGATGATGAGACGCTCCACCATGCCTACGGATTCGCCTTCGCTTTATTTCCGCACGTCTCGGGGCAGGCGCCGGAACTCGAAAACCCCGCGCACCTCTTTGCCCTCGGTGACCTGATCGGCCAGGTGCATGCCGTGGCGCGCCGTAGTCCCTTCCAGACGCGACCGGTGCAGGAGCCAATAGCGATCAGCCAATCGAGTTGTGAGCGCGTGCTGGCAAGCGATTGGCTGAGTCGCCGTCAACGCCAGGCGTATACCCGCATCGCCGAGCGTCTGCAGGCGTTGCTAGTCGAACAGCGCTGGCCGGAGACGGCCTTACAACGCGTACATGGCGACTGCCATCTGGGCAATATTCTGGGGCGCGATGAAGATTTTGCGTTGGTCGACTTCGATGATTGCTGCACCGCGCCGGCTATCCAGGATTTGTGGATGTTATTGACGGCGTCTGAAGCCGACGAATGGCAGATGCAGTTATCCGAAGTGATCGAGGGCTACGAACAGCATGTCGAGTTCGACCGACGCCAACTGCGCTGGATCGAGCCACTACGCACGTTGCGCTTGATGCGCCACAGCGCCTGGTTGGTCGATCGCTGGGAAGATCCGGCGTTTCCCCGGGCCTTCCCGTGGGTGGCCAGCGAGGGGTATTGGGATCAGCACATCCGTATTCTTGAGCAACAGCGTCTGGCGTTGGAAAATCCGCGCTGGCTGGCGTGACCTTGCCGCCTCGAAGACCCATGCGTGACGTCGGGGAAGGCAGTATCGCCGACGTCGGCGTGAATCGCGCGTGCGTCGCGCTTTGCCCATGTGGCAAACTTCCGGTGGTTGTATTCATTTTGTAACGCATGCCCGGTCGGGCGTCATGACGAAGGCACTTAAAGGCACTTAAATGACAGAAGAACTCGCAACGCATTACCGCGACATCATCGCCGGCTTGGGCGAGGATCCCGACCGGGAAGGGCTGCGTGATACGCCCATGCGAGCCGCCAAGGCCATGCAGTTTCTCAATCAGGGCTATGGACAGACGCTCGAGTCGTTGGTCAACGGCGCGGTATTCGAATCCCAAACCGACGAAATGGTGCTAATCAAGGACATCGAGCTTTATTCGATGTGTGAACATCATCTGTTGCCATTCATCGGCAAGTGCCATATCGCGTATCTGCCCAAGGGCAAGGTGCTGGGGCTCTCCAAGTTCGCGCGTATCGTCGACATGTATGCGCGACGCATGCAGATCCAGGAAAACCTGACACGCCAGATCGCCGAGGCCGTACAGGAGGTGACCGAAGCGCGCGGGGTGGGGGTGATCGTCGAGGCGCAGCACATGTGCATGATGATGCGGGGGGTCGAGAAGCAGAATTCAAGCATGAAGACCTCCGTGATGTTGGGCGCCTTCCGCAACAACCTGAACACGCGTCAGGAGTTCTTGACGCTGGCGCATGGCTGAGCGGACATCGGTCACCACCGCGCGTGACGCGCGTTTCGCACTTTAGGAGCAATGCCGTATGGCCTTACATGCCCTGAACGATCAACACCTCGATCATGATCTGGCGACGATCAGCATCAAGAATCTTCGTCTGCGTACCCATATCGGTATCAAGGACGAGGAAATCCAGAACCGCCAGGATGTGGTAATCAATGCCACCATTCGTTATCGCGCCGAGCGTGCGGTCAAGTTCGATCATATCGAGCAGGCGCTCAATTATCGTACGATCACCAAACACATCATCGGCTATGTCGAAGATAACCGCTTTCTGTTGCTGGAACGCATGACCCGTGAAGTCCTGGATATCATCATGAGTTACGAGCAAGTCCTCACGGCGCAGGTGGAAATCGACAAGCCGTTCGCACTGCGTTTTTCCGACTCCGTGTCGGTGACGCTATCGGACTCGCGGCTGGACTGAGGCGGATATGATCATGCCATCGGGATGTGGCCGGGAGTCGCGTCGTGCACGGTAAGCTGGAAGCCTTCGACGATGTGACCCAGCGCGGCGTGATCGTCGGCGACGATGGGCATCGCTATACATTCACATTGACCGAGTGGCGCGGCCGAGGCCTTCCCAGGGAAGGCAGTCGGCTACGCTTCGATGGCGATGCCGGCCGTGCCGAGCAGGTGTTCGACGCGCCCGTGCCTCAGCGCACCGCGCGGCAGACGCGTGACGATCAGGGGCACGTCAAATCTTCCTCATTGTCTCCCTTGGCGGTGCTGGCGTTGGTGCTCGTTGCCGTGGCGCCGCTGCTAGCGTCGTATATGCTGTTAGTTGATGCACTGGCGGTGCTACTGGCAGTGCTCGGGATCCGGCAGGTACGGCGCTCGCCTTCGCGTTACCGAGGGCAGGCATTGTGCGGGGCTGTCATCGCCATCGCGGTGCTGAGTCTCTTTATCTGAGGTGTAGGGTGAATGGGATGTCAGTGAACGCTGCGCTTGGTGGCACCGAAAGACTCGGCATAAGATGAATTCACGGCGACGGCCAGCGTCGCCTTCATTGTCAGGAAGGAGAACGCCATGGAGTCCCTTCAGGAAAACTCGCTGTTTCGCCCCTTTGCCTATATCGACGGCAATTGGGTGGCAGCGGACAGCGGCGAACAGATAGAGGTCGACGACCCGGCCACCGGTGAGGTCGTGGGGCGCATGCCCAAGCTGGGGCGTGCCGAGACCGAGCGTGCCATCGAAGCCGCTGAGTCGGCCTGGCCGGCCTGGCGTGCCCTGACAGCGCAAGAGCGCGCCGATACCCTGATGAAATGGTACGACTTGATGCTCAAGCATCAGGACGAGCTAGCGGCGATCATGACCGCCGAACAGGGCAAGCCTCTCAAGGAGGCGGCTGGCGAGATCGCCTATGCGGCGAGCTTTCTGCGCTGGTTTGCCGAGGAGGCACGGCGTGTCTATGGCGATACCATTCCTGCCGCCAAGTCCAACCAGCGCATCGTGGTGCTCAAACAACCGGTCGGCGTCGTCGGGGCGATCACGCCGTGGAATTTTCCGTCGTCGATGATTACTCGCAAGGCGGCCGCAGCGTTGGCGGCAGGGTGCCCGATCGTCATCAAGCCGGCCAGTCAGACGCCGTTTTCCGCGACCGCGCTGGCGGCGTTGGCCGAGCAGGCTGGGGTGCCGCGCGGCGTGTTCAACGTGGTGCCGGGGCGTGCCAGCGAGATCGGCAAGGCGCTGACCGAATCGCCTGTGGTGCGCAAGATCACCTTCACCGGCTCAACCGAGGTGGGCAGCCAATTGATGGCCGGCGCCGCCGAGCATATCCAGAAGATTTCGCTGGAACTGGGCGGTAACGCGCCGTTTCTGGTCTTCGAGGATGCCGATCTCGATGCCGCCGTCGAGGGCGCGATGGCCAGCAAGTTCCGCAACGCCGGTCAGACCTGCGTGTGCACCAACCGCTTTCTGGTGCAGTCCAGCGTGATCAATGCCTTCAGTGAAAAGCTGGCGGCGGCCATGAACAGCGAATTGCAGGTCGGCCCGGGGACCGAAGAGGGCGTGAACATCGGGCCGTTGATCGACGATGACGCCGTCGCCAAGGTCTCCGAGCATATCCAGGATGCCGTCGACAAAGGTGCCGAGTTGCTGTTGGGCGGTCACACGCATCCGCTGGGTGGACGCTTCTTCACGCCGACACTGGTGAGTCACGCCAATGCCGATATGAAGGTCGCGCACGAGGAAACCTTCGGCCCACTGGCGGCGGTGATTCCGTTCGACGATGAGGAAGACGCCGTGCAGATGGCCAACGATACCCGCTTCGGGCTGGCATCGTACTTCTACGCCAACGACCTGAGCCGTGTCTGGCGTGTGGCCGAAGCGCTGGAATATGGCATGGTCGGCATCAACACGGGCTTGATCTCCAACGCCAGCGCGCCGTTCGGGGGCGTCAAGGCCTCGGGACTGGGGCGTGAGGGCTCCAAGTACGGGATCGACGAATACATGGAAACCAAGTATCTGTGTATGGATCTAGGCTGACTGGGCTTCGCCCGGAGCTCGAAGCGTGAAGAGCGGCGCTTCGCGCCTGGAAGTTTGAAGAAAAACACCCTGTCGGATGATCCGGCAGGGTGTTTTGCTTTCGGCGTGGCTCAGACTGGCTTCGAGCTTCAGTGCCTGAAGTGACGCATAGCGGTGAAGACCATGGCGATGCCGGCTTCGTTGGCGGCGTCGATCACTTCCTGGTCACGCATCGAGCCGCCGGGTTGAATGACGGCGGTGATGCCGGCTTCGGCGGCGGCGTCGATGCCATCGCGGAAGGGGAAGAAAGCGTCCGAGGCCATCACCGAGCCGGGGACTTCCAGGCCTTCGTCGGCAGCCTTGATGCCGGCGATCCTGGCCGAGTAGACGCGGCTCATCTGTCCGGCGCCCACGCCGATGGTCTGGCCGTGCTTGGCATAGACGATGGCGTTGGACTTGACGAACTTGGCGACCTTCCAGGCGAAGCTGAGATCGCTTAGTTCCTGCTCGCTGGGTGCGCGCTCGGTGACGGTGCGCAGTTGGTCGGCTTCGACCATGCCCTGATCGCGGTCCTGGACCAGAAGTCCGCCGGTGACGCGCTTGAGGTCATGGGTGGGACGTTGCTGGCTGGGCCAGTGCTCGCTGACATCGAGCAGGCGCACATTCTTCTTTTCGGCGACGATCTCGGCGGCGGTGGCGTCGATGCCCGGCGCGATGATCACCTCGACGAACTGACGGTCGACGATGGCGCGAGCCGTCTCGGCGTCCAGCGGGCGGTTGAAGGCGATGATGCCGCCGAAGGCGCTGGTGGGGTCGGTAGCGAACGCGTTCTGATAGGCCGCCAGCGGCGTGTCGGCGACGGCGACGCCGCAAGGGTTGGCGTGCTTGACGATGACGCAGGCGGTCTCGCTGAAGCCCTTGACGCACTCGAAGGCGGCGTCGGTGTCGGCGACGTTGTTGAATGACAATGCCTTGCCCTGACGCTGCTCTGCCGTGGTCACGCTGGCTTCGTCAGCGCAGGTTTCGGCATAGAAGGCCGCCTGCTGATGCGGATTTTCGCCGTAGCGCATCGCCTGTTTTTTCTGGAACTGCACGTTATAGGTTCGCGGGAAGTTGGCCTCGCCGCCTTCTACCAGGGTGCCCAGATAGTTGGCGATGGCACCGTCGTAGCCCGCAGTATGCTCGAAGGCCTTGACCGCCAGGTCGAAGCGTAGCGTGGCGCCGACGCCGCCGTGCGTGCGTAGATCGTCGAGCACGCGGCCATAGTCAGAGGCATTGACCACGATGCTGGTATGCGCGTGGTTCTTGGCGCAGGCACGCACCATGGTGGGGCCGCCGATGTCGATGTTCTCGATGGCTTCTTCCAGCGTGCAGCCGTCACGCGCGATGGTCTCGGCGAAGGGGTAGAGGTTGACCACGACCATATCGATGGCGTCGATGCCGTGCTCGGCCATTACTTCATCATCCTGTCCGCGACGCCCGAGAATGCCGCCGTGAATCTTGGGGTGCAGCGTCTTGACGCGGCCATCCATGATTTCCGGGAAGCCGGTATGCTGCGAGACTTCCGTGACCGGAATGCCGTGTTCATTGAGCAGGCGAAAGGTGCCGCCGGTGGAGAGCAGGGCAACGCCGTGCGTGCTGAGTTCGCGGGCGAAATCGACGATGCCGGTCTTGTCGGACACGCTGATCAATGCGCGACGCACGGGCTGGGGAGACGAGGATGCGGTGTGATCGGCCATGAGGCTCCACTCTTGAAAGGTGAGGGACGATTGACGCCAGACAATAGCGTGAAACGTTAAGGGCGCCTGGCGAGGGCGCCCTTGTTGGATCGATTCGGGTTTAGATCAGGTCGTACTGCTTGAGCTTCTTGCGCAGGGTGCCGCGATTGAGGCCCAGCATGTCGGCGGCGCGGGTTTGATTGCCGTCGGCATAGCGCATCACGGCTTCCAGCAAGGGCACTTCGACCTCGGTCAGCACCATGGCATAAAGGTCGCTGACCGTTTCGCCATCCAGGTGGCCGAAGTAGCGCTGCATGGCGAGCTCGACCGACTCACGCAGGGTTTGCTGATGTGCTGGCGATGCCGTGGCACTGGCATCGAGCGTATTCTGATCGATGGGAAATGCTTGCCTGCTGGTCATGCTGCATTGCTTCCATTTGAGGCCAACGCCGGCGCATCGTGGGCAAGCGCATCCACGAAGCGGTGTTGGGCCGAGGGCTGTTCCAGAACGTTGAAGCGTGCGCGCAATGCCGCCGCTTGTGGGCGAGTGGCGAGATACCAGCCCACATGCTTGCGTGCGATGCGCACCCCCATGTGCTCACCGTAAAAGGCATGCAGTGCCTCGAGATGACGCTGCATCACGGTAGCGATCTCTGCGGGCGTCGGGCGGGCCAGGACGTCACCGGTACGTAAATAGTGCTCGATCTCGCGAAAGATCCACGGATTGCCTTGGGCGCCGCGTCCGATCATGACCGCGTCCGCCTTAGTGTAGTCGAGGATGCGGGCGGCTTTTTCGGCACTGTCGATATCACCATTGGCGAACACCGGCAGCGACACCGCTTGCTTGATGGCGGCGATGGTATCGTATTCGGCGTCGCCACTATAGCGCTGTTCGCGAGTACGGCCATGCACCGCAAGCGCCTGGATGCCGGCAGCCTCGGCCAGTTGCGCCACACGTATGCCGTTGCGCGACGCCGCGCACCAGCCGGTGCGGATCTTCAATGTCACCGGCACGTCCACGGCCGCAACGACCGCTTCGAGAATCGCCGCGACCAAACGTTCATCACGCAATAGTGCGGAGCCGGCGGCCTTGTTGCAGACCTTCTTGGCGGGGCATCCCATGTTGATATCGACGATCTCGGCGCCTTGCGCGACGTTGAGGCGTGCGGCTTCGGCGAGCATTTCCGGGTCGCCACCGGCGATCTGGACATCGCGGGGGCCGGGCTCGCCGGCATGATCGAGACGCTGCCGCGACTTGCGGGTATGCCATAGGCGCGCATCGGCGGTGACCATTTCCGAGACCACCAGGCCCGCGCCGAGCTCCCGGCACAATTGCCGAAATGGGCGATCGGTCACGCCCGCCATGGGCGCGAGAATCGCTCGATTGGGCAATGCGTAAGGGCCGATGTGCGGCAACGGCGTCACCGGAGATGAGACGTAGGTCGGCATCACGAGGGGCGTCTAGGTGGTGAAAGGGGCTTATGATAGCCGTCAGCACGATGTTCTTGAAGGGGCTTTTCGTCGCCCCTGGCGTGGTTGGCCTTCATCATGAGGCGGCGACACCGGTAATGCGCACCCAACCTTCGCGCTCGCACGGGGTGTCGAGGTCGATGCCTTGGGCGCGATAGGCGTCCATGACCTCTTCGGCTTGCCCCGCGAGAATACCGGATAAAGCGAGGCGACCGCGGGGGGCGAGGTGGGCACAAAGCGTCGGCGCCAGTTCGACCAGGGGGCCGGCGAGAATATTGGCGACCACTACCTCGTAGCGTTGTGCCGCGAGCCGCTCCGGATAGCACAGCGACAACTGCTCATCGGTAATGGCATTACGCTGGGCGTTTTCACGACTGGCCTGCAGGGCCTGTGGGTCGATATCGGTGCCTGTGGCGTGCTCGGCCCCTAGTTTGAGCGCGGCGATGGCCAGAATGCCGGAGCCGCAGCCGAAATCCAGTACCTTGCTCGCGTCGAGATCGAGGCCGTCGAGCCAGCCGAGGCACAGCGCGGTGGTGGGGTGCGTGCCGGTGCCGAACGCCAGGCCGGGATCGAGCAGCAGATTGACGGCATCGGGCTCGGGAGCGGCATGCCAGCTGGGCACCACCCATAGCCGTTCGCCCATCTTGAGCGGAGTGAAATCGTCCATCCACTCGCGCTCCCAGTCGCGATCGGCGAGCAGCTCGTAGTCGATCTCGGGGCAGGGTTCGTCGGCCATCTCGGCGGCCCATTGCTGGCGGACTCGGTCGAGCATCGGCTCGATGTCCTCCAGGTCGTCGTAGAGACCGGTGAGCACGGTTTCATCCCACAGCGGCGTGGTACCGCTTTCAGGCTCGAAGACGGGGTCGTCGTAAGCGTCCTGCAGGGTGATGGCCTGAGCACCTTCGGCCAGCAGCAGCTCTTCCAGGGTCTCGGCATGCTGCGGGGCGATATGTGCCTTGAGTTGTAGCCAGGGCATGAAGTCTCCTTGAGCATCAACGCAAACGGGACGGCCAAGGCCGCCCCGTGTCGAGTCGCGTGGGCTGATTAGGTCAGGCCAAGCTTTTTCTCGAGGTAGTGAATATTTACCCCGCCTTGCTGGAACGCGCTATCGCGGACCAGATCCTTCTGTAGGTCGATATTGGTCTTGATGCCTTCGACCAGCAGTTCATCGAGGGCATTGCGCATGCGTGTCAGCGCGGTCTCGCGACTCGCCCCCCAGGTGATCAGCTTGCCGAGCAGCGAATCGTAGTGCGGCGGCACGCTATAGCCGGTGTAAATATGCGAGTCCATGCGTACGCCCAGGCCACCCGGGGCGTGATAGAGATCGATCTTACCCGGCGAGGGCATGAAGGTGCGCGAGTCCTCGGCGTTGATCCGGCACTCGAAGGCGTGCCCATGGAGCTGGACATCTTCCTGGGTGATCTCCAACGGCAAGCCGGAAGCGATGCGCAGCTGTTCCTTGACGATGTCCACGCCGGTGACCATTTCGGAGACCGGATGTTCGACCTGAACGCGGGTGTTCATCTCGATGAAGAAGAACTGGCCGTCTTCGTAGAGAAACTCGAAGGTGCCGGCGCCGCGGTAATTGATCTCGATGCAGGCGTCGATACAGGCCTTGAAAACGTTCTCGCGGGCTTTGGGGTCGAGATGCGGGGCGGGCGCCTCTTCCAGCACTTTCTGGTGACGGCGCTGCAGGGAGCAATCGCGATCGTAGAGATGAATGGCATTGCCCTGGCCGTCGGCCAGCACCTGCACCTCGATGTGACGCGGATTCTCGAGGTACTTCTCCATGTACAACGTGCCGTCGCCGAAGGCCGAATCGGCCTCGTTGCGCGTCACGCTGACTGAGGAAAGCAGGCTGTCCTCGCTGTGCACCACGCGCATGCCGCGTCCGCCACCGCCAGCGGCGGCCTTGATCATCACCGGGTAACCGATGCGTTGGGCGGTGGCCAGGATAGCTTCGTCGTTATCTTCGGGGAGCGGGCCATCGGAGCCGGGCACGGTGGGGACGCCGGCGGCCTTCATCGCTGAAATGGCGCTGACCTTGTCGCCCATCATGCGGATGGTTTCGGCGCGCGGGCCGACGAATACGAAGCCTGAACGCTCAACCTGCTCGGCGAAGTTGGCGTTCTCGGAGAGAAAGCCATAGCCGGGATGGATGGCGCTAGAATCGGTGACCTCGGCAGCGCTGATCAGCGCCGGGATGTTCAGATACGACTGCGCGGAGGAGGCCGGCCCGATGCACACGGCTTCGTCGGCCAGGCGCACATGCATGAGGTCACGGTCCGGCTTGGAGTGGACCGCAACGGTCTTGATGCCCAGTTCCTTGCAGGCGCGCAGTATACGAAGAGCGATCTCGCCACGGTTGGCGATGAGTACCTTGTCCAACATAGTGTCGTCCGTCTCTATGTAAGCTCGGAAGCGTTTCGCGATCGACAGTCAAAGGCGATCGCAAACGGCTTCAAGAGATGATGACCATCGGCTGGTCGAATTCGACTGGTTCGCCGTCCTCGACCATGATGGCTTCGATCACACCATCTTGGTCGGCTTCGATCTGGTTCATCATCTTCATGGCTTCGACGATGCACACGGTCTCGCCTTTCTTGACGCTTTGGCCGACTTCCACGAAGGCTTTGGCGCCCGGCGCCGGCGAGCGGTAAAAGGTACCGACCATGGGTGAGGTCACTGGATGGCCGCTGGGCTGCGCAGGTACTGTTTCAGATTCAGCCTCTGGAGCGGCCGCTGCGCTCGGCGCGGCAGGAGCAGGTGCTGCGGCCGGCGCAGGGGCCTGGGCGGCGGGCGGTGCGCTGAAACCACCGGTGTGGCGGCTGATACGCACGGATTCCTCGCCTTCCTGGATTTCGATCTCGCTGATATTGGACTCTTCCAGGAGTTCGATGAGTTTCTTGACCTTGCGAATATCCATAAGCCTGTCTCGATCAATGTGAAAGTGAGGTGGCGTGGTTTGCCATCGGAGCGTGGTCGCTGTCAGCCGAGCTGGCGTAGCGCGGCCTCCAGGGCAAGCTCGTAACTGTCGGCGCCGAATCCGGCGATGACGCCGCGAGCGACATCCGAAAAATACGAATGCGCGCGAAATGGCTCGCGCGCATGCACGTTGGAAAGATGCAGCTCGATGAAAGGGATGGCGACACCCGTGAGTGCATCGCGCAGGGCGACGCTGGTGTGCGTGAAAGCGGCCGGGTTGATCAGGATGAAGTCGGTGCCGTCGTCGCGTGCCGCATGCACCCGCTCGATGAGCTGGTGCTCGGCGTTGGACTGTAGCCAATCGAGTCGATGCCCGGCATCCAAGGCGCGCTGGGTCAGGCGCAGACGAATGTCCTCGAGGGTGGTGGTGCCGTAAACGCCTGGCTCGCGAGTGCCGAGCAGGTTGAGGTTAGGGCCGTTGAGTACGAGAAGCTTCGCCATGTCATGGGTCCTGATTGACGCTGTTAACCTGTTCAGGATTGGCTTAGATCACGGCACGATCACGCAAGATGCCGCCGCTGGTGCCATATATCGTTAGTGTGGGCGGAGTTTGCCCAAAAACGGACGAGCTGTCTAGTTTGCGTTGGCACAAGCAAAAACGCCACTGCATGATAGGATGGGAGTCACTGCTCTCAACTTCATCACAAGGACGTCTTATGGCTCTTTTTCGCAAGCGTGAGCGTCACCAGCGCAATGTTCTGGAATCGCCCCAGTATGGCTGGATCTGGAAGCCCTTGGTCGCCTTGCTGATCATCTACCTGGTGGTCTGCGTGGCGCTGGGCGTCTGGTGGAGCCAACGGCCCGATGACTTCAGCGTCGATGACGCGGTGGGCGTGCAGCGCGGTGCCGCGCAGTCATCCGGTGCCGAGGCCGCGTCGGACGCCCCTCGGCCTGGCGAGACCGTGACTGCAACGACCTTGACGCTTCTTGGTAGTTTACTCGACAAGCCCGGTGGTTATTTGCGCAACGATATCGCGCCGCCAGGACTGTGGCTGGATAACATGCCGAGCTGGGAGCATGGCGTGCTGGGGCAAGTGCGTGCTATGAGTGCGGCCCTCAATGATTCCATCGCCAGTGACGATGATGATCTTCAACAAGCCGTCGATTCCCTAGCAACGCGTAGTGATGCCTGGCGCTTTCCGTCAGCCGAGGGTCGTTACCAAGAAGCACGCGAGGCGCTGCGCGATTACCTGGGGCGCTTGAATGAACAGCAGGCGGATTTCTCACAGGAGGCGCCAGCGTTGGTTGCTTGGCTGGCGCGCGTGCAGACTCGACTCGACCAGCAGACGCAACGTCTGGCGGCGAGCGTGGGAAGCACCGAGCGTCGCAGTGCCGATATAGAGACCGGAGAGGATGGTGAGAGCACCCCGTGGGGGCGTATCGACAACGTCTTCTTCGAAGCGCGCGGCAATACCTGGGCCTTGATGCACCTGCTCGAGGCGGCCAAGCGTGACTTTGCACCGGCCATCGAGGCGGCAGGTGTCGGTGAAAAGCTCGATCGGTTGATCGACGAGCTTGAAGCGTCGCAGGCACGCGTGTGGAGTCCGGTAGTGCTCAATGGCAGCGGCTTTGGCATCTTCGCCAATCACTCGCTGATGATGGCCAACTACACGCTGCGGGCATCGCAACTGATCCAAGAGATACGCGGCGATCTCGAATCGCAATAAGCCCTAACAAAACACCCCGCGGCGGGGTTATCCGGCGCGGGGTGTTGGACGGGCGACGAGCGCTTCAGGCTTTGGTGTAAGCGTCCGCGGCCTTCTCGATCGCCTTGCGAGCGGCGTCAGCGCCGTCCCAAGAATCGATCTTCACCCATTTGCCTTTCTCGAGATCCTTGTAGTTCTCGAAGAAATGCGCGATCTGTTGGCGCAGCAGCTCGGGCAAGTCGGTGACTTCCTGTACGTCGTCATACAGCGCGCTCAGCTTGGCGTGCGGAACGCAGACCAGCTTGGCGTCTTCGCCGGCTTCGTCGGACATGTTGAGAACGCCGACCGGGCGGGCACGAATCACGCTCCCCGGCTGAACCGGGTACGGTGTGACCACCAGTGCGTCGAGCGGATCGCCGTCGTCGGCCAGGGTGTTGTTGATGAAGCCGTAGTTGGCCGGGTAGAACATCGGCGTGGCCATGAAGCGGTCGACGACCAGCGCGTCCATGTCCTTGTCGATCTCGTACTTGATCGGTGCGTGATTGGCGGGGATCTCGATCGCCACGTAGACGTCGTTGGGTAGATCCTTGCCTGCGGGAATGTCTTTGAAACTCATCGTCGAGTCCTTGCGGTTTGCAGGTTGAACACCAGCGGGGGAAAATCCGAAGAATTATACGAGTAGCGTCCAGCGTTTACCAACCGACGTGGGACGCAAATGGCATCATGCAATCGTCGTCTTGCGTTGTCATGCTCAGCGAACGCGAGAATTATCCGTCTCATCATCATCGACAAGGAGACGCTCGTTGACGGAAAGCAGCCTTTCTATCAGCTTCGGTCAGGCATTCGTGGCACCGGATCGGCGTCGCCATCGTAGTTCGATGTCGGTGCAAATACCCGGCGGTTCGCAATTGTCCGCCAAGGGCGCCTGCGCCCTGATCAGTGATTCCACCTGGCGCAATGCTATCGCCAAGCAAGCCGGAGACCTGAGCGTACGAGGCTTTCTCGCCGATTACTACTCGACACCCGAGCATTGGGACGTCAAGACATCGGCACATCGCGTGCTGCATGCCCTGAACGGCTGGAGCTATAGCCAAAGCGCCTACATCGAAGGCGGCAGTTATATTTGCTCGCTGTCGGCCATGGTGTTTCGTCATCGCGAGGTGCATCTCTTTCACATGGGGGACACCTTGGTGTTCCGCCTGCGCGGTGCGGAATTCGAGCAAATGTCTCGCGATCACGTTACCGATCTGGGCGGTTATCGCTATCCGTCACGTGCGTTAGGCATGGACGGTAGCCTCGACATCGATTACGTGACGGATTCGCTCAAGCAGGGCGATCTTTTCCTGTTCACCACCCAGGCCGTGCGCGGCACCTTGCTCCCCTCGGATTTCGTACAGTTGATCCGTGCCGATGTCAGCGATCTCGATGCGACTTGCGAGCGCCTGGCTGAAGCGTCGCTGGCCCGGGCACAGGAGCGTGGTTACGGCGGCGACCAATTCTGCTTCCAATTGGTGCGCATCGACCGACTGCCCGAGGAGGTCGAGCCTGAGCACCCCATGCCGTTATATGGTGACTTGCCGGTGCCCCCCGAATTGACGCCTGGGGAGCGTCTCGATGGGCTCGAGGTGCAGGAGGTGTTGTCGCGTACGGCCAAGTCGCGTGTCTATCGCGTGCATGATGCGCGTAACGAGCGCGAGATAGTGATGAAGGCGCCGAGCCCTGAATTATCGCTGCGCAACGCCTATCAGGAACATTTCGCGCTTCAGCAGTGGATCGTGCAGCGGGTCAACTCCCCGTTCGTCGCCAAGGTCGTGGACCCGGCCCGCCCGCGCCGTTACCAGTATTACCTGCTTGAGTACATCAAGGGCGAATCGCTCAGCGACTGGGCGCTACGCCACCCCCAGGCGAGTCTCGAGGCACGCCTGGATTTGGCGCGGCAATTGGTCAAGGCAGTGCAGGCGCTGCATCGCCGCGATGTGCTGCACCAGAACATTCACCCCGATAATCTGATGGTCGATTCGCATGGCCAACTGGTACTGACGGATTTCGGCGCTTGCCATTTACGCGAAAGCGATAGCCAGCAAGGGGCGCGCGAACTGGCGCGTCAGGTGGGATTGAACGAGCACAGCGCACCGGAATATGCGCTGGATACCGAAGTAGGGCGGCGCAGCGATCAATACGCGCTGGCCTCGACTATCTACTGGCTGCTGACCGGGCACCAGCCCTATGCGTTAGCGCCCAACGAGCTACGCAGCCATACCGATCTCGAGCGCATGAGTTATACCAGTGCACGGCGCTACAATCCCGCCATCGATACCGATCTCGATGGCGCCCTGCGGCGCTCGCTCGACCCCCAGCGTGCGCTGCGCTTTCGCCGCCTGGGCGAGTTCGCCTCCCATCTACGCACGCCCAAGCGCCGCGACGACTCCGAAGCCCGCCAGCCATGGCAACAACCGGCCACGCTATGGAAAATAGTGGCCGGCGTGCTGCTGCTACTGTTGTTGCTGTCCTGGTGGCTGGGGTAAAGCCTTCGGATACGTCGGGGCGCCGTCAGGCATTGTCGAGCACGCATAGGGCTCCGCTCCATGATCTTGCCGTAACGGCCTGCCTTGCAATGACACCGGCGACATCCCGCGCGCATGTTGACAGATCCGCCCAGCGTCTTCTGATTGAGGCACAAGCCTCGCAACAGCAGGTTGTCGTTGCTGATCTCGGCATCGTTCGATAGCTTCAAAAATACCCTCTGAAGCAGAAATACAGAATCACCAACACTTCCGCCCAGCCGAGCAGGTAGCAGAACAACGGCCAGAGAATTTCCTTTGCGGTCAGCGGGCGCTCGGTGTGGCGATTGCGCACGTAAGGGTCGTTTGGATCAACCCGGCATTTTTCCTCGACCCATTCGGGCCAGCGCGGCACGCGGCAGGTCCATTTGGCGATGATGCGGCCGGTGCCGGCCCACATGACCATGGGTGCCAGTACGGCCGCCATCATAGGGCTGTCCGCCATGAAGCGGGTCGCTTGTATCAGCGAATGGATAAAGCTCTCGCGCTTGCCCTCCAGATCCAGCAGGCGCTGATCGACTTGATAGGCCTGGATATGGCCGTCGGGTTCTTCCATATAGCGGCGTACCAGCTCCCAGATTTCCAGTGCGCCCAACATATTTTTCTTGCCTTGATATTTAAAGAACACCAGGTGATAAAGCATGTTGCCCGCGCGATCCCTGACATAGCCACGTATTTCATCACGCGCCATGCCACGGCGATCTTCCGAAGCTGTCGATTGGCTTGTGTAAAATTGAATATCATCCCAGTTCATGGTGACTACACCCATATCCTGCGACCAGGCGTAGACCTTGCGATCACGTCGATTGAACCGCATGGGGTAGTGGGTTTTACGGAACAGCTCTCTGCGTATCAATGAGTTGACAACTGGTAGCACCAATACTGAGCCAATAGCCAGTGTAATTAAGGAAAGGATGAGTACAAAAACAGGAAGGCGATCACTGTGATTGATAAGAACATATAGCAGACCCAGAAGCCCTGCCAGAAATGGTCCAATACCCATAAGGCCGAAAAATGATGGTACGCCGCGTAGACGGCTCCCTGAATCCACTACTTCCATAAATACTGAGTTAAGACTAATTATGGAGTTATTGAATTTTGCATTGCCACCATCTAGCGCTGAACGTTTTTTATTGAGTGAGTTCACTTCACCTTCTAGCTTTAAAAGCTTAGAGATAGTGCTAGAAAACCCCCAATGCCCTTTAATAAAAAGGTTGTAATAATCCTTGCCTGTCGGCCGCATATTAGTTTTCCTCATGAGTGACTTCTTTGAGGCGCTGCATTTCGTTTTCCAGGGCTATATTGCCCAAGTCTAGACTACCGCGCTCGCCAAAAGCACATTCGGCCAGCCACTCTTGTAGATCATCTTCTGTGAACCAAAAAATGGCGATGGCTACTGCGACTGCAATGATCCCCAACACACCAGCCACCCACCAGAGAGCAATGGTCGAGAATATCCCAGTCATGCCAGTTCCAATGGAAAAGATGATAAAGCTGACACCCATGGTGGATATACCAGACATCACATATAGAGAGCCTAACGTCCACTCACCGTCAGCCAGCTTTTCTCCTCCCTCCCATAGATCCATCGCCCCAAGAATAATTCCACCAGCCAAGCCCAGTACCCGACCAGCAATGAGCGAGAAACGCTGCAAGCCCAGAAATCTATCCGCTGACAGAAACACCTTGCGCCCATGCTCCAGCGTCTTGCCCACCAGTTCGGCGGCCCCGCCGGCCAAGGCGAGCCCCATCCCGACTAGACGTCCCTGGGCGCGGAGTCCCGCATCCAGCATGCCGTTCATCTTGCTGAGCTGATCGTTCAGGCTGACATATGCTAATGCCACCCCCACGATACCCGCCGAGAATTCCAACTGAGCACGGCCGGACAGGTGTGTGGAGAGTGCCGAGTCGTCAAGCAGGTCATCAAGTGGGCCGAAGTCGATCCGGCGCATATCGATGGTGACGGTGGCTTGCCCGTTGGCCGGAATGAGCGAACGCGTCTCTACCTGGACTTTCCGCTGAAACTGATTCAGCTCGCTCTCGCCCCAGTCGGGATGGATCAGCCGAAGCGGCTCGCGCATTTGAGGCAGGGCTTCCTTGATCGTCATGCTGGCGCGAGTAATCTGGATGGAGCGGCCGGAGATCATCCCCAGGGTGAGCAGAAATGGCGTCGGACTCTGCGCTGTTGCCACGGCACTTTGCAGCGGTCCCAACAAGTGACCGAGCATGCGGGCGGGCGAGGCTACTTCATCGGGATACTCTTCCGTCAGCCCCAGATAAGCGGCAATCAATGGCCCCCAGGGCAGGGTAGCGGGATTATTGCCCGGCTCGCTAAAGTTGACATCACTGGCGGCCATACCGATCTGTTCGGCTCGATATCTCAGAAATACCCTCTGAAGCAGAAATACAGAATCACCAACACTTCCGCCCAGCCGAGCAGAAAGCAAAACAGCGGCCAGAGGATTTCCTTTGCGGTCAGCGGGCGCTCGTTGTGGCGATTGCGCACGTAGGGGTCGTTCGGGTCAATGCGGCACTTTTCTTCGACCCATTCGGGCCAGCGCGGCACGCGGCAGGTGCATTTGGCGATGATGCGACCGGTGCCGGCCCACATGACCATGGGGGCAAAAATCAGTTGAACCGCACGGCTGTCGGCGAGAACCTGAGTGGCCTGAATCAGCGAATGGATAAAGCTCTCGCGCTTGCCCTCCAAATCCAGCAGGCGCTGATCGACCTGGTAGGCCTGAATATGACCGTCGGGCTCTTCCATATAGCGGCGCACCAGCTCCCAGATTTCCAGTACGCCCTTCATGCCTTTGAGGCCTTCATACTTGAAGAAGACCAAGTGATAAAGCATGTTGCCATTGCGATCCCGCACGAACCCGCGAATCTCTTCGCGTGACATACCCCGACGATCCTGGGATTTCGTCGCTTCGCTAGTGTAAAACTGAATATCGTCCCAGTTCATGGTGACCACACCCATATCCTGCGACCAGGCGTAGACCTTACGATCACGGCGATTGAATCGCATGGGATAGTGAGTTTTGCGGAACATGTCCCATCGAACCAGGATGTTTATTGCCACAATCACTGGCAATGTAACCACCCAAGCAAGCAGCAATAGGAAGTATACAATTATGGGAATTTCGCCAAACTTAAATAGCCCCCCTGTACCTAGCCAGTAAAACATTAATATCCCAGGAAGTGCCATCAAACCAAAAAAATAATTAACGCCACGTAGACGATTACCCGAGTCGACGGCTTCAAGAAAAGAGGAGTTGGCTGCAATTATAGAGTCATTAAATTTAGCGCCTACTCCATCAGTTGCTGGCTGATTTTTATCCAGAATCTGGGTGCGCCCCCCCATCCCTCTACCACGAGACATGGTGCTGGAGAATCCCCAGTTGGACTTTATTATTAAATTGCAAAAATCCTTGGCATTCGTAGATCGCATATCACGCATCCTTGTGGGTGATCGATTCGAGGTGCTTTAATTCAGCTTCCAACTTGGGGTTACCGAGCCCAAGCTTGCCACGTTCCCCAAAGGCACACTCAGCCAGCCACTCTTGCAGGTCATCCTCGGTGAAGTACCAGATGGCGATGGTGGTCGCGATGACAAAGACACCCAGTATCGCGCCACTCCACCATAATAGTGGCGCCGCTCGAGCCAATAGCGCTAATAGCATTGGTGTGCTACTGGAAACTTCTATGGCAGCGCCAATGGCTGCGAAAAACAAAGCAAAGCTCGTCACGCTAGTAAAAGCTCCAGAAGCAATGTAGAGGTAACCTAGAGCTTGATCTCCTTGTTCAAGGCGTTCTCGTCCCTCCCATATATCCATCGCCCCAAGAAGAAGTCCTCCCGCCAAACCAAGGCGTGCTCCCAGCTTCAGGAAAAACTTGCTGGACCCGGCCAGCAGATGATCTGATGCCACAAACACCTTGCGCCCATGCTCCAGCGTCTTGCCCACCAGTTCGGCGGCGCCGCCGGCCAGGGCAAGCCCCATCCCGACTAGACGCCCTTGGGCGCGGAGCCCCGCGTCCAGGAAGCCGTTCATCTTGCTGAGCTGATCGTTCAGGCTGACATACGCCAATGCCACCCCCACGATACCCGCCGAAAATTCCAACTGAGCACGACCGGACAGGTGTGGGGAGAGTGCCGGGTCGTCAAGCAACTCATCGAGCGGGCCGACGTCGATCCGGCGCATATCGAAGGTGACGGCGGGCTGGCCGTTGGCCGGAATGAGCGAACGCGTCTCTACCTGCACTTTCCGCTGAAACTGATTCAGCTCGCTCTCGCCCCAGTCGGGATGGATCAGCCGAAGCGGCTCGCGCATTTGAGGCAGGGCTTCCTCGATCGTCATGCTGACGCGAGTAATCTGGATCGAGCCTCCCGAGATCATCCCCAACGTCACCAGGAACGGCGCCGGCGTCTGGTCGCCCCCCACGGCACTTTGCAGCGGCCCCAGCAGGTGGCCGAGCATGCGGGCGGGCGAGGCCACTTCATCGGGATACTCTTCCGTCAGCCCTAGATAAGCGGCAATCAATGGCCCCCAGGGCAGAGTAGCGGGATTATTGGGCTGCGTGCCGACATTGGCGTCGCTAGCCGACATGACCTGTTCGACCAGCGTCTTCTGATTGAGGCACATGCCTCGCAACAGCAGGTTGTCGTCGGTGATATCGGCATCGTTCGATAGCTTCAAAAATACCCTCTGAAGCAGAAATACAGAATCACCAACACTTCCGCCCAGCCAAGCAGAAAGCAAAACAACGGCCAGAGGATTTCCTTCGCGGTCAGCGGGCGCTCGTTGTGGCGATTGCGCACGTAAGGGTCGTTCGGTGCGACCTGGCACTTTTCCTCGACCCACGCCGGCCAGCGCGGGACGCGGCAGGTCCATTTGGCGATGATGCGACCGGTGCCGGCCCACATGACCATGGGGGCAAAAATCAGTTGAACCGCACGGCTGTCGGCGAGAACTTGAGTGGCCTGTATCAGTGAGTGGATAAAGCTCTCGCGCTTGCCCTCTAGATCCAGCAGGCGCTGATCGACCTGGTAGGCTTGAATATGACCGTCGGGCTCTTCCATATAGCGCCGCACCAGCTCCCAGATTTCCAGTACGCCCTTCATGCCTTTGAGGCCTTCGTATTTGAAGAAGACCAAGTGATAAAGCATGTTGCCATTGCGATCCCGCACGAACCCGCGAATCTCTTCGCGTGACATACCCCGACGATCCTGGGACTTCGTCGCTTCGCTAGTGTAAAACTGAATATCGTCCCAGTTCATGGTGACCACGCCCATATCCTGAGACCAGGCGTAGACCTTGCGATCACGGCGATTGAATCGCATGGGGTAGTGGGTTTTGCGGAACATGTCCCATCTAATCAAAGTGTTTGATGCTGGCAAAACCAGAAAAAGAGCTATAAATAAAGCGAGCCAGCCAAATATAAAAGCGATTAAAGGAACATGGCTGCTGTATTTTATTAGCCCATAAATCAGCCATCCTGTTCCTATTATAATTGGGGCTGCGCTTATTATTCCAAAGACGGAGTTAATTCCCCTTAAGCGATTCCCGGGATCAACTACTTCCAAGCAAGTTGAGCTGACAGTAATGGTTGAGTCATTAAATCGTGCCGATTCAACATTATTTAATGAACTTTTTTTATTTAAGGCCTGGGTGTTTCCTCCAAGCCCTCTTGATTTAGACATGGTGCTGGAGAATCCCCAGTTCGCTTTTATTAACAAGCTGTAAAGGTCCTTGATAATGGTTGATCGCATATCACGCATCCTTGTGGGTGATCGATTCGAGGTGCTGTAATTCAGTTTGCAACTTGGCGTTACCAAGCCCAAACTCGCCACGTTCACCAAAAGCACATTCGGCCAGCCATTCCTGTAACTCATCCTCGGAATACCACCAAATTAAAACAGTTGCCGTAATGGCGATTACGCCGAGTATGCCGCCCATCCACCACCATGCCATTGCTAGCCTAGCCAGTAATGCCGTGCTTCCAGCAGCCTTAGCGGCGGAACCGACACCGGCTAGAAAAATAAAAACACTGGCGCCTATAGTGGAAAAGCCAGAGGTAACATAGAAAAAGCCTAGCGTTGGCTTATCATTTTGGAAGTTATCTATACCCTGCCAAGCGTCCATGGCTCCCAAAATAACCCCTCCCGCCAAACCAAGGCGTGCTCCCAGCTTCAGGAAAAATTTGCTGGACCCGGCCAACAGATGATCCGATGCCACAAACAGCTTGCGCCCATGCTCCAGCGTCTTGCCCACCAGTTCGGCGGCGCCGCCGGCCAGGGCAAGCCCCATCCCGACTAGACGCCCTTGGGCGCGGAGCCCCGCGTCCAGGAAGCCGTTCATCTTGCCGAGCTGATCGTTCAGGCTGACATACGCCAGCGCCACCCCGACGATGCCCGCCGAAAATTCCAATTGAGCACGACCGGACAGGTGTGCAGAGAGTGCCGGGTCGTCAAGCAGGTCATCGAGCGGGCCGACGTCGATCCGGCGCATATCGAAGGTGGCGGCGGGCTGGCCGTTGGCCGGAATGAGCGAACGTGTCTCTACCTGCACTTTCCGCTGAAACTGATTCAGCTCGCTCTCGCCCCAGTCAGGATGGATCAGCCGAAGCGGCTCACGCATGCGCGGCAGCGCCTCCTCGATCGTCATGCTGGCGCGAGTGATCTGGATGGAGCGGCCGGAGATCATCCCCAACGTCACCAGGAACGGCGCCGGCGTCTGGTCGCCCCCCACGGCACTTTGCAGCGGCCCCAGCAAGTGGCCGAGCATGCGGGCGGGCGAGGCCACTTCATCGGGATACTCTTCCGTCAGCCCCAGATAGGCGGCAATCAATGGCCCCCAGGGCAGGGTAGCGGGGTTGTTGCCCGATTCGCCGACATTGGCGTCGCTGGCGGCCATGACCTGTTCAACCAGCGTCTTCTGATTGAGACACATGCCTCGCAACAGCAGGTTGTCGTCGGTAATATCCGCTGCCGACAGCCACGCCACGTATTGCTTGAACGCCGGGGCGTAGCTCTGGGTGCCCAGCAGCACGAAGGAGATGACGGAGACAAAGGTGATACCCGATTCGACGTTAGCGTCATCGAACCGGCTGTTGAGGTAGATCAGCAGCGGATTGCCGGTCAACCAACTCACGTAGGCCGACGCGAGTGGCCGCATGTTGTCTGTATCGTATTTTGACAACTGCGTGCGGTAAGTATTTTCCATCCAGTCGTCGGGCTCGCCGGGGCGGAGCTTGTCGCCATACTTGCCCCAGGCATCGTCGGCGGCATCCTTGAGTTCATCCTCGCTGATGTCTCGAATCGTCTCCCGCCGAAAGGCCTCGACCTCCTGCCGGAAAGCGGGGTCTTCTTTCTGCCGGCGCTCGAAGTTGTCCTTGGCCGCTTTCTGGAAGCCCGGTGGGCCACCGTAGGTCTTGTAGTATTCGTCTTCCAAGTGGTTCTCGACGATCTCGTCGGCGCGTTGCTGCCGCGCCCGCTCCCGAAACCCGTCACGCAGGGCATTGACGACACCCGTCGTGACGAAGGGGCGCTTGATTGCTTCCTGTTCGTTGAACTCTTGCTCACGTGCCTCGAGTAGCGCGGCGAGGTCACTGGTGACACCGGCCGGGTCGTCGAGCACGAACAGCGCCGGCGCCATGCCACTTGGCTCCGCCTGACGCTGCGACCACTCGACGAAACCCTCGACATCGTCGCGCATGCCGTTGATCGGGGCGAG
The DNA here is from genome assembly GCF_023061135.1 of Chromohalobacter sarecensis. Classification (GTDB taxonomy): domain Bacteria; phylum Pseudomonadota; class Gammaproteobacteria; order Pseudomonadales; family Halomonadaceae; genus Chromohalobacter; species Chromohalobacter sarecensis. The sequence continues at coordinate 100,029 of NZ_JAKGAN010000003.1, forward strand.
GCTGTGCGTCAGCGCACTCACTTCCGTACTCTGCGTCGCTGCGCTGCCTGTGTCACTCGATTGCCGTCGAATCCAGGGGAAATGGGCCTCGGCCACGTGATCCCCGAGTTCACTGAGCGGACGGGCATATTGAGCCGAGCCGCCTTTCCATTGCGTCATGGAAAGCTGGCGCATGGCGTCACGCCGACCGTTCTCGTTGGTGGCATGCTCCTTCCACACGCGCTTGGTCCAGCGGTCATCCGAGAACGCTAAATAGAGTGCTTCGGCATCCTGGGCCGAGGGGACCGTGATACAGCGCCCCGGATAGATATGATCGGGATTGGCGCGACACGGAAATTCATCGTCCTCGACCGGGGCATTGATGTCAGCATCCAGCGGCCCCGGCGCGTCGGGGTCGAGTGCCATCAGCTCGTCATGGCCGACATCGAGGTAAAGGCTGAGAAACCCTTCGTCGGTGACGTAGTACCCCTGCCAGCGCCCACGGGCGGCGTTGAAGACATAGAGAAAGCCTTCTCGCAACAGCCTCAGCGTGTAGTGCTGACCTCCCGACAGTGCGATCTGCGATACGGCATCATCCTGCAAGTCCGCCGGCAGCTCGGGGGCCTTGATGCTGACGTCATCGCTGCGGGCGACGGCATACCGCACGGGCAGGATAGGCAGACCGCCGCCGCCACAGAAGCTGCAATCGGGGCGACCGCCATTGGCGCTACTCATGTCCACTCCTTCAGTTCTGAAATAAGGGGATTCCATTCGGCGTCGCTCAACCGATCCAGGCGACCCGCAACGTCGGGAAAGCGTCGAGTGACCAGATTCAACAGCCGTTGCACCAGGTCCTGGATGGCAAGGTCCGGTAGATGACGCGCAGCCCTTTCTGCGAGACATTGTTGATCGTCGACCGACAAATCGAATGACGCTTCTGCATAGCGCATGATGTCATCCAGCCACTGCCAGTGCGTCGCGTCCTGCGGCCAGTCGGGAGCTATCGTCGCCAGCCGCCGCAGGCACCGGTTCAAGGCGGCGAAGCGATCGATGCTCGACCATTGGGCGCGGGTCAGTTCCATCCAGTCGATGGATATCGTAATTTCAGGGCGTTTCAGGGTATAAGATCGGCCCTGGACATCGAACCAGGACCATTGATCGAGAGGGCCCATCAAGCGTGCCAATTGTTTGGGCGTCAATAGCCACGTCAGGTGACGGAAGACGAGGGGGTCGTAATAGCGGAACCAGTGATATCGCCGATCCCCAGGACGCCGTTGCAACAGCTGGCGACGCAGGTGATAAGCCGTATCGTCGACATTCGCTTTTCCTGCCATCACCGCCGAGAAAAATAGCGCGCCGCGCTTGCGATAGCGCCTTGCGCGATCGATCAGGTCGTCGTATCTCTCATCGGGCAATGCGTCCAGGTCGACCAGTTGCGGTAAGCGATGCGGCCGCGCCGGGGCGGGCGACGTTTCCAAGGCACGCACAGGCAGGTCGTCCCAGTCTCGGGCTTGCACCACTAACGGATTGATCAGCGCGTAGTCGAACTGATGCAGCGCCTCTGCTGTTAGCATCGCGTCATTCATGCGACCCCGGGATGGCTCGATCAACACCGACATGGATCAGCCTCCGATGGGTGTGCTACCGGAAGACGACTTGTCAGCGCCCGCGAACTGTTTTTCACACTCATCCTCCGGCAACTCGGGCATGGGAGCATCTATGCTCGTCGGTCCGCCGAAGACATGCTGCGCGCCCTTGACGTCGATCTTGCCAGGGCCATGTACGTCGACGTTGCCGCCTTCGATCCGCACATAGCCGCCTCCGCTCTGCAGCAGGATGCCGTTGGCGGCGTTGATTTCGACGCGCCCTTCGGTGGAGGTGATCTTGACGTCCTTCTGTGCCGTCAGCGCCATCTCGTCGCCCTGGGCCTGAACTTCGACCTTGCCCTTGGCGGCGAAGAGTTTGATGCCGGCGCGGTAGACGAACAGCGAGAGCTTCTCCGAAATCGAGGCGACGAGACGCTTGCCGGTGGCGATGTTGACGTCTTCGCCGCTGGAGACGCTCAGTGAATGGCCCTGGGCCAGGTGGGTCGACTCCGGCGTGCTCATCGTGATGCCCGCCGGCGAGGCCAGGTGCAGCCAGGGGGCTTTCATGCGCGCCGCTTCGCCGCGGCCACCGCTGTCGGTGGCGCCGCTGGCATTGCTTTGGTCGGCGTCCGCGAGCTGTTCGCTGGTGCCGTAGGTATCGTCGGCGTCCGTGCCGGCCTGCTTGAGGTTGTCGCGGCTGTCGAGGGCGTCGGCGTTGTGGTCCTGGGCACTCTGGCTGAGCGTGTCGCTGAGCTGGTAGGCGCTGTCGAGCTGCTGCTTGGCCGGGGTGAGGTCGAGCTGGTCGCCGTTGGCGCCGAGCTGGCCCCAACTGGTGAGATACAGCCCCTGGTTGGCGCGGATGGCGCCATAGGCGTCGCTGCGCAGTTCGAACCCGCTGCCACGGAAGGCGCCGCGGGTGTTGCCGCTCTGGTGGATCAGGTAGCCGAGGTTGAGCTGGCTTTTCTCGGCTTCGGAGTTGAGGCGGACGCGTTCCTGGTCGGTGGCGTCGTCGAAGACCAGTTCGTTGTACTTGCTGCCGCGATAGGTCTTGCTCTTGAAGCCGGAGAGCAGGCCGTGGCTGTGCCACTCGGGGCGCTGGTCGCCGTTGTAGACGCGGCCGGTGATCAAAGGCCGGTCGGCATCGCCTTCGAGGAAGTCGATGAGGACTTCCTGGCCGATCCGCGGGACGAAGACGCCGCCCCAGCCGGCGCCGGCGTTGGGCTGGGCGACCCGCAGCCAGACGCTCGCGTTTTCGTCGTTCTGCCCCTGGCGGTCCCAGTGGAACTGCACGCGCACGCGGTTGAGATGATCGGTGTGGATCTCTTCATTCGCCGGGCCGACCACGGTGGCGGTCTGCGGCCCGCCGATGACGGGGCGATGATGGGTCAGTGGATGACGATACGGCTGGGTGCGGCGCTGGGCCTCGAGATCCACCAGGAAGTGACCGGTGCCGCCGGTGGCATAGTCAGAAAGGCGTTCGCCCGTCGGATCGGCCGTCTCACTCTCTAAGCCATGGGCGCGCTTGGCGGCGTCGAGCTGGGGCTGCAGGCTGCCGGGCAGCGCCTGGCGCTGGGCCGAGACCGGCAGGGCGTTTTCGGCGTGGACGGTGACGCCCAGCAGCAGGAACTGGCGTTCTTCCTCACCCCCGGTGTCATGCTGAGAGTGCTGGGTGAGCTCGAACCAGCGCCCGGCCTGGAGCTGACGGGCGCCGCCGCTGCCGCGAAAGCGCTTGGCCAGGGATTCATGCGCCTCGAGACGGTTTTCGGTGAGGCGCTCGCCGCGCTCAAAGCCGTGGTAGTAATACTCACCGGCGTAATCGTAGACCTCGGTGGCGGGCAGGTTGCCCTGGTCGCTCAGGGTGTCGAGGCCGGTGCGTTTGGTCAGTGACGGCTGCTTGTAGTCGAAGGTGCCGACACTGACGCGGGTAGGCTGCTGAGTACGCACGCCACCCCACTGGTTGAGGGCATCTTCGGTTTCGGTAGCGGCTTGGCGGTGGAAGCGGATCGTCTGTGGCGAGACCGGTTGGCAGGTGTCGACGTCGTCGGTAATGACCAGGCGGTGGCCATCGAAGGATTGGCTGTCGCCCTCGGTCTCCCCGTCGTCGTTGTCGGCGGATTCGGACGATTGATATTCAAAATAATACCACAGGCCTTCTTCTTCGCAGAGGCGACTGATGAAGTTGAAGTCGCTCTCGCGGTACTGCACGCAGTAGCTGCGCGCGGGATAGTCGCGGCGCAGGTCGAAACGGTAGCAGCCCTGGGCCAGGGCATGGCCCTCGAACACCTGGGTGAGCACGTCGACCACCGAGCGATCCTGGAAGATGCGGCTGTCGCGGCCAAGCTTCAGCATCGCCAGCCACGGCACCAGGGTGAGCTGGTAGTAGGTGACGCCGCCGTCTTCGCCCAGCAGCGCCGCCTCGGCAACCAGGCCATGCAACTGGCGATAACCGCCATCGGCCTGCAGAATCGACAGCCTCGCCGGCTGCGCCATCAGCGTCTTGAGTTCGAGATCATTCTGCTGGGAGATGCAGTCCAGCGTATAGCTGAAGGGTTCACTGACGCGCTCCTCGCCGACCAGCCGATGCGGCAGCAGCGATGCCCCGGCAATGTCCAACGTCAGCAGCCGCTGTGACGGCGACAGGTCAATATCGAAGGTGTCGAGTAAACTGTCCAGCGTTGTTAAATCTGCCATGACGTTACCTCGTTGGCTCTTTCACTAGATGCGGCATTGGCTCAGCGCAGGTCATATGCGAACTCGCCTTGGGCGTTTAGGCTGACGGTCAGCTTCTCTATCGCTTCGCCAGCGGCCATGCGGTCCAGTACCTGGGCGGCGATGGTCGGCATCAGGCTGCCGGAGAGGATGTTGTCGATGTTGCGTGCGCCGCTGTCGCTGTCGGTGCAGCGCTCGGCGACGGCTTCGATGATCGCCGGGTCGTACTCGAAGTCGGCGCGGTGGTTGTACTCGAAGCGATGCTTGATGCGGTCGAGCTTGAGCCGAACGATGTTGTGCAAAATCTCTTTCTGCACCGGGTAATAGGGAATGATGTTCAAGCGACCCAGGAAGGCTGGCTTGAAGACCGTATTGAGCTGATCGCGCAGGCTGTCGACGATGGTTTCGGGGGCGGGGAGCGTGTCGTTGCCCAGGCATTGCTGCATGATGTCGTCGGTGCCGACGTTGGAGGTGAGCAGGATCACGGTGTTGCGGAAATTGATCTCGCGGCCTTCGCCGTCGTCCAGTACGCCTTTGTCGAAGACCTGGAAGAAAAGCTCCAATACGTCCGGATGCGCTTTCTCGACTTCATCCAGCAGCACTACACTGTAGGGCTTGCGTCGCACGGCCTCGGTGAGTACGCCGCCTTCGCCGTAACCGACATAACCGGGAGGCGAGCCCTTGAGGCTGGAGACGGTATGCGCTTCCTGATATTCGGACATGTTGATGGTGATGACATTGCGCTCACCGCCGTAGAGCGTGTCGGCCAGCGACAGCGCAGTCTCGGTCTTGCCGACGCCGCTGGGGCCCAGCAGCAGGAAGACGCCGATCGGCTTGTCGGGATCTTCCATCCGCGCGCGTGAGATGGTGATGCGCTTACCGATCTCGGCGAGTGCATGGTCCTGCCCCAGTACGCGCTCGCCAAGCAGTGCGGGTAGGCGCTGTACGGTGGCGATCTCGTCGCGCATCATCTTGCCCAGCGGAATGCCGGTCCAGTTGGAAATCACCTCGGCGATCACGTTGCCATCGACATGGCCGTGCACCAGCGAATGCTCGCCCTGGACCTCGGCGAGTTCGCGTCGAATGTCGCCGATTTGCCGGCTCAGCGCATCGGCGTCTCCTTGGTGCTTGCCGGCCTCGATGGCTTCGCGCTCCGCTTCCAGTCCTTTGAGGCGCGTCACGATTTCCTGCTCACGCTCCCAGCGCGCGCTCAGATCATCGATCTCGCCCTGGGTTGCAGTGAGCTGTTCGTCGAGTGCGGTGAGCGTTTCAGTGTGGTCGGTGCCTTCACGCTGTTCGCGTTGGAGAACGGCGATCTCGCTTTCGAGGTTGTCGACGCGGCGGTAGGCATCTTCGAGTGCTGCCGGCTGCGAGGATTGCGCCAGGGCGACACGCGCACAGGCGGTGTCGAGCACGCTGACCGCCTTGTCCGGCAACTGGCGGCCGGTGATGTAGCGATGCGACAGGCGCACGGCCTGGACGATGGCGTCGTCGAGAATGGTGACCTTGTGGTGATCCTGCATGCGTTCGTTCAAGCCACGTAGCATGTTGATCGCCACCGGTTCCGCCGGCTCTTCGACCTTGACGACCTGGAAGCGGCGGGCCAGCGCCGCGTCCTTCTCGAAGTATTTCTTGTATTCCGCCCAGGTGGTGGCGGCGATGGTGCGTAGCTCGCCGCGAGCCAGTGCTGGCTTGAGCAGGTTGGCGGCATCACCCTGACCGGCTTGAGCGCCGCTGCCGATCAAAGTGTGGGCTTCGTCAATGAACAGGATGATCGGATGCAGACTGCGCTTGGTTTCCTCGATCACGTTCTTGAGGCGGTTCTCGAACTCGCCTTTGACGCCAGCTCCGGCCTGGAGGAGGCCGAGATCGAGCGTGCGCAGTTCGACGTTCTTGAGCGGCGGCGGCACGTCGCCGTCGACGATGCGCAGCGCCAGACCTTCGACGACGGCGGTCTTTCCGACGCCGGCTTCACCGGTGAGAATCGGATTGTTCTGGCGCCGGCGGGTGAGAATGTCCACCATCTGGCGCACTTCCTCTTCGCGACCGAGCACCGGGTCGATGCGACCGGCGCGGGCATTGCCGGTCAGATCGAGGGTGTACTGATCCAGTGCCGGCGTCTTGCTCTTGCTGGCACGTCCACTGCTGCGCTCGGCATCTGGTGACGGGCCAGCGGTTTGGCCGTCGCCGTGCGTGTCTTCGTCGAGCGGACGCACGTGCTGATCTTCGCTGCTGCCGCTGATCAGATCATTGAGATGCGCCTGGAGGTCGTCGACGTTGATGCGTTCGAGTTCACGGGCGCCATCGAGTAGCACGCGGCGCAGTTCGTCGTCCTTGAGCAGGGCCAACAGCAGGTGGCCGCTGCGAATCTGAGCCTCGCCCTGGTCGATCGAGGCGATCACCCAGGCACGTTCGATCAGCCGTGTGATGCGAGGTGACAGCGCCGGCGTGCGGGTGTTGCCGGTCTTGAAGGTCGAGACCGTTTCTTCGAGTTGTGTCGCCAGGCGCTCGAGTGACACGTCGTAATGACGCGTCACGCGCAAGAAGTCGTTGTCGTCGCTGTCCATAAGCTTGAGAAGCAGATGTTCGATGTCGACATCGTACTGGCGCTCGGCTAGGCAGAGAGCCGCCGCGCCTTCTGTGGCCTCGCGGCTAGGATCGTTGAGTTTGTCGAAGAGGGATTTGAGACTCACGCCGTGGCTCCATCAAAGGGAATGTCGAAGAGTGCATGGCCGTGGGAGGCGGCCGGTCGGTCGCTCGGGTTGAGCCAACCCAGGCGTCCTAGAATGGGGTTGCCGCCCGCTCCCAACTGGGGAGTGGGGATGCAATCCTTGTCGAGGATGAGTTCGATCTCGAAGTCGAGCTCAATGCCGGCATAGAAGCGCACCAGTTTCAGCAATTTCTGGTGGTCTTCGGTCTCTGGCAGCAACGAACGGTAGGCGTCCAAGTCGAGCGGGCCAAAGGAAATCCGGAATGCCGACTGGTAATCGCGCACCCGCGTGCCTGCGATGGCGCTTTCGCCAAGCTTGGCGTTGGCCTGACCGAGCCGTGTGTACTGTTCCGGGGCCAAGTTTATCCAGCGACCGGTGAAAGGCTTTACACGACAGGGGAGCTGGAAGGTGTATTCCAGAATCGCCTCGAGATTGCCGGCATTGCGAGGGCGTTGGCTCCAGAGTCCGGAAAACCAACTGAACAGGTTGCGCCGCAGCGATGCAGCGTCGTCGTTGCGGTCGAGCGTCTGTTCCATGGTCGTGGGCGTGAAGCCCACCAGGTGCAGCAGCCAATTCTCGAAGTCCGCGCTGCCTTTGCGCTCGTATTCGATATGGAAGCGATACTTCTGCCACGCCTCGTAGAACAGTGCCGTCATGCGGTGCGAGAAAACGTCCATGAACGCGTGAGCGGCGTCATCACGCTTTTCCATGTGTCGGTTGATCAGCAGCTCGGTATAGGGGCGTGGCAGTACCCCGGATGGGCCGACCAGGCCCATGAAAGTAACTTGAATTTCGCTCAACGGTTCGCCGTTGGCGGCGCGAGTCTTGTCGCTCTCGAATGTCAGGTCGCTGATTTCGCTGGGCGGGAAATTCAGCGATAGCAGCGAACGAAAGCGCAGAGGGTCCTGGTGTGGGCGGTTCTCCGGATCGATGCGTCCGTTGCGGCTATAGTGCAAACGCAGCAGGCGCACGAGCTGGAAGAACCCGAATCGCCAGGGCTCGGCGCGCGCTTGATCGATCAGACCAGGGGCTGAGTACCGGTTCTTGGTTGCCATTGAGCGACTCGCTGTTCGCGCTGACGAGAGCGCAGGGTAAGTTGAGTGAAACTGTTGAGGCTGCAGTACTGACCGAAGAAGTGATCCAGCACCATGCCGAACAGGTAAATCCCGCTGCCGGTGAACTGGCTCTCGTCGAGTTCCAGGGTAATGCCGGTGCCTCGCACGAAAGCGGGGCGCGGATGACCGATTCGCGTCATCACCGGTTCACTGGAAATCGAGACGATGCCGTTGATCTGCTTGCGGATCGCCGAGGCCTCACGGTAGTTATAAAGCGAGAGCAGCTCCATCAGCGCTTCACGGCCATTCGATACCAGCGACATATGATTGAGAGAAAGATGCGAGATCAGCCGCCAGATCACGCCCTTGCCCATGGGAGGGCGAGCCGGTGGCGTCGGCTTGCGCAGGCAGCGGATCTGCTGCACGACCTGCTCGCGCTCCAGCGTGAAGTCTCCCTGGGGGTGGCCGAAGGTCATCAACTGAGGGAGATCGCGATTGCTGCAGGTCAGCTTGAGGCTCAGGGTATCGCTGCTGGCATTCAGCATTTCGAGTTCGCGGTCGACCACGCGCAGGCGTAGTTCCGTGCCCGGGTCGCGCGCGTTCTCCGAGGCGACGCGGCGTGCTATCCAATAGCTTTGACGGGCTTGCTTCTCGCTATTGCGTGGCTCGAAGAATGGCAGGCAAGGAGCGACTTCATCTTGCGTCGCGGTGCGTACTACCCGGGTGACCTCGTCGATCGATACGATCTCGGTGGAGCGTGCATGGCGGACGTCCGGGACGACTGGATACTCGTGACGCGTGTGGCTGAGCTTGATCGGCTCGGCCTGTTGCGGGAACAGGTTGACCACTGGCGTGCAGCCGAGGCGGAAATTATGACGCCCTATGGTCTGTGCCAGCCGAGCAAGGCGTTCATGCTGGTCATAGTCCCCGAACAGGAAGTGGACCTGGACCTGTGTTACCGGCTTGCCGGCAAGGGGGCGTGCCAAGCCGTTAAGGTCGAAGAACAGGAATTTCTCGGGAAAGGTGAAATATTCATGGAGCAGGCGGTACCCGAGAAACGAGCGTTCCGAATAATCGATCAACCCCTCGTCGTGGCCGAAGCCGACCGGTGTGAGGGCGTCCGGTGCCAGCCCAACCTCACGCCTTTGACCGTTGTCGACGAAGCTCACCGAGATCCGCGCTACGTTGTTGAACAGCAATTCGTAGAGCGGGTGCATCAGGCTGCCTTCGCCGTCGAGAAAGATGCGCAGCCGGTCCATGCCCAATTTGCCGAAATCGGTGTTGCCGAGGCTCTCCAATGACAATGTCAGCTTGGCGACATTGTCATTGCCATGCGGGTTGAATGACGAGCGCTCGAGGCGAGTCATCTCGGCACCGCTGAGTGCCACCGGCCAGACGTCCACCGGATAGCAGGTGCGGAAACGGCAGAAGGTGTCCTCCACTGGGCGGGAATGCAGCGCAGTGTGTCGAGGCAAGTGATAAACACCGGTCAAGGACGTCTGGGCACCGGGATCGAACTCGACGATCGACAGCGCTGGCGTCGGACGCAGGTAATGGGGATAGAGCACATCGAGGAAAGACTCGACGATCTCGGGGAAGTCGTCGTCGAGTTTCTTGTGCACACGAGCACTGAGAAACGCGAACGATTCGATCATCCGCTCGGCATGCGGATCTTCGCAGTCATCTCCCTCGAGCAGGAGCCGCGAGGCGATCTTGGGATATCGTTGAGCGAACTCCTGACCTAAAAAGCGCAGGTGCGAGAGTTCCTTCTCGTAATAGGGGAGCAGGTCGTCGAGCATCAGATCAGGTTCTGCACCTTGTATTGACGGGTGTTGACTTGCAGTACGGCATCGAAGGCGACGCGCTGGCTCGCTTCGCTCAGAGAAAGCACCGCTTCGATACGAAACTGCAGGATACGATCGTGACTGTCCTGGTTGAGCAACTGGACGTGCACGCTATTGAAGCGTTTGTCACCTTGCTCGATGGTGCGCTCCAACTGACGTTGAATCAGTCGCCGGTCCTCGGTGCTGCGAACGCCGCGACTGATGAAGTCCGGTAGCCCATAGTCGAGCAGTGTGCCTTGCAACGTCGGCCACTCATCCAGTTCCTCCGCCACCAGTTCGCGTCTCGTGTTGACCAGTAGTTCCAGATCGCGTACCACCGATTGCTTGTAATCCGCCAAGGAACAGCGATGGCCGGGCTGCACTTCGCTTGAGTGCAGTGGCTCGTCGTCGAGCAGGCGGTCGAGCAGGGTGGGTATCATCTGCAACGGTTCGCTCATGACCACTCCTTGGCATATCGGCGGCGTCATTGACGTCTAGCTGGCTGGTGTCGACTACCATGGCACCGCAGGCACCGGGTGAGTCGAACCTCGGTGTCTGCGGTGCTGGTACGAGAATCAGGAACCACGAGTCGATTGCGGCAACTCGGAAACCAGGCGCAGTGATGCGGTCAGCTCGTCTAGCTGATAATGCGGGCGCAGGAAGGTGACCGCTTTATAGGAGCCCGGTTTACCAGGGACCTCGGCCACTTCCACTCGCGCTTCACGCAGAGGGTATTGGGCCTTGGCTTCCTGGCCGGCGTTGTCGTCCAACAGTACGTATTGCGACAGCCACTCATTGAGGTAGTCCTCGACGTTCTGGCGAGAGGCGAAGCTGCCGACCTTGTCGCGCATGATCGCTTTCATGAAGTGGGCGATACGCGAGGTGGCGAAGATGTACTGCAACTGCGAGGAAAGGCGCGCGTTGGCATTGGCCACGTCGGTGTTGTATTGCTTTGGCAACTGGGCCGACTGGGTGCCGAAGAACGCTGCATAATCGGTGCCCTTGCAATGCACCAGCGGGATGAAGCCCAGATCAGACAGTTCCTTCTCGCGCCGGTCGGTGATCGATATTTCGGTGGGGCACTTGAGTGCCACTTCGCCGTCGTCGGTCTGGAAGGTATGGGTCGGCAGGTCCTCGACCAGGCCACCACCTTCGACACCGCGAATCGCGACGCACCAGCCGTACTTGGAAAACGCATCGGTAACCCGGGCGCCCATGGTGTAGGCGGCATTCATCCACAGGTATTTGTGGTGGTCGCGTCCGTCGACGTTCTCGGTGAAGTTGAATTCTTCCACTGGGGTGGTGTCCTCGCCATAGGGCAAGCGACCCAGGACGTGCGGGAGTGTCAAACCGACGTAGCGGGCATCCTCCGAGTTGCGGAAGGATTTCCACTTGGCATATTCGACCGTATCGAAGATCTTGGCTAGATCTCTCGGCCCGGTCATGTCGGTGAACGAGTCCCAGCCGAACAGTTCCGGCGAGGCCGAGGAGATGAACGGGGCATGCGCGGCAGCCGCGACATGGGAAACCTGTTCCAGCAGGTACATGTCCTGTGGGTGGCGGCCGAACTCATAGTCGCCGATCATCATGCCGTAGGGCGCGCCACCGAAGGTGCCGTACTCTTCTTCGTAGACCTTCTTGAATAGCGCACTCTGGTCGAACTCGGACGCCGACTTGAGATCCTTGACCAGGTCTTTCTTGGACGCATTCAACATGTGGATCTTCATGTTGGTGCTGGTTTCGGACTGATCGGTCAGATACTTGAGGCCACGCCAGGATGACTCGAGTTGCTGGAACTCGCTGGCATGCATGACCTCGTTGAGCTGATCCGACAGCAATGAATCGATCTCGGCAATGCGTGAGTCGAGGACGGCGATCAGATCCTTGCTGGGCGTGACCTCCCCCTCCAGCACCTGATTGACCAGCTCGTCGATCAGGTCACGAGTACGCGTACGTTCGGTTTCCGAGCGCGCCACACGGCTTTCGGAAATGATGCTATCCAGCAGCGATGTCTCCGGTGCGAAGACTTCCTGGGATTCGGTCTGTGACGAGTTGTCGGTCTGATTGTCAGCCATGAAAAACTCCCGTTATTCCTTGTCTTCGTTCTGCGGTTTCGCAGCGGCTTCCCGACCCAGCTCTTCGCCCAGGGTCTGGAGCTTGTCCGTGTTCTGCAAAACATCCATCAACAGCTCTTCGAGCTTGTCGTTGCCGCCCATCTTGTTGCGTAGGTCGGCCAGCTTGTTACGCACTTCGAGCAGCTTGCGCAATGGTTCGACCTGGCGGACGACTTCCTGCGGCTCGAAGTCTTCCATGCGCTTGAAGTTGAGTTCCACTGGAAGCTGCGAGCCGTCGTTGGCCAGTGTGTTGTCGACACGGTAGCTCAGCCGCGGCTTGATGCCTTTCATGACGCTGTCGAAGTTGTCGCGATCGATATTGACGAACTTGCGATCCTTCAGGCGCGGCAAGGGCTCGAGCGGATTACCCGAATAGTCGCCCATGACACCGACCACGAACGGCAATTCTTTCTTCTCGATGCTGTCGCCGATTTCAACGTCATAGGTGAGGTGCACGCGAGGTGCCCTTACGCGGGAGAGTTTGTGCTGAGTACTTTCGTTCTTGGCCATGCAAATATCCTCTTTCGATATGGCGAGAGCGTTGTGGTATTGGGTATCTGTCACCCGGCTAGCGGGATGATGCTTCGCTGAGTGCCCGAATCAAGCGTTCACGGAGTTCATCCTGCATCGCGTCGATGGCGTCTTCGTCAATGAGCTCTTCAAAGCTGTCGTTGCCTGCGATTTCGGTGCTGTGTCGAATGATCTCGTCCGACGGGAGGGTCGAGGCGACCGGTGAGCCGATGACACAAAACGGCAGGTTGCCGAAGTCGTCCAGTTGCTGGAAGCCCACAGGAAAGCGCAATCCCTTGAACAGGCGACCCAGCCCAGGGGCGCGGCTAAAGCAGTGGAAAAGCATCAAGTAGTGCACCACGAAGCGATGCAGCTCCGAGCCGCTGCGGTTGGGATCGCTTATCACCTGGCGAAACCGGCTGAGGTCAAAAGAGGCATATCCCACCACCCAGCGAACTGGGCTGGTGACCCTTACTGTGCTGCCATCAGGCAGTGCATGATCATATTCCAGGGGGAACAGCTCGGGTGTCGAGTTGATGATGTTGAGCGGCACCTCGAGCTCGTTGATCAAATTGAAAGGGCGCCGTGCCGCATGCTCATCGAATAGTGTGCGGAATTCCTTGAAATGGTGCTGAGTCTCTCGGCCGCTGCCCTTCGGTGCGCCTTGCAGATATTCGCCAAAAAGGGGTTGCGGTCGCACGAGTGGCGCCAATGTAGCCAGGTAGTCGGCTGCCTGTGCCTTGAGCAAGTCGGATACGGCCCGTGTCTGTTTACGGGAGCGTATGAAGCTATCTATATCGAAAGACTGCGTCATGGTCGATTCCTGAGGCGAGCCCGTTAGCTGGAGCTCTATCCGATAAAACGTCTACGGCATATTTCGGTGACCGCATTGAAGCTCGATGCCATGCTGTACACACCCGCCGTGCCGTTAAATGATGGCTTGGTTAGCAACTGCATTGGATGTGTTGCAGGCGTTTCAGTGATACACCATTGGCGATGTAAGTGATCTCTTACAAATAAGCCAAAAACTGTTTGTACCTTACTCTAGCATAAGTCGTTACTTATCCGTCACCGTCACCGCCTGCAAGGCACTTGTTATTCTGTGGCTCTTGTCGGCAGATGCAGGCTCGGTGTCATGCGCTGAAGCGTGATGTCTTTGTCGTTGTCGTCGTTGAGTGGGGCGCCTTGTGCTCCCAGTGGCTGCAAATCGCCATTTTCCAGAGGAATGTAGACATGGGCTGCGCCGACTTCCGGTTGCAATACGTAGATTCTGCGTTCGAAGTCACTAACATCTCGACTTTTCGACCAATTTCCCCAGCTGGTGTCGACACGTTCGCTGCCGGGTGCGTCAATACGGGTCTGGTGCAAGTAGAAGCTGCGGGGCTCCCCGGTGATGGCGTCACGCTTTAACACGAGTGTCGTGTCAATGCCACTGCAGTCACCGCAGGGCAAGGTCCCTTCGAACTTCTCGGTGGAGGGGACATATTCTACCTGTGATTGAGGAGTACCGGCACAAGCGGTAAGCGTGAGAGAAATGAGTATCGGCAGATGCCAGCGCATGGGGAATGTCATCGTGTATCTCTATTTGTAAATAAATGTTACAATATAAGTGAATATTAAATTTTGTGCTTATTATAACGCCTAAATCTGTTAAGGTATCGCCCGATTGAGGCCGGCTTGTATATTTTCTTGTAGTAGTTAGCGGTATCAGCCGCTACAGGTCTTCCATTGGCTAAGCAAAAAGAGTAATGAGACGGCAATGAAAGCGTCCGTACGCAACTGGGGAGTGCTACTCCTAATGATCTCGATCGCCGGGTGTGGCGTAGCCGATCGGGTTGGTAACCGTTTTGAGGGCACCTGGGCGGGTGACCTTTTTGGTAATGAAGAGCGGGTGCGTGTCACCGTCGATGCCGACGAGATGGTGAATCCGGACGTAGATCACGATCCGCTTTCCGTGGTGGTTCGAATTTATCAACTGTCTGAGCAGGCATCCTTCGCTATGGCTTCGCCACGCGCGCTCTGGAGCGATGGCAAGAGAATGCTCGGCAGCAGCTTGATTTCCCGGCGTGAGATCACGCTCATGCCGAACCAACAGAAAGTCGATACCTCAGGACTGGACCCCAAGACCCAGTTCATAGGTGTGGCGGCGTTTTATCGCAATGCCGTTGATGACCGGTGGCATGTCATTTTCGATGCTGACGAGCTCCGCCGCGATGGCTTGCTGAGCGCTTCCGAGGGTATTCGTCTTCACCTGGTCGACAGCCGTATCGAGATCGAAAGAGGCCAGAATCTGCTTGATGAGTAGCGTGGTGAGCATTGGCAGCTCGTGAGCCGCGCATCGTCGGCTCTGGCAGGATTACCATCGAAAGATTCGGGGCAGGGACGTGAGCAAATACAATCGCATTATGTGGTCGGAGGGAATGTTCCTCCTCCCGCAGCATTTTCAGTACCAAGATGAGTTTCACCAGCGGCAGTTGACCGAGTTGCGCCATGCCCAGCATCCCTTTCAGTGGGGAGTGCAGGAGCTTGCCATCGACGATGGCGCGCTTGATCGAGGGACGCTGCGTCTGACACGTCTCAAACTGGTGTTTCCCGATGGCTCCATGATCGATGCGCCACAGCACGATCCCTTGCCGCCGGGGCGCAGTCTGGACGATTTGGCACGCAATGGTGAGGTCAAGATTTATGCGGCATTGCGTGCTTTAGAGCCTCAGTCGCCAAGCTATCTCTATAATGACGCGCCCCGTCATGGAGGGCGTCGCTTCGTACAGCATTTCGAAACACGCCCCGACCTCAATGAAGGTACGGTCGAAAACGAGCTGGGAACGCTAGAGCTCAATGTGACCCTGCTCATGGAAGGGGACAGCCTGGATGGTTTCACTCACTGCCCGATCGCGTTGCTCAAACGCAATGCCGCCGGAGGGTTTCGCCTCGACAGTGACGCGTTCATGCCCCCCGCACTGCATCTTGATGCGGTTTCATTGCCATTTGATATTGCCAATCGGCTGATTGGCATGCTCCAGGCGCGCAGTGAGGCGCTTTCGGGGCGTCGCAGGGAGCGGGCGGATCAGGTGGCGGAATTCGGGTCCAGCGATGTCACGCTTTTCTGGCTGCTGCAGACCATCAATCGTGCGTATCCGCAACTGGCCCACCTGTTGTCACACCCCAGGTTCCATCCCGAGATGCTCTACCGTTTCCTGGCGGAGCTGGCTGCCAGTTTGATGACATTCTCGATGTCTCATCGGCTGGCGGACATTCCGGAATACGATCATCGCGATCCGGCCCCGGCGTTACTAGGACTGGAAAGCATCGTACGCGAGTTGCTCGAGGTCGTGGTGCCTAATCAGTACATCCCGATCCCGCTCGAGCAGACGCGTTCCTCCTATTATGTCGGTCGTCTCAACGACGCTCGACTCAAGGATGCCGACTTTTACATAAGCGTTCATGCCGACATGCCTGGGGCAAGGATTCTCGAGCTGGTGCCCAGAGCGTTCAAGGTTGGTTCGCCGGAGGATATCGAGGTCGTGGTCAACACCGCGATGCCGGGCGGCACCTTGACGCACGCGGCGCGACTGCCAAGCGCGATTCCGGTGCGGTTGGACAATCATTACTTTGCACTCGAGCCTCACGGTGCCGTTTACGAGCGGATGATGGAGGCTCAGGCGATTGCTTTTTACGTCCCCAGTGGGTTCAAGAATCTCAGCATTGAACTGATGGCGGTAATGAAATGACCGAAGCCCTTGCTACTCCTTCCGACTTCTCCGAGCCGCGCACACTGAAGGCACTGGCTCGCGATTTCATCTCTATGGTGCTGATGGTACGGCGCGGTCAGCAGGCCGACAGCGTCGAGCGCTTTCTTGAACGGGTCGATCAGTGGTTGCGCGAGTTTGAAGAGAAGGCGCGTGCGTCGAACTATAGTGCCGATGCTGTTCAGGACACCCAGTATGCGCTGTGCGCCTTTCTCGATGAGAGTGTGCTCAAAGGTGGTGCGGGTAACATTCGTGAGCATGTCGAGTTGCATCCTTTTCAGTATCGCTACTTTGGGATGCATCTAGCGGGTGAGGGCTTTTTCGATCGTCTGGAAAGCCTGCGCAGTGACGTGCGCTCCAACCTCGACGTACTCGAGGTCTACCATCTGTGTCTGGCGCTTGGCTTCGAAGGGAAATATAGCCTGGAGAACCGTGATCAGCTGAAGTATCTAGCCAGTACGTTGGGCCAGGATATCGCGCGTTATCGCCAATCCTCGGGAGATGCGGCAGAGAGCTGGAAATTGCCAGATCAGGTTGGTCAGTTGCTGCGCTATGAAATTCCACTCTGGGTATACCTGTTGGGCATCGCCATGGCTTGCCTGATCGTCTATGGCAGTTTGAGCTGGTGGCTTGGCAGCGAGACCAATGCGTTGATCGCGCAAATCCAGCGGCTTTTCAACACTCACAACTAAGAAGCGAGCGACGAAATGCGTTTTCTACGATTTTTGCGCTCCTTCAAAGGATTCTGGCCACTCTCCATCGTTCTCTGGCTGGCTGGGCTGGCACTCTGTGTACTGCTATTACCGTTGCTGACGAGCGAACGCGAGCTGATCTTCATTGCTATGGCACTGGTCACGGCAACTTGGTTGCTGGTGGTCGTGCTGCGTCAATACCATCGAATTCGCGCCGAGCGAAACATCGAAAACTTGGTAGAGCTCGAGGTGCATCGCGAGGCTGCCGAAAGCGAGCCGGGCGATTACCAGGTGCTCAGGGAACGCCTCAAACACTCCATGGCGATGCAGCGAGCGGCGCGTTCCGTCGATGGTGGCAAGGCGTCGCTCTACGAGTTGCCATGGTATCTGGTCATCGGTATGGCGGCTTCAGGCAAGACTTCGCTGCTTACGCGCTCTTCGCTTTCCGCCACGATGGCCGGGGGGAGCAATCTGTCTGCGGTCAGCGGAACTCAACATTGCGATTGGTACTTCAGTCGTGAGGCGGTCATGGTCGATACCGCCGGGCGTTATCTGGTCGAGGACCGCCCGGCTAGCGAGTTCTCCGATTTCCTCAAGACGCTACGCAAACAGAGACGCAAACCGGCGATCAACGGCCTTGTACTAGTAGTCAGCCTGCCAGAACTCCTTGAGCAGTCACGCGAGGATGCATATGCGCTGGCGGAGAAGTTGGTCTCGCGCGTAGCAGAATACCGCGCTTGTCTGGGTGTTAATCCGCCCATCTATCTGTTCTTTAGTAAAGTCGACCTGCTGCCTGGCTTCACGCGGACTTTCGAGGCCCTGGACGCTCGCGAGCGCCAGCGCCCTTGGGGGCTGACATTCTCATTGGATGAACTGCGTGATCAAGGCGTTTCGAATGCTTTCCACGAGCGTTTCCCAGGGCTGGTGGACACGTTGCGCCACCGCGTCGATGGTCGGATCGTAGAAGAGGGGACGGCTGTCGACAGCGAGTTGCTGCGTTTCCCAGATTATTTTGCCGAATTGCGCGGAGTGTTAAGCGATTTTCTCGAGCGATTCGATAGTCAGCACAACACTGGTCAAGCCCCGATCTTGCGCGGTGCCTATTTCACTAGTGCATTGCAGACGGGGCCGACGTTGCCGGCGTTGCTCGACGAGCAGACACGAGAGGCTTTCGCACTCGAGCCTGAACCTGCGAGCGAGGCGGCTGGTCCTGAAGGAGAAAAGAGCTATTTCATCACCGATACGTTCCGCGAGATCGTCTTTCCTGATCGCAACCTCAGCCTCTATTACTCTCAACAAGGTGATCGCCGCTCTCTACCGACCTTCATGATAGGCACCGTGGGCTTAATTGGAATGGCTGCAGTTGCCGCTCAAGGGTGGACGGCATACAACAACAAGCAGTGGGTGGATCAACTTCAGGACCGAGTCGATGCGCTGACAGCCGGGAATAGCACGGGGTACCTCGAGGCCAGTGAACGGCAGACGCTACGCGACGAGCTCGAACACAAATTGGCGACCATCGAACGCTACCGCGACGACGGCGTGCCGCTAAAACTCGACTTGGGCCTGTATCAAGGGGAGCGTCTTCGCGAACCGCTTAAGCATGCGTGGTCTGAATTGATGCGTCGTGATGTACTCGAGCCACTGCAGAAACGTCTTGAACGTCAGCTTCGTCTGCTGGCGGTATTCGACAAGCGTAGCGAGGGCAATGAAAGTCTCGACACAGCGGTAGGTGCCGAGCAAGGAACGTCAAGCAGGCGTGTCACTAGCGGTGATTCGACGGATCACGCGGCTAGCAGTCTGGGTGATGCTAATGCACAAGGCCAGGCGATCGGAGAGGAGGCCGTGGACCGGATGCAGTCGCGTTCGACCTCGAAACCGACACTCGGTGACGTTCCCAGCAGTCCTTCGGAACTGGGGAGTCGGGCCCGTAGCGAGTTGCGGTCGCGCACGACGGACAGTGCACGGGATGCTTGGTACTCCGCGCGGAGTAATGCGGAGACCGAACTGGAGCAAGGCCTGCGCGATCGTACCAATGAAATGAGCGCGTCTGCTGGTGGCAAGGAGGCGGATGATGAATCGGCGTTGATGCTTTCCGGTGAACAAGGCCCGTCACTCTCCGAAGAATTGTTGACGCAGTTGAGTCAGCGAGATGTCGAGCAACTGATCGAGAGTTATTCCGCGCTCAAGCTCTATCTCATTTTGACCGATCCCGCCGAGCACCGAGATCAAGGTGAATTTGTCGCCTCGACATTGCCGAAGTTGTGGTCGAACCTGGCTGAATGGCGTGATCGCGATGCGGACGGGAGTAGCATAGAAGACAACGCTGAACTCTATGTGCACTACTTGGAGGAGGGCGTGGCGCCAGCGTTGGAGCGCGACGCTAGTTTGGTTGCCGAGAGCCGTGACCGCCTGAATGCCTTCTTGATCGATAGTAGCCTGGTTGATCGCGAGTACCTGCGCTATCAGCTCGCGGTCGAAGAGCAATATGACCCACTGACACTATCCCGGATGGTGCCGGATATGCCAGGGCGACTTTTCTATTCGAGCCGTGCAGTACCAGCCTTTTTTACGCGTCAA
This sequence comes from Chromohalobacter sarecensis, assembly GCF_023061135.1. Lineage (GTDB taxonomy): Bacteria > Pseudomonadota > Gammaproteobacteria > Pseudomonadales > Halomonadaceae > Chromohalobacter > Chromohalobacter sarecensis. The sequence goes on from NZ_JAKGAN010000003.1 coordinate 119,537, forward strand.
GTCTGGGAAGAATACCTGCGGCCGGCGATCATCAAAACGGTCTCCGGTGACTTGCAGCGAGAGTCTGATTGGGTGCTGGACGATGAGAATGTCGACGATGCTGTGCAAACGAAAGCGCGCTTTGTAAGTCGATTAATGACGCGATACAAGCGCGACTATGCAATTGCATGGGAGCGCTTTCTCGCGAATACACATGTGGCTGATTTCGACACCCTGGATCAAGCTGGTGAGCGGCTTTCCGAGCTCAGTGATCTTCGCGGATCGCCTCTACGACAAGTGCTGGTGTCGGTCAAAGATAATACTGGGTGGGATGATCCTGAGAACCAGGGTGATGCTGGCAATGCCGATGATACATCATCCGAGCAAGGTTTTTGGGGGCGTGTCATGAGTGTATTCAATAGCAATGACAGTGCTGCTAAGACGATTGATATGGCATCACTACCGAAGATAAAGGATGGCACTCTTGCAGGTTATTTCCGGCCAGTTAGCCGTATGCTTTCCGCTGACAAAGCGACGGGTAGCGATGATTCTATACTCAATCAATATCTGCTAGACCTGCGTCAGCTAAAGGTTCGTATCGATAATGTCCAAAGCGCACAGGACACAGGGCGTAGCAGCAAGTTGCTGATAATGGAAACGCTGTCTGGTAAGCCTACGGAGGTGAATGCGCTACGTAACTTCGTTGCTTCTCGAGTCGATACATCACGCACACCACTGGTTGAAGCACTTAAACCGCTGTTTCAAAAACCAATAGAAAGTACCTGGAAAGCACTCAATGAGCCTGCGCGGGACCAGCTCAACACTGCTTGGGACGATAAGATTGCGACGCCATGGGATCAGATGATTGCTGGACGTTATCCCGTCGCCGACTCGGTTAATGAGGCTTCAGTCCGAGATATGGAGCATTTTATCGATCCAGATCAGGGGGTTTTGTCGAAGTTCCGAGAGGAAGAGATTGGTGATTTGGCTAGCTCGGGAGCCGGAGAGCGTTCAGACATGGTGGATCCCAGAATGCTTTCTAGCATCGACGATGCCACTGAGCTAGGACGCGTTATCGATAGCTTATCTGATCTGCGTAATGGCTTTGAAATACAGGTGAATCCGACGCCCGGATTGACTGATATCATTTTGACTATTGATGGACAGCGGATCCATTATCGCAATAATACCCAGTCTTGGGAGCGTTTAACTTGGCCCGGGAAGGGAGAGTCATTTGGCGCACGTCTGGATATCATCAATAAGGATGGTCGTCGGCATACAGTGTTCGACTATCCAAGCCGATGGGGCTTTCTACATATGATAGAGAGTGCTCATGTGATGCAAATTGATGGTGCGCGACAACGCTTCAGCTGGCGTACCTATATGGGGGCGATAAGTTTTGATGTGCGCAACTTTGGAGGCGTCAAAATATCTGATTTGCGACAGATAAAGGCGCTAAAGATTCCGAAGGTGAGCCATCAATAATGCGTTCAAGTAAGCAATGAAAAGGGATCCGGAATGATCGGGTGCTTTGGAAAAATTCCTACGAAGTCGGATTTTGTGGGACTTAATGCCGCCGGCTCTGTGGTTCAGGAGCTTGATCAATGGTTGCAGAAAGCCCTGTTACAGTTTCTCGATCACGAAGACTGGAAACAACGGTTTGATGCTTTACCGGTATGTTTTTTCAACTACCATGCTCGTGATGGTAGCGACGTGATGGGGGCGATGATCAGCTCCATGGATGCTTCGGAGAGGCGCTACCCTTTCTTTATTTTTCAGCTACTTAAATCTGGAGGGCGCACATCGATTCTGCCATGCCTGCATACGCTTGGTGAGATATTTGCTGGACCTGCGCGAGATATTTTGACGAATTCTGTCCATGGAAAAGCTCCTATCGACCCTGTGGCTGCCATTCAGGAATTACGTAGTTGGAACGAATATGATGTCGCCTTGTATAAGCAAGTGAACGAACGATTTTTACAGGATTATAGCTTTGAAGACATTGTAAAATCGCTACAGTGGGGGTGGCCGGAATTTATCGGTAGCGCGTGCTTGCATCGTTTGTATTATGCCCGTGCTTGCTGGAAAGCCGGCAGCTCGTTAGCAGTATTGTTACCGCTTCCTGCAGAAAGTGGTTTGAAGCGACCTGTCGCGGATCTCTGGCAACAATGGCTGGGTAGCGCTAGCCCCGGAGGGGCGCCAGCTATGAGCTTATTGATCGATGATTTTATGAGGCCACGCTTATTACTCATGCCGGCATGGGAAAGTGCGGAGCAGTTTTTCGAAGTGCTATCGACACCGAGTGACCGACGTATTTGTATCGATGTGATGGCACCATTCGATGACGACGAGCCTCATCCAGGAATTTTGTCATTGCCAAATACCTGGCTAAGTTTGGCCGACTTTATGGCCTGTTTTCCAAGTCAAGACGCATCGCAAACAGGCAAGCCTGAGCAGGCATTATGAAACGTTTTAATTTTTCTTATGTAAAATATGTATTCTTAAAGTATCAGCCCTATATTCTAGGATTGATATTCTTTAGCGCCATTTTTCTCGTTTGGTGGCTGGGCGTTGTGTTTGGGTACTCGTCGCTTGCCAGCTTGCTGACAGGCATCGTCTTGTTTCTGCTGGCCTCGGCGATATACGTGGTCCTGCTCTACCGCGGCGTAGGTCAACAGCGCAATCTCGAACATTTACTGATGGAAGATGCCGACAGAGCGGTATTGGAGGCCGACCCGCAAGATCGCGAAGAGATCAGTTTGTTACGCGAACGCATGCTGAAATCAGTCGAGCGATTGAAACGGAGCGGAAAGGGTAAGCGTGGCCAGGATGCACTATATTCCTTGCCCTGGTACATGATCGTGGGGCAGCCTGCTGCAGGCAAAAGTACCATGGTCTATCAATCCGGCCTCAATTTTCCGTTTGCTGAACGTGAAAATGCTCGTGTCGCCGGTATGGGGGGGACACGTCACTGTGATTGGTTCTTTAGTTCCGACGCTATTCTGCTAGATACCGCAGGCCGCTATATGAATAGCGAAGAAGAAGCGGGTAAGTGGAAAGGTTTTTTGTCGTTGCTTAAGGAACATCGGCGTCGCTGTCCACTGAATGGTTTGATTGTAGCCGTTAATATTAGTGATGTTATACAGGCCAACGAAAGTCAGCGTAATCACCTCGCTCGACGTTTGCGTGAACGCATTCAAGAAGCGCGGGATCAACTTGAAGTCCGGCTCCCTATCTACCTGGTTTTTACCAAGTGTGACCTGATCGAAGGGTTTACTACATTTTTCGAGCGTCTTGACCCGAAGTATCAGAGTGAGGTTCTTGGGCACACCTTTCCCCATCAGCAGCCAGCCGATGTAAACTGGGGATACCAGTTCGACGGTGCGCTAGCCCAACTTTGTAAGCACTGGCAACAAATTGGCGATGCCGAAATCGTTCGGCGGGATACCGTCGATACGGAGCGCGATATTGCCGCTTTCCGCTTTCCATTGGAATTAGCCGCATTACGCGAGCCTCTAGCACGTTTCGTTGAAGTGCTGACTAATGCAAACCCTTACCAGAGTGCCTTGCTGCTGCGTGGGTTCTACTTCGTTAGTGCGCTGCAGGAGGGAGATGCTATCGAGGGTGAGCACGCCGCCAGGGTCGGCCGTCACTTCGCTCTCGCCAAGCCAGAATCCCTGAACGGGGAACGTGCCAATCGTTCGTTTTTTATCACCAATCTGTTTCGTCGAGTGATCGTTGCCGACCGGCACTTAGCGGCTCTGTATTCGAGCGATGTGCGCGGGCGACGTCGTAAGCTACGTTGGATTCTGACTGCCGGTTTTACCGGAACGCTCGTTTGCGCGCTATGGATCCTCTCGGCGATGCATAACTACGGTGAAATCAAGGCGATGTCCGGTACATTCACCGACGCCGTGCGCAACGATGATGACCGCTCAAGCGAGTACGCTCGTTGGGCTAGTCTCGATGCGTTACGGGAGTGGGGATATCACTATTATCAGCGTCACCACGATAGTGGTGTACCCTGGATGCTTGGGTTGGGGCTCTATCAAGGCGATGAGATAGAACCGGTCATTCGCGAGCGCTACTTCGACCGACTCAAAACCGTTATGCTCGATCCTATCGACCGGAATCTCACGCGTTCGCTTTTCACGTTAACCACCTTTGATGTTTATCGGCGCAATACCGATGAATTGCATCCGGTAGAGGGCCCCAAGACAGTCGCGCCCTATGCTAGACCTAAGGATAATAGCGCCGAATCCTTGGTTAAATTTGGCCGTGCCACTCTGGATGCCTATCTGATGATGTCTGATATGGATCGACAGAAAATCGACGCCGATGTACTGCGCTCGCGGCTTCCTGCATTCTGGTATCCCGCGATTCAGCAGCGCACTGGAGTTGAGATTGATGATGATCAGTTCGATTATCGTTATGCTGGCCGCCAGATAGATTTCTATAGCCAGCAAATCTCCGATGCCGATGTGCCGCGTATTTCCTCAAACGCGTTCCTGATATCGAGTAGTCGCAATTATATCGATAGCTTGATTGAGCAGACATTGACCAGCTCTGAAACCATTGTGCTGGAATCCGACACGTTATTCGCTTTCGGACGCGGCGACTATGCAGGTTTGCAAGAGGCAGGCCAAAAAGAATTGGATGATCTTGCCGAGCGTCTGCTTAATACTCAAGACCTTGGGCAGATCCTTATTACTGGTCACGCCGACCCGATCGGTAATGAAGCGGCCAACCAGAAACTATCCCTGCAACGTGCGATGACGGTTCGTCAGTACCTGGTGGGCAAAGGCTTGCCGGCCGGCTTGATCGATGCCAAGGGGGCAGGCAGTGAACGTCCGCTGGTTACCTGCGATCGCAATCAATCACGCGCGCAGTTAGTCGAGTGCTTGGCGCCTAATCGTCGGGTGGAGATCGAAGTTCGTAAGCAGGAGTGATGCGTACCACTGGATTGCGGTCGCGAATGTAACGAAATGAAAGAGAGTGTTGGTTTTTATTATTACTTTAAAAATTAATACAATACAATATAATATAATTTACGTTGCCCATGAGGTAATGGATGGCAGCCATGAGGAGCACGTTCGCCATGATGCGCTTCTGTTGATAAGCATATGGCTTGTGTTTCTTATGGAGGTCTAGGGGAGAGCCCGATCGAGAAATGTCGATTTGCATCTCCCCGTGTGAAGGTGGGGCCTTTCGGAGGTCGCTTGAGTTGGGAGTTGTCGCCATGGCGGCAAATAAAAGTGGGTCACAGGTCACGTTTTATCAAGTGAAAGCTCTTGAATATTGAACGTGGTAGTGGCTTCAGTGTGTGAGTGAAAAGGAGCAATGAGATAATGGCTTTTGATGCGTACTTGAAAATAGATGGCATTCCCGGTGAGAGCCTGGATGACAAGCACCCGGACTGGATCGAGCTAAAGAGCTTCGATTTTGGTGCCAGTCAGGCAACGTCTGCTACGGCAAGCTCTTCCGGTGGCGCTTCCGCAGAGCGTGTGAACCTTAGTGAGTTCCGCGTCCAAAAATTCGTTGACAAGGCTTCTGCCAAACTCTTCGAATCTTGCTGTAAAGGTCAGCACATCAAGGAAGTCGTGCTGCATGTCAACCGTGCTGGTGGCGATAAAGTCCGCTACATGGAGATCAAACTGGAAGAAGTGATCGTCTCTTCCACCGAGATGGAAGGAACTTCCTCTGCCACTGGCTTTGAGCAGAGCGAAAATGAAGATCGCCATGATCTGCCTTTCGAAACAGTCAAGTTCAACTATGCGCGGATCAAGATCACTTACACCCAGCAGAAGCGTTCCGATGGTCAGGGCGGCGGCAATGTTGCCGGTGGCTGGGATCGTACCCGCAACAAGGTTTATTCCTAAGCTGCGGTGCCCACGCCTTGTGGGTGATTGAGCGATATGCCCATCCCCGGTGTCGGGGGTGGGTCTGTCTTTTTTTTGAATATGGCCATCTTCATGCAGGCGAAGTATCACGGGTATATGGTGGCGTTGAGTGACCCAGCTGGACGAGATACGGAGTTTTGTCCCACTGCGTGAGTCATCGCTAAAATGTATTCATAGCGCTCGCTGGCTCGAGAATATTGAAGTCTCTAGCGGTACGTAAAGAGGACGAAGTACGTCATGGAGCAACTCGGTGAACTCTCTGTCGATGCATTGCTTATGCCTATTGGTGGCAGCAGCCATGCTGGAGGTGAGGACCTATCGTTCTCGCTCCTCTTCGATGAAATCAAAGAGGCACGTCGTGCCGACCCAACTTACTTGCCCCAGGGTGAGTGGCAGACCGAACTGAAACAATCCGATTGGGGGCAGGTCATCAGTCTGACCAGTGATGCGTTGGTGACGCAGAGCAAGGATCTGCAACTGGTGGGATGGCTATGTGAAGGGCTATCTCACCGTGAGGGGTTTCAGGGGATCGACTTTGGCTTGACGATGGCCGCGCGTTTGCTCGATGAATTCTGGGAAACACTCTATCCCGAGCTTGATGAAGACGATCTCGATGAGCGCGCGGCGCGCTTGAGTTGGCTAGGTGATACTTTGATCGGTGTGGTGCGGACGCTGCCATTGATGGCAGAAGAAGGATACTCACTGGCCGATTACGATGAGTCGCGTCAGGTCGAAAATCAGGCTCGCAACGATCCCGAAGCAATGGAACGTGCACTGAGCGATGGCAAGATCAACGACGAAATATTTCAACGCTCAGTGGTGTTGACCGGCACTGATTTCTTTCAAAAGCGTCATGCGGATATTGTGACCGCGCTGACGGCGTTGGGGCAGTTGGAGCATAGCAGTGAGCAGCGTTTCGGACGTGATGCGCCGAACTTTTCCGAACTTGAGAAAGTGCTTGTCCAGTGTCGCGACCTCACTGAAAGGCTGCTTCGCGAGCGTGGGGTCAGCGTTTCCTCGAAAGACGAAGCGAACGCTCCGAAGGAGGTGAAGGATGCGACTTCGGAACGTGTAGAGCCCAGTGTTGAGCTGCCGACTCAGGTGCCCGGTACATTGCGAACGGTGCCAAATAGCCGTGAAGAAGCCTTCGAGATGCTTAATGGGGTTGCCCGCTACTTCAAGGATCGTGAGCCCCACAGCCCAGTGCCTTACCTGATCGAGCGCGCGGTGAAATGGGGCCGCATGCCACTGGAAGAGTGGCTTAAAGATGTGATCAAGGATCACGGAGTGATCGACAATATCCGCGATACCTTGGGTACTCAGTCTAGGGACGATGACTATTGACCATGAAACGTGCTTCGATCTTCGATCGTCTTCAGCAGCGTCACTCGGTCAGCGAACCCCTGGAAGAGCCGAGCGTGGCGCGTTGCGATTACGTAAGCGGCAGGCTTCGGATTATTGACGGCCTGGCGTTGACAGCGGGTGGCTTTATCAGGAGTGGGGATATTCCTGAGCCACCGACGCCGGAACTCTCGTCGACGCTTTACGGCTCGGATGGCTGTCGTCTGCTGATGCACCCAGTCAGTGACACGACCTCGGTGAACGAGCCGCAACTAGGTCGGCTCGATGCCAAGGCGCTCAGGCTGCATCAACTGGTGCAGACGGTGATGGCCGAAGCGCTGATGATGCTTGAGGCGGTCCCGAAAGAGAGTGCATTCGACATTCTGCTCAGTGCGCCGGTTCGATCGCCGGAGGCCGCTTCTCTCATTCAGGAGCGCCTAAGTGGCGCGGTTGCTGATACGCAGTATGGTGCGTACCTGGGAGAAATCCGTCTTGCCGAGCAGCAGGATCCGCATGCGGCGTTGGCGGTTGGCGAGCAGGGGGGCATGCCCTACGTGCTCTGGATCGGTGTGGATTCACTGGTCAACGAAGGTGACATAGCGTCGATGCAGTATCGCGACATACTGGTGCGATCTTCTCGAGGGGACGGGCTCTACCCCGGTGAAGCCGTTGCGGTGCTGCTGGTGCAGCGGCTGACGGCGGAGGTTCTCGAATTCAATAGCGGTTGGCGGCTCGACGCGGGTATTCGGCGAGAGCACGCACCGCGTGCCGGGCGTCGCGATTATGACAAGCGCTCGGCGCTGGTCGAGCTACTCGGCGACCTCTGGCCGGCGACCCAGGACGACGCTTCGTCACCGGCCCCTTCACGCCTCGTGGTCGACGCCATCGGGATGCCAGGACGTGGGGTGGAACTTGGTGGGGCGGTCATCGAGCGCTGGCCCGGTATTGATACGATCGACGACGCCCTAGGCGTCGACGCTCTGGTTGGCTGGAGTGGGGAAGCTACTCAAGTATTGCTATTCGTGCTTGCGGCGGCTGCGATCGAGCCCGAGGGGCATGCAGTGGTGTTGGCTCTCCACGCAGAGAGTCATACCCAGGCCTGGGCCTTGAGAAGCTATGCAGTGGAAGTCGCGCGGCGCGTAGAGGATCATTCGTGACCGCTGTCGCCGTTGTGCGAGGAGATCAGCGACGCGCCACAGGCCGTCTTGTGGCCATGCAGGGCGATCGGCTTGCCATTGATCTTCATGGTCGGGTGGCCCTCGACGATCACCGTGGTGTTGCCATGGCCGTCCTTGGGGCAGGTGACTTTGTCACCGACGCAGGCGACGGGTTTTCCGTCGATCAGGTAACTGCTCTGCGCGGTAATGACTTTTCCGCCATGGCTCGTGGCGTCACCGAGTACAACGATGCCTTTCATCGATCTGGGCTTCCTGACAAGTGTGAAAGGTCGAGCCTGGCTAAGCAGGCTTATCAACGAGCATTAATTTAGCCATCTATGCCGTGATGATACAAGCTGCAGGTGGTGTGACGGCGGAGAGACCAATATGGAAGAGACGATGCCTGACAGTTTACTCGACACCTTCGATATTGACCTGTCGCCGTCGCAGCGGCTGCTGACACTGGACATTGCCGGGGCGTCGCTGCTGCCGCACCGGCTGGTGGGCGAGGAGTACGTCAGCGCGCCGTTCAGCTATACCCTGGACTGCATCTCCCAGCAGAATGATCTCGAACTCAAGACGCTGATGGCCCAGCCGGCCAGCCTGTCGATCCGGCAGGCCGACGGCGGTTATCGCCAGTTGCATGGCCTGGTTGCCGAGGCCGCGCTGCTGGGCGAAGACGGCGGCGTCACCTACTACCAGCTCACCCTGGTGCCGTGGCTCAAGATGCTCGCGCTGGGCCGTGACAGCCGGATCTTCCAGGATCGCTCGGTGGTCGAGGTGCTGACCCAGGTGTTCGAGGGTCATGAACTGGCCAGGGGCCGCTACCGTTTCGACTTGCGACGTGACTATCCCGCGCGCAGCTACTGCGTGCAGTACCGCGAGAGCGACTTCAACTTCATCAGTCGCCTCTGCGAAGAAGAAGGCCTGTGGTATTATTTTGAATATCAATCGTCCGAATCCGCCGGCAACGACGACGGTGAGACCGATAACGGCAGCGGAGCTAACGCCAACGGCAGCAATAGTGCCGACGGTGACCGCCAATCCTTCGATGGCCACCGCCTGGTCATTACCGACGACGTCGACACCTGCCAACCGGTCTCGCCACAGACGATCCGCTTCCACCGCCAGGATGCCACCGAGCGCGAGGATGCCCTCAATCAGTGGGGCGGCGTGCGTACTCAGCAGCCCACCCGTGTCAGTGTCGGCACCTTCGACTACAAGCAGCCGTCACTGACCAAACGCACCGGCCTCGACACCCTGAGCGACCAGGGCAACCTGCCTGACACCGAGGTCTACGACTACGCCGGTGAGTATTACTACTACGGCTTTGAGCGCGGCGAACGCCTCACCGAGAATCGCCTCGAGGCGGACGAATCCCTGGCCAAGCGCTTCCGCGGCAGCGGCGGCGCCCGTCAGCTCCAGGCTGGGCGCTGGTTCGAACTCACCCAGCACTCGCTGCACGACACCGGCGGTGAAGAAGAACGCCAATTTCTGCTGCTGGGCATTAGCGTGCATGCCGAGAACGCCCTGCCGATCTTGAACTGCACACCGAAAGTTGGACACCCAATCCAACCTTCGGGGTGTTTTTATGAAGAACCAGTACAGCGACCAGTTTAAGCTGCAAGTGGTGCAGCACTACCTGAATGGAGATGTCGGCCTAGAAATGGTTGCCCATCAGTTGGGTCTGGACTATTCCATGGTCAGGCGATGGGTGGAGCAGTACCGGCAGCATGGGCCGTTGGGATGGCGCCAGACACGCCGTCACTACAGCCCAGCGTTCAAGCGTGAGGTGCTGGAAAAGATGTGGCGCGACGGCTTGTCGATCCGACAGACCGAGATATTGTTTGATATCCGTGCCGCTGGCGCTATTGGCAGATGGGAACGCCAGTACCATAGTGGTGGCCTAATCGCCTTGGAACCGAAACGTACGGGACGCCGCCCGATGCCCCAGAAGCCCCCATCTTCACCGCTCGAGCCTCCCACCGATGGTGAGCGCTCCCATGAGGAACTGCTCGAGGAGCTGGCCTATCTGCGGGCGGAGAATGCCTATCTAAAAAAGCTCGATGCCTTGACCCGAGAGAAACGGGCGACGACACGAGGCAAAAAGCCCAAGCCGTCCAAGGGTTAAGGCATGAGCACTCACTGGCGCTGCTGCTGCGTGCGGCATCGCTACCGCGCAGCACGTTCTACTACCAGCTCAAGGTCCTGAGGGCTGGCGATCTGTATGCGTCTCTAAAGGCGCGTATCCAAGCGATCTATGATCATCACAAGGGACGCTATGGCTATCGCCGTATCACCGCTGTACTGCGCCAGGCAGGCGAGGCGATCAACCACAAGATCGTCCAGCGGTTGATGCAACGACTGGGCTTGAAATCCCTCGTTCGCCCCAAGCGGTATCGAGCTTATCGAGGAGCCGAGGGCTACGCCGCCCCGAATACGCTACGGCGTCGGTTTCAGGCCCAAGGACCGAATCAACGCTGGGTGACAGACATCACCGAATTCAAGGTCGGTGACCAGAAGCTCTACCTGTCACCGGTCATGGATCTGTATAACGGCGAGATTATCGCCTTCCAGACCGGGCCACGACCGGTATTCGGCCTGGTGAAGCACATGTTGAGGCGTGCCTTCGACCGGCTGAGGCCAGGTGATCGGCCTCTATTGCACTCGGATCAGGGTTGGCATTACCGCCACCCCAACTATCGACGCCTGGTGGTGGAGAAGCGAATACTGCGCAGCATGTCACGGAAAGGGAATTGTCTGGACAATGCCGCCATGGAGAGTTTTTTCGGTACCCTGAAAGCCGAATACTTCCATCTGAACCGGTTCGATACCGTTGAGCAATTGCAGCAAGGCATTGCCGAGTACATCCATTACTACAACCATCAGCGGATCAAGCAGAGACTAAAAGACCTGAGCCCCGTGCAATACAGGACTCAGGCCATGGCCGCCGGTTAAGAGAACTAACCGTCCAACGATTGGGGGTCAGTTCAAAAGCCATGGGCTTTTTTCCAGCTTGCTGCTTGCCAATCAGTCGGATCAAGCCTGATCCAGCTTCTGCTTGAGCAAGCTATTTACTTGCTGTGGATTGGCAGTGCCGCGTGAGGCCTTCATGACTTGTCCCACGAAGTAGCCGATCATCTTGCCGCGTTTGGCTTCATCGGCCTCGCGGTACTGGGCCACCTGAATCGGGCTGTCGGCGATGACCTGATCGACCATGCCCTCGATGGCGCCGGTATCGGTGACCTGCTTGAGACCGCGCGCGTCGATGATGGCATCGGCGCTGTCCGCTTCGCCGTCCCACAGCGCCTGGAAGACTTGCTTGGCGGCCTTGCCGCTGATGGTGTCGTCCATTACGCGTTGGATGAGGCCGCCGAGCTGCTCGGCGGTGACCGGGCTGTCGCCGATCTCCAGGTTTTCACGATTGAGGTTGGCCGATAGCTCGCCCTGTACCCAGTTGGCGGCTTGTTTGGCATCGCCGCAGGCTTCCTTGACGGCTTCGAAGTATTCGGCCATGGCACGGCTCGAGGCGAGCACGCCGGCATCGTAGGCAGATAGGCCCAACTGATTCTCGAAACGCTGACGCTTCTCGCTGGGAAGCTCAGGCATGAGCGCGCGTTGGTGGTCGATATAGGCGCTGTCGAGGGTCACCGGCAGAAGGTCGGGGCAGGGGAAGTAACGGTAATCGTTGGCTTCCTCCTTGGTGCGCATGGCACGCGTTTCGTCGCGCTCGGGGTCGAACAGGCGGGTTTCCTGAATGACCTGCCCGCCGTCCTCGATGAGTTCGATCTGGCGCTCCACCTCGAAGGCGATGGCCTTTTCGACGAAACGGAACGAGTTGACGTTCTTGATTTCCGCGCGTGTGCCGAATGCCGCCTGGCCCTTGGGGCGTACCGAGACGTTGACGTCACAGCGCATCGAGCCTTCGGCCATGTTGCCGTCGGAGATGCCGAGATAGGTGACGATGGCATGAATCGCGCGAATATAGGCGACGGCTTCCTTGGCCGAACGCATGTCGGGTTCGGAAACGATCTCCAGAAGCGGTGTGCCGGCACGGTTGAGGTCGATGCCGGTCATACCGTGATAGTCCTCGTGGAGCGACTTGCCAGCATCTTCCTCGAGATGGGCGTGATGAACGCGGATCGTGCGCGTTGTCCCGTCGTCGAGGGTGATTTCGACATTACCCATGCCGACGATGGGTTGCGCCATCTGGCTGGTCTGATACCCCTTGGGTAGATCGGGGTAGAAGTAATTCTTGCGCTCGAACAGCGAGGTCTCGGGAATCTCGGCGTCGATGGCAAGACCGAACTTCACCGCCATGGCCACGGCATTTTCATTGAGCACTGGCAGCACGCCGGGCATGCCAAGATCGACGGCGCAGGCCTGGGTGTTGGGCTCGGCACCGAAGGCGGTGGAGGCACCGGAAAAAATCTTCGACTGGGTGGCGAGCTGAACGTGAACCTCGAGCCCGATCACGGTTTCCCACTGCATCATGCCGTCTCCTTGCCGAATGCTGGACGCTTGAGGTGCCAGTCGGTGGCTTGCTGGAACTGGTGTGCCACGCCGAGTAGTTGCGCTTCAGCGAAGTGCGGTGCCAGTACCTGGAGGCCTACAGGGCGGCTACCGGCGAAGCCGGCGGGAACGCTTATGCCCGGGATGCCGGCTAGATTGACGGCGATGGTGTAGATATCCTGCAAGTACATGGAGACCGGATCTTTCTGCGCGCCCAGATCGAACGCGGGCGTCGGTGCGGTCGGGCCCATCAGCACGTCGACTTCATCGAAGGCATCGAGGAAATCCTGGCGGATCAGGCGGCGTACCTGCTGTGCCTTGAGGTAATAGGCATCGAAGAAGCCCTCAGACAGGGTGTGCGTGCCAATCAGGATGCGTCGCTTGACCTCCTCGCCGAAGCCTTCGGCCCGCGTGCGCTTGTATAGGTCTTCGAGATCCGTCGGATCGTCGCAACGATGACCGAAGCGCACGCCATCGAAACGCGATAGGTTGGATGACGCCTCCGCCGGGGCAATGACGTAGTAGGCGGGAATCGCTAGATGGGTATGCGGTAGGCTGACCTCGCAGACCTTGGCGCCCAGCGATTCATAGACCTTGATCGCCTCGCGCACCGCGGTTTCGACTTCGGGGTCGAGACCATCGCCGAAATATTCCTTGGGCAGACCGATCTTGAGGCCCGCGAGCGACGTATCGAGTTCAGCGGTGTAATCGGGTACGACACGCGCCACGCTGGTGGAGTCGCGAACATCGTGGCCGGCGATGGCTTCGAGCAACAAGGCGCAGTCGGCGGCGCTACGCGCCAGCGGGCCGCCTTGGTCAAGGCTCGAAGCAAAAGCCACCATGCCATAGCGCGAAACACGCCCGTAGGTGGGCTTCAAGCCCGTGATGCCGCAGAAAGCCGCCGGCTGGCGGATCGAGCCGCCGGTATCGGTGCCCAGTGCCGCCGGTACTAATCCCGCGGCGACGGCTGCGGCACTGCCGCCGGAGGAGCCGCCGGGCACGGCACTGAGATCCCATGGGTTCTTGACCGGTCCATAGAAGCTGCTCTCATTGGACGAGCCCATGGCAAACTCGTCCATGTTGGTCTTGCCGAGGTTGACGGCGCCAGCCTGGCGCAGCTTTTCGACGACCGAGGCATCGTAGGGCGAGACGAAGTCGTCGAGCATCTTCGAACCGCAGCTGGTGCGCACGCCCTGGGTACAGAAGATGTCCTTGAGCGCCAGCGGCAGGCCGGCGAGAGGGCCGGCGTCGCCGGCTTCGCGTGCACTGTCGGCGGCATCGGCGTTGGCCAGTGCCTGCTCGGCGGTCACGGTAATGAAGCTGTTGAGCTCGCCATCGAGGCGCTCGATGCGATCGAGAGCCGCCTGGCACAGCTCACGGCTGGAGAACTTGCCTGCTTGAAGACCGGCGGCAAGCTCCGTGAGGGTCTTGTCATGCATGGAAAAATATGACTCCTGGTTCGAATCCTGAAGAGGATGCTTCACTCGACGACGCGCGGGACGAGATAGAGGCCGTCCTCGGTGGCCGGGGCGCAGGCCTGGAAGCGTTCGCGCTGGCTATGTTCGGTCACCTCGTCGGGGCGCAGGCGCTGGGTGGCATCCAGTGGATGCGCCAATGGGGAGATGCCTTGAGTATCGACGGCCTGAAGTTGATCGACCATCTCCAGGATGCGGCTCAAGTCGTCGACGTAACCGGTTGCTTCGTCGTCACTCAAGCCGACGCGGGCCAAGTGGGCGGCGCGGAGCACGTCTGCATGTTCGATCGCCATATCGATTGCCTTTTATGGATTACTGCGCGGCGTGTCATCGCCACGCCAATGAAGGTCTGACGCCGGGGATAACCCCAGAATTTACCATATCTGGCGAGCGCTGACAGGCCTTTGCTTGCCGCGCCACCCCCGCAATGGTACCGTTTGCGTCCGCACAGGGTTCCGGTCTGGACTAGGTGAAAGACTTCCATGTTTAAACGTTTACGGGGGCTTTTCTCGAGCGATCTGTCGATCGACTTGGGTACCGCCAACACACTGATTTACGTACGCGGCCGCGGCATCGTGCTCGACGAGCCGTCGGTCGTGGCGATCCGCCAGTCTGGCAATATGCGTACCGTCGCGTCTGTGGGGATCGATGCCAAGCGTATGCTGGGTCGTACCCCTGGCAACATTACCGCGATCCGTCCCATGAAGGACGGTGTCATCGCTGATTTTACCGTCACCGAGCAGATGCTCCAGCACTTCATTCGCAAGGTGCATCAGAGTACGTTCTTGACGCCGAGCCCGCGTGTTCTGGTCTGTGTACCGTGCATGTCGACTCAGGTCGAGCGGCGCGCCATCAAGGAATCCGCAGAAGGCGCCGGCGCACGTGAGGTTTTTCTCATCGAAGAGCCCATGGCGGCGGCCATCGGCGCGGGCCTGCCGGTCGAGGAGGCTACGGGGTCGATGGTCGTCGATATCGGCGGCGGGACCTCCGAGATCGCGATCATCTCGCTCAACGGCGTGGTGTATTCCGAGTCTATCCGCGTCGGGGGCGACCGCTTCGATGAGGCGATTACGGCGTATGTGCGCCGTCATTACGGCAGCCTTATCGGTGAGGCGACCGCTGAGCGTATCAAGGAAGAAATCGGCTGTGCCTATCCCGGCGGCGAGTTGCGTGAGATCGATGTGCGTGGTCGCAATCTGGCGGAAGGCATCCCGCGCAGCTTTACGCTCAATTCGCACGAGATTCTCGACGCTTTGCAGGATCCGCTCTCGTCCATCGTCGCGGCGGTCAAGAGTGCCTTGGAGCAATCGCCTCCCGAGCTGGCCTCGGACATCGCCGAGCGCGGCGTGGTATTGACTGGCGGTGGCGCGTTATTGCGTGACATCGACAAGTTGATCGCCGAAGAGACGGGCTTGCCGGTGATCGTCGCCGAGGACTCACTGACGTGTGTGGCCCGTGGTGGCGGCAAGGCGCTGGAAATGATCGATCAGCGGACCTTCGAGTTGCTGTCCAGCGATTGACGCACTCGGGCGCTCGTCCTATTAGCGCCGATACGCTTGCCTGGAAGCCACGCGCGTCGCGAGTGGCTTCCAGCGTGTGTCCAGTCGTTATGGGTCTTGCGCCCCGTCTGCGGAGGAAAGCTTATTAAACCTCTGTTTTCGCACGGCCCGGTGCCTAGCTATCGCATGCTGTTATGTGCGGTAGCCGCCTTCGCCTTGATGTTCGCGGAGCATCGTCTGCCCTTCATGGATGACATGCGCGCGCACTTGACGACCGTTGTGGCGCCGGTGCAATGGGCGGTGAGCCTGCCCAGCGAGGGGTTGTCCTGGGCGGCACTGGTCTTTTCTGATCAGCGTGCCCTGGTGGAAGAGAATCAGCGCTTGCGCCAGCAGTTGCTGACGCTGTCGCATCGCGTGCAGCGCATGGCCAACCTGACGGCGGAAAACGTGCGCCTGCGAGAGTTACTCAACGCTGCGCCGCGCGATGAGGTGCCCTATATAACGGCCGAGCTATTGTCGTTGGATTCCGACCCTTTCACCCAGCAGATGGTGATCGGACGGGGACGTCGTGATGGTGTCTATTCCGGGCAACCGGTTATGGATGCCTCCGGCTTGATCGGGCAGGTCATTGCCGTATCCGCGTATACCAGCCGTGTACTGATGGTGAGCGACGCCAATAATGCGGTACCGGTTCAGGTCAATCGCAGTGGGCAGCGTTTCATCGTCCAGGGTTCCGGCAGCCTCGATACGCTGAATGTCCTCAATGTGCCGGCGACCGCTGATATCAAGGAAGGTGACTTGCTCACGACCTCGGGCTTGGGCGGGCGCTTTCCCGAGGGCTATCCTGTCGCGGAGATCACACAGGTGGATAAGGATGGCCAGCATTCTTTCGCTAGAGTCGAAGCGCGACCGCTTGCGCAACCCGAGCGCTCACGGCACTTCTTGCTGCTATTTCCCTCGCCTGCGGCAGCGGCGGTCACCAGCGATGTCAATATCGAGGCCGCATTGCAGTTGATGGAGGGTGACGCGGGGAACATGTCCCACAAGCGCGAGGGGGCGCGTCCATGATGCGCTTGCCAGGACTTCTCATGATCTGGTTCACCCTGCTGGTGAGTTTGTGCTTGCAGGTCATGCCGCTGCCCGATGCATGGCTGATGTGGCGACCCAATTGGCTCGGTCTGGCATTGGCTTATTGGTGTATTGCCGCCCCTCAGCGCGTCGGCGTCTTCCATGGTTTTGTGCTCGGCTTGCTGCTGGATCTGATCGAAGGTACGCCCTTGGGTCAAAACGCGTTGACGTTGTCGCTGCTCACCTATTTGTGTCTCTTGCTCTATCAACGCCTGCGTGCCTATTCCATCTGGCAGCAGGCCGTCCTGATGTTCGTCCTGCTGGGCTTGATTCAATTGGTCGAGCAATGGCTGCGCACGATCTTCGGCCCAGTCTCTATCCATCTGGCATTCTTGCTGCCCGCGCTCATAGGCGCAGCCCTGTGGCCATGGTTGTTTACCATGATGCAAGTATTGCGGCGTCGCTTGAAAATCGTGTGACCGCTGCCTCGACCCGCGTCGCCTCTGCCACCTCAGTCTGAGGAAAAATCACATGTCCACATCCCAGGGGGCGTCGTTGCGCCTGGCCTCGGCTTCGCCGCGGCGCCGTGAGTTGTTGGCGTCGATCGGCGTCACGCTCGAAGTAGCACCGGCCGATATCGATGAGACACCATGGGAGGGGGAAGTGCCTGGCGCTTATGTAGAGCGTCTGGCGAGAGAAAAGGCGCAGGCCGGCGCGGCAGGAACGTCGTTACCCACATTGGGGGCCGACACAGCCGTGGTGTTGGAACAGCGCATCCTGGGGAAGCCGCGTGATCGCGAAGATGCCGTCGCCATGCTCACGGCGTTATCGGGTACCACGCATGATGTGATGACGGGCGTCGCGGTGGCGGGGCCGCGTGGCGTGTTGTCGGTTTGCGTGACGACGCGGGTGACACTGCGTTCGCTCTCAGCCCATGAGATCGATGCGTACTGGCGCAGTGGCGAGCCCGTTGACAAGGCCGGTGCCTATGCCATTCAAGGGTTGGCGGCAATCTTCGTTGAGCACATCGAAGGCAGTCACTCCGCAGTGGTGGGGTTGCCCCTTTTCGAGACCGCCAAGTTATTGACGCGCCAAGGTGTATCGCTGTGGGGCGAGCGCTTGGCTGTGCCATAATGCCGACAGATAATCTGGTTAGGGGCAACGCATGAGCGGCGAGGTACTGATCAATTTGACGCCCATGGAGACGCGCGTCGCCGTGGTCGAGAACGGTGTCTTGCAAGAAGCCTTCATCGAACGCAGCCGCCGACGTGGCATCGTGGGCAATATCTACAAGGGTAAGGTGGTGCGGGTACTGCCGGGCATGCAGGCCGCCTTCGTGGATATCGGGCTCGAAAAGGCGGCCTTCATCCATGTCAACGAGGTCGTTGCGCCCAACGCGAGCATCGATGAACACACCACGATCTCGCATTTGCTCCAGGAAGGGCAGACTTTGGTCGTGCAGGTCACCAAGGACCCCATCGCCTCGAAAGGGGCGCGCCTGACCACGCATCTGTCGGTGCCGTCGCGCTATCTGGTGTATATGCCCGACTCGCCGCATACGGGTGTCTCCCAGCGTATCGAGGATGAAGGCGAACGCGAGCGACTCAAGACGTTGATCGAAGCCTCCCAGGCGGCAATGCACGATGAGGCGCCGGGGGGTGTGATCATCCGCACGGCTGCCGAGGGTGTGGGGCAGGAAGAGCTGGCGACCGACATGCATTTTTTGTTGCGGCTCTGGCGCAAGGTCGATGAGCGACGCCACAGCGCTACGCCGCCGGCACTTCTTTACGACGACCTGCCGCTATTCATCCGCACGCTGCGCGACGTGATGCGCGCCGATATCGAGCGCGTACGCATAGACTCGCGTGAAAACTACGCCAAGCTCAAGGAGTTCGCCAAGGAGTTCATGCCCGATGTCGAGTCGTGCATCGAATATTATCCTGGTGAGCGTCCGTTGTTCGATCTCTATAGTGTCGAAGACGAGATCCAGAAAGCGCTGGGGCGTAAGGTACAGCTCAAATCGGGCGGATATCTGGTGATCGACCAGACCGAGGCGATGACCACCATCGATGTCAATACCGGCGGTTACGTGGGGCATCGCAATCTCGAGGAGACCATCTTCAAGACCAACCTCGAGGCGGCCACGGCGATTGCGCGGCAACTGCGGCTACGCAATCTGGGTGGCATCATCATCATCGATTTCATCGATATGGAAGAACTCGAGCATCAGCGACAGGTCTTACGTGTTCTCGAGAAGGCGCTGGAACGCGACCACGCCAAGAACAAGTTGACCGGCGTGACCGAACTCGGTTTGGTGCAGGTCACGCGCAAGCGAACCCGTGAAAGTCTCGAGCAGACCCTGTGCGAACCTTGCCTGACCTGCCAGGGACGCGGAACGCTCAAGACACCGGAGACCGTGTGCTACGAGATATTTCGGGAAATCCTGCGCGAGGAGCGTGCCTACAGTCCGGAAACCTACATGGTGCTGGCTTCTCAGGGGGTGGTGGATCGCCTGCTCGACGAGGAATCGACGGCGGTGGCGGATCTGGAAGCCTTCATCGGCAAGACGATTCGCTTCCAGGTCGAAGCCCATTATTCTCAGGAGCAGTACGACATCGTGCTGATGTGAGCCCATGAACGCGTTGCGAGGAGGGTGGCGCTGGACACTCACGATCGTGGCGGTGGTGCTGAGCATCATCGCGCTGGCGCTGCTGGTGGCGCGCGGCCTGGCGACGCAGGCTGACGCGTTTAGCGATGATATCGAAGCCCAGCTTGCCGAGCGTTTTAGCGCCGATGCCGAGCTCGAGCATCTCGGTGCCGATTGGCATGGTTGGGATCCGTCGGCGAGGCTTTCGGGTATGACCTTGCGCGCCAAGGCGCCCCAAGCGCCGCCTCTGCTGAGTATCGATAGCGCCCATGCGCGTCTCGATACCTTGGCGTCGCTGCGCGCGGGGTATCCCGTTTTCGAAAAGGCCGAGGTCGAACAAGCGACGCTTCATCTCTACCAGAATGCCGAAGGCGGGTGGGGCTGGCCCTCGGCGGAAGTGCCCGATGAGATTCAGGCGCCGGGGCGTTTCCGCCTCGCCGATATCGACCGTTGGGTCGGCGCTCTTCTGCGTCAGCGTGTCGCTATTCATGATGTGCGCGTGGTGCTGCATGGACGACAGGACGATGTCACGCTCGTTGCACCGCGTGTGTTGATGGCTGGCGGTGATTCAAAGGCTCATCTCGAAGGCCAGATGCATGTCGACGGCCAACCGGAGGCTGCCTTGAGCGCGGTGCTTGAGGTGCTACCTGGACGTCGTGGACTGGGCGCCTTCAATGCCGCCCTGCAAGTCGACGTCAACGCTCAAGGGCTGCGTGCCTTGGGCCAGGTCTTGACGGCTCAGCAACGCTACACATTGGAGACGGTAGAGGGCGACGCCCGGCTGTGGGCCCGCTGGCATGATGCCCGCCTCGAGGACGCTCGCCTGCGCTTGTCGCTACCCAAACTGGGTATCACGCGGCGTGATGGCCCGCCGCTGGCGTTCGAGGATATCGGCGTGCGTGCTCAGGCGTTACGGGATGACGAGGGCGACTGGGATATCTGGGCCAACGGTCTGGTTGCCAAGCGTGACGGCGACGACCGTGAAGGGTCCCCCTTGCCCGAGCGATTACAGGCACGCGTTGAAGGTGGCGATTGGTGGCTGCGTAGCAGTGATTTTTCTCTCGGTGCATTGGCCGCCTGGGGCGGCATGTTGCCGTTATCGGATGAGCATGCACGAATGCTCGAGCGCTTGTCTCCGCAGGGGCATGTCGACGGCCTCGAGGTCGGGCGTCATGACGGCCGCTGGTTTTCACGCACAGCGTTGACGGGCGCACGCGTGTCAGCTTGGAACGGGATTCCCGGTGGCGGGCCATTCAGCGCTTGGGTGACCACCGACAATGCCTCGGGCAGCGTGCGTTTTCGCCATGAGCCGGAGATGACGCTCGCGTTTCCCGACGTCTACCCCCAGCCGATTGCGGTGGATGCCGCGACCGGGCGTGTCGACTGGCAACGTGACGACAACGCCTTCGATATCAAAGGCCAGGCGTTGCAAGCCAATTGGCGTGGGGCAGAGGTGAGCGGTACCTTCGCGACGCACCTACCGATGGCCGAGGATACGCCCGGGCGTCTCGATCTCGACCTGGCGTTTTCCAATGCCGATGCGATCGATACGCCGCTGCTCGACTGGTTACCCACCCAAACCATGGACGACGAACTGCTCGATTGGCTATCGCAGGTTAGTGGGCGTGTCTCCCAAGGCAGCCTGTCGTTGTCGCAGACGCTGACCGAGCGCGAGGCACCCGAAGGGGAGTTGTTCGTCAATCCTGATGATCATCTGCAACTGGAGCTCGATGTCGAGCAGGGCCGGATCCCCTATGATCCCGAGTGGCCAGCGTTGGAAAACGTTGCCGGTCATCTGGATGTCGATAACCAGACCTTGGTTGCGCAAGTCGATCACGCTACGAGCATGGGCCTGGAAACGCGCGATGCCCGCGTCTTGATGGTCGGCGATACGTTGGGAGTGCGCGGGCCGATTACGGGCTCGAGCCAGGCCTTGCTGGATTATCTCGCCGAGGCACCGCTGGAAGGTCTCAGCGACACCTTTGCCGCTTGGCAAAGCGAGGGCCAGGTCGAGGCCGATCTCGACATGACGATTCCGCTGGCGATCCCTGAAACGATGAAGGCCGACATTCAGGGGCGTATCGAGGCTTCGCGACTGTATCTCGGCATGTTGCGCCTTCCGCTCGAGGATGTTGAGGGCGATTTGCGTTATCGCCATCTCAAGGATCAGGACCTGCTGACCGGTGACGTGAGCGCGCGGGCATTGGGGGGCGACATGAAGGGCACGCTGGACATGGGGGGTGACGGTTTCACCTTCACGGGCGGTGCCAGCGCCGAGGGACTCTTGAGCTGGGCGCGCCTGGCGCCGCAGCCTGCGCTTGCCGAAGGAACATTGCCATATCGCGCGCGGGTCACCTTCGACGACGAGGACAATGCGAGCGTGCGGGTTACCAGCGACCTCGAAGGCCTGGCGCTGCGCCTGCCAACTCCCTTTGGCAAGGCCGTTGACGAAACGGAGCCCCTAGAAATCAACGCGGATGTAGCATCGGGCAGTGGCCAGGTCCAGATATCGGACTGGGGGCGGTTGCGCTGGCGTACGCGAGACGAGCGCTTGCAGGGCCAGGCATGGTTGGAGAATTGGCCCCAAGCGCCGCAGTGGCCACAGCAGGATGGCTGGAGCGTAAACTGGGAGCCGCCTCGCCTGGATCCGCAACAATGGATATCGCTGCTGCGTGAACGTGATCTCAACCGTCAAGTCACCACGCAACCCAAGGGCTTGCCGGACGATATATCCAGCGGTGGGGGCGAGGACGTCTCGAGTGGTGTGCAGCGTATTACTGTCTCGACGCCTTGTGTCATTCTCGACGACCAATGTCAGGGGGCATTACAAGCCGATGTCACCCCGCTCGAGGATGGATGGCAATTGGCGCTGGCGGGCCCCGTTGCGGCGGGAGAAGCGCAGTGGCGACCCGAGGCGCCGCGTCCGGTGGATATTAATCTCACGCGCCTCGATCTCGACACTCTGTGGCCTGCCGAGGATGATGCTCAAGGCGATGGTAAGGTGAAACTTAGTGATGAAATCGCCACGCCTCCCGACCCCGTAGCGCTGCCGGATGGCATGCAAGACTGGCCGGATGGGCGCCTGCATGTCGGCGAGCTGCATCGTGACGGACAAAACTTCGGGCCGCTCGACGCCGACTGGCAGACCTCATCACAGCGTCTGGATATCAAGCCATTGTCGCTGGTGGTCAACGGCGTGACGGCGAGCGGTGAACTGGCTTGGGAAACTGCCGGACGCGAAGACAGCCTGACGCGTGCGCGGTTGGCCCTGAAGGGCAGCAATCTCGGCGACGCCCTGGTTCGTCTGGGGCAGCCTGAAGTGGTCAATAGCGAAAGCGTGGACCTGAATGCGCGCTTGGCATGGCCCGGCGCGCCATGGCAATTTGCCGTGGAACGCTCGCAGGGCAGCGCGTCGCTGGCGTTGACCAATGGTCGTTTCCGGCAGGTCGACTCGGGCCCGGCCAAGCTGGTGGGGCTGCTCAATCTGGATAACATCTTCCGTCGATTGACGCTGGACTTCTCCGATATTACCCAGGAGGGGACGGCTTTCAATAGCATGAACGGTGAGGCGACGCTGTTCGACGGCAAGCTCGTGACCCGAGGCCCGGTTGAAATCGACGGTTCGGCCACCCATTTTACCTTGCAAGGCGAAGCCGATCTCGTGCAGCGTACACTGAATCAACGACTGGGTATCACTGTGCCGGTGAGCCAGAATTTACCGCTGGCGGCCGTGCTCGTTGGTGCGCCGCAAGTAGGTGTGGGGTTGTACCTTGCCCACAAGCTTTTCGGCGGCTGGCTCGATAAGGCAACGCAGATACATTACCGCGTGCACGGCCCATGGTCGTCGCCGCAACTGACACTGGAAAGCGCCCGATGAACGCACTCAACGACAGCGCCCTGAATCAGGCGACCTCATTGCTCCTCGCGCCGGGCGGTCTCGACCTGGCGGCGCTGGATACTGGCCTGGGCCACGCCATGGGGCCGGGCATCGATTATGCCGACTTATATTTTCAACGTACCTGGCAAGAAAGCTGGATTCTCGAGGACGGCGACGTCAAGGAGGCTGGCTACAGCATCGACGGCGGTGTCGGTGTGCGTACCCTGACCGGGGAAAAGACCGGCTTTGCCTACTCCAACCAGATAAGTGCCGATGCGCTGGCCGATACCGGGCGTATCGCAGCGGGCATTGCGCGGAGCGGCGAACGCTTGCCGCCCCAGGCGGTGCAGACTGCCATGCCTACGCGTCACTATGCCGATGTCGATCCTCTGGCAGGGCTTTCCGCCGAGGATAAAATCGCCATGCTCAAGACGGCGGATCGCGTGGCACGGGCTGCTGATCCGAGTATCACGCAGGTCAGTGCTTCGCTGTCGGGCACCTATGAAGTGGTCATGGTGCGTGCCAGCGATGGTACGCTCGCGGCCGATGTTCGTCCCTTGGTGCGTTTCAATGTCAGTGTCATCGCCATGCGTGACGGGCGTCGCGAACGCGGTAGCGCTGGCGGTGGTGGTCGCTACTCGATGGCACGGCTGCGCGACGAGAACGTGGCGGAGCGCTTCGCCAAGGAGGCGGTACGTCAGGCAAAGGTCAACCTGGAAGCGGTCGATGCGCCGGCCGGACAGATGCCGGTGGTGTTGGGCAACGGCTGGCCCGGTATTCTGCTTCACGAGGCGGTGGGGCACGGTCTTGAAGGGGACTTCAACCGCAAAGGCAGCTCGGCTTTCGCAGGGCGCATCGGTGAGCGCGTGGCCGCGCCCGGTGTGACGGTCATCGACGACGGGACGCTATCCGACCGTCGCGGATCGTTGAGCGTGGATGACGAGGGGACGCCGAGTCAGCGCAACACGCTGATCGAGGACGGTATTCTCAAGGGTTACATGCAGGACAAGCTCAACGCACGCTTGATGGGCATGGCCCCCACCGGCAATGCGCGTCGCGAGTCCTACGCACACGTCACCATGCCGCGCATGACCAATACCTGCATGCTGGCCGGCCAGGATGATCCCGAGGATATCGTCAAGAGCGTCAAGCGGGGCATCTATGCGGTGAGCTTCGGTGGTGGCCAGGTCGATATCACCTCGGGACGTTTCGTGTTCTCCGCCTCCGAGGCCTATTTGATCGAGGACGGCAAGATCACCGCGCCGGTCAAAGGGGCGACCTTGATCGGCAACGGGCCAGAGGTGATGCAGCAGGTATCGATGATCGGACACGACCTCGAGCTGGATACCGGTATTGGTGTCTGCGGTAAGGAAGGCCAAGGCGTGCCGGTCGGCGTGGGCCAGCCGACACTCAAGATCGACGAACTCACCGTCGGCGGAACGCAGTCCTGAGGGCAGAGCGAAGAAGTAAGCAAAAAGAAGGAAGAGCGAAGAGAAAGCCAAGGTATGTGATTTCCTTCCTTCTTCCAGGCGCGAAGCGCCGGTCTTCCTTCTTGGAGGCACGGAGTGCCGATCTTACATTCCGGCGGTATCACGGATCAGTTTGAACAGTTTGCGAGCACTCGTCGGCGGTTTTTCGCGCTGACGCTCGCTTCTGGCGTTGCGGGTGAGTTGCCGCAGCGTCTGGCGGTCGACCTCGGGGTATTCGGCGATGAAAGCCTCCAGCGCGTCGGCATTGTCGTCCTCGATGAGCCGGTCGCGCCAGTGCTCGAGACGATGAAAGGCGTTATCGCGTTGTAAGTTTTCCTGCTCGATGGCGTCGAACGTGGCCTGGATGGCCGCAAGGTCTTCGCGGCGCATGACCTTGCCCACGTACTGCATGTGGCGACGCCGTCCTTCGTGGGAGCGGATACGCGAGGTTTCCTCGACCGCGAAGAGCATGTCGTCGGAAAGCGGTAGGCGTGCGCGCTGGGCATCGCTCATGGCGATGATGCGCTCACCCATCGCTTGGAGGGCTTTCATTTCGTTCTTGCGCTGGGTCTTGCTGGGGCGTCCCGCCTCTTCATCGTGCGGGTCGGGGAGGTCGATCGACATTGCATTACCATCATGCTTCGGGGATGACCGTGCAGTATATCAGGCTTCCTCGACAATCCTACCGAGCCCTTGAGCAGTGTCTCGGGCCTTATGAGTACAGGAGTAGACCATGAGCCAGGCCTTCGATGCCGTAGAGCAGCAAGCACGCTTGGAGGCACGCGTCGCGCAGGCCTTGGAATTGGCCAAGCGATTGGGCGCCGATGCGTGTGAAGTGGGTGCCAGCGTGGACCAGGGAATCGAGGTCGGTGTACGCCTGGGCGACGTAGAAAACGTCGAGCTATCGCGCGACCAGGGGATCGCGGTAACCGTCTATGTCGGGCAGCGCAAGGGCAGCGTATCGACCTCCGACGCCAGCGATGAGTCCCTGCATGCGGTGGTCGAGAAAGCGTTGGATATTGCGCGCTATACCGCGGAAGACCCGGCCTCGGGCTTGGCCGACGCGGCGCTGATGGCCACGGAATTGCCGGATCTCGGTGTCCATTATCCCTGGCCGTTGAGCACCGACGACGCTATCGAGCTGGCGCTCGCTTGCGAGTCAGCCGGTCGTGGGGTCGAGGGTATCGCCAATTCCGAGGGGGCGAGCCTCTCCAGTGGTGAAGGCGTGCGCGTCTACGGCAACAGCCATGGGTTTCTGGGGAGCCAGCGCGGAAGCCGCCACTCGCTGTCGTGCATGTTGATCGCCGGTGAGGGAGCGGACATGCAGCGCGATTACGACTATACCTCGGTGCGCAATCCGGCGGACTTGGCATCGCCCGAGGTGGTAGGGCGGCGTGCCGCCGAGAAGACCTTGGCCCGGTTGGGGGCAACCTCCCCCGCGACAGGGCGGATGCCGGTGCTCTTTGCGCCCGAGCTTGCCAGTGGGCTGGTGGGTAGCTTTATGGGCGCCATTGCCGGGGGCGCTTTGTACCGTGAGGCATCCTTCCTCTGCGATCAGCTGGGTGAAACGATCTTCCCCGAATGGTTCACGCTGCGCGAACGGCCGCGCGAATATGGCGCCATGGCGAGCACGGCCTTCGATAACGATGGCGTCGCCACGCGCGATAACGTTTTCCTCGATCATGGGCGTTTGGCGAGTTACATGCTGTCGACGTATAGCGCGCGGCGTCTAGGAATGACCACGACCGGCAATGCCGGCGGCGCGCGCAATCTGCGTATCGATGCGCCTCTGGTCTCGCGGGATGAATTGCTCGCGCAGATGGGGCGCGGCGTACTCGTTACCGAGTTGATGGGGCAGGGCGTCAATGGCGTGACCGGCGATTATTCGCGTGGTGCGTCGGGCTTCTGGGTCGAGGATGGCAAGATTCAGCATCCCGTCGAGGAATTCACCATTGCCGGCAACTTGCGCGATATGTTCGCCAACCTCCAAGGCGTGGGCAGCGATATCGATACGCGCGGTAGCGTGCATACCGGGAGCTGGTTGATCGGCGACATGATGGTGGCGGGCGAGTAGAACGCTCGGCGACGCGGAACTTCGATGCCGCGTCGTCAAGCGGCTCATGCGATGGCGCGGCGCTCGCCGCGCCTCAATAAAAGGCTGCGGCGAGTCCCAGGAACGCGACGAAGCCGACCACATCGGTGATCGTCGTCAATAGCACGCCCCCCGAGAGCGCTGGATCGATCTTCAGGCGCTTGAGTAACACAGGAATCAGGGTGCCGGCCAGCGCGGCGACGGTCAGGTTGATGACCATCGCCAAGGCGATGATGCCACCGAGCTTATAGTCGTCGAAGCGCACGATGGCGACCAGTGCCACGATCACTGCCCAGAGCACCCCGTTCATCATCCCCGAGAGCATTTCGCGGACCAACAGCCACTGTACGTTGGCGCCGCCGACGTGTCCCAGGGCGATCCCGCGAATCAGCACGGTTAGCGTCTGTGACCCGGCTATCCCGCCCATGCTGGAGACGATGGGCATCAACACGGCCAGTGCGGTGATCTGCTGAATGGTCGATTCGAAGATGCCGATGGCGAACGACACGATGGTCGCCGCGATCAGGTTGATGCCCAGCCACACGGCGCGCCGACGCCCGGTGCGCCAAGCGGGGGCGAAAGTATCCTCGTCCTCGTCGAGACCGGCCATGCTCATGACCTGGTGCTCGGCATCCTCGCGGATGACGTCGACCACGTCGTCGATGGTGATACGGCCCAGTAGCGCGCCGTCGGTGCTCACTACCGGCGCTGAAATTAGATCGAATTTCTCGAATAAGCTGGCGACATCGGTGTCCGAAGCCGTGGCCTGCACCGAGGCAAAATCGGTGTTCATGACCTCGCGCACCAGGATCGACGGGTCGGACACCAGCAGCAAATTGAGCGGTAGCGTGCCGATCAGTTCGTCGCGGCGGGTGACGACGAGCAGTGTATCGGTGGAGTCGGGCAGCTTCTCGTGTCGACGTAGATAACGCAGCACCACGTCCAGGGTAATATCCGGACGAATGGTGATGGTGTCGGTGTTCATCAAGCCGCCCGCGGTGTCCTCGGGATAAGACAGTACGGTCTCGATCCGCTGGCGTTCCTGCGTCTCCATGGCTTGCAGGACTTCGTGGATGACCGTGTTGGGCAAGCGTTGCAGCAAGTCGGCGAGGTCGTCGACGTCGAGCCCCTCGGTCGCCGACACGAGCTGCTCGGCGTCCATGCGGCTCAGGAACTCGCTTTGAATATCGTCGCCCAGGTATTGCAGCACCTCGCCCTGCAAGTCGGGCTCGACCAGCTCCCAAAGCACATTGCGCTCACGCGGCGGCGTCGACTCGAGGAGATGAGCGACGTCAACCGGGGCCAGGCCACGATTGAGCATGCGGCGCGCCTGATCCAGCGCACCGCTTTCCAAGGCCTCGCTGAGGCGGTCCAGGCGAGGTTGCAGTTGCTTGTGGTCGAGGCTCATGAATCGGCATCCTTTGTCGATTCTACGCTGTGTCTGAAAAATGCCTGCGCTCGTCGGTTTTCAGGCAGAGCTTAGGGCGAAGCGCTATTCTAGCACTGCTTGCCAAGGCCGCGAACACCGTTCTCTAATGGTGAGACGCGCTTTAGTCGGGTAAGGGCCGATAGTCTGTATCGAGCGCTAGTCTTTTTAGCAGCCTATCGAATAGGAACGTTTCGTTGCCTTTCAGAGAGCGTTGCAGGCAATCCAGAAATTCACGCTTTGAATACTTGAAAAACCTTGGCGCTTTGTAGGCATCAAGATCAATAGCGTAAATCTCGTTATTTTTGACAAGGAAGTTATCGGTATGCAAGCCCCGACAATGAATGTCGTTATGGTAGTAACTCACCAGGATATCGAGATAGCGCTCTTGTAATAAAGGGGAGTCGAGGATGAGCTCCTTGAGCGCAACGCCGTGGACATTGGTGGTGACCAGATAACGCTTCTTCGCAGTGACAATTTCTGGGGTAGCAATACCCAGCGACTTAAGCTTGGCCGCGATCATGGCAAAGTTATGGCCAGGATGGGGGCGTACGCCGAGTGAATAGCGTAAGTGGTCGACGGGCTTGGGGTGGAACGTTTTTATAAAAGTATCGTTTTGCGGATCGTAATAAACTGTCGAATATTTACTGTGCTGGATGAGTTGCATGCTGGTGTCATGGTCTAGTTTATAAATATTCGAGAAGTATCAAGCATCTTCCTCGAAGCGTGACTCGAACAAGGCGGTGAGGGCCTCGAGTACCTCATCGGCGTCGTCGCCTTCGGCTTGAATGTCGAGTTCGGTGCCGCAGGGTGCCGCCAACATGAGCAGCGACATAATATTGGTGGCATCCGCTTCACGCTGGCCATGGAAGACACAGACGCGTGCTGCGTAGGGCTGGCAGCATTGCACGAGCTTGGTCGCGGCGCGTGCATGGAGACCGCGCTGGTTGATGAGTTGCAGCCTACGACGCGGCATCGCCAGTCTCCGGCAATGACGCTTGTACGCCTAGTTCGCGATGGCGCAGGCGTACGCCACTCATCTGTGTCGCAAAATGCCGAGCTAGCCCTTCGATCAGGTATACCGAACGGTGCTGGCCACCAGTGCAGCCGATCGCCACGGTCAGGTAGCTACGATTGCTGGCGAGATAGGCGGGTAGCCAGCGTTCCAGCCATTGACGTATATCGTCGGCCATGGCGTGCACATCGGGGTAAGCTTCGAGAAACGCGACGATCTGTGAATCGCGACCGTCGAAACCACGCAGCTGGGGGTCCCAGTAAGGGTTGGGCAGGCAGCGGGCATCGAACACCATGTCGGCATCCAGCGGGACGCCACGTTTGTAGCCGAACGACTCGAACGTCAAGGTCAGGTGGCGACCACTGTGGCGTGCCACCTGCTCGGCGATACGGCCACGCAATTCATGCACCGACAGGTTGGAGGTGTCGATGACCAAATCGGCGATATCGCGAATCGACGAAAGGTAGGTCTGTTCCTGCTCGATGGCCTCGGCGAGTGTCATTTCGCTGGTTCGCGTCAACGGATGACGACGGCGTGTCGCCGAGTAGCGTTCCAGCAATATGCGCGAGTCGGCAGTCAAATAGACGACCTGGCACTGAATGCCTCGGGCGCGGATCTCTTCGAGCAGCACCGGAAAGCGTCGCAAGGCGTCGGGAAGATTGCGCGCGTCGATACTGACCGCGATATGCGTGCGTGAAGGCGGGCCTTCACGCAGCTCATCGATCAGGGGCGCCATGAGACTGGCCGGCAGATTGTCGATCGCGTAGTAGCCGAGATCCTCGAGTGCCTGCAGGGCAATCGATTTGCCGGAGCCGGAACGGCCGCTGATGATCACGAGCTGCATGGGCGCCCCTTGTGTTGCGTGAGTATCGGTTTACGCGGGTGTCAGTTTGCGCTGGTATCGTGCTGGCGGATGGTCTCGATCAGGGTATCGTAGAGCTGCCGCTGAGTCTGTGCCTGGCGCAGCTTGGTGCGGGTGGCGCTATCGTTCATGATAGCGGCAACCTGAGCAAGCAATGACAGGTGGGCATCGTCGGCTTCTTCTGGCACTAGTAGGACGAAGATCAGATCGACGGGGTCGCCGTCGATGGCATCGAAGTCGATGGGGTCCTGCAGGCGTAGAAAGCCGGCAATCGGCTCCTTGCAGTGCGGATTGCGTGCATGCGGTATGGCGACACCATTGCCGATACCGGTGCTGCCTAGCCGCTCGCGGCCGATGAGACGTCCGAAGACTTCCTGGCTATCGAGGCTCGGTGTGTTCTGGGCGATGAAGGTGCTGAAAAATTCCAGCACGCGCTTTTTGCTCCCCCCGGCAACGCCGAAGAGCGCGCGCTCGGGGGGTAGGATGCTTTCCAATATCATGGCGAATTAACGGGCACCGGCGCCCTGAGCGCGTGCCTGCACCTTTTCCTTGTGTTTGACGAGCTGACGGTCGAGCTTGTCGGTTAGGGCGTCGATAGCGGCGTACATGTCGTCGCTTTGCGTATCGGCGTGCAGGTCTGCGCCTGCGGCATGGAGCGTGCATGCAGCCAGATGACGTTCCTTCTCGATGGATAACGTGACCTGGACGGTGGTGATGTTGTCATAGTGGCGTTCCAGACGCGCGAGCTTTTCATTGACGTAGTCGCGTAGAGCATCGGTCAATTCGATGTGATGACCGGTGATATTGGCTTGCATGGCACGCTCCTATTCCATCGGTTGGCACTTCGATTGTAACCCTTTTTAGAGCGCTGCATAGCCCTAGACAAACGCTGGATAACGAAGGCCGCGGCGAGTCTACGCAGCGTGGATGATACGTGCAAACCGCCCACGTTCAGGCGAGTCGCTTACGCTCGCTGGAGGAAGGGAATCCCATCGCTTCGCGGTACTTGGCAACGGTGCGTCGTGCGACCTGGATACCGTCCTGAGCCAGCAGGTCGACGAGCTTGCTGTCGGATAGAGGTTTGCGTGGCGACTCGTCGCCGATCAGTTTCTTCAAGCGGGCGCGAATCGCCGTACTGGAATGGGCATTGGTTTCGCCTTGCCCGCCGACGTGGCTGGAGAAGAAATACTTGAGCTCGAAGACGCCGCGTGGGGTATGGATGAATTTCTGTGTGGTCACGCGGGAAATGGTCGATTCGTGCATCTCCACCGCGCCGGCGATATCGGCTAGGATCAGCGGCTTCATGGCTTCCTCGCCGTGTTCGAGAAAGTCGAGCTGGCGTGTCATGATCTCCTGGCCCACGCGCAGCAAGGTGTCGTTACGGCTCGAAAGGCTCTTGAGCAGCCATTTGGCCTCTTGCAGGTGCTGCTTGAGGAAGGTGTTGTCATCGCTTTTGTCAGCACGCTTGATGAGCGCGGCGTAATCCGGTTGGATGCGCACGCGGGGCAGGGCCTCGGGATTGAGTTCGATGCGCCAATCCTGTCGAACGCGCCGTGCGATGAGATCGGGGATGACATAATCGTTGCTGCTGTCCTCGAAGGCCAGACCGGGGCGCGGATCGAGCGACCGAATGAGGGCAATGACGTGATCGAGTTCTTCCTCGTCGAGGCGCAGGCGGCGCTTGAGCAACTTGCGGTCGTTGCCGGCGAGCGCTTCGAGGAACTGGCGTACCAGGCGTTTGGCTTGAGTCAGTAACGGCATGTCGTCGGGGAGGGCGCCGAGCTGCAGCAATAGGCACTCGCGTAGATCGCGGGCGCCGACCCCGGTGGGATCGAATTGCTGCACACGCATCATGACGTGTTCGACATCCCCCACCTTGAGTCCGGAAAGCCCTTGGCCGCGCAAACCGTCGACGAGCTCGTCGAGAGGCAGGGTGAGGTAACCGTCGGCACCTACGGCATCGATCAGGCTTTCGGCAATGTCATGTTCGCGGGGGGTCATGTCTGCCATGGCGAGTTGCCAGGTCAGATGGTCGTGAAGGCTTGTATGCGCGGTATTGCGCTCTATATCGGGGCCTTCCTCGCTGCCACTGCCGCCGCCCGTCAGTGAAGGCCCTGCATCTTGATAGGTGTCGCTCCATTCGCTATCCAGCGACAGGTTCTCGGGGATGTCACTCGTCCAATCGTCGTCCTGCGGCGCCTCGCTGACCTCACGCTCCTCGAAGTCTTCCTCGAGTTCCAGCATGGGATTGGAGTCCAGCGCTTGCTGGATCTCCTGGCGCAAATCCAGCGTTGAAAGCTGCAAGAGCTGAATGGCTTGCTGCAACTGGGGCGTCATCGTCAGCTGTGTGCCGACGCGAAGCTGCAAGGTAGGTTTCATGGACATGGAAAGTCGGTCATCGCTTCCTGAAACGGTGCCCGTACGTTATCTCGCGATGACGCGACTTGCAAGAATGGAAGCAACAATCATGCCATTTATATAAGCATGCGGCGGTTCCAGTAGTTTGCGCCTAAAGCCGGAACTCATGGCCGAGATAGACGTCACGTACTTTCTGGTTGGCGAGAATGGCCTCGGCATGCCCTTCGGCGATGATCTGGCCGTCACCGACGATATAGGCGTTGTCACAGATATCCAGGGTTTCACGCACATTGTGGTCGGTAATCAAGACGCCGATGTCGCGGTCGCGCAATTGGCGGATGATGCCCTTGATCTCGCCGACGGAGATCGGGTCGACCCCGGCGAAAGGCTCATCGAGCAGGATAAAAGCGGGCTCGGTGGCCAGGGCGCGGGCGATTTCGACACGACGACGTTCGCCCCCGGACAGACTCATGCCGGGGTTGTCACGGATATGGGTGACATGAAATTCCTCCAGGAGGCGCTCGAGTTGTGCCTTGCGTGTGGCCTTGTCGAGATCGCGGCGCGTCTCGAGAATCGCCATGATGTTGTCGGCGACCGAGAGCTTGCGAAAGATCGACGCTTCCTGAGGAAGATAGCCGATGCCGGCGCGGGCGCGTTCGTGCATGGCCGCCTGGGACAGGTTGCGCTCGTCGATGTGCACGCTGCCCGCATCGGCGCCCACCAGCCCGACGATCATGTAGAACGAGGTGGTCTTGCCGGCGCCGTTGGGGCCGAGCAGGCCGACGATGCTGCCCTGACGGATGGTCAGGCTGATGTCATGCACCACGCGGCGGCCCTTGTAGCTCTTGGCGAGGTTGGCGGCACTCAGGGTCTTCATGGGCGTCGTGTCCTAGCTAACAGGGATGAGTGATCACGAGACACGTCACTACTCGCTATCACGGGGCGTCAGCGTCATGCGAACGCGCTGGTCGCCGTCGCCATCATCGTCGGAACGAGCCTGCACTTGGCGGCGGTCGAGGAAGTATTCGACGTAGGCGCCGTTGAACGTATCCCGTGCCTGGTGCAACTCGGCATTATCGATGAGTTCCACGCGACGTTCGGCGGCATGGTAGATCACCGTGTCGCCCCAGCCTTTGGCTATCGGTTCGTCCGGCGCTGGTTTCTGTTCGAGGTAGGCGCGTTCGCCTCCGCCTCCATGGGCAGTGACCGTGGAGACTTCACCCTGCGCGTTGCGTTCGATTTCCACGCGGGCGGCCGTCAGTTGCATGCTGCCTTGTTGCATATCGACATCGCCGGTGTAGACCGCCGTGCCGGCGTTGTCGTCGAGATCCAACTGGTCGGCGGCGATCTCGATAGGCTGGCTGGCATCGCTTTCCAGCGCTAGCGCCGTGTGGCTGGCGAGTCCCAGCGCGGCGCATGCCAGTGCCGTCGTCAATGGTCGTGTCATCATGATTCGTCCTCGGCAAGCTGTGGATGGTGGCCTCGCACATCACCGCTCAGACGCGCTTGATCGGTGTCGATCCAGGCATCGAAACGATTGCCGCGCACGCGTTGCTCATGCTGCCGCAACACAGCCTCGGTGTCACTCCAGGCGTGGCCATCGCTGGACTGGTAGTACAGTACGTCGGTGTCGAGGCGCCAGCCCTGCTCGGGCTGTACGAGCTGGGCGTTGCCGGTCAGGGTGAGCAGATCGCGTTGCGGCCCCAGGCTTCCCTTGTCGCCGGAAATGTCCCACTTGCGTCCTGCCTCGTCACGTACCTTGGCCTGCGGTGAGTCGGCGCGAATGACATCGTCGACGGGAGTATGCACGAGACGCGGCGATTCAAGCGTTTGATGGGCAATGCCTTGCGCGTTGAAGCGCGTCATGGTGACGCCTTCGAGGTAATAATCGGGCTCGCCCGCGTCATCGCTGGGGACCGGGCCCGGGGAAGAAGAGTCGCGTTGTTCGACGATGGCCAAGCCGATGCCGAGGGCGATGAGCAGCAGCAGTAGCCCCAGGCGTGCCCATTTGCGAGAAGACAGAAAAGTCGGCATGACGCGCTTCATCCTTGATCCTGGAGATAGGGCGCGAGGCAGGCATCCCAGCGTCCCTGACAGTTCAGCAGGGCATCGCAGATCTCACGCACTGCGCCTTGGCCACCCGAGCGTGCGGGAATCCAGTCGGCGTGCTCGCGGATGTAATCCGGCGCATTGTTCACACTCAGGCCGAGCCCTGCGGCGCGAATCGCGGCCAGATCCGGCAAGTCGTCGCCACAATAGGCGACTGCCTCCAGCGGCAGGTCGAGTTGTGTACATAGGGCGTTGAGTGCCACGAGTTTATCCTCGCGGCCTTGTGCGACGTGAACGATGCCAAGCGCTTCGGCACGCCGGCTGACCATGGGCGACTCACGCCCGGTGATCAATGCTACAGCGATGCCGTTTTGCTGCAGCAGTTTGATGCCGAGGCCGTCGAGGATGTTGAAGCTCTTGGTTTCCTGACCATCGCTTTGAAAGTGCAGCGTGCCGTCGGTGAGCACGCCGTCCACGTCCAATGCCAGGAGGCGGACGCGGCGTGCCTTGTCGCGCCAGTCGTCGGGATATGTCATGAGGCTCCTCAAATGACGCCGCTGACCAATAGGTCGTGCATGTGCAGCGCGCCGACCGGTCGTCCGTCGTCGTCGACCACGGCGAGTGCCGTGATGCGGTTGTCTTCCATGATCTTGACGGCCTCGGCGGCGAGTAGTTCCGGCCGAATCGTCTTGCCGCCGTGGGTCATGACGTCATCGACGCGCAGACGGCGTAGGTCGTCGTGTCGGTCGAGCGTACGTCGCAAGTCGCCATCAGTATAAATGCCGGCGAGATAACCGGCATCATCGATCACGCACGTAAAGCCCAGACCTTGGCGAGTGATTTCCAGCAGGGCGTCGCGTAGTGGGCTGCCCAGCGTGACACATGGCAGGCGCTCGCCATGATGCATGAGATCTTCGACCTTGAGCAGCAGGCGGCGTCCCAGGCTGCCGCCAGGGTGCGACAAGGCGAAGTCCTCGGCAGTGAAGCCGCGTGCCTCGAGCAGGGCCACCGCCAGGGCGTCGCCCATGGCCAGCGCGGCGGTCGTCGAGGTGGTCGGCGCCAGGTCGAGCGGACAAGCCTCGCGGGCTACGGCGGTATCTAGATGGGCTTCGGCGTGACGCGACAGGGTCGAGCCGGGTCGCCCGGTCATGCTGACCAGAGGAGCCCCCATACGTTTGAGAAGCGGCAATAGCGCCGTGACCTCGGCCGTCTCGCCCGAGTTGGAGAGAGCCAGCACGACGTCACGAGATGTGATCATGCCCATGTCGCCGTGGCTGGCTTCGCCGGGATGGACGAAGAAAGCCGGCGTGCCGGTGCTGGCCAGCGTCGCTGCGATCTTGCGGGCGATATGCCCGGACTTGCCCATGCCGGTGACGACGACACGTCCCTCGCAGGCTAGCAGTAGTCGGCAAGCATGATCGAAGGCCTCGTCGAGGCGCTCGATCAAGGCGACGATGGCGTGTGATTCGAGTGTCAGCGTGCGTCGCGCGCTAGCTCGGTAATCGTAATCGGTAACAGTGTTCATGGTAGTGATTGTTGCCCTTCGCGGCCTTGGGCTCAAGCATCGCTGACTCTTGCTGAGTGACGAGCAAATCGGGGCGCTCATTAAACGCACTCGACGAGAGTGTTGCAAGGCGAGGCTGGCGGTGATCGCTAGAGTTAGGATACGATGTTCGATAATTATCGAGACGTGGATGAGCGTTACGTGACTGACACGACCCTGGTCGACGTCGAGGGGTTACATTTCTCGCTGGGCGAGAATGACATCTTTCGTGGCGTCGATCTGCGTATTCCCAAAGGCAAGATTACTGCGGTCATGGGACCCAGTGGCACGGGCAAGACGACGCTGCTCAAGTTGATCGGCGGCCAGTTGGTGCCGGATGCCGGGCGTATATGCATCGATGGACAGGACGTGCATCGCCTGCCGCGTCGTGCATTATTTCGCTTGCGACGGCGTATGGGCATGCTGTTCCAGAGCGGCGCACTGTTTTCGGATCTGAGCGTTTTCGAGAACGTGGCCTTTCCATTGCGCGTGCACACCGACCTGCCGGAAGCCATGGTGCGCGATATCGTGCTGATGAAGCTTCAGGCGGTGGGCCTTCGTGGGGCGCGCAACTTGTCGCCGGCGGAGCTGTCCGGCGGTATGGCTAGGCGCGTGGCGCTGGCGCGTGCGGTGGCACTCGATCCTGAATTGGTGCTCTACGACGAGCCTTTCGTCGGCCAGGACCCGATTTCAATGGGCGTGCTGGTACAGCTGATCAAGACGGTCAATCAAGCCCTGGGGCTGACGGCGGTCATCGTCTCGCACGATATCAAAGAGACGCTGTCCATCGCCGATTACGTGTATATCATCGCCGACGGCCAGGTCATGGCCCATGGCACGCCGCAAACGTTGGACGTCAATCGCGACGCACGCGTCAAGCAGTTCGTGCACGGGGAGCCCGACGGCCCGGTGCCGTTTCATTACCCGGCGCCGGAGTTTTATCGCGACATCCTGTCCACCAAGGGGGAGCGTACATGATCCGCTATATTGCCTCGCTTGGGCGGGGCACGCTGGAGGCGCTGAGTGCCTTGGGCCGGGCGGCGATGTTCCTGGCGCAGTCAGCGGTGGGCGTTCCTTCTCGCGAAGGGTGGCATCTTTGGCTGCGTCAGATGCATTTCATCGGCGTCATGTCGTTGGCGATCGTGCTGGTGTCGGGGCTATTCATCGGTATGGTGCTGGGCCTGCAGGGCTACACCATTCTGGTCGGTTTCGGCGCGGAGGATGCGCTGGGGCAGATGGTGGCGTTGTCGCTGCTGCGTGAGCTTGCGCCGGTGGTGGCGGCGTTGCTGTTCGCGGGTCGTGCCGGTTCGGCACTGACGGCCGAAATCGGGCTCATGAAAGCGACCGAGCAACTGACCAGCATGGAAATGATTGGGATCGACCCGCTGCGGCGCATCGTGGCGCCACGCCTCTGGGCAGGGTTTATCTCGATGCCGTTGTTGACCGTGGGTTTCAGCGTGGTGGGTATCTGGGGTGGTTATCTGGTCGGCGTGCAGTGGCTGGGCGTGTTCGACGGTTCGTACTGGAGCAATATGCAAAGCAGCGTCGCGTTCGTCGACGATATTCTCAACGGCATGCTCAAGAGCGTGGTGTTCGGTCTCGTGGTTACATGGATTGCGGTGTTTCAGGGGTATGACCTGATCCCGACGTCGGAAGGCATCTCGCGGGCGACGACCCGCACGGTGGTCTATTCCTCCCTGGCGGTGCTCGGATTGGATTTCGTGCTGACCGCGCTGATGTTTGGAGAACTTGGATGAAACGCAGCAAGATGATGGAGTTCGGCGTGGGGTTGTTCGTCCTGGCCGGGATTCTGGGCATGGTGTTTCTTGGCTTGCGGGTCAGTGGTATCAGTCTTGGGGTACCGCAGGACACATTCACGCTGGAAGCCAATTTCGCCAACATAGGCGGACTCAAGTCGGGCTCTAGGGTTGCCATGGCGGGCGTAACCGTGGGGCGCATCAGCGACGTCGAACTCGACACCGAATGGCTCGATGCCCGCGTGACCATGGAGCTTGACGAGGATCTCGAGGGCAAGATCTCGCGGGACAGTACGGCGTCGATTCTCACCTCGGGGTTGTTGGGTGAGCAATATGTCGGTCTGAGCGTGGGCGGCGACCCCGAGATGCTCGAAGAGGGCGACACCATCCGCGATACACAGCAGGCGCTGGTGCTGGAGCAGTTGATTCAGCAGTTCGTGTCGAACATGACAAACGATTGAGCCAAGGAGGTTCCCATGACATCAAGGCAATTCACTCCCCGGCGCTTCAGTCTTTGCGCACTACTGCTGTCGGTTCTGTGGTGTGTGGCATTGACGGCGCAGGCCCAGCAAGCGCCCCAGCAGCTGATCGAAGACAACGTGGAAGCGTTGATGCAGGAGTTGGACGGGCGCAAGGACTATTACGTCGAGCATGAAGGCGAGCTTGAGTCACTGGTCGACGACAGCCTCGATGATGTGGCTGATTTTCGCTATATCGGTGCCAGCGTGATGGGGCGCTATTTCAGCAATGCTTCGCCGGAGCAACGTTCGCGCTTCGTCGATACATTCCGCAAGACGCTGATCGAGACGTATGCCAAAGGGCTGGTGACGTTCGATTACCAGGATATTCGGGTGCTCGAAGATAATAGCGATGGTCGCTATGACGACCAGGCCAGCGTCGATATGGAAGTAGTGTCCACCAATGGCGATGTCTATCCCGTGGTGTACACGTTGCATCAGCGTGACGGTGAGTGGCGCGTGATCAATGTCATCGTCAATGGCATCAACCTGGGGCTGACGTTCCGCAACCAGTTCGATCAGGCCATGCGCGACAACAATCGCGATTACGATGCGGTCATCGATGGCTGGGCGCCGGACGTCGCCACCGATGAGCTCGAAGAAGGCGGTGACGACGACCAATGAATGTCTTGCTCGAGCGTGACGACGCCCGGCTCGAAGTGCGCGACGAGCGTATTCTGAAAGTCGACGGCGAGGCGGACTTCGATAGCGCCGCCTCGCTGGCGGCCAAGGGTCGGGAGTGGTTGCAACGCTTGCCGCGCGATGCCGAGGTCGAGTTCGATCTGACCGGCGTGAGCTGTGCCAGCAGCGCAGTGCTCAGTGTCCTGCTCGAGTGGCTGCGGTGCGCGCAGTCGCACGACGTGCATATCGTGCACGTGGCTCTTTCGCATCCCTTGGCGCGGTTGACAGCCATGGCGGGATTGGACCCTTTGCTGCCCATTGACGAGACGCGAGTGGCTGCACAAATGCCATGATAGCGCGGGTATCGTCTCGTGGGTTCTGCTTGCAAGCGGGCGTCGCCAACGGCGTCCGTTTTCTTTATCATGCCTGTTCGAAACCCCGACTCAATTACCGCACTCGTGCGTGTCACGCGCGCCGTGCCGTAGAACAGGAGCCAACGCCTTATGCAACCCAGCGACGTCAAGGCCTTACTCGAATCGCGTATCGACGATTGCCAGTTTCATATTCAAGGTGAAGGCTGCAATTTCCAGGTGGTCGCCGTCGGTGACGTTTTTGAGGGGCTATTGCCGGTCAAGCGTCAGCAGCTGATTTATTCAGCGCTGTCAGATGAAATCGCCAGTGGCGCCCTGCATGCCATCAGTATCAAGACCTACACCCCGTCTCAGTGGGAGACAGCCCCTGAAAAT
This sequence comes from Chromohalobacter sarecensis, assembly GCF_023061135.1. Taxonomy (GTDB): domain Bacteria; phylum Pseudomonadota; class Gammaproteobacteria; order Pseudomonadales; family Halomonadaceae; genus Chromohalobacter; species Chromohalobacter sarecensis. The sequence goes on from NZ_JAKGAN010000003.1 coordinate 159,448, forward strand.
GCGGGCGTCTAAGTACGGAATTTCATGGACAAATTGATCATTACCGGTAATGGGCCGCTCGACGGGGAAGTGTGGGCGAGCGGAGCCAAGAATTCCGCTTTGCCGATTCTGGCGGCGACTCTATTGGCTGATGAGCCGGTGACCATCGGCAATCTGCCGCATTTGCAGGATATCACCACCACGCTGGAGCTACTGGGACGCATGGGCGTCGAGCCCGTGATGGGCGACAAGATGAGTATCCAGCTCGATGGCTCTCAAGTGACGCATTGCCATGCGCCCTACGAGCTGGTCAAAAAGATGCGTGCGTCGATTCTCGTGCTCGGTCCCTTGCTGGCCCACTTCGGCACGGCGGATGTGTCCTTGCCGGGCGGCTGCGCGATCGGCTCGCGTCCCGTCGATCTGCATTTGCGTGGGCTCGAGGCCATGGGTGCCGAGATCGATGTCGATGGCGGCTATGTGAAGGCGCGCTGTGCTGGGCGCCTCAAGGGCGCCACGATCTTCTTCGACACCGTGACCGTGACCGGCACCGAGAACCTGTTGATGGCCGCTACCTTGGCCGAGGGGACGACGGTGCTCGAGAACGCTGCGCGTGAGCCGGAAGTGGTGGATCTCGCCGAATGCCTGATCGCCATGGGCGCTCGGATTCGTGGCCACGGCACGGATACCATCGTGATCGAGGGCGTGTCGCGCCTACATGGATGCCATTACGATGTCATGCCGGACCGCATCGAAACCGGTACCTTCCTGGTGGCGGCTGCAGTGACCAGTGGTCGCGTCCGGGTACGTAACACCCGCGCCGATACGCTGGAGGCCGTGCTCGCCAAGCTCGATGAAGCCGGAGCGCGCGTCGAAGTGGGCGATGGCTGGCTGGAGCTCGACATGCGTGGGCGGCGTCCACGCGCTGTCAATTTGCGCACCGCGCCTTATCCCGCGTTTCCCACCGACATGCAGGCGCAGTTCGTCGCGCTCAACTGTGTCGCCGAAGGCTCGGGGACCGTCGTCGAGACGATCTTCGAGAATCGCTTCATGCATGTGCAGGAACTCAACCGCATGGGCGCGCGGATCGCACTGGAGGGTAACGCGGCGATGATCACGGGCGTCGAGCATCTCTCCGGCGCGCCGGTGATGGCCACCGACTTGCGGGCGTCGGCGAGCCTGGTCATCGCGGCCATGATGGCGGAAGGCGAAACCCAGGTCGACCGCATCTATCATATTGACCGCGGCTACGAATGTATCGAGGAGAAGCTGCAATTGCTCGGTGCCAAGATTCGTCGCGTGCCCGGTTGATCGGTGGCTTCATTCTCCCGCTCCGCCACGATGGCGGAGCGCCAAGTTCAATAGATGTGTCAACATCATGTCAAAGCAACTGATTCTGGCCCTGTCCAAAGGGCGCATATTGGAAGAAACGCTCCCGCTGTTGGCCGATGCGGGCATCGAGCCGGCGGAAGACTTCGGCAAGAGCCGCAAGTTGCTGTTCGATACCAATCTTCCCGATGTCAAATTGGTCGTGATCCGCGCTGTCGATGTGCCGACGTATGTGCAACTGGGTGCCGCCGATGTCGGCGTGGCGGGCAAGGATACCTTGCTCGAGCACGGGGCCGAAGGGCTGTATGAGCCTCTGGATCTGGAGATATCGCGCTGCAAGTTGATGACGGCCGGCGTGGTGGGGGCGCAGCCGACCCATGCGCGGCGGCGGGTGGCCACCAAGTTCGTCAATGTGGCGCGCCGTTACTATGCCCGACAGGGCATTCAGGCCGAGGTTATCAAGCTCTACGGTGCCATGGAGTTGGCGCCGCTGATGAATCTGGCCGACGAGATCGTCGATATCGTCGATACCGGTAATACCTTGCGCGCTAATGGCATGGAGCCGCGCGAGTTGATCGACGAGGTCAGCTCGCGGCTAGTGGTCAACAAGGCTTCGATGACTATGAAACATGACCGCCTCAAGCCGCTGATCGAGCGCCTGGGGCGCGCGGTCGAGTCGCGGCGCGGTGAGACGCAGGCGTAAGAACACGAGAGGGCGAGATGACTGACAATGCCGTGAAGGTGGCGCGTCTAAGCACCACACAAGACGATTTCGATACACGCCTGTCAGCGTTGCTGGCGTGGGAAGGCGTCTCCGACAAGCAGGTGGCCGAACGCGTCGAGGAGATCATCGATGCCGTGCGTTCGCAGGGCGACGCCGCGGTGGTCGAGTACACCAATCGCCTGGATCGTATGCAGGCGCGTGACATGAGTGAATTGACGCTGGGGGCGGCGCGGTTGCGCGAAGCTTATGAGAGCTTGCCGGAAGCACAGCGTGAGGCACTGGCACATGCCGCCGAGCGCATTCGCCTCTATCATCAGCGTCAGAAGCCTGAGTCCTGGCAGTACACCGAGGCCGATGGCAGCGTGCTGGGTCAGAAGGTCACGCCGCTCGATCGCGCGGGTATTTATGTGCCGGGCGGCAAGGCCGCTTATCCGTCCTCGGTGTTGATGAATGCCATTCCTGCGCATGTTGCCGGGGTGCGCGAAATCGTCATGGTGGTGCCCACGCCCGACGGGGTGCTCAATGATCTCGTGCTGGCGGCTGCGCATCTGGCCGGTGTCGATTATGTGTTCACCGTGGGAGGCGCCCAGGCTGTGGCGGCGCTGGCATATGGTACCCAGAGTATTCCACGTGTGGACAAGGTCGTCGGGCCGGGCAATATCTATGTGGCCACGGCCAAGCGTGCGGTGTTCGGTCAGGTGGGGATCGACATGATCGCCGGACCTTCCGAAATTCTGGTCGTGACCGATGGTGAGACGGATCCTGAGTGGCTGGCCATGGATCTGTTCTCGCAGGCCGAACACGACGAGGATGCTCAGGCGATTCTCGTAGGCTGGGATCCAGCTCACCTCGATGCGGTCCAGGCTGCTATCGAACGTTTGCTGCCTACCATGGAGCGCGAGGCGATCATCCGCGAGTCGCTGGCGTCACGCGGGGCCTTGATCGAGTGCCGCGATCGCGACGAGGCGCTGACGATCATCAACCGCATTGCGCCCGAGCACTTGGAGCTATCGGTCGCTGACCCTGAGGAGATGGCGGAAGGCGTGCGTCACGCCGGGGCTATCTTCATGGGGCGCTATACGGCGGAAGCGCTGGGCGATTACTGTGCCGGGCCCAATCATGTGTTGCCGACCTCGGGCACCGCGCGTTTCTCCTCGCCACTGGGCGTTTACGATTTCCAGAAACGCTCGTCGCTGATCCATTGCTCGCCGGAAGGCGCGGCCACCTTGGGGCGTACCGCCTCGGTGTTGGCGCGAGGCGAGTCGCTGACGGCGCATGCGCGTTCAGCGGAGAACCGTCTCGCGGAGAATCGTCTCGGCGATACCTGACGACGATTGAGCACCCTGTAGTCAGTCTTCTCATGCCCTCACCGGTGCGCCGGTGGGGGCATGCTGCTTTGGGTTACTGCACCTCTGAGGCTTCGGGGCGTTCACCGGCCGTCAGTGTAATCTCACGTTTCTCTCCATCACGCACGATGGTAATGGGAAGCTGTGTGCCGGGAGATATCTCGGCGATATCGGCCATGGCTTCGCGGGCATCGACGATCGGCTCGCCATCGATGGACATGAGCACGTCACCCGGTTGCAGGTCAGCCTTGTCGCCTGGGCCGTCGGGCACGACGCTGGCGATGACCACGCCGGTCAGGGTCTTGAGGCCGAATGACGAGGCCAGATCGGGTGTCATCGCCTGAACATCGATGCCCAGCCAGCCGCGGATGACGCGGCCATGGGCGACGATCTGATCGAGCACCTGGTGCGCCAGGTTGGCGGGGATGGCGAAGCCGATGCCTTGCGAGCCCCCCGAACGCGAAAAGATCGCGGTATTGATCCCCACCAGTGCGCCCTCGGCATTAACCAGTGCTCCGCCGGAGTTGCCGGGGTTGATGGCGGCATCGGTCTGGATGAAGTCTTCGTAAGCGTTCAAGCCGAGATGGTTGCGCCCCGTGGCACTGATGATGCCCATGGTAACGGTTTGTCCGACCCCAAAGGGGTTGCCGATGGCGAGGCTGACATCGCCGATGGCGACTTGTTCGGAGTCACTGAGCTGGATGACGGGAAGGTCATCACTGGGAATCTTGAGCACCGCCAGGTCGCTCTCGGGATCGGTGCCCACGACCTTGGCAAGTGTCTCGCGGCCGTCGCGCAGGGCGACCTGGATCTCATCGGCATCGTTTATGACATGGTTGTTGGTGAGCACGTACCCTTCGGTGCTGACGATGACGCCCGAGCCCAGGCTAGAGAGCATGCGCTGGCGTTGCGGCATGTCCTTGCCGAAAAATTGTTGGAAAAACGGGTCGGACATCAGTGGGTGTTCGCTGCGCTCGACCATGCGTGATGAGTAGATGTTGACGACGGCGGGAGCCGCCTTGTTCACGGCACTGGCATAGCTCGCGGGACCTTGGGATCTGTCCAGGGGCGCGGCCTCGATGACTTCCGGCGCGCGTTCGGCGGTATCGGTACGTTCGGCGATGGCGCGCACGGCGCTGGTATCGGGCACGGGCGTGGCGGCATCGTCGGTGGTGCGCTCGCCCAGCAGTTGGGGGAAAGCATTGAGCAGCACGATAGCGAGCAGGATGCCACTGATGATGGGCCAGACGAGCGACATCAGTGAGCGACGCATGTACGGTTCCTTGTCGGCGAGCGGGCAGTCGCTGCCCTGTGGGGCAGCCGTTACAATGGCGCCGAGTGTAACATTGCATCCCTAAGCTGTCTGGAGTCGCCCATGAGTGCTCGACAAGAATTGATCGCCGCGATTGAGTCTGAATTGCAATCCGGCGACTTCAAGGACTACACCCTCAATGGCCTGCAAGTGGAAGGGCGAGAGACGGTGGTGCGCGTGATGACTGGCGTCACCGCCAATCAGGCATTACTTGACGAAGCCGTGGCCTGGAAGGCGGATCTGGTGCTCGTCCATCATGGCTATTTCTGGAAGAACGAACCGGTAGCGGTCACGGGGATGAAGCGCCGCCGCCTGGCGACGTTGATGACGCATGATATCAATTTGTTGGCGTATCACCTGCCGCTGGATGCGCATGCGACGTTGGGCAATAACATGCAGCTTGCCAAGCGGCTCGATCTTGCACCGTCAGGCTGTCTGGATGGCGAGCTCGGGCGGGGGCTTTTGTGGCATGGGGAAATGTCGTCGTCGATGGACCATGCCGCGTTCGCGGCGCATGTCGAACGTCGATTGGGGCGTCAGCCCTTGGTCATCGCAGGCCACGCTCGGCCAATCGAGCGTGTCGCGTGGTGCACGGGTGGCGCTCAGGATATGCTGCCGCTGGCGGCCGAAGCGGGTGTCGATGCATTCATCTCGGGAGAAATTTCCGAGCGCACCACGCATATGGCGCGTGAGATGGGCGTGACCTATGTGGCGGCCGGTCATCACGCCACCGAGCGTGATGGCGTCAGGGTGCTGGGGGATTGGCTGGCGTCACGTTTCGACATCACGCATCGTTTCGTGGATATCGATAACCCCGCTTGAGCGCGTCCTGAACGAGAAAGCGCCGAGCGTGGAAGCGCGCCCGGCGCATTGCGTTGTGTCGATCAGTCGATCATGAGAGGCATCCGGCATGCATGGATGCCCGGCAGCGTCTGAGGTTAGTAGCGCTGCGGTGTCTCTGTCTCGGTGGCGCGCTGGTTGCGTGGCTCGAGGCCATAGTTTTCGGAGAGTGTGCCCTGAGCGCCCTCAGCGTAATCGCGTGGCATCTGGGGTGGGTCGGTGTCTTCTTCTTGCGTCTCACCCTCTTGGCGCGGATGCAAGCGACGCTTGAGCTGCAGGTCGTCGACGAGACGGTCGGCACCTTGAGATAATTGCTGCTCAAGCTCATGGCTCTGACGCTGAATGCTGGTGACCAGCTCAGAAGCCTTGGTGAAGTGGTCGTTCAGTGCATCCTTCACTTGACTGAGTTCCAGCTCCGTCTCGGCCAGTCGTTGGCGAACTTTCTGATTGCGGGCCACGTTGGCGTTCAGCAGATGGTAGCCGAGGGCACCAATGCCGATGCCTGCCAGAAAGCACGCGATGGCCAGGATCCAGTCGATGTTGCTCTCGTTCACAATGCTCTCCTTGATCGTCACGGGGCACGCAGTGTGCGATGCGATGGCATACCAAGCACAGCCATTATATCGGTGTCCTGGCGCAGCGGGTCAAACCTAAAAGTGCGGCATCATGCCGTGCGTGTCCATGCAAGCGTCGTGATGACGCGTATAATGATAGCTTTCATTATTTAGCCGAGGTGTGTTTCGCCCCCATGAGTGCCCCCATGCCGCCGTCCGTGGACGCACGTACGCCCCTGGAAAAATACCGCCAGGACTTGCAGCGCGACGATTTTCAGTACGATCCCGATCAGGAAGAGGCCGTCAAGCATTTGCAGCGGCTCTATGACGAGTTGGTAAACGCGCCGCGTCAATCGTCGAGCGCGCCATCGGTAAGTGACGATGGCCTCAAGTCCAAGGTCGCCAAGCTTTTCGGCAAGAAGTCCGCACCTTCTCCCTTCGAGGCGCCTCCGGCGGTTCTGGGGCTGTATTTCTGGGGAGGCGTAGGACGCGGCAAAACGTACTTGGTGGATACGTTCTACGAGACGTTGCCGTTCGCCGACAAGATACGCACGCATTTTCACCGCTTCATGCAACGTGTGCACAATGAGCTGACGCATTACAAAGGGGAGAAAAATCCACTGACGCTGATTGCGGCCAAGTTCGCCGCCGAAGCCAGGGTCATCTGCCTCGATGAGTTTTTCGTCAAGGACATCACCGATGCGATGATTCTTGCCAATCTGCTCGAGGCGTTGTTTGCGCAGGGGGTGGTATTGGTCACGACCTCCAACATCGTACCCGACGATCTCTACAAGGATGGCCTGCAACGCGCACGTTTCATTCCGGCTATCGACTTGCTCAAGCGCCACTGCGAAGTGGTCAATGTCGACTCGGGGGTCGATTACCGCTTGCGGGCGCTGGAGCAGGTGAAAATCTTTTACCATCCGTGGGGCGAAGCCGCCGACAGCGCATTGGAAAAGAGCTTTAGCGCGATTGCGGGGGCTGACGGCGAAAAAGATGCCGAGATCGATGTCAATCACCGTGTCCTGCAACCCCGGCGGCTGTATGAAGATGTGGTATGGTTCGAGTTCAAGACGCTATGCGATGGCCCGCGAAGCCAGAACGACTACATCGAGTTGTCCCGCGAGTTTCATACCGTTCTCGTCTCCAACGTGCCTCAGATGAGCGGGGCGACGGAAGACCTGGCGCGGCGATTCATCAATCTGGTCGATGAGTTCTACGATCGCGGCGTCAAGCTGCTGCTTTCCGCCGAGGTTGCCATTGAGTCGCTTTACACTCACGGTCAGTTGGAGTTCGAGTTCGAGCGGACGCTGTCGCGCTTGCAGGAAATGCAGTCCAAGGAATACCTGGCATTGCCACACAAGCCGTGATGGTGCCGTGAAGCGCGAAATTGGGCTTTATGGCCGTGGGAACGTGATGTACAATGCGCGCTCGCTCTAACGTTGTCCGTCTTGCGAGACGTGGCAACCAAGAAAAATAGGGATTGGCTGATCACGCCCTTACACGCGTGACGTCCACACAAGCAATTGGTGATTCACCCATGAAGACGTTCAGTGCTAAGCCACAGTCCGTCACTCGCGACTGGTATGTCGTCGATGCGACTGACAAGACGCTCGGCCGCCTGGCCACCGAAATCGCTCGCCGCTTGCGCGGCAAGCACAAGCCGGAATATACCCCGCACGTCGATACCGGCGATTACATCGTCGTCGTCAACGCCGAAAAAGTGCGCGTGACCGGCAACAAGGCGCAAGCCAAGAATTATTACCGTCATACCGGGTATCCGGGCGGTCTGCGCTCCATGTCCTTCGAGAAATTGATCGATCATGCGCCCGAGCGCGTCATCGAAAGTGCGGTCAAGGGCATGCTGCCGAAGGGGCCTTTGGGCCGCGCCATGTACTCCAAGCTCAAGGTGTATGCTGGTGCCGAGCATCCGCATGCCGCGCAGCAGCCGCTTGAACTGAACCTCTAAGGGATTCTTCGCCATGACACAGCAGTATTACGGTACCGGGCGCCGCAAGACTTCCACGGCTCGGGTGTTTCTGAAGCCGGGCACCGGCAAGATCGCCGTCAACAACCGTGAGTTGCACGACTATTTCGGTCGTGTCACCGGTGAGATGGTCGTTCGTCAGCCGTTCGAGTTGACTGAAACCACTGGCCAGTTCGATGTCTATGTCACCGTGAGCGGTGGCGGCGGCTCTGCGCAGGCGGGTGCGATTCGTCACGGTATTACACGTGCCTTGCTCGCCTATAACGAAGACTTCCGTCGTCCGCTGCGTGATGCGGGCTACGTGACGCGTGACGCCCGCCAGGTTGAGCGTAAGAAGATCGGTCTGCGCAAGGCGCGTCGGCGTCCGCAGTTCTCCAAGCGTTAAGACGCGACGCTTCGCACCCCTCGGTGCGTGCTACGCAAAGGCCCGGACCTGTCGTCCGGGCCTTTTTGCGTGACGCACTCGACAGGGGGCGCTTGTATGGGGGCATGACCTTATCTACCCTCCTGGCACGCTCAATGAGTGGCGGCGGGTGGCATTCGTGCCCCCTATTAACGTGTTATCATCTGGGTTCGAACTGAAGCGAGGAATGTTTCATGGGTGTAGTGGCCAAGCGGTCGTCGATGACCTTTTATTCTGGCAGCGATGATCATTATAGCCATCGCGTGCGTATCGTGTTGGCGGAAAAGGGAGTGGCCGTCGATGTCATCGAGGTCAACGATGACAATCGCCCTGAAGAGCTTGCCGATCTCAACCCGTACAACAGCGTGCCGACCTTATTGGATCGTGATCTGGTGCTTTACGAGTCCAAGGTCATGATGGAGTACTTGGACGAACGTTTTCCGCATCCGCCGCTACTGCCGGTCTATCCTGTGGCGCGTGCGCAGAGCCGTTTGTGGATGCATCGCATCGAACGCGAGTGGTGCCCGTTGGTCGAAACGATTCAGCACGGCAGTAAGAAAGAAGCCGAGAAGGCGCGCAAAGAGCTGCGTGAAAGCATCACGGGGATTTCGCCGATCTTTGAGGACATGCCGTTTTTCATGACCGATGAGTTTTCGCTGGTGGATTGCTGCATTGCACCGATTCTCTGGCGGCTGCCGTCACTAGGTGTCGAGCTTCCGGAAAAGCAGGTCAAGCCGCTGATGAACTACATGGAGCGCCTCTTCAGTCGTGATGCCTTCAAGGCTTCCCTGCTGGAGACAGAGAAGGAAATGCGCACTTAGCGTTGCCATGCATGCGCGTGTAGCGCTGATGAACCGTTGCCGCGAACCGAAAGAGGAAGTCGTCTATGCTTTCCAGTCGCCCTTACTTGGCCCGTGCACTCTATGAGTGGTTGCTGGACAACGAACATACGCCGTATATCGTTGTCGATGCCGAGCGTGAAGGTGTGAACGTACCCCGTCAGTCTGTGCAAAACGGACAAATCGTCCTCAATATTGCGCCTTCCGCCGTGCGTGATTTGTATATCGAGAATGCCGCCGTGACCTTCGGGGCGCGTTTTTCCGGCCAGCCGATGCAGGTCATCGTGCCCATGGACGCATTGATCGCACTTTATGCGCGTGAGAATGGGGTCGGCATGGTCTTTGGCCATGAGCCGGTCATGCCGGAAGCTGAGGCAAGCGAGAGTGACGACACCCAGGCGCAAGATGATGGCGAGCGTCCTGCGCTGGAAAGCGTCGAGTCGCCTGACGCTGAAGAAGCCAGTGAATCTGAGAGCGAAGGTGACGACGCCCCGCGTACCAAGGGGCGCCCATCACTGCGTGTCGTGAAGTGAAGAAGCAGGGTCTTCGACCCTGCCAGGCGCTCAATCGAGATATTCGAAGACTTTGACGATCCGTTGAATGCCACCCACCTGTGAAGCGATATTGGTCACGACGTCTGCTTCCTGGTGGGTCACCATGCCCATCAGATAAACCGTGCTGTTTTCGGTGATTACCCGAATGCGGCTGCCGTCGATGCGCTCGTCGGTCGCGAGGCTCGCCTTGATCCGTCCGGTGATCCAGGTATCCGTCATGCGCTGGCCGATAGGGGAGTTGGCGGCGACTTCCAGCTCGTTGTGAACGCGACGCACCTGTCGAGCCTGCTCGGCTACGTTGCCGGCTTTTTTCTTGAGCTCGTCGCTCGCTACCTGACCGCTCAGCAGCACCATGCCGTTGTAACTGTCGATGTTGATATGCGCGTCGCGAAAGCGTGCGTCGGTGCTGGCAAGATTGTCGGAAATCTTGTCCTGGATGCTGTCGTCTTCCACCTTCATGCCGGGGGTGCGCTTGCCGTAGTTTTCACCGTTCTGATTGTCGGTGGCGGGAGAAGCGCAGCCCGCCAGCGCTAGCGCGACGCCAAGGAGAAGCGGGAGGATAACCTGTCGTGTCATGATGAATTCCTTATTCGGTGCTGCCAAACAGCTGTTGATCGATGAGATCGCACAGACAGTGTATTGCAAGCAAGTGCACTTCCTGTATGCGGGCTGTAGATGTGGAGGGAACACGGATTTCGCAGTCGTCCTGACCGAGGAGTGATGCCATGTCGCCGCCATCGCGCCCCGTCAATGCCACGATATGCATGTCGCGGTCATGTGCGGCTTGAATGGCTTGTACCACGTTGGCCGAGTTGCCGCTCGTGGAGATTGCCAGCAATACGTCGCCGGGCTGGCCTAGCGCGCGTATCTGTTTGGAGAAGATCTCGTTATAGCTGTAGTCATTGGCGATCGAGGTGAGTGTCGAGGTGTCGGTGGTCAGCGCCAAAGCGGGCAGGCTAGGGCGTTCGCGCTCGAATCGATTGAGCAGTTCGGAAGAGAAGTGCTGGCTATCGCCAGCGCTACCGCCGTTACCGCAGGCAAGAATTTTGCCTTCGTTGACGAGGCACTGAACCATCATCTGGCTAGCGACTTCGATGAAGGCCGGCAGGACCTCGCTGGCATAGGTCTTGGCATCGATGCTGGCGTTGAAGTGGCCGAGTATACGTGATTGAAAATCCATGGGTAGAGGCCTTGCTTGGGTCAAAAGGCGTCGAATGCCGAACGAATCCACTCGAACGACACGTTGGGTGGCGTGCCGGTGACGCCTACGACGTCGAAACGACATGCACATGATAGCCCGTTGCGATGGAGATAAAAACGTGCCGCGCTGACCAGGCGGCGCTGCTTGGCAGCGGTCACGGTCTCGAATGGATGCCCATGGCTGACATGGGTGCGATGCCTTACCTCGATGAATACCAAAGTCTCGCCATCGCGCATGACGATATCGATCTCGCCGCGCTTGGCGTGCTGATTGGTATCCACCAACTGTAAGCCATGCGTGCTCAGCCAGTCGGCGGCGCGACGCTCCATTTCGAGGCCGCGCCGCCGTGGGTCATGGGTCGAGCGTGACATTGCCGATATCCAGGTCGGACTCGCCGGTCAGTAGCGGTGCGGGCACGCCGGACTGGAATTGGGCCCAAGGTAATGTGCGTTGGATCCGTCCGTCCTCGCGTGCTTGAAGCGTGCCGGTTGCGCCGAAGACTTCCAACGAGTGCAGTGCCTGCATTAGCGGGAGACGACGTGCTAGTTCGTAGGCATCGACGCCCATGGCGTTGAGCTTGAGCAGGCTTGGATCATCCTGGGCGCCGAGCTCGCGGTAGGTGGAGTAGAACGGCAATGCTTCTTCGCCGCCGGCCGCCGCATCCGGTATCAACCAGGGAATATCCATGAACATTACGTCGTTGAGGTCATGGTCGGCGCGCGGTTGGGGTTGGCCGCTGTAGACCTGAGACGTCGCGTAGACGGGGAGGTCGCCCGCATAGTAATAGTCCAGCGTGGGCGGCACTTGGCGCGCATAGCTAGGCAAGGCCACCAGGAAGAGCATGTCGATATCCTCGTTACCACTGCGCTTGCCGCTGGCATTCAGCAGGCGCTTGGCCGCCTCGCTGACGGAGCCCTTGGGATCATAGTGCACGACGGCATCGAGCTCGCCTTCGCGGTCTTCCCAATCCGTGCGGAAGGCTTTGAAGATGCGTTCGCCCCATGCGTTGTCGGGAATCAGTGCGGCGGCTTCGTGATGGCCATCCAGGCGCGCGCGCTTGGCGGCCTGGCGTGCCTCGTCTTCGGCCGATAGCCCATACTGGAAAAGCTCGTCCGCTTGGTTGCGATCGTGCTCGCCGTAGTTGAGAGCTAGTGTCGGCAGGGCGACGTCATCACGCTGCTCGAGTTGCGATACCTGATCCTTGTCGAGCGGTCCGAGCACCACTTGTGCACCGTCCATGGTGGCTTGTGCATACAGGGCTTCGATATCTCCCGTGCTGCTATCGTAGTACGTCAGTTGTGGAGTCTGTTCGCCCTGATTGAGGGCATCCATGTGACGCGCCTCGATGCCCTTCTTGATCGCTTTGGCCACGTTGGCCAGCGGGCCGGACTCAGGGAGGAAGATGGCAATGTGCTTGACGTCATTGCCGCGCAGGTCCTTCAGTGCGGATAGGTCGCTCGGCAGGCGGCGGGCAGCGGGATGGTTGGAATAATTCGAGCGCCAATCGTTCAGCGCCTCGGTGAGGCGAGACATGTCGCCGCCGCTTTGACGGTAGAGTCGTGCGAGCTCGACCCAGCCTTGGGTGAGGGTGTCGTCCTGGTCCTCCATGCGGTCGAGCGCGCTCTCGCTCAGTCGTGACAGTGGTTTCCAGATGTCGTCGTTGAGTTCGAAAGGTGCCTCGTCGCGTTGCAGATCGATCAGAGACTCCGCCGCCGTACGCGATTCGCCCATCAGTGTCAGGGCGAGGCCGCGACGATGGCGTAATGTTTGCTGCGCGTCGCGCGGCATGTCGCCGATGTCGTCGAGTATCTGTGTGGCAGCCAGGGCGCTCCGGCCATCTTCCTTGCGCAGGCTGAGCTCGGAGATCAGAAGGGCCCGATCGATGTGGTCCTCGCGGGTTAACTGCGATGCATCAAGGTCTCGAGCGATGTCCAGCGCCTGCTCGTCATTGCCTTGCCGTGATAAGATATTGGCCGCCTGAAGCCTGCTTTTTGCTGCCTGCGAGGCAGATTGCTCCTGGGCCTTGTCGAGCAGTTCGCCGGCGCTGAGACCCTGCGAGGTGGGGCGTGTATCGCTGGGCCCCGGGCCGCTGGCGCACCCGGCGAGGAGTAGAGCGATCAAGGCGAGCCCGAACAGGCTGCGCAACGATTTGGGCATGGTGTCATTCCTTTATGGCGGTGTGACTCGGACGATTCCCTGTTCCGGATGATGTCTGACGCATGCTGAGCCTGGCGCCGACCGCATGATCCACTGGCGCGTGGCGCTGGCGACATGACACGACGCAAGTTATCCAATAGAGCGTCGCAACCGGGATGTTAACGAATGAGCGAAGGATGTGAAGGGTCATTGTACGTGGTCGCCACGCCGATTGGGAATCTCGAGGATCTGAGTCCTCGTGCGGCTCGTCTACTCGGTGAGGTGTCCTGGGTAGCTGCGGAGGATACGCGGCACAGCGCACGCTTGTTGCGCCATCTGGGCATTGATAAGCCGCTGGTGTCGCTGCATGAGCACAATGAAGCGTCGCGGGTGACGGCGTTGCGCGATGCGCTGGCCTCCGGTCAGGATGTGGCGTTGATCAGCGATGCAGGGACGCCATTGATCTCAGATCCTGGCTTCGTGGTGGTGCGGGAGCTGCGTGCCAGTGGTCATCGAGTCATTCCCATACCCGGCGCCTGTGCACTGATCGCGGCGCTGTCGGCGGCCGGTTTGGCGACGGATCGCTTTCTCTTTGAAGGGTTTTTACCCGCTAAGGGAGGCGCGCGACGCCAGCGTCTGACAGCCGCGCTGGAGCGTGAAGAAACTCTCGTCTATTACGAATCGCCGCATCGCATTCAGGCGACTCTTCAGGATATCGCGACGCTATTCGGCTCGCGGCGCGTGGTTCTGGCGCGGGAATTGACCAAGACGTTCGAAACCTTTCTCGACGCTGATGCCGAAACATTGCTGACGCGCATGCGCGAAGACCCCAACCAGGCGCGTGGCGAATTCGTGATCATGGTGGCAGGCGCCGAGCCTCGGGACGACGAAACGCAAGCCTCGGCCGAAGGCGAGGCATGGCTTGCAGCGATGCTTGCCGAAGGCGTCGGCGTCAAGGCCGCAGCGACGGTCGTGGCCAGCCGTCTGGGAGGGCGCAAGAAATATTGGTACCAATGCGCACAGGCCCTCAAGGACGGCGATGCGTAACAATGTGCCCTGGCGGGGCTTGGGCGCTTGAGGGGCCTGCGAGGGGCTGTTATTCTTGCGCGCTTGGGAGCCGGCCGGACAGTCGCCGCCGCGTATTGCGTGGGGGAGGAAAGTCCGGGCTCCATAGGGCAGGGTGCCAGGTAACTCCTGGGCGGCGTGAGTCGACGGAAAGTGCAGCAGAGAGTAGACCGCCTAAGCGGGCTTTGGCCCGCCGGTAAGGGTGAAAGGGTGCGGTAAGAGCGCACCGCGCGCCTGGTAACAGTGCGTGGCAAGGTAAACCCCACCCGGAGCAAGACCAAATAGGAACCCAAAGGCGTGGCCCGCGCTGGGTTCGGGTAGGTTGCTTGAGGGTCGTGGTGACGCGACCCCTAGAGGAATGGCTGTCCTCGACAGAACCCGGCTTATAGGCTGGCTCCCATTCGAATTTCAGATCTCCGGGTCTGTGCGCGTCATGCCGCGATGTCTGCCTTCGGGCGGTCCAAAACAGCGGCGGCAGGCCCTAACGCCCGAGTGATTCATGCAGCATCGTGACAATCCCGAGAAGGACCCGCTTTCCGATACGCCGAGTGCGGTCGATGATCGGGCGGCTGATTACCGACACGCGAGTGTGTTGCTCGACGGTGCGGTAGACGCACTGATCACCGACCCCGACGGCTGCTATCTGGATGGCACCTTCGGTCGCGGTGGGCATTCCCGCGCGATCCTCGAGCGGTTATCGCCACAAGGACGCTTGTTGGCCATCGACCGCGATCCGGCGGCGCTTGCCGAAGGCGCCGCACTGGACGATCCGCGCTTTTCCCTTCAATACGGCCGCTTCGCCGAGCTGGATAGCATCGCCCGCGACCATGCATTGCACGGCCGCTTAGGGGGCGTGTTACTCGATGTCGGCGTTTCATCGCCGCAGCTTGACGACCCTTCGCGTGGTTTCAGCTTCTTGCGTGATGGTCCGCTCGATATGCGCATGGATCCCACCCAGGGAGAAAGTGCCGCCGATTGGCTGGCCCGTGTCGCCGAGCGCGAAATGAGCGATGTCTTCAAGCGTTATGGCGAGGAGCGCTTTGCGCGTCGCATTGCCAAGGCGATCATCGCGCGCCGCGCCGAGCAGCCGATCACACATACCGGAGACCTGGCGGAACTCGTCAAGGCCGCGCACCCGGCCTGGGAGAAAGGCAAGCACCCCGCGACGCGGGTGTTTCAGGCGATTCGCATTCATATCAACGGTGAGCTCGAGCAGCTCGAGGCTGCGCTTGCCGCCGCACTCGAGGCGCTGGCGCCGGGTGGGCGTTTGGTGGTGATCAGTTTTCATTCCCTGGAGGATAGGCTGGTCAAACGCTTCATTCGCGACCAAGCGCGTGGCGATACGCATCTGCCACGCGATTTCCCGATTCGCGATACGCAGTTGAATCGACGTCTGGCCATGGTCGGCAAGGCGAGTCGTCCCGGGGAGCGCGAGGTGGAGGAGAACCCGCGTGCGCGCAGTGCCGTGATGCGTGTGGCCCGAAAACTCGACTGAGGTTCGTGATGGCGGCTCAAGGACGAAACACCGCACTCAAGTCAGGCTGGCCGTTTGCCAGCCGCTTGCGTTGGCGTCATATCATCCTGCTAGTGCTGATTGGCGTGATGCTGATCAGTTCGCTGGCATCCATTGCCAGCACCCACCTGACGCGTGTGCAATATGCGCGTTTTCAAGAGCTGGAAAGCGAGCGTGATAGCTTGCAGACCGTTTGGGGGCGGCTGCTTCTCGAGGAGAGTACTTGGTCGGCGCCGGCACGGGTGGAAGACATGGCCGTCGAACGCCTGGAAATGCGCGTCCCTGATGTCGATGACGTCGAGGTGATTCGTCCATGAGCCGCGAGCGTCGATCCACCACGGGGCGTCGTGCGCCGAATAACGGGCCGATGGGCCGTGGGCGCTACCTTTTCTTGCTGGCCATCATCATCATCGGGCTGGGCGCTCTGGTCGGTCGCATCACCTATCTCAACGTCATCGATCGTGACTTCCTGCAAAACCAGGGCGATTCGCGAACGCTGCGTGTCGAGCCGATCAATGCGCACCGAGGGATGGTATCCGACCGCAATGGCGATCCGCTGGCGATCTCCACGCCGGTGGTCACGCTATGGGCCAACCCTCAGGAGCTACCTTCCGACCCGATCCAACTGGCGACACTTGCGCGCGCCTTGAAAATGGATCCCGATGCACTCGAAGCGCGTGTCGAGCGTTATTCCGAACATGAGTTCATGTATCTGCGGCGGCGTCTGACACCAGAAGCGGCAAAACCCGCCCGCGATCTCGATATACCGGGTGTTTACGCTAAAGACGAGTACAAGCGTTATTACCCCTCGGGGGATGTTGCCGCGCAGCTAGTGGGTGTCACCAATGTCGACGACCATGGCCAGGAAGGCTTGGAGCTGGCCTACGACGACTATCTCAGTGGCCAGCCTGGCAAGCGTCGTGTGCTCAAGGATCGCAAGGGCCGTCTGGTGCGCGATCTACACTTGCTCAAGGATGCCAAGCCAGGGGGCGATCTGACGCTATCGATCGACCTGCGCTTGCAGTACATGGCATACCGCGAATTGCAGAAATCCGTCGACGATCATGATGCCGACGGTGGCTCCCTGGTCATGATGGATGCGCGCAGTGGCGAAGTCCTGGCGATGGCCAACCTTCCGTCTTATAACCCCAATAATCGCACTTCGATCGACATCAATGGCTTGCGCAATCAGGCGGTGACCGACGCCATCGAGCCGGGGTCGGTCATGAAACCGTTGGCAATGTCGGCGGCGTTGGCGACGGACAAAATCGACCCCGATACGATCATCGATACCTCGCCGGGGTGGATGGTCATCGATGGGTACACGATCAGCGACTTTCGCAATTACGGCAAGCTGACCCCTGGGGGGATTCTGCTGCATTCGTCCAATATCGGGATGTCGCATATCGCCTTGCAACTGGACAAGGGCACTATCTGGGAACAGTACCAGAAGTTGGGGCTAGGGCAGCCCCCGGGGACCGGCTTTCCGGGCGAAGGCAGTGGTAGTCTGCCGTCTTTAACCGGCTTATCGCGCAGTGCCCAGGCGTCCATGGCTTATGGCTATGGTATTGCGCTGACGCCGCTGCAACTCGCCAGTGCGTACACGGCGATCGCCAATGATGGCCGGCGTTTGCATCCCTCGCTGTTGAAGCGCCCCTCGGCGCCGATCGGTGACCAGGTCATGTCACCCACGATCGCGCATGAGTTACTGGGCATGTTGGAGAAGATCGTCCAGCCCGATGCCGGTGGCTCGCACGCGATGGTGGAGGGATATCGCATCGCAGGCAAGACCGGTACGGTTCGCAAAGTGACCGCCGGAGGGTATCAGCAGAAAGCCTATCGCAGTCTATTTGCGGGTATCGCGCCGGTCTCCGACCCCCGCATCGTGACGGTGGTGATGATCGACAATCCCAAGGGAGATGATTATTACGGCGGTCTGGTGGCGGCACCGGTCTTTGGTCGTGTGGTCGGCAAGGCGCTGCGCCTTCTCGATGTGCCCCCCGATAAACAGGAGACGTCCGAGTGATGGAAATCGATACGCAACGTTTGGTAGACGTCCTGGCGTTGCTCTGGCCATCGCATGCCACGCCCGCGCTGCTAGAGGGCTGGTGTCCTGCGCTATCTACCTGCGAGATGACGCTCGATAGTCGCGAAGCGGGGCCTGGCGTCGTGTTCGTGGCTGTGCCGGGAGTGGATGCCGATGGACGTGCCTTCATCGGGCAGGCGCTCGCCTCTGGCGCGGACGCGGTGCTCTACGATAAGGATGCGGTGCCGGAAGGCGTTCCTCTGCAGGACGCGCGCGTGCTCGGCGTGCCGGAATTGCGTGCGCACCTCGGCGAGTTCGGGCGTTATTTGTTCGCCGTTCCCGAGACGCTGGAGTTGATTGGTGTGACCGGTACCAATGGCAAGAGTTCGGTCACCCATTACATGGCTGCGCTGTCGGAATCGCTGGGGACGGCGACGGCGGTGATCGGTACCCTGGGAGTCGGGCGCCCCGGGCAATTAGAGTCCGCTGCACTGACGACACCGGGGCCGCTGGCGCTTCAGGCATCATTGGGGAGCCTGGGCGCGCAGGGTATCGAGCGTGTCGCCATGGAGGTCTCATCGCATGCGCTCGCACAAGGGCGCGTGACCGGGTGCCGGTTCCAGGCGGCGGTGTTCACCAATATCAGCCGCGATCATCTTGATTATCACGGCAGCATGGCCGCCTACGCAGCGGCCAAGGCGCGTCTTTTCAAGCATCGCGAGCTATCGTTGGCGGTGGTCAATGGCGATGATCGCTTGGCACCGTTGATGCTCGCTGGCCTGCCCAAGGGCGTGCGTGTGCTCGCCACGGGATGTGATGAAGCGACCACCTTGCGTGTCATCGACTGGTTTCCGCATGCGCTCGGGCAGCGTGCCTTGATCGCGACGCCGGAGGGCGAGCGTGAGCTGGAGCTGTCGCTGCTGGGGCGTTTCAATCTCGACAACGTGCTCTTGGCGATGGCGACACTCTATGGCCTGGGAAGCGACTTGACCGCGTTGTTCGACGCCGCGGCGAAGCTTGCGCCGGTGCCGGGGCGCATGCAGCGACTGGTCGCGGACGGCGCACCGACGGTGGTGGTCGACTACGCACATACGCCGGAGGCACTGCGTAACGCACTCGATGCGTTACGCGCGCATGTGCCCGCCGAAGAAGGGGCCAAGCTATGGTGCGTTTTTGGGTGCGGCGGTGATCGTGATCGCGGCAAGCGTCCGCTGATGGCGCAAGCCGCCGAGGCGCTGGCCGACCGCTTGGTGGTCACCGACGACAACCCGCGTGGCGAGCCGGCAGCGGCGATTCGCGACGAGATCGTGGCTGGGCTCTCGAGTACAGGCAAGGCTTGCACGCAATGCGTGGCGGGACGTGGCGAGGCGATCGAGCATACCTTGCAGGAAGCCGGTGCGGACGACATCGTGCTGATCGCTGGCAAAGGACATGAAACCTATCAAGATATCGACGGCCGGCGTTATCCGTTCAGCGATGTCGAGGTGGTGCAGGCGGCACTCGACCGACGCCGGGAGCATGAGGCATGAGCGCGACGACGCTACACGATATCGCCGCCTGGCTGGGGGTGTCGCCTCCTGCGGAGGATGCCGAGGCGGTGCAGGTGGTGAGCGATACACGCTGTATAGCCCAGGGTGACGTCTTCCTGGCCTTGGTCGGCGAGCGCTTCGATGGCCATGATTTCCTGGAAGAGGCGCGCGCCAAGGGAGCGGCCGGGGCGATCGTCTCGCGCCCCGTGGCGAGTGCCTTGGTCCAGGTCGAAGTCGCCGACACGCGCCTGGCGCTGGGTATGCTAGGACGCGTTCGTCGGCGCGCCTGGTCGGGTGAATTGGTGGCGGTTACTGGCAACAGCGGCAAGACTACGGTCAAGGAAATGCTTGCCTCGATCTTGTCCTGCTCGCAGCCCACCCTCGCCACGCAAGGTAATCTCAACAACGATATCGGCGTGCCGCAGACATTGCTGGGCTTGTCGCCGGCATATCGCCGTGCGGTCATCGAGTTGGGCGCCAATCACCTGGGGGAAATCGCCTGGACGACGGCGCTGGCACGTCCCGATGTGGCGGTGATTACCAATGTCACGGGCGCGCATATCGGCGAGTTCGGTGGTCTCGGGCAGATCGCGCAGGCCAAGGCGGAAATTCTTCAGGGCCTGCCGGCCTCAGGTACGGCGGTGCTTAATCGCGACGATCGGTTTTATCCTCTGTGGCGGGAACTGGCCGGCGAAGCTGAGGTGCTCGATTTCGGGCTCGACGCCACGGCGAGAGTGCGTGCCCAGGCGCTGGTCTGTGACGACGCCGGGCGTTATGCTTTCACGCTATCCGTGGATGGCGAGCCATTGGGCCGGGTTCAACTGGCCCTGCTGGGGCGCCACAATGTGCTCAATGCGCTGGCCAGTGCGGCGGCGGCATGGGCACTGGGTGTTTCGGGCGAGGATATCGTTGCCGGGCTCGAAGCCTGTGAGGCAATGGCGGGGCGCATGGCGAGCGTGCCGGGGCTGCGCGGCTCGCGGCTGCTAGACGATACCTACAATGCCAACCCCGGTGCGGTTCGCGCCGCCTTGGCGGTGCTGGCCGATATGCCCGCGCCTCGCTGGTGCTTCTTGGGCGCCATGGGAGAGCTGGGCTGCGATAGCGAGCGCTTGCACGCTGAGCTAGGCCGTGCCGCGCGGGAA
Source organism: Chromohalobacter sarecensis (assembly GCF_023061135.1). Classification (GTDB taxonomy): domain Bacteria; phylum Pseudomonadota; class Gammaproteobacteria; order Pseudomonadales; family Halomonadaceae; genus Chromohalobacter; species Chromohalobacter sarecensis. The sequence continues at coordinate 179,924 of NZ_JAKGAN010000003.1, forward strand.
CTGAAGATCGACTTTCTCGGCACGTTCGGTGCCGATGCTCGCCCTGCGGTGGCGGCATTCGGCGATTCGGCGTGTCATTTCGATGATTGGGCGACGCTCGTGCGTTATGCCCACGACCATCTCCCCTCTGGGGCCAGTGTGCTGGTCAAAGGGTCGCGCAGTGCCGGCATGGAACGCTTGATTGCCGAACTGCGCACGGATGCACCAAGGTGAACGCGACTCATGCTGCTTTTCCTGGCTGACTTATTGGCGAATTTTCAAAGCGCCTTCAACGTTTTCAACTACCTGACCCTGCGCGTAATCCTGGGAACGCTGACCGCGCTCATGCTGTGCCTATGGTTGGGGCCTCAGGTCATCAAACGCCTGGTCGAGCGTCAGATCGGTCAAGCGGTGCGCGACGATGGACCGCAATCGCATCTTTCCAAGGCCGGCACGCCGACCATGGGCGGCGCGATGATTCTCATCGCCATCGCCATCAGTACCTTGCTATGGGGAGATCTGACCAACCACTACGTGTGGCTGGTGTTGGCCGTGACGCTAGGCTTTGGTGCCATCGGCTGGGTCGACGATTACCGCAAGGTCGTGGAGAAAAACCCGCGCGGTCTACCGGCACGCTGGAAGTATTTCTGGCAATCGGCCATTGGCCTCGGCGCGGCGGCGGTGTTGTACCTGACGGCTGCCAGCCCCGTCGAAGTCAGCCTGATCGTGCCCTTATTCAAGGACGTCGTAGTGCCGCTGGGGCTGTTCTATATCGTGCTGACCTATTTCGTCATCGTCGGCAGCTCCAACGCGGTCAATCTCACTGATGGCCTCGACGGCCTGGCGATTATGCCCACGGTGCTCGTTGCCATGGGGTTGGCGATCTTCGCCTATGCGAGCGGGAATACCGTCTTCGCACAATATCTGCATATTCCTTTGATTCCGGGGGCCGGCGAATTGGCCGTCTTCTGCGGCACCATCGCGGGGGCCGGACTGGGGTTCCTGTGGTTCAACACCTATCCGGCCCAGGTGTTCATGGGCGATGTCGGGGCGCTGGCATTGGGCGCGGCGCTGGGCGTGGTCGCCGTCATCGTGCGTCAGGAAATCGTGCTGTTCATCATGGGCGGCGTGTTCGTGATGGAAACGGTCTCGGTGATCCTGCAGGTGGGCTCCTACAAACTGACGGGGCGACGCATCTTCCGCATGGCCCCGCTGCACCACCATTTCGAGCTCAAGGGCTGGCCGGAGCCGCGGGTGATCGTGCGTTTCTGGATCATTACGGTCGTGCTGGTATTGCTGGGACTGGCTACGTTGAAGATTCGCTGACATGACCAAGGTGCCCGCCGACTATACGTTGATCATCGGGTTAGGCGTCTCCGGCCAGGCGATCGCGCGGCATCTGACCCGTCAGGGGGTGCCGTTCATGATCGCCGATACGCGCGAGACGCCCGCCGGCCTGGAGACTTTTCGCGCTGTTTATCCGCACGTCGAGGTGGCGTGCGGTCCGCTGCAAGCGCTGGATATGCGCCAGGCGCGTGAAATCGTGGTTAGCCCAGGGATTGATTTACGCACGCCAGGGCTTGCCGAGTACGCGAATGCCGAGGGCGAAGGCCCACCCATAGTCGGCGAAATCGCGCTTTTCGTGCGTGCGTGTCGCGCACCGATCGCCGCCATCACCGGATCCAATGCCAAGTCGACGGTAACCACGTTGCTCGGCGAAATGGCGAGAGAAGCGGGGCGACGCGTCGCGGTCGGGGGGAATCTCGGCACACCGGCGCTCGACCTGCTCGCCCAGGTGCCGGACGCCGAGCTGTTCGTGCTCGAACTCTCCAGTTTCCAGTTGGAAACCACCGCCCGGATGGGTGCCGAGACGGCGGCGTTTCTCAATCTTTGTGAAGACCACCTGGATCGCCATGGCGACATGCATGGCTACCGGGCGGCAAAGCAGCGTGTCTTTCGCGGCGCGCGGCATGCCGTCGTCAATGCCGACGATGCCGCCACATGGCCTGATGCCGAGGTCCACGAAGTGGCACGATTCACTACCGGCTCCCCTGCTGGCGACGATTGGGGCATCGCCGAACATGCAGGGGAATCCTGGCTCATGCACGGTGACACGCCACTGATGCCGACGCGGGATGTGCGTATGCCGGGGCGGCACAATCATGCCAATGCGCTGGCGGCCCTGGCGATGGGCGCGCAATTGGAACTGCCGCTGGCGGCGATGTGCCGCGTACTCGAGTATTTTCCTGGCTTGCCGCACCGAGGCGAGTTGGTAGTCGAGCGCGACGGGGTGCGCTGGATCAACGACTCCAAAGGCACCAATGTGGGCGCGACATTGGCGGCGATTGACGGGGTCGGGCCGGTACTCGAGGGGCGCCTGATCTTGCTGGCGGGGGGTGACGGCAAGGGCGCCGATTTCACACCACTGGTCGAGCCGCTGAGGCGCTATGCGCGCGAGGTGGTCGTGTTCGGGCGTGATGCTCAGCGTCTCGAGCATGTCATGTCCGGGCATGTCCCGGTCACCCGTGTTGCCGACCTCGACGCCGCCATGCGACGGGCACAGGCCATTGCGTGTGCCGGCGATGCTGTTCTGCTGTCGCCCGCGTGCGCAAGCCTCGATCAGTTTCCTCATTACATGGCGCGCGGTGACGCCTTCCGACAGTGGCTGACGCAGGGCGGAGCGACGACATGCTAGCGCGTTGGGAAAAGCGGCTTTCCACCCGAGGACAGGCTACCGATGGGTGGTTGCTGCTGGCGACATTCTCGTTGTTGTTGGTGGGTTGGATAATGGTGACCTCGGCGTCGTCTGAGATCGCGACCAGTCTTACCGGGAACCCTTATTACTTCAGTATTCGGCATGGCATTTTCGTGCTTTTTTCGGTCTTGCTCGGGCTTGTGGCGTTGTGTATACCGCTCGAGCGCTGGCGTTCCTGGGGGCCGGGGTTGCTGTTGCTGGGTATCGTGCTGCTTATCGCGGTGCTGCTCATCGGTCACGAAGTCAATGGCAGCAAGCGGTGGATCCCCTTGGGCTTTGCCAATATCCAGGCCTCGGAAGTTGCCAAGTTTTGCCTGATCGTTTACTTCGCCGACTACTTGCAACGCTACCTGCCCGAGGTGCGTCGTGATTGGGGCGCTTTCTTGCGGCCGTTCGTGGTGCTGGGCGTTTACGTGGCGCTGTTGATCTTCGAGCCGGACTACGGTGCCGTCGTGGTGATCGGCAGTTGCATGATGGGCATGCTGTTGATGTCGGGTGCGCCGTTGGGACGTTTTGGGCTCGTCATGATCGTGGTAGTAGCCGCCGGTGGCTTGCTGGCCGTGGCCGAGCCCTATCGTCTGGAGCGCATTACCAGCTTCGCCAACCCCTGGGCCGATCAGTACTCCAGTGGCTATCAGTTGACGCAAGCATTGATCGCTTTCGGGCGCGGGCATTGGCTGGGCCTGGGGCTCGGGAACAGTGTCCAGAAGTTGTTTTATCTACCCGAGGCGCATACCGATTTCGTGTTCGCGGTGCTGGCGGAAGAGCTGGGGCTGATCGGGGCCGTCGGCGTCGTTTGCATGTTCGCTCTGCTCGTCTTTCGTGGTCTCCGTATCGGGCGCAAGGCCGAGTTGCGTGGCTGGGCCTTCTCCGCTTGCCTGTGTTATGGCATTTCGCTGGTGTTCGGGGCGCAGGCATTCATCAATATCGCCGTCAGCACCGGCATGCTGCCCACCAAGGGGCTGACGTTGCCGCTCTTGAGTTATGGAGGCTCCAGCCTAGCGGTCAGCTGTGTCATGGTCGCCTTGTTGCTGCGCGTCGATGCCGAAATGCGGGCCAAGACACGTGCCACCCAGGCGGCACGCCAAGCCAAGAAGCAAGAAAGAGGAGAGCGCTAGTGCCTGACCAGCAAGTGTCCCGTGTTCTGATCATGGCCGGCGGGACCGGCGGCCATGTGGTGCCTGCGCTATCGCTGGCCAAGGCGCTGCGCGAGCGCGGTGTCGTGGTGGAATGGTTGGGCAGCCCTCGGGGCATCGAAAACCAATTGGTACCGGCGGCGGATATCCCCCTGCATCGCGTGCAAGTCTCAGGCCTGCGTGGAAACGGTATCGCCGGGTGGCTGTTGGCCCCATGGCGCCTGGCCAAGGCCGTCTGGCAGGCACGCCAGGTGATCGCCACATTCGACCCGCAACTGGTGATCGGGCTGGGCGGTTTCGCCAGTGGTCCCGGCGGGCTGGCCGCCTGGTTGATGCGGCGGCGTTTGATCATTCATGAACAAAACGCCGTGGCCGGGATGACCAATCGCTATCTAGCGCGTCTGGCGGATCGCGTCTATGCCGCGTTTCCAGGTGCGTTCGGCGAACGCCAGGCGGAGGTGGTGGGCAATCCCGTGCGCGGTGACATCGCGACGTTGGGCGAGACCCCGCGGGATGTCGAGACGCTTGGCGCGCGGCCCTTGCGGTTGCTGGTATTGGGCGGCTCGCTGGGGGCGCAGGCGCTGAATACCCATGTGCCCCGCGCTGTGGCGCAATTGCCGGCGGCAAGTCGTCCTGCGGTGCGTCATCAAGCAGGGCGCGACAAGGAAGCCGCGACGCAAGCGGAATACGCCGAGGTGGAGGTCAACGCTGAGGTCAGCGCCTTCATCGACGATATGGCGGCGGCCTATGACTGGGCGGACCTGATTGTCTGTCGTGCCGGCGCCTTGACGGTTGCCGAACTCGCTGCAGCGGCCAAGCCCTCGGTATTGGTGCCGTTTCCGCATGCCGTCGACGATCATCAGACACTCAACGCGCGGCAATTGGTCGATGCCGGCGCCGCGCGTTTGATGCCGCAGGAACAATTGTCGGCGGCGAGCCTCGCCGAGACATTGGCGGCACTTCTCGAACCCGAGACCTTGGCCACCATGGCGATCGCGGCACGCTCCGAGGCGCGCCTGGAAGCGGTCGAGCGCATGGTGGCAGGGTGCATGGAGGCAAATCTTGACAGCCAATAACGTTCCCGGTCCAACTCGCCCGAGCCGCACCGGGTTGGGTATGCGCCGCATTCATCATATTCATTTCGTGGGCATCGGCGGTGCCGGCATGTGCGGGATCGCCGAAGTGCTGACCAATCAGGGCTATGCGGTCAGCGGCAGCGACCTGCGTGAGTCGCCTGTCACGCGACATCTTCGCGAGTGCGGCATTCGCGTGTGCATTGGGCACGTCGATGAGCACGCCCAGGGCGCCGATGTGCTGGTCGTCTCCACGGCGGTCGACACCGAGAACCCGGAGATTCGCTGGGCGCGCGAGCATCGCATTCCCGTCGTCCGGCGTGCGGAGATGCTTGCCGAATTGATGCGGTTTCGCCATGGCATCGCCGTGGCGGGAACGCATGGCAAGACGACCACCACCAGCCTGACCTCGACCCTGCTCGGTGAGGGAGGGCTCGACCCGACCTTCGTGATCGGCGGCAAGCTGACCAGTGCCGGCGCCAACGCACGCCTGGGCGAGGGCGATTACCTGGTGGCCGAGGCCGACGAATCGGATGCCTCGTTCCTGCACTTGCAACCGATGGTCTCGATCGTCACCAATATCGATGCCGATCACATGGCGACCTACGGGGGCGACTTCACGCGGCTCAAGGATACCTTCCTGGAGTTCTTGCACAATCTGCCCTTCTATGGGTTGGCGGTGCTGTGCCTCGACGATGACAACGTGCGTAGTCTGATTCCGCGCCTCCAGCGTCAGTTCGTCACCTACGGTTTCGCCGAGGATGCCGATTACCGATTATGCGATTTCGTCCAGCGCGGTGGCGTGGTGCATTTTACCGCCGAGCGCCCGCCGGGCATGGCACCGCTCGAGATCCAGTTGGGGATGCCGGGGCGCCATAATGCTCTCAATGCGTTGGCGGCGATCGCCGTGGCCAGCGATGCGGGCGTCGATGACGCGGCCATCCAGCGTGGTCTGGCACACTTTGCCGGCGTGGGGCGGCGTTTCCAGGTACATGGACAGTTTCCGGCGCCGGCTGCCGATGGCGAGGTCATGTTGGTCGACGATTACGGCCACCATCCGCGTGAGGTGGAAATGGTCATCGACGCGGTGCGTGCGGGCTGGCCCGAGCGTCGTCTGGTCATGCTGTACCAGCCGCATCGCTATTCGCGCACGCGTGATCTGTACGAGGATTTCGTGCGTGTGCTTTCGGGCGTGGATACGCTGTTGCTGCTGGATGTCTACAGCGCCGGGGAAGCCCCCATTCCGGGTGCGGAGGGTCGGACATTGGCCGGCTCGATTCGTCAACGTGGCCAGGTCGATCCGCTGTTCGTCGAAAGCAAGCAGGAGCTGCCGGCGCTGTTGTCACGCGTGCTGCGCCCCGACGATATTCTGATCACCCAAGGCGCCGGTGATATCGGTGGGATCTCGTTGCGCCTTGCCGGTTGTCGGTTACATCTGGATGGAATGGAATTATGAATGACAGCGTGACGAACCAGGACCCAAAGCGCCTGCATCCGGGACGCGTCGTGGTGGTATACGGTGGTCGTTCCGCTGAACGTGAAGTGTCGTTGCTCAGTGGTCGCGCGATTCTGGCATCGCTCGAGCGTAGCGGTGTGGACGTGCGCGGATTCGATTTCGCCGGCGGTGGGCTGAGTGGGTTAGAAGCGCTTGCGCCGGAGTGTGTCTTCATCGCCATGCACGGCCGGGACGGCGAGGATGGCTCTTTGCAGGGCGCTCTGGAGCTGCTGGATATCCCCTATACCGGCAGCGGTGTGCTGGCTTCTGCGTTGGGGATGGATAAGGAACGCACCAAACAGTTCTGGCGTGCCCATGGTCTGCCCACACCGGAAAGCGTCATGCTGGAAGGGGCGGTGGACTGGGATGCCGTCATCGAGACCCTGGAGCTGCCTTTGATCGTCAAGCCGGTGCATGAAGGCTCGACCCTCGGGATCAGTATCGTCGGCACACGGGAAGAGTTAATCGCAGCGCATGCCGAAGCGTCGCGCTTCGATAGCGCCATCATGGCCGAACGTTTCGTGCAGGGTGAGGAATATACCGTGTCGCTACTTGGCGACGAGGTCTTGCCGGCGATTCGCGTTGAGGTGCCCAGCGGCTTTTACGATTACCAGGCCAAGTATCATTCCGATACCACGCGTTATCTACTGCCTTGCGGTCTCGAGGCTGCCGATGAGCGGGCGTTGGGCGAGCTGTGCCGCCGCGCGTTCGAGGTGATCGGCGGTAGCGGCTGGGGACGTGTCGATGTGATGCGCGATGCGCAGGGACGCTTCTGGCTTCTCGAAGTCAACACGGTGCCGGGCATGACCGATCATAGCCTGGTGCCGCAGGCGGCAGCGCATGCGGGTCTCGACTTCGACGCGCTGGTGTTGCGAATTCTCGACACCACGACCGGTGAGTGACGCAGAATGAAGGAGTCCGGTTTGCGCGGTGCCTTGTTAGGCTTGATCTTGTTAGCCGTTTTGCTCGGCGCAGGTGGGCGTACGTTGTGGCTGTGGCTCGACCGGCCCATCGAGCGGGTCTCCATCGGCGGTGATCTGCACTACGTTTCGGCGGCTTACTTGCAGCGCAATCTCGCGCCCTTGGTCAGCGGTGAGACCTGGCTATCCATCGATCTCGACCAGGTGCGCGACACGGCCCGCGATATCGACTGGCTGTCGGAGGTGAAAGTCTCGCGAGAATGGCCGGATGCGCTACGCTTCGAGCTTTTCGAGCAAACACCGGTCGCCCGCTGGAACGACGACAAGCTACTCAATACGCATGGCGAACCTTTCTCACCGGGGCCAGTCGATGACTTCGATGAACCCTTGCCGGATTTGGCGGGTCCCAAGGGCAGCGGGCCGGAAGTATTGGCGTACCTGGACTCATTGCTACGCCGTCTTGGGACCTTGGACTTGCGTGTGACGCAATTGCGATTGGAAGACCGTGGCGCTTGGCGTTTTCAGGTCAATGACAGTGTGTGGGTTATCCTGGGGCGCGCCGATCTCGAGTCTCGTCTGGCGCGTTTTACCGCAGCTTGGCAACGACAACTTGGAACGCAGGCGTCGCAAATTCGCTACATCGATTTACGCTACCCTAATGGCGTTTCCGTCGCCTGGCATGGACAGACCGAAACAGATGCGACAGAGTAATGGCGCAGTTGCCTTTTTCGGCGCCAGGCCACGAAATCCGGGCGGCGGGGGTTTCCCTTTTTGCAAAAATCACCGTATTCTGAGGCCGGTTTCATTTGTTGGGTGGTGATGTGAAGTCACATGTTCCTATAATTGGCCCAGCGCGTTTTTATAGATCAATGAATTTCAAACCCAGTGCAGTTCGAGGAGTGACCCCGACCTATGGCAGGACAATCCAATGCTTCCAATATGGTGGTCGGGCTGGATATCGGAACGTCCAAGGTAGTGGCTATCGTTGGTCAGCCTTCCGATGACGGAAGCATCGAGATATCAGGTATCGGCTCGCACCCCTCGCGCGGCATGAAAAAAGGGGTCGTCATCAATATCGAGTCGACCGTGCAGTCGATTCAGCGCGCCGTCGAGGAAGCTGAGTTGATGGCGGGTTGCGATATTCACTCGGTGTATGTTGGCGTGGCAGGTAGTCATATCAGCTCGATGAATTCCGACGGTGTCGTGGCCATCAAGGAGCGGGAAGTAACACCCTCGGATATTGATCGTGTCATCGATTCGGCCCGTGCACGTGCTATTTCCGAAGGGCAGCGTATTCTTCATGTGTTGCCCCAGGAATTCGCCATCGACAACCAAGAAGGTATCCGTGAGCCCATGGGGATGTCCGGTGTGCGTCTCGAGGCGCGGGTTCACTTGGTCACGGCGGCACTGAATGCCGTGCAGAACATCGAAAAATGCGTGCGTCGCTGCGGTCTGGAAGTCGATGACATCATTCTGGAGCAGTTGGCCTCCAGTTATGCGGTATTGACAGAAGACGAACGCGAGCTGGGCGTGTGCATGGTGGATATCGGCGGCGGTACCACCGATATCGCCGTGTTTACCGAAGGGGCCATTCGCCATACGGCAGTGATTCCCATCGCGGGTGATCAGGTGACCAACGATATCGCCATGGCATTGCGCACGCCGACGCAGTACGCGGAAGACATCAAGGTCAAATATGCCTGCGCGCTGACCCAGCTCGCGAGCAGTGACGAAATGATCAAGGTTCCCAGCGTGGGAGACAGGCCGGCGCGCGATCTTTCTCGCCAGGCGTTGGCCGAAGTGGTCGAACCGCGCTATGAAGAATTGTTTACATTGGTACGCGAAGAATTACGGCGTAGTGGCTACGAAGATCTCGTGGCGGCCGGCGTGGTACTGACCGGTGGTACGTCGCGCATGGAGGGTGTCGTCGAGCTGGCTGAAGAAATCTTTCACATGCCCGTGCGAATTGCTTATCCCCAAAACGTTCGCGGCCTCGCCGATGTCGTTCGTAACCCGATTTATTCGACGGGAGTGGGTTTGCTACTCTACGGTATGAATGATGCCAAACGTAATGCCGTCGTGTCGGCTCAGCCCCGTAGAGAAGAGGCTCATACCCGACGTGGACAAAGGCAGGAACGCTCGGGATTGGAAAGGATCAAAGGCTGGTTTAAAGGAAATTTCTGAGAGGGCCGCACTGGTAGCGGTCACAGGAGACGGGGCTTATGTTCGAACTGGTAGATAACGCACCTTCTAGCAGCGCGGTTATCAAGGTGATTGGCGTCGGTGGTGGCGGTGGTAATGCCGTCAACCACATGGTCGAAAGCAACATCGAAGGCGTTGAGTTCATCTGCGCCAATACCGACGCTCAGGCACTCAAGCGCGTCGCTGCCAAGACCGTGCTTCAGCTTGGCAGTGAAATCACCAAGGGGCTGGGAGCTGGCGCCAGCCCCGAGGTTGGTCGTCAAGCGGCGACGGAAGACCGTGAGCGGATCGCCGAGTTGCTGCAAGGCGCCGACATGGTGTTCATCACGGCTGGCATGGGCGGTGGTACCGGTACCGGTGGCGCGCCTATCGTGGCGCAGGTTGCCAAGGAACTGGGTATTCTGACCGTGGCGGTGGTGACGCGTCCGTTCCCCTTCGAGGGGCCCAAGCGCATGCGGGCCGCCGAAGAGGGGATGGAGGCGCTGTCCGAGTATGTCGACTCGCTGATTACCATTCCCAACGAGAAGCTGCTCGCGGTGCTCGGCAAGAATGCCAGCCTGCTGTCGGCATTCAGTGCCGCCAACGACGTGCTGCTGGGCGCGGTCCAGGGGATCGCCGAGCTGATTACCAGCCCGGGGATCATCAACGTCGACTTTGCCGACGTGCGCACCGTGATGTCCGAGATGGGCATGGCGATGATGGGGACCGGCGCAGCGACTGGCGAAAATCGCGCTCGTGAAGCCGCCGAAAAGGCTATCCGTAGTCCCTTGCTGGAAGATATCGATCTGCATGGCGCGCGCGGCATTCTGGTCAACATCACGGCGGGGCCGGACCTTTCCATCGGCGAGTTCAACGATGTCGGGGCTACCGTGCAGGAATTCGCTTCCCAAGACGCGACGATCGTGGTGGGGACGTCCATCGATATGGAGTTGTCCGACGAGTTGCGCGTCACCGTGGTGGCGGCAGGTCTCGAGGGGCTCAAGGAAAAAGCGACAGTCGCTACACCGCAACGCGAGACCGTCGCGGCGGCGCGCAGTGCCGAATCGCCCGATTATCGCAAGCTGCAGCAGCCAACGGTCATGCGTCAGCAGGCCGCCAAGGAACAGGATGAGTCGGCGAAGTCTCGGCAGGAGTCGCGCCGTAAGTCGCAAGAGCTCGACGACTACCTGGATATCCCGGCGTTTCTGCGTCGCCAGGCCGATTGATCGGACGACATGCTGGGCGCATAGGCGTGGCCAGGCGACATTTTTTTGTTGAAACGCTTGTTCGGTGTTATAGTGAACAGCGTTTCATAACGATTTCCAAGCTTGGCTTACGCCCATGATTAGACAACGTACATTAAAGAATACCATCCGTGCCACTGGTGTGGGTTTGCACTCAGGTGAAAAGGTCTATCTGACGTTGCGCCCTGCGCCGGTCAATACTGGCGTCGTCTTCGTGCGTACCGATCTCGATCCAGTGGTGCAGATTGCTGCCAACGCCGAATACGTGACCGACACGACGCTTTGTACCGCGCTTTCGCGTGACGGCGTCAAGGTGGCGACGGTAGAGCATCTGATGTCGGCGTTTGCCGGCTTGGGGATCGACAATATTTTCGTCGAACTCAGTGCCCCGGAAGTGCCCATCATGGATGGCAGTGCCGGTCCGTTCGTTTTCTTGATTCAGTCGGCAGGTATCGCTGAACAAGGGGCAGCCAAGAAGTTCATCCGCATCAAGCGTGAGATCGTGGTGGAAGAGGATGACAAGGAAGCGCGCTTCTTGCCGCATAACGGTTTTAAAGTAGCGTTTGCCATCGACTTCGATCATCCGGTCTTTGCGCATCAGAAGCAGACGGCAAGCGTCGATTTCTCGACGACTTCGTTCGTGAAGGAAGTTTCCCGTGCGCGTACTTTCGGGTTCATGCGTGATTTGGAGTTCCTGCGTGCCCAGAATCTGGCGCTTGGCGGAAGTCTAGATAATGCCATCGTCGTCGATGATTACCGTATCGTGAACGAAGGTGGGTTGCGCTATGAAGATGAGTTCGTCAAGCACAAGGTGCTCGACGCGATCGGCGATCTGTATCAACTCGGGCATAGCCTTATCGGTGAATTCCGTGGCGTCAAATCCGGTCATGGCTTGAATAACAAGCTATGTCGCGCCTTGATGGCGCAACAGGATGCCTGGGAAATCGTGACTTTCGAAGACGAAACGCAAGCAGCGCCTATCTCTTATGCGGCGCCAGCATTGGCTTGATAGCCACGCCGTTTGTAAGATGTAAGCGTAAGACCAAGCTTTTATTGACGCCGACCGATGGTCGGCGTTTTTTATGGGCATGACGCGGCTATCTAGGTGTTGTTCGGGGCATGGGACGCTAAGCGTGCCAACGCTTTTTTAAGCTTGGGGTCCGTGGTGTCGTCTGCGCATGCTTTGAGGTGATGCGCCGCCTCGGGAGAAAGTGCGCGTGCCTGGTAAGTGGGCGCTTTGAGAGGGTGTACAGGGCGGACCTTGAAATTGAGCGCCAGTACGGCTTCGAATTCGGGAAGTTGACGCAGCAGTTTGAGGAGTCGCTGGCGTTCGTAGCGTAGCCACGTCAACCATACGGCGCCATCGGTGATGAGGGTCAGGGCGCCTTCCCGATAGCCACCGACATAGACGTGTTCGGCGATTTCGCTGGGAAGCCCGGCACGTAGGTGCTGTTGGGCCCGTTGCAGCAGTGTCGCCATGCGTACCACCGATCCCAGCTCGCCGGAACCGTCGATGAGATGGTGGATGGACTGGGCTCGGAAACGCTTAGCCTTTATACTCATGGGCTTGCCCGCGCGAAGGAAAGCAGAATGTCTGCGCAATCTACCATGAGCCGGAGCTCGTCGATAGCATGACCAGCACCACGCCCCATAGCTCAACGCCACCGCGTCGCGTTCGCACGCGCCATCGTGCGCAATGGTGGCTTGCCGGTCTGTTGGTCGGGTGTTTATTGCCGGCGGGGTTAGTGCACCCCGACGCACTGCGTATCGCCGAGCGATTGACGCAGATCTGCCTGATGGCGCCTGAAGCCATTCGTGCCCAATCGCGTCGGGTAGCGAGGCGCAAGCGATTGCTGGTCATCGCACGACGACGCCCTCGATCTTCTCGGCTGTGGCGCTTGCCACAGCGTTTCTATCATGTGTTGAGCGTGGGGTTAGATGTCCTCTCGCGCCGAGGTCCACCAAGCAGTGTCTTGTTTCGAGATGTCGGGCGGCTAATCGCCTGATATCGACGTCGGCACCGCGTTGATGCGGTAGTCGATATGACGTTTTAGGCACTTTTGGATTTCAGGATTTCATATGCTCAATACTATCGTACGTAAGCTGGTCGGCTCGAAGAACGACCGCGAAGTCAAGCGTATGCGCAAGGCCACAGAAGCCATTAGCGCGCTGGAGCCCACGTTCGAGTCTCTCGATGATACCGCGCTGACGGCCAAGACCAGCGAATTCCGCAAGCGCCTGGAGTCAGGCGAGTCCATTGACAAAATACTTCCCGAAGCTTTTGCCGTGGTGCGCGAGGCGAGTAAGCGCGTGATGGGGATGCGTCACTTCGATGTGCAGATGGTCGGCGGCATGACGCTGCACGAAGGGCGTATCGCCGAGATGAAGACCGGTGAGGGCAAGACCCTGGTCGGGACCCTGTCGGTCTATCTCAATGCGTTGCCGGCCAAGGGCGTGCATGTGGTGACGGTCAACGACTATCTGGCGAGCCGTGATGCCGAGTGGATGCGCCCTCTCTATGAGTTTCTCGGCCTCAGCGTGGGCACGATCTACTCTGGCCAGGCCTCGCCCCAGAAGCGTGAAGCCTACGCCTGCGACATTACCTACGGAACCAACAATGAATTCGGGTTCGACTATCTGCGCGATAACATGGCGTTTTCGCTGGATGACAAGGTCCAACGCGCGCTGCACTACGCGATCATCGACGAGGTCGACTCGATCCTCATCGACGAAGCGCGCACGCCGCTAATCATTTCCGGCCCGGTCGAAGAAAACGTCGAACTCTATCGGCGTATCAATCAGCTCTCATTGGGACTCGACGAGTGCAGCGATGAAGAGGACCCGACCAGCGGGGACTTTATTCTCGATGAGAAACAAAAGCAGGTGGAGCTGACTGAAACCGGTCACCAGAAGCTGGAAGATATGTTGAGAGAGGCAGAGCTTCTGGGCGCGGACGACTCGCTGTACTCGGCGCAGAATCTGGGACTTCTACAGCATGTGCATTCGGCGTTGCGTGCGCGCCATCTTTATCATCGCGACGTCGATTACATCGTCAACAACGACGAAGTGGTCATCGTCGACGAGCACACCGGGCGTAGCATGCCGGGTCGCCGTTGGTCCGAGGGTCTTCACCAAGCGGTCGAGGCCAAGGAAAGCGTGACGATCCAGAAAGAGAGCCAGACACTGGCCTCGACGACTTTCCAGAATTACTTTCGCCTGTATGACAAGCTTTCGGGGATGACGGGGACCGCCGATACCGAGGCCTTCGAGTTCCGCCAGATCTACGGGCTGGATGTCATGGTGATTCCCACCAATCGCCCGTTGGTCCGTGTGGACCATAATGACTTGGTCTATATGAGCAGTGAGGAGAAATTCGAAGCCATCATCGACGACGTCAAGACGCAACGCGAAGCGGGGCGTCCCGTCTTGGTGGGCACGGCGTCGATCGAAACCTCCGAATACCTCGCCCAGCTGATGCGGCAGTATCAGATGCCGCACAATGTGCTTAACGCCAAGCAGCACCAGAGCGAAGCGGAAATCATCGCCCAGGCGGGCCAGCCCGGTGCCGTGACCATCGCTACCAACATGGCCGGGCGTGGTACCGATATCGTGCTGGGCGGTAACTGGGAAGCCGAAGCGGCGGCCCTCGATGACCCTTCCGAAGATCAAGTCGCCTCACTCAAGGCGGCATGGCAAGAACGCCACGATGCTGTACTGGCGGCGGGCGGTCTCCACGTGATTGGTTCCGAGCGCCACGAATCGCGACGCATCGACAATCAGCTGCGCGGGCGCTCCGGTCGTCAGGGCGATCCGGGGTCGACGCGCTTCTTCCTCTCGCTGGAAGACAACCTCATGCGGTTGTTCGGTTCCGATCGCGTGCAACGGTTGATGAATGCACTGGGCTTGGAGCACGGCGAGGCGATCGAGCACAAGATGGTGTCCAACGCCGTCGAGCGTGCCCAGAAAAAGGTCGAGGGTCGCAACTTCGATATCCGCAAGCAGTTGCTGGAATACGATGACGTCTCCAACGATCAGCGCCGTGTCGTCTACCAGCAGCGCGATGAAGTGCTCGCCACGGATGATCTCTCATCCAATATCGCCGAGATTCGCGAGCAGGTCTTGTCCGAGGCCATCACCAGTTATGTGCCGGCCCAGAGTCTGGCCGAGCAGTGGGACCTTCCTGGGTTGCAGGACTATCTCAAGCAGGAGTTCAACCTCGACGTACCGCTGGTGCAGTGGGCCCAAGAGGACGAACACTTCCATGAAGATCTGCTGCGTGAACGTCTGCATGACCAGCACCGGGGCCTCTTTGCCAGCAAGGCCGAGGCGGTTGGGCCGGAGCTGATGCGCCGCTTCGAAAAGCAGGTCATGTTGCAGGTGCTTGACACGCGCTGGAAGGAACACCTGCAGCACATGGACCATCTGCGTCGCGGGATTCATTTGCGTGGGTATGCACAAAAGAATCCCAAGCAGGAATACAAGCGTGAAGCCTTCGAGCTTTTTCAATCGCTGCTGGCCAATATCAAGCACGATGTCATTCGCATCCTGAGTCATGTGCAAGTGCGGCGTCAGGAGGAAGTCGATGAGCTGGAACGTGAGCGACGTGCCACGCTGGAGCGCGAACGCGCGGTCAGCCAGCCGGTTCATGAAGACGCCGTGGCCTCGGCCGAGGCGGTGGCTGCCGAAGGCGAAGAACGTACTGGCGACGAAGACGACGGACAGCCGGTACGCCGCGAAGGTCCCAAGGTGGGTCGCAACGACCTGTGCTATTGCGGCTCCGGCAAAAAATACAAGCATTGCCACGGCAAGTTGAGCTGAGCTCAGCAAGCGTGGCGTGAGGAGAGGCGACATGGCGGTGGGTGAAGCGTGTTTTCCGGCGATGCCGGCCATCGAAGGTATTCGCCTGGGAACGGCGATGGCGGGCATCAAAACATCGGGACGCCGTGATCTTGTGGTGATCGAGTTACCCGAGGCGACGACGCTGGCGGCGGCGTTTACGCGCAATGCATTTTGCGCAGCACCGGTGCATGTGGCGCGACACCATCTCGAGACGGGCAAGCCACGTTATCTGCTGGTCAATACCGGTAATGCCAATGCCGGCACCGGCGAGCAGGGCATGCACGATGCCGAGACGAGTTGCCAAGCGTTGGGTGAGCTGGCGGGTGTTGCCGCACAGTCTGTCCTGCCGTTTTCGACCGGTGTGATCGGCGAGCTCCTGCCGGTGAATCGGCTATGCGATGCCTTGCCGCAGGCGCTTGCCGCGTTGACGGCGGATGGCTGGCAAGCGGCGGCCGAAGGCATTCTGACGACGGATACGCGTGCCAAAGGGGCCACGAGGTGTCTCGAGATCGACGGCCAAACGGTGACGATCAACGGCATTGCCAAAGGCTCGGGCATGATCAAGCCCGACATGGCGACGATGCTGAGTTTCGTCTTCACCGATGCCGCCATCGACGATGCGCGTCTGCAAGTACTGCTGCGGCATGCCGTCGACGACTCCTTCAACTGCATCACCGTGGATTCGGATACCTCGACCAATGACGCCTGTACATTGGCTGCCACCGGACGTAGCGCTCGCATCGACACCGCCGAGCACGAGTCACGCTTTGCTGCGGCCTTGACCGAGGTGCTGGTAGAATTGGCGCAGGCCATCATTCGTGATGCGGAAGGCGCGACCAAGTTCGTTACCCTCCAGGTCGAAGGGGCAACGACTCGGCAGGAAGCGTTGGATGTTGCTTTTACCGTGGCGCATTCGCCATTGGTGAAAACGGCGCTTTATGCCAGCGACGCCAATTGGGGGCGCATATTGGCGGCAGTCGGGCGTGCGCCGGTACCCGACCTGGATGTGTCGCGTATCGCGATCGATCTCGGTGAGGTGGCGCTCGTCGAGCGTGGTGGTCGTGCGGCTTCGTATACCGAGGAGGCGGGCAGCGCGGTCATGGTCGAGCCCGAAATCACGATCCGTATTCATCTGGGGCGCGGCGGTGTTGCGGCGACGGTCTGGACGTCGGACCTGTCACACGATTATGTCTCCATCAATGCCGACTACCGTAGTTGATACGCGCCTAAATACGGCTAGCCGAGTGCGGATGGCAGCAGCGATAAGCGGACCGGCTTCGGTCCGCAGATCATGAATAGTCAGTCAAGGTGAAATGACCAACATGGTGAAGAGAAGGGTACACGTAGCGGCGGCTGCCATCATTCGCGAGGATGGTCATGTGCTACTGGCACGCCGTCCCTCGATCGTCGATCAGGGTGGGCTATGGGAATTTCCCGGGGGCAAACTGGCACCCTACGAAACCGGTTATGAAGCGCTCAGGCGTGAGCTTCGCGAAGAGTTGGGCATCGAGATCCTGCGCGCTCAACCGCTCATTCGCGTTCACCATGAATATGCCGATAAGCGTATTTTGCTCGATGTCTGGCAAGTGCACGACTTCGAAGGCGAGCCCTTCGGTCGCGAGGGCCAGGCGGTGCGCTGGGTACCACAGGCGGAGCTCAACAATTATCCGTTCCCGGAAGCCAATCATCCGATCTTGCGCGCGGTATGTCTGCCGCACGAGTATCTGATCAGTGACGAGGAAGCCGATGACACGGTATTTCTCGACAAGCTCGAACGTGCCCTACGCGACGATAACATCCGTCTGGTGCAGTTGCGGGCCAAGACGCTGGATGACAGTGCGTATCTCAAGCGTGCCGAGCAAGCACTGGCACTCTGCCGGCGCTACGAGGCACGCCTGATTCTCAATGGCGATCCCGCGCTGCTCGACAGCATCGATGCCGATGGCATTCACCTACCCAGTCGTGTCCTGATGGCGCTCAAGCATCGTCCCCTCGCCGATGATAAATGGCTGGGGGCATCGACGCACGATCCCCAACAGCTCGAACAGGCGGCCGCAATTGGTTGCGACTTCGTGACGTTCTCGCCGGTGCGCGTGACGCCAAGTCACCCGGGCGCTGCGCCGGTCGGCTGGCACGACTTCCAGCAATTGGTGGAAACGGCGGGCATGCCGGTCTATGCGCTGGGCGGCGTCACGCGGGACGATATCGACCAGGCACGTGCGGTGGGCGCTCAAGGGATTGCGACGATTCGCGATCTCTGGAAATAACGCTTTCGAAGCATCGCGATAATGCGATATCGCTTACCAACGGCTCGCCATTTTGGCGAGCCGTTGGTGTTTACGCTCTATCCTATTGGCGAGGTTCGCCGCGCTCCAGATCGTCGATCAAGCGGTCGAGATCGGTTTCATCCATGGCGGGTTCGCCCGCGATACGATGGGATTCATCGGCCCAGGCGCCAAGGTCGAGCAAGCGACAGCGCTTCGAGCAGAAGGGGCGATACGGGTTGTCGGTTGTCCAGGCGACCTTGGTGCGACACTGGGGACAAGCGACTTCAAGGGGGCGGTCTTGGGATGTCTCCGTCATGCTAAAGCGAGTGCTCCTGATGAGTGCCATCGAATAGTTGCCGGTAACGCGCATCGAGCTTGGCGACCTGCGCTTTCAGCGCCGTCATGTCGCCATGATTTTCGATCACGTCGTCGGCAAGCGCCAGCCGCTCTTGGCGGGGCATCTGTGCTGCAAGGATAGCATGCGCCTGGGTCTCGCTCACTTCGTCGCGTGCCTGGGTACGTGTCACCTGAAGCGCTTCGGGGATATCGATCACCAAGCGACGGTCGACGAGCGAGACTTGATCGGTCTCGAACAGCAGCGGTGACACCAGCAAGCCATAGGGCGCGTCGCCCTGGCGTATCGTCTCGAGCCGCTCGTGCAATCGCTGACGGATGCGTGGATGCGTGACGCTTTCCAGCCACTGACGCTCGCCGTCATCGGCGAAGACAATGTCGCGCAAGGCACGACGTTGCAAGTGACCCTGGGCATCGAGCAGCGAGGAGCCGTAGCGTGCCACGATTTCATCCAGCGCAGGCTCGCCGGGCGCGACGATATCGCGTGCCACGAGGTCGGCATCGACCCAGGGAATGCCCAGTTCGGTGAACATGGCGGCGACGGTGGACTTGCCCGAGGCGATGCCACCGGTCACGCCGATGATGGGGGCGGTGGATGTCATGGCAAATTCCTCATAAGCCGGTCCAGGCGCGTAGCGGTGCGCCGAAGAGTACCGCGATCCACCCGGCGAGAGCGAGAAAGGGACCGAACGGCAACGGCATGCCGCGCAGGCGCGGCAGCGAGAGCTGCAGCAGCACCCCGATGATGGCACCCAGCCCGGCGGAGAGCATCAGTAGCATCGGCAGCATCGTCCAGCCGAACCAGGCGCCCAGCGCCGCCAGCAGCTTGAAGTCACCGTAGCCCATGCCTTCCTTCTTGGTCAGCCACTTGAACAGCCAGTAGAAACTCCACAGCAGCAGATAGCCGGCCATGGCGCCGACGACGGCATTCTCGAGCATATAGGGCTGAAAGAAGAGCTGATAAAGCAGGCCGGCCCAGAGCAAAGGCAGCGTGATGATATCGGGCAGTAACTGGGTGCGCAGATCGATGACGGCCAGCACCAGCAACGCCAGGCACAGTCCGCTCCAGGCCAGCGCCGCCCAGGTGGCACCATGCACGATGATGACGCTCGCCATCAACAGACCCGCCATCAGCTCGATCAATGGGTACTGCACGCTGATGCGCGTCTGGCAATGCGCGCAGCGGCCACGGCGCTTGAACCAGCCGATGAGGGGCAGGTTGTCGTGCCAGGCGATCGGCTGGCGGCAACTCGGGCATTGCGAGCGTGGCGTGCACAGGTTGTAGCGCGTCACTTCCTCCTCGGGAAGCGCCAGTGAATCGCGTGCTTCCTGGCGCCATTGCTGCATCAGCATCACCGGCAGACGCACGATCACGACATTGAGAAAACTGCCCAGCAAGGCACCGAGGACGAACGCCATCACGGCCAGCCACGCTAAAGGGATTTCGGCGAGCAACGTGCTACTCCTGAAACGAACGCACCCGGCGACATGCCGGGGCGGATAAATTGGGGAACGCGCTAGCGTTCTAGATTGCCGAGCCCATCTCGAAGATTGGCAGATACATCGACACCACGAGGCCGCCGACCAGAACGCCCAGCACCACGATGATGAAGGGTTCGAGCAACGATGTCAGGGCGTCGACCTTGGTGTCGACGTCTTCCTCGTAGAAATCCGCTACCTTGTTGAGCATTGTGTCCAGCGCGCCCGACTCTTCGCCGACCCCGATCATCTGTACGGCCAGATTGGGGAAGCGCCCGGTGGCGCGCATGGCGAAGTTGAGTTGCTGGCCACTGGCGACGTGTTCACGCACCTCGTTGATGGCGCGCTGGTAGACGCGATTGCCGGTCGAGCCTGCTGCAGTATGCAGTGATTCGACCAAGGGCACCCCCGCGCTGAAAGTCGTCGCCAGCGTTCGCGAGAAACGTGCCACCGACGACTTGTCGAGGATATCGCCGATCACCGGCAGGCGCAGCATCAGCCCGTCGACCCGATAGGCGAAGCGCGGCGAGCGCCGTATGCCGAGACGTATCAGCAAGCCGGCAGCGATGAAGACACCCAGCAAGTGCAGCCAATAGGCCTGGACCCATTCCGAGAGATGGATGGTCAATTGCGTGAAGGCGGGCAGGTCGGCACCGAAGCCGCGAAACAGGCTCTCGAATTGGGGGACGACTTTGATCAGCAGCAGGGCGGTCACCCCCATGCCCACTAGCACGACGGCGGCGGGATAATAAAGCGCCTTGCGTACGCGGGACCGCAGCGAGTCGATCTTTTCCTTATAGCTGGCGACACGTTCCAGCATGCGATCCAGCGAGCCGGATTGCTCGCCGGCTTCGACCATGTTGACGAACATCCGGTCGAAATGTTGTGGATGCTGCGAGAGTGCTTCGGAAAAGCTGGCGCCGGCCGAGACTTCATTCATAAGCGTCTCGATGAGGTGATGCATGGCGGGGCGCTTGAGGCTTTCCGAGACAACGCTGAACGCCTGTAGCAAGGGGATGCCGGCACGGATCATGGTCGCCATCTGGCGTGCGAACAGGGTGATGTCCTGCGGACGTATGCGGCCCAGCCCGAAAGGGCTGCGCACGCGTTGAATGCGCTTGACGAGGATGTTCTGACGCCCGAGTTCCTGGCGCACGCCCATTTCATCTGCGGCGACCAGTTCGCCTTGAATGGTCTCGCCGCGCGAGTTCTTGCCCTTCCACCGCCAGCGGTGCAGGACGACGCGCCGAGGCGCCTTGCTGCGTGTCGCTACCGCCATGTCGTTGTCCTCATGTCACTTGACCGGATCGCTTATTCCAGCACCACGCGATTGATTTCCTCGAGGCTGGTAATGCCCGCAAGTACTTTGCTCAGACCGCTGCGCCGCAAATCGGGATGGCCTTCTTGACGGGCCAGTTCGCCGAGTTCCAATGAATTGCCGTCGGCCATGATCAGTTTGCTCATGGCCTCGCTGACGGGGAGTACCTCATAGAGACCGACGCGTCCTTTGTAGCCGTGGGTGCATTGTGCACAGCCCGTGGCGCGATAGCAGGTCGCGGTCTCGATTTCCTCTGTCGTGAAGCCTGCATCGAGAAAGAGTTCCCGAGGCAGCTCGACGGATGCTTTGCAATGGGGGCACAACTGACGTACCAGGCGCTGGGCGACGATCAGGGTCACTGAGCTGGCAATATTGTAGGCCGCCACGCCCATGTTGCGCAGCCGCGTCAGGGTTTCCGCCGCCGAGTTGGTGTGCAGCGTCGAGAGTACCAGGTGGCCGGTCTGCGCGGCCTTGACGGAGATCTCTGCGGTTTCCAGGTCACGGACCTCGCCAACCATCACCACATCGGGATCCTGACGCAGGAAGGCGCGCAGCGCGCTGGCAAAATCCAGCCCGATCTTGGGCAGCACATTGACCTGATTGATGCCGTCCAGCTTGAGCTCGACGGGGTCCTCGGCGGTGGCGATATTGCGCGCATCGGTATTGAGGATGTTGAGCCCGGTATACAGGGTTACGGTCTTGCCGCTACCGGTAGGGCCGGTGGCGAGTATCATCCCCTGCGGCTGCACCAAGGCGTGTTCGAACAGTGCCTTTTGTGATTCGCTAAAGCCCAGTGCATCGATGCCCAGGCGTGTGGCGCCGGCATCCAGCAGGCGCAGCACGATTTTTTCGCCATGTACCGTGGGTAGCGTGCTGACACGAAAGTCGATGGTACGCGAGGCCGAGACACGCAGCTTGATGGCGCCATCCTGTGGCAAGCGGCGCTCGGAAATATCCAGGCGCGACATGACCTTGAGGCGTGCCGACAGGCGCGCGCGCAGATTGAACGGTGGTCGCGCCACCTCGACCAGGATGCCATCGATGCGAAAGCGGATGCGAAAGGTCGACTCATAAGGCTCGAAGTGGATATCCGAGGCGCCACGCCGTGCGGCATCGAGCATCATCTTGTGTACGAAACGCACCACCGGGGCGTCGTCGTCATCGGTGTCGAGCCCTTCGTTGAGGGGCTCGACATCATCGAGATCGAGCGTCTCGAGCGCCTCGCTGGCATCGTCGAGGGCTTCGAGCATACCGTGCGTCTCGCGCTGGACGAGATAACGCTCGATGGCCGGCTGCAACTGATCGGCGGCGACCAATACGCCCTCGGCGGTGAGTCCGGTGGTGAACTGCAGTTCGTCGAGGCTTGCCAGCGTCGAAGGATAGGGGATCGCCACGCTGATGTGGCGCTCGCCACGCGCCAGCGGCAAGACCCCGAGACGACGGATCAGCGTGTCGGACAGCCCCTCGCCGATGGGCAGACGCTCGGGGCTGACGGCCTCCAGGTCGACGAACGGCAGGCCATATTCCCACGCGGCACTCTGGGTGGCTTCGCGCGCGGGAACCCAGCGCTGCTCGATGACGTACTCGAGCACCGACTGATGCGTATCGTGCACGGCCTCCATGGCACGCTGCGCCTTGGATTCCTCGAGCAGGCCTTCCGAGACCAGACGCTCGGCGAGCCCTTTCAAAAGCGGTGTGCCGGGGGCGGGAGGAGACGACGATGAAGACGAATGCATAAGCGTTTCGACACCAAAAGGAGTGACCAGGTGGGGCGGCCTCTACCCCGTGACTTCTCGCATCCTACCCCATGCATGGTCGCCATGGTGACCCTGGGCATGAGATATCTCGTCAATTAGCGTGTTTGGATATGATCGGCCGATGTTAGGAAAACTTTAACGTCGAGCATCTTGCCAGCATGAGAAGTGTAATTTAACGTAACATTCTAGGGGATTGCCTCGCAGAAAGCCGGCAGATACCGGCACCTCGCCGGAGCGCCCGCAACGCGTTATCATCCGCCCGCGTCGGGCTCGCCAAAAAGGCGAACAACAGGGCATTCAACAAGGGGTCACAGGAGAACTCAATGGAACGTCAACAACGCGGTTTTACACTCATCGAACTAATGATCGTCGTCGCGATCATCGGCATCCTCGCCGCCATCGCTATACCGCAGTACCAGAACTACGTCGCACGCTCGGAAGTCAGCTCCGCACTCGCGACCCTCAAGTCACTGCAAACACCGGCAGAACTGGCGGTGCAAGAAGGTAATACTGTCGACGCGGCGTCCGATCTTGGTCTTGCCGATGACGCTGTTCAGAATGGCAGTATCGGCGTGACCGGTTTCAATGGTGGCCAAGATGACGACGGTAATGAGTTAACGCCATCCATCACATTTACATTTGATGATGAAGGCAATTTTGCTGGCGACACTTTGACGCTGGAACGCCAAGAAGAAGGTGGGTGGCAGTGTACGGCATCGGACGGCATTGGTGACGACGTCGTGCCCGATAGTTGTGTGGCTAACACGACTTCCTGAGGTATAAGCAAACGGTTTCCTGATATAAAAGGCCGGCATTCGCCGGCCTTTCAAGTTCTCTCTAACACCCTTCGTTCTTCTTCCTTCCTTCTTCCTTCTCAAAACTTCCAGCTTCAGTACAACGCCTTCCCTTCGTTGACGACTTCCTTCAACACTTCCAGAAACAGCCGGTCGGCTTCCGAGTGTTCGCTGGGATCTTCGGGGATATGCACGCTGGTGTTGTCCGAGATCTCGTTGGCGATGGTGGCCCACATCTGGCGGCTGTCGCCGTCGTCGGTGTAATGCGCTCGGGCGATGGTGAGCGACTGCTCGAGAATCGCCGGATCTTGCAGCAGCTTCTTGATGAATTCACGCAGCTCATTGATGATCCGGATTTTCTGCATTTCGGACGCGGAACTCATGGGGCTCTCTCCGTATGGCCGTGTGGCCGTGTGGCGCATGCGGGATCGCGTGCCGTGCATTCACGGTATTGCGAATCGACGCGCAGGACGATGTCGCGGACGATAGCACATCGTCGCGGTGGACGGCAGTAGGCTGGTACGGTGCATGGGCGGCCGCAGGATGTGCGAGTGCAGTCATACGAGTAGAGAAACGCCCGCGCCCCCTTTATAGTAGCGCTCGTTTATAATGACGCGCCGTTTGTGGCGCCTTCGTGAGTCATGGGACGTCGGCGACGCAGGGGCGAGGAGGAGGGCAGGTGGCGGTGATTCACCCACGCATCAAGCGTAGTCTGATGGTGTCGGCGCCAGTGGTCAGGATTCTGGCGGTGCTGCTTGGCGTGTTGGCGGCCTTGATGATCGTGCCGCTGGGCGTGCTGACCCTGGAGGGCGACCCTGACCGCATTGCCTTTGCGCTGTCGATCGCCATCGTGGCGGGGGCTGCATGTCTCATGTGGTTGGTCACGCATGGCATCGAGATTCTGCTGCGACCGCGTCAGATGTTCATCCTGACCACCTTGAGCTGGGTGCTGGTGAGTGCCGGGGCGAGCCTGCCGTTGATCCTGGGGGCGCCTCAGTTGTCCTTTGCCGATGCCGTCTTCGAGTCCGTCTCGGCGATCACCACTACCGGGTCGACGGTGCTGGTGGACATTGACGACCTCTCTGACGGTCTCAAGTTGTGGCGCGGCCTGATGCAGTGGCTGGGCGGCATCGGCATCATCGTCATGGCGATCGCCATCCTGCCGTTTCTCAAGGTTGGCGGCATGCGTTTGTTCCAGACCGAGTCGTCGGACTGGTCCGACAAGGTGCTGCCACGCGCTGGCGGTATCGCCAAGGCGAGTGGCGCCATCTACCTGGGCGGGACCTTGCTGGCAATGCTGACGTACTACCTGGCGGGCATGACGCCGCTGGATGCCGTCGTGCATGCCATGAGTTCCATGGCCACCGGTGGCTTCGCCAATTCGGATGCGTCTTTCGGCGTCTATCACGATCGTCCGCTGATTCTGTGGCTGGCCTCGTTCTTCATGCTCTGTGGCGCGTTACCGTTCGTGCTGTTCATCCGTGCGCTGCGCGATACACCGCACGTCCTGTGGCGGGATCAGCAGGTGCGGGGATTAATTGGACTGTTGGCGGTGGTGATCCTGGGGTTGACCGTGTATCGCGTCGCCGGGGGGGAGCCGTTCTTCGAGGCGCTGACCCAGGTCGCCTTCAATGTCATCTCGGTGGTCACCACCACCGGCTATGCGTCCGACGACTACACTCAATGGGGGCCGCTGGTCGTCGCCACGTTCTTTTATCTGACTTTCGTCGGTGGCTGTAGCGGGTCCACCAGTGGCGGCATGAAAATATTCCGCTTTCAGATCGGCGCCATCATGCTGTTCACCCAGTTGCGCCATCTCGTGCATGCTCAGGGAGTCTTCGCGCAACGCTATAACGGCAATCCGCTGAGCGACGAGGTCGTGCGCGGAGTCATTGCTTTTTCCTTCTTCTTTTTCCTGACGATTGCGGGACTGGCGCTGGGGCTGGCGCTGCTGGGGCTGGATTTGGTGACCGCACTATCGGGGGCGGCCACCGCCGTGGCCAATGTCGGCCCCGGTTTGGGGCCGGTCATCGGGCCGGCGGGGAATTTCTCGTCATTGCCCGATGCCGCCAAGTGGCTTCTGAGTCTGGGGATGTTGATGGGGCGCCTGGAAATCCTCACCGTGCTGGTGCTATTGACGCCCACATTCTGGCGGAAGTGACGCTTCAGGCGTCTTCTTCGACATATCCGGCGCGGTTGAGAATGGGGTTGGCGTACTGGCGCAGCCACCAATGGCGCAGGTGGTCGGGCACCGTGGCCAGGCGTGCCTCGAAGCGTGCGCGGTCGGCGTCGGTGACTTCGCTGAGATCGACCAGTTCCGGTGCCAGCCCCGTGGCTTCGAGCGCGAGTTGATGGCTGGGAAACATATGGTAGTTCGCCAGCACCTGACGATCGATTTCCTCGGTGACGGCCTCCGGGGTCGCGAAGTCGTTCCCCAGGGGCGTGCCGAAGGTCAGGCGGATACGCCCCTTGTGGCCCGTGATGCCGGCGACGATGGACTGAATATCCTCGAATTCGACCTTGTCGTAGCGGCCGTCCGTGTGGCGGGCGTACAGCTCGCGTGCCTTCTGCAGGTCGCAGGGGTCGTATTCGTAGCTGATGGACACCGGCACGAGGCGTAGCTCGGATACCGCGGCACCGATATCGGCCTCGCCGTCGTCCATGCGTTGGGCCATGCCCAGCATCTTGACGATAGCGGTGTCGGCGCGGTCGATGCCGTCCTTGGCACGCCCTTCGCGTTCGGCGATCCAGATCGAGTGGTTATCGGCGGTGATCGAATGACGGATATAGCGCGATAACGTCTGGTACGCCTGCAACATTGCCCGCTTGCCCTTGGCCGAGCGCGGCACGATGAAGCTCTTGTTGAGGCGCATCAGATCATTGACGAACGGCTTTTGCAGCAGGTTGTCGCCGATCGCAATGCGCACGGTATTGCGACCTTTCTGGTAGAGCGCGTAATTGACGAACGCCGGGTCCATGGCGATATCGCGATGGTTGCCGATGAACAGACAGGCCTTGTCGGCGTCGAGGTGCTCGAGCCCCTCGATTTCGAAGGCGTCCGTGGTGGTGGTGATCATGCGTTCCATGTAGCGCGCGATGCGTTGCTGAAAGGCCGTGACGCTCTCGATATTGCGCATTTCGTGCTGTATCCCCAGGCGCGCCATGAAGCGCGCCACGGGCGGCGCGTAACGCGCCAGCCGGGGAAGACGAAAATGCGTGATCGCATCGAGCAATTCGTCGCAGTGGGCCAGGCGGTCGAGTACCGTCGCCACCTCGTCGTCATGATAAGGACGAATGGCGTCGAAATCGTGGGGAGCGGTTTGGGGAGTCGGTGCGTGCGTCATGATGTAGGTGCTGCCGGGTCGGCTTCGCCGCCCAGCCAGTCGATGAGTTGTTCGATGAATCCAGAGAGCACTTGGGCCATGAGGGCGAAGTCCGTTTCCAGGCGTAGCGTGGGGTCGTCATCGGTTTCTTGTTGAGAAGCTTCGTCGAGCAAGGCGTCGGCGAAGCGCAGCGATTTGAGTGTCAGGTCGTCGTGCAGAACCAGCGATAGCTGATCTTCGACATCCAGCGCCAAGCGACTGGCCTGACGCCCGCTGGCGAGCACACTCTGCACTTCTTCGCCGTCGAGGTCGATACCGCGTGCACGCCACACGCCATCGTCGCCGTTGGCATCCTTGAGCTCAACCTGGTCGCCCAGTTGCAGCCCCTCGGGACGCGAGGCGATATCCTCGAGCCAGGCGGTCATGCTGCGCGAGGGCAGTTGGCGCACGGCCAGTGGCGTGACTTGCAGCGACCCCAGCGACTGACGCAGCAGATCGAGAGCCTCTTCGGCGCGGGCGCGGCTGGCGCAATTGACGCCGATGAGGCCGCGCCGAGTGTCCCACCATATATCAATGCGCTGGCTACGCGTGAAGGCGCGTGGCAGGAATTCCCCCACGACCTTTTCCTTGAGTGCCTGGCGTTCGCGGCGCGGCAACGGGCCACCTTCGGCGGCCTCGCGCTCGGCGGCACGTTCCTCGACTTCCTCACGCACCACCGAGGCCGGCAGCAGGCGCTCCTGGCGCAGCAATGACAGCAGGCGGTGACCCTGGATCTCATGAGCGAGCTGTTGACCGTGTCGCCCTGCAGGGCGTTGCCAGCCGAGGCGCTTGCCTTCACTCGGCGACACCGGACGAAAGGCGAAGGCCTCCAGGGCCGATTCGAGTGCCTCGAGCGCGATGGGCGTCGTGTCGTGCAGGCGATAGAGATGCAAGTGCTTGAACCACATGAGCCTATTCCGTCACAAAGGGGCTCATTATGGCGAAACGCCAAGGCGGGTGCCACTCCCCCGGTCGGACGCGTTTATTCAACGGGGCAGGAAGGGGTTATTTTCTCGGGCTTGCGTGATGGGCGCGATTGCATTGCTAAGCCTGCCGCATCGCCATGTGAAATGGTATGATGGCGTGATTCGGGCCCCCTTGAGGTGGGCCCGCCATCGAAGCTCAATGATTGCTGTGACGGCCATTGGCGTCGAGCGCTGAAGAGTGGCCTGCGGGGCTTGGTGCTTCGCAAGGTCGCTGTTCGTTTCATTCAGTGCCATGACCGATGGTATGGCGCGGTGCAAAGGATTGAACGACCCATGGGTGAGATCGCCAGAGAAATTCTGCCAGTCAATATCGAGGACGAACTTAAACAGTCGTATCTCGATTACGCCATGAGCGTGATCATCGGCCGTGCGTTGCCGGATGTACGAGATGGCCTCAAGCCAGTGCATCGGCGCGTATTGTTTGCCATGCATGAGCTCAGCAATGACTGGAACAAAGCCTACAAGAAATCGGCGCGTGTCGTGGGTGACGTGATCGGTAAATATCACCCGCACGGGGATAGCGCGGTCTACGACACCATCGTACGTATGGCGCAGACATTCTCGATGCGCTATGTGCTGGTCGATGGCCAGGGTAACTTCGGTTCCATCGACGGCGACAGTGCGGCGGCCATGCGTTACACCGAGGTGCGAATGGCGCGCCTTGCCCATGAGCTTCTCGCCGACCTGGAAAAAGATACCGTCGACTGGGTCGACAACTACGATGGCACCGAACGCATTCCCGAGGTGCTGCCGACCAAGGTTCCTAACCTGCTGGTCAATGGGGCCTCGGGCATCGCCGTGGGCATGGCGACCAACATCCCGCCGCATAACATGCGCGAGGTGATCGATGGCTGCCTGGCGCTGATCGACGATTACACGCTCAGCATCGACGATCTCATGGCGTATATTCCGGCCCCCGACTTCCCCACCGGCGGGATCATCAACGGGCGCGCGGGGATTCTCGATGCGTACCGTACCGGACGCGGGCGCATCTATGTGCGGGCTCGTCATACTATCGAGCACCACGACAAGACCGGTCGCGATCACATCATCGTCACCGAACTGCCGTATCAGGTGAACAAGGCGCGCCTGATCGAGAAGATCGCCGAGCTGGTCAAGGACAAGCGTATCGACGGCATCGCCGAGCTGCGCGACGAGTCCGACAAGGAAGGCCTGCGCGTGGTGATCGAGGTCAAGCGCGGCGAGTCCGGCGAAGTGGTCGTCAACAACCTGTTCGCGCATACTCAACTGCAGACCGTGTTCGGCATCAACATGGTGGCGTTGGATGGCGGCCAGCCGAAGATTCTCAATCTCAAGGAGATTCTCGAGGCGTTCATTCGTCACCGTCGTGAGGTGGTGACGCGGCGCACGCTGTTCGAGCTCAAGAAGGCGCGCGACCGTGGGCATATCCTCGAAGGCCTGGCCGTGGCGATCTCCAACATCGACGATGTGATCGAGCTCATCAAGGCGTCGCCCTCGGCGACCGAGGCCAAGGAAAAGCTGGTCGCGCGTGCCTGGCAACCGGGGCAGGTCACCGGCATGCTCGAGCGCGCCGGGGCGACATCCTGCAAGCCGGAAGATCTCGACGAAAGCTACGGACTCGACGACAACGAGCGTGAATACCGCCTGTCGCCGGCCCAGGCGCAGGCAATTTTGGAATTGCGCCTGCACCGTTTGACAGGGCTCGAAACCGAGAAGCTGCTCGACGAATATCTGTCGATTCTCAAGCGTATCGCCGAGCTCAATGAGATTCTCGCTTCGCCGGAGCGCCTGCTGGAGGTCATTCGCGAGGAACTTGGCGCGATTCGCGATCAGTACGGCGACGACCGCAAGACCGAGATCCAGGCCAGTCATCTGGACCTGAGTATCGAGGATCTGATCAACGAAGAAGACATGGTGGTCACCATCTCGCGCAGCGGCTATGCCAAGACGCAGCCGCTTTCCGACTATCAAGCCCAGCGACGTGGCGGGCGTGGCAAATCGGCGACCACCATGAAAGACGAGGACATCATCGAGCATCTGTTGGTGGCCTCGACGCATGACACCATGTTGCTGTTCTCCAATCGCGGCAAGGTCTACTGGCTCAAAGTCTACGAGATGCCCAACGCCAGCCGTGGTTCGCGGGGTAAGCCGCTGGTCAATATGCTGCCGCTGGATGATGGCGAGTCGATCAACGCCATCCTGCCGGTACGCGAATACCGCGACGATTGCTATATCTTCTTCGCCACTGCCAAGGGAACCGTCAAGCGGACCTCGCTGGAGCAATTCTCGCGGCCGCGCAGTGTGGGCTTGATCGCCATCGACCTCGAAGAGGACGACCGTCTGGTCGGCGCTGCGATCACCTCCGGCAACGATCACGCGATGCTATTCTCGTCCAACGGCAAGGCCATTCGCTTCGAGGAAAGCAAGGCGCGCGCCATGGGACGCACTGCTCGCGGGGTACGTGGCATGCGCCTGCAGGGCGACGCCGAGGTGATCAGCTTGATTATTCCGCAGTCGTTGACCATCGATGCCGAGGCCGACGACACCGATGGCGTTGCCGAAGAAGCGTCGGTCCAGACGGTGAGTGAAGATCAGGTCTATATCCTGACCGCCTCCGAGAATGGCTATGGCAAGCGTACGCGTCTCGAAGAGTTCCCGCTGCGTGGACGCGGTGGCCAAGGGGTGATCGCCATGCAGACATCGCGGCGCAACGGCGCCCTGGTGGCGGCGATTCAGGTCCGCGACAGCGATGAAATGATGCTGATCACCGACAAGGGCACGTTGGTGCGCACACGGGTCGAAGAAATCTCGGTAAGCTCGCGTAATACGCAAGGGGTTACCCTGATTCGCACCGGCGAAGGCGAGCATTTGGTCGCCACGGTGCGGGTCGACGAGCCGGTCGATGAACCAGCCCCCGATGAAGAAGGGGCAGTGGTCGACGAGGTGGCGCCCGCCCCGGATGACGACGCGGCGCCACAAGGCGATTGAGTCTCAATGCGGCCGCTTCTTCGGGAGTGGTCGCTTTACGTTTGGAATCACGCTGATGACACGCAAGTTCAATTTCTGTGCCGGTCCAGCGGCACTTCCCGCCCCCGTGCTCGAGCGGGCCCGCGATGAGTTGCTCGACTATCAGGGCCATGGATTGTCGGTCATGGAAATGAGTCACCGCAGCGAGGCCTTCGCGGAGATCGCCGCGCGTGCCGAGCGCGACCTACGCGCGCTGCTGGCTGTGCCCGACAATTATCGCGTGCTGTTCATGCAGGGTGGTGCCTCCAGCCAGTTCGCGATGGTGCCCTATAACCTGTTGGGGACGGGCGGTACGCCGAACTATCTGTATACCGGTATCTGGGGCAAGAAAGCGATTGCCGAGGCACGTCATCTTGCCGGCGCGCACGTCGCGGCTTCCAGTGAGGCCAATGGACTGACGGCGGTGCCGCGGCCCGGGGACATCGCCTTGTCGTCGGATGCTGCCTATCTGCATTACACGGCCAACGAAACCATCGGTGGCCTGGCATTCGACTACATTCCCGATGTCGGCGATGTGCCGCTGGTATGCGATATGTCGTCGTCGATTCTCTCGGAGCCGCTGGATGTGTCCCGCTTCGGCGTCATCTATGCCGGGGCGCAGAAGAATATCGGCCCGGCGGGGCTGACATTGGTCATCGTGCGTGACGACCTGCTCGAGCGCGCCTTGCCGAACACCCCGACCATGTTCAACTATCGGGTCATGGCCGAGAATGGCTCGATGTTCAATACGCCGCCGACGTATGCCTGGTATCTCGCGGGGCTGGTTTTCGACTGGTTGCGCCACGACATGGGCGGGGTCGAAGCAATGGACCGACTCAACGCACGCAAGTCCGAAAAGCTCTATGCGGCCATCGATACCAGCGACTTCTATTCCAACCCCATCGCCCTGGCCAATCGGTCGCGCATGAACGTGCCTTTCGTGCTGGCGGATGAGACGCTCAATGCCGCGTTCTTGAAAGATGCCGAGGCGGCGGGGCTGTTGAATCTCAAGGGCCACCGCAGCGTGGGTGGCATGCGTGCCAGCCTCTACAACGCCGTGCCGGAAGCCGCAGTGGATGCGTTGGTCGATTTCATGCAGGAGTTCGAACGACGCCATGGCTGATCACGATATGTCCGATAACAATGCTCCTATCACATCGGCCGACCTGCCGGCACTGCGCGAGCGTATCGATACGCTGGACAGCAAGATTCTCGAGCTGATCAGCGAGCGCGCGCACTGCGCACAGCAGGTAGCGCAGGTGAAAACTGACAGCGATCCGCAGGCGACGTTCTATCGCCCCGAGCGCGAGGCTCAGGTACTGCGTCGTATCATGGCGCTCAACAAGGGTCCCCTCGATGACGAGGAAATGGCGCGCTTGTTCCGCGAGATCATGTCGGCGTGCCTGGCGCTGGAGCGGCCGGTCAAGGTGGCCTATCTGGGCCCCGAGGGGACGTTTACTCAGCAGGCGGCGCTCAAGCATTTCGGCGACAGCGCGGTGAGCCTGCCGATGGCGGCCATCGATGAGGTCTTTCGCGAAGTGGAAGCGGGGGCCGCGCATTTTGGCGTGGTGCCGGTGGAAAACTCCACCGAGGGCATCGTCAATAGCACCTTGGATACCTTCATGGATGCCAGCCTGCGCATCTGTGGCGAAGTAGTGCTGCGCATTCATCATCATCTGCTGGTGTCCAGCAATACGCGCCGCGACAAGGTCTCGCGCATTTATTCGCATCCCCAGTCCCTGGCGCAGTGCCGCAAGTGGTTGGACGCGCATTATCCCCATGCCGAGCGGGTGCCGGTGTCGTCCAATGCCGAGGCGGCGCGACTGATCAAGAGCGAATGGCACAGCGCCGCGATTGCCGGCGATATGGCCGCCAAGCGTTACGAGCTCGAGAAGGTCGCCGAGAAGATCGAGGACCGTCCCGACAACTCGACACGCTTTTTGATCATCGGGCACCAGGACACGCCGGTCTCCGAAGATGATAAGACGTCCATTGTCGTGGCCATGCGCAACCAGCCCGGAGCACTGCACGACCTACTCGAGCCGTTCCACCGCCACAAGATCGATCTGACGCGCGTCGAGACGCGACCGTCACGCACCGGAATATGGAATTACGTGTTCTTCATCGACTTCAAGGGCCATCGTGACGATCCGCAGGTCGCGGCGGTACTGGAAGAGATTACGTTGCGTGCTGCCGAGCTCAAGGTGCTGGGGTCCTACCCCGTGGGTGTGCTGTAAATGTCGGAGCAGTCCTGTGCGCCGACCGAGCGCGGTATCCTCATCATCGGGTTGGGCCTGATCGGCGGTTCGCTGGCGGCAGCCTTGAAGGAAGCGGGCTTCGAGGGGCGGATTGTAGCCTGTGACCGTGATGCCGACGAAGTGGCGCGCGGCATCGATATGGGACTGATCGATGCCGGCAGCACCGAGCTGGCGCCTTGGGTGGCCGACAGCAGCCTGATCGTGCTGGCGGTGCCGGTATTGGCGATGGAGGCCGTGCTGCGCGAATTGGCGCCACATCTCGGTGATCAGGTGATTACCGATGTCGGCAGTACCAAGGGCGCCATCGAGGCGGCGGTCGAGCGCGTTTTCGGTGGCATGCCGCCGCGTTTCGTGCCCGGACACCCGATCGCAGGATCCGAAAAAAGTGGCGTGGCGGCATCCAATCCCGCGCTTTATCGTCGCCATAAGGTGATACTGACGCCGCGCGCCGATACCGACCCCGACGCCTTGGCCCGCGTGCGAGCGCTATGGGCAGCGTGTGGGGCGGAATTGTTGGAAATGGACGTGGCGCGTCACGATCAGGTCTTGGCCCGCACCAGTCATCTCCCGCATTTGTTGGCGTTTTCGTTGGTCGACACCTTGGCGCGTCAGGATGAGCGCCTGGAAATCTTTCGCTATGCGGCAGGGGGCTTTCGCGACTTTACGCGCATCGCCGGTAGCGACCCGGTCATGTGGCGCGATATCTTCAGTGCCAACCGCGAGGCGGTGCTGGGCGCACTGGATGAGTTCGAGGCAGGCGTTGCTCGTTTACGACGCGCCATGACCGACAATGATGGCGATGCCATGCTGGCGGTTTTCGATCGTGCCAGTCATGCGCGGCAGTATTTCGATACGCTTTTGAACCAGACGAGTTATCAAGCGATGGAACAACGCAATATCCGTTACCGCGTGACTCCCGGTGGCGATGTGCGCGGCCGGATCCGCGTGCCGGGGGACAAATCGATCTCGCACCGCTCGATCATGCTCGGTGCGCTTGCCGAGGGCGTGACCGAAGTGCATGGCTTTCTCGAGGGCGAGGATAGCCTGGCGACGCTGCAGGCGTTTCGTGAAATGGGCGTGGCCATCGAGGGGCCGCACCAGGGGCGCGTGACCATCCATGGCGTCGGCTTGCATGGCCTGACGGCGCCCGCCGGCCCTCTTTATGTGGGCAATTCGGGTACGGCCATGCGTCTGTTCGCAGGATTGCTGGCCGGGCAGGCCTTCGATACCGAGTTGACCGGCGATGTGTCGCTCAATAAGCGGCCGATGGGGCGGGTCGCCGATCCGCTGCGCGAGATGGGCGCAGTGATCGAAACCGCTGAAGGCGGCCGGCCACCGCTGACTATTCGCGGTGGCCAGGCACTTCGCGGCATTCGTTATGACATGCCCATGGCCAGTGCCCAGGTGAAGTCCTGCCTGTTGTTGGCGGGGCTCTATGCCGAGGGTGAGACGCGGGTGCGCGAGCCGGCGCCGACGCGCGATCACACCGAACGGATGCTCAATGGCTTCGGTTATGCGGTGCAGCGTGCTGCTGACGAGGCCTGGTTACAGGGCGATGGCCGCTTGACGGCGTCACCCATCGACGTGCCATCGGATATTTCGTCGGCGGCGTTTTATCTGGTGGCGGCGGCCATCACGCCGGGGTCGGACCTGCTCCTGGAGCATGTGGGTACCAATCCGACACGTATCGGGGTCATCAATATCCTCAAGGCCATGGGCGCCGATCTTGAATTGCTCAATCCTCGGGAAGTCGGCGGTGAGCCGGTCGCCGATATTCGTGTGCGCCATGCGCCGCTCAAGGGGATCGATATTCCCGTGGACCAAGTGCCGTTGGCCATTGACGAGTTTCCCGTGCTGTTCATCGCCGCGGCCAATGCCGAAGGTGTGACACGCTTGCGAGGCGCGGAAGAATTGCGCGTCAAGGAATCCGATCGCATCAAGGCGATGGCCGATGGCCTGGCGATCCTTGGCGTCGAGAATACCGTCCATCCCGATGGCATCGATATCGTCGGTCGCGCCGACGCCAGCGATACGCATGTCGCGCATTATCGCGGCGGGCATGTCGATAGCCTGGGTGATCATCGCATCGCCATGGCCTTCGCCATTGCCGCCTTGCGTGCCGAGAGCGAGATCGTGATCGATGACTGCGCCAATGTGGCTACGTCGTTCCCGGGGTTCGTTGACCTAGCGCGTCGCGTGGGGCTGGCGCTCGAAGAACAGGAGGTGTCATGAGCTTGTCGCACGACGAAGTGCCCGTACTGACCGTCGACGGGCCGGGCGGCGCGGGCAAGGGGACGGTCAGTCGCTTGATCGCCGAGCGGCTGGGCTGGCACTTGCTGGACTCCGGTGCGCTGTATCGTCTCACCGCGTTGGCGGCACTCAAGCACGGCCTGGCGCTGGACGATGAAGCCGCGTTGGCGACGTGTGCCGAAACCTTGGATGTCCGCTTCGTGGCGTGCGATGGCGAAACGCGTATCGAGCTGGAAGGCCATGACGTGAGTGGCGACATTCGTACCGAAGAGGTCGGCGACGTTGCCTCTCAGGTGGCCTCGTTACCTCGGGTGCGTGATGCGCTGTTGACACGCCAACGTGACTTTCGCGATATGCCGGGTCTGGTGGCGGATGGGCGCGATATGGGCACGGTGGTATTCCCCGACGCGCCCCTGAAAGTCTACCTGACAGCCTCGGCGGAAGAGCGGGCGCGGCGACGCCATGAACAGTTGCTGAATGCTGGTCGGGATGCTAATCTAACGAGTCTTCTAGAGGAAATTAAGGCTCGTGACGCACGTGACATGCAGCGTGCCGTGGCGCCACTCAAGCCGGCAGACGATGCCGTCTTGTTGGATAGTACGAGTCTTGCGATACCGGACGTGGTGGAGTGTATCGAAAGGCTGCTCAGTGCACGTAGGCTCGGCCTCCCGAACTGAGTAGCTGGGGTGAAACGGGCACCCATCCGGAGACCCTGGTCAGACGTCATGACGTGTGCGGGCGATAATCGAGAGCCTTCGCAGGTCGAACCAGCGCCAACGTCCCCAGGGATATGTAGGAAAGGCCCGCGCTTGCTGGTGGTGCGGAGAATGAGCGGCCTGGCCGCTATTAACGTTGATCACGTAGGAACAACATGAGCGAAAGCTTTGCTGAACTGTTCGAACAGTCTCTCCAGGACATCAATATGGAACCCGGTGCCATCGTCATGGCAACCGTGGTCGATATCGAAGGTGACTGGATTACCGTCAATGCGGGTCTGAAGTCCGAGGGGCAAATCCCCGTGGCGCAGTTCCGTGATGACAACGGCGAATTGACCATTGCGGTGGGCGATGAAGTCAAGGTTGCCCTTGAAGCCGTCGAAGACGGTTTCGGCGAGACGCGTCTGTCTCGCGAAAAGGCCAAGCGTGCCGAGGCCTGGAAAGAGCTGGAAGCGGCCTTCGAGAAGGACGAAATCGTCAAGGGCGTGATCAACGGCAAGGTCAAGGGCGGCTTCACGGTCGACGTTTCTTCCATCCGTGCTTTCTTGCCCGGTTCTCTCGTCGATGTTCGTCCGGTACGCGATACTGCTCACCTCGAGCACAAAGAGCTGGACTTCAAGGTCATCAAGCTCGATCCCAAGCGTAACAACGTCGTTGTTTCCCGCCGTGCCGTTCTCGAAGCCGAGAACAGCGCCGAGCGTGAAGCGCTGCTGTCTACGCTTCAGGAAGGTCAGCAGATCGACGGTATCGTCAAGAACCTCACCGACTACGGTGCGTTCGTCGATCTGGGCGGCGTCGATGGCCTGCTGCACATCACCGACATGGCGTGGAAGCGCATCAAGCATCCCAGCGAGATCGTGGCCGTTGGTGATGAGGTCAACGTCAAGGTGCTCAAGTTCGATCGCGAGCGCAACCGTGTGTCTCTCGGCTTGAAGCAGTTGGGCGAAGATCCGTGGGTCAACATCAAGGATCGTTATCCGGAAAACACCCGCGTCAATGCCCGCGTCACCAACCTGACCGACTACGGCTGCTTTGCCGAGCTCGAGGAAGGTGTCGAAGGCCTGGTTCACGTCTCGGAAATGGACTGGACCAACAAGAACATCCATCCCTCGAAAGTCGTCCAGGTCGGTGATGACGTGGAAGTCATGGTGCTGGATATCGACGAAGAACGTCGTCGTATCTCCTTGGGTATCAAGCAGTGCACCACCAACCCGTGGGAAGACTTCAGCGCGCGCTATAACAAGGGCGATCGCGTCTCGGGCACCATCAAGTCGATCACCGACTTCGGTATCTTCATCGGTCTGGAAGGTGGCATCGACGGTCTGGTCCACCTGTCCGATATCTCCTGGAGCGAAACCGGCGAAGAAGCCGTGCGTAGTTTCAAGAAGGGCGACGAAGCCGAAGCGGTCATTCTCTCGATCGATCCGGAACGCGAGCGTATCTCGCTCGGCATCAAGCAGCTCGAAACCGATCCGGTTTCCGAGTACCTGGCCGTCAACGACAAGGGCGCCGTCGTCACTGGTCGCGTTGTCGAAGTCGATGCCAAGGAAGCGCACGTCGAGTTGGCGACTGATGTCGTGGCTGTACTCAAGGCCTCCGAGATCAGCCCTGATCGCGTCGAAGATGCACGCAACGTGCTCAACGAAGGCGATAGTGTCGAAGCCAAGATTGTCGGTGTCGATCGCAAAAACCGTGCGATCAACCTGTCGGTCAAGGCGAAGGATCAGGTCGATACACGCCGTGCGATGGGCAAACTGCGCGATCAGGAAGCTGAGCCGCAGAAAGGCCCGACCACCATCGGTGATCTGATCAAGCAGCAGATGGGCGGCGAATAAGCTACGTCGTCGCCGCGTCTTTGACGCGGCGACGGGTGCTTTATTGAGCCGTACAAAAAACCGCGCCCTCGAAAGAGGCGCGGTTTTTTTATGTCCGCCAGGAGGCATATTGCTCAGGGTCGACTGGTTTTTCTTCAGTCATCGTGTTTTGTGCCGGCGTTTTCCAATGTCGTCAAGACACCGCGCAGGATGGAGAGCTCCTTGCGACTGGGTTGGGCGCGGGCGAAAAGTGCGCGTAGATGGTCTTCAGTGCGCGCATGAGGCTGAGTCAGAAACCCCGAGGACGTCAGCGCCTGGTGAAGATGAGTCTCGAAGTGAGCCATCTGTTCGCGCGTCGGCAAGGCCCGCTGTTTGGATTTGGGCTGAGCGGCGCAGGGTGTTTGGTGGCGCCAAGCACGGCGTACTTCGTAGGCGAGTATCTGCACGGCCTGAGCCAGATTGAGGACGCCGTAATCGGGGTTGGCGGGAATGCTGACCTGATGTGTGCAATGTCGAATTTCATCGTTGGTCAGTCCAAAGCGCTCGCGACCGAACACCATTGCCACCGGGGCTTGATGCGCATACTCGACCATTTGCACGGCCATGGGCTCGGGATCGTCGAAATGGGGTAGGGGGAGACTGCGCAGACGGGCGCTGGCGCCGACGACCTGGACGCAATCCCCGATGGCTTGCGAAATGTGCTCGACGACGCGTGCGTTGTCGAGCACATCGGTCGCCCCAGCGGCGAGCCGAGTGGCCTCTTCGTCGGGGAAGCTGCGGGGATTGACCAACACCAGGTCGCTTAGGCCCATGGTTTTCATGGCACGTGCGGCCTGGCCGATGTTACCGGGGTGGAATGTCTGAACGAGTACGATACGAATATTGGAGAGCATAGAACATCGCGATACAGTCGAAGGCAGGGCGATAGTGTACTTGGGCTACGGGCTACGGGCTACGTCAGACTGATCTATCCCTCCTGACATGAAAAACCCCCACCGGTTGCCCGGCGGGGGTTCGAGTCACGGGACAGTGCCCGGGAGTCTAGGCAGCGATTACATCATGCCGCCCATGCCTCCCATACCGCCCATGTCCGGTGCGCCGCCGCCGGCTTCCTTCTCGTCCGGATCGTCGGCGATCATGGCTTCGGTGGTGATCATCAAACCAGCCACGGAGCCTGCAGATTGCACTGCGCTACGCGTGACCTTGGCCGGATCGAGAACGCCCATTTCGAACAGGTCGCCATACTCGTCGGTTTGTGCGTTGTAACCGTAGTTACCTTCACCGGCTTTGACCTGATTGACGACGATGGACGCTTCCTGGCCTGCGTTAGTCACGATCTGACGCAGCGGCGATTCCATGGCACGCAGGGCAATGGCAATGCCGTGGGTCTGGTCTTCGTTCTCGCCCTTGAGGTTGGCGAGATTGCCCAGGATGCGTACCAGCGCGGTACCACCGCCAGGCACGACGCCTTCTTCGACGGCGGCACGTGTGGAGTGCAGCGCATCTTCGACGCGGGCCTTCTTCTCTTTCATCTCGAACTCGGTCGCGGCACCCACGCGGATGACGGCGACGCCGCCGGCCAGCTTGGCGACACGTTCCTGAAGTTTTTCACGGTCGTAGTCGGAGCTGGTGTCTTCGATCTGGGCGCGGATCTGGCTGACACGCGCTTCGATGTCGGACTCGACACCAGAGCCATCGATGATGGTGGTGTTTTCCTTGGACATGGTGACGCGCTTGGCGCTACCCAGATGATCCAGGTTGGCTTGTTCGAGCGTCAGGCCGACTTCCTCGGAAATCACGGTGCCACCGGTAAGGATGGCGATGTCCTGCAGCATGGCCTTGCGACGGTCGCCGAAGCCGGGTGCCTTGGTCGCCGCAACCTTGACGATGCCGCGCATGGTGTTGACCACCAGTGTCGCCAACGCTTCGCCTTCGATGTCCTCGGCGATGATGCCCAACGGCTTGCCGGACTTGGCAACCGCTTCCAGCACCGGCAGCAATTCGCGGATGTTGGAGATCTTCTTGTCGACCATCAGCAGGTACGGATCTTCCAGTTCCACCATCATGGTGTCCTGGTTGGTCACGAAGTAGGGCGACAGGTAGCCACGATCGAACTGCATACCTTCGACGACTTCTAGCTCGTCTTCGAAGCCGCGGCCTTCGTCGACGGTGATAACGCCTTCCTTGCCGACTTTCTGCATGGCGTCGGCGATGATCTCACCGATACGCTGGTCGCCGTTGGCGGAAATGGTGCCGACCTGGGCGATGGCTTTGGCATCGGTGCAGGGCACGGAAAGCTTGTGGATTTCCTTAACGGCAGCTTCGACGGCCTGGTCGATGCCACGCTTGAGATCCATCGGGTTCATGCCCGCCGTCACGCCTTTCATGCCTTCGGTGACGATGGACTGGGCGAGAACGGTCGCGGTAGTAGTGCCGTCACCGGCCACGTCAGAGGTCTTGGAAGCAACTTCCTTGACCATCTGCGCGCCCATGTTCTCGAATTTGTCCTTGAGCTCGATTTCCTTGGCGACGGAAACACCATCCTTGGTCACGGTCGGTGAACCGAAGGATTTTTCCAGTACGACGTTACGTCCTTTGGGCCCGAGGGTAACCTTGACGGCGTCGGCCAGGGTATTAACACCGCGCGCCATGCGCTTGCGGGCATCATCGGAGAATTTGATCTGTTTAGCTGCCATTTCTAGCTCTTCCCATTAATGGCGCGATCAAGTCGCGCAAACGTGAAACGAAAATGTGACTGGTGAGCGTTGTGAATTACTCGGCAACGGCCAGAATATCGCTTTCGCTCATGATCAGGACTTCTTCGCCGTCGATTTTCTCTTTCTCGACGCCAAAGCCATCCTTGAAAATCACGGTATCACCCACCTTGACGTCCAGCGGGCGCACTTCGCCATTTTCGAGAATACGACCATTGCCGACAGCAAGGATTTCACCGCGGGTCGGTTTCTCTTGAGCGTTACCCGGAAGCACGATGCCGCCAGCGGTCTTTTGCTCTTCTTCCGTGCGACGGACAACGACGCGATCGTGCAAAGGACGGATTTTCATTGCTCACGTTCTCCTGATGGTTCTATGGATCATAGGATAATCCCGTTGAGCCAAGCTCAAGGGTGAAGGCTGTGCCTTCTGTTTATAAGGCCGACGCATCAAGGCGTTGTGGCCGAATCATCTGTTAGGGGCTTGATTGGGTCGACGTATCCACTTTCAAGGGCCCTTCATGAATTTTTTCAATGCCGGGAATCATCCTTCCCTATGTAGTCGCCTTCGATCGGCTGTTCGGCATCCGCCTGGCTGTTTTGCGAGGTCTTATTTTGAGACGTCTTATCCGTGCGCCGCGTGTGTTCGTGCCATTCACTGTCGGTAGCTTTTTCCTGCGTCGTACCACCGGAGCTCATGGTAAAAATGCGGCTGCGCCATCCACCGCGCTGTAGCCCTCGGCCCAGCAAGCGACGGCTACTTGGAATAAGGCAAAGCAGCCCCAAGCCGTCCGACAGGAAGCCGGGGGCGACCAGTAATGCTCCACCGAAGATCAAGGCAGCCCCGGTAATCAACTCGTCCGAGGGGATTTCTCCCTGAGCGAATCGAGCCTGGGCGCGTTGCAGGGTCTGCACCCCTTCGCGTCGAATCAAGTGAAGGCCGAGCGCCCCGGATAGCAGGACCAATGCCAGCGTTGGCAGCAGACCGATCTGTCCGCCGATCGCGAACAGCACCACGAAATCGAGTAGCCCGAAAAGCGTAATGAAAAGTAACAGTGGCATGGCGGCTCCGTGTAGTCTCGGCTTCACAGTAGATGGTGGCATGAGTGTGAATTGCAAGGGAAACGAGGCGGTGATGCAAGTGCGCTGTGAGCGTTTCGTGGAGCCGTCAAGCATCGCATGCTAAGCTTTGCATGTTGCGGTGCACAAAAAGAGCCCTGAGATTCCGGCTCGTCACTTGAATGCAGGAGGGATTGCCATGCAGCTTGATAGGGCGGTGGTCGGTATAACGGGAGGCGCCCAAGGGTTGGGATTGGCGATGGCAGCCGAGTTAGGGGCTCAGGGCGCGCGTATTGCATTGTTCGACCTTCAAGAAGAGGTTTTGAGCGCTGCGGTGGCTTCACTGATGGAGCGTGAGATCCATGCGTACGGCTTCCAGGTCGACGTGACTGATGAAGATGCCGTGATCCGCGCATTCGCTCAGCAACGCGAGTCACTGGGGCCGCTTGATGTGTTGGTCAATAATGCCGGCGTCACTCACGACGGTCTGTTGGTTAAAGGTGGTGCCGGCCATATCGAAAAACGCATGACGTTGCAACAGTGGCGACAGGTCATCGACGTCAATCTCACGGGCGTCTTCTTGTGCGGTCGTGAAGGTGCGACACAAATGGTCGAGGCGGGTCATGGAGGTGTCATCGTCAATGTCTCGAGTATCTCGCGAGCCGGCAACATGGGGCAGGGCAATTACAGTGCTTCCAAGGCCGGAGTGGCGGCGCTGACGGTAACCTGGGCGAAGGAGCTGGCACGCCAAGGCATCCGCGTGGCGGCGGTGGCGCCGGGGTTCATCGAAACTGAGATGACGGCGTCCATGCGTGCTGAAGTACTCGAGAAAATCAGCAAGGGGATTCCCTTAGGACACCTGGGACAGCCGTCCGATATCGCCTCGAGCGTGCGTTATATCATCGAAAACGACTACTTCACGGGGCGGGTGCTGGAATGCGATGGCGGACTGAGAATCTAATGATGCGTCGACGTTTCAAACAACAGCTGACGCCGGCCGAAAAGACGCTCGCCGAGTGCTACCCGTACGAGCGTCGATAGCGTGGCATCAGAACGTGACGCGATCGTCCAGGTTTTGCGCCGTTCCTTCGCCGATACCTTTGACGCGGGTCAAGTCTTCGGCCGAGGCGAAAGGTCCATTCGCGTCGCGGTCCTCGATGATCGCCTGTGCCTTGACGTCACCGATGCCCGGCAGTTCGGTCAATGCTTCAATAGAAGCATGATTGATGTCGATAGGCGCGGAGGCGTCTTCCTGGGCGACCGCGAGGGTAGTGACGCTTAGCGCCAGCGTCAGTAGGGCACAGCTCAGTATTTTTTTCATACGACCACTCCTTTAGGTGTGTCTTATTTAGCATCT
This sequence comes from Chromohalobacter sarecensis, assembly GCF_023061135.1. GTDB lineage: Bacteria > Pseudomonadota > Gammaproteobacteria > Pseudomonadales > Halomonadaceae > Chromohalobacter > Chromohalobacter sarecensis. Next base: position 223,016 of record NZ_JAKGAN010000003.1, read on the forward strand.
TTACCATACCCAGATTTCCATGTCCGAAATGTCATCTTTCAATGACATTTTTTGTAAGATAATGACTACAATATCAATTTATTCTTATTGACTGGCGGGCGGTCGGAATACTCGTCAGGCGCTAGGTTGCGACGTGGGGGCGGCGGTATAATGCCGCCATCATCATATTGCTAGCAGGAGACACCATGCCGCGCCCCGACACGCCGTTGATCATCGCTCTCGATTACCCTGATCTCGACCAGGCGCTTGCCATGACCGACCGGTTGGATCCCGCACGCTGCCGGGTCAAGGTTGGCAAGGAGCTATTCACACGCAGTGGCCCGCGGGTACTCGAGGTACTGCATGCACGTGGCTTCGAGGTGTTTCTGGATCTCAAGTTTCACGATATTCCCCATACGGTGGCGGGCGCCGTCGAAGCGGCGGCGGATCATGGCGTATGGATGGTTAACGTCCACGCCGGTGGCGGGCGGCGCATGATGGAAGCGGCTAGAGAACGGCTTGAGAATCGTCGGCTCACCACGCACCTGATCGCAGTCACTGTACTGACCAGTATGGCGCGTGAGGATCTCGTCGAGATTGGCGTCGATGACGAGCCGTTGACTCAGGTCGAGCGTTTGGCGGCGTTAGCGCAATGTAGCGGCATGGATGGAGTAGTGTGTTCCGCGCAGGAAGCCACGGCGTTGCGCGCACTATGTGGCGATACTTTCTTGAAAGTCACGCCGGGTATACGACCTAGCGCTTCGAGTGGCGATGACCAGCGTCGTACGTTGACCCCAGCCCAGGCATTGGAGGCGGGAAGCACGCATCTGGTGATCGGCCGGCCGGTGACGCAAGCCTCGGATCCGATGGCGGCATTGGGTGCTATCGAGCACGAGCTTGACCGCTAGCGACTATTCGCCTTCCAGCCCGGTGATGGGCTTGGTGGTCCCCCAGCTTTGGCAGCGCGGGCATTGCCAGTGCAATTGGGCGCTGCCGAAACCGCAGCGATGGCAGCGGTGACGGGGGCGTGACGCGAGTAGCTTCTGGGTGTGCTGTTTGAGCAGCAGCAGGCGCTCGCGGTCCCCATGGTCCTCGCCGATCAGGTAAAGATCCATGAGGTAATCGACACCCCGTAAGCTGGGATGTGTTTGCAACTGCTCACTGACGAGCTCGATGGCGGCTTCCTGACTATCCGTGCGTAGGCGAGATGCCGCCAGCATGATCACCACGCTGGTGAAGTGCGTTTCCTGCAACTTGGTCTCGAGAAACGCGCGCCAGCCCGGTTCGTCCTCCAGGCGGCGATATGCCTCGTGCAAGGGCTCGAGGATGACGGGGAGGAAGCCGGGGTCTTGCTCAGGGATGCGCTTGAGATGGCGGATCACGGCCTTGTAGTGGCCAGTGTCGCGTTCGAGTTCAGCGAGCAACCACGTGGCACGGACACAGTGCTCATCGATCGATAGGGCCTGGCGCAGACGCTTGCGGGCCACGCTAGGACTCGCATTGTGCCGGTCCTGTTGGGCGAGTTCGCAAAGCCAGTGAGCGGCAGCGCGCTTGATATCGGTATCCTGGCGAATGAGCTGCGGCGTGGCGACATCCAACGCTTGTTGCCATTCCTTTTCTTGCTGTAGCAGATCGACCAGCAGGCGTTTGGCAGCGTCGCGCAGCCCCTCGTCGGGAGTGTCTTTCACCAGTGTTTGCAGTAGGCGTTCGGCGCGATCGAGCAGCCCCAGGTTCAGAAAATCCCGTGACAATTCCAACTGCACGAGTCCGCCTTGATAAGGGGTCAGCGTTGGGCGCGCTAACAGATTTTGATGGATCTTGACGGCACGGTCGGCTTCGCCGCGCGAACGAAACAGGTTGCCCAGCGCAATGTGCGTCTCGATGGTGTCGCTGTTGACCTCAAGCGCTTGTACAAACGTCTCGATGGCCTGATCCGGCTGCTCGTTGAGCAGATGATTGAGACCAATGAAATAGTCCTTGGGCAACGACACTTCGGAAGATAGGGGGTCGCGAGCGCGGCGGCGCTCGCGACGTCCGAGCCACCAGCCGATGGCAATCGCCGCGACCAATAGGCCAAGCAGCAGTGGATCAAGCATTCAGGGCGCTTCCTTGAGCTCCTGGGTGCGTAGCCGATCCAGTTCCTTGCGTTGCTGTTGATTGTGGCGTTGGGCACGGGTCAGGAGCGTGCGCAGCCGCAGGTAGATGCCGGTCATGGCCAGCATGCCGAGAATCACGCCACAAGCCAGCGATATCAGCAGCCAAAGAGACAGTGAAGCGGGTGGCAGTTCGACCCATATCAAGTCGAGCGGCATGGCTTGTTGGTTGTTGACGGCAAACAGAATGCCGAGCAACAGGACGACCAGCAAGATGATAGCCAGCACGACACCTTTAAACCAACGCATGGGCAGGTTCCTTTTGCATGGAGATTGGCGCCCAGGGGGCTTTAGTAGCCGAGTGCACGGCTGGCGTTGACCTGTTCGCGCAACTCCTTGCCGGGCTTGAAATGCGGCACGAACTTGCCCTGCAGGTCGACGGGGTCGCCGGTTTTGGGGTTGCGTCCGGTCCGGGGTTCCCGAAAGTGTAGGGAGAAGCTACCGAACCCGCGAATTTCGACACGCCCGCCGCTGGAAAGCGAGTGGGTGATGTCTTCGAGGATGATCTTGACCGCTGCCTCGACCTCTTTGGCCGACAGCTCTGGCTGCCGAATGGCAATCTGTTCAATCAACTCGGACTTGGTCATCGGATGTCTCCAAGCGACTTTGCCGCTCGCTGCACAGGGGCAATAAAGCGACCACGGTATTGTTGTGAATTCAGCATACTGCTCAAACCTTGATAAAACAACGCACTAGCACATTGCAAGTCAATCTTAGCCGGTTTTGAACAAGGAGTGGAAACGATGTGTCTCGCCAAGTCCTCGGGTATACTCGTCATCTATTCATGTCATGACATCGCTTGGGAGTCTCCATGCAGGACGATGTAACCATCAAACGGCTTTACTGGCACTCGCGGCGTGGCATGTGGGAGCTGGATCTACTGCTGATCCCGTTTCTCGAACATTGCTACCCCCAGCTCGATGATGCTGACAAGGCCCGTTATCAGACGCTGATCGATCAGGAAGATCAAGATCTCTTCATCTGGCTAATGCGCCGGGAGTGGCCCGCCGACGCTGAGTTGCGTCGCATCGTCCAAATGATCGTCGATTATGCCGAAAGCACTTCCAACAATCAGTATCGTACCCTCTAGGCTCGACTTGGCGCTTCATGCCTTCGTCTGGGGAGTGGTGAGTGGCTTGGCGCTCATGCTGAGCACATGGTGGCTAACGTCAGTGATAGCGCTTAGCGGTGCGGCACTGGTGAGCTACTGGTGGCGTGGTCAGCGGCGCTGGGAATTGCGCGAGCGGCTCGACGGGGAACACGCCACCTGGGAGTGGCGTGAGGCTGCGGGGCAGTGGCAGAACGCGGCGCCAAGACCTCTGCGTATCGGCGCATGGTTGATCGGATTGCGCATCGGACGCCGCGTTATTTGGCTGTGGCCGGATAGCACGGCACCCACCTCGCGTCGCCTCCTGCGTATACGATTGCTGGAGGCTATGCCGTCGGGACGGCACTGACGCGCATCAGGAATGATGCTCACCGGCATCTTGGCATCAGCGAAGGTCATCATCGGCGTGTTCCGGGGTGTCCCGCGATGTATCCAGCGGCATCGCCAGGCGATCGCGAATCAGGGTGTGACGCGAGGCGCGGCGACGCAAGCGGGCGCTGGGCAGACGGTCGAGCGTTTGCAAGGTGTCGATGAGTGCCTGAGTCAGACGGGCCAGCTCGCGATTGAGCCACAAATAGCCGCTCGGGCTGAACAGGACGCGGCCGTTTTCGCCGCGTGCCTCCAGGGCGGCTTGTGCATGGCGCTGTAAGTCGAAGGCGACCACCGTGATGTCGATGGTCTGCCCCGTGCGCACCTGGAATGCCAGGCTGCCGAGCGCACGCGCCAAGCGGTGCTGTTCGTCACGCAAGCCATCGAGTTCGGCGATGATGTCGTGACCGGCCCGCGTGGCCCAATGCGTTTCCAGGAGTAGCTCGATCGTCGACAGCATGCGGCGTTCCAGCGACAAAATGCGCTCCAGGTCGTCGCGATGCAGACGGCGCTCGCTATGGATGGCATCCACCAGGCCGCGTTGCTTGACCAGTTGATCCGTCGTGCTCTTCAGCAACTGGCGGGTATCGACGTCGTCATGCTGTGTCGCATTGGTGTGCGCATGATACAGGCGCGCTAGCTTGTCGAGGTTGTCGGCGAGCAGGAAGCGAAATAAATCGGTGGCTTTCTGGGGCAGAATGAACAAGGTGGCGAGGATACCGATGCTTGTCCCGATCAGCACGTCGAAGGCGCGCCACAGCGCGATTCCCAAATCCTGGTGGCCGTCGCCCACCACCATCAGCAATGTCACGCCGAACATCAGCGCGCTGTAGCCATAACGCGTGGCGAACGTGGTATGCGTAGCGATCGCGATGCCAATCAAGGTCCAGGCCGGCACCACCCACGGTGCCGGCGCGGGAATCAGGACCAGCAGGATACCCCAGATCGCCCCGAGTACCGTGCCCAGCAGGCGTTGCCCCCCTTTGTCGATGACGCCACCGATATGCGGCAAATTGCCCATGACCATCATTGTGCTGACCAGCGCCCAACTGCCATGAGGAATCTGCAGCGTCAGGATGACGATGAAGGTGATCGCCAACGCTAGTGAGGTACGCAGGACGTGCAGTCGATGGCGGTAACGGTAGATGAAATACGGATCGCGCAGACGAGTGGGTGACATCACGGTCATGATGCTCCGTGTTGGTGTCCGGCAGGTACTTTGGCTTTAGCGCGCGCCAATGTGGCCGCATGCACCAGGCTTGCCGTCCACAGCACGAGTAGCAACAGCAACCAGATGAAACTTAGCCAGCGAATGGGGATCATCATCAGTGCCATCAGTGCGATGAATCCGCCGAGCCACAGTGCCGCCCAGCCCCAACGGCGCAGGAACAGGTGGCCCAGGCCCGGCAGCAGGAAGGCGAGCAAGAGCGTGATGAAGAGGCGATGGCGCATGGAAACTCCGTTCGTCGTGGTCCGGGTATTCATGATGGAGTGTCATGATACAGCGTCTCGAGTGTCAGCGCGGTGCATCGTGGGCGTTCGGTGACAGCGTGGTCGTCAAGCAGGCGGCGAAGCGTCGCCCCAGCGCGCCGGCGCCGAGAATCCACCATGTGGGCGATGAGTCCATCAAGTCTCACCTTTTTTAGTGGTGGATTTTCGAGGCGTGGTGCGTTTTCGGGTGCGCCGCTGCGTGGTCGACGGTTTGTCGCTTGCGCTGCGCTTGGCGTTGCGGCGCTTACCGCGCGATGGTGCGGTGGGTTCGGCGCCGCCTGGCGTGGCCAGGGCCTGACGCATGCGCTCGGCGTCCGCCTGACTCAGTAGTTGGTGGACATCGCCCACCAGAGTGTCGAGGAACGCGGTGGCGTCGGCGTTGCCTTCGGCGATTTCGGCCAGTCGTTGCTCCCAGAGGGCAGTGCGCTCTGGGCGCGTGGCGGTATCCGGTAAGGCTTGAATCAGCGCGCGGCCGGTTCGCGTGGCGCGCAGTGCGCTTTGCTGACGAATCACGTAGCCGCGCGTGATGAGCGTCTCCAGAATGCCGGCGCGTGTCGCCTCGGTGCCCAGTCCGTCGGTGTCGCGCAGAGTACGACGCACCGCGTCATCGTCGACGTAGCGGGCGATGTTCATCATCGCCTTGATCAGGCTGGCGTCGGAGAACGGCTCCGGCGGGCGCGTCTGACGATCCTCAACGGCGCACGCCTGGACCCGCGTGGTTTCGCCTTCGCGCAACGCGGGCAGCGGCGGTGCTTCATCGCGGGTGGTAAATAGCGGCTTCCATCCGGCGACGAGTATCTCACTGCCCTGGGCGCGAAAGCGCTCACCGAGGATCGAGAACTCGGCCTTGACGTCGCGCGTTTCCAGCGGCGGGTAGAATTGCGCCAGCACATTGCGCGCGATCAGCCGGAAGACGTTGGCCTCATCATTGGACAGGCGGGCCGCATCGAAAGGGCGTCCGGTGGGCGCCAGCGCGTGGTGAGCGCCGACCTGCTTGTCGTTCCAGGCGCGTGAGCGGCGGCTGAAGTCGGCGCCGCGCAGCCAACCAGCAAGGGTGTCGTCAGAGGCGCAGGCCGCAGAAAGTGTCTGCTTCGCGGCGGTGAAATGCCCTTCGGGCAGGTAGCGGCAATCCGAACGCGGATAGGTGATAAGTTGATGGCGCTCGTAGAGCGTCTGGCAGATATCCAGTACACGCTTGGCCGGTAGCTTGTAACGGCGTGCGGCATCGACCTGCAGCGCCGAGAGCGAATACGGCAGCGGGGCCGTCAGGGACTTCTTCTTGCTTTGTAGGGTGCTCAGGTGTCCCTCGGCGCCGGGTAGGCGGGCTGCCAGTGCCTCGGCCGGTTCGCGCGCCAATAGTCGCTTCTGGTCGTCGAGCGGATGCGGCGGTTGCGGTTGCCACCAGGCACGTAGCGTGCCGTGCTCGACGCCGAGATCCGCCCACAGCGTATAAAAGGGGCGCGAGACAAAACGTTCGATTTCCAGGTCGCGGCGCACGATGAGTCCCAACACGGGCGTCTGCACGCGCCCCACCGAGAGTACACCCGAGTGGCCGGCTTGGCGGCCGGTCAAGGTCCAGGCGCGCGACAGGTTGATACCATACAACCAGTCGGCGCGTGAGCGTGCCTCGGCGGCCGCGAAAAGTGACTGATAGCGTGCATTGTCTTCGAGGCGTTGCAGTGCTTGTTGCACGGCGGGGCGGTTGAGATCGCTGATCAACAGTCGCGACATCGGACCACGCCAGCCGAGGCGTTCGATGACCTGTTGCACCAGCAATTGCCCTTCGCGGTCCGGATCGCCGGCATGCACCACGCTATCGGCACGCTTGAGGAGTTTACGAATCACGGCCAACTGTGCACGGGCCTTGGTGCGCGGTATGAGCTGCCATTGTTTTGGCACGATGGGTAAATCGTCGAGGCGCCATTGCTGATAGCGTGTGTCGTAGGCGTCGGGTGGCGCCTGCTCAAGAAGATGCCCGACGCACCAACTGATACAGGTCTCCCCGCATTCGAGATAGCCGTCCTGACGTTGCGCTTTGGTGGGCAAGGCCTCGGCGATGGCGCGTGCCAGACTGGGTTTTTCGGCGACGATCAGGCGCATGACGTTAGGCGATCCAGCATGAACATGGCGCTTATTCTGCCACGTTCGATCCGGTGTGTGGGGCGAATCGGCGCAGCGCGCAGCCAGTTTTGGACAGTATCTAGCGGCGTCCGAAGAGACGTCGCGCACGCACCAAGGCGCGATACCAGTCGCGGTGGGGTGTTCCCACGGCCGGCGGGCGATGACTGAGAAAGCTGATGTTGCGCGCGTCGCCGCGTCCCGTCAGGTTGATGTTGGAGAGCATCTGCAACGTGCTGTCGCGGGCGCCATACTGGCGCTTGAGAAACTCGATGGCGGCGGGTTCGAGTTCCACGCGATAGTGGCGCACCAATGCCAACGCCAACGATTCCGCCGCGCGTGACAACTCGGTATCCACTTCACGGACCATCGAGGCACCCAGCGCCGCCTTGGCGGCCGCCGACAGGTTGGGCTCAATCTGACCGAAATCAGCAGCGTTGGAGCTATTGATGGCCCGCTGGGTGGCGGGTTGCGACAGCCCCACGTGAGGTTCGAGGGCGAGGAATATCTCGATGGCCAGGCGCTTGGCAGCATCCACACCGACGCTGAGCTGGGCATCGCGGTGCGCGCCGCGCCACACTTCGTGATGACGCGACGTGATGCCTGTCTGGTTCAAGTAGCGGGCGAGGTGCTTGCAGACCCGTGCCTTGGCTTCATCATCCAGTGCAATGGTGCGTTCTCGAATGCGTAACCCTCGGCGTCCCGGCCCTAGGCGCAGACGCGTCGTGTCGTCGGATAGGCTGGCGGTGATGCGCTCCCAGCGATCCACGGACTTGAGCAAATGAGCGTGACTGCGCCCCACCTGTTCGTAGGCGCTGGAAACGCTCTTGTAGAGCTGGATGGCATTGGCGAGAATGTCCGACTTGGTGCGCAATGCGCGCTTGCGCTCTTCCTGACCGACTTCCACTGCCTGGGCGAGATGTACGATCTGCTCGGCCAACGCGTCCATCGCCTGCACCGAACGCTCCAGCAACAATTCGGCGCGTAACCCCGAAGCGCTATCCTCGACCAAGGTGCCGGATTGTTCGGCGAGGTAGACGTTGAGCGCCTTGAGACGCGAGAGGCCGGTCGCTTGCGCGATGCGCTGGCGTGCGCGTGCCTCTTCCAGATTGTCGAATGCCTGGGCGAGACGCCAACGGCCGCGATACTCGAACGAGAGCACCGGAATCTTGCGCCCGCTGATCAGCTCGAAGGCCAGAATCACCATCTCTTCGACATCCTGAAGGGTCATCAGCAGGTCGTTGTCCTGTTCGATGGCCGCCATGACGCGTTCGATGAAGTTTTCATCGCGCGGTACGCCTTGATGAAGATCCGGGGCGCGCCCCTCGAAGCGTTCGCGCAGCAGGTGCGTGGCGATGGGTGCGGTATCGTAGAGGGTGTTGAACTGGGGTTCCAGCGTCTCGCGGTATTGGGTGACGAGATCGCGGATGCGGGCGTGCAAGCCGACCCGGCGGTAGACGTCGATCTGACCGATGAGGCGTGCGCTTTCACGATCGTTAAGGAGTTCGATGGCTGCCAACTCGACGCCTGCCGGCGAGAGATCATGCTTGCGCAGCAACATGGCGGCAGCTTCGCGACGCCGGGCATCGCCCTCGAGACTTTCGACGATCAGATCGCGGGTAACCAGGAGTAGCTCGGGCAAGGTCTTGATGACCTGCTCGATCTGCCCGGATGTCTTCTCGGCCTTGCGTCCCTGAGTGAGATGGTAGCCGAGGTTGGCCAGAATCCCCGCAGCGCCGGTAATTACCGTGTAGGAAATGAAGAAGACGTAGTTTTCCGTGGTCGGTGCCTTGCCGTAACCCAGCAGGTAGCCACCCCAGGCGCCGAGCAGCGTCACAGGACCGGCCGTCCATAGGATCTGCATCAGACTGACCGACCAGGGTACCTTCTCGACGGCTGCGGTGATGCGCCGGATTTCGTTGCGTCCTTCGCGTTCGAGGCGGACCTGTGAGGTTTCTTGAGCGGGCGATGCTTTACGCTGAAACGGCAACGGCAGGAGCACGATGACATCCCTTACATGGCGGGGTTCGGACGAGCGGCGACGATACCCGAAAAGCGGCATGGGTGCACCAAGTGGTAGACGGATGAGGCTTGCTCGTCGGACATGCTAGAATAAGGCGATTTTTTCTGGAGGGTCGCGATGCTGGCCGCATGGGTGGAACAATTGCTGGGGTACGCCAGCGGTGCGTTGAAGGCGATACGCGACAACGAGCAGTATCCGGCGCTGATGACCTGGGCGCGCGACGAAGGAGTGGTGCGTGTCGGCGGTGACCTGAGCATGGCACAGGCCTTGGCGCCCTTGTTGTGGAACGAGACGCCGCTGGTGCGGCTGGGTTTCGATCCTGAGCCCTTGGCGAGGCCGGGGCGCAACGAGCCCTGCTGGTGCGATTCGGGTCGCAAGACCAAGCAATGCTGCGGCGCGGTGACGCTGCCGGGGGCGGTTCCCCCGCATCTGATGTGGATGCTGTCGCTCAAGGAATGGACGGGCGAGACACTCAAGGCGGCCCTGGTAAGCGGCAAAGCGCCGGATCAGGCACTGCTGGAGGCCGGTTTGATCGCCGCCGAAAGCGGTCAGCGCGGGCGCGCCCAGCAGATCCTCGAAAGCCTCTTCTCCAGCGAGCGTGACTGGTCGCGCCTGCCCGAGCAGGCCGAGCCGGCGTTTGAAATCCTCGTCGATCTCTATCAATCGCGCGGTTTTCATCGCAAGCGGGCGGCGTTACTTGATGAGGTTCTGGAACGTGGCCCGACCTTCCTGCGCGGTGTGGCGCTCGAGCGCCTGTGCTTGATGCATCTCGACAGCGATGATTTGGCCAGTGCCCGGGAAGCCTTCGTGCGGGCCCAGCAAACGCTGCCCGACTCGCCGACGCTGGCCTATATCGAATCTATGCTGTTATTGCACGAGGGGCATCCCGAAGAAGCACGTGCCCGTGCGCATTTCTGGTGGCGTCGCCTTTCCAAGCGTTCCGACCTTGAGGCCGATCAACTGCAGTTTTTGGCCGACCTGGCCGCCAATCCCGAGGCGACCCTGGCCGAGCAGATGATCAACTCCGAGGAAGACCTGGCCGAGCCGTTGGCGGCACTTGCCGCCTTGCTCGATACCCTGGAGGCGCCGCCTCAGTTGCAATTGTCGCGCACGCCGAAAGGTTACGTGGAATATCATTCCACGGCGCGTGAAGATACCGCCTTCGCGGCGTGGTTCGAGTATTTCAAGGTGACCATCGATGAAGATGCCGCCCTGAGTTTCGAGTCCGACCCTTGGGAAAACGCTGGAGAATGGCTGCCCGCCTTATGTGCTCATCCCGAATGGCTGGGCTCACCGGCGGTGATGCAGTCGCTGTGCCTGGCGTTGACCAGCCGCTTCGGAAGCCTGCCGTGGATGGCGGAGAGCTTCTTTGCACCGCTGGCGGCGCGGTTCGAGACGTGGCTGTCACAACTCGAGACCCAGCAAGGCCCCTTCGCTTGGGATGACGCTGACAACGCCACCTTGCTGCGCTCCGCCCTGGCGCTGATCGTCGGGATGGAGCGTGGCGCTCGGCCGCGTTCGCGGCATCTCGCCGAACGGGTGCTGAAACTCGATGAAGAAGATGACTTGGGGTTGCGCGAGCTGGTGCTCGATCAGTTGCTGCGTGAAGGGCGTGACGACGAGGCCGCCGAACTCAGCGGCACGCACGATGAGGAAGAAATGATCGGCGTGACCATGGCGCGGGTGCTCGCCTTGTATCGCCTGGCACGGCGTGACGAGGCTGACGTCGTGCTAAGCGTTGCCAAGCGGGCCAACCCTTACTTGTTGCCGATGCTGTGTGACGAGAAGCCGAAACCGGTCGCGCTGGCCGTTGATGCGCCGGCGCCGGGTACGCGCGCCGAGGCGTGGCAATATCGCCAGTTGATGCGCGATCAGTGGATGGCGACGCCAGGCGCCATGGCATGGCTGGACGCCCATCGTTGAGAAGTCGCCTGGGCGAGCGTGACCGCGTTGGGTGTCACGTTCGGCGCTGGGCGCGCGCGAGCCACAGCGCGAGTAGCACGGCGGGTACGCCCAAGGCCGCGCTAACGGTAAAGAAGCCGGTGTAGCCGACGCCATCCACCACCAGCCCCGAGAAGCCGCCGAGAAACTTGCCGGGTAGCGTCATCAGCGATGAGAACAAGGCATACTGCGTTGCCGTGTAGGCACGTGAGGTCAGGCTCGAGAGAAAGGCGATGAAGACCGTGCTCGCCAGCCCATTGGCGAGATTGTCGCTCATGATGGTCATGACTAGCATAGGGAAGCTGTGCCCCGCGTTGGCTAGGGCTACGAACATCAGGTTGGTGACGGCAGTCGCGAGGGCGCCCACCACCAGCATCCGTCCCAGTCCAAAGCGCACCACCAGCAGGCCGCCGGCCACGCCACCGAGAATGCTCATGGCGATGCCGAATACCTTGGTCACATTGGCGATCTCGGAGAGACTGAAGCCCAGGTCGATATACAGCGGGTTGGCCATCGCGGCCATCGCCAGGTCGCTGATGCGGTAGAGAGCGATGAACAGCAAGAACCACAAAGCCGTGCGTCCGTGACGGGCGAAGAAGTCGGTGAAGGGGCAGACAATGGCCCCGATGACCCAGGCGCCGAAGCGTCGCCGCCGCCGAGGTGCGTGCCGATGCTGGTGCAAGAATGCGCGAACGCGTGGTTCGTTGGCGAGCTGGATGCCAAGCGTCGAGCGCTGCGGCTCCGGTCTCACCAGGGTAGTGATGATGCCGACCCCGACGAGTGCGGCCATGCACGCGTAGGCGACATGCCAGGAGGCCGCGTCGGCGATATAAAGCGCCCCGGCGCCCGCAGCGAGCAGTCCGCCACGATAGCCGATGATATAGGTCGAGGCCATGGCGGCTTGCACGCTTTCCTCGGCGGACTCGATGCGATAGGCGTCGATGACGATATCCTGCGTCGCCGCGCCGAACGCGACCAGCAGGGCCAGGCCGGCGATGGGGATGAGGTGTGCGGGCGGTGAAAGTGTGGCGAGGCCCAGTAACCCTGCGGCGATCGTCAACTGGGCGCAGAGCATCCAACTGCGGCGTTGGCCGAACCAGCGGCCCAAGCCGGGTAGGGGGACGCGGTCGACGATCGGCGCCCAGGCGATCTTGATCGAGTAGAGGATGCCAATCCAGGAAAAGAACCCGATAGCAGCGACTTCTACGCCGGCGTCGCGTAGCCAGGCCGTGAGCGTCGAGAACACCAGCAGGAACGGTAGGCCGGCGGCGAAGCCAAGAAACAGCATGGTGATGACCGGTGCCTGCAGATAAACCGCCAAGGCGTCGCGCCAGCGGCGGTGTGCGACATCGTGAGTCATCGATTCCTCCCTTGAGCGAGCCGCCCGATGCGGCTCGGACATGAATCCGGCACAATGCTAGAATGCAGCGTTTGCACGGCAACGGCCCGCGCCCAGGCGCGTGGCGAAAAAGTAGGTTGCGTACCGTGGCATACCCCGACGATGAAGGCCAGAGGACATGACCGATCAGCTCGATCCAAGCGCGTTCGACGACGCGGCTGCCTGCCCGCGCTGGTATGTGGTGCAGTGCAAAGGTGGGGAATCCTTCCGTGCCAGCGAGCATCTGACCAATCAAGGCTATCGTGTCTTCCATCCGGTGCTCGAGGTACAGAAGAAGCGCCGCAACAAGTTGGTCTGGATCGCCGAGCCCTTGTTTCCTCACTATTTGTTCATTCGCCTCGACCGGGTGGCCAGCAATTGGCGGCCCATACGCTCCACCCGGGGCGTATTGAGGCTAGTGGCGTTTGGCGACGAGCCGCTGCCTGTGCCGGACGCGCTGGTCGAGATGCTGGTCGCTCGTGCCCAGCGTGATGAAACGGCGCGTGAAGCGGGCAACGTCTACTTTCGCCCCGGTGAAATCGTCGAAATCACCGAAGGACCCTTTCAGGCGCTCAAGGCCGTGTTCGAGACCCAGAAGGGCGAAGAGCGCGCCATCGTCCTGCTCAACATGCTGCATCATCAGCAACGTCTCGAGTTGCCGGTGGGCGATCTACGCCGCACGACATGATCCGCCGATCAAATGCTGTAAAGACCAGGAGTTTTCATGAACATCTCGCCGCAACACGTCGTTCGCCTGCATTATGTGTTGTGCGATTCGGCAGGACATGTGCTCGATGACTCGCGTCGACGCGATGAGCCGCTCGAATATCTGCATGGCCACGCCAATATCCTGCCAGGCCTAGAGGCGGCGTTGGAGGGGGTTTCCAGCGGCGCTACCCGTGAGATCAACCTGGCGCCGGAGGAGGCTTATGGGACGCATGCTCCCGATCTCGTGCAGACGGTGGCGCGCACGGCCTTTCCCGGCGTCGAAGAGTTGTCACCCGGCATGCGCTTTCAGGCCCAAGGCCCCGATGGGCCGCGCACGGTGACCTTGATCGAGGCGGACGATAAGCAGGTGACGGTGGATGCCAATCATCCGCTGGCGGGACAGGCGCTGGTGTTTCGTGTCGAAATTCTCGATATCCGCCCGGCAAGACGTGCCGAACTTGCCAAGGGCCATCCGTTGGAGGCGGAGGTGACGGCGTCCGAGGTCGAGGATCGCAAGCAATAGCGGCTGGACCGACCCTGGGGCATCTACCCGGGCGGCGTCTTTTCCAGCCGGCGTAGGAATGTATCCACCGGCTCGGGGCGTGCCAGATAGTAGCCTTGCAGAAAGTCGATGCCACGTGCGCTTAGATAGTCTTGCTGCACCGCGTTTTCCACCCCTTCGGCGACCACCCGGAGTTCCAGCGCCTTGCCCAGGGCGATGATCGAGCGCACCAATGGCGCGTCGCAGCGCGGCGTGATGGCATCGACGAAGACCTTATCGATCTTGATCTCGTCGACGCGAAAATCCTGTAGATAGCGCAGCGACGAATAACCCGTGCCGAAGTCGTCGAGGGCGAGGCGCACGCCGAGTGCACGCAGCGCATTGAGTCTGGCGGCGACTCCCGGGGTGACAAGGAGCGATTCGACGACTTCCAGGATCAGCCGCCGAGGGGCGAAGGCATGACGCTCGAGCAATTGCGCCAGGTGCGTAATGAAAGCATCGTCATGGAGCTGTTGTACCGAGACGTTGACCGAGAGCGACAGTTCGCTGCCGTGCAGCGCGCCGCCGAGCAAGGCGCAGGCCTGGTCGAGTACCCACTGGCCCATGGGACGTATCAAGCCGCTGTACTCGGCTTCGGCAATGAAACTGCCCGGTGCCAGCAGCCCGTCGCGTGGATGTTGCCAGCGCAAGAGCACTTCGGCGCCCGCCAAGCGTCCCGCAGGGTCAAACTGGCCCTGTAGATACAGACGAAACTGGTGTTCGTCGAGCGCCGTGCGCAATTCGCGTTCCAGGCGGTTGAGGCGCTGTTCCCAATCGCTTAGCTGGCTGGTGTAGAACGCCAAGTGGGGCGGTGGTGCCTCGCGTGCGTGCTGCACCGCGAGTTCGGCGCGTTGTAACAGCGATTCGATATCCTGCGCGTCGAGCGGGTAGCGTGCCACGCCGGCATTGAAACGCAACTGGCTGGGCGTGCCGAAGATACGCCAGCTATCCTCGCCCAGTGAGAGAAGCCGTTCCAGGCAGTAGCGGCGCAGCGACTCATCCGTTTGCCCGGGAATCGCGATCAGCAGGCGATTGGCCGGAAGGCGGCCGACGTGAATGCTGCCTTGCAGCTCGGACAGGCGTTCCTTGAGTTTCTCGGCCACCTGACGAATCGCTTCATCACCGGCCTGTTGGCCGAGTGTCTCGTTGATATGGCCGAGACCGCCCAGCCGTAACACCAGCAGGTGGAATGCCTCGTCGCGTTGTGTCAGCGCTTGCAATCGCTCGAGGAGCCCTCTCAGTGTTGCCAGTCCCGAGACTTCGTCGTGGTGGAGTTGGCGATACAGGTCATACTCTACCTCGCGACGGCGCAAGGATTCCGAAAACTGGGAGAGCAGTCCCGCGAACCCCATCAGGGTGGTGATTTCATCGCCATGCCACTCGCGCGGGGAGGTCGACTCACAGCAGATCGCCCCACGTAGCTCACCGCCGACGAAGATCCCTACATCCAGCATGGCGTGAATACGATTTTCGCGGAGGTAATGGTGCAAGCCACTGAGGCGTTCGTCATGTTGAGCGTCGGATGTGACCAGGCAAGGGTTTTGCGTCAGTGATGCGAGATAGCCATCCAGTCCGGTGGGCGCCAGCCTGATGCCATTGAGTGCTTCAACGAGCGACATGCGGCAGGTCAGGGCGCGATCCTTGTCGAGGAACCATAGACTGGCACGCTCCGCGCCTAGAACCTCGGCGCTGGTGTCGAGCAAGGCACGCAGGAAGGCGTCTTCATCGAGGTCACGCTGTAACAGTTCACGCATTCGACGCCAGGCTTCCTGTTGCTCCGCCTGGCGCTTTTGCGTCTCCATCAGCGCTTCCCATTGCGCAATGTTGTGGCGTGTCTGTTGGGCCATGCGATGTCGCAAAACCGCCCCCATCAGCATCACCATGATCGTGATCGCCATCAACCAGGACAGGCGTTGCTCGAAGAGCAGCGACGCCCCGATGGCGATCCCGCTACCTACCGCAAACACGCGGAAAAGCAAACTGTTACGACGTTGTTCTTTACGCAAGCGGTTTAATTGGCCGGCGGTATCGGGCGTCATGTGCGGCACCGGCGGTTGTCGAATCAAATATGAGTCGATCAGGTTGTCAGGCGTTGACGCAGGAAGTCGAGCATCGTATTAGCGGGCACCATAGTGACCTCGCTATCGCGGCGTCCTTTGTATTCCAGCTCGCCGTTATCCAGTCCGCGCTCGCCGATCACCACGCGGTGCGGAATCCCGATCAGTTCCTGGTCGGCGAATTTGACGCCGGGGCGCAGGTCGCGATCATCGATCAGTACGTCGACGCCGGCGTCGCTGAGTTGCTGATAAAGGGTTTCGGCATACTCGCGAACGCGCTCGGATTTATGTGCGTTCATGGGCACGAGCGTGACTTCGAACGGGGCGATGGCATTCGGCCAGATGATGCCCCCGGCATCGTGGCTCTGCTCGATGGCAGCGGCGACGACGCGGGTGACGCCAATGCCATAGCAGCCCATCAGCAAAGGCACTGCCTGGCCATTGTCGTCGAGCACGGTGGCATTCATCGCCGTGGAATACTTTGTACCTAGCTGGAAGACGTGGCCGACTTCGATGCCGCGTGCGATGGCCAATGTGCCCTTGCCATCTGGCGAGGGATCGCCCTCGACCACGTTGCGCAAGTCAGCCACCTTGGGCAGGGCGACGTCGCGCTCCCAGTTGATGCCGAAATAGTGCTGGCCGTCGATGTTGGCGCCGGCACCGAAGTCGCTCATCAGTGCCACGCTGCGATCGATGATCAGCGGCATCTCCAGATTGACCGGTCCCAGTGAGCCGGGGCCGGCGCCCACTGCCTGGCGAATTTCCGCTTCACTGGCCATGGTCAGGGGCGCGGCAACCTCGGGCAGGTTCTCGGCCTTGACCTCGTTGAGTTCGTGGTCGCCACGCACCAGCAAGGCCACCAGGCCGCCTTCTGCGGCATGCACCATCAATGTCTTGATGGTCTTCTCGATGGGCAGGCCATGCTGCTCGACCAAGGTGGCGATAGTACGCGCATGGGGCGTGTCGACTAGGCGCAGTTCTTCCTGGGGCGCGGCGCGCTCGGGTGTCTCTCCCAACGGGGCGGGGAGCGCCTCGGCTTTCTCCATGTTGGCCGCGTAGTCGGACGACGTGGAGAATACCACTGCATCCTCGCCGGAATCGGCCAGCACCTGAAACTCGTGGGAGCCGGTGCCGCCGATGTCGCCGTTGTCGGCTTCCACGGCGCGGAAATCCAGTCCCAGACGCGTGAAGATGCGCATGTAGGCATCATACATCGCGTCGTAGGAGCGCTGCAGGCCGGCCTGGTCGATATCGAAGGAGTAGGCATCCTTCATGATGAACTCGCGGGCACGCATGACGCCGAAGCGCGGCCGCGTCTCGTCACGGAACTTGGTCTGGATCTGGTAGAAGTTGGAGGGCACCTGCTTGTAGGAGCGTATTTCGTTACGCACCAGGTCGGTGATCACTTCCTCGTGCGTCGGGCCGTAGCAGAAATCGCGCTCGTGGCGGTCACGAATGCGTAGTAGCAGGTTGCCGTATTGGTCCCAGCGTCCGGACTCCTGCCACAACTCCGCTGGCTGGATCGCTGGCATCAGGACTTCCTGAGCGCCAGCGCGGTTCATTTCCTCGCGCACGATGTTCTCGACCTTGCGAAGCGTGCGCAGCCCCAGAGGGAGCCAGGTATAGAGCCCCGAGCTCAGGCGGCGAATCATGCCCGCGCGCAGCATCAGCTGGTGGCTGACGATGTCGGCGTCGGCGGGGGTTTCCTTGAGGGTGGAGATCAACAATTGACTGGCGCGCATGGACAAGCGGTTCCTTGGATTCGAGGCCTAACATCGCGTCGCCCTGAAGCGGCGCGGCAAATGGGGCTATTGTACGGTTAAGGCGTAAACGCGGCAAAAGTGATGCGTATTGGAGAGCACCGAAGCAGAGCGTCGAGTTTCGTGAGGCAGGCTCACGTTGCCGCGACGTTTACGATATCCTTACGCGTGTAATACCCGGTCGATGGGTGCCGTCGTCTTGGCCTTAAATAATGTATGTGAACAGAGCAAGAGGATAAAGTGATGAGTACCATGCACGACCGGAAAGTCTTCCAGGTTCGCCGCTGGATGGCGGCGCTGACTATCGTGGCCACCACCACGACGCTGGCGGGGTGCGGAACGGTATTCTATCCCGAGCGTAAAGGGCAGCCGAGTGGGCGTGTCGACCCTGCAGTGGCGATCGCCGATGGCGTGGGCCTGCTGTTTTATATCATCCCCGGCGTCATCGCTTACGCCATCGACTTTTCCAATGGCACGATCTACCTGCCGAGTCGCGATACCGCGCAGGTGGATACACTGCATTTCAAAGACGAATTGGATACGCAAACGCTCGAGTCGGTGCTGGCCGAGCGCACGGGTGAATCAGTGCCTCTAGACGACGAACTCGTGCGCATCGAACGGGTCGCTTCTCGCGATGAGGCGCTGGCGCTGGTGCGCATGTCAGGTACTTACGATAAAGAACGTCTTGCCTCGATGTAAGGACTTTGTTGGGGAATGAAGCAGTCTAGTGCGAGTTGTCTCACATGATTTTGATGAGTGTCATGCTACGAGGCAATTCGTGATTGGCATGAGAAAAACCAGACATGTAAACGCGAATATCAAACTGTTCTCAAAAAGACTCTAACGCATACTGAACACTCGATTCAGACGCAGGGAGTCTACCATGACATCACAATATAAAGCTTCTCGATTTGCGGCACCGTCCGAGCACCCGACGCAAACCTATCGTTTGAGCAACATGTGCTTGCCAGCGCCCTTGTCGGTGGACGAGCTGGAGACGTTCAGTACCATCAGTCGTCAGGTGTCGCCCTTGAGAAAGCGCCAAACGCTATTCGCACAAGGCGAAGAGTTCAAGAGTCTGTATATCATTCGCTGCGGAAGCTTGAAGCAAGTCTATCGTGATATCACTAATGAAGAGCACATTACCCAGTTTTATTTACCGGGCGAAGTGGTGGGGCTTGATGCCATCAGTCGTGGTTTTCATCCGGGAGTGACGCAGGCATTGGAAACGACCTCCGTCTGCGAAATATTGCCTGAAGCGCTCGAAGAGCTTGCCCAGAAGAGACCGAGTGAGCTGGGCATGAACGGTTGTTTTCTACGGGTGATGAGTCGCGCATTGCATCAGGAGCGCATGATGGTGCGTCTATTTTTGAATAGAACGTCCGATGTGCGTTTGGCCAGCTTTCTGCTCGCCTTGTCGACACGCTTTAGACAACAGGGATATTCGCCGTTTAGCTTCCGCCTTTCCATGTCGCGTAGCGATATAGGCAATTATTTGGGGTTAGCGGTCGAGACGGTGAGTCGTCTATTGGGACGTTTCCAGGACCTGGAGTTGCTCACGGCAAAGGGGCGAGAAATAAGAATCGACGATCTGGACGGGCTCATGGCGTTGGCGGATGGGCGTGGGCGTCAGTCCATCTGGCATACCCCGGTCACCTCGCCGAGCTCCAGACATCTCGCTGGTGTGTCGGCTCACTGAGACCAAGTGCGGGGTGGCCGCTATGTCGACGCTTTAGAGAGTTACCGACAGAAATACGAATAGGAGAGGGCGCCAAGCGCTTTATTCTACTGGTGCCCGGAGCCGGACTTGAACCGGCACGGTGTTACCACCGAGAGATTTTAAGTCTCTTGCGTCTACCTATTTCGCCATCCGGGCTAACGGATACGGAAGGGGAACACCATATAAGAAATGGAGGCTGGAGTCGGAATCGAACCGGCGTACACGGAGTTGCAGTCCGCTGCATCACCACTCTGCCATCCAGCCTTTTTGAACGCGTTGAAGAACGATCAACGTTCGAGTTTGGAGCGGGAAACGAGATTTGACCGGGCTGGCGTTCCAGCTTGCGACCTTCATCGACCGTTCCAATACTACCAAGTTTTGGAGCGGGAAACGAGATTCGAACTCGCGACCCTCGCCTTGGCAAGGCGATGCTCTACCGCTGAGCTATTCCCGCCGAACTCGAGGACGTATTATAGGGATAAGTCTGTGAATGTCAAACGTTTATGTGCCTCTGCGAAGTAAAAAGTACGCTCACATGGAGCGCGTCAATTCCGGCCACGCCGCGCGCAGGTACTGGAACATCGACCATAGCGTCAGCGCGGCGGCGACATAGAGCAGAACGACGCCTAGGTTGGAGATCATCGAGCCAGGCGCGAAGCCGAGCAGCAGCAGCAGCGAGACCATCTGCAGGGTAGTCTTGAGTTTCCCTACCCAAGAGACGGCGACGCTACCACGCTTGCCGAGTTCCGCCATCCACTCGCGTAACGCCGAGATGACGATCTCTCGACCAATGATGACCAGGCCCGGCAGTGTCAGCCACACGGCGTCGAAACGCTCGATCAGTAGCGCGAGGGCGACGGCGACCATGAGCTTGTCTGCGACCGGGTCGAGAAAGGCGCCGAAGGGGGTGCTTTGATTCCAGCGGCGAGCCAGGTAACCGTCGAGCCAGTCGGTCACTGCGGCAAGCCCAAACAACCCCGCGCACAGGAGCATGCTCCAGGCATAAGGGAGATAGAAGGCGATCACCAGTAAGGGAATGAACACGATTCGAGCAAGCGTCAATAGGTTGGGGATGTTCATCGCGGCATGTAAGTCCTGACTGGTGAATGAGGTCGTCGTGCTATTGTATCTTTCCGTTCATGGCTCATCCATGCAAGGCCTGATGAATGGTCGTGGCCATTTGCGCGCTGATGCCGGGTACGCGGGCCAGCTCATCGCGGCTGGCCTGGCGGACGCCCTGGAGCCCGCCGAAGAAGCGCAACAACTCCCTGCGGCGCTTGGGGCCGACACCGGGGATGTCCTGCAGGGTCGAGGTACGGCGTTGTTTATCGCGCTGCTGGCGATGCCCGGTAATCGCAAAGCGGTGCGCCTCGTCACGGATATGCTGGATCAGGTGCAAGCCAGGGGAGGCGCTATCGAGCGATAAGGCATTGTCGACGGTTTCCAGGAACAGCGTCTCGAGGCCGGGCTTGCGTGTCGTGCCCTTGGCGACCCCGAGCAGGTGCGTGCTCATGATGCCGACATCCTCGAGCACTTCGCGTGCCATGTTGAGCTGCCCTTTGCCGCCATCGACGATAAGCACGTCGGGCAGTTTGCTATCGTCCTGAACCAGGCGCTTGTAGCGGCGTGTCAGCGCTTGGCGCATGGCCGCGTAATCGTCGCCCGCCGCGACGCCTTCGATATTGAAACGTCGATAATCGGATTTCACCGGTCCATCCTGATCGAATACCACACACGAGGCGACCGTCGCTTCACCGTGGCTATGGCTGATGTCGAAACACTCCAGGCGCGTCGGGATCTCCTGCAGGTTGAGTGCCTCGCGCAAGGAATCGAAGCGCTTTGCCAGCTGCGAGCGATTGGCCAACTGGCTGGTGAGGTGTTGTTCGGCGTTGGTGCCGGCGAGACGCAGCCATTGGGCGCGATGACCGCGTACCTGATGCGCCACACGGATGCGTTTGCCGGCACGTTCGGAGAGTGCGGCCTGAATGACATCGGCATCTACAAGCGGCAGGGCCGTGATGACCTCGCTGGGGATGTCGCGATCATGGCCCAGATAATAATGGCTAATGAATGCACCGAGCAGCTCCTCCGCTGTCAGGTCCAGGCCATTTTGCGGCATGTGGTGGCGCGCCCCGAGCATGCGTCCACCACGTACGCTCAAAGCACTGATGCAGACGCCGCCCGGGCGCTCGGCGAGGGCGAAGATATCGGCATCGCCGTCGCCGGTGTCGACGATCTGACGCTCCTGCAGGCGGCGCAGTTGCTGAATCTGGTCGCGAAGACGTCCCGCTTCCTCGAAGTCCAGCGCCTGGCTGGCGGCTTCCATGTCCTGGGTGAGCTGCGCGGTCACCTGTTCGCTGCGACCTTCCAGGGACATGATGGCGTGGTCGATATCGCGCTGGTATTCCTCGCGGCCGATATAGTCGACACAGGGCGCGCTGCAGCGCTGTATTTGATATTGAAGACACGGCCGGGTGCGATGGGCGAAGACGCTGTCCTCACAATTGCGGATGCGAAATATTTTCTGCACCAACGATAGGCTTTCGCGGACGGCGGTCGAGCTGGGGAAGGGGCCCAGGTAGCGACCGTCGCCGCGTTTCCCGCGCGCACGTTTGAACTCGAGTGCGGGATAAGGGTGGCGATCCGAGACGAAGATGAACGGATAGGACTTATCATCGCGCAGGAGAATGTTGTACGGCGGCCGTTGCTCCTTGATGAGCGTCTGTTCGAGCAGCAGCGCCTCGGTCTCGGTGCGCGTGATGGTGACCTGAATATCTGCGATGCGCCCGACCAGGGCCTGCGTCTTGGTATTGAGGGCACCGCGAAAATAGCTGGCGAGACGTGCCTTGAGCCGCTTGGCCTTGCCTACATACAAGATCTCGCCGTCGGTATCCAGCATGCGATACACGCCAGGCGACTCGGAAACCGTTTTGAGGAAGTGCTTGGCATCGAAGCTCATGGGTGCAGGACATTCGTTGAGTCGGTCATGCCCGCTAGTGTATCAAAGGGAAAGGGGCGTCGGAGCCCTGACTCGCAGCGCCAGCGACACCCGGTCTCAGGAAGCCTCGTAGCCGTCTATCAAGCCGTAACGTAGCCCCAGGTGGGTGAGCTCGACATCGGATTGCACATTAAGCTTTTCGAAAATGCGATAACGATAGGTGTTGACGGTCTTGGGACTCAGAAAAAGCCGGTCGGAAATATCGCTGACCTTCTGGCAATTGACGATCATCATCGTCACCTGCAGCTCGCGATGCGAGAGCTGGTCGAAGGGGTTGTCCTGCGAGCCTATCTTGGAAAGCACAACCTTCTGGGCAATATCCGGGCTGATGTAGCGCTGTCCCCCGAAAATGGCGCGGATCGCGCGGACCATTTCATCGAGCTCCGTGCCCTTGCTGATGAACCCGGCAGCGCCGGCATCCATGAGGCGCTGGGCAAACGCTTCTTCGAGAAATGCGGTCACGATCACGACCTTTATATCCGACATGCCGCGCATGATCTTGCGCGTGGCTTCGAGCCCGCCGATGCCGGGCATACGTATATCCATCAATACGATATCGGGGCGCAGTTCACGTGCCATGTTGACGGCTTCTTCGCCATCGACGGCTTCAGCGATAACGTGCAAACCATCTTCGGAATCCAGCATTCGTGCAATGCTGGTACGCACCAGATGGTGATCATCAGCGACAAGAACCTTGATCAAGGGAACTCCTGTAATCAATCGCCGGTTAACGAAATAGTGGTCATGGCGGTCTTATGTGGCGGCCATTATGTAATTCTCTCAATCAACTTAACAGTAATATTGGCATTATGCTGCTGTGGGTTTTGCACTTTCGCGCGCTGCTCGACGCCAGTGCCGAACCGACTTGGCGGATGGTATGTGCGCATTGACATGGATGGATGGTGGCCGTAATATACGCAGCGTTCCAAGGGCGCTATCGCGGATATATTCCTTGGAAAGTGGATAAACGCATCGCTCGATGCGCTATCGACATGGGGCCTTAGCTCAGTTGGGAGAGCGCAACACTGGCAGTGTTGAGGTCAGCGGTTCGAACCCGCTAGGCTCCACCAGATTCGCCTGATATCAAGCCGCCGACGCATTGCGTCGGCGGCTTTTTTGCGTGTGTCGTTCAACGTCGGGTTGTCGTTGGCAGCGCCTTCTTTCAAGGGCTGGCGGGGCCGCTGGCACCGCATTCCAGACACCGGTATTGCATGCCGTCCTCGGCATGGCGCTCTTCGAAGGCTTGCAGGCGCTCGTCGTCATTAATCGTCTCGCTGACGCTGCACGCCGGGCATTCGATGGTACGTTCGTTATCGCGTTGCTCGATGAGAAACATGCTGTTCTCCTGCCGTAGTCTCGACTCGATGAAAGGCATATCTGCCGTGCAGTGATGGCAAGGCACAAAGCCTGTGAGCACGGAGCTCGTAAAGAGAAAGTCGGCGTTTGGCGGGGTTGCGTCAACGTAGACATTGGCGATGCCCGGGTAGTAAAAAATCAACGTTCTCGGGGCGTTGCAAGCGCTTGCGCGAGGGGCTTCGTCGTAAAGCGGGGTGTCGAGTAGGGTGGTGCCGTGGTAGTTAAGTTACAGGAAGGGCCGTCCCGCGGGCGTAGCACGCAAGGCAAGCCAGCATGTCGCGGAAATAAAGGAGCCGATGCCGTCCAGGCGGCATCGGCTCTTGCGGTGGATGTGGCGTGTCGGTGGGTTATTCGTCGACTTTGCCGAGCAGGAGGAATTCGATCAAGGCCTTCTGAGCGTGCAAGCGATTGCCGGCTTCTTGCCATACCACGGCACGCGGGTCGTCGAGCAGAGTCATGCTGATTTCCTCGCCGCGATGCGCGGGCAGGCAATGCAGAAACAGCGCACTATCGGCGGCGCGGTCGAGCAGTGCCTCGGTAACTTGAAAGCCGGCGAAATCCCGCTCGCGCTTGGCCTGTTCCTCTTCCTGGCCCATTGAGGCCCACACGTCCGTGGTGATCAGCTCCGCGCCTTGTACCGCCTGCTGAGGGTCGTTCAATATCTCTACGCGATCGCCGGCGGCTGCCACGAGATCGGCATCCGGCTCGTAACCCGGCGGGCAGCAGACGCGCAGTTGGAAATCGAACTGCCGTGCGGCATTGATCCACGAATGGCACATGTTGTTGCCGTCGCCGATCCAGACGGCGGTCTTGCCCTTCACCGACCCACGGCATTCGGTCCAGGTCATGACATCGGCCAGCAGCTGGCAGGGATGATAATCGTCGGTCAGCGCGTTGATGACCGGGACCTGGCTGGCGGCGGCATATTCCTCGAGTCCGGCATGCGAGAAGGTGCGGATCATGACGATGTCCACCATCTCGGCGAGCACGCGGGCGGTATCGCCGATCGGTTCGCCGCGTCCGAGTTGCGTATCGCGCGGTGAAAGGAAGAGCGCATGGCCGCCGAAATGCGCCATGGCAGTTTCGAAGGACACTCGCGTACGCGTCGAGGACTTCTCGAAAAACATCGCCAGGGTGCGGTTGGCCAAGGGCGTATAGGTCGGCCCTTGTGCCTGGAGGCGGTTCTTGATCGTAATCGCGCGCTGAATGAGGTGGTTGAGTTCCTCGGGTGACAGGTCGAGCAAGGTCAAGAAGTGGCGTGTGGCCATGGCGACGCTCCTTTTATATGTGATCCACGGCATATCTCAGGGCGACGACGCCCACCGACGAAAGCATGTGAGCGTAACAGCCAAGACGTGCCCCCCGAGGCCCGGCTTTCTGCGACGCTCGGCCTTGCAAGGGCAACATGCGGGCCGTGCGGAAAGTCGACCATCCTAGCCAGGCTGCCGAGAAGGCGCAATTGTCGATATCAAGAGTGTCGGTGTTACGAGGGCTGTTTTCGGCGCTCGCCATCAGTAGAATGGACGTACATTCACCCGACGTATTGCGGTGGTGCCGGTCAATGGCAAGCTGCCCCGCGTGAGGAAACTGAGATGAGCACGACTCTCGAGAACATCCAGCAGCAAATCGGCGAAAACACGATTCTGCTCTACATGAAAGGCACGCCCCAGTTGCCGCAATGCGGCTTCTCCGCTCAGGCGGTACAGGCGGTCATGGCGTGCGGTGAGCGTTTCGCCTTCGTCAACATTCTCGACAATCCGGACATTCGTACCGAATTGCCCAAATACGCCAACTGGCCGACCTTCCCGCAACTGTGGGTCAACGGCGAATTGGTTGGCGGCTGCGACATCATCGTGGAAATGCACGAAAGCGGTGAGTTGGAGAAGCTGATCAAGGAAGCCACGGCCAACGCCGAAACCGAACAGGAATGAGGCCTTGAGCCGGGCGCCCTCCCTTGGGAAGGCGCCGGCGCATCAAAAAAGCCCTGCCGATAAACATCGGCAGGGCTTTTGTATGGGGGCCAAGCGAGTAACGACGTGTCGCGTCAGTCCTCATCCATGCTTTGTTCCTTCTGGGCCAGCTCCCAGCCGCCGAGATCCTTGTAGCGGTTGACCATGGCACAGAATAGCTCGGCGGTGCGTTCGGTATCGTAACGGGCCGAGTGTGCCGCGTCGTTATCGAAGTCGATGCCCGCCGCGCGGCAGGCGCGTGCCAGCACGGTCTGGCCGTAGATCAAGCCGCCGAGCGTGGCGGTATCGAAACACGAGAACGGGTGAAAAGGGTTGCGCTTGATGTCGTTGCGCTCGATGGCGGCATTCAAGAAGCCCTGATCGAAAGCGGCGTTATGGCCGACCAAGATGGCGCGCGTGCACTGGTTGGCCTTGATGGCCTTGCGCACCGGCTTGAAGATTTCGCCCAGCGCGTCGTGCTCGTTCAATGCCACTTGCTGGCGCAGTGGGCTATCCAGGTCGATGCCGGTGAAGTCCAGTGCGGCCTGCTCGATATTGGCCCCGTCGAAGGGTTTGACGTGGAAGGCGTGCGTGGCATCGGGCATCAGGTTGCCCAGCTCGTCCATGGTCAGCGTCACGGCGGCGATCTCGAGCAGGGCGTCGCTCTGGGCATTGAAACCCCCGGTTTCCAGATCGACGACGACGGGGAGAAAGCCTCGGAAACGTTTAGCCATCAAATCGCGTGCCTGGCCGTCGCTCATGCTTTTGCTCCCATCCCAATGCGGTCTCGATAGCGTCGCCACACCCGGGGCGGGGCGACAAAGTGGCCGCGAGTGTAGCATTTTCACCCCTCGACGTCCCGCTGCTTGGTGTTCGTCAGCCTCACTCGGCGCTATAATCGGGTGACGTTTTCTCGCTGTGTTCGCGCAGCCGATCCATTCGATCAATATCCATCTTTTCAGGAGTCCCGCATGTCCGATGTGAACAAGGTCGTCCTCGCCTATTCCGGCGGCCTGGATACGTCCGTCATCGTCAAGTGGTTGCAGGAAACCTACGATTGCGAGGTGGTGACCTTCACCGCTGACATCGGTCAGGGCGAAGAGGTCGAACCGGCGCGCGTCAAGGCACAGGCGCTGGGCGTCAAGGAAATCTACATCGAGGACCTGCGCGAAGAGTTCGTGCGTGACTACGTTTATCCGATGTTCCGCGCCAACACGATCTACGAAGGCGAATACCTGCTGGGGACCTCCATCGCGCGGCCGTTGATCGCCAAGCGCCTGATCGAGATCGCCAACGAGACCGGCGCCGACGCGATTTCCCACGGCGCCACCGGCAAGGGCAACGACCAGGTACGTTTCGAGCTTGGCGCCTACGCGTTGAAGCCCGGCGTCCAGGTGATCGCCCCGTGGCGCGAGTGGGACCTCAACTCCCGCGAGAAGTTGATGGATTATTGCGAGAAGCACGACATTCCGGTCGACTTCTCCAAGAGCAAGAAGAAATCGCCGTATTCCATGGACGCCAATCTGCTGCACATCTCCTACGAGGGCGGCATCCTCGAGGATCCTTGGGCGGAAGCCGAAGAGGACATGTGGCGCTGGAGCGTGTCGCCGGAGGCCGCGCCGGAGACGCCGATGTATATCGAGCTGACCTTCGAGAAAGGCGATGTCGTCGCCATTGACGGCGAGCCGCTCAAGCCCCACGAGGTGCTTTCCAAGCTCAACAAGCTCGGCGGCGACAACGGCATCGGGCGTCTGGACATCGTCGAGAACCGCTACGTGGGCATGAAGTCGCGTGGCTGCTACGAAACCCCGGGCGGTACCATCATGCTGCGCGCCCATCGCGCCATCGAGTCACTGACACTCGATCGCGAAGCCGCGCACTTGAAAGACGAGATGATGCCCAAGTACGCCGAGGTCATCTACAACGGCTACTGGTGGAGCCCGGAGCGCAAAATGCTGCAGGCGGCCATCGACGAGACTCAAGGCAACGTCAACGGCGTGGTACGCATGAAGCTCTACAAGGGCAGTGCTACCGTGGTCGGGCGCAAGTCTGAGGAGTCGCTGTTCGATGCTTCCATCGCGACCTTCGAGGACGATGCCGGCGCCTACGATCAGAAAGACGCCGAAGGCTTCATCAAGCTCAATGCCTTGCGTCTGCGCATCGCGGCGGCAAAAGGCCGCAATGCGAATTGATCCGCATTCACTCGCGTCGAACGTCTCTCGGTCGAGCGGCGTGGAACGCATAGTCAGCGCGCAGGAGGCTTCATGCTGAAACGACTCATCGAGGGCTTGTTTCGTAGCGGCGATGCCCATGACGAGGAAATGCCCGCGACGGACTACGAAGGGTATCTGATTACGCCGGATCCGCAGGATGTCGGCGGTCAGTACCGGGTTAGCGGTTGGATTCGCAAGCCCGTCGAGGGCGGCGAGACACATGAATACCGCTTCGAGCGTTCGGATATCGTTTCCAGCCGCGATGACTGTATCGCGTTGACGCTGCGCAAGGCACAGCGCTATATCGACGATATCGGCGACGCGATGTTCGAGGAGCGCTGAGCGCTTTTACCATCGCTACCGCGCACGCGAATGCCAACGCCACTATCTTTGGAGCTATGGTCTCTGGAGTAGTGGCGTTTTTTATTGTCACGATATCTAGGACATGATCGCCGGGAACTCTCACCGCATCGCGCGGGCCTAACCTTTTATCACCCGATGGAGCCACGCATGATCACCGTGCATCACCTCGACAACTCCCGTTCGCTACGCATCGTCTGGCTGCTTGAGGCCTTGCAACAGGAATACGAACTCGTGACTCATCATCGTGACCCGCAGACGTTGCTGGCACCGGAGAGCCTCAAGCGTCTTCATCCGCTCGGCAAAGCGCCGTTGATCGTCGACGAGGGGCTGACCGTGGCCGAGTCCGGGGCGATCATCGACTATCTGATCGAGCGCTATGACGATGGCCAACTGGCGCCAGCGGTGGGAACGCCTGCGCATCGTGATTATCGTTACTGGCTGCACTACGCCGAAGGCTCCGCGATGCCGCCGCTGGTGATGCATCTGATCTTTTCACGCCTGGGCAAGCCGCCGGTACCGGCGCTATTGCGCCCCGTGGCGGGCAAATTGGGCCAGGGTGTGCAGGCCAAGTTTCTCGACCCCGAGATCGAGCGGCATCTGGCATTTTGGGAGTCCACACTTGCCGAGCATGCATGGTTTGCCGGCTCAGACTTCACGGCGGCAGATATTCAGATGAGCTTCCCCGTATTGGCGGTTGAATCACGACGTGGCATCAAGGATTTTCCTGCCATTGGCGACTGGTTGGGACGGGTGCGAGCGCGGCCGGACTACCAGCGTGCCGTGGCACAGACCGGCGAGTTGAATTTGAGTGCGACACGTTAGAGGAGGCGATCATGATGAATCACGGGTGGGTCAAAGGGCTGGCGCTGGGACTGGCCGGCTTGCCGATCATTGCCGGCGCCCAACAGGAATCGCACCAGGACGAAGGCGCAAGCGATGATGTTCCTAGCGTGATGGCCTGCGATGTCCTGCAGGATGAGATCGAAGCCAAGATTCGTGCCAATGGCGTCGAGGATTTCGAGCTCGATATTATCGCCAGTGAACGTGTCGACGAGGATGGCGTCCGCGAAGACGATGCCCTCGCTGGAGGCGATGTCGTGGGAAGCTGCGATGGCGGCACGCGCAAGGTGATCTATCGGCGCGGCGCCCAGGGGAGCGGGGCCATGTCGTCCTCGGATGCATCGCTGCCACCGTCCGACGCGAGCGCCGAGCCAGGGGATGACGCTGCCGAGCGCGAGGATATCGGCGACTAGGGGGATGTAATCCCGCCTTTTGGCGGTCCGCTTCCTTCGGCTGCTACCATGGCGCCTTTTATTCAGGAGGCGCGCGTGAAGGCCTTATTGCTTTCCGCCTACGCGGCCGTGAGTCATCGGCACTGGGCGGATGGACTGCAGCAGCAGTTCCCCGAGATCGACTGGCGACGCCTGGAGTTGCCACCTCGACACTTTCCCTGGCGGATTCGCGGCAATCCGCTGACCTGGTTGGGTCAGAAGAGCGACTGTCTGCATGAAGACTATGACCTGGTCGTCGCGACCTCGATGGTCGATTTGGCGACCCTGGTGGGCTTGTGTCCCTCGCTGGCGCGTGCGCGTAAGGTCGTATACTTCCACGAAAATCAGTTCGCCTATCCGCTTCCCAAGGGCCAGCGCATCCGCGCCGAGCCGTTGATGGTCAATCTCTACGCGGCTCTGGCGGCGGATGTCGTGGTCTTCAACAGCGCCTATAACCGCGACAGTCTATTACGCGGCGCGCGCGACTTCCTCAAGCGCATGCCCGAGCGTCTGCCGCTCGACACGTTGCTGTCACGCGTGGCCGACAAGGCCGTGGTGCTCCCCGTGCCCTTGTCCGAGGAGACGCCAAAGCCGGCTGGCTCGGGGCGGCGAATTCTGTGGAATCATCGCTGGGAATATGACAAGAATCCCGAGGCGTTCTTCACTGCGCTGGAAACGTTGGTCGCAGGCGACATCGACTTCGAGGTAGCGGTGCTGGGACAGCAGTTCCGCGATCAGCCGCCGGTCTTCGAGGCATCGCGTGCGTGGCTGGGCGAGCGTGTGGTGTGCTGGGGCGAGCAACCCGGCGATGTCTACCGAGAAATGCTCGAAAGCGCCGATATCGTGGTATCCACGACCGATCATGAGTTTCAGGGGTTGGCGGTCATGGAGGCGGTGACGCAGGGTTGTGTGCCGCTGGTGCCGGACCGGTTGTGCTTTCCCGAGTATTACGCGGCGGCGTATCGCTACGCGGGCGATCAGGCGACGCTCGAGGCCACCCTAGAGCAATGGCTGACCGATCCGGCATCGCGCCCGGCGCTGCCCGATGCGCGAGCCTGGCAATGGCCGGCGTGGCGCGAAGCGTATCGCGAGGTGCTCATGGGGACGTGATGAGGCATCACCACGTTGCCTTCATGCGATCTCGGTCTTGTCCTTATACTCGCAGAGATCCTCGATCACACAGCTCCCGCAGCGCGGCTTGCGCGCCACGCAGGTGTAGCGCCCGTGAAGAATCAGCCAATGATGCGCGTCGTGCAGAAAGTCCTTGGGCACGTGGCGCATCAGCTTTTGCTCCACTTCGAGAACGTTCTTGCCCGGCGCGATCCGCGTGCGGTTGGCGACGCGGAAGATATGCGTGTCCACCGCCATGGTCGGCTGGCCGAAGGCGGTATTGAGGATCACGTTGGCGGTCTTGCGGCCGACGCCGGGCAGTGCTTCCAGCGCCTCTCGCGTATCCGGCACCTCGCCGCCGTGACGCTCGAGCAGCAGGTGGCAGGTTTTCATCAGGTTGTCGGCCTTGCTGTTGTAAAGGCCGATGGTCTTGATCTTGTCCTTGAGCCCGTCGAGTCCCAGGTCGAGGATGCCCTGCGGGGTGTTGGCGATGGGAAATAGGTGCGCGGTGGCCTTGTTAACGCCGACATCCGTGGCCTGGGCCGAGAGCAACACTGCCGTCAGTAGCTCGAACGACGTTTGCCAGTGCAGCTCCGTCGTCGGTGTCGGGTTGTTATCGCGTAGGCGCGAAAAGATCTCGTAGCGTTTTTGAGCGTTCATGGGCGAATCAAGTCGATGAGGGAGAATCGAACGCGGCGCGTGCGGCGTCGAGCATGCGCTGGGCTTCGTCGACCTGGCCATGCGCGGCCTCGAGGCTGGCGGCATCGCCATGGCGCTGGGCATGCGTGACTTGTTGGCGAGCCTTGCGCAATGCCTGCTCGGCGGCCTTGACCGCCATGCGCCGATGGTGCGTGGCAGTGGTCTCGGCGCGCGGTGCCTGTGCGTCGCCGAGTTGCTGGTCGATATCCGTCAGGCGCGTGGTCAGCGTCGCGGCGCGCTCATCGAGCGCCCGGCTTGCCTCGGTGTCCAGGTCGCCGCGCTGGCGTTGACGTTCCACGCGCTTGAGTCCGGCGACCAGGCTGGCACGCGTCGCCTTGAGGGCTGTGGTATCCACGCTCGCAGTGTCGTCCTGTTGCGTCGCCTGAGCGGGAGTTGCCTCGCGCTTGGACATCGATGCCACGGCGGCCTGGCGACGTTCGCGCTTGCGGCGTTTCTCCTCGGCTTGGCGGGCAAGGCGCTGCTGACGAGCTTCGTAGCGTTGGCGACCCAGTGTGGCACGCTTGGTCAGGTAGGCGTCTTGCTGAGCCTGGGTGCGTGCCGCGAGCCATTCGGGGTGCGGCAGAATGTCGATACAGTCCACGGGGCAGGGCGCAACACACAGTTCGCAGCCGGTGCATTCGGATTCGATCACCGTATGCATCTGCTTGGCGGCGCCGAGGATGGCGTCTACCGGGCACGCCTGGATGCACTTGGTGCAGCCGATGCATTCCGCCTCGCGAATGTACGCCACTTTTGGAGACTGCGCCGGTTCTGCTAGGGGCTGGCGCTCCTGACCTGTCAACTCGGCCAGGCGCGCCATGGTGGTCTCGCCGCCGGGCGGGCATTTATTGATCGCTTCACCCGCCGCGATACCTTCGGCATAGGGGCGGCAACCGGGATGCCCGC
Source organism: Chromohalobacter sarecensis (assembly GCF_023061135.1). Classification (GTDB taxonomy): domain Bacteria; phylum Pseudomonadota; class Gammaproteobacteria; order Pseudomonadales; family Halomonadaceae; genus Chromohalobacter; species Chromohalobacter sarecensis. Next base: position 255,227 of record NZ_JAKGAN010000003.1, read on the forward strand.
ACTTGCCGCATTGCGTCTGCGGCAACTCGGCGTCAAGGGTTTCGATGAGCGCGAGATTAGCGGACACCTTGCCTCCTCAAGTGATGCGCTGACCGGGTTCGGCGCCGTTATCCGGCGATAGCAGGTAGATACCGCCTTCCTTGTCGCCGGCGGCCAGGACCATGCCTTCCGAGACACCGAAACGCATCTTGCGTGGCGCCAGATTGGCGACCATCACCGTCAGCCGACCTTCCAGCGCCTCGGGAGCGTAGGCGGCGCGTATACCGGAGAAGACCGTGCGTGTTTCGCCGCCCAGATCGAGTGTCAACTTGAGCAGTTTGTCGGCGCCTTCCACGTACTCGGCCTTGGCGATACGCACGATGCGCATATCGAGCTTGGCGAAATCATCGAAGCCGATCTCAGCGGCGATGGGATCATCGGCTAGCGGCCCTGTGGCGCGTTCCTTGAGCTTTTGCTCCTCGGCGAGGACTTCCTTGGAGGCTTCGGTCATTTGCGCGATCCTGTCGGTGTCGACGCGGGTCATCAGCGGCTTGAACTTGGCGATGGCATGGTCTTCGAGCACGTCGTGGCGGCTTTCCCAGTCGAGGGAGTCGACCTGTAAAAAGACGCGCGCCTGCTCGGCCATGGCCGGCACCACGGGTTGCAGGTAGACCATCAGCACGTGGAACAGGTTGATGCCCACCGAGCAGATATCGAGCACTTCCTGCTCGCGACCTTCTTCCTTGGCCAGCACCCAGGGCGCTTTGTCGGCGATGTAGGCATTGGCCTCGTCGGCGAGCTCCATGATCTTGCGCATGGCGCGGCCGAATTCGCGCGCCTCGTAATCGGCGGCGATCGCCTCGCCGGCATCCGCGAAGCGTGCCACTAACTCAGGCTCGGCACAGCGGGCGGCGAGTTGGTTGCCATTGAGCTTCTTAACGAAGCCTGCGCAGCGGCTGGCGATGTTGACCACCTTGCCGACCAGGTCCGAGTTCACGCGCGAGGCGAAGTCCTCGAGGTTGAGATCGAGATCGTCGACCCCAGCGGTGAGCTTGGCGGCGAAGTAGTAGCGCAGATATTCCGGGTTGAGATACTCGGCGTAGGTCTGCGCCTTGATGAAGGTGCCGCGCGACTTGGACATTTTGGCGCCGTTGACGGTGACGAAGCCGTGGCAATTGACCCCGGTCGGCGTGCGCAGGCCTGCACCTTCCAGCATTGCTGGCCAGAACAAGGCGTGAAAGTAGACGATGTCCTTGCCGATGAAATGATAGACCTCGGCCTCGGAATCTTTCTTCCAGTAGCTGTCGAAGTCGATGCCTTCGCGCTCGCAGAGATTCTGGAAGCTGGCCAGATACCCGATCGGTGCATCCAGCCAGACATAGAAGTACTTGCCCGGTGCATCCGGAATCTCGAAGCCGAAATAGGGCGCATCGCGGGAAATATCCCACTCGTTGAAGCCTGACTCGAACCATTCCAGCAGCTTGTTGCGGATCTGCGGTTGCACATGACCGCCATCGATCCAGCCCTGCATGAAGTCGGCGAAGTCGGGCAGCTTGAAGAAATAGTGAGTGGACGTGCGAACTTCCGGCGTGGCGCCGCTGATCGCCGAGACCGGGTCGATCAGCTCTGCCGGCGTGTAAGTCGCACCGCACGCTTCGCAGTTGTCGCCGTATTGGTCGTCGCTATGGCACTTGGGGCAGGTGCCCTTGATGAAACGGTCGGCGAGAAACAAGCCCTTGACCGGATCAAACATCTGCTCGATGTCGCGCGTGGAGATATGCCCGGCATCGCGAAGCGCCGTATAGATACGCTCGCTGTGCTGGCGGTTCTCTTGTGAATGCGTCGAATGATAGTTGTCGAACGCCACCCCGAAGCGAGCGAAATCGGCCTGGTGCTCGGTGCTGACGTTGCTGATCAACTGCTCCGAGGTAATGCCTTCCTGCTCTGCGCGCAACATGATGGCGGTGCCATGGGCGTCATCGGCACATACATAATGGCACTCGTGGCCGCGGCTTTTCTGGAAGCGTACCCAGATATCGGTCTGGATGTACTCCAGCAAATGGCCCAGATGAATCGAGCCGTTGGCATAAGGCAGGGCACTGGTGACCAGGATCTTGCGCTGGGCGTTGGCGGTAGTCGGCATGGCGGCTCTAGTGACTGAAATCGGAAACGAAAGAAGGCGTCGCGAATGACATCGACGAAAGGGCGATTGTAGCCCCCTTGGCGCTTGGCTGCATCCGTGATGCGGAAGACGACGTAGACGCGATCGATGCGCTCGCGACACCTCGGTCAGGGTAACGTTCAGGACGTACTTGGCCAGCCGCCGGCGCGGATGGCCGGACATTCCGCGATATCGAGATTGTAGAGATAAAGCCAGGCTGGACCAAAGGCGGTGCGTTGAATCACTCGATCGTAGGTGCCGCTGCGCGGTGCGCGCACGCGATAATCCTCGAGCCGGTCGAGATCGCGTAGCCCTCGCGCATCGACTCGGTAGAGTTCCACGTCGATGCCGTGGGAGGGCTCTGACTTGGCGCCGGGGCAATGTCCCAAGTCGTAGAGAGTGACATCATCGAGCGTATCCGCGCCGATGAATTCGGCACCTGCGAGCCAATGGTGGTTGCGCAGGCCCCGCTTGAGCGTGCCGTACACGGCGACCAGCGGCGTGCGACGAATGGCGAGAACGGGTGAATGCATGGCGACCTTGCTTGACGACGAATGACGGTTCAGTGCTCGGGGCGGGGGTTGCCGCGATAGACGACGAAGTTCTTGAGTCCCTGGTCGGCAAGCCGCAGCGCCTGCATCTTGCTCATGATGCCCTGATCGCAATAGAGCGCGTAGCGTCGCTGCGACGACAACTGCGCGGTGCGTTCGCCGAGTTCGAAGAACGGAATCGCCAGCGGCTCTCCCTGCGGCAGTTTCAATGGTGCTGCCTCGCGTTCGTCGGGGTGGCGAATGTCGATTACCGTGACGTCATCGGCCTCGCGCAGCGCCTCGGCACTCTCGATCACGGGGACATCGAGCGTGCGTGGCGCGGGTGTGTCGAGCAGGCGGTCTACCCGCGATTGGCGGGTGGCCTCGAGGGCTGCGTCGAGCACGCCCATGTCGAAGTCGACCTCGGCGGCGTCGATCTGCTCGGGCCTGGGACGTGTATTGGGGCGTTGCGAGATCGTGCCGCAGTATTCCGGCAAGCGTTCGGCATGGGCGGCGGTGCCGATGTGGCGTGCATCTTCGATGATGGTTTGCTTGTCGTCGGCGATGAGCGGGCGCAGGACGGGCCGCTCGCTGACCGCATCGATCAGCCCCAGATTGACCAGGCTCTGACTGGACACCTGCGCCAAGGCATCGCCGGTGACCAGTGCCGAAATGCGCGCACGCGCCGCGACGCGATTGGCGGCCCGCAGCATCATGCGCTTGAGCACGACGCCCGCCAGGCCGGGGGGCACACGGCGCTGGATTTCATCGAGCACGCCATCGAAGGGCACACTGATGAAGTGAGCATGGTGCGAGGCACTGTAGCCTTGCCACACTTGGTGCACGACTTCGCGCACCGCCTGCTCGTGCTGCGGTCCGCCGAGGTTGAAGAATAGGTAATGCGTCTTGAGCCCGCGTCGGATCAAGCGCCAGGCGGCTACCGGCGAATCGTAGCCACCTGAGATGAGCGCCAGCGCCTGGCCCTGGGTGCCTAGCGGATAGCCGCCCAGGCCGGGCAAACGGCGCGTTACCAGGCGCAGATGCTGGTCCTGCAACTCGAGCGTGACGTTCACCTCGGGGTGGGAGAGATCCACCTTGGCGTCCGGGCTGGCGTCGAGCAGCGCGCCGCCCAGGTAACGTTCAAGATCCGCCGAAGTGAAGTCGTGCTGCCCGCGGCGCTTGACGCTGACGCGAAACCGGCGGCCGGCTAGCGGCGCTCGCCACAGCGCCACCAGGCGTTCGGCGGTTTCGTCGAAAGAGGCGAAGGTATGCACGTCGATCACCAGCACCTCGTGGATGCCGGGCACACGCGAGAGCGTTGCCTCCAGACGCTCGCGGGTAGCGTCGTCGATGGCGTGGCGGACCCGCACCTCCAGCGCATCCCAGCAGTCGGCGATCCGCACATCGGAGACCAGCGGCGTCAGGATGTTGCGCAGGTTGGTGCGCAGACAACGCACCATCTGCTTGCGCACAGGGCGGGACTTGATGGTGATCTCGGGGAAAAGCTTGACGCGATACCGCATATGTCTCGTGTCGAGTGCTAGTGAAGGTGCGCATGGTAGCAATCCGGCACTTGTCCGGCCAGTCATGCCGCCGAGGCTGCTACGCTGAATCCGTATATCGCGAGGAGACTTCCCATGCAATACGAACTGTATTATTGGCCGGGCATTCCCGGACGCGGTGAATATGTGCGCTTGGCGCTCGAGGCGGCGGGGGCCGACTACGTCGATGTGGCGCGTGAACGTCAGGATGGCGTGAGCGCGATCGGTGATCTGCTCGGCGGCGAGACCGTACCGTTCGAAGCATATCCGCCCTTTGCGCCGCCGATTCTCAAAGCGCAGGAGCGGCTCGTGTCGCATGTCGCCAATATCCTGCGTTTCTTGGGCCCGCGGCTCGACCTGGTGCCGGATGATGAAGCCAGTCGTGACTGGGCGCATGGTCTGCAACTGACGATGACCGATTTCATCGCCGAGATTCACGATGTGCATCATCCCATCGGCAGTTCGCTGTATTACGAAGAACAGCGAGATGAGGCGATCCGGCGCGCACAGGTATTCCGCCAGGAGCGACTGGGCAAGTTCCTCGGCTATTTCGAGAATGTTCTGGCGCGCAATCCGGCCGGCTCGGGGTATCTCGTCGGCGATGCCTTGAGTTATGTCGATCTGTCGCTTTTTCAGACCGTTAGCGGCCTGCGCTACGCTATGCCTCGCGCGATGGCGGCACAGGCACCGTCGACTCCCGGCGTAATGGCCTTGAGCGAGCGTGTGGCGTCATTGCCGCGTATCGCCGCTTATCTGGAGTCAGCCCGACGCCAAGCGTTCAACGAAGACGGCATTTTTCGCCATTATCTTGAGCTGGATGCCGATTGAGCGCTCGATGTTATCGTCCGGTGGCGCTATGTTGAGAAATGTGTGCGGGGGCCGCGCCCGAGCGCCAATGAATTTGATACCATCTTGGCGTTCGTGATCCGCGCCGTGGTGGGCGCTTCTTGATGGGCAGGGATAAGCGCATGTTTCTCGACGACTTTCACACCGTGACCGATGATCGGCTATGTATTACGGCCGAGCAGGCAAGCCGTTTCGCCAAGTGTATCGCTGGCGATTACAATCCCATCCATGATGCGGATGCACGCCGCTTCTGCGTGCCGGGCGATCTGCTGTTCGCCTTGGTAATGGCACGTTTTGGTCTGGCGCAGCGCATGACCTTCCACTTCAAGGGCATGGTCGGCGACAGTGTGCCGCTGTGCTTCGTGCAACACGACGACGATACCGTTCAGGTGACCGACGCCAACGGCAAGGTGTATCTCGAAGTCGAGCGCGGCGGCGATATCACCCACGACGCCGGCGTCATTGAGGCCTTTACGCGCCGTTACGTGGCTTTTTCGGGGCGTAACTTCCCGCATTACCTCAAACCGCTGATGGAAGAGCAGGGAGTGATGTTCAACCCCCAGCGGCCGTTGGTGATCTACGACAGCATGGGCTTCTCGTTATCGCGGCTGGATGTCGCCGAGGCTGGCGTAGCCTTCGCCGGCGCGACGCTGGATGTCTGCGGCAAGCGGGGAGACGCCTTGCTGCAATTCAAGATGACCGACGGCGACACGGCGATCGGCCATGGTTCCAAGAAACTAGTAGTCAGCGGACTGCGAGAGTACGACCCACCGGTGATGGACGCCTTCGTCGAGAAGTTCATGAACCTCAAGGCACATTACGCCATGGCCGATTGATGGACTGAATTCGCCTCGGCGGGTAATGGCGCGATGACGCTATGCTACATAGCTATATAAACGTCATGGTCATAGCGACAAGGAAGAGGCATGAGACGCTTGGGCAAGCTCGCCGGCGGGACGCTGGCGGTATTGGTGTCGTTGGTGGCACTGCTGATCGTGGTGTTGGCGTTCTTCGACTGGAACCTTCTCAAACCGACCCTCAATGAGCGCGTCAGTGATGCTCTGGAGCGGCCCTTTGCCATCCATGGCGATCTCGACGTGACTTGGTCGCGCGAGCCTGATGGTGACGACTGGCGCGCTTGGCTGCCGTGGCCGCATATCCATGCCGAAGACATTGAACTCGGCAACCCCGATTTCATCGAGGCGCCGCCCTTGGTGCGCATTGCGCGCCTGGAAACGCGCGTTTCCCCCTTGGCATTATTGTCACGATGTCTCCATTTGCCGGAAATAAGCGTGCGTGACGCGCGTGGGCATTTGGTACGGCTGGAGGAGGGGCGCAATAACTGGACCTTCGCGACGTCAGGTGGCGACGATAGCCAGGCGTCGCAAGAAGGTTCGGGTTGGCGGCTGGATATTGGGCGGTTGGATTTCAAGGAAGCGACGGCCACCTATCGCGACGCCGAGCATGACGCCGATATCGCGTTCAGCGTGTCACCGCTTGGCGAAACGGTGCCCTATGCGCAAGTCGCTGGCGGTGACGCAGCGCTAGACGATCGAGCGGTCGATGATTTCCAATTTGCCTGGCAGGCCGAGGGACGTTACCGCCAGGAGCCCTTCGAAGGCGAGGGCCGCCTGGGTGGCATGCTGGCATTGGTCGGTGACGGCTTACCCTTTCCGGTGGAGGCGGATGTGCGCTCCGGGGATACGCGTGTGGCGCTCGCCGGTACTTTGATCGATCCGCTAGCGGGCGGAGATATCGATCTCAATCTACGCTTCGAAGGGCCGAGCCTCGATGCCCTGCAGCGATTGACCGGCGTGACGCTACCCGCGACACCGGCTTATGCTACCGAAGGTCATCTGACGGCGTCGCCCATGGCAAAGACGCCTACCTATCGCTATGACGGCTTCACCGGCACCATCGGTGACAGCGATATTCGTGGCGACTTGCACTACACACTCGCCTCGCCACGCCCGCGTCTGGAAGGCGAGCTGGTGTCGCAGCGCTTGCGTTTTGCCGATCTGGCACCACTGATCGGAGCCGATGCCAATGCCGACAAGGCGGCGCGCGGTGAAGAGACGCAGCAGCCAAGCGATAAGGTTCTCCCCGTGGAAACGTTCGATACCCAGCGTTGGCAGGCCATGGATGCTGACGTGCGCTTCACGGCCGAGCGGATCGAACACGATGCTGATCTACCGCTCAACGATTTGTATGCCCATGTGCACATGGACGCGGGTGAGTTATTACTGGACCCGCTGCGCTTCGGAGTCGCTGAGGGTAACCTCAATACCACCGTTCGTCTTGATGGCGCTCAGGATCCAATGCCCGGACGTATCGACATGCATGTGCGCGAGTTGCAACTAAAGCGCTTGCTGCCGCAGCTCGAGGGCATGCAAGAAAGCCTTGGTGAACTTAATGGCGATCTGAGTATGGAGAGTCATGGCAACTCCGTGGCCGAATTGCTCGGCAATGCCGATGGCAATGTCTATCTGTTGGTCCGCGAAGGCGTGATCAGCCGCAATCTGATGGAGCTAGTGGGGCTTAACGTCGGCAACTATCTGATTGGCGAACTCTTCGGCGACGAGCAGGTGGCGATTCAGTGTGCCGCCGCCGACTTCAATATCGAGGATGGCAAGGCCGAGTCTCGACTCTTCATGGTCGATACCGAGAATGCCCTGATCAAGGTGGACGGCATGGCCGATTTTGACACTGAGCGCCTGGATTTCACCATCGAGCCGGAGAGCAAGAACATGCGGGTGTTTACCTTGCGCTCGCCACTTTACGTCCGCGGTACTTTCAGCAATCCCGAGCCGGGCGTCGAGGTCGCTTCATTGGTCGCCCGTGGCGCGGCCGCCTTGACCTTAGGCACGGTTGCCTCGCCGGCGGCGGCGTTGCTGGCACTGGTCTCGCCGACGGCGGCTGACAATAGTGCCTGCGGCGGCTGGCTGGGTGAGTTACAACGCGAGTAATCTTCATTCAGCCGCGCGATGCAACCACTGAGCGCGTGGCTTGTCACACGTTGCGTCACCAATTGTCACAGGAGAGCATCCCTTGAGTATCGAAGGCATTCAGCAATTCTTTCAACGCATGTTGGAGTCCCCGCAATCGGAGCGTCGGCAGGTGACGCTGGAATTGGCGGTGGCGGCGCTGTTGTGCGAGATCATGCGTGCCGATTACGAGCATGACCCACGCGAAAGGGAAATGCTGCGGCAACTGTTGACCACGCGCCTCACGATCGCCCCGGACGATGTCGATGAGCTGATGGCGTTAGCCGAAACCGAAGTCGAACAGGCCGTCGATCACTATGAATTCGTCAGCCTGATTCGCGATCAGTATGGCTACGAGGATCGCGTGGCGTTGGTTGCCCAGATGTGGCAGTTGGCCTTTGCCGATGGCGAGCTCGATGCCTTGGAAGAGCACCGCGTCCGGCGTCTCGCCGACCTCCTTTATGTCAGTCACAGCGATTTCATTCGCACCAAGCTCGAGGTCATGCCTGAGAGCTGAGACGGCACGGTCAGCCTGCGTGTGTCGAGTGCCAGGAAGGCGTCTGGCGAAAAGTTGACTGAAACGCTTGGGTAAGTGCCATTGCGGGACGTTATACTGGACGCATTGAGCTGTCAGCCTGGCTGGCGCACTGCAGATGAGCATATCGTGGAAAGGAGAGTTGCTGTGATCGAAGGCGTGAAGCATATCGTCGCCGTGGCGTCGGGCAAGGGGGGCGTTGGTAAGTCCACCGTGACCGTCAATCTGGCCCTGGCGATGGCCGCCGAGGGATACCGAGTGGGACTGCTCGATGCCGATATCTACGGTCCCAGTCAGGCGCAAATGCTGGGAATCGCTCCGGGTGTGCGGCCGCAGCCGGCGGGCGAAAATGCCTTCAAGCCGCTGGAGGCCCATGGCCTGCAGGCCATGTCCATGGCGTTCATGGTGGATGCCAATGAGCCCATGGTCTGGCGTGGCCCGATGGTGGCCGGAGCTTTCCAGCAACTGCTCAACCAGACCGCGTGGCAGGATCTCGATTATCTGTTCGTCGACATGCCGCCGGGTACCGGCGATGTGCAGCTGACCCTGGCGCAGAAAGTGCCGGTGAGCGGGGCGGTCATCGTGACCACGCCTCAGGACATCGCGCTGCTCGATGCCAAGAAAGGTATCGAGATGTTCCGCAAGGTCAACGTGCCGGTGCTGGGGGTCGTCGAAAACATGAGCCAGCATGTCTGTTCGCAGTGTGGCCACCAGGAGCCGATCTTCGGTAGCGGCGGCGGTGAGCGCATCGCCGAGCAGTACCAGACGCGGCTACTGGGTCAGTTGCCTCTCGATGGCACGATCCGCGAACAGGTCGACGGCGGCAAGCCCAGTGTGATCGCTGACCCGGAAGGAAGCGTCGCACAGACGTTCCGTCAGGTGGCGCGTGCCGTGGCCGAGGGAATTGACGCGCAGTCCGACGAATCGCCGACCATCAGCTTCGGCGAGTGACGTTCTTCACGTAACGTTTGCGTGACGCGATGGGGCCGTTATCATAACGGCCCCTTTGTTTTTCACGAACCGAGTTTTCAGGGACCGAGTTTTCACGGACCGAGGTTCACGGAGACGACCCGATTTCATCGCGACAGCGCACTGAGCAGGAAACTTCAATGAGCATCAAATCCGACAAATGGATTCGGCGCATGGCCGAGGGCCAGGGCATGATCGAGCCGTTCGAGGCGGACCAAGTTCGTTACGTGAACGAGCAACGGGTGATTTCTTATGGCACCTCAAGCTACGGCTACGATGTGCGCTGCGCTGATGAGTTCAAGGTGTTCACCAACATTCACTCGGCGGTGGTCGATCCCAAGGGGTTCGACGAGAAGAGCTTCGTCGACGTCAAGAGTGATGTCTGCGTGATTCCGCCCAACTCCTTTGCCTTGGCGCGCACCGTGGAATATTTCCGCATTCCGCGCAGCGTGTTGACCATCTGTCTGGGCAAGTCCACCTACGCGCGTTGCGGCATCATCGTCAATGTCACGCCGCTCGAACCCGAGTGGGAAGGTCACGTCACGCTCGAGTTTTCCAACACCACGACTCTGCCGGCACGTATCTATGCCAATGAAGGCGTGGCGCAGATGCTGTTCCTGGAATCCGACGAGGTCTGCGATTTGTCCTACAAGGACCGTGGCGGCAAGTACATGGGACAGCGAGGCGTTACGCTACCGCGTACCTAGCGGGGTAGATGCATCTCGTGTCAGCCGGTATGACACGCATTAGAAAACGGGGCGCCATTTGGCGCCTCGTTTGCGTTCGCACGTCGGTAGAAGAATCAGGCGGAGCGATTGTCGTCACGGTGTTCGATGGTTTCGGCGTAACCGTCGAGGAATGGCTTCTCGGCCGGGTCGAGACGATCCATACCTGATACGAGGCGATGCCAGTACGGATACAGCGGCGCCGGGCGTGTCAGCTTTTCCAGACGCTGCGTCTCTTCTTCGCTCAGTTGGAGGTCGACGGCCGCCAGGTTATCACGGAGATGTTCTTGGGTACGTGCGCCGATAATAAGAGACGTGACACCGGGGCGATTCTTCAGCCAGGCAAGGCAAACGCGGGGAATGGAACAATGGTGGGCGTCGCCGATGGCAGCCATCTCCTCGATGATGTCGTAGGCACGCTCCATGTCATGCACATAGGGTTCCGGCCAGCCGTTGCCCTGCCGCGTGCCGGAGGGTGTCTTCTGACCGCGACGCACTTTGCCCGTCAGTAAGCCTTCGCCCATCGGCCCCCAGATCAGTGTGCCGATATTCTGGTCGAGCGCCAACGGCATCAGTTCGTATTCCGCCTCGCGTGATTCAGGCGTGTAGTAGATTTGCTGGCTGACCGGCGCGATCTGGTTGCGCGCTTCGGACTTGCCGAGCATCTTCATCATCTGCCAGCCGGTGTAGTTCGACGTGCCGTAGTAGCGAACCTTGCCACTGGTCACCAAATGGTGCATGGCTTCCAGCGTCTCTTCGATCGGCGTCACCCCATCCCAGTTGTGCAACTGGTAGAGATCGATGTGATCGGTGCCGAGCCGCTTGAGACTGGCCTCGACGGCACGAATCAGGTGGTAGCGTGAGGCGCCGGAGTTGTTGGGGTCGTTATCAAGTGGACTACGCCCCTTGGTGGCGAGGATGATGTCGTTGCGTTTGTTGCCCAGCGCCTTGCCGGTAATTTCTTCGGCTTCGCCGATCGAGTAGAGGTCAGCCGTGTCGATCATGTTGACACCGGCATCCAGTGCCATGTCGATCAGCTTGCGAGCGCCGTCAGTGTCAACGCTGGCGGCTTTTTCGAAGCCGTTACTACCGCCGAACGGGACGGTGCCGAGAGTCAGCGTGGATACCAGTAGACCGGAATCACCGAGTGGACGATATTCCATATCGTAGAACCTCCATGTGGGAATTGCGATATTGCGCGCGGCGATGCATGGCGTGACGCCACCCATCGCCTCATTGAGTGTGGTGAAAGATTAGCCGGCGAGCAAATATACCAAAGGACCGGCGGCGGGCGCCGCCGGTGGAGGAGGTCAGTCGTCCAGGTCTTCGTCGAGTTCTTCCGCGGCGTCTTCATGCGACATACGCAGCCCGGTGTGCGGCAGTGGCATGCCGTCGAATTGAGCGCCTTCCGCCCCCAGGCTCAAGCGGCCCTCGAGAAACCAGCGTACGGCGATGGGGTAGATCAGATGCTCGCGGGCATGGACTTTTTCGATTATCTGCTCGACGGCGGTATCGGGGTCGACCCTGAGTGCGGCTTGCAAGGCCACCGGTCCGCCATCGAGTTCTTCGGTAACGAAGTGCACGCTGGCGCCATGCTCCGATACGCCATCGGCCAGGGCGCGAGTATGCGTGTCTAGCCCCGGATAGTCCGGTAGCAGCGAAGGGTGGATATTGAGCATGCGGCCGGCATAGCGATGCACGAACGTCGGCGTGAGGATACGCATGAACCCCGCGAGGACGATCAGATCGGGCGTGTGGCGGTCGATGACCTTGATCAACGCGCGGTCGTAAGCGTCGCGATCGTCGTATTCACGATGTGGCAGCACCACGGAATCGACACCGGCTTCCTTGGCGCGGATCAGGCCGTAGGCATCACCCTTATTGGAGATGACGGCAACGATCTCGCCACCCAGCTCGTCGTGTTGCTGTGCGTCGAGTAGCGCTTGCAGGTTGCTGCCATTGCCGGAGATAAGCACCACGACGCGACGCTTCTCGGCGGGTTCCGCTTCGAAGTCGTTGCCGTCGGGGGTGTCGGCTTGAGTCGGAGCATTCATGAGCGGACGTTCTCCAGACGAACTTGTTCTTCCTCATCCTGGCGGGCGACGATGTCACCGAGTCGATACACCGTTTCGCCGGCGGCTTCGAGTGTGGTCTGGGCCTGTTCGGCCTGAGCCGCGGGCACGACCACAACCATGCCGATGCCGCAATTGAGCACGCGATGCATCTCGTGCTCGTCGACGTTGCCTTCACGTTGCAGCCAGTCGAAAACTGCGGGGCGCGTCCAGCTCGCGGCATCGATACGCGCGGTGAGGGTCTCGGGCAGTACACGAGGCACGTTCTCGAGCAGGCCGCCGCCGGTGATGTGCGAGAGAGCGTGCACCGCCACGTCGCTGTCCTTGATCAACGACAGCAGCGACTTGACGTAAATGCGCGTCGGCGCCAGTAGAGCGTCACGCAAGGGCACGCCGTCGATCTCGGTGTCGAGCTCGGCCTGACTGACGTCGAGGATCTTACGGATCAGCGAATAGCCATTGGAGTGCGGACCGGAGGCGGCCAGACCGAGCAGCACATCGCCCTCGGCGACACGGCTGCCATCGAGGATCTCGGATTTCTCGACCACGCCGACGCAGAAGCCGGCCAGGTCGTAGTCGTTGCCCGCGTACATGCCGGGCATTTCGGCGGTCTCGCCGCCGATCAATGCGCAGCCTGCCTGGGCGCAGCCTTCGCCGATACCGGTGACGACGTCGGCGGCGATCTCGACATCCAGTTTGCCGGTGGCATAGTAGTCGAGGAAGAACAACGGCTCGGCGCCGGCGACGACCAGGTCGTTGACGCACATGGCGACCAGGTCGATACCGATGGTGTCATGGCGCTCGAGGTCCATGGCCAGACGAAGCTTGGTGCCGACGCCGTCGGTACCGGAGACCAGTACCGGCTCGCGGTAGCCGCTGGGCAATTGGCACAGCGCGCCGAAGCCGCCCAGGCCGCCCATCACTTCGGGGCGGGAGGTACGCTTGGCGACTCCCTTGATGCGTTCGACGAGCGCGTTGCCGGCGTCGATGTCCACGCCGGCATCCTTGTAACTGAGGGATTCGCGGGAAGAGGTGGGCGTGTCCGAACTGCGAGTCATGGGCATTCCTGTCAACAGTGTGCCGATCGCAGGGCGATCGGGCGAAGCCGATGGCGCCGCCTGGCGCCCGAGGCCAGGGCGGTATAAGGGAAGGCCGCATTGTAGCATTGCCCCACGGGAGGCGCATTGCCCGCGCAGGCGTGTAGAATCGAAATCAAAAGAGCTGGGAGATACGTATCGCAATGACACGCATACAAGTGTGGGGCCTTCTGAGCGCGGCGGGATTGATCTGGTTGCTCGTCTTGCTGGAGCCCATCTTGATGCCGTTTTTCGTCGGCATGATTTTGGCCTATCTAGGTGACCCAGTGACTGACTGGCTGGAGGCGCGCGGCTTGTCGCGCCGGCTCTCGGTGAGCGTGGTATTCCTCGTGCTGGCGCTGTCGATGGTCTTGGCGTGCCTGATTCTGATTCCCTTGCTGGGACGCCAGCTGGCGCAATTGGTCGAATCCTTCCCGGCCATCTTTAACTGGGTACAGTCGGTGGTGCTACCGGAGGTCCAAGCCGTGACGGGCGTGGATCTCAGCGCTGATTTCGATCAGCTGCGCAGTACCTTGATGGAGAACTGGCGCGAGACAGGCACGGTGGCGGCGGCGGTGCTGGCCCAGGCATCCAAGTCAGGCATGGCATTCGCCGTGTGGATGGGCAATCTGGCGCTGATTCCCGTGACGACCTTTTACTTTCTGCTCGACTGGGACCGGCTCAAGGCGCGCTTGCGCGATTTGCTGCCGCGTCACGTCGAACCGACGATCACGCGCCTCAGTCATGAATGCGACGAGGTGTTGTCGGCCTTTCTGCGTGGACAGTTGCTGGTGATGCTCAGCCTGGCGGTGATCTATGCGACGGGGCTGAGTCTGCTGGGCTTGAAGTTTGGCCTTTTGATCGGCCTAGTGGCGGGGCTGGCGAGTATCGTGCCCTACCTGGGCGTGATCGTTGGCATCAGCGTAGCAGCATTGGTGGCGTTCTTTCAGTTCGGTGAATGGCTGCCGCTGCTCGGCGTGGCCGTGGTCTTCGGCATCGGCCAACTCGTCGAAAGTACCGTGCTGCAACCAGTATTGCTCGGCGACAAGATCGGTCTGCATCCCATTGCGGTTATCTTTGCCGTGCTCTCGGGTGGGCAGCTATTCGGCTTCACTGGCATTCTGCTGGCGTTGCCGGTTGCCGCTGTCGTCATGGTAGTATTGCGTTACCTTCATGAGCGCTATAAAAACAGTCGCTTATACGATACTTCCCGCCACGCTGGCGCCTCGCACGAAGGCGATGAGGAAAGGCCATGATCGGGTCCGCGCAGCTACCACTGGGAGTGGGGCTGAGTGACGATGCAACGTTCGCCAACTTCCATGCGTCGAGCAATGCGCCTTTGCTCGAACGTTTGCGCGGCCAGCTCGATACGGATGGCGAGCCTTTTCTGTTCCTGTGGGGCGCGCCGGGCAGCGGTCGTAGCCACCTGCTGCAAGCCGCTTGCCACGAAGCCGGGGACCGGGGAGAGCGTGCCTTGTATCTCCCCTTGCGTGACCTGGGACACTTTCCGCCGCATATGCTCGAGGATCTCGAACGCTTGGACCTGGTGGCGATCGATGATCTCACTGCGGTACTCGGGCGTAAGCGCTGGGAAGAGGGGTTGTTTCATTTCTTCAATCGCATGCGCGATGCCAACAAGCGCCTGGTGATCGCCGCCGAAGCCGCGCCGCGCCAGTTGCCCATCGTGTTGCCCGATCTCGCCTCGCGCTTGAGCTGGGGTGTGACCTTTCATGTTCAGTCACTGGACGATAGCGGACGCTTCGAGGCCTTGCAATTGCGCGCACAGGTACGCGGCATGCAGCTCCCTGATGAAGTCGCACGCTATATTCTGCATCGTGGCCCGCGACAACTTTCCGCGCTATTCGATGCGCTTGCTCGTCTCGACCACGCCTCGCTTTCCGCTCAGCGCAAGCTGACCATTCCTTTCGTCAAGCAGGCGCTGGGCTGGTAATAAGCCAAGTCATGCGTCGTCGCCGTTGAGCGTGGCGAGAATGCGGCGCGGCCCACCGTGGCGGCGATGCTCCCCCAGCCATATGCCTTGCCAGGTGCCGGTGGCGAGTCGTCCTGCTTCGACGGCTAGCGTGAGTTGGGTGCCGAAGAGGCTGGCCAAAACGTGCGCCGGCATGTCGTCGGGTCCCTCCAGTGTGTGGCGCATGCCGTCGATGTCTTGTGGTGCGAGCCGTTCGGCGTACAAAGCCATGTCGTGGCGCACGTCAGGATCGGCGTTCTCATTGAGAGTGAGCGATGCGGATGTGTGCAGCAGTTGCAGGTGCAAGAGCCCGAGGCGCACGGAGGCGAGCGCTGGGAGCTGGTCGATGATCTCGTCGGTGACGAGGTGAAAGCCTTGGCGGCGTGGGCTCAGGGTGAGCGTGGTGCGGTGCCACATGATGAATTCTCCCGAGAGGTAGTGACGATGCCTTGAAAGGCGCCATCGGCAGCACAATTTCATATTAATAGTCGCCGGGCTCGTGTGCGCCGGAGGGGCGACCGTCATGATCGTCGATAGCGACGGGCATCGCCATGATGGGGCGCGCGCACGGTGGTCTCAACCGATCAGGAGGGTGTGATGAGCGAGACACGCATTGAACGCGATAGCATGGGGGAACTCGAGGTTCCTGCCGATGCACTGTATGGCGCCCAGACCCAGCGTGCCATCAACAATTTTCCCATCAGTGGGCAGCCCATGCCTCCTGCGTTCATTCAGGCCGTGGCACGGGTCAAGCTGGCGGCGGCGAACGTCAATCGCGATCTCGGTCTGCTCGACGCTCCGCGCGCGGAAGCGATCATCAATGCGGCCCAGCGTCTCGTCGATGGCGAGCATGGCGACCAGTTTCCGATCGATGTCTTCCAGACGGGGTCGGGCACCTCGACCAATATGAACGTCAATGAGGTGATTGCGCATCTCGCCAGCGAGAGCGGCACCGAGGTTGGCCCCAACGACCATGTCAACATGGGGCAGTCGAGCAATGACGTGATTCCCACCGCGCTGCATCTGTCGGCGGCGCTGGAGGTCGAAAACACGTTGCTTCCCGCCTTGCGTCACCTGCAGTCGGCCATCGACGCCAAGGCGCACGAGGTAGACGATGTCGTCAAGACGGGGCGGACCCACTTGATGGATGCCATGCCGGTGCGCATGAGTCAGGAACTTGGGGGCTGGTCCAGCCAGGTCGCACAGGCCATCGAGCGTCTGGAAGGCACCCAGCAGAGGCTGACGCGTTTGGCGCTCGGCGGCACGGCGGTCGGCACGGGCATCAACGCCCACCCCGAGTTCGCCGAGCGGGTTGCCAAGGCGCTCGGGGAACAGACCGGACTCAATCTGCGCCCCAACGATAGCTTCTTCGCCAGCCTGGGGTCGCAGGATGCCGCTGTCGAGTTGTCCGGTCAGCTACGTACCTATGCTTGCGCGGTGATGAAGATCAGCAATGATCTGCGTTGGATGAATTCGGGACCCTTGGCCGGGCTGGGCGAGATCGAGCTCGAAGCCTTGCAGCCAGGCAGCTCGATCATGCCGGGCAAGGTCAATCCGGTGATTCCCGAGGCGGCGGCGCAGACCGCAGCGCAGGTCATCGGGCTGGATAGCGCGATCACGGTGGCGGGGCAGAGTGGCAACTTCCAGCTCAATGTCATGCTGCCGCTGATTGCCTCGAATCTGTTGACGTCGATTCGCCTGATGTCTAACGCCAGTACGCTACTGGCCGATCGTGCCATCGCCACTTTCAATGTGCGTCGCGACAATATCGAGGCGCCGTTGTCGCGCAATCCCATTTTGGTAACTGCGCTCAACTCGGTCATCGGTTATAACGCGGCGGCCCAGGTCGCCAAGAAGGCCTATCAAGCAGGCCGGCCGATCATCGATGTGGCCGAAGAGGAAACCGAGTTGTCCCGCGAGGAACTCGAGCGACTGCTCGATCCCACGCAACTGACACAAGGCGGCATCCCCGAATGACTCGGTAAAACGACAGGTGTTGCCTGCCCTGGGCGCCCTCACGGGCGCCCAATTTATTTGCACCTCCTCGGATCTTTACCACGATAGCCTTACACGGCGTTCTTGACGGGGTCCTCGCCACGCCGATCCTGGGCTTCCTCGATGGTTTCCTCGGCGTCCTGTCGCTCTTCGCGATCCGCGTCCGGGCTATCGTTTTCATCGGCGCGTGCCGGCCGATAACGGAAGGTCGCGAGAATCGGGAAGTGGTCGGAACCGAACGCCGAGAGGCGGCGTAGCGCAACCAGGGTGAAGTGCTCGCTGACGAAGACGTGATCCAACGGCCAGCGTAGCCAGCGATGCTTAGCGTGAAAGGTGCTGTAAAGGCCGCGTCCTCGGCGTGGATCCAGCATGCCGCTAATGCGGCAGAATAGACGTGTCGTCTTCGACCATGCCACGTCGTTGAGATCGCCGGCGACCAGTGTGGGTTGATCCGAGTCACGAACCGTCTGGCCGACTAGCAACAGCTCGGCATCGCGCCATAGCGATTCATCGCTTTCGCCGGGGGCGGGGGGGCGTGGGTGTACGGCATGGAAGCGCACATGCTTGCCACCAGGCAGCTCGAACCAGCCATGTATCGAGGGGATGTCGTCCTGGATCAGCCACTCGACATGCGGTTCATGTAGCGCGAGACGCGAATACAGGTGCATGCCGTAGAGGTTATCGAGGGGGATCTTGACGGTATACGGGTAGCTCTCGCTCAATGCCTCGTCGAGGCGCTCTTCCCACCAAGCATCCGACTCCAGCGTCAGCACGATGTCGGGGTCGACCTCGTGAATCTGGCGTGTGAGTGACGCTGCTTGGCGATTGGGCGTGAGAACGTTGGCGACGAGCAGCGAAAATTGACGTGAGGCATCCTCGCCTTCGGCATCGACCACCTGGCGTGCTGCCAGTGGTGTCCAGGGGAAAATGCGCTTACCTTGAACGCCGAACACGACCAAGCTCGCGATAGCGCCAATCCAGCCCAGTGGCGACCATGGCAGCACACACAACAAGGCAATAAAAATCACCACGGCGAATGCCGCCAGTTGCATGCGGGGAAAGTCTAAACCTCGAACCCACCAGTGGCGTAAATCCAGCCACGGGATGGCGGTGGCAATAAACGCTAAAAGCGCAAGCAGGGCAAGCGCTATCTCGATGGCATACTCAATCATCATGGCCTCGTTTCGGCGGCGCCGGCCCTGGCTCCATGCCGAGGCGTTACCGTCCATGGTCAGCGTGAGGATTGAGGGTAGCAGGCTAAACGGTGGTTGCGCCAAGTGACGCTGTCATCGCATGGCCTCGTTAGGCCGCATGGCTGTGGCAATGACGCTCGAGATAGGCGGTCAGATGCTGGTGTTGTTCGGGCGTGAAACGCAGGCCCAATTTGGTGCGTCGCCATAGGATATCATCCGGCGAGTGGGCCCATTCCTCTCGCACTAGATAGTCGACTTCGGCCTGTGTGAGCCCGGCGCCGAATGCGTCGCCAAGTTGATCTTCGCGGCTGACGCCGTGCAGAAAGCGCAGGCATAGCGCGCCATAGCTCGATGCGAAGCGTCGCGCACGGGCTTCCCCCAAAAACGGATAATCGCGGACGAGTTGCATGGAGAATGCTTCCCGCGAGTCGATGTCGCCGCCGGGAAGCGATGCCTCGGCGGTCCAGGGCGATCCCATCTCGGTGAAGTAGGGCTTCAGTTGCTCGAGGGCAGCTTCGGCCAGCTTGCGGTACGTAGTGATCTTGCCCCCGAACACGGACAGCAGCGGTGCGCCGCGGACGTCGAGATCGAGCGTGTAGTCGCGGGTCATCGCCGAAGGATCGGCGGATTCGTCATCGCACAGCGGGCGTACGCCGGAGAAGGTGGTGACGATGTCGTCGTGGGAGAGCGTCTGAGTAAAATGCTGATTGACCACGTCGAGCAGATAGTCGATTTCCTGGCGGCTGGCGCTGACCTGGGCGGGATCACCCTGGTAGCGGACATCGGTGGTGCCGATCAGGCTGTAGTCTTGCTGATAGGGCAGCACGAAGACGATGCGCCGATCCTGATTCTGCAGAATATAGGCGCGTTCGTCGGTATTGAGACGTGGCACGACGATATGACTGCCTTGAATCATGCGCACGCCGTAGCGTGAATCGCGCTGGGCATTTTCGCGTACCACCTGTTCTACCCAAGGGCCGGCGGCGTTGACCAGGGCGCGTGCGTAGCGTACTCGGCGCTTGCCGGTGGTGACATCTTCCAACGTGATATGCCAGAGGCCGTCTTCTTCCTGTGCCCCGATGCAGCGGCTACCTACTTGGATATCGGCGCCGTGTTCACGTGCCTGCATGGCGTTGAGTACGACCAGCCGGGCATCATCGACCCAGCAGTCTGAATATTCGAAACCGCGCTTGATATCGGGTTTCAGGGGGCTCAGGGCGTCAAAGCGCAACCCTTTCGAGGCAGGAAGGCTGGCACGCTGGCTGAGATGATCGTACAGAAACAAGCCGGTGCGGATCATCCAGGCCGGACGCAAATGCGGCTGGTGCGGCAGGATGAAGCGCAGTGGCCAGACAATATGCGGTGCCTTGCGTAACAGCACTTCACGCTCGTGCAGCGCCTCGCGCACCAGACGAAATTCCCGATGCTCGAGGTAACGTAGGCCGCCGTGGATCAATTTGCTGCTCGCCGAGGAAGTCGCGCTGGCGAGGTCTTGCTGTTCGCTCAGGGCGACGCGTAAGCCACGGCCTGCAGCATCATTGGCGATGCCGGTGCCATTGATGCCACCGCCGATGACGAAAAGGTCGAGGATGTCCTGTCGGGGGGAGGCGTTCATGGCAAGCTCCGCAAGATTGGTTTCGCAAATTAAATGTTCGGATATGAAAGTAGCGTAATCGAAAGCGAACATCAAGTCGACGAAACGAACATGGCGTCACTGGGCGACGCCGTGAGCGGAGCGAGGCGGTCAGGCGTCGGCGATATGCAGGGTTACATCGTGCTCGCGTAGTAGGCGCAGGATGCCGTCGGGTGGCTGACGGTCCGTGAACAACGCGTCGATCTGCGAGATATTGCCCTGCCGTACCACGGCATTGCGATGGAACTTGGAATGGTCGGCAGTCAGGAAGACTTGGCGTGAGTTGCTGATGATGGCCTGGGCGACACGGACTTCCTGATAGTCGAATTCGAGCAATGAGCCATCATCGTCGATGCCGCTGATACCGATGATGCCGTAGTCGACCTTGAATTGATTGATGAAGTCGATCGTGGCCTCGCCGATGATACCGCCGTCGCGCGAGCGTACCTGGCCACCGGCGATGATGACGTTGAAGTCTTCGTTGTGCTGGAGGATCGCCGCTACGTTGAGGTTGTTGGTGATGACCTCGAGACCCCGATGGTTGCGTAGCGCCTCGGCGACCATTTCATTGCTGGTGCCGATATTGATGAACAGGGAGGCGGAGTCGGGGATCTGCGAGGCAACGCATTCGGCGATATGCTGCTTGGCATCGGCATTGAGTGTCTTGCGTGTATGGTAGGCAGTGTTGACGGTGCTCGACTCGAGGCCGGCGCCGCCGTGCACGCGCTTGACCGCACCTTCGTCGGCCAATTGGTTGAGGTCGCGGCGAATCGTCTGTGGCGTGACGGAAAAATGCTGTGTGAGCTGCTCGATGGAGGCGTAGCCCTGGCGCTTGACCAGGGTGACGATGGCGTCGTGGCGGTCTTGTTGTGTCATGGGGGTTCCGTTACCTGGCGAGTCAAACGGCCGGTGAATGAGCCATGTCGTGTGGGTAGACGCGAACGTTGCACATACAGTGCAGTGCAGGCTGGAAATCTATGTTAAACCATGATCCAGTGCGGAAAAAAGTATCATGGATTGTTGTAAAGCGAACATAGACATAGTGTTTTCGATAAAATGAACTTTTATAAACAGGCATAAAAACGTGCGAGGTAATCGCGTCAAACGTTTGAACCCTGGCGAATTTTTGGACCTGGGGCTTGCAATTTTCCACGACCTGCGTAGAATGCGCATCCGTTGCCAAGGCGAGAGCCGGCAGCGGCAGCCATAGCATCGCTTAAGCTAGCGCAAAATAGGACCGTAGCTCAGTTGGTTAGAGCGCCACGTTGACATCGTGGAGGTCAGCGGTTCAAATCCGCTCGGTCCTACCAGTAGTGCTTAATGCCATAAGTGCTCAATGTAAGGTCATTAGTACTTAGCATCGAAGTGCTGCTAACAATCGATTTGCAGGACCGTAGCTCAGTTGGTTAGAGCGCCACGTTGACATCGTGGAGGTCAGCGGTTCAAATCCGCTCGGTCCTACCAGAATATTGAACGCCCCCGCTGTCTTGCAGCGGGGGCGTTTGCGTTGGGGCTTTGAGCTGCTGAGCTTTATCCAGTCACGCTGGGCGTGGAAAGGTCGCTGGCGGCAATGAAAATTTCCACCAGGCGCTCTATCCCGCGCTGGTCGTCCTCACTGAAGCGCTCGGGACGCGGGCTGTCGAGGTCCAGGACGCCCCAGAGTTCGCCATCGTGGATGATGGGAACTACCAGCTCCGAACGCGATGCGGCATCGCAAGCGATGTGACCGGGAAAGGCATGGACATCCGCGACACGCTGCGTGCGTCGTGTCGTGGCGGCGGCGCCGCAGACGCCTTTGTCGAAGGGGATGGGGTTGCAGGCTGGCAAGCCCTGGAAAGGCCCGAGGATGAGCGTCCCGGGCTGGCGTTGAAGATAGAAGCCGGCCCAGTTCAGATCGCTGATCTCGTGCTTCAGGAAGGCGCAGGTCTGCGCCGCATTGGTCAGCCAGTCGTGGGTGTCCAGCAGGGGTTCCAGCTGGCGAGCGAGCAGGGCGTAGTCACTCATGATGTCTCCGGATGAATGAGAATGATAACGAAACAGGCCGGCCCTGTGGGGCCGGCCTGTCCAACGAAGCGGCGGAGGGCGGTTACTCCCAGCCGGGCACTGCGGCACCCTTGAACAGTTCGTTGGCCTTGTCGATGACGGCCTGCGACTGATACGCCTTGACCAGGTTCTGGATCGCCTCGTCGTCCTGATTGTCTTCACGCGTGACGATCAGGTTGACGTAGGGTGATTCCGGCCCTTCCTTGATCAACGCGTCGTCCAGGCTGAGGCCTGCTGGCTGGGCGAAGGTATTGTTGATGAAGGCCAGGTCCACATCGGGAAGCACACGCGGCAACTGGGCAGCTTCGATCTCGCGGAATTCGTAGTCATGCGGATTGTCTTTGACGTCCACCGGCGTCGCTTCGAGATTTTCCGGGTCGTCGAGTTCGATGAGCCCTTCATTGTGCATCAAAATGAGCGAACGCCCCTCGTTGGAAGGGTCGTTGGGGAGGGCGATAGTGGCGCCGTCGGGTACGTCGTCGATGGCGTCGTAGCGCTCGGAATACGCACCGATCGGGTAGACGAAGGTCTTGCCGGCGATAGCGAAGTCGTAGTCGCGATCCTCGACCATGCTGTTCAGGTACGGCTCATGCTGAAAGGCATTGGCATCCAGGCTGCCGTCAGCGAGGGCCGCATTGGGTGAGACATAATCGGTGAACTCGACGATCTCGACGTCGAGATCGTAGTCGTCCTTGGCGATTTGCTTGGCGACTTGCATGACGTCCGTTTCCGGGCCTGCCACGGTGCCAACCTTGATCGACTGTGTCTCGGCGTCATCGCTTCCGCAGCCGGCGAGCAGGCCGGCACCGAGTAGTGCCGCCGCGCCGAACAGGCGAACGGGGTGTAGGGCCTGGGCGAGAGTGTCGTTCATTGTGTGAGCTCCTTGAATGAGGCGTTGTCACCGAATATACGGTAGTTACCGATAAGCATTTATGCTTTTTTGAGTATAAAAGTGCTGTCTATTATAGCTGTACGTTTACCCTCTGACCACGCACTCATTTGTGGTCGGCCTTGCGCACAAGGCGGTCGCCAAGGCTTTGAAAGCCTTGCACCATGACGACCAATATCGCCACCGTGATGAGCATGATCAGCGGTTCGAAGCGGTTGTAGCCGTAGCGGATGCCCAAGTCACCCAGACCGCCACCGCCGACGGCGCCGGCCATGGCCGAGTAGCTGACCAGTGTGACCACGGTGATGGTCAGGCCATTGATGATGCCGCCCTTGGCTTCCGGCAGGAGTACCTTGGTGATGATCTGCACCGGGGTGGCGCCCATCGCCTGAGCGGCTTCGATGAGGCCTGGGGGAATCTCGTTGAGCGCGCCTTCGACCAGGCGCGCGACGAAGGGAATCGCGGCGATGATGAGCGGCACTATGGCGGCGTTGGTGCCGATAGAGCTGCCCACCACTAGGCGCGTGAAGGGGATGATCGCCACCATGAGAATGATGAAGGGAATCGAACGGCCGATATTGGTGACGATTCCCAGTACACGCTGGGCGACGGGCTGCGCGAGGATCTGCCCCGGCCGCGTGACATAAAGCAGAACCCCGAGGGGGATGCCGATCACGGCCGAAACCGCGCCCGAGAGTGCGACCATATAGAGTGTGTCGAGAGTGGCCTCGAGAATCAATTCAAGCATCGCGCTGGACATGGCCGAGTACCTCTACATTGATGTCGTGGGATTCGAGTTGCGTGAGTGCTTGTGACGTCGTCTCGGGCGTGCCGATGAGCTCGGCGATCATCAGGCCCAGCGTGCGGCCTTGAATCGACTCCACCTTGGCTTGCAGGATGCTGACATCGACGCCGCTATCGCGTGCCAGGCGCGAAATGAGTGGCGTGGCGACATTCGCACCAGAAAACGCCAGGCGTACCACGGGATGCGTATGCTCGCCGGGTGTCTCCTCGAGACGCTCGACCAGCGCCTGCGGTGGCTCGAGTTCGAGAAAGGCGTTGAGAAACTCGCGGCCCAGGCGTGTCGCCGGCGCGGTGAAGAAATCGCCGACGTCGGCTTCTTCCACCAGCTCGCCATCCGAAATCAGGCCGACACGGTGGCAGATGCTCTTGACCACTTCCATCTCATGGGTAATGAGCAAAATGGTCAGCCCCAGCTTGCGGTTGATGTCCTGCAGCAGTTCGAGGATGGAAGCCGTCGTCTGTGGGTCGAGAGCAGAGGTTGCTTCATCGCAGAGCAGTACCTTGGGGCGGCTGGCGAGTGCACGCGCGATGGCCACGCGCTGTTTCTGCCCTCCCGAGAGTTGTGCCGGGTATTGCGTGGCTTTGTCGGTCAGGCCGGTGAGATCGAGCAGCGGTTCGACGCGCTCGCGGATCTCACCTTTCGACACACCCATCAGCTCCAGCGGCAGCGCCACGTTATCGAAAACCGTACGCGAGGCGAGCAGATTGAAATGCTGGAAAATCATGCCGAGCTGATGACGCGACTGGCGCAAGGCTTCGCTGTCCTGCTGGGTCAAGTCCTGGCCGTCGACGATGACATGGCCCGACGTCGGGCGCTCGAGGAGGTTGACGCAGCGAATCAGCGTCGACTTGCCCGCGCCGGACAGACCGATCACGCCGTGAATGGCACCTTGCGGGACATCCAAGTCGATATTTTTGAGGGCATGGACCGCCGTAGGGCCGGCCCCATAGGTTTTGGAGACACCTTCGAGTTTGATCATCGTCTTCGTTTGGGTCGATGCGTTGGGACGTCATGGCCATTGGCACGCCGGCGACCGTTGGTGATCGAAGCTTGTCGTGCCTGGAGTGGCGTCGCATGTGGCAGAACCCAGCATTATAACGAGGCTGGACTGCCTATGTGGCGGGATTTGTAGGCTGTGGCCATAAAAAAAGGCCACCCAGGCGGGTGGCCATCAACGCTGGACACACCCTTTTAGCGGTATTTCCCCGGGACATGCCCGGGCGCGCCCGCAATCTGGGTACAAATCGGCGCTCAAGAAGTCGCGAATTCTAGGCAGCGCTTCGAGGCCTGTCAATGTCTCTAGGCCAAGTGCTTGTATTCAAGGACTTGGTTCAGAAAAATCGCCTGTTTTGGAGGCTTTTAAAGGTGCAGGCGTCTGACGATGGGGAGCGGTGGGCCATGGTAGAATGATGCCTGTCGAGCGTCAGGATTGGTCAAGGAGTCGAGATGTTTACCGGTATCGTGCAAGGCGTGGGAACGGTGGTGGCCGTGGAAGAGGAAACGCAGTTCCGGCGCCACATCGTGACGTTTCCCGAGGGCATGGTGGATGGGCTCGAAACCGGTGCGTCGGTGTCGCACAACGGATGCTGCCTGTCGGTGACGCGCATCGAGGGTGATCGAGTGTCCTTCGATCTGATGCGTGAAACGTTGCGCCTCACCAATCTGGGCGCGCTGGATGTCGGTGGTCACGTCAATTTGGAGCGTGCTGCGCGCATCGGTGACGAGATCGGCGGCCATGCGATGTCCGGTCACATCATCTGTCAAGCGGCGCTGGAAGAACTCGAGGAGGCACCGAACAATCGTCGTCTGTGGTTTGCGGTGCCCGACGTGCATGCACGGTTCTTGTTCGAAAAAGGCTATATTGGCGTCGATGGCATCAGTTTGACGATCGGTGCGCTCGACGGTGCCCGTTTCTGTGTCGACTTGATACCCGAGACATTGTCGCGGACAACGCTGGGTGAACGCATGCTGGGTGATCGCGTCAATATCGAAATCGACCCGCAGACCCAGGCCATCGTCGAGACGGTTGAGCGGGTCATGGCGGCGCGTGGCTCGGTATAAGACTGCACAAAAATCGAGGTTCTGAAGCATACCCTCGATTCCTGGCGTTGCATTGGGTACCATTTGCGGCTTTGTCCGCTGCCCGTCGCGGCTAAACCGCGTGCATTGCTGATGGAGCCTCAGATGAGCATTTATGGCGATTATATAAAGTCGGTCATTCGCACCGTCCCCGATTGGCCCCAGCCGGGCGTCAATTTCCGTGATATTACGCCGGTGCTGCAGAATAGCGCCGCTTTCCGCAAGCTCATCGATAGCTTCGTTCACCGTTATCAGGAGCTCAACCTGGATGCGATCGCCGCGATCGATGCGCGCGGTTTCATCATCGGAGCGCCGGTCGCCTATGAGCTCGGCTGCAGCTTCGTGCCGGTGCGCAAGAAGGGAAAGTTACCGTTCAAGACCATCAGCGAAACCTATACGCTGGAATACGGTGAATCGACCGTCGAACTGCATTCCGATGCGTTTCGCGAAGGCGACCGTATCCTGGTGATGGATGACCTGATTGCCACTGGCGGTACCATGCTGGCGGCGGCCTCGCTGATCCAGCGCAGCGGCGGACAAGTGGTCGAGACTGCCGCGATCATCGACCTTCCTGAACTCGGTGGCGCGCAGAAGATTCGCGATGCCGGCCATGGCGTGTTCGCCGTTTGCACCTTTACCGAACACGAATGACGCGCGTGGGCGCGTGGCTGCCACGCGCCCTGTAGCCCCTTATATTCCTCCGGGTGGTCTTCCCATGAGTACCGATCGCTATCACCAGCAGTTCACCGTTTCCTGGGACCAGTTGCATCGTGATGTGCGTGTCCTGTGTCACCAACTTGTCGAGCGAGACTTTAAAGGCATCGTCGCGATTACCCGTGGTGGCTTGATTCCTGCGGCATTGATTGCGCGTGAACTCAACGTGCGTCTGATCGATACGGTGTGCATCAAGAGTTACGAGCACAAGGAGCAGGGCGGCCTGGACGTCATGAAGGGCGTCGACCATGATGGCGATGGCTGGTTGCTGGTCGACGACCTGGTCGATACTGGTAATACGGCGCGGGCGGTGCGCGAGATGCTGCCCAAGGCGCATTTCGTGACCATCTATGCCAAGCCGGAAGGTCGTCCGTTGGTCGATCAGTGCTTGACCGAGGTCGCGCAGGATTGCTGGATTCAATTCCCCTGGGACATGGGCATTGCCTATGTCGAGCCGTTGGTCGACCAGGTGCGTTCGCGCGATTCATGAGCCCCATCGCCCAACGCAAGCGTAAGGAAGGTGCGTGATGTCTCAAGTCTTGCCGGATAGTTGGCAGCGTCATCTGGGCCCAGAATTCGAAGCGCCCTACATGCAGGCGCTGCGCGCGTTCCTGGCGCGCGAAAAAGCCCAGCGCAAGGTGATCTACCCGCATTCGGATCATTGGTTTCGAGCTTTTGAGTTGACGCCGCTGGATCAGGTCCGCGTCGTGGTTCTGGGGCAGGATCCGTATCACGGGCCACACCAGGCGCATGGCTTATGCTTTTCGGTGCGCCCCGGCATCCCGGCGCCGCCTTCGTTGCAGAACATCTACAAGGAACTGGCGCAGGACGTGGGCACGACGCCGGTGTCGCACGGTTTTCTCGAGTCCTGGGCGCGTCAGGGTGTGTTGTTGCTCAATAGTGTATTGACCGTCGAGCAGGGCAATGCCGGCGCGCATCGGGGGCAGGGCTGGGAAGCCTTCACCGATCGTGCCATTCAGGTGGTCAATGAGCAGTGCGATGGGGTGGTCTTCTTGCTGTGGGGCAGTTACGCCCAGAAGAAGGCATCGTTCGTCGACCGTCAGAAACACCTGGTATTGCATGCCCCGCATCCCTCGCCCTTGTCAGCGCACCGTGGCTACTTCGGTCAGCGTCACTTCTCTCAAGCCAATGCTTTTCTGGCTGCACGAGGACGAGAGGGCATCGACTGGCAATTGCCGGCACAGCCTGAGTTCATCTCGTCCCCTTAACCCGCGCTCCCTGGCACGCTAGAATACGTGTAAATCCGAATCGCTTCCCGGCCGCCTCCGTGACGTACCCGCATGGCCGGCGTGGAGTGCGGTTCGGCTCGTCATCGCCGAAAGGATATCCCCCCGCCATGAGCGTTCATTCCATCCAACATCCCCTGGTCAAGCATAAGCTGGGCCTGATGCGTGAAGCCGGTATCAGCACCAAGAGCTTCCGCGAGCTGGCCAGCGAAGTCGCCAAGTTATTGACCTATGAAGCGACGCAGGATCTCGAGACTCAGAAGACAGAAATTCCGGGATGGAGTGGCGGCTTGCTCGAAGTCGAACTGCTCAAGGGCAAGAAGGTTACCGTGGTTCCCATTCTGCGTGCCGGTCTGGGCATGCTCGATGGCGTTACCGATCTCATCCCCAGCGCGCGCGTCAGTGTAGTGGGGCTTTATCGCAACGAAGAGACGCTGGAGCCGGTGCCTTATTTCGAGAAGTTCGTCGGCGATCTCGACGAGCGTATGGCGATTGTCATCGATCCCATGTTGGCCACGGGGGGCTCCATGGTGGCGACGCTGGATATGCTCAAGGCACGTGGCTGCCCGCTGGTGAAAGTCATCGTCCTGGTCGCGGCGCCTGAGGGCATCGCCCGGGTGCAAGAGGCTTATCCCGAGGTAGAGATTTATACCGCGTCCGTCGATGAGCGCCTCGACGAGAATGGCTACATCGTCCCCGGCCTTGGCGATGCCGGCGATAAGATATTCGGCACGCGCTGATACCCCCGGCAAGACCACATCGGAATTTCCGATGTGGCTTAGACTGTCCTCATCTTTGGATTTCATTGCCAAGAACCAGGGTCGCTGCATGCGGCCCTTTTTATGTTCGAAATTGAAGAGTCCAGCCATTCTCCTTTTGATAGCATCGCGCACTGATTTTTTTGTGCGAAGTAGACAAAAGTTCTATCCGTTGTTTTTTATTCCTATAAACAATAGTTTGTGACTTTGTTTTGGCCATATTGAGGGGCCTGGGCGTCATTTTCGATAAATAACATTTGTGTCTGAATTCGAATCTCGACTAACGTGATTTCACACGCAGACTCAGCGTGATCTCATAACGAATAACAGCCGAGATCCGTATGTCATTGAACCTAGAAAGCATCGATCGGGTGATCGGCGGCGAGACGCATATCGCTGATATGAATCTGACCCTCGAACCCGGATCGTTCAATGTCCTGTTGGGCCGGACGCTCTCCGGGAAGACCACTCTGATGCGGCTGATGGCGGGGCTCGATACGCCGACCCGAGGGCGAGTCTTGATGAATGGTCAGGATGTGACCGGTCGCTCCGTAAGGCATCGCAATGTGTCGATGGTTTATCAGCAGTTCATCAATTACCCCAGCCTTACCGTCTACGAGAATATTGCCTCGCCGCTGAAGCTGGCGAAGGCAGGGCGCGCCGAGATCGATCGTCGGGTGCGGAGTATTGCCGAGATGCTGCATATCGAGCACCTGCTCGATCGTCAGCCATTGGAGCTGTCTGGTGGCCAACAGCAGCGTACCGCCATGGGGCGCGCCTTGGTAAAGGATGCCGATGTGGTGCTGTTCGATGAACCACTGGTCAATCTGGACTATAAGCTTCGCGAGGAATTCCGCGAAGAGCTGCGGGCGGTCTTCAGTGAGCGTAATTGTATTGCCGTCTATGCGACCACCGAGCCTGCCGAAGCATTGGCGCTGGGCGGCAATACAGCAGTACTACATCAAGGCCGTTTACTTCAATATGGCCCCACTGCAGAGGTTTACCACCGTCCGAACGATATTAGGGCGGCTGAAATGTTCTCGGAGCCCCCCATCAATATCGTCAAGGGGACCCTCTCTGGTTCTGAAATCAGCTTCGATAATACCTTGCACTTCCCTGCTGGCAACGAGCTTGGCACTTTAGAGCCGGGGGAATACCGGTTTGGCATTCGTGCCTCGCATATTTCTCTGGCCCCACGTGCCAAAGGCGATATCGAAATTCATATGACCGTTGATTTGGCCGAGATCAGTGGGTCTGAAACCTTCCTGCATGTGCACAACGAGCATTTCTACATGACGGTACATCTTGAGGGGGTACACGAATTTCGTGTTGATGCGCCGGTCAAGCTCTACTTTCCGGCGCACAAGATTTATGCCTTCGATCATGAAGGTGCGGTAATCCATATACCGACTCACCTGAGAGGTGTTTGAGATGGCCGAGATCACCCTGAAATCCCTGGCGCATACATACTCGGCGAATCCTCAGTCAGCTCAAGACTATGCCATCCGTGAGATGAATCATGTCTGGCAGCAGGGCGGCGCTTATGCCTTGCTGGGGCCTTCGGGTTGCGGGAAATCGACATTGCTCAATATCATTTCCGGTTTGCTCGAGCCATCGAGTGGCGACGTGCTTTTTGATGGTGAAGTAGTCAATGCGTTGCCGCCCGAAGCGCGCAATATAGCCCAGGTTTTCCAGTTCCCCGTCATCTACGACACGATGACGGTTTACGACAATCTTGCTTTTCCACTGCGAAACGTAAAGACCCCTGAGGCGAGGGTCCACGAGCGTGTCATGGAAGTGGCTGATGTTCTGGAGCTGACTTCCCAGCTAAAGCGCAAGGCCAAGAACCTGACGGCGGACGAGAAGCAAAAAGTGTCCATGGGCCGCGGTCTGGTACGTGATGACGTCTCGGCCATTCTGTTTGATGAGCCGTTGACGGTTATCGATCCGCAGCTTAAGTGGACATTGCGACGTAAGCTCAAGGAGATTCACCAACGTTTCCAGATCACCATGATCTACGTGACTCATGACCAGCTCGAAGCCTCGACCTTCGCTGACAAGATCGCCGTGATGTACGAGGGCCAAGTGGTGCAGTTCGGTACGCCCAGAGAGCTTTTCGAGACACCGAATCACACCTTCGTCGGCTACTTCATCGGCAGTCCGGGCATGAACTTTTTGGACGTCTCCGCTCGCGATGGCGAGGTCTGGGCCGGCGATACCGCGCTCACGGTGGGGCTGGGAGTTCGTGATGCCATCGAGAAAGCGACGTCCTCCAACATCAAGCTGGGTATCCGGCCTGAATTCATCGAGGTGCATGCCGATCCGCTGGAAGGCGGGATGTCGGCTCAAGTGGACCATGCTCAGGATCTAGGGACCTATTCGATTGTTTATTTGACGCTGGGTGGCATCTCGCTAAAAGCGCGTATCGAAGAAGACCAGGTGACCCCGACCGGTAAGGCCTGGCTGCGCTTCCCCGATGAGCGCCTCGGGCTTTACGTCGATGAATATCGGGTGGAGATCGACCATGAATAAAGTCTACAACAACCGCGCATGGTGGTTGATTCTTCCCATGCTGCTGTTGGTGGCCTTCTCGGCTGTCATCCCGCTGATGACAGTGGTGAATTATTCCGTCCAGGACGTGTTCGATGCCCATACACGATTCTTCACGGGCACCGAATGGTTCAAGGAGATGCTCAACGACCCGGCTTTGCAGGCAGCCGTTCTGCGTCAATTTGCCTTCTCGTTGACGATCCTGGCCATCGAGGTACCGTTGGGAATTGGCATCGCGCTGATCATGCCCAAGAAGGGCTGGCAGGCATCGGCCGCACTGATTCTGGTGACCATGCCATTACTGATTCCCTGGAACGTCGTGGGCAGTATCTGGCAGATATTTACCCGCGGCGACATCGGCTTGATGGGCTGGAGCCTGCGCGAGCTCGGCTATGGCTACAACATCACTGCTAACCCGGTGGATGCTTGGGCGACAATCATCCTGATGGATGTCTGGCACTGGACGTCGCTCATTGCCTTGCTCTGCTACAGCGGCCTGCGCTCGATTCCGGATGCTTACTATCAAGCCGCCCGCATCGACCGCGCCTCGAAATGGGCTGTGTTCCGTTATATCCAACTGCCCAAGCTTACCAACGTACTGGTGATTGGGGTGCTGCTGCGCTTCATGCACTCGTTCATGATTTATGCCGAGCCTTTCGTGCTGACCGGCGGTGGTCCGGGTAATTCCACGACCTTTCTGAGTCAGTCGCTGACGACCATGGCCATTGGCCAGCAGGACCTCGGGCCATCGGCGGCGTTTTCGCTTATCTATTTTCTGATCATTCTACTGGTCACCTGGGTGTTCTACACCGCGATCATGAACATGCAGAAAGACAACAACAAGGGGGCGTGAGATGAGTGCTTCGTCATTGCCGAAAACACCTGAAGAAGTGCGTCAGAGCGCCGCAGCTGCCGATAATCGGCGTCGACGAAAGGCTCGCTCGGCTCCCCGTCAATGGCGACGCCGGGGGCTGATGCTCGCCTACATCGTGTTCGTACTGCTGCCGATCTATTGGCTGCTCAATATGTCTTTTCAGTCCAATACCGAGATTCTCGGCGGGCTGACTCTGTGGCCGCAAGACTTTACCGTCGAGCACTACGCCAAGATATTGACCAGTTCCAGCTGGTACATGGGCTACATCAATTCGATCACCTACGTGTTGATGAACATGTTGATCAGTATCGTCGTTGCTCTGCCGGCGGCCTATGCCTTTAGCCGCTATCAGTTTATCGGCGACAAGCATCTTTTCTTCTGGTTATTGACCAATTTGATGGCGCCGCCGGCGGTTTTCTTGCTGCCGTATTTCCAGCTGTATTACACCGTCGGACTTTTCGATACCCACGTGGCGGTGGCGCTAGCGCATTGCCTTTTCAATATTCCGCTGGCCGTGTGGATTCTGGAAGGCTTCATGAGCGGTGTACCCAAGGAGATCGACGAGACTGCCTTTATTGATGGCTACAGCTTTCCGCGCTTCTTCGTGAAGATATTCATTCCTATGATCAGCTCAGGCATCGGTGTGACTCTGTTCTTTCTGTTCATGTTCTCTTGGGTGGAACTGCTACTGGCCAGCACTCTCACCTCTACGGGTGCCCAGCCCATCGCCTCGGTGATGACCCAGACAAAGGGCGCCTCGGGAATCGATTGGGGAACACTGGCCGCTGCCGGCACTCTGACCATTCTGCCGGGTATCGTGGTGGTCTATTTCGTTCGCAATCACATCGCCAAGGGCTTTGCCCTGGGCCGTACCTGAGGAGGTCGTGACATGGGATGGATGGTCTGGACGACACCCACGATGGTCTTCTTCGTGGTCATCGCCGCCATGTTGGCGGTGATGACGAGCTGGGAGGTTATTTCACCGACGGTTGAGCGCAAGGGCTTCTTGCCGATCTCGACCACCCGTGGCGATCGGTTCTTTATCGGGCTTCTATCGGCGGCTTATATCCACCTGATCGTCGTGGGCTTTACGCCGTTCAGTATCTGGCTGGCTCTGGGGGCATCGGTACTGTGGTTATTGGTATTGATGCGCTGGGGCTGAAAGAAAGGGATGGAGCTAAATGTCCAGGGACGGACGACAACAACCAAAGAGGTCAATATGAAAACGACAACAATGCGGCTCTCTCTACTCGCAGCCGGTGTCATGCTGGCATGCGGTGCTGTGCACGCCGATGAAAAAGATACTCGAGCTATCGCCGAGCGATTGGTAGATGAACACTTTCAAGAATCGACACTGACACGTGAGCAACAGATTGAAGAACTGATGTGGTTTGCCAAGGCGGCCAAGCCCTTTCAGGGAATGGAGATCAACACCGTCGCCGAGGGGCTGACCACGCATGTCTATGAGAGTGAGGAGCTCGCCGAGGCCTTCAGTGAGCTGACCGGCATCGAAGTGACGCATAACATCATTGGCGAGGGCGATGTCGTCAACAATATGCAGACCCAAATGCAGTCGGGTCGCAATATCTACGATGGGTACGTTAATGACACGGACTCCATCGGCACGCATATTCGTTATGGCACCACCGTCAATATTTCCGAGGCTATGAAGAACGAGTGGGCGGACTATACCCTGCCGACCCTGGACCTCGACGATTTCATGGGTTTGCAGTATGGCACGGGCCCTGATGGCAGTGTCTATCAGTTGCCTACCCAACAGTTCGCCAACCTCTACTGGTTCCGTTATGACTGGTTCCAGCGCGAGGATCTGCAGAAACAGTTCCGCGAACTCTATGGCTATGATCTGGGCGTACCGACCAACTGGACCGCCTACGAGGACATCGCTGAGTTCTTCACTGAGCATGTTGGCGAGATCGATGGCACCAAGGTATATGGCCACATGGATTACGGTCGTCGTGACCCCTCGTTGGGATGGCGCTTCCACGACTCCTGGCTCTCCATGGCGGGGATGGGGAGCCCCGGCGTACCATTTGGGAACCCGGTGGATGACTGGGGTATTCGCGTCAACGAAGAGAGCCAGCCTGTCGGGGCCAGCGTATCTCGCGGTGGGGCTACTAACTCGCCGGCCTCGGTCTTTGCCGTGACCAAGATGGTCGATTGGCTGAAAAAGTATGCCCCGCCTGAGGCGAGCGGCATGACCTTTGGAGAAGCTGGGCCGGTGCCGGCTCAAGGAAATGTCGCTCAGCAGATCTTCTGGTATACCGCTTTCACGGCGGATATGACCGACTCTGGTTTACCGGTCACCGACGAAGAAGGTAACCCGAAGTGGCGTATGGCGCCGTCACCGACAGGCCCTTACTGGGAAGAGGGCATGAAGGTGGGGTATCAGGACGTGGGGGCTTGGACTTTCTTCGACTCCACACCTGAAGACCGGCGCACGGCTGCCTGGCTTTTTGCACAGTTCACTGTTTCCAAGACGGTCTCGCTTGAGAAGTTGTTGGCGGGTCTCACTCCGATTCGTGAGTCTGATGTCTTCTCCGACAAAATGACCGAAATGGCCCCCAAGTTGGGTGGTTTGGTGGAGTTTTATCGCAGCCCCAACGCTGCCAATTGGACACCATCGAGCACTAACGTTCCGGACTATCCGCGCATGGCACCGTTGTGGTGGCAGAACCTGTCACCGGCTGTCAGCGGCGATATTTCGCCGAAGGAGGCGCTCGATAACTTGGCCGGCGATCTCGACAGCATCATGAGTCGCCTGGCTCGGGCAAAGGTCTTCGAGACGTACGCCCCCAACCTCAATGAGGAACGTGATCCCCAGTACTGGCTCGACCAGCCGGGTTCGCCCAAGGCGAAGCTGGATGATGAGATGCCGCAGGGGACCACCGTTCCCTACGAAGAGATGATGGAGGCGTGGATGGCCGCTGGTTCTCGCGAATGATCGGCGAGCGGGTCATCTGACTCGCCTACCGTTCCTCCGGGTCCGCCCGTGGCAGTGCAAGATCGTGTAGCCGGTTGCCTGAACGGGACCTGAGGCCCTGCTCGATGCATATCGAGCGGGGCCTTTCGCTTCGCAAACAAGGGCCAGACATGCAATTCAAAAAAGAACGAACTCCGTAGGTTTCCCGCCAGCGCTTTGATGCTTGGTGGCTGCGATTTAACGCTTGGGATTGCTAGAATACCGCGCGTTTTCTTTCTTACTTCCGCCAATGCTACTAGGAGTGGCTTTTCATGACCGACGAGAGGGTGGCTTCAGCCACGCCAGCCGATACCCCGCTGCGCACCCTGCTGGTAGGCGCACAGATGCTTTTCGTGGCGTTCGGGGCCCTGGTGCTGGTGCCGCTTTTGACGGGGCTGGACCCGAGTGTGGCGTTATTCACGGCGGGTATCGGCACGTTGATCTTTCAGTTCGTCACGCAACGTAGCATCCCGGTGTTCCTGGCATCCTCGTTTGCCTTCATCGCGCCCATTCAAGGCTCGGTGGCCAGCTATGGCATTCCCGCCACGCTGGGCGGACTGTTCGTTGCGGGGCTCGTTTATGTGGTGATCTCGCAAATCGTGCGCATGAAAGGCACCGCCTGGTTGCATCGCTTGCTGCCGTCGGTGGTGGTGGGGCCGGTGATCATGGTTATCGGTCTGGCATTGGCGCCCGTCGCGGTGGATATGGCGACGGGCGAGAATAGCGACATGGGATACGCTCAGGCCATCACGCTGTCGATGGTGAGCCTGCTGGTGACGCTTATATTGGCAGTCTTCGGGCGTGGCCTGATTCGCCTGATCCCGATCATGGGCGGGGTCGTCGTGGGCTATGCGCTGGGACTCGCGATGGGCGTGGTCGACCTGACACCGGTACAAGGCGCCGCCTGGCTGGCATGGCCCGAATTTGTGGCGCCGACGTTCAGCATGGCGGCGATCCTGTTCATGATCCCGGTGGCCATCGCGCCGGTGATCGAACACATCGGCGACATGGTGGCCATCGGTTCGGTGACGGGGCGCAACTATCTTGAAAAACCAGGGTTGAAACGTACCTTGCTCGGAGACGGCTTGGCGACTTCCGTGGCGGCGCTTTTTGGGGGGCCGCCGAATACGACGTATTCGGAGGTCACCGGGGCGGTGACGCTGACCCGCAATTTCAACCCGGCGATCATGATCGTCGCGGCCTGTACCGCCATCGTGCTGGCGTTCGTCTCCAAGCTCGGGATGTTACTGCAGACCATTCCCACGCCGGTGATGGGCGGCATCATGACGCTGTTGTTCGGTTCCATCGCGGTGGTGGGGATGAACTCCCTGGTGCGTGGTGGCCAGTCTTTGACCGCGCCACGCAATCTCGTGGTGGTATCGTTGATCCTGGTCTTCGGGATCGGTGGCATGCAGCTCGGCAGTGGCGAATACGCCTTGCAGGGCGTGAGCCTAGCGGCCCTGGTGGGCATTGTCCTCAACTGGGTCTTGCCGCCGGCCGCCGAGCATGAATGACGCCTAGCGGCGATGATGAGTGCTCGCGCCGCCCTCGGAGAAGCCCGGTGGGGTGTTGGCGCTGACGATGACACAGTCCGCGTCGCCGGTATTGCGAAAGCGGTGTGGCAATCGCGAGTCGAAATAATAGGCGTCGCCCGCGTGAAGGCATTGCGTGTCGTTGTTGACGGTAAGCTCGATCGTGCCGGTAATGACGACGCCACCTTCTTCGCCCTCGTGTTCGAGCATGTCTTCGCCGGTATCGGCGCCCGGTGGGTAATGCTCGTGGATGATCGACATGCCACGACTGGGGTGGCGTGCGGCCACCAGGCGCCAGGAAAGGTTGCCGTCGCCGATTTCCGTCAATTCCTCGGCTCGATAGAAGACCTTTTCCTGGGGGCTGATTTCCTCACCGGCGAAGAACTCGCTGATCGAGACCGGCATGGCGTCGAGGATCTTTTTCAGCGAGCTCACCGAAGGGCTCACGCTATTCTGCTCGATGAGCGAAATGGTGCTGTTGGTCACGCCGGCACGTTTCGCCAGCTCGCGTTGCGATAAGTCACGCAACGTGCGCAATTGCTTGAGACGTGCGCCGACGTCGAATCCGCTCATGGATGATCCTTTGTGATGAGAGGTTATCGCGCCATGATAGCGCCTCGGCGCGGCGATCTTAACCGCCGCGTGAGGAAGGTGAGGTCATGTCGCTGAGCGACGCGATCAGTTTGCGCGTGGTGGCTTCCTCGGCGCCGCTAGGGAATGCCCGGCAGGGCAGCCAGACGTGGAAGATCGTGCCGCGACCGCGTGCCGAGACGACCCACATCTCACCGCCGCTGCGGCGTACGATGCCTGCGCTGATAGCCAACCCGAGCCCGGAACCGGCTTCGCGCGTGGTGAAAAATGGATCGAAAATTCGGTCGCGTAGCTCGGGCGGAATGCCTGGCCCTCGATCGGCGACGCGAATTTCCACGCCGTCGAGGCAGCCGTGCCCTGGGATTTCGCGTACGGCGTCGCGTGTCGCTAGATGAATGCTCATCGGCGAGGTGCTGGCTTGGGTGGCATTGAGCAGCACGTTGATCAGCACCTGCTGCAGTTGGCCGCGGTGACATTCGGCGCGCCGGGTGGCGTGCAGCGAACTGATCAGCCGATGATCGTGCTTGTCGAGGGCGTGGCGGATCAAGAGTTCGGTGCCGGCGGCAATGGCGTTGATGTCTTCGGCAACGAAAGAGGGCTCATTACCGCCAGCCCGGGAATATTGCAGCAGGTTGTCGATCAGCGCACGAATACGCTCGACCTGGGCGATGATGGTGTCGATTTCGCCGCGCACGGGGTCTGCATCGGGGCCGAGGCTGTCGGCGAGCAACTCCACATGGCCAAGGATCACGGCGGCGGGATTGTTGATTTCGTGCGCGATTCCGGCGGTCATCTCCCCCAGAGCGGCGAGCTTTTCCTGAGTCATCAGGCTTGCGCGAGCCTGCTTGAGCAAGGCCACGTGTTCTTCGAGTGCACGCGTTTTCTCGGTCAGTGACTGGGTGCGTGTTTCGACACGTCGTTCGAGGGTCTGGGCGGCACGTTGCAGTTCGTTCTGATGGGTATCCAAACGGTCGAGCATGGCATCGAATTCATGTGCTAGCTCGGCCAGTTCATCTTGGCTATCCAGATGACCGATGCGTAGATGACGACCCTCGCGGATGCCATGTATGACGCGATGCATCCGGCGCACCGGGCTGGCAAGTGCATCGACGCCGCGAATTACCATCAACCCCGAAATCAGGATGATGATGAGTAACACCGCGCCTATCTGCAGCAGTGTGTCTCGGTAGAGAGCTTGATAGGGCGCCAAGGGAAAACCGGCGTAGATCATGCCGATACGTTGGCCGGTCAATGACTCGAGCGGGGCATAGGCGGCGACGTACCAACCACTGACCACGAAGGCGTTGTCGATGAAGCGCTCGCCGCGTCCCAGAACCTGGCGACTGACCGGTTCGGAGACGCGTGTGCCGAGGGCGCGCTCGCCGTTGGCCAGATGCACATTGGTGGCGATGCGCACGTCATCGAGGAATAAGGTGACGCTTCCGGTGCTGCCTTGGGGAAGCGTGCCCGGTCCATAGACTAGATCACGAATGTCATCCACCGGGTCGGCAGTGCCGTTGAGCAAACGTCCGCCATCCAGGAGCAGGCGCAGGTTGCCTTGTTCATCATGGATGGGATAAAGAGTGCGCATTACCATGCCGCGCGTCTCGCGCTGTCGATCGCTTGGGGCCGCTTGCGGTGTGTCACGCAGTGGCAGGCGTGCCCGTCGAGCAAGTTCGGGGGCCAGTGTTTCGAGTTGCGATGCCTCGAGCACATCCAGGCCGGACACGCCTTGGTCGTCGCTTGGCGATAGCAATCGTCGTTGTAGCTCGGGAGTGTCGTCTAGCGAAGCGGGCGGTACCACGCGCAACCAATCCAGCTGCATCGCGTTTTGCGTTTCGTCGAGCAGTGCGTCAAGGGATTGCGAGCCTTCGCCATGCAGTGCCGAGGTCAGCGCTTGGCTGTGGGCCAATTCCTCGAGGCGCGCTTGTTGTTGCTGGCTCACACCGTCCAGCACGCGTGAAGCGACGGCCAAGTCGGCGCGCACTTTCATGTACAGCTGGCGGTCGTTGTATGTCGAGGTCCAATACGCAGTAAGTCCCGCCAAGGCGAGTATCAGCAACGCCAGCGGGGCGAAAGCGAGCCACAACAGTCGGCGTCGAATCGAGGCGCGCAACCAGCGGCGTAGGCCTTTCATGCGTCCAGGTCTTGCCAGGCGTTGAGCTTACGATCGAGTGTCTTGCGCGACACGCCCAGCACGCGGGCGGCGCTGGATTTATTGTGACCGTGGGCTTCGAGCACCTCCAATATATGCGCGCGCTCGACGGTTTCCAGTGGCCAGTCGCAGGGGTAGCCATTTGCGGCAACGGTAGTGGGCGCGGTCGTCGCCTCGTCGAGCATGTCGCTCGGGAGTTGACCGAGCAGAATGCAGCGCTCGATGAAATTCTTGAGCTCGCGGATGTTGCCGGGCCAAGGGTAATGCGTCAGGCGCTCGAGGTCGGCATGTTGCCATGGCAGGGCGGCGAGCCCCAGATCGCGAGACAGCTGCCGAGAGAAATGATGGGCCAGGGCAGGGATGTCTTCAGGGTGTTCGCGCAATGCGGGAAGCGTCAAGGTGAGGACGTTGAGGCGAAAATACAGATCCTCGCGGAAACGGCCCTCGTTGACTTCTTGCTGCAGGTTACGGTGAGTGGCGGCGAGGATACGCACATCCACGGGCTGCTCTTGTTCGCTGCCCACCGGGCGAATGCGCTTGCTTTCGAGCACGCGCAGCAGTTTGGCTTGCATTGCCAACGGCATCTCGGCGATTTCATCAAGGAATAGCGTGCCGCCATCGGCATAGGTGAACAGCCCTTCGCGGGTCTTGACCGCGCCGGTGAACGCGCCTTTGACGTGACCGAAGAGCTCCGATTCCAGCAGGTCGCCGGCGATGGCGCCACAATTGAGGGGCACGAAGGTACCGAATCGCCCCGAGAGGCGGTGCAGGTCGCGCGCCACGAGTTCCTTGCCGGTGCCCGATTCGCCATGGATCAAGACCGCCGAGGGTGTCGGCGCGACGCGCTCGGTGATCGTTCTGACCTGCGCCATGGCATGGCTATCCCCGATCATGCTCTCGTCGGGGCGGTGCAAGCGCTGGGTCTCACGTTTGAGCACGAAGTTCTCGCGCGCCAGGCGACGCTGGGCGAGACAACGGTCGACGGCGCTTTGCAACTGCTCGAGACGAAACGGCTTGATGATGAAGTCGCTGGCCCCGGCACGTAGTGCTTTGACTGCCATATCGAGGTCAGCGTAGGCGGTCATGAAGATGATATCGCTGCGTCGTTCGGGGCCGAGTGCTTCGTGCCATTCGATGCCCGAGCGGTCAGGAAGCCGGATGTCGACCAGTAGAAGATCGAAGTGCAATCGCTGACGCAAGGCTTCTGCGGCGCTAAGTGAGTCGGCGACCTCGACCAGCGCGAAGCGCGATGCCAGGGCCTTGGCAAGATAGCTGCGCATGCCGGGTTCGTCATCGACAATCAGCACGGAGGCGGTCGGCAGTTCGGTGGATGCGGTCATGAGTGACGTTCCCTGCGTAGCGGGACATAGTGTCCCGCCATTGGGTCAATTTGTTACATTCGTTGCGCACCTGGATTATTTTCATGGTAAAAGGCGCGATGCAATCCGGCAATTGTCACCGTTTTTGGCCGCGCGGTCACGTCAGGCATGCCAATTGCAAGAAGAGTTGGGTACGTCCATGACTCGACAATAATGAGGGGTTCCCATGTTGACACGCCGTCTCTCGCTGTTCGCCACCCTGGCGCTATCGTTGCTGTTGGTATCCGGGGCGCAGGCGGCCGATACCGTCCGTTTGGCGACCACCACCAGTACTTATAATTCTGGGTTGCTCGACTACCTGTTGCCCAAGTTCGAAGAAGATCATCCCTACCAGATTCAGGTCATCCCCGTGGGCACCGGCAAGGCACTACGCCTGGGGCGCGACGGTGATGTCGACCTGGTGTTGACGCATGCGCCCGCTGCGGAGAAAGCCTTCGTGGACGCTGATTACGGCGTCGAACCGCATGGCGTGATGTACAACGATTTCGTGATAGTGGGGCCGTCCGACGACCCTGCCGGGCTCGAGGGTGGCGAGGATGCCACTAACGCGTTTGCCACGCTGGCCGATGAAGGTGCGACGTTCATTTCACGCGGTGATGACTCCGGCACTGACAAGAAAGAGAAACATCTCTGGGAAGAGGCGGGTGTAACGCCTGATTTCAAGGGCTTTCGCGCTGCGGGACAAGGCATGGGTGAAGTGCTGAAAATGGCCAGCGAACTGCAAGGCTATACGCTGACGGATCGCGGTACCTGGCTGGCAATGAAAGATAAGCTCGATCTTGAGATTATGGTCGAAGGCGATACAGCGTTGTTCAACCCGTATCAGGTCATACTGGTCAATCCCGAACGCTATGACGGCCTCAATACCCAGGGCGCGCGGGCCTTGGCCGAGTGGCTGATTTCCGATGAAGGGCAAGACCTGATCGACGCTTTCCGGCTCAATGATAAGGCCTTGTTCCATGCCAGCGCCGGCGAGAAGATCGATCCCACGAGCGCCGTCCATGAAAGCGACTGACGCGCGGAGGCGTCGATGCACGAGCTCATGAACACCGCGAGAGAGGCGCTGCACTTGCTGATCTCCCTCGACCCGGCCTTGTGGGAAATCATCGGTGTCTCGTTTCGTGTTTCGCTGACGGCGATACTCGTGGCCTTGCCGCCTGCGTTGTTGATTGCCTTGTTGCTGGCGCGTGTTGCCTTTCCGGGGCGTTGGTTCGCGATATCGCTGGTCAATACGTTCATGGCCGTGCCCACCGTCGTGGTGGGGCTGGTGCTGTTCATGCTGCTATCGCGGAGTGGCCCGCTGGGGGAACTGCGCCTGCTGTTTACCCAGCGGGCCATGATCATCGGCCAGATCCTGCTGGCGATGCCGGTATTGACCGCGATGTTACATAGCACGCTGCAAAGCATCGATCAGCGTGCCTGGGAAACGGCGCGACAACTGGGTGCCGGATGGTGGCAGTCACTGTGGGTGTTGATCCGCGAAGCGCGCTTTGGGGTTATCGCCGCCGTGCTGGCTGCGTTCGGGCGTATCATCGCCGAGGTCGGCAGTGCGGTGATGATCGGCGGCAACATCGAGCATTTCACGCGTACTATCACCACGGCGATCGCCCTGGAAACGCTCAAGGGTGAATTCGCTCAGGGACTGGCTCTGGGGCTCGTCCTGTTGCTGCTGGCGCTGGTGCTCAATGTACTACTGGGCGTAATGCGCGGACGCGGTCATCAAACCGTGAGCGTCTGATTGCATAGCGTCCATCCAGGAGAATGTTCATGCTCGAGGTGAGCCAGCTCGCCCATGGCTTCGACCGCCAACCGGCGCTTTGGGAAATCCCCCACCTGCCGTGGCAGGGGCTTTCGTTGGTGCATCTGCGCGGCGATAATGGCAGCGGTAAAACGACGTTTCTGCGCCTGCTGGCGGGCTTGGAGACGCCTCGCCAAGGCAGCATACGCTGGACGCTGGGGGGCACGTCTGTATCGCCGCCATGCCCTGGGCACGTGCTTTATCTACATCAACAGCCCTATCTCTTCGATACCAGCGTCGCCGGCAATCTGCGCTATGTCGCTCGGTGGAACGGCTGGCGTGGAGCCACGGCGCGCGACCGCGTGGCGGCGATGCTGGAACGCTGCGGGCTGGCCGCCCATGCCCAGCAGCGGGCCCGCTCGCTGTCCGGGGGTGAGCGCATGCGGCTGGCGTTGGCGCGGGCCTGGCTATTGTCGCCACGTGTGTTGCTGCTCGACGAACCCACCGCTAGCCTGGATCGTCAAGCGATTGCCGATGTCAGCACATTGATCTCGTCGCTGCATGAGACGGGCTGCGCCGTCGTGCTCAGTGCCCATCAACCGAGTGTATTGACCGAGCGCTGCGACGAGTACTGGTGTCTCGAACAACGAAGTCTGCAGGTAAGTGTCTTCAAGCAGGGAGTGGCTGTGTGACGCGGTCATTGCCGTACGCACTTGGCAAGTGGCTCGGCGTGTGGGTCGAAGCCGAGTATGATGGTGGTAGTGACAGCCAGTGCGGGAGCGATAGGCATGCACGAGGACGAAGTAACCGCCGTGGTATTGGCGGGAGGAGAAGGGCGTCGCATGGGCGGCCGCGATAAAGGCTGGGAGTCGTTTGCGGGCGAGCCCTTGATTGCGCACGTGGTGAAGCGTTTGGCACCTCAGGTCGGGCGTATCGCGATCAACGCCAATCGCAGTTTGGAGCGCTACCGTGCGCTGGGCTACCCGCTGATCAGTGACCGCGAGGCCGGCTATCACGGGCCGCTTATGGGTATGTGGAGCGCGTTATGTGCCGTGGATACCCCTTGGGCATTGTTCGTACCCTGCGATTCTCCGGCGCTGCCAACCGATCTGGTGAAGCGTCTGCAGGAGGGACGCGGTGAGCAGCGTATCGCGGTCGCACATGACGGCCAGCGGGCGCATCCGGTAGTGGCCTTGATCGATACCGCGCTGCGCGACGATCTCGGCGCGGCCCTACGCGATGGTGAGCGCAAGATAGATCGTTGGTATGCGCGCCACCCTTGGTGCCATGTCGATTTTTCTGATCAACCCGAGGCGTTCGCCAACCTCAATTCCCCCAATGACCGTGACGTTATGGAGCGGCGCTGGCGCTCTGATGGGTCATTTTGACCCGGCGGCTGCCTTTCCGTGCGATTGTCGGAGAGCCAAGGCGATTCGCTATCGCGTCAATGGCGATTCCTCGGCATGTTTGTTGCGTCCTGTTATCTATTGAGGGTTCTCCCCTGACGACTTGGCATGAGGACGACGAGACGCGATGACCTTATCGCTCGATGCGCTAGACACGCCACTGCTGGGTATCGCCGCT
This sequence comes from Chromohalobacter sarecensis, assembly GCF_023061135.1. GTDB lineage: Bacteria > Pseudomonadota > Gammaproteobacteria > Pseudomonadales > Halomonadaceae > Chromohalobacter > Chromohalobacter sarecensis. The sequence continues at coordinate 299,353 of NZ_JAKGAN010000003.1, forward strand.
TGGAGTGGGACCGGCAAGACGACGCTGCTTGAGGCACTTTTGCCCAGGCTGGCCGAGGCAGGCATGCAAGTGGCGGTGATCAAGCATGCCCATCACGCCTTCGATGTCGACCGTCCCGGCAAGGATAGCTACCGTCTGCGTCAAGCCGGTGCGACGCCGATGCTGGTGGCGTCGGGCAAGCGTTTTGCCTTGATGATGGAAACGCCCGAACGCGAGGAAGCCGATCTCGCGGCGCTGATTCCCCATGTCCTGCCCTTGGCGCCGGATCTGATTCTGGTCGAAGGCTTCAAAGCCTGGCCGCTGCCCAAGCTGGAGCTGCATCGCCAAGCAGTGGAAAAGCCGCTGATGGCGGCTGATGATCCCTGGGTACGCGCGGTGGCGACGCCCGACGATATCGCGCTGCCGAACGGTGTCGAGCGCTTGTCGATGGACGATCATGACGCCCTGATCGACTGGCTGCAGGCCTGGCCGCAACGTTGGTTCGAAATGCGTCGTGGCCCCCGGGAGACGTCATGACCTTATCCTGTTTTGAGCTAGGCGAGCGCATGCTCAGCGTCGACGAGACGCTCGAGGCCCTGGCGGCGATGACGCCGCCATCGGTCGCTACGCATCGAGTCAGCCTGGCGGCGGCTTGCGATCGGGTGCTGGCGGAGGATGCCGTCTCGCCGATCGACGTGCCGCAGAATACCAATGCCGCCATGGACGGTATCGCGCTGGCATGGCTCGACGATGTGCCAGCAGGCGATTTGTTCGTGGACGTGGTCGGCGATGTCCTGGCGGGTACGCGGTTGGCGACAGCGTTGGCGCCGGGCCAGGCGGTACGCATCACCACCGGGGCACCGCTGCCCGCTGGCGCGGATACTGTCATCATGAGCGAGCAGCTCGCTGATGCCGGCAGCCCAGAGCGTGTGCGTATCGAACGGTCCGAGCGGGTGCGGCGTGGGCAGAATGTGCGCCAGGCCGGCGAGGATATCGCGCGCGGCCAACGTGCCTTGAGTGCTGGGACACGCTTACGGCCGCAGCACTTGGGACTGCTGGCCTCGCTGGGGTACGCGGAGATCGAGGTGTTTCGTCCGCTGCGCGTGGCGGTTTTTTCCACCGGTGATGAAGTCACGGCGCCGGGCGAGGCGCTGCCGCCCGCCGGCATCTACGATACCAACCGTTTTTCGTTGCAGGGCCTGCTGAACCGCTTGGGCTGCGACGTTATCGACCTGGGCATTCTCCAGGATGATCTCGACAGTATGCGCGACGCCCTTGCGGCGGCGGCCCGCGAGGCGGATATGGTAGTGACCAGCGGGGGCGTCTCGGTCGGTCAGGCCGACTGGGTCAAGCCCGCGCTGACGGCCATCGGCGAACTGGGGCTATGGCGAATCGCCATGCGCCCCGGAAGACCCTTGGCGTTCGGGCGTATCCATCAAACGGATGGCGTGACGGTGCCTTTCTTCGGACTGCCCGGCAATCCCGTGGCGGTCATGGTGACTTTCCTGCAATTCGTGCAGCCGATGTTGCGGCGCATGCAGGGTGAACATGACTGGCAACCGTCACGTCTCACGGCGCTGGCCGCCGAGCCATTGAAAAGCCGCGAGGGACGCGTCGATTACCATCGCGGTGTCTATACCTGTGATGGGGCCGGCCAACTGTGGGTGCATACCACGGGCCGTCAAGGATCGGGCATTCTCAGCTCGATGGTGGCGGCCAATTGCCTTATCGAAATCGGTGACGGATGTGCCGCCGTCGAGGCGAGTGCGCCGGTGACGATACAACCGTTCGGTGACCTGACATGAGTTTGACCCATCTCAATGCACGTGGCGAAGCCCACATGGTGGATGTCGGCGATAAGGCCGAAACGCAGCGCGAGGCCGTGGCCAGCGGACGCATCATCATGCGCCCGGAAACACTGGCATTGCTGGCCGAGGGCGGCTTGCCCAAGGGCGATGTGCTGGCGACGGCGCGCATCGCCGGTATTCAGGCCGCCAAGCGCACGCATGAATTGATTCCCCTGTGCCATGCGTTGCTGCTGTCCAAGGTGAGTGTCGATTTTCGCCTCGATGAAGCGGCATCCTGTGTGCATGTCGAATCGCGTTGCCGTCTGGCGGGACGTACAGGTGTGGAGATGGAGGCGCTGACCGCCGTCTCGGTCGCGTGCCTGACCCTCTACGATATGTGCAAGGCGGTCGACAAGGACATGACGATCGAAGGCGTGCGTCTGGAACACAAGACAGGCGGCAAGTCCGGTGAGTGGCATCGCGCCTCTGCGGACGTATCCACGACGCGCGACGCGTCTGAACCCCCGTCCGTCGACAGCGCCGCCATACGCGTCAAGTTTCTCGCCGAATTGCGCGAGCGACTCGATATCGAAGAAATTGAAGTGCCGGTCGCAGCGCTGAAAAGCCCCGATGTCGCCAGTCTCAAGGCCGCGCTTGAGGCACAGGATTCTCGCTTTTCGGCCTTGTCGGCCGCGCGCATTCTATGCGCCGTCAACCATGCCATGGCGAATGAGGAAACGTCGCTCTCCGAGGGGGATGAAGTGGCGTTTTTTCCGCCGGTTACCGGTGGATGAGGAGGCAATCATGATCGATGTGCGTGTGCAGTCTCCGGTCTTCGATGTGGGCGAGGAGCAACGCCAATTGCTGGCGGGGCGTCGCGATATCGGTGCCGTGGTGACCTTCACCGGCTTGGTACGCGATTTCAATGAACGTCCGGACGTTCAGGCCCTGTCGCTGGAGCATTACCCCGGCATGACCGAAGCGGCGCTGCGTGACATTGCCGAGCAGGCGACGGCGCGCTGGCCGCTCGATGGGATACGCGTCGTGCATCGTGTCGGCCGCTTGTCGCCGAGCGACCCTATCGTCATGGTCATGGTCGCGAGTGCCCATCGGCGCGTGGCATTCGATGCCTGTGATTTTCTCATGGACTATCTCAAGACACGTGCGCCATTCTGGAAGAAAGAACACACTGCAAGCGGGACGTATTGGGTCTCGGCGCGTGACAGTGACGCGCGGGACGCGGCCCGTTGGGAGGAAGCATGACCGAGCTGATCGACAACTTTCAGCGCCAGATTCGCTATGTGCGTATCTCGGTGACGGATCGCTGTGATTTTCGCTGCGTCTACTGCATGAGCGAGGACATGACGTTTTTGCCGCGCGCACAGATATTGACGCTCGAGGAGATCGAGCAGGTAGCACGTGCGTTCGTCGAACTGGGCGTAGAAAAGATACGTTTGACCGGCGGAGAGCCGCTGGTGCGGCGTGGCATCGACGACCTGGTGTCGCGTGTCGGCGCGCTGCCGGGTCTCAAGGACTTCGCCATGACCACCAACGGCGCGGGATTGGTCAAGCATGCCAAGGCACTGCGCGAAGGCGGTATGCAGCGTCTCAATATCAGCATTGATTCACTCGATCCCGAGCGCTTTCGCAGTTTGACGCGCACCGGCGATCTCGAGAATGTCATCGCTGGTATTCGTGCCGCGCGCGATGCCGGGTTCGAGCGTATCAAGCTCAATGCCGTCGTGCTCAAGGGGCGTAACGACGATGAGGTTCTCGATTTGGTCGACTTCGCGCGCCAAGAAGGCGTGGATATCAGCTTTATCGAGGAAATGCCGCTGGGTGACGTTTCCGATCATTCGCGTGAAGAAACCTTTTATTCCAGTGATGATGTCCACGCAGCCATTGCTTCGCGTTATGCGCTGTTGCCGACGACGGAAAATACCCTAGGGCCATCACGTTATTTCCGGATGCCGGATAGCGATTCGCGCATCGGGTTCATTTCACCGCACAGCCATAATTTCTGCGACACCTGTAACCGCGTCAGGGTGACGGTGGAAGGGCGTTTGCTACTCTGCCTCGGCAACGAGCATTCGGTCGATCTACGCGAGGTTTTACGGCGTTATCCGGGTGATATGGAGCGTCTCAAGCAGCGCATCGTCGAGGCCATGCCCTTGAAACCCGAGCGCCATCATTTCCGTACGGATGGTGATGTCGATATCGTGCGCTTCATGAATATGACGGGCGGATAATGTTTTGTGCGTGCTCTTTATTCGCGGTAGCGTGATGCACCTCCTGACCATAAAGGTATAAGATTCAATTTGGATTGAGGAGATTATTTTCTTGCTAAACCAAGTTCGAGTCATATACTTTTCAGAAACGCCAAGGCGTTATGCTGCAGGTTGGTTATTTTAAATGGAGGAGGCGAATGTCCACTGATACTCTGGAGCGCATTGCGCGAAATAAAAACGTGGCTCGCGCTGCCGCGCGACAGCTCAGCATGGAGCAGCTCCACAAGCTGTCGGAAGTCATCGGTGAAGTGATCGAACAGAAGCAGCAGGAAGATCATAAGCGCCAAGCCGAAGAAGCCGATAAAGAGCGTAAGTTGGCGGAAATTCGTGAAGCGATGAGCGATGCCGGTCTTTCTTTGGACGACTTGATGTCCGAACAGCCCCGCAAGCGTCGCGGGCGCCCGCCGAAGAAAGACAAGGAACGCAGCAAGAAGTAAGTAAGTGCCGCATATAGAACGATAAAAAACGGACCTCAGGGTCCGTTTTTTTAATGCTGAATCATGAGTCGAGAGGCGATGTCTCTTCCGCCGCCATGATATGCAGATGGACATCGGGAAGATGACGCAGGTGCGCGTCGAGCCAACGCATCAAAGGGGCATGCAATTGTTGGCGTAACGTGGCGATGGTGTCCGCCTCATGCATGCCCAACTGATCATCGAGCCAATCGGCGAGAGCAATGTCGTCGAGTGCCAGGTTGTGACTGGTATCCCACAATAGGCGTCCTACGCGAGCCCACCCCGACGCCTGTCGAACGACCGGAAGCGTCAAACTCAAGATGCCGCTGCGGCGGTGCATGCTCGACATGGCGGGAGCGTGCAATCCTTCCAGCGGATGAATGCGGTTCTGGGTGACGATATGCGGTGCCAGAGAGTGTCGGGCAAGGCAGGTCAGACCTTCGTTATCGAAGCGGAGCATGTCGCCGTTGCGCGGGATCCAAGGCACCTCGATGCCCAGCGATTCCGCCAAGTCACGGTGCGCTTGTTGGTGTTGAAATTCGCCATGCACGGGCAGCAAGTGTTTGGGGGTAAGCCATCCATAAAGACGCTGCAATTCTTCCTGTGCGGGATGTCCTGAGGCATGCAGCTCGGGATGATTGCGTTCATCGTAAAGGGTGACGTGGGCGCGCTTGAGTCCCGCCTGTAACCGCTCGATCAGCAATTCGTTTCCCGGGATCGCCTTGGCCGAGAAAATCACGCTGTCGCCTGGCTGGAGTTCGAAATCGGCGTGCTGTCCCTGAGCCAGGCGGGACAGTGCGGAACGTGGCTCTCCCTGGCTACCGGTAGCGATGACCAACACCTCTTCGGGCGGCAAATAGCCAAGGTCGCGAACGGGGACCAGCGAGGGGAAGTCCTCGAGATAGCCAAGCCCTCGGGCGACATTCACCATGCGCTCCATCGAACGCCCCATGAGGCTGACGCGGCGTCCGCAAGCCTTGGCGGCACGGCCAAGTGCCAGGATGCGCGCCAGGTTACTGGCAAAGCAGCTGACGATCACGCGGCCGGAACAGGCGCCGATCGTCGTCTCGAGCGCGCGCGCGACGTCGCCTTCACTGCGGGAATGACCGGCGACAGGCGCATTAGTGGAATCGCCGACGACGAGGTCAATAGGCGCCAGTGCCTGGAAACGCTGCGGGGATACGGGGTCACCGATCAAGGGCTCGGGGTCGAGTTTCCAGTCGCCGGTATGCAGGATCCGGTGAGCGGGGGTCGCCAATAGTAGAGCACAGCTTTCAGGAATCGAGTGCGGCAGTGGCAAGAAGCGTATATCGAAAGGACCGCTTTGTGTGGCCTCATCGGGCGTGATGACGTGGATCGCATCGGTGGGCAGTTGCTGCTCGGCGAAGCGTAGGCGCAGCAAGCCGGCGGCCAGTGGCGTGGCATGGATGGGGCATTGCCAACGTGGCCACAGCCAGGCAATCGCGCCGATGTGATCTTCATGCCCGTGCGTCACGAGGATCGCCTGAGGGACGATACCCAGAGAAGGCAGGAGGTCGACATTGGGGACTTGCAAAGGCGCCTGCGGAAGATCCTGGCGAATCATCATGCCGCAGTCGACCACGATCCAGTGATCAAGGTGCCCGTAAAGAGTGAAATTCATGCCGATTTCACCGCAGCCACCGAGGGGCAGTATCTGAAGGGGCGGCTTGCGGCGGGGGCGTATCTGGATGCGTGGTTGGGACATCGTTATCCCTTAACGTGGAGATGCCCATTACTATACGGGATGCCCCGGCGCGGCCACAATCGAGGCTTCTTGTGGTGATCGAATTCGCTACAATAGACGCCCTCTGGTGAGACGTGCCGCCCTCAAGGGGCGCCGATCACCGCTTCATTTCAGGATTGATGGTAGCGCGCATGTCCCATTCTTATCGTCTTATTGTCTCGTGCCCCGACCGCGTGGGCATCGTTTCCCGTGTATCCAGTTATATTGCCGGTCACGGAGGCTGGATCACCGAGGCCAATCAGCACTCGGACTTGGCCACCGGGCGCTTTTTCATGCGCTACGAGATCAAGGCCGAGTCGTTGCCGCTGAGTATCGATGCGATGCGCGACGACTTTTCCACCATTGCCAGTGAGTTCTCGATGGACTGGGCACTGAGCGATACTGCGAAGCCCAAGCGCGTTGTCCTGATGGCCTCGCGTGCGTCGCATTGCCTGGTCGATCTGCTGTATCGCTGGACCGCGGGTGAACTCGATTGCGAGATCCCCTGTGTGATCTCCAATCATGAAGCGCTGCGAGCATTGGTCGAATGGCATGGCATTCCGTTTCACCATGTGCCGGTCGATGCGAACGACAAGGCGGCGGCATTCGCCCAGGTCGAGGCGCTGGTCGAAGAGGCGCGGGCGGATACGGTGGTGCTGGCGCGCTACATGCAGATTCTGCCGCCCAATCTGTGCCAGCGATACGCGGGGCGTATCATCAATATCCACCACAGCTTCTTGCCCTCGTTCGCCGGTGCCAAGCCTTATCATCAGGCCTACGCGCGCGGCGTCAAGCTGATTGGCGCGACGTGCCACTATGTGACCGAAGAGCTCGACGCGGGGCCTATCATCGAGCAGGACATCCAGCGCGTGACGCACTGCCATACCGCCGATGATTTGGTGCGTCTGGGGCGTGACGTCGAGAAAGCCGTGCTGGCGCGGGGACTACGTTGGCATCTGCAGGACCGGGTCTTGATTCATGGCAACAAGACGGTCGTCTTCGCTTGAAGCTAGGTCAGTCGAAAAGTGTCATCTGACGGCGCTGCGCCTCGGGCGTCAGGCGTACGCCGACCCCGAGTAGGCGAACGGGACGTTCGCCGCGTGCCCAGGCGCCGTCCAGCAAAGCCTGAAAGCGTGTGGCCAGCGCTTCGCGACCCGTGGTTTCCAGGGTCGTGCTGCTGAAGTCATCGAAGCGAACCTTGACGAACAGCTTGTGAATGGCCGGCGTACCGTGCCGCGTCAGGCGCGCCATCAAGCGCTCAACGAGCGGCGAGAGCGCGTCGTGACAGCTTGCCAGGTCGGGCAGGTCGCGGTGATAGGTCGTCTCCACGCTGACAGACTTGCGTTCACGCTCGATCTGTACCGGGCGTTCGTCGATACCTCGCGCCAGCTCGAATAGTCGACGTCCGAACTTGCCGAAGCGCTCGACCAGAGATTCGAGTGGCCATTCACGCAGGTCGCGGCAGGTGACGATGCCTAGGCCTTCGAGCTTGGCCGCCGTTGCCGGGCCGACGCCGTGCAGTTGCTTGACGGGCAAGGCGAGGAGAAAAGGCTCGATTTCGTCCGGCGCGATGACGCATAGCCCATCCGGTTTATCCCAGTCGCTGGCCAGCTTGGCGAGAAACTTGCTGGGTGCCGCGCCCACCGAGATGACGATACCCGTGCGTGCCAGCGCCTCCTGCTTGAGCCACTTGGCCATCCAGGTCGCGCTTCCCTGAAAGCGTGTGACCTCGCTGACATCTAGATACGCCTCGTCGAGAGACAAGGGCTCCACCAGTGACGTCAATTCATGGAACAGCGCCTGGATGCGCGCCGAAACGGCGCGATACTTGTCGAAGTCCGGGGAGAGCCGTGTCAGATGCGGACACAAGCGCATGGCGCGCGCCATGGGCATCGCCGAATGGATGCCGAAGGCGCGCGCGGGGTAGTTGCAAGTGGCGACGACGCCACGCGTTTCGGGGCTGCCGCCGATCGCCAGGGGAATGTCACGTAACGCTGGATCGTCGCGCATTTCCACGGCGGCATAAAAGCAGTCGCAATCGGCGTGAAGGATCTTGCGCATGATGAACGGCGTGTCGGCTCAGTGCAGGCCGTTGCCGCCGCCGCCACGAATCACGCCGACGCCGAGACCTTCGATCTCGAGTTCCTGGTGGCGTAGATCGACCTCGATGGGTGAAAAATCCTCGTTTTCGGCGAGCAGCCAGACATGATGGCCTTGACGCTTGAAGCGCTTGACGGTGACATCGTCTTCCAGGCGAGCGACGACGATCTGACCATCGCGAATCTGTTGAGTGCGATGCACGGCGAGCAGGTCGCCATCGAGAATGCCGGCATTTTTCATCGAGAGCCCGCGAACGCGCAGCAGGTAATCGGCGCGAGGGGTGAAATAGTCGGGTGCGAGAGGGCAGTGCCGGTCGATGTGTGCCGCGGCGAGGATCGGGCTACCGGCGGCGACCTCGCCCACGACCGGCAGGCCGTCGCCGTTGGCCGAAGCGCTATCGTCCTCCCCGGTGAGGCGGATGCCGCGTGAAGTGCCAGGAATCATGCGAATGACGCCCTTGCGATCGAGCGCGCGAAGATGTTCCTCGGCGGCGTTCGGCGAGCGAAAGCCCAAGGCCCGGGCGATTTCGGCGCGCGTCGGTGGGTAGCCAAGCTCATTCATGGTCTTGACGATAAAATCAAAGACGTGTTGCTGGCGCGAAGTTAACGAGCGAGACATGGGGCCTCCGGCAGGCACTGACGTGTTCAAGCATACAGTATGTGATTGTATCCAGTCTTTGGCGTGGTGCAACCATTCGCGCCGTCATTCTCACAGGGGCATGGCGTTTCAAACGTGGAGGATTTGTCGTTATCGACGACAAGGCTTAGAATCGAAATGTTTTAAACATCCGTTTATTCCACGCGGGGCGCCCCATGGCTCAGACAGATACAGTGACGCGCATTCTCGATACCGCCGAGGTCCTGTTCGCCGAGCGGGGGTTCGCCGAGACCTCGCTACGGACCATCACCAGCAAGGCCAAGGTCAATCTGGCAGCCGTCAATTACCATTTCGGGTCCAAGAAGGCGCTCATTCAGGCGGTCTTCGCGCGCTATCTCGATCCCTTTTCCGAGCGCTTTCACCAAGCCCTGGATGAGCTCGAGGTGCAATACCGGGACGAGGCCATTCCCCTCGAGGTGTTGTTGGAGACGCTGGCGCGCACGGTGTTGGAAGTCCCCGCCGAGCGCAATAGCCTGAAGGTGTTCATGCGCTTGCTGGGGCTCGCCTATACCCAGGCCCAGGGCCACTTGCGCCGTTACATCCAGGAACACTATGGCAATGTGTTCTCGCGCTTCAGCGACCTGGTGCGTCGTGCCACGCCGGAACTGCCCGAGGCGGAACGCTTCTGGCGGTTACACTTCATGCTGGGCACGGTGATCTTCACGTTGTCGGGTCTCGATGCCTTGCGCGATATCGCCGACAAGGATTATCACGAGCATGTCAGCGTGCGCGATTTGATTCGGCGTCTGCGCCCGGTGGTCGTGGCCGGCATGCAGGCGCCACTGCCCGATGATGCGCTGAAGGTGGCGGGATGATGCGAACGCCACAACTCGCCGATCTGCCCCCCGAACAAGGTATCTGGCTGGACATCGATCTCGGCGCGCAGTCGCTGACGATCCGTGAAGGGGACGCGTGCCGCGAGACGTTCGCGATTTCCTCGGGCGCTCATGGTGTCGGGCAGCACGAGGGCAGCGGGCAAACGCCTGTCGGTTGGCATTACGTGCGCGCGGTTATCGGTAATGGACTGCCACCCGGCAGTGTCTTTCGCGGACGGCGTCCCACCGGCGAGGTGTTGACGCCCGAACTGGCCCGTACTCACCCTGAGCGGGATTGGATATTGACGCGTATCCTGTGGTTGTGTGGTCTGGAAAGGGGCGTCAACCGCGGGGGCGATGTCGATAGCCAGCGCCGTTATATATACCTGCACGGCACGCCCGCCGAGGAGCCGATGGGGACGCCGGCCTCGCACGGCTGTATTCGGCTGCGTGACGAGGCATTGCTGACTGTATTGGAAGCCGCGCCGGCCGGCACGCCGGTCTGGTTGCATGACTGAAGAGGGTGTTTACACAGGGGCTGCGCTCGACGTCATGCCGCTCACCGCATAGAATCCTTCCTCCATTTGCCAGGAGCGCGACGATGACCCAACCTCTCGGCCCGGTCATGCTGGACATCGAAGGTACCCAACTCAGCGACGATGAACGCCGTCTTCTGGCTCGCCCCGAGATCGGTGGGGTAATCCTCTTCCAGCGCAATACGCATGATGCCGAGCAAGTGCGAGCCTTGACCCGGGCGATTCGCGACGTGCGCCCGGATATGCTGCTGGCGATCGACCAGGAAGGTGGGCGTGTCCAACGCCTACGCGATGGCGTGACGCGGTTGCCGTCCATGGCGACGCTGGCAGCCGGGTATGCCGAGATGCCCGATGCGGCGCGCGCCCTGGTCCACGAAACCGGCTGGCTGTTGGGCATGGAGATGGCGGCCTGCGGTTTCGACATTACCTTCGCCCCGGTGCTCGATGTCGACGATCAGCATTCGCCGGCTATCGGTGATCGTAGTTTTTCCGCCGATCCCGACATCGTCACGGTGCTTGGCGAGGCCTTCATCGATGGGTTGCACGAGGCCGGCATGATCGCCGTGGGGAAGCACTTCCCCGGGCATGGCGGCGTCAGTCTCGATTCACATCATGCTTTGCCCGAGGACACGCGCTCACTATCCGCGTTGCGCGAGCATGATCTGGTGCCCTTCAAGACGCTCTCCGGCAAGCTGGATGCCGTGATGCCGGCGCATGTGGTGTATACCGCGTTCGATTCGCGCCCGGCGGGCTTTTCCCCTTCCTGGCTAGGTATGTTGCGCGAGGAACTCTCCTTCAAAGGCGTGGTCTTTTCCGATGACCTGAGCATGGCCGGCGCCCACGTGGCCGGGTCACCCTCGGCGCGTGCCGAGGCCGCCTGGGCGGCAGGGTGTGACATGGTACTGGTGTGTAATGATCGTTCTGCGGCGCTCGAAGTGCTCGATGTGGCGGCCGGGCATTCTTCCAAGCGTCTGGGCAAGTTGCGTTACGGCCGGGCCCGCCCCGAGCTTGAGACGCTGCCGGCGTTGGCGCGTTGGCGTCGTGCGCATGCCCGTCTCGAAGCACTCTCGGAAACGCCCTCGCACTGACCCCGCCACTGACTACCAGCGTAGCCACCTGTACTAGAAGGAAGGATCTTCGTGTTTGATTTTTTCTCTCCCGTGATGGATTGGGTTCAAACCACTCTCGGCATGCCGCTGTGGGTGGCGGCGATTGGTTTGGTTATCGCCCTGACGCTGATCGTCGACCTGGTGAGCTGGGTTGTCATCTGGCGTCTCGGGCCGTTATTGGAGAAGACCAACAATCGTTGGGCAGACATCCTGATCAAGGCACTGCGACGCCCGTTGCGCCTCTGGATCTGGCTGATGGGTGTCACTCTCTGCCTGACCGTGGTTCGTTATCACTGGGAGATCGAGTGGGCGGAGGGGCATCTGACCCAGGCGCGCGCCGTCATTACGTTGCTCTTGCTGGCCTGGGCGGGGCTCAGGGCCGTGAAGCTTCTCGAAAAACGTCTGGTGTTTCCGCCAGCGGGGCATCGTGGCAAGTCCATGGATGCCGATACGGCATCGGCCGTGGCCAAGATATTGGGCGCGGTGGTCGTCGTCATCATCGGGTTGTTGATTCTCACGAGCTTGGGTGTCTCGCCTTCGGGTGTGGCCGCCTTCGGTGGGGCTGGCGGGCTGATCATCGGCTTCGCCGCCAAAGATATGCTGGCCAATTTCTTGGGTGGATTAATGATTCACCTGGACAAGCCGTTTCGCGTCGGCGACTGGATCAAATCTCCAGATCGCGATATCGAAGGGGTCGTGGAAGATATCGGCTGGCGCTTGACGCGCATCCGCACCTTCGCGTCGCGTCCGATCTATATCCCCAACTCCGCCTTCAGCAGCCTGGTGCTCGAGAACCCCTCACGCATGTGGAATCGGCGCCTATACGAAACCATCCGGGTGCGTTATACCGATATCGAGCGTGTGTCTGACATCGTCAAGGCAATCCGCTCAATGCTCGATGCGCATGATGACGTGGATACCGATGAGCAAACTCTGGTGTACTTCCAGAGCTATGGTGAACATGCGCTGGAGTTGATCGTGTATGCCTTTGCCAAGACCACTGACTGGGCCGAATTCCAGTCGATGAAGCAGGACATTCTGTTGCGTGTCTACGATATCGTTCGCGAGCATGAAGCACGTCTGGCATTGCCCGCTTCCGAATTGCATATTGCTGGCCCGGTGGCGATCACCGACGAAACGAGCGGTGATAGTGTGCAGAACGAGGCCGGCAATAATGACGCCGATGCCGGTGACGATCAGAACGCGACATCCGGTACCACCCACTCGCAAGCGGCGTCCGACCGCGAGGCGCCCTATACATCGTCTCGCCAGCGTTCGCGCAATGCCGGACGAGGCGAAGTGAATGAAGCTTCCCAGGATCACGACCAGGAATCCGATGCCTAACCAATCTACTCCCGTGTGCCAGGAATCACTGGCGACCATGCGCGATGTCATGGCGCATGCCGATTGCCTCATTTCGCAGCAGGAAGTCGAGCGTGCGCTCGATCGTATGGCGGAAGAGATCACCCAAGACCTGGGCGACAAGCTACCGGTTTTCTACTGCGTGATGAACGGCGGTCTGATCACCACCGGGCATCTACTGACACGGCTCGGCTTCCCGCTGGAAGTTGATTATCTACATGCGACGCGCTATCGGGGCGGTGTGCGTGGAGGCGAGCTTTTCTGGCGCGTTTCACCCGAGATTCCCATGGCCGATCGCCATGTGGTGATCGTCGACGATATCCTCGATGAAGGCACGACGCTGGCGGCGATTCTGGACTATTGTCGTCGAGCGGGGGCGGCGAGTATTGCGACGGCGGTACTCGTCGACAAGCGTCACGACCGTAAGGCCGTACCGGATCTCCAGGCGGATTATTGCAGCCTCGAAGTCGTCGATCGCTATGTGTTCGGCTTCGGTATGGACTATAAGGGCTACTGGCGCAATGCGCCGGGGATCTTCGCGCCGCGCGGTATGTGAGTAAGCGCTCTGCCGCCATAAAGCCATCGTCTTTTCGCAGCACAAGGTGAGGGGGGTGATGACGGAATCCGAGGTAACCTTCGAAGAGCAGCCCACGCGTGACGGCGGGCGCATCGGTATCGCCACGCTGAATGCGCCCGGCAGTCTCAATGCCTTGTCACTGGCGATGATCACCTCGCTGCATGCCAAGCTCGACGCCTGGGTGGACGATGTATCGGTGCACGCGGTGTGGCTGCAAGGCGCGGGCGATAAGGCATTCTGCGCGGGCGGCGATGTGGTCGCCTTGTACCGCGCTATGACGCAGTCGTCCGGGGGCGAGGGAGAGGCCGCTCAGGCTTACTTCGAGGCCGAGTATCGCCTCGATCATTGCCTGCATCATTATCCCAAACCGCTCATCGTCTGGGGCGATGGCGTTGCTATGGGCGGTGGCCTGGGGCTCTTGGTCGCCGCCGATCAGCGTATCGTCACCGAGACCAGCCGCCTGGCCATGCCGGAAATCAGTATCGGTCTATATCCCGATGTCGGCGCCAGTTGGTTTTTCCAGCGTATGCCGGCAGGGGTGGGACTTTACTTGGGGGTGACCGGTGCCCAGCTCAATGCGCGCGATGCCCTCGAGCTGGGGCTCGCGGATCGCGTCATCGCCAGTGAGGCGCGGCAAGACGTGCTCAAGGCCCTGGAGCGTGCCGATTATCGCTACCCTCACCAAGCGGTCAGGGAGATCCTGCGTGGTTTCGAGACCCGGACGCTGGCGCCGCAGGCCGAGGTCATGCCGCGTCTTGATCATCTGCAGTCTCTATGTGATGCGGCGGATATCACGCAGGTGGTACGTCGCATCCTCGACGATCCGCGTGAAGATGCCTGGCTGGCCGCCAATCGTGCACGTCTGGCGGCGGGTTGCCCTGCCACCGCGCATCTGGTGTGGCGCATGCTATGTCGGCATCGGCATGGCAGCTTGGCGGAGACGTTTCGCGATGAGCTGATGCTGTCAGTGCAATGCTGTCGGCATACCGAGCTCGCCGAGGGCATTCGCGCGCTATTGATCGACAAGGACCGGGCGCCGCAATGGGCCTACAAGGATGTCGCCAGCGTGCCCGCGAGCTACATCGATGGCTTTTTCATGCCGCTGTGGGATGCCGAGACGCATCCGCTCGCCGATCTTTGAGCGTTCCGGTTCCGGCGGGTTGAGCATCAACGCGGGCTGAAACGACGTGTCAGGTTGGTCTCGGCGATCATGCGCGTGGAAATCTCCTCGATGGAAAAGCGCGTGGTGTCGATATAGGGAATATGGTAGCGGCGAAACAGTGCCTCGGCCTGCTGCAGTTCCTGCATGCATTGATCCATTGAGCAGTAGCGACTATTGGGGCGACGCTCGCTGCGAATCGCCGCGAGCCGGCGTGGGTCGATGGTCAAGGCGAATAGCTTGTGGCGATGGGGCGCCAATGCCTTGGGCATGCTCAGCATGCCGTCTTCGTCCAGGTCGTCCTCGGTCAGGGGATAGTTGGCGGCACGAATGCCGAATTGCAGCGCCAGATAGAGCGAGGTGGGCGTCTTGCCGCAACGCGAGACGCCCACCAGGATGACATCGGCCTGATCGTATTGGTGCGTGCGTGCGCCATCGTCGTTGTCGAGAGCGAAGTGCACGGCGTCGATACGGTGCATGTAGACATCGTCGCGACCGATGGCATGGGTGCGTCCCACGGTATACGTGGAATGGGTCGCCAGTTCTTCTTCGAGCGGGGCCAGGAAGGTCGAAAAGATGTCTACCTTGAAGCCCGGCGCATCGGCAATGATGGTGCGAATCGCCTGATCGACGATGGTGTCGATCACGATGGGGCGGGCGCCGTCACGTTCGGCGGTCTGGGCAATGATGGCCGCCAGGGTGTGGGCTTTTTCCAGCGTATCGATATAGGGCTTGACCACCAAATTGAGTTCGACGCCTTCGAATTGGGCGAGCAGGCTGCGGCCCAGGGTTTCTGCGGTAATGCCGGTACCATCGGAGATGAAGTAAGCGGTGCGGGGCATGGCAATGTCCGAACGTGGCGAAAATTTTACGTCTATTCTCTGGCCCCTTGCTGGCAAGCGCAAATAGGCGTTCGTCGCGCTGGGCACGGCGACTACAAGAATCCTCGAAAATGCCGTGTTGTTGTAAAAATACTCCACCCCCTTCGCTATTAGACCAATGGTGAATAGTAGGGCCCCTTGATAGGGTACGAGCATCCGCTGCGCCCTGCGCGGTACTGGCTGTGACGACGTCGTCATCGCCACCGTCCTGACTCGAGGGGGTTCTCTTGGAAGAGTATATCGTTTGGTTCGATCAGCTTGGCATGGATGATGTCGAGCGGGTGGGTGGCAAGAACGCGTCGCTCGGGGAGATGATCTCCAACCTGGCGGATGCCGGCGTCACGGTACCCGGCGGGTTTGCCACCACCGCCGTCGCCTATCGTGAATTCCTCGCGCACGAGGGACTCAACGAGCGCATCAACGAGGCGTTAGCGCGCTTGGATGTCGACGATGTCACGGTGCTGGCCGAGACAGGGGCGCGGATTCGTCAGTGGGTCATCGATACGCCATTGCCGCCGGCTTTCGAGCGGGTCCTGGCCGAGGCCTATGGCCAATTGCAGGATAAGCATCCTCACCTCAAGGCGGCGGTACGCTCCTCCGCGACGGCGGAGGATCTACCCGACGCGTCGTTCGCGGGGCAGCAGGAAACCTTCCTCAATATCGAAGGCTTCGACAACGTCAAACGCGCCGTGCACGAGGTCTTCGCTTCATTGTTCAACGATCGCGCCATTGCTTACCGCGTGCATCGTGGCTATCCCCACGAGAACGTGGCGCTTTCCGCTGGCGTGCAGAAGATGGTGCGTTCCGAAACGGCGGCCAGTGGCGTGATGTTCACGCTCGACACCGAATCCGGGTACCGCGATGCCGTGTTCGTGACGGGTTCCTGGGGACTGGGCGAGACGGTCGTCCAGGGCGCGGTCAACCCCGATGAATTCTATGTGCACAAGCCGACGCTGGCGGCAGGGCGTCCGGCCGTGCTGCGGCGAACACTGGGCTCCAAGCTGATCAAGATGGTCTATGGCGAGGAAAGTGCCGCTGGCCGCTCGGTGAAGACCGTGGATGTACCGCACGCCGATCGCCAGCGTTTTTGTCTCGGCGACGACGAGGTCATGGCGTTGGCTCGGCAAGCGGTGACCATCGAGGAGCACTATGGACGCCCGATGGACATCGAATGGGCGCGCGATGGCGACGATGGCAAGCTGTACATCGTTCAGGCACGCCCTGAAACCGTGGTCTCCAACGTGGAAGGCGGCAAGCTTGAGCGCTTTCAGCTCAAGGAAAAAAGCCGTGTACTGGTAGATGGTCGAGCCATCGGTCAGCGCATCGGCCAGGGCGCAGTCAAAGTCGTGGCCAGTCCCGAGCAGATGGATAAGGTGCATGACGGTGATGTGCTGGTGACCGACATGACCGATCCCGATTGGGAGCCGATCATGAAGCGCGCCTCGGCGATCGTCACCAACCGGGGCGGGCGTACGTGCCATGCGGCGATCATCGCCCGCGAACTGGGCATCCCCGCCGTGGTGGGCTGTGGCGATGCGACCCAGGCGCTTGCCGATGGCCGCGAGGTGACCGTGTCCTGTGCCGAGGGTGACACTGGCCATGTCTACGATGGCCTGCTGGATTACGACTGTCAGACCACGACGGTCGACAACATGCCGGCGCTGCCTTTCGATATCATGATGAACGTCGGCAATCCTGACCGTGCTTTTGGCTTTTCCAGCTTGCCCAATGCGGGCGTCGGGCTGGCACGCCTGGAGTTCATCATCAATCGCATGATCGGCGTGCATCCCAAAGCATTGATCGATTACGCCACGCTACCCGCCGACCTGCAGCAGACCATCGATCTGCGGACCGCTGGGTACGATGACCCGGTCAGTTTTTACGTCGACCGGTTGGTGGAGGGCATTTCCACCCTGGCGGCGGCGTTCTATCCCAAACGCGTCATCGTGCGGCTCTCCGATTTCAAGTCCAACGAATACGAGAATCTCATCGGCGGCAAGCTCTACGAGCCCGGTGAAGAGAACCCGATGCTGGGGTTCCGCGGCGCCTCGCGCTATATCTCCGAGACGTTCCGCCCGTGCTTCGAGCTGGAGTGCCGCGCCTTGAAGCGGGTTCGCGATGTCATGGGGCTCGATAATATCGAGATCATGGTGCCTTTCGTGAGAACGCCGGAAGAAGGGCGTGAGGTCGTTTCCCTGATGGAAGCCAATGGGCTCAAGCGAGGGGCCTCTTCCTCTCCTCAGGGCCAGGGCCTGAAGATCATCATGATGTGCGAATTGCCGGCCAATGCGCTCTTGGCGGACGAGTTCCTGGAGCATTTCGATGGCTTCTCCATCGGCTCCAATGACCTGACGCAGTTGACGCTGGGGCTGGATCGCGACTCGGGCATCGTCGCCCATCTCTTCGACGAGCGTAATCCGGCGGTCAAGAAACTGTTGGCGATGGCCATCCAGGCGTGCCGGGCACAGGGCAAATATGTCGGCATCTGCGGTCAGGGACCGTCGGATCATCCCGAGCTCGCGAAATGGCTGATGGAGCAGGGCATCGATTCGGTGTCATTGAATCCCGATGCGGTGCTCGAAACCTGGTTCATGCTGGCCGGTGAAAAAGTCGGCTGAATCGGCTGCTTCTCGAAAATTGACCTTGGAAAATGGAAAGGCGCGCCGAGAGGTGCGCCCTTTTTCGGAGACGGTGCATATGTTGCGGGTGAGCGCTTGCTTCTATTAGCTCCATTCACTGATGCACCCAGTTGCGTAGTTTGACTAGCAGCAGCTCGCCATCGCTGAGGGTGGCGCGTTCGTTGAGCAAGTCGATCAGCGTCGCGGGTCGGTCGGTGATGATATTGTCGACGCCCATATCGATGTAGCGCGACATGTCACGGGTGCTGTTGACGGTCCAGACATGCAATTCGCGGCCGCTGTCATGCACCATGCTGATGGTGCCGGTATCGGCGCGAGTGTGACGCAGGCCGATGATATCAGCCGGGGTCGAAGACAAAGCCCCAGGTAGCAGGAATTGGACGAAGAGCGCGGTATCGATGTCGGGGGCGTATTCCGCGACGTCCCGAATCACCCTCGGCGATAGCGAGGCGATTACGGCGCTGTCGGCGATGCCGTAACGTCGCAAGCGTTCGACGACTGCTTCGATGAGTGCCTGCTCGTTGCCGGGAATTGGTTTGAGTTCGACGTATAGGCGCGCCTTGCCATGCGCCAGGCCAATCACTTGGTCGAGCGTTGCCAAGCGTTCATCGGAAAAGTCCGCATCGAACCAGCTACCGATATCGATATCGCGCGTTTCCTCTAGCGTCAGGTCGTTGATATCCAGTGCTTGCCCGGTAAGGCGTTCCAGCGTGCGGTCGTGCGAGAGGACGACATTGCCGTCGTGCAGTAGCCTGACATCCAGTTCCAGGTAGTCGGCGCCTTCCTGAATGGCCTGACGCATCGATGCCAGGGTGTTTTCCGGTGCTGCCATCGAGCTGCCGCGATGGGCGGTGACGGTAATATCGTCGCGCAGTTGGAAGTCGCTCAGCACCCACCCCGCTTGGAGCAGCGCGAAGACCAGCAAGACGGCCTCGGCGGTCCAGGCCCACCAGCCCGATTTCTGGGGCGCCGGCGCGTCCGCGACACCGAGTATGCCGCCCCCCAAGCGTCGATAGAGATTGGCCACCAGTAGACTATTGGCCACGACCCCCAGAAACGTCACGGCGATGATCGACAGCGTATAGGCCGCCACGTAGACCAGCATGACAGGAATCAGCAGCGAGATACGATCCGGTAGGTGGCTGATCAGCGGCGAAGCCAGGCTATTGAACAGGATGCTGAATAAAACCGGCAGTGCGGCGACCCCTAGGGCGAATACCAGTACCAGTGCCGTGATACGGGTGTGTCGTCCCCGTGTCAGCGCACGACTGCGTGTCAGCGCCTGGAGAGGGGAAAGACGGTCCAGCACCAGGGCGGGTAGTGCCAGGAACCAACGCGCATAAAGCAGTGCTTGTAGCCATAGTGCGATGAGAGCGAGGCCACCGCCGAGCATGGCGAAATACCAGAAGGTCGGGGGTTTCATACGCATCACGACGTACAGCTCGGTATCGCCAAGCAAGGCATCGTAGCAATAGCCGATCAGCAGCACGAACGGGGCGACGAGCAGCAAATGGGCGCCGACCTGGAGAAATGTGAGCCCGGCGATATCCGGAAAGCGGCGACCGATTTGCCACAGCGTGTTCATCGTCGCCCGGTAGCGTCCCGGACCGGGCGCGGCGACCAATCGCATCATGCCGCTTTGCTGCAGGAAAATCAGCAGAAAACTCAGGCCCAGCGCCACCAGACCCCAGGCAAGGCCCAAGGGGGAAAGCGCCATGTCGGCGATCTGGGCATTGCTGAGCGCGGGACGATGGAAGGCATGCAGCAGGCTGGTCAAAGTCCAGGTCGTCAACGGCACCAATACGGCCGTAGCGAGGACAGTGAAGAATAGATGAAAAACCAGTAGCGCTCGTCCCTGAGCGCGCAATTGGGTCGCAATGTCACCCAGCAACGTGCGGGTGGCGAGCATGACAACTCCTTCGTTTCCTATCTGGATGTTGCTAGCCTCGTCTGAAAAGTCGACGAGCGATGATCAGACAAGGCAAAAATTGGCGAAAAGACGGACTGGGCTCGCACCCGAGTTTACAGGTCGTAAATGAGTACTTTGAGCCCATTTTTAACGCCGTATGGTCGAGCGCAGGCACTTTTCAGATAGTGCCTAGGCTCGCATCGTCGCTCGCTGCAGGCAAATATCAGCGCCATCAGTCATCTAGCGTTAACGCCTCATGAGCAATCACGATGCCGTTGTTGTCGGCGTAAAGCCACTGCCCCGGTGCGATCGTCACGCCGCCGAATGTGACGGGAATATCGCGCTGGCCTTCGCCACGTTTCTCGCTCTTGCGAGGGTGCGTGCCGAGCGCCTGAATACCGATCGGGGTCTCGTTGAGGATATCGACATCGCGCACGCAACCATGGACGATGATGCCGGCCCAGCCATTGTCGACGGCCTTGGCCGCCAGCATGTCGCCCAGCAGCGCGCAACGCCAGGAGTCACCGCCGTCGACGACCAGGACGGCACCATCGCCGGATTCGTTGACCGCTTCTTTGACGCGGGAATTGTCCTCGAAGCACTTGACCGTGCGCACCGGCCCGTAGAAGGCGTCGTGTCCACCGACATTGGCCAGCGATGGTTCGATTACCTTAACGTCGGGATAGGCGTCACAGATATCGGGGGTGATAATAGTGGGCATGCTGTCTCCTCGCCTGTGCGGCATTCACTGAAACAGATGCCATCATGTCATGCCTTGAGCATCGCGCCATTGCGGCCTTGGGGGGAGAAGAGCTAGCAAAATGACAGAAAGACGCCGGGCAAGGCCCGGCGTCTTGTATAGCGCTGCACGCCGAGGCGTTGTTTAGAACTGCCAGCCCACAGATGCGGAGAAGGAATCGATCTGGTAGTCGCTGTCGAAGTCGTAGCGCTCGTATTCGGCGCGCACCAGGAAGGGATTGAAGTTGAACTGCGCACCGGCACCGTAGACCGGGTCTACGCCATCGTTGTCCTTCAGGTCGGTGCTCGCACCACCGAGATTACCGTCGACGTCGGTTTCCCACTTCGCCATGCCCGCCTTGGCGAACAACTCGAACCAATGGGTGATGGGTAGTTTGCCGACCAAGCTGACGCCGTAGGCTTTCGACTCGAGGTCGGTATTGGCCGTGTCGTTGCCCTTGAGCTCGACACGTCCGAGGTCCGCATAGAACGCCTCGGTGGCGAAGTAGCGGTTGAAGTTGTAGCCGACGAAACCCTTGAAGACGTTGTCGTCATCGTCGGTGTCGAAGTCCTCGCTACCCGACTCGACGAAATCGTCAATCTCGCCGTCATCGTTTTCCAGCGAGCTAAAGCCGGTCCCGACGCCGAAGTATAAGCCTTCGGGGTTAGGGGCGGCCATGGCGTTGGGGGCGAGGACGAGCAGACTCGACGTGGCCACGGAAGCGGTGAGCAAAGCTTTGATTTTCATGGGGTTCTCCTTGATTTTCTCATTACGGCGCACCCTTGTTTGCCGGTCTTCGAGGCGCAGCATCGGGCGGCCGGAATGTCATGGCATCCTGCCGTCTCATCCCATAGCCGTATGGCACGGGGACGCGAACGAGCGTTTCATATCTAAGCGTCTGTCCGGCTCATTGACAAGGCGAACAGTGTTAAAAAACGTACTCGGGCGTTGGCATTTGGCGACGCTTATAAAAAACGCCCCGCGCTGGCGGGGCGTTTCGGTGACCTGCACTCTTTCTCAATAGGCGAGCATTGGAGACGAGTGGTCAGGCTTCCTCGGCGACCGGAATCACGTTCGCGGCCGCGTTCTGGAACTCTTCGATTTCATGGAAGTTCATGTAGCGGTAGATTTCACCCGCCATGGCGTTGAACTCGCTCATGTAACCTTTGTATTCCTCGACGCTCGGCAAGCGTCCCTCGACGGCTGCGATGGCGGCCAACTCGGCGGAGGCAAGATAGACATTCGCGCCATCGCCTAGACGGTTGGGGAAGTTGCGCGTGGAGGTCGAGACCACGGTGGACTTGGGCGCCACGCGTGCCTGGTTGCCCATGCACAGCGAGCAGCCCGGCATTTCCATGCGTGCGCCGGCGCGCCCGTAAATGCCGTAATAGCCCTCTTCCGTCAACTGATGTTGGTCCATCTTGGTGGGCGGTGCAAGCCACAGGCGGGTCTTCAGGCTACCGGGGGGCTGTTTCTCGAGCAGTTTGCCGGCGGCGCGGAAGTGGCCAATGTTGGTCATGCACGAGCCGATGAAGACTTCGTCGATCTTCTCGCCGGCGACCTCGGAGAGCAGGCGCGCGTCATCAGGATCGTTGGGCGCGCACAGCACGGGCTGGTCGAGTTCGCTCATGTCGATCTCGATGACGGCGGCATACTCGGCATCGGCGTCGGCGCGCATCAGGCTGGGGTCGGCCAACCACTCTTGCATGGCCTGAATGCGGCGCTCCAGCGTGCGGGCGTCGCCGTAGCCGTTGCTGATCATCCACTTGAGCAGGGTGATGTTGGAGTTCAGATACTCGGAAACCCGCTCCTCGCCCAAGGTGATCGTGCAGCCAGCGGCGCTGCGTTCGGCGGAAGCGTCGGAGAGTTCGAACGCCTGCTCGGCGGTAAGGTCCTCGAGGCCTTCGATTTCCAGAATACGGCCCGAGAAGAAGTTCTGCTTGTTCGACTTCTCGACGGTCAAGAGGCCGTCTTTGATAGCGTAATAGGGAATCGCATGTACCAGATCACGCAGCGTGATGCCGGGCTGGCGCTCGCCCTTGAAGCGCACCAGCACGGATTCCGGCATATCCAGCGGCATGACGCCGGTGGCGGCGGCGAAAGCGACCAGGCCCGAGCCCGCCGGGAACGAGATGCCCATCGGGAAGCGGGTGTGCGAGTCGCCGCCGGTGCCGACGGTGTCCGGCAGCAGCATGCGGTTGAGCCACGAGTGGATGATGCCGTCACCCGGACGCAGCGAAACGCCGCCGCGGTTCATGATGAAGTCAGGCAGGGTGTGATGGGTCTCGACATCGACCGGCTTCGGATAAGCCGCCGTGTGGCAGAACGACTGCATCACCAGATCGGCCTGGAAACCGAGACACGCCAGATCCTTGAGCTCGTCGCGGGTCATCGGGCCGGTGGTGTCCTGAGAGCCCACGGTGGTCATCGTGGGCTCGCAGTACATGCCCGGACGCACGCCCCCCATGCCGCAGGCCTTGCCGACCATCTTCTGCGCCAGGGTGAAGCCCTTGCCGGTATCGATCGGCTGTTCGGGCTTACGGAAGACGTCGGAGGTGTCGAGGCCGAGTTCGTTGCGCGCTTTCTCGGTCAGGCCACGGCCGATGATCAGCGGAATGCGGCCGCCAGCGCGCACTTCGTCGAGGATGACCTGGGTCTTGAGCTCGAAGGTTGAGACGACTTCGTCGCTGCCGTGGCGCGTCACCTTGCCCTCATAAGGATAGACATCGATGACATCGCCCATCTCGAGCTTGGAGACATCCATCTCGATAGGCAGGGCACCGGCATCTTCCATGGTGTTGAAGAAGATCGGGGCGATCTTGCCGCCGAACACGAAGCCGCCGGCACGCTTGTTGGGCACGTTGGGAATGTCGTCGCCGAAGAACCACAAAACGGAATTGGTGGCTGACTTGCGCGACGAACCGGTGCCCACGACATCGCCGACATAGGCGACCGGGAAGCCTGTCGCCTTGACCTCGTCGATCTGTGCGATGGGGCCCTTGTTGCCCGGCGCTTCCGGCGTAATGCCCTCACGCGGATTCTTGAGCATGGCATTGGCGTGCAGCGGGATATCCGGGCGCGACCAGGCATCCGGTGCCGGCGAGAGATCGTCGGTGTTGGTTTCGCCCGGTACCTTGAACACCGCGATACTGATCTTCTCGGGCAGGGCCGGCTTGGCCAGGAACCACTCGGCTTCGGCCCAGGATTCGAGCACGGCCTGGGCGATGGCGTTGCCGTTCTTGGCGCGTTCGGCAACATCGTGGAAGGCATCGAACATCAACAGGGTGCGCTTGAGCTGTTCACCGGCTTCCTGGGCGAGGGCGTCATCGTCGAGGAGTTCGACCAGGGTGGCGATGTTGTAGCCGCCTTGCATGGTGCCCAACAGCTTGACCGCGTGCGTCTTGTCGATCAGCGGAGAAGTGGCCTCGCCCTTGGCGATGGCGGTCAGGAAGCCGGCCTTGACGTAAGCGGCTTCGTCCACGCCGGGCGGGACGCGGTTGGTGAGCAGATCGAGAAGCGTTTCTTCCTCGCCGGCGGGCGGCGCCTTGAGCAACTCGATCAGTTCGGCAGTCTGCTCGGCGTTGAGCGGCTGGGACGGCACGCCTTCGCGCGCGCGCTCCTCGGCATGTTGGCGGTAGGCTTCAAGCACGTTGGGACCCTCGTCAGTCATCGAAACCAGGGCGGGGCGGTGCGCGTGGCGATGATCACTTCCACTCTCGCGCACGGCGGGCACGACCTGGGGCAGGTTGTCACCGGTCTAAATAGGCAGCGAGATTCTACTCGAAACTGTCGACAATGTTAAGAAGGCCTTCTATGACGGGCGCTGAGAGGATGGTCAAAGGCATGCCGATGCATGACGGTCGCTGTAGCGGCGCGCTCGCGATACCATGCGTGCTTGGGCAAAAGGGAGGTGAGATGGTCGCCAACGAGAGCAAGGCAAAGCGTATCCAGTCGCCATGCGTGGGATTGTGCTCGACGACCGTCGGTGATCGCGTATGCCGTGGTTGCCAACGCACGGAAGACGAAATTCGCGACTGGTTCACGCTCGACGCCGAGGCTCGGGCAGCGCGCATACAGGCATTGGATGCGTTGCGTGTGCGGGTAGCCTCGCGCTTCTTGCATGTCGACGATCCGGCATGCCTGGAGGCGCAATTGATACGCCATCGAATTCGCTTTCGCAGCGAGCAGCCATCGTTGTCACGTGCCGTGGAATTGCTGCGCGTAGGGCGTACGCGCATGCAGGACTTGAGTCGCTATGGACTACGCCTACATGCAAGCGTCGCTCGACTCGCGCCCGATACCTTGTACGCGGCGCTGCAAGAAGCGTTGATGCAGGAAGCGCTCCAGCGCCTGACGACAGCACCGACCGAGCCTTCCATTTAACTTTCATGACCCTCTCAATGGATAGAAGAAAGCCATGTCCACTGACGCGAACGCCTTGCTACCCCAGGAACTAGTGAACTTCTTGCCGTGCGCGACCCCGGATGCCTGGGTTCAGGCAGCGCTAGCGCATCCGTCGCTGTTGCTCATCGATCACGCGCAATGCGAGAAAAAAGCGGCCTCTACGGCGATGAATCTGATGTATCGCTATGTCGAGCATACCGAGTTGCTGACCAAGATGTCGCAGCTGGCCCGCGAGGAGCTTCTGCATTTCGAGCAGGTGGTGACCTTGATGCGCGAGCGTGGCGTGCGCTATCGCCAACTCAGCGCTTCGCGCTACGCTGCAGGGTTGCGCCAGCATGTGGGTAAGGACGATCCGCAACGCCTGGTCGATACCCTGATTGTCGGCGCCTTCATCGAGGCGCGTTCGTGTGAACGCTTCGCGTCTCTGATCCCTTTTCTGGATGATGAGCTTGCCAAGTTCTACCGCGCTCTGGTTAAGTCGGAAGGACGCCATTACGAAGATTATCTGGCGCTGGCGCGGCAGTACGCCACGCAGGATATCGCGCCGCGTATCGCGTTTTTCGCCGAGCGTGAGCGCGAGCTGATCGAATCACCGGATACCTGCTTTCGCTTCCACAGCGGTGTGCCATCGGCAGCGTGATCGCGCTCGCCGGCGGTAGCGGCCCAATCAGGGTATGACGACGATGACTCAGGAAACCCCGGCACCGCCTCGATTGACGCTGTTCGGGCATTTTTCGATGACACTGGGGGACGCCACGCTCACCCAGTTCAGCTATGACAAGGTCAAGGCATTGTTGGTCTACCTGTTGCTCAACGAGCAGGCGGCCAATCGTGCCGGGCTGGCGGAAATGCTGTGGCCCGACCAAGGCCTGTCGTCGGGGCGCACCAATTTGCGCCATGCGCTGCATTGTCTGCGGCAACGTCTCGGCGATGAGGCCGAATCGGCTCTGACGGTTTCGCGTCAAAGCATCGAATTGCGTCTGGCATCGCATTGGGTGATAGATGTGCGTCGCCTCGAGACGTTGCTGCAAGCGCCGCCCGAGATCGGTGCCATCGACGAGTTGCTCACCTTGTATTGCGGCGACCTGGTCGAAGAACTGCACTTGCCGCAGTGCAGTGATTTCCAGCGCTGGCTGATCAAGGTACGCGGCGAATGGCGCCAACGCATGATCGCCTATATCGAATGTGCGTTGGACGGCGACGATAACGTCTCCGAGGAGGTATTGCGTCAGTTGGTGAGCCGCTTCTCGGGGTATGGTCCCTTTCATGAACGCCTGGTGCACCAACTGGCCGAGAAGGGACAAATTGCCGCCGCGCATGAGCAGTTCAATGCCTATCTGGAGCTTCTGGCGCTTTCCGGCCAGCAGCCCGAGGCCGAATTTCTGCAATTGGCGCGTTACTGGTCGGGCGGCGCGCAGCCAACGGCGCCCACCTCGCCCCAAGGCGCTTTTTCGCGGACCGTGGCGCTGGACAGTGCCCCCATACGTGAAGACGAGATCGACTACCGACAGCTATCGGTGCTGGCGATTCGCTTGCACTTGCAGGGCGACTGGCAGGAGCGTGCTCAAGGGCACGCCTGTCTGCTCCTGCAAGTAGAGTTGATGCGTTGGCTTGAGCGTCAATGCCATCTACTGGGCGGGTTCTGGCTGCCTGGTGCCACCGGCGGGCTGGGGCTGGCCTGCTTTGGTACCCATGGTCCGGCGCACCAATTGGCCGAGCTGGTGGCGTTGTACGAGCATTGCCGTCGCCAGCTCCCCGAAGAGGTTCAGCGTCACTGGTCGGGGGGCGATCCGGCGCCGCGTTTCGAGCTGGCGGCGGGGCTCAACAGTGGGCGTGGGTTGTATCTACCCGAACGCCGCCTGGCCGACCCCCTGGGGCAAGTGACGCAACCGGCGCTCGAGCTCATGAGCGCCGCTCAGGGCAGCGAGTTGGTGATTTCGCAGGAGGCGAGCCAGCACATGCCCCCCGCGCTGGATCTGCAGCCGCGCCTGACGACACGCTTGCTGGCCGCCGACGGACGGGTGCGCCTTCGTGCGTTGGTGCTAGGGGTCGACGAAGGCGGACGCGATGCCACGCCGCCGAGCTTGATCGGACGCGAAGCGGCACTGCGCCAGTTGCGTGATGCACTGGCCCGGGTGGTTATCGGGTTGCGCCAAAGCGTGCTGGTGCAAGGCGCGCTGGGTATGGGGAAATCGGCGTTGCTGGTGAGCTTTCGGCAACTGGAGCAAAGTCAGGAGATCGCCCTGTGTTGGCAGCCGACGACGCGATTGTCGAGCCAGACGCCTTACGGCGTGGTGCGCGCATTGTTGCGCTGGTATCTCGACCGCGACGTCGATGGCTCGACGCTGGCTGCCTGGTTGGCCAATGAATCGGCACTGGAAGAATCGCGGCGCGAGGTGCTCTACCACGCGCTGAGCGATGGCGGTGACGGCGACATCGGTGAGAGCCTCGAACCGGTCACGCAACTCTTTCACTCGCTTATCGAGCGCATCACCGCGAATCGCCCGCTAGCCTTGGTCATCGATGACCTGCAATGGCTGGATGAGCTCTCGCTCAAGGTGTTGCTGGCATTGCAGGCACGCTTGCCGATCAACGTCCCCTTCATGCTGATTGCCAGCCACCATGGGCGCGAGGCGTTGCCGGTGCGGCTCAACTGGGACCAGCACATCGTGCTGGGGCGCTTGGACAGTACGCAGTCGTCACGCTTGCTGGTGCAACTCGCCAAGCATTATCGGCTGCACATCACCCCGCGTCTTCGTGAGCAGCTCATTGAGCGTTGCGATGGGGTGCCGCTTTACTTGCAGGAAATTTGTCGGCGTCTCGACTTGGATCGCCGCGAAGGGCGTCGCGTGCAAGTGGATGAGTTGCCACGCGGGTTGCTGGGGCTTCTTTCCAGCCGCATCGAGCAGCTCGATGCCGACCGCGATGTGGCGCATGTCGCGGCGGTGCTCGGGCGTCAGTTCCGAGTCGCCTTCCTGCGCGAATGCACCGGGCTCGGTGAGACGCGCCTCAAGCAAGTGCTCGATCACATGCAGCGCCTGGAAATCATCGAGCCCTGCCATGGCGACAGCCCGTTCGACTACCAGTTCGTTCATCAATTGTTGCAGGAAGCCGCGTACCTTTCCTGTCCTCGCGATGTCAGGGAGCGGCTACACCACCAGGTCGTCACGCTCATCGAGGATCGCTTCCCGGCCTTGATTGGCCAGCATCCGGGATATTTCGCGTCGCACTTGCGGTGCAGCGGTGACCATGCGCGCGCGGCGCGCTACTTCGAGCTTGCCGCGCGGGCCGCCCTCAAGTTGAGCGCCAACCGCACGGCGCTAAAGATGGCCGATTCGGGGCTGGAGTGCCTGCAAGATCTCGCGTTGCAGGAAGAGCGCTATATCAGCCTGTTGACGGTGCGCGGCCAGGCCGCCTTTGCGCTCGAGGGCCACGGTTCACCCACGGCGCATGAGAGCTTCGTGCGCGCCAAGGAGATGCTGGGAACGCTGGAGGCGCGGCGTGATGAAGACGACGAAGCGGATGATGAGCAGCCATTCCTGGTGACCTGGGGGCTATGGGTCGGCTGCAGCCAGCGCCACGCGCATGCCGATGCGTTTGCCTTGGCGGCACGCTTGTCGGCGTTCGCCGAGCGCCTCGTCGATCCGCGTTACCAGCGCCTGGCGGATTACGCACGGGCGCATTGCGAATATTGGGCGGGGCGTGTGCGCCATGCTTTCGAGCATCTCGAGGAAATCGATCCGCTGCATCAGCCGATGGTGCTCGATTGGTTACCGTTTTCCGATCATCCGCAGGTCGCTGCGGCTTGTTACCATGCCTGGGCCTTGTGCCTGCGCGGCGATTATCTGCGTGCCGAGCAGCAGATCGAGGCGGCGATACGCTTGGCCGAGTCGATCAAGCATCCTGGCTCGTTGGCGCTGTCGCTGATTTTCGCTGCGGCGTTGTATCGCCAGCTCGGGCATGTGCACATGGCGGCGACACGCGCCGAACGCGCACACGAGGTGACGTCGACGCCCGATCTGCACCTCTGGCATTACGCGGCGCAGGGCATTCTCGGCTGGTACAAGGCGATGAGCGGTGATCCGCAAGGCCTGGCGCTTCTCGAAGAGAGTATGGAGCGAGTGGCCGAGGCCACGGGGCAGGATCGTTATCAGCGTCCTTTGCTGTGGTACGGCGATGCCTGCCTGGCGCTGGGAGAATATGCCCGGGCCGAGGACTATTTAGACCAGTGCTTGATGGTCGCGCGTGAACGCGGTTCGCTGTATTTGCCGGAGTTGACCCTGCAAATGGTGCGTGTTCGCCATGCGTTGGGATATGCGCCCCAGGAAGTGCGTCGCTTGGCCGAACAGGCCTGTCGCGTGGCGAGCGAGCAGGAGAATCGGCATCACCAGATCTATGCCTGCGAGATATGGCTAACGCTGATCGACCCCGATGATGACGATATGCGGCAACGCTTCCGCCAATTGCTGGGGCAGGTCTCGTTGACCGACGCCCCGATGCTGGTGCGCTGGCGCCTGCAACTGGATCGTGCCTTCGAGCCGCAGCACGAGCGCTCATGATGGCAGGCTCAGCGTCGTCAGATCGCGAATTCGCGTAACTGCGGCTCGGCGCCGTCCTCGACACGTATTTCCCAGCCGCTGCCGGGTCGCCAATCGCCGAGTACGATGCGCTGGGCAGGCTGACCGTCGAGGTCGACGTCGTGAACTGCCGGGCGATGCGTGTGGCCGTGAATGAGCGTGGTGACGCCGTGCGTGCGCATGGCCGCTTCGACTTCCGCCGGCGTCACGTCCATGATCGCGTCGGCTTTTTGCGTGTTGGCATCCGCGGATTGCAGGCGCAGGCTCTTGGCGAGCTCCAGGCGTTGCTCGACGGG
Source organism: Chromohalobacter sarecensis (assembly GCF_023061135.1). GTDB lineage: Bacteria > Pseudomonadota > Gammaproteobacteria > Pseudomonadales > Halomonadaceae > Chromohalobacter > Chromohalobacter sarecensis. The sequence goes on from NZ_JAKGAN010000003.1 coordinate 329,366, forward strand.
CAGGGCGAGAATCTGAGCTTGCCATTCGGGATCTCGCGACATAGCACGAAACTTCATGTACTCCTCATCGCCGGTGCACAGGCTATCGCCGTGCATCAGCAGCACGCGCTTATTGCCCAGGGTCACCAGGCTCGGGTCATCGAGCAGGGTGGCGCCGGCGGCATCGGCGAAGGCGTGACCGACGAGGAAGTCTCGATTGCCATGCATGAAATAAATCTGGGTGCCGGCATCGCTGAGGCGTTTCAGCGCATCGATGACTTGGCGCTCCAGGTCACCGAGATAGTCGTCGCCGATCCAGGCTTCGAAGATATCGCCGAGCAGGTAGAGCGTGTCGGCGTGTCGCGCCTCGGTTTCCAGGTAGTTCAGAAAGCCGTGGGCGATGTCCGGCTGGCCTGCGTGGAGGTGCAGATCGGAAATCAGCAGGGTGGTCATCGTGCTGGCGTCCTCATGGGCGTGCGTGTGGCGATCGTCAGATTCGGCAGCGCCGCGCCGAATCGGCGCGGCGTCGCGCCTTATCAGTCTTCGACGGAGGCGCGCTCGAGAATGACGTCCTCGGCGGGCACGTCGGCGTGCATGCCACGGCGCGTGGTGCGCATGTTCTTGATCTTCTCGACCACCTCCATGCCCTCGACGACCTCAGCGAAGACGCAATAGCCCCAGCCTTGCATGGACTTGTCGCGGTGGTTGAGGAAGTCGTTGTCGGCGACGTTGATGAAGAACTGTGCACTGGCGGAGTGCGGGTCCTGGGTGCGTGCCATGGCCACGCTGCCCTTGACGTTCTTCAGACCGTTGTCCGCTTCATTGTCGATCGGCGCGCGGGTGGGCTTTTGTTCGAACTGGGTGTCGAAGCCGCCGCCCTGGACCATGAAGCCATCGATGACGCGATGGAACAGGGTGTCGTCGTAATGGCCGTCGCGCACGTATTGCTCGAAGTTGGCCGCAGTCTTGGGCGCGTTTTCATGGTCGAGGCGCAGACGAATGCTGCCGTAATTGGTTTGCAGAACGATCATGGACGTATCCTGGCGAAGAGAACTGAGCGCGACTTGGCGTCGCGCGCTGGCGTCGCGCTATAATAGCGGCTTTGCACCCGCGGGCGAAACCGTGTCGAGGCGCCAGTCGGTGCTTTGACGTGCCCTCCGGCCACTCCGCGAACGAACAGAGGTTCTGTAGACAGCCCATGAGCGTAGATAGCCACTCCGCCCCGAATTTCATCCGCAATCAGGTTCGCGAGGAAATCGAGGCCGGTCGCCAAGATGCCATCGTCACTCGGTTTCCGCCGGAACCCAACGGATTCCTGCATATCGGCCATGCCAAGTCGATCTGTCTGAATTTCGGGCTTGCCGAGCAGTTTGGCGGTCAATGCCATCTGCGTTTCGACGACACTAACCCCGCCAAGGAAGAGCAAGCCTATATCGATGCCATCAAGGCCGATATCACTTGGTTAGGGTTCGAGTGGGACGGGGCAGTGCGCTATGCCTCGGATTACTTCGATCAGTTGTATGCCTGGGCGCAGCATTTGGTGCGTGAGGGCAAGGCGTATGTCGATGACCTGTCCCCCGATGAGATTCGTGAATATCGCGGCACCTTGACTGAGGCCGGCAAGCCGAGCCCGTATCGCGATCGTACGCCCGAGGAAAATCTCGATCTGCTCGAACGCATGCGCAAGGGCGAGTTCGCCGAGGGCGAGAAGGTGTTGCGTGCCAAGATCGACATGGCTGCGTCCAACATCAATCTGCGTGATCCGATCCTTTATCGCGTGCGACATGCCCACCACCATCAGACGGGCGACAAGTGGAAGATCTACCCGTCCTACGATTTCACGCATGGCCAGTCGGATGCGCTCGAGGGTGTCACGCACTCCATCTGCACGCTGGAGTTCGAGGATCATCGTCCGCTTTACGAGTGGTTCCTGGAGAACCTCCCGGTACCGGTCAAGCCGCGTCAGATCGAATTCGCACGTCTCAATCTCGCGCATACGGTGACATCCAAGCGTAAGCTCAAGCTGCTGGTCGACCAGGGTATCGTGGATGGCTGGGACGACCCGCGTATGCCGACGATTTCGGGCATGCGTCGGCGCGGCTACACGCCGGGTTCGGTGCGTAAGTTCTGCGAGATGATTGGCGTGACGCGGGCCGATGGCGGCATGGTGGATATCGCCATGCTCTACCATGCGATTCGCTCCGACCTGGAAGACAACGCGCCACGCGCGATGTGCGTGCTCAAGCCGCTCAAGGTGGTGTTGACCAATCTCCCCGAGGATCATGAGGAAACCTTCGAAGTGGCCGGCCATCCGGCGCGTGATGACATGGGCGTGCGCCACCTGCCGTTGACGCGCGAGGTATGGATCGACCGTGACGATTTCATGGAAGAGCCGCCCAAGAAGTTCTTCCGCCTGGCGCCAGGCAAGGAAGTGCGCCTGCGCAATGCCTATGTGATCCGCTGCGACGAGGTCATCAAGGACGCCGATGGCGAAATCCAGGAGCTACGCTGCAGTGTCGATTTCGATACCCTGGGCAAGAACCCCGAAGGGCGTAAGGTGAAAGGCGTCATCCATTGGGTGAGCACCGCGCACGCCGTGCCGGTGGAAGTACGCCTGTACGATAATCTGTTTCAGGTCGAAGCGCCGGACCGTGATCGCGACGGCGATTTTCTCGAGCACTTGAATCCCGAATCGCTGCGTGTCGTCGAAGGTTACGCCGAGCCGAGCCTGGCCGACGTCGATCCCGAGAGCCGTTATCAGTTCGAGCGCGTGGGCTATTTCTGTGCTGACCGTTACGCCTGTCGCGATGGCAAGCGGGTCTTCAATCGTACGGTGGGGCTCAAGGATGGTTGGGCCAAGGCACAGAAGAAAGGCTGAGAGGGGTTCGTCGTGCAGATCTACAATACGCTGACGCGTCGCAAGGAAACGTTCACGCCACTCGATGTGAGTCGAGTACGCATGTACGTCTGCGGGATTACCGTCTACGACTACTGCCATATCGGCCATGCCCGCGTCATGGTCGCCTTCGACATGATTACTCGCTATCTGCGTTGGCGGGGGTTCGAGGTCGATTACGTGCGCAATATCACCGATATCGATGACAAGATCCTCAAGCGGGCCGAGGAGAATGGCGAGCCGATTGCGGCGCTGACCGCGCGGATGATCGACGCCATGCACGAGGACGAAGGGCGCCTTGGGGTTTTGCGTCCCGATCGTGAGCCACGTGCCACGGCGCATGTCGACGATATCATCGCCATGGTCCAGCGTTTGGTCGACAAGGGGTATGCCTACCCAGCCGCTAACGGTGACGTTTATTATCGCGTGCGGCGTTTCGAAGGGTACGGCAAGCTCAGCAATCGTGATCTCGATGACATGCGCTCGGGCGCGCGTATCGAAGTCGAGGCCGCCAAGGAAGACCCGCTGGACTTCGTGCTGTGGAAGGCTGCGAAGCCGGGCGAGGAGAGCTGGCCATCACCATGGGGTGAGGGCCGGCCAGGTTGGCATATAGAGTGCTCGGCGATGTCGACGTGCTGCCTGGGCGATACCTTCGATATTCATGGCGGTGGCCCGGATCTCGTGTTTCCACACCATGAAAACGAGATCGCGCAGAGCGAGGCGGCGACCGGGCAAGCCTACGTCAACACCTGGATGCATGCCGGGGCGGTGCGGGTCGATCACGAGAAGATGTCCAAGTCCTTGGGCAACTTTTTCACGATTCGCGAAGTGTTGGAGGCGCATGCTCCTGAAGTCGTGCGTTATCTACTTCTGGCCAGCCACTACCGTAGCCCCATCAATTATGCCCCCGACGCGTTGGGCGAGGCGCGCCGTTCGCTGGAGCGTTTCTATAACGCCCTGCAGGGCGTGACGCCGGCTGAAGGTGAGGTGGCAGCGCATTATCGCGAACGTTTCGTGGCCGCGATGGATGACGATTTCAATACCGCTGAGGCGTTGGCGGTGTTGTTCGATCTCGCGCGCGAGTTGAACCGCACCAAGCAGGAGGCCCCGCAGCGTGCACCCGCATTGGCTTACGAGCTCATATCGCTGGGCGGTGTGCTGGGGCTCTTCGGGCAAGCGCCTGCCGATTTCCTGCAGGCAGGGGCGGGGCAGCTGCCGATGACCGAGGAAGAGATCGAGGCGCGTATCGAGGCGAGGGCGCAGGCCAAGAAGGCCAAGGACTTCGCTACCGCCGATGGCATACGCGATGAATTGGCGGCGCTGGGGATTGTGCTGAAGGATAGCCGCGAAGGCACGACTTGGGTGATCGAAGGCAGTTAAGCGCTGTCTGCAGCGTCGGCGAGCGTAGAAGGTCCATAAACGACAAAGCCCGCGTTCGGTCGCGGGCTTTGTCGTTGGGTCGGATGCGTGTCGCGGTCGTCTCAGACAGGTGTTCCCAGACGCTTGACCATGGCTTCGACCATCATTGCCGAATGCGTGGCGGCTTTATCGATGAAGGCCTTGAAGGACAGGTCGGACTCCTTGCCGGCGATATCGGAAAGCGCACGAATGACGACGAACGGACAGTCGTAGAGGTGGCATGTCTGGGCGATGGCTGCCGCTTCCATCTCGGCGGCCAGCATGCTCGGAAAGCGCTCGCGTGCCTGCGCCACCATGGCCTCCTCGGCCATGAAGATGTCACCCGTGCAGATGAGGCCTTCCGTGACACGTAGTTCGCCAAGCCCTTCGATGCATTCCCGGGCGGCTTCGACCAAGCGAGGGTCGGGGAGATAGGCGGCTGGCATCTGCGGCACCTGGCCGTACTCGTAGCCGAAGACCACAGCATCGACGTCGTGGTGACGCACCTCGCTGGAGATGACCACGTCACCGACTTCGAGGTCGGCCCCGAAGCCGCCCGCCGAGCCGGTGTTGATGATTACGTCGGGCTGGTGGAGCTCGAGCATCTGAGTGGTGCCAACGGCGGCATTCACCTTGCCGATACCCGATTGCAGGATAACGACCTCGACACCGTGCAAGTAGCCGGTGTGAAAGGTCGAGCCGGCATGCTGGCGGGTCTGGCCGTTTTCCAGGTGCGAGGCGAGCAGTTCGACCTCCTCGGCCATGGCACCGATGATGGCGATCTTGCGCATGTGGGGTGGGATCCCTCTATCCATCGATCAGGCGAACACCTGGTTCCATTCGTTGCGTTTGGCCAGCAGGTCGCGAGCCAGGGCTTGCGCGCCTTCCAGGCTGTGGCTGGCGGCCCAGCCGCATTGCATTTCATTGCAGGCCGGCACGTCTGTGGCGACGAGGACGTCGTTGAGGGTCTTGTCGATCAGGTCAAGCACGTCGTCATAGTCGTCGTGATTGATCAGGGTGACATAAAAGCCGGTCTGGCAGCCCATGGGGCTGATGTCGAGAACCTTGTCGGTATGATTGCGCGACAGTTCGGCCATCAGGTGTTCCAGAGAATGTAGCGCGGGCATTTCCATGTGCGCCTTGTTGGGCTGGCAGATACGCAGATCGTACTTGTGAATCGCGTCGCCATGCTCGCCGCTCTTGATGCCGGCCAGACGCACATAAGGTGCCTTGACCTTGGTATGGTCGAGGTTGAAGCTTTCGACGTTCATTTCCTGGTCGCTCATCTATCGACTCCTTTTCGCTATCCGAATGTCGGTGTAGACGCTCATTGTAACGTCTGTCTGTCAGGCATGCATGTCGTCGTGGAGTTCAGCGGCAAGCAGGGTGTTTTCCAGCAGCGAGGCGACTGTCATGGGGCCCACGCCGCCGGGTACGGGCGTGATGAAACTGGCACGCTCGGCGGCGGATGCGAACTCGACATCGCCCGCGAGCTTGCCATCGGCTTGGCGGTTGATGCCCACGTCGATGACTACAGCGCCTTCCTTGATCCATTCACCCTTGATGAAACCGGGCTTACCGACAGCCACGATGAGCAATTCAGCGCGTCGAACATGGGATTCGAGATCGCGGGTAAATCGATGGCAGATGGTCGTGGTGCTGCCCGCGAGCATCAACTCCAGCGCCATGGGGCGCCCGACGATATTGGAGGCGCCGACGATGACGGCATCCAGACCGCGTGCCTGGATGCCGCTCTCCTGCATCAACGTCATGATGCCCTTGGGGGTGCAGGGGCGCAGCGTAGGGAGGCGTTGAGCGAGGCGGCCGAGATTGTAAGGATGAAAACCATCGACGTCTTTATCGGGGCGGATGCGTTCGAGAATCGGGCGTTCGTCGAGATGCTCGGGCAGGGGGAGTTGTACCAAAATGCCGTCGATATCGGCATCTGCGTTCAGCGAGTCGACCAATGCCTCGAGTTCCGCCTGAGTGGTCGTGGCAGGAAGCTGGTGCTGCACCGAATGCAGACCGGCTTGGTCGCAGGCGCGGTGCTTGTTGCGGACATAGACTTCGGAAGCGGGGTCTTCGCCAACGAGGACGACCGCGAGCCCTGGGGCGCGCTTACCATCATGGCGGCGCGCCTGAACTTGACGAGATACCTGTTCGCGGACGTTAGCGGCAATCACCTTGCCGTCGATCAACTGAGCGGTCATCGACTCGTTCCTTTGACATGCGTAGCCCGGTACCGGGCGGCGTTAGTAGAGAGGCGCAATTTTCGCACGCTGGGAGGTGCAGTCAATGTACTCCTCGTATGAATAGGGCGGAAGGTGGAACGTAAGGGCTTGACCTGGCAAGGAAGATGCGTAGAATACGCTGCGCATCGACGGGCTCGATTGGCCATGCCCAAGCGGTCTCGGGGCGACGGGGTATAGCGCAGTCTGGTAGCGCGCCTGCTTTGGGAGCAGGATGTCGGGGGTTCAAATCCCTCTACCCCGACCAGTATCCGGATCCTTTCGAGGGTCGGTTCAATGTTGAGTCTGTGCCGGCGTTATCAAGCGCTCATAGCTCAACCGGATAGAGCAACGGCCTTCTAAGCCGTAGGTTGCAGGTTCAAGTCCTGCTGGGCGCGCCAAGTCTAGGTTTGAAGCCAACAAGAGTGTCGATGTCGGGATGGACTCCCGTGCGTTTCAGGTTATGGTGGATGTAGCTCAGTGGTAGAGCCCCGGATTGTGGCTCCGGTGGTCGTGGGTTCGATCCCCATCATCCACCCCATGCTTGAACGTGTCGCAACAATTCGTCGTCGTGGTGGATGTAGCTCAGTGGTAGAGCCCCGGATTGTGGCTCCGGTGGTCGTGGGTTCGATCCCCATCATCCACCCCAGCGATGACTTTCTCCTTCATGATATTCTCCTCTTGTTGTTCTCTCTTATTTGTTTTTATCGGCGTATTCTCCGTCTTTACGGGGGCGCTCAGCACGCCTGTACTCAGGTGCCTCGTTAGACTTTCTTATATCGTTACGATGGCTTTTCGCCCTTTTTTCGTGTCTTTTCCCTTGTAAGATAAGGCATCCAGCCCCATAAACCACGCATTGCGCTTGCCAGCGCGGATGGGGATTCATAGAATCCACGTCTTATTACGCTTTTTCAGAACGCCCCAGTCGGTAGAGGATCATTCATGCAAGTTTCCGTTGAGTCGACTTCCCAGATCGAACGTCGTGTCACCGTCCAAGTGCCGGCGACCGAAGTCGATCAAGCCGTGGCTACCCGCCTGCAGGAAACCGCCAAGAACGTGCGGCTGAACGGCTTTCGGCGTGGCAGGATTCCGATGACGGTCGTACGTCAACGTTTCGGCCAAGAAGTCCGTAACGAAGTAGTGGGCGAAATGATGCGCCAGCACTATGTGCAGGCGATCACCCAGGAAAGCCTCAATCCGGCGGGTTCTCCCCAGGTTGAGCCGACCGTCGATGAAGACGGTAAGGATCTGGAGTTCGTCGCTATCCTTGAGGTGTATCCCGAGTTCGAGCTCAACTCGATCGAGAATACCGAGATCGAGCGCCCCCAGGCGGAAGTGACCGAGGCCGATGTCGATCAGATGATCGATACCCTGCGCTCGCAGAATGCCGAGTGGGAAGAAGTCGATCGCGCGGCGGCCGATGGCGATCAGGTAACCATCGATTTTCAGGGTTTCCTGGGCGATGAGCCGTTCGAAGGCGGTGCTGCCGAAGGCCACGAACTGGAGTTGGGCTCCAACAACTTCATCCCAGGCTTCGAAGAGCAACTGGTAGGTGCCAAGGCCGGCGACGATCTCGAGATCAAGGTGACCTTCCCCGAAGATTATCAGGCGGAGCACCTGGCCGGCCAGGAAGCCAGTTTCAAGGTGAAAGTTCACAAGGTGGCCGGCAAGCAATTGCCTGAAGTCGACGAAGAGTTCATCAAGCGCTTCGGTATCGAAGAGGGCGGTGTCGCTGCCTTCCGTGCCGACGTGCAGAAGAACATGGAGAACGAGCTTTCCCAGGCGGTGACCAATCGCGTCAAGCAGCAGGCGCTCGAAGCGTTGCAGCAGGCCAATGATATTCCGGTCCCGCAGGCATTGATTCAGCAGGAGACCGAAGGGCTCAAGCGTCAGGCCGCGCAACAGTTCGGCCTGGGTGAGGACTTTGATGTCTCCCAACTGCCCGATGAACTGTTCGCCGATCAGGCGAAGAAGCGCGTTCAGGTGGGCCTGCTGCTAGCGGAAGTCGTCAAGGTCAATGAGCTCGATGCCAGCGACGATGAAATCAAGGTGCGCGTCGAAGAGTTGGCACAGCAATATCAGCAGCCTGAGCAGGTGGTTGAGCATTACCTCAAGAACGAGGAGATGAAGAACCAGGTCAAGTCCTCGGTTCTTGAAGATAAGGCGGTTGACAAGTTGCTGGAGCAAGCTCAGGTTAAGGATGTCGAAATGTCCTACGAGCAGGCTTTGCAAGCGGCCCAGCAGCAGCAAGAAGCAGATGATGAGGACGAAGCGCAGGAAGAGACCAACGCTTAAGCGTTCTTTCGCGTGTCGTCGCAAGTGCCTGGACCCGGCTACGGCCGGGTCTCTAGTCACTGGAGCAATCAGTCACCGGATTAAGGAAGCCACGCAATGGGCAATGAGTTCGATATCAGCAACGCCGGCGGTTTAGTCCCCATGGTGGTGGAGCAGAGCGCGCGTGGCGAGCGGTCCTACGACATATACTCTCGCCTGCTCAAAGAGCGCGTTATCTTTCTGATTGGCCCAGTCGAAGACTACACGGCCAATCTGGTGGTGGCTCAGATGTTGTTTCTCGAATCCGAGAACCCCGACAAGGATATCCACCTGTACATCAATTCGCCGGGCGGTTCTGTGACAGCGGGGATGTCCATCTACGACACCATGCAGTTCGTCAAGCCTGACGTCTCCACCGTGTGCGTTGGCCAGGCTGCGAGCATGGGGGCATTGCTGCTTGCCGGTGGCGCCGAGGGCAAGCGCTACTGCCTGCCGCACTCACGGATGATGATTCATCAGCCGTTGGGCGGTTATCAGGGTCAGGCGGCCGATATCGAGATCCACACCAAAGAAATTCTCAACATCCGCCAGCAGCTCAACGAAATTCTCGCCCGGCATACAGGCCAGGATGTGGAAACGGTTGCACGAGATACGGATCGCGATAATTTCATGAACGGCTCACAGGCGGTCGAGTACGGCCTCATCGATGCCATGCTGGATAAGCGCCCGGTATCCTGATAGCGTTTGACCAAACATGGTAGCGATTAGCCAGACATGCATTTATTACCGGCGGCTCGTCAGGGCCGCCGCTATCACGAGGTACACGAATGGCTGACGGCAAAGGCAAAGACGAGAGCGGTAAGTTGCTGTACTGCTCGTTCTGCGGCAAGAACCAGAACGAAGTGCGCAAGCTGATCGCGGGTCCTTCCGTCTACATCTGTGACGAATGTGTCGATTTATGCAACGACATCATTCGCGAAGAAGTGCTGGAGGCCGATGCCGAGGGCGATGACGAGCGTCTGCCGGCACCGCGCGAGATCCGCTATACACTGGATGATTATGTCATCGGGCAGGACCGTGCCAAGCGGGTGCTTTCGGTGGCGGTCTACAATCACTACAAGCGTCTGCGTGCCGATGTGAAGACCGACGATGTCGAACTCGGCAAGTCGAACATTCTCCTGATCGGCCCGACCGGTAGTGGTAAGACCTTGCTGGCCGAGACCATGGCCCGGCTGCTTAACGTTCCGTTCACGATCGCCGATGCGACGACCCTGACCGAAGCTGGTTATGTGGGTGAAGACGTCGAGAACATCATCCAGAAATTGCTGCAGAAGTGCGAGTACGACGTCGACAAGGCGCAGCGCGGGATCGTTTATATCGACGAAATCGACAAGATTTCGCGTAAGTCGGACAATCCGTCGATTACGCGCGATGTCTCCGGTGAAGGCGTCCAGCAGGCCTTGCTCAAGCTGATCGAGGGCACTACGGCCTCGATACCGCCACAAGGTGGTCGCAAGCATCCTCAGCAGGAGTTTCTGCAAGTCGATACCACCAATATGCTGTTCATTGTCGGTGGGGCGTTTGCAGGGCTGGAGAAGGTGATCCGTGATCGTATCGAGAAAGGTGGCATCGGCTTTAACGCTGAGGTGAAGAGCAAGGACTCCGAAAAATCGATGGGCGATGTCCTCGCGGGCGTCGAGCCTGAGGACCTGGTCAAGTTTGGCTTGATTCCGGAGTTCGTGGGCCGTGTGCCGGTCATCGCGACGCTGACCGAGCTCAGCGAAGAAGCCTTGATCCAGATCCTCACCGAGCCCAAGAACTCGCTGATCAAGCAGTACACGCACCTGTTCTACATGGAAGGTGTCGAGCTGGAGTTTCGCGAGGATGCCCTGCGAGCCGTGGCGCATAAGGCCATGGAACGTAATACCGGGGCACGTGGCTTGCGTTCGATCCTCGAATCCGTGTTGCTTGATACCATGTACGAGGTGCCATCGCTCGAGGATGTCACCAAGGTGGTCATCGACGCTTCGGTCATTACCGGGGACAGCGAGCCGCTGCTGATTTACTCTCAGCAGGAAGAAAGCAAGGTGGCTGGCAAGGACGGCTGAGATCCGGCCTGAGTCACCGTGGGGGCCTAAGGGCCCCCTTTTCGTATGCGCCCTGCCTCGAGCCATGAAACCGACGGGCTGCACGGTTGCATCATGCTGGATGCGCCCCCATTTCTCTGGCATTAGTGCCGTCTCGCGGCCCATCCACCGAATTTGTTGAGGAACGTCTGCGATGGAGCAGAACGCTGAACAGACCTTGAGTCTTCCCCTTTTGCCGCTGCGCGACGTAGTTGTCTATCCGCAGATGGTGATTCCGCTGTTCGTGGGGCGCGAGAAGTCGATCCGCGCGCTCGAGACGGCCATGGAAAACGACAAGCGGATATTGCTCGTCGCCCAGCGCGAGGCCGGTCAGGACGACCCTGAATTCGGCGATCTCTTCGAGGTCGGCACGGTAGCCGAAATCATGCAGTTGCTGAAGCTGCCCGACGGCACCGTCAAGGTCTTGATCGAAGGCGATTATCGCGCCGATATCCGCGATATTCATGAAGATGACGCGGGTTACGTCTCGGCGGAAGCGTTGCGCCGCGAAAGCGAGACGTTGACCGAACGCGAGCAGGAGTCGCTGGTGCGCGTGCTGCTCAATCAGTTCGAGCAGTACGTCAAGCTGTCCAAGAAGGTGCCCAACGAAGTCCTTAACTCGTTGTCCGGCATCGAGGATCCTAGCCGCTTGGTGGATACCATCTGTGCCCATTTGTCGCTCAAGATCGGCGACAAGCAGGAACTGCTCGAGATGGATCGTGTGCGTGATCGCATCGAGCACCTGATGGCACTGATCGAATCCGAGATCGATTTGCTGCAGGTGGAGAAGCGCATTCGTTCGCGGGTCAAGGAGCAGATGGAGAAGTCGCAGCGCGAGTACTATCTCAACGAGCAGATGAAAGCCATCCAGAAGGAAATGGGTGAGCTCGAGAATGCGCCTAACGAGACCGACAAGTACGAGCAACTGATCGAATCCACGGGCATGCCCAAGGAAGCGGCCGAGAAGGCACGTCAGGAGCTAGGCAAGCTCAAGATGATGGCGCCGACCTCGGCAGAGGCGACAGTGGTGCGTTCGTATCTTGACTGGTTGGTGGCGGTGCCCTGGAAGAAGCGCTCGCGCGTCAAGCACGACTTGGTGAATGCGCAGAAGGTGCTCGATGAAGACCACTATGGCCTGGAAGAGGTCAAGGAGCGGATTCTCGAGTACCTGGCCGTCCAGAAGCGCGTCAAGAAGCTCAAGGGGCCGGTGCTGTGCCTGGTAGGCCCGCCGGGGGTTGGCAAGACCTCGTTGGGGCAATCGATCGCGCGCGCCACCAACCGGCGCTATGTGCGCCTGGCGTTGGGCGGGATTCGCGATGAGTCGGAGATTCGTGGTCACCGGCGTACCTATATCGGTTCACTGCCAGGCAAGATGATCCAGCGCATGAGCAAAGCTGAAGTGCGCAATCCGCTCTTTCTGCTCGACGAAGTCGACAAGATCGGTATGGATCATCGTGGCGATCCCTCATCAGCGCTTCTCGAAGTGCTCGACCCGGAGCAGAACAACAGCTTCAGCGACCATTATCTGGAACTGGACTACGACCTGTCCGATGTCATGTTCATCTGTACCGCGAACTCGATGAACATCCCCGAGCCGCTGCTCGATCGCATGGAGATCATTCGTCTGCCCGGTTACACCGAAGACGAGAAACTGGCGATCGCCAAGCGCTATCTGGTGCCCAAGCAGCTCAAGGCCAATGGGCTCAAGGATGACGAGCTCAGTTTCTCCGACGAATCGCTACTCGAGCTGGTGCGCTATTACACGCGTGAAGCGGGCGTACGCGAGCTGGAGCGTCAAATCGCCAAGGTCAGCCGCAAGGTACTGCGCGAGCGTGTCGAGGGTGAGAAGCAGCAAGCCGCGCAAGGCCCTCAACTGCTTGCTGCATCGGATATCGAAGCCTACGCCGGTGTGCGTCGCTTCAGTTATGGCTTGGCCGATCAGCAGGACCAGGTGGGGCGTGTCACTGGGCTTGCCTGGACGTCGGTGGGCGGCGAGCTGCTCAATATCGAATCGGTGGTATCCCCGGGTAAAGGCCGTCTCAACAAGACGGGATCGCTTGGCGATGTCATGAAAGAGTCCGTGGATGCCGCGCATACCGTAGTACGGGCTCGCGCCACGGCGCTGGACATTGACCCTGACCGTTTCGAGAAGGAAGACCTGCACATTCACGTGCCGGAAGGGGCGACGCCCAAGGACGGGCCCAGTGCCGGTGTCGCCATGGTCACCGCGATGGTGTCGGCGTATACCGGGCGTCCAGTGCGTTGTGACGTGGCGATGACCGGTGAAGTCAACCTGCGTGGCGAGGTCATGCCGATCGGCGGCCTCAAGGAGAAATTGCTGGCAGCGCGACGCGGTGGTATAAAGACGGTGCTCATACCGGAGGAAAACCGCCGGGATCTCAAGGAAGTGCCGGACAATATCAAGGATGCGTTGGATATCCGGCCCGTCAAATGGATTGATGAAGTTCTCGACGCGGCGCTGGTCGGAAAGGCAGAGGTTGAAACCGGTGATTCCTTAGCGGAAACTAGCCAACCTTCGCGTTCTAATATCAGCACGCATTGACAGAATTTAGCGGCCATGTCGTGGTATGAACCCACGCATGGCGCGGCTCGGCGCGAAGCTTTCTTGACAAGAGTTTCGTGGCATTGCTATAAATCCCAGCCTTTGTTGTGACGCTTCAGGAAGTGGAAGTTTCGCGCCGATTTCCAGTCATTACCGAAACAGTCAAGGGGTGAAGTGTGAACAAGTCTGAGCTGATCGAAGCCATTGCTGCATCTGCCGACATTCCCAAGGCGGCTGCAGGCCGTGCGCTCGACGCCATGGTCGATACCGTCTCCGATAGTCTGAAAAAGGGCGATTCCGTCGCACTGGTTGGCTTCGGCACATTCTCTGTCAAGGAGCGTGCCGCGCGCACCGGTCGTAACCCGCAGACCGGTGAGACGATCGAAATTAGCGCCGCCAAGGTGCCGACGTTCAAGGCAGGCAAGGCGCTCAAGGATTCGGTCAACTAAGACCGGTCGAGCGGGACCGAGGTGTTCGTCATGGGCGCGACGCATGAAGAAAGCCGTGTCTGAAACGAGATGTCGTGTCGATTCGGTCCAGCAAAAGAGGCGTATCGCGTAAGCGGTGCGCCTTTTTCATGCCGATAGCCATGCCGAAAGCGTGTCCCGTTTTGACCGGGACACACTCGTTGCCGGTATAATCCGTTCTAGTTTCAAGAATCTCCATCACGTCGAGGCAAGCATGCTGCAACGAATTCGAGAGGGTTCCCAAGGGTGGGCCGCCAAAGTGATCGTGGGTGCGATCATCGTGACGTTCGCACTCTTCGGGGCCGAGTCCCTGGTCGGGGTCTTCACCTCCGGCAGTGATGACGCCGCGACTGTGAACGGCGAACCGATCGGCAAGCGAGCGGTCGAGATGCAGGTACAACGTGCCATTCGTTCGGGGCAAGTACCGCCCGATCAAGAACGCGAGCTGCGTCAACAGGTCACCGATCAACTGATCTCTACGGAATTGCTTGATCAGTACGCCGAAGAGGGCGGCATGCATCTCTCCGATGCGCAGATCGATCAACTCATCGTCAGCCGTCCCGAGTTTCAGGATTCGGAGGGTAACTTTTCCCAAGAGCTCTTCTCCAACCGTCTTTCTCAAGCGGGCTATACACCCTTGTCGTTTCGTAGGGAACTACGCAGTGATATGAAGCGCCAGCAGCTTCAGCAGGGTATCGGACTATCGACCTTAGTGTTGCCGGGAGAAGCCAAACGCTTACAGGCCTTGGAAAATCAGACGCGTGATTTCCGCTATGCGGCGCTGACGGAAGATGATCTCGACACTCCGGTCGAGGTGAGCCAAGACGACATGCAGTCCTATTACGATGCGCATCAAGATCAATATCAGCGCCCCGAGCAGGTCAAGATCGAGTCGGTGGTACTGGATCAGGAAGATGTGGCTCAGGATGTCGAGGTCGATGAGCAACAATTGCGAGACGCTTACGCAGAAGAGCGGCAGGACGCGCCTCGCGAAGTCGCACACATCATGGTCGATTATGGCGATGAGCGTTCTCGCGACGAGGCCATGACGCGTATCGAGGAAGCTCAGGACAAGCTCGACGACGGTGAAGACTTTGCAGCGGTGGCGGCCGAATACTCCGACGACACGGCATCCGCCGACCAGGGCGGCGACTTGGGCGTGATCAATCGCGGCTTCTTGGGCGACGCGTTCGATGAGGCTGCTTTCTCGCTGAGCGAAGGCGACGTGTCGTCGGTCGTCGATGGTGGGGATGGCCTGCATCTAATCAAGGTCACCGATATCGATTCCCCCAGCTTCGATGAAAGGCGCGACCAGCTCGCCGAGCAAGTACGTCTCGACAATTCCAGTGATGCGTTTAACCAGCAGGTTCAGGCACTGGAAGACCAAAGCTATGCGGCAGAAGACTTACAGAGCGTTGCCGACGAGCTGGGCTTAGAGATGCAGACGAGCGACTGGGTCTCCAGGGACAGTGCCGATGGCGTGCTCGCTGAGCCTGGCGTGATGGATGCCGCTTTCAGCGAGGATGTGCTGGAAAACGGCTATAACAGCGATGTGCTGGAACTCGATGATCAACGCCGTGCCGTGGTGCGTGTCGCCGACCATCGTGACGCCACGACCCTGCCGCTCGATGAGGTGAAGGATCAGGTGCGTGAAGCAGCCAAGGACGTCAAGACGCGCGATGCGCTTGAAGCCCGTGCCAAGACATTGGTCGAGACGCTCAAGAAAGGGGAGTCAGTGTCTCTTGACTGGCAGAGCGTCGAAGATGCCACACGCGACGGTGGCGACGCCCCCGAGGGCGTGCTGCGTCAGGCCTTCCGTTTGCCGCATCCCGATCAGGGAAGCCGCTATGGGCAAGCCCCAACCGGCGATGGGGTCGCCGTCATTGAATTGACCGACGTACGCGACGGCGATACCGGTGATGCGAGTGATAGCACGCAAATGACCCAGCGGTTGCGTGCGCAGGCCGCCATTCAAGGCCTGACCGAGACCCTACGCGAAGAAGCCGATATCGAGCGTCATTGATCGACGCCCACGGGTAAATATAAAAAAGCGCGGCTCCTGGAGTCGCGCTTTTTTTATTGGTGCAGGAGAGTTTATAGGTTGCCGATCAGAGAGAGCGTCTTAGGAAGACGTTTCGGTATGATGTTCCAGGTCATCGAGGATGGTCAGTGCCTCTTCGCGACTGTCGCCGCAAACCGCATGGTCGTAATCGAAGGCATGGCAAACGGTGGGTCGCCGGGGATCGCCGAACAGGCGGCAGCGATTGTCTTCATCGAGTTGCACGCAGCGCACACCGGCCGGCTTGCCATCGGGCATGCCGGGGATGGAGGAGCTGATGGTTGGCGCAATACAGCATGCGCCACAACCGACGCGACAGTGCATGAGCTGTGTTCCGTTCGACGAATGAAGACGATCACCATCGGTGCCGTTTACGATGCTTCGGCGATGGCGCCCTTATCGATGCCCTCGAAGGCCTGGACGCGAATCCTGCTGTGCGTCTCCTGGGCGATCTTCTCCGCGAGCCAGGCGGCGATATGCTCGATGGTCGTGGGTGTGGAGAGCAGATGGCAGCGCTCTCGGGGCAGCGTCAGGTGGAAGTGCCCTTGATCGGCGCGATAGGCCACACTCAATGTATCCAGAGACTCATCGGCTTGCGGCGCGAGGTCCTCGTCGTGGATCAAGTAGCAGGCATCTAGGGTCTGTGCCCATTGGAATTCCAGGTCGGGCGCGCGCTGCCCGTCCCGCCAGATATGCAGGCGTGAGCGGTGACCGTGTGCAATGCGTTGGCAATTGCCCGCATGATGCTTGAGGCCATGGCTGTACGTATAGGCGGCCGACTCGATGTCTTCATCGCGCAGACGCAGACGGATCGTCTCGACCTTGGCGGGCGGTCGGCGGCTGAGTTCGTCGGAGAGATGCGTGGCCAAACGCTGCGTGGTGATCTCTGGCCAGGGTAGCAGAGTAAAGCTTTGCCGCGGGCCCCGGAGTTCTATGGGGTAGGGGAATTGCGTACGCAGGCACAGCCCCTCGGCGCAATCGAACACCTGGATCCCCGGTGCTTGGGTCGGGACCAGCAAGGTGTGGTCGAGACCCTCGTCGAGTCGCGATTTGATCCAGGGCTTGACCTCTCCGAAGTCGAACAGCATGCCATCGGGGCCGAGTTCGCCTGCGAGCTCGGCATCGACATGCCAGCTCACGCCGGTCAAGCCATGTTCCGGCGACCACAACGAGGCGTCGATATGGGTGAGGTGGTTGACGAAAAGCGTCATCAGTCGATTCCCGCGATCTTGTGAGTTTGCAGCGACAGGCGCCACTGTGGATGAGCAAGGCAGTAAGCCACGGTGTCTTGCATGGTCGTGCCTTGTCCGCCGCGCGGCGCGAGATCCATCGGCTGCAGGAAGAAATGCCTGAAGGCGAGATGCGTGAAGTGCTCGGGCATAGCATCGGACTGCGGAAACACCAGCTTCAGCTCATCGCCTTGCGTAATGCGCAACGCCGCGTCGCCTTTGGGGCTGACGCATAGCCAATCGATGTCGGCGGGCGAGGGGAGCGTGCCGTTGGTCTCGACGCCGATTTCGAATCCCTGGGCGTGCATGGCGTCGATAAGCGGTTTATCGAGCTGCAGCAGCGGCTCGCCGCCGGTGAATACCACGTAGGGTACGGCAGCTTCCGGCGCGTGAGGCCAGAGATTCATGAGATGAGCCGCCAAGCCGTGGGCATCCTCGAAGCGACCGCCGTTCTGGCCATCGGTCCCGATGAAATCGGTGTCGCAAAAGCGGCAGTGACTGGTGGCGCGGTCTTGTTCACGCCCCGACCAGAGATTGCAGCCCGTGAAGCGGCAGAACACGCTGGCACGTCCGGCGTGGGCCCCTTCGCCTTGGAGCGTATAGAAAGCTTCCTTGACACTGTACATTACGACATCTTCCCCGGCGCGGCATAGGTCAGGGGATCGTCGACTCCCTGTGCGGCGAAGGCCGCGAGACGCTCCCGGCAGCTACCGCATTGTCCGCAGGCGTACTCGCCCCCCAGGTAGCAGGTCCAGGTCTGGGCGTAGTCGAGTCCCAGCGATAAGCCGTCGGCCAGGATATCTTGCTTGCTGGAATGCAAATAGGGGGCGGCGACACGCACGGGGTTGAAGTCGGCGATAGCGGCGACGGCATTGACGCCTTCGACGAATTCGGGGCGACAGTCGGGATAGAGCACGTGATCGCCGCCGTGGGCACCGTAGAAGCAGACATTGGCACCGATGTTGATGGCGTGACCGATGGCCAGCGAGAGCAGGATCATGTTGCGGTTGGGCACCACCGTGGCGGTCATGTTGTCGGCATCGTAGTCGCCTCCGGGCATGTCACGATCGGCATCGGTAAGCGCGGAATTGCCGATCAGGCCGTGGATGGCGCGAATATCGACCACTTGGTGGGCGACGCCCAACTGCTGACAGACCTGGCTTGCGGTCTCGAGTTCGCGCGAGTGGCGCTGACCGTAGTGGAACGACAAGGCGTGGACGTCGAACCCGGCGCGCAAGGCGCGATGCAGAACGGTATAGGAGTCCATTCCGCCGGAGTATATGACCACGGCCTTGGCGGTATCGTCGGGGGTGGTAAGCGCGGTAATAGTGCTTGCCCCAGCGCCGGATGGCTGAGGGGCATGGTGCGGTGTGTCGGTCATGATATTTGTCCTGAGCGGAGAATTTGTAGCCTCCCACAAGTGTCGCAACACTCGCGGGAAACACGCCCGGGATCCGGTCCGGACGAAGCGCGCACAGTGTAACCGGCGAACCATTCGCCGGCTAGCGTGGCGTCAAGCCAGCGCGCTGCGCTCGCCGCATAGCGAGGTCAGGAACTGGCGCCGGCGCTGGGCCTCAGGGAGTGGCTGTGAGACCAGGTGAACGAGTTTGGTAAACGCCGCTTCGGGCGTCATGTCGTCACCGGCGAGCGCGCCGATATCCTTGAGCACATTGCCGCTGGCATACGTGCCTAGCGTCACCGGGCCGTGCGGACACTGACTGATGACGGCGAGTAACGTGCCGCGGCTGCTGGCGGCGGCCAGTTCGCCTGCCAGGGCAGTATCCTCGGGAATGTTGCCACTCCCCCAGCTTTCGAGAACGGCGCCGTATATGCTGTCGTCATCGAGCAGTCGCGCGACCTGGCGTGCTTGAATGCCGGGCCAGAGTGGCAGACGTATGACTGACGATGTGGGCACCAGGTTGGGTAGTTCGAAGCGTGGCGCACCGGTAGGCGAAAAACATCGCTCAGTATAGAGAACCGGCTCGTCATCGATGATCTCGCCCAACAATGGCCAGTTGGGGGCGTGAAAGCCATCGAATGCTTGGGTATCCCATTTACGCGTACGGCAACCGCGCATGAGTTTGCCACCGAAGGCGATGGCGACTTCGGTGAGATCCGTCCG
This sequence comes from Chromohalobacter sarecensis, assembly GCF_023061135.1. Taxonomy (GTDB): domain Bacteria; phylum Pseudomonadota; class Gammaproteobacteria; order Pseudomonadales; family Halomonadaceae; genus Chromohalobacter; species Chromohalobacter sarecensis. The sequence goes on from NZ_JAKGAN010000003.1 coordinate 348,707, forward strand.
AGTGGCAAAGCGCAGCGCCGTTTCGACGTTGTCGAGCGCATCGCTGTGGGGCGCTTCCAGCGGTTTCTGCGCTCCGGTGACAACGACGGGTTTGCCCAGGCCCTGCAATTGGAAAGCCAGGCTCGAGGCCGACCACGCCAAGGTGTCGGTGCCATGCAGGACCACGAAGCCGGCATAGTCCGCATATCGCTCGGCTATGTCGCGCGCCAGTCGCTGCCAATCGGCGGGTGTGGCACTGCTCGAGTCGATGGGCGTGGTGTATTCGAGCATTTCGAAAGGCGGTATGGCATCGCGCCGGTACATTGCGAGATGCGTGAAGGCCTGACGCAGACGCGCCTCGAAATTGTCGCCGGGGTGCAGTCCTCGAGGTCCATCGAGCATGCCCAGGGTGCCACCGGCATAGAGGACGAGAATAGTGTTGGCAGTCATGGTGTCACGCGTGTCTCGGAAGATAACAGGATGGGTGCGTGGCGATCGTTAGTCGTCGTCTCGTTCGGCCAGTGTCCAGCCATCGGATTGGCGCGGTGGTGTTGTCGAGGCATTCTGGGCAGCGGTCTTTTCGCGTATCGCAGCGACGTCTTCGTGGCTGACGAAGCGCAATTTACCGTCATTGCGCTGAGGCTGAGAAATCAGCGGGCCCTGGAAGCGCCAGCAGCGTTCGGGCACCCAGGAGACGTGATAACGTCGACCGGCGTAATCGGCCTCACTCTCATCGATCAAGTGTATCTCGCTGCGTAACGGGAGCCGTGCGAAGAGATCGGAGTGCAATACCTCGTGATGCTCACCGATACGCACCGGTCCCACGAAAGTGCCGCGGGCCAATGCGCGTCGACGACGCGACATCCGCTCCGTTCCTTCTGCCATCCCCTTGCCGCAAAGATGCAAGGTCGTGTCGTCGAACTGTTTGACGACCCAGATGGCAATGCCTTGTTGGCGGGACAAGCGATCTTGCAACCACTCGAGCATGCAAAGCTCCTTCGACCGGCGATAAGCGTCGCCGGGCTCGGGCGTGGGCGGCACTGAGCCCGGTGGGGCACGCGTTACAGGTCGTGCCCGAGAATGACTTGGCAAATGGCGGCGAAGCTACGCGCTTCCGGTGGGTGATCGAGGTCGATCCCCAGCGACCGACTGATATCGGAGGCCGAAACCAGCCCGCGAATGATCGGCGCCTGTTCTCCAGGTGCGGTAATCAGCAAGTGCTGGTCGCCGGATGCCTTGAGCGTTTCCACGAGATCGCCGACACGTGCGGTCTCCAGCTGTGCTAGCGACAGCGAGTGCAACTGCGCACGCGGCGTCTGAATCATGTCCACGGTGACTTCCTCGCGGGGCACATCATGTTGCTGCATGGCGATGGTGATCTTGCGTCCTCCGACCAATTCGCGAGCGTTGATGACACCGGTGAAGCGCCCGTCCGGCCCCATGACCATGAGCAAGCGCACGCCTGCCTGTTTCATGGTATTGAGGGCCTGCGAGATGGTGTTGGAGGTCAGGATGGTTTGGGCGCGCTGAGTGCTGAAGTCGGTCAAGAGTCGCGCCGCCGGACTTTCCAGCGTCAGTTTGTGGTGGGTGGCGCGCGGTTGAGCGATACCGGTGATGCCATCGAGTTCCGACAGGGTCAGCGTGGAATAGAGGCGCGGCGTGGAGGATGTCGTCATGATGGTTTGCCTCGTATGCTGAGCCGCCAGGCCGCGTCGGTAATCGTGTGACGAGGCTTGGCGACAGGGTTCACATGTGTTGGCGAAGGTCGCCACGCACACTGTCGAGAAAGGTAATGAAATGGCGGTCTCGATCATCGTCCTGACGGTCGATACGGCACCCCATCTTCATGGTGCGCTTGACGAGAATCTCATCGTAAATATCCAGCGTGACCTTGATGGCTGGCTTGTCGCCAGGCGTCAGACTGCCATCTTCGAGTGTGAAGCTTTCAAGCAGCGTCCCGCGTACACGCGTGATACCGCCTTCGGAAAGAACGCGACGTACGAAGAGCCAGCCCTCGCATGCCAGCGAGGTTTCATGGGGGCGCTGCCGCAGAAATAGCGTACGGTAACAAGCGCCCTCGGCGGCACCTTTTTCCGCCATGCTGCGGTAGCCTTCGGCGACACGCGACGCCATTGCGCCTGACTCGGCCAGCTTGCGCACGGCAGCGTTATGTTCGCGATGGAGCTGGTCTTGACGTTGAAAGCGTTGCCAGCGTGCGTAGTCGGCGAAAAGCGATGTCGAGTCCATCGTGGCTGTGGCTCCTGGGGTCGATTCGAATTGCCTATCATCGCTCATCGAGGCGTGATATTGCCAGCGTCGACGGGCGGGCGTGGGACGCGTCGCCTTTCTTCAAGCAGTGAGAAATGATGACGAGCAAGGGCTAAAGTTTACGCAACAGAGGCCGATGTATGAATAACGCTCGTAAAGTCAGTCTTTTCGGCGCTAGCGTCGACGGGCCTCATGGTAAAAAGATCAACCTATTCGCTGAGGGCATGTCATGCCTACGATTACTTCCCTGGGTGTCGGTTCGGGGCTGGACTTGAGTGGTCTGCTGGACGATCTGAAAGAAGCCGAGAGCGCGAAGCTAGAGCCGATTACCGAACAGCGGGCAAGCTACAAGGCCAAGCTGTCGGCGTTCGGAAAACTGGAGAATGCCTTGGACTCGCTGCGCGAGTCGGCAACCGCGCTCAATGATCCCCAGACCTTCCAGGCGCTGAGCAGCAAAATGCAGGGTGATGCCGTCAGCGTATCGACTGACAATGCTGCCGTCCCGGGGCGTTACCAGGTTGAAGTGAGTGCCTTGGCCCGGTCGCAGACGCTGGCTTCCGAGGGGTTCGACACAGAGGCCGAGCTCGACACTGGTGCGCTTTCTTTCAGTGTTGGCGACGAGGCGTTTTCCATCACCCTCGACGATAGCAACAATACCTTGAAAGGCTTGCGGGACGCGATCAATGCGGAAGGGACCGGCATCAGTGCCTCGATCATCAACGATGGCAGCGATACGCCCCAGCGTCTGGTGCTGACTGCCACCGAGACGGGGGCAGCCAATCAAATCGCGATTTCCTCCGAAGAGGCCGGGTTGCAGGCAGCTTTCGGTTTTGATGCCGCCGCCCCCGAGGACAGCGACATGCGTCAAACGGTGGCCGCCCAGGATGCACAGTTGAGCGTGAACGGGATCGCCATCGCCAGTGCGTCGAATCATGTCGAGGGGGCGCTGCAAGGCGTGACCTTCGATCTGCAGGCCACCAATGAGGGCGAGGCGGATGCGCTGACGCTCAGCCGCGACGACGGCGCGATCAAGGATTCTATCAATGATTTCGTCAAGGCTTACAATTCGCTCCAAGAGCGCATGTCGAGCTTGACGTCGTTCGACGCCGAGTCCGGAGCAGCCGGGGAGTTACTCGGCAACTCCACGCTGCGAGGCGTGGAATCGCAACTGCGGAATGCCATGGGGCATGTTGGGGACGGCGATTTTGCAATGCTATCCAACATGGGGATTTCCTTGGCACTCGATGGCACGCTGGAGATCGACGACGACGCCTTGGATGAAGCGATCGAAGGCAATCTCGACAGTGTCAGCGCGTTTTTCGTCGGTGATGTCGACGATGACGAAAGTGATGGGTTCGCCGCCAGTCTGGACACTGTGCTGGGCAATCTGCTGGATGAGGGCGGGGCGCTTGACACTGCTACCAGCGGTATCGATACCTCCATCGAGCGTCTCGGCGAGCGTTATACCAGTATGCAAGCCTCTATCGATGCGACGGTGGATCGCTACCGCACGCAATTCGCTGACTTGGACTCACTGGTGTCACAAATGAACTCGACGAGTTCTTACCTGACCCAGCAATTCGACAGCTTGAATTCACTAATGAACCAGTAGGGGAACTATCATGAACATGATGCGAGGCGCCCAGGCCTATGCCCGTGTCGGCGTCGAATCCGGGGTGATGTCGGCCAGTCCTCATCAGTTGATCGTGATGCTTTTCGACGGCGCGCAGGCCTCCATTCGGGCCGCCAAGATGCACATGGAAGATGGTAATATCTCCGCCAAGGGACAGGCCATTTCCAAGGCACTGAACATTGTCAATAACGGGTTGGCGGCGGCACTCGATCATGAGCGCGGCGGTGAACTCTCGGAGCGCTTGGGGAGTCTGTATGACTATATCGCGCGGCTGTTGCTGAGAGCCAACTTGCGCAACGATCAGGCGGCGCTCGACGAGGCCGCGCGCCTATTGGAAGATATCGGCTCGGCTTGGCGTGAAATCGCCCCGCAAGTGGATGGATCATGACATGAGCAATGCGTCGGAGCGTCTGGACATCTATGAGGATATGCTCGAGCGTTCTCGGGCAATGCTCGAAAGCGCACGTCATCAGGAGTGGGACGCGTTGATTCAGCAGCGTGCCCGCTATGTGGCCGATGTCGAGGCATTGCGGCGCGGACCTCGAGGCGAACAGCTCAATGCGCAAGAGCGCCAGTACTGCGCGCGCATGATCGAGGAAATTCTCGAGCACGATCGCGTCATTCGAGAGCAGCTCGATGCCCGCTGCGAGGAGCTTACGCAATTGATCGGTAGTTCTCGTCGTCAGCAAGCGTTGGTGCGCGCTTACAATCAAGGTCAGGGCACGCTATCGCAGCGTACGCGCCCCTCCCAGGGCACTGAAGGGCGCACGTGAGTGGCATCACGCCCATTATCGACACTCTGCTCCATCAGGTATTGGGGCAACGAGTCGATGCGCCTCGCACGAGCGACCTGCCTGCGCCGGTCAAGCCAGTATTGTCCGGGAATGCCATCGAATCATTGACCCGTGAAGGCGGTGGGCTTCAGCAGCGCGGCTCTGCACAAGCCGAGCTTGCTTCGGCGCGAGCCTCGGCACTTCTCGAATCGGGCGTGCCTTCAGGCAAGGCGGGGGAGTCTGCGTCGACGCCCAACTCTTCCACCACGCATTTCAGTACCGCCGCGCGCACCATTGCCGATGTGCTGGCGCGTTTTCCCGCACCGCCTTCGTCGATTACCTCGCCACAGCCATTACTCCAGGAAGGCGAAGCCGCGCCGCGGTTGCTGGCTTCTCAGTTGCAACAAAATATTCAAAATAGTGGTGTGTTCTACGAGTCGCATCTGGCACGTTGGCTCAAGGGCGAATGGTCGACGGCCGCGCTGTCGCGTGAACCGCAGATGGCGTTGGCGCCGCGCATGCCGGCGGCAGCAGGTCTTGCCACAGCCGAAACGCCTCATGCGGCGCGTATGGCGGACATGGGGTCGCCTACTCGCGCGGCCATGGCTGAGCTGGCGTCCTCGGCCACGTTGACTTCGTTGCGTCCAGCGACCGCTGCCAATCGTTTCGCCGAGGCGCCCTTGCTCGCCCAGCAAGGCGCTTCTCCCGAGTTGCTCTCGGCGCGCGGAGAGATGCCGGCGAGCGAACAGCGCTATACACTGGCGAGCTCGGCCTTGCAGCAAATCGGTACGGATCAAAACGATACCTTGCAGTCTGTCGTCCGCCATCAATTGGAGATGCTGGTGACGCCGTCGCTGCGTTGGGAAGGCATGTTATGGCCGGGCATCATGTTGGCCATGACCCTGCAGCAATGGTCGGGCGGCGATGGCCAGGACGCCGACAATCAGGCGCAATCGCAGGGGCATGACACATCGCCCTGGCATAGTGAGATGAATATTTCCTTACCGCATCTCGGTGACGTGCATATCGCCCTGACACTACGTGCCGAGCGAGCCTCGTTGTCGATTTCGGCGCCGGAGGGCCCGGCCTTGGAGCGCCTTTCGGAGCAGGCGTCGGCGCTGCATGAGCGTCTTGATGCCTTAGGAGTGCAGGCCGTGATCGACGTCAACCGTATGCCAGACAACGACGCGAGTAAAGAAGGCTATGAGTGACACCCCCGACGAAAGGCGACGTGCCGTTGCGTTGGCTTATCAAGATCCTTCGGCGGCGCCTGTGGTGGTGGCCAAGGGGTATGGCGATGTGGCTGAGCGCATCGTTTCGACGGCCAAGAATGATGGCATTTTTGTGCATGATGCCCCCGAGTTGGTGGCGCTTTTGATGCAGGTCGATCTGGATGCTCAAATCCCTCCCACACTATATCAAGTCATTGCCGAGCTTTTGGCCTGGGTCTATGACCTGGAACGTGAAGAAGAGGCCTCGGATATCGCTTCAAAAGCGTCCACGCGTCGCTGAATTGCGACGAAGGGCTGCGGCTTATTGACGCACCCGGAATTATATAGCTTGCTAATAATTAACTTGATATGGCAGGTGCTCAATCCGACGGCAATGCTTGCCGCTCGTGGGTTACTCACCCTTGCAGCATGACTAATATCGTACTTATGGGTGAGAACTCTCATTTCTTTTTTGTAAGGATTTGTTGGTTTCCATG
>NZ_JAKGAN010000004.1 GCF_023061135.1 Chromohalobacter sarecensis
CCTGAGTGAACGTGGTACCAGCCTACTCGGTATCTTTTCAGGAAAAGCGGTTATTTCGCCTCACGACGTGATGTCCGAATACGTGTCTCGGGCGCTGCTGAGACCCGCCACTCACGAATCAATAGCGCCGCCAGTAACACTGACGACGCGCGTCAAACAGTGATGCGTTAAACGGAAGTGTAGCCGCCATCTGCCATCACGACGGAGCCCGTCATGTAACTAGCCCGATCACAGGCGGCAAACGCGATCACCTCGGCTATTTCCTCAGGTTGTGCTGCACGACCGGCGGGAGAGCTTTCGCCATGCTCCGCCAAAAAGTCGCGGCCATTCGGCATGATGTCGTCTAGAATACCGGTCACAACATCGCCGGGTGCGACCACATTCGCCCGCACACCATGCTCGGCTCCCTCCAGCGCCAAGACGCGTGTTAACTGAGCGATAGCTCCCTTGGATGCGGCATAGGCGCCAATCGTCGGGAACGCGACATGACAGGCGTAAGACCCGACATTCACGATGCTGCCACGCTTGGCGTCGCTCATGACCTTCATCGCCTCGCGTGAATGTAGGAAGGTCCCTCGCAAGTTAACGTTGAGTACGGAATCCCAGTCTTCGAGTGACATGTCCGCCACACGCTTGTTGATGATGCGTCCCGCATTGTTGACCAGAATATCCAGGCTGCCAAAACGCTCCAGCGCCAGATCAACGGCCCGAGTCGCGGTTTCTTCCTCTGCCAAGTCGCCGGTCAGCGTCACGATACGATCAGAATACGCTTCGAGCTCTTCGACTTCGGCCTTCACGTCTTCGGCCACCACACTGGCGCCGCGATCCGTCAACAGCTTGACCAAGGCACCGCCGACGCCACCTGCAGCGCCTGTCACGATCGCCACTTGGCCCTCAAATTCTCGATTCAAATCACTCATATTTTCCCTCTAGGTCATAGGCATTCGCCGTCGGCGACGGCACGAGGGAATAATAGGGACTCCAAAAAGCTAAATAATCGCGATTTAACTGAAAGGACTGTTTAGTGGAAATAATCAATCAAAGCTAGCGGGCACCCTCTGCTTCAAAAAGTCGATGAAGGCTCGCATCACTACCGAATGTTGATGTTGTTTAGGAAAGCAGAGATAAAACCCTTCAAAGGGCGCACTCCATTCAGTCAGCAGCGGTACGAGCTCGCCACGATCGACATAGGGCTGGATCTGATCTTCCGCCCAAAAGGCGACGCCCGCGCCCCTTACCGCCGCCTCTAAAGCGACGCGCTGGTCATTGAACGAGAGGACGCCATCCAGCGACACCTTCTGCCACTGACCGTCTTTGAAAAATTCCCACTGATAACTGCCGAGCTGGCCCGGCCACCGCCAGGTGATGCACCGATGCTTGCCCAGGTCGGCAGGGACTTCCGGGTAACCCAAGTTTTTCAGATAGGCCGGTGACGCTGCGGCGATCTGCCGAATGCGCGGCCCCAACGGTAGCCCCACGAAATCCTGATCGAGCATTTCTCCAAGACGGATCGAAACATCGTAGCCCTGCTGGACGACATCCAGAGAGGCGTCATCGAGCGTGATATCAACGCGAATGTCGGGGAACGCCTCGAGAAAGGCAGGCAGGTGCGGCTCAAGATAGAGCCGTGACCCGAGTCGCATGGCATGCACTTTAATCCGCCCACGGGGTCGAGTAGCGAGTTGTGACGTATCAGCCACTGCCGCAGACACTTCATCCAGCGCTGGTTGCAAGCGAGCGGCCAAGTGTCCGCCAGCTTCCGTCAGATGGACGCGTCGCGTCGTCCGGTGCAGGAGCTGAACACGCATGCGGGTTTCCAGCGTTTTCATGCTCTGGCTTAGCGCAGAAGCCGTCACATTTAAAGACTCGGCAGCCCGCACGAAGCTGCCATGCTCCACGATTGCCATGAAGCTTTGCAGCTCTGCGAATTCAGATCCACGCATGTCGTTGGCTCTCACATAGTTCAATGATAAATAGCGATAACCGTCGTCGAGAAAAACGCACACCGCCAAAGACAGATGAGTTTAGCGGTGATAGTGGATAGATAAGTCTCTATGATCACTTACTTACGGGCACGTTGCGAGCACACCACAATCCATCTGGCCACACCACCACCCACGAGAGGAAGGATGCAGAGGAACACACTTGTCACGAGCCCCAGCAGGAACCATTCCCTCGTATCGCTGGAGCCAAAAGCAGGACTGAATATATAGGCATACACGTTTTGCCCCACATACATACCCGCCACCAGCAGGAAGAGAAGCATCACCCTTTTCGTCCAGCCGGTATAAATGGCGAAAGCGAGCATCAATGCTTGCCCAATGACAAACCCGATCAGCGTATCAAAGGGCTCGAACTGACCCGACACTACTGGGCAAACGGCCCAGCTGAGCGCTCCCAAAACACCCCCCATGACAAAATAAGATAGATAGCCCATCCACCTTCTCCATTTCATGATTAAAGGCCACTCTGTAGTGGCACAGTGAGTTTGGCCATCTGGTTTTGAGTGTATGATCACTCATAGAGAAAACGGTCCAGTGATCAGGCTTCCACCTGGAGCCACTCGCAGGGCTAGCTCGATCTTAATTGGGGCTTGAGCCACATCCGCATCGAAAATAAGACGCGAACGCTCTACCTACCCCAAATCCCCAAAATAATGCTGCAGCAGCGTAAGGGCGACGACGGGGGCGGTTTCGGTGCGCAGGATGCGGGGGCCGAGGGTCAGGGCGGTGAAATCGGCGGTGTAGGCGGCGTCGATTTCGGTGGGGGATAAACCGCCCTCAGGGCCGACGAGGAGTGCGGCGCGGGAGATGTCGCTGGCGTGTTGCCAGGCGGTGTCGGTGGCGGGATGCAGGACGAGACGTAGCGCTTCGTCGCGTGCCGCCAGCCAGGCACTGAGCGTTTGCGGGGGATGCACGGTAGGCACGCGGCTGCGCCCGCATTGCTCGCAGGCGCTGACCGCGACAGCTTGCCAGTGGGCGAGTTTCTTGGCTTCGCGCTCACCCTTGAGGCGCACGTCGCCGTGCTCGGTATAAAGCGGCGTGATCGCCGCGACGCCGAGCTCGGTGGCCTTCTGGATTGCGTAATCCATGCGGTCGCCCTTGGAGATCGCCTGGCCGAGATGCACCGCCAGCGGTGACTCGGCGCCGCCCTCGGTCACAGTGGTGACCCGTACGCGTACCTCGCGGCGCCCCACGCTGACGATCTCGGCCTCGGCTTCGAGACCCTCGCCATCGAACAGGCGCAGCGCCGCGCCTTCACGCAGCCTAAGCGCACCCGCCACATGGCGTGAGGCACCTTCGGGCAGAGTGACTTCCGCTGCGGCGACCAGCGTGGCCGCCACATGAATGCGCGGTCCAGCCATCGTTTACTGCACGTTCTCGGCGGCTTCGCTTTCGCGCTTCTTCTTCTGGGCGTACATCGCCTCGAAGTTGACCGGTGACAGCATCAGCGGCGGGAAGCTGCCGCGATTGACCAGGTTGTCGATGCACTCACGCGCATAGGGGAACAGCATGTTGGGGCAGAACGCGCCCAGCGTGTGGTCGAGCTGGTCGTCGCTCAAGCCGGCGATGCGGAACAAACCGGCCTGCTCCACTTCGGCGAGAAACGCCGTGGCGCCGTCTTCGTTGTTGGTGACCTGCGCCGTTACCTTGACCACGACCTCGTAGAGATTTTCACCGACCTGCTCGCTGGTGGTGTTGAGGTCGAGCCCCACCTTGGGCTTGAACGCATTCTGGAACACGCTCGGCGCGTTGGGCGACTCGAAGGAGACATCCTTGACGTAAATGCGCTGCATGGAAAATTGCAGCTGGTTCTGCGTGTCGTTGCCACCTTGAGCGGCCTGATTGTTGTCTTCCGCCATGTTGCACTTCCTTTGACTTATCTATGCATGAGACGCGGGGCCCGGCGTGCGCCGCCCCGCCAGTGTAGCGCTTACTTGCGGACCACCGGCAACTCATCGGATTGCCACTGGGTCATACCGCCCTTGAGCTTGGCCGCGCGGGTGAAACCGCCCTGGGTCAACTGCCCGACGGCGGCGCCGGAGTGCTGACCATGCTGGCATACCACCACCACCGGCTTTTCCTTGTAGTCCTCGAGCTCTTTGAGGCGATCCCCCAAACGGCCCTTGGGAATATTGCGCGCGCCGGCGATATGCCCCGCCTTGAAGTCCTTGACCTCGCGAATATCCAGAAACAGCCCCTCCTCGCGATTGATCAGCGAGGTGGCTTCGGACGGCGAGACGCCGCTGTTCGAGCCTTTCAGCTCGTAGGCGATCCATGCCACCAGTACCACCAGAAAAGCGCCTGACAGTAGCAGGTGGTTTTGCACGAATTCGAATAACTGATCGATCATGGGTGCGGATAACTCTCGTTGTGTGTCTATCGACGTGTCTGTCGGCGTCGTGTGCGCTCGGCGAACGTCGCATGCCCCGGCGGGCGCCTTAGTATACATGAGCCATGCGCGAGCGTCCGGCCCCACCAACGCGGCTGACGCTCTCTCGTGACTGCGTTATGATGCCGCAAGGAGACGTGAGTCGCGAACCCCCGGCGGCACTGCCGCTTCATGGGGTCATCGGCCGGATGCGCCGATGCGACGCCCAACAGATTCCCGCGAGGCATGTTATGGCAGATACCCACACCCAGCGTCCCCGGCCCGTTGCGCTGTTGATTCTCGATGGCTACGGCCAGAACGATGACACTCGGCACAACGCCGTTTACTCGGCCAAGACGCCGGTCATGGACGCGCTGAAACAACGCTACCCCTCCGCCTTGCTGCACACCGATGGCAAGTACGTCGGGCTGCCCGACGGCCAGATGGGCAATTCCGAAGTCGGCCACATGAACCTCGGCGCCGGGCGTATCGTCTACCAGGATTTCACGCGTATCACCAAGGCCATCGAAGACGGCGAGCTGGCCACCAACACCGCGCTGACGGCGCCCATCGACGCCGCCGTGGCCGCTGGCCGCGCCGTGCATCTGCTTGGTCTGCTCTCGCCCGGAGGCGTGCACAGCCACGAGGATCACATCCTCGCCGTGGCCGCATTGGCCGCCGAACGCGGCGCCAAACACGTCTATCTGCACGCCTTCCTCGACGGTCGCGACACCGCGCCCAAGAGTGCCCGTCCCTCGCTGGAACGTGCCAATGCACGCCTCGCCGAGCTATTCGGCGCCGACAACGCCTACGTCGCTTCGATCATCGGCCGTTACTACGCCATGGATCGCGACAATCGCTGGGACCGTGTCGAGCAGGCCTATCGCGTCATCGTCGAAGGTGAAGGCAAGCAGGTTGCCACCAGCGCCGAGGCCGGGCTGGACGCCGCCTACGAGCGCGAAGAAAGCGACGAATTCGTCGCCGCCACCAGCATTCGCCCGCACGGTGAGCCGGTACGCATGGCCGATGGCGACGCCGCGCTGTTCCTCAACTTCCGCGCCGACCGCGCTCGTGAGCTTTCGCGTGCCTTCGCCGAGGACGACTTCAGTGGCTTCACCCGCCAGGCCCGGCCCAAGCTGGCCCACGAAGGGCTGGTGATGCTCACCGAGTACGCCGCGAACATTCCAGCACCGTGCGCCTTTCCGCCTCACGATCTGGTCAACACGCTGGGCGAGACCGTCGCCAAGCGCGGCTTGAAGCAGCTACGCATCGCCGAGACCGAGAAATACGCCCACGTCACCTTCTTCTTCTCCGGTGGTCGCGAGGACGAGTTCGACGGCGAGACCCGCGAGTTGATCCCCTCACCGCAGGACGTCAAAACCTACGACGAGAAGCCGGAGATGAGCGCTTATGAGCTTACCGACAAGCTGGTCGCGGCCATCGACGCGGGCACGTTCGATCTAGTGGTGTGCAACTACGCCAATGGCGACATGGTCGGCCACAGCGGTGACTTCGATGCCGCCGTCAAAGCCATCGAAGCGGTGGATGTCTGCCTGGGCCGAGTAATCGAGGCCATCGAACGCGCCGGCGGCGAATGCCTGGTCACCGCGGACCACGGCAATGCCGAGCAAATGGTGCATCCCGAAACGGGCAATCCGCAGACGGCGCACACTACCTTCCAGGTGCCGCTGGTCTATGTCACGCCGCGCGCCGGCGCCACCCTGGCGGACGACGGCAGCCTGTGCGACCTGGCGCCGACCCTGCTAACCATGATGCACGAGCCGATTCCCGAGGAAATGACCGGCCGCGTGCTGGTGGATACCCCCTGATAGGTGTGCGTGTATTGCGGCGTCGGCGCATGAGCGCGCCGACGTCCGGCAAGCGAATCGCCATGGCCTGCGCCATGGCGTTCTCGTGTGCGTGGCTGTCGCTGGGCGTTTCCAGCGCCTGGGCACAGAACTCGCCGGAGGACGTCAAACGTCAACTCGAGGCCCTGGGCAGCGACATCGAGAATACCCAGTCGAACCTCGAGGGCACTCGTGACGAACGCGATAGCGCGCAGGACGCATTGCGCGAAGTGGAAACCGAACTGGCCGACACCCAACAGCGGCTGACCGGCCTGCAGCGCGAACAGGATCAACTCGATCAGGAAGTCGCCGAGCTCAAACAGCAGCGCCAGACCCTCGAGGAAGAACGTCGCCAGCAACGCACCGCCCTGGCCAAGCAGCTCAACGCACTATACCGGCTCGGCCCCACGCCGCAGCTCAAGCTGCTGCTCAACCAGACCGACCCCGCGCGGCTGGACCGCCTTCAGCAGTATCTCAATCATCTCAACCAGGCGCGTGAGAAGCGCCTCGATGCCCTGGCCAAGCTCGAGGGCCAACTCAACGAAACGCAAAGCGCGCTACAGTCGCACCAAGAACGTCTGGACAGCCTCGCCAGCGAGCTGAGCAAACGCCGTGAGACGCTCAGCGATCAGCGTAGCGAGCGCGAAGCCATCCTCGCGACGTACAAAGAACGCTATACGACTCAGCAGGCCAAGCTGGCCGCGCTCAACGGCGACCGAGAGGACGCTCAGCAACTGCTCGAGCAGATGCAGGCCAAGCTCGATCGTCTCGAAGAAGCGCCGCCCTCCACGGATATCGAAGAGACCCGGGGCGATCTACCCTGGCCCGTGCAGGGCGACATGCTCGCCACCTACGGCAACGGCGACGGCGTCGACCGCAACGGCATGCTCATTGGCGCCGCAGCGGGCACACCGGTCACCGCCGTGCATGCCGGCCGCGTGGTGTTCGCCAACTGGATGCGCGGCTTCGGCAATCTATTGATCGTCGATCACGGCGACAACGTCATGACGCTCTACGCCCACCTGCAACGCTTCGATGTCGGCGTCGGCGCCCAGGTCACGCGCGGCGACACCCTCGCCGCCGTCGGCGACAGCGGCGGCCGCGACAGCCCCGCGCTATATTTCGAGGTCCGCAAAAACGGCGACCCCATCGACCCCAGCGACTGGATCGCCCGGCGCTGAACGTGCGCCGCGCTGGATTGCGCCGACCCATAAAGGCTATGCTGGGCCTCGGCACGCGTGGGTTCGCCTGCGTTCCGCCACCTGGTCGCCCCTTCCGGCGCGACTGACATGAGCCCGTTCCGCCGCGTTGTGGAGACAGCATGACCGCAAGCCAACCCCGTTCCCCACGTCTCATCGTTCGCCACTTTCTAGCAATGGGCATGGCCCTGGTGATCGGTGCGCTAACCCTGTCGCTGCCGGCGCACGCCCAGCAAAGCGCCCAGGCTCAGGCCGACAATGACGCCCTGCCCGTGGAAGACGTGCAGACCTTCGCCGAGGTCTTCGAGCGCATCAAGCGCACCTATGTCGATGAAGTCGACGATACCACCCTGATGCGCAACGCCATTCGCGGCATGCTCGGCGAGCTCGATCCACACTCCGCCTATCTCGACAAGGACGCCTTCGAGGCCCTGCGCGAGACCACCGAGGGCGAATTCAGCGGCGTCGGCATCGAAGTCGGCATGCAGGACGGCCAGTTGACGATCATCGCCCCCATCGACGACACCCCGGCCGCCCGCGCCGACCTTCAGGCCCAGGACCGCATCCTGCGCATCGACGACACGCCCACCGAAAGCCTGTCGCTACAGGAAGCCGTGGACATGATGCGCGGCGACGAGGGCGAAGAACTGCGCATGACCATCATGCGCGAGGGCGAGGATGCGCCGCGCGATGTCACCCTGACGCGCGAGACCATCCAGACCGAAAGCGTCAAGCACGAGCTGCTGGCGCCGGGCTATGGCTACCTGCGCATCAGCCAGTTCCAGAACCGTACCGGCGAGCAGGCCCGCGACGCTATCGACGAGATGCGTGACGAAGGCGAGCTCAAAGGGCTGGTCCTCGACCTGCGCAACAACCCCGGCGGCGTGCTCGACAGCGCCGTCGACGTCGCCGACTTGTTCCTCGACAGCGGCCTGATCGTCTACACCGAAGGCCGCCTGCCGGACAGCGACATGCGCTTCTCGGCCTCTCCCCAAACCAGCGCCCCGGACGTACCGATGGTGGTGCTGATCAACGGCGGCAGCGCTTCAGCGGCGGAGATCGTCGCCGGCGCCCTGCAGGATCAGCAACGCGCCGTGCTGATGGGCACCGAAAGCTTCGGCAAGGGCTCCGTCCAACAGGTACTGCCTCTCAACAACGGCGATGGCCTGAAACTGACCACCGCACTCTACTACACACCGGATGGCCGCTCGATCCAGGCCCAAGGCATCCAGCCGGATGTCGACGTGGTGCGTGGCCGCCTCGAAGTCGCCGAAGGCAGCGGCCTCAACATCCGCGAAGCCGACCTCGAGAACCACCTGCGCAACATCAACGGCGACACCGAACGCGCCAAGCGTGAAGCCTCACTCGCCGAAAGCGACTACCAACTCGGTGAAGCGCTCAACCTGCTCAGGGCCCTCAACGTCCTGCCGCGCGCGCAATCCAGCGACTGACGCCTCGCACTAACCACTGCAACGCAAACGCCCCCGCGCCGTGTTTTTGAGATAAACGGCGCGGGGGCGTTGTGCTTGATGTCTTCCTTGCACGTGTAAAGTGATCGTTTTACACTGCGGGCATGGATATTCGCACACGATTGCTCGCGACCGCCGAGCAGCTCTTCGACCGTCACGGTTTTAACGCCACCGGCATGGACAGGCTGACGGAGGGCGCGGGGATCTCGAGCCGCACGCTCTACAAGCACGTCGGCAACAAGAATGGCCTGATCGCGGCCGTTCTGAACGAACGGGATCGCCGCTTCCATCGCTTGGTGGAAGAGGACAGCATCGATGCCTTGTTCGGTGCACTGGAGACCTGGTTGGCCCAGGAGGCCGTGCGGGGCTGCCTGTTCCTGCGTGCCTGGGGGGAAACCGGCGGCGACGTGCCGGAGATCGCCGAGGCGATGGAACGCCACAAGCAGCGCCTGCGGGACCGGATTGGCAACATCGTCGTCGCGGAGATCGGCCGGCACGACGACGAACTCGTCGAGACGATGCAACTGCTGTTCGAAGGCGCGACCCACATGGCGGCGTATCGCGGCGTCGCGGCCGTCGATGTCGCGCGCCGGGCGGCGCAGCGTTTGGCAAATGCCGTGCGGGCGTCATAGCGTCGCCGAGTTCAGCGACACGCTTGTCGCTTCGACACACAGCATAGCCCACAACTAGTAACTTTAACCGGCTCGGACCGGCGGATACATTACGCCCATAGTGAAAACGATCGTTTTACATTTCGTTAACACGATCCCGGCCACAGGCCGAAGGGAGTACACCGCATGACGCGCATCGAATTCCGCCTGATCGTCGCCGGCACCATGCTGATCGGCACCACCTACGGTCTGGCACGCTTCGCCTATGGGCTCTTCCTGCCCGGTATGCGCGACGATGTCGGCTTGAGCCCGGCCCTGGCCGGTGTCATCGGTAGCGGCGCCTATGTCGGCTACTGCCTCGCCATCGTGCTCAGCGCGCTGCTGGTGGAGCGCTTCGGGCAGCGCCGGATCGCTGTCGCCGCCGCCCTGATCGCAGCGGCCGGCATGGCAGGCGTCGCCCTCAGCACGCAGCCATTGTGGCTGGCCGGCACCATTCTGCTCGCGGGGACGAGCACCGGGCTGGCATCGCCGCCCATGGCGCAGGCAGTGTCCCGCGCGATCACCGCGCCACGGCAAGGGCGAGCCAACACCGTCATCAACGCCGGTACCAGCCTGGGTGTCGCGGTTTCCGGACCGGTCGCTTTCATCGCCACCGGCCAGTGGCGGCTCGCCTACGCCGCCTTTGCCATTGCCGCGTTGCTCAATGCGCTGTTGTTGCTGATCAGCATGCCTCGCGCGGGCACCCATGACGCCGCCTCGACCGACAGTCACCAAGACGCCGATCGTCCTGGCGGGCTCTGGCGCCCTCGTGTGTTGACGCTCGTGGTAGCAGCCGCCGGGATGGGCACGGCCAGCGCCGCCTTCTGGACCTTCTCGAGCGATGTGGTCATCACGCTGGGGCATTTCGAGCAGGCGACGGCCAACATCGTCTGGATTCTGATCGGCGTCGCGGGGTTGGCCGGCGGCGCGGCGGGCGACTTGATCGCACGCTTTGGCCTCAACGTCGTGCATCGCGGCAGTCTCGCGGCCATGGCTGGCGCGCTCGGCTTACTGGTACTCAGCCCCTCGAACCTGGCAGCGGTGCTGGTCGCGGCCGCACTCTTCGGTGCGGCCTACATCATGCTGACCGGCGTCTATCTCGTCTGGGGCATCCGGCTGTATGCGGATCGCCCCGTCATCGGGTTGGGACTGCCCTTCCTGATGATCGTCGTCGGCCAAATCGTCGGCTCGCCCCTCGCGGGCTACCTGATCGGCAGCCGAGGGTATCTCGTCTGCTTCATCGCCTTCGCGCTGATCGCGGTGGCCACGGCCCTCATCGGCTACAGGACCGCCGAGCGCGCGGCGCTCCAACCGGCTTCCACTTCCCCCTGACATCTACGTTCCCAGCAGATGCAGCGGCACTCACGGGACATGTCAGGTTCTTGATGGCAACGCGATAAGGAGAAGATATGCGTAACGATGAGCAGTATCGAAACAGCGATCAGGCCGAACATGAAAAGGCTCTGAAAGTGATATATATGCCGGCGATGCCGCCTCTCGGACTCTTCGTATGGAGCAAGAAGACGCTCCGGCGGCTCCTGGAAAAGGTACGCGCCTGATGCGCTTGGAGGAACGCAGCATGAGACGGCATCCCCTGTTGGCGTGGCCCGCAGGGGATGCCGTTCTTTTACGGCAGTCTATGATTCGATTTTTCACTTCACCCTGACATCAGGAGCTCTCAATGGCAGGTGCAACGGCACTCGTGGTTCTCGCCTCACTTTGCTGGGGTCTATCCGGCGGCATCGGCGGCATGCTCATGGCGGACGACTGGGATGCGTTCGTCGTCTCATTCTACCGGGGCGCCATCGGCCTGCTGTTCGTTCTCGGCTGGTTGGCAATCCGCCCGCGCCATAGTGGGTTACGCAATCGCCGTCTGTGGGGCTGGTCAGCAGTGGCCGGCCTGGGGGTCGCCGGCAACTTCGCGTTCTACTTCCTCAGCATCTCGCAGGGCAGCGTCGCGGTGGCGGCGACACTGATGTACTCGGCGCCGATCTTCGTCTATCTGCTCTCGTTCGTGCTGAAGCTCGAACAACCCACGCCGATAAAATGGGCCGCCATCGTGGTGGTGATGCTCGGTATCGTACTGCTGACGCGTATTTATGACGTCGGCGCAGGTGGAATCACCCTACTCGGTGTGGGTGCCGGGCTGCTGGCCGGGGTCTCCTACGCGGTGTTCATCTTCGGGTTCAAGTACGCCGCGCCGCACGGCAGCCCACAGGCCATTCTGGTGATTGCCTTCGCGGTCCTCGCCGTGCTCCTGGTCGGCCTTGGCGACACCAGCCAAACCCTGGACGTGCTGCACACGCCGGACTGGCCGCTGTTCGTCACACTGGGGATACTCGGCGCCGGGCTCTCGTTCATCTTCTACATCGCCGGCCTGAAACACACCGCCCCCGCCGTCGCTTCCATCGTCGCCATGGTCGAACCCGTCACCGCCTCGCTCTTCGGCGTCGTGGTCCTCGGCGAAAACTTGGTAAGCATCCAGATCGTCGGGATGGTGCTGATCCTCACCACGGTGACGGCACTGAGCGTCTACTCCAGTCCCAAGCAAAGCGTGGCCGAGGATTAGAGCCACTGCCTGATTGGGGAAGCAGAAATATCAGATTGGCATTCACAGGCGGCGAAAAGTGAAATGAGAAAGAAAACATAAACGCCAACGCTGATCTATCATGAGATTGATTCTCGAAGCGCTATTTTCTCAGTCACCTGACGCTCAACAAGCCTCACAATCAAACCTATGCACTCTACCGCCCGACACTGGCTAAGCATTAGCTACCGCATTAGCGCCATTTCCCTGGTGGCGGTGACCGTCGGTGCGGTTGCTTCTCTGTGCGCCATCGGTTTTGTGGAGGCGGTAGCATGGTTGAACCACCGGCTGCTGGTGTCACCTTACGCACGGATTCAATGGGGCGAGCGACCAGGACTGGTGATGGCCGCGACGGTACTGGTGCCCACGCTGGGCGGCCTAGTCGTGGGGCTTTTGATGCGCTATGGCTCGAGTGTGCGGCGGGCACTAGCGCCGCCGGACGCCATTCTCGCGGTGCAGACCGATCAACCGCTGCCGAGCTTGCGCGATGGTATCGTTTCCACCCTGGCGGCGATTGTCTCGCTAGGCAGTGGCGCCAGTGTGGGCCAGTACGGGCCCATGGTGTACCTGGGCACGCTGTTTGGGGCGCTGGCTGCCAAGCTGAAATTGGGCGTCAAGGATCTGAAAGCCATTGCCATTGCCTGCGGCGTGTCCGCCGCGATTGCGACGGCGTTTAATGCACCCATTGCCGGACTGGTGTTCGCCCACGAGGTAATACTGCGTCACTATTCGCTGCGCGCCTTTGCACCAGTCACGGTGGCGGCAGCCACGGGATATGTATTGGCCAATGTGGTGTTTGAGCTTGAGCCTTTGTTCTTGGTGGATTTTGCCGGCGTTAGCCATAGCTACGAGTTTTTGCTCTTCGCTTTTGAGGGAATGTTGTGCGCGCTGCTGGCCTGGGTATTTATCCGCTTGATTGAGAAGGCCGGCAAACTGGCCGCCCTGGTCCGGTTGCCACAAACGATCAAGCCTGCCGGTGCCGGATTGGCGCTGGGGCTGGTGGCGTTGTGGATACCGGAGGTACTGGGTATCGGCCAGGAGAGTCTGCGCTTTGCGACCATTCCCGGCGCTTTCGGGGCTGGAGAGCTGGGTTTACTCGTCACCCTGAAGCTGCTGGTCACGGCCTTGTGCGTGGGCTTCGGTTTCGTGGGCGGGGTATTCAGTCCGGCGCTGTTGATCGGGATACTGTTTGGTTCATTGTTCGGCATGACGGCACAAACGATCGTGCCGCTGGAGTTGTCCGGCCTGGTGGCTTACGCCATTGGGGGCATGATGGCGCTGGCGAGCGCAGTGATCGGCGCGCCGCTGACGACCATACTGATCGTGTTTGAGTTGACCCGCAATTACGACTTGACCATTGCGGCGATGGTAACGGTAGTGTTTTGCAACCTGGTCTCCTATCGGATGGTGGGCCGCTCGCTGTTTGATCGGCAACTGTGTGCACGGGGTTTCGATCTTCGCCAGGGCCGCGACCGGGCGATTCTCCAGAGCCTGGCGATTGCCGATTACGCCTCGACTGATGTCACGCGCGCGGATGCCACCGATACCGCTGGCGCCATCCGCACACTACTTGTCGAACAGCAGCGGGCCGAGGCCGTACTCACCGGCGCTCAGGGCTATTTTGTCGGCTGTGTGCGCCTGCAGACACTCCTCACCCTGCCCGATGCCGAGCCGGTGCCCCGGAAGCATTGGCGTATTGATCCCGCGTTTACCCACGCCACCAGTGTCTGGGACGCCATGAACGCGCTGGAGGGTTTCGTGGGCGAATCGGTTCCGATTCTGGACGACGACGGCCGCCCCGTTGGCAGTGTCTCCGAGGAAGCGGTGATCCGTGCCTACCTGGGCATCGTCGATGACTTGCGACGGGAGGAAAATGCGACCGCTTAATCTGATGTGGCTACTCACCACCGTGCTGACGCTACCGGCGCTGGCGGATACGGACCACCCCACGCTCACGGTGGTCACCTGGGGCGGCGCCTACGAGCGTAGCCAGCACGAAGCCTACTTCGAATCCTTTACCGAAAAAACCGGCATCGAGGTAGAAACCGTACGTTTTAACGGCGGGTTGGACGCCCTAAAAGAAGCCTACGCCAAGGGCAATCACTCTTGGGATGTGATCGACATGATCAAGGCCAACGCCGACACCGCCTGCGAGCAGGGCTTGCTGCGCGAACTGGACCCCAGCATCCTTGCCCCCGCGCCCGACAGCACCCCCGCGAGCGAGGACTTTATAAAAGGCGCCATTGGCCGCTGCGCGGTGACGCAATTGGTATTCTCTACCGTGATCGCCTATGACGACCGGGCCTTCCCCGGTGTAAAACCCCGTCGCGTCGAGGACTTTTTCGATACCCAGCGCTTCCCCGGCCGGCGCGCCCTGCGCCGCGCGCCAGTGGGACTGTTTGAATGGGCGCTGATGAGCCAAGGCGTGCCCCGCAGTCAGCTCTATGATCTTCTAAGTACCGAGCGCGGCCTTGACCTGGCCTTCAACCAATTGGATAAACTGCGCGGGCAGCTCACCTGGTGGACCGGTGGCAACGAGCCGGCCCGGCTGCTGGCCGAAGGCAAAGTCGCCATGGCCTCCGGCTACAACGGACGCTTTTTCGATGCCCAGGTCAACGACGGTGCCCCTATCACCATTATCTGGGATGGCCAACTACTGGACTACAACAGTTGGGCCATCCCCGCCCAAGCGGATCAACCCCAGCTTGCTGAACGCTTCATCCGCTACGCTACGCGCGCCGAGCCCATGGCCCATCAAGCCAGTCTGATCAGCTACAGCCCCTCGCGTCATTCGGCCCGCGAGCGAGTGGGGTTACATAAAGAGACCTCCACCCCCATGCGCCCCTATTTGCCCACCCTGCCCGCGCATCTGGAAAAAGCCATACACCGTGATCAGCAGTGGTACACCCAGACATTTGACCTGCGCTGGCGATTGTTTGAGCACTGGATGAACCGGCACGACACACCGGACTAGCACCTCCAACCCAAGCGCTCACCTCCATAGTGGCCATTGCAGCCCTAAAGGACATGGCTGATGATTCGTAGAGATTAGCGCCGCCCGTATTGGAACCAGAATCATTGCAAAGCAAAAATCATGGCATCCGGTGCGTGGGGTATTCAGGCTGCAAGTGGGGAGGCGTGCCGCTATGCCGATATCACTTGGTACTCGCGGCTAGACGCGCGCCCAAGGCAACGAATAAGGCGCCAAGACCGCGATCCATCCACATGCCCACTCGCGGGCTTGCCTTCAAGAAAGCGCCCAGCTTCGCCCCCATCATTACCAAGAGAGGCTCTATAAACGCCGCGACCACGATAATCAAGCTGCCGTGCAAGAACAGTTGGGCGCCCACCGGCCCGGCACCTTCCACGACAAATTGCGGCAAAAAGGCTAGGAAGAAGATGGCCACTTTGGGATTCAAGGCGGACACCAGCACACCTTGCCAATAGACCGACTGCTCCTTTGCGTCTCGGCCTCCGCCATTGGAAATAAAAGAATCCCCCTTGGACAACAGCATCTTGACGCCGAGCCATATCAAATAGGCAGCCCCTACCCACTTGATCACCGAGAACGCCACAGCCGATGTGGCCAAAATGGCCGACAGCCCCGCCGCCGCCATGGCCACATGTAATGCCGTCCCCGACCAACCCCCGAGCATCGCAGCGAACCCATATCGACGCCCGCTGCGTAGCGTCTGGCCTAGCATGAACGCGATATCCGGCCCTGGAGAAAGGTTCAGAAGCACCGCCGCTGACAAAAACGCCAGCCAATGTACCAACGTGTAATCGAACATATCGAAATTTCCTTTATTTTCTACGTCAAAGGCTTGCGTCACAGAACCCCGCCGTCGCCTCCATCATCGCCATGGTGGAAGCTGTCCTCGCATCGCGCTTAGGCGTCGCTTTTCTCGGAGCCCCTTGGTGAGCATTAAGGTCATCGGGACGGTTCTTATCCTAGCTAGGTTGGCAGCGATTCATCAGGCATTCACCACCAATTTTGGCCAAATCTCCAGCCATCTTTTGGACTTTATCCTAGCTTCGAAATCAGTTCGCTTTGGCCGTTTTGAGTTCAGGGTAATGGTGAAGTCGAATAGCCGCTCAACATCGAAAGGCGCCACAATCGTTATCTCACCATTTTCATCCAATGCGGCCCCCACGGCAGTTTCCATCTCTACCCAGAAACTCATGGCATCTTCAGTCGAAATGTACGGAGTATCCGAATTCCGCTCGTGCATTCTTGCCTGATTCTTCACCGACCATGGAAGCGTCGAAATGCTTTTTAAATCATTCTCAATTTCTCGGTCACGAGATTCACTACAATCGCGTGGATCGTAGTAAATCAAGTCAACGTCGTTCAGATCGGTAGCCGATGAAAGCTCATGAAGATTATCCCAAACCAAGTTCCTAACGAACCCCGCAGCGATACACCACTCCGGCAGCTTTTTCTCAGAAGCGATGGCAAGCGCCTTCATGCGTATAGGATCGCGCACCAACCAATCCTTGATCTGTGATTCGTAGTTCATATCGATATCTGATATCAGCCATCACGCAGTTATCACGTGCATGACGTTGTTGGGTTCTCTCGTATCGATGCTAGCGGATACCAGACATCCGTAATATCTCGTCGCTTGGAACAAGAGCCAAGTCGGCAGCCGATAACCCAGACGCTAGGATAGCTTGGTCTACAATGTAGGTTCCCGCACGATAACCAATCCAACGCCGCCCATCCGGGTGCTGGAACATCCAATGGTCGTAAGAGGCCGAAACCGGGAGCTCTAGCAACTCAGCCACCCATTGCTCGACCTCGTCAGGATATTGCCCCCAAGGCGTCTTACGGCCCCCAAAATCTCGCTCAAATACGGTCGCAAGGCCCTCGCTGACGACTCCCTCCATAAAGGAGACACGAGCCGCCCCACCATGCATGACCCATCCTCTTACCAAGTGATGAAGCTCATGAAACAACGTGAAATGCAGTTGGGCGCGAGCAACGGCGGCCACACCGCCCGGCAACCTCGCATCAACGGTCCACTCCACGCGACCTGGCGCGATTGCCATGCCCATCTCACCCGTTTCCGGGATAACGAAAGGCCCCGTCTGACATGCCAGCTCAATATCCTCATTTAAGTCACCGAGGAAAGAACGAATCTCCGGTTCAGCATCGGCACACACCTCTTCAATAGTTCGACGGGCATCCTGTGAAAAATGTCGACAATTATTTGTATCAAGGAATAGAGGAACGATCATCAGTGATTCCTTCAGTGAGACCTGTCGGTTCAAGGCGCTCAATACGCACGATTTTGTAGTAAACATGAAGCCATGGTGAAAAAATTCTCATCGCTATTTCCTTTATCATACAGTCGCCTAACACCTGATTTTAGCCGCGAGTGCCGACAAGACACTATCATCCTCACGCTTATAATCATGAGACGAAATATAACCTTCGTAATGATCGAAGTATTTTTCAACGCTAGACGCCACAGGTTTAAATTCAGAGTCTTCGCCTGTACCGTGCATAGGGAATAATTTTGCGTGCAAATGATCCACTCCGTAGCCCTCGAACATCATTCCAGTACGCGCAACACCATCCAATTTTTCATCGAGCAGCAGCGCTACACGCTTTGAAGCCAGCACCAATGCTGCCACAACTTCATCATCTTGAGCGAACAAATAGCTTGGAAAATGGCACTTCGGTATGACCACTGAGAAACCAGGCGTATTGGGATAAATAGAAAGAAACGCCAAATGATCATCGTCCTCCCAAATCTTGTGGCATGGAACGTTACCTGCCACGATCTCGCAAAAAATACAGCTCATTTTTTACCCTCAGATTTACTGCATAGCACTTGCAGCAGGGACACGACGACAGGGTGCCACTTGTATGCACTGGTCAGGAAAACTAAATTTCCCGCTCCATATAGTGAGTATCATCTGAAGTTTTGCAAATACTGAACCCCATCCGTTTATATAAATTTACTGCCGGATTCTCGCAAAACACACGAAGCCTAAGTAGTTGAAATCCCGCTTTCTGGGCCAGCTTGAATGTATGATCTATCGCCTGCGCCCCCACCCCTTGACGCTGCCAGCTAGGCTCAACTTGGAGGTCACGAATATAGTAGGCCGCATCATCATGACTCAGCCGAAGCACTCCAACTGGGCAATCATTTATGGCTATTTCGTAGCTTTCAAATTCGCACCAGTTTTTATCGAATGCTTTTTGTCCCAGCTAACCCCTAATTTTTTATAGTAAGACTCCATATTCCGTCGAGTCAGTTGCTCGATAAAATATTTGTCGCTCGCTTTCCGGAACGTGGGGTTCATGTAGTCTCCCTAGCTTCGGCCATCACCGATGGTGAAGCCTGAGCAAGCCGGAGGGCTCGACATCTAGTGCATGGCTTAGTATACCTATTCATAGATTCTTGTCATATATTCTGCATCCTCCCCGTAGGCGGAAAGACGGCTCTTTAACTCCTCACTCACTTGTACAGCCTCGAACCCTTGGCGCTTCCAATAAGATGACGCCCCCTGCACAGCCACTAGGAACAACTGCCTATACCCCCGTGATTTTGCGGACTCCAATACTGCGTTCAGCAAATATTTCGCAGTACCGCCATTGCGTGCGTTACAGCTCACCGCAATATCGTGGATGCAAAGACTATCTGCATCTACCGGAACAGAATAATCAACACCATCCAGGTCAAGCAGTTCACCATACATCCATGGCAAAGCCACCACGTACCCTACAACCATTTCGTTCTGCATAGCGATGAAACTGAAGTCTGAATTAGCAGACAATTTTGCAGAATATGAATCAACAGACTCAAGGAGATCCTCACTATAGCACTCGCGCTGAATGCGAGAAATTTCCATGAGATCAGCTTGAGATATCTTTCTAATTTTCATAATGGTATTCATTTCCAGATTATGGAGTATAGCGCTTGTAGCATGAGCCCCCTTTGAATGGGGCCGAAGGCGCAGTAGACAATGATGGAACCCATCACCGCCTCGCTCTTCGGCGTCGTGGTTCTCGGTGAAAGCCTGATGAACATCCAAATCGTCGGGACGGTTCTGCTCCTCGTCACGGTGACAACGTTGAGCGTCTACACCAGCCCCAAGGAGCGAGTTGAGGGGGAATTCACGTTACCCTAACCGGCCCCTCTCAAAGCGAAAGTTTTGGCATCCAGTACATATGGAAATGCAGCAAGTGGAAGGGCATGCCGCCATCCTGATGTCACCTAGTGCTGGCGGCTAGACGCGCCCCTAAAGCAACGAACAAGGCGCCAAGACCACGATCCATCCACATCCACACTCGCGGGCTTGTCTTCAAGAAAGCGCCCAGCTTTGCTCCCATCATCACCAAGGGTGGCTCAATAAACGCCGCGACCACGATAATCAAGCTGCCGTGCAAGAACAGTTGGGCGCCCACCGGCCCGGCACCTTCCACGACAAATTGCGGCAAGAATGCGAGGAAGAAGATAGCCACTTTGGGATTCAAGGCGGAAACAAGCACACCTTGCCAATAGACCGATTGCACCCGTACATCATTGCTGCCACCACTGGAGACAAAAGAGTCGCCTTTCGACAAGAGCATTTTGACGCCGAGCCATATCAAATAGGCCGCCCCAACCCACTTGACCACCGAGAACGCCAGGGCTGATGTAGCCAGAATCGCCGACAGACCCGCCGCCGCCATCACTACATGCAACGCAGTCCCCGACCACCCCCCGAGCATCGCAGCAACCCCATTCCGACGACCGCTACGTAATGTCTGGCCTAAAATGAACGCGATATCCGGCCCAGGGGAAAGGTTCAGAAGCACCGCCGCTGACAAAAACGCCAGCCAATGTATCAATGTATAATCGAACATATCGCAACCATTCCATTATGGGTCGAATCAGTGAGTTGTAGATGCCAGCAGAAAATTCGCGTGCTTACGCGCGGAGCCAACACCGGTTTATTTTCAATATTGTCAGCTTGAACCACACCACCTAAGCCGCGCCTTACACGCGCAGCGAACTACCAGGCCTTCAATTACCGCAACGAATTTCGGGCTCACACGCGACTTCAAAGTTCACCGAATTTGCAATAAAACAGAGCGAATGCGCTTTCTTGTGAAGGGACTGAGCTAATTCGCTATCGTCCTCTTCGCCGATGCTAACGATGGGTTTGAGTATCACTTCATCGAAACAACCGCCACCACTTTTAGTCTCAATCATGCGACCTTCGGCGTTGTCCTCGTAACTCGACACCGTGATACCGGCGTCAGCGCACAGATGTAGATACCAGAGCATGTGGCATGCAGAGAGCGAGCTCAGCAACAGCTCCTCCGGATTATAGCGGGACGAGTCTCCAAGAAATGCCGGATCCGCCGACCCGGCTATTATTGGTTTCTCACCGCAACTGATTTCATGGTCGCGCGAGAAGGCACGATAATTCTTTGTACCTTCGCCTGAATTACCCGTCCAGACGACGGTAGCGGAATAGTTGTGTTCACCTTTTTTCGCCACCTCTGTATCCCCCTTAATAAATGGCTCGCCTAGCGCCGAAGCCAAGTTTCTTGTTGAAACGCGGCAGCACTTTTAGCGATCGCTTCTAATGAGCTATTAAACACTCTCCATTTCAACCAAAACTTCATCCCTTTATGCGACGTTTTAAAACCAAGCTTCTCGTAAAAACGAATTGCATCTGGCCTTTTCTTGTCACTGGTTAATTGGACGGTCAGGCAGCCTTTTTCCTTAGCTCGCTATATTGCCCACTCTAAAAGCTTGGCACCAATCCCATCTCCTCGATTAGACGACGCAACACGAACGCCCTCGATCAACGCTCGCCAGCTTCCGATATAAGTCAGGTAAGGGATAAACGTAATTTGGAACATACCAAGCAACTGGCCACCCGATTCACAAACCACAAGCTCGTTATTTGGATCATTTTGTATAGCTTCGAATGCTCTGGTGTAGCCGACTTTCAACGGCATCCCCGGCGACTCACGGGTTTTCCCAAGTTCATCATCAGCAAGGCATTTCGACTAGTGATGCAAGATCATCTGATCGCGCTTCGCGGAAACGATACTCCTCCATAGCTACTCTACCTCGCTCTTTTTAGGGCATCATTTTCCCTCTATGTATTCTTTTCGAAAGCGTGACAGCATTAATAGGTGAATATCCAGCGCTTCCGCGGCCGCTTGAACACCTAGATGAACCTTAAATTTCCACGCACCACCTTCATCTTGAATTCCGGGGTATAACGTTGGTTGCTCATGGCGCTCCCTCCTATGCACTCATCATAGGTCAAAAGTATCCACTAGAGTGGGGGAAGTCCAGGGGCGACAACAGCCGTTTGTTATGAATTCCTGTTCTACCACTCTAGGCCTTGGCCTTGTTGAATAATTTCATTCGTCCAAGCTAACAACAAGCAAAGGCCAGAATTTTCTACACCCCATTTCCTACGCTCTTGACCTGCGTAGCCACCGTATATATATTCTAGCTGGCTCTCATAGTAGGATTCAAAGTCGCCATATGCGTTACTTTCCAAGTGAACGCTCAAGTCTATATCAGCTCCAGCACGCTCTTTTAGAAAGCGTAACATCCGCCTTCCTTCTATAGCTTGATGGATGTCATCAATTGATATGTCAGAGTACTTCCCAGAATCAATAAGGCTATTAATATGGAGAATTAACAGAGTGAGTGCTGAAACTTTCATCATAATCTCCTTGTGCTTGGTGGTTCATAACGCATAGCTCACCGGAAAAATGCGAGCGCAGCGAGTATTTTTCCCGGTGGAGCTACTTGTTATGTTCATTTTGTGCTTTTCGCGCCTTTTGAGCCTCGACGAGAGGATCTATTAACACCCAACCTTCCTTTTCAGCTTTGTACTCAATGTACAATGATCGACTAGGTGCACTTAATTGACTAGCCATTTCGGTAATTTGGTCATTAGGATAATCTACGTAATGCTTTAAAAGCAACTCATGCATTAATTCCAGAGATTTTTCATATTGCTCGATGCCAACCCCTTCAGGAAATACAAATTTCAATGATCTGTCATCTTTTAGTTGCACCATAGCTGAGAAAAGTTGGGATCGCTTTTTATCTCTTTTCTCAGGCTTACTACCATACAGGCGGTTAAATAATTTTAGAGTTCCTTTTTTCAGCAATTGATAGTGATCTTTCCCTGCCTCTTGCAAAAAGGCTTCAAAATAGGGTTTAGATAGATATACAATTACTATTGTTGGAAGTGCCCACTCAATTGATGCATAAAAACCTATTTCTCTGGAATCTGCTCTGATTTTCAGTTCAGGCTCAGAAATGCTACTTATATATTCTTCAATGAGCTCGCTGGGCAAATCCTCTTGGTAGGAAATGCCAATATGGAAATCAGAGTTCATGCTATTCCTTTTCGAACATAACGAGGCTGTAGAAAAACCTAATTTCGGGCCGCTTCTACCGCCTGCTGCCTTAATTTATTGTCTCAGCCATTAATCTGGCCGATCATCTAGCCCTCGCTGGTCACCCATTGAAGAGACCCGTTAAAAGCGGTACTTGGGGCTCATACAGCGACGTTGTCGGCCCAAAGGCCTTCCTTACGTGGCCAATTGGCCGTAATTCGCTAACTTCTCAATGTTATGCACCAGGCAGTAGAGCTGCCACTGACCTTGCACCTTCTTCTTGCCCCGCAGGCTGAAGCGGCTCAGCCTTTTCGTCGTGCCAATGTTGCCGAATACGGGTTCCACGACCGACATGCGATGGCTGTAGATTGCCTTGCCCTGAGGACTGTCTACGCGGTGTTTCATCCAGTCGGTGTAATTGGGCAGGCGTTTGTTTTCGATAATAAAGGATACCTGTCGGCCGGCACCGTTGCGATGGTCGGCCGCGCTCGGATTCTGCATGCATCGGTATTTCTTTGGGCAATGTCGACACTGCAGTAAACGCCCTTCGAAGTGCACCCGGACCTTGCCATTCTCGGCTTCCCGTTGACCTCGATAGGTCAGGCTCTCGCCCGCTGGACAGAGACAGGTTAGCGCCACGGGATCGAACTGGAACGCGCTGGCCGGCATCGTCTCTCTCCTGCCTTTATCGGGTAAGTTTTGGTGGCGCTTGCCGTATTTATTTTTCTGATCGGTGAACTTCGGATCCCGGCTACGGAACTGGTTGTCGGGTACGTAACCATTGATCTGGTGTTCGTGCAGGTACTTCATATTGGCTTCGTTGGCGAAGCCGGTATCCGCGGTCACAACGGTGCCTTGCTGGTAGATGTTGTCCGCGATGCCCAGCGTCTTGAAGCGAGCATCGACGGCCTCCAACACCGGCTGCAAAGTGTGATGCTCTTGGCCTTCGCCAAAGGCCTGAGCGTCAATGATGATCTGGTGTTTCTTATCCACCGTGGCGACGCCGTTATAGCCCTGGATCGTCCCTTTGCTGGTGGTCATCTTGGCGCTTTCGTTATCGGTGACGTTGCTCTTTACTTCCTTGCGCTGCTTCCCTTGGCCCATCCTTGGGCTGTGCATCTTTAGGAAGCGATCCACTTTGTTCATGGCAGCATCTAGCGAGAGAATCGTCTTGGCGCGGCGGATATCCCGATCCAGGTCGGCTTCCGTCTCGGCTTCATCCCGAGCGTGGTGCTCTACCAAGTGATGGCGAATGAGACGGCGTAGCTTTTCCCGCTTCTCGCTCAATTCTTTGAAAGTGCCCGACCACTCTTTTGAGGCGTCTGAGGGCATCTTGCATCCGTCAATGGCAAAGAGTTCGTTACCCAGCAATCCCTCTTTATGACATGCCAGCAGGACTTGCTCGAACAGCGCTTCGATTTCTTCGGCATGGCCGCTGACAAAGCTCGCCAGCGTGGTGAAGTGGGGCACGGTATCGCAAGACAAAGCTTTGAAAATGATATTGGTCTCGCAGCACCACTGCATCTCACGGCTGGAAGTGATGCCTTTGGAGTAGGCAAACAGGATGATCTTCAAAAGAATGGCCGGATCATAAGCCAGCCGACCAGTCGCGTCGTTGCGGTACTTGGGATGGAAAATCGACAGGTCCAGCTTGTGCTCGATCAGGTAGTGTACCGCGTGCTCAAAAGTGCCGGGCTGAAGCTGATCTTGGTAGTTGATCACCACCATGGCGCTCTGATTGTGGTTATAGGGCTTGAAGCGGGGCATGCCGACCACTCCTCATCTGTTTACCCGATCCTATCAAAACGTCGCCGTCAGTGGGGTTTTTCTACAGCCTCAACGCTGCCAACAGCGGCCGAGCGTAGCGAGGTCCAGCCTCGTACGGGCGATGCTGCTTGGCCTTGTTAGCATCTTAGTTACTCAGAGCTTTCAATTGCTTCGATATGATTTTCTAAATCACTTCGCACAACAACTTTGAAACCTGCAAATACTTGTTCCCCTGAGAACATATTAATGCCTCCCATATTGATAAGAGTCCATACATCAGAGCTAATCTCCAAAAGATCAGGATCCTTACCTTTGGCTTTCAACTCATCCGCTGACTTTAAAGCTCTTTTCGTGCATTCAGTCACATATTCAGACACTATTCCTACTCCCTTAATTTTCAATCACCTGATTTATGAGTGCTAAAGCGTATTAAATAGCACGCTCATTTTTCCACTTGAACGCGCGGGCGCGTTCAATAAATCTTCTCTAGCCCGTTACTTCGCACCCAAGTGATTGATTTTAAATAAAGTTCAGTATAATCCGGCAATCTATGCAGAATTTGCGTGCTTGCGCGTTTTACCGGGGCCAATATTCGGAATGAGAAATAACGGCAGGTCATGAATTTCAGGCACGCTACCGCCACCTACCTGCAAGCAGTGATGCGACCTTGCCATCCATGAGGTAGTCCCTGCGTTGTGTCGTTGTCATTCTTCAGTCTGGCCGTCTAAGCAGCTTTAGTGATTCAGAGTATTCAAGTGTGGTGATGGATGCAAAGCGGCGGTTGGTCGTAGAGGTGGGGGTTCTGGTATTAACGCATTAGACGGGGCTGAATGCCCTCTCCGTCGGGGCGCCGTAGGTGGCGGTGACGGAGAGGGTGGGGAGGCGCGATTTACGCGGTGGCGATGCCGGCTTTGGCGGCGCGCGCGGCGTGCAATTTCTTGTAGCTTTCGATCAGGCGCTGGTGGCGGTCGATGCCTTCCAGCCCCATGCTGGTGGGCGTCAGCCCGGGGAAGCGTACCTCGTCATTCACCGCGCCGATCACTTGGCGCATGGTCTCTTCGCCGAACATCCGCGTGAGGTTGCGGTGGTAGTCGTCGAAGTCGAGGTCGTCGTCCAGGACGATCTCCAGCACCGCTTGCATGGCCTGGTGGAACAGGCCGCGCTGCACGGTGTTGTCGTTGAACTGCAGGAACATCTGGACGTGCTCCAGCGCGGCGTCGTACTCGCCCAGTGCGAGCTCGATCAGAAGCTTGAGCTCGAGGATGGCCAGCTCGCTCCACACGGTGTTGTCGTCGAACTCGATGCCGATCAGCGTGCCGACCTTGATATGGTCGTCGAGCTGGCTTTCCTCCAGACGCTCGAGCAGGTCGGCCAGGCGCTCATCCTCGAGCGAATGCAGATTGAGGATGTCAGCACGGAATTCCAGCGCCATGTTGGTGTTGTCCCACACCAGGTCCTCGACCGGATACACCTCGGAATAGCCCGGTACCAGGATGCGGCATACCGGCGCGCCCAGGTCCTCGTGCTCCATCACGTAGGCTTCCAGGCCCTGATCGGCGAGCAACCCATAAAGACGCTCGGCCTCTTCCGCGGTGGTGCCGGCGAAGTCCCATTCGTGGAAGTCGATATCCGTGCGCTCGCTGAAGAAGCGCCAGGAGATCACGCCGGAGGAGTCGATGAAGTGCTCGACGAAGTTGTTGGGCTCGGAGACCGCCAGCGAGCTGAAGGTCGGCTGCGGTAGGTCGTTCAGGCCCTCGAAGCTGCGCCCCTGGAGAAGCTCGGTGAGACTGCGCTCCAGCGCGACCTGGAAGCTCGGGTGCGCGCCGAAGGAGGCGAACACGCCGCCGGTGCGCGGGTTCATCAGGGTCACGCACATCACCGGGTAGCGGCCGCCGAGCGAGGCGTCCTTGACCAACACCGGGAAGCCCTGGGCTTCCAGCGCGGCGATGCCTTCCTGAATGCCGGGGTACTTAGCCAGCACCTCGTCCGGCACATCGGGCAGGACGATTTCCTGCTCGATGATTTCCTTCTTCACCGCACGCTCGAAGATCTCGGAGAGGCACTGCACCTCGGCCTCGGCGAGCGTGTTGCCGGCGCTCATGCCGTTGCTGAGGTAGAGGTTCTCGATCAGGTTCGAGGGGAAATATACCGTCGCGCCGTCCGAGTGCCGCACGAACGGTAGCGAGACGATGCCGCGATCCGTGCGCCCGGAGTTGGTGTCGATCAGGTGCGAGCCACGCAGCTCGCCGTCCGGGTCGAAGATCGCCCGGCAATGGTCGTCGAGGATGCCCGCGGGCAGGGCGTCGTCGTCTTCCAACGGAAACCAGCGCTCGCTGGGGTAGTGGACGAAGGCGCTATCGGCGATCTCCTCGCCGAAGAACTGGTCGTTGTAGAAGAAGTTGCAGGAGAGGCGCTCGATGAACTCGCCCAGCGCCGAGCAGAGTGCCGCTTCCTTGGTCGCGCCCTTGCCGTTGGTGAAGCACATCGGCGAGGCCGCGTCACGCAGATGCAGCGACCAGACATTGGGCACGATGTTGCGCCACGAGGCGATCTCGATCTTCATGCCCAGATCCTCGAGGATCTGGGTCATGTTGGCGATGGTACGCTCCAGCGGCAGGTCCTTGCCCTCGATCCAGGTTTCGCCGCCTGCGCCGCCGTCCTTGGCGCTCGTGCCCATCAACAGCGCCTGGGCGTCCTCGTCGATGTTCTCGACCGTCTCGATCTGAAATTCGGGGGCGTTCTGGATCACGCGCTTGACGCTGCACCGCTCCGCCGCCCGCAGGATGCCGGTGCGGTCTTTCTCGGAAAGATCCTCCGGCAGCTCCACCTGGATCTTGAAGATCTGGTTGTAGCGGTTCTCCGGGTCGACGATGTTGTTCTGCGATAGCCGGATGTTCTCGGTGGGGATGTCCCGCGCGTTGCAGTACAAGCGCACGAAATACGCCGCACACAACGCCGACGAGGCCAGGAAGTAGTCGAACGGACTCGGCGCCGAGCCGTCGCCCTTGTAGCGAATGGGCTGATCGGTCTCGACGGTGAAATCGTCGAACTTAGCCGCCAGCCGCAGATTTTCGAGAAAGTTGACCTTGATTTCCATGTACAAAAACCGGGTTGGTGTCGGGGTGCGCCCATAGGCGAATTGCTCGCCATTATCCGGGTTTCAAGCGGGTGTGTCTTGGGTGGGAAAAGAGTCGAGTGGTGTAATATCGAGGCGAGCGGACCCGCGAAGCACAACGACCGCCAGTGGCGGTCGTTGTGGCATGTCGTTACACGCGAACGGCCGTCGATTTTTCAAACAGCGCTTAGAACGCTTCCCACTCTTCCTCTGTCGTATGACGCGCCGTGCTGCGAGTGCTCGGCAGACGCAGCGAGGATGTCTGCGCCCGCTGCTGGCCTGCGTTGTGCGAGCTCATCTGGGGCCGGTTACCCCCTTGGCGCGTGGCCTGTGACGCGACCTCGCCAAGCTGGAAGGCCGACATCAGCTCCATCAGCTTGTGCGCGCGCTCCTTGAGATTGTTGGAAGCGCTGGCGCTTTGCTCGACCAAGGTCGCGTTCTGCTGCGTGACCTGATCCATCTGGGTAACGGCTTCACCGGCCTGCTGAACTCCATCGCGCTGTTCAGCGGTCGCGTTACTGATTTCTTCCATCAGTTCGGTCACGCGCTTGACGGAGGCCACCATGTCTTCGGTGGTCTTACCGGCTTGGGTGGCCAGTTCCGTCCCCTGCTCGACACGCTTGCGATTGGCGGTGATCAAGGCGTTGATCTCCTTGGCCGATGATGCGGAGCGGCTGGCCAGCTCACGCACTTCCTGCGCGACCACGGCAAAGCCTCGGCCGTGTTCACCGGCACGCGCCGCCTCGACGGAGGCGTTGAGC
This sequence comes from Chromohalobacter sarecensis, assembly GCF_023061135.1. Taxonomy (GTDB): domain Bacteria; phylum Pseudomonadota; class Gammaproteobacteria; order Pseudomonadales; family Halomonadaceae; genus Chromohalobacter; species Chromohalobacter sarecensis. Next base: position 28,145 of record NZ_JAKGAN010000004.1, read on the forward strand.
GCCAGGATATTGGTCTGGAAGGCGATGCCGTCGATCATCGAAATGATCTCGGCTACTTCTCTGGAGCTGCCATCGATGTCGTGCATGGTCTGCACCACCTGCGTGACGACCTCGCCACCCTCTTCGGCGATTTGCGAGGCGTTAGCGGCCTGTTTGCGTGCTTCAACGGCATTGTCGGCGTTTTGTTGAACGGTGCTGCCCAGCTCTTCCATGGCGGAGGCGGTCTCGGCCAGGGAGCTCGCTTGCTGCTCGGTGCGGGATGACAGTTCGTTATTTCCCTCGGCGATCTGCTCGCTATTGGTCGCCACCGATTCCGCCGAACCACGCACTTCCAACACTGTTGTTTTCAGCTTTTCCGCCATCGCCACCTGGGCGGCCATGATGCTGTTTCGATATTGTGGCTTTAACGATACCTGACGTGTCAGGTCGCCATTGCCCACCGCTTCGGCGAAGGCCTTGACCTCATAAGGCTCAGCGCCTAACTCGCGCAACAGCAACCGGGTCAGCACCGTCGCCACCAGCCCACCGATCACCAGAGCGCCTAAGCACAGCAACAGCATAGTGATTTGGAAATTCTCGGCGATGTTGCGAGCAAAGCCGGTTTCGGTTGCGTTGAGCCGCTCCTGCAGCGTGATGAAAGCATTGATGTCGTTCAGCCAGGTACGGAAGGCTGGCGCCGCTTCCTCGAGCAACAGTTGCTTGGCGCCGTCGATATCGCCTGCCTGGCGACGCTCGATCACTTCATCGATCAACGGCATGGTCGTGGCCTTGATCTCCTGGATAGCGGCCAATTCATTACGCTCATCGGTGGTGATATTGCCGCGCGAGAAGATGTCCTGCATGCCGGCGGCCGCCTCGCGGTAGTCGCCTTCGAGGCGCTGGATATCCGCCAGGATCGGCTCGAGGCCGGCCTCGTCGTCGACCAGTACCGCATCGCGCACGGCGATGGCGCGGTCGTGGACGCTGCCACGAAAATCGACCGCGTACTGTTGTTTGACGCTATTGACGTCGTTGATGACCTTCATGCTGTGGTCGATCAAGTTGACCTCACGTATCCCTTCGGCAGTCAGGATGACCATCAGCAAGAGAACACTGGCAAAGCCGGCCGTCATTCGGGCACGAATCGACGTTCCCTGGAGCCATGAAAATATGGTTTTCACGATGTTATTCCTATCTGGCGAATCGGAGAAATCACATGCACCGAAGACGACCTTGCGCCCAGCGACAAGACGCAAGCATACAATACTTGTACAATAAATAAATATCCGTACAAGAAAATGCTACAAATCCTTTTAGTCCATACCTGGGGACTGCTGAGCAGCATGACCTTCGGATGCTAGATATCGGGTAAGCGCTGCACAGGGATGGAACGGAATGAACAGGAGGCGTCCTGGGAAGGAAAGGCGGGGGAGGAGAGAAAGGCAGGGGCGCCGAAGGCTAGACCATCCGGCGCCCCGCAGTGACATCGTCTTAATCGAGCAAGCGCTCGAGAACCTCTTCATGGACCTGGACGTCCGCCTCCTGGAACAGCACGAAGCGGATATGCTTGACCGAGGATAGCTGGGGCAGCATCTCGAGCACCGTCTTGAATGCCACTTGCGCCGCTGGCTCCAGCGGATACCCGAAGGCCCCGGTCGAGATCGCCGGGAAGGCGATGGAGGCCAGCCCGTTTTGCTCGGCCAGTTCGAGCGCATTGCGATAACAAGCGGCCAGCAGCGGCTCGGCGGGTTCTTCGACGCCGTACACCGGCCCCAGGCAATGCACCACCGAGCGGTTAGGCAAGTCATGAGCGCCGGTGATCACCGCTTGCCCCGGCTGAATGGGCGCCAGCGGCTGGCATTCCCGCTCCAGTTCCGGCCCGGCGCCACGGTGAATCGCACCCGCCACGCCGCCGCCGATACGCAACTCCGCATTCGCCGCGTTCACGATGGCGTCCATATCCGGCTGGCGCGCGATATCACCTTGCACGCACTCAAGCGTCACGCCCTGAAGATTGCGTTTCGTCATGAACTTACCTCCATGGGTATCTGATCCGTTGTCTACACGCACGGTTCATGAGCGAAGGAAGTACCTTCGCGAATGACACATGTTCTTTGGAGATACCAGGAAGGTTAGGTGTGGTGTCACGCTGCCACAAGCTTCTTGACCCGCAGGTCCTTGCGGTGCTGCTGCAAAAGAAACGGAGCACTATTCGTAATGGCTCCAGAGCCTAAGAATTTTCACCACTTTCTCATCATCAAGCACTTGGTAAACAAGGCGGTGCTGGATATTGATTCTGCGTGAATAAGCCCCTGCAAGATCACCGACGAGCTTTTCAAATGGAGGAGGCTTTCGATATGGGTCTGCTGAGATCAGCGTCAGCAACTCTTGTGCTTTTGGTTTCAGGCCACTTGAGGATAATTTTTTTGCATCTTTCTGGGCTTGCTTGGTGTAAACCAGCTTCCATGTCACCAGTCCAACTCCTCATCACACTCATCGACAGGGGCAGCCATCCCCTCGCGAATCGAGTCACGCATACCCGGCACAGAAAGCAGGTAAAGCGTTTCCTGAACAGCAGCCCAGTCCTCCTCAGAGATCAACACGGCCTTGTTCCGTTTCCCCATGATGACAATCGGCTGATGAGACTCGGCGGTTTCATCAATTAACCGATATAGATTGCTGCGCGCTTCTGTTGCAGTAATTCCGGTCATGGCACACCTCCTTACTTGGCTAACTAGAGTGTACGCTATCTCGAACGTACGTCAAAACGAACGCCTCATGATAAGCAGTGCGTCGCGCTCGCCAGCAAGCCTGGCTATGTGCCATTCCTATGCTGCCACAAGCTTCTTGACCCGCAGGTCCTTGCGGTGCTGCTCGGCATGCCATAGCTCATACTGAGACTGCTGGTTGAGCCAGCTTTCCGCCGATGTTTCAAACGCGATGGAGAGACGGATCGCCATTTCGGGACTGATGCCGGCCTTGCCGTTCAGTACCGCGCTCAAGCTCTTACGACTTACCCCTAGCGCTTCAGCAGCGGCAGTGACAGACAGGCCAAGGGGCTCAAGGCATAGCTCTCTTATGACTTCACCTGGATGAGGCGGGTTGTGCATCAACATCGGGCGGTACCTCAGTGGTAATCTTCATAGTTCACGATCTCGGCATCACCGTCTTCGAACCGGAACGTCACGCGCCAGTTACCGCTTACCGTAACCGACCAAATGCCTTTACGTGAGCCCGTGAGTTCATGTAGTCGAAGACCGGGCAAGTCCATGTCCTTGGCATCAGAAGCGGCGCTCAATCTACCAAGAATCAGCCGAAGCCTCTTTGCATGAGCAGCCTGAATCCCTGCGGTATTACCAGATTTGAAGAACTTGGCCAGGCCCTTGTGTTTGAAGCTTCGTATCATTCACCAAGCGTAACCCGTAACGTGCCGGGTATCAATACGTGCAGCACAGCCTTAACGGCACACGGCGGGCAGTTCGCCGCGTTCGCCGGCAGCTTGGCGGATCATGATGCGCTTGAGTGGCATGAGTTTGTCGGTGCTGGAGAGACCGACATTACGTATCAACCGTAATGCGGGGTGCTTGGCACCGAACAACAGGCGGAAGCCGTCCATCAGCGCCAGCATAGCAGCGTTGTCGCCGCGTCGACGACGAGCGTAACGCGCCAGCGTGCGGGCGTCGCCGAGTGCCACGCCACGTTGGCGGGCATGGATGATTTCTTCCGCCAGCACCGCCGCATCCAGGAAGCCGAGATTGACGCCTTGGCCGGCGAGCGGGTGGATGCTGTGCGCGGCGTCGCCGATCAGGGCCAGGCCCGGCGCGGTGTACTCGCGGGCATGGCGCTGGGTCAGCGGGAAATGGTGTACCTCGTCGAGCACTTCGATCTTGCCCAGCCGACCTTCCATGGCGTCACCTAAGGCTTGGGCGAACGCCTCCGGCGATAACGCCAGCAACCGCTCGGCATGCTCGGGGCGGGTCGACCAGACGATCGAGCAGTGCCGGTCGTCTTCATCGACGCGCAACGGCAGAAAGGCCAGCGGCCCGTCGGGCAGGAAAACCTGGCGCGCCACGCCGCCATGGCCATGCTCGCAGCGTAGCGTGGTGACCAACGCCACATGGCCGGTGTCGCGCTCGCTGACGTCGATGCCCGCCAGGTGACGAAGCGGTGAGCGTGCGCCGTCGGCGGCGACTACCAGCGGCGCCGTCCAGCGACTGCCATCATCGAGGGTGACCTCCTGCGCGTCTGCCTCGCGAGTAAGGTCCGTCACGCGCGCGCCGAAGCGCTGAGTGACGCTCGGCAAGGCCTCTAGGCGTGCTTCCAGGGCAGCCAGGATGACGTCGTTCTCGACGATATGACCAAGCTCGCGCAGGCCGATATCCGCCGCCGCGAAGGCGATCTCGCCGCTACCTTCCCCATCCCAGACGCGCATCCCTTGATAGGGCGACACGCGCCGCTCGGCGATCCACGGCCAGGCGCCGAGATGCGTCAACAGGCGTTGCGATACCGGCGTCAGGGCGCTGACCCGTGGCGCAGGCAGGCCATTGCCGACGTTTTCACGCGTCAGCGGCGCAGGGCGGGCGTCGAGCACCGTCACCGAGATATCGGCCTCGCCGAGCAGCGCCGCCAGGGCGCTGCCGACCATGCCGCCGCCGACGACGATCACGTCATCGTGTGTTGTCTCATCCATGCTGGTTTCCTCGTCGGCCTTCATCGCTCCAGCCCCATGGCGCGGCGCGCCAGGGTGCGTCGCAGCGGACTCACGATATTGAATCCCACCAGGCCTGCGGCGCGCAGGTGGGAAAACGCGGCATGCTCGATGCCGAACAGGCGAATCAGGCCATCGCTGAAGCGGATGACGTTACGCCGGTCGGCGGCGCGGCGGGCCTCGAAATCGCCCAGCAGACTCGCGCCGCCGATGGCCTGGCCACGCGCCAGCCCGGCCTCCAGCGACGTGACCAGATCCATGACGCCGCGCAAGGCGAGATTGAAACCCTGCCCGGCGACCGGGTGCAACGAGTGGGCGGCGTTGCCCATGATCGCCAGATGCGGGCGCACCGGCTCGTTGGCGGTGACCAGCGACAGCGGATAGGCGTCACGCTGCCCGATGCGCCTAAAGCGCCCCAGGCGGTCGCCGAAGGCCTCTTGCAGCCGCCGCAGGCATTCGGCGTCGCTCCATCCCAGCGTTTCCTCGCGTGGCGCCTTGGCGTGGGTCCAGACCAGCGCCATGCGGCGCCCGGCCAGGGGCAGCAACGCCATCGGGCCCAAGGTCGAGAAGCGCTCAAAGGCCACGCCGGCGTGGTCGCGACCGATCTCGACGTTGGCGATCAAGGCGTGCTGTTCATAGGACTGCGCCTGGCTGGCGATACCCAGGCGCTCCTTGAGCCCCGAGCGGCCACCATCGGCGAGCACCGTCAAACCGGCTTCGAGACAGGCCCCGTCGCTGAGGGTCAGGCGGTGGCCATCGGCGATGGGCACGATATCCTCGACCCGCGCCGGGCAGTGCCAAGTCAGCGGTAACGATTCGAGGCCAGCGTGCAGCACGCGCCCCATCCAGGCGTTGGGAATCACATACCCCAGGGCATCGAGATGGAACTCATCGGCCGTCAGCCGCGTCGCCCCGAAACGCCCGCGTTCGCTGACGTGGATCTGGCGAATCGGTGTGGCGCGCTCGGCCATCGACTTCCACACCCCGAGCCGTTCGAAATGCCGGCGCGAGCCTTGTGCAATGGCACTGGCGCGGGCATCGAAACTGGGCTGGAAGGTCGTCGGCTGCGTCGCGTTCAACGGCGCGGCCTCGATCACCGCCACGCGCAGCCCGTGGCGCTCGATCAGTGGCGCCAGGGCACATGCCAGGCTGGCGCCGACCAGTCCGCCTCCCACGATGGCGATATCGACCCGGTTTGACGGCATCGGACACTCTCCCTGTCGACTTCGAAGGTCTTGCCATCCGCGATGGCGAGACACGCTGTTTTGTACCACGTTAAGGACATCGACGGCAGTCGTGGTGACAGCCGTTATGGATCTTTACGTATCCATAACGTAATTACGTAAACATAATCCAGGCGATCAAGAAATGATCAACTTTCACGCATAAGCGCCTCGATTTCCGCCACTTCCTTGGGAACGTCCGTCGTCAACACTTCGTGCCCCGTGGCGGTCACCACGACATCGTCCTCGATACGAATACCCATGCCGCGATACGCCTCGGGAATATCTTCAGCGTCGGGAATATAGAGCCCTGGCTCGACGGTCAGCACCATGCCCGGCGCCAGCGCACGCGGTTCGCCGTCCACCCGATAGGTGCCGACGTCATGCACGTCGAGCCCCAGCCAGTGCGAGGTCGCGTGCAGGAAGAAGCGCCGGTAGCCGTCATCGGCGATTCGCGCCTCGAGCGGGCCTTCAAGCAGGCCCAGACGAATGAGGCCGGCAGTCAGATCGCGCACGACGCCATCGTGTATCGCGCTCAGGGTGGCGTCTGGCGCGACGGCGGCCACCGCGCGGCGCTGCGCTTCGAGGACGACCTCGTAAAGCTCACGCTGCGCGGGCGTGAAGCGGCCGTTGACCGGGAAGGTGCGCGTGATGTCGCCGGCATAGAGATCGAACTCGCCGCCGGCGTCGATCAACACCAGGTCACCATCGCGAAGCATCGCCGTGTTCTCGATATAGTGCAGCACACAGGCGTTTGCGCCGCCCCCGACAATCGTGGCATAAGCCGGGGCACGGGCGCCGTGCCAGAAGAATTCGTGCTCGAGCTCTGCTTGTAGCTGATACTCAAGCAGGCCCGGAGACACGTTTTGCATCGCCCGGCGGTGTGCCTGCGCCGAGATGCGCGCGGCGTGACGCATCAGGCCCAGTTCCGCCTCGCTCTTGATCAGGCGCCGTTCGTGGATCAGCGGCGCAACATCGGCGAAGGCACTGGGTGTGCGTTCACCACGCCGGGCCTGGGGCGCCAGTTCGGTGCGCAGCGACTCGGCCAGGGCCAGCATCTCGCCGTCGTCGAGGGGCAGATACAGCGTTTCACGGCCCTCGAGAAGCTCGGGAAGCAGAGCATCGCGGTCATCGTTCTCGTAAGCCTCATCGACGCCGTATTCCGTCACGGCGACCTCGGCGCCAATGCGTATTCCGGTCCAGGCTTCCTTGAAAGCGTCTTTCTCCTGGCAGAACAGCACGCTTTCGCCGGCATCACGGCCGGGCAGCAGCACCAGCAGTGCGTCGGGTTCGGGGAAGCCGCTCAGGTAGTGGAAGTCGCTATCCTGGCGAAAGGCGTATTCACTGTCGCGGTTGCGCGTGACCAGTGAGGCCGCAGAGATCAATACGGCGCTGTGCGCGGGCAAGGCCGCCATCAACGACTGGCGGCGGGTACGGTATTCAGCGGAAGCAATCGCCGCCGGACGCGGCAGGACAGTGCGAGGCATGGGCGCTCCTCGGATGGCAGGAGGAAGGTGGGAGAGGGCCGGAGCACGCCCGGCCCAAGAGGTTCGTCAGTGGGTCTGCGACGGCGGCGTGATGGCGTCGTCACCTTCGGAATTCTCGACGCGTTCGACCTGGGGCTGGCCGGGGTGCTGCTCGGTGTAGAGCAACATGGCGGCCATACGCGCATGCTCGGTCAAGGCGAAGAGGTCGTTCTCGTTCTCGGCGTTGTCTTCGAGTTCGATCTCCAGGTTGACGAGCGAGCCAAGGTCTTCGAGCACTTCACGCAGGGCTGCCGACCAGTCATCACTCTGACCGCCGGCCTCGACGATGGCTTCCAGGAAGCCCTGGGTCCATTCCTGGAGGCCGTGCGCGCGCTCGGCGAGGGAGAACAAATCATCGGGCAGCAGCGGTTCGAAGTTGAGCTCCGGCGCGGCCAAGGCGTCCAGCGCCTGGCGCCGCCAGGCGAGAAGGACTTCACCGTCTTCGCGGCTATGGGGCTGCTCGACACCCAGGGTCGCGCAGACTTCTTCGAGCCAGGTATCGGCAGTGATGTCGGCCAGTGCCAGGCGTGCGCATAGGCGACCGTCGAGAAACGCCGGTGACTGCATGCTACCGTGGGCGAGAAAGGTGTCGGCGACACGAGAAAAATCGAGCTGTTCGTCGATGAGGGACATGATACGGTCCTGTGCTGCAGGCCGCCGGGCCGCGTTGACCGCGACCGGGCGGCTCTTTATAGTGATCAATGGCTTACATGGCGGCGAACGTAGGCTCGCGACGGCAGGATGCCAATGTCGTCGAGACCGTTCCCTCCACCGCGCATGACGCGGAAACTTGGTTCCATCTTACCGCATCGGGCCCGACCTTGGCCCGCTCTGGAGCGATCCATGAACGACGCCTCGCGGCAGACGACCGAGATCACGTTGCTGGGACGCCCCTACGTGATCGCTTGCCCGCCCGATCAGGAAGACGATCTCAAGCGTGCGGCGCGCTATCTGGATCGCGCCATGAACGGCATCCATTCCCAGGGCAAGGTGCAAGGCGCCGAGAAGATCGCCATCATGGCAGCGCTGAACATCACCCATGAACTTCTCGAAGCGCTCGACACCCAGCGCGAGAGCGAGTCCAGCCTGACGCGCCTTAGCGAGCGTCTGGAACAGGCCCTGGCCGATACGCCATCCCCGGATGACAGCAAACCCTCGGGCTGATGTTCAGGCGTTGTCCGACACGCGCTTAGGTTCGTGACGAAAAGGCTCTATACGGGACAAGACTCTATACGAAAAGCGCCGGGCGCTTTGGCCGCGCCCCGGTCTCTGCTAGGATAGAGGCGTTCCCTGAGGTGTTCGCCAGTCGTTATAGTCCCTCGAGCCTATGCGCATTACTAGGGGGCCAATTGCTAGACGGGTCTGTGTGCATGTCCGTGCGACGGAAAGCCTGATGACTCGTCTGCGGCCACCCACCTTGAACCTTTAGGTTCAGGGCCAGAACGACAGCGGCACTTTGGGGAACCTCACCGAACATGACGCACGACCCCCCTCTCGAGCTATCCGACCGACGCAGCCTACGCCGCGAATTGCGCCAGCGACGCCGCCGGCTTTCCGCATCCCAGCGCCGCCAGGCCGCCTATGCGCTATGCCGCCGATTGCGCCGATTGCCAGAGGTCAAGCGCGCGCGCCGCGTCGCGCTCTATCTGCCCAACGACGGCGAGATCGACCCGACACCGCTGATCGCGTGGTTCCGACGCCGCGGCGTCCGGGTATATCTCCCGGTGCTGCGCCCGCTGTCCGATAACCGCCTGTGGTTCGTGCATTACCACGCAAAGACCCCCATGCGCACCAATCGCTTTGCCATCTCGGAACCCAGCACGCGCCATGGCGCGCATCGCGCACGGCGCCTGCCGGCCTGGGCGCTGGATCTGGTGCTCATGCCGCTGGTCGGTTTCGATGTCCAGGGCAATCGATTGGGCATGGGCGGCGGCTTCTACGACCGCACCTTTGCCTTTCGACGCCTACGCCGCCCGCATCCGCGCCTGATCGGGCTCGCCCACGACTGTCAGCACGTCGAGCGGTTGCCCGTCGCGGATTGGGACGTGCCTCTCGATGCCATCGTCAGCGACGCCCGCACCGTACGTCCGTAACGCAAGCGGCCGACGATGGGAAACCATCGTCGGCCGCTCGGCGGGCCATGCAAACACTCGGGCGTTCATGACGACCGGCGAGTACGCCCAGATACCGGGGCGCTCATCAAGTGCCCATCAATGTCTGTGCGTAACCCGTCGCCACGACACCCAAGCCAAACAACATTACTAAAGCCATGACCAAATCAGGCTTGCGTTTCATTTCCTGCTCCGTAAAGGACTGTTTCTTATAGCACCCCAAATAACGCTTACGACTATAGGGCCAGCCGTATGGGTTGACAACTAGCCTCGGACACAAGAATGAAACGTTTGGTTAACGAACGATGTTCTTATTTGATATTCGACATACGACTGACATGAGAATCTATGTGAATATAGATTCTCATAATCGAAAGCTATGAAGGTGCCATGGCATGACGCCGAGCTGTTCACGCCATGAACAGGCGATAGGCGGGATTGTCGGTTTCCTTCCAGTAACGGTAGCCGATGCGCTCGAAGTGTTCCTCGACATGCGCGCGGGCGCCATTGGGGATCTGCATGCCTACCAGGACCCGGCCATACGCCGCCCCGTGATTGCGATAGTGGAACAACGAGATGTTCCAGTCGGCGGGCAGATGCGTCAGGAAGTTCATCAGCGCGCCAGGGCGCTCGGGAAACTCGAAGCGATAGACTTCTTCGCTGAAGTGTTCCTTGGGGCGCCCACCACCGAGATGGCGAATATGCAGCTTGGCCAGCTCATTGTCGGTGAGGTCTTCCACCGGATAGTCGGCCTCGCGTAGCTTGTCGATGACCGCCTGGCGATCGTCGCCGCCCGGTTTGACCTGCACGCCGACGAAGATATGCGCCTGCTCGGGATCGGCGTAGCGGTAGTTGAACTCGGTGACCATGCGCTTGCCGATGGTCTTGCAGAACTTCTTGAAGCTGCCGGGGCGCTCGGGAATCGTCACCGCCAGGATCGCCTCGCGCTGTTCGCCAAGCTCAGTGCGCTCGGCGATGTGCTGCAGGCGGTCAAAATTAGTGTTGGCGCCCGAGTTGATGCACAACAGCGTCTGGCCATCGACGCGCTCTTGCTGGATGTACTTCTTGAGCCCGGCCAGCGACAGCGCGCCGGAGGTCTCGGCGACGGCGCGCGTGTCCTCGAAGATATCCTTGACCGCTGCGCATATCTCGTCAGTGGTAACGGTGACTACACCGTCAATCCAGTGACGCAAGATCTCGAACGGCGCCTCGCCAATTTGTGCCACGGCGACGCCTTCGGCAAATACGCCGACCTGGTCGAGGGTGACGCGTTCGTTGGCTTCCATGGCCGCCTTGAGGCAGGCCGAGTCTTCCGCCTCGACCCCGAACACCTTGATCTCTGGGCGCAGGTACTTGATGTAAGCCACCACGCCGGCGAGCAGGCCGCCACCGCCCACGGGCACGAAGATCGCATCCAGCGGTCCGCTGTGCTGACGCAGGATTTCCATGCCTACCGTGCCCTGGCCGGCGATCACATCGTTGTCGTCGAAGGGCGGAATGTAGGTATAGCCATGCTCGTCGATCAGCTCGCGCGCATGCGCCAGCGCCTCGCCGAAGGCATCGCCCTTGAGCACCACCTTGGCGCCTCGGGCGCGTACCGCCTGGACCTTGATCTCCGGCGTGATGCGCGGCATGACAATGATCGCCTTGACGCCCATCTGCTTGGCGGCCATGGCCAGGCCCTGCGCGTGATTGCCAGCGGAGGCAGCGATCACGCCCTTCGCCTTCTGCTCTTCGCTTAGCTGGGCCATCTTGTTATAGGCGCCGCGAATCTTGAAGGAGTAGACCGGCTGCAGGTCTTCGCGCTTGATCAGAATCGTGTTATTGAGACGGCGGGAGAGGAAGGGAGCAGGCGATATCGGCGTTTCCCGAGCGGCTTCGTATACACGTGCCTGGAGGATTTTCTTGACGGTCTCTTCTAGCATTCTGGTGTGTCCTGCGAATTCGCGCGTCTCATTGTGAAACCGGCGTGCCAGGGGCTGGCCAACCGGTAGCAAACCTCCATTGTTAGCAGAGGGCGCGGCACAGCGTCCAGTCCTACGCGTGCCGTCATGTCTCTTATACGGCGCGCATAAGCTCTATAATGGGCACGGATTTACCGATACGTCTTCATCAGGACGTTTTCACGACTCGTTACGAACGCCCATACGGACGCACCATGACCCAAGACGAACTCAAGCGCGCGGTAGCTGCTGCCGCCATCGAGGATATCAAGCCCTTGCTCGGCCGCGACACCATCATCGGTGTGGGCACCGGCTCCACCGCCAACTTCTTCGTGGACCTGCTGGCCGAGCTCAAGCACGACTTCCAAGGCGCAGTGGCAAGCTCTGACGCCACCACCGAGCGCCTGCGCGGCCACGGCATCGATGTTTTCGAGCTCAACCACGTGGGCACGGTGCCGGTTTATGTCGACGGTGCCGACGAGATCGATGCGCACTTCAACATGATCAAGGGCGGCGGCGCGGCGCTGACGCGCGAGAAGGTCGTCGCGGCCTGCGCCGAGCGTTTCGTGTGCATCGCCGATGTTTCCAAGCACGTCGATGTGCTCGGCGGCTTTCCGCTGCCCATCGAGGTGATCCCCATGGCGCGCTCCTACGTGGCACGCGAGCTGGTCAAGCTGGGCATCACCCCGGTCTACCGCGACGGCGTGGTCACCGACAACGGCAACCAGATCCTCGACGGTTACGATTGCCTGTTTGAGGACCCCAAAACCATGGAAGAACGCCTCAATAACATCGTCGGCGTGGTCACCAATGGGCTCTTCGCCCAGCGCGGCGCCGATGTCTTGCTGTTGGGGACGGAGAATGGCGTCGAGCGCCACACGCCCTGACGGCGTCCGGAAGCGCCTAGCGTTACGCGTTGGATCGGGTCAGCAGGCGCGCCGCGATGCCTTGCAGCGTCTTTTCCAGCGCGCCGCGATTGGCGGCCACCACCGCTTCGCCGGCGGCACCCAGCCGGCGACGCTGGTCGGGGTCGTCAGCGAGGGTCGCCAAGGCCTCGCCCAGAGCTTCGGCGGCATCGACCTCGCACAGTGCCTGGGCCTCGCGCAGGGTCTCGGCGATATCTTGAAAGTTCTCTAGGTGCGGCCCGGTGAGCACCGGCACGCCGAGCGCGGCGGGCTCGAGCAGGTTGTGTCCGCCGATAGGCACCAGGCTACCGCCCACGAAGGCCGCATCTGCCGCGGCGTAGAAGCGCATCAGTTCGCCCATGGTGTCGCCCAGCAGGACACTCGTCTCGGCACTGGGCGTCTCGCCTTGCGAACGCCGCGCGAGGCGTTCCCCGCGCGCCTCGCAAAGCTCGGCCACCGCCGAAAAGCGCTGTGGATGACGCGGCACCAGCACCAGCAGCGCCTGAGGGTGCGTGCGTCGCAGGCGGGCATGCGCGGCCAGCACTTGCTCGTCCTCCCCCTCATGGGTCGAGCCTGCCACCCACACGAACCGCGAGCCCCACTGGGTATGTAAACGCTCACCTTCATCACGCAACTCGGCATTGATGGGCAGATCGAACTTGATCGAGCCCACCACCTCGCCGTGCTCACGGGCCAACCCCAATGCCGTGAAGCGTTCGAGATCCGCCGATGACTTGGCCGCCAGCCAACTGACCGCGCCCAGTGCGCCACGCAGCAATGGCGCCACCTTACGATAGCCCTGGAAGGCCTTGTCCGAGAGCCGGGCGTTGGCGACTACCACGGGCACGTGCTGGCGTTCACACGTTGCCAGCAGGTTGGGCCATAGCTCGGTCTCGACGATGATCGCCAGGCGCGGGCGTAAGCGAGCGATGAAACGCCGCGCCGCGCCCGGAAAGTCCAGCGGCAGGAAGTAATGCGTGAGCGCGTACCGCTCGGCGGGAAACAGCGCTCGTACGCGCTCGGCGCCGGTGGCGGTCATGGTGGTGACCACCAAGTGATGATCGGCGTGGCGCTCGGCCAAGGCTTCGATCAAGGGCCGTGCCGCCAGCACCTCGCCAACCGACGCGGCATGCAGCCAGATCGTCGGCGGGCCATCCGCCGCATCGGCGATCAAAGCCAACCGTTCCGCACGCTTGTTAGTAAGCGCATGCTCACGCCACACCCGCCACCAGATCAGTGGCGAGAGCAGATACAACAGTGCGCTGTAGAGACCACGTGCGACACCCGGTGCCATCATTGCGCCGCCTTTTCGTACATAGCCTTAGCCTTCACGATCGAGAATGGTGCCGATCATCGCGGTGGTGGAGACACCATCCTCGAAGTTAAGCACCCGGACCTCGCCTCCATCGGCGATGACCGCCTCGCCGCCGGCGATGTCTTCGGGGCGATAGTCGCCGCCCTTGACCAGCACATCAGGCAGCACCTCGGCGATCAAGCGTGCTGGGGTTTCCTCGGCGAAGGGCACTACCCAATCCACCGCGCTCAAGCCTGCCAACACCTGCATGCGGCGTTCGAGGGCGTTGATCGGCCGCTTGGGGCCCTTGAGGCGCGCCACGGAGGCGTCGTCATTGACGGCCACAATCAACCGATCACCCAGCCGCTTGGCCTGCTCGAGATAAGCCACGTGGCCAGCATGCAGGATGTCGAAGCAACCGTTGGTCATCACCACGCGCTCGCCGCGCAGCTTGGCCGCGCGCACCGCATCGATCAGCGCGCTTTCCTCGATGGGACCGAATTCGGCGAGCTTGTCGCCATGCAGCGCCGTGTAGAGCTCGGCAATGGACAGCGTCGCGGTCCCCGGCTTGGCGACCACCAGCCCCGCCGCCAGGTTGGCGAGCATGATCGCTTCGGGATAGCCATGGCCCGCCGCTAGCGCCAACCCCAGCACACCGATGACGGTATCCCCAGCGCCGGTAACGTCATACACCTCGCGGGCATGCGTCGGCAGGTGCAGCGGCGCGTGACCCTCGCGGATCAACGTCATGCCCTTCTCGCTGCGCGTGATCAGCAGCGCCTCGAGCTGCAAGTCGGCGCGTAGCTGCTCGCCCTTATCGGCGAGCGTGGCATCGTCGGGACACGGCCCCACCACCGCTTCGAACTCGCCCAGGTTGGGAGTGATGATGCTCGCCCCGCGATACTTGTCGAAGGCATGACCCTTGGGGTCGACCAGCACGCGCTTACCTGCCTGGCGCGCGATGGCGATCAGCGTTTCGACGCGGTTGAGGCTGCCCTTGCCGTAGTCGGAGAGAATCACCACGTCCGCGTCGGGCAACGCTGCCTCGACGCGCTCGGTCAGGCCTTGGGTATCGATCTCCCACAGCGATTCCTCGAAGTCGAGACGCAGCAACTGCTGGTTGCGGCTCATTACGCGAAGCTTAGTGATCGTGGGTATACGAGGGCTCTGATGGAAGTGAGTGGTCACATCGGAAGCTTCAAGGCTCGCCTTGAGCAAGTCGGCATTATCATCCTCACCGACCACACCCGCCAGCGCGACGTGCGCGCCCAGCGCGGCAATATTGAGTGCCACGTTGGCGGCGCCGCCGGGGCGGTCTTCCGATTCGCCGACCTTGACCACCGGCACCGGCGCTTCCGGCGAGATACGCGAGGTGCCTCCGTGCCAATAGCGGTCGAGCATGACATCGCCCACCACCAGCAGGCGGGCCTGTTCGAGAACGGTCAGATCAAGCTTCATGGTCGGGCTCCGAGCGGGGCGAAGCGGACGGCGTGGCATCCAGCAAGGCATCGAATTGAGCGATGACGTCGTCGGCACGGATCAGGCTCATAGCGTCGGGGTGCCGCACGCGCGTGCCCCACGGGATGGCCTCCGGTGACTTGTGCAGATAACGACGCACGGCATCGGGGTAACGGTCGACCACGAAACGCCGCCAGCAATAGGGCGCCGCGCGATCGGGATTGGTGGTGGCGAAAAGCCCCAGCGTCGGCGTGCGCAGGGCGTTGGCCATGTGCACCGGCCCGGAGTCCGGCGCGATCACCATCCGCGCACGGTCGAGCATAGCCAGCAGCCCCTTGAGCGATGTCGCGCCGATGGCATCGATGACCGCGTCTTCCGTGCACAGGGCACGAATGTGCGCGCCCATTTCCTGCTCCTGGGCGCTGCTGCCCCCGGTCATGACCGTGCGCAGGCCGTGCTCTTCCCAAGCATGCGCGATCACCGCCGCATAGCCCTCGGCGGACCAGTTGCGGAAATTGCGCAGGCGCGGGTTGGAGCAGGGGCTGATCACCACGTAAGGCGCCTCGCCGGTGACGCGCGCCGCTTCCTGGTAGGCGCTGTCGGGGATCGCCAGATCCCAGCGCAAGGGTTCGGCATCGACGCGCTCCTCGCCGCCCAGCAGGCGTGCGAAGTCGAGAAACGACTCCAGCACATGCGCACGGTCATGCGGTGCCAGCTGACGGTGGGTGAACCAGTGCTGCCAGTCCTTGGCGCGGGCCTTGTCGTAGCCGATACGCAGATCCGTCTTGAGACCCAGGGAAAGCACGCTGGCGCGCAGCGCCTGTTGCATGTGCAACAGCACATCGAAGCGCGTATCGCCGAGCTGGCGCCAGATCTCGCGCATGCCGGCCCAGCCCGAGGCCTTGTCATAGACGATGAACTCGACCCCTGATAGACCGGCCAGTAGACTGTGCTCCCCCTTGCCGATGATCCAAGTGATGTGCGCATCGGGCCATAGGCGCTGCAGCACGCGAATGGTTGGGACGAGGTTGCAGACATCGCCCAGCGCGGACAGTCGTAGCACACAAATATGCGCGGGGCGGACGGGCAGAGGATGCTTCATGCGGTTGGCAACATTCCAAACGGGACAGGCATTCATTCTATATGATGCCGACATTCTATGTGACGCCGGCCAAGAGCCACAAATCGACCCACGCTGGTTGAGCCCGGACTTTTGGCGCGAGCGCGATGCAGTGCTCGGCGAAGCGCCGGGGCGCGGAGCGAGTCTGTTCGTCGCCTGTGGCGAGGAGCGCTGGGCACTGCGTCCCTACCGGCGCGGCGGCCTGATCGCCCGGCTCAGCGACGCGCGCTATGTGTGGACCGGGCTCGAGCGTACCCGCGCCTTTCGCGAAATGCGCCTGACCGCCGAGCTCAAGCAGCGTGGCCTGCCCGTGCCCGCGCCGGTAGCCGCCGGCGTGTGGCGACACGGCCCGAGCTACACGGCCACGCTGATCACGCGGCTGATTCCCGAGGTCACGGCCTTGGCCGAGCGCCTGCCGACGGCGACACCCGCCCTGCTGAAGCGGGTCGGCCACACCGTGCGTCGTTTTCACGACGTCGGGCTCGACCATGTCGACCTCAACGCCCGCAACCTGCTCGTCGATGCCGACGACCGCGTCTGGATGATCGACTTCGACCGCTGTCGACTGCGCGCCCCGGGGCGCTGGCAAGCGGCCAACCTGGCACGCCTCGAGCGCTCGCTGATCAAGTTCGATGCCCCCGAGGCCATGGCCTCGGTGCGCCTCGGCTACGCGGCATCCGCATAGATTTCACACAGTCCGCTCACGTGACGGGCCAGCGTGAAGCGTGCGTTGACGAAGCATTGAGCGTTGGTGCCGAGACGTTCGCGCAGTGCGGGGGCATCGCGTAGTTCGCCGAGCCTCGCCGCCCAGGCCTCCGGATCCTGCGGATCGGCGAGCCGGCCACCCTCGCACCCGATCAGCTCCGGAATCGCACCGCTGTCGGCGCCCACCACGGCCTTGCCCGCCGCCATGGCTTCGATCACCGTGAGCCCGAAGGCCTCGTTGCGCGACGGCACACAGACGATATCCACCACTTCGAAGAGCCGCGCCAGATCGCGCCGAAATCCCGTAAACGTGACGCGTGCCTCGAGGCCCTGTTCACGGACCTGCTGTTGCAGAGAAGCGATAAAGGTGGGATTGCCACCCTCGTCTGCCTCCAGACCACCGATCAACACCAGGTGGGACTGCGTATCGCCGGCGTCGCGCAGGCGGATAAAGGCATCCAGCAGGAGTTGCTGCCCTTTGCCCGGCGTCAGGCGTCCCGGCAGGGCCATCACCACCGCCTCACGCGGAATGCCCAAAGCGTCGCGTAGTGCCTGGCGTGCGGCGGTATCGAGCTGGGGAACGAAATCTGCCGTATCGATGCCCAGATACAGCAGGGTGATACGTGACGTGGGTAACGGAAAGGCCTGGCGATTGCGCATCAGCGTTGCCTCGCTGATCGACAACACGCGATCGACATGCCGGTAGACCCAGCGATGATAAGGGTCGTGTTTGGGGCGCGTGACGCCCATATGGTCAGTGAAGACAAGACGCAATTCAGGACACAGACACTTGAGCAACGCGCCAAGGCGCAAATCGCTCGATTTGTGGCAATGCACGACGCCGATGCCACGACGTCGCAGCCAACGCACCAGTGACGGCAATTGCCACAGCGCGCGCGTAGGTGAGCGCACACTACGCATCTCGGTCGCCTCGCAATCGGTCAACGCTCGGGCCAGGCGCGTGCCTTCAAGCGTCAGCACGTAGGCACGCCACCCATGGCGGGCTAGCTCGGGTATAATTCGCGCAGGATACATTTCCAGCCCGCCCCAGCCGCGGGATAAACAGATATGCAAAACCTTGTGCTGCAAGGCAAGCTCCTCGGACAATGTTCGACTCACGCGTCGACGCCACCGGGCACAGGAGACTCGATGACCCAGTCGCGCCCACAGCGCATCCTCGTGGTACGCAACGACAAGCTCGGCGACTTCATGCTCGCCTGGCCGGCCCTGGCCTGCCTGAAGAGTGCCCATCCCGACAACCATGTTGCCGTGCTGGTGCCCACCTATACGGCGCCCTTGGCGCATGCCTGCCCGTGGATCGACGAAGTGATTCTCGATCCCGGCGACGCCGCCCCGCGACACCAGCAGAAGAACTTGCTCGCGCAGCTTCGCGCCGAGAAGTTCGACGCCCTGCTGACGCTATTCTCCACGCCACGTATCGGGTGGCTGGGGTGGCGCGCCGGCATTTCCCTGCGCATGGCGCCCGCCACCAAGTGGGCCCAGGTATTTTACAACTTTCGCATTAAACAGCGTAGGTCGCGATCGCAAAAACCCGAGTACGTCTACAATCAGGACCTGGCGGCCGCCCTGCTGCGCACGCTCGGCCAGAACGTGCCAGCTCCGACGCCGCCTTACTGGCCCCTGCCCGACGCAACGCGCGACATCCAGCGCCAGCGCCTGAGCAACGAGCTGTTGCTTTCCCCGACTCGCCCCTGGTGGTTTCTGCATCCCGGCAGCGGCGGCTCGGCAGTCAATCTTAGCGTGGCGCAATACGCAGACCTTGCCCAGGCGATTAGCGCCAATCTTTGCGTACCGCCGAAGTGGGTGCTTACTTACGGCCCCAGCGAGGAAGCCGTCGCCCAGCAACTGGTGGAGACGCTCAACGCACGCGATGTCGATGCGGTACTCATGCCACCACGCGCCAGCCTGACCGATTTCGCCGAGACCCTGGGCGCCGCCGATGTCTTTGTCGCCGGCTCGACCGGGCCCTTGCACATCGCCGGGGCGCTCAACCGGCCCACGATCGGCTTCTACCCCGCCAAGCGCTCGGCCACGCCGCTACGCTGGCAAACCTGCAACGCCGAGACACGCCGCTTGGCCTTCAGCCCACCGGCCGACGACGCCTCCTCCGCCAGCGATATGTCGCGTATCGACATCGCAGCGGTGGCACGCCAAATCGCCGACGCCTGGCCGACGCCAACGGCCACCGAGGAAACGCCATGCAACCGCTGACCGGTATCGTCATCACCCTCAACGAACAAGCCAACATTGCCGACTGCGTGCGTTCGCTGTCACGCGTCTGCGACGAAGTCATCGTCGTCGATTCGCTGAGTGGCGACGACACCGTGGCCATCGCCGAGGCCGAGGGCGCCCGCGTGATCGCGCAGGCCTATCTCGGCGACGGGCCACAAAAGGCGCACGGCGTGCCGTTCGCCAAGAATGACTGGATCCTGGCCCTGGACGCCGACGAGCGCCTCGACGATGACGCCGTGGCCCTGATCGAGTCGCTCGCCCTCGACGACCCGCAGACCGCCTACAGCTTTCGACGCAAGAACTACGTAGCCCGCCATTGGATTCGCGCCGCGGGCTTCTACCCGGACTCGGTGGTACGCCTGTACAACCGCACCACCGCTGGCTACCTACCCAAGAAGGCGCATTCCTCGGTCGAGGCACCCAAGGTCGAGGCTACCGCCGCGCACCTGCGGCATTTCACCTACGAGGATATGTCTCACTGGATCCGGCGCATCGATGCGCTCTCCAGTCGCGATGCCTGGGCAATGAAGGAGCGCGGGGTGCGCCCTTCGCGTCTACAACCGACGCTGCATGCCATCAACGCGATGTTGCGCAAGCTGCTCTTCAAGGGTGGGCTTTTCCAGGGAATGGACGGCATGACGGTGGCCCTGACCACGGCATTTCATGCCTACATGAAGTACGCCAAGCTCAACGAACTCTACGAACTCGAACAACTGCCGCAACGATGAGTCAGATCGGCGTCTTCGCTGTCATACTCTAGTCATAAAGACAAGGACGCGTTCTTATGATGAAGCTGTCACCCACCACGCTCCGCTGGAGCGTGCTTACCTACCTCGGCTTATGCCTGGGGTACCTCTTCACCACGCTGACCATCATCAGTCACTGGTTTTTGTTTCCCGTCGCAGCGGTGTGGGTCGCCATCGCCTGGAGTTTTCGTTGGGGCCACCCCGCACAGCGCACCAGCAAGCGACGCGTCTTGCCGTGGTCGTCGATCCCGTTAGCCCTATGGTGGATCTACCTGTACCTGGACGATAGCTTCGGCAAGGTGGACCTGGGCGCGGTAATCTTCCATTTGCAGGCGGGAATGACCGAGCACGGCGGCGAAGGCCGCGTCTTCGCCGCGGTGATATTCACCCTGTGCGCCATCGTCATGCTCATGGCCTTCACCTGGCTGGTGCGCGCCGACCATCGATGGCGGCTGTGGGAGCGTGTCGGCGCACTCTTTCTGCTGGCGTTTAATCCGCTGCTGTTCGGCCTATCGCAACGCGGTGCTTCAGTGGTCACCGAGGGAGATTGGTTGCGCGATCACTACCGTGTACCAAGCATTGAAAGCGAGCCGCAAACACGCCCCAACCTCATCTACCTCTATCTGGAGAGCACCGAGCGGACCTACGCCGACCGCGACACGTTCGGCGACGCCTATGAGGATCTCGCCGCGCTCGGCAAGCGCGGCACCGTCTTCGAGGGACTCAAGCAGCTCGACAATACCGGCTGGACGACCGCCGGCATGGTCGCTACTCAATGTGGCGTGCCGCTGATCCCCGCCGGGTTGAAACATGACAATCAGTTCGAGCCACTCGACGAGGTGCTACCGCATACTCAGTGCCTTGGCGATCTGCTCGATGCCAATGGCTACGATCTCACCTACATGGGCGGCGCAAGCACACGTTTCGCCGGCAAGAAGGTATTCTACGAGGGACACGGCTTCGATCGCGCGTTGGGCCGCGACGAGCTGGAGGATCAAGTCACGCCACCGGATTACCTCAACGGCTGGGGCCTTTACGACGACACCCTGCTCGACATGGTCACCGAGCGTATCCGCAAGCTCGCCGAGAATGACGATCGCCAGCCCTATGCCATGTTCGCCCTGACCCTGGCGACCCACCCGCCGTTCGGCAACCCGGCTCAAGCATGCCTGGAGCATCAGGGCGAGTTCGACGGCGTCGATATCCTCTATTCGGTGAAATGCACAGGCTGGCTGGTGCGCCGCTTCCTGCAGCGCCTCGACCAGGAAGGCCTGCTCGACAATACCTTAGTGGTCATCTCCAGCGACCACCTGAGCATGAAGAACTCGGAGTGGCCACAGCTGGTCGATGCCGAGCGCGAAAACACCTTCATGATGCTGGGTGAGGCTATCCCTGCCGGCAAGCGTATCCAGCGCATGGGGTCGATGGTCGATGTCTATCCGACGGTACTCGAAGCCATGGGTTTTACACTAGACACACGCGCCGCCGGATTAGGACGCTCGCTATTCGCCAAGGACCCCACGCTGGTCGAAGAATACGGCCTGGAGACCATCAACGACCATATGGCGGAGGAAGACGCACTACAAACCTACATGTGGCAAGGCGTCAACTGAGCGCAGTGTGCCGAATCGACGCCAACAACCGCGCCGGCTCGAGCTGGCGCAAGCAATTGGTGTGTCCCAACGGGCAATCGCGCGCGAAACATGGCGAACATGACAGATACAGATCGTGAATCTCGGCATTTTCGGTCAGAGGCGGCGTGTAGGCCGGCGAGGATGAGCCGTAAATGGCCTGCACTCGCGTGTCCACCGCCGCCGCCACGTGCATCAGTCCTGAGTCATTGGTGACCACTTGCTGGCAGTCGGCGAGCAGGTCCACCACCTCGGTGAGCTTGGTGCGCCCGCACAGGTTATGCACGCCATTCAACCCTTGGCTGATCGTCTCACCGGCGTCGGCGTCCTTGGGGCCACCCAACACCCGCACCTCGAAGCCCTCGGCCACCAGACGTTCCGCCAGGGTACGGAAATGCGCCAGCGGCCACTGCTTGGACGGTCCAAACTCGGCGCCCGGCATCATGCCAATGGCGGGACGTTCAGAAAGCCCCAGCGTCTCGCGCAAGCGGCGTTGTTCGTCGGCATTTACCTCGAGGCGCGGCGCAGGAATCGCAAAATCCCCGGTTTGCGCCTCGTCCTCAGGCAGGCCCAGCGAGACGAAGCGCTTCACGGTTTGATTCAGCACGCTCTTGTCGAGCTGACGGCGCGCGTTGAGCACCACGTAACGCTGCTCGCCATGGAACCCAAAACGCTCGGGAATGCGGGCCAGGAATGGGACCAGCGCCGCTTTCCAGGAGCGCGGCAACACGATCGCTCGGTCGAAGCGACCCTTGAGCGTGCGCGCCACCTTGCGCCGGGTGGTCCAGCCGAATTCGCCGTGCTTGACGTCCAACGCGATGGTTTCGTCGACCTCGGGCATACGCGCCAGGATCGGCAATGACCAGCCCGGCGCCAGTACACCGAGGTAGGCATCCGGATAGCGCGCCTTGAGCGTCATGAACAGGCTCTGTGCCATGACCATATCGCCGACCCAGGAAGGACCGACGACGAGCAGGCGCGGGGCGGTAGCGATGTCGTCAGCCATTCAACCAATCCAGGTAGGCGCTTACGCCCTCGCGAACCGTCTTGAATTCCGCCGGATAGCCCGCCTCACGCAGGCGCGAGATATCCGCGCGGGTGTAGCTCTGATAGCGTCCCTTGAGCTCCTCGGGAAAGGCGATGTAGTCGATCTTGCCGGTCTGATAATAATCGATCACCGTCTCGGCAATGGCCTTGAACGGCTCGGCTCGGCCGGTACCCAGATTGAAGATGCCCGACACGTCGGGATTGTCGAGGCACCATAGATTGACGTCCACGACATCGCCGACATAGATGAAATCACGGCTTTGCATGCCGGCTTCATAGCCTTCCCAGGCACCGAATAGCTTGGGGTTCTCGCCACGCTTCACCTGACTATGATGGTGATAGGCGACGCTGGCCATCTTGCCCTTGTGCTGCTCGCGCGGGCCATAGACGTTGAAGTAGCGGAAACCCACGACCTGGGCGTCGAATTCCTCCCAGTGGACGCGCACGTACTGGTCGAACAGCAGCTTGGAGTAGCCGTAGACGTTGAGCGGCTTCTCGTGCTCCGGCGCCTCCACGAACACTTCGCTGCCGCCGTAGGTCGCCGCCGACGACGCATACAGAAAGGGAATCCGCTTGTGCTGACAGAAGTGCAGCAACACCTTGGAATACTCGAAGTTGTTCTCGAGCATGAACTTGCCGTCCCACTCAGTGGTATCCGAACAGGCCCCTTCGTGGAAGATGGCCTCAATCGGCGGCAAGGCGCTCGGCTCGCCGCGCAATTCGGCCTTCACTCGCGCCAGAAAATCATCCTTGTCGAGATAATCACCCAGCGTGCAGTCGGCGAGATTAACGAACTTGGTGCCGTCGGAGAGGTCGTCGACCACGAGCACATCCTCGTGGCCGCGTGCATTGAGAGCCTTCACTAGATTGGCGCCGATGAACCCGGCACCGCCCGTCACTACGATCATGTCGTCGATTCCTTCAAGTCGTGCATCCACGCGAAACGCGTGCTTTTCGTCACGGTGCCTATAACCGATTAACCGCTAATTGTATACTTGGCGGTTCGTGAATTCATGGGCCAACGGTACTTCACCAATGACACAGTCGACGCCAGACGTGAAAACCTTCCAGGGCCTGATCCTTGCCCTGCAACAGTACTGGGCCGAACAGGGTTGCGTAATCATGCAGCCCCTGGATATGGAAGTCGGAGCTGGCACCTTTCACCCCGCGACCTTCCTGCGCTCCATCGGCCCCGAAACCTGGAATGCTGCCTACGTGCAGCCATCGCGCCGTCCCACCGACGGGCGCTACGGCGAGAACCCCAATCGCCTGCAGCATTACTATCAGTTCCAGGTGGTGATGAAGCCCTCCCCCCTGGAGCTGCAGGCGTTGTACCTGGGCTCGCTCGAGCGTCTCGGCATCGACCCACAGGTCCACGACATTCGCTTCGTCGAAGACAACTGGGAGTCTCCTACCCTAGGCGCCTGGGGGCTCGGCTGGGAAGTCTGGCTCAATGGCATGGAGGTGACCCAGTTCACCTACTTCCAGCAGGCCGGCGGCATCGAATGCTATCCGGTCACCGGCGAGCTGACCTACGGCCTGGAACGCATCGCCATGTATCTGCAGGACGTCGATAGCGTCTACGACCTGGTATGGACCTACGCCCCCGATGGTTCATCCGTCACCTACGGCGATGTTTACTTGCAGAACGAACGCGAACAGTCGGCTTACAATTTCGAACACGCCGATGTCGATTATCAGTTCTCCGCCTTCGACCACAGCGAAGGCGAATGCCAGAAACTGCTCGACGCGGGACTGCCTCTGCCCGCCTATGAGCACGTACTCAAGGCATCGCATACCTTCAACCTGCTCGACGCCCGGCACGCCATCTCGGTCACCGAGCGTCAGCGCTACATCCTGCGTGTGCGCACCATGGCCCGTGACGTCGCCCACGCCTACTTCGAATCGCGCAAGGCAGCCGGGTTCCCCATGGCCCCCGAGGCCATCCGCCAGGAACTGCTGAGCCGAGAAAGCAACGAGGGAGACGCTTAAGCATGGCATCCAACACTCTACTGGTCGAACTCGGCGTCGAGGAGCTTCCGCCAGGCGCCATCGAATCCCTCGCCAATGCCCTGCGCGACGGCATCGCCAATGGCCTCACCGAGGCCGAGGTTCCCTTCGAAACGGCCCGTGCCCATGCCTCGCCTCGCCGTCTGGCCGTCAGCATCGAGGCGCTTGGCGATAAGCAGCCGGATCGCGAGATCGAACGCCGCGGCCCGGCCCTGGCCGCCGCCTTCAAGGACGGCGAGCCCACCAAGGCCGCGGAAGGCTTCGCGCGTTCCTGCGGCGTCGAGGTCACGGACCTGATCCATCTGGAAACCGACAAGGGCACCTGGCTCGGCTATCGCTATCAGGAATCGGGCGAAGCCACCACGGCCCTGTTGCCGGCCATTCTCAAGCGTGCCGTCAATGCTCTACCGGTACCCAAGAACATGCGCTGGGGCGCCTCACGGCTCGAATTTTCACGCCCCGTGCACTGGCTGGTCATGCTCTACGGCCAGGATGTGGTACCTGCCGAAGTGCTCGGCCTCCAGGCCGGCCGCACCACTCGTGGGCATCGTTTCCATGCCCCGCAGGCCATCGAGCTGGCGCACGCCGACGACTACCTCGAGGTGCTGGAAAACGCCTTCGTACTGGCCGATAACGACCGCCGGCGTGAGCGCATCCGCGAGCAGGTACTTGCCGAGGCCGAGGTCAACGACGCCACAGCAGTGATCGACGACGACCTCCTCGACGAAGTCAACGGCCTGGTCGAATGGCCGGTGGCGCTAACCGGCAGCTTCGACGAGCGCTTCCTCGAAGTACCCGCCGAGTGCTTGATCTCGTCGATGAAGGCCAATCAGAAGTACTTCCATCTGCTCGACGACGAGGGCCAGCTCAAGCCGGCTTTCATCACCGTCTCCAATATCGAGAGTCGCGAACCGCAGCAGGTCATCGAAGGTAACGAGAAAGTGATCCGCCCGCGCCTGGCGGACGCCGCTTTCTTCTACGATACCGACCGTAAACAGACATTGGCCTCGCGGCGCGATGCGCTGGATAACGTGGTCTTCCAGAAGTCGCTGGGGACGCTGGGTGACAAGGCACGGCGTATGGAGACCATCGGCGCGTTCATCGCCGCTCGAATCGGTGGCGACGTCGACCATGCCAAACGTGCCGCACAGCTTGCCAAGTGCGACCTGGTCACCGAGATGGTGCTGGAGTTCCCCGAGCTTCAGGGCATCATGGGCACCTACTACGCTCGCCAGGACGGCGAACCGGAAGAGGTCGCGCAGGCGCTTCACGAGCAGTATCTGCCACGTTTCGCCAGTGATGACGTGCCCACGACACAAGCTGGCTTGGCCCTGGCATTGGCCGACCGCCTGGATACGTTGACCGGCATTTTCGGCATCGGCCAGCGCCCCACAGGGACCAAGGACCCCTTCGCCCTGCGCCGCGCCGCTATCGGCGTTCTCAACATTCTGATCAAGGGTGAGCTCGATCTCGACTTGCGCGAGCTGCTCGAACTCGCCGCCGCTCAACATGCCGAGCTACCCAAGTCTGACGGCTTGATCGATGACGTGCTCGATTACATGCTCGACCGCTTCCGCGCTTGGACCCAAGACGAAGGCATCGCCGTCGAGGTCTACCTGGCGGTGCGCTCTCGCCCGGTCACGCGGCCGCTCGATTTCGCGCGCCGGGTTCGAGCCGTGCATGCCTTCAGTCAGCGGGAAGAAGCCGCAGCACTGGCGGCGGCCAACAAGCGTGTCTCGAACATCCTCGCCAAGCAGCAACACGACGGCTCGACCATCGTGGATGCCTCTCTGCTGCAAGCCGAAGCCGAGACGACGCTGAGCGAAGCGCTCGAACAGTGCCATCAAGCGGTACGCCCGCTGCTTGATGCCGCCCGCTACAGTGAAGCACTGGACGTGCTGGCGCGTCTGCGAGGTCCCGTCGACGCATTCTTCGACGATGTCATGGTCATGGCCGAGGACGATGCCGTGCGCCGCAACCGCCTTGCCTTGCTGGCGAGCCTCCAGGCGCTGTTCCTGGAAGTCGCGGATATCGCCCAGCTGCAGCAATAATCATGCATGCGGTAGTGGATACGCGGTAGTGAAAAGGGTGGCCCAGTTCGGGCCACCCTTTTTTTGTTTCACGTGGAACATCATGACTGTCTACCGACACTCTGTCTTCCTCACTAGAGCAGCTTTCCCCTGCCCCCTGAGCAACAACTGGAAATGTTTCACGTGAAACACAGCACTCAGACCTAGCGCCAAGGGTTCTCTTCCCTCTTCCCTCTTCCCTCTTCCCTCTTCCCTCTTCCCTCTTCCCTCTTCAGCTCGTAGCTCAAGGATTGTTCCACGTGAAACACGCCACTACACTCACGTGTGGCCAGCTCCCAAGGAATATCAGCTTTCATGCCTGCAAAACTCGTCATCCTCGACCGCGACGGCGTCATCAACCAAGACTCCGATGACTACATAAAATCGCTCGATGAATTTCTTCCCTACCCTCAAGCCATCGAGGCCATTGCGCGTCTGTCTCAAGCCGGCTGGACAGTGGCAGTGGCTACCAATCAATCGGGTATCGCACGTGGCTATTTCGAAGTGGATACCCTCGAGGCGATGCATGCCAAGATGCAAGAACTGGTAAACGCTGCTGGCGGGAAAATCGATCACGTAGCCTATTGTCCCCATGGGCCGGAAGATGGCTGCTCCTGCCGCAAGCCACTGCCGGGTCTTCTAGAAGACATTCGCGACGACCTGGGATTGGATACGCTGGAGGGGAGCTGGATGGTGGGCGATAGTCTGCGCGACTTGCAAGCCGGCGACGCTGCAGGATGTCAAAGCGCTCTTGTGCGCACAGGCAAGGGGCGGCGCACCCTGGAGAAGCATCCCGAACTGACCATCGATAGCAAGGTCCGACTGTTCGACGATCTAGCCGACTTCGCCGACTGGTTGCTTGAGTAGCGGGAAACCCTGGCACCAGTACCAGTGACAGAGTCCCAGAACACCGCACCGCACCTACGGCCTATCCATCGCGGAAAAGCGACCCAACGAAAAAACCGCCCCAGGCAAATGCCATGGGGCGGTTTTCTTCCAGCTTCCAGGCGCAAAGCGCCGCTCTTCCGACTCCCGGCGAAGCCGGGTCAGATATCCAGATTGGCGACCAGCGCATTGCGCTCGATAAAGTCACGACGTGGCTCGACCTCGTCACCCATCAAGGTGTTGAACATCATATCGGACGCCACGGCATCCTCGATGGACACACGCAACATCCGGCGAGAATTGGGATCCATGGTGGTCTCCCACAACTGCTCGGGGTTCATCTCACCCAGGCCCTTGTAGCGCTGAACGCTCAAGCCTCGCTGGGCCTCACTCATCAGCCACTCGAGCGCCTCGTAGAAGGTATCTACCGAACGCTGACGCTCACCGCGGGCCACATAGGATCCTTCTTCGAGCAGCCCGTCCAGCGTCTCGCCCAATGTCGTCATGGCGCGGTAATCGGCGCTGCGGAAGAAATCGACGCCCCAAACGTAGTCGGTCGTCACCCCATGCGCCGTTAGTGCTACGCAGGGTAGATAAACGCCGCGTTCGATGTCTTCCTGAAGATGGAAGGTATAGCGCGGGCCACCTTCGTAGGCGATGAGATCATCCATTTCGCGTTGCAGATGGTCGATCCAATGCTGCATGGTCTCACGGTCCTTGAGGCTATCGCTCTCGAGCTTCGCGGTATGCACGATCTTGCGCAGCACGAGATTGGGATAGACCCGCGACAGGCGGTCGATACGCCGCATGACATCGCGATATTCGTTGACCAGCGCCTCGAGGTTCTCGTTAGCGATCCCCGGCGCATCGGCATTGACGTAGAGGCGTGCGCCATCGAGAGCCGTGGTGGTCAGGTAATCCGTCAGCGCCTGCTCATCCTTGAGATAAGTTTCCTGCTTACCACGCTTGATCTTGTAAAGCGGCGGCTGAGCGATGAACACGTTGCCGCGTTCGATCAGTTCCGGCATTTGACGGAAGAAGAACGTCAACAACAGCGTCCGGATGTGCGAACCGTCGACGTCAGCATCGGTCATGATGATGATCGAGTGGTAGCGCAGCTTGTCGGGATTGAATTCCTCACGTCCGATGCCACACCCCAATGCCGTAATCAGCGTACCCACTTCCACCGACGACAACATCTTGTCGAAGCGCGCCTTCTCGACGTTCAGGATCTTGCCCTTGAGCGGCAGGATCGCCTGGGTACGGCGGTCGCGACCTTGTTTTGCACTACCACCCGCCGAGTCACCCTCGACCAGATAAAGCTCCGACAGGCTAGGGTCTTTCTCCTGGCAATCGGCCAGCTTGCCCGGTAGCCCGGCGATATCCAGCGCGCCCTTGCGGCGGGTCATGTCGCGCGCTTTACGCGCGGCCTCACGAGCACGCGCCGCGTCGAGCATCTTGTTGACGATGGCCTTGGCTTCGTTGGGCCGTTCCACCAGGTAATCACCCAGCTGACGCCCCATCTCCTGCTCGACCGCCGTCTTGACCTCGGACGACACCAGCTTTTCTTTGGTCTGCGACGAGAACTTGGGGTCGGGCACCTTGACCGACACGATCGCCGTCAAGCCTTCCCGTGCATCGTCACCGGCGGTATTGACCTTGGCTTTTTTCAGCAGCCCTTCGGTTTCGATGTAGTGATTGAGCGTACGCGTCAGGGCTGCCCGGAAGCCGGCCAGGTGCGTGCCCCCATCGTTTTGGGGAATGTTGTTGGTGTAGCAGAAGATATTCTCGGAGAAGGTATCGTTCCACTGCATCGCCACTTCGACGCCGATGCCATCTTCGCGTTGCGTTTCGAAATGGAAAACGGGGTTCAACGTCGCCTTGTTGGTATTCAAGTGATCGACGAAGGCCCGCAACCCACCTTCATAGTGGAACAGTTCTTCCGCGCCCGAGCGCTCGTCGAGCAAGCGAATCGCAACACCGGAGTTGAGAAACGACAGTTCACGCAGGCGCTTGGCCAGAATATCGTAGTGAAACTCGATATTGGAGAAGGTTTCGGTCGACGGCTTGAAGTTGACCTGGGTGCCACTCTTCTCGGTTTTACCCACTACGTCCAAGGGCGAGTCGGGCACACCGTGATGATAGATCTGTTCATAAACCTGACCGGCGCGCCACACCGTGAGCTTGAGCTCTTCGGAAAGCGCATTGACGACGGAAACGCCAACACCGTGGAGACCGCCCGAGACCTTATAGGAGTTGTCATCGAACTTGCCGCCGGCATGCAGCACCGTCATGATGACTTCTGCCGCCGAGACGTTTTCCCCCGAATGGAGATCGGTCGGAATGCCACGCCCATTGTCACTGACGGTGACGGACTCATCGGGGTGGATCACCACACGAATCTCGCTGCAGTGTCCCGCGAGCGCCTCGTCGATGGAGTTATCCACCAATTCGAAGACCATATGATGCAGGCCCGTACCATCATCGGTATCGCCGATGTACATGCCGGGGCGCTTGCGTACCGCATCCAGGCCCTTGAGAACCTTGATGCTCGATGAGTCGTAAGCTTGTTCGCTCATTGCCTACTCCGTCGTGAAGTCATTCCGTGAGCAGCCGCCCGTGTTCCACGTGAAACATCGCGACATCCGTTTCCGACTGCCATGCATTCGCGAGCGCATCGCGCTCGACTCCGGTAATAAAGACCTGGCAGTGCAAGCGCGCCAGCCAATGACAGAAGATCCGCCGATGCGAAACATCAAGCTCGGCAGCCAGGTCATCGATCAGGTAAACGCAGGTACGGCCTGTCAGTTCCTCCAGCAAGCGCCCCTGGGCTAGTTTCAGCGCACTCACTACCAATTTTTGCTGCCCGCGCGACAGTTCTTCCACGGCAGCGCGCTTGCCAATGCGCAAGCGCAAGTCGGCACGTTGCGGCCCCTGCTGGGTAAAGCCCATTTGCCGATCCGTGTCTCGACCGTTTTCGAGCACGTCCAGCAACCCACGCTGTTTGTCCCAGCCGCGATAATAACGAAGAGACAAGCCGGAAAGCGGCAACAACTCGTGCAATGTCGCTTCGAATGCCTTGGCGAATTGTGCCATATAGCCGCTGCGCAAGAGATCGAGTTGTTCGCTCCAATGCGCCAACTCTTGCTCCCAGACACGCATCGATCGTAAGTCGATTCTATCATGTCTGAGCAGGGCATTCCGATGTTTCAGGGCGCGCCGCACCCGCCGCCATGCCTCGAAGAACTCATGTTTCACGTGAAACACACCCCAGTCCAGAAACTCACGCCGAGCCGCAGGCGCACCTTCCAATAGGCGGAAGGCATCGGGGTTTATCAATTGCAGGGGGAGCGTTTCCGCCAAGCGCGCCACGCGGATACCGCGCTCGCCATCGAGACGAATTTCCAGCTCGGCAGCATCGCGTGCCCGACGAACGCCCAACGACACCGGCGGATCACCCGCCAGACGACCGTGTAAGGTGACGGCATCGGCGTCGTGGGTGATCGCATGCTTGAGCTTCTGGGTACGGAACGAGCGCGCCATGCCCAACATGTGCACGCCTTCCAGCAAGCTGGTCTTGCCGCTGCCATTGGCACCGGTCACCAGATTGATCCCCGGTGCGGGGCGCATATCGAGTGCTGCCAGGTTACGCAGACCTAGGAAATTGAGACGTTCGAGGGGCATAAGGAGATCGGCGGCAGCATGCCGCCCCGGGCGCGGTTAGCGATGTCGGCGTGAACCGACCGCACCCGAGACATGCATGAGTGAAAGAGCAGCGCAGGCGATCAGAGGCGCATCGGCATGACCACGTACATAGCATCGCCACCGCCCGGTTCTTCCAGCAGTGCGCTGCTGTTGGGATCGGAAAGCGTCATTTGCACGCGGTCGGCATCGAGCACGCCGAGTACATCCACGAGATAGCCGACATTGAAGCCCACTTCCAAGGTGTCGCCCTCATACTCGATGGCCACGTTTTCCTCGGCTTCTTCCTGCTCGGGGTTGTTGGCCGTCACACGCAGGTTGTGCTCTTCGAGATTGAGCCGGACCCCGCGGTATTTCTCGTTAGAGAGAATCGCGGTACGCGACAACACCTGGCGCAACTCGCCACGCTCGGCGATGACGACCTTATCACCGCCCCGCGGCACCACTCGCTCGTAATCGGGGAACTTGCCGTCAACCAGCTTGGAGGTGAAGGTAAAATCCCCGGTCTGTGCACGCAGATGGGTACCGCCGATGGTCAGCTCCACCGGCTCATCGCTGCCATCCAGCAAACGCGCCAATTCGAGAATGCCCTTACGCGGCACGATGAGCTTCTGCGACGGCTCGACGTCGACCTCCGCGCTACGTGCGCACACCGCTAGGCGGTGACCGTCGGTCGCCACCGTACGCACCAGGTGATGGCCGAATTCGAGCAACATGCCGTTCAGATAATAACGCACGTCCTGCTGCGCCATGGCGAAAGAGGTCGCGTCGATCAGGTGCTTGAGTGTGCCGCGCGTCAAGGTCAAGGTCGTATCGCTTTGACTTCCCTCGATATTCGGGAATTCCGCCACCGGCAACGTCGACAAGGTGAAGCGTGAACGCCCCGCACGTAGTACCGCACGCCCTTCTTCGAGCGTAAAGGTAATGTCGGTCCGCTCGGGCAACGACTTGCAGATATCCATTAGCTTGCGCGCCGGCACTGTCGCTGAGCCCGGCTCATCGACGTGATGCGGAACCGTGCGGCCGATCAGTTCGACTTCCAGATCCGTACCGGTCAATGCCAGTTGCGTGTCGCGTACCTCGAGCAGCACGTTGGACAGCACCGGCAGGGTCTGGCGACGCTCGACGACGCCGGCGACCAGCGACAGTGGACGCAAAAGGTCTTCGCGGGTGATGGTAAATCTCATGGGCTCCACTCTCGTCCTGGGGTCCAAGGGAATATTCTGGCCGCCATGCTCAACTAGTCAGCAGCCGCAACAGGTTCTTATAGTCCTCGCGGATATCCGCGCTTTCTTCCTTGAGTGTCTGCACCTTTCGGCAGGCATGCAGCACCGTGGTGTGATCGCGCCCCCCGAAGGCATCGCCGATCTCGGGCAAGCTGTGATTGGTCAACTCCTTGGCCAAGGCCATGGCGACCTGACGTGGACGCGCCACTGAACGTGAACGACGCTTAGAGAGAAGATCCGCTAGCTTGATCTTATAGTACTCCGCCACCGTACGCTGAATGTTGTCGACGCCGACCTGCTTGTCCTGCAGGGCCAACAGGTCCTTGAGCGACTCGCGGATGAAATCCTGGGTGATCGGTTTGCCCATGAAGTGCGAGTCGGCGATGACTTTCTTCAATGCCCCTTCCAGTTCACGCACGTTGGAGCGAATCTTCTGGGCGATGAAGAATGCTGCATCGTGGGGCAGATCGACCTTGGCTTGGTCGGCCTTTTTCATCAGGATCGCCACGCGGGTTTCCAGCTCGGGCGGTTCGATGGCCACCGTCAGCCCCCAGCCGAAGCGCGACTTGAGGCGTTCTTCCACCCCGCTGATTTCCTTGGGATAGCGATCCGAGGTAAGGATCATTTGCTGGCCACCCTCAAGCAACGCATTGAACGTATGGAAGAATTCTTCCTGCGAGCGCTCCTTACCGGCGAAAAACTGGATGTCGTCGATCAGCAGTGCGTCCACGCTGCGATAGAAACGCTTGAAATCGTTGATCGCGTTGAGCTGCAACGCCTTGACCATATCGGCGACGAAGCGCTCCGAATGCAAGTAGACCACGGTGGCATTCTCACGCTGCGTAGCAAGATGATTGCCCACCGCATGCATAAGGTGCGTCTTACCCAAGCCGACACCACCGTACAGGAACAGCGGATTATAGGCACCACCGGGATTTTCGGCCACCTGGCGTGACGCGGCCCGCGCAAGCTGGTTCGACTTGCCCTCGACAAAGGTCTCGAAGGTGAAATTAGGATTGAGGCCACTCTGATGCTTGAGGCTACCTTCTACCTGCACCTGGCGCTCACCGCGGCGCGACGTCTCCTGACGTTCACGCAGGCGATCGATTTCCTGCTCGTCCGCATAGTCGCCCCGCGCCCGCGGGGTATGCACCGTAGGCGGCGTTTCGGGTGGACGAGAGGTATTCATTGACGCCGCCGATACCGGTGCCCCCAGGTCACGCGGCGACGTCGCCGCCACATTGCGGCGACTGCCGACCGTCAACTGCACCTTAGGCGGCTTGCCGGATGCAAGCTCCCTCAGCAACTCATTGATACGTTTCAGGTATTTATCATTGACCCAGTCACGCACGAAGCGATTGGGCGCCAGCAGACACAGCTCGCTGGCGTCACCGTCCTCCGCCTGCAAGGGGCGAATCCAGGTGTTGAACTGCTGGGAGCTCAGTTCATCCTGAAGAAAGTTGAGGCATTGCTGCCAGAGAGCGACCGACACACGACCTCACCTAGCGTTGATGAATGGCCGGCTATTGTATCGTTCGACGCCCGGGTTATCCACATGGATACCGAGTCTCTTTTCCTGTGGAAAACCCACCCCACAACTCAACGCACAACCTGTCCGTGAAACGGGGAGATATCACGGGGTGTGGAAAGATCGCCACTTACCCACAACGCCACCGACAGCTTACCCACCGCTTTCCCGCCACTTCCCCACATATTCAAGAACATGGCAAGATATTGTTAATAAAGGTTATAAATAGGTTATCCACAAATATTATCCCCAGTAATAATAACAGCATCAATCAATATAACTTCAATAGTAATAATAGGATTGCCGTTCCCGTTAAGATCGCCGCAACCAGCGACGAGCCTTCGACCGACATCCCCTCGGGCTAACCGCCTCGGCACATGCCGAGCCCCCGCCGCCGTAACAAAACAGGTGTGGATAAAAACGCCAGAAAAATTGCACCCGCCCCAGGGATTCACTAGAATTGCCGGTCTTGAGCCGAATACCGCCTGGTGCAAACGTATCGGGCTCTTCAGTTTCAAATCGTTTCCAAACAACCACGTGAGAATTCGCAGCTATGAAGCGCACTTTTCAACCGAGCGTCCTAAAGCGCAAGCGCGTGCACGGCTTCCGTGCTCGCATGGCCACCCAGAACGGCCGCCAGGTGCTGGCGCGTCGTCGTGCCAAAGGCCGCAAGCGTCTGAGCGCCTGACTGGACAACGAATGTCCGATCAGGGCTTTTCCCGGCGGCTGCGACTGCTGACCGCCGGGGACTATCAGCACGTCTTCGCTCATGCGTCCTTCAAGGTGCACGGTAAGGGCCTTTTGATGCTTGCGCGCCCCAACGCTCTCGATGAGCCGCGAGTGGGGCTCGTCTTCAGCAAGAAGAACGTACGTCGTGCTGTCGACCGTAACCGTCTGAAACGCCTCGTCCGTGAATCCTTTCGTCTCCAGCAGCACCGTCTTCCCGCCGTGGATATCATCGTTCTCGCTCGGCGTGGGGCTCATGAACTGGATAACGATACCTTGCATCGCCAACTGCACGGCATGTGGCGACGCCTGGAAAAAGACGTACGCAAGCAGTCGGTCTCGTCCACGCCATCCCCTTGATCGGCATTTCTCCGCCACGTTCCACCGTGGCCGCAAGTGCCGGTCGGGACGTGACGTCAGAATGTATCACCGGGCAGAATCCTTATGGACGTAAAACGACTCCTACTCGTCATCCCGCTCGCGGTACTCGCCTATCTACTGGTCATTCAGTGGAATGCGGATTATGGGCAAAACAGCGTCGAACAGCGCGCACCTGAAAGCGTTACCCAGGATACGTCCGATAGTGACGCCGGCAGTGAAGGCCTCTCGGTTCCCGCTTCCAATAACAGCGGGAACAATGCCTCATCGCAAGAGGCCGCCGACATGCCTGGCGCGGATGGGCAAACCGACGCGAGCGGCTTGATCGAGGTACGCACCGATACGCTGGACCTTCGCATCGACCCCCGCGGAGGCGATGTCGTCTACGCGGCGCTACCCAAGCACCATGAGTCCTTGAATAGCGACCAACCCTTCGTTCTCCTCAGCGATAACAACGTGCGCAGTTACGTTGCCAAGTCGGGGCTGCAATTGAAGGACCATGACGGACGCATCGACTTCTCTTCCGCACAAACGCAATATTCGCTGGGTGATGATCAAGACAGCCTAAGTGTCGACCTCAAGGCCGAGGTCAACGGCGTGGACGTCATCAAGCGTTTCACCTTCGATCGCGACAGTTACGCGGTCAATGTCGAGTATCGACTCGATAACCAGAGCGAAACGCCTGTCTCCGCACGCTTCGTCGGCCAGCTTGCTCGCGACAATAGCGCCGATCCCAGTCAGGGCGGCGGCCCGATGAGCATGAAGTCGTTCCTCGGCGCGACCTTCTCAACGCAGGAAAGCAATTACGAGAAGATCGACTTCGATGACATTCGTGAAGGCGACTTCAAGAACGTCGAGTCCGAGGGCGGTTGGGTCGCGATGATCCAGCACTATTTCACCTCGGCGTGGGTCCCGGTGCAGGAGCAGGAGAATCTTTATTACGCCAATATCGATTCCCGTGATCGCAACGTGGCCGCGTTTGCCGGTCCTTCCCAGCAGCTTGCGCCCGGCGAGGAGACGACACTGGCCGCGACGCTCTACATGGGCCCCAAGATTCAGGACCGCCTGGAGACCATCGCGCCGCACCTGGAACTGACCGTCGACTTCGGTTGGTTGTGGTTCATCGCCAATCCGCTGTTCTGGCTGCTGGCGAAGATTCATAGCCTGATCGGCAACTGGGGTTGGTCGATCGTGCTGCTCACGGTCGTCGTGAAGCTCGTGCTCTTCCCGCTCTCCGCCAAGGCCTACAAGTCGATGGCGAAGATGCGCAAGATGGGCCCGGAGATGAAGCGCATCAAGGAGCAGTACGGCGACGACCGACAGAAGATGTCGCAGGAGATGATGAAGTTCTACCAGAAGGAGAAGATCAATCCTCTGGGGGGCTGTCTGCCCATCGTCGTGCAGATGCCGGTCTTCATCGCCTTGTACTGGATGTTGCTGGAATCCGTGGAGTTGCGTCATGCGCCCTTCATGCTGTGGATACAGGACCTCTCGGCTCAGGATCCCTACTTCATCCTGCCGATCATCATGGGCGCCTCGATGTTCGTTCAGCAGTTGCTGAACCCCACACCGCCGGATCCCATGCAGGCCAAGATCATGAAGATGCTACCGGTGGTCTTCACGTTCTTCTTCCTGTGGTTCCCGGCCGGCCTGGTGATCTACTGGATCTGCAACAACGTCATTTCGATCCTTCAGCAGTGGGTTATCACGCGCAAGATCGAAAATGACGGCGATACGGAAAAAGCCAGTAAAGCCAAGAGTTGACGGCCCTTTCCGTGTACCGCCCGATCAGACCCCCGCCTTGGCGGGGGTCTGGCGTTTTGGGCCTGCCACCGGGACAATACCGGCAACGAGTCGGAGAACGACATGACTGCCACGCCTCTCTATCGCCAGGACACCATCGCCGCCATCGCCACGCCTCCCGGACGTGGCGGGGTCGGCATCGTACGCATCTCAGGGCCCGCCAGCCGCGCCCTGGCCGAGGGTATCCTCGGCCATTGCCCGGCACCGCGTTATGCGTATTACGGCCCTTTCCGCAACGCCAATGGCGATGTCATCGATGAAGGGATCGCGCTCTTCTTCCCCGGTCCCCACTCCTTTACCGGTGAGGATGTTCTCGAGCTGCAAGGGCACGGCGGGCCGGTGATCATGGATCTGCTCCTCGAACGCTGTGTCACCCTGGGCGCTCGCCTGGCGCGTCCCGGCGAGTTCTCCGAACGCGCCTTCCTCAACGACAAGCTCGATCTGGCCCAAGCCGAGGCCATCGCCGACTTGATCGATGCCAGCTCCCGCGCCGCCGCCGAGAACGCCCTGCGTTCGCTGCAGGGCGAGTTCTCGACCCGCGTCGCGGCCCTCGTCGACAAGCTGATCGAGCTGCGCATGTTCGTCGAAGCCGCCATCGACTTTCCCGAGGAGGAAATCGACTTCCTCGCCGACGGTAAGGTGGCGGCGATGCTCGACGACGTGCACACCATGCTCGGCGAGGTGCGCGCCGCCGCCGGCCAGGGGGCGCTAATGCGCGAAGGCATGAACGTGGTCATCGCCGGACGCCCCAACGCCGGCAAGTCGAGCCTGCTCAACGCGCTGACCGAACGCGACAGCGCCATCGTCACCGACATCGAAGGCACTACCCGCGACGTACTGCGCGAATACATCCATCTGGATGGCATGCCGCTGCACATCATCGACACCGCCGGGTTGCGCGACACACCGGATGCCATCGAGAAAATCGGCGTCGCCCGCGCCTGGGAAGAAATCGAGAAAGCCGACCGTGTGCTGCTGTTGGTCGATGCGGCGACCACGACACAGACCGACCCTATGGAACTCTGGCCGGAATTCGTCGCACGCCTCCCCCACCCCGAGCGTCTGACGCTGGTACGTAACAAGATCGATGAAAGCGGCGAAGCTGCCGTGAGTGATTTATCCACAACTCCACCGCTGGTGCGCATGTCCGCCATTACCGGAGAGGGTGTGGATAACTTGAAGGATCATCTCAAGACGGTGATGGGCTTCGATGCCACCACCGAAGGCCGTTTCTCAGCGCGCCGGCGCCATCTCGACGCCCTCGACCGCGCCGGTCAGGCGCTCGACAACGGCATCGCCCAGCTACAGGGGCACGGCGCCGGTGAACTCCTTGCCGAGGATCTGCGCGAAGCACAGCACGCGCTCTCCGAAATCACCGGCGAATTCACTGCAGACGACCTACTCGGTGAGATCTTCGGCAGCTTCTGCATCGGCAAGTAAGACGGTCGGTCAGTGAAACTGAGAATAAGCATCCCCGCGTCCTTCCACGGGCTTTATCGCCTACCGGTAAGCACTTTTCCTGCTAATTTCCTTGCCCCTCGCCAGGGGCAGGCGTAATCTATAGATAACAACGAATCTCATTCTCTTTCGAGATCGCGTCCTCTTACCCCGCTTCACCAGGACTCCAACATGCTTGTCCCCTTTCTCATCATGCTACGCGAGGGGCTCGAGGCCGCCCTGATCGTCGGCATCATCGCCAGTTACCTTCGCCAGACCGGGCGTGGCGCCTGGATGCCTGCCGTATGGATCGGCGTCTTCCTTGCCGTCGCACTGGCCCTGGGCATCGGCGCAGGCCTGCAGTTCGCCAGCGCCGAGTTCCCCCAGCGTCAGCAGGAGCTGTTCGAGGCCCTCGTCGGATTGATCGCCGTGGGTGTGTTGACCTGGATGGTGTTCTGGATGCGTCGCGCCACCCGTGGCGTACGCCGCTCGCTGACCGGCGCACTCGACGACGCCTTCGAAAGCGGTCGTCGTCAGACCCTGGCATTGATCGGCATGGTGTTTCTCGCGGTGGCTCGCGAGGGGCTGGAATCGGTGTTCTTCCTGCTCGCGGTATTCCAGCAGAGCACCGACCAGGCCGCACCCTTGGGCGCATTGTTGGGTATCCTCGCCGCAATCGTCGTGGGCCTGGCCCTCTATCGCGGCAGCCTGCGCTTCAATCTTGCGCATTTCTTCCGCCTGACCGGACTCTTCATCCTGCTGGTGGCCGCCGGCCTGCTCGCCGGCTCGGTGCGTGCCCTGCATGAAGCCGGCACCTGGAACCATGCCCAGCAGGTTCTCTTCAACCTCAGCGACCTATTGCCGCTGGACTCGCCTCTTGGCGCCGTGTTCGCCGGTGTGCTCGGCTATCAGCCCGCCCCGACCATGAGCGAGGCGGTGGTATATGTCGGCTATCTGCTGACAACGCTACTGCTGTTCTTGCGTCCCGCTGGCAACGCGCGGTCGGCCGCCGCACACGCTAACGCTCACTGATCGGAGAGAGTCCATGCCCCCATCTTCCCCTCCCTCCGCACGGCTACTCAAGATCGGCGTATTGGCATCGGCCGTGCTGATGCTCGCCGCCTTGGGTCTGTTCGCACTATCGTTGAATGGGCGCAATCATGACGATGGAGACGTGCGACTCGTGGTCACCGCCCAGGGCTGCGAGCCTCGTGAACTCAGCGTGCCCGCCGGCGAGACGCGTTTCAGCATCGTCAACGACTCCCAGCGGGCCATCGAATGGGAAATTCTCGATGGTGTGATGGTGCTCGAGGAGCGCGAGAATATCGCCCCCGACCTGCACCAGCCGCTGACCGCCACCCTGGCGGCGGGCGACTATGCCATGACCTGCGGGCTTTTGAGCAATCCTCACGGGACATTGCACGTCACGGCCAACGACGCTGCACCTTCAATCGCCTTGTCGCGGCAGGACTTCATCGCCCCACTGGCCGAATACAAGGTCTACCTGACCCTGCAGACTCGTCGCTTGGTCGAAGCCGCCGAGGCCTTGCACCAGTCCATTGCCGCCGGTGAGCTCGACGCGGCACGCACGGCCTACTGCGAGGCGCGGCTCATCGACCAACGCCTAGCGATGGCCACCGGGCTCTACAGCGATCTCGACGAACGCCTCAATGCCCGCGCCGATTACTTCGCCGAGCGCGAGCAGGATCCGCAATTCGTCGGCTTTCACCGCCTGGCGCGGGGATTGTTCGACGCAGGGAGCACCGGCGGCCTGACCCCGATCGCCGCACAACTGCTCGAGGACGCTCGGACACTCGGCGAACGCCTCAGACATCAGTCGATTCCTCCGGCGCAACTGGCCAACGGCAGCGCCCGGGTCCTCAAGGCATGGCACGCTCACGCCATCGACAGCAAGACACTGAACGCACAAGAACTACTCGATCTGCAGGGCCTGACCGCAGGCGCCGAGAAGATCGTCACGCTACTCGCGCCGCTACTCGAGCGTCAGGCACCGGACGCCCTGGAAGGCCTGCAAGCCCAGCTCGCCAGACTCCAGCAGGACTTGCCGGAGCAGAGCAATACCGTGTCGGGAGCCAAGGGCAGCAGCGATATCGACCGCGATGCCCTGCTTGCCGACACCCAGGCCCTGGCCGACACCCTGGATAGCCTCGACCGCACGTTGGCCCTGAATGGCTGATCAGCCTCCATCTTGGCATCATCACGGTTTACCGACATGAGTGATCAATCCGACAACACCTCACGCTGCCCCTTCACGCTGGATCGCCGTCGCTTTCTGCAAGGGCTGGGGGCGGCCGGTGCCGCCGCCGGATTGGGCGGTTCGGCCTGGGCCGAATCGCGCACCGATGCCACCAGTGCCCACGACGTCACCGGCGCACCGGTGAGTACTACCACCCAGCAGTCCCATCCCTTTCACGGCCATCACCAGCAGGGTATTCTCACCCCGCGTCCGGCAACCGGCATGGTGGTTGTCTGCGACGTGCTGGCCCATGACCGTGCCGGACTGGTGCAGCTGTTGCGCACCCTCACCGAACGTATCGCCTTTCTTACACGTGGCGGTAGCTATTCCAAGCGCGATCCAAGTTATCCACCGGCGGATTCCGGCATCCTCGGACCGATCATCGCCCCGGACGCGCTGACCATCACCGTCTCGCTGGGTGCCTCGCTGTTCGATGAGCGCTTCGGCCTGGCCGGCGCCAAGCCAAAGCATCTGCAACGCATGACGGGCTTCCCCAACGACGCCCTGGAGCCGGCACGTTGCCACGGCGACCTTTCGCTGCAGATCTGCGCCAACACCCACGATACGACCATTCACGCCCTGCGCGACATCATCAAGCACACGCCCGGCTTTCTCATGGTGCGCTGGAAACAGGAAGGCACGGTGCCGGTAGTGCCTCCCAGCCACGGCACCCCCGCGCCCAGCGCGCGCAATTATCTAGGCTTTCGCGACGGCACCGCCAACCCGAACACCGACGACGAGACGCTGATGAATGCCTTGGTGTGGACCGGCGCCGATCCCGACGAACCCGATTGGGCCCACGGCGGCAGCTATCAGGTAGTACGCATCATCCGCAACTTCGTCGAACGCTGGGATCGCGCGCAACTGGCCGAGCAGGAGGCGATCTTCGGTCGACACAAGGACAGCGGCGCGCCCCTGTCCGGCGGCAGCGAATACGATGAGCCCGACTACGCCAATGACGTGGATGGCAAGATCACCCCGCTGGACGCACATATTCGGCTGGCCAATCCGCGTACCCCAGGCTTCGAGAAGCACCGTATCCTGCGTCGGCCGTTCAA
Source organism: Chromohalobacter sarecensis (assembly GCF_023061135.1). GTDB lineage: Bacteria > Pseudomonadota > Gammaproteobacteria > Pseudomonadales > Halomonadaceae > Chromohalobacter > Chromohalobacter sarecensis. The sequence continues at coordinate 69,873 of NZ_JAKGAN010000004.1, forward strand.
CTATTCCAACGGCGTCGAAGCCAATGGCCAGCTCGACATGGGGCTGTTGTTCATCGTCTACCAGGCCGATCTCGAGGCCGGTTTCATCACCGTTCAGAAGCGCCTCAACGGCGAGCCACTGGAGGAGTACATCAAGCCGGTGGGTGGCGGATACTTCTTCACACTTCCGGGCGCCGTCGATGAACGCGACTTTCTCGGTCGCTCCCTGCTGGAAGCGACCGATGTTTGATCACAACGACAGGCGCACCAAGGCGCCGATCTCCATGACCGAACTGGCCTCACGAACGATTCGATCCCCCATCAAGGAGTCATCGCATGTCACCTCGCTCACTGTTGTTTGCTGCTAGCGCCTTCGGCCTCATGTCCCTGCAGACCCCAGCCCAGGCAGACGTCAATCCCGAGGCACTGGTCGAGCCAGTAGCCGAGTACAAGCTGTACGTGCTCGATAATCTCGATCAGTTCGTCAGTCATACCGAGAAATTCACCCAGGCCATCGAAGCTGGCGATCTGGAACGCGCCCAAGTGCTCTACGCCCCGACGCGGGTCTACTATGAACGCATTGAACCAATCGCCGAGCTGTTCGCCGATCTTGATGCCAGCATCGACGCCCGCGAGGATGACTACGAAAACGGCGTCGAGGATCCCGACTTTACCGGCTTCCATCGTCTCGAATATGGCCTCTTCAAGGAGCAAACCACTCAAGGGTTCGTTCCTTACGCCAAACGGTTGATGACGGACGTCAACGATCTCGAGTCACGAGTGCGGGATCTCACCTTCCCGCCCGCGCAGGTCGTCGGCGGCGCCGCCGCGCTGATGGAAGAGGTCGCCGCGACTAAGGTCAGCGGTGAGGAAGATCGCTATAGCCATACCGACCTATGGGACTTCCAGGGCAATGTCGACGGCTCGCAGAAGATCTTCGAACTGTTCAAGCCACTGGTCGCAGAGGAAGACCCGGCCTTCGTCGACCGTGTCGAGAAAAACTTCGCCGAGGTTGAGGACACGCTCGCCCACTACCGGCGCGAGGCCGACAATCCCGAGGCCGGTTTCGTCAGCTACGAAAAGGTCAGTCAGACGGACCGGCGCGCCTTCGTCGGGCCGGTGACCGTGCTCGCCGAGGATCTGGCGACCCTGCGCGGCAAGCTAGGGCTATAGTCACGTAACGGCGCCGGCCGTCAGCCGGTGCCGCCTGCCAGACTCACTCCGGCACCCACCACTGTGATGAATGCGTCGCGTCGTCTCCCAGACACCGTACAACGCGCGCCAGGCTGTCCTCGAGTTGCGTATCCACGCCCCAGGGCGGGTTGAAGATCAACATGCCGCTACCGTACATGCCATGCATGGCATCGCCGGGCGGGTGCAATTGCAGCTCACTGCGCCAGACCTTGCGCACCCCGCTACGCCGGACGGCCTCGAGCAAGTCGTGATGGCGACCGCTGGGCAATAACGGATACCAGATCAAGACGATAGCGTGACGCACTTTGGCGGCTACGGCCTGCAACGTCGTCGCGACGTCGGTGTATTCCTGCTTGAGCTCGTAACTGGGATCGATGAGCACACAAAGGCGCGGCGTCGCCGGCGGTAAGGAAGCGCGTAGACCGGCCAACCCGTCCGCGTGGTGGCATCGTACCTGATCGGGCAACGCTTGCGCCTCGAGGTGGCTCGCCTCCCCCGGGTGAAGCTCGTACAGATCGAGCCGATCCTGAGCCCGGCATGCCTGAGACAACCACCAGGGCGAGCCCGGATAGTGGCTGAGCCGGGACGACGCCTGGACTGCGCCAAGATGCTCGCACCATGGGCCCAGCAGCGGGTCGTCGGCGAAGCGCTCGCGCGCTGCCCAGACACTCGCCACGCCGTGGCGATACTCCTTGAGACGCTGCGTTTCCTCGGCATCGAGCGAGTACAGTCCGCGCCCGGCATGCGTATCCACATATGTAACGGGCGAGGGCTTACGTAATAGATGGCGCAGAACGGCAAACACGGCGAGATGCTTGTGAACGTCGGCGAAATTGCCGGCGTGGTAGGCGTGCTGATAGGCGAGCATGAAGGGGGTTCCGAAACGACGTGAAGCGCGGAGTGAGCCCACGTCAGGGGCGCTGATGAGCTTGGCAGGCCAGGCCGGCGCGAACCGGCCTGACGCGACGCCGTAATCGCTTAGCTCTGCTCGGTGACCGGTGTCAACGTGATTTCGACACGCCGATTCTGGGCGCGGCCGTTTTCTGTATCGTTGCTGGCAACGGGCTGACTTTCGCCGTGGCCGACGGTAGCGATACGATTGCCGGCGATGCCGCCCTGGCCGAGATAATCGGCCACGGACTGCGCACGACGCTCCGAGAGACGCTGGTTGTAATCCGCGCTGCCGGTACTGTCGGTGTAGCCAGCGACATTGATGCGCGTCTTGGGATATTCACGCATGACGGCGGTGGCATCGTTGAGTGCCTGGCGCGCGGGCGTCTGCAGATCGCTGGAGTCGACCGCAAAGGTCACGCTGCTGGGCATGTTGAGGACGATGTTGTCGCCTTGACGGTCGACCCCGATACCGGTGCCGTCGAGATCCTTGCGCAGCTTTTCTTCCTGGGCATCCATGTAGGCGCCCACGCCGCCGCCAATGGCGGCGCCGGCAGCCCCGCCGATCAATGCACGATCACGGGTGCTGCTGCCGCCGTCCCCGGTCAGCGCCCCGGCAATTGCGCCCACGGCAGCGCCGATACCCGCGCCGCCGAAGGTCTTGCCGTGGTCACTCTGCTGTTGGCCGCCGGTTTGCGCATCGTTGCTTGCACAACCCGTTACACCAATCGCCAGCGCCAGCGGAATCGCCATCCATATCGAGCGTTGCATGCGTCCTTTCTCCTTAGCTTTAAAATGCGTTTCGAAAAACGTTCTAGCGTTCCTGCCATCGAAACGTGTGTCACTGCTCATCGCAAAGCGCAAGCAGATCGTTCAAGAATAACAGCCCATGAGGCGATGCCTGTAGGCGTTGCGCCGGATCGCGCAGCAATCCCTTGGCTCGGGCCTCTTCCAGTCGGGCATCGAGCAGTGTATCAGGCTGGCCGCTTCTCTCGCGCCAATAATATCGCGGAACGCCCTCGGTGAGACGCAGGGCATTCATCAAGAACTCCAGCGGCAGCTCCTGCGTCTCGAGGGCGCGACGTCCGGCGACGAAGCCACGCGGATCTTGCGCGCGCCGCAGATAGGCTTCCGGTTGACGCACCTTCCAGCGGCGTTCGATGGCCAGAGCGCCATCCGTTTGCCAAGCACTCAACTTACCGTGTGCCCCAGCCCCGATGCCGAGATAATCGCCGAACGTCCAGTAGTTGAGATTGTGGCGCGCCTGGCGATCGGGGCGCGTGTAGGCGGAAATCTCGTAGCGGTGATAACCCGCAGCCTCGAGCCGCGCGTGCCCAGCCTCCTGGATATCGCAGAGGACATCTTCATCGGGCAAGCGCGGAGGCTGTGAGTAGAACTCGGTATTGGGCTCGAGCGTGAGCTGGTACCAGGAGATATGCTCGGGCGCCAATGCCAGCGCCTGCTCGATATCCGCCAGGGCATCTTCCACGCCCTGCTCGGGAAGGCCATGCATCAGATCGAGATTGATGTTGTCGAACCCCGCCGCGCGCGCGTTACGTAGCGCCTGGGCGGCTTCGTCACCGTCATGAATGCGCCCCAGTCGCTCGAGTTGGAGGGACTGGAAACTCTGCACCCCCAACGACAGGCGATTGATGCCAGCCTCGCGATACGCCGCAAAGCGGTCGTGTTCTACCGCGCCGGGATTGGCTTCCAAGGTTATTTCGATATCCGAAGCAAACGGCAAGCGTGCCTCTATCGCCTGCAACAGACGCCGATACGCCGCGCCACTCAGCAGGCTGGGCGTGCCACCGCCGATGAAAATGCTCACCAGTTCGCGGCCGCTAGCCAACGCCAACTCCGCGTCCAGATCGTCGAGCAAGGCGTCGACATAAGCGCGTTCGGGAAGCGTTCGGTCATGGCCCACGCCATGCGAATTGAAATCGCAATACGGGCATTTGCGCACGCACCAGGGCACGTGCACATAGAGCGACAAGGGCGGTAGAGTCGTCATGAGTTGGCGGACAATTGGGCGAGCAGCGCGTTCATGGCACGGCCCCGATGGCTGAGCCGGTTCTTGTCCTCGGCAGACAGTTCGGCGGCGCTCATGCCGCGTTCCGGCACCCAGAAGAGCGAATCGTAGCCGAAACCGCCTTCGCCCCGTGGATGCGCCAAGACTTCCCCTTCCCAGGCGCACTGTACGATATGCGGCACCGGGTCCTCGGCGTGACGCAAGTACACCAGTACGCACCAAAACCGCGCGGTACGCTGTCCTTCCGGCACTGCGTCGAGCGCTTCCAGGAGCTTGCGATTGTTGGCGGCATCATCCTTGGGCTCGCCCGCGAAACGCGCCGAGTAAATTCCCGGGGCGCCATGCAAGGCGTCGACATCCAGCCCCGAATCATCGGCGAGAGCGGGACATCCGCTGACCCGCGAGGCTTCGCGAGCCTTGAGCAGGGCGTTCTCGACGAACGTCAGGCCGGTTTCCTCGACTTCGGTCACGGCGAAGTCGTGCTGGGGGCGCACCTCGAGGCCCAAGGGGCTCAGCAAGTGCTGGAATTCACGCAACTTGCCGGCATTGCCGCTGGCCAGTACCAGGGTCTTTCGATCCGCCATCATGCTTCCTCCTTATCGCTCGGCCACTCATTCTACGGGCCGCTCCATGGTCGGGAAACCACTCTGACCATTAATTAATATATGTTTTAAAACAATACGTTAACGTCGTAAATGACATTTCTCATACTTTTTAGCCACTATTTGGCTAATATAAATTAGCGGCATGACTGAAATTTCTCTTACCCCCTCCGCATCGTACTCATCAAGAGGCCTGCGAGCCTCACCCAACCAATTGATGCAACGCTATAATTAATGAAAGTTATAAAAAGAAAAGACTATATTCTTTTAAGTTTTAAGTTGCCGGGGTTACTGTCTATTTACAAAAGACGTATCTCGGATAAGGCTTGAAGGCAATTCGGCATGAAACCGGCCATGAGAAAGTCGGGACATGCCAATGATGTCTCACACAACACCGGGATGAAACGCATGAGCATGGAAAATACAAGGGTTCTGATGGTCACTGACTGCAATCCGCAGTCACAACTATTCATCGATTACATTCGCCAGCAGCTCGATTGCCAGGTCTCGGCGCTGAGCACCCAGGAAAGCTTCGAGCCGCCCACGAATTGCAAGGTCGTGGTATTGCTGGATGCCGACCATGTCGACGAAAACTGCATGCATCTGTGGAACAGCCGCGCCAGCGAAAGCCCGGAGATGATCCTCGCGGCCTTCAATCTGCGTGACGATGAGCATGCGGCGGAACTTCTGATCAGCCTACATTTGCAGGGCGTCTTTTACCGCCAGGACAATCTGCTGCTGATCTGCAAGGGCATCGCCAAGCTGCTCGAAGGCGATCTGTGGATGTCGCGCAACCTGATGACACGCCTGATCGACTTCTATCGTCGCCAACAGCTCAACGCGTATCGTCCGGTATGCGGGTTGACCCATCGCGAACTGGAAATCATCGGCCTGCTGGGTACCGGCGCTTCCAACACCGAAATCGCCGATCAACTTTTCGTCAGCGAGCATACCGTCAAGTCGCATCTCTATAATATCTTCCGCAAGATCAAGGTACACAACCGTATTCAGGCCATGAACTGGGCGCGTCAGAATCTTGGTGCGCCACCCATGGTTTCATTGCGCAGCACTCGCAAGGCGCGCATGTCATGACCTCGGCGGCACCGAAAAAAGCGCCGCTCCCAAAGGAGCGGCGCAATATCACGAGACTCACATCACCCACACGCCATGCGGCAATGTGACGACCCTAACCACCCCTTTAGCATAAAGGGGGCGCATGACAGGCCCATGACGCCGCCGCGACATGACGATGACGGCGCCTCAATTGAGTTGGATACGCTCCTGAATCATCGACACCAGGGTACGATTGGCATCCGGTGCCGTGGTATCGAGATGGACCAGGTGGCTCAGTTCATCGTCGGCGAAGGGTTCGAAGCGTGCCAGCTGGCGCTCGAGTACCTCGAGCCCCGCCTCGGAGGGGTCTCCACCGCGCTGGGCACGTCTCTCGATGCGCGCTCGCAGGGTCGCTTCATCCGCTTCGAAACTCACCAGTAGCACCGGCAGTCCGCGACGTTCGGCCTCGAAGCACAGTTGCGTGCGCTGAGCACGCGTCAGACAGGTGGCATCGACACAGGCCGGCAGCCCTGACTCCAGCAGGATCCCCGCCAGTTCGGCAAGGCGATCATAGGTACGCGCAGTCGCCTGGGTCGTATAGATATCGGCGCCGTCGGCGGTACTCGCCTGGGCCTCGAAGCCGTAAAGCCGTTTGCGTTCAATATCGGAGCGCACCCGCACACCGCCTAGCCGCTGCACCATCTCGCCGGTGAAACGGCTCTTACCGCTGCCCGAGACGCCCACGCCGACGATCAGATACGGGAAGCGAAACTCGCTGTAACGCTCTGCCAGGGCAATGTAATGCTGGTACTTCGCATACGCCTCCTGGCGCTCGTCAGGCGTCAATTGCGGTTGCTGGTAATGCAGCATCGCCACCTTGGCCCGCACCAGCGCCCGATAAAGCTTGTAATAGGCAAGCAGGCGCACCAGCTCGTAATCGCCAGAGAGCTCCAGGTAGCGATTGAGCACATGGTTGGCGAAGGCCTGTTCGCCGCGCGCCTCGAGATCCATCAGCAAAAATGCCAGCTCGCAGCCGACATCGTTCCAGCGCAGTTCGGCGTTGAACTCCAGACCGTCGAAGAGCAGCGCGCGGCCTTCGAAATGCACCGCATTGCCGAGGTGAATATCGCCATGGGTCTCGCGCACATAGCCTTCACGCCAGCGCCGCTCGAACTCGTGCTCGAGCCGCGCGAAACTGTCCAGGCTCCAGGTCTCGAGCCGCGAGAGACGTTCACGTGCCTGGGGATCGTCGAGCCGCGCCTCGATCAAGCGAAACTCGCGGTCCAACGTGCGACGCACGGTGTCCGGCGAGCCCAGCGGACTATCGCCGCTGATCCGCGGCGCGTCTTCGTGAAATGCCACCAGTTGATCGACAAGGTCGTCGAGCAGCTCCACCGAGAGCTCGCCGCTGACCTGCAAGGTGCTGAACAGGTGACGGTTGCTGAACTGACGCATCTTGACGGCATATTCGAACGGCGTGCCACTGCCATCCAACCGCGGTGCCTCAGGCGTCCCGCTGATGGGCACTGTCTCAAGATACAGCGCCGGGGCGAGACGTCGGTTGAGGCGTACCTCCTGCTCGCAGAGCCGACGCCGCTTTTCGAGGGTGGAAAAGTCCAGAAAGCTGCCGAAATCCAGCGGCTTCTTGATCTTGTAGGCATAATCGCCGGTGAGAATGACCCAGGAAATATGGGTCTCGAACACCTCGACCTCGCCGACCGAGTGTCCGAATGCCTGGCCTTGGCGCAATGCCTCGATCAATACCTGGCTCACTGAGCGTTCTCCCGCATCCTGTCGTTGCATCGCATCGTTCACTCGCCGCGTCAGGCCTGACCGAGGGTCGCCAGTACCCGTTCGGCAGCGTCCAGGGTGGTCTGGATATCGGCCGCCGTGTGCGCACTCGACATGAAGCCTGCCTCGAACGGCGAAGGTGCCAGATACACACCCTCCTCGAGCATGCCCAGGAAGAAGCGCCGGAAGGTATCGGCATCGCAGGCAGTGGCCTGGGCGAAGTTATCGACGCGCCGCTGGGCGGTGAAGAAGACCCCGAACATGCCGCCTGCGCGCTGGGTGATCAAATCCACGCCGGCTGCCTCCGCACGGGCTTCCAGACCATCACACAGCGTCGCCACGCGTTCACCGAGCGCGTCGTGGAAGCCCGGTTCGCGAATCTTCTCGAGCAGCGCGATCCCCGCCGCCATGGCCAGAGGATTGCCAGCCAGCGTGCCCGCTTGGTAGATCGGTCCCAAAGGCGAGACTTGCTCCATCAGCTCACGCGCCCCGCCGAAGGCGCCGACCGGCATGCCGCCACCGACGATCTTGCCCAGGCACGTCAGGTCCGGCGTCACACCGAAATGTGCCTGGGCACCGCCCAGCGCGACGCGAAAACCGGTCATTACCTCATCGAAGATCAGCACGCTGCCATGGGCATCGCACACTTCGCGCAAGCCCTTGAGAAACTCGGGCTGCGGCGGAATGCAGTTCATATTGCCCGCCACCGGCTCGACGATGATGCCGGCGATCTCGTCCCCCAGACGCGCGAAGCAGTCGCGCACGGCGTCGAGATCGTTATAGGGCAGCGTCACGGTATGCTCGGCGAGGGACGCCGGCACGCCGGGTGAACTGGGTTCACCGTGCGTCAGCGCGCCGGAACCGGCCTTGACCAGCAGCGAGTCGGAATGGCCGTGGTAATTGCCCTCGAACTTGACGATCTTGTCGCGTCCGGTATGGCCACGTGCCAGACGAATCGCCGACATGGTGGCCTCGGTGCCCGAGTTGACCATGCGTACCATGTCGATGGACGGCATGATCTCGCAGATCAGCTCCGCCATGCGCGTTTCGATGGCGGTCGGGGTGCCGAAGGACAGCCCATCGTCGAGACGCTCACGCACCGCGCCCAGCACATCGGGATCGGCATGGCCAGTGATCAACGGCCCCCAGGATCCGACATAATCGATGTAGCGTTGACCTTCGACATCGTAGAGATAGGCGCCCTGGGCGCGTTCCACGAATACGGGAGCGCGCTCCATACCCTTGAAGGCACGCACGGGTGAATTCACACCGCCGGGGATGTGACGGCAAGCCTGCTCGAAGAGTTGTGCGGACGTGGTCATGACTTCCTCTGGCTGTGTCTGGCTAGAAATGTGGATAACTCTCTGGACAGGTCGAACAACTCTCTGCTCGAGCCTGTGGATAATTTAGTGTCGTGCCGCCTCGACGAGACTCGCCTGCAATTCCTTGATGGCGATGGCGGGATCGTCGGCGCCAAAGACCGCATGCACTGTGGCCAGCAACTCCGCGCCGGCCTCGCGGGCTAGACGCATAGTGTGGACGTCGAGCCCGCCGATCGCCACACGCGGCAGGCCGAAACGCGCGGCGTCGCTGAGCAGCGTCAAGGGCGCCGCTGGCGCCTCGGGCTTGGTGCGCGAGGCGAAGAAACGCCCGAAAGCCAGATAGCTGGCGCCTTCAGCCACAGCGCGTTCCGCCAGATCGAGACGCGCATGGCAAGTCGCCCCGATGATCGCCGCGGGTCCCAGGATCTCGCGCGCAGCATCCAACGCGCCATCCTGCTGCCCCAGGTGCAGACCGACGGTGGTGCCGAAACGCGCGCCCAACTGCGCCGCCAAGGCGATATCGTCATTGACGATCAGCGGTACCCCGGCATCGTGGCAATACCCGGCCAGGGTTGCGGCCTGGCGCCAGCGCTTGTCGGCATCCGCCGACTTGTCACGGTACTGCAGCAGCGCCGGCGCCGCGCTCAAGGCGCGCTCACACGCCGCGAACAGGCATTCATCGTCCGGCAACAGCGTCGCATCGGTAATGGCGTATATGCCGCGCGTCCAGTCCGCCGTCATGTTGCCTCGCTCTCGAAGGGCGGCAAGCGCCACAGCCGATCGGGTAACGCCTGGCCGCGCCCGGGACGTTGCGCGTGCACCAGGCTATCCCAGGCCACGCGCTGGGCCTGACTGCAAGCCTCGATCAAGGATTCGCCACACGCCAGGCGCGCGGCAAGCGAAGCCGCCAGGGTACATCCCGAGCCATGATAATCGCCCGCCAGCCGTGGCCAACGCCATTGGCGACTATTGTCGGGAGTATGCAGGGTGTGGACAACCTCATCGCGCACGGATGACTCTTCTTCCCAGGCATCCGCCCCGGTGACCAGAATCGCCTGCGCGCCCAACGACATCAGCTCCACCACCCGATCCACTTCACTACCGGACGTCGCACTCAGACGTGCCAGTTCGTGACGATTGGGGGTCAGGATATCCACCAGCGGCAACAGGCGTTCGCGAAACATCGCGACGCTGTCATCGGGAGCCAACGCGCTGCCACCACCGGCACGCATCACCGGGTCGACGACCAACGGTAAATGGGGATGCGCGCGCACCACGGCGATGACCGCTTCGAGGGACGCACGATCGGCGATCAGCCCCACCTTGATGGCGCTGATCTCGATATCCGCGAACAATGCCTCGCAGGCGCTTTCGATGCTCTCGCGCGAACACGGCATGACGCGTTGCACGTCGCGCGTGGTCTGTACCGTCAGCGCCGTGGGCACGGTCAACGGCCAACCACCGCAGGCGCGGATGGCTTCGGCATCGGCGGTCAGTCCTGCCCCGCCAGTAGGATCATGCCCCGCAAGCACCAGCACCGCTGGCAATCTTGGCGTTGCCATCAAAACGGCTGGAACACGACGAGCAGGACGATAGCCAGCAACAGCACAATGGGAATGCCATTGAACGCCTTGAAGAATGCCGCGCTCTTGTGGCACTGCGTGGCCGCGAATCGCTTGAGATAGGCCAGGCACACATGATGATAGCCGATCAAAAATGCCACCAGCAGCAGCTTGACATGGAACGAGCCATTACTCATGACACTCGGCACCAGATAGACCAGCAGTCCGCCCAGAACGATTACCGCGATCATCGCCGGTAACATGATGCCCTTGTAGAGACGCCGCTCCATGAGCTGGAAGTAGCCTACCGCCTGTTCATCGCCATGATCGCGCGCCTGGGCATGATAGACGAACAATCGGGGGAGAAAGAAAAGCGCCGCAAACCAGGTCATGACGGCAACCAGGTGCAGCGATAAGATCAATTGATACATGGCGATTCCTTAATGCGAGTCCTGCATTCTTGCTGAAAAGTTCCTCGGGGCCATGCCGAGCTCATTTGTTACGGTAGTAGTTCTCGATGGCGTCGCGGGTGATGATACCCGAAATCTTGCGGATCAGCGGTGCCGTGGTGTGTTCGACGTAGAGCGCATCGACGCCATACTTGTTGAGTTGCTCGAAGGCCTCCGAGAGCGTTGCTTGCAAGGAAATGGGCGCCATATCGACACGTTGACCGGGGATTTCCAGCAGGTCGAAGCGCGGTTCGTCCTGCCATTTTTCGTCGAGCATGAGTCTTGCCAGCCCGGCGGCCTTGAGCCCCACCGGGGGTTTGTCGTTCTCGCGCGAGACCACTAGCCAGGTGGGTTTGCCGGCCAGCAGTTCCTGAGCCTGGGCCCGCGACAGCACGCGTGGTGCCCGCGCCACGCTACGCTCCATGACAGCGGGCACCGCAACCCGTGACAAGGCTTGCATCAAGGGGCGCTGCAAGGGATGCAGGCCCTGGCTATCGAGCGTGGAGATGAAAAACCCCGAGCAGTGATACCCCTGACGCTCCACCAGTACCGCAATGACCACCGCCAGCATGCCCGGCAGCAGGATGCTCGAATTGTGCGTCAACTCTAGAAGTGCCATCAACGCCGCCAGGGGCGCCTGCAGGACGGCCCCCATCATCGCGGCCATGCCCAACAGCGAGAACACCGCCGGCGACGATGCCAGCTCCGGCATCAGCGTGGCCCACAGCAGCCCGCACAACGTGCCCAGGGCCGCCCCCGCCACCAAAATCGGCCCGATGATGCTCACCGGGACCCCGAAGGCGATGGCCAGTGCTGTCAGCGCCAGCTTGCCGAACGCCACGGCGATCAGCACATCCAGCGCCGGCTGGCCGACGAGCATGCGCTCCAGCGAGTCGTAGCCCATGCCCTGGACCTGAGGATACCACCAGGCCAGTGCCGCCACCGCGACGCCCACCGCCAGGAATCGCCCCCACATGGGAAGGCGCGCCTTCCACGCCGCAGGCCTGGCAAGACGCACGAAGCCACCGGCTACCAGTCCGATCAACACGGCCGTGACCACGATCCAGGGCAGATCGAACAACGAGGCCAACTGCACGCTGGGCACCGAGAAGGCGGGCTGCGAACCGTAGACCAACTGCGAGACAACGGCGCCGGTAGTCGAGGCCAGAATGACCGGCATGAAGCCGACGATGGTGTATTCCATCATCACCACTTCCATGGCGAAGATGACACCAGCGATCGGCGTATTGAACGACGCGGAGATGCCCGCCGCAGTGCCACATCCTACCAATACGCGTAGGCTGTTGTGGGGCAGCCGCATGGTCTGGCCGATCCAGCTCGACGCCGCCGCACCGAGGTGAATGGCGGGCCCCTCGCGCCCTGCGGACAGACCACCCAACAGCGCCACGAGCCCAACCCACCACTGGGTGATCCAGTTGCGTAATGGCATCTTGCCCTGATGATAGGTCAATCGTTCGATGACATGGCCGATGCCAATCTTGCCGGCGCCCGTCGGCATGCGCCACAGCCACAGGCCGATCAACGCCACGGCGATCAACGGCAACACCACGCGAAGCGGTACTGCGAGTCGCTCGAAGGCCTCGGGATCGCCATCGGGCATGAAGGCCAACGCCCCAAACTCCAGCGCACCGCGAAACACGACCATCAGACCGCCGGTCAGAAGCCCCGAGAGAACACCCAGCACACATAACTGCGGCAACGCATCGACACTTGCCAAGCGGCGACGAAAAGCTTCCATGCTGGGCCGCTTGAGCGGTGGTCGAAACCGACGCAATGGCACACCGTATCTCCCTGGGCACTGATGATATTCACCGGAACAAGGACAGGCGGCATGGCCAAGCCCGGCGCGGCACGACATCATGACAAAAGAATGTAACGTTAAACATTACCATACACCCTAGCGTTACATGGCAGGCAGCGCTCCATATCAATACAAAGTTGACCGTTTTGCTTGGTTTTCACGATAATAGGGAGTCATATGCCATACGATGGATTAAGGAGGTCACCCATGAGCGGGGCTGAATCGTTCGTCCCTGTGCCCATGTACTTGACCGATGCCGCCGCCCAGCGACTGGGCGTCTTGGTCGAGGAAGAGGGCAAGCCGGGTCTCAAGCTGCGTGTCTACGTCACCGGCGGAGGCTGCTCGGGCTTCCAGTACGGTTTCGATTTCGCCGAGAATGTCGGCGACGAGGATACCGTCATCGAACATGGCGGCGCGTCGATGATCATCGACGCACTCTCGTATCAATACCTGGTCGGTTCCACGGTAGATTTCGAGGAAGGCCTCGCCGGCGCGCGCTTCATCATCAAGAATCCCAACGCCACGTCCACCTGCGGCTGCGGTGCCTCGTTCGCCGTCTGAGCGGTCATGCAGCGTCTCGGGCGTCCGCCACGCGGATGCCCCTTCTCTCCTTTCGCGTTCCCCACCCTTTACTTGACGCCCTCACCGGGACTCGTCAATGTAGAGTTGGTCCCATCAAAAACAGCAAACGGGGAACGCTATGAAACACTTGCCACTATGTCTACCACTTCGTCTTTCCGCCCTCGCGCTGGCACTCGGTACCAGCGGTGCCGCCCTCGCCCAGGATACACCCACGCTCGCCGTGGCGACCGATCCCAGCTTCGTGCCCTTCGAAATGATGGACGAGGATAGCGGCGAAATGGTCGGTTTCGACATCGACATCATCAACGCCATCGCCGATCGTGCCGGTTTTGATGTCGACCTCAACACCATGGACTTCAACGGCATCATTCCCGCCGTGCAGACCGGTAACGTCGACATCGCCATCGCGGGTATCACCATTACCGACGAGCGCGGCGAGATCGTCGATTTCTCCGATCCGTACTACGACAGCGGTCTGCGCATCCTGGTCCCCAACAGCAACGACGACGTCGAAGAGATCGACGATCTCGAAGGCATGCGTATCGGCACCAAGATCGGTTCCACGAGTTACGACTACCTTCAGGAAGAGCTCGGTGACGATGCCGAGATCACCCCGTATCCGGGCAGTGCCGACATGTACATGGCCCTCATGGGCGGCAGTGTCGATGCCGTGTTCTATGACGCCCCCAACGTGGGCTACTTCGCTGAAACCAAGGGCCAAGGCAAAGCCAAGGTGGTCGGGCCACTGTATGAAGGCCAGCAATACGGCATCGCCTTCGTCAAAGGCAGCGAGTGGGTAGAACCCGCCAACGAAGCGCTCAGCGAGATGCGTGAAGACGGCACCTACGACGACATCTACGAAAAGTGGTTTGGCAAGGCGCCTGACGCCGAATAAAGACGACGATCCATCAGGGGCCGGGTGACCATGCACTCGGCCCCTTTTCATGGCATACCATCCACCGTAAGCGTCGTCGCCTCGGCGCGCACGTACGCCGAGTCACGACCCTGGAGACACCTTCGTGGACGTCACTTTCCAGTTCGACTGGCAGGCGGCTATCGCCTCCCTCCCGCATCTTCTCATTGGCGTTCCCTGGACTTTGCTGATCTCCTTCGGAGGCCTCGCCATCGGCTTTCTGATCGGCATCGTCTTCGGCCTTCTACGCATCAGTCCGCTGCGCTTGCTGCGTTGGCCAGCCACTGTCTACATCGAAATCTTCCGCGGTACTCCAGTGCTCGTGCAGGTGCTGTTCATCTTCTATGGCCTACCGCAACTTCTGGGTGGCCCGATCAACGCCGTGGTTGCCGGTATCGCCGCCATCGCCCTCAACTCGGGGGCCTATATTTCGGAAATCGTGCGCGGCGGCGTGCAATCCATCGAAAAGGGCCAGCGCGAAGCCGGCTTGTCGCTCGGTCTGTCGCGGACCGATACCTTTCGCTACATCATCTGGCCCCAAGCGCTGCGCCGCATGATCCCGGCGCTTGGCAATCAGGGCATCGTCAGCATCAAGGACACCTCGCTGTTCTCGGTCATCGGTGTAGGCGAGCTGGTGCGCCAAGGTCAGATCTATATCGCGACCACCTTCACCGCGCTCGAGGTCTACTTGATGGTCGCCTTGCTCTACCTGGCAATCACCCTGAGTCTCTCTTTCGCCTTGCGCCTGCTAGAGCGCAAGGGCCTGGTCGGACAATGAGGCGCCTATCATGAATGACAATCAGCAAGCTTCCCCCATGCCGATCGTTACGTTGGAGAAGGTCAACAAGTACTTCGGCAGCCTGCACGTGATGCAGGATATCGATCTCGAGATCGCCGCCGGCGAGGTGGTCGTCATCGTCGGTGCCAGCGGCTCCGGAAAATCGACGCTCATTCGCTGCGTCAACGGCCTCGAAGAGTTTCAATCGGGACGCATCGTCGTCGATGGCAACGAGCTCACACCATACGGCAAGGGCGGAAAATCGTTGCAGACCATCCGCACCGAAGTCGGCATGGTCTTCCAGCAATTCAACCTGTTTCCCCATTTGTCGGTGCATGCCAACGTGACCCTGGCCCCGGAGAAAGTACGCGGGCTCGACAACGTCAAGGCCCGGGAAATAGCCGATCGATTGCTCGAACGCGTGGGTATCAGCGATCAAGCTGACAAGTATCCCAGCCAGCTTTCCGGAGGGCAGCAACAGCGTGTCGCCCTGGCGCGTGCATTGGCCATGGAACCGCGCCTGATGCTGTTCGACGAGCCCACCTCGGCCCTCGACCCGGAAATGATCGGCGAAGTACTCGACGCCATGCGCGAACTGGCCAACGAAGGCATGACGATGATGATCGTGACCCACGAAATGGGCTTCGCACGCGAGGTCGCCGACCGCGTCATCTTCGTGCACGACGGTCGTATCGTCGAACAAGGCACACCACAGGAAGTCTTCGATCATCCCCAACACGAACGTACCCAATCCTTCCTCTCCCGCGTCCTCAAGCACTAACGTTCTCAGAGACTAGGTAGCACTCCCTCCCCGCAATCACGCGGCGACCCAAGGGGTCGCCGCGCTTTCTCGTTGTCTTCACAGGGCGATTTTTTGCCTGTGCATAACTTTGCTGTCATAACCTGCTTATTCTGGCTACCAGCCCTTTCATACCGGGGTTAAGAGACAATACCGCCAAATGTTGACCACTATGGGCGGGGCCCAGGTATACGCCTGGGGACAAGTGGTGCACGATCTGACGTGTGGATAAGCGCCCCTTCCATCCACAGGCCATCCCCCGCTCCCACGCAGGCTTTCGGCCTTTTTTCCGATCAATAACAAACAGCGTAACTATTCGCCAATGCTGTACTTTTTCCACTTATCCCCAGATATCGCCGAGACCAGTAATAACAACAACAACAGAACTTCTTTTAAATTCTATATTGTTATTAATAAGAGCCCGGATAACGAACCCACCCACTGGCAATCCATGTGTGGAAAACCCTGACGGTTACTCACAAGGGGTTTATACTGTCCGGCTATTTGCCAAGCTCATCGCCTGACGATGAGGCTTGCCGACATGCACGACCGCAGCCAGACGCTGCGATTCGAGGTGTAACGTGGATTATCCAGACCGCTTTGATGTCATCGTCATCGGCGGGGGCCATGCGGGGACTGAAGCCGCATTGGCTGCCGCTCGCATGGGCTGTCAGACGCTATTGCTGACGCATAACATCGAGACTCTCGGCCAGATGTCCTGCAATCCCGCCATCGGCGGGATTGGCAAGAGCCATCTGGTCAAGGAAATCGATGCACTAGGCGGCGCCATGGCGCATGCCACCGATCTCGGCGGCATTCAGTTCCGTGTACTCAATGCCCGCAAGGGTCCCGCTGTGCGTGCCACTCGGGCCCAGGCCGATCGCGTCCGTTACAAGGCTGCGATTCGCAGCCAACTGGAAAACCAGTCGCATCTGACGCTCTTCCAACAGGCCGCCGACGACCTGATCGTCGACGGCGACACGGTGCGCGGCGTCGTCACGCAGACGGGGATCCGGGTCTATGGCGAAAGCGTGGTGCTGTGTACCGGGACCTTCCTCGGCGGTGTTATCCACATCGGGTTGGATAATCACTCCGGCGGACGTGCCGGGGATCCGTCCTCCAACGCCTTGGCACAACGCCTGCGCGCCCTACCGTTCAATGTCGATCGGCTCAAGACCGGTACACCGCCACGCCTGGACGCCAAAAGCGTGGATTTCTCGGTACTCGAGACCCAGCCCGGCGATACGCCGACACCGGTGATGTCATATCTCGGCAACCGTGAGCAGCATCCGCGTCAGATGAACTGCCATATCGCGCATACCAATGCCCGTACCCACGAGATCATTCACGCCAATCTCGATCGCTCGCCGATGTATTCCGGTGTCATCGGAGGTGTGGGACCACGCTACTGCCCGTCCATCGAAGACAAGGTGAACCGCTTCGCGGACAAGTCGAGCCACCAGATCTTCGTCGAGCCCGAAGGCCTCGATACTCACGAGCTCTACCCCAACGGGATCTCGACCTCGCTACCCTTCGATGTGCAGTTCCAGGTGGTCCGTTCGATCAAGGGCTTCGAGAATGCGCACATCACGCGTCCCGGTTATGCCATCGAGTATGATTTCTTCGATCCGCGCGATCTGCGTCACTCGCTGGAAACCAAATTTATCCACAACCTGTTTTTCGCCGGTCAGATCAACGGCACCACCGGCTACGAGGAAGCGGCCGCCCAAGGCTTGTTGGCCGGACTCAACGCCGCACGCTGCGCCCAAGGACAGGATGCCTGGTCACCGCGCCGCGACGAGGCCTATCTCGGGGTGCTGGTCGATGACCTGATCACCATGGGGACCCAGGAGCCGTACCGCATGTTCACTTCGCGGGCCGAGCACCGCCTGTTGCTCCGCGAGGACAACGCCGACTTGCGTCTTACCGAGATCGGGCGGGAACTGGGACTCGTCGACGACGAGCGTTGGCAGCGTTTTTCCACCAAGCGCGAGGCCATCGCCCGCGAATCCGAACGCTTGCGGGACACCTGGGTACAACCCCAGAGCGATCTGGCCCAGCGCCTGTCAAGCAAGCTCGACAAGCCCCTGGCCCGCGAATACCGCCTGGCGGATCTACTCAAGCGGCCCGAACTGACGCATGCCGACCTCGACGACGACGCCCCCGCGCTCGACCCGGCCGTCGCCGACCAGGTTCAGATCCAGGCCAAGTACCAGGGATACATTGCGCGCCAGCAAGACGAGATCGATCGTCTGCGTCGCCATGAGACGCTGCGTCTGCCCGAGGATCTCGACTACGCACGCATCGATGGCCTGTCCCACGAGATCCGTCAGAAGCTCGAAGCCGCGCGGCCTGAGACGCTGGCGCAGGCAGGACGTATCTCCGGGGTCACCCCGGCGGCCGTGTCGCTGCTGCTGGTGCATCTCAAGAAGCGTCGCCTGATCGATGAGCAGTCCCTGCAGGCGGCCAACGCATGACCTCAGCTTGTGAAACGCGTCTCGATAGCGGCCTTGCCGCACTCGGGATCGACGTCGATGCTACTGCCCGTGAGCGCCTGCTGGCGTTGCTCGCGTTGTTGCACAAGTGGAACCGCGCCTATAACCTCACCGCGGTACGCGATCCTGAGCAGATGGTCACCCGCCATCTGCTCGATAGCGCCAGTATAGCGGCCGCCGTGCGCGGTCCGACGTTGCTCGATGTCGGCGCGGGCGCCGGGTTGCCTGGCCTGGTATTGGCGATCCTCGATCCTCGCCTGGCGGTGACCCTGCTCGACGGCAACGGCAAGAAAGTACGCTTTCAGCGCCAGGCCGTTCTAGAGTTGGGGCTGGATAACGTCACACCGGTGCAAGCGCGGGTCGAAACCTTCGAACATGGCGGTTTCGACCAGATTGTGTCGCGGGCCTTCGCCGACCTGGCGACCTTTCTCACGCTGACGCGCCCCTTGTTGGCCGAGGATGGCGAGTGGTTGGCGATGAAGGGCCGTGATGTGGACACCGAGCTTGCCGCCTTGCCGAGCGAGGTGACGCTCGTCGAAAACCGCCGGCTGGCGGTGCCGGGCGATGAGGCGCAACGCGTGCTTGTGCGCCTGCGACGTAGTTGAATGCCACCAGCGCTGCCGTTTTCGGGCGTTGTCGATAATGGGAGTCGATCGTGACCAAGATAATCGCCTTGACCAACCAGAAGGGTGGCGTTGGCAAGACCACCACCGCGGTCAATCTCGCGGCCTGTCTCGCTGCGCTGGACAAGCGGGTCCTATTGGTCGATCTCGATCCCCAGGGGCACGCCACCATGGGCAGTGGCGTCGACAAGCATGAACTCGAGGGAAGCGTGCTCGATGTGCTGCTCGACGGGCGCCGTGCCAGCGAGGTGATTCTCGATTGCCCCGACGCCGGCTATGCGCTGCTGCCCGGCAATGGTGACCTGACCGCCGCCGAAGTCGATCTCCTCGATCGTGACGGACGCGAGCGCTGCTTGGGTGATGCTTTGGGAAGCGTGGCCGCAAGTTATGACGTAGTGATCATTGACTGTCCGCCTTCGCTCAACATGCTGACCGTCAACGCCTTGACCGCCGCGGATGGGGTGTTGATTCCCCTGCAATGCGAATTCTACGCGCTGGAAGGGCTCTCGGCGCTTCTCGACACCGTCGAGCAGATCCAGGCCAACGTGAATCCCGAACTGAGCATTTTCGGCATCGTGCGCACCATGTACGACGCGCGCAACAGCCTGACGCGTGATGTCAGCAAACAGCTGAGCCAATATTTCGGCGACACCCTGCTCAAGGCGACCATCCCGCGCAACGTGCGGGTCGCCGAGGCACCCAGTCACGGGTTGCCGGTGACCAAGTACGCGCGGCTGTCGCGGGGAAGCCAGGCCCATCGGGTATTGGCCAAGGAACTGATCCGTCGCCTGGCGCTATGATGCGCCCCTGGCGAGTGGGAGACGAATCGAGGGAATGCTTATGACGCGCAAACGCGCACTGGGACGCGGCCTGGATGCCTTGATCGGTGCAGGCGCGCGTCAACGCGATACGCTCGGCGATGACACCATCGACGGTGACGTCGTGCTGGAACCCGCTCAGGCCCCGGCTGCCAGCGAGGAGCAGGAGCGCTTGATGCGCTTGCCGCTAGGTCAACTGAGCCGGGGCAAGTATCAGCCACGGCGCGATATTCAGCCTGAGTCGCTTGAAGAGCTGGCCGATTCGATTCGTGCCCAGGGCGTCATGCAGCCCATCGTGGTCCGACCGATGGGCGAGTCTCGTTACGAGATCATCGCCGGCGAGCGACGCTGGCGGGCGGCTCAGTTAGCGGAACTCGACGTCATTCCCGCCGTAGTGCGAGAAGTCAGCGACGAGGCCGCCCTCGCCTTGGCGCTGATCGAGAACATCCAGCGCGAAAATCTCAATCCGGTGGAAGAAGCCATGGCGCTGAAGCGTCTGCTCGAGGACTTCGAGCTTACGCAACAGCAGGTGGCCGATGCGGTGGGCAAATCGCGTGCGCAAGTGGCGAACCTGCTGCGCCTGTTGAGCCTCGACGAAGAAGTGCAGACGCTGCTTGAACGCGGCGATCTGGACATGGGGCATGCGCGTGCCCTGCTGACCCTGCCCGCCGCGCGCCAGCGCAGCATTGCGCGTGAGGTCGTCGAGCGCGATCTGACCGTGCGCCAGACCGAGGCGCTGGCCAAGCAGAACGCCAGCGGCAAGAAAAACGCTAAGTCTGCGCCGAGCGCACCGGCCAATACCGACGTGGCACGGCTCGAAACGCGTCTCGCCGAACTGCTTGGTGCCCCGGTCAAGATCCAGCATGGGGCTTCTGGCAAGGGACATGTCACCATTCGCTACACCAGCCTCGACGAACTGGACGGCATCCTGGGCCATATTCAATGACGGGATGCAGCCGCAAGATACACGGCAAGTGTGACAAAATGCCGCAGTAAACGTTTAGCGCGTTAACGTTATTTATCGTCTTTTCGTGCCCCTTTAGTGGTAAAGGGCTACTAGATCGCGCTAAATAGGCTCATGTTCTGTTGAAGGCCACTAGGCGCTCCCCTATAATCCGCCGAGATTTGTCCGGTGACGACACCAGCAACAAGAGGACGGCAAGACCGACGCCATGCATAAAACGGCACCGGCCAGGCTCAAGGGCCCACGACTGTTTCCTTTGCTGATGTTGCAGTTGTGCATGGCACTGGGAATGACGGCACTCGCGTTGATCTGGCATACGCCTGAAGCGGCGTTATCGACATTGTTGGGCGGCCTGGTTGCCTGGTTGCCCAATGTCTTTTTTGCCTGGCAGACCTTTCGTCATCAAGGAGCATCGCAAGCGCGCAACATCGTTAAGAGTTTCTACCGAGCCGAGGCCGGTAAGTTCGGTTTGACGGCGGCATTGTTCATAGTGGTATTCGTGGCTGTGCCCCCCTCAAACCCGGCTTTCTTCTTTGGCGCTTATGTGGTGACGCAGTTGGCGCACTGGCTGGGACCTTGGCTGTTGTATCGACCGTCGCGCACTTGAACTCGAGGCTTACTCAATGGCAGGCAACAATCCGACGTCTTCGGAGTACATCCAGCACCACCTGCAAAACATGACCTTCGGGTTGCACCCGGAGAATGGTTTGGGGCTGGCACATTCCCCGCAGGAAGCCCAGGAAATGGGCTTCTGGGCGATTCACCTGGATACCATGGGCTGGTCGATCGGCCTGGGGATCTTATTTTTGTGGTTATTCCGCATGGTCGCCAAGACCGCGACCACCAGCGTACCGAGCGGCATGCAGAATTTCGTCGAGATGATGGTCGAGTTTGTCGATAACTCGGTGCGCGAGACGTTTCATGGCAAGAGCAAGCTGATCGCACCTCTGTCGCTGACGATCTTTTGCTGGATCTTCCTGATGAATCTCATGGATCTGGTGCCGGTGGACTTCCTGCCGATGCTGGCGCAGAAGATCGGTGCCTGGTTCGGGGCCGATCCCGCACATGTCTACTTCAAGGTCGTACCGACCACCGACGTCAATGCCACGCTAGGCATGTCGCTGTCGGTCTTTGCCCTGATCATCTTCTACAGCATCCGCGAAAAAGGCTTCTCCGGTTTCGTGGCCGAGCTGACGCTGCACCCGTTCAATGCTTCGAACCCGTTCGTCCAGGCCTTGCTGATTCCCGTCAACTTTCTGCTGGAAGCGGTGACGCTGCTGGCCAAGCCCGTGTCGTTGGCACTGCGGCTGTTCGGCAATCTCTATGCGGGCGAGCTGATTTTCATCCTGATCGCCATGGTCGGCTTGTGGCAGTTGCCTTTGCACTTCGCGTGGGCGACTTTCCATATCCTGATCATCACGCTGCAGGCGTTCATCTTCATGATGCTGACGATCGTCTACCTGAGCATGGCGACGGAAAAGCATTAACCGATTTTCTCAACCCCAACCCCTTAAACCTTGAAATAAACTGGAGTCAATCATGGAAGCACAAGTTCTGGGCATGACCGCTATCGCCGTCTCCCTGCTGATCGGTCTGGGTGCATTGGGCACCGCCATCGGCTTCGGCATCCTCGGCGGCAAGTTCCTCGAAGGGGCGGCACGCCAACCGGAGATGATTCCGCAACTGCAGGTGAAAATGTTCATCGTCGCCGGTCTGCTCGACGCCGTGACCATGATCGGTGTGGGTATCGCGCTGTTCTTCACCTTCGCCAATCCGTTTGTCGGTTAACTTCGCCGTTCGGCCCATGGGCCACGGTGACATTAACCCCAAACTTGTGATGCGAGAGGTGCTGGCGTGAATCTGAACCTAACCCTGATCGGTCAGGCCATAGCCTTCGCGGTTTTCGTCTGGTTCTGCATGAAGTTTGTATGGCCGCCGGTCATGCAGGCGCTGCAGGAGCGGCAAAAGAAGATCGCCGATGGCCTGGATGCGGCCAGCCGTGCGACTCGCGACCTTGAGCTGGCCGAGGAGCAAGCGGCCGAGCAACTCAAGGAAAGCAAGGAGCAGGCGGCCGAGATCATCGAGCAAGCCCATAAGCGGGCCAACCAGATGATCGAGGAAGCGCGTGATAACGCTCGTCTCGAAGGGGAGCGCATGATCGAAAGCGCCCGCGGTGAGATCGAGCAGGAGACGCAGCGTGCGAAGGAAGAGTTGCGGGCCCAGGTGGCGACACTCGCCATTCAGGGGGCCGAGCGTATCCTCGACTCCTCCATTGATGAAGCCAAGCATCGTGAGCTGGTCGACAAGCTCGCGGCCGAGCTCTGAGGAGGTGAGGCATGGCTGAAACGTCTACCGTAGCTCGTCCGTACGCCAAGGCGGCGTTCGAATATGCGCGCGACCACAAGGCGCTTGAAGTCTGGTCCGAACAGTTGACGTCGGCGGCGCAAACGGTGGCTGACGCTACGTTTGCCGCTAAGGTGGTGGGCAACCCGAAGCTGTCCCAAGGACAGAAGACCGAGTTGTTGCTCGATATTTGCGGAGAACTCGATGAGTCGCTTCGCAATTTCCTCCGTAGCGTTGGCTCGCAAGGGCGGCTTGCCGCCCTCCCGGCGATCGCCGAGCAGTTCGACGCGCTGCGTGCTCGAGAAGAGAAGCGGGTGGATGTGACTATCGTCTCCGCTTTTGATCTGGATGCCGCACAGCAGGACAAGCTCGCGATCGCGCTGAAAAAGCGTCTCAACCGCGAAATCTCCATTACCACTCAGGTGGACCGTGCGCTGATGGGCGGCGTGATCCTGCGTGCCGGCGACACCGTCATCGACGGTTCGGTACGCGGTCGATTGAACCGTCTACGCGACGCACTTTCCGCTTGAGTTCGAGGGACATGGCATGCAGCAACTGAATCCTTCCGAGATCAGCGACATCATCAAACAGCGTATCGAAAAGCTGGATGTCGCATCCGAAGCCCGCAATGAAGGTACCGTGGTCAGCGTTTCCGACGGTATCGTGAAAATTCATGGTCTCGCCGACGCGATGTTCGGTGAAATGATCGAGTTCCCCGGCAGCATCTTCGGCATGGTGCTCAACCTTGAGCGCGACAGCGTGGGTGCCGTGGTGCTCGGTGACTACCTGCAGCTCGAAGAGGGCATGACTGCACAGTGTACCGGTCGTATCCTCGAGGTGCCGGTAGGGCCGGAACTGATCGGCCGTGTGGTCGATGCGCTGGGTAACCCCATCGATGGCAAGGGCGAGCTCGACACCAAGATGACCGACGCGGTGGAAAAGGTCGCGCCGGGCGTCATCACTCGTCAGCCTGTCGATCAACCGATCCAGACCGGTCTCAAGTCCATCGACTCCATGGTGCCGATCGGGCGTGGTCAGCGTGAGCTGATCATCGGTGACCGTCAGATCGGTAAGTCGGCGATCGCCATCGATACCATCATCAACCAGAAAGGCAAGGGCGTTACCTGCGTCTATGTCGCCATCGGCCAGAAGCAGTCGACGGTTGCCAATGTGGTGCGCAAGCTCGAAGAGCACGGCGCGATGGAACATACCATCATCGTTGCCGCCGGCGCTGCCGATCCGGCCCCGATGCAGTTCCTGGCAGCGTATTCCGGCTGCACCATGGGCGAGTATTTTCGCGACCGTGGCGAAGACGCCCTCATCGTCTATGACGATCTCTCCAAGCAAGCCGTGGCCTATCGTCAGGTCTCGCTGCTGTTGCGCCGTCCGCCGGGCCGTGAAGCCTATCCGGGTGACGTCTTCTATCTCCACTCGCGCCTGCTCGAACGTGCCGCGCGGATCAACCCCGATCATGTTGAAAGGCTCACCGACGGTGAGGTCAAGGGCAAGACCGGTTCGCTGACCGCACTGCCGATCATCGAGACCCAGGGGGGGGACGTGTCGGCGTTCGTGCCGACCAACGTGATCTCGATCACCGACGGCCAGATCTTCCTCGAGACGGGCCTTTTCAACTCCGGGGTACGTCCAGCGATCAACGCCGGCCTGTCGGTATCGCGCGTGGGCGGTAGTGCGCAGACCAAGATCATCAAGAAGCTGGGCGGTACCGTGCGTCTGGCCTTGGCGCAGTACCGTGAACTGGCGGCGTTCTCGCAGTTTGCCTCGGATCTCGACGAAGCGACCCGCAAGCAGCTCGAGCATGGGCAGCGCGTCACCGAGCTGATGAAGCAGAATCAGTATTCGCCGATGTCGGTGGCTGAAATGGCGGTGACGTTGTATGCCGCCAACGAAGGCTTCCTGGAAGATGTCGAAGTCGCCAAGGTACTGGATTTCGAACAGTCGCTACAGGCGTACATGAAATCCGAGCACGCCGAACTGATGGACAAGATCAATCAGACCGGCGACTACAATGACGACATCCAGCAGGGCCTCAAGTCCGGCCTCGAGACGTTCAAGTCCACTCAGACCTGGTGATGAAGGGCCCGGGATATTACCGGGCCGACATCCCAGCTGAGCGGCTCGCAAGAGGGTGAGATCGAGATGGCAGCTGCAAAAGAGATTCGCACCCAGATCGGGAGCATCAAGAACACGCAGAAGATCACCAGCGCCATGGAGATGGTCGCTGCTTCGAAGATGCGCAAGGCCCAGGAGCGCATGACGGCCAGTCAGCCGTACGCGAAGCTGATTCGTCGCGTTGTGAGCCATATTGCCAAGGCCAACCCCGAATATCGTCATGAGTACATGATCGAGCGCGAAGTGAAGCGCGTGGGGTATATCGTGGTCTCCAGTGACCGCGGCCTGGCCGGCGGCCTGAACGTCAACGTGTTCAAGGCCGTGACGCGCGAAGCCAAGTATTGGCATGAGCAGGACGTCGAGATCGATTACGCGGCGATCGGCTCCAAGGCCAATGTGTTCTTTGGCAACCATGGCGGCAATCTGGTGGCGGGCAAGAGCGGACTGGGCGAGGCCCCGTCCGCTGAAGATCTGATCGGGAGCGTCAGCGTCATGCTGAAGGCCTTCGATGAGGGGCAATTGGACCGGCTTTACGTGGTGCATAACGAATTCGTCAACACCATGACGCAAAAGCCGATCGTACGTCAGTTGCTTCCCTTGGAAGAAGGAATTGCTGACGATGACGATGAAGAAGAGACACGTGCCAGCGGCGGCTGGGACTACCTGTATGAGCCGGATGCCAAGACCCTGCTCGATCATTTGCTGGTGCGCTACGTGGAATCCCAGGTGTACCAGGCAGTGGTCGAGAATGCGGCCTGCGAGCAGGCGGCGCGGATGATCGCGATGAAGAACGCGACCGACAATGCCGGCAATCTGATCGATGACCTGGAGTTGGTCTATAACAAGGCCCGTCAGGCCGCGATCACCCAGGAGATTTCGGAGATCGTCGGCGGCGCCGCCGCCGTATGACGACGCAGGTCCCGCCGAGGCATTCATGCGAATGGCCTCGGGGTCCAGGCGAAGCAGGTTTCATTTGCAGGTATTAGAGGAACCAACATGAGCGGACGTATCGTACAAATCATCGGCGCGGTGATTGACGTAGAGTTTCCGCGGGACGATGTTCCCAAGGTCTACGACGCGCTGAAGGTCTCCGACACCGGGACCATTCTGGAAGTACAGCAACAGCTGGGTGACGGCGTCGTGCGTGCCATCGCCATGGGCACCACCGAGGGTCTCAAGCGGGGACTCGATACCGTCAGTACCGGGGCAGCGATTTCGGTGCCGGTGGGTAAGGCGACGCTGGGACGCATCATGGATGTTCTTGGCAAGCCTATCGACGAAGCTGGCGAGATCGGCGAAGACGAACGCATGCCGATCCACCGCAAGGCGCCGGGCTACGCGGACCAGGCAACCTCCAACGAGTTGTTGGAAACCGGTATCAAGGTCATCGACTTGGTGTGCCCGTTCGCCAAGGGCGGCAAGGTCGGCCTGTTCGGCGGCGCCGGGGTCGGCAAGACCGTCAACATGATGGAGCTGATCCGCAACATCGCCACCGAGCACAGCGGTTATTCCGTCTTCGCCGGGGTGGGGGAGCGTACCCGCGAGGGTAACGACTTCTACCACGAGATGAAGGACTCCAACGTTCTCGACAAGGTGTCACTGGTCTATGGCCAGATGAACGAGCCGCCCGGGAACCGCCTGCGCGTGGCCCTGACCGGTCTGACCATTGCCGAGAAGTTCCGTGACGAAGGGCGTGACGTGCTGTTGTTCGTCGACAACATCTATCGTTACACCCTGGCGGGCACCGAGGTCTCGGCACTGCTGGGTCGCATGCCCTCCGCGGTGGGTTATCAGCCGACGCTGGCCGAGGAAATGGGTGTCCTGCAGGAACGCATCACCTCGACCAAGACGGGTTCCATCACCTCCGTGCAGGCAGTCTACGTGCCGGCGGATGACTTGACCGACCCGTCACCGGCGACCACCTTCTCGCACCTGGACGCCACCGTAGTATTGGCACGCTCCATCGCCGAGTTGGGCATCTACCCGGCCATCGATCCACTGGACTCTACCTCGCGCCAGCTCGATCCGCTGACCGTCGGCGAAGAGCACTACAACACCGCACGTGGTGTGCAAGGTGTGTTGCAGCGCTACAAGGAGCTCAAGGACATCATCGCCATCCTGGGGATGGATGAGTTGTCTGACGAAGACAAGCAGACCGTGGCGCGGGCGCGTAAGATCCAGCGCTTCCTGTCGCAGCCGTTCTTCGTCGCCGAGGTCTTCACCGGGGCGCCCGGCAAGTACGTCTCCCTCAAGGAGACCATCCGTGGCTTCCAGGGCATCCTCGACGGTGAGTACGACGAACTGCCCGAACAAGCCTTCTACATGGTTGGCACCATCGACGAAGCCGTCGAGAAAGCCAACAACATGAAGTAAGGCCACGCCCATTGGGAAGTGATCGGGACGGCGTCGCCGCGCGAGGCGTGCCGGGCCCGAGCTTCCATGAACGAGGAGATAGCGATGGCTAGCTTCCAATGCGACATCGTCAGTGCCGAGAAGGCCATCTTCTCCGGCAACGCCGAGCAGCTAGTGGCGGCCGGCGTGTCGGGCGATCTGGGTATCCTGCGCGGCCACGCACCGCTGCTCACCGAGCTCAAGCCAGGGCCGGTACGCGTGACGCGTGAAGGTGGCGAGGAAGAAGTGTACTTCGTCACCGGCGGTTTCCTGGAGGTCCAGCCGGACGTGGTCTCGGTGTTGGCCGATACGGCTACGCGAGCGCACGATCTCGACGAGGCCGCCGCCGAAGAGGCGCGTCAGGAGGCCTTGCAGGCCATGGGCGATAAGCAGTCCGATCTCGACTATACCCGGGCGGCCGCCGAACTGGCGGAAGCCGTAGCCCAGTTGCGCACTATCCAGCAATTGCGCGAGAAAGGTGGTCGGCGCTAGGCGTCGCAGGCACTACTGCAGTCAAAAAGGCGACCTCCGGGTCGCCTTTTTTGTGGATGCGATCCGCTCACCGCGTGTCACGCACGTTTACATATCGTGCCGAGACATGATGCATGTCGCTTGGTGGGATTCTCCGCGCGCCGTAGAATACGCCCATCTTCTTCAAGAGCTGCATAGGGACGACAGCGATGACGTTAGACGTGGTGATACTCGCCGCCGGCCAGGGAACGCGGATGCGCTCGGCCAAGCCCAAGGTACTGCATCCCCTGGCGGGCAAACCGCTGGTCACTCATGTGTTGGATACCGCCGAGCAACTTAGTGCGACACGTACGCACGTGGTGATCGGCCATGGCGCCGAGCAGGTCGAGACCGAGCTCGACGGGCGTGATGTGCGTTTCGCCCTGCAGGCCGAACAGAAGGGGACCGGCCATGCCGTGGCACAGGCGCTGGAGGGGCTGGGCGACGGCAAGGTGCTGATCCTGTACGGCGATGTGCCGTTGATCCGGGCCGAGACGCTGACGGCGCTACTCGACGAGGTCGATGAACGTCGCGTGGGGCTGTTGACCGTGACCTTGGCCGACCCCAGCGGCTATGGGCGTATCGTGCGCGACGCCGAAGGGCGCGTCACGCGTATCGTCGAACATAAGGACGCCAGCGAGGCCGAGCGCGAGATCACCGAATGCAATACCGGGATCGTCGCCGCCACGGGTACCCAGCTCAAGCGCTGGTTGCCGCAACTGTCCGCCGAGAACGCCCAGGGCGAATATTATCTGACCGACATCTTCGCCATGGCGGCGGCCGAGGGCATCGAGGTTGCCACGGCCAGTCCCGCCTCGGCGCTGGAAGTCGAAGGCGTCAACAACCGCTCGCAGATGGCGACCCTGGAACGTGCCTATCAGCGTAATCGGGCCGAACGCTTGCTGACCGAAGGGGTGGCGCTTGCCGATCCCACGCGTTTCGATGTGCGCGGTCGTCTCGACTGCGGGCATGACGTCTTCATCGACGTGGGCTGTGTATTCGAGGGCGAGGTGACGCTCGGCGACGGTGTCAGTGTGGGCCCCTATACGCTGATCCGCGACAGCCATATCGCGGCGGAGACGGTGATCGAGGCGCATAGCATCATCGACGGCACCGAGGTGGCGGCGCGTGCCCACATCGGGCCCTTCGCGCGCTTGCGCCCCGGTACCCGCCTGGCGTGCGACAGCAAGGTCGGCAACTTCGTCGAGACCAAGAACGCCGAGGTTGGCGAAGGCAGCAAGATCAATCATTTGAGCTATGTCGGCGATGCTCGGCTGGGGCGTGGCGTCAATGTCGGCGCGGGCACCATCACTTGCAACTACGACGGCGCCAACAAGCATCGCACCGAGATCGGCGACGATGTCTTCGTGGGTTCCAATACCGCCTTGGTGGCGCCGGTATCGCTGGGCGATGGCGCGACGGTCGGGGCCGGCTCGACCATCAACAAGAATGTCGACGCCGGGGCCTTGGCGGTCGCGCGACCGCGTCAGACCACGCGTGCCGGCTGGCAGCGGCCTCGTAAGCTTAAATGAAGTAATTGATAGTACTACGGTATATTGCCGTAGTACTGATGCGATGCTTTATTTTTCTGCTACTAATAACATGTTGCTATTGGGGAAATCGACGACATGTCCGTGTTCATCGTAGAGATTGACTTTGGGTTTCAGGTTTTCGATATACCCTTCTTGAAGATATTCGGAAACATGAATAATTTTTAAGTTGAGTCTCTCAAGTAAATGCTGGTATTCCCTTGCATTGAAAACACCATACTGCTCCTTGACCTCACGATAGAAAGAATCACGCCCCCATGTATAAGTATAGAGAAACTCCATCGCGTCATTGACATTGAGAAGAATCCTGGCTACATCCAAATGCTTGAAGGGAATGTTTCTTCCTTTGAAGTTTTTTCGATATTCATGAAATAGGTCGATATCCTCATGCTTCATGAATTCGATGATGCGTTGTTGATCAGCATCGGAATCCATGATCCCGTCACGAATGATGATTCGTCCACCGTCGGTGAGCAACTCGATGGCGTTCTGGAGAGTGGCGGCTACCTGGCCGATATCGAAGTTATTATAGGAATATACTTCATGAAGTACTGACGAGAAAATGATGGTATCGAATTCATGATAGTTGAAGTATTTAGACAACTTTAACAGGTCGCCTTTGGTGAAGTTCGATGTCAGATTTTTCCTGAACATGAAATTTTCTGATAAATGAGATGAGTCGATACCAAGGGTTTTATAGTCATTAAGAATTAGGTATTCCATCAACCCGCCCGTTCCACAACCACAATCGAGCACTTTTCTGCCGGTTGTCCAGTCGACAATTTTTAACTTATCCTCGATGCTTTCATCCATTTGCTCCATGTATTCATGTGTTTGAAGATGTTGCATCGAGTATCTCCGAATATTGCTTTTTCGCCCGCTTAAGGTGTTATGAGAAGATGGTTACTCTTTGACTCTTGCTATGACAGATTCTGACTAGGCGTCTTTAATACGCGTCGAGAAAGCAGTGTAAAAAATATCCTCATGCAGATTGGATTATCTCATTTCTCACGAGGCTTGGCTTGACGAGGGAAGAGATATATCATTCCATAATTAAATTGTTTCGTTTCGGAAGATATGTCTTTCGTGAACAAGGATGATATGCCCAAGCGCGATACCGCCCAGCGCCGCCATGCCATGCTGGCCTATATCAACGAGCAGGGTGAAACCAGCGTCGACACGCTTGCCCGTCACTTTGCTACCTCCGAAGTCACCGTACGCAAGGATCTCGCCACTTTGGAGAAGAGCGGTCTGCTGTTACGCCGCTTCGGCGGTGCCGTGCCCTTGCCCAGTGAGATACTCGCGGAAGCCAACGCTCCGCTTTCACCGCGAAAGCGCGCGATTGCACGTGCTGCCAGCGAACGTATTCGTGCCCACAACCGCATCATCATCGATAGCGGTACTACCACCTCGGCGATGATCCCTGAACTGGGCGGGCGCGAAGGGCTGGTGGTGATGACCAACGCGCTATCGGTGGCCAATGCGCTGCGCGAGGTCGAGCCCGAACCGGCGATCCTGATGACCGGCGGCACCTGGGATCCTCACTCCGAATCCTTCCAGGGGCAGGTCGCCGAGCAGGTGCTGCGTTTCTACGATTTCGATCAATTGTTCATCGGTGCCGATGGCATCGACCTGGCGCGCGGGACCACCACCTACAACGAATTGCTGGGGCTATCGCGGGTGATGGCCGAGGTCGCGCGCGAAGTCGTGGTACTCGCCGAATCCGACAAGATCGGCCGGCGTATTCCCAATCTGGAACTGCCGTGGGAACGGATCCATACCCTGATCACCGACGAAGGGCTTGATGCCGATGCCTGCCGTCGAATCGAAGCACAGGGCATCGCCGTCATCCGCGCTGCGGTCAACGAATGAAGACAAGGAGTTCAATATGTGTGGAATCGTAGGGGCCGTCGCCGAGCGTCATGTGCAGGAAATCCTTCTCGAAGGCTTGCGCCGTCTCGAATATCGCGGCTACGACTCGGCGGGCATGTCCGTGCTCTCCGATGATGCGCGACTCAATCGTCAACGTGCGGTGGGCAAGGTGGCGGCGCTGGAAGAGAAGCTCGCCGACACGTCGCTCAAGGGCACCCTGGGTATCGCTCACACACGCTGGGCCACGCACGGGCGCCCCAGCGAACAGAACGCTCATCCGCATCAATCCGGCGATAGCCTGGCGGTGGTGCATAACGGCATCATCGAAAACCATGAGGCGCTTAAAGCCGAGCTCGAAGCCCAGGGGTATGTTTTTACCTCCGAGACCGACACCGAAGTGATCGCGCACTTGTTGTCGCGCGAGTTCACCCTCTCCCAGGACCTGCTCCAGGCCGTGCAACGCAGTGTGGCACTGCTGGAAGGTGCCTATGCCCTGGCGGTGGTGCACCGTGCCGAGCCCGATGCGATCATCGGCGCGCGCAAGGGCAGCCCGCTGGTGATAGGCGTGGGCATCGGTGAAGCGTTCCTGGCTTCCGACCCGCTGGCGCTGTTGCAGGTTACCGACCGCTTTATCTATATGCTGGAAGGCGATGTGGTACGCCTGGCCCGGGGCGGCGAGATCGAGCTCTTCGAGGCGAGCGGCGAACGCGCTGAGCGTCCGGTGACCGTCTTCGAGCATGGCGACGGCGTGACCAGCAAGGGGGGCTATCGCCATTTCATGCTCAAGGAAATCCACGAGCAGTCCCAGGTGATCGCGGCCACGCTGGAAGGCCGTCTCGGCGATCATCAGGTGCTGGTCAACAGTTTCGGGGCGGATGCTGCGGCGCTGTTCGAGAACGTGCGTCAGGTGCATATCATCGCCTGCGGCACCAGCTATCATGCGGGCATGGTGGCGCGCTACTGGATCGAGAAGCTGGCCGGCGTGCCCACCCAGGTCGAGGTGGCCTCGGAATATCGCTACCGTGAGGTCGTCGTGCCCGAAGGCACCTTGTTCGTGACGTTATCGCAGTCCGGTGAGACCGCCGACACTCTGGCAGCACTGCGCTTCGCCAAGCAGCGTGACTATCTCGGCAGCCTGGCGATCTGCAACGTGCCGGGCAGCTCGCTGGTGCGCGAATCGGACCTTACCCTGATGACCCAGGCCGGCCCCGAGATCGGCGTGGCCTCGACCAAGGCCTTCACCACCCAACTGGTGGCGCTGATGCTGCTAGCCCTGGCGCTGGGCCGCGTGCGGGGCGCCAATGGCGATCATGCGCCGCTGGTTCAGGGGCTTCGCGAGCTGCCTGGGGTGATCAACCAGGTGCTGGCTCTGGATGGCGAGATCGAGCAACTGTCGATGGCGTTCGCCGAGAAGCATCATGCACTCTTCCTGGGACGCGGCGCGCATTTCCCGATCGCCCTGGAAGGAGCGCTTAAGCTCAAGGAAATCTCCTATATTCATGCCGAGGCCTATCCGGCGGGCGAGCTGAAACATGGGCCCCTGGCGCTGGTCGACAGCGAGATGCCGGTGATCGCCGTGGCACCCAACGACGAATTGCTCGAGAAGCTGAAGTCCAACTTGCAGGAGGTTCGCGCGCGCGGCGGTGAGTTGTTCGTGTTCGCCGATGAAGGCATTCGCCTCGAACCCTCCGAGCATCTGCACGTGCTGCGCGTGCCAGCCATCAGCGAGGCGTTAGCGCCCATCGTCTACACCATTCCGCTGCAATTACTGGCCTATCATGTCGCTGTGCTCAAGGGCACCGATGTCGACCAGCCACGTAACCTGGCCAAGTCGGTGACGGTGGAGTGATGCGACATTTTGTCGGCTGGGCTATTTTGTTAGCGTGCTATAAAATACATCCGGATTATTAACGCCGGGCGCCGCGTCCGGCGGCGATCAAGGAGTCTTACATGCCTGCTCAGTTTCCCCAGGCCCGTCTGCGTCGCCTGCGGCGCACATCCTCGCTGCGTGACATCGTGCGTGAAACCTCGCTGCGTCCGGAGCATCTGGTGTATCCGATCTTCGTCGAGGAAGGCGCGGACGACTTCGTTCCCATCGAGGGCATGCCGGGGCAGTATCGCGTGCCGGAAAGCCAACTGGCGGAGGAAGTGAAACGCCTCAGTGCACTGGGTCTCAAGGGCATCATGCCGTTCGGGATTTCGCATCACAAGGACGCCAATGGCAGCGATGCGATGGACGATAATGGCCTGGTGTCGCGCATGGTGCGCATCATCAAGGCGGCCGACCCCGAGATGGTGGTGATTCCGGATATCTGCTTTTGCGAGTACACCACGCACGGCCACTGCGGCATCCTCAAGGGCGACACGGTCGACAACGATCTGACCATCCGCAACCTCGGCGTGCAGGCGGTTGCGGCCGCCAAGGCGGGGGCCGATATCATCGCGCCTTCGGCGGCCCAGGACGGTCAGGTAGCGACGATTCGCGTGGCGCTGGACGAGGCCGGCTTCGAGGATGTTCCCATCATGGCGTATTCCACTAAGCTGGCCTCGGCGCTGTACGGGCCCTTCCGCGAAGCGGCGGGCACCGAGCTCCTGGGGGATCGCAAGACCTATCAGATGGATCCCATGAACCGTCGCGAGGCGCTGCGTGAGTCGCTGGCGGACGAGGCCGAAGGCGCCGATTTCCTGATGGTCAAGCCGGCGCTGGCGTATCTCGACATCATGGCGGATATCCGCCGCAACAGCCTGTTGCCGCTGGTGGCGTATCAGGTCAGCGGTGAGTACGCGATGATCCGCCTGGCGGCGCAACAGGGCGTGATCGATGAAGCGGCGGTGATCCGCGAGACGCTTGGCTCGATGCGCCGCGCCGGTGCCGACCTGATCATGACCTACTTCGCTCCCCAGTTGTTGGAAGAAGGGCTGTAGAGGCTGGAGGGGCTGTAGAGGCTGATAGTACCTACGCGGGGTGTGTCGTGTCCCAGCGTGCCCCGGTGAGTTCGCATGAAACGTCCCACAGGCGTGCCTCGACCGCCGGATCGCGTGCATTGCGGGCGCGTCGGGCCGCTTTGGGGGCGCCACGCGTCTCGCCGAGACCGTCGGGCCCGATGTAAGCGCCGGGGCCGGCGTTGTCGCTGAGCGCGGCATGCAGCGTGGGGCGGGCGCCCTCGGCGGCGGACTGGCTGATCAGCGGTAGGGTCAGCTTGAATACACTGCCGATGAAGGGGCGGCTTTTGACCCCGGCGTCGAACAGCGCGGTACGTGACAATCCGGGATGGGCAGCCAGGCTCAATAATCCCCAACCCCGGTCATCGCTGTGTTTCTGCAGTGCCTGGGCGAATAACAACATGGCGAGTTTGGACTGCCGGTAGGCGCGCCAGGGATCGTAGTGCGTCTCGCCGTTCAAATCATCGAAGGCGATGCGTCCGCTACGATGGGCGAGGCTCGAGAGCTGCACCACGCGGGGTGCCGTTGCGGTGACGAGCAGTGGCAGCAATTCGCTGGTGAGCAGGAAGTGCCCCAGGTAGTTGACGCCCCACTGGCGCTCGAAGCCGTCTCGTGTGCGTTCATGCTGCGGCAGGGCCATGATGCCGGCGTTGTTGATCAGCCGCTCCAGCGAGGACTCGGTCTGCGTCAGACGCCGGGCGAAGTCGCGTACCGATTCGAGGCTGTCGAGGTCGAGTGGCTCGGCGCGCACCTCGGCATGCGGCGCATGAGCACGGATGGCATGGCAGGCCAGCTCGCCTCTTTCCACGTTGCGTGCGGTGACGATCAGGCGATAACCCTGTGTGGCCAGACCCTTGGCGGTCTCGAGTCCGAGCCCGGCGGTGGCACCGGTGACCACCGCCAAGGGAGGCGTGGCGTGGCGATCTTCATTCATGTGTCTCTCCTCTCTTCGCCCGCTGATCGACTCATTTCGGCATCAGCACCCACAGGCGGCCATCTTGCTTCATGCGCCCGGCACGCTCACCGGCTGCATCGCCATGTCCCCAGTAGAAATCCGCGCGTACCGTCCCCTTGATGGCACTGCCGGTATCCTGAGCGACCATCAGGCGCTGCAAGGGTTCCTTCGAGAGAGGCTGTGTGGTCGAGAGGAATACCGGCGCGCCCAGCGGGATGCGCGAGGGATCCACGGCCAGGCTGCGTTCCGAGGTCAGAGGCACACCGAGGGCGCCGATCGGTCCCTGGGTAGCGCTGTGATTGCTATCCAGCTCACGGAAGAACACCATGCGCGGGTTGACGGTCAGCATTTCTTCCACGCGCTGGGGGTGACGCTTGGCCCAGGCCCGCACGCCAGCCAACGTCGCCTGTGAGGCGTCGATTTCCCCGCGCTCGATCAAGGCGCGATTGAACGAGCGAAAGGGCTGATTGTTGGACCCCGCGAAGGCCACGCGCATGGTGCCGCCGTCGTCCAGCCGAACACGCCCCGAGCCCTGGATCTGCAGGAAGGCGGCTTCGACGGGGTCGTCGACCCAGACCAATTCCTGCCCACGCAGGGCACCGCTTTCCAGCAATGTGCGCTGCGCGGCACGCACACGCTGCGGTGCCGCTTGCCAGGCGTTGGGGAAGCGGTAGAGCGGTGTCTGATACGGCCCGTGGCGGTCACGCGCGCCATGCAGAATGGGCTCGTAATAGCCGGTGATCGTGCCCGTGGTGGAGCCGTCGTCGTTAGTGAGGCGGTAAGGCTGAAAGCGCGTCTCGAAAAAGCGCGTGATATCGCGCTCATCGAGCGGGTCGACATGCTTGGCGTCAGTGCAGACCGATGTCCAGCGGGACTGCTTGGCAAGCTGCGGACAACTGGCGATAAACGCGCTCCAGGCGGCGATGACGTGATCGTCACGCCAACCGGGCAACGCCTGCCATTCCATGGGTTGCATGCGCTCGGACGCCGTCGGCGATGGCGCACTCGGCGCGGGCGGCTGAGAGCTGCACGCCGCGAGCACCAATAGCGGCAACAACCACGCCGCACGCGTGATTTGGCGCAGGGTGAGGGCGGCATCGATGATCGGTCGCGGCAATGGCATGAACAAGCAAGGCACCTCGGCGGTCGACGCCTGGAATGAGTGTCGCCAGCGATGATGCCTTGCCGGACTGGATCGTGCCAGTGGCGTTTTGGTCTTAACCTTCCTCGTTGAGGGGCCGCAAGCGGGCGATCGAAGCGCGATGCGGTGACAAGGCGCCCTTGCGACGTGGAATATGTGCCGTCTCGTCGTCATCACCACCGCGTTGATGGCGCTGGACACTGGCCTTGCGATGATAACGGCCGAGCACCGCGCTCAAGGTGAGAAATGCCAAGGCCGAGCCCGCTACTTGCGTCCATGGGTAGACGATGACGGCCAGCAACAACAGCAGCAGATCGCAGCACAGCGTGGTGCGACCGGCATGCCACCCTACGCGGCGTTCCAGATACAGGGCGAGAATGTTGAGGCCCCCCAACGAGGCGTTGCTGCGAAACAGCAACGCAAGCCCGAGGCCGATCAAAAGCCCCGCCGCGATGGCGCATACCACAGGGTGGGTGTTGCCCAGGGGAAGTGTGGCGGTGAGGGTGTCGCTGAGCACCGAAAGCAAGGTCACGCTTGCGAGTGTGCGTAGCGTGAAATTGCGCCCCAATTGCTTGAACGCGAGCCCGTAAAAGGGCAGGTTGATGACGAAGAAAGTGATACCGAAACTCACCGGCAGCAGATCGCTGATCAGCAAACTCAACCCTGCGGTACCGCTGACCAGTAAATCGGCGGATTGCAGAAGCCGCACGCCGAGTGCCACCAATAGGCAGCCTTCGAGCAGCGTCAGCCAGGAACGCCAGGAAACCTTCATGTTGTCTCTCCCGAGGGTGTGGAAGATGAATCGATGCCGAGGATGGTCGGCGTACCGCCGAGGGCTTGTGGCCGAAGGGCGGAGAAATGACACGATGCAAGAAGCGTACCCGGTGAGGCCGCTTAGCGCAGCGCATCATAGCCGCGGGATACCCGCGATACAATTGCGAGGCGCGTCATGACGGAGGATCGCCCGCGCTTGTTTCTGGGTTTGCCGATGTGGGCCAATGGCGAATGGCGCGGCAGTCTCTACGCGCAACACGCACCGCAGGAGGGCATGCTGCACGATTACGGTGCCGTGTTCACTAGCGTGGAGGGCAACACCACCTTCTACAGCGGGCCGCCCAAGGCGGCGACCGTCGCCCAGTGGGCGCGTCAAGCGCCGGCGGATTTTCGTTTTTGCTTCAAGCTGCCGGCGCGGCTCACGCATGAAAAGCGCCTGGTGGGCATCGCGGAGGAACTCGAGACATTCTTTGCGGCGCTAGCGCCGTTACATGACCAGCTAGGGCCGACGATGGTGCAATTGCCGCGTGATTTCGGGGCCCCGGAACTGCCAGCACTGGAGGCATTGTTGAGAGACTGGCCGTCGGCAATCCCCTGTGCCGTAGAGGTGCGTCATAGTGATTTTTTCCACAAAGGGGCGGCAGAACAGCAATTGAACCGCTTGTTGATAACTTTAGGAATAGACCGGGTCATGCTCGATGTGAGGCCGCTTTTCGCCACGCCCGCAGGCAGCGATACGCGCTTGATAAAGGCCCAGGGTGAAAAGCCGAAACGCCCGTTACACGTGATTTCCACGGCAAATATGCCTATCGTGCGTTTCATCGGTCATTGTGATATGGCCATCAACGAGCGACTTTTCGCGCCTTGGTGTGAGCGTCTGGTGCTGTGGATAAAACAGGGGAAAACCCCTTTTTTGTTTGTGCATACGCCGGATAACCGGCAAGCGCCGCAATTGGCGCGACGCTTTTATTCACGCCTGGCCGAGCGCGTCGAATTACCGCCTCTCGAGGCTTTTCCCGGTGAACGTCAGAGTGCACTTTTCTGACGGTGATGATAGCGCGATGGCGTCGTATGACTCGCCGTTGATGACTTGACGCTATTGGGCGAATGGTTTTGGCTAAAACTTGCCGCTAAAATGGTACTTCTTGTGGACGACTGTCGCGGACAGTCGTCTCCTCAATCGGTGTTTATCGACACCCTTACGCTGACTGTCATCGCTGCGAGCGGTGCGGTCTCCTTGTCGATCGGTGGCCAGATCCCAGCGCTCGCAAGGGCCTGTCATGCTCCATGTCGCGGTATGCGATCCATGCCCAGGGGACGTGGCAACAACAATACAACGCCATCATTTTATTGATCGATGGCGCCACGCAACTCAGGTGAAGCAATGTCTTACAAGTCTCATTCGCACGCGCAATGGTCCTCCCGGATGGCCTTCGTGCTGGCCGCCGTCGGTTCGTCGGTCGGCCTGGGCAATATCTGGAAATTCCCCTACATGACCGGCGAAAGCGGCGGCGGCGCTTTCGTGCTGGTGTATCTGATCTGCATCTTCCTGGTCGGCTTGCCGATGCTGATGTCCGAATGGTTGCTCGGGCGCCTGGGCCAGAAGAATCCCATCTCGACGATGGGCGACATCACGCGGCGTCTCAAGCGTAGCCGTGCCTGGGTGTTGATCGGCGTGGCCGGGATTCTCGGCGCCTACTTGATCCTCTCGTTCTATAGCGTGATCGGTGGCTGGGCGCTGGCGTACATTCAAATGGCGGTGGTCGACACCTTCAGCGGGCTGGATAACGATAGCGTCGGTACCTTGTTCGGCAACCTGCTGGCGAGCCCGGTGGAATTGCTGCTCTGGCATAGCTTGTTCATGATCATGACGATCGGTGTCGTGGTGGGCGGCGTCGCCGGTGGCCTGGAGCGTGCAGCGAAGACCCTGATGCCGGCGCTGGCGGTGCTGCTGGTGTTGCTCGTGGGTTACGCCGCCACCACCGGCGCTTTCGCCGAAG
The DNA here is from genome assembly GCF_023061135.1 of Chromohalobacter sarecensis. Lineage (GTDB taxonomy): Bacteria > Pseudomonadota > Gammaproteobacteria > Pseudomonadales > Halomonadaceae > Chromohalobacter > Chromohalobacter sarecensis. The sequence goes on from NZ_JAKGAN010000004.1 coordinate 109,148, forward strand.
GGGCGGCTTACCTGTTTACGCCGGACTTCTCCAAGATCACCCGTGACGGCATTCTCGCCGCGCTGGGGCATGCCTTCTTCACCTTGAGTCTGGGCATGGGCATCATGATGGCGTATGGCTCGTATCTCTCCGATGACGTCAACATCGGGCGCTCGGCGCTCATCGTCGTGGTCATGGATACCGTCATTGCCCTGCTTGCCGGACTGGCCATTTTCCCCATCGTGTTCGCCAATGGGTTGGATGCGGCGGCGGGTCCAGGCCTGATCTTCCAGACCTTACCGCTGGCGTTCGGCAACATGGCCGGTGGTTGGCTGTTCGGGTTGCTGTTCTTCGTGCTGCTGGTGTTCGCAGCGTGGACCTCGGCGATCTCGCTGCTCGAGCCGCTGGTGGAATGGATCGAAGAGCGCTCGCCGCTGTCGCGCGTGGGCTCGACCATCGTTGCGGGGCTGGCGACCTGGGCCCTGGGGTTGGCCACGGTGCTGTCGTTCAACATCTGGGGTGATTTCGCGCCGCTGGGCATGTTCGACAAGTTCGCCGGCATGACCCTCTTCGACCTGCTCGATTACGTCACCAGTAAGCTGCTGCTGCCGCTGACCGGCTTGGCCACTGTGCTGTTCGTGGGCTGGTTCATGGGGCGCGACGAACTGCGCTCGCAGCTCAACATGAGCGATGGCGCCTTCGCGCTGTGGCGCGTGGCGGTACGTTTCATTGCGCCCATCGGCGTGGTGATCGTCTTCGTCAGCAGCCTCTGAGTGTTACCCGGCGTGGGCGGATATTGCCCCCCGCGCCGGGCTGGGAACGCCCTTCCAGACACTCGATGAACGGGGAGCTTCCTCCGCTCATCGAGTGTCTGTTTATTTTATTGCCAGTCGTCGTAATCGACGATGTCGCGCTCCAAGCGCTTGAATTCCTGATGCAGTTCAATGCCGCGCCGCGCGCGCAGATAGCGTGTCGCGGCACTCTTCTTGCGTTGTTCGTGCTCGAGCATTTCCAGGCTCATATGAATGTCGAGCAGCTCGCTTTTCAAGGATTGAAGATGTTCGGTACCACGCATATCGAATCTCCCAATCGTTCTTATAACCGTCTTATTAACATGTAACCGGTTTTCGCTTGACATTCTTACTATAACGCACTTGACAGAATTATGACGTCAAGGCTGAAACGGGCGTTTTTTCTCCTCTTCAACGCCTGCGGCATACTAGAATCGAATCTGTTTTCACGTCGTTGTTGGTCAGCCAAGGAGTCGCGCCATCATGAGCAGTGCCTTGTTCGACGAGATGAGACGCCGCATGGAGCACTTCCGGCGCTCCGAGCAGAAGGTGGCGCGTTTCGTGTTGCGTCATCCCGAGGATGTTATCCACATGCGCATCGTCGATCTGGCCACCGAAGCCAAGGTCAGCGAGCCGACCGTGGTGCGCTTCTGTCGCGCGCTGGGGTGCAACGGTTTCCAGGACTTCAAGCTCAAACTGGCGCAGATGCTGGCCACAGGGAGCCAGTTCGCGCAGTTTTCGATGAACGATAGCGACAGCGTCGCCGAATTCGCCCACAACATTTTCGACTCCACCGTGGGCACGCTGCTCTCGGTGCGCGATCGGCTCGATCACGCCGCGCTAGGCAAGGCGGTCAATGCCCTGGCTATGGCCAATCGCGTGGAGTTCTACGGCTTCGGCGCCTCGGGTGCGGTGGCCTTCGATGCCCAGCACAAGTTTTTCCGCCTGCAGATATCCACAGCGGCTTATTCCGATCCGCACATGCAAAATATGTCGGCGGTGACGCTGACGCCGCGCGACGTGGTGGTGGCCATCTCCCAGACCGGGCGCACCCGAGCATTGGTAGCCAGCGTGCGCCTGGCCCGCGAGACCGGCGCCACGGTGATCGGTTTATGTCCCAGCGACTCGCCACTGGCCAGCGAGGTCACCCTGCCGCTGTACATCGACGTGCACGAGGACACCGAAATCTATACCCCGATGAGCTCACGCGTAGCGCACCTGGTGATCGTCGACGTGCTCGCCGTGGGTGTGGCCAAGACGCGAGGCCCCAAGCTCGCCGAACAACTGCAGTCGGTGAAGAAAAGCCTGGTGCCGCTGCGTTATCCCGACGCCGACGAAGATGCCTAGCCGCCTGGCGGATCGCGAGCGACCGAAGCCGAGACCGCTTGTGCTAAGCTGGGCGTTCATTTCGCAATGCCAAGATACGTGATCCATGGACGACGTTTCGCCGGGCGACGTTTCGCCGCTACTCGACTCGCTGAATACGGCTCAGCGCGAGGCCGTTAGCCATCCGCAGGGCAATTTGTTGGTGCTGGCCGGTGCCGGCTCGGGCAAGACGCGCGTGCTGGTGCATCGTATCGCCTGGTTATTGCAGGTCGAGGGGCTGTCGCCCTACGCGATTCTCGCTGTGACCTTCACCAATAAGGCGGCGCGCGAGATGCGCACGCGTCTCGAAGCGCTGCTGGGATTGTCGCTGCGCAATATGTGGGTGGGCACTTTCCACTCCATTGCGCATCGTCTGCTGCGCACCCACTGGCATGACGCGCGCCTGCCCCAGCATTTCCAGATCATCGACAGCGACGATCAACTGCGCCTGGTCAAACGCCTGCTCAAGGATCATCGCATCGACGCTGAGCGCTTCCCGCCCAAGCAGGTGCAATATTTCATCGGTGGCTGCAAGGAAGAGGGCCTGCGCGCCCATCAGGTCCAGACCCATGGCGACGCCTACATGGGCCAGATGGTCGAGCTCTACGAGCGCTATCAACTGGCTTGCGAACGTGCCGGTCTGGTCGACTTCGGGGAATTGCTGCTGCGCGGCCTGGAATTATTGCGCGACAATCCCGCCTTGCTGGCGCATTACCGCGAGCGTTTTGGCCATCTGCTGGTCGACGAGTTCCAGGATACCAATACCTTGCAGTACGCCTGGCTCAAGCTGCTCGCCGGCGATCGCGCGGGCATGACCGTGGTCGGCGACGACGATCAGTCGATCTATGGCTGGCGCGGGGCCAAGGTCGAGAACATCCGGCGCTTCGCCGAGGAATTCCCCGCGACCACCACGGTGCGCCTGGAGCAGAACTATCGCTCGACGAGCGCGATTCTCGAGGCTGCCAACACGCTGATCAGCCATAACGCCGGGCGCATGGGTAAGGAGCTGTGGACCGACGGCGTGCACGGCGAGCCTATCTCGGTCTATGCCGGCTTCAACGACCTCGACGAGGCCCGCTTCATCGTCGATACCCTCAACGAGGAAGTGAACAAGGGCAGCGCGCGGCATGATATCGCGATTCTCTATCGCTCCAACGCCCAGTCACGGGTGCTCGAGGAGGCGCTGATCCGCAGTGGCGTGCCCTATCGCATCTACGGCGGTCAACGCTTCTACGAGCGTCTCGAGATCAAGAACGCTCTGGCCTATCTCAGATTGACGCTGACGCGCGACGACGATGCCTCGCTGGAGCGCGTGATCAACGTGCCGGCACGCGGCATCGGTACGCGCACCGTGGAAGTGCTGCGCGAGCGGGCACGTACGCAGTCAGTATCATTATGGCAAGCCCTGCACGATAGCCTCAGTGAGGGGCTGCTAAAGGGGCGCGCGGCAAGTGCGCTCTCGGCGTTTGCGGAACTGATCGAGCGTCTCGACAACGATACCGCCGGCATGGCGCTGCATGAGCTGATCGAACATGTCCTGCATACCACCGGGTTGCTCGAGCATCACCGCAACGAAAAGGGCGAGAAGGGCCAGGCACGTGTCGAGAACCTCGAGGAACTGATCAACGCGGCGCGCAACTTTGCCCAGGGTGATCCCTTCTCGCTACAGGAAGTCGGCGAGGGCGCGGCGGCGCTGGAGCCGTTCCTGGCCGAGGCGGCACTCAATGCCGGCGATCACGAGGCGGCCGACTTCGAGGACAGCGTGCAACTGATGACGCTGCACTCTGCCAAGGGTCTGGAATTCCCGGTGGTGTTCGTCGCTGGCGTCGAGGAGGGCTTGTTCCCGCACAAGATGTCGCTGGAGGAGCCGGGACGCCTCGAGGAAGAACGGCGGCTATGCTATGTCGGGGTGACCCGCGCCATGCGTAAGCTGTATCTGACGCATGCCGAGATTCGTCGCTTGCATGGCAAGGAAACCTTCTCGCGGCCGTCGCGCTTTTTGCATGAATTGCCCGAATCGTTGCTCGAGGAGGTGCGCCTGCGTGGCCAGGTCTCGCGGCCGATTTCTTCGCGGCCCAACCGCGGCCTCTCCCAGCAGCAAAGTGTGTCTAGCGATGACGATCAGCCGTCGTTGAGCCTGGGGCAGCGGGTCAGTCATCCGGTCTTCGGCGAAGGGGTGATCATCAATGCCGAGGGTGAAGGCGCCAGGGCCCGCGTGCACATCAGTTTCGAGGACAAGGGCGACAAATGGCTGGTGCTGGGATTCGCCAAGCTGACACCGTTATGAGTCGTAAGCACAACATAAGCGAGACGCAACGATGAAGAAGTGGTTCCCCGAGTTGATGGATCAGTGGTCGCAGCTTTCCGGCTATCAGCGTTTCGAGCGGCTGGTCTCGCTGGTCCTTACCGGGGCGATTGGCTGTGTGGTGCTGGTGGCGCTCTATTATCTGGTTTTTCACGTGATCGAACTGTTGTTCGTGCAGACCCGCGACCCGTTCGATTATCGCGTCTTTCAGGCGGTGTTCGACATGATCCTGACGGTGCTGATCGCCATGGAGTTCAACAACTCCATCGTGCGCACCATGGAAGGGCGTGGCGGCTTCATTCAGGTCGAGATCGTGGTGCTGATCGCGATCATGGCGCTGGTCCGCAAGTTCATGGTCATGGACATGGAAACCATTGAGCCGATGAAAATCGTGGCCCTGGCCGCCGCCGTGCTGGCGCTGGGCCTGAGCTATTGGCTGGTGCGGCGTGGCGGCAACGGCTCGTCGTGATGGCTGACAATAGACGCCTTATGCCTCGGGTACGGGGCGTATGCGGCCGTTGTCGTCCAGCGCCACCATCACGAAACGCGCCTCGGTGACCTTGTAGCGCTCTTCGGGACTGCGCTCGTGCGGTGGGCGAATCCACACTTCGACATCGACCTTGATCGAGCTGCGCCCGACCTCGCTGACCTGGGTGAAGATATTGACCACGGCGCCGAGTCGCACCGGGCACAGAAAATCCATGCCCTCGGTGGCGACCGTGGCGGTCCGGCCGCTTGCCAGGCGTCCCGCAGCGAGCTCGGCGGCCTGGTCCATCTGCGCGATGAGCCAACCGCCGGGGATGTCGCCGTAGAGGTTGGTATCCTGGCGCCGGGTGACGAGCTTGAGCGTGAGTTCGCCCTGCGGGCTGGGAATATCGTCGAGTTCATGCATGGTGTGGGTCCTGCCGGTTGTTATTGTCGAGCATTGTGGTTGTCGAGCGTTGTTGTGGTTGAGAGTAGCGCGCCGTTGCAACCATCTCATAGTAAACGCCGCTGGGCCTCGACGACCAGCCGCTCGGCAAGGCGTATCGCGGCGCAGCAGGCGTGGCCACGGGGGCGAGAGCGTTGATAAGGAATAGGCGAACAGGCCGATGCGGCACAGTGAACTGGCGATGGCGCGTGGCGATGACGCTGGGGGCGTTGCTGTTGCCGATGATGGCGATGGCGGCGCCGTTGAGCGGCACACTGGGCTCGGTCGGCTCGGATACACTGGGTGGTTTGATGACGCAGTGGGGCGAACGGCTCAGCGCGCGCCATCCCCAGGTGCGCTTGCAGGTACAGGCTTCTGGCTCGGGAACTGCGCCGCCGGCACTGGCCGAAGGGGCGACGCGTGTCGGTGCCATGTCACGCCCCATGACCGAGGCCGAGCGCGCCGACTTCATCGCTCGCCAGGGCTATCCGCCGGTGGCGGTGCCGGTGGCACTGGACGCGCTGACGCTATTCGTGCATCGCGACAATCCGCTCACCTCGCTGTCATTGGCGCAGGTCGAGGCGCTGTTCGCCGACACACGCTTCTGTGACCAGGCGCCCACCCTGCGGCGCTGGGGTGCGCTAGGGCTCGACGGTGACTGGGCCAAGCGGACGATTGCCCGCTTCGGCCGCAACACCGCTTCCGGGTCGCATGCGCTGTTCAAGCGAGAAGCCTTGTGCGGCGGCAATTTCCGCCGCGACATCAACGAACTGCCGGGCTCCTCGGCGGTGGTGGCGGCGGTCGGCCGTTCCCGCAAGGCGATCGGTTACACCGGTTTAGGCTACCCCACCGCGATGGTCAAGGTGCTGGCGCTGCGTGACGACGAGGGCACGCCGCGCCTGCCCACGCAGGCCAACGTCGTCAGCGGTCGTTATCCGCTCACCCGCCCCTTACTTGTGTACGTCAACCTGGCCCCGGACGAACGCTTGCCGGCCCTGGAACGCGCCTTCTTCGATCTGGTGTTATCGCCCGAGGGACAGGCAGTGGTGGCTCGCCAAGGGTTCGTGCCGTTGCCCGAGGCTCGGCTGGCGGCGGCGAGACGCGCATTGCGATTGCCGCCCCTTGCCGGTGACACGCATTCGTCATCAAACTGACGTAATCTGATGATTTCACTTCATTGCAAGGCAATGCTTCGCCGCCGGGCTCGCCGATGACTGATCCTTCCACTGACCCGCCTCGCCCGAATCGCCGCCTGCGCCAGCGTCTCGATCGTCTGGCGACCGGGGTGATCGCCGCCAGCGGTATCGGCGTGGTCGTGGCGGTGCTGGCCATCGGCGTGTATCTGACGCTGGCCGTGCTGCCGCTTTTCGACGGCGCCGAAGTGGAGGTCGATACCGCCCCCTCGGCTGCCGACGACGACGGTGCGATGCATGCCGTCTGGTTGGCCGATGACGGCACGCGTTGGTTGACCCGTGAAGGGCAACTGCGCGACGCCAAGGGCGAGATTGCGACGCTGGCGGCAGGCGCCACGGTCACGACGGTGGCCGAGGCGGGCCAGGCGCAGCCGCTGGCCCTGGGGTTGAGCAACGGCGAGGTACGCCTGGTGCCCCGTGATGACCAAGGACGATTGCGTTGGACTCAGGCCGCTACCCTGCGCCTGTTCGAGGCCCGCGGCGTGGCGGCGCTGACACTCCATCATGCGGCCCAGGGCTGGGTACTGGCGGGGCGCGATACACAAGGCAAGGTGGCGGCCCTGTGGCATACCGCTGAGACCACACGACGTATTGCAGTGCCGGAGGCGGCCGAACATATCGCGCTGGGCCACGCGGGCCGCCTGGCCATGACCCAAGGCACGCAATTGACGCTATGGCAGCTGTCTTCCGACGGCGGCGGCACACCGCTGGCGCGCACCGACACCCAGACGCCGGTGACGGCGCTGAGCTTTCTGCAGGGCGGGCGCACGTTGATCGTCGGCGATGCTCAAGGTGGGTTGCGTCGTTGGCGATTGTCTCCCGACGACACGGCCTGGCAAGCGGCCGAGACGTCTTACACGGCCCTGGGCGATACCGCCATTCGACGCGTGATCGACTTGCCTCGGCAGCGCTTGTGGCTGGCGCTGGACGACAGCGGTCGGCTGGGACTTTATCAATCCCTGAGTGGCCAGCGTTGGCACGGTCAGGCCCCCGAGGCCACGCCGCCGACGGCCGTGTCGGTCAACGCGCACGGCACGCAGGTCATGTGGCTGGGTGCGACGGGCACACCCCAGCGGCTGGCGATCGAGGCAGCGCATGCCGCGGTGAGTCCGGCGACGCTGTGGATGCCGCAGACCTATGAAGGCCACGCCGATGCCGAGTGGCGTTGGGCGGCGGCCGTCACCGGCGATGAAGAGCCGCAGTACAGCCTGGTGCCGCTGGCCTGGGGCACGCTCAAGGCGGCGGCCTGGGCCATGGTGTTCGCCGTGCCGCTGGCGCTGGGAGCGGCGATGCATAGTGCGTGTTATATGTCGCGGCGGCAGCGCGCACGCCTCAAGCCCGCCATCGAGTTGATGGAAGCGTTGCCTGGCGTGGTCATCGGCTTCGTCGCGGGGCTGTTCGTGGCGCCCTTCGTCGAGCGCCATCTCGCCGGTACGCTGGCGCTTTTCGTGTGCGTGCCGCTGGGCAGCGTGGCGTGTGGCTGGTTGTGGCGGATGTTTTCGCGGCGTATGGAGCTGCGTCTACCCCCTATCAGTGCCGGAGTAGGTCTGATAGTGCCCCTGGCGCTACTGTGTTGGGCGGCGCTGAGTCTCTCGCCGTGGCTCGAGGCCTGGTGGTTCGGCGGCGATCTGCGCGCCTGGATGCACCAGCAGTGGGGCTGGGATTACGCGCAACGCAATGCGCTGATCGTCGGCATGGCCATGGGATTGGCGATCATTCCCACGTTGTATTCACTGGCCGAGGAAGCGCTTTCCGGCGTGCCCCGCCCCCTGGCGGAAGGCTCCCTGGCCTTGGGCGCGACACGCGCGCAGACGCTGTGGCGGGTGCAGTTGCCCGCCGCCGCGCCGGGGATTCTCTCCGCCGTCATGATCGGCGCGGGACGTGCGGTGGGAGAAACCATGATCGTGCTGATGGTCACCGGCAATACGCCGCTGATGTCGCCGAGCCTCTTCGAGGGCCTACGCTCGCTGGCCGCCAACCTGGCCATTGAATTGCCCGAGGCGGCGGTGGGCGGCACGCAATATCGCCTGCTGTTGCTCGGGGCGTTGCTGCTGTTCGTGTTCACCTTCGTCGTCAACACCCTGGCGGAAATGGTGCGCTGGCGACTCAAGCGGCGGTATCGACGCTATGGGGGTGATGCATGAGGATGCCGCGATTGGCCGGTGACGGTGTCTGGCGCTGGCTGAGCGGGGCCTGCGTGGCGCTGTCGCTATTGGCCGTGGTAGCGCTTTTGGCGCTGGTCGTGACGCGTGGGCTGGCGCATTTCTGGCCTGCCGATATCGAGCAGCTGACCCTTGACGATGGGCAGCGGATTGCCGGTATCGCGCGTGGCAGCGAGGCCGGTGAACAACGCTATTTCACCGCCAATCGCGACCTCGACGGTCAGGTATGGCGGTGGATCGAGACGCAGGCCATCGAGACGCGTGAGACGCCACCGGATTTGCTGTATGCCGAGCGTCGCGATTGGGGGCCCTTCATCGGGCGCCTGACGGCGGTGGAGACGCCCGCCGGTGAACGCCTGCAAGGCGATGAGGCCCAACGTCACCTGCGTCAGGCCTTGGTGGGGGACGCCGAGATCACGACGCTGTATCTGCGCAACGTCGAGGGGCGCGCGGCTGAGGTTGCCTTCGCGCAGGTGGCGTCGCTTTCCTGGCCCAATCGCATGGATGTCGGCGACAAGCTTGCGGCCTGGGGACACGGCGTGTGGCGCTTTCTCAGCGAGGCGCCGAGCGATGGCAATACCGCAGGCGGCGTATGGCCGGCGATCTTCGGTACGCTGTTGATGGTGATGCTGATGTCGCTGGTGGTCACGCCGTTCGGGGTGCTGGCGGCGTTGTATCTCAACGAGGTGGCACGCCAGGGACCGTTGACGCGCCTGGTACGCATCGCGGTGCGCAATCTGGCCGGGGTGCCGTCGATCGTCTACGGCGTCTTCGGACTGGGTGTGTTCGTCTACGGGCTGGGAGGACGCCTCGATAGCTGGTTCTTCGCCGAGCGCCTGCCGTCGCCGACCTTCGGTACCGGTGGGTTACTGTGGGCTTCGCTGACCTTGGCGCTGTTGACGCTGCCGGTGGTGATCGTGGCCACCGAGGACGGCCTGGCACGGGTGCCCGTAGCGTTGCGTGAAGGCTCGCTGGCGCTGGGCGCGACGCGTTTCGAGACCCTGCGTCGGGTGGTGATGCCCATGGCGCTGCCGTCGATGCTGACCGGGGTGATTCTGGCCGTGGCCCGTGCCGCCGGCGAGGTAGCGCCGCTGATGCTGGTGGGCGTGGCCAAGCTGGCGCCGGAAATCCCCGTGAATGGGGAGTTTCCGTATTTGCATCTCGACAGCAAGTTCATGCATCTGGGCTATCACTTGTTCGATCTCGGCTTCGCCAGTCGTGATGCCGAGGCAGCGATGCCGCTGGTGTTCGCCACGGCGACGTTGTTGGTCGTCGTCATCGTGGTGCTTAATCTAACTGCAATAATCTTGCGCCATCATCTCAGGGCACGTCACCGTGCACTGGAGCATTCGTAGGAGGCTCGTCACTCTTGTCCGCCGCGTCTTTTTCCGCCGCCGAGCCCCAGCGCTTGTCGTCGGCAGTGGTCGATTTTCCCTCGACGTCGAGTTGTTTCGACATTGAGGCCCTGTCGCTCGCCTATGAGGGGAAGCCGGCACTGCGCGACTTGACGCTGCGCGTGCCGCGTCACCGCGTGACGGCTTTCATCGGGCCCTCGGGATGCGGCAAGTCGACGCTGCTGCGCGGTCTCAATCGATTGCATGACCTCAACGACCAGGTCACGCGGCAAGGGCGCATTCGCCTTGAGGGCCAGGACATTCATGCCCGCGATGTGGATGTGGCCGAGTTGCGCCGCCGGGTGGGGATGGTGTTTCAGACGCCAAATCCGTTCCCCATGTCGATCTATGAAAACGTCGCCTATGGGGTGCGCCTGCAGGGCGTCAAACGCAAGCGCGAACTGGATGAGATCGTCGAGTGGGCGTTGCAGTCGGCGGCGCTGTGGGAGGAGGTCAAGGCGGACCTGCATGCCTCGGCGTGGACGTTGTCGGGCGGGCAGCAGCAGCGCTTGGTCATCGCCCGCACCCTGGCGGTGCGCCCGGACGTGTTACTGCTCGACGAGCCGGCCTCGGCGCTGGACCCGATCTCGACGCTCAAGATCGAGGAACTGATCCGTGGCCTGAAGTCGCAACTGACGCTGGTTCTGGTCACCCACAACATGCAGCAGGCGGCGCGGGTGTCCGACTATACCGCGTTTCTGCACGCTGGCGAGCTGGTCGAGTACGCCCCGACCGATACGTTGTTCACCAATCCGCGCTTACGGCGCACCGAAGACTACATCACCGGCCGCGTGGGTTGAGTCGCGGCGATTACGACAAGCGGAGCAGTGTCATGGACATTACCAACGAGACGCATAGTCAGCACATTTCCCGTCAGTTCAATCAGGAGCTGGAGCAGCTCAAGACCCAGTTGATGGCCATGGGCGGGCTGGTCGAGAAGCAGGTGCAGGATGCCGTCGAGGCGTTGCTCGAGGGCGATAGCCGCACCGCCGAGCGCGTCCGCGATAGCGATACCGCCGTCAACGACATGCAAATCCAGATCGACGAGGAATGCACCCGGGTGCTGGCACGTCGGCAGCCGGCGGCCTCCGATCTGCGCCTGGTATTGGCGGTCATCCGTGCTACCTCCGATCTCGAACGCATCGGCGACGAGGCCAACAAGATCGCCCGCAATGCGTTGGCGCTCATCGAATCGAGCCGCCAATCGCGGGGCATGGTCGAGATTCGCCATCTGAGCGAGCACGTGCGCAAGATGCTGCGTGACGCGCTGACCTCGTTCGCGCGCTTCGATACGCGCCTGGCACTGGAGGTGTTGCACGAGGATGAGGCGGTCGACAACGAATACACCACGGCGACGCGCTCGCTGGTGACCTTCATGATGGAAGATCCGCGCGCGATCACGTCCATTCTCAGCGTGATGACGATCCTGCGGGCCCTGGAGCGGGTCGGCGATCATGCCGACAATCTGGCCGAGCACGTCATTTATCTGGTCAAGGGGCTCGACGTGCGTCATACCGCGCCCGGCGAACTGGACGAGTCGCTCGGCGAGTAAGCGCGCTTTCTGGCCACGGCCGTCAACAACGCTTCGGCATGCGTTGGCGTCAGGGCGATGGAGAAGACATGGCCTTGAATGCTATGGCAGTGAAAGTCGCGCAGTAGCGTGACCTGGGCGACGCTTTCCACGCCCTCGGCGACGACCTGCATGCCGGCATCGCGCCCCAGCGAGACGATCGAGTGCACCAGCGAGGCTACGCGTGGATCGTCGCAGATGCGGTCGATGAAGCTCTTGTCGATCTTGAGCGTGTCGAACGGAATCCGCGTCAGGTACGAAAGCGACGAATAGCCGGTGCCGAAATCATCAATGGCGAACCCCACGCCACGGCGCTTGAGACGCTGCATGCTGTCGATGATGGCCTCGGGGTCGTCGATCAACGAGCGCTCCAGCACTTCCAGATTGAGCAATCGCCCGGGTAGGCAGTGGCGCGTGAGCAGTGAGTCGATCAAGTCGACGAAGGCGGGCCGCGCGAGCTGCTCCTGAGACACGTTGACGGACACCGGTAGCAGGGCGTGGCCTCGGTCGCGCCACGTGGCCAGTTGCTGGGTGACGGTTTGCAGAACCCAGGTATCCAGTTGATCGCCGAGATCGATTTCTTCGCTGATATCGACGATATCCTGGGGGCTGACTTGCCCCAGTTCGTTGTCATGCCAACGCAGCAAGGCCTCGAATCCTTTTACTTGGTAGCCGTGTATGGCGACCTGCGGCTGGTAGTGGAGCCGGAAGCGATCTTCGGCGAGTGCCGAGGCCGTGCGGCGGCGCAGCAAGTTGCGTCGCGTCAGGCGTGGCAGCAGCGCGGGCGTATCGAGTCGCAGCAGGGTGTCGCCGCGCTCGTTGTGGAGGCGCCGGCAGGTATGCTGCAGGGCGGAGAGGATGTCATCGGCATGGCCGAGTTGAGTGGCGTCCTGTGCCCAGACCACGCGTGCGGGGGCGGTGACGCTCTTGCCGGCGGCGATATAGGGCGCCCGCAAGGTCTCGGCCAGCGTCGCCATGGTGTCGGCCATGCGCGCGGGATCCCCCTGGTAGAGCAGCACCCCGAGGCGTTGATCGTCGATGCGTGCCAAGTCGAAGACGAAACCGTCGAGGGCTTTCTCAACCCGCGCGATGCCGCGCATGAGCACTTCGTTGCTGGCCTGTAGCGAGAAGCGCGTACGCACCGCGCGCATGCCGTAGAGATCGATGGCGGCGACGCCACAGAATGTCTCAGTTTTGGGCAATGCCGCCAGGCGCGCCTGGATGAGTTGCTGAAAGCGCTGTTGCGTGGCCAGCCGAGTTTGCGGGTCGAATTGGGAGCCGATCTCGGCCCGCGCGTGTTCGAGGCGTGTGATGACGTCGTCGCCGATCTCGTTTTCCACCAGGCGTGCCAAGTCGAGCAATATCTCGCGCTGCTGGGCGTTGAAGCGCCTTGGGCGACGGTCGATCACGCACAGCGTGCCCAGTGGCAGGCCCGAGGCCATGCGAATGACGGCGCCGGCGTAAAAGCGGATGTAGGGCGTGTCGGTGACCAGGGGATGAGCGTGAAAGTGGGGATCGTTGGCGGTGTCCTCGATCACCAGCATCTGGCGCTCGAGCAGGGCATGCGCGCAAAAGGCGTCGTCGCGGGAAATCTCGCAGGCATCGATGCCGAAACGCGATTTGAACCACTGGCGGTGGCGGTCGATCAGCGTGATCAGCACAATGGGCACGTCGAAGACCCGCGCGGCCAGTCGGGTGATGTCGTCGAAACGCTTCTCGGGCGGTGTATCCATCAGGCCTAGACGTTGGAGTTCGTCGAGGCGGCGCGCTTCATCGCCATGATCGGGGGCGCCGACCCCAGGGGCGTTTGCCATGAGGTGTTCTCTTGTCGCGATGCCGGGCCGCGTCATCTACAGGCCGGGGAGGCGCGTTAACGCTGCCGTGCAGGCATCCCGGTGGTAGCCACGTTAGCACACTGACGTGCCGCGCTTGGCCGCTATTCGCCGAGTTGCGCCGAAAGGCCGAGCGGGTCATGCGTTTTACTGAGCACGGAGTCTGAGAGAACCTCATACTGGTATTAAATTTCTCATCCAATGCGGGAGATGGGCGCTGGGGCCGCCGCGTGGCATGCTGTGGCGCAGGGCCCGCGTTATCGTCTATCAAGGAATAAACCTCGATGCTGCATGCGTTTACCGCCATCGGTCAGGGCACACGGCTGGTTCTGTCGCCGGGGATGCGGCGCTTCGTCATTGTGCCGGTGGCGATCAATCTGCTGATTTACGCCGCCACGCTAGGCTATTTGTTCACCCATTTCGGTGGCTGGCTCGACTACTGGATGCTCCAGGTGCCGTCCTGGCTCGAGTGGCTTGAATGGTTGGTCTGGCCACTGCTGGTGGTGAGCCTGCTGTTGGTAGTGTTCTTTTCCTTCACGTTGGTGACCAACCTGATCGCCGCGCCGTTTTATGGCTTTCTCGCCGAAAAGGTGGAATGGCGCCTGAGCGGGGCGCCGCCCAGCGATACGCGGGGGCTTTTCCGTGCCGGGGTCGACGCGCTGGGCCGGGAATGCGTCAAGCTGGGGTACATGCTGCCGCGCATGGCGTTGTTGTTCGCGTTCGGCTTCGTGCCCGGCGTGAACATCTTCATGCCGTTCTTGTGGGCCGCCTTTTCGGCGTGGATGCTGGCGATTCAGTACCTTGATTATCCGATGGATAACAATCAGGTGAGTTTTCGCGATATGCGACATCGATTGCGAACACGATTGTGGCCGACGCTGACCTTTGGCTTCGGTATGTCGCTGGCGACATGGGTGCCGGTGCTCAATCTAGTGCTGTTGCCGGGCGGCGTGGCGGGTGCAGTGATACTCTGGCGGCAGTATTATCGCCATCTACCGACTGTGACACGCTGAACGCTCTCGACGAGGCAGGAGACTCCGCATGCAAGATACGCAAGCGCCCTCGCCAGCGCCTTCCGTAGCGCCCGGCGGCTTTATTCGACGCCGCTGGGCGCTGGGCATCCTGATCGCGGCGGCCGTGGGCGCGTTCCTGGTGTGGTGGCTGGGCGCCCAGATGCGCGATTGGTTGAGCACATTGAGTACGCTTCAGGCGGGCATGCTGGCGAGTCTGGTGGCCGGGCTTTTCACGCCGCTAGGGGCGCTACCGATCATGGTGTTGCGCCACATCAGCCAGCGTCTCGAAGATGCCTTGATGGGCTTCGGCGCCGGTGTGATGCTGGCGGCCACGGCCTACTCTCTGGCCATGCCAGCCTACGAGGACTCGCTGGCGCTCACCGGTACCATCGGCTGGGCCCTGACGATCGTTTGCGGGGGCATCGTGTGTGGCGGCATTCTGGTCTGGGGCATGGATCGTTTCGTGCCCCATGAGCATTTCGCGCTGGGCAAGCAGGGCGGCGCGGATGCCTTGCAGATCCGGCGTATCTGGCTGTTCATCTTCGCCATCACCATTCATAACTTTCCCGAAGGATTGGCGGTCGGCGTAGGTTACGCACGCGGCGATATGGCCGCCGGGGTGGCGCTGACGCTGGGTATCGGCCTGCAGAATCTGCCCGAGGGGCTGATCGTCTCCCTGGGGCTGCTGGCGATCGGTTATTCGCGCCTCACTGCATTGGGTGCGGCGTTATTGAGCGGCCTGGTGGAGCCCATCGGTGGGGTCATCGGAGCTCTCGCGGTGCATGTCGTGGACGCCTTGCTGCCCTTTGGCCTGGCCTTTGCCGCCGGTGCGATGTTGTTCGTGATCAGCCACGAGATCATTCCCGAGTCACATCGCAAGGGACACGAAGGCGATGCGACCTTCGGAGTGCTGGGAGGATTCATGCTGATGTTCGTGCTCGACAAGGTGTTCTGACCCCTTGCATAAGCCGCTAAGTAATTGACAAACCTGCAATGAAAACTATTATTGTTAGGTACAACGTGCCGTTGGTGCCATGTTGCACCAAGGCTCGACATTCGACGATAGATTGACAAGGAGGTATGTCGTGGCGCATCAACTACCGACGTTACCCTATGCTTATGATGCCCTGGAACCGCATATCGATGCGCTTACCATGGAGATCCATCACAGCCGTCACCATCAGACCTACGTCAACAATCTGAACGCTGCCCTTGAAGGCACGGATCTCGAATCGCTGCCGGTCGAAACCCTGATGGGTGAAATCGAGCGCGTTCCGGAAGCCAAGCGCCAGGCAGTGATCAACAATGGTGGCGGGCACGCCAACCATTCGCTGTTCTGGACGGTCATGTCGCCGCAGGGCGGAGGCAAGGCCAAGGGCGACCTGGCCTCGGCCATCGAAAGCGAGCTGGGCGGTGACGAAGCGTTCCGTGAAGCCTTCACGCAAGCCGCCGTCAAGCGCTTCGGCAGTGGCTGGGCTTGGCTGTCCGTCACGCCTGCCGGGCGTCTGGTCGTGGAAAACACGCTCAACCAGGATAGCCCGCTGATGCACGGCAATACGCCGATTCTGGGGCTGGACGTGTGGGAACACGCCTATTACCTCAAGTATCAGAACAAGCGTCCCGAGTATATCAAGGCCTTCTTCGAGGTCGTCGATTGGGACGAAGTGGCGCGTCGTTACGCCGAAGCCACTGCGTAAGCCTATCGGGAGTATGTCATGGGCCCGGCGACAGGCATGATGAACGATGTCTCCGCGCCGGCCCAGTGCCTGACCATGGCAGATTTCGGCGCTTTCGAGCGCCGTTATCGTTTGTATCACCGCTTCCCCTCCTTGAACCACGACGACGCCGCGTCCACCCCGGTGGCCGAGGGCTGGATCGACGAATGTCGTCCCGCCATGGGTGTCAGTCTCGTCGGTTCGCGCCTCACGATCCACCATACCTACGAAACGCACGCCTTGGCCGACGCGCCGGCCCATGTGTCGATCATCGTCATACTCGAGGGTAGCGCGGAACTGTTACACGGTGGGCAGCATTTCGCCCTGGCACCGCGTGAAGCGCTAATGCTTACGCACGCCGGTCATCAGACGTTGAGTGCGCGTCATGCCGGTGGGCAGCGCCTGCGCGCGATCAATCTCACCTTGCTGGATACCGCACGTACGTCATACACGCGCTTGGCTGCGCCACTCGCCGAATTGCTCGATAACGCCGCCAGTGGGGCGTGGCGCTTGTCCTTGCCCGAAGGCGTCTGGCTGTCGCTCGAGGAGTGGTTGAATGCGCCACTGGAGGAGGCACAGCATGCCTTGCTCGGCGAGGGTCTGGCGCTGCAATTGATGGCTCACGGCCTGGCGGCCCGGGGAACGTCTCTTCGGCAGGACCGGCGTTTGGGAGTGCGTGACCGCCATCATCTGGCCCGTGTGCGTGAATGCCTGCACGAACATCCTGAGGCGTCGCATAGCATCGAATCCTTGGCGCAACTGGCCTGCATGAGCCCCAGCGCATTGCGTGACAAGTTTCGCCAGGCGTATGGCCAGTCGGTCTTCGAATGCTTGCGTCAACGCCGCCTCGAGATGGCCCACGCGCTGCTCCGGGAAGGCTATAGCGTGCAGTACGTTGCAACACGGGTGGGGTATCGGCATGCCAGCAACTTCGCCACCGCCTTCAAGCAGCGCTACGGGATGTCGCCGCGTGCGTTACATCAGCGTCTACCCTCGGCTGGGGTCGTGAATACTCTTTAATGATGACAGAAATTCCTCCGCGAGATCGCTTACAGCGTCGCGCATAGGTTTTTTGGCATTGACCATAAGCAGAACGACTCTTAAAAGTTAATAATTCTCACTCTCCATAAGAAACGGGTCGACCGCGACCCGAGGACGAGAGCGAGGAGCCGTTTTCATGAGTCGCACATTGCATCCCCACTGGTTTTCCTGCGCGTGCCTGGCGGGCGTATTGTTCATGCCCACGACGACGTGGGCGCAATCCGAAAGCGATGATAGCGGTGCCGTGGATTTGTCCACGGTGACAGTGTCGGGCGAGGCCGCCACCAAGACACAGACGCCGGTCATCGAAACGCCGCAGTCCGTTTCCAACGTCGACCGCGCGGAGATGGATGAGCGTGATACCCGCACGCTCAGGGAGGCCGTTCAGTATACGCCGGGGGTCTACACCAACCAGGTCGGCGCCTCCAATCGCTACGACTACATGGTCATGCGGGGCTTCTCTGATGGGAGCCTCAGCAACACCTACCTCGATGGCCTGAAGGTGATGGGAGACACCAATGGCTACAGCTCGATGGTGATCGATCCCTATTTCCTGGAAAACGTCGAGGTCGTCAAAGGGCCGGCCTCAGTGCTTTACGGGCGCTCGTCTCCCGGGGGACTAGTGGCGCTGACCAGCAAGCAGCCACAATTCGAGACACACCGGCAACTGCGCTTTGGCGTGGGCAATAACAGTCAGCGCAGCGCGGCGTTCGATGTCACGGGACCGCTGGATGATGAGCGGCGTGCCGCCTATCGCGTGGTGGGTCTGGCAAGTGGCGCGGACACCCAGTTCGACTCGGTCGAGGAAGAGCGCTACGCCATCGCACCCTCGGTGACATGGGATGTCACCGACGACACGACCCTGTCGTTCATGGCTTATCTGCAAAAGGATCCAGAAGGCGGTTACCACTCCGGCGTGCCCTATGAGGGTGCGGTGGAAAGCCATAATGGCCGCAAGATCAGTAATAACTTCTTCGATGGCGAAGACGCTTACGATAAGTTCGAACGCACCCAGCGGATGTTCGGTTACAGCCTCGAGCATCGGTTCAATGACGCCTGGACCGCGCGTCAGAAGCTGCGCTACCTGAATTCGGACACCACCTTGAACCAGGTCTACGGTTTCGGATGGACAGCGCCCGATTCCAACGAGTTGGTTCGCTATTACTCCGGGGGGCGGGAATCGCTCGAGGCCTGGACGGTGGATAACCAGCTCGAGGGCGAATTTTCCAGCGGCTTCATCGACCATACCCTGCTGGTGGGCGTCGATTACCAGGATCGCCAGAACGATGTGGTCTGGACCTCGGGAACCTTTCCCTCTCTCAACGCCTTCGATCCGCAATATGGCGCCGACCCGGTGGGGGATATCGCGGTAACCAATGACGAACGCCACGAATTGATCCAGACGGGCGCCTATCTGCAGGATCAGATGGCGTTCGATCGCTGGCGCCTGACGCTCGGGGGCCGCTACGACTGGGTCTCGATCACCAACGAGCAGAAACTGGCCAATCGAGAAGATACGCTCGACGAGACCTATTTCAGCGGTCGCGCGGGGCTCTTGTACCTGTTCGACAATGGCGTTGCGCCCTACGTCAGCTATAACACAGCCTTCACGCCGACCAGTTTCGTGGATATCGACGGTGATGTCCTCGAGCCTATGGAAGGCGAGCAGTGGGAAACCGGTCTCAAGTACCAGCCGCTGGGCACTGAGGATCGCTATAGCCTCTCGCTGTTCCGCATCACGCAGGAAAACGTCGCCACCAAGGAGCAACCCACTGACCCTTACCGCTCCATCGGCGAGATCGAATCGCAAGGACTGGAGCTGGAAGCCCGCACGCAGTTGACGGACGCGCTTCGCCTGCAGGCCGCCTACAGCTATACCGATATCGCCTACACTAAGAGCGAAGTGGATAGCGAGAAAGGCAGTCACGCCATTTACGCGCCGCGTCACCAGGCGAGTCTATGGGGCCATTATGCCTTCCAGGGCGATACGCTCGCGGGATTAGACGCAGGTCTAGGCGTGCGTTACTACGCCGATATCCAAGCGGATCGCGCCAACACCGAGAAAGTCCCCGACTACACGCTGGTCGATGCCATGCTGGGCTATGACATGAGTCAGATGGGGATGCCGGGCATGCAGGTGCAGCTCAATGTGGGCAACGTGCTCGACAAGGAATACGTGGCGTCATGCAACTCGCTTGAATATTGCTACTTCGGGGCGGAGCGGAATGTGCGCGCGAGTCTGACCTACGACTTCTAGGCCCTGCCTGAAAGTGTCTGCACTCGGCTATGCGGCGTTAAAAATTGGCTCGTGCGCGAGTCCGATCAAAATACTCATTTACAGCTCGTAAACTCCGTTTTTTCGTCAATTTTTGCCTTGCCTAGCCATCGCTCGACGACTTTTCAGACAAGACCTTGGCACGATTGAGTCGCGAGTGGTTTTCATTTACGCTTTCTGGCGTGGGTATCTGGCCCACGCCTTCCACTTGGCCTCGCCACAGGACAGCTTTCGATGTCAGTGTTGCTCGAGCGGTTCTATGCCGGTCCCTTGAAAGGGATGGATCGCAAGCTGGTCACCTGGGACCAGGCGCCCGCGACGACCTGGACGGCGCGAGATGTGTTCTCAGAGCCCGGCATGACGCAGATCCTCAAGCGTTATGGCGCTGAGCATCAGCATGGCGATTCGCGCGCCGTGATTTCGCTATGGTCGAAGTATTTCCTGGCGCTCACCACCTATCTGGGGGCGGCATATAACTTGTTGGCGGAGCGACAATTACCGCTCGAGCTGTCGCGTCTGGGGTTGGTACTCGGTGAGGATATGCTCGTCGAGGCGCTGGTCGTCGAAGACACCGGCACACCGCTCGTCGCCACTCAGGCCGAGGAGCGCTTTCTGCCGCTGATACGCGACACCTGGGGGCCGGCGATGGCCTGCATGGCCGAACATACCGGCATCGCGCCCCGCGCACTGTGGGGCAACCTCGGCCATTACTATGACTACCTCATCTCCCAGCTCTACACCTTGCCAGGTGCCCTGGCGCGGGCCGATACGGGCGGGCGTCTGATGACTTTGCGGGAATTGGCCGATGGCAAGCGCAACCCGTTGTTTCGCCCCATTCGCTATCGTGAAAGCAGCGCAGGCGACATCGAGTCCATCCGGCGTATCTGCTGCATTCGCTATCTTCTCCCCGGACTCGGCTACTGCGGCAACTGCCCGTTGGCATGTCGCGAGAAGGCCGAAACCCAACCGCCACAGCGCGTCGTCAACGGCTGATATGTCGAGTGGGTGTTTTTCTGACAATGCTCAGTCGCTACCCACGGCACGCCGTTCTTCGGGAGCGGTGCGCACGCGCGTGGCGGGGAAAACACAGCGGAAAAGCGCGCCCTGGCCGGGGTGGCTGTCGATATCGAGATGCGCATCGTGGCGCAGCAATACATGCTTGACGATGGCTAGCCCCAGCCCGGTGCCGCCATTGGCGGCGCTGCGGCCCTTGTCGACGCGATAGAAGCGTTCGGTGAGGCGTGGCAGGTGCACGGGGTCGATACCGTCGCCGTCGTCCTCGACCTCCACTGCGGCACCCTCCTTCCAGGCCTTCCAGCGCAATGTGACGGTACTCCCCGGTGGGGTGTAACGCACGGCATTGAAGACCAGGTTGGAAACGGCGCTGCGCATCTCGCCTGCGTCACCCAGCAGACGGTCGGTGGTGTGGATGTCCAGGGCTATCTCGTGACTGCCAGCGCAGAGATTGGTGGCGTCGTCGCGAATGTTTTCCAGCAGCGTGGCCATGTCCAGCGGGGCCGGGTCGTCGCGGGTCTGGTCGGTTTCCAGCTTCGACAATAGCAGTAGATCCTCGACCAGATTTTGCATGCGTTGGGTCTGTTCCTGCATCTGGCCGAGGCCGCGCTGCCAGCGCGGCGGCAATTGGTCGGCCTGATCGAGGTAGGTCTCGAGATAACCGGTCAATACGGTGAGCGGGGTACGCAGCTCATGCGACACATTGGCCACGAAGTCGCGCCGCATCTGCTCGAGGCGATGCAGCCGCGAGATGTCGCGCGCCATGACCAGGCGCTCGTTGTCGCCGAACAGCGTGACCTGGTATTGCAGCGTCACGTCATCGCGTAGCGGCGAGGCCAGGGTCAGCGGTTCGCGGTAATCGCGGGCATTGAAATAGGCCACGAAGCGCGGGTCGCGCAGGAAGTTGGTGATGTGCTGGCCGCGATCATGGGGCGTTTGAAAGCCGAGCATCTGGCCTGCGGCGCTGTTCCACCATTCCAGGTCGCCGTGACGGTCGAGCATGACCACGGCATCGCGCATCGCCTCGCATGAGTCCTGTACGCGGCGGATGATATCGCGCAGGCGGGCCTGCGATTGACGCTGGGTCTTCTGATACTTGTAGAGGCGGTCGAACAGGTCGCCCCAGACCCCGGCGCCCACGGGCGGGGTGTCATTAGGATGCTGGGTCAGCCAGACATACAGGGCGCGTAAATGGCGCAGATGCAGGTAGACATAGAGACCCAGACCGGCGGCCAGTCCCCAGCCAGGCGCGCCGAAGAGCCACCCGAAGACACCCAGACCGATGACGAGATACGCCAGACGCCATAGTTCATTGGTCCAATAGTACACGTGCGCTACTCCTTGGTGGAGAAGCGATAACCGGTGCCGCGTACCGTCTGAATGAGGTGTTGGTGATCATCGCCGAGCGCCCTGCGCAGGCGGCGAATATGCACGTCGACGGTACGCTCCTCGACATAGACATTGCCACCCCAGACTTGGTCGAGCAACTGGCTGCGGGTGTAGGCGCGCTCCTGATGGGTCATGAAGAATTGCAGGAGCCGATACTCGGTGGGGCCCACGTCCAGCGCCTCGCCGTTGGCGCTGACCCGGTGGCTGACGGGGTCGAGACGCAAGCCGTCGATTTCCACCGTGTCCTCGACGCCGGTGGGTGTGGCGCGTCGCAGCACGGCCTTGAGGCGTGCCACCAATTCCCGCGGCGAGAACGGCTTGGTGATGTAATCGTCGGCACCGGCTTCGAGCCCCTGGATCTTGTTGTCCTCCTCGCTCTTGGCGGTGAGCAGGATGATCGGCAACTCGGCGGTGGCGGTGTCGCGCTTGAGACGCCGTGCCAGTTCGATGCCGCTGGTGCCGGGCATCATCCAGTCCAGCAGCACCAGGTCGGGTTGATCGTCGACTACCATGGCATGCGCCGTCTGGGCGTTGTCGGCTTCCAGCACGCGGTAGTCGGCCATTTCCAGCGCCACCGCGATCATTTCGCGGATGGACGCCTCGTCATCGACGATGAGCACGGTCTTGGCGGTCATGGGCGTGGGCCTCTTGCGGATCGCGATGCAGCGAATCACTCATGAATGACATCGGCATGACGATTACAACGCGCTAATGTGACAGCTTCGTGACAATCGTGCCCTTTACCTATAGCTCATAGCATCACATAGGCCATAACGACAGGGCGATACCTGCGAAGGCCACCAGCCCGGCCCAATGATTGTTGAGGAAGGCGCGGAAGCACGGGTCGCGCTCGCGATAGCGAATCAAATAGTGCTGGTAGACGAAGATCGCCACCATGGCGGCCAGCCCCAGCCAGAAGAAGCCGCCAAGCGCCAGACGCAGGCCGACCCAGGCGAGCAGCGCGACGGTCAGCGCCTGCAACAGCCCGATGATCAGCCGATCGGCGCGGCCGAACAGCACCGCCGTGGACTTGATGCCCACCTTGAGGTCGTCGTCGCGGTCGACGATGGCGTATTCGGTGTCGTAGGCCACCGTCCAGACGACATTGGCGGCCAACAGCAACCACGCCTCGAGCGGTACCTGGCGTTGAATGGCCATGAACGCCATGGGAATGCCCCACGAGAAAGCCGCGCCCAGCACCACCTGGGGGAAGTGCGTATAGCGCTTCATGAACGGGTAAGTGGCCGCCAGCGCCAGTGCTGCGAATGACAGCAGCACGGTGGGCAGGTTGGTCAGGCAGACCAGGCCGAAGGCGATCGCTACCAGTACCGCGAAAGTGACCTTGGCTTCCTTCTCGGAGATGCGTCCGGTAGCCAGTGGCCGGTCACGCGTACGCTTGACGTGGCCATCGAAATGCCGATCCGCGTAGTCGTTGACCACGCAGCCGGCGGCACGCATCACATATACGCCGACGACGAAGATCAGCAGCGTGCCGCGTTCGGGAATGCCCTCGGCCGCCAGCCACAGTGCCCACAACGTCGGCCACATCAGAAGCCAGGTGCCGATGGGCCGGTCCAGGCGCGTCAGGCGCAGGAAATCCGGCACGCGGGCCAGGCCGGTGGGGCGCGCGGCCTCGGATGAATCGGCGGACATCGGGCTCTCCTATGAAAACGTGCCTGTGAAAAAGCAACGTACCTGTGGAAACGTAAGCGGCCAGCTTAGCGCGATGGCAACGCGAGGTCAGCGGCCATGGCGTCGAGAAAGAATTCCTGGACGAGAATCGACGTACGCCCCAGGCGCAGGATCGAGCGCCGTCCCCAGGGCGCGGCGCGGCCGTGTGCCATGACGAGCGTGGGAGCCGGCGACCGGATGATCTCGATAGGACCGCGTTCGAGGCCGGGTTGGCGAAACAGCCAACTGCCCAGCGAACGTGTTCCCAGCGACTGCAGGCGCGCGCCATGAAGTGACGCCAGCGGGGCCACCGAACGTGCCGCGACCCAGGGTGTTTCGCCGAGCATCAGCATGACCTCGCGCCGCCAGATACGGGCTCGGGGGTCGAGCCCCAGCGCTCGGGCCTCATCTCGCCGGGGGCGGCTGATTCCCTGAGCGAGCAGCCGTACTTTAAAGGGTTGCGTACTGGCGGTACACAAGCGGGCGGTCAGCGAGTCGCGCGAGGCCACCCAGCGCCACCAGACGGGACTCATGTGGGGGCGCTGGGCTGCGGCCGGCAGCCAGTGTGGGCCAACGCTGAAACGGTTGTGTGTCATGCGTAAAATCAGGCTTAAAGTACATGAGTGTATCATGCGTGTACGATGCGCTTGCGGCGTCCGCGTGTCGTATCGCCGCGTTATCACCCTTCTGTCATGCGTAGCACGAGGCGCCCATGAGCGACCCTTTGATCATCGTCGGCAGCGGCATGGCCGGCTTGGGCCTGGCCCGGCAGGTGCGTGCCCGCGATGCACGGCGTGCCATCACCCTGATCACCGCCGATAGCGGCGATGACTATTCGAAACCGCTGTTGTCGACGGGCTTCGCCAAGGGCATGCCGCCCGAGCGTTTGGCGATGCGTTCCCCCATCGACGTGGCCGAGGCGCTCCAGATAACTATGCGTACGCACACGCGGGTCGATGCCATCGATCATCGCACGCGGACCCTTGCCATCGGCGCGGAAAACCTGCCCTACGGCGACCTGGTATTGGCCACCGGGGCTGCACCCAGCGCGCCTTTCACGGTGGCGGATGAGGTCCGCGACCGGGTCTTCACCATCAACGATCTCGACGACTATCGGCGCTTCCAGGCTGCCCTGTCGCGCCATGGCGCCGCCGCGCGCGTGGCGATCGTCGGTGCCGGACTGGTGGGCTGCGAATTCGCCGATGACCTGCTTGCCGGAGGGCATCGTGTGGCGCTCGTCGCCCCCGAGCAAACGCCGTTGGCGCGTCTTCTGCCACCGCCGCTGGGCCAGGTGCTGGGGACCGCGTTGGGCAAGGCGGGCGCCGATCTACGCCTGGGACGTAGCCTCGCGCATCTCCGGCGTGACGACGAGGCAGTCTCGCTGGTGCTCGACGATGGCGAGGTGTTGTCCGCCGATCTGGTATTGATCGCCACCGGCCTCTCGCCGCGTACCGCGCTGGCCGACACCGCTGGCCTCGCGGTCTCCGAGGCCGGTATCCAGACGGATCGTTACCTGGCGACCGCGCAGCCCGACATTCATGCACTGGGCGATTGCGCCTGCGTGGCGGGGCTCAATGCCATGTACGTGCAACCGCTGCAGGCCAGTGCCAAGGCGTTGGCAGCAACCTTGACCGGGACACCGACGCCGGTCGCTTACGGCGCCTGGCCGGTGCTGGTCAAGACCCCGTCATGCCCGGTGGTGGCCCTGCCGCCGCATCAGGCACCGGCGCGCTGGCGGATCGAGGGCGAGGGCGACGATCTCAGCGCGCTCGCCGAGGATGAAAACGGTCATTTGCAAGGATTCGCATTGACAGGGGCGTGCGTACGTCGGAAAGTCGAGCTGGCGCGGGTCGCCCCGCCGTTGCTACCCTAGCTTAGGTCGCCATGCCGGTGGGTACCGGTCTGGCGCAGTAGGTGGGTAGTGTCAGCGCTGCGTCGAGGGCGTGGCGCTCGTTTCGCTCATTGAAAAACAACAAGCGATATCAAAGAGGTGTCGCATTCGTTGCCAAACCAGGAGGGCTTTATGCGCAAGCCAGAACTCGCCGCGGCGATCGCCGATCGTGCCGATCTTTCCAAGGACAAGGCCAGTCAGGTCCTTAATGTCATTCTCGATGAGATCACAGGTACCGTCTCCAAGGGCCAGGATGTCTCGCTGATCGGGTTCGGTGCCTTCACCGTACGCGAGCGTGCCGCGCGTACCGGCAAGAATCCGCAGACGGGTAAGCCGCTGACCATTCCGGCGAGCAAGACCGTGGCGTTCAAGCCCGGTAAGGCGCTCAAGGACGCCGTGAAGTGAGTGACGGCACGGAGTGTTCGGGCCATCTATTTACCGACGCTCCGTGCATTTTCTTCTCTTTTCCCTTCTTTTGCTATGTGACGAGGCGCGCATGAAACTGCGTCTGATGCTGTGGCTGTTGGGTGTCATGCTCAAGCGTGCTCGACGTCGCAACCCGCGTTTTCAACAAGCCTTGTCGGATATGCAACGCTTCGATTGGGGCGTTGCCACCGAGGATCTCAGCCTCGCGCGTCATTATCGCATGCGTCCCGAGGCCATCGATGACGCGTCGGGCTTACCCATCGATCTCGATTTGGAACTGCGCTTTCGCGATGCCCATGCCGGTGTGGCGTTTCTCAAGCGCCCTACGGCGCGTGCATTCTTCGATGGCTTGCAAAGTGGCCGTCTGCGTCTGGTCGGCGACTCGCGCGACCTGGAACGCCTGCAAGGTCTGCTCAAGCATCTGCGCTAACATTCGCAGCACGACGGAAGTCGCCCCGCTTGGGTCGGGTTCGTTATACTAACGTCGTAGTGTCGCGCATGACGCGACTCCCTGGCTTGTTACCGTCCGACCGAGAAATATGCTACCGACGTCGTTGACCCAACCGCTCAGACGCCTCTGGACCCTGGAGTCCTTCGCCTACAGCTTGCGTGTGTTCATCGCTCTGGCCGGGGTCATGGCGCTGTGCTGGTATCTCGACGACATGCGCAAGCTGATCCCGCTGTTCCTGGGCATCATCGCCAGTGCCCTGGCGGAGACCGACGACACCTGGCAAGGGCGACTGCAGGCGTTGCTGGTGACGCTGGTGTGTTTCGCCGTCGCCGCGGTGTCGGTGGAGCTGACGTTCGCGCATCCGGCGATCTTCGCGGTGGGCCTCGGGGTGTCGAGTTTCGGCATGACCATGCTCGGCGCGGTGGGGCAGCGCTATGCGACCATCGCCACCGCAACCCTGATTCTCGCCATCTACACCATGATCAGTCTTGAGCAACACGGCGGTGTAGCGCTGGGTGAGCTATGGCGCGAGCCGTTGCTGCTGGTCTCCGGCGCGGCCTGGTACGGGGCGATCTCGGTGGTGTGGTGCGCCTTGTTCTCGCGTCATCCGCTCAAGTTGAGCCTGGCGCACGTCTTTCGCGAGCTGGGCGTTTACTTGCGCCTCAAGTCGGCGCTTTTCGAGCCGCTGAGAGGGATGGACATCGAGCAGCAGCGTCTGGCGCTGGCCCAGCAGAATGGCCGCGTGGTGGCGGCGCTCAACCAGAGCAAGGAGATGATTTTCCGGCGCCTCGAAGGCCAGCGGGGCGGGCGTAAACTCAATCGCTACCTGCGGCTCTACTTCATCGCCCAGGATATTCACGAACGAGCGAGTTCCTCGCATTATCCGTATGGCGCACTGGCCGAGGCGTTCTTCCATCACGACATCCTGTTTCGCGCCCAGCGCCTACTCGATCAGCAAGGGCGTGCCTGCAAGAGCTTGAGCCGTGCGTTGCTGCTCGATCGTCCCTTCGATCACGGCCCCAGCGCTCAGGCACTGGAGGATTTCAACGCATCCCTTAACAATCTGCATGCCCAGGGGCGCGACGAGTGGCGCGACTTGCTGGGCTCGCTGTCGGCGCTGGGCGATAACCTCGCCACGCTGGAAGACAAGCTGGCCGGTGCCGACAATCCCGACACGCGAGCCGATCACGAGGACAGCAGTCTGTTCGATCGCTCGCCACGCGGGCTGCGCGATGTCTTTGAGCGCCTGCAGGCGCACCTCAGCCTGGCGTCGCCGGTGTTTCGCCATGCGCTGCGCTTGAGCGTGACCTTGGTAGTGGGCTATGGCTTGCTGCACTGGATTCATCCCACCCAGGGGTACTGGATCCTGCTCACCAGCGTGTTCGTGTGCCGGCCCAATTTCGGGGCCACGCGGCGCTTCCTGCGTCAGCGCATCCAGGGCACGGTGCTGGGGCTGATTGCCGGCTGGGCGCTGATTACGCTGTTTCCCACCGAGCCTGTCCAGGCCTTGATCGCAGTGGCTGCCGGCGTCGCCTTCTTCGCCACTCGGGCGCATCATTACACGCTGGCGACGGCCGCCATCACGCTGATGGTGCTGTGCTGCTTCAATCAGGTCGGCGACGGCTTCGGGCTGATCTGGCCGCGTCTGTTCGATACCCTGCTGGGCGCTGCCATCGCGGGGCTGGCGGTGCTAGTGATCCTGCCCGATTGGCAAGGGCGCGGGCTGCATCGCCAGGCGGCGACGACACTCGAAGCCAGCGCGGCCTATCTGCGCGCGATCCTCGACCAGTACGCGCGTGGCAAGCGCGACGATCTCGCCTATCGCTTGGCACGGCGCAACGCCCATAACGCCGACGCGGCGCTTTCCACGACGCTGGGCAATGTGCTGCTGGAGCCGGGCCACTTTCGCAAGGACGCCGATATCGGGCTGCGTTTCCTGGTGCATTCGCACACCCTGCTGAGTTATCTCTCGGCGCTGGGGGCCCATCGGGGAACGGCCGGCGCCGCAGGCGACGACAATACCGCGGTGACGGCGGCGGCCGATGACGTGGCCGAAACGCTGGCGCGCGTGGCACGCCAGCTCGCGGCGGGCGAAACGGTCGAACCCTGCCAGGACACCCTGACGCGGCATGCCGGCTTGCTGGAGGCGTCCGCCGCCGAGGAAACGTGTGATGAACGCCGCTTGCTGCAGAGCCAACTGGCGTTGATCAGTCGCCAGCTCGTCGCGTTGAGCGAGGCGGCGGGGCGTTTGTCGACGCAGGCCTCGCGTGAATGACGGCGTCACAGGTAAGTTACTGCTATCTGGGAAGAATCGACGCTATGCTACGTAACCGTTAGTATTGTCCGATCTTCAAAAAAATAACGAGATGGTTACGTCGCTGGAGGGCGAGACGTCTTACTGTGCAGGCATGGAAGACGCTAAAACCCAATTCGCCCGACGCCTGCGCGAGGCCATGCAACAGGCCGGCTATGCGCCCAAGCCCGCTGTCCTGGAGCGTGAGTTCAACCTGCGCAATCCGGGGCGTCCAGTGACGCTGCACGGTGTACGCCGGTGGCTGCGTGGCGAGACACTGCCCACTCAGGAAAAGCTCGTGGTGCTCGCCGAGTGGCTGAAAGTGCCGCCGGCAGACTTGCGCTTCGGTACACCGACGCAGCACCGCGTCCGCGAGAGCGATCATCTGTGGGAGGGGTTGAGTTATCGCGAGCGCGAGACCCTGGAAGCCTTCGCCGGCTTGCCGCCGAGTCAGCGCGCCATTGCCCGTGAAGTCATCATGGCGCTGGCCAAGGCGGGCAAGTGGGAGCGGCAGGCCAGCCAGGCCGAGGATGACGCTGGGTCGTCATGACGACCGGGGCACTAAGCGTGCCTGCCAGGAGTCAGACATGCCCATAATGTCCGGCGTCTTCGCCCAGCCAACGCCGGATCAAGGGCGTGGCGGCCTCCGGTGCCTCGTCGAGTAGCGCGCGCGCCAGGGGGCTGATGGTATCGAGCAGATCACGATCGCGTTCCAGATCGGCGATCTTCATCTGCGCCAGGCCCGTCTGGCGCGTGCCGAGTACCTCGCCGGGGCCGCGCAGCTCCAGGTCCTTCTCGGCGATACGAAAGCCATCGGTGGTATCGCGCATCACGCCCAGGCGTTCCCGCGAATGCTGCGACAGCGGTGGATGATACATCAGCACGCAGAAGCTCTCGGTGGCGCCGCGTCCCACGCGGCCACGTAGCTGATGCAACTGCGAGAGCCCCAGGCGCTCGGGGTTTTCGATGATCATCAAGCTGGCGTTGGGCACGTCGACGCCGACCTCGATCACCGTGGTGGCGATCAGAAGATCTAGCTCGCCCGTCTTGAAGGCCTCCATGACCTCGGCTTTTTCTGCCGCCTTCATGCGCCCGTGCACCAGGCCGATGGCCAGGTCGGGCAGTGCCTCGCCGAGGTGCTCATGGGTCGCCTCGGCGGCCTGGCAGGTCAAGGCTTCGGATTCCTCGATGAGCGTGCATACCCAGTAGGCCTGATGGCCCTCGGAGCAGGCGCGACGAATGCGCTCGACTACCTCGGGGCGACGCTCGTCGGGCACCGCTACCGTTTTGACCGGCGTGCGTCCGGGCGGCAGTTCGTCGATCATCGATAGATCCAGATCGGCGTAGGCGCTCATCGCCAGGGTGCGCGGAATCGGCGTGGCGGTCATGATCAACTGGTGCGGCGTGAGGCCACCGGCTTCGCCTTTCTGGCGCAGCGCCAGGCGCTGGTGAACGCCGAAGCGGTGCTGTTCGTCGATGATCGCCAGGCCCAGGCGGTGAAAGTGGACGTCGTCCTGAAACAGCGCGTGTGTGCCCACTGCGACCTGAACGCGACCATCGGCGATCGCCGCCTTGGTATCCAGGCGTGCCTTGCCCTTGAGCTTGCCCGCCAGCCAGCCGACCTCGATGCCCAGCGGCGCGAACCAGTCGCGGAAGTTGCGATAATGCTGCTCGGCGAGGATTTCGGTAGGCGCCATGATGGCTGCCTGACAGTCACCGGCGATGGCTGCCAGTGCCGCCATGGCGGCGACCACGGTCTTGCCCGAGCCGACGTCGCCCTGGACCAGGCGCAGCATGGGGGTGGCGCGTTCCAGGTCGTGGCCGATCTCGTCGAGAACCCGGCGCTGTGCACCGGTCAGCGAGAACGGCAACTGAGTTAAAAAGCGCGCCTGCAGGCTGCGCCCGCCGCCCAGCGCGGGTGCGCTGTCGGTCTGGATGCGCAGGCGCACCTGCCGCAGGCTGAGCTGATGGGCGAGCAGTTCTTCCAGTGCCAGACGTCGCTGGGCCGGATGGCGCCCTTCGGCGAGGCGCTCCACCGGCGCCTCGGGGGGTGGCTCGTGCAGGTAGCGCAGCGACTCGAGCAGCCCTGGCAGGCGAAAGCGCTGACGTAGAGCCTCGGGAATCCAGTCCGGCAAGGCGTCGGGCGCGGTGTCGAGTTGCTTGAGTGCCTGCTGGATCAGGCTGCGCAGGCGTGGCTGGTTCAAGCCCTCGGTGGTGGGGTAGATCGGCGTCAGATGTTCCTCGACCGGCGCGTCTTCCTGATGCAGCAAGCGGTACTCGGGATGATAGATCTCGAGGCCCGTGGCGCCGGCGCGGGCCTCGCCGAACGCACGCACGCGCAGGCCACGCGTGAACTGCTGTTGTTGCGCAGGCGAGAAATGGAAGAAGCGCAGGCTGAGGATGCCCGAACCGTCCTTGAGACGCACCAGCAGGCTGCGCCGCCGTCCCTTGACGATATCGGCGGCGGCGATATCGCCCTCGACCACGGCTTCGGTCCCGGCGCGTAGCGTGCCGATGGGCGTGATGCGCGTGCGGTCCTGATAGCGCAACGGCAGATGAAAGAGCATATCGGCAATGCTGGCGATACCCAGCCGGGCGAGCTTGGCGGCCAGCGCCTCACCCACGCCGGTGAGTTCGCTGACCGGCGCATCCAGTGCCTTTATTGCGCTGCTCATGCCGCCTGGATACGCTGTTGCTGGCAGGCGTCGATGGCCTCGGTCAGGGCATCGATGGCCTTGGGCCGGGGGAAGCTGGCACGCCAGGCGATGGCCACCGTACGGCTGGGGACACTATTGGCGAAGGGCCGGCTTTCGAGTTGCCCCGATTCGTAATGGCTGGTGCCGATGGCCGACTTGGGCAGCACCGTGATGCCCAGCCCCGAGGCCACCATGTGGCGAATGGTTTCCAGCGAGCCGCCCTCGGCGATCAAGGTGTTGCCCGGATTGTTGAGCTGGTTGTTGATGGCGGGACAGGCCTCGAGGATCTGGTCACGAAAGCAGTGTCCCTCACCCAGCAGCAGCAGCTTTTCCTGGAGCAACTCTTCCTTGGCGATGGCGGTCTTGCGCGTCCATGGATGGCCGGCGGGCAACAGCACTTCGAAAGGCTCTTCATAGATCGCCTTGGTCAGCACGTCCGGCTCGTTGAACGGCAGGGCGACGATCACGGCGTCTAGTTCACCGCTGCGCAGTTTGCGGCGTAGATCCCCCGTCAGGCCTTCTTCGATGTACAGTGGCATCTGCGGGGCATGACGCGACAGCTCGGGAATCAGGTGCGGAAACAGGTAGGGGCCGATGGTGTAGATCGCCCCGATGCGCAGTGGGCTCGCCAGTTGGTCCTTGCCTTCGGTGGCCATTTCCTTGATGAGCCCGGCCTGTTCCAGCACACGCTGTGCCTGGGCGACGATCTTCTCGCCCAGCGGCGTGACCTGTACGGTGGATTTGGAACGCTCGAACAAGGCGATGCCTAGCTCGTCTTCCAGCTTCTTGACGGCTACCGAGAGCGTGGGCTGGGAGACGTAGCAGCGCTCGGCGGCGCGCCCGAAATGGTGCTCTTGAGCCAAGGTTACGATATAACGAAGTTCTGTTAGGGTCATGATCTGGGCCTTTTCGGGCCTCCTGGGCGACGCGATGGATTCACTAAGGTATCGATGCAAGGGACTTTTTGCTAAGGACTTTTTACCAAGGACTTTTACCAAGAGGCTAGGGAAAGGTGAAGAAAACGACTCTGATTATTGGCTGTGGCGACATTGGTATCCAGCTAGGCAAGCGTCTGATCGACGCTGGCCAGCGGGTGATCGGCGTGCGCCGCCATATCGCGCCGCTCGCGGAAACCGGTATCGAGGGCCTGGCAGCGGACGTCACGGACCCCGCCGCGCTGGCTCGCTTGCCTGACGCGGATACCGTCGTCTATATCTTAAGCGCTGCGCGCTTCGACGAAAACGCCTATGCCGAAGCGTATCCCAAGGGACTCAAGGCCGTGCTCGGCGAACTCGAGACGCGTGCCACGCAACCCAAGCGCGTGTTCTTCGTCTCCTCGACCGGCGTCTACGCCCAGCAGGGGGGCGAAGTGGTCGATGAAACCTCCGAGACCGTGCCCACCGGATTCTCGGGGCTATTGATGCGCGAGGCCGAACAAACGCTGCTCGATCATCCTTTGCCTGGCACCGTGGTGCGCTTTTCAGGCATCTACGGCCCCGGGCGCGATGGTCTGATCCGCCAGGTCAAGGAAGGGCGCATCGCGGCGGCGAACCCGCCGATGTATTCCAACCGTATTCACCGTGACGACTGCGCCGGTGTACTGGCGCATCTGATCGCCTTGAGCCTCGATGACAAGCCGGTGGAGGCGCTCTATCTGGCCAGTGACTGCGCGCCGACGCCCTTGCATGAGGTGATGACGTGGATGGCGGGCAAGCTCAAGGTCGAGCTGACCGAGACCATTCAGTCGCCGCTGCGGCGGCGCGCCAGCAAGCGCTGCGACAATTCACGCTTGCTGGGTACCGGTTACCAATTTCGATATCCCACCTTTCGCGAAGGCTATACCGAGGTAATAAAGGCGCATCGCCAGGCATCCGAGTCCGCCTGATCCTAGTCCCGGCGACTTGCCGTCGCTGTCGCCGGGCACTCGGCCAGCACCCGATAGATGGGCCGAGTGCCGTCGAGAATCGATTCCACCAGCGTCAGCCGCGTCAACGGCCAGGTCCATTCGGGTGCCGCGAGCGTTGCCGGCGGCGCCTTCTCGGCGTGGCGCAGTAGCGTGACGTGCGGCCGGAAGTCATGCCAGGCCGGCAGTGACCGGTCGCTGGCTTGCAAGGCCTCGCCAAGACGCGCGTGCCACAGGGTCAGCGTGGCTGTCGGCGGACCGCCGAGCCATGCCAGGCGCGGTTTGTGGAAATAGCCGTAGCGATCGAGCGTCCACTCGCCCGTGGGTAGTGTCAGGCGCTCGGTCAAGGTCTGCAGGGACGCGATCTCCGCCGTGGGCACATTGCCTAGAAACCCTAGCGTTAGGTGCAGGTTATCGATAACCGGCGTGCGCCCCCCGCAATGGTGTTGGAGGCGCGACGCCAGTGACGCCAGACGCTCGCGCAGGGCGGCATCGGGCCAGGCGGCGAAGAACACACGCCGCGATGCGCGTATATCAGTCACCGATGACCATGACGGCTTCGGCTTCCACCTGGCTACCCTTGGGCAGTTCCTTGACGCCGACCGCCGCGCGTGCCGGATACGGTGCCTGGAAGTACTCTTCCATGATCTGGTTGACCACAGCGAAGTTGCTCAGGTCGGTCAGGTAGAGGTTGAGCTTGACGATGTCCTGCATCGAGCCGGCGGCTTCGTGGCAGACGGCCTGTAGATTGGTGAAGACTTGGCGCGCCTGGGCTTCGAACTCCTGGGAGATCAGTTCCATGGTCTTGGGGTCGAGCGGAATCTGCCCGGACATGTATACCGTATTGCCGGCCTTGATGGCCTGCGAGTAGGGGCCGATGGCGGCCGGCGCCTGCGCGGTATTGATGACGGCTTTGTTACTCATGGCATGGCTCCTTGTCGTTATGCGGTGTGCGCATTGCGATGGACAAAAATAACGACACCGCCGCGTCCGCGTGAACGGGCGCGCCGGGCGTCGTGAAAACGAAACGACCGACCCGCCGCCAACAGGAGCGGCGGGTCGGTCGCCATGGTGTCAACTGCGAACGCGAGTGAGTTTGCCGACGTGGGGCAGGTTGCGCAGTCGTTTCATGATACTTGCTAAATGCACGCGGTCGTGGACGGCCAGCGTCAGGTTGACGATCGACAGGCGTGCATCGCGC
This sequence comes from Chromohalobacter sarecensis, assembly GCF_023061135.1. Taxonomy (GTDB): domain Bacteria; phylum Pseudomonadota; class Gammaproteobacteria; order Pseudomonadales; family Halomonadaceae; genus Chromohalobacter; species Chromohalobacter sarecensis. The sequence goes on from NZ_JAKGAN010000004.1 coordinate 143,628, forward strand.
TCCTCGATGCCGATGCGTTCGATGTTGGCATCGGCGTCGGTCACCAGGCCGGCCAGTTCGGCGACCAGGCCGCGCCGCGTCTCGACATGCAGGCGCAACGCCACCGGGAAATCTTGATCGATCTGCTGCGACCACTCCAGAGCGAAAAGCTTGTCGGGGTCGTCACGCAGTTCCTGCAGGTTACCACAATCGTGGCGGTGCACCACGATTCCCTTGCCGACCGAAAGATGGCCGACGATGGGATCGCCGGGCAGCGGGTAGCAACAGCGTGCGAAGCTGATGATCATGCCCTCGGCGCCGTTGATCACGATCGGCATTCCGGAACGCGACGCCGTGGCGACTTCCTCGGCGGTTTCCGGCGTGTGGCATTCCAGCAGGCGGCGCGCGATGGCGTAGGCCATGCGCGTGCCGAGCCCGATCGATTCGAGCAGATCGTCCTCGTGCTTGAGATCGAGTTCTTCGAGTACCGCCGTCAAGCGATGCTCGGGCAGCTCCTCGAGGCTGGTCTCGAAGGCGCTCAGCGCGCGATTGAGCAGGCGCCGCCCTAGCTGCACGGACTCGGTGCGCTGCTGATGCTTGAGGGCGTGACGGATCGCCGAGCGCGCCTTGGCGGTGACCACGAAGTTGAGCCAAGCCAGGTTGGGCCGGGCGCCGGGTGCGGTGATGATCTCCAGCGTCTGGCCGCTTTCCAGGGTCGAGGATAGCGGTGCCAGGTGGCGGTCGATGCGGCAGGCGATGCAGCTGTTGCCTATATCGGTGTGCACGCTGTAGGCGAAGTCGACTGCCGTGGCGCCGCCGGGAAGCTCCATGATGTCGCCCTTGGGCGTGAACACGTAGATATCGTCGGGGAAAAGGTCATTCTTGACGTGCTCGATGAACTCTAGGGAGTTGCCGGCATGACGCTGCATCTCGAGCAGCCCGCGGACCCATTCGCGTGCCCGGGCATGGCTGCCGGCGCCGATGGGGCGCGCGGTCTGACCGGCCTTGTACAGCCAGTGCGCGGCGATACCGTTGTTGGCCATCGCCTCCATCTCGCGGGTACGAATCTGCACCTCGACGGGCATCCCGCTGGGGCCGAACAGGGTGGTGTGCAGACTCTGGTAGCCGTTGGCCTTGGGAATCGCGATGTAGTCCTTGAAGCGTCCCGGTACCGGCTTGTAGAGATTGTGCACCGCGCCGAGGATGCGATAGCAGGTGTCGACGTCATCGGTGATGATGCGAAACCCGAACACGTCCATGATTTCGGCGAAGGGTTTGCGCTGGTCGCGCATCTTGCGATAGATCGACAATAAATGCTTCTGGCGGCCCACCACGCTGCCACCCAGCGCGTCGTCATCGAGGCACTTCTGCAGGCTGTCCTGAATCTGGCGCATCATCGAGCGGCGATTGCCGCGCGCCTTGGTGACGGCGCGCTTGATGCGCTCGGCGCGCATCGGATGGATCGCCTGGAAGGACAGGTCCTCGAGTTCGACACGGATGGTATTGATACCCAGGCGTCCGGCGATACGCGCGTAGATTTCCAGCGTCTCGCGGGCGATGCGGCGCTTCTTGTCGGGACGCAGTGCCCCGAGGGTGCGCATGTTATGCAGACGGTCGGCGAGCTTGACGATGATCACGCGGATATCCTGGGACATCGCCAGGACCATCTTCTGGAAATTCTCCGCCTGGGCGACCGCCTTGTCCTCGAAGGTGATCTGGGTCAGCTTCGAGACACCGTCGACCAGTTCGGCCACGGGGGCGCCGAACTGCTGGGTCAAGGCCTCCTTGGTCACGCCGGTATCTTCGATGACATCGTGCAGCATGGCGGCCATCAGGCTTTGATGGTCCATGTGCATGTTGGCAAGGATATTGGCGACCGCCAGCGGGTGCGTGACGTAGGGCTCGCCGGAGCGCCGCCGCTGGCCGTCATGGGCCTGCTCGGCGTAGTAGAAGGCGCGCTTGACGTGCAGAATCTCCTCGGGGGGTAGGTAGCCGCCGAGTCGGTCCGCGAGATCGTCGATGGTGAACATAGCGCGCGCCTTCGAGAATGGAGAGGACTTAGTCGTTGTACTCTCGCTCGGGACGCGGTTTGGGAGCGGGCGGATCGACGACTTCGTCGAGGACGCTGACATCGACCAGGCCGGCCGCGATTTCGCGCAGCGCCATGACCGTGGGCTTGTCGTTTTCCCACGCCAGTTGGGCATCGCGCGAGCCGCGAGCGAGCTGACGTGAACGCTGTGTGGCGATCATCACCAACTGAAAACGGTTATCGACGTTGTCGAGGCAATCTTCTACGGTAACGCGTGCCATGAGTGTGAACCCTGATCGAAAAATAAAAACGGCTTGCGCCGGACCTGCGGAAGGACCCCCGAGTCTACTCGACGTCTTCCACGCGTGACAAGAGCGCCGCCAGCAGCGGTGCGTGAGCGGCCTGAACGCGCGTCACACGGGTGCGCTCGGCATGCACCAGGCAACTCAGCTCGTCGAGCGCGTGGGCGAAGGTGTCGTTGACGATGACATGCTCGTATTCGGCGTAGTGGGACATCTCGTCGACCGCATCGCGCATGCGCCGAGCGATGGTCGCCTCGTCATCGGTGCCGCGTCCGGCAAGCCGCGCGTGGAGCGCCTCCCGCGAAGGCGGTAGGATGAACACCGAGACCGCTTCGTCGAAGGCCGCGCGCACTTGGCGGGCGCCTTGCCAATCGATTTCCAGAATCACGTCCTGGCCGGCGTCGAGCAGGGCCTGTACCGCGGCGCGCGAGGTACCGTAGTAGTTGTCGAAGACCCGCGCATACTCGATGAAATCGCCGCTTTCGATCAGGCGCTCGAAGGTCGTGACGTCGACGAAGTGGTAGTTGACGCCGTTGTGCTCGCCGGGACGCATGGTGCGCGTGGTGTGCGAGACGCTGACCTGGATGCCCGCGATGCGCTCGAGCAGAGCACGTACCAGGCTGGTCTTGCCCGCGCCGGAAGGCGCCGAGACGATGTAGAGTGTCCCTTTTGACGGAAGCTGAGTGGGCATAGGGCGTGTCCGATTGAGCCGCTTCTGGGGAAACGAGCATTATCGCATACACTTTGTGTCCTGCCGACATCGCGCAGGGTGCGCACCATCTAACAAGGAACCTTTTGCATGTCCCCTAGTGATTCGACGACACGGCTGGGCTTTGCCGGGGTCGCCTTTGCGTTTCTCGTGACCATGCTGGGCACGACGCTGCCGACGCCGCTCTATCCGGGCTATCAAGCGGCCTTCGATTTTTCTCAGCTCATCATCACGGTGATCTTCGCCGCCTATGCCGTGGGCGTGATCGCCGCGCTGCTGGTGGCCGGTCGCTGGTCCGATCAACTCGGGCGCCGTCCGCTACTGTTTGCGGGGTTGGCGGCGGCGGCGCTTAGCGATGTCATCTTCCTTGCGGCTGATGGTCTTTCCACGTTGCTGGCCGGGCGTGTGCTGTCGGGGATCTCGGCCGGTATTTTCACTGGCACGGCGACGGTGGCCGTGGTCGAGTCGGCGCCCGAGGCCTGGAAGCGTGCGGCGACCTTCGTCGCCACCGCTGCCAATATGGGTGGCCTGGGGTTGGGGCCGGTGGTCGCGGGCGCCTTGGGTGAATACGCCGTGTGGCCGTTGCACCTGGCGTTTGCCGTGCATCTGGGGCTGTTGGCGATTGCCGTGCTGGGCGTCGCCTTGGCGGCAGAAACCGTGACGCGGCCGCCCCGGATTCGCCTGCAAATCCAGCGTCTCAAGGTGCCCGCCGAGGTGCGCGGCGTGTTCGTGCCGGCGGTGATCGCCGGGTTTGCCGGCTTCGCGGTGCTGGGGTTCTTCACCGCCACTGCGCCGGCCTTCATGAGCCAGGTGCTGGGGCATTCGAACCTGCTGGCGATCGGTCTGGTGGCTGGCTGCGTGTTCTTCGCCTCGACGCTGGGCCAGCTCGTGCAGGGGCGCTTGCCCGAGGCGCATCGCTTGCCGCTGGGATGTGGCGTGGTGATCGTCGGCGCACTGATCGTCGGGGCCGGATTGGCGTTGGCGACGCAGTGGGTCTTCCTGCTGGGGGCATTGATCGTCGGCCTCGGCCAGGGCATTGCCTTTCGCGCCGGACTGGGCGCCGTGGCGGTGGCTTGTCCGCCGAATCAGCGCGGCGCAGTGACTTCGACCTTCTTCGTGATCGCCTATGTGGCGATCTCGATTCCCGTGGTGGGCATCGGCCTGGTGGCGCGACTCGTCGGCCTGCAAGCCACCGGGGTAGGATTCGCCATCGGCGTGGCCGCGCTGGCGGGCCTCGCTTTGCTATCATTGCAGCGTCAGCGTGCCGCCACGGCGGTGCGCTAAGCGTTCTTTCCGTCAGCTTTTCCGCCAGTGTCCAGGAGCCTGAGAATGTCCGAGTCCCCCTCCCGTCTTCGTCTCCGCCGCCCCGACGACTGGCACCTTCACCTGCGCGACGGCGACGTGATGCGCCTGGTGCTGCCTGCCACCAGCCGGGTCTATGGACGCGCCATCGTGATGCCCAACCTGATGCCACCGATCACCACGCTGGCGGCGGCCGAGGCCTACCGCGAGCGGATTCTCGAAGCGGTGCCGGCGGGTCATGACTTCACGCCACTGATGACCTGCTACCTCAACGAGAGCGTCTCCGCCGAGACCCTCGAGGCGGGACACGCCAGCGGCTTGCTAACGGCGGCCAAGCTCTACCCGGCGAATGCCACCACCAATTCGCAGCATGGCGTCAAGCATGTCGCGGACATCTATCCGCTGCTCGAGGTGATGCAGCGGATTGGCATGCCGCTGCTGGTGCATGGCGAAGTCACGCGTGGCGAGATCGATATCTTCGATCGCGAGAAGTATTTCATCGACGAGGTGATGATCCCGCTGCGCCAGCGCTTTCCGGCACTCAAGGTGGTGTTCGAGCACATCACCACCGGCGACGCCGCGCAGTATGTCCTCGAGGGCGATGCCAACCTGGCCGCAACGCTGACGCCGCAGCATCTGGCGCACAACCGCAACGACATGCTGGTGGGTGGTATTCGTCCGCATCTGTATTGCCTGCCGATCCTCAAGCGGGCCGAGCACCAGCGGGCGTTGCGCGCGGCGGTGGCCAGCGGTCATCCCCGGTTCTTTTTGGGCACCGACTCGGCGCCGCACGTGGTCGCCGCCAAGGAAACGGCCTGCGGCTGCGCCGGCGTGTTCAACGCCCAGGCGTCGCTGGCGGTCTATGCCGACGTGTTTGAAGAGGAAGGTGCGCTCGAGCATTTCGCAGCATTCTGCTCGGAGAACGGCCCGCGTTTCTATGGCCTGGCGCTCAACGAGGAGGAGATCGAGCTCGAGCGTCGCCCCTGGACGATGCCCGAGCGCATCGCCGGCCAGGGTGAGACGCTGATGCCCTTCAAGGCCGGCGAGACGCTGGCGTGGTCGGTCAACGCCGGACGCGAGTGACGCGCGTCAGGTCGTCGTCGACAGGCGTGGCAAGTGCGCCATGTCTGGCTCACGCAGTGGGCGGATCTCCCAGCCGCGTGTTCCGTGTGGCGCCACCCATTGCGGTACGGCGTTATCGGTGCGCGGCCCTTCCGGCGAGCCGCTGTCGAGATAGCGGATCACCCGGATCAGACCGGAATGACCGACAATCAGCGGCGTCTCGTGCTCGACGAGCAGGGCATTGAGTGTGGCGACGATGCGGGTGACGAAATCCGCCCAGCTTTCTCCGCCCTTGGGCGAGAGCAGGTAAGGCATCGTCTCGGGGATGAGCTGTTCTTCGTGCTCGCCCCAATGGCGTTCCTTGAGTCCACCGACCAGGCAGTGCGGGGCACGCCCAGTGGCGAGTTCGGCCGTGCGTCGGGCGCGCTCCAGCGGGCTGGCAACGATCAACGGCCAGGCGACATCGCCGAGCAGCGCCGATGCCTGGCGGGCCTCTCGTTCGCCTTGCGCGGTGAGAGGAACATCGCGCTGGCCGGCGATCCGACGGTTCAGGTTGCTGGTGCTCTGGCCATGGCGCAGAAAGACGAAGGGACGACGAATCAGCTCGGGCATGGCGATGGCTCCACAGAAATCCTGCTGCGATCCTAACAGGCTAAACGCGGCGGAGCGCGTATGCCGTGTCATTGCCGTTAATCAACGGCATGATGGAGTGCTTATGTTTTAGACTTAAGTCTAAAACTGAGAGAATAGATCATCTCGGCTACAGGTCGCGAATAGATCGCGACACGTTGTCTTCGGACACGTCCTTCTCGCTACGTTCCTCAAGATCAGGACCTCAAGACAGGAAAATGCCCATGAGCGCATCCACAGACGCGTCGACGCCTTCCGGTGGCGCCGCGCACCCACGCCTGGCGGAGTTGGCCCTGGCGCTGGGCGGCTTCGGTATCGGTACCGGTGAATTCGTCATCATGGGGTTGATGGGCCGTGTCGCCGACGATCTTCAGGTGGCGGTACCCGATGTTGGCTATGCCATCAGCAGTTACGCGCTCGGCGTCGTCGTCGGCGCGCCGATCATTTCGGCCCTGGCGGCACGACTGCCCAAGCGGGCGCTTTTGATCGGGCTTATGCTGCTGTTCGCCCTCGGCAACTTCGCCAGCATCATGGCGCCGCATTTCGGCACCTTCGTCGGGCTACGTTTCATCGCCGGCTTGCCGCACGGCGCCTACTTCGGTGTTGCGGCGCTAGTGGCCGCGGCGGCGGTGCCCGTCGATCAACGCGCCCGGGCGGTGGCGCGCGTCATGACCGGGCTGACCGTGGCGATTCTGATCGGCGCGCCGCTGGCCACCTGGGTGGGCAATTTGATCGGCTGGCAGGCGGCCTTCGCCGGCGTGGGCGGCATCGCGCTGCTGACGGCGCTGATGGTGCGTCTGTGGGTGCCGTATCAGCCCGCCGACCGTCAGGCCAGTCCCAAGCGCGAGTTGGGCGCGATGATCAAACCACGTGTACTGTTCACGCTGGGCGTGGCCTGTTTCGGATGCGGCGGGATGTTCGCGGTGTTCAGTTATGTCATGCCCACGCTCACCGAGCAGGCCGGCATGGCTGAGTCGCTGGGGCCGCTGGTGCTGGCGATTTTCGGGGTGGGCACCATCCTGGGTAATTTCGCCGGCGCGCGTATCGCCGACTGGAACCTCCTGCGCGGCATTCCGATCATCCTGCTGTGGGTGGCCTGTGTGCAGGGCGGCTTCTACTTCGCCGCCAACTCGGTGTGGACAGGCTTCTTGTTCGTGGCACTGGTCGGGACCAGCATGGCCGTCGCCCCCGCCATGCAGACTCGGTTGATGGACGTCGCCGAAGACGCCCAGACCATGGCCGCTTCGCTCAATCACGCCGCCTTCAATATGGCCAACGCGCTCGGCGCCTGGCTGGCCGGCGTGACCATCAAGGCGGGGCTGGCGTGGTCATCCACCGGCCTGGTCGGCACCTCGTTGGCCCTGCTGGGCATCGCGATCTTCGCCACCGGCCGCTGGCTGGAAAAGCGCGAGGCATTGCAGCAGCCCGCCGTCTCGTCATAAGGCAACAAGCGCTGGGGTGTTTCGATACATCCCCAGCGGCTATATCGCCCTTCGGTGCGCCATGGCGAGCGAGTAGTGCTCAACTGTGCTCACGGATGTATTCCTTGAGTGCCTGATTGATGCGGCTTTGCCAGCCAGGGCCATCGGCTTTGAAGGATTCAACGACCTCGGGGTCAAGGCGCATCGTCACACGCTGCTTGACCTTGTTGGCCTTGGGTCGTCCGCGCTTGACCAAGGTATCACCCCGGTACTCGTCTGCGGTTTCGAAGAAAGTGTCGTCGAGTTCCGGCGCGTCATCCGGATCAATCCAGTCGGTGCCGGTATCTTTCCTGTTCGCGTTCATTGGCTTTCCTCATGGAAATGATGCGATGAGCCTCGTCGCGTGGTGTCCATACGATAACCACCATACGTCCCATTAACGTGCCCACTGTGATGTAACGGTCTTCGCCGTAATCCTTGCGGTCGTCTGGCAAGGTGAAGTGGTGGCCGGCAAACACGTCGGCGGCATCGGCGAAGTCGATCCCTCTAGCCTGGAGAGTCTTGGCACGCTTGTGGGCGTCGAAGGTTATGTCCATGTTTTTATTGTATGTACAAAAATGACTGAACGCCAAGATATTCTCGGCGCGGGGTGATTCCACGGAGTTCCATCGCATGGAAAAGTTTAAGTTTTTCCTTATGATTGCCGATGGTCCTTTAGGGCATGTGTTACTCAGCCGCATCGTAAGGTAAACATGCTCGTGATATTGCGCGGAGCTGAGTCAGTGAAACCACCAGAATGGACGTCGTGGAGAAAGCGCTATGTCGGGGATGGAAGATGGGGGTGTAGTACGAGAAAAGGGTAAATTCGCGGTGCTTGGGTTTGCGTTGTCATGCCGTCTGCAGGAAGTGTCACATGAGGATGCGTCGCGGTTTCTCGATGCGCTGGAGGCACAACTCGAATCGCGCGGCATGATCATGGGCGGTGGGGTCGACGCGGATCGGCTGGATGTCTTCGTCCTGCCGCGCAAAGACGCTGACGCTACTGATAGCGACCGCCTCGCGCTGGCCGAGTGGCTCGATCGACAGCCGCTATGCATGGAAGTGGCGGCGGGCGATTGGGTAGATGCCTACGGGGTGGAGTAGTACTCGCGGTTCAAGAGCCTCTGACTCCGGCCGAGTGTCGATTCGATTGTCGGTTCGGCCCAAGACGCAATGGCCCGAGTCATCTTGCGATGCCTCGGGCCATCGAGATCACGCCTTGGGAAGGGACGCAAAGGTAACGTCGGTCGCAGCCAGTGCCTGGTCAATAGTTAGACCTCGACGCTCAGCGTCACGTCGATATTGCCCGGGTAGCGTCTATTCGTTCACGCCACCGATCCCAGGCCGGCCGGGGTTCCAGCGATTCAAGCAAATAATCGAGAAACGCGCGCACCTTGCGGGTTCGCAGGCGGCGTTCGGTGGTCAGCACGTGGATATCGCGGCGCCCGGGCATGACCTCGCCGCGCCACGCTTCCAGAACGGGAACCAGCTCGCCCCGCGAGAGCGCATCATTGATCAGCCAGGTGGGAAACAGCACCAGCCCCTGTCCCATCAGCGCGGCGCGCAGCAGGCTCTCGGCGTCGTTGCTGTAGAGGTTGCCGGTGACCTCGAACGGGGTCGAACCGCTCTGCTCCGGCGCCTGGAAATACCAGCGCTGGCGCCCCATCTCGCCCTGATAGAGCAGGCAGTTGTGATCAGCCAGCGCTTCGGGGGTCTCCGGCGCGCCGTGCGCGTCGAGATAGCTCTGCGCTGCGGCGACCACGTAGTTCATCGGCGCCAGGCGCCGCGCCACCAGCGAGGAGTCGGCCAGATCGCCGACGCGAAAGGTGATGTCGTGGCCCTCGCGCACCGGGTCGACGACGTGATCGCTCAGCTGCAGCTCGACGGTGATACCGGCATGGCGGCGCTGGAAGCGATGCAGTAGCGGCACGATCTGGCGCTGACCGAAGGCGACCGGCGCGTTGATCCGCAGCACGCCGCTGGGCTCGGTGTCGGGATACGCCAGCGCTTCGGTGGCGAGATCGAGCCGTTCCAGAATCTCGCGGACTTCCTCGTAGTAGCGCCAACCCGCCTCAGTCAGCGTGACCGCGCGGGTATGTCGATACAGCAGCGGTTGCCCTAGCGACTCTTCCAGCCCACGGATCTGGCGGGATATCGATGACACCGCACGGTGAAAGTGTCGCGCAGTGGCGGTGAAGCTGCCGGTGGCGGCGACCCGCTCGAACACGCGCAGGGCATTGAGATCTATCGTGTTGCGATCCATTGAATTGAAATTCATCGAGTTGCGTCTCGTGCAATAAAGATTTGCGACGCTTTAGATTGTAGCAATGATCGAAGCCTACCAGACTCTCCCCATCGACTCGGCATCGGCGCCGAGTCCCTGTCCGTTTTCGAGGAGGATATCGATCATGCGTAAAGGCACTGCATTGGTTGTAGGCGCCACCGGGATCACCGGCGGCAATCTGGCATCTTATCTAGTGGCCAGCGGCTGGACCGTCTACGGTCTGTCACGTCGCGCCACCGAGCAGAGCGGCGTGATTCCCGTCACCGCCGATCTGCTGGACAAGCCGGGCACCGAGCAGGCGCTGGCTGGTCTGCCGATCACTCACGTCTTCTACTGCACCTGGATTCGTCGCGACAACGAGAAGGCCAACGTCGAAGCCAACAGCCAGATGATGCGCAACCTGTTCGCCGCGCTCGACAGCGACAAGCTGGATCACGCCTCGCTGGTGACTGGCACCAAGCAGTATCTGGGCTCGTTCGAGGCCTATGGCAGCGGGCGCACCGAGACGCCATTCCGTGAATCCGAGCCGCGCGTGCCGGGCGACAACTTCTACTATGCGCTGGAAGACGTGCTGTTCGAAGCTGCCGAGCGCCACGGCTTCGCCTGGAACGTGCATCGTCCGCACACCGTGATCGGCTATGCCCGCGGCAACGCCATGAACATGGGCACGACGATTGCTGTCTACGCCTCGATCTGCAAGGCAACCGGCCAGCCGTTCGTGTTCCCCGGCTCGCAGACCCAGTGGAACGCGCTCACCGACATGACCGATGCGCTGGTGCTGGCGCGCCAGATGGAATGGGCCGCGACCACGCCGGGCGCCGCCAACCAGGCGTTCAATACGGTCAATGGCGACGTCTTCCGCTGGCGCCGGATGTGGCGCGAGATCGGCGAGTACTTTGGTCTTGAAGTTCAGGGTCCCGAAGCCTCGGACGACCCGGATACGATGCAGCCGCTGGAAGTGCAGATGGCAGGCATCGAATCGACCTGGCGCGAGATCGCCGCGAAGCACGACCTGGTCGAGCCGGATATCAGCAAGCTTGCGTCCTGGTGGCATACCGATGCCGATCTGGGCCGCGATCAGGAGTGCGTCAACGACACTACCAAGTCTCGCGACTTCGGTTTCGATCACTTCCGGGAAACGCGCGCAGCGTTCTTGGATCTATTCGCGCGCCTGCGTGCCGAGAAGATCATTCCCTGATCCGGTCTCGTCGATCATTTTTTGATCGGCTGCAGGTCTTAATCGACGGCAGGTCTGTGTCGATGAAAGCCAGAAAACCGGCGTCTTCTCGGCGCCGGTTTTCGTCGTCATGATCCCGCTGAAACCGTAACGCCTTCTCGCCCGAGTACTTCCGTTCGTTAGCGCCTCAACTCAGCCGCTGCATGTAGTCGACGTAACCGAAGGTCTTGACCGTGCGCACTTCGCGGCTGGTTTCGTCGACCCGGCAGATCGACGGCAGGCGGATGCCGTTGAAGGTGGTGTTCTTGACCATGGTGTAGTGGGCCATGTCGGTGAACACCAGCCGGTCGCCGATGGCGAGCGGCTGGTCGAACGCGTAGTCGCCGATCACGTCGCCGGCCAGGCAGGTGGTACCGCCCAAACGGTAGGTATAGGCCTTCTCACCGGGCTTGGCACCACCGATGACCTCGGGTCGGTAGGGCATCTCCAGTACGTCCGGCATGTGCGCCGTGGCGGACGTGTCCAGAATCGCGATCGGGCCATCGTTGTCGACGATATCCAGCACGCTGCAGACGAGATAACCCGTGTTCAGTGCGATCGCTTCGCCCGGTTCCAGGTAGACCTCGAGATGCGGGTAGCGTGCCTTGAAGTCGCGAATCAGCCGCACCAGCCGCTCCACATCGTAGTCGCCGCGGGTGATGTGATGGCCGCCACCGAAGTTGACCCAGCGCAGTTGCGGAAGGTATTGGCCGAATCGGGCCTCGAAGGCGTCGAGCGTGGCTTCCAGCGCATCGCTGTTCTGCTCGCACAGCGCATGGAAGTGCAGGCCTTCCAGCCCATCGAGGTCGTCCGGCGCGAGGTTGGCCGCGCGCGTGCCGAGCCGCGATCCCGGCGCGCAGGGGTCGTAGAGGGCAACCTCGCCGGTCGAGTGCTCGGGATTGACCCGCAGCCCGCACGAGATGTTGCGCGGCGCTGAGGCGACCATGTCGCGAAAGCGCCGCCACTGGCCCGGCGAGTTGAAACTCAGGTGATCCGCGTAGCGCAGCACCACGTCCATCTCCGGCGCGGTGAACGCCGGCGAATAGACGTGGACCTCGCCGCCGAAGTGATCAAAGCCGAGGCGAGCTTCGTCCTGCCCGCTGGAGGTGGTGCCCACCAAGTACTGGCTTATCAGCGGAAAGGCGTCCCACATGGCGAAGCCCTTCAGCGCCAGCAGGATCTTCGCCCCACTGCGTGCCTGGACCTCCTCGAGAAGTTCCAGGTTGCGCCGCAGCAGGGCGTCGTCGACCACGTAGGCCGGCGACGGGCAGGCCCCAATGTCGAACGGATAAGCGTCGAACGGGTATGTCGCTTCCGCCATCACGAATCCGCCAGCGGATCGTCGTCGGGATCGAGCTCGACCATCTGCCACGGCAGGCCCATGTCGCCGATGCGCTCCATGAACGGATCGGGGTCGAGCTGCTCGACATTGTAAACGCCGTCGCCCTTCCAGATCCCCTGGAGCATCAGCATTGCGCCGGTCACCGCGGGTACGCCGGTGGTGTAGGAGATCGCCTGGGACTTGACCTCCTGGTAGCTTTTCTCGTGGTCGCTGATGTTGTAGATGTAGACCTTGCGACGCTTGCCGTCCTTGATGCCGTCGAGGATCACGCCGATGTTGGTCTTGCCCTTGGTGCGCGGGCCGAGTGACGCGGGATCGGGCAGCACCGACTTGAGGAACTGCAGCGGCGAGATATCGCAGCCGTTGACGTTAATCGGCTCGATGCTGGTCATGCCGACGTTTTCCAGCACCTTGAGATACGTCAGATATTTCTCGGAGAAGGTCATCCAGAAGCGGATACGCTCGATGCCCTTGATGTTCTGTGCCAGCGATTCCAGCTCCTCGTGGTAGAGCAGGTAGATGTCCTTCTCGCCGATGCCGTCGAAGTCGAAGGTGCGCTTCTCGGCCAGCGGCGCGGTCTCCTTCCACTCGCCTTTCTCCCAGTAGCGGCCATTCGCGCTGATCTCGCGAATGTTGATCTCGGGGTTGAAGTTGGTGGCGAACGGGTAGCCGTGATCGCCGCCGTTGGCATCCAGGATGTCGATTCGATGGATTTCGTCGAACAGGTTCTTCTGGCCGTAGGCACAGTAGATGTTGGTCATGCCGGGGTCGAAGCCGCAGCCCAGCGTGGCCATGTTGCCGGCCTTGGCGAAGCGCTCCTGGAACGCCCACTGCTCCTTGTACTCGAACTTGGCCTCGTCCGGATGCTCGTAGTTGGCGGTGTCCAGATAGGGCACGCCGGTGCGCAGGCAGGCTTCCATGATGGTCAGGTCCTGATAGGGCAGGGCCACATGGATCAGCACGTCGGGTTGGAAGGACTCAATCAGCGCGATAAGCGCCTCGACGTCATCGGCGTCGACCTGGGCGGTCTGGATGGGGCGATCCAGTTGGTCCGCGATCGCCTTGCACTTCGCTTCGTTGCGACTGGCCAGACAGATTTCGTGGAACACCTCGGGGTGCTGCGCGCACTTGTGAGTCACCACACCACCGACGCCACCGGCGCCAATAATCAAGGCTTTGCTCATGGGGTTCGGATCCAGATCGGGGAAATGGAAAGGAATGACGATAAAGGGCCAATGATCGCATTCTGGAGGCTGGTCGCAAGGGGGTTTGGCGTCAAGCCCGAGACGCAAGGCGTCTCGCGTTCAGTTCAGAAACGCGAACTTCTCGCGCAACTGCTCCTAGTGGGCGCGCGAGCTCGATCAGGCGCTGCTGTTGCTCGAGGCTGATGGCATGCTGGCTGGCATGCGAGTCTCCTGGGTCGTTGGTCTCTCTCCTAGAGTATCCGATTCCGGCGCCGGGGGCCGTCTCGCCGCCCCATCACTCCGTGCCCTGTGTCGACGCCACCTGCCGATCACGCCCGGCGCCCAGCGCCATGGCCAGCGCGCCCAGCGCAATCGCGCTCACCAGAAACCCCACCACGTTCCAGCCCCCGCTCCAGTCATGCAGCACGCCGACCAGCAGCGGCCCCATCGCCGCCAGGGTGTAGCCGATGCCCTGGGCCATCGCCGAGAGGCTGGCGGCGGTGGTGGCATCCGGCGCGCGTAGCGCCAGTAGCGTCAGCGCCATGCTGAACGTACCGCCTTGGCCCAAGCCCAGCACCACGATCCACAGCCAGATGATTTCGATCGGGGCGTAGAGGCAACCCAGCAGCCCGGTCAGAGTAAGTGTCATTACGCCGATCAGCACCGCCCGCTGGTCGCGCATGCGGCTGCCGATCCATGGCGCCAGGATCGCCGTGGTCACCTGCAGCAGAATCGATACCGACAGTGCCAGCCCCGCAGTGACTGCCGCCAACCCGCGGTCCTGCAGGATCGTCGGCAGCCAGCCGAACACGATATAGGCCAGCGACGACTGCAGCCCCATGAACAGCGACACCTGCCACGCCAGCGAATCATGGCGCAGCCGCGCGCCGCGACGCGCAGGAACGCGAGTGGGTTTGGTGCCCTTGAGCTGTGGCAGCCAGAACAACGCGGCGATCACCGCCGGCAGCAACCAGAATGCCAGCGCACCCTGCCAAGGACTCTGTGCAGCGTCTTGCCAAAGCCCACCCAACGCCTGACGCAGCGGCTCGGTGGTGCCCGCGGCAGCGGAAGCACCGAGGTTGAGCGCCACGGTATAGAGGCCGGTCATGATGCTGACGCGACGGGGGAAATCCCGTTTGACGATGCCCGGCAGCAACACCCCGACGACCCCGATACAACCACCGGCGACCGCCGTGCCCAGGAACAGCCCCGCCGTGCCGATATAGGGCCGCACGAGCAACGCCACCGCCAATACCAGCAGCGCGGCGAACACGCTGCGCTCCGGGCCGATGCGTCGCACCATGCGTGGCGCCAGCGGCGCAGCGATCCCCAGAAACAGCACCGGCAGCGTGGTCAGAATGCCCTGCCAACTGGATGAGAGCGCCAGCGCCTCACCGATGCTGCCGAGTACCGGCGCAACACTGGTCAGTGCCGGGCGTAGGTTGAGCGCTACCAGCAGCAGCGCGACGAGAGTCAGAACGCCCCGGCGGGGCATCGCGGAAGTCGACAAGAGGACCATCCTTGGAAATCGAAAGGTATTGCGTCACGGCGGCAAAGCCGAGGACGCAAGGGTAGCCGATTACGGCCCAAACAGGGACGCTTCTACGCCCATAGTCGAGGGTGGATAGTGATTTTGACTCTATGGGTGGCGGTTGGCCGTGGTGGTGTTTTGCTCGCTGTACGTCGGCTGCGGACGGCGAGGGCCAAAAACGAAAAGGTTGACTCTAGGAGTGCGATTCGGCGTGTTAGCGGATTAACGATTCAGATATGCTGAAAGCATAAGTAATTATGAGTAAGTAACAAACAGCAGAGACTGCAGTAGGCAACGGAGGGGTGATGAGAGGCTCTGAGCTACCAGACTCGGCGAATTTCGATTTTCTGGCCGAGCATGATGCACTGTTCTTACAGCTTGCCTCGGCGGCCGAGCGAGCATTCTCAAGCGACCCAAATACCACCTTAATCAAGTTGCGCCAGCTCGGTGAGGCCATTGCGCAGCATATCGCGGCGCTCACGGGGGTCGAGTTTGACGAGCAGGTCACCCAGGTAGACTTGCTCTATCGGCTTAACCGCGAACTGCGGCTGGAACCCGCTGTACGTGAACTGTTTCACACCCTGCGCATTGAGGGTAATAGGGCGAACCATCAGTTCAGGACCTTGCACAAGGAAGCGATGGATGGACTGAAGATCGCTCGCTCCCTAGCGATCTGGTTCCATCAATCTTTTGGTAAAGCCGGCACGCAATTCAAGGCCGGACCCTTTGTGCCACCAGCAGATCCCAGTGGCCAGCTACGGCAGCTACAGGTCGATATCGAAATGCTCAAGCACGAGCTGCAGCAGGCAAACGTGCAACTCGATTCGAGCCAACAGCTCAATGAATTAATAGCCAAGGAAAGAGCCGAGTACGAAGAGCTGGCGTTGGCAATGGATGAAGAATCTCGCGAGAAGGCGCAGGAAGCAAAGGGCCACGAGCAGGCCCTGGCAGCGCAGCAGAAAGCCTACGAACAGAAGATCCATAAGCTGCAGCAGCAGTTGTTGCAGCAGGATGCATCGAAGGTGTCTTCGCAGCGTCAACAGGTCACGCAGCAGACGCAGGCCGCTAGCCAGCAGATCGTGCTGAATGAGGAGCTGACCCGAATTCTGATCGATCAACAGTTGGTAGAAGCGGGTTGGGAAGCCGACACGCAGACGCTGACCTATAAAAAGGGCATCAGACCGGAAAAAGGCGTCAATCGCGCCATTGCCGAATGGCCTACTAAAGGCCATGAAAAAGCCGATTATGTGCTGTTCCATGGCTTGACGCCTCTGGCAGTCGTGGAAGCCAAGAAAGAAAATATCAACGTCGCCGGCAAGATCGGTCAGGCGGAACGCTACAGCCGAGGCCTAACGATCACCCCGCCTTTGACCGGCGCCTGGGAACTGGCGGGCCGGACGATTGCCTGGGCAGATGAAGCCGAAGGGCATTACAAGGTACCGTTCGTCTACTCCTGCAACGGCCGACCTTACGTACCCCAACAGTTGGAACAGTCCGGCACCTGGTTCCGCGACGTACGCGAGCCCAGCAATCTCAAGCGTGCCTTGCAGGCCTTTCATTCGCCCGAGGGCCTACTAGACCAACTCAAGCGCAGTAAAGCCGAGGCCGAGCAACAGCTGGCGCAGGAGCCCTTTGGCTACCTCGGGCTGCGTAACTATCAGGAAAAGGCCATCGTCGCGACGGAAAACCGCCTGGCGCAGGGCGTGCGTCAGGCGCTGCTGGCCATGGCGACTGGCACTGGCAAGACACGCACGGTCATCGGCTTGATGTACCGGTTCCTCAAGGCGGAGCGCTTCAAGCGGATTCTGTTTCTGGTGGATCGCACTGCGCTGGGTGAACAGGCCCTGGGTGCCTTCGAAGAGGCTAAACTCGAGCAGAACCACACACTCTCGACCATCTACAACGTCGCTGAACTAGGCGATATGGCGGCGGAAGCCGAAACCCGCGTTCAGGTCGCCACGGTACAGGCGATGGTTAAACGCATCTTTGCCAGTGACGCGCCACCCCCGGTGGATCAATTCGATTGCATCATCATCGACGAAGCCCACCGCGGCTACACGCTAGATCAGGAGATGACCGAGGGCGAGCTGGCGACACGTGAGGCGCGTCAGTATCTCTCCAGCTATCGGCGGGTGCTCGAATACTTCGATGCGGTGAAGATCGCCCTGACCGCAACGCCCGCTCGGCATACCAGCGAAATATTCGGCAAGCCGGTCTACACCTACTCCTACCGTGAAGCGGTCGCCGATGACTGGCTGATCGACCACGAGCCGCCCGTGCGTTATGAAACGCTGCTGACGCAGAAAGGGATCACCTTCGAGAAGGGCGAAACCGTTCACGCCATCAACACGCAGACCGGCGAATTGGAAACCGCCGAGCTGGAGGATGAGCTCAGCTTCGAGGTCGATGCCTTCAACCGCAGCGTGCTCAACCCGAACTTCAATCGCGTCATCTGCGAAGAACTGGCCAAGGAGCTGGATCCCTTTGGCGACGAGAAAGCACTAATATTCTGCGCCTCCGACCGTCATGCCGACGAGGTCAAGCGCCAGTTGGATACGGCGTTCAAGGCGGTTTACGACACTGACTACTCCCAGGCCGCGGTGGAAAAAATCACTGGCAAGAGTGACAAGGCCAATCAGCTGATTCGTCGGTATAAAAATGAGCGCTATCCCAATATCGCGATCACCGTCGATCTGCTGACGACAGGTATCGACGTGCCCGCAATTTGCCATCTGGTGTTCATGCGTCGGGTGAAGTCGCGCATTCTGTATGAACAGATGATCGGCCGCGCTACGCGGCGCTGCGATGAGATCGGCAAGACCGTATTCCGCATTTACGATCCGGTGGATATCTACGCCGCGCTGGCCGAGGTCAGCACCATGAAGCCGCTGGTCAAAGATCCCAATGTGACACTCGAGCAGCTGACCGATGAGCTAACGGACCCCGATCGACTCGAGCAGGCGTTGAATACACCTGGTGAGCAGCCGGACGAAAGTCAGGCCCACGTGGTGCTCAGCCAGCTCAGCCAGAAGCTGATGCGCGTGCTGCGCAAGGCGGAAAACACTGCCGAGCACAAACCGGCGGTGCGTCAGAAGCTCGATGAACTGGAAGGACTGTGGGAAGTGCCGCCCAAGTCACTGCACAAGCATCTGCTCGAACTGGGACCGGTCAAGGCCGCCGAGTTCGTCCAGCAGCATTCGGGATTGCTCCATCAACTGGCGGATGTGAAAGCGTTAATGGGCAGCGAGCGCATGCCGCTGATCTCCGAACACGAAGACGAAATTCGTGAACGCACCCAAAGCTACGGCGTACACAATCGGCCAGAAGACTATCTGGATAGCTTTAACCAGTTCATTCGTGAACAGGTCAATGAGTCATCGGCGCTGGCGGTTGTCGTGAATCGACCGGTCGACCTCACCCGTGAGCAACTCAGAGAGGTGAAGCTGCTGCTGGATCAGAACGGCTACTCGGAAGCGCGTCTGCAGACTGCCGTGCGCAACCAGACCAACCAGGATATCGCCGCCAGCATCATCGGCCATATCCGTCGTGCCGCACTAGGGGAGGCACTGGTGCCGTTTGAGCAGCGAGTGAATACGGCCATGGAGCGTATTTATAGCCAGCATGCCTGGACACCCGTTCAGCGCAGGTGGTTAGAGCGACTGGCAAAACAGCTGACACATGAAGTCGTTCTCGACCGTGACGCCATTAACCGCATGCCCGCATTCTCCGGCGGTGCCCGCCGATTGGATAAGGTGTTGGACGACCAGCTCGATACAGTGCTGGAAAGTATGAATGACGCCTTATGGGCCGAACGACATGCATAACTAAAGCGGTTTTTTTGCAGGTCGCGGCGTTCGTGTCGAGATTTCGGGTTTTTCTATATACGAAGCCTCGACATGTCGATACCATCGACATGATATTTCTCTCATGTCGATTTGTTGGATATTGGCGTACATGACATCGTTTATATATCGATTGGATCGACTGGATCTGTTTTGACGCTTCTTGCGCGAGTTTCCCATGCCCTGGCAGCCTGCAACGCCTTTCAACGCTATACCTCCCTTGCCACCCGAGCACGGGCATATCGAGACGACGGCCATTCTCAAAGCGTGTATCGAAGCTCGCGCGGCGCTGGCAGAACTGAAGCAGGCAGGGGAACTGTTGCCGGATCAGGGGCTATTGATCAACCTGCTGCCGATGCTCGAAGCGCGAGACAGCTCTGAAATCGAGAACATCGTCACCACCACCGACAGGCTGTTTCAGTTTGCAGAGGAAGGCACGCTTGCAGATCCTGCCACCAAGGAAGCGCTGCGCTATCGCACGGCGCTTTATGAGGGCTTTCGCGGGATTCAATCGCGTCCGCTGACCGTTGGCACGGCGGAGACCATCTGCAGCACGCTGAAAGGCGTCGAGATGAGCATACGCAAGGTGCCAGGCACGACGCTCAGCAATCAGCTCACCGGCGAGGTGATCTACACGCCCCCGGTGGGGGAACCCCTGCTGCGTGACTTGCTCGGAAATTGGGAGCAATTCCTGCACGCCGAGGATGACCTGGATCCTTTGGTGAGAATGGCCGTCGCGCACTACCAGTTCGAAGCGATCCACCCGTTTCTGGATGGCAATGGCCGCACCGGGCGCATTCTCAACATTTTGTTCCTCATCGAGCGGAACCTGCTGACGCTGCCGAGTCTCTACCTGAGCCGCTATATCGTCCGCCACAAGGCCGACTACTACCGCTTACTACTGGCCGTATCCGCTCGCGACGATTGGGAGCCATGGATTCTGTTCATGCTGGCGGCGGTCGAACAGACGGCGCGTTGGACCACGGACAAGATCACCGCAATCCGGCGCCTGATGGGCGAGACGCGCGAGCGCATTCAGCAGGCGCTACCCAAACTCTATAGTCACGAGTTGCTGCACTTGATCTTCGAGCAGCCCTACTGCCGGATCGGCAACCTCGTCGAGCGCGATATCGCCAAACGCCAGACCGCCTCGGTCTATCTCAAGCAGTTGTCAGGTATCGGTGTATTGGAAGCGCGCCAAGCCGGTAAAGAGAAACTCTTCATCAACGCCCCGCTCATGGCTCTGATGCGCGACGACGGCTAGCCATATTGCCTGAAAGTTAGTGCGTCGCCACAGCGGCGGCTTTATTCACGAATTAGCGAGACCCCATGTCCAACAACGACATTGTTCAAAAGCTCTGGAACCTCTGTGACGTGCTGCGAGACGACGGCATCAACTACTCCGATTACGTCACCGAGCTGGTGTTGCTGCTTTTCATCAAAATGGTTCATGAGGTTCACGAAAACACCGAAGCCGGAACACTGGAGCGCCATCCGCTGCCGGAAGGCTGCCGCTGGACCGATCTCAACGGCAAGTCCGGGATCAACCTTCTGGATGACTACAAGCGCATCCTACTGAGCCTCTCAAGTGGCCGGAACAGCAGCGGCCATTTGGTACACACCGACCCGCTGATCAGCGCCATTTACACCGACGCCCAAACACGCCTGCGCGAGCCGCGCCATCTGGAACAGATGATCAAGGCGCTCGATGGTATTGACTGGTTCAGCGTCCAGCAGGATGGCCTGGGTGATCTCTACGAGGGCCTGCTGGAAAAGAACGCCAACGAGACCAAGTCCGGTGCCGGGCAGTACTTCACCCCGCGTCGGCTGATCGACTCCATGGTGCGCTGTTTGAAGCCGCAGGCTGGGGAAACCGTGCAGGACCCTGCCGCCGGAACGGCGGGCTTTCTGATCGCGGCGGATCGCTACATCAAGGATCAGACCGACGACCTGTTCGATCTCGAGGCCCGACAGCAGGCGTTCCAGAAGCACGAGGCCTTTACTGGGATCGAGCTGGTGCCCGGCACGCGCCGGCTGGCGCTGATGAACTGCCTGCTTCACGGCATGGAAGGCGATAACGAGGGTGTGGTGCACTTGGGTAACGCCTTGGGCGATGCCGGTAAATCTTTGGCCAAGGCCGACGTGATTCTGGCTAACCCGCCCTTCGGCACTGCCAAGGGCGGCGAGGCGAGCATTACCCGAGACGACCTGACGTTCAAAACCAGCAACAAGCAGCTCGCTTTTCTGCAGCATATCTACCGCAACCTCAAACCCGGTGCGCGCGCCGCCGTGGTGCTACCGGACAACGTGCTGTTCGAGGCTGGCGTGGGGACCGACGTGCGTCGCGACCTTATGGACAAGTGCAACCTGCACACCCTCCTGCGCCTGCCCACCGGCATCTTCTACGCCCAGGGCGTCAAAACCAATGTGCTGTTCTTTACCAAAGGATCGGCCAAGGACAAATACCAGGATACCGGCTGCACCGAGAACGTCTGGGTCTACGACCTGCGCACCAATATGCCGAGCTTCGGCAAGCGCACCCCGTTCGGGGAGCAGCACCTGAAACCGTTCGAGGCGGTGTATGGCGACGACCCCAACGGCCAGAGCCCGCGACAGGAAGGCGAGTGGTCCTTCAACGCCGAAGAAATCGCCGTCGATGCTGAGGCGTCTGAGGAAAACCAGAACGTCGACGACGACCGCCTCGCCAAATCCCGCTGGCGCTGCTTCAGCCGTGGGTGGATTCGCGACACCAAGGGCGACTCGCTGGATATCAGCTGGCTCAAGGACAAGGACAGCGTGGATGCGGCCGACCTGCCCGCGCCCGAAGTGCTGGCCGGGGAAGCCATGAGCGAACTGGTACAAGCGCTGGGCGAGCTGGACGGGCTGATGCGAGAGCTGGGCGCCGAGGAAGAGGCCGACGGGCAGCGAGTGTTATTGCAGGAGATGATGGGTGGGAGCGAATGATGTTTCAGCGTGAATTGCCCCTTGAATGGTCCTACGCGCAGCTTGGCGATGTCGTTGCTTATGGCAAAACGCAAAAATGCGTTTTAAGCGATGTCTCTGACAAGACTTGGGTGCTGGAACTGGAAGACGTAGAGAAAGAAAGCTCTAAGGTTCTCGCTCGGAAAACGGCTGCTGAGCGGCCGTTCAAAAGTACAAAGAATCTTTTTGAGAAAGGTGATGTCCTTTATGGGAAGTTGCGGCCCTATTTGAACAAGGTTGTGCTTGCAGATGCTCCCGGCGTCTGCACGACAGAAATTGTCCCTCTGAATGCCGAGCCATTTGTTCTGAATCGCTATCTCTTTTATTGGCTAAAGACCCATGACTTTCTGAGTTACGTCACTGGAGTTAGCTACGGCGTTAACATGCCTCGCCTGGGGACTAAAGACGGTGTTGTAGCGCCAATGGTCCTCGCTCCTCTCGCCGAACAAAAGGTCATCGTCGACAAGTTAGACACCCTGCTGGCGCAGGTGGGCAACACCAAAGCCCGGCTCGAGCGCATTCCCGAGATACTCAAACGCTTTCGTCAATCCGTGCTCGCGGCGGCGGTGAGTGGGCGGTTGACGGAGGAATTTCGACGGAGCTCTTATCTTCCTGAAGCTGTCGCTGGCTCATTCATGGATTTTTTTGATATCCAAGGTGGGACCCAGCCCCCCAAATCCTCTTTCATCAGTGAGCCTAGAGAGGGCTATGTTAGGCTTCTCCAAATAAGAGATTTTGGTGACAAAGAAGTGCCTACATACGTCCCTGATGCTAACAGTTTAAAGAAATGCGATGATGACGACGTATTACTGGGAAGATATGGAGCTTCCATAGGAAGAGTTTGCTCAGGAAAAGCCGGTGCTTACAATGTGGCTTTAGCAAAAATTATTTCTTTAGAAAATATTTCTTCGGTTTTTTTAAAAATTTTGGTCTCCTCGCCGTCTTTTTTTTCTTCTGTTAACAATTTTCAAAGATCAGCCCAAAATGGGTTTAATAAAAAAGACTTGGCTACTATAAATGTAAATATTCCGTGCCTAGAAGAACAAACCGAAATAGTCCGCCGCGTCGATCAGCTCTTCGCCTACGCCGATACCATCGAGCAGCAGGTCAATAGCGCCCTTGAGCGCGTCAATCAACTCTCCCAGTCCATCCTCGCCAAGGCGTTTCGCGGCGAACTGACCGCCCAGTGGCGCGAGGACAACCCTGAGCTGATCAGCGGTGAGAACAGCGCCGAGGCGCTGCTCGAGCGCATCAAGGCAGAGCGCGAAGCCATAAAAAGACAGCCCAAACAACCCAAGCGCACTGCGGGGAAAAAAAATACAGGTAGCAGCATGAGCAAACAAGTTATCAAAGTGGTTGAAGCCTTAAAGCAAGCAGGCACCCCGCTGAGCGGACAACAGCTTTTAGCTGCGGCGGGTTACCCCAGTAACAGCAAAACGGAAGAGTTGGAACAATTCTTTCTGGATATCCGGCAAGCCCTAAGTCACGATAAATCCATCGTGAAACTTGAGCGCAGTGAGGATGGGCAAGACTGGTTTTCCTTGGCTGAAGATGCTACCAATGAATAAAGCGAAACGCTAATAGGGGGCAACCTTTGAAAGTCGATAAACTTCATGTTCGCTCACGCTTTAAAAACCTTGAAGACGTCATGGTAGATTTTGATGAAGATCATCTGATGACTGTGGTCGTTGGCCGCAATGGTTCGGGTAAGTCTAATGTGCTGGAAGCCCTAGTGGTCATATTCCGCAACCTCGATTTAGGAGAAGCGCCGCCGTTTTCTTATGAATTAGTTTATAGACTTGGCGAGCCCCAAAAAAAGCCTAGTGGCAGGTGGCTGGAGGTGACAGTTGATGCAGACCCTTCACGGAGTACATTGGCAAAGCAATATAAGGTCACAGTAAGGGATTTGTTAGACGAACAATCTACTGATTTTATTAAAGAAAAGCCAACAGGCAAAGCGGTGCCCCTTTCAAAGATAAAACGTGATAAGACTGGTAAGGCACTTTACCTGCCTAATTATGTATTTGCCTACTATTCAGGACCTAGTGACCGACTAGAAAACCACTTCAAAAAACACCGTACGGATTTTTATCGTCGTTTGTTAAAAGATGAGTTGGATTTAAAAGGGGATATTCGCTCTCTGTTCTACGCCAAGCCTCACCATAGCCAATTTGTACTGTTGGCCTTTTTTTTGTCAGAACAAGATAACGCAGAAAAAGCATTTCTACTTGAACACTTAGGAATAAAGGGGCTGGATAGCATCCATTTCGTGATGCGTCAACCTGGTTGGGCCACCAAAAAAGGAGAACTTTTTTGGGGCGCTCGGGGAGTTGTGCGTCGTTTTCTAGAAGAACTTATTAAATACACATTGTCACCGATAAAAGTAACTAGGCCTGAAGATACATCGTTAACCGGAAACAATATTCGTAACGAGTTCTTTCATCTATTTTTACCCAATGTGGATGCACTTCGAGATTTCGCGAAAGATCTTACCGCGGACGAGTTGTTCAAAATGCTAGAAAGTACGCTGCTTTCTGAAATCATTTCCGAAGTAAGTATCAGGGTAGATGTTTCTAGTAGCGAAGAGCCTCTCACCTTCCGTGAACTTAGCGAAGGTGAACAGCAATTGCTCACGGTGCTCGGCCTGCTTAAGTTTACTGGCGGAAAAGATTCGCTGTTTTTGCTTGACGAACCTGACACCCATTTGAATCCATCTTGGGCAGTTAAATATCTAAAATTTCTGCGTGATTTTGTGCCTAATCACGAAACAAGTCACTTGCTCATGGTCACTCATCATCCCCTGGCTATCGCAGAGTTGAAAAAACAGCAAGTGCAAGTTATGAAGCATGATGATAGAAGATATATTAAGTCAAGCATGCCCGAAGAAAGCCCTAGAGGTATGGGTATTAATTTAATTTTACGTAGTGATATGTTTGGGCTTAAAACAACGCTTGATGATGATACGAATCAGAAGCTAGTCGCCAGAAATGCGTTAGCAGCAAAAGAAACGCTATCTAAAGAAAAAGTTGTTCGTGAGGAAGGACTTTTGGCGGAGGATGATGAGCAATACCTTGCTAGGCTTAATTCTGAGCTTGATCAGTTGGGGTTTAACTTGGCGACGGATGATCCTGATTATCTCGAATTTCTTTATAATAAATACTATCCCATACACGAGAGGAGTTAATAATGCGTTGGATCTGCAAAGAAGAAATTGAGGAGTGCTTGACACAAGCATGGCGAGATGCGGCTTCTCAAGCCCAAGCGGATCTAATGGCAGCGCGAAATAAAGAAGAAAGAAAAGCTATATTAAGGAGATCTGCATCTTCAAATGTTTGGCGCAATTTCTATGATCTGTTGCCAGAAGCATTGAAGCGGAAATGCTGGTATTGCGAAGCAGAAGAAATTCGGTCAGACATGCCGGTTGACCACTTTAGGCCTAAAAACAAGGTTGAAGATGACAAACGCCATGATGGTTATTGGTGGCTAGCATTTGATTGGAAAAATTATCGGTGTGCATGTACCTTTTGTAATAGCCGTAGACTTTTCAGTGAAAGTCAAGGAGGGAAAGCATGTCGTTTTCCACTAAAAAACCCTGATCAGCGAGCCTTTACCCCTGAAGATAATGACAGGCTGCTTGGCGAGCGCCCTAATTTTCTTGATCCATTCGATATGGATGATGAGAAGCTTCTCTGGTTTGATAACGATGGTTTCCCCATAGCTAGCCCTGCGGCACTACCAGATCAGGAAGAAAAAGTTGTAAACTCTACAAAAATATTTCACTTGGATGAGCGGCGCATCACAAGAGCTCGTAATAAAATTAGAATAGAGGTGGAAAATCAAGTAAGTAAGATAAGAAATGATGTTGATGTTCAAGAGGCTAAATCGAAACTTCGACGCATGGTGCGAGATACTGAAAAGCTCTCCCGTGCAGCGATTGTTTACTTGCGTGCGCACAGAGATCTTCAGGAAGTAAAAGAAATATTGAGATTGGATTGATTCGGTGTTTGGCTTGTTAAGGGAGGTGTCATCCTCGTGCTGGGACTTTCGACAGATGCGCCGGGCGCTTCTGAGTGGGCCTCTAGCAAGCCGAACCTGCTCAACGTCGCGCTGACAGGGCCAAAAAGCGGGTCTATATCGTGGGTAGCACCGGCATTTGGGGAAGCAAAAAGTATTTCTTGGAGGCGAAGGAGGCTTTGGCGTCAGGAACTGAGTAGCAATTCAAGGCGCGCCTCTATTGGGCGCCATGCTTGGCGCTGCTAGACTCGGTTCAAGATTTTCTATTTTTGAAAGTAATTCATAGGCAGCGTTACATGACCAAGGCAAATATCAACATCCAGATGCTGACCTGGGCGCGCGAGCGCTCTGGCATCCCGATGCCTGAATTTGCCCGCAAATGTGGGGTAACTATAGAAAGGCTGCAGGCATGGGAGGTTGGAGAGCTGCCCATCACCTTTCGCCAGGCGATGCAGTTTGCCGCAAAGGCTCACGTTCCCTTTGGTTATCTGTTTCTTACGGAACCACCTGAAGAAACGCTTCCCATCCCCGACTTGAGAACGGTGGAAGGCCAAGGTGTCACTCGGCCAAGTGCAGAGCTTCTAGATCTGATCAAACTGATGCTTCAGCGTCAGGAATGGTACCGGGACTACTTAAAGCAGCACTTTGCTGAGCCCAACCCATATGTTGGACGCCTCTCTGCCGCTGACATCGTCGCCGACATGCGCACCCAGTTAGGGGTTGGGGATCACCCTGAACGCGGTAAGTGGGATGACTATTACCGTGATTTGACCCAGCGAATCGAAGCGCTGGGCGTCCTGGTGATGCGTCAAAACAATCTTGGACACCACACACGCCCTTTGCGCGTTGAGGAGTTTCGCGGGTTTGCCATTGTGGATGACTACGCGCCGATCGTTTTCGTCAATCATGGCGATGCACTAGGTGCGCGCTTGTTCACCCTAATCCATGAGCTTTGTCATATCTGGATTGGTCAGTCTGGCATTTCTGACGGAAACGCTAATACTCACCGCCAACAAGAAGTACTTTGCAATGCTGTCGCGGCAGAGTTTTTAGTACCAAAACGAGAGTTCAGCTCCTTCTGGCAGCACGATTTGGCCCACTGGCAAGATAATCTACCCATGTTGGAAGCCCACTTCCACGTCAGTACCTGGGCATTGGCGCGGCGTGCGCTGACGCTCAATTTTATCTCTCAAGCGCAGTACGGTCGCTATATTGCTGAACAGCAAGCGCTATATAAAATGCGTGAGCGTAGTGGTACACCCACTTATTTCCAAACCAAAAAGGCTCAAATCAGCCAACGCTTCTCCAAAGCGGTCGTCAGTGAAGCACTGAGCGGTCAGTTGATGTTACGTGAAGCAAGTGCCCTGCTGGGTGGTGTCAAACCGAATAAGATGGAGCGCTTCGCTAAGGAGCTGGGCATTTGAGATATTTACTGGACGCAAATACCTATATCGAAGCGAAAAACCAGTATTACGGCATGGATATTTGCCCCGCTTACTGGGACTGGCTGGATAGGCAGTTTGCACTAGGTACCATTGCCAGTGTCGATATGATTGGCCGCGAACTAAAAGAAGGCAAAGATGAGCTCGCCGCTTGGGCCCGCGAACGGCCAGGCCACTTCATCAACAACGACGACGAGCGAACTCAATTACTGTTCGCTGAAATCGTGCAGTTCGTTATGGCAGGCGACTACAACCCCGGCAATCGCGACAACTTTCTGGCAAAAGCCGATCCGTGGATTATTACCAAAGCTAAAGCCATCGGCGCCAGCGTGGTGACTCATGAAACAGTTGCTGCCGTTAATACCCGTAAGGTTAAAGTGCCCAATATCTGCCAGCAATTCGAAGTGCCCTGCCTTAAGACCTTCCGGTTTTTACGTGAGTTAGAAGCTCGGTTTGTCCTAGCCCAATGAGCGTTGCTGGAAGGAGCTAATGATTTTACTGTATTCACGGCAATACGATGCTTGTCGTAGATAGCCAATAACCCGCCATCACTTTAAATTCTGGATCTGTTCCCACATTTGTTCGATCAGCACCTTCAGCCCCACGGCGGCGCTCTGCGCCACCATTACTATTCTGCTTATAGGCGTTGCGGAGTCTATTGTAGAGTGGATGGAAATCACAAAGCGTGTACTGGCACTTCGTGGTTTGATATCGAATCTCATACAGAGATTTCAGCGAATCGCGCCAATTTTGAAACTACCGCTAACCATTTTTGCGATACTCGGGCTGGCTAGCCAGCATCCAACTAGCCCCAGTGTGAAGATTGCTGCCATATAGGGCAGGAAACGACGGTACGCGGATCCGTACCGGCGCTCCGGTGTTCAATGGTATGCGAGGCGGGGAAAAGGCCCCCACCTGCGGGGCCATGGTCAGCTAGCCGAGTCGTACTGTGCAGATGCTTTTGGGCCCCATGCCCAACG
Source organism: Chromohalobacter sarecensis (assembly GCF_023061135.1). GTDB lineage: Bacteria > Pseudomonadota > Gammaproteobacteria > Pseudomonadales > Halomonadaceae > Chromohalobacter > Chromohalobacter sarecensis. Next base: position 171,918 of record NZ_JAKGAN010000004.1, read on the forward strand.
CAATACAAGCACCACCGTAAACAGTGCGGCCACCCCGCTGAGCCCTCCTATCCAGGCTGAATCTGTCAGCCCGGCGACGAAGAAGGCGATGATGCCGGATGTTCCTGCGCTCAGTGCATAGGGTAATTGGGTCCGGACGTGGTCGATGTGGTCACATGAAGAGCCGGCTGAGGAGAGGATGGTGGTATCCGAAATCGGCGAGCAATGATCGCCGAAGATACCGCCGCTGAGCACTGCGGCGATAGCCAGTGACAACGACATGTCCATGGCAGCAGCCACCGGCATGGCGATGGGGATCATGATCGCGAAGGTGCCATAGGAGGTGCCGGTGGTGAAGGCGACGAGCGAGCCGATCAAGAACAGCAGTACCGGAATCAGGCTCGGCGCGATGCCAGCCTGGGCCAGCGTGACGAGGTAATCCGCGGTGCCCAGTTGCGAGGTCACGCTACCGATCGACCAGGCCAGGGTGAGAATGATGTAAACCAGCGTCATGCTCTTGATGCCGGTGACTACCAAGTCCATCGCTTCGCGAAAATCGAACAGCCGCTGTTGCAGTCCCATCCCCAACGCGACGCTGACCGCCACGAAGGTTGCGATCAGGATCGACAGGCCACCCTCGGCCTCTCCCATTGCCGTGATCAGGTCGTTCTCGGGGAAGTTGCCGGTCCACAAGAACAGTGGTGGGATCATTCCCACCAGCACTACGATCGGCACGAGCATGTTGCGCTTGCGTGAGCTCTCTTCGGCGACGCCCATCATCTCGGTCGCTTCGCGATCCGAAGGTGGCTGGGCGCCATCCGCCAACAACTTGCCACTAATCCGTGCGCGCTTCTCGGCCTGTGCCATGGGGCCGAAATCCGATTGGGTGACGACGATCACCAGAATCAACAGCAGCGCTAGCCAGGCATAGAAATTGAGCGGAATCGACGACAGGTATATCAGATACTCGGATCCCGTCATGCCCATCTCGCCAAGCTGGGTGCCGATCAGTCCCATCACGAACACTACCCAGGTGGATACGGGCCCCAAAAGGCACATTGGCGCCGAGGTCGAATCGACAATGTAGGCAAGCTTTTCTCGTGAGACACGCATGCGATCAGTGATGGGGCGCATGACACTTCCCACCGTCAATGCATTGAAATAATCCTCGAAGAAGATCAGCACCCCGAAGCCCAGTGTGGCGCCTTGGGCTCCGCGCGGAGAGGCCACTTTGGAGGCAATGGCGCGGGCGATGGCATGAGCGCCGCCGGTTCGCTGCAGCACGGTGATCAGCACCCCGAACAGGCCGCAGTAGATAAGCACGGTGGCGCTCCACTCATCCCCCACGCTGGGGATGATGAAATCCGCGAAGCTATCGTAGAGCCCGGTCGCCGGGTTGCCACCACTGAGCATTGTCGCCCCCAGCCACACCCCACAGAATAACGCGGGGATCACGTTGCGGGTTACCAGCGCTAGCCCGATCGCGAGCAACGGAGGGAACAGGGAAAACAGGCCAAAGGACATAAGGCGTCTCCATCATGTAATTGTTGTACGTCGTATTCGTATCAAGGATGGGGCGGTAGGCCCAACCGCTGGAAGGGGGCCCCAGTCCGCGTTCGATCGCCGTGGCCACGCCCAGCAATTGTTTTTCGGCGAACCCAGACATGTCCAACGCTTTGAGAGACATCCGTGAAGACAAGCCATCAGGAATTATCTTCCCAGACATGGGCTGGTCGGTTTGCGTGGTTCCGCGTGGCCGTCACTCCAAATTCTGAATCTGTTCCCGCATCTGTTCGATCAACACCTTCAGCTCCACCGCGCAGCGGGTGGTGTCGGCGACGACGGATTTCGAGGAGAGGGTGTTGGCTTCGCGGTTGAGTTCCTGCATCAGGAAGTCGAGGCGGCGGCCGACGGGACCTTTTTGCGTGAGCTGACGTTCGACCTCGGCCACGTGGGTCTCGAGGCGGTCGAGTTCCTCGGCGACGTCGGCTTTCTGGGCGAGCAGGGCGATTTCGGTCTCGATGCGCTGGGGGTCGAGTTCGGCCTTGAAGGCGGTCAGGCGCTCGACCAGTTGTTCGCGCTGGCGTTCCTGAATCTCGGGCAGGTGGGCGCGGACCTCGGCAACCACGGCGCGAATGCCCTCGAGCCGGTCGCGGATCAACTGCGCGAGGCGCTCACCTTCGCGGGCACGGCCGGCGATCAGGTCGTCCAGGGCGGTATCGAAAAGCGCGTGCGCGGCGTGCTGGACACGTTCGAGGTCGAGCCCGTCGCTTTCCAGCACGCCGGGATGATCGAGCAGCGCCAGAGCATCGGGCATGGCGGCGTCGGGTACCTGGGCGCGTACTGTGCCCAGTGCCTGGGCCAGCGAGGCCAGGCGTGTCTCGTTGACACTGAGCGTGGTGTTGTCATGGGCCGGCTCGAAGCGCAGCGTGCATTCGACCTTGCCGCGTGAGAGGCGCTTGCGCAGCGCATCGCGATAATGCGGTTCAAGATCGCGCAGGTTGTCCGGCAGGCGGAAATGCGGTTCCAGGTAGCGCTGATTTACCGAGCGCAATTCGAGCTGCAAGCTGCCCCAGTCGGCGTCCTGAGTCTGCCGGGTGAAGGCGGTCATGCTGTAAGCCATGCGATTCTCCTGCGCTGCGAAGCCATTCTTTAATCCTGCAGTCTAACCGATTCCCGGTCCGCTTGAGGCCCGCTTGAGTGTAGAATGCGTGGATCGTCGCGGCATGAGCGCGACTTGATTGTTTCGAACTTGGTTTTTTCGATTGACGATGCAGAGAGGTGGTATGCGCCCGAGTGGACGACAGCCCGATCAACCCCGCGAGATCACGCTCGAACGGGGCTATACGCGCCATGCGGAGGGCTCCGTATTGGTGAGCTTCGGTGACACCAAGGTACTGTGCAATGCCAGTGTCGAAGCCGGCGTGCCGCGCTGGCTGCGTGGCAAGCATCAGGGATGGGTCACCGCAGAATACGGCATGCTGCCACGTGCCACGCATACGCGCGGTGGACGCGAGGCCACGCGGGGCAAGCAAGGCGGTCGTACGCTGGAGATTCAGCGCTTGATCGGCCGTTCGCTGCGCACGGTGGTGGATCTCAAGAAGCTCGGCGAATTCACCATTACCGTGGATTGCGACGTGATCCAGGCCGATGGCGGCACGCGCACGGCGTCGATCACCGGTGGCTGCGTAGCGCTGGTGGATGCGATCCATCATCTGCAGCGCGAGAAGTTGATCAAGAAGGACCCCTTCAAGCAGCTGGTGAGTTCGGTGTCGGTGGGCATCTTCAAGGGCCAGCCGGTGGTCGATCTCGACTATCCCGAGGACAGCACGGCGGGCACCGACATGAACGTGGTCATGGCCGAGGATGGCGGCTTGATCGAGGTGCAGGGCACGGCCGAAACGGCGACGTTCACCCGCCAGGAGCTCAACGCGATGCTCGACCTGGCCGAAGGTGCCGGAAGTCAGCTATTCGCCCATCAGCGCGAGGCGCTGGGCTTTCGCGACTGATCGCGGACGCTAGCATGCGGCAAGAACGCACGACGCCGGCCTGGGGCCGGCGTCGTCATTTGCGCGGGACCATCGATGTTACAGGTCGAGATCGTACTCGACGATGAGCGGCGCGAATTCGGAAAAGGTCGCGTCGCGGTCGATCCAGGCATCCACCACGTGGCGGCGGAAGTCGGGGCCGACGATCTGATAGTCGAGGCGCCAGCCTTCCTGACGTGTGCGGGGCACGTCCTGATCGAGCTTGGGCCACCAGGTATACTGGCTGGCGTCGCGACTGATCTCGCGGAAAGTATCGATATAGCCCATCGGCCCGAAGACCTGATCCATCCACGCGCGCTCTTCGGGACGAAACCCGGGGGTGGTCTGGTTATCGGCCCAGTTGGCAAGATCGATGGTCTTGTGCGCGATGTGCCAAGTGCCGCAGATGATGTACTCGCGGCGCTTTTTGACCATCTTGCTGAGATATTCCTGGTACTGATTCATGAAGGACTGCTTGGCCTCCATGTCGCTACCGTCGGGCATCAGGAAGCTGGCGATGCTGAAGCGGTCGTAATCGGCCTGCAAAAAGCGCGCTTCGTTATCGCACTGGGGAAAGCCCAGCCCGTACATGATGGCCTTGGGAATCTTGCGGCAATAGAGCCCTACACCCGAGAAACCGTCTTCCTCGGCGTCCAGGAAATAGCCTTCGTACCCCTCGGGGAAAAGAATGCTGTCGTCGAGTTCGAAGCTTTTGGCCTTGAGGTTCTGAACGCAGATGACGTCTGCGTCCTGGTTGGCCAGCCAGTCGAGAAACCCCCTCCCGACCGCTTCGCGGATTCCGTTGACATTGATGCTGGCGATTTTCATACATGGTCCCTTTTTCGTCGCGCGTGTATGATACCTGAGCTTTCGACGTTTAGGTAAATGTGTAATAGCGATCAGGGTGATAGGGAGTCCGGCGTGACCGCGCAACTGCAACCATATCAGCAGGAATTCATCGAGTTCGCCATCGAAGAAGGCGTGCTCACCTTCGGTGAATTCACTCTCAAGTCCGGGCGGGTCAGCCCCTATTTCTTCAACGCCGGTCTGTTCAAGAGCGGCCGTGCCCTGGCGCGTCTGGGCCGCTTCTATGCGCAGGCTATCGCGCATAGCGGTCTCGAGGCGGATGTGCTCTTCGGCCCGGCCTACAAGGGTATCCCGCTTGCCACCACCACGGCCGTGGCACTGGCCGATCATCATGACCGCGACTTGCCGTTCGCGTTCAACCGTAAGGAAGCCAAGGACCACGGCGAAGGCGGCAATATCGTTGGCGCCGCGCTCGCCGGGCGGGTGCTGATCATCGACGACGTCATCACTGCGGGTACCGCGATCCGCGAGGTCATGGAGCTGATCGATGCCGCCGATGCCCAGGCGGCGGGCGTGGTCATCGCTCTCGATCGTCAGGAGTGCGGCCAGGCCGAAGAGGGCGCCCAGCGCCGCAGTGCCATCCAGGAGGTCGAGGCGCGCTACGCCATGCCGGTGGTGAGTATCGTCACGCTCGACCAGGTGCTGACTTACCTCGAAACGCATGCCGGTGAGGGCCTCAAGCCCCATGCCGAGGCCATTCGCGCGTATCGTGATCGTTACGGCGTGCAGCTCGACGGCTAAGGTTTTAAAACGGCGTTTCTAAACTGAAGCGATTATGCCATAGTGATGATGGTGTTCACCATCTTTTGCGAGAGTCTCCCATGATCAAGTCACTCGGTTTCGCACTCACCTCCGCCGGTCTCCTGCTAGCCAGCCAGCAGGCCATGGCGCTCAGCGTTTCCGCCAATGCCGGCGCCGACTCGCAGGGGATCGAAGCGAGCCAGAGCATCTTTCCCACCCTGCGTGCCAGTGTCGGTTACTTCACCTCCGACGATAGCGGCCATGACGCCGATGCCTATTCCGGGTCGTTGATGTTCTCGCCATATCTGCCGCTGGTCGATCTCTCGGTGGGCGCGCGCTATCAATACCAGGACACGCACTACGGTGACGGTGGTGGCGTCGGGCTCGGCGGTTCGGCCTATGTCGACACGCCGATTCCGCTGACCTCAGTGGGCGGTTACGGCTTTTATACGCCGGACGGCCTGAGCCACGGCGACATCGAGAAGAGCTACGAGTATGGCGCCCAGGCACGGGTCAATGTCGTCTCGCAGACTTATCTCTATGGCGGCTATCGCTATTACCGCACCGACTTCGACGAGAGCGGTGAGCATACGCTCGATAGCGGCCCGGTGCTGGGCGTCAGCGTCGGCTTCTAGCATATCCTGAGCTACGAGCTACGAGCTACGAGCTACGAGCTACGAGCTACGAGCTGCGGGCTACGAGCGGTGGCGCCAGCTTCGGGGCGCTGTAGAAAGCAACATCGGCGTCCCATTCGGGGCGCCGATTGCGTATCATGCAGACACATCGCCGCCATTGGCAGAGTGATCCACATGCTCGATATCGTACTCTTTGAGCCCGAAATTCCGCCCAACACGGGCAATCTCATCCGTTTGTGCGCCAACACCGGCTTTCGTCTTCATCTCATCGAGCCGCTGGGCTTCGCGCTCGACGACAAACGCCTGCGTCGCGCCGGGCTCGACTACCACGAGTGGGCGCGGGTCAAGGTGCATGCCGACTGGGATGCCTTTGTGGAAAGCGTGCAACCGGCGCGCGTGCTGGCGGTCTCCACGCGTGGTCGCACCGGGTATCACGACGTCGCCTATCGGCAAGGCGATGCGCTGGTCTTCGGCCCCGAAACCCGCGGTCTCCCGCAGACGATGCTGGAGGCGCTGCCGGAAGCGCAACGCCTGCGCATCCCCATGCTGCCGGATAGCCGCAGCCTGAATCTCTCCAATGCCTGCGCGATCCTGGTCTTCGAAGCCTGGCGCCAGCTCGAGTTCGCCGGGGCCGCCCCCGTGTCGGGCGTGGCCGCGATGGACACGGTTCACACATGAGCATGCCCAGCTCTATTCAACAGCGCATTGCCGGCCTCAATCCGCGTCAGCAGGAAGCGGTGCGTTATATCGACGGCCCGTGCCTGGTGCTGGCGGGCGCCGGGTCCGGCAAGACCAGCGTGATCACTACCAAGATCGCTTACCTGGTGCAGGAATGCGGGATGAGCGCGCGCAAGATCGCGGCGGTGACCTTTACCAACAAGGCGGCGCGCGAGATGAAGGAGCGCGTGGGGCAGATGCTCAAGGGTCGCGAGGGCCACGGCCTGACGGTATCGACCTTCCATACCCTGGGACTCAACATCATTCGTGGTGAATTGAAGACGCTGGGCTACAAGCCGGGGTTTTCGCTGTTCGATCCCGAGGATGCCAAGGCGTTGCTGCGCGACCTGATGCAGAAGGAAGCGGATACCGATGCCGAGCAGATCAACGCCGTGCAGCATCAGATCTCGCAGTGGAAGAACGATCTGGTGCTGCCGGGGCAGGCGATCTCGCATGCGGCAGACGAAGACGAACAATACGCCGCGCGGGTGTATGAAGCCTACAATCGCCATCTCAAGGCCTACAACGCGGTCGATTTCGACGACCTGATTCTGCTGCCGGTGGTGCTGCTGCGCGACAACCCCGAGGCCTTGGCCCGTTGGCAACGCAAGATCCATTACATGCTGGTCGACGAGTACCAGGATACCAACGTCAGCCAGTATCAGCTGGTCAAGTTGCTGATGGCCGAGCGCGCCACCTTCACCGTGGTCGGCGACGACGACCAGTCGATCTATGCCTGGCGCGGTGCGCGGCCCGAGAATTTGGTGACGCTGGGCGAGGATTTCACGCGTCTCAACGTGATCAAGCTGGAGCAGAACTATCGCTCCACCGGGATCATCCTGCGCGCGGCGAATACGCTGATCGGCCACAACCCTCACGTCTACGAAAAGACGCTGTGGTCGGAGATGGGCCAGGGCCACGCCATTCGCGTCATCGTCAATCGCCACGAGGAAGCCGAGGCCGAGCGTGTGGCCAGCGAGATCCTCACCCGCCGCATCAAGGAGCGTGCCGAGTGGCGCGACTTCGCGGTGCTGTATCGCGGCAATTTCCAGGCACGACTGCTGGAACTCAAGCTCCAGCATTACCAGATTCCCTACAAGCTCTCCGGTGGCACGTCCTTCTTCTCGCGCAACGAGATCAAGGACGCCATGGCGTACCTGCGCTTGCTGATCAATCCCGGCGACGACAACGCCTTCCTGCGTATCGTCAACGTGCCGCGCCGCGAGGTAGGTCCCGGGACCCTGGAAAAGCTTGCCAACTACGCCACCGAGCGGCATGTCTCGCTGTTCGCCGCCTGCCACGAAATCGGCCTCGAACAGGTCCTGCCGACGCGTGCCGTGGAGCGCCTGTCGCGCTTCACGCACTTCATCGATGGGGTGCGCAAGCGAATGGACCAAGGCGACGCCATCGCGGCGATTCGCGAAATGCTGCGGGACATGGATTACGAGGCCTGGCTATTCCAGAATGCCAGCGCCCCGACCGTCGCTGAGCGGCGCATGGCCAATGTGTGGACGCTGGTCGACCAGCTCGAGAAGTCGATGCATCGTGACGATGAAGACGGCGAAGCCTCCGAGGAAACCGACGACGTGCAGTCGGCGATATCGCGCCTGGTATTGCGCGACATCCTCGAGCAGCAGGCCGAGGAAGACGACTCCGACCGGGTGCAGTTGCTCACCATGCACGCCTCCAAGGGGTTGGAGTTCCCCCACGTCTATCTGATGGGGCTGGAGGAAGAACTGCTGCCGCACCGTAACGCGATCGAGGCCGGCACCATCGAAGAAGAACGCCGCCTCGCCTATGTCGGCATCACCCGCGCGCGGCGCACGCTGACACTGACGCTGGCCCGTCAGCGCAAGACCTACGGCGAGCTGCTCGACTGCACTCCTAGCCGCTTCCTCGAGGAGCTCCCGCCGGACGACCTGGAATGGGAAGGCCGCGCCGACAAGGAAGACCCGGAGAAAAAACAGGCGCGCGGCAAGGACGCCATCGCCGGGCTGCGCTCGCTGTTGGGGTAGTGTGGATCTCGGCGCCGGTACATGTGGGGCTTTCTCGGGGTCACTCTGCTTTTAGCTGGCCAGGTTCGACAAACCCCGGATAGTTGACGATGGCATCCAGCAACTGTTGGCCACAACTCGGCAAGGCATCCACTTCGCGGACGACGATGCTACGTTCGCGGTGGGCCCATGTGTCCTGCAATGCAATGAGCCTGATGTCCATCGTTTGCCGATAACGCTGAGCACAAGAGGCCGGTAGAATGCCGATGCCAACGCCGGCCTCGATCATCCGACAGGCGGACTCGAAGCCGAGAACCTGGATTCTCAGGGGGAGGGGTTGTCCCAGATCCTGAACCTGCTCTTTCAGGAACTGCATCAGCGTGCTGCCGTCGTGCAGACCGATATGGCGATAATTCAGGCTTTCGTGGAAGGCGACCTGATGTTTTGCCGCGAGATCATGCCCTTGCGGGACGACAAGGACCAGTCGGTCCCGGCTGAAAGGCACGCATTGCAGTCCCTGTGATGTGACGTCACCCGCCACGATGCCCATATCGGCTGCCCCATCGAGCACGCCGCGCATGATGTCATGGGTCAAGCGTTCCTTGAGATCGATGGTAACGCCGGGCCGGGAGGCAAGGAATTGAGCCAATACGTCCGGCATGAAGTCGCTCACGGCCGTCGTGTTGGCAAAGATGCGTAGATGACCGGCCGCCCCTTCGGCATAGCCCGAGAAATCGGTTTTCACATGCTCGACCTGCCGCAGGATCGTCCGCGCATGCCGGAGCAGCCGCTCACCCGCCGGGGTCGTCTCCACTCCTTGACTGCTGCGATAGAAAAGCCGACTGCCTAATTGGCCCTCGAGGGTTTTCATGCGGGTGCTGGCGGATGCCGTTGAAAGGTGGGCGCGCTGAGCTCCGCCCGTCATGCTATGGGCCTCGGCAACGTGAACGAACAAGCGCAAATCCGGCAAATCGAAATGCATGATGTGTTTCCCGAGCATTAAGTGAAGGTTTAATCACAGTCTTTGGTGTTCGGCTTGGCCAAACCCTGCCTTGCGTAAATGCAAATTCACCATACGCATTTTCTCAGTGCATGCTGAAAGCACCAGCCCCATAGGCGACAGCCAAGGAACATATGCATGACAGCATTATCGACTTTTCAACGTCCCCTGGACGGCGTGACCGTCGTGAGCCTGGAACACGCGATCGCCGCACCTTTCTGCACCCGGCAGTTGGCGGACATGGGCGCGCGCGTCATCAAGGTCGAGCGCCCTGGCGTCGGCGATTTTGCGCGTGGCTACGATGCGCGGGTCAACGGTTTGTCTTCTCATTTCGTTTGGACCAATCGCTCCAAGGAAAGCCTGACACTCGACGTCAAGAATGACGAGGCCAGGACGATTCTGGACAGTTTGCTGGGTCAAGCCGACGTATTGGTACAAAATCTGGCGCCGGGTGCCGCGACGCGTCTGGGACTGTCCTTCGACACACTGCACGCCGACTTTCCAGGACTGATCGTGTGTGACATCTCGGGCTATGGCGAAGACGGCCCCTATCATGACAAGAAGGCCTACGACCTTTTGATTCAGAGCGAGGGAGGCTTTCTGTCGACGACGGGCACGCCGGACCCGCAAGGCATGGCCAAGGCGGGCTGTTCGGTCGCCGATATCGCTGCCGGCATGTATGCCTTCAGCAATATTCTTTCTGCCTTGTTGCTGCGCGGACGCACCGGTGTGGGTAGCCATATCGACGTGTCGATGCTGGAGAGTCTCGTCGAGTGGATGGGCTATCCCATGTACTATGCGTTCGACGGCGCCGAACCGCCGCCTCGAGCCGGCGCCTCGCATTCCACTATCTACCCGTACGGACCGTTTCCGACCGGCGACGACAAGACTGTGATGCTGGGCCTACAGAACGAGCGCGAGTGGCAGGCTTTCTGTGAAAAGGTGCTGCAGCAGCCTGAGCTGGCTGGAGACACGCGTTTCTCCACCAATGCCAGGCGCTCCGAGCATCGTGACGAGTTGCGCGCTCTTATCGTGCGCGTATTTGGCGGGATGACGGCGGAAGAAGTGCTTGCACGCCTCGATGAGACGCAGATCGCCAATGCCAACGTCAACGACATGCATGGCGTCTGGGCGCATCCGCAACTCAAGGCGCGTCAGCGCTGGACGCGTATCGACAGCCCGGCGGGCGAGATTCCGGCCCTGCTGCCGCCGGGACAAAGCAGTGCTTATGCTCCTCGGATGCAGCCGGTACCCGCGCTGGGTGAGCACAGCGAGATGATCCTTGCCGAGCTGGATTATGGTCGCGACGATATCCAGCGCTTGAAAGATAACCGCATCATCTGACGGAGCTTCTGATGAATCCACACGCCCTGCGCTCTCTTCTATTCGTGCCGGCCACCCGGCCGGATCGTATCGCCAAGGCTCTGGCCAGCCCGGCGGATGCCGTCATCGTCGATCTGGAAGACGCCGTCGACGACGGCGACAAGGCCCACGCCCGGGACACGCTCGAGGCCTTCCTGGCGGACAATCCACAGGCCTCTCTCATGGTGCGCATCAATGCCCACGCTACCCCGCACTATGAACCCGATCTGGCGATGTGCACGCGCCAGGCGGCGATCACGCATGTGATCGTGCCCAAGGCCGAGTCCTGCCAGGCACTGGAAAAAGCCGCTGCCTGCGGCAAGCCGTTGTGGCCACTGATCGAAACGGCGCAAGGCCTGCTGGCGCTGCCTAGCCTGACCGGCGTTGCTGGCGTCGAACGGCTAAGTTTCGGGGCGCTGGATATGATCACCGAGCTGGGGCTGACACCCGAGACGCCGGGCGCTCGGCAAATGCTCGATCAGGGACGCTATCAACTCGTCGTCCATTCGCGCGCGGCGGGCCTGGCCGCGCCGCTTGAAAGCCCCCATCCCGCCATCGATGACACGGATGCCGTGGCGCGCACGGCCGTTCACGCCAAGGAGATGGGCTTCGCCGGCATGCTATGCATTCATCCCCGGCAGTTGCCCGCTGTCAACCACGCGTTTTCCCCCAGCGAGGCCGACGTCGCCTGGGCCAGGCAAGTGGTCGACGGCGCCAGCCACCAGGCAGGCGCGTTCAGCGTCGAAGGCCAGATGGTCGACGCGCCGGTCATTCGCCGCGCCCAAGGCATCCTCGCCAAGCACGAAGCGGGCGTTCGCGGTGGACAACCCCTGTCCTGACGCAGTAGGATATGCCGCGTTCCGCCCTTAGCTCAGCTGGATAGAGCGTTGCCCTCCGGAGGCAAAGGTCGAAGGTTCGAATCCTTCAGGGCGGGCCACGAATCTATAAAAGCCCGCGAGTCATCTCGCGGGCTTTTTTCGTCTTCATTTCTCGCCTTTACGCTTTTGAGTGACGCTTCACTCCGCCACGTCCAGACGCACCATGTGATAACTCAGCGGTGCGAGTTTGCCCTCGAGTACTGTGCCATCGACGGTGAGCCCCTGACCGGGCGTGGGCCGAATATGCTCGGGGCGCTCGGCGGTATTGGCCGCTTTCATGTCGGGATAGTCGATGGTTTGGTGCTCCTTGAGCTGACAGGACGTGAAACCGCCCAGATCGACATCGAACTCAAGTGAATCGCTGGGACGGCGATTGACGATGAACAGGGCGATGGTTCCCTGGGCTTCGTCGTGCACGGCGGAAACGTCCAGATAGGGGACGTCCCCGAGCTCATCCACCGGGTAGGTCGGACTGTCGACGGCCAGTTGCAGGGCCTTGCCACGGCCGAAGCAGGAAGCGAAATACAGCGGGTAGAAGATCGTCTGACGCCAGGCGCCACCCTCGCTTTCGGTCATGATCGGGGCGATGACGTTGACCAGTTGAGCGATACAGGCGATGCGCACGCGGTCGGAACGTCGGATGAAGGTATTGAGCACGCAGCCAATCAGCAGCGCGTCCTCGACATTATAGGCGTCTTCGAGGATTGCCGGCGCAAAGGGCCAGTCGTTGCCCTGCAGGATGCGCTTGTCGCGCTCGGTGCTGTGATACCAGACGTTCCACTCGTCGAAGCAGATGTGCACGTCCTTTTGGGAACGCTTCTTGGCCTTGATGTAGTCGATCACGCCGGCGATCGAGCCGATGTAGCGGTCGAGTTTCTCGCTGAGCGCCAGGTAGCTGCCCAGGTCGTCGGCGTAGTTGGTGAAGTACATGTGCAGCGATATGTAGTCGACCGTCTCGTAGCAGTGATCGAGCACGGTGGCTTCCCACTCGGGGTAGCTGGCCATGTCGGGGTTGGAGGAGCCGCAGGCGACCAGCTCGAGGCTGCTATCGTAGGCCTTCAGCGCCTTGCCGGTCTCGTTGGCGAGATGGCCGTATTCGTCGGCGTTCTTGTGACCGACCTGCCAGGGGCCGTCCATCTCGTTGCCCAGGCACCACAGCTTGACGTCCCAGGGTTGCTGGCGGCCGTTGCGGATCCGCAGGTCGCTCCAGGCGCTGCCCTCGGGATGGTTGACGTACTCGAGAAAGTTGCGGGCGGCGTCGATACCGCGTGAGCCGAGGTTGACCGCCAGCATCATGTCGATGCCGGCCAGTTCGCACCAGTCGGCGAATTCGTGAATGCCGATCTGGTTGGACTCGCGACTGTGCCAGGCCAGGTCGAGGCGTACCGGGCGCTCCTCGCGGGGGCCGATACCGTCTTCCCAGTTGTAGGCGGAGACGAAGTTGCCACCCGGGTAGCGCACGATGGGCGGCGCGAGTTCCTTGACCATGCCCAGCACGTCGCGACGGAAGCCATCTTCGTCCGCCTCGGGGTGGCCGGGTTCGTAGATGCCGCTATAAATGGCTCGGCCCATGTGCTCGAGGAAGGCGCCGTAGAGGCGCTCGTCGATCTCGCTGATGATGAAATCGCGGTGCAGGGTGACGCGAGTATGCATGTCAGGCTCCTTGTAACGGGGAAAGATAGGGTTGAAATCAGGTATAGGCCGGGTCATCGGCAGACGGCGCGTTCGGAGATGCGGATGAGGAATCCTGTTCGGGCCGGCGGGCCTGGAGAGCGCCTCGAACCTGGTCCATGTCATCGTCATTCAGACCGAACAGGTACGTGGTCCAGAACATCAGCAGGGAGACCAGCGCCGGAATCAGGGTCAATAGCAGCGTGATGACCAGCAGCGCCGTGCTGCTCTGCTGATCGACATTGGCCTGGTAGCCGCCCCAGGACAGCAGAAAGCCGATCATGCCGCCGGAAACGGCGAGCCCCATTTTGAGAAAGAATAGATTGCCCGCGAAGGAGACCCCGGTATTACGCTGTCCGGTCTTCCATTCGCCATAATCCTCGGCGTCGGCCATCAGTGCCCATGAAATCGGTGCGCCGATGCCGTGCATGAAACTGACCAGCACGAACAACACCGTCGCCACGATGCCCCACTGCCCAGGCACGAAGAACAGCAGGCACGATGTCCCAATCAAGGCCACGGTACTGACTTGAAACACCTTGCGTTTGCTGATGCGCTGACTGAGCCGGGGCGAGAGAGCGGTCCCGGCGATGCTGGCTAGTGCACCGGCGGTAATGAAGACAGAGATGCCGGTGGTGCCGAAGCCCAGCACGTAGGTTGCGAAATAGATCGCCGCGCCCTGACGGAGGAAGAACTGCAGCGCTTGCAGGAAGGTAACGCCCAGGATGATCCGCCATTTGATATTCATGGCCAGGGACTTGAGCGTGGCCGTCAGCTTTTCCTGTTTTTGTAGGGGTGGGTGAACACGCTCGCGCACCGTGGCGAAGCAGAAGCCGAACATGGCGAGTGCGATCACGGACATGATGGCCATGGTGTACTGAAAGCCTTGGGTCTCGTCGCCGCTGCCGAGTAATTCGACCAGTGGCATCAGGCTGCTGTTGAGAATCAGGTAGGCCACGCCGACGAGGATAAAGCGCCAGGACTGAAACGATACCCGCTCGCGGTGATCGTCGGTGATCACACCGCCCAGCGCGCAGTAGGGAATGTTCACCGCCGTGTAGAGGAGCGACATTGCGAAATAGGTGGCGAAGGCGTAGCCAATCTTGGCCGACTCCGACCAGTCGGGGGTAGTGAACATCAGCACACAGGAAGCGGCCAAGGGCACGGGCACAAACAGTATGTAGGGACGGAAACGCCCCCAGCGGCTACGCGTTCGATCCGCCAGCGCCCCCATGAGGGGGTCGGTGATGGCATCCACGAAGCGCATGGAAATGAAGATGGTACCCACGATGGCCGGCGAGATGCCGTAGACATCGGTATAGAAATAGGAGAGATACATGACCACGGCGGCAAAGGTCATGTTGTTGCCGGCGTCACCCATGCCGAAACCGATCTTCTCCATCACGCTGAGCTTGGCGTTACGCATCGCAGGCTCCCGAAGGCTTGTTCTTTATTGAGCCTGCGAAGCTTAGGTGCTTGCTTGATATTCTATCTAATATATGTATTTCTTGTTTTTGATACTTAAATAGTTATTGATGAAGAGAGAGCGGCCTATTACAAACACTTCTGTATGTAATGCGACCAAAGATGCGCGACGAAAGTGGGGCTAGGTAATGCATGATTGCTTGCGCGCACGCTGCTGGCGCGATTCTGTTATCCTGCCGCCATTCCATCTTTGGTCACTCACTCGCTATCACGCGTCACCTGATTCGCGCGCATGGCGTGGCCAGCTTCACGACAGGATTTGCCGCTGTGTCCGATTCACCATCATCCGATTTCGCTACCTTGCCGCTGGCGCCAGAGCTGCTTATCAACCTGGAGTCGCTGGGCTATCACGCCATGACGCCGATCCAGGCCGAGAGCCTGCCGGCGATCCTCGCCGGACGCGACGTGATCGGCCAGGGTCAGACCGGTTCGGGCAAGACCGCCGCGTTCGGTCTGGGGGTGCTCTCAAGGCTCGAGACCAAGGCGTTTCGTGTGCAGGGATTGGTGCTGTGCCCAACCCGTGAACTGGCGGACCAGGTCGCCGGCGAGTTGCGCCGGCTGGCGCGTGGGCTCAGCAACGTCAAGGTGCTGACGCTGTGCGGCGGGGCGCCGCTCAAGCCGCAGCGGGACTCGCTGGAACATGGCGCGCATGTGGTAGTGGGCACGCCGGGACGCATCGAGGAGCATCTGCGCAAGGGCTCGCTGGCACTCGACGCGCTGAACACGCTGGTGCTGGATGAAGCCGACCGCATGCTCGATATGGGCTTTCAGGCGGCCATCGAGGCGATTGTCGGCCAGGCGCCGACTTCACGCCAGACGCTGTTGTTCAGCGCTACTTACGGTCCGGGTATCCGGCCTATCGCCGAGCGCATGATGCGTGAGCCGCTGAACGTCGAGGTTGCCTCGACCCATGACGACACCAGCATCCGTCAGCATTTCTACCGCGTCGCGGGCGAAGATGCCCGCGTGCCGGCACTGGAACGGCTGTTGCTCGATATCCGCCCCGAATCCAGCGTGGTGTTCTGCAATACCAAGCGCGAGACCCTGCAGGTCGCCGACGCCCTGAACGCGGCGGGTTTTTCCGCGCTGGCGCTCAATGGGGACCTGGAGCAGCCCGATCGCGATCGTATCCTGGCGATGTTCGCCAACAAGAGTGTGTCGATCCTAGTCGCCACCGATGTGGCGGCGCGCGGGTTGGATATCGACGCCCTGGACGCGGTGTTCAATTATCAGATCGCCCGCGAACTCGAGGTCCACGTGCACCGCATCGGACGCACCGGTCGAGCAGGCGGAAGTGGCGTCGCCTGCACGCTGGTCGCCGAGAGCGAATATTATCGGCTCGACAAGCTTGGCGATTTCCTCGGCGAGGCGCTGGCCTGCGAGCCGTTGCCGCCGCTGCGTGGCGACGCACGGCCGTTTACGCCGCGCATGGCAACGCTGCAACTCGGCGCCGGCAAGAAGCAAAAGGTGCGCCCCGGCGATATCCTCGGCGCGTTGACAGGCGAGGGCGGGATCGCCGGCGAGCAGGTCGGCAAGATCCAGGTCACCGATCGCAGCGCTTTTGTCGCCGTCGAGCGCGAGGTCGTCCGCGCTGCACTCGATCAACTCGCCAATGGACGGATCAAGGGGCGGTCGTTCCGGGCGCGCCGTGTCACCCGCTAGGAAACCCTGACAAATGTCTGCGCGGGCAAATCGCTACGTTGCGCGGTGCGCGGAATCCTCACCTATACCCCATAGGCTCCGGTTCCTGTGCTCCGTGCGCCTTGCGCTTTATCCCGCTCGACTATTTGTCAGCGCTTCCTCCCTAGACTGCTTTTCTGGCGCTTGCATTGATGGACGACCATGCGATGCTTTGCCGATTATTGGCCCATACTATACATAAGGTGATATGAAAGTACCCAAGAGACTCCAGCCCCTGATCGACGACGGGTTGATCGATGAGGTCGTCAGCCAGTTGATGAGCGGCAAGGAAGCCCAGGTTTACGTCGTGCGCTGCGGTGACGAGCTGCGTTGTGCCAAGGTTTTCAAGGAAGCCAGCCAGCGTAGCTTCAAGCAGGCCGTTCAGTATCAGGAGGGTCGCAAGGCGCGCAACACACGGCGTGCCCGAGCGATGGCCAAGAAGACCCGCTATGGCCAGAAGGAGCAGGAAGCGGCCTGGCTTACCTCCGAGGTCGATGCGCTGTACCGGCTGGCAGCAGCGGATGTGCGTGTGCCGCGCCCGCATGGCTTCGTCGACGGCGTGCTGCTGATGGATCTGATCAGCGACGGCGAAGACGGCGTCGCGCCCCAGCTTGGCGAGGTGGCGCTGAGCCCGGAAAAGGCGCGCGAGTATCATGATCGGATCATCACCGACGTGGTGCGCATGCTATGTGCCGGATTGGTACACGGCGATCTTTCCGAGTTCAACGTGCTGGTCGATCAAGACGGGCCGGTGATCATCGACCTGCCCCAGGCGGTCGACGCGGCGGGCAACAACAGCGCGCCGATGCTGCTGGTGCGCGACGTCGATAACATGCGTGCCTGGTTCGGGCGCTTCGAGCCGGCGCTGCTGAATACCGACTATGGCAAGGAAATCTGGGCGCTTTATGAAGCCGGCGAGCTGCATCCGGATAGCCGACTCACCGGGCACTTCGAGCCCGACACCCTCGATGTCGACGTGATGGAGCTGATGGCGGTGATCGACGATGCTCGCGAAGAGGCCGAGGAGCGCCGCGAACGTGAGCGTGACGACCTCGAGGAAGACGACTGAATCATCGGCTTGCGTGGCGGTGACTCCGTGGAGGTACGTTCCAGGATGGGTGGTAAATACGAATATTTATCATAATCATTGACTCTTGAGATAGGGGTTTCCATACTTCGTCGTTTGGAAACGATCTATAAATTTGGTGCCTATGACGCGCCATCAAGGGAACACAATGAAAAAGACGTCCTGGTGGCTGGCAGAGCCGGCCCGTGAGTGCGGAAGGGCACAGGTCCGCGTATGCCCCCGCCATGTCGTGTCGCTGGTGCTTTTTTCCTCGACCAGCGTATTGCTCTCCCCGTCGGCCCTGGCCCAGTCCAGCGATTCTGATGAGCTGGAGACGGTCACTATTACCGCGCAAAATCTCTATGAGAACGTCGGCTATACCCGCCGTAGCACGACAGCCGGGACACGTTTCGAGCTGAGCCCCAAAGAAGTTCCTCAGGCGCTCAGTATCGTTACCGAGCAGCGGATCAAGGATCAGAACCTGCAGGACATCGAAGACGTCCTGACCAACACGACGGGCGTATCGGCCAGCAAGATCGATAGCCGCCGCGTGAGCTTCTATTCGCGTGGCTTCCGCATTAATTCCTACCAGTATGACGGGATTCCCACGCTCAACACGGACAGCCGCTGGTACTTCGGCGAGGGATCCCAGAACACGGCGATCTATGATCGGGTCGAGGTGGTGCGCGGCGCCAACGGCCTGATGACGGGGGCCGGGAACCCCGGAGCCTCGGTCAATTTCGTGCGCAAGCACGCCGACAGTCGTGAGCTGACGGGCTCGGTATCCGGCACGCTGGGGAGCTGGGACCAGCGCCGCGGCGTGGTCGATGTCACCACGCCGCTGACCGAGTCCGGCGATGTGCGGGCGCGCTTCGTCGGCGGTTACGACGACAGCGACTCCTATCTGGATCGTTCCTCTGATCGCGAAAAGTTCGGCTACTTGGTGATCGACGCCGACGTCACCGACAGTACCACCCTCTCGCTCGGGTACGACTATCAGGACACGCACGCGTCGTCTCCAACTTGGGGCGGGCTACCACTCTGGTACAGCGATGGCAGCGAGACGGATTACTCTCGCTCCTTTAGCGTGGCCCCGGACTGGTCTTACAGCGATCACGAATCGAAGAAAGTATTCGCGCAGATTGATCACCGCTTCGGCAATGGCTGGGAGTTGCACGGAACGGCGACGCACGAAGAGTCGGATCTAGATTCGCGTCTGATGTCGCCCTACTTCGATACTGCCTTTTCCTCATCGCCTGACCCGGTCACTGGTGAAGGCCCCGTTTTCTATACCGGCTGGAATCGCGGTGATCGTGATGTGGATTCTGCCGACGCCTATGTGAAAGGTCCGTTCGCGCTGTTCGGTCGTGAACATGAGCTCGTCGTGGGTGGTAGCTATAGCGATCAGAGCAACGATTACGAAAGTAACTTCACGTCGGGGGCTATCGAAGTCGGTGACTTCAACAACTGGGATGGCTCGACAGCGGATCTGGATTGGCCGGGTTTCTCGCCGTCGGAGAGCGCCAGTGTGCGCCAGAAGGCCCTCTATGGCGTTGCGCGCTTCTCGCTGGCCGAGCCGCTGACGCTGATCGTCGGCGCACGCTACACCGACTGGCATGGCAGTACCTGGTCGAGCAGCTTGGGCAACCATTCGCAGGACGAAGACGACATCACCCCGTATGGCGGCCTGGTCTATGACATCAACGATGTCTGGTCCGCCTACTTAAGCTATAGCGAGATCTTCCAGCCGCAGAGTTATCGTTTGGCAGGCGGCAACGGTTACTTGGACCCTCTCGTGGGCAAGAACTACGAGACCGGCGTCAAAGCCGCCTGGCTCGATGGATTGCTCAACGCCTCGTTCTCGGTATTCAGGCTTGAGCAAGACAATGTGGCCGATATCGTCAGCACGCCTGGCTCAGCTATTACGACTGCGACTCCGGTCAGCGATGTGGTCAGCGAAGGCTTCGAGGCGGAGGTCACCGGCGCGGTGACTGACGATCTCGAGATGACGGTCGGCTTCACCCACTACACGGCGACCTCCGCCGAAGGATCGTTCAACACCGACCGTCCGCGCACCCAGGCCAACCTGTTTGCCAGCTATCGCGTGCCACAGTGGCGTCAGTTGACGATTGGCGGCGGGGCCCGGTGGCAAAGCGATACCTTCATCGACGATCAGGCGGCGCCCGGTGGCGGAACGCGCGACTACGAACAGAGCAGCTACGCGGTCGCGAATGTCTTCGGTCGTTATCAGTTCACACCGCAGTTGGCGTTGCAGGTCAACGTGCAGAACCTGTTCGACGAGACGTACTATAGCTATTTCGACACCTATGGCGTCT
The DNA here is from genome assembly GCF_023061135.1 of Chromohalobacter sarecensis. Taxonomy (GTDB): domain Bacteria; phylum Pseudomonadota; class Gammaproteobacteria; order Pseudomonadales; family Halomonadaceae; genus Chromohalobacter; species Chromohalobacter sarecensis. The sequence continues at coordinate 191,856 of NZ_JAKGAN010000004.1, forward strand.
ATGGTGAACCACGACGGGTGACCTCCACGCTGACTTATTCGTTCTAAGTGTCTTGATATATGCCCCGGTGCTTATGAGCGCCGGGGCGTTGCGAGCGTCTCGGTATTTACACTTGCCGCTTCCACACCTCGAACCATCCCAGTCCCGCCCGCGTTCCGGCGCGCGGCTTGTACTCGCAGCCGACCCAACCCTTGAAACCGTCTGCATCCAACTGCTCGAATAGCCACGGATAATTTACCTCACCGGTATCGGGTTCGTGGCGCTCGGGCACGCCGGCGATCTGGATGTGGCCGACGCCCGTGCGATTTCGCTGGTAGGTGGTCCAGATATCTCCGTCCATGATTTGGGTGTGGTAGAAGTCCATCTGCACCTTGACGTTCGGCTCATTCAGCTCAGCCACAATCGCATGGCCTTCGGCTTGATGATTGAGGAAATACCCCGGCATGTCGCGGGTATTGATGGGTTCGATCAATAGCTCGATGTCGTGTTCGGCGAGGCGACGTGCGGCATGGCGCAGGTTTTCCAAATACACCTCACGCAATGTTTCCCGTGAAACATCCTCGGGGGCCAGCCCTGCCATGGCATGGACGCGAGGACAGCCAAGCGCTCTCGCGTAGTGCAACGCGGTTTCGACGCTGTCGCGGAACTCCGCCTCGCGTCCCGGCAGGGCGGCGATCCCGCGCTCGCCGGCATCCCAATCGCCCGGCGGCAGGTTGAATAGCACCTGCTGCAAGCCATGACGCTTGAGCTCGGCGGCGATGGCGTCGGCTTCGAACGCATAGGGGAACAGGAACTCGACCCCTTCGAAGCCGCAGGCAGCGGCCTCGGCGAAGCGCTCCATGAAGGGCACCTCGTTGAACATCATGGACAGGTTGGCGGCAAAACGGGGCATGTAGGAGCTCCTTTCAGAAAATGCTTACCAGTGGGCGCCGAAGGCCTGACGAAGCTCGTCGATCTCCGCCTCGCCCAAGGTGCGCACGTCGTGCTGACGTAGCAGGAGGTACAGCTTGGCGGTCTCTTCCAGTTCCTCGATGGCGTTACGGGCCGCCTCCAGTGTCTTGCCTGCCACCACGGGGCCATGATTGGCCAGCAACACCGCGCCATGGGTCTTGGCATGCTCGCGGATCGCATCGCCGAGGGCGGGATCGCCGGGCCGATAGTATGGAATCAGCGGCAAACGCCCCACGCGCATGACGAAATACGGCGTGATGGGCGGCAGGCAGGAATGTTCATCGAGCCCGTTGAGGCACGAGACCGCCGCCGAGTGCGTGGCATGCAGGTGAATGATGCCGCCGGTGTCGGGACGCTGGTCGTAGAAGGCGCGGTGCAGGAACGACTCCTTGGTGGGCGGCTCGCCGGCGAGCAGATTGCCGTCCCAGTCCAGCTTGGAAATCGCGGCGGGATCGAGAGCGCCGAGGCTGGCGTTGGTCGGCGTCATCAACCAGCCGTCATCGAGCTTGGCGCTGATATTGCCGGAAGTGCCCGGCGCCATGCCCAGCAGGCGGAAGGAACGGCCGATTTCGGCGATTTCCTCGCGCAGGCGATTTTCGGTGGTCGAGGTGCTGATGTGGCTCATGGCAACAGTCCCCATGCTTTGGTCATAAAGTCCTGGGCGCCGAAGTTGCCCGACTTGAGGGTCAACGCCAGCGATGTCGGTGTACCAAAGGTGGTGGTCCAGGGCACGCCGGGGTCGATGCTCGGGCCGATGCGCAAGCCCTGCACGTCCAGTGCGTTGACCACGGCGCCGGAGGTTTCGCCGCCGGCTACGATCAAGCGTCGTACGCCATGGACCTCGACGAGCGAATGGGCGATCTCGGCCATGGCGCGCTCGACCAGGGCGCCCGCCTCCGCGACGCCGAGGATATCTTGAGCCTTCCGGACGTCTTCCGGCGAAGCGCTGGCGTATAGCAATACCGGGCCGCTATCGAGATGCTGCTCGGCCAAATGGAGCGCTTTTGCGATGACGCCATCGTAATCGCGAGCCAAGGCCAAGGCGTCGAGGTGATAGCTGGGGTAGTGCTCGCGGGCGTGTTCGAGCTGCGCCAGGGTGGCGCGCGAACAACTCCCGCTGAGGATCGCTTTTCGTCCGGTGATGACGGGTAACGCATCGGCTTGTCCCGCCGCAGGCAATCGGTTGGCCAGGTTGGCGGGTAGCCCCAATGCCAGGCCGGAGCCGGCGGTAACCAAAGGCAGATCGCGACAGGCGCGTGCCAGCGTATGCAAATGCTGGGTGTCGATGGCGTCGCAAATGGCGATGCCCACGCCCGCCGAGCGCAGTGCCTGGATGCGGGCCTCGACGGCCTCGATGCCCTCGCTGAGCGTGGCGTAGTCGATCAGATCGACCCGCTGGCGCGTCTGAGCGCCGAGGACGCGCACCAGGTTGGCATCCGTCATGGGGGTCAGCGGGTGATCCTGCATGCCGCTTTCATTGAGCGGCACGCTACCCGCGAACAGGTAGCCGTTGTAGACGCTGCGCTGGTTGGCGGGCAGTGCCGGACAGGCCACGGTGAAATCGGTATCCAGCGCCGCCATCAGCGCGTCGGTCACCGGGCCGATGTTGCCTGCGGGCGTGGAGTCGAAGGTCGAGCAGTACTTGAAGTAGAACTGCTCGCAGCCTTGAGCCTGTAACCACGCCAGCGCTTCGAGTGACTGCGTCACGGCGTCGTCGGCGGGCAGGGTGCGCGACTTGAGGGCGACGACCACGGCATCGACGTCGTCATCCAGCGCCGTCGAGGGAACGCCGATGGTCTGCAGCGTGCGCATGCCGGCGCTGACCAGCATGCTTGCCACGTCCGTGGCGCCGGTAAAGTCGTCGGCAATGCAACCGATGATGGGCATCGTCATTCCTCCTCCCCCGTATTGGCATCGTTGGCTGCGTGAGACGGTAACCCGAACCCCGGAAACGTCTTGATCACGGCGGCATCATCGTCCCCACCGTGGCCGAGCGCCGAGGCATGGGTAAACATGCTGAGCGCCTGGCTGGTCAGCGGCAGGGGAAACTTGTCGCGGTGCGCGGTCTCGTGGACCAGGCCCAGATCCTTGACGAAGATGTCCACCGCCGAACGTGGCGTGTAATCGTTATCGAGAATGTGCGGCACGCGGTTTTCGAACATCCATGAATTGCCGGCGCTCTGGGTGATGACCTCATAAAGCACCTGCGGATCGCAGCCGCCGCGAATGCCGTAGGCCATGGCTTCGGCAGCGGCGGCGATGTGCACCCCCGCCAGCAGTTGGTTGACCAGTTTGACCTGCGAACCTTGCCCCATCGAATCGCCGAGGCGGAAGACCTTGGCGGCGAGGGCGTCGAGGACGTCCTCGACGCTGTCGAAGACATCGCTCGGCCCCGAGGCCATGATCGTCAGCGCGCCTTGTGCGGCCTTGGCGGCGCCGCCGGAAATCGGGGCGTCGAGCAGGCGCAGACCGCGGGTGGCGAGTTCGTCGCCCAGGGCGGCCACGGCCTCCGGTGCGCAGGTGGCGCAAGAAATGACCACACTGCCGGGCGCCAGGCCGTCGGCAATACCGTGCGGTCCGAACAGTACCTCGCGAGTCTGCGCGGCGTTGACGACCACGCTGATGACCACATCGACATGGGCGGCCATCTCGGCGGGCGTGGCGATTGCACGGCCACCGTGGGCCTCGAATGCTTGCCTGGCGTCGGAGCGCAGGTCGCAGCCCCAGGTGGTAAAGCCGGCATCGACCAATGACGTCGCCATGCCCATCCCCATCGACCCCAGGCCGATGATTCCCACCCGTGCACGCTTTGCTTGTGTCATCTGGCATCTCCTGTGTCGTGCGTTAGATCGGTGTGTCGGTGTCGGTGTCTTCGATACGTTCCAGTAGATCCGTCGGCGCTTGGCGCAGCCGCCACTCGGCATGCTCCAGGTGGCGCCCGGCGGCCTGGGCGGCAGCTTCTTCATCGCCTTGAGCGATGGCATCGGCGATTGCTTGGTGTTCCTCGATGACCTGCGCCATGAAGGTTTCGCGTAGCGATTCGTTGGTCCGCGTCACGGTGATGGCGTGATGCAGGAAGCGGTTGTAGAAGTCGATGACGGCGGTGAAGTGCGTGTTGTTCGAGGCCTCGGCGATGGCGCGGTGAAAGGCCATGTCCTGATCGACGCCATCGGCACCGACTTCGACGGCCTCATCGATATCGGCCATGGCATTACGAATACGCCGCAACTGGGACGACGTGCGGCGTTGGGCCGCCAGACGCGCTGCCTCGACTTCCAGGGCCCGGCGCAGTTCGAGCAGGCGGATGATCGATTGCAGCGACGGATCGGGAATCGCCAGGCGCAACGCTACCGTGGGCACCTCGGCGACGAAGCTGCCGCTGCCGCGACGTGACGTGACCAGGTCAGCGTTGCGCAGCATGGAAATGGCCTCGCGTACCACGGAACGGCTGATGCCATAGCGTTCGCCCAGCGCGGCCTCGGTGGGCAGACGTTCGCCGGGGCGCATCTCGCCGGTATGAATGGCGTGCGTCAGTTGGCGTGCGACCTGCTCCGAGAGTTGGACGCCACGGATCGGTGGGGTCTCATGGTTCGTGATCACCGCTCTTTTTTCTCCTTCGTTCGTCGTCGCCAGGCGTGGTGCGGGCCTTGCGTCGATGGTGGGTGGGGTGTCTGCGACTAATGGCGGTATTGCCCTGATCAATTTGTCAGACAACATTATAAATAGCGCGGTGACGACACAATACGTCTTTGGACCAATGTCGCGTCGCCGGTAGGGAGTCACGCGAAGCGCCGCTTCGCTCGACCGAGGAGAAGGGCATGCACGTCATCGTCACCGGAGGGGCCGGTTTTCTCGGCGCGCGTTTGATTCAGACGCTGCTCGAGGAAGACCAGCATATCGAGGGGAAGACAATCACGCGGGTGACGTCGATCGACCTTGCGCCCTGTCCACTCGACGATCCACGTGTCGAGTCATGGGTGGGAGACGTCGCCGACAAGGCGTTGATCGAGCGCGCCCTGGGCGAGGATACGCTCGCCGTGTGTCATTTGGCTGCCGTGGTCAGCTCCCAGGCGGAGGCTGATTTCGAGTTGGGAATGCGCGTCAACCTCGAGGCGACGCAGGCCCTGCTCGAGGCCTGTCGTGCGCATCCGCGTCGCCTGCGCTTTCTGTTCGCCAGTTCGCTGGCGGTGTTTGGACCCGGGCTGGCACAGCCAGTACCCGAAGAAGTCGGCCCCCAGCCACGCTCTTCCTATGGCGCGCAGAAGGCCATCGGCGAGTTGCTGGTCAACGACTACAGCCGACGGGGCTTTATCGATGGTCGCGTTTGCCGACTACCGACTATCGTGGCGCGGCCCGGCAAGCCTAACCAGGCGGCTTCCTCATTCGCCAGCTCGATCATTCGCGAACCGCTGGCGGGGCAACGAGCCGTGTGTCCAGTGGCTCCCGAACTGCCGCTTTGGTTGTCATCGCCGCGTGCGGTGGTGGGCAATCTTCGCCATGCCTTGCAGCTCGACGGTGACGCGCTGGGCGAGTGGCGCACGCTCAACTTGCCGGGCATCACCGTCATGGTGACGCAGATGCTGGACGCATTGGAGCGCCAAGCCGGCGCCGAGACACGGGCTCTGGTGAGTTTCGAGCCGGACGCCGCCATCGACAAGATCGTCGCGAGCTGGCCGGGAGGTCTGGACATCGAACGTCCGTTGTCGCTGGGCTTCCAGGCCGATGACGATGTCGACGCCGTGATTCGCGCCTATCGCGAGGATTACCTGAACGCCTGACGCCCGCCGAGGCCCGGCGGCTTTAACGGCTGTCCGTGGCGTCGGCGACATTCCACACACGCTTGCATCCTTGGATACAACAACGCTGCTCAGACAGTCACAACAATGCACAGGAGTACGCCACCATGACGGAAACAGCCGCAGGTCCGCAGGTCATCATTGGCCTGGGTATTGCTATCTTCGTAATGATCGCGCTGGTATTGAAAACCCGCGTGCACGCCTTGCTGGCGCTCATCATCGCCGCTTCGATCGCCGGGTTGATCGGCGGGATGCCCCCCAATGCGGTGATCGGGGCGATCACCGATGGCTTCGGCAGCACGCTGTCGACCATCGGGTTGGTCATCGGCTTTGGGGTGATGATGGGGCGTATCCTCGAAGTGTCGGGTGCCGGCCAGCGAATGGCCTACTCCATCCTCAAGATGCTCGGCAAGGAACGTGAGGATTGGGCGATGGCGCTGACCGGGTACATCGTGTCGATCCCGATTTTCTGCGACTCCGCCTACGTGATCCTGAATCCGCTGGTCAGGGCGCTGGCGCGTAATAGCGGACGTTCGATCCTGACGTTGGGTATTGCGCTGGCGTCGGGCTTGGCCATTACGCACAGTGCGGTACCCCCGACACCGGGGCCGCTCGGGGTAGCCGGCATCTTCGGCGTCGATGTCGGTCTGATGATCGCCTGGGGGGTCGTCTTCACGATACCAGCCTTGATCGTCATGGTGCTTTACGCTCGGTTCATGGGACCGCGTATCGAGGCGATGATCGAACGTGACGTGCCCGAAACCTTGCGCCGCGATGAAGACGAAGAAGATCCACTCGCCGGCCAGCGTCCCGTGGAAGAGCTGCCCACGTTGTTGAAGTCGGTCCTGCCCATCGCATTGCCGATTGCCTTGATCTTCTTCAATACGCTGGTTACCGCGATGGTGGGCGATAGCGACGATCCGTCTCTGGCGGTGCAGATCATCCAGTTCGTCGGCCATCCGGTGATTGCCGTGGGCATCGGGGTACTGGTGGCGGTGTATGGGCTCGTGCCCAAGATGCCGCGCGATCAGGTGCTTTCGCATCTCGAGAAAGGCGTCGAAAGCGCCGGCATCATTCTCCTCGTGACCGGCGCCGGGGGTGCCCTGGGGGCGGTGTTGCGTGCCAGTGGGGCGGGCGACTACATCGGTGAAAGTGTTGCGTCGCTGGCCATGCCCGCCTTCTTGATTCCCTTTATCATCGCCACGCTGGTGCGTTTCGTACAGGGCAGCGGGACCGTGTCGATGATCACCGGGGCTTCGATTTCCGCGCCGATTCTCTCGTCCATGCCGGACGTCAACTTGGTGCTGGCGGCTCAGGCGGCGTGTCTTGGCGGGCTATTCTTCAGTTATTTCAACGATAGCTATTTCTGGGTCGTCAACCGCATGCTCGGCGTGAGAACCGCCAAGCACCAACTGCTGGTGCTCTCGGTGCCCACGACGCTGGGTTGGGCGGCTGCGCTCGTCGCCTTGTTCATCGCCAATGCCTTCGTGGGTTGAGCGACATCCGATCCGCATGGAAGAGGAAAGATGCTATGAAAATCACACGAGTCAGGGCCCGCGTCTTCGAATGGAAAGGCGAAACGGTGCCGCCGCAGCCACACTTCTGCACCAATGCCATGGACGTATTGTGGGACCGTGGCGATGCCATGGGCAGTTTCCGGTTCCACGGCTGGACGGTGGTCGAGGTCGAAACGGATGAAGGCGTCGTCGGGCTGGGTAACGTGGCCTTGGCGCCGCGTGTCGCCAAGACGATCATCGATCAGCACCTCGCGCCCTTGGTCATCGGCCAGGACCCGTTCGACTACGAATATCTATGGCAGCGCATGTATCGCGCGACGCTGGCGTGGGGTCGGCGCGGCATCGGCATGGCGGCGATCTCGGGCGTCGATATCGCGATCTGGGATGTGATGGGCAAAGCCCTCGGCAAGCCGGTGTTCAAGCTGCTGGGCGGGCGGACCAAGGAGAAGATCCCCTGCTATGCCTCCAAGCTTTACCACACCGATCGCGAGACGATGCAGCGCGAAGCGCAAGCCTATCTCGACCAGGGTTTCACGGCGATGAAGATGCGTTTCGGTTACGGGCCCAAGGATGGGCCCAAGGGCATGCGCGAGAACCTCAAGAGCGTGGCGGCGGTGCGCGAGGTGATCGGTGAGGACATCGACCTGATGGCCGACTGCTACATGGGCTGGAATCTCGATTATGCCCGACGCATGTTGCCGAAACTGGAACCCTTTGAGCTGCGTTGGCTGGAGGAACCGGTGATCGCCGATGACATCGACGGTTACGCCGAGCTCAATCGCATGGCGCCGATGCCGATTTCCGGCGGCGAGCACGAATTCACCGTGCATGGTTTCCGGCAACTCCTGGAGAAGAAGGCGGTATCGGTAATTCAGTACGATACCAATCGCGTCGGCGGTATCAGCGTGGCGCGCAAGATCAACGCCATGGCGGAAGCGTTCGAGGTGCCGGTGATTCCTCATGCGGGGCAGATGCACAACTACCATCTGACGATGGCATCGCTCGCCTCGCCGATGTCCGAGTTCTTCCCGGTGCATGACGTCGAGATCGGCAATGAGCTCTTCTATTACTTGTTCGAGGGCGATCCGGAACCCATCGATGGCTACCTCGACCTGGATGAAACGACGCCTGGTCTGGGCTTGACGCTCAATACACGCCATCTCGACCGCTTCCATATCATCGAATGACCGAGTGGCACCGCCTTTCACGCCAAAGGCGGTGCTGTGACGTAAAACGCCAACCGCATGACGTGTCATGCCAATCTCTTTTCTGCCGGACTTTCGACAATGAGGGCGTTCGACGGCATCGCGCCGCCATTTAGACGCTCAGGAAGACACCATGAATCGAAACGTCATCCTCACCTGTGCCATCACCGGCGCCGGTGATACGGCCGACAAGCATCCCGACCTCCCCATCACACCCAAGCAGATCGCCGATAGCGCCATCGAGGCCTCACGTGCCGGGGCGAGCATCGTGCATTTGCACGTACGCGATCCGGAAACCGGCGGCGTCAGCCATTCCAGCGAGTACTTTCGCGAGGCGGTGGGGCGCATCCGCGAGGCGAATGTCGACGCGGTCATCAATATCACCGCCGGGGGCGGGGGCGATCTCTTCCCCGAGGTACGCGATGGCGTCATCCATGGCCTGGAGGGCACCGACCTACAGACGCCGGCGGAGCGCCACGCCCCGGTGGGTGAGCTGTTGCCGGAAATCTGCACCCTGGATTGCGGTAGCCTCAACTTCGGCGACATGGTCTATCTCAATACCGCCGACTGGCTGCGCGAGCATGCCCGGCTGGTCAAGGACGCCGGCGTCAAACCCGAGCTGGAATGCTTCGACCTGGGGCATGTGTGGTTCGCGCGGCAGTTGATCGAGGAAGGCCTGATCGAAGGCGACCCGCTGTTTCAGCTCTGCCTGGGGATCCCCTGGGGCGCCGAGGCGGATACCGAAACCATGCTGGCGATGCGCAACAAGCTGCCCGCCGACGCCCATTGGTCAGCGTTCGGCATCGGCCGCAGCGAGATGCCGATGGTCGCGCAGTCGATGCTGCTCGGCGGCCACGTACGCGTGGGGCTCGAGGACAACCTCTATCTCAGTCGGGGCGTGTTCGCCACCAACGCGCAGTTGGTGGAGCGTGCCGCCACGATTGCCGAAAACCTGGGCGGGCGCGTCCAGACGCCGGCCGAAACCCGCCAGACGCTCCATCTGCGTCAACCGTGAGCGACAAGGAGAGCGTGATGTCTCAACAGACTGCTGAACAAAGCTCGGCGGAACAAAACGTCGCGCCGGCACGTGTGGCCGTTATCGGTACTGGCGTGATCGGCAATGGTTGGATCGTGCGGGCGTTGGCGGCGGGCTGCGAGGTCGTCGCCTTCGACCCTGCCCCCGGCGCCGAGGCGACGACGCGCGCGTTCGTCGCGCGGGTCTGGGACTCAGTGGCGACGATGGGGCTCGCCGACACGGCGGACCCGGCCAAGCTGCGTTTCGCGGCCTCGCCCGCCGAAGCCGTCGAGGGTGCTGAGCTGATCCAGGAGAACGTGCCCGAGCGCCTCGAGATCAAGCATAGCGTCCTGGCGGAACTGGATGCGCATGCCCCCGCGGGCGTGGTCATCGGCTCCTCGACCTCCGGCATCAAGCCCAGTGAGCTGCAGACGGCCTGCACGCGCGACCCCGGTCGCGTCATCGTCGCGCACCCGTTCAATCCGGTGTACCTGCTGCCGTTGGTTGAGCTGGTGGGCGGTGAACATACTGCGCCGGTTGTCACCCAGCGCGCCCGGGCGCAGTACGCCGCGCTGGGCATGCGGCCGCTGGTGGTGCGCCGCGAGATCGAAGGGCACGTCGCCGACCGTTTGATGGAAGCGCTGTGGCGCGAGGCGCTGCATCTGGTCAACGACGGCGTCGCCACCACCGAGGAGATCGATGCCGCCGTGGTCTATGGCTGCGGTTTGCGCTGGTCGCTGATGGGCACCTTCCTGACCTTCCACCTGGCTGGCGGCGAGGGCGGCATGCGCCACATGCTGCACCAGTTCGGGCCGGCGCTGAAGCTGCCGTGGACCAAGCTCGAAGCGCCGGAGTTGACCGACGAGCTGATCGAGAAGGTCGCCGACGGTTGCGAGCATCAGGCCGCCGGGCGCAGCGTCGCCGAGCTGGAGACACGACGTGATGAATTCCTCACCGAGCTGCTGGCGTTGACGCGCAAGTACTGGCCCGAAGCCGAAGGACTCGAGGGACGCATCTGATGAGCCAGACGCCAGCCAGTCCACTGTTCGACCCACTTTTTCAAACCCGGGTGGCCGACACCTGGGTCGACTACAACGGCCATATGAACGATGCCGAGTACGCGCGCGTGTTCTCGCTGGCCGTCGAGGCGTTGATGGCGCGAATCGGCCTCGATGTGGCGGGGCGCGCCGCGCATGGCTACACGCTCTATACCCTGGAAACCCACCTCTGCTACCGCCAACAAGCGCATCGCGGCGAGGCGCTGGCGGTCGACCTGACGCTGCTCGATAATGATGCCAAGCGGTTGCACGTCTTCTTCACCCTGCGCAACGCCGACGGCGACTCGCTGGCGACCAGCGAGCAGATGCTGATGGGCATCGATGTCGCTAGCGGCAGGCCCGGACCGTTCCCCGAACCGGTGGCGGCGGTTATCGAGACATTACCGTCCGCCGGCGCCGAGTGGCCGAGCGCTGCAGGAAGGCGTATCGGGATCGTCCGCCGCTGACGTTGAATTAAACGTCAAGGCGCTCCATTACGTTCTCCCTCGCTGAAAGAACCCGCCCATGGTCTGCCATGGGCGGGTTCTTGCGTGTTGGCAGGTGTTGCCACGAGGCTGAATCAGCCTTGGCTGAGTGCCTCGACGCGTTGTTGGCGGTGGGCACGGCGTAGCATGCGTAGCCGCGAGCGGGCTTCGTCACGCTCGAGATAGCAGCCTTGCAGCCAACGCCGGCCGCCCTGGCCGACATCGAAGGCGTCACGGGCGTGCAGCAGGCGGCGGTTGTCGAAGATCACCAAATCGCCGGGTGTGTAGGTGAAACGCAGCGCGAATTCGGGCTCGCGCAGCAGGTGCTGCAGGGCCATCAAGGCGGCGTAGGCGGGCTCCACGTCCTCGAATGGCGCCATCAAGGGGCCGCGCAGGAAGTCGGCGATGCGGACTTCGTCGAAATCGCCGTTGTCATCGAGCTTGATCATCGGTGCGTACCACACATGATCGGTGGTCCGGGCGGTGTTGGCGTAGCACCAGTGCACGCGGACGAGCGTCGCGAAGTGCTCGGGGTGGCGCTCGCGCAGGGCCTCGGCGACGGCGAAACCGTCCATCATCACCGCATCGCCGCCGACGGTGTCGTTCTCCAGGCAGTGCAGCAACTGCAGGCCGGGCTGATATTCGCGGGTGGGCAGATCGACGTGTGGCGGCAGGGCGATCGAGGTGTAGGCATTGGAGTCGGGATCCGGCTTGGCGCGCACGTCGAACAGCGTGCCGAAGTTCGTGGCGCGCGGCGGTCCGATGCGACGGGCGATGGCGTCGAGACTTCCGGGTTCGGTGGGCAGGTTGCGTAGCCGCACCAGGCCTTCGCCGATGACGGCTTCCAGCGCTTGTTCGAGGCAGGTGTCCAACGCCTGGGGATCGGCGTCGGTATCGAGCCAGCCGTGCGCATCGAGGGTCGTGGGCGCGTCGCGCTCGCTGCCTTTCCACAGTGTTGCGGGAGGCAGCGGGGCGTCGAGTTCCGCCAGGTGGGTATAGTCATGCGCGCGCAGCCAGCCAGGGTGAAAGCGCAAGCGGCGTTGCTCCGGCGCGAAGACGACCACCAGCGCGCCCGCATTATCGAGAGACGTCTCGGCGACGGTGGGCCAGTCTTCGAGGCGTGAAAGATCGAGGATGCGCTCGCGGGTATCCGGGTTGACGGTGCTCGCATCGGCGGCGTTCTCACGCAGCCAGATGCTGTGGTACTGGCTGATGCGGCCGTCCTCCCAGCGCACTTCCACCTGGCGCGGGGTCGGGCGCACCTCGGCGATGGCGACCTCGATCGGCCAGGCGTCGTAATCCGGCGTCGCGGGGAGCGCGTCGCTGGGCATATTGGCAGACGTGGTGGCGGGCGTGCTGTTCGGCATGACGGCATCCTTGGTGGCGAAAGATAGCCCTAGCATGGCCTGATGCGTCGTCCGTATTTACACCCCAAGCGACGGCTTCTTGCCGCCAGTCGTCATGTTGCGTCGTCTGGGTGCGGATGGCGTGCCTGACGCGGGCTGGTACCGAAATGCTGCTTATAGGCCCGCGAGAAGCTGGAGGCCGAGGTGAAGCCGCTGGCCAGGCCGATGCTGAGGATGTCGCGGTCGGTTTCCCGCAATAGCTGGCGGGCGTGTTCCAGGCGCAGGCGCAGATAATGATCGCGGGGCCGCTCGTCGAGTTCCTGTTCGAAGAGCCGCTGTAGCTGGCGCAGCGAGATGCCGATGCGTGCGGCGAGTTGGATGAGTGTCAGCGGTGTCTCGAGGTGACGCTCCATCAAGGCGACGGCTTCGATCACGCTGTGCTTGTGGGTGCCCAGGCGCTGGGTCAGATCGCGCCGCTGGAGGTCGTGGCGGGGCCGCATACGGGCGTGAATCAACTGCTCGGAAACGTCAGCGGCCAGCGCATCGCCCTGGCGGCGGGCGATCAGGTCCAGTGTCATGTCCATTGCGGCAGTGCCACCGGCGCAGGAGAAACCGCGCGGGCCGACTTCGAACAGCGACTCGACGGCGTCGACTTCGGGAAAGCGCTCGCGAAACGCCGGCAGGCTTTCCCAGTGCAAGGTGACACGCTGCCCCTCGAGCAGGCCGGCGCGGGCGAGGATCAGGCTGCCGGTGTCGATGCCGCCCAGCACGCAGTCGCTTTGATGGCGCTGATGCAGCCAATGCAGCAAGTGGCGGGTGAGACGCTCTTCGGGCTCGAAGCTGGCACAGATGGCGATGCTGGGCAGGGCTGGCGCCGAGGCGAGGGTGTCGTCGGCGAGCAGCGTCATGTCGTTACTGGCGGTGACCGAGGCGCCGTCCAGGCCGATTACGCGCCAAGTGAACAGCCGCTCCCCGGCGATGCGGTTGGCGATGCGCAGTGGCTCGATGGCAGAGAAGAACGCCATCATCGAGAAACGCGGCAACAGCAGAAAGCCGATGGGCTCGGGCGACGCCCCGGCATAATGTAGACGCATCTCTCCCCCGTGGCGGTGGCGACTCAGGCGGCGAACGGTGACGCGCCGAGGCGCGCGTTGCGCTCACGATAGCAAATTCGATTGCCGAGGGCTTGCGGGTCGCGTCAGCGAGAGCGGAGGGAAAATAGGCAAGGCTTGGGGGTGGGCCGGTCCTGACGACCGGCCCGGGGTGGGATTAGTCCTTGGCGAGCCAGCCGTCGATGAGATCGCGATGTTCCTCGATCCACTGCTTGGCGCCTTGCGTGGGGTCGCCGACATTCTCGATGGTCAGCATGAGATCGGCCAGTTGGGTGTGGCTCATGTGCCAGGTGTCGAGCATCTCGGTGACCTGGGGATGTTCCTCGCCAAAGCCTTTGGGCGACATCCACATGATGTCGTCACCGCCGCCATAGCTCTTCTTGGGGTCTTTCAGCGCTTTGAGGTCGTACTGCGCGTAGGCCCAGTGCGGCTGCCAGAGCGTGACGGCGATGGGCTCTTCGTTGGCATAGGCTTCCTCGAGAGCCGCGAGCATGGCGGGCCCGGAACTGTTCAACTGACGAAACGGCAGGTCGTAACTCTCGATGGCGTTTTCGGTCTCGCCGGAGATGGCCGAGCCCGATTCGATGCCGATGATGGTCGGTTCATTCTGGTAGTTGAAGCGCTCGGCGTTGTCCTTGAGGTCGCTGATGGTGTCGATGTCCTCCATGTAAGCGGGCACCACCAGTTCGTCCTGGGCGCCGTCGAACCAGGCGTCGTGAACGTCGATCTTGTCCTTGTAGGGCTCGATGTACTGAGCATCGCCATGCGGGAGCCAGACTTCCAGCGAGATATCCAGATCGCCGTTTGCGAGCCCACTGAAGAGCACGCTCTTGCCGGTGGTCGTCAGCTCGACGTCATAGCCTTGTTCTTCGAGCAGTTGCTGCCACATGTGTGATACGGCGATGTTTTCCGACCAGTTGTTGGTGCCGATGGTCAGCGTGTCGTTGGCCGAGGCGGTCATCGAGAGGCCGGCCAGGCCGCAGGCGAGGAAAAGGGGAGTCAACGGTTTCATAGGCGTCCTTTTGTGTTCGTGAATCGAAGGGATGAGAAAGCGTGATGCGCTACGACGTCATTCTGCCATCAGCGTGTCGGAATAGCCGTAGGTCGAGAGGCGTTCGATGCCATCTTCGGTGATCAGCACCTGCTCTTCCAGCTTGACGCCCTCGGTGCCGTCGCGGTGGCCGATATAGGCCTCGACGCAGAGCGTCATGCCGGGCTCGATGGCGCCGTCGTAGCCGACGTCGTCCCAATCCATATCGTGGGCGATCAGCGGCCATTCGCCGGTCATGCCGCAGCCGTGGACGATGTCCAGGTAGCGGTTCTCGCGATAGCCGTCGGGTATCGGCCAGGCTTGTTGCGAGTAGTCGCGGAAGCTCATGCCGGGACGCAGCAGGGCGATGTTGCGCTCGAGCTGGTCAGCGGCCATACGATACAGCGCCTTCTGCTCGGTGCTGGGCGCGCCCGCGCCGGGCACGTGGAACGTCCGCGAGAAATCCGTGTAGTAGCCGAAGCATCCCACGATGTCGGTATCGAAGGCCACCAGCTCACCCGGGGCGATGACCTTGTCCGAGCATTCCTGAAACCACGGATTGGTGCGTGCGCCGGAGCTCAGAAGCCGCGTTTCGGCGTATTCACCGCCGGTGGCCAGCACGTGCTGGTTGAAGATCGACCACAGCTCGTTTTCGTTCATACCGGGGCGAATGGCGGCTTCCATGCGCGTCATGGCGGTTTCGGTCAGGGTCACCGAGCGGTGGATGAGCGCCAGCTCGTCGAGACTCTTGATCGACTTGGCGCCCTCGACCACGGTGGCGGCATCGGTCAACTGGAAGCCGGCCTGGCCCAGCGCCTCGATGGCACCGGTGGGCGCGGATTCGATGCCCAGGCGTTGGCCCTGGGTATGCGAACGCTCGAATAGCTCGCGGATGTCATCGACGAAGGCCTGAGTATGCGCCGCGCAGCGTGGGCCGCTGTATTGCGGCATCACTGCGCGGGCGGGATGCACCTCGTCGAGCAGCTCGGCGTTGGCCGCCAAGTGCAGGCAGGCGCTGAACTCGAAAAGCACCACCGGGCCGTCCGCCGCGACGTAGAGATAGCGCGCGGGGTTACGCTGTGAGTAAACCTGCATGTTACGCACGCCGCAGGCATAGCGAATGTTGATGGGGTCGAACAGGATTACCGCATCCAATTCGTGATGCTTCATCTGCTCACGCAGGCGTTGCAGCCGGTAGCGCTCGACGCGCGAGAGCAGCGCGGCGTCGAGCGTGGCCTGGCGGAAGCTCCCGCCGACATAGGGGCCGCCCGTGGGGACGGATCCGGCGAGTGACACGATATCGCCCATGGCAAGGCATCCTTTTGTGAAGTGGAGAAATGAGGGTCGTGCTGATGCTTTTCAGCGGAACCTAGCCCATGAGCGCGTCGTGACGGCGCTGATTGTCGGCATCGATGTGCTGCTGGGTGACGCGGCCGTAGATGCGCCGGGTGTGCTCCAGGCTGCCCATCATGTCGGGCGTCTTGGCGTAGCCGAGTAGCGTGCACAGGCGCTGGCCCTTGGCGGCGGCGACGCGGTGCATGGAGTAGCGCCCCTTGAAGAGCTGCAGGTCGCCGGTGTTGAGCGTCAGCGATTCGACGTCGGTGTGATCGCCCTCGAGTACGCGCTGCACGGCCGTGAAGTTTTCCTCGCCGGGACGGCGGATGCTGGGCGCGTACTGGAATTCGCCGCCTTCATTGGGGCGCCGCGTCATCAGGCTGACGATGAATTCGTTGGTATCGAAGTGCCAGGGCAGCTCGGTGTCGTCGGGCATCACGTTGATCACCAGCCCCGCGATGGGGTCGGCGAACTCGTAGATCACCGGCTCTTCGAGGCAGTCGGCGACAAAGCGCTGAAAATCCGGATCGCGGTAAAGCTGCTGGACGATGGCATCCTCGGGGATTAGATCGCGCGCCACGAAGCCGTTGGTGTAGTGCTGGAAGAAGCGAGCGGGGTGATCCTCGGGCAGCGACGGATCGTCCGGGGTGACGTAGGGATTGACGTTGTTGTCCGAGTAGAACGCCTGCGGTGCCAGGGCCTCGCTTTCCTCGCGCAGCGGTTCGATGAGGTCCTCGCGAATGAAGCTCGATAGCAGGGCGCAGCCGTCGGTGCGCAACTGTTGGCGGACACCCTCGACCGCCGCCCGGTAGGCGTCGCTATCGCGCTGCAGGATCGGGTAGCGTTCGAGATCGATGAAACGCGCCAGGGGATGATGCTTGGCGGTGACGTCCTGTGCGGTGGTTTGAGTTGCGAGCGTGGCCTGTGACATGAGATCGCCCTCCTGTGCGGTCGTTGAGCGGAAGCCCTTGATCGGGCGTCGTTGATAAGGAGTGGCGTTACAGTAAAAGGTGGGAGGGCGTGAAACTAATGAGAATGTCCGGCCATCTGCGACGAGATTCTTATCGGTCGCGTGCGCCGTGGCGGATAGCGTCTTGTCTCAGTCGTCGGCGCAGTAGAGATGACGCAACGTGGCCGCCATCGACTCCGCAGCGGCGGTGACGTGAGGTGTCTGCGCATAAGCCAGATACCAGGGGATGCGCGGCAGCTCGCCGGCCAGGGGACGCATGACGACGCGCCCTGCCTGGTGGGCGTCGCGCGCGGCCCAGCGCGAAAGAATGCTCACGCCCTTGCCGGCGGCGACCAGTTCCAGGATCAAGGCCACCGACTCGATCTGCACCATGTGTGAGGGGTAGACACCGGCCGGCTGGAAGAAATGCTCGAATTCATGGCCGGATTCGGGGGTGATGCTGTAGGTGAAATGCCGCCCCTGATCGAAGACCTCGGCGGGTACCGCGTCGCTTTCTGCATACGGATGCTCGGGCGGCAACACCGCCACCAGTGGTTCCTCGAACAACAGCTGGTGAGCGATGCCGCGCTGCGAGGGCACCTCGATCATGCAGATCATGTCGACGCGACTGGCGAGTAGTGCCGTGGTCATGTCCGCCATGGGCAGGCGTACCAGATCGATGTCGCGCGCATGTTGGTCATAGAGATGTGGAATCGCCCGCGAGAAGGTGTCGTAAGGGCCAATGCCCAGGCGCAAAGCGGGCTCGGCCCGACGTGCCAGTTGCCACGCTTCCAGCTCGGCGCTGCGCAGTCGGGGCAGCACATCGTGGGCGGTTTCGAGTAGACGCTCGCCCGAAGCAGAAAGCGTCAGCCGGCGCCCTTCGCGGTGGAAAAGGGCGACACCCAGGCGGCGTTCCATTTCACGAATGCGATGCGTCGCCGCAGGCTGGGTGATGCCGATGGCAGCGGCGGCATCGTGCACCGTACCGTGGGTGGCAATGGCGTCGATCAATACGTAATACTTGATATCCAGCATGGGACTCAGGGGCTCTTGAAGAGTGACGCGTCGCGTGAAACGACATGCTACGCTCGCTGTTAGATGCGACAAGGGGCCACAACAAGGAGCACGACACGATGTCGGACGATCACGATACCGGCAACGCCGAGTTGGATGAGGCCACGATTCGTCTGGCCGCAGAGATCTTCAATAGCGCGCGCAACGGCGAGACGGAGAAGCTGCGCGGCTGGCTGGCCCAGGGCTTGCCGCCCAACATGTGCAACGACAAGGGCGACAGTTTGCTGATGCTGGCCAGCTACCATGGATATCTTGATGCCACGCGGCTGCTGCTCGAGCAGGGCGCCGATCCCGAGATGTACAACGACAACGGTCATCATCCGCTTTCCGGCGCGGCCTTCAAGGGTGATCTGGCCATGGCCGAGTTGCTGGTCGCGCATGGCGCCTCGGTCAACGCCCGCTCGCCCGACGACAAGACGGCCTTGATGTTCGCGGCGATGTTCGACAACGCCGAGGTCGTCGACTTCCTGCTGGCGCAAGGTGCCGACCCCCATGCCACCGACAGCCGTGGCATGACGGCGAGCGAACTCGCCTCGGCGATGGGCGCGACGCAGGCGCCCGCGATGCTGCCTGGCGCTCACACATAACGCTCCTACCCTGGACACAACAATGCCCCTGGCATGCAGGGGCATGGGGCGAATCAGTATCGCTTCAGCCGGCTGGCTGAGTGCACTTACACCGCGTCCTTGCCGGTCTCGCCGGTACGGATACGGATGACCTGCTCGAGCGGCGAGACGAAGATCTTGCCGTCGCCGATCTTGCCGGTATTGGCCACCTGGGTGATGGCATCGATCACCTTCTCGATCATGTCGTCGTCGACGGCGACCTCAAGCTTGACCTTGGGCAGGAAGTCGACCACGTATTCGGCCCCGCGATACAGCTCGGTATGCCCTTTCTGACGGCCGAAGCCCTTCACTTCCGTGACGGTAATCCCCTGCACGCCGATCTCGGACAACGACTCACGAACGTCGTCGAGCTTGAACGGCTTGATGATGGCGGTCACCAGTTTCATCGTCTTTCTCCTCGCATCGTATATGCGGGTGGCGCATACCACCCTCGATTATGCCCAACGATCATGCTTTCAAGCATACACCGCTGGTCGCGGGATTAAAAAAAGCCCCCCGAAGGGGGCTAGGGGAGCACGCCAGCTCACTCGGTACGCCAGCAAGGCTTACTTCTTGCTGGCGGAAAACTCGGGGTAGGCTTCCAGGCCACATTCGGCCAGGTCGACCCCTTCATACTCTTCTTCTTCACTGACTCGCACGCCCATCACGGCCTTGATGATCAGCCACACAATCAGGCTGGCGATGAAGCACCACAGGAAGATGGCGAGGGCGCCGATGATCTGCGCGCCGAAGGAAGCGCTGGCATTGGTGAGGGGCACGACTAGAACACCCCACAAACCGGCCACACCGTGTGCGGAGATAGCCCCCACCGGATCGTCGATCTTGAGCTTATCCAGCACCACGATGGAGGCCACGACCAACAACCCACCGACGGCACCGATGAGCATCGCACCCAAGCCGGTGGGTGACAGCGGATCGGCGGTGATTGCCACCAAGCCAGCGATGGCCCCGTTAAGCGCCATGGTCAGGTCCGCCTTGCGGAACCAGATCTTGGCAAGAATCAGCGCGGCGATCACCCCGCCTGCGGCGGCAGCGTTGGTGTTGACCAGCACCTGCGCCATGTTGTTGGCGGAATCGATGTTGGAAACCATCAGCTCGGAGCCACCGTTGAACCCGAACCAGCCCATCCACAGGATGAAGGTACCCAGCGTTGCCAGCGGCAGATTCGACCCGGGAATGGCGTAAATCGAGCCGTTCTTGCCGTATTTGCCTTTACGCGGGCCAAGTACCAATACCCCGGCCAAGGCTGCGGCCGCACCTGCCATGTGGACGATGCCCGAACCGGCATAGTCGGAGTAACCCAGCTCGGCGAGCCAGCCGCCGCCCCAGGTCCAGTAGCCGGACGTCGGGTAGATGATCGCGGTCATCACCACGGCGAAGGCCAGGAACGCCCAGAGCTTCATGCGTTCCGCCACGGCGCCCGAGACGATCGACATCGCAGTCGCCACGAACACCACCTGGAAGAAGAAGTCGGCACGATTGGAATAATAGATATCGCCGTTGCTGCCCATCACCTGATCGACGGTGTTCTCGCCGCCCAACAGGAAACCCAGACTCGGCAGGAAGCCGCCAGCGCCACTGGAATACATCAAGTGGTAGCTGAACAGCAGATACATGGTGCAAGAGATAGCGAACAACGCCACGTTCTTGGTCAGAATTTCCGCCGTGTTCTTGGCGCGGACCAGACCCGCCTCGAGCATGGCGAAGCCAGCGGCCATCCACATGACCAGCACGGCGCAGATCAGAAAGTAGAAGGTGTCGAGCGCGTACGATAGCTGCGTAATATCTTCAGTCATTTATTGTGTCTCCCTTCAGCCCTTGCCTTAAACGGCGTCGGCTCCGCGTTCACCGGTACGGATACGAATGACGTCTTCGAGCGGCGTGACGAATAGTTTGCCGTCGCCGATCTTGCCGCTGTTCGCGGCATTGCTGATCGCCTCCAGCACGCTTTCCAGTCGGTCTTCCTCCACAGCGATTTCTATTTTTACCTTGGGAAGGAAGTCCACGACGTATTCGGCGCCGCGGTAGAGTTCGGTGTGACCCTTTTGGCGCCCAAAACCCTTCACTTCCGTGACGGTGATTCCCTGGACGCCGTTGTCGGCCAGCGCCTCGCGGACATCGTCCAGCTTGAAGGGTTTTATGATGGCGGTAATGAGCTTCATGCCAGTTCTCCCGTTGTCGGCTTGCGCCTCTAGGGACATACGCAGAAGCCATGCCATATTGGCTATGTGCCATTAAAAACAGTCGGTTACGAAAAGGTGTGGAAGCGTCGCCGCGTGTGGTGCCCAAACATGGATCGCTCCTCGTAAGATTTTGGTGCGTGGCGCTGACGGGTCTGCACCAATATGGCGCATGCGTATTTCGCCGGCCTTGCGTATGCTGTGCCGAGATGGAAACGTTCAATCCGAGGGAACACTCATGGCGACACAAGACCTCTTCTCACGTCTCGCACAGCAAGTCGGCGACCGGCTCCAGGACGCCTCGCACGCGCCGGAAGATATCCAGCGCAGCGTTCAGGGGGTGATGCGCGGCGCCTTCGATCGCATGGAACTGGTCTCGCGTGAAGACTTCGACATCCTGATGGAAGTGCTGCAGCGCACGCGCTCGCGTGTCGAATCGCTCGAGGCCCAGGTCGCGGCATTGGAAGCGGCGCTGGAGGTGGGCCAGAGTGCTCCGGTGGCCGCCGCCGAAGGCGCCGAGCCGGCAACCGGTGACGACGCCAAGGGCGACGCCGATGAGTCGGATGCATCCGATACCTCCCGCAAGAGCTGATCGCCCCTCACCAACGGATGCCGCCTCGGCTGGCCGAGGTGGCATCGCGCCTTTGTCTCTTGCTTACCGGTGCCCCTTGATGGTGTCTTCCGCATCACGTGCGTTACTTCAGCCAATCAATTAGTGTATACGCATATTTTGATGTGATCAGGAGGCTGCATGGCGCTTGCCATCATCAATACGCGTGCCGGCTTGGGGCTGGAGGCGCCGGAAGTACTGGTCGAAGTGCATCTCACCAACGGCTTGCCGGGGCTGGCGATCGTCGGCCTGCCGGAGGCGGCGGTCAAAGAAAGTCGCGAGCGGGTGCGCAGTGCTCTGATCAACGCTGGTTTTGATTTCCCCACGCGACGCATCACGCTCAATCTCGCCCCGGCGGATCTCCCCAAGGAGGGCGGACGTTTCGATCTGCCCATTGCGCTGGGCATCCTGGTGGCCTCGGGGCAGATTCCCGGCGAAGCCGTGGCGGGGCTTGAGTGCTTGGGCGAGTTGGCACTGGATGGCAAGCTGCGCCCCGTGCGCGGGGTCTTGCCGGCGGCCCTGGAAGCGCGTCGTGCCGGGCGTGCCCTGCTCCTGCCCGAGAGCAACGCCGATGAAGCGGCGTTGGCGGGTGATCTGGACGTCCTCCCTGCCGCCGATCTGCCGCAGGTCGTCGCGCACTTGCTCAAACAATCGCCGATTACGCCGCACCAACTTGGTGAGCGGCCTGCACCGCGCTTGGCCGAGCCCGACCTCGCCGAAGTGCGTGGCCAGCAGCAGGCCCGGCGGGCGTTGGAAGTCGCCGCCAGCGGTGGTCACAATCTCCTTTTCGCTGGGCCTCCGGGAACCGGCAAGACCATGCTCGCCAGTCGATTGCCGGGGATTCTGCCACCGCTCGGCGACGACGAAGCGCTGGAAGTGGCCGCTGTGCGGTCGGTATGCGGCCTGCCAATCCTCGAACGCTGGGGGCAGCGCCCGTTTCGTACCCCGCACCACACCGCCAGTGGCGTGGCGTTGGTGGGGGGTGGCGGCAAGCCGCGTCCGGGAGAGATTTCCCTGGCGCATCACGGGGTGCTGTTTCTGGATGAACTGCCGGAGTTCGATCGGCGTGTACTGGAGGTGCTACGCGAACCGCTGGAATCGGGTCAGATCGTCGTCTCGCGAGCGTTGATGCAGAGCTGCTTTCCTGCTCGCTTTCAACTCGTCGCGGCCATGAATCCGTGTCCGTGCGGCCATCTCGGCGACCCGCGCAAAGCCTGTGTGTGCACACCGGCCCAGGTGCAACGCTACCAGGCACGCATCTCGGGCCCGCTGCTCGACCGTATCGACCTGCAGGTAGAAGTTCCCGCGTTGCCTGCCGCGCAACTCACCGAACAACGCAGCGGCGAAAGCTCCGAGGTCGTCCGTCAGCGTGTGCTCGCCGCCCGCCAGCGCCAGGCCCAGCGCGGCGCGCTCAACGCTTACTTACCCAGCAGCACGCTGGAGGATCTCTGCGCGCTGGATGGCCAGGAACGCACCTGGCTGGCCGACGTGCTCAACCGCCTCAACCTCTCCGCCCGCGCCTACCACCGCGTGCTGCGCGTCGCCCTGACCCTCGCCGACCTCGCCGAGGAACCCCGTCCCCGCCAGCCGCAACTGATGGAAGCCATCGGCTATCGGCAACTGGACCGACTGATCGGCGGCAATGGGAGTGTTTAGAGGCTGGCGTGCGGCCGCGTGCAAGGGGTGGATAAATATGCCCGTTACGGGTATACCTGCATGGGTCGCTCGAAAAGCGACAAGGCGAATATTACGCAGGATGATAAGAAAGCGCTGCAATATGCCGGCAAGGTATTTCTGGAGCTAGCGGCTAAGGACTTGGTGAAGGCGTTGCAGGCTGGCGTTTTACTGGAGGTGTGTTGTGACGAGCAAACTCATTGAATCCCTGCGCGGTGACTTAGCCGCATTGCACGAAGCTGGCGCGATCAGCAAGGTGACGATGCGCGAGTTCGACGCGACCTGCCCGCCGCCAGTGCGCGAGTTCAGTGCTGACGACATCAAGCGTCTACGTGAAACGCTGCACTTCAGCCAGCCGGTGTTCGCACACCACCTGCATACTACGGCATCGACTGTGCGCAAATGGGAGCAAGGTGAAACCCGCCCAGCTGGCCCGGCGCTCAAGCTGCTCAACGTCATCGCCGACAAGGGGTTGCCGGCCATTATCTAATACTACGCCAGCCGCAACTGATGGAAGCCATCGGCAACTGGACCGGCTGATCGGCGGCAATGGCGGTGTTTAGTCGTCCGCGCTGTAGGAAGGTGCATCGGCACCGGGGATGCTCTCGCGGATGCGCGCGGAGAAGTCGTCGGCGTCGCCTGCTTGTCGGGCGCGGTCGTTGATGTGGCCCTGGGCCTTGAGCGCGTCGAAGGGAGCGCCGGGGGCCAACGCGCCGACGCTGTGCACGTATTCGGGCAGGTAGCCGGATAGCAGCAGGCGGTAGTCGAAGGGCAGGCCGGGGACGATGCGTTTCATCATGGCGTAGACCAGCGTGGTGCAGTTGGAGGTCAGCGTGTTGTAGTAGCGCGGCTCGCGTTGCAGCTCATGGGCCTCGTCGAGGTAGGCGCGAAACAGGTCTTGCATGACCGGCTTGGGCATCTGCACGCGATACAGATAGACGTCTTCGCCGCGCACATTGGTGCGCACGCGCACGATATCGCGCTCGTCGGCGGCGATGATGCTGACTTCGTATTCCTTGAAGAAGCCGCCCAGGGTGGAGAAGGCTTCGCCGCGCTCCTTGCGGATTTCCACCGAGAACGTCAGGTAGCGCCCGTCCTCGAAGCCGAAGCTGACCAGCGTATGGGCGATGGCCGGCCCCATCCAGTAAGACACCAGCAAATCGACCGAGCGCAGCTGGTCCAGATCGTAGTGGCGGGTTTCCCAGCGCTCATCGAAATCCTGCGGCGTGCGCCATTGGAAGTTGCGCACGTTATCTAGCGTGACTCGGTTGTCGTCTTCCTGCGTGCCGCTGACGATATGCGCGACGTCCGGTGCCCAGTCGCGCTCGGTGGCGGGTTGGATCGTCCACCACCAGATGCCGAGCACGAGGTACATGGCCAGGTAGCCGAGCAGGGCACGCGCCGGCCAGCCCTTGAGGAACAGCCCCAGGCAGCACGCCAGCGCGGCGATGATCCACAGTCCCGCCACGCCGTAACGCAGCAGGGTGGGGCCGGGTAGGCGATACCACAGCGCCAGCACCGCCCAGCCGCTGCTGGCGACGATCAGCAGTGCCAGCACAACAGCGATGAGCCAGTGCCACAGCGACGCAAGCCAAGCGTTGCGTGCCATGATCAGTGCTGTGCCTCGAGCGCGTGTTCCAGCGCGGCTAGCCGGCCGGGCGCGAGGGCGTCCTCGAGCGTGCTGATACGCAGGACATGGCCCAGCGCGGAATGCGCGGGACGATGCACGAGCGTGCCGGCGTCGAGTAGTTCGCGATGCACCCGGGCGGCGAGTTCGGCCTCCGGCAGGCGCACGGCGATGAAGTTGGTGGCGCTGGGGGGTATGTCGGCGCCCCGCGCGCGAAGGTGCTCGGCCAGGGCCTCGCGGCGAGCGATCACGTCGCGCACGTGCTGTGCGGTTTCCTGAGGATGATCGAGCACGGTTTCGGCGGCGGCCAGCGCCAGTGACGAGACTGCGTAATGGATGCGCACCTTGTGCATCACCTCGATCAGCGCCGGTTCGGCGATGGCGTAGCCGATCCGCAGCCCCGCCAGGCCATGTGCCTTGGAAAAGGTGCGCAGTCGCACCACGCCGGGCCAGACCTCGCCTGCAGCGGGAGCGTCGGCATCGTCGCGGAAGTCGTGATAGGCCTCGTCGAGCACCAGTGTGCAGCCCTCGGGCAGGGCGTCGCGTAGCGCCAGCACGTCGGCATCACGGTGCAGGTGGCCGCTGGGATTGTCGGGATTGGCCAGATACACCACGCGGGCGTCATTGCGTACCGCGCGGGCGGCCAGAGCGTTGAGGTCCGGCGCCAGCACGCCGGGGGCGTCGTGATAGTCGACCTCGACCAGATGGCAGCCCTGGCCTTCGGCGAAGTAACTGAACGTGGGATAAGTGCCCGCGCTGGCGATCACCGTGCTGCCGGGGTCGCACAGCGTACGCAGAGCAAGTGCCATCAGGCTGTCGGCACCGGCGTCGATGACCAGCGCCTCCAGCGGCGTGCCGAGCTGGGCGTTCAGGCGTTGGCGCACGTCCATGGCCTCGGCATCGCCGTAGGCGCGGGCCAGCGTAGCGACCTCATCGCCGAAACGCGCCTTGAGCGCCTGATGGGGCATGTCCAGTCCTTCGTTGGAGCCCAGGCGATGCGGCACCTCACGGCCCCGCTTGCGTTCCAGCGCCTTGAGACCGGGGAACGGATTGTGCGGACCGCAACGATCGAGGTGGCGAGCGTGACGCGACATGCGAGACTCCTGAAACGCAAAAGGCTCATTGTGCGACCGAGACGCGCTGGGCACAACGTGACACGCCTTGGTTTACAGCGCGCTGGCGTCCAGTGCCCCGGAGAGCGTGGCGCGCCAGCTGGGAGCCTCCTGGCCGGGGCGGCGTAGAGTGATTTCCCACTGATAGGGACGCAACTCCCGATCGGAGAGCCGCAGTACGCCGTTGCCTGCGAGCTCGCTCTCGAGCACCCAGTGGTTGTCCGGTGCGTCGTCGGCCAGGATGCCCGGCGTCCAATCGAGGACCTGAGGGCCATCTTCCTGTGCTAGCAGGGCGCGCCCCAGAGTTTCGGTGAGCCGTCCCGATGTGATGCCCAGTGCGGGAGAGACTGTCGGCGGTGCCAGCATCACCACCATATCCTGTGTGTCACCCGACCATGGCGGCGATTCGAGCAGTGCCTCGGCGGCCTGATTGCTCATGCCATACACCGCCTGACGCATGTCGTCGGGTGGTGCGTCGCCAAGTCCAGCGCATCCTGCCAGCAGCAGGCATAGCGCGATGACACCAGCGACGCGAGTAGGCTTCATGGCTTTTCCTGCGGGCAAGCGGCGGCGCTGGGTAGCGCATCATGCGTCTCGAGCTGGCGCTCGTAACCCGCCAGGAACCCTTCGAGTTCATAGAAGAGAGGGGTACGAATCGGCTTGGCCTCATTGACCAGGTGATGCTGCGCCTCCGGGTGACGGTGGACATCGGCATTGGGAAATTTGCCCGTCAGCGTTGCCAGGTTCCACTGCCAGTCTACGGTGAAGTCTTGTTCGCCCTGGAGGATCAAGACCGGCAATTCGCTGGACGGCATGGAGAGCAACAGGGGAATCCAGTTGCGCATGGCGGTGACCCAGGTCAAGGCCAAGCGGTCAGGCTGCAAGGGGTCGCCGCGGCGCAGGAAATCGGCGAAGCCAAGATCGGTGGTGTTGGCGCGGAATCGGCGCGGCACCGAGCGCACGAAGGGGCTGACCACGCGATGCAGCCAGCTGGATTGCTGCCAGCCCCAGGGACGCACCAGTGGCGCCAGAAGCGCCAGGCCATCCCAGCGTGTCTGATGGCCGTGGGTCAGGGCGTCGGTGGCGAGAATCGACGCGCCGGTACTTTGGCCGATGCCGACCCAGGGGCCATCGGCCAGATCGAGACGTGTGACCTCCTCGGTCAGCGCGTTCAGGCAGCCGACATAGTCGTCGAAGTCGTCGATGGAAGCGCGTGCGCCACTGGAAAGCCCATGCCCCGGAAGATCCCACATCACCACGCGCCAGCCACGCGCCAACAGCAGTTCGAGCAGATGGCGGTAGAGTCCCAGGTGATCGAAGTAGCCATGCACGACGAAGGCCGTGCCTTGCGGGCTGGGCGGGTTCCATACTTGGGCCCACAACCGAAATCCCCGGGCCTCGAAGAAGCCGGCATGCAGATCGGTGTTCTCGGTCAGTAGCGAGGCCAGGCGGTAGTGCTCGAGATAGGCGCTCATCGTCGCTGACACGGGACGTGCCATTGGCGTCAGCGGACCTAGTCGCTTCAACGGGGTAAAGTCGGTCATTCAGTTCTCCTAGTGCGTTCCATGCTAGCGCCCGCGCGGTCCCCGAGGCTACCGGGAAGTGATCGCCAGGCCCTTTTTTCGGGTCTCGCCCGCCATGCGTCGGCAGGTACATGGCGTTCTTCGATGCCGGACAACGACGCTCAGACCAATGGTGGAGATGACAGCGCGAGCATTTACGTCTAATTTGTGGAATTATTTTCCACGTTTGAGGCGAGACTTGAGGAGAGCCCCATGACAGACCGCATTACACGCCATCGTTTGCAGGTGGCCAGCCAGCTCGATCGTTTCATCAACGACGAAGCCTTGCCCGGCACGGGTGTCGATTCCGAAGCCTTCTGGGCCGGGTTCGACGCCCTGGTTCACGATCTTGCACCCACCAATCGAGAGCTGCTGGCCGAACGCGAACGTCTGCAAGTCGAGCTGGATGCGTGGCACAAGGCGCATCCCGGCCCAGTGCGGGACATGGACGCCTATCGCGACTTCTTGAAGGACATCGGCTATCTGATCGAGGCGCCGGCGAAGGTGCAGGCGACGACGACCAACGTCGACGACGAGATCGCTATCCAGGCCGGGCCGCAGCTGGTGGTGCCGGTGAGTAACGCGCGCTACGCGCTCAATGCCGCCAACGCGCGCTGGGGTAGCCTGTACGACGCGCTCTACGGCACCGATGTGATCCCCGAGACGGATGGCGCCGAGAAGGGACAGGACTACAACCCCAAGCGTGGTGAAGCGGTCGTCGCCTATGCGCGTGGCGTGCTCGACCAGGCCGCGCCGCTGGCCGAGGGCTCGCACGCCGAGTCGAGCGGCTACAGCATCCGCGACGGTAAGCTGGTGGTGCAGTTGCAGGGTGGCAGCGAAACGACACTGGCGCGTTCCGCCCAGCTGGTGGGCTATCAGGGCGAAGCCGCCGAACCCACGGCGGTGCTGTTGGCCAACCACGGCTTGCATCTGGAAGTGCAGTTCGACGCCACGCACCCTATCGGCAAGACGGACCCGGCGCGCGTCAAGGATGTCTTGGTCGAGGCAGCGGTGAGTACGATCATGGACTGCGAGGACTCCGTGGCTGCGGTGGACGCCGAGGACAAGACGCTGCTCTATCGCAACTGGCTGGGGCTGATGAAGGGAGACCTCGCCGAGTCGTTCGACAAGGGCGGCAAGACCGTGACGCGGCGCCTCAATCCGGATCGCGACTACACGGCACCGCAGGGCGGCGAGGTGCGCTTGCCTGGGCGCTCGCTGCTGTTCGTGCGCAATGTCGGCCATCTGATGACCACGCCGGCGGTGCTCGACGGCGAGGGCAACGAGATCCCCGAGGGCATACTGGATGGCGTGATCACCAGCCTGCTGGCGATACACGACCTCAAGAAGCGCGAAGGTGATGCCAGTAACTCGAGGACGGGCTCGGTGTATATCGTTAAGCCGAAAATGCACGGGCCCAAGGAAGTCGCCTTCTCCAACAGCCTGTTCATGCGCATCGAGGACATGCTGGGGCTACCCCGCGATACGCTCAAGATGGGCATCATGGACGAGGAACGCCGCACCTCGGTCAACCTCAAGGCATGCATCAATGAAGCCGCCTCGCGCGTGGCGTTCATCAATACCGGCTTTCTGGATCGCACCGGCGACGAAATGCATACCGCCATGGAAGCCGGCCCCATGCTGCGCAAGGGCGACATGAAGGGCGCCACCTGGATCGGTGCCTACGAGAAGAATAATGTGCAGACCGGTTTGGCCTGCGGTCTGCGTGGTCGGGCGCAGATCGGCAAGGGCATGTGGGCGATGCCGGAGCTGATGGCCGCAATGATCGAGCAGAAGATCGGTCATCCCCAGGCCGGCGCGACCACGGCCTGGGTGCCCTCGCCCACGGCGGCGGTGCTGCATGCGCTGCATTATCATCAGGTCGACGTGGCGACGATTCAGCGCGAACTGGAAACCAAGCCGAGCGACGACATGCTCGACGATCTGCTCACCGTGCCGGTGGTCAAAAGCGCGGCTTCGGGCGCTAACAAGACCCCGAACTGGGCCGACGACGAGATCCAGCAGGAGCTGGATAACAACTGCCAGGGCATCCTTGGCTACGTGGTGCGCTGGGTCGAGCATGGCGTGGGTTGCTCCAAGGTGCCGGACATCCACGGCGTGGGGCTGATGGAAGATCGTGCCACCTTGCGGATCGCCAGCCAGTTGCTGGCCAATTGGCTGCACCATGGCATCGTCAGCGAAGCGCGGGTGCGAGAGACGCTGGAGCGCATGGCCAAGGTCGTCGACGAGCAGAACGCCCACGACCCCGATTACACGCCGATGACCTCGCACCTGGCCGAGTCCAGCGCCTTCCAGGCGGCGTCCGACCTGATCTTCAAGGGTCGCGAACAGCCGGCCGGCTATACTGAACCGCTGCTGCACCAGTGGCGTGCGGCACACAAGGCGAAGGGGTAAAAAGAGGGAAGTCTGAAGCGCGACGCTTCGCGCCTGGAAGCTGGAAGAAAGGGCAAAAACGAAAACCGTTTGCCTTGGCTGAGGGCGGTGGTAGCGTCTTGGCTTCCAGCTTCCAGCTTCCAGCTTCCAGCTTCCAGCTTCCAGCTTCCAGCTGCGGAACACCGTGCCCCGGCGGTTGCGCTATCTTGGCCACTGCGCTGTCTTTTAAGCGTCGTTTCAGCTTTATGGGATATAAAGTATTTGTACCCAATGAAATGAGGTGTGCCATGAAAGTTAAAATGATTGCATTAACAGCTTTTATATCCAGCGTGTTAGCAATTCCTGCTGTTGCGAGCGTTGGTCATGACGGTGGCGTTCCCGTGCTAGAAGATGGTGTTTCATCGAGCCAGATGATTAGCAATGGTAACGAAAACCGGTACAGCGTGCCTGTTGATAAGCCGACTACTTTAACAGTAACAAGTGAACACTATGCTGGTAGCTCTAGTCGTGGAAACTATCTGAAAGCAGTGCTCTATGACGCATCAGGAGAAATGGTTGCCGCAGCGTCAAATCCTGATGGGCACTTCTCTCTTGTCAGGTCATTAGAGCCAGGAGATTATCAGCTTGTGGTTACTGGAAGCACTACCATGGGAGGCGCTCATGAAAGTCGAAACACCTACCAACTCCATACCCAGTATCAATAACTGAAGCATGGTAGGAAGAGAACCGGCTGACTGTGGTTGGCCGGTTCTTCTTATAGGATGCAATCCTAAAATAGCATAGGGTGTGGATAATGAAGGCAACGGACTCATATAAATACTATGGTGTTGTTAGTCGCGTCTTGCATTGGATAACTGCAATATTGGTTATTATACAGCTAGTCGATATATATATGCGTAGCTGGGACCCTAAAAATATTTTTAGTCAGTATGTACAGCCGTGGCATATGACGATAGGGATTTCTGTTTTGGGGGTGATGCTGCTCCGCCTGGTATGGTTGTTGGTGCAGAGAAAGCATAGGCCACGAAGTAGAAGTGTAATGGCAAGGTTTGGGCATTTTAGTATATACGTTGTTCTGATCGCTATCCCGTTGAGTGGCTTGTTGCAAGGTTATCCCGTTTTAGTTTTTGATACTCTGTTGACAAAAGGCGTTGACACAAAATGGGATGCGATTTTTCAGGAGCTGCATGGTCCGCTTGCATATATATTAACAGCGTTGATTGCAGGGCATGTGTTTATGGCGATATTACATCGCCTAGTACATCGCGATGGAACTTGGGAGAAAATGATAGGGAAAAGAAAATAGCTCCGGTTAAGTTTTTATTGTGTGTAAAAAAAGGAGGGGAGTAGCTCCCCTCTAAAAGCCAGGCTGCGATGAAAAAGTTTTCTAAAGAGTCATGAAAGAATGGTCGTTGTTGTTGTTAAATTCATATATTTCAAAAGGCATTTTTTGAGCCCCGGGCATGCCTGGTGATCCTTTCGGCATGTCGGCAAGGCCGATGCCATCTATATCCGGTTGTTTAGAGAAAAGCGTTGCTATTGCTTTTTTAGGAACGTGCCCCTCGATCCAATATTTACCCAATTTAAGGGTATGGCATGAAGCCACACTCTTGGGCACTCCTGCTTGCTTCTTGATACTATCCAGAGCAACATCATCCACGATCGTGATCTTGACACCTTGCGTTTCAAGGTAATGTGCATAAGCCGTGCAACAGTCGCACCTTGGATCTTTGTAAAGAGTTGCCTCGGCAGGTAGGTCGTTTGCCGACACGGTCCCTGTTGCCAAGAAGCTACATGCCAGTAGTGGAGCCAGGATTCGTTTCATGACTGTATCCTTAATGAGGGCGCCTGAAGAGGTACTTGATGAGAGAAGCAATGCTTAACCCAATAAGCAAAAGTAATGTTAGTGGCATAAACCACCCTATCCATCCCATTGAGCCCATTAAAGCGAAACATTCTGAATTCATCATGAAAATCCTCTTGGAAGTGCTATCCTGTGATAAAGAGTACAACCTTTGTGTTGCCCAAAGGTCAAGTGTAGAAATGATCACGGCTTGTTTGTTAGTAAGCTAAGTAGATGTGTTCAGGATCATTTCAGGTTGTGCCTCTATAAAGGACATGCACCCATAATTTTAGGAGAGCCTTTCATGTATAAGAAGCATCTGGTATCAAGCCTTTTGGCAATCTCGTTGAGTACGATGGCGGCGGCTTCCTGGGCCTCGGCCGGGCATGGAAATAGCGAAAAGGTGAGTGACGCTGACGTTGATCGCACCATCACGGTGGAAGCGGGAGACATGTGGTTTGACCCTGAGGACATCGAGGCCTCTACCGGGGAAACCATTAAATTTGAGATCACTAACACGGGTGGTATCGAACATGAGTTTACAATCGGAGACGAGTCCGCTCAAGAGGAGCATCGTGATATGATGCAAGAAATGAGTGAAGGCGATGGGGGGCACCATATGTCGGAAGGTGGTGATGGCATGGCTTCGGTGACCATCGAACCCGGTGAGACCAAAGAGCTGGTTTGGACGGTTCCTGATAGTGCTAAAAGTCTAGAGTATGCCTGCAACATCCCTGGGCATTATGAGTCAGGCATGTATGGTAACGTTACAGTAAAATGATGTGAATATATGAGACTGTTGCTTCTTGAAGATGATGATTTGCTTGCCGAGAGCTTGGCGGAAAGCTTGAAGGACAACGGTTACCTCGTTGACGTGGCCGACTCTATAAAAGCGGCCACGTCGCTTGCGGCAACTGAATGTTATGAACTGGCTGTTGTCGATATTGGGCTGCCTGATGGTTCTGGGCTTGACTTGGTTGCACATTGGCGTAAGCAAAAGCGTGATATGCCTATTTTGATTCTTACGGCAAGAGATACTTGGGAAGATAAAGTGTCCGGTTTAGAAACTGGTGCAGATGATTATTTGACAAAGCCGTTTCATGAGGCTGAGTTGTTGGCAAGACTTAAAGCATTGCTTAGGCGGCGCTCTGGAAGTGTATCTCAAATATTGACAGTCAATGGGGTTTCTTTAGATGAGGCTGGTCAGTCGGTTTGTACAGAAAGTCTTCCTTGGTGTTCGCTAACAGCAACTGAATTTCGGCTATTACGTTATCTGATGCACCATCCCGATCGTGTGCACTCTAAAGATCATTTGCTCGATCAACTTTATGCGCTTGAACAAGATGCAGCCGAGTCTAATTTGGTGGAAGTGTATATTGCTCGGCTGCGCCGGTATTTAGGTAAGGCATTGATACAAACACGTCGCGGCCAGGGGTACTTATTTGTATCGCATTGATTGGCATAGTCTAAGGTTTCGCCTGCTAGCTTGGCTAGGCAGCGTAGCGCTTATAGTCGTGGTCGTGACATGGTTGATGCACGGCTTTTTTTTGGAAAATATCGCCAAGGACTTTCTTGGTGAGCGTCTGCGTAGAGAGGCCGATCATGCTGTTTCTCAGTTGGGTGAAGAGCGTTCCCTGGTCCCTGAGTCATTACAGTCTGTGAGCAAAAGCTATCAGGTTTTTCACCACCTGTATGTGCTGTCTATTGGCGATAGTGTTAGTGCCTCGGATCCGAAGTGGCGGACAAGACTTTCTCCACTGCTCGCAAGTGACCGTGATTCCTTGGTAGAAGTAGAAGAAGGGGGGCGCCACTTACTGGTCTATCGTCGCCATTTTAGCTGGGAAGATAGTAACGGTGTTTTGCTTATTGGAGAAGACTTTTCACAAGTGGAGGCTGGGCTTGCAACCTTGCATTGGTGGGTTGGGGCGGTCGCAGGAGCCTTGTTAATAGTATTGATAGTGCTGAACATGTTGGCAGTCAATCGTGGCTTGAGGCCGTTGAGGGAGCTACGCGAACAACTTGGTGCACTACAAGCGGGGCAGCGCCGACGGTTTTCAGTATTGGCACCTTCTGAATTGAATGCCCTCGTCGAGCAGCTCAACCGTTTCATGGATGATATAGATTCACGCTTACAGTACTCGCGTGAATCGGCGGCAAATCTTTCTCATGCGTTAAAGACACCACTGGCTGCTGTGACACAGGTGCTTCGTGGGAATCGACCAATTGATAATGATCGCCGCTTCAAGCTGCTCGCGAGGATAGAAAACATTAATACTCAACTTGACGCTGAGCTGCGCCGCTCTCGAATCGCGGGTCCCAATATGGGGAGGGTGACTCATGTAATGAACGATAGTCCTCGCCTTATAGATATGTTTCGTGGCCTTTATCCGGAAAAAGAGTTCCAAATAACGTATTCTAATGTTGACCGGGATCAGATACCCATAGAGCCTCACGACTTTTCGGAAATGCTCGGTATCTTATTAGATAATGGAGGTAAATGGGCGAAATACTATATTTGCTGTGATATAAAGTTATTAACAGAAATGCTGGTGATAACCGTCGATGATGATGGCCCCGGTGTGGTGGAAAGCGATTTGCCTAGGTTGGGCGAGCGTGGCAAGCGTTTGGACGAGCGCCATCCGGGGTATGGCCTGGGGTTGTCCATCTTGACTCAGCTAGCTGCTCGCTATGCTGGATACGCACAATTTTCTCATAGCTCACTTGGTGGGTTGCGCGCTAAGGTGACGCTGACCCTGGCAGAGGGGGCGAGGTGACAGTCCGTTCAGTTTTGATTCAGTTTGTTCTGGCAGGATAGGGCCATGTAAAACCTAACGGGAGTTGCACATGGCACGCTCACCTGCTGTATCGCGCCCCTTTTCGCGCCGCCAGGTGCTAAAAGGAGGAGCTGCCCTCGGATTGGGATCTGCCGCTGCCTTGGGGTTGAGTCCGGCCTGGGCTAACCCATGGGGCAGAAGTGCTAGGAGTACTACATATTCCTATGAGAGCGAGGAAGGACCTAACGTTTCCTTATCCATTCGCCGTGAGTCCCTGCCTGTTGCTGGACAAGAGGCACGGCCTATTACCATTAATGGCACTAGCCCAGGGCCTTTGATTCGCTTGAAGGAAGGTCAAGACGCCGTACTACGGGTCACTAACCTGCTTGAGGAATCCACGTCCATACACTGGCACGGCATGATCCTGCCTCCCGGCATGGATGGTGTACCTGGCATCAGCTTTGCAGGCATTGCGCCTGGTGAGACCTTTACCTACCGCTTCCCGGTTCAGCAAAACGGCACCTATTGGTATCACAGTCATTCGGGGCTTCAGGAACAGCTTGGTCATGCTGGCCCTCTGATCATCGACGCTGCCGAACCAGAGCCCTTTCGTTATGATCGCGAGCATGTGCTGCTGTTGACTGACTGGACCTTCGAAAATCCTGCGTCGGTATTTCGCAACCTGAAGACCATGGAAGGGTTTTACAACTTTCAGGAACGCACTGTTGCCGATTTCTTTGCCGATGTTCGCGATAAAGGCTTCTCACAAACCGCCGAAATGCGCAGCATGTGGTCAAAAATGCGCATGAGCTCGCGGGATATCGCCGATGTCACTGGTAGTACTTACAGCTACCTGCTCAATGGCCACTCGCCTGAAGAAAACTGGAATGCACTGTTTAAGACCGGTGAGCGCGTGCGCCTTCGAGTGATTAACGGTTCGGCGATGTCGTATTTCGATGTGCGCATTCCCGGCCTGAAAATGACCGTGGTAGCCGCCGATGGCCAGCCAGTGCAACCCGTGCCTGTGGACGAATTCCGCATTGGTGTGGCCGAGACCTACGACGTGCTGGTCTCCCCCGAAGACGATCAAGCTTATACGATCTTTGCTGAATCAATGGATCGCAGCGGCTACGCGCGTGCCACCCTGGCTCCGCGTGAGGGTATGCAGGCTGAAATCCCCAAGCGCCGCCAAATTGCCGACCGCGGGATGGAAGGGATGGCAGCTGGCGCAATGGGGGGCATGAAAGGAATGGATCATTCCGGCATGTCCAGAGATGACATGGAGGGCATGGACCACTCCAATATGTCCGGCGGAGACATGGAGGGCATGGACCACGGCAGCGGCGACGGCATGGCGAAAGAAAAAGCCAAGATGCGCGAGAACGGCATGCTTGTTGCCGGTGAGGCCCAGTCGGGCTCACGCTATGGCGAGGCAGGCATTGGCATCGACCCCGACGAGCGCCGTGTGCTGGTCTACCGCGATCTGAAAGCCTTCACTCCATGGCCTGACCGGCGCGGCCCCGGCCGCGAGCTGGAGCTGCATTTGACCGGCAACATGGAACGCTACATGTGGTCGTTCGACGGCAAGAAATTCAGTGAAGTAAACGGCCCTATCCACTTTGAAAAGGATGAGCGTCTGCGCCTGATCTTGATCAATGACACCATGATGGAGCACCCCATTCATCTTCACGGTATGTGGATGGAGCTGGAAAACGGCCAGGGTGAGTTAATTCCACGCAAGCATACCCTGAACGTGAAGCCCGGTGAGAGGGTCTCCGCGCTTATCACGGCAGATGCGGAAGGAAGCTGGGCTTTTCACTGTCACCTTCTTTACCACATGGAAGCTGGCATGTTCCGCGTTGTTCAGGTTTCTTGAGGAGGCAGTATGAAGATAAAACTTTACCTCGTGGGTGTGAGTGCGGCATTCATCTTTGCTTCCTTGGCTAAAGCTGATGATGGTTACGATGCTCCTGATGGCTGGCCATCCCCTATCGTGGAGCATAATCAAGGCACGGCACAATTTGATCGGCTTGAATATAGTATTCCGGAGAATGGTAAGGATGCCATGGTATGGGACTTCCAGGGGTGGTACGGCAGCGACGTTAACCGTATGTACGTAAAATCGGAAGGTGAAAATATTCAAGGGGACGGCGAAGACGCCGAGTTTGAATCCCTGGAGCTACTCTACAGTCGGCTAATTGCCGATTTTTGGGAGCTACAGGGCGGCGTGGGATACCAAGGGGGCGTGTTCTCTGATGATCATGAAGAGCGAACCTACGGTGTCGTCGGGTTGCAAGGGGTTATGCCATACGAAATTGAGACCGATGTGGCCTTGCAAGTGAGTGACGAAGGAGATGTATCTGCCAGTTTCGAGGGAGAATATGACTTTCGACTTACTCAGCGTCTCTATGTACAGCCCCGGACGGAAATTGCTGTGGCTGCCAATGAAGCCAAGGAATTCGGTGTTGGCGAAGGCTTGAATTCCGTTCGTGCAGGCTTACGGATAGGCTACGAAGTGACCCGTCGCTTCGCTCCTTATGTGGGGGCTTATTGGGAAAAAGAATACGGTGAGACTGCGGATCTAACTCGTGCGAACGGTGATAGAACGGAGGGCACGGGAGTTGTCGCAGGTGCTCGGCTCATATTCTAATGTATGATCTATTTCGTTGACAAAATGCTACACATGGCCATCTATCCCTCAGATACCTTGTTGTCATGACACATTGCTATGTTGGCATACAAGAAGAGCGCACCATTTGCCTGGATGTTCAGCTTATATTCAGAGTTGTTGCCTAGCTTGCACAGTAGAGCACGCTAGCCTGCTACGTTGTATTTGTGGGAAGGACTACTGGCCAGCAACGTGAAGGATTGGCATGGAGCTGCTAACTCTATTTTTTGTTTTGCTGCTTAGCCTAGGTATCGGCCTGCTAGCGCAATGGCTGCCTATGCGCCAACAGTCTAGACCCCCGTGGTCTCAGCGGGCGCCATTTCTGGGCGGGGGTACGCCTGATAGTCATGCCTGGAGCCGCTACCACATTCGCTACTACCCCATGACACTACTGCTGATCGCCTTCGAGATGGAGATGATGTTCATGTACCCGTGGGCGGTGGTCTTCGTCGAGAAGGGCATGAAAGCCATGATGGAAATGGGCATGTTTCTGGCCATCCTGTCGGTGGGTATCGTCTATGCCTGGCGTGAAGGGGTGTTCAAGTGGCAGTGAATTGGCTACGCAAGCTCGCTTCGCACAGGCGCGTTCCCGTATTCCCTGTGCTAGGCATGCAGGGTGATGAGGCACTGCGGCATCTCGCATTGTCGCCAGACATCGAACTGGTTGATTCGCCACGACACGCCAGTGTGCTGCTGGTGGCAGGAGAGATCCCGGCTGATCGGTTCGAGTCCTTGCGCCGTGTGCATGATCAATTGCCATCTTCCTTCACGACGTTATGGTTTCGTTGCGAACCGTCGCCTCATCTGGAAAGCGTGACTCATATCGATGATCTCGATGCTTTGCCGGCGGCTCTGGTCACGGCGTATCGCGAACTGATGGAAGGCCGCCGCGAAAGCTCGCCCAGGATCCTGCCGGATAAGCCGCCCAACCCCTGGGAGGGCGAGGGCGATTTCGGTCAGGGGGGCGAAGGCATGATGGGTGGCGTGCCCTACGGGCGGCCCATGGCGATGAACATGGAGGATGATATCCGCGACGGGCTGACGCTGGATTCGCTGACATTCCGGCTTGGACCGTTCTTCTTCGCATTTCCGCCGGGCATGGCGGCAGAGATTACTTTGCAGGGCGACCTCGTCCAGACATGGAAGACTCAGCTTGTGGCGTATCCGCAGAGCCTTGATTCCGTGTTTTTCATCGCCCGGGAACGGCCGGTCCCCATCGCCGAGCTCGAGCTTGCCCGGGCCCGTCATCATCTGCACCGTCTGTACCGTGGCCTGCATCTTGCCGGGCTGGAAAGCGCCAGTCTGAGCGCCTTGCGCTTGGCCCAGAACCTGTCCACGACAAGTACATTGGAGGGACTGCGTCGTTATTTATCGCGTAGCGGCTTCTTTCGCCTGGCTGCGATAAAAGGCGGTGTGCTTGGTCCTGATCAGGCTCGCAAGCTCGGGGGGCCGGCTGCCCGAGCCGCCGGACTGGATGAGGATCTGCGCTCAGGCGATGCCGGCTATCGACGGCTGGGGTTCTCACCCGTGTGCCAGACCGGCGGCGATACGTGTGCTCGCTGGCGGCAGGTGCTGGCCGAAATCGATCAGTCACTCCAGCTTGCTCGCCAGGCCGAGCGGGATGATGTGTCTACGAGCGAAGTGGATCGCATCGAGACTCCTCGCGGTCCTTGGGCCGAGCAACGACCAGAGGATGCGAGTGCACTCCTTGATGAGATATTGCCGGGCCAGGAGTGGGGCGATGCACTGGCTACCATCGCCAGTTTGGACGTGGCAGCCGTCGTCGAATCACCGCTCGGCACGCAAACGGCCGGCGAGTCTCCGATAACGAATCCCTTGGATAAGGGGGTAGCCGGATTAAGTGGTTGATAGTCGAGCGCGTGCTAATTCTTGCGCTCCAATAAGCTGATATCACCAACATAGGGCTCTGAGAGACAGCTATGAGCAAGGCCCATTGGGACACGGTATATCGAGAGAAGGCACCGAATGAAGTGAGTTGGTATCGCCCGCATCTTGAAAAGTCGATACAACTCATCAAGAAGGCTACGCCGGACCGCGCCGCTCCCATCATTGATGTGGGAGGTGGGGAGTCCACGCTAGTCGATGACCTTCTGACGCTCGGATACCAGAATGTCAGCGTTCTGGATATTTCACGAGAGGGGATCCAGGTGGCACAGCAGCGCTTGGGAGATTCCTCCGCCTGTGTGGAATGGCTCGTGGACGACATTGCTTACGCCGCCCTGCCTGAGCAGCGATATGCAGTCTGGCATGATCGTGCAGTTTTCCATTTTCTAGTCGAACCGGAGCAGCGGGCCGGCTATGTTCGACAGGTGCTGCGGAGCGTGGCTTCTGATGGGTATCTAGTAATGGCTGTTTTCGGACCTGATGGCCCCCAGCGATGTAGTGGACTAGAGGTGGTCCGCCACGATAGTGACTTGCTTTGCGAACATCTTGGCCCCCGCTTCATGCTTGTTAGCGAGAGCCTTGAGTTTCATCTAACGCCGGGAGGCAAGCCCCAGCAGTTCTTATACGCCTGTTTCAGGCTTAGAGATGGCGATCCTTGTTAGCCTCATTAACCATTTATTCAGGATGCTCGGATAATAACTAAGGGAGCCAGGCATGAATCTCGAGGAGTTGGTCCTGCCGGTGCTTATGGTGTTTTTCATGCTGGCTGCAGGCGCTTACACGGTTGCGGTGCTCGACCGTGTCATTGCCGGTGCACTTGGCACGCCTCAGGCTGGCAGTGTCTGGATTGCCCCCTTGGCGCGAGGGGCCTGGTTGATGACCCAGCACGCCAATGCCACCGAAGCCCCGGACTGGCGGGCTTGGCGACTGGCTCCGGCGCTTTATCTATCCTTGGCCGCGATCGGACTGGCCGTCGTGCCATGGTCGGGGTCGCTGGTCGCCACCGACCTCGCCACCAGCGTGGTGCTGTGGGGGAGCGTGGAAGCACTGGCGACCGTCGTCATTTTCTTGCATGGCTGGTCGGCAAATACGCTATTCGCTTTGATCGGCGGCTACCGTTATGTGGCACTGGGGCTTTCCTACATTCTGATCAGCATGTTCGTGCTGATCGGTGTGGCATTGCCGGCCGAGTCGCTGCAGTTCACCCAGGTAGTCGCCTCGCAAGGAGAGCTATGGAATCTCATACGCCAGCCGCTGGGGTTACCGCTGTTTCTCATCGTCGGCCTGGGCATGACCTTCTGGGGACCGCTCAACCTGGCCGATTCGGCGGATCTGGCCGGCGGCACGGCCGCTGAGATATCCGGGCCACCGCGGCTAGTCTGGGATGTGGCGCGTGCCGCAATGCTGGTGGCTTTCAGCGGCGTGGCAACGAGCGCCTTTCTGGGCGGCTGGCTGGGGCCCTGGTTGCCTGGGCCACTATGGGTGGTCATAAAAATGCTGGCAGTGTTGCTCGTGCTGTTATTGCTTGGCCGATTGCTGCCGCGCCTGGCGCCGGAGCGCTGCGTCACCTTGATGTGGGTCGTGTTGCTGCCGCTGTCGTTTATCGATCTGGTATGGGCCGGTGTAGGAGCGTTGTTGTGATGGAGAGCATGAATCACGGTATCGGCGTTGATATCGCATTTCTGCTGTTGGCCACGCTCGCAGTGGTAACCGCTTGGCGAGTGTTTCGTACCGATTCGATGGTGCGAGCCTCCTTTTTCCTGCTGGTGTCGTTCATCGCCGTGGGTGTGATCATGATTCTGCTGGCGGCGGAATATCTGGGCGTGGCGATGTTCTTCATGATGGCCGTCGAGATGACGGTCATGGCGCTGTTCATGGTCATGTTCATGATGAACCCGGCCGGGCTGAATCCGATGAACATGGTCCATCAGGAGCGAATCTCGATCGGGGCAGGGGTGGTCAGCTTCCTGGTGCTGAGTGCCATGGCACTGTTGGCTGTCTTTCCCGACCGGCCGGTGTCGGCCGGCCTCGACCCGGTAAGGTCACTCGGCAATGAAATGCTCGGTGATTCGATGCTGATCTTCGAGTCGGCGGGCCTCGTGCTGCTTACCACCATGATCGGCGTGGTGGTGTTGTCGAGTCACCGTGGACGCTACGGCGCGGCCACGGAGGGCTCGCTACCACCGGGGCTGGAGCCGGGCGGCGATCCGGCGGGCAAGCCTGAAGATGACGAGGATGGCGGTCATCACCACCATCACCATTGACCCATGCAGACAGGCAAGGAGGCTTGAATGACACTGGCGACACTTTTGCTATTGGCAGCGGCACTGATCGGCATCGGGATCTATGGTGCGCTTTCTCAGCAGTCATTCGTGATGCTGATGATGGGGCTGGAGCTGATCCTCAATGGCGTCATGCTGGCTGCCGTGGCGTTCTGGGCCTTTAGCGGGGCCGGGGCGCCGGAAGGGCAACTGCTGACGATCATCGTCATGGCTGTGATGGCCATCGAGATGGCCATGGGCTTCGCCCTGGTGGTAGCGGTCTTCCGTGGTAAGCAGGCCGACACGACCGAATCACTGACCGGGTTGAAGCACTGATGTTGTGGTCAATAGTTCTCCTGCCGCTACTGGCTGCTCCCGTCATGTATTGGCTTGGCAAGCACGGGTTCGGTAAGCACGGGTTCGGTAAGCACTGGTTTGGCAAACATGGCGGCCGCCCCTTGCTGAGCCTGGCGGGGGTAGGCGTTGCGATCGCCACACTATTGCTCGCCGTCCTGGCGACGTTGGGTGACTGGAGTGGGGCTTACCGCTGGAGCTCACAGATCGTCCTGCTGATCGGGGTGACACCCGTCAGTGCGGTGTTTGCCATCGTCGTCCCGCTGATCGCCGCGCTGATCGTTCTCTATAGCACCTACCACGAATCGGAACCTGGCGGTGACGGCACAACGACAGGGCAGGCTCCTGCCAGGTTGATCGCCCTGCTGACGGCATTTGTCGGGGCGATGGAACTTCTGGTACTGGCCGATGATCTGGTGACCCTGCTGATCGCGTGGGAATTGGTAGGGGCATGTTCATGGGCCCTGATTTCCCATGAGTGGCGGAAGACCGGCAATCTTCGGGATGCCGCCTGTGCCTTTCTGGTGACGCGTTTCGGGGACCTGGGGCTCTATATTGCGGCAGCGGCAGCCTATGCCGGCACCGGCTCGTTTGCCTTTGCTGACCTGACCCAACTCGATGGGTGGCTACTGGATGTCTTCGTTGCCGGCGCGGTGTTGGCGGCGGCCGCAAAGTCCGCCCAGGTTCCGTTCTCTCCCTGGCTGTTTGCCGCCATGTCCGGGCCAACGCCGGTATCGGCATTGCTGCATGCCGCGACCATGGTGGCGGCGGGCATCTATCTGGTGATCAGACTCCATGCAGAGATGTCCGCCGTCGCCTGGTTT
This sequence comes from Chromohalobacter sarecensis, assembly GCF_023061135.1. Taxonomy (GTDB): domain Bacteria; phylum Pseudomonadota; class Gammaproteobacteria; order Pseudomonadales; family Halomonadaceae; genus Chromohalobacter; species Chromohalobacter sarecensis. Next base: position 234,122 of record NZ_JAKGAN010000004.1, read on the forward strand.
GGGCCGGTCGCGATCGCGTTAGGCCTGGCCACTGCCCTGGCAGGGGGTGTCGTGGCCTATCTTCAAGGGCATGCCAAGAAGCTTCTGGCGGCTTCGACATCGGCCCAATATGGCTTGATGTGGTTGGCGGTGGGGGCAGGCTTTCCCGGTGTTGCCCTGGTGCACTTCGTCACGCACGCGTTCATGAAAGCTGCCCTGTTCCTGGCAGCCAGCATCGCCGAACGCCATGTCGGCAGCTACTCGTTAAATGCGATGCGCCTCGGGCGTCTGCTTCCGGGTATCGCGGTAGCCACCCTTGTGGCCAGTCTGGCACTGGCAGGGGTCGTCCCGCTGAGTGCGGCCTGGAGTAAGGAGGAGATCATCACTGCCGCTGGCCATCAGGCGTCCTGGTTGGCCGTGGTCGCCGCCATCGCGGGCGGACTCAGCGCCCTGTATGCGACACGCTTTCAACTGTTGGCGTTCGGGCGTGGTCCGCATGGCGGTACGAGCACTGCGCCATCCCAGCCAGGTCATACCCGGATGGAAGCCATCGCGCTTTATCTGTTATCGGCAGCCACGCTGCTGCTGTCGTTACTCTGGTGGCCTGGTGTCGGACCCCGTCTTGCTGATCTCTTATCAGCCGATCTTCCCCAATCCAAGCCATGGGAACTCATCGTATCGCTACTGTTGGTGGCGTCGGGCATTGTCCTGGGTGTCTGGGCGGTGCGTCGTGAGGTATCAGATTCAGGCCGACAAGGTGCCAGGCGTACCGAGTTGGCGGACTGGTTTGGCCTGCCGACGCTGGCCGAACGTGGCGTGGGCGCAGTGATGGCGTTCAGCCATGGCCTCGCGCGTTTCGATGATCGCGTAGTGGATGCGGGCATCCAAGCCAGCGCCCGTTTCGGAGCATGGCTGGCCAAAATGGGCGATCGTCGTGGCGAAGGTGTGTTCGATGGCGCGACGAGCCAGCTGGCGAAAGGTATTGATTGGGTGGGTCAATCGGCGCGCCAGGCCCACACCGGACAAACGCATCATTACTACACCGGCATCGCGGCAGGACTCGCCGCGATCCTGATAATCCTGGGTATAGGAGAGCTCCTTTGATTCTTACTGCAGCCTTGGGTCTCCCCATGCTGGGGGCTCTCGTACTCGCTATTTCACGTCGTTGGATTGAGGTTACGGCTCGCCTGTTTGCCATCGTGGTCTCGGTGTTACCCGTATTGTTACTGGCCTGGGTGTGGCTACAGTTCGATCCGCAGGGCGCCCTGTTCCAGTTTGTCGAAGAGGTACCCTGGGTGCCCGGTCTGGGCATGGGGTACAGACTGGGGGTGGATGGCATTGCGCTGGCTGTGGCGACGATGAGCGCAGTTGTCTTCGCTGCCAGTATCGCTTATCCCGCCAACACGCGGAATCAGCCTCGGCAGTACTATGCCTGGATGCTTTTTCTGCAGTCCGTGTCCCTCGGGGTCTTTTTGGCGTTGGACTTGCTGCTCTTCTATGTCTTTTTTGATCTGAGCCTGGTGGGGATGTTTTTCCTGATCGGTCGCTGGGGGCACGGCCAGGCTCAGCTAGCGGCATTCAAGTTCTTTCTTTACACCTTCTGCGGCTCGCTGTTGCTGCTGTTGGCGATCATCGGGCTTTATCTATCAGTCGAACCGCATACCTTTGACATGCGTGTACTGATCGAACAGCAGCCGCTAGCGGGGGCGGGAGTCACTGGCGGCCTGGTGTTCCTCGCCCTGATGCTCGGCTTCGCCATCAAGACGCCGGTCGTGCCCGTGCATACCTGGCTGCCGCAAGCGCATGTCGATGCCCCGGGCCCGGCCTCGGCGATCCTTGCCGGGGTACTGCTCAAGATGGGTGCTTACGGGATCATCCGTATTCCGTTTTCGATGATGACGGAGACGTTCTCCCGTTATGCCCTGATCATCGCGCTTTTGGCTGTCGTATCGATTCTCTATGGCGCCTTCGTGGCACTCGGCCAGAAGAATTTGAAGCGACGTATTGCCTACACCTCGATCAATCACATGGGCTATACGGTGCTCGGGATTGCGGTGGCTGGCGCATTGGTTCAGGAGGCGGGATACGCTCGTGAGTTGGCCCTGGTAGGGGCCACGGTGGAAATGGTGGCGCACGGCCTGGTTACCGGGGCGCTGTTCCTGATCTGTGGCTCGTTCTGGCAGCGTACCGAGGAATATGACCTGGACAGCTATGGGGGGCTGCTTCGTCAGGCCCCGTGGCTGACCGCCTTCGCCGTGCTTGCCTCCTTTGCCAGCCTGGGCCTGCCCGGCCTGGCCGGTTTCGTGGCGGAGTTCCATATCTTTGCCGGCACCTTCGGCGTCTATCCATGGCTCGCCGTCATCGGTGTGCTGGGCATCCTGGTGACGGCAGCGCTGTTTCTGCAGATGCTGCAGAAGGTGTTCTTCGGGGCGATGCCGGAGCGCTGGGCGCAGTTCGAGGATCTGCGTCCCATCGAGTGGGGCGTGCTCGCGGTGCTGTCGGCAGGCTTCGTGATCATCGGCGTGGCGCCGGCGTTTCTGCTGACCCTGGTCGAGGCATCGGCGACGCTGCTGGTGGGAGGCCGCTGATGCCGATCGGTGACGTATTGCCGGAAATCAGTCTAACGCTTGGCGCCGTGATCATTGTTCTGTTCGCTACCTTTACTCGGCAGCAACAGCATCACTGGGCAGCCGTTCTGGCCCTGCTGACGATTGCCCTTAGTGCGGGGCTGACTCTTGCGCAGTGGGATGGACAGCCGCAACTGACGTTCTCCGGGGTCTGGGCACTGGATGGTATGGCAATCTCCAGCAAGCTGGTGGTGCTGATCGCCGGGGCGCTGGTCGTCGCGATGTCGCCTGAATGGATGCAGACCGATCGCCGACATGGTGAGTACTACGCATTGGTCCTGTTCGCCCTGCTGGGCGTCGTCATGATGGCGTCAGCCAGCGATACCATGGAGTTGGTGCTGGGCGTGCTGTTGTCCTCGGTGGCCAGTTACCCATTGGCTGCCTATCACCGTGGCTGGGCGCCCGCTCTGGAAGCCGGCATGAAGTATTTTCTGATCGGCGCTCTCACCAATGCCTTGCTGACGATCGGTGTGGTGGTGGTGTTCGGCCTGACCGGCAATACCGGCTATACGGAAGTCGCCCAAGGGCTAGCTGGAGGAAGTGACAGCCTGGCACTGACCATCGCCACCGCTTGTATCGTGCTGGGCCTGACTTTCAAGCTGGCAGCTTTCCCGGCCCATGCCTGGATGCCCGATGTCGCCCAGGGCTCACCGGCCCCGGCAGCTGCCTTTCTGACCGTGATCCCCAAAATTGGTGCCGCCGTCGCGTTGGCGCGCTTTGTGTCCCTGCTACCGCCAGACGTCGCCTGGCGAGCGATTGTTGCTGTGATCTCTGTCACGACCATGACGCTGGGCAATGTAGCCGCACTGCGGCAGACAGACGTGCGGCGCCTGCTGGGCTGGTCATCAGTCTCCCAGTCCGGATATGCCCTGATGGCGATCGTGGTGATGAGTGTTAGCGATCAGGCTTTGCCCGCATTGGTGTTGTTTCTCGCGAGCTACGCCATTGCCAATCTGGCGGCCTTCGCTGTGATCACATTCCTGAGAGGGCGCACTGCACTGGAGGATTACCAAGGGCTCGTGAAAAACGCGCCGATCGCCACCGTGGTCCTGATCCTGTCGCTGCTATCTTTGGTCGGTATCCCACCTCTTGTCGGATTTTTCGGCAAGCTGATGCTATTCAAGGTCACGCTCGAAGGAGGATACGCCTGGCTGGCATTCGTGGCCGCCGCCAATACCGTCGTCTCGCTGTTTTATTATCTACGCATCGTTGCCTCAATGATGTTCGCCAATTCCAGGCCCGTCGTTCATGTGCTGCCGGGCCAATGGACGAGGATCACGATGGCCATTGCCGGCCTATTGATCCTGGCTATTGGCTTGGGGGCGGAAGTCTTGGTCGAATATACAAACGCCATCGGGTTCGCGATGTAGCGGCTAGCAGGCCGAATATGCCTGTTAGCCATTCATGGAGTTGTACTCAGGAGGGAATCTGTATGTCACTGGCTGCTAAAGAAGCGATAAAGGAAACAGCCGATACATGTCACGCCAAGGAGTGGTTGCGTCGCTACCAGCGTGTTCGGGCTGCCACCGAAACGATCTGTGCACCGCTGTACAAGGAAGACTACATGGTACAGAGCATGCCGGATGTCAGTCCCCCAAAATGGCATATTGCGCATGTCAGCTGGTTCTTCGAAGCCTTTGTCCTGAAACCGTTTTATCCTGCCTACCAGACCCTTGATCCCGCGTACGATCATCTCTTCAATTCCTACTACGTGACCCATGGCACGCCGTTTCCGCGTCCCGACCGCGGCATGATTTCGCGCCCCACCGTGGACGATGTCTATCGCTATCGCGCGCACATCGATCAAGCCATGGAAGCGTTGCTCAACGACCCGCCGCAGGCACATCTTGAGGAAATTCTCCGGCGCTTGGAATTGGGGCTGCCGCACGAGCAACAGCATCAGGAACTGCTGTTCATGGATATCAAGCACATCCTGGCCCAGAATCCGCTGTGCCCCGTCTATCGAGACGATGTGGCGCCGCCCCCCGTGCATGAAGTGGGAGCGCTTGGCTGGCATGCCTATTCCGCCGGTGTGCGCTCCATTGGCCATGACGAAGCCGAGAAGGGCTTTGCGTACGACAACGAGATGGGACGCCATCGTCAGTTCGTTGAGGCCTTCCAGATCGCTGACCGCCCGGTCACCAACGGTGAGTTTCTCGAATTCATACGGGCAGGGGGCTATGACAAGCCTGACTACTGGCTCTCGGATGGCTGGGCGACGGTCCAGGCCGAGGGCTGGCGCGCGCCGCTTTATTGGGTCGAGCGAGACGGCGTCTGGCACCATTTCACTCTGAGTGGGCTCGTGCCGGTCGATCTGAGTGCGCCGGTGTGTCATGTCAGCTTCTTTGAAGCCGAGGCTTATGCCCAATGGGTGGGGGCACGTCTGCCCACCGAAGCCGAGTGGGAGACGGTGGCCAGGGACGTACCCATGCAGGGTAATTTCGTCGAGCAGGACCACCTGCAGCCGGTCGCCGCCGCAGTGCCCAAGGACCTACCGGGACAGATGTTTGGCGATGTCTGGGAGTGGACCGGCAGCGCCTACCGGCCTTATCCCGGATTCAGGACGTTGCCAGGTAGCCTGGGCGAGTACAACGGCAAGTTCATGTCCGGGCAGATGGTCCTGCGTGGCGGCTGTTGTGCCACGCCGGGCGATCACATTCGCGCGACCTATCGCAATTTTTTCCCGCCCCATGCGCGTTGGGCGTTTTCCGGTTTCCGTCTGGCCAAGGAGGGCTGAGCATGACGCTTGTTGTTCCGTTCCCTGTGACAGGGCGGTAGCTTGCGCTATCTTGGGCGCAGAGATAGCCGCGCCTCAGTGCCAGGAGAACCCGACATGACCGTGATGACCGCCGCCGCCATCGAGGAGTTCCTCGACGAGGTCTTTCCGCACCGACAGGGCACCATCGAAGGCGTGGGAGAAATGCGCGCGACCATGAGCCTGGCCATCGAGGATGAGCACTTACGTCCCGGTGGCTGTGTCTCGGGACCCACGCTGATGGGGCTGGCGGATGTCTGCCTGTACGTGGCGGTTCTGGCCCAGGTCGGGCCTGAGCCGATGGCGGTGACCACCGACCTTAACTGTCATTTCCTGCGTCGCGCGCGCGGCGACCGCGATCTCATCGCCAATGCGCACATCGTCAAGCTGGGGCAGCGCCTGGCGGTTGGTGAGGTGCAGCTATTTCCCGCCGGCGACGAGGAACCGGTGGCCATCGTCACCGCGACCTACGCGCTACCCGAGCATGACGATGATTGACGGTGGCTCAATCAGTGGGCCGCTGGCGCCAGCCGCACCAGGCGAGTGTCAGCCAGCCGGCCATCAGCAATAGCCCGCCGAAGGGTGTGATGGGCCCCAGCCAATGGGCGCCGGTCAGCGCCAGCAGGTACAGCGAGCCGGAAAACGCGATCATCCCCAGGCCCCATAGCCAGAGCACCGCCCGTTGCCCTTTCAGCGCTTGCTGCCCCCGCCAGATGAGGACCGCCATGGCGGCCAAGGTGTGCCAGGCCTGGTAACGCACGCCGGTATCGAAGGCCTCGATCAGGCGCGGTGCAATGTGGCCCTGCAGGCCGTGGGTGCCGAACGCACCTGCCACCACGACCACGAAGCCGCTCAAGGCGACGAGTATCCATCCACCACGGTGGGTCATGTCTCATCCTGTGTCACTGACTATGCTGAAACGGTGAACGAGTGCCGGAATGTCATCCCGGGGCCCGGTGTCGCCGTGCTGAGGCTTACCCTATGGCGTCGCTTACGCCATGACAAGCCTCTCGGGATGGCGTATCGTCGCGGCCTTGCCGATCTCAAGAATCATAATGGAGCGTCAATTCATGGAATCTCTCGCCAGTCTCGTCGCGCCGCTGCACGATGCTATCTACGCGGTGATGACCCCCGTCAGCGATTTTATCTGGTCGTATATTCTCGTTTATCTCTTGTTGGGCGCGGGGGTGTTATTCACCGTGCTGACGCGTGGCATGCAGTTTCGTTTGTTCGGCCACATGGCGCGTGTGACATTCAACAGCCGTGGCGCGGGCGAGGGCGTCAGCGGGTTCCAGGCGTTCGCCACCTCGCTGGCGGCGCGCGTGGGTACCGGGAATCTGGCCGGCGTGGCTATCGCCTTGTGGATCGGCGGCCCCGGGGCGATCTTCTGGATGTGGATCACTGCGCTGGTCGGGTTCGCCACCGCGTTCGTCGAGTCGACCCTGGCGCAGGTTTACAAGAAGCGCCATGAGGACGGCGTGTACCGTGGCGGTCCCGCCTACTATATCGAGCGCACGCTGGGCTGGCGCTGGATGAGCCTGTTGTTCGCCTTCTTCCTGCTGATGGCCTATGGCCTGGCCTTCAACGGTGCCCAAGCGAATACCATCGCCCAGGGCATGAACCAGGCCTTCGGTATGCCCAACTGGGTTACCGGGTTGATTCTGGTCGGTGTCGTGGCCGTGGTTATCTATGGCGGGCTCAAGTCCATCGCGCGCACGGCGGAGAAGATCGTGCCGGTCATGGCCATCGCCTACCTGCTGGTGGCGCTGGTGGTGCTGGCGCTCAATATCACCGCAGTGCCTGAGATGCTGGCGCTGATCGTCAAGAGCGCCTTCGGCTATGGCCCGGCGGTGGGCGGTGCGGCCGGCTATGCCATCAAGACGGCGATGGAGAACGGTATCAAGCGTGGTCTGTTTTCCAACGAGGCGGGTATGGGCTCGGCGCCCAACGCGGCGGCCCAGGCCAACGTCAAGCATCCTGCTGCGCAGGGCCTGGTGCAGTCGTTCGGCGTATTCGTCGATACCCTGGTCATCTGCAGCTGCACCGCGGTGGTGATCCTGCTTTCTGGCGTCTACGAGACGCTGATGGCCAATTCGCCGGGTCAGGATATCGTCGGCATCCAGCTCACTCAGGATGCCATGGCGGATCACTTCGGTGGCTTCGGCGAGATCTTCATCGCCGTGGCGATTCTGCTGTTCGCCTTCACTTCGATCATCGCCAACTTCTCGTTCGCCACGGTCAATATCGAGTACATGTTCAAGCGCCATGCCAAGGCGGCGGTACAGGTACTGCGTCTTGCCGTGCTGGCCATGGTGATGATCGGCTCGGTATCGCAGTTGACCTTCGTGTGGGACTTCGCCGATCTTTCCATGGGACTGATGGCGACCACCAACCTGATCGCGATCCTGATCCTGGCGCCGATCGCCATGCGCGTTCTCAAGGACTACGAGCGCCAGCGGCGCGAAGGCATCAAGGAGCCGCGCTTCGATCCCAAGATCCTCAAGCGCCCCGAGCAGGTGGATGACGACGTATGGCCGGCCAAGGATTCTTGATCACGGCATTTGGCGTTATAATGGCGGCCTCTCCCCACCTAACGTGAGAGGCCGCCATGCACATTCAGCTTAACGGCGATCAGCGCGAGCTCGCGTCCCCGCTGACGATCAGCGAGTTGATCGATCAGCTCGCATTGACCGGGCGCCGCATCGCCGTCGAAGTCAACGAGGAAATCGTGCCGCGCAGCCAGCATGCCGAGACGCGTCTGTCCCCGGGCGATCGTGTGGAAATCGTGCATGCCATCGGCGGCGGCTGATGTTACTCGCCTACCGACGCGTGGAGCCGCTTAGTGGCTCGGGCGTGTCGGTGGCTCCCTTTACGCCAGGAGGTTCGTCATGTCCGCTGATCAGCGCCAGGACATTCCATTGACCGTCGCCGGTCGCGTCTTCTCGTCACGCCTGCTGGTGGGCACCGGCAAGTACCGTGACTTCGACGAGACCGCCGCCGCCGTCGAGGCGAGCGGTACCGAGCTCGTCACCGTAGCGGTGCGTCGCACCAATCTAGGCCAGAATCCCGATGAGCCCAATCTGCTCGACGCCTTGCCGACGAGCCGTTATACGATTCTGCCCAACACGGCGGGCTGTTATACCGCCAAGGACGCGGTACGGACCTGCAAGCTGGCCCGCGAGCTGCTCGATGGCCATAACCTGGTCAAGCTCGAGGTGCTGGGTGACGACGGCACGCTCTACCCCAATGTGGTCGAGACCCTCAAGGCCGCCGAGACGCTGGTCAACGACGGCTTCGATGTCATGGTCTACACCAGCGACGACCCCATCGTCGCCAAGGAACTTGAGCGCATCGGCTGTTGCGCGGTGATGCCGCTGGGCTCATTGATCGGCTCGGGCCATGGCCTGCTCAACCCGGCAACGCTTGAGATCATCCTCGAGCATGCCGAGGTGCCGATTCTCGTCGATGCTGGCATCGGCACGCCCTCGGATGCCGCGCTGGCCATGGAGATGGGCTGCGCTGGCGTGCTGATCAACTCGGCCATTGCCAATGCCCGGCAACCGGTACGCATGGCGCATGCCATGAAGCTGGCGGTGGAGGCAGGGCGCGAGGCGTATCTTGCCGAACGCATGCCACGCCGGGCATCGGCGAGCCCGTCGTCGCCGTTCGCCGGACGCATCAATGCCTGAACCCTTTAGCGGCCCGCGCGGCCTGCTTCGCTACCCGATAGACAACGCAGACTTGCCCATGAGTGATTCACCATCGTCTTCCCCCGAGAACGCCCCTGAGGCGGGCTCGGCGTCATCCACACGCCCACCGCGCGGCATCAAGAGCTACGTGCTGCGCGCCGGGCGCATGACCGTTGCCCAGTCGCGGGGGCTCGAGGAGGTCTGGCCGCGTCTGGGGCTGAGCGTGGCCGATGGCCGTCAGTCGCTGGAGGTGCTGTTTGGTCGCCGCGCTCCTTGCGTCGTGGAAATCGGCTTTGGCATGGGCCAATCGCTGATCGAGCAGGCGAGCACGCACCCCGAGACCGACTTCATCGGCATCGAGGTGCACGCGCCGGGTGTCGGCAAGTTGCTCGACGAGGCCGATAAACGCGGCCTGACCAACCTGCGCGTATACCGCGAGGATGCCCTGGAAGTACTCGATAAGTGCCTCCCCGAAGCCGGTTTGACGGGGCTGCAGCTATTCTTCCCCGACCCCTGGCCGAAGAAAAAGCACCACAAGCGGCGCATCGTGCAGCCGGCCTTCGTCGAACAGGTGCGTACGCGTCTGGCGCCTGGCGGGTATCTGCACATGGCGACCGACTGGGAAGCCTACGCCGAGCACATGGTCGAGGTCATGGAGGCGGCGCCGGGTTATCGCAATACGGCATCGGCCGAAAGCGCGCCCTACGTGTCGCGCCCGGAATTCCGCCCGCTGACCAAGTTCGAAAGCCGCGGCGAAAAGCTCGGCCATGGGGTCTGGGACCTGATCTATGCCCGTGAGGATGGCTGAGTGCAAGCTGCACGCAGCGCTTCCATAGAACGCTGATTCCTTCGAAAACCGCTGCTTGCAGCGGTTTTTTCAATTGTGGCTGATCTGAATCACGACACGGTGAGTAAGGCGCTGGCAGAGTGCCGCCTCTCGGGATTTCTTGGCGGCTTGGCCGGATGCGCGGCATAAAAAAAGCCGCCCGGGTGGGCGGCTTAAAGACCGTGACTAGCTTGATGAGGAGATAACCATGGGCAGGAACCTGACATTCGCTGCTTAGGTCAGTGGCGCTTGGCGGCGCCACGGTTGTTAAGGTAAACCATTCTCATTTGAGTCGTCAAGCGTAACGAGAATATTTTTCAATTAGTGTGCATCGGAAGGCTTAGCTCGCCAGCGCCATCCATGCCGGTAGCGTCACCATGGCCAGCAGCGTCTGGCCGGTGATCAGTGCCGCCATCAGCTCGGCGTCGCCGCCTAGCTGGCGAGCGAGAATATAGGCCGAGGTGGCGGTGGGCAGGGCGGCGAACAGCAGCGCGATGTCGCGACTGACTGGGTCGAGCCCGGTGAGCCCGGCCAGCGCCAGCACTACAACGGGCGTGGCGACGAGCTTGAGCGTGGCCGAGTACCAGAATGCGCGCCCGCTGCCGATAAGGGCGTGTGGGCGTAGCGCCACGCCCACGGCGATCAGCCCTAGCGGCAGGGCGGCACGGCCGACGAGCTCGACGCCACTGCCCAGCCAGCCCGGTAGACCGATGTCGGTGACATTGAGGGCGATGCCGATGGCGCAGGCCAGGATCAATGGATTACGCAACAGGGCGGCGAGGCTGCGGCCCAGGCTGGAAGGGCCCAAGGTGCCGGCGGCGATGAAACTGCTCACGCAGAGCACGTTGGCCAGCGGCACCATCAGTGCCACGGCGACCGCCGCCACCGTCGCTCCGGCTTGGCTATGCAGCGCGGCGGCACCGGCGACCCCCACGTAGGTATTGAAGCGCAGCGTGCCTTGCAGCACCGAGGTGAACGCCGGCGGCGCCAGCGCCAGGCGATGACGCGCACACCAGAGGCCCAGCGCGAATAGCGTCATGGTGCCCATCAGTACCACGGCCAGGCGAATGACCGGCACCTGCGCGACATCCGCCGTGGCCAGGGTCGAGATCAGCATCGCAGGGAACAGCAAAAAGTAGATCAGCCGTTCCATCGCGGGCCAGAAATCCCCTCCGGGAAAACGCTGCCAACCCAGCAGGGCGCCGAGTAGAATCAGCAAAAACAGAGGGCCCAGGGCCCCAGTGACACTGCTCATTGTGCCTCCGCTTGCGCAACTTCATGGGCACCGGATACTGACTGCAGCCAAGCTCGCCGGCACACGAACTGGTAAGCTTAGCGCGATGCCCCTGGGTGATGGGATTCGACCTAACGATATGCAACACCATGATGAAGACCCGGTAAGATCGCCGCTGCTCAATCTACTGACGCTAGTAACGCTGGTGACGGTGCTGGTGGCGGCGGGTTACCTCGCCGATTACTACCTGCGCGATTCGCGGGAGGATGTCACCTGGTACCCCCCACGGATGCATTGCGATCTGCGCGCGGGGGCGTGCCGTACCGATATCGGTTTGAGCGGGACGCTGCGTTTCGAGATGCACGGTGACTTTGCCTCGTACGAGCCGTTGACGCTGGATGTGCAGACATCCGGTCTCGACGTGGAGTCGGCGGTGGTTGAGTTCGTCGGACGCGACATGAATATGGGCCTTACTCGGGTCGAGTTGGAGGCGGTCGGTGATGGCCATTTCCAAGGTGTGGGCGAACTTCGTCCATGCACGGAAACGATCATGCCGTGGCGGGCGCAGGTGATTCTCGAAACCCCCGAGGGGCACGAGGGGAGCTGGTACGATTTCGATATTCACCGCTAGGTACGGCACACGAGGCGACATTTGTCCACATTATGACAATCGCCCTTACCATGCGACTTGTGGGTAAGCCAACGCTTACTCTGTGCGCGCTTCTAGGTGGCGAATTTTTTTATAAACTTAATTAAAACAATAGCTTGTCATTTTATTTTGATATGTCGGCGTGTCTTGCTTGACTGCGCGCGAGCGTCATGCAAGGTCGCTACGGGCTCAGGAAAGCCAGTTTTCACCGTCAAGCCACAGACGCTCCACAAAACTATCCACAGGCAGTGGTTAATCTGGGGGTGTGGAAAACGCCAATATGGGCGTCTGGAAAGAAGGCTCTACGGGACAGGCGAAGGTCATACGGAGGGAGAGGCTAGACGCCTTATTGGGCGCCTAGCGTGACACGCGCTTACTCGTCGGCTGACGCCTCTTGGTCGTCGGCTTCGATACCCAATAACTCGATCTTGAAGGTGAGTGCCTGGTTGGGGCCGATCGGACCACCGGTGCCGCCCTGGCCGTAGGCGAGATCGGCGGGTACGTAAAGCATCCAGGTATCGCCGACCTGCATCTTCTGCAGTGCTTCCTGCCAACCCTCGATGACCTGGCCGACCTGGAAGGTGATGGGTTCGCCGCGCTCGTAGGAGCTATCGAACACGGTACCGTCAGGCAGCTTGCCCTCGTAGTTGACCTTCACGGTATCGTCGGCGCTGGGTGTTTCACCGTCGCCGGATTCGAGCACCTTGTATTGCAGCCCTGAGTCGGTGACTTTCACACCGTCTTTCTTGGCATTCTCTTCAAGGAACGCCTCGCTGGCCTTACGGTTCTTTTCGGCTGATTGCGCCTTTTCCTTCTGCTGCTGAGCCGCTTTCTGCTTCTGGAAGTCAGAGAGCGTGGTGGCGATCTCGTCATCGCTCATCTGCAAGTCATCGCCGGCGTAAACGTCCTTGACCGCTTGGGTGAAGGCGTCGGTATCGAGATCCGAGATGTCCTGCTTAATGCTCTGGCCGAGGGTCGCACCAATGCTGTAGCTGAGCTTGGCTTCGTCGCTTTGCGGGGCGGCCATGGCCAGCAGCGGCGTCGCTACGAGGCCGCCGAACGCCACAGCCGTCATCAAACGTTTCATGAAAACTCCTTAACAAGATAAACAAACACCGCGTCGTGACTGTACCAGCACGCGCGCCATTGCGCACCTGCACGGGGGTGCTGCTTGACATTGCTGCGACTTTGCTCTTCTCTGAATCTACATTGATAAAAAAGAGGGAACTCTATGCAACTGCGCAATATCGTTCTGAGTATCACGGCGTTGGGCTTGGTCGGTGTCGCTTCCACGGCGTCCGCCGATACCTGGCGTTTCGGTCTCGAGGAGACCGAAGGTAGCGTGCAGTACGGCTATGCGGAAGAGTTCAAGAAGTTGATCGAGGAAAAAAGCGACGGCGACATCACGGTCGAGTTGCTGCCGTATGGTTCCTGGGGGTCGAGCTATTCGGCGTTGTATGACGCCATCCAGAGTGGCGCTATCCCGCTCGGCTTCGGCTCAGGCTTCTTGGGCGGTACCGTCCCGGAAAGTCAGTTGATGAGTCTCAACTTCGTCATGCCCAATGATCAACTCGAGACGGCCGAGATTCTCAACTCTGACGACTTCCTCAAGAGTGATGCGTGGCAGGACTCGTTCCGCGAACGTGGGCTGGTGCCGCTGGCGGCCTTGCCTGAAGGGTATCAGGTCTGGACGACCAACAAGGAGGTCCGCACGCCGGAGGATATGGACAACCTCCAGATCCGGGTCATGGATAACAGCCTGCTACGTTCGACCTATGAGGCCTATGGCGCCTCGCCCATCACCATTGCTTACGGCGAGCTCTACAGTGCCCTGCAGCAAGGCCAGGCAGAGGGTAATATCCAGCCGGTCTTCGCCCATGAGAACATGGGCTTCTATGAAGTGCAGGACTACATGATCTTTGCCGATCAGTCGCAGTTCATCGCCAACTTCATCGGTAACGAGGAGTGGTACGACGACCTGTCCGACGATCAGCGCGAGATGCTCGAGTCCACGCTCGACGAGATGGTTCAGAAGGGTCACGACATCCAGACCCAGTTCAACTCCGAACGTCTCGATACCATCAAGGAAAAAAGCGATATCAACATCGTCCACTTGGATGAGGCCGAGCGTGATGCCTTCCGTAAGCTGGCCGAGCCGGTGCGTCAGACCTACGTCGATATGGTCGGCGAACGTGGTCAGAAAGCGCTGGACATCGTGCTGGATCATGTCGATCAGTCGGATGACAAGGCGGAGTAAGCCTGACGGTCAGTATCTAAAGTACTGCGATACCGCCATGCAAAACCCCGGAAGCGTTGAGCTTCCGGGGTTTTTATATGTCTGGCGGAGGGTGGTGAGGTAGGATGCTCCTCCACGCCGTGCCGACCCGACGAGGGTCGGCACGGCTGCGCTCAGTCGCCGCCGAGCGAAGGTAGCAGCAGCGATATCTGCGGGAACGTGATCAAGATGATCGTGGCCAATACCAGTATGGCGATGAACGGGGGCGTGCCGCGAATCACTTCCATATAAGGCCGGCGGAATACCGCGATGGCGGTGAAGATATCGCAGCCGAACGGTGGCGTGGCCGAGCCGATGGCCGCCTGCAGGGTGACGATCACGCCGACATGCACCGGGTCCAATCCGGTGGATTCGACCAGTGGCTTGAAGATCGGCACCAGAATCAGAATGACCACGATGGGGTCGACGAACATGCAGCCTACGAAGAAGGCCGCAGCGATCAACAGCAATGCCAGGAACTGGTTGTCACCGATACCTTCGATGACGGGGCCGAGGATCTGCTCCGGCACGCCTGCGGTGCCCAGAGTCTGCGAAAATGCCGCGCCGATGGCGACTAGAATGAAGACCACGGCGGTGATCATGCCGGTGGAAAGCGCCAGACTGCCGAGATCGCGGATCGATACCTGACGGTAGATCACCACTTCGAGAATAAAGGCATAGGCCACCGCGACCGCCGAGGCCTCGACGGCGCTGAAGAAGCCGCCGTAGATACCGCCGACCACCAGCACCGGGAACCCCATCGGCAGAATGACTCGGCGAACCGCCTTGAAGCGTTCCGCCCAGGTGGCGCGTGGCTCGGGCTCGATGCCTTTCAGGCGCGCGCCGATATAGCAGTACACGGCAAACATGGCCAGGATCAGAATGCCGGGGAGAATGCCGGCGAGGAACAAGTCGCCGATCGAGGTTTTCATGACCACGCCATAGACGATGAAACCGATGCTGGGCGGAATCAGCAGCGCGATATCGCTGGCGTTGATGATCAGGGCCAGAGCGAAACTGTCAGGGTAGCCCCGCGCCAAGAGACGCGGACGCATCGGCCCGCCCATGGCGACCACGGTGGCCTGCGTCGAGCCCGAGACGGCCCCGAACAAGGCGCACGAGGCGGCGGTGGTGATCGGCAACCCCCCACGGACATGGCGGGTGAAGACATCGACGACATCGAGCAGGCGGTTGGCGGTATGGCCTTTGGTCAGGATGTCGGCGGCGAAGATGAACATGGGCACGGCGGCCAGTACCCAACTGCCGATGCCATTGATCATCCAGCTTACGGCCTGGTCGGGCCCGAAAAACGTCATGTCCGTGAACATCATGAAAAGCGTGCCCGCCGCCAGGGGAACCATCATCGGGAATCCGAGTAGCAGCAGCACCAGCATGATCACGGCTAGCCAAGTTAGCATTATTTTACGTCCTCGCGTTGATGGCGGTCGTGTTGCGGAGAGGCAGTTTAGGCATCGCGACGTGTATCATGGCCATTGCCTTCTGCCGCTTCCGGGGGCACTTCGTCGTATTCCTCCTTTTCGTTGAAGGCACGGTAGATATCGTCACTGACCAGGTTGCGCACGGCGGTGAGCAGGTATTGCACGCCGGCGAGGATGAAGCCGACGGGGAGGGCGAGATAGACGATCCAGAGAGGAATGTTCAGCGAAGCACTGCTGCGACCGCGATCGTAAATGGCCAGGACATAGTCGATGGACTTGTCGGCGAAATAGAACATCAATACGGCGGTGCCTAGACAAATCAGGATGAGGAGCGCCTTGCGCCAGCGGCCGCTGAGCTGGTCATAGATCGCCGACATGCTGATATGGCGGGCGTTGCGGGCTGCATAGCCGACACCGACGAAGGTGATGACCACGATGAGCATCTCGGTCACTTCGTAGGTCCCGGGGATGCCTTGGTTGAAGAGCAGATTGCCGACGACATGACCGCTCATCAACAAGGCCATGGCGAGTATGCCCCCCGCGATGATCACGCGCTCGATGATGCCCAGGCCATGATCGATAGTTCCCAGTACACGAAGCAAAGCACTGCGTGATTCAGCGTTTTCATCGCTATTGCCAGGCTTTGAAGGTGTCATGTCGTAGAGTCCTTTTTGTGATGGCCGATTCGTCGCACGAATGGCATGGATCTCGACGTCCGTACCGCGTCGTGAAGGTGTCGCGATCAATCGGACTGGCTTCTATAAAACCTACAGAGTTTGCGGGATGAGTGCCACTCGTCAATGGCGTATCCGCATATGCGTGATATACATTTCTCCGGGCGCTGGGATGGCTGCGAAGAGATCACGTATTACGGATGGTGCGTCGCGTGCTGGGTGGTCAGCGTTGTCAATGCGGCTTCCTGCGCTGGCCCGTGCATGTTCAGGCAGCGTGTCAGTTGCATTGTCAGGTTGGCGTCGTCCGTCCGAGGCTTGCGTATGGCATGCGATGTCTCGCTGATGGCCTGAAGCTGGCGCAGTGTTTCGCGTTCGGCGAGTAGCTCGGCTTCCTTGAGATGATCGCGCAGCGTCGCCACGTCGTGTTCATGTTGCGCACGCGGTTTGAGCATGCGACGTAGATGACGGATCGGCTGCGTGACCTCGGCTTGCCAGACACGGATTTCAGCCAGCGCGTCGTGTGCCTTCTCGGTGGGCACGAGGGCGTGATGGTCGAGCCAGCAGCGCCACAACAATTCGCAGACATCCGCCCCTGCCGTATCCTGTAGCTGCAAGCAGGCGTCGGCGACCCCGGGGCGCTGGTACAACGCCAAGGCATAATCCCAAAGCGGTGGGCTCCGCAGGACATCGCACAATTGGGTAGAATGCATGGGTAAACTCCAGCCGTCCTGGCAGGCATGGCGGCGGAACTCACCGAATCACCACCGGAGCGGGCATGATCGCATTTCGCCAACTCGCGCTGCAACGCGGGATCCAGCCGCTGATCGAGAACGCCGACCTCACGCTACACGATGCCACCAAGGCGGGTATCGTGGGCGCCAACGGCTCGGGCAAGTCGAGCCTGTTCAAGCTGTTGCTGGGAGAACTGACCCCGGAGCATGGCACGGTGGAGCTGTCTGGCGGGCAGCGCATTGCGCATATGGCGCAGGAGGTGGAGGCGCTCGACCGGGCGCTGGTCGAGCATGTCCTCGATGGCCACACCGAGCTGCGCGCCACGGAGCATGCCCTGGCTGAGGCCCAGGCGAGTGGTGCGGCCCACCGCGAGGCCGAGTTGCATGGCGAAATCGAAGCGCTCGAAGGCTATACCGCCCGCCCGCGGGCCGAGCAAATGCTGGTCGGGCTGGGCTTCACGCAGGATGACCTGTATCGCCCGCTGTCGGACTTCTCGGGGGGTTGGCGGATGCGCGTCAGCCTGGCGCAAACGTTGTTCATGCCCTCCGATCTGATGCTGCTCGACGAGCCGACCAACCACCTCGATCTCGACGCTTTGCTATGGCTCGAACAGTGGCTGACGCGCTATCCCGGCACGCTGTTGCTGATTTCCCACGACCGCGACTTCCTGGATGCGGTGTGCGATCACATCGTGCACTTCGAGCAACGCCAGTTGATGCTTTATCGCGGCAACTATTCGACGTTCGAGCGGACGCGGGCCGAGCGTCAGGCGCGCGCCCAGGCCGAGGCGGCCAAGCAGCAGGCCCGGCGCGAGGAAATCGAGCGTTTCGTGGCGCGCTTTCGCGCCCAGGCCAATAAAGCGCGTCAGGCGCAGAGTCGCCTGAAGATGCTCGAGCGCATGGAAACCATTGCCGTCGCGCATGCCGATTCGCCGTTTCACTTCACCCTGCCGAGTGCCGACAAGACCTCCTCGCCGCTGCTGGTGCTCGATGACGCCACATTGGGATATGGGCAAACGCCATTACTCGAGCACGTCAGCGTGAGCATCCTGCCGGGACAGCGGATCGGGCTGCTGGGCGCCAACGGGGCGGGCAAGTCGACGCTGATCAAGGCGCTGACGGCGCAGCAAACGTTGCTGGCCGGCAAGCGCGTGCCTGGCGATAACCTGGCGATCGGCTACTTCGCCCAGCATCAACTCGAGCATCTCGACATGAGCTCCACGCCGTTCGTGCACATCCAGCGGTTGTCGCCCACGGCCAGCGAACAGGATATTCGCAACTTCCTGGGGGGCTTCGGGTTTCACGGCAATGACGTCTTCGCTAGCGTGGGGAACTTCTCCGGGGGCGAGAAGGCGCGTCTGGCGCTGTCGTTGATCGCTTGGCAAAAGCCCAATCTGTTGTTGCTCGACGAGCCCACCAACCACCTCGACCTGGAAATGCGCGAATCCCTGACGCAGGCCTTGGCCGGGTTCGAGGGGGCGGTGATCATCGTCTCCCACGATCGCCACCTGCTGCGCGCCAGCGTCGATGAGTTCTGGCATGTAGTGGATGGCAGCGTCACTACCTTTGACGGCGATCTGGACGACTATCGTGCCTGGCTCAAGGCGCGCCTCGAAGGCGAGCGGCGCGATGCGCGTCAGGAAAAGGCCGAGCGCCAGGTCACTGCGGAAGCCCCCAAGGGTGACCGCAAGGCTTCGCGCCGTGCCGCCGCCGAGC
Organism: Chromohalobacter sarecensis; assembly: GCF_023061135.1. Classification (GTDB taxonomy): domain Bacteria; phylum Pseudomonadota; class Gammaproteobacteria; order Pseudomonadales; family Halomonadaceae; genus Chromohalobacter; species Chromohalobacter sarecensis. The sequence continues at coordinate 252,716 of NZ_JAKGAN010000004.1, forward strand.
TGCGTGAGAAGTTGCGGCCGCTCAAGCGCGAGCGCGACAAGATCGAGCGTGACATGAGCAAGGCCCAGGCGGAACTGGAGAGCCTGGAGGCCGCGCTGGCCGATGAAGGCCTGTATCAGGATAGCGCGCGCAAGGACGAGCTGACCGACTTGCTGGGGCGCCAGGGCGATACGCAGAGCCGTCTCGAAAAGCTCGAACAGCGCTGGCTGGAGGCCGAGGAAGCGATCGAGGAGCGCGAAGCGGCATTGGCGGACGACGCCTGATACTGAAAACAGGCGTTTGCTGCGGATGCATGAGCGTGTCGCTAGGCTTCATGTCTCGACGATAAACGTCACGGGGCCGTCGTTGAGTAGCGAAACCTGCATGTCGGCGCTGAATTCGCCGCTGGCGACGCGCGACCAAGCCTGCTGCGCTTGGGCCACCAGGTAATCGAACATTGCCTCGCCGTGGGCGGGTGTCGCGGCGCCATCGAAGCCCGGGCGCAGGCCCTTGGTGGTATTGGCCATGAGGGTGAACTGCGGCACCAGCAACAAGCCGCCTTCCACCTGCTGAAGGTTGAGGTTCATCTTGCCTGCCTCGTCGCCGAATATGCGCAGTTTGAGCAGTTTATGCAGCATCTTGTCGGCGTGGGCTTGGGTATCCTCGGGCGCCACGCCGATCAAGGCCATCATGCCTTGCTCGATGGCGCCCGTGGTGCGGTCGTCGACATCGACACTGGCATGACGGACACGTTGAATGACGGCTCGCATTATCAGAATCCTTGTGGACGCGAGTGGCTACCAAGCCCGGCATACCATCATGTCCACGTGCACTTCGGCAAGCAGTCGTTCGATCAACGGCGCCGGTTGATGACGGCCGAAAAGCGCCAGATCCTGATGCCCGAGTGCCAGCAGATCGGGCGGCTGGCGGCGCAGGTAATCCATCAGCACTTCGCCGGGTTCGCCTTGCTCGAGGACCAGCTCGAGTTCAGGCACGTCGCCCACTTCTTCCATGAGCTTGTCGATTTCCGCTTCCAGGCGGATACGCCGCGCGGCGAGTTCGCGCTCGCGCCAGCGGGCATAGCCGCTGTCGGAGCCCATTTCATCGTCGCCGGGTAAGTGCCAGGCATGCAGTAGCGTCAGGCGTGCTTGTGGAAAGTGGGTCAGGACGTCACGCAGGGTATGACGACTAGCCAGCGAGAAATCTACCGGCACCAGCACGTCTTGCCACGCCTGCTCGGGGCTGTGGCTCACGGTGAGCACCGGGCACGGCGCGCGGCTCAGCACCCGGGCCAGGGTGGTGCCACCGACCAGCGCGTGTTGACCGCGTTTACGGTGGGTGCCGAGTACGATCATGGTGGCATCGCGGTCATGCGCTTCGCGGATGATCTCGGCATAAGGCGCCCCGGTGACCGTCTGTATTAGGGTCTCGGGTGCGGTAAGCGCGTAATCTTCGCGAATGTCGGTCAACTGGCGTTCGAGCTCGTGGACGACCCCGGTCTCTAGATCGCGTAGCGCCTGATGTGGCAGATAGGGATCGAGGACGTGGAGGATATCCAAGCGGCAGCCCTGGGCATGGGCGAGTTTCACCGCACGTGCGAAAGCGGCGCGGTTTTCGGCGGACAGGTCACAAGCCAGTAGCAAGGTCTGAGGCATGATACGTCCCTCCTGCGAGAAGGCGGCGTGCGAATGCAGGCGACACCGCACTGACGTCGAGCCGGGTGGTGATCACCGCAACGCCATGGGGGGCATTGCAGTGAAGCAAAGCATGGTAGCCTCCGGCGCTCTCTGCAAGTACGAGTCTATGCCCCTTTCACCACCAGGCGTGAAAATGATGCACCGGCCCGCGCCCCTGGCCGACATCGAGATGTACGCTGGCGTCTAGCGCCGTATGCAGCCAGCGTTTGGCGTCGCCGATCGCCGCGTGAATATCGGTGTGGGCACTGGCCTCGGCCGGCAGGCGGGCCAGATAGGCAGTCACCGCCGAAGACAGCGCACAACCGGTGCCATGCAGGTTCTGGGTGGCGATGCGCGGTGCCTCGAGCCATTCCACCCCCTGTGGAGTGGCAAGCAGATCTGGGCAGGCGTCACCGCTGAGATGCCCACCTTTGAGCACCACATACGGGGCGCCGAGGTGCGCCAGTTCGGGCAGCAGGGAAGCCATTGCCTCAGTGGTGCGGGGTGTCTCGGTGTCCAGCAGCACCGCTGCTTCCGGCAGGTTGGGCGTGATCACGTCTGCCAGGGGGACCAGAACGTCACGCACGGCGCGAATGCCGGCACGGTCGACCAGGATGTCGCCGCTCTTGGCGACCATTACCGGGTCGAGCACGATCCAGCGTGGCCGGTAGCGGGCCAGGGCGTCGCGAATCGTCGTGGCGACGTCCATGCTTGCTACCATGCCGATCTTGACCGCGTCGATGCGTACATCGCTGAGGAGATTGTCGAGTTGCTCGGCGATCATCTCGGCGGGGATCGGGTGTACGGCACGTACGCCTTGCGTGTTCTGGGCGATCACCGCCGTGATGACGTTGGTGGCGTAGGTGCCCAACGCTGAAAATGTCTTGATATCCCCCTGTAACCCGGCGCCACCCGAAGGGTCGGAGCCGGCGATGGTGAGGACATTGGGAGGTGTCTGAGCGATGGACATGGCCTGACCTTCCGTATTCTGGCGTGGTGCGCACCCATTGCGGTGGCTCGGGGGCTTGCGTGGCGCATAGGATACCGTCAAAACGTCCGGCGAACAGGGCATGCGTCGGCTCGGCTCGGTATGTTCCTGAGTAACTTAGACTTTCGTCGATCCTCAAGAAGGGGAGAAGTTCTCCCGTAGGATCAGTCTTTATTGAAATAAGCTTTTCCGCATAATGCTCTCGACGTAAGTGATGACTTACATACTAAGCCTGGTGAGTCGTGATCGTGGTATTCGAGATGGTGTTAACTTACTAACTTTATCGTTCGCCATCCTGACAGGCGCTGCTAAATCCCCTAGAATCGTAGGGACTCGCCACACGCAGGCAACGTGAATGGCGACACGAGGTGCGCGCACCTCGATGATAACGAATATTGGGATGGCGCCCTACTGCGCTATCCGCTGCTTGTGAGGCATGGCAATGACCGATGAGGCAACCGCGCTAATCGCCGAATATTGGGCCGTGGGGCTATTCATAGTAGCCGTGTTCACGTTATGTGCCCTGATGATCGGTGCCGCGAGTCTGCTCGGTGGTCGTAGCTATGGTCGTAGCAAGTCTCTCCCCTTCGAGTCTGGTATTGTCGGTACTGGCAATGCCCGTCAACGCTTTTCCGTCAAGTTCTATCTGGTCGCGATGCTGTTCGTGATCTTCGATATCGAAGCCGTGTTCCTGTTCGCCTGGGCCGTATCGGTCCGCGAGGTGGGCTGGGAAGGCTTTGCGGGCGCCGCCGTCTTCATTTTCATCCTTTTGGCGGGGTTGATCTACGATAGTCGTGTCGGTGCCCTGGAGTGGGCGCCACGCAAGCGCGGTCAATCGCCCGATATCGTGACGGATCGATGAGCGTACCGCCCTGGAGGCGGTCTTGAGCCGGCGACGACCGGCATAGCGCCAGATACCCGAATTTTCTTTTTCAGAGCTTCGAGGCGCATCATGCAATATACCCTGACGCGAGCGGATAGCGAGCCGGCGCCGGGTAGCGCAAGCTATCCGCTGGACAAGCGCGAAACCACCGATGACCCGATGAAGGAGCAGGTTCACCGCAACGTCTTCACCGGCAAGTTGGAAGATGTACTCAACGACAGTGTCAACTGGGGGCGCAAACACTCCCTGTGGCCGTACAACTTCGGTCTCTCCTGCTGCTATGTGGAAATGACCACAGCCTTTACCGCGCCGCATGATGTCGCGCGCTTCGGCGCCGAGGTCATCCGCGCCTCCCCGCGTCAGGCCGATTTCATGGTTATCGCCGGCACTTGCTTCATCAAGATGGCGCCGGTCATCCAGCAGCTCTACGATCAGATGCTCGAACCCAAGTGGGTGATCTCGATGGGTTCCTGTGCCAATTCCGGGGGCATGTACGATATCTACTCGGTGGTTCAGGGCGTCGACAAGTTTATCCCCGTGGATGTCTACGTGCCTGGCTGCCCGCCACGCCCCGAAGCGTTTCTACAGGGGTTGCAGCTGCTTCAGGATTCTATCCAGGAAGAGCGTCGTCCGCTTTCCTGGGTGGTTGGCGACCAAGGCACATATCGCGCCGAGATGCCCTCGCAGCGCGAGGCGAATCGCGACCGGCGTATCGCCGTGACGGAACTGCGTTCCCCGGATGAGGTATAGGCCGAGTGTCTGGTGCCGTCACCTGTCGTTTGAAGTCGATCCATCTGCCGGGGAATGAAAACCGATCATGAGCGCAGTTTACTCGCCATACGCCAATCACTCGAACGCCGATGACCCGGTAGTCCAGGCGTTATTCGCGCGCTTCGGCCACCACGTGTTCGTCGATCAAGCGACGTACACCGGTATGCCGGTCCTGTGGATCGACCGCGAGCATCTGCTCGAGGTCCTGGGTTTTTTGCGGGACATGCCCGAGCCCTTCGAGATGCTCTTCGACCTGCATGCCATCGACGAGCGTCTGCGTAGCCATCGCGCGGATTTGCCACCTGCGGACTTCACGGTCTTCTATCAGTTGATGTCGGTGTCGCGGAACCGGGACTTGATGCTCAAGGTGGCGCTTTCCGAGCGCGATCTCGAAGTGCCCAGCGTCGCGGGTCTTTACCCCAATGCCAATTGGTACGAGCGCGAAGTCTGGGACATGTTCGGTATCGACTTCCGTGGACATCCGCATCTGACACGCTTGCTGATGCCGCCGACCTGGAACGGGCATCCGCTGCGCAAGGATTATCCGGCGCGCGCCACCGAGTTCGACCCCTATACGCTGACCGTGGACGGCCAGGACACCGAGCAGGAAGCGCTGCGTTTCGATCCCGAATCCTGGGGTATGAAGCGTCAGGACGAGAACACGGACTACATGTTTCTCAACTTGGGGCCCAACCACCCCTCCGCACATGGTGCCTTCCGCATTGTGCTGCAGCTCGATGGCGAGGTCGTGGTCGATTGTGTTCCCGATATCGGCTATCACCATCGCGGCGCCGAGAAAATGGCCGAGCGCCAATCCTGGCACAGCTACATTCCCTATACCGACCGCATCGACTATACCGGCGGGGTGATGAACAACCTGCCGTACGTGATGGCGGTGGAGAAGCTGGCGGGCATCCAGGTCACCGATCGCGCCAAGACCATTCGCGTGATGATGGCGGAAATGTTCCGCATCAACAGCCACTTGCTGTTTCTGGGTACCTACCTGCAGGACCTGGGCGCGATGACGCCGGTGTTCTTCACTTTCACCGATCGCCAGAAGGCCTATGAGGTCATCGAGGGCATCACCGGTTTTCGTATGCACCCGGCGTGGTATCGCATCGGCGGCACCGCGCACGACCTGCCCAATGGCTGGGACAAACTGGTTCAGGGTTTCCTCGACTGGATGCCCAAGCGCCTCGTCGAATACGAGCGCGCGATGATGCAAAACGCCATCGTCCGCGAGCGCACCAAGCAGGTGGCCGCTTTCACCACGCGCGAGGCGCTAGAGTGGGGCGTCACCGGGCCTAACCTGCGCGCCACCGGCTGCGATTTCGATCTACGTAAGAAACGCCCCTATTCAGGCTACGAGAACTTCGATTTCGAAGTGCCACTGGGCGCCAACGGCGATGCCTTCGATCGTGGCCAGCTACGCATCGACGAGATGCGCCAGAGCCTGCGTATCATTCAGCAATGCGTCGATCATATGCCGGCCGGCGACTATAAGGCCGATCATCCGCTGACCACGCCGCCGCCGCGCGAGAAGATGCTCCAGCACATCGAGACGCTGATCACGCACTTCCTGCAGGTCTCTTGGGGCCCCGTGCTCAAGCCTAACGAGTCGCTTTCGATGATCGAGGCGACCAAGGGCATCAACAGCTATTACCTGACCTCGGATGGCAACACCATGAGTTATCGCACGCGCATCCGCACGCCCAGTTTCCCGCATCTTCAGCAGATTCCCGCCGTGGTGCGCGGCGCCCTGGTGCCGGATTTGATTGCCCATCTGGGGAGTATCGACTTCGTGATGGCCGACGTGGACCGCTGATATGACCAATGCTTCGACTTCCACCGCTGCGCCCATTGCCACTGACGGCTTCGTGTTGCACGACGAAGATCGGGCGGCCATCGCCCACGAGCGCGAGCATTATCCGCGTCCGCAGGCGGCCAGCATCGAGGCGCTCAAGATCGTCCAGAAGCGCCATGGCTGGGTGCCGGACGCCGCCATCGACGCCATCGCGCGTGAACTCGGCGTGGCGCCGGCAAGCGTCGAGGAAGTGGCGACGTTTTATAGCTTGATCTTCCGCCAGCCGGTGGGACGCCACGTGATCCTGCTGTGTGACAGCAGTTCGTGCTTCCTCACCGATTACGAAGCCCTGCGTGACGCCTTCTTCGCGCATCTGGGCATCGGCTTCGGGCAGACCACGCCGGATGATCGCTTCACGCTGCTTCCGGTGTGCTGTCTCGGCGCCTGCGACCGTGGCCCGGCGCTGATGATCGGTGAGGATACCTACGGGCCGGTGACGCCCGAGGAGATCCCCACGCTGTTGGAGGCGTACGCATGAACTGGGAGAGCGAGGTATGAGCCGGATTCTACAAGACCGCGACGAACGCCGCCCTGAAACGCACCCGCTGACCTTTCGGCTCAACGACGACGGTACGCCGGTACTGCTTGACGACTACCGCGAGCAGCAGGGGTATGCCAGCGTCGAGCGCGCCTTTCGCGATCTGACCTCGAAGACGCTGATCGACGAGCTCAAGGCAGCTAACCTGCGCGGGCGCGGTGGTGGCGGGTTTTCCGCCGGGCTCAAGTGGAGCCTGACCATGCAGGGTGAGGGGATACCGCGCGGTTATATCGTCTGCAATGCCGACGAAATGGAGCCCGGTACCTTCAAGGACCGCTTATTGCTTGAGCAGCAGCCGCATCTGCTCATCGAGGGTATGATCCTGGCCGGCTTCGCCAACAATGCCTACCAGGGCTACATCTTCATGCGCGGCGAATACGTCGACGCTGCGCGCACGGTCCAGCGCGCGCTGGACGAAGCGCGTGCCGCCGGCTGGCTGGGGCGTGACGTGGCCGGCAGCGGCTGGGATTTCGATATCGTCTTGCATACCGGCGCGGGGCGTTATATCTGCGGCGAAGAAACCGCGCTGATCAACTCGTTGGAAGGCAAGCGTGCCAACCCGCGCGCCAAACCGCCCTTCCCGGGGCAAAGCGGGGCCTGGGGCAAGCCCACCGTGGTCAACAACGTCGAGACGCTATGCAATGTGCCGGCCATCGTGCTGCACGGCGCGGATTGGTACCAGGGGTTGTCTCAAGGCAAGAGCGGCGATGGTGGCACCAAGCTGTACGGTGTCTCTGGCAAGGTCAAGCGGCCCGGCCTGTGGGAACTGCCGATGGGCACCACGGCCAGCGAGTTGATGGAGCGCGCCGGCGGCATGCGCGATGGTTTGACGCTCAAGACGTGGCTACCCGGGGGTGGGAGTACCGGCTTTCTGCTCCCCGAGCACCTCGATGTGGCGCTCGATTTCGACACCATCGGCAAGGCCGGCAGCCGCCTGGGCACCGGGCTCATGGCGGTGATCGCCGACAATCAGAGCGTGGTCTCGTTAGCGCGCAACCTGGAGGAATTCTTCTCCCGCGAGTCCTGTGGCTGGTGTACACCGTGCCGCGATGGCCTGCCGTGGAGCGTCAAACTCCTGCAGGCCCTGGAGGCCGGAGAGGGCGTACGAGGCGATATCGAATTGCTGGAATCGCTGGCGGTAGATCTGGGGCCGGGACGCACCTTCTGCGCCCACGCGCCGGGGGCGGCAATGCCGTTGGCGACGGCGATTCACCATTTCCGTGATGAATTCGAGCGAGGCGTCACGCGTGGCCAGGGTGCGGCGCATGCCGACCCGATCCCGGTGGGTAGCGTATGAACGACGTGACGAAGATGACGGGCGAGGAGCGATAATGGCAACGATTCACGTGGATGGCCGGGACTACGAGGTCGACGGCGCCGACAACCTGCTGCACGCTTGCCTGTCGTTGGGGTTGGATATCCCGTATTTCTGCTGGCACCCGGCCATGGGCAGCGTGGGTGCCTGCCGCCAGTGCGCGGTCAAGCAGTACAAGAACGCCGATGATACCCAGGGCATGCTGGTGATGTCGTGCATGGCACCGGTACAAGACGATGCCTACATCTCCATCGAGGACGACGAAGCTAAAGCCTTTCGTGAGAATGTCATCGAATGGCTGATGATCAACCACCCGCACGATTGCCCGGTCTGCGAGGAAGGCGGTCACTGCCACCTGCAGGACATGACCGTGATGACCGGCCATGACAGCCGCCGTTATCGGTTCCGCAAGCGTACCCACCAGAACCAGGATCTGGGGCCGTTCATCGGCCATGAGATGAACCGCTGCATTACCTGCTACCGCTGCGTGCGCTTCTATCAGGATTACGCCGGCGGCGGTGACCTGGGCGCCTTCGGGGCGCACGACAACGTTTATTTCGGGCGTTTTCAGGAAGGCACGCTGGAGAGCCCTTTCTCCGGCAACCTCACCGAAGTCTGTCCGACCGGGGTGTTCACCGACCAGACCCACTCCGAGCATTACACCCGCAAGTGGGACCTGCAGTTCGCGCCCAGCGTCTGTCATCAATGCGCAGTGGGCTGCAATATCAGCCCCGGCGAGCGCTACGGCGATATTCGGCGCATCGAAAACCGCTATAACGGCGAAGTGAATCACTATTTTCTGTGTGACCGCGGGCGTTTCGGCTATGGCTACGTGAATCGCGAGGACCGCCCGCGCGTACCCGAATGGCGCGAACGCCAGCGTGTCGGCGTCGGGTCCGGCGAGACGGGCGTGGTTGCCGGGACCATCAGTCTGGAAATCGACGATGCGCTGGACCGTGCCGCCGATGGAATGCGCAACGCGCGCCGCGTGATCGGTATCGGCTCGCCACGGGCGAGCCTGGAGAGCAACCACATGCTGCGTACGCTGGTGGGAGATGCCAATTTCTCCACCGGCATCGCTGCCCGCGAGCTTGAGTTGCTGGTGCGCATGAACGAGCTCAATACCCGCTGTGGCCTGCCGTCGCCGAGCCTGCGCGAGATCGAAGGCTGCGATGCGGTGTTCGTGCTCGGCGAGGACCTCATCAATAGCGCCGCGCGCATGGCGCTGGCCATTCGCCAGGGGATCAACGCCAAAGGCGAGACGCTGGCCGCCACGCGCGGTATCCCGTCCTGGAATGCCGAGGCGGTGAAGACGATGGCCCAGGATGAACGTCATCCGTTGTTCCTGGCCACGCCGGACATGACCGAACTGGACGCGTTGGCAGAGCAGACCTTCAACGCTGCGCCGGACGACATTGCGCGGCTGGGCTTCGCCGTGGCGCACTACATCGATACCGAGGCGCCTTGCCCGGAGGCCCTCGACGACGCGACCGCGGCACTTGCAAAGCGCATCGCCGAGGCCTTGCTGGCGGCGCAGCGCCCGTTGGTGGTTTCGGGTGGCTCGCTGGGAACGCCAGCGGTGCTCGAGGCAGCCGGCAACGTGGCACGCGCCTTGGCACGTCGAACACGCCCCGGGGCGCTGTCGTTGGTGCGCCGTGAAGCCAACAGTACCGGTCTGTCGCTACTCGGCGGGGAATCACTGGACTGGGCCCTGGAAGCCCTGGTCAGCGGCGAAGCCGATGGCGTGGTAATTCTCGAGAACGATCTTTACACGCGCACCGATGCCGGGCGGGTTGACGCCGCCTTGAAGCGTGCCGACTGCGTCGTCACGCTCGATCATCAGCGCACCGCGACCTGGGACAAGACGGACATCGGGCTCCCGGCGGCGAGCTTCGCCGAAAGTGATGGCACCCTGGTCAGCCTGGAAGGACGCGCCCAGCGGTTCTATCAGGTCTTCGAGCCTAGTTATATCCGCCCCGAGACACGCATTCGCGAAAGCTGGCGGTGGCTCAACGCGCTCAAGACAAGCGTCGAGCGTCAGTCGGTGACGCCGCTCACCCTCGATGAGGTGACGCGTGACATGGCCATGACATACCCCGCCCTGGCGCCGGCTGGCGATGCCGGTTTGAGCGCCGCCTATCGCGTGCATGGGCTGCGTCTGGCGCGTGAACCTCATCGCTATAGCGGTCGCACCGCGATGCGCGCCAATCTCGATGTCAGCGAACCCCGTGCGCCGCAGGATTCGGATACGCCGTTTGCGTTCTCCATGGAGGGCTATGCCGGCCACGCCGAACCGCGCCGCGAAGTGGCGTTCGCCTGGGCGCCGGGATGGAACTCGCCGCAAGCCTGGAACAAGTTCCAGGACGAGGTCGGTGGGCATCTGCGCGCCGGCGATCCCGGCGTGCGGCTATTGGGGCCGCTGCCCGGCGATTACGACTATGCGCGAACGCCGCCGGCACGCTTCGCCGCACGTGACGATCAATGGCTGGCGGTACCGCAGGCGCGCTTATTCGGGGGTGACGAAACCTCATCGCGGGCCGAGCCGATCCAGGCGCGCATGACCGAGACATGCTTCACCGTGTCGCGCGGTGCCGCCGAGCGGTTGCGGATGTCGCCGGGCGCCACGTTGACGCTCAACCTGGGGGAGCGGCAACTTACGCTACCGATAGCGATCAGCGACGTGTGGCCCGATGGCATGGTCGGCGTGCCGGATCAGTCGGGACTGCCACTGACCGCGCCTGAGTGGGCCCATCTCGATGCTCAGGAGGTGCGCGCATGAGCTGGTGGACACCACAGGTCGAGGCAATCGCGTTCGCGCTCTTTCAAGCACTGGTGATCCTGATCGGTGCGGTACTCGCAGGAGCGCTGCTGACCATGGTGGAACGGCGTCTCCTGGGCTTATGGCAGGATCGTCACGGTCCCAACCGCGTCGGGCCGTTCGGGGTGCTGCAGATCCTCGCTGATATGCTCAAGATCCTCTTCAAGGAAGACTGGATCCCGCCGTTCGCCGATCGTACCTTCTTCGTGCTGGCGCCGGCGATCGCCATGGCATCGCTTTTGCTGAGCTTCATGGTCATTCCCATTACGCCCAGTTGGGGGGTGGCCGATCTGCATATCGGTTTGCTGTTCTTCTTCGCCATGGCGGGCATCAACGTCTATGCGGTGCTCTTCGGCGGATGGTCGAGCGGCAACAAGTACGCCTTGCTTGGGGCGATGCGGGCCTCGGCACAGACACTGTCCTATGAAGTCTTCATAGGCTTGTCGCTGATGGGGGTGGTGGCCATGGCCGGTTCGTTCAACATGCGCGAGATCGTCGCCGCCCAGGAAACGGTATGGTTCATCGTGCCGCAGTTCTTCGGCTTCTGTACCTTCCTGGTCGCCGGCATTGCCGTGACGCACCGTCACCCGTTCGACCAGCCCGAGGCCGAGCAGGAGCTGGCCGATGGCTATCACGTCGAGTACTCGGGGATGAAATGGGGCATGTTCTTCATCGGCGAGTACGTGGGCATCGTGCTGGTATCGGCGCTGATCGTGACGCTGTTCCTGGGTGGCTGGCACGGTCCGTGGTTGCCGCCTATCGTGTGGTTCCTGCTCAAGACTGCCGTGTTCGTGGGCTTTTTCGTGCTGCTGCGCGCGGCACTGCCGCGTCCTCGCTATGACGCGGTGATGAGCTTCGGGTGGAAGGTCTGCCTGCCACTGACCCTGATCAATTTGCTGGTGACCGGTGCACTGATTCTTGTATTCAGCCCCGCCGGTGGCTAAGCGTCGAGACTGGAGAAGACCGTGAAGATTAAATCACTGCTCGCGGGGACCGGATCGCAGCTACGGACGATGGGCATGGTATTCATGCACTCCTTCCGCAAGCGCGAGACCCTGCAGTACCCGGAAGAACCGGTCTATTTGTCGCCGCGCTATCGCGGACGCATCGTGCTGACCCGCGACCCCGATGGCGAGGAGCGCTGTGTGGCATGCAATCTGTGCGCGGTGGCATGCCCGGTAGCGTGCATTTCGCTGCAGAAAGACGAGCGCGATGATGGCCGCTGGTATCCGGAGTTTTTCCGCATCAATTTTTCGCGCTGCATCTTTTGTGGGCTGTGCGAGGAAGCCTGTCCGACCTCGGCCATCCAGCTTACGCCGGATTTCGAGATGAGCGAGTTTCGGCGTCAGGAATTGGTCTACGAGAAGGAAGACCTGCTGATTTCCGGGCCGGGCAAGGATCATAACTACAACTTCTATCGCGTGGCGGGGCTGTCGATCGCCGGAAAAGACAAGGGTGAGGCGCAGAACGAAGCCGAACCGATTAACGTCAAGTCGTTGATGCCCTGATCAGGGATGCCCTTACCAGGATAGGGAGACACCATGGAAATCGCCTTCTATCTCAGCGCCGTGGTCGCCGTGCTCGCGACGCTTGGGGTGGTGACCGGGCGGCACCCGGTACATGCCTTGCTTTACCTGATCGTCTCGCTGATAGCGGTGGCGATGGTGTTCTTTGCACTCGGAGCGCCCTTCGCCGGGGCGCTGGAAATCATCGTCTACGCCGGCGCGATCATGGTGCTGTTCGTGTTCGTGGTGATGATGCTCAATCTCGGTGAGGCCGCCGCGCAGCAAGAGAGTGCCTGGCTGCGCCCGCGCACCTGGCTGGGGCCGGCGGTGCTCAGCGGTATCTTGTTGTTGGTGCTGCTGGTGACATTGATCGGCGCCGACGTGGGCGGTCGTATCCAGGGTGATACCCTGACCGCCAAGGCGGTGGGCACGCTGCTGTTCGGGCCTTATCTGATCGTCGTCGAACTTGCCGCGATGCTGCTGCTGGCGGCGTTGGTGGCGGCGTCTCACCTGGGGCGCAGCGAAGCGCATGACGAGGCACACGCGGTACGCCAAGTCCCGGGTAAGCGTACTGCAGATGGCCGGGGGCGCGCCGCCAGCGAGCGCTCGCTCGGTGACGACACCTCAAGCGAGGAGAGTTCACGATGAATGGCGTTCCCATGGAACACGGCCTGATCCTGGCGTCGATCCTCTTCGCGCTGGGCCTGGTGGGGCTGATGATGCGCCGGAACATGCTGTTCGTGCTGATGAGCCTGGAAGTCATGATGAACGCGGCGGGGCTCGCCTTCATCGTTGCGGGAACACGTTGGGGTCAGCCAGACGGCCAGGTGATGTTCCTGCTGGTGATCACTCTGGCGGCGGCCGAGGCAAGCGTGGGGCTGGCGCTGTTGTTGCAGCTCTATCGGCGCTTCAAGACCCTTGATATCGATGCGGCAAGCAGGTTGCGCGGATGAATCTACTCACTCTGACGTTTTTGTTTCCCCTGTTGGGGTGTCTAGTCCTGGCGCTGGGCGGTGATCGCCTGTCGCTGCGTGGCGCGGCGACGGTGGGGGTCACCGCGCTGGGACTGGCGGCGGCCACGACCGTGTGGGTGGGCCTCGACTTCCTCGGACACGGCTCGGCAGCGCAGGTCATGACGCTATGGACCTGGATCGACGTGGGCGATTTCCAGTCGTCGATGGGCCTGCTGGTCGATGGGCTGTCGCTGACGATGCTTGGCGTGATTACCGGCGTGGGCTTTTTGATCCATCTGTTTGCGGCCTGGTACATGCACGGCGACACCGGCGTTCGCCGGTTCTATGCCTACATGAACCTGTTCGTGTTCAGCATGGTGCTGCTGGTGCTGGGCGACAACCTGCTGCTGCTGTATCTCGGTTGGGAAGGCGTCGGCCTGTGCAGTTATCTGCTGATCGGCTACTACTACCATAACTCAGCCAATGGCTGGGCGGCGTTCAAGGCCTTCCTGGTGACGCGTATCGGCGATGTGCTGATGGCGATCGGGCTGTTCATCCTGTTCGTCGAGTTGGGCACGCTGGATATCCAGACGCTGCTGGCGCGGGCGCCGGAGGTCTGGGCGCGCGGCGACCTGATGGTCGAACTGGCGACGTTGATGCTGCTCGGCGGGGCGCTGGGCAAGTCCGCGCAGTTGCCGCTGCATACCTGGCTGGCTGACGCCATGGCCGGCCCCACGCCGGTGTCGGCACTGATCCACGCGGCGACCATGGTCACCGCCGGGGTGTATCTGATCGCGCGTATGCATGGCCTGTTCCTGCTGGCACCGGATGTGCTGACACTGGTGGGCTGGATCGGCGCGGTGACGCTGCTGATGGCTGGGTTCGCCGCCCTGGCGCAGACCGACATCAAGCGCGTGCTGGCCTATTCGACTATGAGCCAGATCGGCTACATGTTCCTGGCCCTAGGTGTGGGAGCCTTCGATGCGGCGATCTTCCATCTGATGATGCACGCCTTCTTCAAGGCGTTGCTGTTCCTCTCGGCCGGCTCGGTGATCGTCTCCTGCCATCACGAGCAGGACATGCGCCGTCTCGGCGGATTGTGGCGCAAGTTGCCGCTCGCCTATGCCGGGTTCGTGGTAGGCGGTTCGGCCCTGATGGCGTTGCCGTTCGTGACGGCGGGCTTCTACAGCAAGGACGAAATCCTCTGGGAAGCGCTGGCGTCTGGCCATATCGGCTTGCTGATGGCGGGTCTGGTCGGCGCACTGCTGACCTCGCTTTATACCGTGCGCTTGATCGTCGGTACCTTCCACGGCACGCCGGGCAGCGATCACAGCCGGCACGCCGAGGGTGGTCGCGGTCTGGTACATGGCGTGCCGCTGGTCGTGTTGATCGTGCTCTCGACGCTGGTGGGTGCCTGGATTCATCCGCCGCTCGACGAGGTGCTGCCGGCCAGTCCCGGCGCGACGCAAGAAGCCGGACGCCATGTGCTGGAGATCATTGCCATGCTGGTGGCGGTGGGCGGCGCGGCCGTGGCGTTGTGGCTGTTCGTGTGGCGGCGGGAGATGGTGGCGCGCCTGGTGGCCCTGCCGGAAGGCGCGCGCCTGTGGCGCTTGTGGCATCACGCCTGGGGCTTCGATGCCCTCTACGATGTGGTGCTGGTCAAGCCGTTCCGTGGCTTGGTGTGGCTGTGGCGTAGCGACTGGATCAACGGATTGTGCAATCTGGTGCCGTTGCTGGCGCGCGGCCTGCGCTGGCTGTTGACGCGTTCCCAGACGGGGCGGCTGCGCCACTATGCCGTTTCGATGACGCTGGGCGCGACCGTGGTGCTGATCTTCCTGGCTTTGGGGTAAGCGATGTACGACTTGAAGAAAGACACCGGTGGCGGGAATAGCAGGCTAACGTGGCAAGCTGAGGGGGCGCAGCGCTGATGATTCTTGTCTGGTTGATTCTGATTCCCTTCATCGGCGGGTTGCTGTGCTGGCAAGCCGAACGCTTCGGTGAGCAATCGCCGCGCTGGATTGCCCTGGGCACCATGCTGCTCGAACTGGCACTGGTTCTGGGCGTGTGGTGGCATGGCGATTATGGCCTGAACGCCGCGCAGGGTGCCTCGGACTGGGCTCTCGAGTGGCGCGCCGACTGGATTCCCCGCTTCGGGATCGAGGTGCACCTGGCACTGGATGGCCTGTCGCTGATCATGATCGCGCTCACCGGGCTACTCGGGGTGTTGGCGGTGGTGTGCTCGTGGCACGAGATCTCGCGGCGCATCGGCTTCTTCCACCTCAACCTGTTGTGGATTCTCGGTGGCGTGGTGGGCGTCTTCCTGGCCATCGACCTGTTCCTGTTCTTCTTCTTCTGGGAGATGATGCTGGTCCCCATGTACTTCCTCATCGCGCTATGGGGGCACAGCGGTTCCACGGGTAACACGCGCATCCAGGCGGCGACGAAATTCTTCATCTATACCCAGGCTAGCGGGCTGTTGATGCTGGTGGCCATTCTCGGCCTGGTGTTTGCGCATCACGCCGCTACCGGAGAATACAGCTTCAGCTACGAGGCGCTGCGGCATACCGCGCAGAACGAGCTCTCGCCCCAGATGGCATGGTGGCTGATGCTCGGTTTCTTCGTCGCCTTTGCCGTCAAGATGCCGGTGGTGCCGCTGCATGGGTGGCTACCCGACGCGCATGCCCAGGCGCCCACTGCGGGGAGTGTCGACCTGGCGGGTATCCTGCTCAAGACCGCCGCCTACGGCATGTTGCGCTTCGCCTTGCCGCTGTTTCCCGAGGCCTCCCAGGCCTTCGCGCCGATCGCGATGGGCCTGGGGGTTCTGGGCATTTTCTACGGCGCGATCCTGGCGTGTGGCCAGCATGACCTGAAACGTCTAGTCGCCTATTCCAGCATTTCCCACATGGGCTTCGTGCTGATCGGCATCTACAGCAGCACCGAGCTGGCGCTACAGGGCGTCGTGATACTGATGGTCGCCCACGCCTTCTCGGCCTCGGGGTTGTTCATCATCAGTGGCCAGCTCTACGAGCGCCTGCATACCCGCGACATGCGCCTGATGGGTGGCCTTTGGGGCCGCATCAAGGGCCTGCCGGGTATCGCACTATGTTTCGTGGCGGCCTCGATGGGCCTCCCGGGTACCGCCAATTTCGTGGGCGAGTTCCTGGTGCTGTTCGGCTCCTTCGATGCCTGGCCCTGGGTGGTTGTGGTCGCCAGTGGTGGCTTCGTACTGGCGGCGATCTATTCGCTGTTTATCATGCAACGCGTCTACTTCGGTCCGGCCAAGGAAGAAACGCCGCTGGGCGGGCTCGATGGCCGCGAAACCGTGATGATGCTCGGCCTGCTGGTCTTGGTATTGTGGGTCGGGCTTTATCCCGGCCCATTGCTGGACACCTCGCAGGCGGCGATGCAAAACGTGGAGCACATCATGACGCTGGAAGAAACGCCTGCCATGCCTGAGGAGACGCCATGACGCCGTTGCTTGCACTTTCACCGCTGATCCTCGTCTGCGCCACGGCCATCGTGGTGATGCTGACCATTGCGTGGCGTCGGCATCACGACCTGACGGCGACGTTGACCGTGATCGGCCTCAACCTGGCACTGGTGGCACAGATTTTGGTCTGGTGGCTGGCGCCGCTCGACGTGACGCCACTGATGAGGGTGGACGGCCTGTCGATCTTCGGCGGGGTGCTGATCCTCGTCGCCACGCTGGCCTGCGCCACGCTAGGCCATGCCTATCTGGAAGGCGCGCGAGGTCCTCGCGAGGAATATTATCTGCTGCTGTTGTGTGCCGCCGCCGGCGGGATTGCGCTGGTGAGCAGTCGCCATCTGGCCTCGTTGTTCTTCAGCCTGGAACTGCTGTCGATGCCGCTTTACGGCATGCTGGCTTACACCTATCGCGAGCGGGGCGCCTTGGAAGCGGGCGTCAAGTACATGGTGCTTTCCGCAGCGGCCTCGGCCTTCTTGTTGTTCGGCATGGCGCTTTTGTATGCGCGTACCGGCCATCTCGATTTCGCCGGGCTGGGTGGGGCGTTGGCGTCAGCAGGCGGCGATGGATGGCTGCTGGCCGGCATGGGCCTGATGGTTGTCGGGCTGGGCTTCAAGCTTTCCATCGTGCCGTTCCATCTGTGGACGCCGGACGTCTACGAAGGCAGTCCCGCTCCGGCCGCCACCTTCCTGGCATCGGCCAGCAAGGTGGCGGTATTGGTCGTCTTGCTACGCCTGCTGCAATCCGCCCCGGCGGCCCAGGATGCCTGGTTGCACAGCTTGCTCGCCGTGCTCGCCTTCGTGACCATGCTGGCCGGCAACCTGCTGGCGTTGATGCAGCAGGATCTCAAGCGCCTGCTGGGCTACTCCTCGATCGCGCATTTCGGCTATCTGCTGGTGGCGCTGGTCATCAACGAGGGGCTGGCGGTGGAAACCGCAGGACTCTATCTGGTGACCTATGTGCTGACGACGCTGGGCGCGTTCGGCGTGGTGACGTTGCTGTCGAGCCCCTACGGCGGCGCCGATGCCAGCCGCTTGCACCATTACCGTGGCTTGTTCTGGCGGCGGCCTTATCTGACCGCAGTGCTGACGGTGATGATGTTGTCGCTGGCAGGGATCCCCTTGACCGCAGGCTTTATCGGCAAGTTTTATATTGTCGCGGTAGGGGTCGAAGCCAGCCGCTGGTGGCTGGTCGGCGCTGTGGTGGCGGGGAGCGCCATCGGACTTTACTACTATCTACGCGTGATGGTGACGCTCTTTCTGCCCGAGCCGGGCATGCAGCGCCGTGACGCGACCACCGACTGGGCGCAACGCGCCGGCGGTGTGGTGGTGCTGGCCCTGGCGGCCCTGGTCGTGCTGCTGGGGGTCTATCCTGCACCGATGATCGAGTGGGTGCGGCTCATGGCCGCGACGTAAGCGTCGCGGCTGTGCTGATGCGATGTCGCTTGCTCACGAGGCGGCATTGTCGTCGGGCATGCTGCGCAGGCAGGCGGTGGGCAGTTGAATATCCACCGCCACCGGCAGGTGGTCAGAAAACAATCGGTCGAGCACCTCGAAGCGTTCGGCGTGCAAGGCGTCGGAAATCAGAATGTGATCGAGCGCGCGGCGTGGCTGCCAGGCGGGATACGACAACGGCATCGCCACAGGGTGCAACGGTAGCGCATGGCAGAAGCGCTGGTGGGCGTTGATCTGATCCGGTGTGCAGTTGAGATCGCCCATCACGACCACGTGGCGTAGCGGCTGAATGAGCTCGCTCAAGTAGTCGAGTTGCCGGGTACGCGCGCGATGCCCTAGTGCCAGGTGCGCCACGACCAGGTGCAAGGCATCCGGACCATCGCCGAAGCGCGCGTGAATGGCGCCGCGTCCCGGTAACGTGCCGGGCAAGCGATACTCGTCTATCTGGCGCGGTGTCAGACGCGACAGCAGGCCATTGCTGTGCTGGGCGACACGCCCCAGGTTGCGGTTGAGCTGTTGGTAGTAGTGAGGAAACTCGGCCCGCGTGGCGAGATACTCGACCTGATTGACGTGTCCCGAGCGGAAGCTCCCCCCATCGACTTCCTGAAGGCCGACGATATCGTAGTCGCGCAGCATGTCGCCGATCAGATCGAGGCGTCCCTGGCGCTTGGGATGCGGCAACAGGTGCTGCCAACTGCGTGTCAGATAGTGATGATAGGCCGAGGTATGAATGCCGACCTGCAAGTTGCAGGTCAGCAGGCGTAGCGAGCGGGGCGCCTGGGAAGCAGGCGCCGCGGCGGTGGCGTTACTCATTGCGTTCGCTGCGTACCTTGTCGATCAGGGCATCGGCGATCTTGGGCATGTTCTCCAGCGAGCCGGCGCTGCTGGGCGTGATCACGTAATGACCGTCGACGATCAGGGCGGGGACCCCCATGAGCTTGTAGCTGCGCATCTTGGCGTTGGCGCGATTGATCTGGCTTTTCACGCCGAAGGACTCGAGGGCATCGAGCGCGTCGTCCTTGCTGACGTCGTAATGAGTGAAGAACTCGGCGATGTCGTCCGGTTCGGTGAGGCGCTGACCTTTCTCGTGGATGGCATTGAAGAAATCGCTGTGCATTTCTTTCTGGATGCCCAACGCCTTGGCGGCGTAGAAGGCGCGCGCATGCTTGGTCCAGGTATCGCCCATGGTGGCCGGGATGCGCTGAAAGGCGACATCGTCGGGCAGCTCGTCGACCCAGGCATTGAGCGGCTCTTCGAGAGCGTAGCAATGTGGGCAGCCGTACCAGAACACCTCGTTGACCTCGATCTTGCCGTCCGGTACTTCGGTCTTCACGGGCTCGTCGAGTACCTTGTAATCTTCTCCGGCAACCGGGTCGGCGGCCATGACCAGCGTCGATAAACTCAGTCCGGTGACCAGCACCAGCAGTGACTTCAACATGCAACTCTCCTTGCCTTGCATAAAAAACAGAAAACGGGTGGCGAGCCTTCGTCGCCTCCCATGGTGACACCTTTGAGCCGCTTCAGTGTCTCGGGTTCCCTAGCGACTCATGCGATACACGGGCTTGGCACTCAGTCTCCCAGTGATACCACCCCAGCGGGTACCGAGGAAAGAGGGATCTCATGGAAACGGAGACTGTCGCCATGCTCTATCTTGCGCTGCGCATCGAGAGCGCCATGAGACGTGGCCTCGGCACGTAATGATACACTGTGTGGCAAACGGCCCACTCCATGGACATTCGCCGCTCTCGGGCGGCAGGCTCAGTCGAGACTCATCATGCAAGATGGCAAGATCAACTACCAGACCGCGCGTTTTTTGATCAGTGCGCCGCGCTTGGCCTTGTGCCCTCCTGATACGGGCGCGGAAGTGGCGTTCGCGGGGCGTTCCAATGCCGGCAAGTCGAGCGCGATCAACACCCTGACTCAGCAGAAGGCGCTGGCGCGTACCTCGAAGACGCCGGGGCGCACGCAACTGATCAACTTCTTCACCCTCGCGAACGATGAAGCGTACCGGCTGGTGGATCTGCCTGGTTACGGCTTCGCCAAGGTCCCGGACCAGGTCAAACTGGAATGGCAGCGTCACTTGAGCGAGTACCTGTACGAGCGTGAAGCGCTCAAGGGCCTGATGTTGGTCATGGACGTGCGGCACCCGCTGAGCGAGTTCGACCAGATGATGCTGGGCTGGGCCGACGAGAAGGCGATGCCCGTGCATATTCTGCTGACCAAGGCCGACAAGCTTAAGCCCGGGGCGGCCAAGTCATCGCTGCTGGCGGTGCGGCGTCAGCTCGCCGAGTGGGAAGACCTGGTCAGCGTGCAGTTGTTCTCGGCGCTCAAGCGGCAAGGCGTCGACGAGGCATGCGCGCGCATGGATACCTGGCTCTGTGAGCGGGATGCTGGGTGATGCAGAGACTTTCAGATAGTGCTTAGGGCGTCAGGCTGGTGAGCAGCGTGGGAAGCTCACGAACATGGGTCAGTCTATGCACGCCCGGGAGAGGTACGCCGGGTCCTTCGCCCTTAGCGTCGATCCAGGCCACCTGCATGCCCAGGCGCTGCGCGGGTAGCACGTCCTCGCGCCAGGAATCACCCACATGCAGGGCCTGCGACGGCCGAGCACGAAGCCTTGCCAACGCTGCGAGGAAAGCGCGCGGGTCGGGCTTGGGGGCATGCAGCTCGCCTGCGGCGATCATCACGCTGAAATGCTCGGCCAGATCCAGGCGCTTGAGGTCGGCGTTGCCGTTGGTGATCGCGGCGATCCGATAGCTCCGGCGCAGCGTGTCGAGCATGGCCACTACCTCGGGATAGGGCGTGAGGTCATGGCGCAGGTCGAGAAAATGCGCGATGGCATGCGCTGCCCACAGACGCGCCCGCAGGCGAGGCAGCCCGTAGGTTTCCACCAACTCGAACAACGCGCGTTCGCGAATCCAGGTGAAGTCGCCGCGCTTGAGCGGAAAGCGTCGCGCCACGTCGAGACGGTGCTGCTGATACGTGCTCAACGGGTAATCTGTCATGAATGCGTTGGTGGCGTCTGGTGAGGCGGCGGCGAGGGCATCGCTGAGCCATTGATAATGCCCGGTTTCGGCACGCTCGAGAACCGGGCGGTTGTTCCACAGCGTGTCATCGAGATCGAAGGTCAGCGCGGTTATCGCCATTGGGGTCGCCTCTAGAGCCGTGAGTCAGAAATGTGAGTCTCAGCCTTCGCCGGGCGTTTTGTGACGCCGGGCGCGGGGATGTGCCTGATCGTAGGCGTCGGCGAGATGCTGCCAGTCGAGACGCGTATAGACCTGAGTGGTGGACAGATTGGCATGCCCCAGCAGTTCCTGGACGGCACGCAGGTCCTGGCTCGATTCGAGCATATGGCTGGCGAAGGAGTGGCGCAGGCGATGCGGGTGCAGATGTTCGGGCAGGCCGCGCTCGCGGGCAAGATGCACGAGGCGCTTCTGCACCGCACGATGCCCGAGGCGTGCACCACGCTGACCGACGAACAGCGCACTTTCCTGCTCGTCGGCCAACTGACCACGGACCTCGAGCCATGTCGCCAGCGCTGCCTGGGCACGACTGCCGAGGGGCATCTGACGCGGCTTGCTGCCCTTGCCCATGACCCGCACGCGGCGCGCCTCCAGATCGGTGATATTCAGCGCCGTCAACTCCGCCAGACGCAGCCCGCAGGAGTAGAACAGCTCCAGCATGGCCTGGTCGCGCACGGCCAGTGGGGTGTCGTCGTGCGGCGTGTCCAGGAAGCGTGATAACTGATCGACATCCACCGGACGCGGCAGGTGCTGAGGTTGCCGGGGTGTCTGGGTCAAGGCCACGGGATTGTGAGCGAGCACGCTGCTGTGCACCAGGTGATCGGCGAAGCGCGATAGCGCGGCGCGGCGCCGGGCGAGACTACGCGGGGCCAGGCCTCGGGTGCGCTCGGCGCCCAGGAAGCGGCGCACCAGGGCGACATCCAGCGTGGACCAGGCGTCGATGTCATGCGCTTCGAGGAAATGCGCCAGCGCGGTCAGGTCGCGCCGGTAGGCATCCAACGTCGCGGGGCTGGCATACCCCGCCAGGGCGCGCAGGAAGTCTTCAATCGCGGCGTGCATGCGGGATATCCAGTCGGATAAGCAAGCGCCCGACGATTTCGCCGAGGTAATCGGTGAACAGGGTATCGAGCGTGGCACGGAAGTGCTCGCTCTCCTGGCTGGCCAGCAGCAGGTAGCCGAGCGGCTCGCCCATGGTCAGGCGCGTTACGGCGCATGAGCCGCTGCTCTCGGGCGGTTCGGAATGCGGGAGGAGATGTTGCCACGCCTCCCGCGAGAGCTGGGTGCAGCGGCTGTTGTGGCCGTCGAGAAGTTGTTCCAAGGCGTCGCGTGCAGTGTCGTCGAGACACAACCGGGGTGGCTGTATGGCGCTGCGATCGTGGGGTGAGTCCAGCCACAAGGCGACCGCCTGGGTGCGAAAGCGCTCGCTGAGCTGGGTCGATAGGGCCTCGCCCAGCGCGTCGACGTTTTCCGCCTCGAGTAATGCCAGGATCAACGAGCGTGTGCGCTGATACTGCGCCTCGTTGTGACGCGCCGTCTCCAACAGATGCTCGAGGCGCCATTCGGCGGTCTCGGCGCGCTCGCGCAGGTCGTGCACGAGACGTTCGAGCAGCGAAATCGCGCCTTGGGTCTGGGGGTGCGGCACTTTTAGCTGTTGGAGCAGTCCCTCTCGGCCGACGAAGAAGTCGGGATGACGGGCCAGCCAATGCGCGACTCGCTCGGGGTCGAGCGTCGTGCGTGGCTCGGGCGCCTGGGCTTGGGACATGCGTATGTTCTCCTGTGTTTCCGTCTTGCGTGCCGTATCGTTGTTTGCAGGTTCTCCGGGCACTCGGCAATGCTGCTAAGGCAGCGCGATACGTCCCTCGAAGACGCTGGTAGCGGGGCCGATCATCACCATGGGGGCATCTTCGGTGGGCCATTCCACGGTTAGTGTGCCACCGGGTAGGTGAACATCGACGGGACTCTCGAACAACCCGCGTCGGATGCCGGTGGCCACCGCTGCGCAGGCGCCGGTGCCGCAGGCCAGCGTTTCGCCGCTACCACGTTCGAAGACCCGCAGGCGCGCCTCGTGACGCGAGACGACCTGCAGGAAGCCCACGTTGACGCGTCGAGGGAAGCGCACGTGGCGTTCGATGAGCGGGCCCAGGCGTGCCACCGGCGCGCTATCGACATCGTCGACCACGAGGACGGCGTGGGGGTTGCCCATCGAGACCACGCCGATTTCCCAGCGTGCGTCGTCGACCTCCAGGGTATGCGTGGGCGCATCGGTCGGGGCGTCGAAGGGCACCGCCTCGGGCGCGAAACGCGGCACGCCCATGTTCACGCGGACCCGCTCGTCTTCCTCGACGCGCAGGGTCAGGGGCCCGGCCTGGGTTTCGACGCGGATTTCGCGCTTGTGGGTTAGCCCCGCTCCGCGTACGAAACGCGCGAAGCAGCGGGCGCCGTTACCGCAATTCTCCACCTCGTGGCCGTCGGCGTTGAAGATGCGGTAACGGAAATCCATCTCCGGGTCGCGTGGCGGCTCGACCAGCAGCAACTGATCGAAACCGATGCCGAGATGACGGTTGGCCAACTGCTGGATGCGTTCGGTGTCGAGTCGCGCCCGCTGGGTGACCAGGTCGACCACCATGAAGTCATTGCTCAGCCCGTGCATCTTGGTGAAATGCAGCAGCATCAGGACGGCTCCGCCAGGCGGTGCTCGCCGGCCCACAAGTCGGCGAGCGTCTCGCGTTCGCGCACGACCTGCGCGCTGTCGCCGTCGACCATGATCTCGGCGGGACGTGGCCGGCTATTGTAATTGGAAGCCATCACGAAGCCGTAGGCCCCGGCCGAGCGCACTGCGAGCAGATCGCCCGGCGCGATGGCCAGTTCACGCGCCTTGCCGAGGAAGTCGCCGGTTTCACAGACCGGACCGACCACGTCGTAGAGCGCCGTCTCACGGGGCGCTCGAGTATCGACCGGGACGATGCGTTGCCATGCTTGATACAGCGCGGGACGAATCAGATCGTTCATGCCGGCGTCGACGATGGCGAAATGCTGGGTCTCGCCGGGCTTCAGGTATTCGACGCGGGTCACCAGCACGCCGGCGTTGGCGGCGATCGAGCGGCCCGGCTCGAAGAGCAGCGTCAGGTCGCGGCCGTCGAGGCGCTCGAGCAGGGCCCGGGCGTAATCGTAGGGCGCGGGCGGTTGCTCGTCTTGATAGGGCACGCCGAGGCCGCCACCCAGGTCGAGATGCTCGATGGTAATACCCGCCTCGTGCAGGCGGTCGAGCAGTACCAGCAGTCGGTCCAGGGCGTCGAGGAAGGGCGCTAGCTCGGTCAGCTGTGAGCCGATGTGGCAGTCCAGGCCGACGACCTCGAGATTCTCCAGCTCGGCGGCCCGCTGATAGACCGCGAAGGCGTCATCGACGGCGATGCCGAACTTGTTGGCCTTGAGACCGGTGGAAATGTACGGGTGGGTCCTGGCGTCGACGTCGGGATTGACGCGCAACGAGACTCGCGCCACCTGGCCGCAGTCACCGGCGACCTGGTTCAGACGCTCGAGCTCGGGCAGCGACTCCACGTTGAAGCACTTGATGCCGACTTCCAATGCGCGTGCCATCTCGTCGGCCTGCTTGGCGACGCCGGAAAACACCACCTTGGCGGGATCGCCGCCGGCGGCCAGCACGCGCTCCAACTCGCCCTGGGAGACGATGTCGAACCCCGCACCGAGGCGTGCCAGCAGGTCGAGTACGGCGAGGTTGGCATTGGCCTTCACTGCGTAGCAGATCAGGTGCGGATGCTCTCCCAGCGCCTCGCTGTAGGCCTTGAAGTGACGCGTGAAGGTCGCCCGCGAATATACGTAACAGGGCGTGCCGAAACGCTTGGCGATGTCGGCCAGCGGGACGTCTTCAGCGTAGAGTTGGCCGTCGCGGTAATTGAAATGATCCATCGTCAGTCTGCGTCGCTGTCGGATTGGGAAGAGGCGTCGTCCTGGCCTTGGTCAGTGTCATCTTCGCCCTGGTCGGCGTCGTCTTCATAGGCGCCCGCCGGATCGTACTGCTCGCTGGCCTGTTCGTCATCGGGCATGTAGAGCGGCCCCTTCTGGCCGCAACCGGCGAGGGTGAGCAGGGCGATGCCGAGGGCGGCCAGTATCGGAAGTAAACGCATCATGCCTCCTGTCGCAGCGTAGCGAGCGCGTCACGGGCGCGCTGGGCGGCAGCGCGGACCTGATCCGGTGCGGTGCCGCCGATGTGATTGCGTGCCGCCACCGAGCCTTCCAGCGTCAGCACCTCGAAGACGTCGGCCTGGATGGCGTCGGAGAATTGGCGCAATTCGTCGAGGGACATCTCCGACAGATCCTTCTGCTCGCGCAGGCCCAGCGCCACGGCCTGACCGACGATCTCATGGGCGTCGCGGAAGGCCACGCCGGCACGCACCAGGTAGTCCGCCAGGTCGGTGGCGGTGGAGAAGCCCTTGCGCGCGGCCTCGAACATGTTGTCCGCCTTGGCCTCGATGGCCGGTGCCATGTCGGCGAACGCCTTGAGACAGCCTTGCACGGTGTCGAGGGTGTCGAACAGCGGTTCCTTGTCTTCCTGATTATCCTTGTTGTAAGCCAGCGGCTGCGACTTCATCAGCGTCAACAGGCCCATCAGGTGGCCATAGACGCGGCCGGTCTTGCCGCGCACCAGCTCGGGCACGTCGGGATTCTTCTTCTGTGGCATGATCGACGAGCCGGTGCAGAAACGGTCGGGCAGGTCGATGAAGTCGAACTGGGCGCTGGTCCACAGCACCAGTTCTTCGCTCATGCGCGACAGGTGCATCAACAGCACGCTGGCGAAGGCGCCGAATTCGATGGCGAAGTCGCGGTCGCTGACCGCGTCGAGGCTGTTCTCGGCGGGGCGCTCGAACCCCAGCAACTCGGCGGTAACGTGGCGGTCGATGGGATAAGTGGTGCCGGCCAGTGCGGCGGCGCCCAGCGGCATCACGTTGACGCGCTTACGGCAGTCCAGCAGGCGTTCGTGATCGCGAGCGAGCATTTCCTGCCAGGCCAGCAGATGATGGCCGAAGGTCACCGGCTGGGCGGTCTGCAGGTGCGTGAAGCCGGGCATGATGGTATCGGCCTCGCGCGCGGCCAGCTCGATCAGCCCTTCGCGCAGACGAGAGAGTTCGGCCGCGACGACATCGATCTCGTCGCGCAGATAAAGCCGGATGTCGGTGGCGATCTGGTCGTTGCGCGAGCGCCCGGTATGCAGCTTCTTGCCGGTGATGCCGATTTTTTCGGTCAGCCGAGCCTCGATGTTCATGTGCACGTCTTCGAGTTCCACCGACCAGGGAAACTGCTCGGCGTCGATTTCTCGCTCGATCTCGCCGAGGCCTTGCACGATGGTCTCGCGCTCATCGACGGTGAGCACGCCGACACGTTCGAGCATGGTGGCATGGGCGATGGAGCCGCGAATGTCGTGACGATAGAGGCGACGGTCGAACGCCACCGAAGCCGTGAAACGTGCCACGAAAGCATCGGTAGGTTCGCTGAAGCGTCCGCCCCAGGATTGGTTGGTCGTATTGCTCATCGGGCGTGGCGTCCTGCTGGGTCGAGATGATGATGCCCTGAGTGTACCAGAGTCGGCGCCGCTGGCGAGGCGGGACAAGGCGCGGGAACGCTGAGGACGGGATTTTTCCTCGACCGGGGACTGCTTTATGATGATAGTCATCCCCGCCGCCGAAGTAGGTGTGCGCCCATTGAGGAGAGTCCAATGCCCGCCATGCAGACACTGCGCATCGCCACCCGACAGAGCCGTCTCGCATTATGGCAGGCCGAGCATGTCAAGGCTCGGCTGATGGCGCTACATCCCGGGCTCGAGGTGGAACTGGTCGCCATGACCACGCGCGGCGACAAGATTCTCGATTCGCCGCTGTCCAAGGTCGGCGGCAAGGGGCTCTTCGTCAAGGAACTGGAGGAGGCGCTGCTGGATGGACGCGCCGATATCGCCGTGCACTCGATGAAGGATGTACCGATGCACTTCCCTGAAGGGCTGGGGCTGTCGGTGATTCTGGAGAGTAGCGCACCGACGGATGCTTTCGTCTCCAACGAGTACACCACTCTGGATGCCTTGCCCGAGGGCGTGCGCGTAGGCACCTCGAGCCTGCGCCGGGGCCTGCAGGTCAAGGAAGCGCGCCCCGATCTGGAGGTGCTCAACCTGCGTGGCAACGTACAGACACGTTTGGGCAAGCTCGATGCCGGCGAATTCGAGGCGATCATCCTCGCCACCTCGGGGCTCGAACGGCTCGAACTCGGCCACCGCATCACCCAGGAACTGCCGCCGGAAGTCAGCCTGCCGGCCTGCGGGCAGGGCGCGTTGGGTATCGAATGTCGCTATGACGATGAAACGCTGCTCGAGGTTCTGGCGCCGCTCGATCATGCGCAGACGGCGACTCGAGTGCGCGCCGAACGCGCCATGAACACACGCCTGGATGGTGGTTGTCAGGTACCCATCGGCGGCTACGCGGTGCTCGAGAATGGCGACCGCACGTTATGGCTGCGGGCACTGGTCGGGGATCCGGACGGCTCGCATGTGTTGCGCGCCGAGGGGCGTGGCTCGGCCGACGAGCCTGAAGCGCTGGGTGTGCGTATCGCCGAGTCGCTGCTCGATCAAGGCGCCGGCGAGATTCTCGCGGATGTGTACGGCCAGGAGGAATGAGCGCCGCGTCACGCATCCTGGTGACGCGCCCCGGGGAAGGCGGCGAACGGCTTTCTAAGGCCTTGTCGGAGGCGGGATTCGTGCCCGCCCGTCCGGCATTGATGGACTTGCAGCCGCTCGGCGTCGATGAGGTCAAGCGCGGGCCTTTGCTGGATGTCGATCAGTACGACGTGGTGGTCGTGACCAGCCCTTTTGCCGCCGAGTGCCTGGTCGAGTGGCTCGATCGTTATTGGCCGCAATTGCCGCAGGGGCCGCGTTTTTATGCGCTGGGTGTGGCCACGGCGACGACGCTTTACCGTGGCCTGGACATCAAGGCGAGTGTGCCCGATCCCGGCCTGGGTACGACCAGCGAGGCGCTGTTGGCGATGCGCTCGCTGGCCCGGCTCGACGGCCAGCGGGTGCTGGTTGTCGGCGGAATGGGCGGGCGTCAACTGCTCGGACAGACGCTCGAGGCGCGTGGCGCACGCGCCACTAAGCTGGCACTCTATCGGCGCGTTTATACGGCGCCGGAGGCGACCGCTGCCGACTGGCTCGCCACCGGCGATTTCACGGCGATGACCGTGACCAGTGGCGAATTGCTCGAGCATCTGGTTATCTGGTGCGGACAGGCGGCGTTGAACAAACCGCTAATCGTTTCCAGTCAGCGTTTGGCTACACTGGCAGACACGATGGGCTTCGCTTCGTTACACGTGGCGCAGGGCGCGACGCCCGAGGCCTTGGTGACCGCCGTACAGGAAGTAGGCGACACGTGACGCGCCGACGTTGATCACGATGAGTTTGAGAAAAGGGCTAGCGACACATGAGCAAACGACAGGATCAGGATGACAAGAACACGCCCACCGATGCGTCGACATCCGCCGACGAGGCGCCTCAGTCGCCGGCCTCCTCCGAGACTCACAAGGCCGACACCGACGGCGAGGTAGCCGACGAGACGCGCGGTGCCTCGGACAAGGCGGCGGACGCCGCGTCGTCCAAGGCATCGACGACCGGCGCCGCAGCGTCTCAGACTTCCTCCGACGCGACGCCGAAGGCGGATCAAAAGACCGACCATGCGTCGCGCAAGACAAGCGAGACGACATCCGCAACCGGTGCAGCGTCGTCCACCGCCAAACGTGGCGCCAAGAACCAGCAGGGCACCAAGTCCCAGCAAAAAGCCACGAACACCCCGGACAAGAGTGCGGGAAAGGCCCAGGCCGGCGGCAGCGGTAACGGCGCTTCGTCCCCCACCGCGCAAGCGTCGCAAGGCGGTGGTGGCAACGGGCGTGGCCTGGCCATCGTGGCGCTGATCATCGCCGTGATCGTGGCCATCGTCGTGGCGCTGGGGCTGGGATATGGTTGGAAGCGCTTGCAGGCGCAGCAGGCCGAACTGGCCAGCGCCGGCGACGAGAACGCCCAGACCCTCGACACACTGCGTGAGCGTCTCGACCAGCGGGAACAAGCGTTCGAATCGTTGCAGGGAGATTTTCAGGACTATCGTCAAGACATCGACAAAAATCTCGACAAGGTACTCTCCGAGCTGGCTGACGAGCAGGATGCCGACCCGCGTGAATGGCTGCATGCCGAGGCCGAGTATCTGCTGCGCCTGGCCAATCAGCGTTTGCAGCTCGAGCGCGACGTCAAGGGTGCCAAGGCGTTGCTCAAGGCCGCCGATGAGCGTTTGACCGATGCCGACAACCCGGCCTTGATTCCGGTGCGCCGGGCGATTCAGTCCGAGCTGGCGGCGTTGGATTCGGTGCCCACAGTGGATCGTACCGGGCTGTACCTGGCATTGATGGCGCAGCAAGAGCAGTTGGCGGGTCTGCCGCTCAAGCAGGACGTGGAAGAGATGGCCGCGCAGAACGGCGACGACTCCTCGCTCGAGGGCGGCTGGCAACAACAGCTTTCCCGTCTGGGCGGCGAGCTCAAGGATCTCGTCGTCATACGCCGTCACGATGAGGCGCTGGAGGCCTTGGTGACGCCCGAGCAGGAATCTTACCTGCGGCAGAACGTGCGTCTCTTGCTCGAGCAGGCGCAATTGGCCTTGCTCAAGACCGAGCCGAAGCTCTACCAGGCCAGCCTCGACAAGGCGATTACCCTGATCGACCGCTACTACGATACGCAACGCGATGCGGTGAAAAATTCCCTCGAGCGTCTCGAGTCGTTGCGTGACAAGACCATTCGGCCCGAGTTGCCTGATATCAGCGAGTCACAGCAGACACTCAAGGACTTCATCGAGAAGCGTTTCCAGAATGGCAACGATGACGGTGGTAGCGAGCAACGTCAGAGCGACGAAGGAGACAGTGAATGAGAAAGCTGATTCTTCTCATCGTCGTGGGGCTGGCCGTCGGCGCGCTATTCGGCCAGTTGATGCAGTCGATGCCCGGTTACTGGCTGGTGCGCGTAGGCGATACCTCGATCCAGACCTCGTTCTGGCTGGGCTTGGTGATATTGCTGGCGGTGTTTCTGGCCCTGCATTTCCTACTGCGCGTCCTACATCGGCTGCGTCGCCCGGTAAGCCGGCTCAAGGTCTGGAATAGCCGCACGCGCAACCGCAATGCCATGAAGCGCACCGTGAGAGGCCTGGTGGCACTCGCTGAAGGCCGCTGGAAGCGTGCCGAGAGGGATCTGGTCAAGGCGGCGGACGATTCCAGTACGCCGCTGGTCAATTACCTTTCCGCGGCACTGGCGGCGCATTATCAGGGGCGTTTCGAGCATGCCGATACGCTACTCAAGCGCGCCCATCACAGCACCGAGGGGGCTGATAACGCGGTGGGCATGGTGCAAGCGCAACTGATGCTCGATCGCCAGCAATTCGAGGAGGCGCTGGCGACGCTGACGCGTCTCGAAAAGCAGCTGCCCAATCACCCGCAAGTGCTCAAGCTGCTGCGTCAGGCCTATCTCAGCGTCAATGACTGGGAGGGGCTGCGTCATTTGCTGCCCAAGCTCGACAAGCAGCAATTGATCACCGATGAAGAGCGCCGCGAGCTGGAGCAGCGTGCCTATCGCGAGTTGATCCTGCAGGCGGTCCAGCGCCAGCCCAATGCCGATGCCAACCGCGTGCGCAACCTGTGGGCCGACATGCCCGACTATCTGCGTAGCGATGTCGAGTTGGTGGTCCTGTATACCGAGGCGCTGGTCAAGGACGGTGAAGAAGCGATGGCTGAGCGCTTGCTGCGGCATTCCCTCAAGGAGCATTGGGATACGCGCCTGGTGCTGCGTTATGGCCTGCTCAACGTGGATGCCGGGCGTCAGTTGGCGTATGCCGAGAAATGGTTGCAGGAACGTCCCAACGATCCCGATTTACTGCTGAGTCTGGGACGTTTATCGTTACGCAACGCTTATTGGGGCAAGGCGCAGGAATATTTCGAAGCCAGCCAGCGCCAGCGTCCCAGCGGGGTGGTATGCGCCGAGCTGGCACGGCTTTACGCCAACTTGGGCGAGCATCAGAAGAGCCAGCTCTTCTATCGCCAGAGCGTGGAGTTGCTCGATCGCTCGTTGCCGGCGTTACCGCAGCCTAGCGAACGCACGCGCTAGCCAACGTTTTTTGCTCTCCTGGGCGCCTGCGGGCGCCCTTTTTTATCGCCCGTCATGAAGGGGCGAATCGCGGCCTGCAGGCGCCTTATCGGGGTGGTCTGTGGGCCGTTAGTGTTTCTATGCCCTTGTCCAATTGGTCAAGATATGGGTAACGTTAGAACGTCCTTCATGACAACAATGACACACATAGGAACGACATCATGGCGCAGACTCCCCACCGACGTGCCGCCACGTCATCGACCCCGCAACAGGACGGCGCCCTGGAGCGTTACTTCGGCATCCGCCGCTACGGCTCGACCCTGCGTACCGAGCTGTTAGCGGGCCTGGCGACTTTTCTCGCGGCGATGTACATCATCGTGGTTAACCCCTCGATCCTGAGCGATGCAGGCATTCCCTTCTCGGCGGGACTCTCGGCGACCGTCTTGATCAGCTTCCTCAGCAGTCTGGCGATGGGGTTGTACGCACGTAACCCTATACTCGTCGCGCCCGGCATGGGCATGAACGCGCTGTTCGCCTATACCCTGGTGCAGGGGGCGGGCCTGCCTTGGCAAGTCGCGCTGGGCTGTGTGTTCTGGTCGGGCGTACTATTTGCGCTGCTGGCATTTTTCAACGTGCGCAAGGCGATCGTCGAGGCGATTCCCGATTCGCTGCGCTACGGCATCACCTGCGGCATCGGGTTATTCATTACCTTCATCGGCTTCAAGAACGCCGGCTTCGTCGTCGACGATCCCGCTACGCTGATATCGCTAGGAGCGCTGGATCCGGCGCTGATCACCTTCATCGCCGGGATGCTGCTGACGGCGGTTCTGGTCACGCTGCGTGTCAACGGCGCATTGGTGCTTGGCATCGTCATCACCACACTGGTGGCGATACCCATGGGACGCCTGTGGGGCACGGATGTGATCGTGGCGTGGAGTGGTTTGGCGGCATGGCCGGATTTCAGCGTCATGTGGCAGGTGGATCTATGGGGCGCACTCAAGGTCGCCTATTGGCCGTTCATCTTCGTGATGCTATTCACTAACTTCTTCGATGCGCTGTCATGCTTCTTGGCGCTCTCGGAAGCCGCCGATCTCAAGGATGACAACGGCCAGCCGCGCAATCTCAAGCGCTCAATGACCGTGGATGCCTTCGCTTCGATGATCGCCGCCCCGTTGGGCACCAGTGCTGCGCAGACTTTCATCGAGTCCGGGGTGGGCGTTGCCCAAGGCGGACGCACGGGGATCGTCGGCGTCGTCTGTGGTCTGCTGTTTCTGCCGTTCCTGTTCCTGTCGCCGCTGTTGTCGCTGGTGCCGGCGATTGCCACCGCGCCGGCATTGGTCATGGTAGGGGTCTTCATGCTGGCACCGGTGGGGCGTATCGAGTGGCAGAAGATGGATCAGGCCTTCCCCGCGTTTCTGGCGATCATCGTCATGCCGCTGACGTACTCGATCACGCTGGGCATCGCCTTCGCGTTCTTGAGCTTCGTGGCGATCAAGCTGTGCACGGGGCGTCTGGCCGAGATCAAGCCTGCCATGTGGGTGACGGCGGTACTCTGCGCGATCATGCTGGTGACGATGCAGTGATGTAGCCTGGTGGCTTCCGGCCGTCGACAAACCGGCCGTCGAAAAAAAGGGCCGCCCCATTCGGGGCGGCCCTTTTGCGTCGAGGTTGAGAAGAAGATCAGCGACCCTCATCCGGGTCGGGATCGTTGTCACGGTCCGGCTGAGAATATTTCTGGGTGGTCGCTTCGGACGCCTTCGCAGCGTCGGGCGTAATGTCCTGGGTCTTGGGTTGACCGGCAGGGCTGCCGTCGATATTGAAGGCCTGCTGCATGAGGCGCAGGTTGGCGGGCGGTGCGTTGCCGTCCTTTTCCTGCCCGAAATAGAGCGTGGTGTGCGGGAACGGAATCTCGATGCCGGCAGCGTCGAAGTACATCTTGACCAAGCGGTTGTAGGCACGCCCCACGCCCCACTGATCGCCCGGCGTGGTCTTGATGATCACACGAATGTTGACCGAGCTATCGGCCAGCGCGATCACACCTGCCACGCTGAGCGGCTCAAGCAGTTTGTAGCCGTGCTCGCTTTCCTTGAGCGCGTCGAAGGCGGCCTGCAACTGCTCGATGGCATCGTCGATGTTCTCGCGATAGGCGATACCGTATTCGCCGACGTGGTTACCGAATTCGCGCATGTAGTTGGAGACGGTATCCACCGAAGAGAACGGCACGATGTGGTAGGTGCCCGAGAGATCGCGAATACCCACCGAACGGATGCTGATGCGTTCCGCCGTCCCGGTGGTGCCGCCTACGGTGACGACATCGCCGGTATTCATGGCGTTCTCAAGCTGGATGAATACCCCGGTGATGACATCCTGTACCAGCTTCTGTGAGCCGAAACCGATGGCCAGGCCGAGGACCCCGGCACCGGCGATCAACGGGCCGATGTTGATACCAATTTCGGCCAATATGATCATCGCCGTCATGGTGATCAGGGCGATCGCCAGGGCGTTGCGGAACAGGGACAGCAGTGTCTTGGCGCGGGCCGAAGGTTCTCCGGCGCCGGCATCGGCGTTCAAGCGATGCTCGATCAGGCTGGCAAGTCCGATCCAGGCGGCGATGGCCACCAGCAGGATGATGATCACGTTCAGCGTAGTGCCCACGGTATGAGCGCCGGCCTCGGAGGCGTACCAGGCGGCGAGGTCGAAGACCTGCCAGGCGCTGAGAACGCACATTGCCACGATGATCAGAATGACCGCGCGAATCACCTTGAGGGTGGTCGGCACATAGGCGTTGAGACGCTTTTCCAGCAGCGGCAGGCGACGCTGGATGTCTCCGGAAAGGCTAATGCGGCGACCGATCAACTGGGTGAGTACCCCCGAGACCAGCATGCCGATGCCGACGATGATGACGGTCTTGAGCGTGGCCAGCAGTACGAAGGGTAGGGCGGTCTCCGGGTGCAGTACGGTGACGGCGAAGACCACCAATGCATAGGCCAGGGCCAGGAGGTGCCAGATGCGTCCCAGTAGGCGTAGCGCGAAGCGTGTGGCGCTCATATCCGCGTTGTCGGCGCGTTGCATTAGGGCATCGCGTAGCGGTATGCGGTGTTTGAGGATCACCGTGGCAGCGTAGATCAGCGCGAGTAGCATGATCAGCGTGCCGAGTCCCTGACCGAGCGCCGGCGAGAGGTTGTAGTTGATGATGGGAACGGCCACCAACATGCCATAACCGATGAAGCCCGCCAGGCGTGCGAGAAAAGCGTTGCAATACGAGGCTTGTGGCGAGGCGATGGGCATCAGGCGCAGGCCATCGTAATGCGACGAGAACAGCATGCGCAGCGCGGCCTTGAACAGCTCGATCATCAAGAAGGCATTCAGGAACAGCGAGAAGCGCGTTTCCATGCTGCCCGCCTCGCCAATAGCGAAAGTCGCCACCAAATTGCCAACGAGATAAGCCAATATGACGACGACGACATCCACGATGGCGGCCAACACCACTGCGACGATGGTACGCAGCAAGGCGCTTTTTTCGGTGCGCTGCGATGACCATTGGCTGAGCTTGCCAAACAGCGGCGATGCAAGACGTCGCAGGACGAACAACGCTACGAAGGCGCCGATGACTACCAGTGCGAAGTTGAGCGCGGCGATCAGGAACGCGCCTGTATCGAAGCCGGGCCCGCTGGCGCTGGCATCGCTACTGGTGAACAAGCCGACCAGGGCTGCGCCTAGGCTCTTGAACTGACCGCCCAGATTACCCGCGATATGACTGGTGGAGTCGGCCAGGCGGCGAGGGAAGGAGACCTCCTCAGCCGTCTGGCTGCTGGGTGCCGCGTCGGCGATTTCCTCGGGAGAAGATGCGCCTTCGACATCCAGGGCGTTTTCCTGAGCTGCCTGGGCACGTAGTTGATCGATGATCGTCTGTCGGGTCTGCTCGTTCTCGAGCATGTCGGCCAGTGTCGAATAGGCGGGGGAGTCGCCGTCCGTGGGCGTCGCGTCCTGTTGAGCCAGGGCCGGCGCCATCACGAATAGCAGACACAGCAACAACCAACGGCTGAGCCACGTATCGAGACGTAGAGTCGGCACGCGGGAACCTCCTTGTAAGAAATGAGTGGCACGCAGCCACATCGTTCATGATGAATTTGCTATCAATACTAACACTAGGTGGCTCGTTGCCGAGCGTCGAGCGATGCATGCAGCGTTTCGCCGGCCAAGTGTCGCGCATGAGTCATGGGCCACCGTTAGCATGATGATAACGGTTGCATGCTTTTTTGTACCATAATTGTACGAGTCAGTATTGTCGTGAACTTTAGTCATACATGGAAGGAATCGGCTTGATGGCGTTGCCTCATGCACGGCAGCGCCTCGATTTGCATCGACTCCCGCTTCTCGGCATGCTTGAAGATACACTTCCAATAAAGGGAACTCTCATGATTCAGCCATCGATGCGTCTCGCCGGACTGGCCTTGATTGCCGGTGCTGGTCTGGCGGCCTCCACTGCGCAGGCTCAGGACAAGGGCACCGTTAATCTATCGTATGTCGAGTGGTCTTCTACGGTTGCCTCTACCAACGTGATGCGGGCCGTGCTCGAACAAGCCGGTTACGAGGTTGAAATGTCCTCGCTGTCCGCCGCCGCCATGTGGCAGTCCGTGGCGACGGGTGATACCGACGCTTTTTTGGCCGGGTGGCTTCCCACCACGCATGAGGATTACTACGCTAAACTTCAGGACCAACTGGTCGATACGGGTGTCAACCTGGATGGCACCAAGTTGGGGCTGGTGGTTCCGGCCTATAGTGAGGTCGATTCGATTGCGGATCTCAATGAGCACGCCGAGGACTTCGACAACAAGCTCACTGGTATCGACCCGGGCGCTGGGATCATGCGTCTTACCGACAAGGTCATCGATGAATACGACCTTGACCTGAGTCTGCAAAGCGGAAGCGGTGCCACCATGACGGCAGCGCTGAAAAGCGCCATCGCTAACGATGAAGAGATCGCGGTGACCGGTTGGACGCCGCACTGGATGTTCGCGCGCTGGGATCTCAAGTACCTGGATGACCCCAAGAATGTCTATGGCGGCGCCGAGCAGATCCATACCATCGTGCGCCAGGATCTCAAGGAGGACATGCCGGAGGCTTATGCCATTCTGGATGCCTTCGAGTGGACCGCCGAAGACATGGGCGAAGTCATGTTGATGAACCAGGAAGAAGACTCCGATCCCTACGAAAACGCCAAGCAGTGGGTCGAGGACAATCAGGACATGGTCCAGGAGTGGCTGCCAGACGCGTAAGCCACCTCGGCTAAGCCCAAGGCCACTTGGTCCTGAAACGAAAAAAGCCAACCCCTCAGGGTTGGCTTTTTCGGTGTTTGGTGGAGGCGGGGTCCAATTGAAAGTGTGTATATATCGCCGATATGGAAGGGTTATTCTGTGGGCTTGCGAAAATATGCCCCCAGATACGCCCCCATACAAAGCATGCTACCCGGCTTGACGCGAAGAGGTCAGGTCATGGAAATGCACCCCTGTCGCTTTGATAACGGCGGTCATGGTTCTCAGGGTCGGATTTCCCTTGGGAGACAGCGCCCGGTACAGGCTTTCCCGCGATACCTTGGCTTTCTCCGCGACCGCAGCCATGCCGCCTTGGGATTCGACCACATGGCGCAGGGCAATCAGAAAAGCGGTCTCCCCGCCGTCCTCGTCCAGCTCATCGAAGGCGGTCCGCAGGTACTCTGTGGCCATGGCCGGGTCTTCTCGCAGCATCTCGATCACGGCATCGTCGTGGCTTTTCATCTTCGCACTCTCCTCCGGTGGTCGGCCAGAAACGCCTTGGCCTGTTCGATGTCGGCCTGCTGGCGCTTCTTGGTCCCACCGATTAACAGCATCACCAGGCGTCTGCCCACCTTGGCGTAATACACGCGGTAGCCAGGGCCGTAGTCGACTCGCAGCTCCAGCACGCCATCACCCACGGCTTTGGTATCGCCAGCATTGCCAGCAACCAAGCGGTTGAGGCGTGTCAGTACGCGCATGGCAGCCTGACGATCCTTGCTCTTGGTAGCATCCAGCCAGGTTTGGAAGGGATCATGGCCGTCAGCGGTGAGGTAATGCGTCAGCTCAATCATTGCCATTATTGTAGCCTAAAAGCTACAAAAGGGAATGGGCGCATTCGGCATGTCAGCCTGGCTGGCGAATACGGGTGCGGCGTGGGGATGGGACGCTCCATCGATGAATCGTTCCACGCAGAAGTCATTCAGTACCTCACGTCGCGTGTGGTGATGCAGGAAAGGCAGCTGTACATTCACACACGGCCTGCCTGCCAGCTTTCCGCAGCGGCACCTCGTGGCGTGATAGTAGCCATGTGCCCCAAACTCTGCGGCAATATCTCCTCTGCTTGCGTCCCTCACTCTCTGCCATTGCCCGTGTGGCGGTTTTCCTGCCGATCTGATGGGGCGCTATGACGATATGTCCCCAAAGATAGTGATATTACAAGGTATGGGATGATATGTCCTGACAACAAAAAAGGGCCCGAAGGCCCTTGTTTGCTGGTCTCGTGACACTTTCTGATATGCCCTGAAACCCTTGTTTGGTGGAGGCGGGGGGAATTGAACCCCCGTCCGCCGGTACTCACCCATCGGCTCTACATGCTTAGGTCCGTCTTTTAGTTTAGCGCCTCTGGCTCCGACGGGCAGGATCCAGCGACGCGATTCCTCTAAGTTTTAGCGGCTGACGCGAGGACAAAGCCAGCCGCGATCCCATCAGTCTGAGCTCGTATCCCATCGGTGATGAATGGGCACATCACCTCCGGGCCGGACTAGAAGCTAGCAGTTGTTACGCTGCCAGCGCGCCCTGAGCATAGTTGTCGTCGTTTGCGACTATTTAGTCGTAACGTTTGATTTACGAGATACGTTACGCTCTCGGCATGCACCTCAGGGATTGTCACCGGCGTCGAAGCCATGTCGCCCCCGTTCAGCTTACAGTCTAACAGGTTGGGATGCCTTGAGGCTAGTTCAACCCCATCGCCACGGCTTTTCGTGCCTAGGCGTCTGTTTCTCGATGCGCCTTTCTCAATGCGCCCTTGCCGCGTTCAGTGGGCGCGCATGATGCGGGCCTTTTCACGATTCCAGTCGCGGGCCTTTTCCGTGGCGCGCTTGTCGTGCATCTTCTTGCCGCGCACCAGAGCGAGCTCGCATTTGACCAGGTTCTTCTTCCAGTACAGTTTCAGCGGCACGCACGTATGCCCCTTGTCCTGGGTGCGCGAGAAGATCCTGGCGATCTCCTTGCGATGCAGCAGTAATTTGCGTGTACGCGAAGGGTCCGCCACCACATGCGTGCTCACGGTAGTGAGCGGCGTGATATGACTGCCCAACAGCCAAGCTTCGCCATTCTTGATCAGGATGTAGGTATCGGTGAGCTGTGCCTTGCCGGCACGCAGGCTCTTGACCTCCCATCCAGACAGCGACAACCCAGCCTCGAAGGTCTCGTCGATATGGTATTCGAAGCGAGCCTTCTTGTTCTGCGCGATGGTGCTCGAGCCTATATTGCCCTTTTTCTTGGCCATGGAACCTCTACATTACGATGCGCCGAATCCGCTGCCCCATGAAATGGGGTAAGGCGTGATATCATTCAAGGCCTTGACGTTAACCTTCCATCATACGCGCACGGCGCAACAAAGTCAGCGGAGTGGTGAATGCCTACGGTCAACCGGTCTGCCTTGGTAAGACATTCATGCAAGGCGATGTTCGATCTGGTCAACGATTTCGAAAGTTACCCTGAATTCTTGCCGGGATGCCGTCGTGCACGGGTCATCGAGCACGAAGAGGGGCGCTATCTGATAGGTGAGATGACTCTGGCCAAGGGAAGCGTTGAACAGACGCTGGCCACGCGTAACGATCTCTATCCCTACGAGCGCATTGAGCTATCCTTGGCCGAGGGGCCTTTCAAGCGCCTCAACGGTCGCTGGCTGTTCACACCGATGGGCGAGTCGGCCTGCCGGGTGAGCTTGGAAATGGAATTCGAATTTTCCAACCGCCTGTTGGGAATGGCGTTTGGCAAGCTTTTTCAGCAAGTGGCCGGCCAATTAGTCGACGCGTTTACGCGTCGCGCGGATGCGCTTTATGGTCGCCAGTGACACCGATGCGCATACGCGCGTCAACGTCGAGG
The DNA here is from genome assembly GCF_023061135.1 of Chromohalobacter sarecensis. Taxonomy (GTDB): domain Bacteria; phylum Pseudomonadota; class Gammaproteobacteria; order Pseudomonadales; family Halomonadaceae; genus Chromohalobacter; species Chromohalobacter sarecensis. Next base: position 292,279 of record NZ_JAKGAN010000004.1, read on the forward strand.
TCGCCTTTGCGGAGCCTCATCGGCAGCATGTCATTGCGCTCACGGTGCCATCGGGGACGTCGGCGCGCGACGTGGTCGCAATGGCCGACCTGCCGGCCCTGTTTCCCGAGCGCGGGACAGACTTCTTCAGTCATGCGCCACTGGGAATCTATGGGCAGGCACTGCGTGAGCCGGACCGGCATACGCTAGTGGAAGGAGATCGCGTCGAGGTCTATCGTCCCTTGGTGGTCGACCCCAAGCAAGCGCGTTTGGCGCGGGCTCGGGGAGACGACTGAGCAAGAGGCGACGCGGTTACTCTTCCGGTGCGTAGCTGGGGCCTGCAACGGGGGCGTTGTCGCCTGGACCGGAGCCTTCCACCGCCGGGCCGGGGCCACTCTGAGTCGAGAGGTCGACATTATTCTCAATGTCGCCTTCACGCTCGATGTCGGCCAGCTTGTCGTTCTGGAAGGTCAGCGTCACGCGCTTTTCTTCCACATCGCCATAGGCTTCGTCGAGGTAGAAGACGTAGTCCCAGCGATTCTCGTCGAACGGGCCTTGCAGTAAGGGGCTGCCCATTACATAGCGTACCTGCTCCTTGGTCATGCCTGTCTCGAGTTGCGAGACCATGTCCTGGGTGATGAGATTGCCCTGCGCCAGGTCGCGTTTGTAAACGCCGACGTAGCTGCACCCGCTGACGAGCGCCAGGGCGACGGAAAAGGTGACTGTTTTAATCATGTTTTGCATTTGCGCCTATCATTCACTATCGTTGCCTGGGTTGATCATACCTGACCTACCACGATACTGCGAAGAGCAACCGCAACCATGGCCGATCAGAACCATGAACTGCGCAAGGCGGGGCTAAAAGTCACCTTGCCGCGTGTCAAGATCCTGCAAATTCTCGAAAGTACGCAGGACCAACACCATCTAAGCGCCGAGGATGTCTACAAGGCTCTGCTCGACGCAGGTGACGATGTCGGTCTGGCAACTGTGTATCGTGTCTTGACTCAGTTCGAGACGGCGGGGCTGGTGATTCGTCACAATTTCGATGGCGGGCATGCCGTGTTCGAATTGTCGCAGGAAGAGCACCATGATCATATGGTGTGTCTGGAAAGCGGCGAAATTATCGAGTTCTTCGACGACACCATCGAGCGGCGTCAACGTGAGATCGCCGAGGAGCACGGTTTCGAGCTCGTCGACCATGCTCTGGTGCTCTACGTACGCCCCAAGGGGTCCAGCGTGACACGCCAGGAAGGCTCGGGGCCCGGCAAGAAGTAGCCTGAGTAGCTAGCGTGCACCGATGACGAAACCGGCCTTCATGGCCGGTTTCGTCGTTTCGTGCCCCTCGTCGTCGAGCACGGCTATAGAGTTGGAGCCAGGTTGGCTCAGTGCTGGGCGTGCTGGCTTGCATCGAGCATTTCGCGGGCGTGCGCCAATGTACGATCAGATAGTTTGACGCCACCGAGCATGCGGGCCAATTCGCGTACGCGTCCGGCATCGTCGAGCAGTGCCATGTGCGTCAGGGTCGTATCGTGTTCGGCGCGCTTTTCGATATGCAGATGATGATGCGCCTGGGCCGCGACTTGCGGCAGATGCGTCACGGTCAGGATCTGTCCCTGGGCGCCGAGTCGCCGCAGTAGCTGGCCGACGATTTCCGCGATGGCGCCGGATACGCCGACATCGACTTCATCGAAGACCATGCTGGGAGCGCTGCTATGCTGCGCGGCGACGACCTGGATCGCCAGGCTGATGCGCGACAGCTCGCCGCCCGACGCCACCTTGCTCAGCGGGCGTGATGGCTGGCCGGGATTGGCGCTGATCATGAAACGGACCTGGTCGAGCCCTTCGGCCTGAGGTGTCTCGCGCGGCGAAATGGCAACCTCGAAGGTCGCTTTGCCCAGTCCCAGGAAAGCCAGTTGCGCCTGCACGGCCTCGCCGAAGTCGCGCGCCGCTTCGAGGCGTGCCTCGCTGATCGCCCGTGCCTGCTCTCTATAGGCATCGCGGGCCTGCTCCACTTCTTCGCTGAGCGCTTCCAGATCATGCTCGCCACCTTCGAGGCTCGCCAGTTCGTTGCTCAGGCGTTGATGCAGGCCGCGCAGTTCCTCGGGCATGACATGGTGCTTGCGCGCGATGCGATGCACTTCACCGAGGCGGTTCTCGACTTCCGCCAAGCGTTGAGGGTCGAGCTCGGTGGTGTCGACGAAGCGATGCAGCTCGCGCGCCGCCTCTTCGATCTGGATCTGCGCTTCGCCCAGCATGGCCAGGGCATCTGCCAGTTGGCGTTGGGCCTTTTCGGGGGCGTTTCCCAGGCGGGTGTTGGCGTGATGCAGCAATGACAGCGCGCCGTGCTCGTCCTGATCGCAACAGTCGGCGGCGAATTGGGCGTCACCCAGGACTTCCTCGAGATTGGCCAACTGAGTCTGTTCGTCTTCCAGCGTTTCCAGCTCACCTTCAGCGAGTGCCAGTTGATCCAGCTCCTCGACCTGGTAGCGCAGTAGCTGACGCCGTGCCTGGACTTCATCGCCGCTTTCTTGCAGATCGCGCAGTCGCCGTCGGCATGCTCGCCAGTGGTGAAACTGTTCGCCGAGGGTCACCACGGCCTCGGTCTGGCCGGCATAGGTGTCGAGCAAGCGTAGATGAGTTTCTTCGCGCAAGAGCGCTTGATGGGCGTGTTGGCTGTGAACTTCGATGAGGTGTTCGCCGAGCGCTCTCAGGTCGCTCACCGTAACCGGTTGGCCGTTGATCCAGGCCTTGGAGCGCCCCGAGGCGGTGACGACGCGCCGCAGCAAGCACTCCTCTTCTTGCGGTAGTTCACGCTCGGCGAGCCAGGCGCGGGCGTCGGTGAGTCGGGCGATATCGAAGCGCGCACTGATGTCTGCGCGTTCGCAGCCGTGGCGCACACTGCCCACATCGGCGCGTTCTCCCAGGCATAGCCCCAGGGCACCGAGCATGATCGATTTGCCGGCACCGGTCTCACCGGTGATGGCGGTCATACCGTCGTGAAGGTCCAGATCGAGGCGCTCGACGATGGCGTAGTCGCGAATGGCAAGCTGTATCAGCATGAAAACCTCCGGGCGTCGGAAACGAAGCTGATCTCTGTGTGTTTATACAGTAGTTGGGTGAGGGCTTCAATTGCCAGTCACTGTAGGCGATATGGGATGACTTGAGATCGTTCATCGCATCCCCATATAGGAGGCAATCGCTTATTAGATGCGGCTTCGGGCCGCGCCAGCTGTCAGGAGAAACTCATGGCCAAAGACTCGCAGACCCCGACCGAGGAAGAGTTGGCTCGCGCTGAGCGCGATGCCGAACCCCAGCCGGACGACACCACCGGAGACGATGCTGAGCTCGAAGGTGTCGTCGAAGATATCGAGGCTAACGAGGCTGATGCCGAGGCGCTCGAAAACCCGGAAGCCGACGCGCTTGCTTTGCGTGTCGAAGAATTGGAGCAAGCCTTGACGGAGTCCAAGGACCAGGCAGCGCGCGCTGCCGCCGAGGCGCAGAACGTGCGTCGTCGCGCTGAGCAGGATAGCGAGAAGGCACGCAAGTTCGCCCTGGAGAAATTCGTCAAAGAGCTGCTGCCGGTGGTCGACAGCCTGGAAAAAGCACTGGAGTCGATGCAGGAAGGCGCTAGCGAGGTGCATCGCGAAGGGGTTTCGATGACCCTGAAGCTGCAGCTCGATGTGCTTAACAAGTTCGGTGTGGAAGCCGTCGATCCGCAAGGCGAGCCGTTCGACCCGCAAGTGCATGAAGCCATGACCATGGTGCCCAACCCCGAGGTTGAGCCCAACACCGTGATCGAGGTCATGCAGAAGGGGTATCTGTTGAATGGACGCCTGGTACGTCCGGCGATGGTAGTCGTCAGCCAAGCCGCCAATTGATGTGGCAGGGGAGGGATGTGACGCCGAGCCCTTGAAAGGCGTGATCCCACCCCCCAAATAGACGAACAACGAGGCGGCGATGCCGCCGACGAACACGAAACAGTCAAGCAACGATTTTGAGGTATTCCAATGGGACGCATCATCGGTATTGATTTGGGGACCACCAACTCCTGTGTTGCCATCCTAGACGGCGGCGACGCGAAGGTGATCGAAAACGCGGAAGGCACACGTACCACGCCCTCCATCATCGCCTACACCGACGATGGTGAGACGCTGGTCGGCCAGGCTGCCAAGCGTCAGGCCGTGACCAACCCCAGCAACACGCTGTACGCGATCAAGCGCCTGATCGGCCGCAAGTTCAAGGACGATGTCGTCCAGAAAGACATCAAGATGGTGCCCTACACCATCACCGAGGCCGATAACGGCGACGCTTGGGTCGAGGTCAAGGGCAGCAAGTTGGCTCCGCCGCAGGTTAGTGCGGAAGTTCTGAAGAAGATGAAGAAGACCGCCGAGGACTATCTCGGTGAAGAAGTCACCGACGCGGTGATCACCGTGCCGGCGTACTTCAACGACAGTCAGCGTCAGGCCACCAAGGATGCCGGTCGCATCGCCGGTCTCGAAGTCAAGCGCATCATCAATGAGCCGACTGCGGCGGCGCTGGCCTACGGCATGGACAAGGCGCGTGGCGACAAGACCATCGCGGTCTATGACCTGGGCGGCGGTACCTTCGATATCTCCATCATCGAAGTGGCCGATGTCGATGGCGAGACCCAGTTCGAAGTGCTGGCCACCAACGGTGACACCTTCCTGGGTGGCGAAGACTTCGATCTCAAGCTGATCGACTACCTCGTGCAGCAGTTCAAGAGCGATTCCGGTATCGACCTGTCCGGCGACAGCCTCGCCATGCAGCGTCTCAAGGAAGCCGCCGAGAAGGCCAAGATCGAGCTGTCCGCGGCTCAGCAGACCGAAGTCAATCTGCCGTATATCACCGCCGACAACACCGGGCCCAAGCACCTTAACGTCAAGATTACCCGGGCCAAGCTCGAGTCGCTGGTCGAGGAGCTGGTCAAGCAGTCGCTGGGTCCGTGCAAGACCGCGCTGAGCGACGCCGGCCTGTCCGCGTCCGAGATCGACGATGTGATTCTGGTCGGTGGCCAGACGCGCATGCCGCTGGTGCAGTCCAAGGTGGCTGAATTCTTCGGCAAGGACGCTCGCAAGGACGTCAACCCGGACGAAGCCGTGGCCGTTGGCGCGGCAATCCAGGGCGGCGTGCTGGGCGGCGACGTCAAGGACGTGCTGCTGCTCGACGTCACGCCGCTGACCCTGGGTATCGAAACCCTGGGGGGCGTCATGACGCCGCTGATCGAGAAGAACACCACCATCCCGACGAAGAAGACTCAAACCTTCTCGACCGCGGATGACAACCAGACGGCCGTGACCATCCACGTGCTGCAGGGTGAACGTAAGCAGTCGGGCGGCAACAAGTCGCTGGGTCGTTTCGACCTGGCCGACATTCCGCCGGCGCCGCGTGGTGTGCCGCAGATCGAAGTGGCGTTTGACTTGGATGCCAACGGTATCCTCAACGTCTCCGCCAAGGACAAGGCCACCGGCAAAGAACAGTCCATCGTCATCAAGGCCTCCGGCGGTCTCTCCGACGAAGAGATCGACCAGATGGTTGAAGATGCCGAGGCGCATGAGGCCGAGGACAAGAAGTTCGAAGAGCTGGTGCAGCTGCGTAACCAGGCCGACGGTATGGTCCACGCCGCGCGCAAGACCCTCGAAGAAGCCGGCGACAAGGTCGAGGCCAGCGAGAAAGAGCAGATCGAGACCGCGATCAGCGAGCTCGAGGAAGCGACCAAGGGCGACGACCAGGAGCATATCCAGGCCAAGCTCGACGCGCTGACCGAAGCCTCCGGCAATCTGGCGCAGAAGATGTACGCCGAACAAGGCGATGCGAGCGCCGAGGGTGGCGAGCAGCAAGCCGACGATGGTGCTCAGAAGAAAGAAGACGACGTGGTTGACGCCGAGTACGAGGAAGTCAACGACGACCAGAAAAAGCAGTAACCACGACGTCTGATGCTCGCATGACGGCAGCGCGGGGGATGTTCTCCCGCGCTGCTGTTTGCGCAGCGCCGACACGGAGGCGGACCATCCATGTCCAAGCGTGACTATTACGAAGTATTGGGCATCGACCGGGGAGCCGATCAGAAAGAGATCAAGAAGGCTTACCGTCGACTCGCCCAGAAGTACCATCCGGATCGCAATCCGGATGATGACACCTCGGCGGAGAAGTTCCGCGAGGTGTCCGAGGCTTATGAAGTTCTCGCCGATGAAGAAAAACGCGGTGCCTATGACCAATTTGGCCATGCCGGCGTCGACGGCCAGGGGGGCGGCGGCTTCGGTGGCGGTGGCGCCGGTGCAGGCGGTTTCAGCGATATCTTCGGCGATGTGTTCGGCGATATCTTCGGGGGCGGTGGTCGCCGCAATCCAAACGCGCCTCAGCGTGGCGCCGACCTGCGCTACAACCTCGAGATCGATCTCGAGGACGCCGTGGCCGGTACCACGGTCGATATCCGCGTGCCGCGTCACATCGCGTGTGAGCATTGCGATGGCGATGGCGCCGAGCCGGGCTCCAGCAAGGAGACTTGTCCGACCTGTCACGGTCAGGGTCAGGTACGCATGCAGCAGGGCTTCTTCGCCGTGCAGCAGACCTGCCCGACCTGTCATGGTGCCGGTCAGAGCATCAAGGTGCCATGCCGCAAGTGCCATGGCGAAGGGCGCGTGCGCGAAACGCGGACCTTGTCGGTGAAGATCCCCGCTGGGGTCGATACCGGTGACCGGATTCGTCTCAACAACGAGGGTGAATCGGGGCTCAACGGCGGGCCGCCGGGCGATCTGTACGTGCAGGCGGCGATCAAACCGCACCCGATCTTCGAGCGTGACGGTCGCCACCTGCAGTGCGACGTGCCGATCAACTTCATCGACGCGACGCTGGGTGGAGAGCTGGAAGTGCCGACCCTGGATGGCCGGGTCAAGCTGAAGATTCCGCCGGAGACACAGACCGGCAAGATGTTCCGACTCAAGGGCAAGGGCGTCAAACCGGTACGCGGCGGCCCGCCCGGCGACCTGCTGTGCAAGGTCGTGGTAGAAACGCCGGTCGACTTGAGCGAGGAACAGAAGGACCTGCTGCGCCGCTTCCAGGAAAGCCTGGACGGCAGCAACAGCCACCACTCGCCGAAAAAATCGAGCTTCTTCGACGGTGTGAAGAAGTTCTTCGAGGATATGAAGCCGTAAGCGAACCTCGGCGTTTTCTCCTCAGCCCCCGTCATGGCAGACATGGCGGGGTTTTGTCGTTAAGGAGGGGGCGGTCGTAGCATCAGCGCCCTCGAACGCTTCGTTGCGTGGAAGGTGTCGCGACGCATGCCATAATGCGGATGTCATTAGAATGCTAACAGACTGTGGAGGCCTTATGCCCGAGTCCCACGCCGTCGTGTCGACGACATCCGGTTCGCGTTATATCAACCGCCTGTGCAAGCACTGGCAGCACAAGCTGAGCGTTGCCCACGATGAGCACCAAGGGCGCGTCACATTCGATGGCGGGGTGTGCCACATGCGCGCCGAAGCAGATGCCTTGCATCTTCAACTGACGGCCGAAGATGCGGCGACCCGCGAGCGCCTCGAAGAGGTCGTGGCGGTGCATCTCGAGCGGATGGCCAGCCGTGAAGCGCTCGATATTGTCTGGACGCCCGCTGTGTCTTGATGCCGACGTGGCTTCATCCATGATCACGCCATATCCCTGATCGGCGATGTGCGTGACGGGAATGCGGGGCGGTTTGGTATACTCTCCGGTATTCATCGACACGTAATCGTAAGGAGTCCACATGACGCGTATCGCCATCGTCGGCGTCGCCGGGCGCATGGGCCGCACCCTGGTCAACGCCGTACAGCAGGATCTCGACGCTCACCTGGCGGGCGGCATCGTCGAGCCCGGCAGCTCATTGGTCGGTGCCGATCTTGGCGAGCTCGCCGGTGCCGGGCGCTTGGGGGTGAACGCCACGGATGATCCGGCCGCCATCGTCGACGCCTTCGATGTGCTGATCGACTTCACCACGCCTCGGGTCACGCTAGCCAATCTGGCGTTTTGCGCCGAGCACGGCAAGGCCATCGTGATCGGCACCACGGGGCTCTCTGACGATGAGCTCGCCGAGCTCGACGGGTATCGTGACCGCGTCCCCATGGTGTTTGCGCCCAACATGAGTGTCGGCGTCAACCTTACCCTCAAGCTGTTGGAAACTGCTGCTCGGGCGCTGGGTGACGAGGGCTACGATATCGAAGTGAGCGAGGCGCACCATCGCCATAAGGTCGATGCACCTTCCGGCACGGCGCTGAAGATGGGGGAGGTCGTGGCCAAGGCGCTGGATCGCGACCTCAAGGAAGATGGTGTCTTCGAACGGGTCGGCCAGTGTGGCCCGCGTGGCGACAAGGAAATCGGTTTCGCCACCGTGCGTGCCGGCGACATCGTCGGTGAGCATACCGTGATGTTCGCCACCGAGGGCGAACGCATCGAGATCACGCACAAGGCCTCCAGTCGCATGACCTTCGCCAAGGGCGCGGTGCGCGCGGCGCGCTGGGTCGCCTCGCGGGACAGTGGTCGCTACGATATGCAGGACGTGCTGGGCCTCAAAGGGTAGTCTGCAAGTTTTGAATCGCGTATCATCGAATCAATTTGGCCGGGCAAGATTATCGATACCAGAGACGGCTACAGGGATCCGAGCGAATGACAATAAAGCGGGATGAAACCGGACTTCTTTCAGGTTTCGTCCCGCTTTTTTACGACCCGCGAGCAGCGGCTGTCGATACTCTCAGTGCTCCTTGAATACGAGGGGTCGGCGACACGTCGGCCCTGGCTCAGACTCGCGCATGACAAGGGGAGGACGTTGCGTTGATCAGACCCGCGATATTGGCCTTGGAAGACGGCAGTGTATTTCATGGCAGTGCCATCGGAGCCGATGGGCAAACCAGTGGTGAAGTGGTTTTCAATACGGCCATGACTGGCTATCAGGAAATCCTTACCGACCCCTCCTACACGCGACAAATCGTTACCCTCACCTATCCTCACATCGGTAACACCGGCGTCAATGCCGAAGACATCGAGTCCGCCGCCATTGCTGCGGCCGGTCTGGTGATCCGTGACTTGCCGCTCATGGCCAGCAACTTCCGCAGTGAGGCGAGCCTCGACGCGTACCTCAAGCGTGGTAACGTGCTGGGCATTGCCGATATCGATACGCGGCGTCTGACGCGGCTGTTGCGCGACAAGGGCGCGCAGAACGGCGCGATCCTGGCGGGTAGCGAGGCCGAGGGCGAGGACGCCGTCGAGCGGGCCTTGGCCGCAGCGCGTGCCTTTCCCGGCCTCAAGGGCATGGATCTCGCCAAGGAAGTGAGCTGTCGCGACACTTACGAATGGAGCGAAGGCGAATGGGCGCTGGGCAGCGGCTACGCCGATGCGGCCGGCCCTGATGGAAAGGCTGAGCGTCCCTTCCATGTGGTGGCCTATGACTATGGGGCGAAGTTCAACATCCTGCGCATGCTGGCGTCGCGTGGATGCCGCCTGACGGTGGTGCCGGCGCAGACCCCGGCCGCCGAGGTGCTGGCGATGAATCCCGATGGCGTCTTCCTGGCCAATGGGCCGGGCGATCCGGAACCTTGCGATTACGCCATCGCGGCGATTCGCGAGATCCTCGAGGCCGATTTGCCGCTGTTCGGCATCTGCCTGGGGCATCAACTCCTAGGCTTGGCCTCCGGGGCGCGCACGGTGAAGATGAACAACGGCCATCATGGCGCCAACCATCCGGTCGAAGATATCGATACCGGCCGGGTAATGATCACCAGCCAGAATCACGGCTTCGCGGTCGACGAGGCGAGTCTCCCGGCCAACGTGCGGGCTACGCATCGTTCGCTGTTCGATGGCACGCTGCAAGGCATCGAGCGTACCGATTGCTCGGCGTTCAGCTTTCAGGGGCATCCCGAGGCCAGCCCCGGCCCGCGCGATGTCGCGCCGCTATTCGACCGTTTCATCGCCTTGATGCAAGCGCGTCGCTAAGGCCCCGCCTCCGCGCGGCGGAGGCGCTTTCACGTTGAGCCGTCGTCAGTCACCAAGTTAGCGGGAATCGTCATGCCGAAACGTACCGACATCCAAAGCATCCTGATCATCGGCGCCGGGCCCATCGTCATTGGCCAAGCGTGCGAATTCGATTACTCCGGCGCCCAGGCCTGCAAGGCGCTGCGCGAGGAGGGGTATCGGGTCATCCTGGTCAACTCCAATCCGGCGACTATCATGACCGACCCGGTGATGGCGGATGCCACCTACATCGAGCCAATTACCTGGCAGGCAGTGGCCCAGATCATCGACAAAGAACGCCCCGACGCCATCCTGCCGACGATGGGCGGTCAGACGGCGCTCAACTGTGCGCTGGAGCTCGACAAGCAAGGCGTGTTGACGCAATACGGCGTGGAGATGATCGGCGCCAATGCCGATGCCATCAACAAGGCCGAGGACCGCGATCTGTTCGACAAGGCCATGAAGAACATCGGTCTGCAGTGCCCCAAGGCCAAGGTCGCCCACCGCATGAGCGAGGCGTGGGAGATCCAGGGTGAGCTGGGCTTCCCGGTGATCATCCGGCCGTCCTATACCATGGGTGGTTCCGGCGGTGGGGTGGCCTATAACAAGGAAGAGTTCGAGGAAATCTGCACCCGAGGGTTCGAGCTTTCCAACAACCACGAGCTGCTGATCGACGAGTCGCTGTTGGGTTGGAAGGAATACGAGATGGAGGTCGTGCGCGACAAGCACGACAACTGCATCATCGTCTGCGCTATCGAGAACTTCGACCCGATGGGTGTGCATACCGGGGATTCCATCACCGTGGCGCCGACGCAGACGCTGACCGACAAGGAATATCAGATCATGCGCGACGCCTCCTTGGCGGTGCTGCGTGAGATCGGTGTCGAGACCGGCGGCTCTAACGTGCAGTTCGGGGTCGATCCGGACACCGGTCGTGTGGTGGTCATCGAGATGAATCCGCGCGTCAGTCGCTCCTCGGCGCTGGCCTCCAAGGCGACCGGCTTTCCGATCGCCAAGATCGCCGCCAAGCTGGCGGTGGGCTACACGCTCGATGAACTGCAGAACGACATTACCGGCGGCAAGACACCGGCTTCGTTCGAGCCGTCGATCGATTACGTGGTCACCAAGATCCCACGCTTCACCTTCGAGAAGTTCCCCCAGGCGAACGACCGCCTGACCACGCAGATGAAGTCGGTGGGCGAAACCATGGCCATCGGGCGGACCTTCCAGGAGTCGCTGCAGAAGGCGCTGCGTGGCATGGAAATCGGCGTCGATGGCCTGGATCCCAAGGTCACCGATTTCAACGGCGCGGGCATGGCCCTTATCAAGGGCGAGTTGCAGGCCGCCGGCGCCGATCGGATCTTCTACGTGGCCGATGCGATGCGCGCGGGCATGAGTATCGACGAGGTCTTTGATCTGACCAACATCGATCGCTGGTATCTGGTCCAGCTAGAGGAGCTGGTGCGTCTCGAGCAGCAAGTCGCCAGCCGTTCGCTGAACGAGCTGTCGGCGGCGACGCTGTTCCACCTCAAGCGCAAGGGCTTTGCCGATGCGCGCCTGGCCACGCTGCTCGGGGTTTCCGAGGAAGAGTTCCGCAAGACGCGCCAGAAACACGGCATTCGTCCTGTCTACAAGCGTGTCGATACCTGTGCTGCCGAGTTCGCCTCCGATACCGCCTACATGTACTCCACTTATGAGGAAGAGTGCGAGTCCGAGGTTAGCGATCGGCAGAAGATCATGGTGCTGGGCGGTGGCCCCAATCGTATTGGCCAGGGTATCGAATTCGACTACTGCTGCGTGCACGCAGCGCTCGCCATGCGCGCCGACGGCTTTGAAACCATCATGGTCAACTGCAATCCCGAGACCGTGTCCACCGACTACGACACCAGTGATCGTCTCTACTTCGAGCCGGTGACGCTCGAGGACGTGCTGGAGATTGCCGACAAGGAAAAGCCGGCCGGGGTGATCGTACAGTTCGGTGGGCAGACCCCGCTCAAGCTGGCGCGCGCGCTAGAGGCGGCCGGTGTGCCGATCATCGGCACTACGCCGGATGCCATCGATCGCGCCGAGGATCGCGAGCGCTTCCAGACGATGATCGACAAGCTGGGGCTCAAGCAGCCGCCCAACGCCACCGCACGCAGCTTCGAGGAGGCTTTCTCCAAGGCCGAGAAAATCGGCTATCCGCTGGTGGTACGTCCCAGTTACGTGCTGGGCGGTCGCGCCATGGAGATCGTCTATGACGCCTCCGAGCTGGAAAGCTACATGACCCACGCGGTCAAGGTCTCCAACGATTCGCCGGTGCTGCTGGATCACTTCCTCAATGCGGCCGTGGAGATCGATATCGACGCGGTCAGCGACGGTGAGCTGGTGGTGATCGGCGGCATCATGCAGCATATCGAGCAGGCCGGTGTGCACTCCGGCGACTCGGCGTGCTCGCTGCCGCCGTACTCGCTGCCGCCAGAGGTCCAGGACGAGATGCGCGACCAGGTCAAGCGCATGGCGCTGGAGCTCAATGTGGTCGGGCTGATGAATGTGCAGCTCGCCTGGCAGGATGGTGAGATCTACGTCATCGAGGTCAATCCGCGTGCGTCGCGCACAGTGCCGTTCGTGTCCAAGTGCATCGGCATCTCGCTGGCCCAGGTCGCGGCGCGCTGCATGGCGGGCCAGACCCTTGCCGAGCAGGGTTTTACCCGCGAACGCGTGCCAGGCTATTACAGCGTCAAGGAAGCCGTCTTCCCGTTCAACAAGTTCCCGGGCGTCGATCCGATCCTGTCGCCGGAAATGAAGTCCACCGGCGAGGTGATGGGCAGCGGTGCGACCTTTGCCGAAGCCTTCTACAAGGCGCAGCTTGGCGCCGGTGAGGCGATTCCGCGCTTGAGTGGTGAGCGTCAGGCGTTCCTCTCGGTGCGTGATCCGGACAAGAGCGAGATTACCGAGGTGGCGCAATCTCTGCTAGCATTGGGCTTCAGCCTGATCGCGACCCGTGGCACCGCCATCGCTCTCGAAGCGGCTGGCCTCCCGGTCAAGGTCGTCAACAAGGTCTATGAAGGTCGCCCCCATATCGTCGATATGCTCAAAAACGACGAGGTGGCCTATATCGTCAATACGACCGAAGGCCGCCAGGCGATCAGTGATTCTTCCGTGATCCGCCGTACCGCACTCGCGCGCAAGGTCCCTTATGCCACGACACTGGCTGGGGCGCGTGCGGTGTGTATGGCGCTTGAGTATGGAAACGCAATTACCGTACGGCGGCTGCAGGAACTGCATGCAGGAGCAAGCACATGAACAAGGTCCCGATGACCGTCGCAGGTGAGAAAAGCCTGCGAGAGGAGCTCGAGCACCTCAAGAGCGTGGATCGCCCGCAGGTGATCCAAGCCATTGCCGAAGCACGCGAGCATGGCGATCTCAAGGAAAACGCCGAATACCACGCTGCGCGCGAGCAGCAAGGGTTCATCGAAGGGCGTATCCAGGAAATCGAAGGCAAGCTATCCGCGTCGCAGGTGATCGACGTCACCAAGTTGCCCAAGACCGGCAAGGTGATCTTCGGCGTGACGGTCGAGTTGATCAACCTTCAGAACGACGAGGAGGTACGCTACCGTATCGTCGGCGAGGACGAGGCGGACATCAAGGAAGGGCGGATTTCCGTGACCTCGCCGATCGCGCGCGCGCTGATCGGCAAGCAAGAAGGCGATACGGTGCTGGTGCGCACGCCGGGCGGCGATGTCGAATACGAGATTGCCGGTGTCGAGCACCTGTAACCCGGCTGCGCCGGAAGTTGGAAGTTATTAGCTGAAAGAGCGGCGCTACGTGCTTGGAAGAAAGATCAAAAGCGGAAGCCAAACCCAAAACAGTACTGTGGTGGTTTGATCTTGGCTTCTAGCTCCTAATGAAAGATGCCAGCGACGATATTTCGTCGCTGGCATCTTTTCGTCCAAGGGGTGCATACGGATTCTGGAAGCTCAAAGCGGGTTTTGCTGTTTCTTCCGACTTCCAGGCGCGAAGCGCCGTTCTTATAACTTCAAGCTCCGGGCACCGCCCGGCCGCTCAACGCCGCCCGTGATGGTTCTCGAAGCGCTGGATGTTGGATAGCTTGGGGTTGACCCGAGGGTTGCGGCGATAAAGCAGTGCAACCTTGCCGATCGTCTGGATGAGTTCGCTGTGGCTGGCCTCGGTCAACTCGTCGATCACGGCTTGACGGGCGTCGCGATCGCCGATGGCGAGCTTGACCTTAATGAGTTCGTGATCTTCCAGGGCGCGAGCGAGCTCGGCCAAAACGCCTTCGCTCAGCCCGTTTTCCGAGACCGTCACCACGGGGTTCAAGTGGTGGCCGATGCTGCGAAATGCTTTCTTTTGTGCCTGTGACAAGCTCATGGTATCGTGACTGTTCCGGGTTGGCGGATGCTCGGCGTGTTGCCGAGAGCGTTATCTGAATGCGGTCAAGCCGCAGCTGGCGCGACTGCTGTCGGCCGTTCTGGCCTTGTAGTCAGCACGATGTAGCGCCGAAAAAAGATAGAACGCGCCATGTTACGGGGAAAGCGGCGTCTTGGAAAGGCCGTGCCGCCCGCTCAGCTAGCCCGCCCTGCCTTCCGGATGAGTTTTGACCGCTATCGATTTAGGTGACCCGTGGCACGTTCCTCGCATACTAGCAAGAGCTCGGCCTCTTGGCTCAAGGAGCACTTCGATGATCGCTACGTGCAGCGTTCGTGGCAAGATGGCTATCGCTCGCGGGCGAGTTACAAGCTGCTCGAACTCGATACCAAGGATGCGCTGCTCAAGCCGGGCATGACCGTCATCGACCTTGGCGCCGCGCCAGGCGGATGGAGCCAGATTGCCGCCGATAGGGTCGGGGCCAAGGGCTGTGTGGTGGCGTCGGATATCCTGGAGGTAGATGCACTGGCCGGGGTGACGTTCGTGCAGGGCGACTTCACCGAAATGGAGGTGCTGGAGCGAATTCTCGCCGCCTTGGAAGGGCGCCGTGTGGACCTTGTGATGTCCGACATGGCCCCCAATATGAGTGGTATGGCGGCCATTGATCAGCCCCAGGCGATGTATCTCGTCGAGCTGGCGCTGGATCTGGCGCGTCAAACCTTGTCGCCTGGTGGGCGTTTTCTGGCCAAGGTCTTCCAGGGAGAAGGGTTCGATGCATATTTGAAGGAGCTGCGCAGCAGCTTTCGCAAGGTGACGACTCGCAAGCCGGAAGCCTCGCGTGCCCGTTCGCGCGAAGTTTATCTGTTTGCAGAAGGATTCCACGGCTGAGCTTGTGTCCATAGGACTTACCCTCAGGCGTATCGGCTCGATAGTCATGATGACTTGGTAGGCGGAACGCTTCTTGTGGTGTAATGTCCAAACTATGGTCCTGCTTGGCAGACAGTTGCATGCAATGAGGGTATTCCCTTGAACGATATGGCGAAGAACCTGATTCTCTGGTTGGTCATCGCGGCAGTGTTGCTGACGGTGTTCAACAACTTCAGTTCCGACAGCTCACCTCAGGCGATGAGCTACTCTCAATTCGTCGAGCAGGTGCAAAATGATCGTGTGAGCAATGTAACCATCGAGGGTTACACGATCACAGGTGAGCGTGATGATGGCACGCAATTCCAGACGATCCGTCCTGCGGCGCAGGATCCCAAGCTGATGGATGATCTGCTGGCCCACGATGTCAGCGTGGTGGGTAAGCAGCCGGAAGAGCAAAGCCTGTGGACGCGGCTGCTCGTGGCCAGCTTCCCGATTCTGATCATCCTGGCGATCTTCATCTTCTTCATGCGTCAAATGCAGGGGGGTGCTGGCGGCAAGGGCGGTCCCATGAGCTTTGGCAAATCCAAAGCCAAGCTGCTGACCCAAGACCAGATCAAGACAACCTTCGCCGATGTGGCCGGTTGTGACGAGGCCAAGGAAGAGGTCGAGGAGCTCGTCGACTTCCTCAAGGACCCCAGCAAGTTCCAGCGTTTGGGGGGACAGATCCCTCGCGGTGTCTTGATGGTAGGCCCGCCGGGCACGGGTAAGACGTTGCTGGCGAAATCGATCTCTGGCGAAGCCAATGTGCCGTTCTTCTCGATCTCGGGCTCCGACTTCGTGGAAATGTTCGTCGGCGTCGGGGCATCGCGTGTTCGTGACATGTTCGAGCAAGCCAAGAAGCAGGCCCCGTGCATCATCTTTATCGACGAGATCGACGCGGTCGGGCGTTCACGTGGCGCCGGCATGGGTGGCGGTAACGACGAACGCGAGCAGACGCTCAACCAGTTGCTGGTCGAGATGGACGGTTTCGAGGCCAACGAAGGCATCATCGTCATCGCCGCGACCAACCGCCCCGATGTGCTCGATCCAGCGCTGACGCGTCCCGGCCGTTTCGACCGTCAGGTCGTGGTGTCGCTTCCCGATATTCGCGGTCGCGAGCACATTCTCGGCGTGCACCTGCGCAAGGTGCCACTGGCGGATGATGTTCACTCGAGCCTCATCGCACGCGGGACGCCGGGTTTCTCCGGTGCCGACCTGGCCAACCTGGTCAATGAGGCGGCACTGTTCGCGGCGCGTCGCAACAAGCGTCTGGTGGGCATGGACGAGCTCGAAATGGCTAAGGACAAGATCCTGATGGGCGCCGAGAAACGCTCGATGGTCATGTCCGAGAAAGAAAAGAGCAACACCGCGTATCATGAGTCGGGCCACGCCATCATTGGGCTCTTGATGCCTGAGCATGATCCTGTCTACAAGGTGACGATCATCCCGCGCGGTCGGGCGCTGGGTGTGACTATGTTCCTGCCGGAAGAAGACCGGTATAGCCTCTCTCGGCAGCAGATCATCAGTCAGATTTGCTCGTTGTTTGGCGGTCGTCTTGCCGAGGAGATGACGCTGGGGCCGAATGGTGTCACCACCGGTGCTTCCAACGACATCAAGCGCGCCACCGAACTGGCCCATAACATGGTCGCCAAGTGGGGTCTCTCTGAGGAGATGGGGCCGCTGATGTACGACGAGGACGAATCGCACCAGTTCTTGGGCGGTCCTGGTCAAGGCGGCAAGCTCAAGTCTGGCGAGACGACGACACGGCTCGATAAAGAAGTGCGTCGGATCATCGACGAGTGCTATGCCAAGGCGCGCCAGCTTCTCGAGGATAATCGTGACAAGCTGGATCTGATGGCCGAGTCGTTGATGCAATACGAAACCATCGATGCCAATCAGCTTCGCGATATTATGGAAGGCCGTAAGCCGCGTCCTCCCGAAGATTGGGATGACAAGGGCCCGACCACCGGGTCGGGGCACGCTGAGGGCACGTCGGCGGACGAAGAGTCCGACACCAGCAGTGACAAAGATGACGATGCGCGGCGTCGCCCTTCTGATCCGCTGGGTGGGCCGGCCGGCCACTAAGCGCTACCCACCCTGTGTCATGCTACAACGGGCGCCGCTATGCGGCGCCCGTTGGCGTTTGGGGGAGTGCTTACACCCAAGGCCCTGCATGATAAAGTGAATGTTTGACGTTGCCACGGCCATGATCATGCAAGACCGATATACCATGCCTGCGCAGTTACGCTGTGGGCGCCATCAGCTCGATCTCTCGTATCCCCGCGTGATGGGGATCCTCAATGTCACCCCCGATTCGTTTTCCGATGGTGGCCGTCATAACGCCCTGGACGAGGCGGTACGTCACGCCGAGTCCATGTTGGCCGAGGGGGCGGCGATCATCGATATCGGCGGCGAGTCGACCCGTCCCGGTGCCTCGCCAGTGCCGCTTCAGCAAGAGCTGGACCGCGTGCTGCCGGTGGTAGAGCGTTTGGTCAACGAGCTGGATGCATTGGTGTCGTTGGATACGAGTCGCGGCGAAGTGATGCGTGAGGCGTCGGCACGTGGCGCGGGAATGATCAATGACGTGCGTAGTCTGCGCTGGCCCGGCGCGTTGGAGGCTGCAGCGATGAGCGGCTTGCCGGTATGTGTGATGCACATGCTTGGCGAGCCGACCGATATGCAGCGGGCACCGCATTATGAGGTGCCGATCGAGGAAGCGGTGGCCGGGTTTCTCGAGACGCGTATCGCCGAATGCGAGGCGGCAGGCATCAGGCGCGACAGGTTGGTGCTCGACCCAGGCTTTGGTTTTGGCAAGCGTGTCGAACATAACCTGCGGCTGCTGAATCGCATGCAACCATTGACTGATTTTGGGCTCCCCATACTAGCTGGCATGTCACGTAAGAGTATGATTGGTAAAGTGCTGGCGCGTCCCGTCGAGGAGCGCCTGCCGGGCGGCCTGGCGCTTGCCACGATGGCGGTGGAGCGAGGGGCGCGTATCGTGCGCGTTCACGATGTGGGACCGACGGTGGATGCGGTCAATATGACTTGGGCAGTGCTACAGGAAGGCACCGACGCATGACACGACGCTATTTTGGAACCGATGGTATTCGCGGCACGGTGGGAGAGCCTCCCATTACTGCCGATTTCGTATTGAAACTGGGCTGGGCGATGGGCCGTGTGCTGTCGCGCCACACGGGTCGCAAGTCGCGCGCCAAAGTATTGATCGGCAAGGACACGCGGATTTCGGGCTACATGTTCGAGTCTGCCCTGGAGGCGGGGCTGTCAGCGGCAGGGGTCGACGTATCCTTGCTGGGGCCGATGCCCACGCCGGGTATCGCATATCTGACGCGGACGTTTCGTGCCGATGCGGGGATCGTCATCTCCGCGTCACACAATCCGTTCCAGGATAATGGCATCAAGTTCTTCTCCGCCGAGGGCGTAAAACTTGCCGATGCCGTCGAGGAAGAGATCGAGGCGGAGCTCGAGCAGCCGCTCACCACGGTGGCGCCGGCGGCCTTGGGTAAGGCGCTGCGTATCTCCGATGCTGCAGGACGTTACATCGAATTCTGCAAGTCCACGGTGCCTGACCGGCTGACGCTGGAAGGCCTGAAGGTGGTGCTGGACTGCGCGCATGGCGCGACCTATCACATCGCCCCCAGCGTGTTGCGCGAACTGGGCGCCGAGGTCAGCTTGATCGGCGTCGATCCGGATGGGCTCAATATCAACCAGGGTGTGGGGTCCACGCATCCCGACGCCTTGCGCGCGACGGTGATCGAGCATGGCGCTGATCTCGGCATGGCATTGGATGGTGATGGCGACCGGGTGATCCTCGTCGATGCTGAGGGGCATGAGGTCGACGGCGACGATATTCTTTATCTGATTGCCCGCGACCGGAAGATGCGCGATATGCTGGGCGGTGGCGTGGTCGGCACGCTGATGTCCAACTTCGGTCTTGCGGCCGCGCTGGAGGCCTTGGATATTCCCTTTGAGCGAGCCAAGGTCGGCGACCGTTATGTGATGGAGCGCCTGGCGGCCAACGGTTGGCAGTTGGGTGGCGAATCCTCCGGTCATATTGTCTGCGGCCATGTGCAGTCGACCGGGGATGGCATCGTGTCGGCGCTTCAGGTGCTGGCGATCATGGTGCGCGAGTCGTCATCGCTATCGGGTCTGCTCAAGGGGTTCGAGAAGGCGCCGCAAGCGTTGGTCAACGTGCGCCTGACCTCTGATGTGGACAACGAAGCGTTGTTGGCCAATGAGCGGGTGCGTCATGCTGTTGTCTCAGTCGAGGCGGAGTTGGGCGACGAAGGGAGAGTATTGTTACGACCTTCGGGCACTGAGCCCTTGATCCGAGTCATGGTCGAAGGGCGCCCCCATTTCGATGTCGACGCGCTGGCCAAGCGTATTGCGGACGATATCGAGGGGCAAATGGCGCGCTAAGGCGCGCATATTGTGTTGTCAATACGCCTCCTATACCATGGCGCTCCATTCGGAGGACTATTCTATGCGCACGCCGCTGATTGCGGGCAATTGGAAGATGAACGGCTCGAACGCCCTGGTGGATGAGTTCGGTCGTGCCTTCGCCGATGTCGCGCTTCCCGATTCGCTGGACGTCGTCGTATTGCCGCCATTCACTTATCTCGATGCGGCGCGCCGTGCGTTGGCTGACGTCTCCGTGCAGCTCGGCGCGCAGACGCTCAATCCCGCGCATGCCGGTGCCCATACTGGCGAGGTCAGTGGCCGCATGCTCAAAGAGGTGGGTGTCGACTATGTGTTGGTCGGCCACTCGGAGCGGCGCGAGCTTTATCGAGAAACCGATGACGACGTCTATGATCGCCTGCTGGCAGCATTGAATGTCGGCATTCAGCCGATTTTATGCGTTGGCGAGACGCTCGAGGCGCGCGATGCAGGGCATACCTTTGATGTCGTGCTGCGCCAGGTCGGTCATGCGCTGGCCTCCCTCGAGCCCGAGCAACGTGCTCGGGTGACGATCGCTTATGAGCCGGTCTGGGCCATCGGCACGGGACGTACGGCGACGCCCGAGCAAGCGCAGGACGTCATGGCCGCAATTCGTGAGTACCTGGCCGGTATCGATTCCGGCCTGGCGCAGTCAATGCGGTTGCTTTACGGCGGCAGTATGAGCGCGGCCAACGCGGCCGAGTTGCTGGCTCAGCCGGATATCGACGGCGGCCTGGTGGGTGGTGCTTCGCTCAAGGTCGACGATTTTCTAGCCATTTGTCATTCAGCAAGGTAGCGCGATGTATATTGGGGTGTTGTTGGTTCACGTGGCGATCGCCATTGCCCTGGTGGTGTTGGTGTTGCTACAGCAAGGCAAGGGCGCCGACGCTGGCGCGTCCTTCGGGGGCGGTGCTTCGCAAACGGTTTTCGGGTCGCAAGGCAGCGGTAATTTCCTGGCCAAGTTGACGGGCGTGCTGGCGGCAGTTTTTTTCGCGACCTCGCTGGGCCTGGCGTACATGGTCTCGCAGGCCGGGGATGCGCCACAGGAAGGTGTGCCCGATGCACAAGTCGTCGAGCAACAAAAATCTTCGCCATCTATTGACGAAGAGGAAGATAACGAGCAGAATGCAGCGCCAGTACTCGAGGACGGCGGCGAATAAATGCAATGCCGTCATTGGGTTAGCTCATCAAGTAATGTAGAAAAGCCAAATTGGCCGACTTCATGATGAGTGGTGTAGCAGGCGAAGCGATGCAGACCAAAAGTATTAAGTGTTTTGCGTCGAGATAGCCTGGCCCCTGTTGCCGAAGTGGTGGAATTGGTAGACACGCTATCTTGAGGGGGTAGTGACCTCATGGTCGTGCGGGTTCAAGTCCCGCCTTCGGCACCACATTGAGTCAATGTAAGCTGTTGACCCAATTGAAGATTGGCACGATATGACGATGGTTCGACACCTTGACCTTTCAAGAGGTGGTCAGTATAATCGTCAGCCATTGATGCGGGGTGGAGCAGTCTGGTAGCTCGTCGGGCTCATAACCCGAAGGTCGTCGGTTCAAATCCGGCCCCCGCTACCAAGTTTTTTACGAAAAGCCCCTTCCTATGAAGGGGCTTTTTGTTATCACTTGCGACGATAACGCCAATCAGCCACCTAGCTTTCCTCTTTACTCCTGGTCAGGTGCCTGATGCAACTGCTAGTGGGAGCCTCCGCCTGTGGCAAATAAGCACGCTGCACTGAATACGCTCATCGAGCCGGTCGTGACGGCCATGGGCTTCGATCTCTGGGGGGTCGACTACCTTTCCCAGGGTAAGCATTCCCGTTTGGTGATCTATATCGAAAGCGCCGAGGGCGTGACCGTGGACGACTGCGCGTCAGTCAGCCGTCAAGTCAGTGGCGTACTGGATGTAGAAGACCCCATCGCGGGAGAATATCGCTTGGAGGTCTCATCGCCGGGAATGGATCGTCCTCTGTTTACGCTCGATCAGTTCGCGCGTTTCAAGGGCAGCTATGTCCAGGTGAAGTTGAGCGCTCCCTTCGAAGGGCGTCGTAAGTTTCAAGGACAACTGGCGGGTGTCGAGGGCGACGAGATTCTGCTGCAACTCGACGGACAAGAATATTGCTTTCCGGTCGAAAGCATCGAGCAGGCGCGGGTGGTGCCTCAGTTCGATAATTAAGGACAGCTTTTCTACGAGGCATAGGCATGAGTAAAGAGATTCTGCTAGTCGTGGATGCGATCTCGAACGAAAAGGGGGTGCCGCGAGAAGTGATCTTCGAGGCCGTGGAGTCGGCGCTGGCGAGTGCATCGCGTAAGCGTTTCGACGGCCAGGAAGTGAGCGCCCGCGTCAAGATCGACCGCGTGACAGGCGACTATGACACCTTCCGTCGCTGGACCGTCGTCGACGATGACGCGTTCGAGAATCCGGACAGCGAGATTCCGCTCTCCGAGGCAGAGCGTCGCGATCCGCCGCTGGCCCTCGGCGATGTGGTCGAAGAGCAGGTCGAATCGGTGGCTTTCGGACGTATCGCTGCCCAGACCGCCAAGCAGGTTATCGTGCAAAAAGTGCGCGAAGCCGAACGAGCCGAGGTCGTGCGCCAATACGCCGAGCGTGAAGGCGAACTGGTGGCGGGTATCGTCAAGAAGACCACGCGTGAAGGGCTGGTGGTCGACCTGGGGGAGAATGCTGAGGCTTTCCTCCCGCGTAGTGAGATGATCCCCGGCGAACGTTACCGCATGAACGAGCGGGTACGTGCCCTGTTGTGGAAGGTCGATGCCGAGGCGCGTGGTTCGCAGTTGATTCTGACGCGTACGCGCCCCGAGGTGATCGTCGAGCTCTTCAAGATCGAAGTGCCTGAAATTGCCGAGCAATTGATCGAGATCAAGGGGGCTGCACGCGATCCGGGTGCACGCGCCAAGATCGCGGTGAAGACCAATGACAAGCGTATCGACCCGGTCGGTGCGTGTGTCGGCATGCGCGGTTCGCGCGTGCAAGCGGTGTCCAACGAGCTGGGTAACGAGCGCGTGGACATCATTACGTGGGACGACAACCCGGCGCAATTGGTGATCAACGCCATGGCGCCTGCGGAAGTCGGTTCCATTCTTGTCGACGAAGATGCCCACTCCATGGATGTCGCCGTCGCCGAGGATAACCTGGCGCAGGCCATCGGCCGCAGCGGCCAGAACGTTCGCCTGGCTTCCGAGCTAACGGGTTGGACGCTCAACGTGATGACCGAGGAAGAGGCCGAAGGTAAGCGCGAGCAAGAAATCGACAGCCTGATCGAGTACTTCATCAATCATCTCGAAGTCGACGATGAACTGGCACGTCTGCTGGTCGAGGAAGGCTTTACCTCGCTCGAAGAGCTGGCCTACGTGCCGCTCGAGGAATTGCTCGAAATCGAGGAATTGGATGAAGCACTGATCGAAACGCTGCGCGCTCGAGCCAAGGACGAGCTGCTGACGCTGGCCATTGCCTCCGAAGAGGCGCTGGACGGCGCGCAGCCTGACGACGACCTCCTTGAAATGGAGGGCATGGAGCGTCACTTGGCATTCACGCTCGCCAGCCTAGGGATCGTCACTCGTGAGGATTTGGCCGAGCAGTCCATCGATGATCTCAAGGACATCGACGATGTGGACGAAGAGCGCGCTGCGGCGCTGATAATGACCGCTCGTGCGCCTTGGTTCGAGAGCGAACAGTAATCTGGTCACGGGCTCAGGAGGGTCGTAATGTCAGACATGACCGTTAAGGATTTTGCCAGCAAGGTGGGACGCGACGTGTCCCGTCTGCTGGAGCAGATGAAAGAAGCAGGACTTCCCCATCAGGCCGAAGGCGATGCGGTATCCGAGGAGGACAAACAGCGCCTTCTCGATCACCTGACGCGCAGCCATGGTGGAGACAGCGGCACGGCGAAGAACCGCGTGACGCTGACGCGTAATACCAAGAGCCGGATCCGTAGTGGCGATGGCCGTGGCAAGGCCATCGACGTGCAGGTGCGCAAGAAGCGTACGTACGTCAAACGCGAGCCGGAGCCGACCGAAGAAGCACCGGCCGAGGACGCCGGTCCGCGTCAGTTGGTCGGTGACATGGCCGATGCCAAGCAGGCTCAGGCCGCCCAAGCTGCCGAAACCGCCAAGGCGGAAGAGGCTGCTGCGGAAGAGGCCGCGCGGGTTAAGGCACAAGAATCGGCACAGGAAGCTCAGGCATCCGAAGCCGCCAAACTGGCTGAAAGCGAGACGCCGAGCACACCGGACGTCCCCGTGCCCGAAGATATCGCCACACCGGCGCCTGCGAGCGAGCCCTACGTCGAAGCGCCGCCGAAAGAGCCGCGGACACCGAACCGTCGTGGTCAGACTCCGCATAAGAAAGAGTCAGAACGTGGCCGCAAAGGCGGACGTGACGATGACGATGATCGCCGTGAGCGGCGTCGCGGCAATGCCAAGAAAGCCAAGCGCTCCGAGCGCCGTGGCGGTCGTCGTGGCGGTGGTCGTGATAATCAGCATGGCTTCCAGAAGCCGACGCAGCCCATCGTCCGCGAAGTTGGCATTCCCGAGTCGATCAGCGTTGCCGAGTTGGCCGACAAGATGTCGATCAAGGCCAATGAGGTCATCAAGGCGATGTTCACCATGGGTGCGGCGGTGACCATCAACCAGACCATCGACCAAGACACGGCGGCCATTGTCGTCGAAGAGATGGGCCACAAGCCCAAGCTGGTCAAGGACGATGCGCTGGAGACGGAAGTGCTCGAGGCCATCTCCTACGAAGGCGATGAAATCACGCGTGCGCCGGTCGTCACGGTGATGGGGCACGTCGATCACGGCAAAACCTCACTACTCGACTTCATCCGCCGCACGAAGGTTGCGACGGGCGAGGCCGGTGGCATCACTCAGCACATCGGCGCTTATCACGTCGAAGATCAGCACGGCGGTGTGACCTTCCTCGATACACCGGGCCACGCGGCGTTCACCGCCATGCGTGCGCGCGGTGCCCAGGCGACCGACGTGGTCATACTGGTCGTCGCTGCCGACGATGGGGTCATGCCGCAGACCGTCGAGGCGATCGAGCATTCCAAAGCGGCCGGCGTCCCGATGGTGGTTGCGGTCAATAAGGTCGATAAGGAAGGTGCGGATTTCGACCGTATACGCAATGAGTTGTCCCAGCACGGAGTGATCTCCGAGGAATGGGGCGGTGATACGCAGTTCGTGCACGTCTCGGCCAAGACCGGTGACGGCATCGATGCATTGCTCGAGGCGGTACTGCTGGTCTCTGAAGTGCTCGAGCTCAAGGCGGTGCCGGACGCGCCGGCCAAGGGTGTCGTCGTCGAATCGCAGTTGGACAAGGGCCGTGGCCCGGTGGCGACCGTGCTGGTACAGAACGGCACGCTCAAGCGGGGCGATATCGTCCTGGCTGGCTTGCACTATGGTCGTGTTCGCGCGCTGGTCAACGAAACCGGCACACGCGTGGAAGAGGTCGGCCCCGCCATGCCGGTCGAGATTCAGGGGCTGGATGGTACGCCTGAAGCCGGTGACGAGTTCATCGTCGTGGCCGACGAGAAGAAGGCGCGCGAAGTCGCCAACTTCCGTCAGGGCAAGTACCGCGAAGTGCGCCTGGCTCGCCAGCAGAAGGCCAAGCTGGAGAACATGTTCAGCCAGATGGGCCAGGACGAAGTGGCCAAGCTCAACGTCGTCCTCAAAGTCGATGTGCAAGGCTCCCTGGAAGCGATTCGCGGCGCCCTGGAAGAGCTCTCCACCGACGAGGTCAAGGTCGCAGTCGTGTCCTCTGGTGTCGGCGGAATCACCGGCACCGATGCCAACCTGGCGGTGGCCAGTGACGCCATCCTGGTCGGTTTCAACGTGCGCGCCGATGTCTCTGCACGGGAAATCGTCGACCGGGAAGGCCTGGATCTGCGCTATTACAGCGTGATCTATCACCTCATCGACGAGGTCAAGCAGGCCATGAGTGGCATGCTGGCACCGGAATGGAAGGAAGAGATCGTCGGCGTAGCCGAAGTGCGCGAGGTGTTCCGTGCGCCCAAGATTGGTGCCGTGGCAGGCTGCATGGTCGTCGAAGGCACCGTGCACCGTCACAAGCGGATTCGTGTACTGCGCGAGAACGTCGTCATCTACGAAGGCGAGCTGGAATCCCTGCGTCGCTACAAGGATGACCTTGGCGAGGTCCGCAGTGGTATGGAGTGCGGTATCGGCGTCAAGAACTACAACGACGTTCAGGTCGGCGACAAGATCGAAGTCTTCGATCAGGTCAAGGTCGAGCGTAGCCTGTAAGGTATGGCGGACGACGTGTCGTCCGCCATCCGAGCGGCGAATCGCGGGAGATAACGATGCGCGAATTCAAACGTACCGATCGTGTGGCCGATCAACTGCAGCAGGAGTTGGCCGTCCTCATCCAGCGTGAGATTAAGGATCCTCGCCTGGGGATGGTCACGGTGAGTGCGGTGACGGTCAGTCGCGATCTGGGTTATGCCGACATCCACATCACGCTGCTGGGTGAAAACGATGCCACGCGCATCGACGAAAACCTCAAGGTGCTGCGGCATGCGCGGGGGTTCCTGCGCAGTCAGATAGCCAATCGCGTCAAGCTCCGGCACGTGCCGGAACTGCGCTTTCATTACGATGAAAGCATCGTGCGCGGTCAGCGTCTGTCGTCCTTGATCGACGAGGCGGTGGCCGATGATCGCCGCCGTCACGACGATGACGAAGACGAGGTACGTTGATGGCGCGACGTCGTCGTGGCATACCGGTGGACGGCGTGCTGTTGCTCGATAAGGCACAGGGCATTTCGTCGAACCATGCCTTGCAGCAGGTGCGTCGTCTGTACGAGGCGCAGAAGGCTGGCCATACCGGTACGCTGGACCCAATGGCGACTGGCTTGCTGCCGATTTGCTTTGGTGAGGCGACCAAATTTTCGGCCTATTTGCTCGATGCCGACAAGACGTATCGCACGCGTGTCAGGCTGGGTGAAATTACCGATACCGGTGACGCCGAAGGTACGTTGGTCGAGCGTCATTCGGTGCCGGCCCTCGTCGAGGATGATATCGAGGCTGCGCTAGCACGGTTTCGCGGTGATATCGAGCAGGTTCCTCCGATGTACTCGGCACTCAAGCACCAGGGGCGCCCGTTGTACGAGCTGGCGCGCGAAGGCAAGCAAGTCGAGCGTGCGGCGCGCCGCGTAACGGTTTATGATATGCGCCTGTTGTCGTGCGAGAGCGAAGGCTTCGAGCTCGAGGTCCGCTGCAGCAAGGGTACCTATATTCGTACCCTGGCTGAGGATATCGGTCGGGCGCTAGGATGTGGCGCGCACATTACGTCCCTGCGTCGGCTACGAAGCGGACCGTTCGACGCCGATGCCATGCAGGGCTTCGAGGCGCTCGAGCAAATGGACGGGGCCTCGCGTCAGGCGCGATTGTTGCCCATCGATGCGATGTTGCCCCATGTGCCATCGCTTGAAGTGGCAGCGATCGAGTCGCGGCGGCTGCTGCATGGGCAGCGGGCCCGGGTCGACACCGGGGCGCTGGTCGCGGACGAGACGGCGCGTCTATATCACAGCGGTGCTTTCCTGGGACTCGTGAGCGTGACGAGGCCTGGAGAGGTCACGCCGCGACGCTTACGGAATACCGCCTCGCCCGTTCGCGAGTGAGGCGTGATGCCGGCGCGTGCCATGTGCGTCGGGGCACACCGATACCCTCGGTGTGCATGAAGGCCAGGCCTTTTACATGGCGCCCGTATTTCGCGGGCAGTACCTGGAGACTGCAAATATGCGTGGTCTCCGACATTCATTGCTCAGGCATATTGTTTACTGGAGAGAGAAATGGCACTGACCGCTGAACAGAAAGCCGCCATCGTTGACGAATACGGTCGTGGCGAAAGCGATACCGGTTCGCCTGAAGTACAGGTGGCCCTGCTATCCGCCAACATCGATGGCTTGCAGGATCACTTCAAGAGTAACAAGCAGGATCACCACTCTCGTCGTGGTCTGATTCGCATGGTCAACCAGCGTCGCAAGCTGCTGGATTACCTGAAACGCAAGGATATCGGGCGCTATCAGTCGTTGATCCAGCGTCTCGGCCTGCGCCGCTAAGGAAAGTTCCGTTCGCGACAGAGCAGGTGTGGGTGCCATGAAGGTGTTGCACCTGCATGCCAGGGTCGCGAAGGTCTTTCACATGAGCGCCGACGCATGGTTGTTTGAAACGGGCAGTCCTCCGGGGCTGCCCGTTTTTTGTTTCGTCGGCCCCGGGTGTCGTAATGAGTGGCCCCGTGGCGCGTGAACTCCTAAAATGGTCGCCGAGTCGAAACGACCAATACATGAGATGAAAAGTTAAGGACATTGCCGTGAACCCGGTCAAGAAAACGTTTCAATACGGTCGCAGTACCGTCACCCTGGAAACGGGCCGTATCGCCCGCCAGGCTACCGGTGCCGTGATGGTGACCATGGACGACACCGTGGTGTTGTGTACCGTGGTAGCCAAGAAGGACGTCAACCCCGCCCAGCCATTCTTCCCGCTGGCCGTTTTCTATCAGGAAAAGACCTACGCTGTCGGCAAGATTCCTGGCGGTTTCTTCAAGCGTGAGGGTCGCCCTACCGAGAAGGAAACCCTCACCTCGCGTTTGATTGATCGTCCGATCCGTCCGTTGTTCCCCAAAGGGTTCATGAATGAGGTTCAGGTGGTGTGCACGGTGCTTTCCACCGATCGCAACCATGATCCGGACATCGCGGCGATGTTGGGCACGTCTGCAGCGTTGGCTATCTCCGGGGTCCCCTTCAATGGGCCGATTGCTGCCGCGCGCGTTGGCTTCACCGAAGACAATGGCTATTTCCTCAACCCGACGGTGGAGGAGCTCGGCAGTTCCGAGTTGAACATGGTTGTGGCCGGCACGGAGAAAGCCGTGCTGATGGTCGAATCCGAGGCCAACGAACTGCTCGAGGATGAAATGCTCGGCGCGGTGCTTTTCGGCCATCAAGAAATGCAGGTCGCGATCGCCGCTATCAATGAGCTTACCGCCGAGGCCGGCAAGCCGCGTTGGGAGTGGCAGCCCGCCGTCGAGAATACGGCTCTCAAGGAGGCGCTGGCGGCCGGCTTCGAGACCAAGATCGGCGAGGCCTATCGCATTACCGACAAGATGGAGCGTCAGGATGCCTTGTCCGCCCTGAAGGATGAGGCGATCGCGCAGCTGGCCGGTGAAGAGCAAGGCCAGTTCGATGCTGACGAGGTCAAGGGTGGCTTTGCCGGTCTCGAGAAGCGGGTGGTCCGTTCACGGGTGATCAAGGGCGAGCCGCGCATCGATGGCCGCGATCTCAAGACCGTGCGTCCGTTGGCGATCGAGGTCGGCAACCTGCCCAAGACGCATGGCTCGGCGGTATTCACGCGCGGCGAGACCCAGGCGATTGTGGTCGCGACCCTGGGCACGCTGCGGGATGCGCAGCTGATCGAATCGCTGGAAGGCGAACGTAAGGACCGCTTCCTGCTGCACTACAATTTCCCTCCCTACTGCGTGGGTGAAGCTGGCTTCATGGGCGGCCCCAAGCGCCGCGAGATCGGCCACGGACGTCTTGCACGGCGCGGCGTTCAGGCGGTGCTGCCCAGCGAGGAAGATTTCCCCTACACCATTCGCGTGGTGTCCGAAATCACCGAATCCAACGGTTCCAGCTCCATGGCCTCGGTGTGCGGTACATCCCTGGCGTTGATGGATGCCGGCGTTCCGCTCAAGACACCAGTGGCAGGTATCGCCATGGGCTTGGTCAAGGACGACGACGGCTTCGCGGTGTTGACCGACATCCTCGGTGACGAAGACCACCTAGGCGATATGGATTTCAAGGTGGCGGGTTCCACCGCCGGCGTGACGGCCCTGCAGATGGATATCAAGATCGAGGGCATCAACGAAGAGATCATGGAGACCGCACTGCAGCAAGCTCACGAAGCGCGCCTGCATATTCTGGAGCAGATGAGCACCGTCATTGGCCAGAGCCGTAACGAAGTGTCCGACAACGCGCCGTCGATGGCCACGGTCAAGATCGCTCCGGACAAGATTCGTGACGTGATCGGTAAGGGTGGCGCGACTATTCGCAAGATTTGCGATGATACCGGCGCTTCCATTGACCTCGATGATGACGGTACCGTGCGCATCTATGCCGAGGACAAGAAAGCTGCCAAGGCAGCGATCGATACCGTGCTGGCGATTACCGCCGAGCCCGAGATCGGCAAGCTCTATCAGGGCAAGGTGGCACGTATCACCGACTTCGGTGCCTTCGTCACCTTCATGCCGGGCACCGACGGCCTGGTGCATATCTCGCAGATCGTCCCCGAGCGCGTCAACGACGTGCGCGACTATCTCAGCGAGGACCAGGAAGTCATCGTCAAGGTGCTCGATATCGATAACCGCAACCGCGTGAAGCTTTCCATCAAGGAAATCACCGCGGAAGAAAAAGCGGCTTTCGAAGCAACGCCGGCCGAGACTGAATAAGCGATCCACTCCCAGCGCTTAATGAAGCCCCGTACACGTTGGTGTACGGGGCTTTTTACGTTAGGGACGCGTCAAGCTGAGCCGGTGTTTGCGGCAGGAGGCGAGCGCCGCTTGGGTATCCACTGGCGCAAGCGGCGTGAAAGTCGCTTCTCGATGAACTCGAAACTGGCCCACGACAACACGGCGATGAGCGGCAGGCAAATCGCCAGGGTAGCGTAGGGCGGCATGCCGACGTGTTCGCGCAAGGTGTACTGTGCCGTCCACAGCACGATGACATGCAGCAGGTAGGTCGAATAGGACCAATCGCCGAGCGCCTTGATCACTCGGTTTCCGGCGAATAGTGGCTCCATGGCGATGAACGCGCAGAGCAGCACCGTGCTGGGCAAGCCCCAGGCTAAGAAGCGCGTCATGCCCTGGGGGTCGTTGAACTGCATGAGCAGCGTGAATGCCACCAGGGCGATACCGGCCGGCAACCAGCGCCCCTGGGGCAGCCAACCGCGGCGATAGACGATGCCGACCCCCAGCCCGAGCAGGAAGTTGTAGATGATCGGGTCGTGGTAGAAGTCGCTTAGTAGCGGACGATCCGCGAGCCAGGCGCTGATCGCGATCATTACCAGGGCGAGTAGCCACAGGCGTAGGTGCTTGTTGACCAGTAAGGAGGCCGCAAACACCAGATAGAACAGCATTTCGAAGTTGAGCGTCCATCCCACGGGCAATGTTGGATAGTACCCATAGCCGGCAGGATTCTCGGTCGGCAGGAAGAGCAGCGACATCACCAGGCTTTTGAGATCCAGTCCGTAGTCCGGCATAACATCCTGCGAGAGATAGACGACACCCGCCGTGATGGCGGTATACAACCAGTAAGCAGGCACGATACGCGCGGCGCGTTGCAGGAGAAACTCGCCACTGGAAGGGGTGCGGCGTGCGGTGGCAGCATAGATGACGAAGCCACTGATGATGAAAAAGATATCCACACCCATTTGGCCTCGGGTGGCGAGAAGGTGCTCGAAGGTATTATTGGTATCGAAGTCGAAAAAAACCTGCACGAAGTGGTGGAAGACGACCACCCATGCCGCAAACGCACGTAATGCCTGCACCGAAATCAACATACCGATGACATTTCCTGTTGAAACCAAGACGAATACGACGCCGCTTGGGCGTCGTAAACGGTTGGGCAGGCAGGATAATCGAAAAGTTCACCGGTTTGACGTGAAGTTACAAAACAGCGTTTTTGTTAGCGTCTCACGGGCGTTCGATGGCCAGCGCCACGCCTTGTCCTCCGCCGATGCACAGCGTCGCCAGCCCTTTCTTGGCGTCGCGAGCGATCATTTCATGCAGCAGCGTCACCAGGATGCGGCAACCCGAGGCGCCGATGGGGTGCCCCAGCGCGATGGCGCCGCCGTTGACATTGATCTTGGCTGGGTCCCAGCCGAGCTCCTTGTTGACGGCGAGCGCCTGGGCGGCGAAGGCCTCGTTGGCTTCGATCAAGTCCAGTTCGTCGAGTGACCAACCTGCGCGTTCCAGACACCGCCGCGTGGCGGGGGCCGGGCCGATGCCCATGATCGCGGGATCGACCCCGGCGTTGGCGTAGGCTTTGATCACCGCGAGGGGCTCCAGCCCCAGCGCTTTTGCTTTCTTTGCCGAGCAGAGCATGGCCACAGCGGCGCCGTCGTTGAGCGAGGAGGCATTGCCGGCGGTGACAGTGCCATCGCGCTTGAAGGCCGGGCGCATACCGGCGAGCTGTTCGGCGGTCACGCCCGCGCGAGGCCCTTCGTCGGTGGTGACATGGAGCGGGTCGCCTTTGCGCTGGGGGATCTCGACCGGCACGATCTGCCCGGCGAAACGCCCCTCCTCGATGGCGGCAGCCGCCTTCTGCTGGGAAGCGGCGGCAAAGGCATCCATCTCCTCGCGGGTGATGTCGTACTTCGCAGCCAGATTCTCGGCGGTAATCCCCATGTGGATGTCGTTGAAGGCGTCCCACAAGCCGTCGCGGATCATCGTATCCACCGCCGTCCAGTCACCCATGCGCTGGCCGGTACGCGAGTTCGGCAGTACATGCGGAGCCAGCGACATGTTCTCCTGACCACCGGCAATAATCAGCTCGGCGTCGCCACAACGGATGGCCTGGGTCGCCAGATGCAACGCCTTGAGGCCGGAGCCGCAGACCTTGTTGATGGTCATCGCCGGTACGGCGGAAGGCAGCCCCGCGTTTATGGCCGCCTGGCGGGCAGGGTTCTGACCGCATCCGGCGGCCAGCACCTGGCCGAGCAGAACCTCGTCGACCTGTTCGGGGGGCACGCCGGTATGCGCGAGCAAATCCGCGATCACCGTGGCGCCGAGCTGGGTCGCGGGAAGGCTGGCGAGGGCGCCGCCGAAACTGCCGATGGCGGTACGCCGTGCCGCTACGATCACCACGTCTTCCATGAGAGTCTCCTATCAGCCTAGAGGGGCGGTACATTTAGAATAGGCGAGTCCAGTGCCGCGCGACAATCGGGTAATGGGCGTAGATCGCCGGTATGAGCGGGTATACCGGCGTAATGTGACGGAGATCATGCGGCTGATCAGTGCGGCAAGCTGACCGGGAGATTGTCGATCAGGCGGGTGGTACCGAGGTGCGCAGCGGCGAGCAGGATCGTTTCGCGGGTATCCAGCGCGACCGGTCCCAGATCCTGGGCGCGACGCAATTCCAGGTAATCGGGTTTGAAACCCTCCGCGACGAGGTTCGCCAAGCCCTCGCGCAACGCCGACGCCGGGGTATCGCCGTCTTGCAGTGCGTCACGCACTTGGCACAAGATGCGATATAGCGCCGGGGCGCGCTGACGCTCTGCGGCACTTAGATAGCCGTTGCGCGACGACAGCGCTAGGCCGTCCTCGGCGCGTTGGGTGGGCACGCCGACGATGTCGATGGGGAAATGCAGGTCCGCGACCATCTTACGAATCACCGTCAACTGCTGGTAATCCTTGCGCCCGAAATACGCGATATCGGGCTGCACGAGGTGGAAAAGCAAGCTGACGACCGTGGCCACCCCGGTGAAATGCCCGGGCCGGTTGGCACCGCACAGGCCTTCCGAGATCTGGGGGACACTGACCTGGGTGAGGTGATCGCGGCCTTGGGGATAGAGCGTCTCGGCACTGGGGGCGAAGACGATATCGCAGCCATGGCTCGCCAGTGCCTGAGTATCGGTATCGAGCGTGCGTGGATAGTGCTCGAAATCCTCGCCGGCCCCGAATTGTAGAGGGTTGACGAAGATGGTGGCGACTACCACATCCGCGTCACGGCGCGCGGCGTCGATCAAGGCCAGATGCCCGGCGTGCAAATTACCCATGGTCGGCACCAGGGCGATACGCTGGCCATCGCGGCGAAGGGGAGTCAGGTGGGCACGTAATTCGGTGATGTCGTGCAGCGTCAACATCAAAAACTATGCTCCTCGGCAGGAAACTGGCGTGTCTTGACGGCGTCGTGGTAAGCCGCGAACGCGGCCTGAACGTTATCGCGTCCGGTCAGGAAGTTCTTGGCGAAACGTGGCGGCCGCCCGTGCGTCACACCGAGGATGTCATGCATTACCAATATCTGGCCATCCACGTCGGGGCCTGCGCCGATTCCGATGACCGGGACTTCCACGGCGTTGCGCACGGCATGACCCAGCGCGGCGGGCACGCATTCGAGCAGAATCACCGACGCGCCGGCGTCGACCAGCAAGCGCGCATCGGCGACGATGCGCTGGGCATCGTCCTGTTCGCGTCCTTGCACCTTGTAGCCGCCGAACTGGTGCACGCTCTGGGGCGTCAGGCCCAGGTGCGCGCATACCGGCACGCCGCGCCGCACCAGGGCGCGCACATCGTCATGCATCCAGCCCGCGCCTTCGATCTTGACGAGCTCGGCGCCGGCGCGCATCAGGGCGCCGGCATCGCGCAGTAGCTGACTCGTATCGGCGTTGCTCATGAAGGGCAGGTCGACCATCAACAGACTACGCTGCTTGCCGCGCGCCACGCAGCGCGTGTGGTAAAGGATGTCGTCGAGCGTCACGGGAATCGTGCTGGCATGACCTTGCAGTACCATGCCCAGTGAATCGCCCACCAGCAACACATCGATACCGGCGGCGTCCGCGTGCTGTGCGAACGACGCATCGTAGGCCGTCAGGCAACTGAAGGGTTCGCTGGCACGCTTGAAGGCATTGAGGTGGCTCAAGGTGACGGTTTTCATGAAACATTCCATGCTGTGGTGGCCCGCGCGGGCCTGGGGGAGGTGTTACCGCAAACGTTACCTCAGGGTGCCGAAAGTGTGGATCGGTAACACATTGGCTGCAACACGACTTTTAGGGAAGAAGGCGGTGCAGCTCTGCACCATTATAATGTTTCGCCAGAGTGGTGGTGTTCTTGCCGGCAAGCGTTACCTCGGGTGCGAGCTCCGCCAGGGGGACGAGCACGAAGGCCCGCTCGTGCATGGCCGGATGCGGGAGCGTCAAACGCGGTGTTCGCCATTCGAGATTGGCATAGAGCAAGAGATCGAGATCTAGCGTACGCGGCCCCCAATGGCGTTGGCGCACCCGACGGTGGCGTTGTTCGAGTGCCTGCAGTTGGTCGAGCAACGCCAGTGGTGACAGACGCGTGAATACGCAAGCGACGGCATTGATGAAGTCGGGTTGATCCTGGGGGCCTACCGGTGCCGAGGCATACAGAGAGGAATGCCCCGCCAAGTGGGTCAGTGGCAGGGCATCGAGTTCTTTCAAGGCGCGCGAGACATGCTCGCGCGGCCCATCCAAATTGCTGCCCAGGCCGATATAGGCCGCTACGCGGTCACTCCTGGCGACCGTCATTGCCATGCTCGGATGACGGATTGCGCCGCCGCCGTCGACGCCGCTTGGGGCGATCCGACGTGCCGGCCGGGGAGCCGCTGGTTTTGGCGATCAGGCGTGCTTGCTCGTGGTCGTCGCCTTCCTGAAAGGCCGTCCACCAAGCACCGAGCCCGGGATCGATTTCACCGGCGTTTTCTCGCAGCAGGAGGAAGTCATAGGCAGCGCGGAAGCGAGTATGCTCCAGGGTCTGGAAGGCACGTTTGCCGCGACGCTTGGGCAAGCGTTGCTGAAGGTCCCAGATTTCCCGCATCGGCATGCTGAAGCGTTTGGGGATCGTGGTGTGTTGCAGTTGCCGCGAAATGCTTTGCTGCGAGGCGGTTTGCTGCGCGGGGATCGGCGGCATGCCATCGCTCTCGAGGCGCTCGGCGCGTAGGCGCATGCCGGGCCACAGCATGGCACCGTACAGAAACGCCGGAGTGACGGGACGTTCTTGCTGGATGCGCCGGTCGGTGTTGATCAGGGCCTGCTCGATCAGTGGCCTTGCCCACGCGCGTTCTGCGATGGCCTCTTCGGCCTCGGGGAATAGTATGGCGAACAAGCCATACTCGCGGAGCAGCTCGAAGGTGCGTAGCGCTTGCCCGGAGAGAAAGAGCTTGAGTACCTCCTCGAACAGGCGCGCTGGGGGAATCTGCAACAGCAAGGGCGCCAATTCGAGAATCGGGGCCTCGGTGCGCGGCTCGATATCGAAGTCCAGCTTGGCAGCGAAACGTACGGCACGCAGCATGCGCACCGGGTCCTCGCGATAACGCACCTCGGGGTCGCCGATCAAGCGCAGGGTGCGGGCTTCGAGATCGTTCACGCCGTCGGCCCAATCGTGAATCGAGAAGTCGGCGATGTTGTAGTAAAGCGCATTGACCGTGAAATCGCGGCGTAGCGCGTCTTCCTCGATGGTGCCCCAGACGTTGTCACGCAGCAGCAAGCCGTCGTCGGATTGCTGGGAATGCGCGGTGTCTTGATCGTCGCCGGGCCGCCCCCGAAAGGTTGTGACCTCAATGACTTCGCGGCCGAAGCGCACGTGGACGATACGGAAGCGGCGCCCGATGATGCGTGAGTTGCGAAACAGCGTGCGTATTTCTTCCGGCGTGGCATCGGTGGCGACGTCGAAGTCTTTGGGGGCCTTTCCGAGCAGTGAGTCACGCACGCAGCCACCGACCAGGTAGGCTTCATGGCCGGCATTGTGCAGGCGATACAACACCTTGAGAGCATTCTCGCTGAACAGGCGCCGTGATACGTCGTGCTGGTCACGTGGGATGACACGCAGCGTGGGCGTGGAGTGGCCGGAGGACTCTTGGGCGCCAAACAGGGTCTTCAAACGTTCACCGGGGCGTTGGAGAAAGCGGGTAAATCCTTTGAACATGCGTCGTTAACGACTTGCGGAGAGCGAAGTGGCTAGTGTAAGCCGACACTCCTTGGCTTGCAAAGGATGTGGCGTGATGAGGGGCGAGAACAGGCGCTCGGAGGAAGTAGAGTGCCTGACACTGGCATTAAAAGGGGAGACCCGGTGGGCCTCCCCTAAGTATGCTGTGCAACGTCCTTGCTGCTGTTTCTTCTTCGTGATGGCGCATCGCCTTGAATACGCACCACAGTCACCAATGAACTTCGGCAGGCAAGCAATATTCTTGTTGTTGTGACTCTTCCCGCGTGGTGACCACCTCGTATTCAAAACAATAATCCAACCACGACGACATCGTTTCTCCCGACATGTTGTTGTTGTCGTCGGGATGCTTCGGGCGAGGGCATTTTTCTTGTTGGGCCTCGCATGAAGCGTCGCGTCCTGGTTCGGTTCCGGATCTCGACCGTCTTGTTGTTGTTGGCGGTCGACTCGCGTTGCGTCTCGTTTGTTGTTGTTGGCGATTCGCTTGCGATGTTCCAGCTCGACGTTTTTGTATTTGTGGTTGCCGATGTCGGGCTGAGCACCTGCGGCGTACGTTATTGTGGTTGTTCGTGCGCCACCGGGTATCCGGCTGTTGTTTTTCTTAGTCTATACATTGCAGTGGTCGTGCCACCATTTGTTTTTTTCTTTTGGATCAATGTTTTATGGTTTTTAATGAAAGTTCCCTACGTTCCGAGAGAGCGTGGTGTTACCGCAATTGCCGCATAACGGGGCATCTCTTGTGTGGGATGGTAACAACTGGTGCATCAGCCCCGTCGCTAAGGCGTATAGGGTCTCTGAAAAGGCCGGGAGATGCGCTTAGACCATAGTCGCGGCAGGAATCGAAAAGGTGCTCGACGGCATGATTAAGGGGAGAGTCACGCCAGGCGGCGAGCATTTTTCTTGCGCGGAATGCCCAGACGCTGACGACGCTCCCACAGGCATTTGCGGCTGATGCCCAGCTTCTGGGCCAGCTCGGTTTCACTCATCTGCGCCTGATGCTCGAGGACGAAATGCTGGAAGTAGTCTTCCAGAGACAGGTCGTCGTCGAGAACCTCGTCCTCCTCGGGGGCGTCGGACGATTCGGAAGGCGCAGCGATCGGCTCCTGTCTGCGTTCCAGTGGGAGGCCGAGATCGCCGGGGTGGATAAGGTGGCCCTCGGCGAGAATGACGCCGCGTTCTAGGGCATTTTCCAGCTCACGCACATTGCCTGGCCAGGCGTAACCGAGGATGTCGCGACGTGCGGCGCGCGATAAGCGCAATCCTGGTCGCGCATGGCGGGTGCAAGCCCGCTCGAGCAGGGCCTGGGCAATGGTGATGATATCGTCGTCGCGCTCGCGAAGCGGAGGCAGCTCGATTTGCATGACATTCAGGCGATAGTAGAGGTCGAGCCTGAATTCGCCGCTGCGCGACAGCGAGTGCAGGTCACGATGCGTCGCCGCGATCAGGCGTACATCGACGTAACGCGTCTCCACCGAGCCGATGCGCCGGATCTCGCCTTCCTGAAGCACGCGTAGCAGGCGGGCTTGAGCATCCATGGGCAGCTCGCCGATCTCGTCGAGGAAGAGCGTGCCGCCATCGGCGGCTTCGACCAAGCCGGTGCGTGCACTGTTGGCTCCCGTGAAGGCGCCCTTTTCGTGGCCGAAGAGTTCGGATTCGATCAGGGTCTCGGGGATCGCAGCACAGTTGACGCAGATCAGCGGCGCCTTGGCGCGGCGGCTCTGGCGATGCAGGGCGCGCGCAACCAGTTCCTTGCCGGTACCCGATTCACCCTGCACGAGCACGGTGACGTCGGCGTGTGCCGTCTTGCGGATGCGTTCGTAGACACGCTGCATGGCGACGCACTCGCCGATCATGCCGCGAGGAGCATCACTAGGAGAGGCGGTGTCGTTGGTCGCCGGGCGTGCTAGCACACGTGACACGATCGCCAGGACGTCATCGTCATCGACGGGCTTGGCGATACAGTCGACGGCGCCTTCCTTGAGCGCGACCACGGCCTTTCGCAGGCTGGCGTGGTCGGTCATGACTAAGACCGGTGTCGGGGCGCTCAGCGCGAGCATCTGCGTGCCGTCTTCTCCTGCCAGGCGCAGATCGCAGATCACCAGGTCGAAGGTCTGTGGCGCCAGCGCCTGTGCGGCGTTGAGCGATGCGGCGGCCGCCACGTGGTACGCCTGGCGCTCGAGCAGGTCCTTCAGGGCCTGACGCGGCGTGTCTTGGTTTTCGACGATCAGGATTCGGCTCATGGGCCTCATGGTCGCGTGAATGCATGGGGAGTGGCCGAGCGTCGGCGCTGGCGGCGCTCGGCAGGCTTGTATCCTGACGCCTGCCGGCCAGGCGAATCAAGCCAAAGGGTGTGCGACCATGGCATGACAAGGTCGCTGGCCAGGGCGTTGGATGTCCACGCAGGCGTGGCTTTTCAGTGCTCGGTCGTTGCCAGGTGGCGTAGGCGTTCGGGGCACCAGGTGCCGATCGCCGCGTCGAGTTGATCGGTCACGCAGGCATGTGCCATCTCGCGTGGCGGTTGCTGACCGAGTCGCTGCAAGGCGTGGTGCAGGGCGTGGCGGATGCCGGCCGCGTCGGTCGGTAGCGCCGGAGCAAGATTCTGCTTGGAGAGCTTCTGGCCGTTGTCACCGAGTACCAAGGGAAGGTGTAGATAGCGTGGCACCGGGAACCCCAGGGCATCTTGCAACTGACGTTGCCAGGGGGTGTTGTCGAGCAGGTCGGCGCCGCGCACCACATCGGAGACCTCTTGATCGGCATCATCGACGACCACCGCGAGCTGATACGCCCAAAGATCGTCCTTGCGCTTGAGGATGACGTCGCCCAGTTCGGCGGGATCGAAGCGCTGATGACCCAGGCGCCGGTCCTCCCATTCAACGGGACGCCGGCCAAGGTCGCTGCGCAGCCGCCAAGCCAGGGGGCGCTCGGGGTGCAGCGGCCCGTACCGGCACCAGCCGGGGTAGATCGCATGCTCGCGCCACTCTTTCCGCGAACAGCTGCACGGATAGGCAAGTCCTTGCTCGGCGAGGCGCTCGAGCGCTGCCTGGTAGTCCGCGTGACGCTCGCTCTGGTAGCGCACGCTGCCATCCCAGGTAAGGCCGAAGGCGTCCAACTGGCGGAGAATGGTATCGGCGGTGCCTGCGGGGCAGCGTGGCGGGTCGATATCCTCGATGCGCACGAGCCAGCGCCCCTTGGCGTGGCGTGCGTCGAGAAAGCTCGCCAGGGCCGCGATCAGCGACCCTAGGTGTAGAGGTCCCGAGGGGGTCGGTGCGAAGCGACCGATATACGACATGAGCTACGTAGCCTGCGCCATGACAAACGGGCACCCGAAGGTGCCCGTCGAGAGAGTATTCATAAACGGCATCAGCCGCCGAGTTGCTTTTCCTTGAGCTCCGACAGCGTCTTGCAGTCGACGCAGAGCGTGGCGGTAGGGCGAGCCTCGAGGCGGCGAATGCCGATCTCGACGCCGCAGGCTTCACAGAAGCCGTAGTCATCCTCATCGATATTTTCGATGGTCTCGTTGATCTTCTTGAGAAGCTTGCGCTCGCGGTCGCGGGTACGCAATTCCAGGTTGAAGCCTTCTTCCTGGGTGGCACGGTCGGCCGGGTCGGCGAAGTTGTTGGCTTCTTCCTGCAGGTGGCGCACCGTGCGATCCACCTCTTCCATGAGCTCCTGTTTCCAGATGAGCAGGATTTGGCGGAAGTGCGCGAGCTGCTGCTCGTTCATGTATTCTTCACCCGGCGCCGGGTCATACGGGGTGAATTTTTTCGGCGCTTCCGATTTGATTTCCGCTACTGGCATGGGACTGCCTCATTACGCAAGTGACTTGGGCCGATGCCTGGCCAGGGTAGGACTTGGGCGCCCGCCCGAAGCCTTGCTTATTTAGCGGAAAAATGCAGGCTTTGCAACCATTCTCGGCGACAAAATAGCGCTTTCCGATCTCGGTCAAGGCGCTGGAGCGCGCGCGTTCGCGGTCATGGCGCCGCTCTTGCGAAAATGTGATTTTTTGTCCTGCGGTGTGATGTGTTCGTGATCCAAGAGGGGAAGATGGAATACACGCAATTGACGCCCGGTATTCTGATGCGTCGCTACAAGCGTTTTCTGGCCGATGTGCGATTGGCATCGGGCGAGGAGGTGATCGCGCATTGTCCCAATACCGGCTCCATGCGCGCGGTCAACGTCCCCGGGTGTCGCGTCTGGCTCTCGCCGAGTCGTAATCCCGCGCGCAAGCTGGCGTGGACCTGGGAATGGATCGAACTGCCCATGCCCGGCGCAGCACCGGCGCTGGCCTCGGTGCACACCGGGCGCGCCAATGCGTGGGTCGAGGAGGCGCTGCGGGCGGGACGTATCGCCGAACTGGCGGGGTATACGACGCTCAAGCGGGAGGCCAAGGTCGAAGGCGCACGGCTCGATTTCCGTCTCACCGAGGCGCGGCAAACGACCCATGTCGAAGTCAAGCAGGTGACGCTGCGTGAAGACGACGGCCATGGCTATTTCCCTGACTCGGTCAGCGAGCGCGGTCGCCGGCACCTAGAGAGCCTGGCGGCGCGGGTTGCGCTGGGCGAACGCGCGGTGCTCCTGTTTTGCGTGGCACATACCGGGATCGACGCCGTGGCGCCGGCCGCGCATCTCGATCCGGCCTATGCCGAGACGCTACGTCGTGTCGCCGCCCAGGGGGTCGAGGTGCTGGCATATGGCGTCAGCGTCACCCGGGATGCGGGCGGCGCGCCCTGCGAGGCGATGCTGACCCGACGGCTGCCGGTAGATCTCGAGCGGCAGCCGCCGAGCGTCTGAGTCAGCGTGAGGCGCGCGTGACACGGAAGATCGCCGTTTCCCCGCACAGGTTGGGCCACAGCCGCGAGCTCCAGTGCGGTTCGTGATCGCCGTTACCGACGCGTTGGTCGACGATGGTCAGGCCTTTATCGCGGCACAGTTGCCCGAAGTCGCGAAACGTCGATAGGTGGATGTTGGGCGTGTCGTACCAGGCATGGGGCAATGATTTGGAGACCGGCATGCGGCCCTGAAAGCCGAGATAGAGGCGGTGGCGCCAGTAGGCGAAGTTGGGAAAGGCGATGATGCATTCGCGGCCCACGCGCAGCATTTCGTCGAGGGTGCGGTCCGGGCGCTGCAAAGCCTGAAGCGCCTGGGTCATGATCACCAGGTCATAGGCATCGTCGTCGACGTTGCTCAGGCCGTCGTCGATGTCCTGTTCGATGACGCTGACCCCACGCTCGATGCAAGCAGTGATGCCATCGGGATCGATCTCCAGGCCGTAGCCGACGACCTGCTTGTCACGCGCCAGGGCGGCAAGCAACTCGCCGTCGCCGCAGCCCAGGTCGAGCACGCGCGCGCCTTGCGGCACCCAGTCGTGGATCAATTTGAGATCGGCACGCATCAGGTCGTCTCCTCGAGCTGCAGGTCGCGGGCAACGCGACGCATGAAACCACCGAACACCGCTTCGTAACGTGGATGCGGCAGCAGGAATGCATCGTGGCCGTGGGGCGAGTCGATGCTGGCGTAGCTGACGGTCTTGTCGGCGCGCATCAGGGCGTCGACCAGCTCGCGCGAACGCGGCGGCGCGAAACGCCAGTCGGTGGTAAAGCTGACCACCAAGAACGGACATTGCGCCGGCGCCAGC
Organism: Chromohalobacter sarecensis; assembly: GCF_023061135.1. Lineage (GTDB taxonomy): Bacteria > Pseudomonadota > Gammaproteobacteria > Pseudomonadales > Halomonadaceae > Chromohalobacter > Chromohalobacter sarecensis. The sequence continues at coordinate 334,313 of NZ_JAKGAN010000004.1, forward strand.
GCGGCGGCCAGATCGCCGCCGTGCAAGGCGGCCGGGTCGAAGTAATCCAGCGCCTTGGTCATCAGCAGGTAAGTGTTGGCATCGAAGCTGGTGGAAAACGTATCGCCCTGGTGACGCAGATACGATTCGACCTGGAATTCCACGTCATAGCCGAAGTTGAGCTGATCGGTACGCAGATCGCGGCCGAACTTGGCCCCCATCGAATGCTCGGACAGATAGGTAATATGGCCGATCATGCGGGCCAGCTTGAGCCCGCGCTTGGGCACCGTGCCGTGCTCCTCATACCAGCCGTCATGAAAATCGGGATCCGAGCGGATCGCCTGGCGGGCGACCTCGTTGAAGGCGATATTCTGCGCCGAGAGGCGTGGCGTGGCGGCGATGACCACGGCATTGGCGATGCGCTCGGGATACGCCATCGCCCATTGCAACACCTGCATGCCGCCGAGGCTGCCGCCGACCACGGCGGCGAAGCGTTCGATGCCCAGTCGATCGGCCAGACGTGCCTGACTATGCACCCAGTCGGCCACCGTCAGGACTGGAAATGCCGGACCCCAGGCGCGCTGAGTCTCGGGGTTGGTCGAGGCGGGGCCGGTACTGCCGTGGCAGCCACCGAGGTTGTTGAGCGAGACGACGAAGTAGCGCTCGGTATCGATCGCCTTGCCGGGACCGATATAGGCATCCCACCAGCCGGGCTTGCGATCTTCCATGCCGTGGAAGCCCGCCGCGTGATGATGGCCGGAAAGCGCATGGCAGATCAGTACCGCGTTATTGCGTTCGGCATTGAGCGTGCCATACGTCTCGTAGACCAGCGTGTAGTCGGACAGCGTCTTGCCGCCAGCCAATGCCAGCGGGGTATCGAAGTGCGCCGTTTGCGGCGTGACCAGACCGACCGAGTCGGGAGGTAGCGTATCGGGCATCGTGTGTGTCGGTTTCCGTGTCCAGCGTGAGGCGCGTGACGGCGCCAGGATGATGAATGTTCAGAAGCCTACCAGCATGCCGGGTAATCCTGCCGCACGGGCCAGGGCGCCGACGACGAGGCTGTCGATCAGGCTGATGGCGATGAACACCACGATGGGCGACAAGTCGATCATGCCCAGCGGAGGGATGACCTTGCGCACCGGGGCCATGATCGGCTCGACTAGTTGATGGACGAGAATGGCGCCGGGATGGCTGGCCTGTGGCGCGACCCAACTGAGAATGATCATGATGATCAGAGCGAAGAAATAGATGTCGAGAATCGCGCTCAACACCCCGGCCAGTGCCGCCACCAGTACGCCCTGAATCGGCGGCATACCGATGCCGGCGAGCTTGAGCAGCACGAAGATGGTGATGCCCTTGAGTAGCAGGCCCGCGACCAGCGAGGCGGGATCGAAGCGTCCACGTGGGCGGAAGATACGCTGCAAGGGCGCGACTACCGGCCGTGTGGCGGTGATTACCGCCTGGCTGACGGGGTTGTAATAATCGGCGCGCGAAAACTGCAGCAGAAAGCGCAGCATCAGGACGAACAGATACACATTGATTAGCGTGTTGACCAGCATCAAGCCGGCGCTTCCCATTTGGCTGCCCATGGGGCTCCTCCGTGTCGGATGGGTGTAGGGGATTCAGTCGCGGCTCAGTTCGTCGGCCAGTTCACGGGCGCGTGTCGCGCAGGCTTGCGTGGCGTTTTCGAACAGCCGACGCAGGCCGTCGTCCTCGAAGCTATTGATGGCGCGTTCGGTGGTGCCGTTGGGCGAGGTCACGCGGCGGCGCAATTCAGCGGGCTCGAATTCGCTTTCGCGGGCCATGCTGGCCGCGCCGTAGGCGGTTTGCAGCGCCAGGCGGCGGGCACTGTCGGCGGGCAGGCCGAGCTTCTTGCCGGCGTCTTCGAGGGCTTCCATGATCAGGAAGAAATACGCTGGCCCGCTACCCGACACGGCCGTAACCGCCTCGAGAAGCGTCTCGTCGGCGACCCACTCGACGAGTCCCACGGCTTCCAGCAGCGAGGTGGCCAACTGTTTCTGTTCCTCGCTGACGCGGGCGTTGGCGTAAAGCCCCGCGGCGCCCTGGCCGACCAGGCTGGGGGTGTTGGGCATGCAGCGGATCACGGCCATGTCACCGCCCAGCCAAGTATCCAGCGTCTCGGCACTCAGGCCGGCGGCCACGGAGACGATCAGGGGGCGTTGGCGCTGCACGCTATCGCGCAATTCCTCGCATACCTCGCGCATGACCTGCGGCTTGACGGCCAGGACCACGACATCCGCGTGTTCGACGGCGGCGTTGTTGTCGGATGTGGTGTTGACACCATAGCGTGAGGCGAGCGCGTCGAGTGTCTGGGCGCCGCGTGCGGTGGCAGTGATGGCCTCGGCGGGGTAGCCGCCTTCGATCATGCCGCCGAAAATGGCGCTGGCCATGTTCCCGGCGCCGATGAATGTGACTTGGCTTGTCATGGGGTCTCCTGAAGTGTCGCGGCGACACAATGGGGTTAGGGGCAAGGCGATCAGGGGCGCGGCGCGCGCTGCCCGAAAATGGCCGTGCCCAGACGGACCAGGGTGGCACCTTCGAGGACGGCGGCCTCGAGATCGCCGCTCATGCCCATCGATAAGGTATCCAGAGGCGCCTGGGGATGCCGCTGGCGGAGCATTTCGAGCAAGGTGCGCAGCTCGGCGAAGGGTCGCCGCTGGGCCGCTAGGTCGTCGCGCGGCGCGGGCAGCGTCATCAAACCGCGTAGTCGCAGACGTGGCAGCGCCACCACGGCGTCGGCCAGTGCCGGCAAGGCCTCGGGCGAAACGCCGGATTTGCTGGTTTCGCCGCTGACGTTGACCTGCAGGCAGACATCCAGCGGTTCCAGCGCCGCCGGGCGCTGTGCATCGAGGCGTGTGGCGATGCGCGCGCGGTCGATGGTATGCACCCACTGGAAGTGCTCGGCCACCGCGCGGGTCTTGTTGGATTGCAAAGGACCGATGAAATGCCAGACGATACCCTCGAGATCGTCCAGCGCGGCCTGTTTGTCGAGCGCTTCCTGAAGATAGTTCTCGCCGAAGGCGCGTTGCCCCGCTGTGAAGGCCTGACGCACACTCGCTGCGGGTTGCGTCTTGCTCACGGCCAGCAGGCAGGCGCTCTCGCCGTCACGCCCCGCGTGCGCCAGGGCGTGGGCCAAACGCTGGCGAGCGCGTTCGAGGGATTCTGCGATGGTGACATCTGGCATACTGGGAAACCCTGTCCGCGAGCGAGAGAAGTGCATGGATATTATCGAATTGCTGGCGTTCTCGGCAAAGCAGAAGGCGTCCGATCTGCATCTGTCCGCTGGTTTGCCGCCGATGATTCGCGTCGACGGCGACATTCGCCGGCTCAACGTGGAGCCGATCGAGGACCGTGATGTTCGCAAATTGATCTATGCGATCATGAACGATCAGCAGCGCCGCGACTACGAAGAGGCGCTCGAGCATGATTTCTCGTTCGAGGTGCCGGGCGTGGCGCGCTTCCGCGTCAACGTCTTCCATCAGGGGCGCGGCGCGGGCGCCGTCTTTCGCACCATTCCCAGCGAGGTGCTTACCCTCGACGACCTGGACCTGGGCGAAGCGTTTCGTCGCCTAGCCTCGCTGCCGCGCGGGCTGGTGCTGGTGACGGGGCCGACCGGGTCGGGCAAGAGTACGACCTTGGCGGCGATGATCGACTACGTCAACGAAAACTACTATCAGCATGTGCTGACCATCGAGGACCCGGTGGAGTTCGTGCATCGCAGCAAGCGCAGTCTCGTCAATCAGCGCGAGTTGCATCGCGATACGCGCAGCTTCGCCACGGCGTTGCGCTCGGCGTTGCGTGAGGATCCCGACGTGATCCTGGTCGGCGAGCTGCGCGACCTGGAAACCATCCGCCTGGCGTTGACTGCCGCCGAAACCGGGCATCTGGTGTTCGGTACCTTGCACACCACCTCGGCAGCCAAGACCGTGGACCGCATCATCGATGTGTTCCCGGGCGATGAGAAAAGCATGGTGCGTTCGATGTTGTCCGAGTCGCTGCAGGGGGTCATCTCGCAGGTGCTGCTCAAGCGTGAAGGCGGCGGACGTGTGGCGGCCCATGAGATCTTGGTGGCCAGTGCGGCAGTGCGTAACCTGATCCGCGAGAACAAGCTGGCGCAGATGTATTCCTCGATCCAGACCGGCGGCAGCCTGGGCATGCAGACCCTGGATGCGGCGCTTTCGCGTCTGGTGTCGCAGGGGGTCGTTTCGCGTGCCGAGGCACAGGCCAAGGCGAAGGATGGACGCGTGCTGGGCGTGTGAGCCGGGCACCAATCGACGGTCGCGAAGGAGAACGCGAGATGACGCCATACGAATGGCTGACGCAACTGCTGGATATCATGCTCGACAAGCAGGCCTCCGACCTGCTGATCTCCACCGGGGCGCCGCCGAGTCTCAAGATCGACGGCGAGCTGGTCACGCTGGGTGAGCAGGCGATGTCGGTGGCGCAGGTGCGCGAGCTGGTCTCGGCGGCGCTGCCGCAGGGCGTCGGTGAGCGTTTCGAGGCCGAACGCGAGGCCAATTTCGCGCTCAGCCTGCAAGGCAAGGGACGCTTTCGCGTGAGTGCCTTCTACCAGCGTAGCCAGATGGCGATGGTCGTGCGCCGCATCGCCTTCGACATTCCCGACCTGGCGAGCTTGGCATTGCCGGACGCCTTGAGCGAGCTGGTCAATCGCAAGCGCGGTCTGGTGTTCATCGTCGGTGGCACGGGCAGCGGCAAATCGACCACGCTGGCGTCGATGATTCAGCACCGCAATCAGACGACCGGCGGACATGTGATCAGCATTGAAGACCCCATCGAGTACATTCATCCGCATGGCCGGGCGATCATCAATCAGCGCGAGGTGGGCATCGATACCGAGTCCTTCGAGGTGGCGCTCAAGAATGCGCTGCGTCAGGCGCCCGATGTGATCATGATCGGCGAGGTTCGCTCGCGCGAGATCATGGAGCATGCGTTGACGTTTGCCGAGACCGGTCATCTGTGTCTGGCGACGCTGCATGCCAACAACGCCAACCAGGCGCTGGAACGGATTCAGCATTTCTTCCCTAGCGAGCGCCACGAACAAGTGTGGATGGACCTTTCGCTCAATTTGCAGGCCATCGTCGCCCAGCGTTTATTGCCGCGCGAGGATGGCGAAGGGCGCTGTGCGGCGGTCGAGGTGATGCTACGTTCGCCGCTGGTCAGCGACCTGATCCGCAAGGGGGCGATTCACGACCTCAAGGAGGTCATGCAGCGCTCCCATGACCAGGGCATGCAGACCTTCGACCAGGCGCTATACGCGCTTTATCGGCAAGGCCGTATCAGCGAGAAGATGGCCTTGGTGCATGCCGACTCGGCCAACGACCTGCGGTTACGTATCGATTACGGCGATGCCGATAGCCCGCAATTGGCGCGGGCCAGCGATGCCGCCGAGCGTTTCACCCTGAAAGGCGACGATGAATGAGCCTTCATGGCGCATACAGACCGCCCAGCACACGGGGGCCACGGGCGCCGGTGACCTCGGGAAGATTGCCGGGGCGCCCTGCGAGGCGCTGATGAGCAAGCCAGGCGAAGGCGCCGGCTTCCAGCCAGTCCGCTGACCAGCCGAAACGTTCGCAGGGTGTCAGCGGAATATCCGGGACGTGCCGACGTAGACGCGCCAACAGGTCCGTGTTGTGGGCGCCGCCCCCGCAGGGGATGAGCGCATCGCAATACGTGTCCGAATGTTCGCTGCCTTGGGCGATGGCCATGGCGATACTGGTAGCGGTCAGCTCGGCGAGTGTCGCCTGAACGTCTTGGGGCGCTTCGTTACCCGTGAGATGAGTCGCCAGCCAGTCGAGGTGAAAATGCTCGCGCCCGGTACTCTTGGGCGGCGGGCGCTGAAAGTAAGGATCATCGAGGAGGCGCGAGAGCAAGACCGCGTCGACGTAGCCACCAGCGGCCCAGGCGCCATCGGCGTCGTAGGCGTGGCCCAGGTGTCGCTGACACCAGGCATCCATCAGCATGTTGGCGGGACCGGTGTCGAAGCCGAGCACGGACGCGGAGTCGCCGCTCGGCGGAAGACGCGTGAGGTTGGCGATGCCACCGAGATTGAGGATCAAGCGCGTATGCTCGGGGGCGGTGAACAGTGCGGCATGAAAGGCCGGCGCGAGCGGCGCGGCTTGCCCGCCGGCGGCCATGTCGCGGCGCCGAAAATCGCCGACCACCGTGCAGCCGGTCAGCTCAGCGAGCAGGCTGGGGTTGTCGAGCTGGTAGGTATGCGGGGGTACGCCTTCGGGGGCATGTTCGATGGTCTGCCCGTGGCTGCCGACGGCGGCGATGTCGCTAGGCGAGGTGCAGGTCTCCGTGAGCAGGCGGTTGACTGCCTCGGCCTGACGTTCGCAGAACGCGGTCTCGAGCCGGGCCAGCTCCGCGAAGGTAGTCTCGCGAGCGAGGCACAGGGCCAGCAGATCCTCGCGTAGCGCGGCGGGAAAGGCCACGCCGGTGGCGCCCAGCCACTCGGGGCGGCCTTCGCCGCAACGCACCAGGGCGGCGTCGATGCCGTCCAGGCTGGTGCCGGACATCAAACCGATATAAAGGGGCATGTGCATCTCCATGTGCCAGGGCGCTCAACCGCCGTCGATGAGTCATGCTAACATCCCCCGTTATTGCCCAAGTCACCCTATTTGCGGAGAAAGGATACGATGACCGACGTCGCCGATGCGCTGGCGCTGCTCAAGCGTGGCACCCATGAAATTCTGCTGGAAGACGAGTTGGTAAAGAAGCTCGAGTCCGGGCGTAAGCTGCGTATCAAGGCGGGATTCGATCCTACCGCACCGGACCTTCATCTGGGGCATAGCGTACTGCTCACCAAGATGCGTCAGTTTCAGGAGCTGGGCCATCAGGTCGTGTTCTTGATCGGCGACTTCACGGGGCGTATCGGTGATCCTACGGGGAAGAATGTCACCCGCAAGCCGCTGACCGAGGAAGAGGTAAAGGTCAATGCAGAGACCTATAAAGAGCAGGTATTCAAGATCCTCGATCCGGCGCTGACCGAGGTGCGTTTCAATGCCGAGTGGATGAGCCAGCTTTCCGCTGCCGACATGATCGAGCTGGCGGCGCAGTCCACCGTGGCACGCATGCTGGAGCGTGACGATTTCGAGAAGCGTTATACGGCCAACCAGTCGATCTCGATTCACGAATTCCTGTATCCCCTGGTGCAGGGCTACGACTCGGTGGCACTCGAGGCCGACATCGAGCTGGGCGGCACCGATCAGAAGTTCAACCTCTTGATGGGGCGCGAGATCCAGAAGCATTTCGGCCAGGCGCCGCAGGTGGTTATGACCATGCCGCTGCTGGAAGGGCTGGATGGCGTGCAGAAGATGTCCAAGTCGCTGGGCAACTATGTGGGGGTCGACGATACGCCGGGTGTGATGTTCAACAAGCTGGTGTCGATGCCCGATAGCTTGATGTGGCGTTACTTCGAGCTGCTGTCGCTCAAGTCCAACGAGGACATCGAAGCGATTCGTCAGTCGATCGAGGCCGGGGCCAATCCGCGTGATATCAAGATGGAGCTGGCACGCGAATTGATCGGGCGTTATCACGGCGAAGAAGCTGCCGCCAATGCGCATAAGTCGGCAGGCAATCAACTGGCGGAAGGCGAGCTGCCGGAGGACCTCCCGGAGATCGAGGTGGCCTTCGAAGGCGAACAGGCGCCGATCGCTGCGGTGCTCAATCGCTCGGGATTGGTCAACAATAGTGCCCAGGCGAAGGACATGCTGGGCAATGGTCGCGTCAAGGTCGATGGCGATGTCGTGGCACGCGATCATATGCTCGCCACCGGCCAGAGCTATGTCATCCAGGCGGGTAAGAAACGCTACGCGCGGGTGACGCTGGGGTAGGGCGAAACGCCACGTTTCATCTGTACAAAAACCTCTTGCGTTCGCGACGGCGGATCCGTAAAGTACGCATCCGCTGCCGGCAACGGACTTCGTGGCCAGCGGTGGAGAGTGGCGCAAGTGGCTGACTTGCTTGAGAAATTCAAGCCTACGGGTGGCTTTCTCC
>NZ_JAKGAN010000005.1 GCF_023061135.1 Chromohalobacter sarecensis
TCACACCGTTATCACCGTCCGCGGGTGGCACGGCATCCACGATGGCGGTCACCGGATCGCTGGCATTGCCGGCCGGGTCGGTGGCAACGACGTCGATCGTGTCGCCATCGGCCAGCGGGGTGTCGGGGGTCACCGACCAGGTACCGTCGTCGCCGACGATGACCGGTTCGCCGATCGTATTGCCGTTACCGTCGGTGACGGTCACGGTGCTGCCGTTCTCACCCGTACCACTGATGGTGTCACCGTCGGTGGGATCGACCGTCGGTGCGTCCGGTGCCACGGTATCCAGGGTGAGAGTGTCACCGGAAATTGTGGTGGTATTGCCCGCGGCATCGGTGATCGTCAGCGAGCTGGTGATCTCGCCGTCGGCGAGCGCGCCCAGGTTGAGGGTAAAAGTACCGTCGTCGGCGACATCGGCGCTGGCCGAGTTGCCGTTCACATCGGTGAACGTGACTTCGCCGGTGGCGTCGGTATCGAGATCCTCGACGGTGAAGCTCACCGCTCCGGCCTCGTCGGCGTTGATCAGCCCGTCGTCGTCATTGATGACGAGGGAGGCGGTCGGATCGGCATCGGCGACCGTGTCCACAGTCTCGGTAGCCGGCTCGCTGGCGTTGCCAGCGGGATCGGTGGCCGTGGCCGTGACTTCATCGCCATCGGCCAGCGGGGTGTTGGGCGTCACGCTCCAGGTGCCGTCGTCGCCGACGAGGACCGGTTCGCCAACGACATCGCCATCAGCGTCGGTGAGGGTCACGGTGCTGCCGACCTCGGCGGTGCCGGTGATGTCGTCACCGTTGGTGGGATCGATGGTGGGAGCGTCCGGCGCCACGGTATCCAGAGTGGCGCTGTCGGTGAACTCGGCTGAGTTACCGGCAGCGTCTTCCACGGTCAGCGTGGCGGTGAGTTCGCCGTCGTTGAGGCCGGTGACATCGACATCGTCGAGACTAAAGCTACCGTCTGCGGCGATGGTGACCGTGGCCGGATCGACGGTCACACTGCCGCCGTCTCCGTCGCTGATCACCAGCGAAGCGATGCTCGCGCCGTCCTCGATCTGCCCGGTGAGGGTGACGTTGCCGGCTTCATCAAGCGAAAGCAGCTCGTCGTCACCGCTGACGATGGTCACACTGTTGTCGCCTTCAGCCGGCGGCAGCGCATCCACGGTCTCGGTAGCCGGATCGCTAGCGTTACCGGCGGGATCGGTGGCGGTGGCCGTGACGGTATCGCCATCGGCCAGCGGGGTCTCGGGCGTCACCGTCCAGGTGCCGTCGTCGCCGACGGTGACCGGTTCACCGATCGCGTTGCCGTCAGCGTCAGTGACGGTCACGGTGCTGCCGACTTCGGCGGTACCGGTGATGTCGTCGCCATCGGTCGGATCGATGGTGGGAGCGTCCGGCGCCACGGTATCCAGAGTGGCGCTGTCGGTGAACTCGGCTGAGTTACCGGCGGCATCCTCCACTGTCAGCGTGGCGGTGAGTTCGCCGTCGTTGAGGCCGGTGACATCGACATCGTCGAGACTGAAGCTACCATCTGCGGCAATCGTCACTGTCGCGGGATCGATCTCGAGCGGTACGCCGCCGTTGGTGCTGGTGATCACCAGCGAGGTGATGCTGGCGCCATCCTCGACCTGACCGGTGAGGGTGACGTTGCCGACTTCGTCGGCGTTATAGACGTTGTCGGCGAAAGTGACGTTGTTGTCGCCGACCGCGGGTGGCACGGCATCCACAGTCTCGGTCGCGGGCTCGCTGGCGTTGCCGGCGGGGTCGGTGGCCGTGGCAGTGACTTCATCGCCATCGGCCAGCGGGGTGTCGGGGGTCACCGTCCAGGTGCCGTCGTCGCCGACGATGACCGGTTCGCCGATCGTATTGCCGTCACCGTCGGTCACGGTCACGGTGCTGCCGGCTTCGGCGGTACCACTGATGGTGTCACCGTCGGTGGGATCGATCACGGGCGTATCCGGTGCCACGGTATCCAGGGTGGCGCTGTCGGTGAACTCGGCTGAGTTACCGACCGCATCTTCCACCGTCAGCGTGACGGTGAGTTCGCCGTCGTTGAGGTCGGTGACATCGATACTGTCGAGACTAAAGCTACCGTCTGCGGCGATCGACACTGTCGCGGGATCGATCTCGAGCGGTCCGCCGCCGTTGGCGCTGGTGATCACCAGCGATGCAATGCTGGCGCCATCCTCGACCTGACCGGTGAGGATGACGTTGCCGGCTTCGTCGGCGGAGAGCAGCTCATCGTCGCCGCTGACGATCGTCACGCTGTTGTCGCCTTCGGCCGGAGGAATGCCATCCACAGTCTCGGTGGCCGGCTCGCTGACGTTACCGGCAGGATCGGTAGCCACAGCGTTGACGCTGTCGCCATCGGCCAGCGGGGTGTTGGGCGTCACGCTCCAGATGCCGTCGTCACCCACAAGTATCGGCTCGCCAACGACATCGCCGTCAGCGTCGGTGAGGGTCACGGTGCTGCCGGCTTCGGCGGTACCGGTGATGGTGTCACCGTTGGCCGGATCGATCGTCGGCGCGTCCGGTGCCACGGTATCCAGGGTGAGGGTGTCCCCGGAAACTGTGGCGGTATTGCCCGCGGCATCGGTGATCGTCAGCGAACTGATGACCTCGCCGTCGGCGAGCGCGCCCAGGTTGATGGTAAAGGTACCGTCGGCGGCGACATCGGCGATGGCTGAGTTGCCGTTGACATCGGTGAACGTGACTTCGCCGCTGACGCCTTCATCCAGACCGGTCACGGTGAAGCTCACCGCCCCGGCTTCGTCGGAGTTGATCAGCCCGTCGTCGTCATTGATGACAAGCGTTGCCGTCGGATCGGCATCGGCGATCGTGTCCACAGTCTCGATGGCCGGATCGCTGACGTTACCCGCGGGATCGGTGGTCGTGGCCGTGACTTCATCGCCATCGGCCAGCGGGATGTCGGGCGTCACGCTCCAGATGCCGTCGTCACCCACAAGTACCGGCTCGCCAACGACATCGCCGTCAGCGTCGGTGAGGGTCACGGTGCTGCCGGCTTCGGCGGTACCGGTGATGGTGTCACCGTTGGTGGGATCGATGGTGGGTGCATCCGGTGCCAGGGTATCCAGGGTGGCGCTGTCGGTGAACTCGGCTGAGTTACCGGCCGCATCTTCCACCGTCATCGTGACGGTGAGTTCACCGTCGGGTAGGCCAAAAAGGTTAGTTGTGTACGAGAACGACCCGTCACTGTTGAGGGTGATCGTGTCGACATCGATAGTCATTGGCTCGTCGCCAGCATCACTAGAGATTTCGAGGGAGGCGATGCTCGCGCCGCTCTCGATCTGCCCGGTGAGGGTGGCGGTGTTGGCCTCGGCGGCGTTGTAGACGTCGTCGGCGAAAGTGACGCTGTTGTCTCCCACATTCGGCGCGGTGATATCCACGCTGATCGTATCGGTCACAGGGGTTGCCGGGTTACCGGCCGCGTCGGTGGCGGTCACTTCGATCGTGTTATCACCTTCGCTCAAGGTGACGCTGTCGGTAGGCACATTCCAGTTGCCGTCTGCATCGACGTCGGCCGTGATCGGCTCGCCGCCGTTGACGCTCACGCTGACCGTGGCGTCGGAATCATCCACCGTGCCGGTGAGTGCCGGGCTGGTGTCGTTGATCGGTTCGTCCAGGGCCTCGATCGTAACGACCGGCGCGGTCTGGTCGAGTGTTGCGGTATCGATGACCGTACCGCTGTTACCAGCGGCGTCTTCCACCGCCAGGGTGGCGGTCAGGTCGCCATCGGGCAGACCGGTAAGGTCGGCGGTATAGCTGAACGTGCCATCGCCGTTGAGCGTGATGCCCCCACCGGCAATGGTGAGCAGATCACCGCCGCCGGCACTGGTGATGGTCAGCGATTCGATGCTGGCGCCGTCCTCGATCTGCCCGGTGAGGGTGGCGGTATTGGCCTCGTCGGCGTTATAGACGTCTTCGGCGAAGTTGACGCTGTTGTCGCCGGCATCCGGCGCCGTAGTATCCACGCTGATTGTGTCGGAGACAGGAGTCGCAGAATTGCCGGCCGCGTCTGTGGCCGTGACGCTGAGGGTGTTATCGCCCTCGTCGAAAATGACGCTGCCTTCGGGCAGAGTCCAGTTGCCGTCTGCATCGACGTCGGCCGTGATCGGCTCGCCGCCGTTGACGCTCACGCTAACCGTGGCATCGGGATCATCGACGGTTCCGGTAATGGCCGGGGTGGTGTCGTTGATCGGCTCATCGAGCGCATCGATGGCCACTGTTGGCGCGGCCTGGTCGAGTGTTGCGGTATCGGTGACCGTACCGCTGTTACCGGCGGCGTCTTCCACCGTCAGGGTGGCGGTCAGGTCGCCGTCGGCCAGGCCGGAGAGATCGACGCCGGTGGCGGTCAGGTTGCCATCGGCATCGATGTCGAACTCGGTGACTTCGATACTGCCACCGGCGCCATCAATGATCGTCAATCCGGTAACGGTGGCATCGTCTTCGACGCGCCCGCTCAACGTGATGCTGCTAGCTTCATCGGCGCTGAGGAAATCGTCGCCACCGCTTTCGATCAGGATGCTGTTGCTGCCGTCATCGTTGGCAGGCGGGTTGTCATCCACCGTGGTCATGGCCGACGGGCTGTCGTTGCCGGCGTCATCCGTGGCAATGGCGTTGACCGTGTTGCCGTCGACGAGCGGATCGTCCGGCGTGAACGACCAGGTACCATCGGTGTTGACCGGAATATCCTCGGCGATGACGGTGTCGTCTCCGTCGGTCAGCGTTACCGTGCTGCCGGGTTCTGCGGTACCGGTGAGGGTGTCACCGTTGGTGGGCTCGATCGTCGGGATGTCAGGTGCAACGGTGTCGACGGTCAGATCGAATTGGTCGCTGGCATTGGATTCATTGCCAGCGGCATCAGTGGCTGTGGCGGTAAAGCGATAGTCGCCATCGCTTAGCGCATCTTCAGGCGTGAATGCCCAGTCACCTTGCTCGTCGGCGATTGCGGTGCCGATGGCTGAGCCGTTGGCAAGGATCGTGACCGTACTGCCTGATTCGGCGTTACCACGCAGTGCTGGTCGGTTGTCGTTGGTATCGGATCCGGTGGCCAGGTCGCCCGCTACAGGGTCGACATCGTCGATCGCAGTAGCGATCGTAGGTGCATCGGGAGGGGTGGTGTCGATGACGACTGCATAGGGTTGGCTGGCATCCGATTCCTGCCCGGTCGGGTCGATCGAGGTCGCCATGAAAGTCGTATTGCCATCTGCCAGGCGGCTGAAAATCCTGAAGCTCCAGTTGCCGACATTGTCGACCTGAGTTGTGCCGAGGATCTGCATCTCATTGCCGTCGTCCGCCCAGACCTGGACCGTGTTGGTCGCTTCTGCGGTACCCACCAATGTCGGGGTGGGGTCGTTGGTCATCTCTCCATCGTCGACGTTTCCGGTAACAGGTGCGGCCGTATCCAGCGACGTGATGATGATGGGTTCGGAAGGAGGTAGGGCATCTACCAGGTCTTCATCGACCGTGGCGGTCCCTGGTTCGCTGATGTTGCCAGCCGCGTCGGTGGCAGTGGCGGTAAAGACCGCCCCGTCCTCAAGTGGCGTCTCGGGGGCGTAGGACCAGTTGCCGTTTCTGTCCGCCGTTATTTCCGCGATGGTATCGCCATCGCTGTCGGTCAGCGTGACGGTGCTGTCGGGCTCGGCGCTGCCCGTCAATATCTCGCCATTAGTCGGGTCGACGGCTGGCGCGGCGGGCGGTTGGGTATCGACGATCAGGGTGAATGGGTCACTGGCGTCCGATACATTGCCGGCGGAGTCCGTAGCGGTGACAGTGAAGGCGTAGTCACCGTCGTCGAGGTCGTCGGTGGTGAATGTCCATTCGCCTTGCCCGTTGACCGTGGCGGTCCCAATCTCCTCGCCATCGGCGTAAACCGTGAGGGCGCTGCCCGCTTCGGCGCGTCCGCTCAGGGTCGGAGTGGTGTCGTTGGTGCTGGCTTCCCGGTCGACGGGTCCGGTCTGCGGATCGACATCGTCGCTCACCCCGGAAATCGTCGGCGTGGCCGGGGGCGTGGTGTCGTTCAGGTCGCCGTCGACGATGACGCTACCGGGTTCGCTGACATTGCCCGCGGCGTCGGTCGCGATCGCCTCGATCTCGGTGCCATCGACCAAAGGCTCTCCTGGCTGGAGCGACCAGTTGCCGTTGTCGTCCGTCGTGGTCTGGCCGATAGCGTTACCGTCGCCGTCGGTCAGCGTCACTTTGCTGCCGGGTTCCGCGGTGCCGATCAGCACGCTGCCATTGTTCGGATCGAGGGTCGGTGAATCCGGTGCTGATGTGTCGATCGTCAGCGCATAGTCGTCACTGCCATTCGAGACATTGCCAACGGCGTCGGTGGCGGTGACGCTGAACGTGTAGTCGCCGTCGTCGAGATCGCCGGGGGTAAATGCCCAGTTGCCTTGGTCATCGGCCGTCGTGGTGCCGGTTTGCTCGCCGTTGGCGAAGATCGTCACGGTGCTGCCGGCTTCGGCGCGCCCCGTCAGGCGCGGCGTGGTGTCGTTGGTGCTGTCGCCGCTGGCAAGATCGCCGGTCTGGGGGGCGGCGTCGTCCATGGCAGCAGTGATCGTGGGGGCGTCGGGCGGTGTCGTATCGCCTTCGCCGTTCTCTCCGTCGTCCGGCGGTGTGTTCCCGCCGTCATCATCGTCGCTACCGCCGCTACTTCCACCGCCCGCAGCGATCGCGCCGGCTGCCAGTGCGCCACCTCCAATCGCCGCCCAGCCTAGTGGCGTGACGGCAGCCCCTTCACTTTCTCCACCGGCAACGCTAACCGGTTCGAAGACGCCGAATTCGCCCTGAGGAATGTAGTCGGCGGCAATGACGCCATCACCCCCGGCAGGGCTAAGATCGACCCAGACCAACTCCTGATCGTCTCCGGTCAAATAAAGCTGACTGGCTGCCTCCTCGCTACCATAGAAGTTCTCGATGCGAATTACTTGGCCGTCGCTAGTCTGTACGAGAAGATCATTCCCATCGCGTGATAG
This sequence comes from Chromohalobacter sarecensis, assembly GCF_023061135.1. Classification (GTDB taxonomy): domain Bacteria; phylum Pseudomonadota; class Gammaproteobacteria; order Pseudomonadales; family Halomonadaceae; genus Chromohalobacter; species Chromohalobacter sarecensis. The sequence goes on from NZ_JAKGAN010000005.1 coordinate 6,992, forward strand.
AGACGCTACGTCATGCGGTGAAAGACTGAGAAGGATGTGACGTGATTGGGCAAGAGTGACGCTGCCATTATTGACCGCTACCGCGGGCATCTGGGCTATGTCTGCTTGGCGTGTAGCAATCTTGGCAGAAACGGTCATGGTTCCCCCTATGTGTACCGTGAGCAAGTTACGTGTCCGTCTTGCCGCATGACGTTATTAGTTGTCTTCATACCTAAAGCTTAATCTTTATTTTTGTGTTTTAAACAGTGAGTTTTTCGAATCCGTTCAGTGTTTTTTATTGGTCCTATATGACTGTAAGTGTTGTGTGATAATTCTTGTAAGCATTTTGCTATGCAGTTGTGGTTAAGATAGGACTCTATAGCCTGTGGTGTTTGCTGCGGTGTGTGATGTTGGTTTCCTCGTTTTGGCGCATAGTCCTTTTTGTGTAATATTTTTGTTTAAAAATTTAAGAGAATGCTTACATTAATTGTGTCCAATGTGCTGGTCGTAATGTGTTGGGTGTCTTGCATTAAGCCGAGAAAGGTAGATGTCAGATTCTGGATAATCAGTCTGAAAAGTTCTCCCTCGCTGACAGCCAAAATTCCTCCAGCAGCTCATCCCAGTCAGCTAAAGGTGCTACCCCTGACCACCGACCGCCGATTTATACGCCAACCCCCCGCCACGGCCTTTGCTCACGTTGCCGAGCGGCGTCATAATGAGGACATATCTCTCGTCAGTGGCCGCTATCATGTCCCGTTCCCAAGTTCCGTCTCCACGTTCATCCGCCACCGGGCAGCGTGCGTCGAGTGCGACGCGGCCGCCCCTGGGGCGTATTGGCGAGGTGGCGTATCTCAAGGTCGTGGCGGTCAACACGACCGGTGCCTTTCTCGATTGGGGCCAGCCCAAGGATGTGTTGCTGCCGTTCGCCGAGCAGCGCTTTCGTCCCGAGGTCGGCAAGCGGGTGCTGGTGATGCTCTACGAGGACGCTCAGGGGCGGCCGGTGGCGTCGATGCGCCTGGATCGCTTCCTGGCCGATGAGGCGCCGGGGATGACGCCCGGTGACCGGGTCGCGCTGGTGATCGCCGAGCGTACCGATCTCGGCTTCAAGGCGGTGGTCGATCACCGCTATTGGGGCTTGCTGTACGCCGATGACATTATCCATCCGCCTCGGCGCGGCCAGCGGCTGACCGGTTACATCAAGCGTGTGCGTGAAGACGGGCGCCTCGACCTGGCCATGCTGCCGCCCGGCGAGGCGGGGCTCGATGTGGTCGGCGACAAGGTGCTGGAGTTGCTGCGCTGCCACGGCGGGTATGTGGCGTTGGGCGACAAGACGCCCGCTGCCGAGATCAAGGCACGCATGGGCGTCAGCAAGAGCGCCTTCAAGCAGGCGGTGGGGCGGCTCTACAAGAAGCGACTCATCACCATCGAGGAAGACGGCATCCGCCTGACGCGCGAGGCGATAGACGCGCATCAGTCCGGCTGACGCGTCGCTGGCACCTTGGTCTTCCGTTGGTCGCTGCGGCATACTGCGCGCATTCATTCCTGACTTGGAAGACCGATCATGAGCGAGCGCGCCTTGAAGCTCGGCGTGGTGATGGACCCCATTGCCGATATCGCCTACAAGAAAGATACCACCCTGGCCATGCTGTGGGCCGCTCAGCAACGCGGCTGGTCGCTTTATTATCTCGAGCCGGAAGACCTGTACCTGGAAGGCGGGCGCGCCATGGGCCGCATGCGCGCATTGGAAGCGTATCGTGACCCCGAGGCATGGTATCGACTCGAGGCGGTGCAGGCCGCGCCGCTGGCGGAGCTCGACGTGATCCTGATGCGTCAGGACCCGCCGGTTGATGACCACTTCCTCAACGCCGTGCATTTGCTGGGCTTCGCCGAGCGCGAGGGCGTGCTGGTGGTCAATCCCACCCAGGCGCTTTTGACCAGCAATGAGAAACTCTTCGCCCAGCAGTTCCCGCACTGCATTCCGCCCTCCGTGGTCTCTTGCCACGATGCCGTCTTGCGTGACTTCCATGCCCAGCACGGCGATGTGATCTTCAAGCCGCTGGACGGCATGGGCGGTAACGGCATCTTTCATATCACGCCGGAGGGCCGCAACCTGGGCTCGGTCATCGAGCAGCTCACCGAGCGCGGCACGCGCCAGATCATGGCGCAGCGTTATCTGCCCGAGATCAAGGCCGGCGATACGCGCATCCTGCTGATCGACGGCGAACCCGTGCCCTATGGCCTGGCGCGTATTCCCAGCGCCGGCGAGACACGCGGCAACCTGGCGGCCGGCGGACGCGGCGAGGCCCGCGAACTCACCGACCGCGATTACTGGCTCATCGAGCAGGTCAAGCCGGCGATCCTCGACAAGGGTCTGATCTTCGTCGGGCTCGACGTGATTGGCGACTACATCACCGAGATCAACGTCACCAGCCCCACCTGCGTGCGCGAGATCGACGCCCAGCGCGGCACCGATATCGCTGGACTCTTGATGGACGCCATTGCCCGGCGCTTCTAAGCGCCGCTCGCCATCCCAGGAGGGCGAGGTTCGGCGAGTGGAATGATACAATCGCTGCGAAAAGCACCAATTTCGGCGTATGCGAGGGCGAAACGCGCCTCGACGCCCGGGAGGCTCATGCAAAGCTTGAAGCATCATTTTCTGCTGGCGATGCCGCATCTCGACGACCCCAACTTCAAGGGGACGTTGACCTATATCTGTGACCATGACGACAACGGCACTATGGGCGTGGTCGTCAATCGCCCCATGGAGCTGACGCTCGATGCCCTGCTCGAGCAGCTCGAACTGGATGCCTCGGAGTGCCTGCAGCGCGACTTGCCGGTTCACTATGGCGGCCCGGTCCACAAGGATCGCGGCTTCATTCTGCATCGTGGCTCGAACCTGCCCTGGGATTCCAGCCTGCAGGTCGCTGACGATCTGGCCCTGACGACCTCCATGGACATACTCAAGGCCATCGCCGAGGGCCGGGGGCCCGAAGACTTCATCGTCTGCCTGGGCTGCACCGCCTGGCAGGCCGGTCAGCTCGAGGACGAGCTCAAGCAGAATACTTGGCTGACGGTGGAAGGCGACGCTTCGATCCTCTTCGATGTCCACTCGGAGCAGCGCCTGAACGCCGCGGCGGGCATCTTGGGCGTCGATCTGAACCTGATGACGCGCGAGGCAGGACATTCCTGATGGCCGAGGCAGGGCAGCGGCTGGTACTGGCCTTCGATTACGGCACGCGGCGCATCGGCGTGGCGGTCGGCAACGAAATGCTGGGCAGTGCCACGGCCCTGGCGCCGTTGCCTGCGCGTAACGGGATTCCCGATTGGCAGCAGATCGAGGCGTTGCTCGAGGAATGGCAGCCGGATCTTCTGGTGGTGGGGCTGCCGCTCAACATGGACGGCACCGAGTCCGATATGAGTCAGCGCGCGCGCAAGTTCGGTAACCGCCTGCACGGGCGCTTTGGCAAGCCGGTGGAGGTGTTCGACGAGCGTGGTTCCACACGTGCCGCCAAGCGCATCGCCCGCGACGCCGGGCATCGGGGCAACTACCGCGACGATGGCGTGGACGGCATCGCCGCGCAGTTGATCCTGCAAAGCTTCTTCGCTGACGACACCTTCCTGCAACGCATGCCGTAAACGTCCGCGACCGGCCTGGGCCAGTCGCGGGTGGGATAGCTATTAGCCCTGAATGATTAACTCTCCATATTCAATTCCGGCGTCGGTCGGCTGAAGCCACGCGTCAGCCAGGTCAGCCACGCCAGGCCGCACAACAGCCACGCACTGCCCAGCATGATTGCCAGATGATCCAGGCTCGCCATCAACCACAGGATCGCGCCCAGGCCGATCAACGGGCAAATCAGGAACCACAGTGTGTCCAGCCCGCTGCGACGACGCTCCTTCAGGTAGTAGTGGAAGATCACCGATAGATTCACCAGGGCGAAGGCCAGGAAGGCGCCGAAGTTGATGAAGGACGCCGCCGAGAGCACGTCCATGGTCAGCGCCAGCAAGGCAACCAGACCACTGAATACCAGCCCGCCCAGCGGCGTACCGAAGCGGCTCAATCTGCCTAGCCAGCGCTTCGGCAGCACAGCGTCGCGGCCCATGGCATAGAGCAGGCGTGCGCCGCTGGCCTGGGCGGCGATGCCCGAGGCGAACTGGCCGACCACCAGCCCGATCAGGAAGATCGAGACGAAGATATCGCCGCCGATGTTGCGCGCGATCTCGTAGGCCGCGGCATCGGGGTTGGCGAAGTCATATCCCGGCGCGGCGAGCTGCACGAAATACGAGACCACGACGAAGATCAGCCCGCCGATCAGGGTGATCAAGAGGATGGCACGCGGCAGAGTGCGCTGCGGGTCCTTGGTTTCCTCGGTCAGCGTGGTGACGGCATCGAACCCCAAGAAGGAGTAGCACGCCACGGCGGCACCCGCCATCAGCACTGGCAGGGTCGCGGCCGAATCGGCGCCCAAAAACGGCGTCAGGCTCCAGAAGGGCTGGGTGGGATCGCCCAACACGTAATGCATGCTCAGCCCCACGAAGGCGATCAACACCAGGAGCTGCACCAGCATCATCACGCTATTGATCGCGCTGGCTAGCTTGAGGCCGAGGATGTTGATCGTGGTAGTGACGGCAATGAAGGCCAGCAGCCATAACGGCGTGGGAATCGCCGGGAAGGCCGAGTTCAGATAGGCGGCGCCGATCAGCCAGATCACCATGGGCAGGAACAGATAATCGAGCAGGATCGCCCAGCCAGCGATGAAACCCAGGCGGTCGTCGATGGCGTGGCGCACATAGGCATAGGCCGAGCCGGCCACCGGGTAAGCGCTGGCCATGCGCCCGTAGCTGTGCGCCGTGAACAGCATGGCGATCAGCGCTGCCAGATAGGCACCCGAGACGGCGCCCTGCGTGGTGACGGCGAGTACGCCGAAGGTGCCCAGCACGATGATGGGCGTCATGTAGGCCAAGCCGAACAGCACGACCTGGCTCAGTGAGAGGGTCTTCTTCATTTGGTTCATAGTCGCCTCCTGTTGTGGTTGTTGCGACTGTTACTTGGTGGCCGGGAGCCGGCCGGAACTCGGATTTAGAAGTGCCAGTAGCGGCCTCGCTCGGTGTCCTCGCGCTGGCCTTGCAGGCCGATACGGCAGTCTTTCAGGTAGTCGTAATCGCGCCGCGCGTCCGGTAAGCGCTGGGGATCGAGTTGCAGCGTGGTGACGCTTTCCTCGCGGCCGGCGCGAAACAGCGCCTCGCCGTCCGGGGCAACCAGCGAACTCTCGCCGGCGAAGGTCAGTCCCGCACCTTCACCCGCGCGGTTGGTCATGGCGACGAAGTAATGATTGTCCTGGGCACGCGCCTGGGCGGCGCGGGCATGCATGGGGCCATAGGGGTCCATGTTGCCGTTGGTGACCAGCAGCAGGTCGCAGCCGAGTTGTCCCAACGCGCGTGCGGGCTCAGGGAATTCCAGGTCGTAGCAGATCAACAAGCCAACCTGCAGGCCGCGCCATTCGATGCAACCCACGCGATCGCCGGGGGCGACGAGGTCGCGCTCATCGGGCCATAAATGCGCCTTGCGGTAGCGCAGCGCGATGCCGTCCTCCGGTGTGATCAAGACGGTGGTGTTGAAGACGTGCTCGCCATCGCGCTCAAGAAAGCCCAAGGCGAGCGCGGTGTCATGCTCACGGCTGGCGGCGATGAGCGTGGCGAGCTCATCGCCGTCGAGGGTCAGCGTGCGATCATCGACGTGGCCGGGTTCGGCGAAGCCGGTAAGGTGAGTTTCGGGAAAGACGATCAGCGACGTCTCGGGGGCGGCGTCGCGTAGACAGGCCAGGGTGCGCGAGAGATTGTAGGCGATGTCGCCCTCGCGGCCGGCCAGTTGTGCCAAAGCTATCTGCATGAAAGACTCCGAAGCGTCATTGTGGCTGTGCGGTCATTCGGATGCCTTTCAGTATCCGCGATCACACGGGGATGACCATTCCCCGGTGGGGTTACCCCATCAGGGTGAGCGAGGAGAGCGAGATGACGAGCGATGCAGACGATAGCGGGCAGGCGCCGGCACCCAGCGCCCTGGAAAGCGTGGCCTGGCATCGTGCCTTCGGGACCCTGGCGGACAAGCTGGATGGCGCCAATTTCTGGCTGGCCACGGTGCGCACCCTGGGGCGTCACGTCGACTTTGATACCTGGGTGGTGCTGATCTTCCATCATCGCCAGCCGCCGCGCATCCTCGCGGAAAGTGACGAGGACGACGGTGCCGACGAGGCGTTGTTCCAGGATTATCAGCGCGGTCTGTATCTGCTCGACCCGTTCTATATCGATGCCCGAGACCGCGCGCGTGCCGGGTTGTACACGCTGGCTGACGTGGCGCCGCAGTGCTTCCAGCATACCGAGTACTATCAGCGTTACTTCCAGCGCAACATCGTCGCCGACGAGGTGCAGTTCAACTGCCCCCTCGATGCCGAGCGCACGCTATGCCTATCGCTGGGCTCGACCCGTGCTTACACGCCCGAGGCGCTCGGCCTGCTGAGCCTGGTGCAGCCGTGGGTGCTGGCGCTGATGCGCCAGCGCATGCATTTCGAATTCGAGCACGAAGATGGCACGCCGCCGGGGCCGCATCCATGGCATCCGTCTCCCCAAGCACCGCGCGAGCTGGAATCCCACCAGACGCTGACCGAACGCGAGCGCGAGGTCAGCCAGCTCATGCTGGGTGGCAGCTCGACCAAGGAGATCGCCCGGCGCATGGCGATCTCGGTGGAAACCGTGCGCGCCCACAAGAAGCATCTGTACGCCAAGCTGGGCATCAACTCGCAGTCCGAGTTGTTTGCGTTGTTTTGGCAGGCGCGTCGCTGACCTGAGCACGTTTCAGGCAGACGCTCCCGGCCTTATAGCGTGCGGTCGTCCACCCCATAAGTCGGCGGCACGAACCAGCGCACATCCTGGGCATCACGCTCGATGTAATCCTCGACTTGCAGCAGGTTGGCGAAGATCGCCATGCGCACCGGAATGCCGTTGTCGGCCTGGCGGAAGATGGCCAGGCGCGGGTCGCCGTTGAGATCGACATTGAGATCATTGGCGCCAGGGCGGCTGTCACGCGGCAGGGGGTGCATGACCACCGTAGTCGGCGAGCAGCGCTGGTCGAGGAAGGCGCGGTCGACGATAAAGTCCTGAGAAATTCCCGCGAAGGCTTCCGACATCTCCTCGGTGAAGCGTTCCTTCTGGATGCGTGTGGTGTAGATCACGTCGAGATCGCTGAAGTCATTGGCCAGGCTTTCGCGTTGCTCGACGCGATGCCCGCGCGAGGTGACCAGGTCGATCAAATGACGCGGCATTTCCAGGCCCGGCGGTGAGACCAGCGTGATGCGCAGCGGCTCGAATAGCGACAGCAGCTTGATCAACGAGTGCACGGTGCGGCCGTGCTTGAGGTCGCCGGTGAGCAGGAAGTGCGCGCCTGCGAGGCGTTTGCCCAGGCGCGCGAATTCCTTCTCGATAGTGTATAGGTCGAGCAACGCCTGGCTGGGATGCTCGCCGGGGCCGTCGCCGCCGTTGATCACCGGCACGCGGGTGGCTTCGGCGAATTCTGCCACCGCGCCCTGGTCGGGATGGCGCAGCACGATGGCATCGACATAGCCGCCCATTACGCGGCTGGTGTCGTAGAGGGATTCACCCTTGGCCATCGACGAGAAAGTGAAACCGGTGGTGTCGCAGACACTACCGCCGAGACGCGAAAACGCTGCGTGAAAGCTGATGCGGGTACGCGTACTGGCTTCGAAGAATAGATTGCCGAGTACCGCGCCTTCGAGCACGCGGGTCACCTTGCGCCGCTGGGCGAAGGGCTCCATGCGGCCGGCGAGCTGCATCAGGTGCTCGACGTAATCGCGGGACAGGGAATCGACGGAAAGCAGGTGGGAACTCATCGGTAAGCCTCGCAAGTGGCGCAGGGGGTCGCTGCGCGTAGTGTACGCATACGCGTCGTTGGCTTCATCCGCTGCTTGCGTTGATCGGTGCGGTTCGCTTGGCCTGGGCGCTAGCGGCTTCTATGGTTATGAATGCCATATCCCACCATTCAAGGAGCGAATGCCATGGGCGAGCAACATTTCCCCGCGCAGGAACAGTCCGACCAACCCGGCGACGAGCACGTCATGCGTCCCGAGCCCGAGTACATCCGCGATAGTTATCGCGGCACCGGCAAGCTCGACGGCAAGGTCGCCATCATCACTGGAGGTGATAGCGGCATCGGCCGCGCCGTAGCGGTGCATTACGCCCGCGAGGGCGCCGATTGCGTCGTCGTCTATCTCAATGAAACGCGTGACGCCGAGGATACCCAAGCGCTGGTCGAAGCCGAGGAACGCGAGTGCGTCCTGATACAAGGCGACGTCGGTGACCCGGTGCTGTGTCGCCAGGTGGTCGATACGACGCTGGCGACCTTCGGCAAACTCAATATCCTGGTCAACAACGCCGCCGAGCAGCATGACTGGGACGATATCACGCAGATCCCCGATGACCAGTTGCAGCGCACCTTCCAGACCAACGTGTTCAGTCATTTCTACATGGCCAAGCATGCGCTGCCGCACATGCACGAAGGCGACACCATCATCGCCACCTCGTCGGTCAATGCGTTCAAGGGCAACGACACGCTGATCGATTACACGGCGACCAAGGGCGCCATCCAGGGCCTGGTCCGCTCGCTGGCGATGTCACTGGTCGACCGCGGCATTCGTGTCAATGCCGTGGCCCCCGGCCCGGTGTGGACGCCGCTGATTCCCGCCAGTTTCGACGAAGACAAAGTCGCCGGCTTCGGCGGCCAGGTTCCCATGGACCGCGCCGGACAACCAAGCGAAATGGGCCCCGCCTACGTCTACCTCGCCAGCGAGGAATCCTCCTACATGAACGGTCAGACGCTGCATCTCAACGGCGGTGTGATTCTCAATACCTAACGGTATGAACGCCCACGAGTAGCGTGGGCGCTCATGAGTCAGCGGCTGGGCGCCATGACCTGCTTCAATTCCTGATAGGCGGATAGGCCTTCGGGGCCGAGTTCACGACCAATTCCGCTTTTCTTTCCACCGCCCCAAGCCGCCTGGGGCGGTGCCAGTTGGTCCATGTTGGTCCAGATCGACCCTGCGGAGAGTTGGCGGGCAATATCGGCCGCCTTTTCATGGCTTCCGCTGACGATGCTGGCCGCTAGCCCGAAGTCGCTGTCATTGGCGATGGCAATAGCCTCGTCGTCGCTGGCGAACTGGCGTGCGCAGAGGACCGGGCCGAATATTTCTTCCTGCCAGAGGCGGCTTTCGACAGGGACATCGCGAAACACCGTGGGTGCCACGAAAAAGCCCTGGCGAGGAACCTCACGATGTGACGCCTCGCGCACGGGGATCAGTCCCTCATCTTTCGCAAATGCCAGGTAGCGGCTGACTGCGTCGCGCTGCTTGTCGCTGACGAGGGGGCCTAGCGTGGTTGCTTCGTCGAGCGGGTCTCCCATGACGAGGGCGTCGATATGCTGGCTCAATGCGGCGTACAGGTCCTCGGCTATGGCCTGGTGGACCAACAGCCGCGAGGTAGCTGAACATATCTGCCCCGCGTTGGCGAAAATACCGTTCATGACGAGATATGCCGCCTGCGCGATGTCCGCGTCTTCGGTCACGATGATCGGGGACTTGCCGCCCAGCTCGAGCGAGACATTGCGAACGCCGGTGGCCGCAGCGCGCATGACCGATTCGCCGGTCGGGTTGCTGCCGGTGAACGATATTTTGTCGACCCCTGTGTGTTGGGTCAGCGCCTCGCCAATGCTGGGCCCGTCGCCGTTGATTAGATTGAGGACGCCGGGCGGCAAGTCAATGGTTTGAGCAATGTCAGCAATCGCTTGCTCCGGCACCGGCACGACTTCCGAAGGCTTGAAAACCACGGTGCAGCCGGCCGCCAGGGCAGGCGCGATTTTCCAGGCCGCCGTCACCAGAGGAAAGTTCCAAGGGGTGATCAAGCCCACCACGCCGACGGGGTCGAAATAGCGCCGGACCTCGACGCCCGCGACCGATTGCGCGCTCGGCTCGCCCTGGCAGGCGTCCAGTTGCCTGGCGAGATGGGCGTAGTATCGGTAGCAAGCGATCGCATCGTCGACATCCAATTGGCTCTCTGCCAGCGGCTTGCCGCCGTTGAGACTGATTGTTCGGCACAACGCGGTATGTTGATCGGCCAAGCCATCGGCCAGTCCCTCCAGATATTGCCCACGGGCCTCGCCCGATAGTCGTCGCCAAGCGGGCAGTGCTTGCCTGGCGGCGCGCACCGACGCGTCGACGTCACGAGCGTCGCCCGCAGTCAGCTTGGCGATGACCGTTTCCCGGTAGGGATCGATCACATCCAAGCAACGTCCGCCGTAACTCGAACGCCAGTGGCCGTCGATGAACTGTTGGCAAATGTCTCGCATACGAACTCCTCAGGATCGATAATCTGGCCGCTATTGAAATATTTTTCAATAGCGGCCAGTATAAAGCCATCGACGCGTTTTTTGCTACTCGGCCATGACTGAGTCATTAACGTCAAAATCATGATATTCAGCTTTCTAGCGAATGGAGCACCCATGTCCTCAGGTTTTTCTGCACGCGATCATGTCGAATGGGAAATTTCCTACCGTGTCGAATCGGGGCCTGGGGCCATCGCTGCTTTAAATGCTTTTTTTACTCAGCGTCAGATAAAGCGGCCACTGATCGTGACCGACCCAGGCTTTGCAAAGCTCGATCACTTGAGTCGATTGAAAGCGCAGTTGGCCGAAGCAGACATTCTCTGTTCGCAGTACGATGCGATTCACGCCAATCCATCCGACGAAGATGCTCTTGCGGCCGCAAATAGCTACCGTGAGCATGGTGCCGACGCTATCATCGCCATCGGTGGCGGTAGCGCAATGGACGGCGCCAAGGGTGCTGCATTGATCGCTAAACAGAGTCGCTATTCGCTGTGGGATTTCGATTATAACTATGCGATGCCGGAGGATTTGACGCGTGAAGACTTTCCGCCATTGATTACCGTTCCGACAACGGCAGGGACCGGCGCTGAAGGTGACAGTACTGCTATGCTCATCGACACCCGGCGTGGCACTAAAGAGTGTATTCATCATCCGTTAGCACGCCCCGAGAAGATCATTCTCGACCCCAATTTCACGCTTGGATTGCCTGCAAATCTGACGGCATGGACGGGTCTGGATGCTCTGACACATGCGCTGGAATCTTATCTCGTGCCGATGTTCCACCCGATGTGCGATGGTGCAGCGCTTCAAGGGTTGGGATTGGTCTGGGAAAACCTCGAGGAGAGCGTCGAGAACGGTAGGAACCTAGAAGCACGCAGTAATATGTTAACGGGCTCTTTTTTGGCTGGAGTCGGTTTTCTAAAAGGGTTGGGATTGGTGCATGCCATCAGCCATATGGTCGGTGCCGCTTGCCATACGCATCATGGAATGACCAATGCCATCCTGTTGCCTATCATCATGCGCTTCAACCGGCCTGCCCTCGAGCAAAAGTTACCTTCGATCGCTCATGCGATGAGGCTCCGAGATTGCCAGTTCGAGACCTTTCACTCGGCCATCTGTTCGATGCTGGATAGGCTTGACATCCCCAAAGGCCTTTCCGGTATCGGGGTGTCGCACGAGATCGTCGACACCATCTTGGATTCGGTCGAGGGCGATCCCGCTTACTCGACCAATCCTGTGCCTTGCCCAAGAGAAACATTGGCGGCTCTGATTCACGAGGCCATTGATGCCGCACGCTGACGGCATGGGTTTTATCAACCACGATCCGAGAGGAATCATTATGACAAAAATCGTCAAGATACTTTGCACAGCGCTGCTGGGTTTGAGTCTGCCCATGTTGGCCCAGGCGCAATCGACACCGATTCGCATGGTGGTGCCGCCCTGGCCTGGCGTGACAGTTAAAACGGAAATACTGTCACAGCTTCTGGATACCCTTGGCTACTCATCAAAGCAGATCGAGATGGGCGCCACCGTCGGCTACAAGACGATGGAAACAGGAGATAGTGACATCATGCTGGCGGGGTGGATGCCGGCGCAGAAAGAGAGCTACGACGCAGCCATGAAAGCCGGCGCCATCGTCGATGTTGTGAATAACGTCTCAGGTGCAAGAATGGGGTTTGCGGTGCCGGGTTATGTCTATGATGCGGGTATTACCAGTGCCGAGCAGTTGGACCAACCCGAAAATCGCGAACGTTTTGGTGCGGAATACTACTCCATAGAGAGTGGCGCCCAGGCGAGCATTATGGTCCACGATGCTGCGGAAGCTGACATATACGGGCTCCAAGATTGGCAAATTCTCGACTCATCGACTCCTGCCATGCTGTCCGAAGTAGATGCCGCCTATAATGCCAAAAAATGGATTGCCTTCTATGGGTGGACACCGCACTGGATGGCTATTAAATATGATATGCATATTCTGGACGACCCTGAAGAAGTTTACGGTGAGAATCAGGGGCGTAGCGAAGTGCGTACGATCGTTCGTACGGGTTATGCCGACGAGAATTCCAACATCATGCAATTGCTGAAACAGTTTAAGTTGACCGCTAATGAGCAGAGCCAATTCATTAGCGCTTATAGCCTCAATGAACGCCCCAAAACGGAAGTGGCACATGAGTGGCTCGTTCAGCATCCTCAGCGCGTCGCGGAATTCCTCAAAGGAGTAAAAACACGCGATGGTAAGTCCGCTCAGAAAGCTTATGAAGAGAGCCTCCGCTAAATAATGGCCTAATCTCGAAGTAGGCGCTCAGCGATGTGCAAGGAATCCTGCAGCGCCTCTTCGACTTTGAAAGCCTCGGGGTCAAGCGCCCACTCCAACCAATAACCGTCCACCAGTGCTGTCAGAATTCGAGCGACCCCCTTGGAGTCGATAACACGCCCTTCTTCGATGGCAATGGCCTCGACGAGAGATTGCATCTCCTCCCGGTATTCTTCATAAAGTTTCCGGTTGAGACTCGCTAGACTCGGCGTTGCTACGGCGGCACTCCAGAAGCCTACCCAAGAGGCCAGAACCTGCTGGTTGAATATCTCGCCTTTGAAGGCTGAGCGAACCATCAGCGTTAGTCTTTCACGCGCTGAGCATTCCAGCGCTGCATCGCGTTGGTCGCTCTCTCTGCGTAGCTGCTCGGTCAGCTCTTGATAAGCAGACAGCATGAGCGCTTCTTTGGATTGGAAGTAGTGGCTAACAAGCCCTATCGATGAACCGGCTTCTCGTGCGACGCGGGTCATCGTTGTACCGGCATGGCCGTAGCGCGTCACACATTTGAGTGTCGCTTCAATGATCGTCCGCTTGCGTGTTTCGGGTTCAATACGCTGGCGCTGCTTGCTAATTTTCTCGATTCCCGCTGTTGGTTTGCAGAGAGGGCATTATACAGTATGCGATTTCCCTTGACCGTGGGCGGCGGCAAGGTCGCTTCGTCAGTCGGCATCGCTCGGCAGCCGCCCGCCCAGCCTTGCCGTGATCTCGCGGGCGGCGCGACTGACCAGGCCGCCGAGTTCGGCAAGGCGCGCCTCGGGAATGCGCGCGGCGGGGCCGGAGACCGAGATGGCGGCGAGCGGCAGGCCGTTTTCGTCGTGCAGCGTCGCCGCCACGCAGTTGAGGCCGATAGCATGTTCCTCGCGGTCGCAGGCGTAGCCCTGACGGCGGATCTCGCCGAGGGCGTCGCGCAGGCGCGCCGGGGTGTCGAGGGTGTTGGGCGTGACCTTGTCGAGCCCGCGCGTGTGGAGGATGCGCTCGACCTCGTCGCGCGGCAGCCAGGCGAGCAGCGCCTTGCCGACGCCCGAGGCATGCAGCGGGGCGCGTGATCCCAACCGCGTGATCATGCGCATCATCTGCGGTGACTCGCTCTGCGCGAGGAATACCGCCATGCCGTGATCGCGAATGCCCAGGTTGGCGGTTTCCTCGGTCTCCGCCGTCAATTGATGCAGGAAGGGCCGGGCGGTGGCGACAAAATCGCGCGCCTCGAGGAAGGCGTTACCCACGCGGAACGTCTTGGCGTCGATGTGCCACACACCCATCTCTGCATCCTGAGCGATGAAGCCCTGCTGATGCAGCGCCTGCAGCAGGCGGTGTGTCGTTGACGGTGCCAGGCCCACGACCTGGGCAATATCGGAAAGTGCTAGCCCGCCGGGCGCGGCGGCGAGCCCTTCGAGAATACTCAAACCCCGCACCAACGATTGACTGTGGCCGCTGGTGGCTTTGCCGTTGCCGGCGGGGCGTCCGACCGACTTGCGTTTGCTTTCCGTCACGCCAGGCTCTCTCTCATGGAACATTCATGGAAAATTCTTCCATGAATTCCAAGGCCTCGCCAGCCCACCAAAGGCGCACGCCTCGACTCACCGCAGACGCACGCCTGAACTCAGGCGGTATGGGCGTCCAGGCGTAGCCGGGCGATACGATGGATCTGCACGATGGCGGTACGGCGTTCCTCGTCGGGCGTATGCGCGAGCCGGGCCTCGAAGGCGTCAAGAATCTCGCGGCGATGATAGCCTTTGACGGCCATGACGAAGGGAAAACCGAAACGTGCCTTGTAGGCGGCATTCAAACGCTCGAAGCGGGCGAGTTCTTCCGGTGAGCACTGATCGAGCCCCGCGCCGGCCTGCTCGTTAGTCGAAGCATCGGTCAGGCCGCCATCCAACGCGACCTTGCCGGCCAGGTCGGGATGCGCGCGAATGACCTCAAGCTGGTCCTCGGGCGCCGCCGCGTCGAGCACTGCTGCCATGGCCTCGGCAAGGCCCTCGGGAGTGTCGTGATGGGCCGCGAGGCCGCTGTTCCACACCGCCTCGGCGATCCACGGTGAATGTTCGTAAATACCGCCGTATGCTTCCACGAAGGCTGCGCGGTCGAGCGTCGTGGGGCGCGGCGAGAGCAAGGGTTGGCGCATGCGCGTCTCCTGATGCTATGTTGTTCGCAGTTGTTGTATACAAAATCAGGGTAAGGGGTAACGGCGCAGGCGTCCATCTTGCCGCGTCGCCCGCCCCTTGGAGTCATGTCGATCGCAAGGAGACATCATGGGCTATCTCACCACGCACGTACTGGATACCGCGCGGGGCTGTCCCGCCAATGGCCTGCGCCTGACGCTGTACCGGCTCGATGCCGATGCCCGCCAGACGCTAGGCGAGTTCGTGACCAATGACGATGGCCGCTGCGAGGGTCCGCTTCTCGAAGGTGAGGCATTTCGTGTCGGCGAGTACGAGCTGGTCTTCGAGGCCGGTGCGTATCTCGATCGCCAGGAGGGCGCTGCCGCCTCCGGTCCGCGCTTCCTGGATAGTATCCCGATACGTTTCGGCATCGACGACGCGGACGCCCACTACCATGTGCCGCTGTTGTTATCGCCATTCGGCTATTCCACCTACCGTGGTAGCTGAGCCGTGGCCGGCAATGCGATGATCAGCGCAAACGCATTCGGGAGCCGTGAATGAGCGAGTTACCTCGGGCGCATCCTGCCAAGCACACGCGTCGCAACGAGGGCAAGGCCGGCGATGGGGCGCAGCGTCATGACGTCATCTACCGCGCGATCAGCGATGCCATCATCGAGCACCGCCTGCAGCCCGGTGCACGGCTGCGCGAGGACGCCTTGTCGGAGGTGTTTGGCGTGAGCCGCACCGGCATTCGCAAGATCCTGCAGCGCCTGGCGCTGGAGCACCTCGTCACTCTGACGCCACGTCGTGGCGCGAGCGTTTCCCGGCCCACCGCCGAGGAGGCACGCGATGTCTTCGCCGCGCGCCAATTGGTGGAATGCGAACTGATGGCGCAGATCGCTTCGCGCGTCACCGAGAGCGACCTCAAGGCGCTGCGCGACTGCGCCAATCGAGAGCGCCAGGCGCTCAAGGCCGGCAAGCAGAGCGAAGCGATCAAGCTTTCGGCGGCCTTTCACAATCAATTGGCCGAGCTGGCGGGCAACGCCACGCTCAGCGAGTTCGTCGGCCGGCTGTGTTCGCGCTCGTCGCTGATCCTCGCCGTCTACGGCAACACCGGGCATCTCGGCTGCGAATCCCACGATCACGACGAACTGATCCGGCATCTGGAAAGCGGCAACGCCGAGCGCGCCCGCGCCTTCATGCAGCGCCACCTCAAGGCCATCGAAGCCTCGCTCTCCATCGCCGAAGCCCCCGAAGAAACGCCGGATCTGTACGCTATCTTCGACAGCGCCCCGGCGTAAGCCCTCACGGTGCTTAATCTTGCAGGTCCAAGTATGGCCGGCACCTTTACGGTGCCGAGAGCTGTGTCGCGGCGAAGTTGAGCAGGTTCCGGTAGTCACGCTGACGAATGATGTGCTCGACGATTCCGGCATCCAGGTTCAGATAGTCGTGCACCAGCGCGTTACGCAGGCCAATCACCTTTTTCCAGGGCGTGCCGCTATCGTCATGCCCCAGGCCGTGTAGCTTGGCGAAGACCTGTCGAGCATCGCTGGGTACCACGACACCGAGTGACTTCAAGCGTTGCTTGGCGATGCCGATGCAGGCCTCGGTAATCAACTGGAGGTTGCGCTCCGCAGCTCGGTAGAGCAGTGCATTCAAGCCTTCGGGCGTTGTGGCGGCCTCATGCAATAACTCCAACTCCTCGGCGAGGGTGGCGAGATGCTCGCGCATGGCGTCGATGTATTCGGTTTCCACGTAATGATTCCCGTCGATTCAAGCCGTCGATTCAAGCGAAGTCATCGGTTCAAGCGTAGTGCTGCTGATGATATTGATGATCGATCTCCCACATCGAAGTGATGCGATTCTCCTCGCGGATCAGTCGCAAGCGATCGTTGGCTTGCAAGACCTGGCCAGTGCGGATCACGGCGTGGGCGAGGGGCAGCGGCGCCAGGTTGATATCGACGATGGAGAGCTGGTCATTCGTCAGAGCCACTGCCTCCTGCCAGGCTTGCGCCAATAGCTCGGGGCGCAGGCGCCGCTCCAGGGCGTCTTCCTCGAAGTTGCGAAAGGCCACGGCAAGATCGTAATCGCTTTCTTCTGTTGCCGTGCCCTTGGCGCGTGAGCCATAGAGCCATAGCACGGCGATGTCATCGTCATGGGCTGCCAGCTCGGCGATGCGCGGCAGAATGGCTGTCTGGTCGGGCATTTCGGCTCTCTTGTAAAGCGGCGGTGGATGCCAGCGATAGTGTAGCACCGGCAGTGGTTGCCAGGTTCGACCGAGCGTCGCGAGAGAAACGAATATCGCACTCGAACAGTGTCAATGCCGAGAGGCTATTAGAGCCACGCTGTGATCGGGTTGCGAATATAAGGTGAGTTCGCTCCAATAGCGGCTCTGAATCCCTGCATCGAGGAGCCACCGTGTCGGACACCGATCTCGCTCTGACGCTTTACCATGCGCTGACTGACAGCGGCTGGCGGGAGAGCTTCGACCGAGCCTCTCTGGCGCGTGGCGAGGACTATGCTCGGCAGGGGCGAGTGCGCGCAGGCGCGAGACTGGAACGGCAGGATCAATTGCTGGTACTGCGCGCCGAGGTGGCCGGCAGCGGACGCCGTACCTATCTCACCCATCTGGCCGTGGAGCCCGGCAACCCCGAAATGAGGGTGGTCAGTGACTGCAGTTGTCCAGTGGGGCGTCAGTGTAAGCACGCGGTGGCGGTGATCGATAACTTTCTACAAGAAGTTGAAGTCGAAACGGATGGCGTTCCAGAACGCCATGATACGACACAGCTCGAACAGCAGTGGGAAGCATGGCTGGCCGATCTTGAGGCGCCTGATGAATTCGCTCAGTCGGTTGAACGGGTCGAGCCAGCGTACCGCTTGGGGCTGTTCCTGGACGTCAAGGCTAACCCACTGGAGCCGACCCTCAAGGTACTGCCGGTATGGTTACGGCCCTCGAAGCAGCGTCGGGGCAACGCCTGGGTGAAACCGCAGGTCATTCAGATACGTCATGGCGCAGGCCTCGAACCGGCGCCCGAGGGCGGTTGGGACCCTAGGTTGGAAGAGGCGCTTGAACTGCTGCTGTATGGCGAGACTGATATCGGCAGCGGGAGTTATCAGCATCTTTGGGGCGTGGTGTCGCATGCCTTCCAGGCCCGTGCGCTATGGGCGCTGCTCGCGAGCGACGCGCCACCGTTGTTGTTCTACCAGAATCAGACCGGGGCGCAGCTCGAGCCCGGCCCCGATGGCCGACTGACACTGACCTGGGTGCCGGATGCCGAGGGCAACCAGTATCTGCAGGCCGATACCGACCCTGCCGATATGCTTTCGGATGATGCCGTGGTAGTGCGCGCCGGCCGTGAGCTCTGCTATCTCGATCCGCCGCGGGGTGCCTTCGGGCGCATGGAGGGGGCGCCCGAGCTGTTGCGACGGTTGCGCTATTCGCCGCCGCTGCCACCGGAGATGAGTGAATGGCTGGGTGAGCGGTTGAACAAGACGCCGGCACTGGCCGAGAAACTACCCGTCCCGCAGGCGGTGGAGGAACGCACCCTGGAAGATGTGGCGCCGCAGCTCAAGGCCACCATGCGAGTGGCGGAGGGCCAGCTCGGCTATCGTGTCGGTACCCTTGTATCGCGTGGAGTGCGAGTGGGCGCCGCCGTGGTCAGTTTCGATTACCAGGGCGTGGAGGTGGCGCCGGAAGAGGGCGAAACGGCTCAGGTCTTTCGCCATGGCCAGCGGTTGATCATCAAGCGCGACCCCGAGGTGGAACTGGCCCTGGTGCGCACGCTGCCGCATGGCATGATCACCCTCGAGCGGTTGCGCGAGAGCGGGGCGATACCAGGCCATCTGGACCTACCCAACTGGTCGCTGCTGCTGCCGGTGGCCGACACGCCGCCCGCCAGCGACGCCGAGTGGCTCACCCATCTCGCCGGCCCGGAAGGCTGGTGGGAGATGATCGCCAAACTGCGCGAGGCGGGTTGCCTGGTCGAATTCGCCCCGTCATTCCCGCCGGAGCCGCTCTACGTCGAGCCCGAGGCGTGGCATGGTGAGCTGGAACCGGCAGGCAACGGCTGGTTCGATCTGGCGCTGGATATCGAGGTAGAGGGCGAGCGACTAAATCTGCTGCCGATCCTGCGGCGGTTGCTGCAGGATCCAGCCTTTCCGCTGGAGCCGGCTGCTGATGAACTCGAGGACGCCGGTTGGACGCTGGTGTTGGATGAGCAGCGCCGCCTGACGCTGCCGCTGCCTCGGCTGCGTGCGCTGATGGCGCCGATTCTCGATTGGCTGGGTGACGAGGCCGATCCCGAGGCGGCGCTCAAGCTGCCGATCAGCGCCGTTGAGCGGGTGGCGCCACTTGCCGAGCATGAGCGCTGGGCGGGGCGCGAAAACGTTGAGGCCCTGACTCGGCGCCTGCGTGAGCTGCCCGCCAGCCTGCCGGTGCCGCAGGGCTTCGTCGGTGAACTGCGTGACTACCAGGGGCGCGGCATTGCCTGGCTGCGCTTTCTTTCCGAGCTCGATACCGGCGGCATTCTCGCCGACGACATGGGCCTGGGCAAGACCGTGCAGGTGCTCGCCCATTTGCTCGACGAGCGTGCGCGTGGTGCCTTGCAGGGACCGGCATTGGTGATTGCACCGACCAGCCTGGTGGGCAACTGGTGTGCCGAGGCCGAACGCTTCGCGCCGGGCCTGAAAGTTGTGGCGTTACAGGGAGACAAGGCGCAGCGTCACCTCCGGATCGAGGAAGCGCTCCCCGAGGCCGATCTGGCGATCACCACCTACCCGCTGCTTATTCGCGACCTGGAGATGCTGCGCGAGGTTGCCTTCGGTCTGCTGGTGCTCGATGAGGCCCAGGCAATCAAAAATGTCGCCAGCCAGACTGCCCGCGCGGTGCGCGAGCTCAACGCTTCCCGCGCCTTGGCGATGACCGGTACGCCGCTCGAGAACCACCTGGGCGAGCTGTGGGCGCAACTGGATGCGGTGGCACCGGGGGCCTTGGGTAGCCAGCAGTGGTTCGGTCAGCGTTTTCGCACGCCCATCGAGAAGGAAAGCGATGTAGCGCTGCGCGAAAACCTGTCGCGGCGCATTGCGCCGCTGATGCTGCGGCGGACCAAGCAGCAGGTGCTGGGCGAGTTGCCCGAGAAGGTCGAAAGCCGTCGGGATATCACCCTTACCGGCGTACAGCGCGAACTCTACGAGAGCCTGCGCCTGGCCCAGCACCAACGAGTGCAACAGGCCATCGCCGAGCGCGGCCTGGCCGGCTCGGGAATCATAATGCTCGACGCCCTGCTCAAGCTGCGCCAGGTGTGCTGCGACCCGCGACTGGTCAAGCTGGACAGTGCCCGAAAGGTGAACCGCTCGGCCAAGCTGGAGCAACTGCGCGAGCTGCTACCGACGTTGATCGAAGAGGGCCGGCGCATCCTGGTCTTCTCGCAGTTCACCGAGATGTTGGGTCTGATCGGCCAGACGTTGGAGAAGGATGGCATTGCCTACACCACGCTCACTGGCGACACCCCGGGCAAGATCCGCACCCAACGGGTGGCGCTGTTTCAGCAGGGCGAGATCCCTGTGTTCTTGATCAGCCTCAAGGCGGGCGGTACCGGTCTCAACCTGACGGCCGCCGACACCGTGATTCACTACGATCCCTGGTGGAATCCTGCGGTGGAAGCCCAAGCCGCCGGCCGCGCTCACCGCATGGGTCAGCAGAACTCAGTGTTCGTTTATAAGCTGGTGTGCGCCGGTACGGTGGAGGAACGCATTATCGATCTGCAGGCGCGCAAGGCGGATCTCGCGGCCTCGATCCTGGAAGGCGGCGCCGAGCGCACGAGTGACGGCCCATTGTTCGACGAGGAGGACCTGGCGTTACTGTTCGCACCGGTGGCGTAACGTGCTCCACTTAGGCGTCGGCGCCGGCCCAGAGGGCAGGCGCCGTCGCGTTAGGGGTATGTGCTCAGCGCGCTCCCTCGGCAGGCGTCGAGACCTGCCCGCGCATCAGCACGTAGTAGCACGCTCCGCCCAGGCCGGCGCCGAGTAGCCATGCGAAGCCTGCCAGCGCGGCGAGAGCCGGCATCCACACCGAGGCCAGCGAGAACAGCGCGCCGATGGCGAAGGCCACTAGGCCGCGACGGTTCCAGCCGTTGGTGTAGTAGTAAGTACTGCCGGGCGCAGCCGAGAACAGCGCCTGCACGTCCAGATGGCCACGGCGGACGACGTAGTAGTCGATCACGATGATGCCGTAGAACGGGGCGATGACGGCGCCGATGGCGTTGACGAAGCCGGGGATGCCGATCTGGCTGATCACGCTGACCCATAACGCGCCGATGAAGAAGGCGATGACCGCCGTGATCAGCCCGCCGAGGCGGAAGCTGATGCGCGATGGAAACAGGTTGGCGAGGTCATAGGCGGGGGGAATGAAGTTGGCCACCAGGTTGATGCCCACCGTGGCGGCGAAGAAGGTCAGTGCGGCGATAATCGTCAGCGGCAGGCTGTCGACACGCTCGACGATGTCCGAAGGATTGGTCAGCGCCTCGCCGAACAGCGCCAGCGTCCCGGCGGTGATGATCAACGCGATGAACGAGAACACCGCCACGTTGAGCGGCAGCCCGAGCCAGTTGCCGAGCCGCATGGCACGTTCGTTCTTCACGAAGCGTGCGAAGTCGCCGAAGTTGATCACCACGGCGGCGAAGTACGCGATCATGGTGCCGAGCACGGTGAAGAAGGCGCCGATGGCGCTGCTCGTTGCCTCGCTGCTGCCACTGAAGATGTCATCCACCGCGGGCAGTAACGATTCCCCGGCCTGCCACCAGACCACGCCCATCAACACGATCATCACCGCGTAGACTAAGGGTCCCGCCCAGTTGAGGAAGTGTTTGATACGCTCGATCCCCGCCCAGAACATTGCCAGTTGAAAGACCCAGACGATGACGAAGGCCAGCCAGGCCACGCTCGATAGCCCCAGGAACTGGCCGCTCTCCGGTATGCCCAGCGCGGTTAGCAAGAGCGTGACGGCGGTGGAGGCGAAGTAGGTCTGCACGCCGTACCAGAAGATACCGATCACCGCGCGCAGCATGGCCGGTAAATTGGCGCCGTGCACGCCGAGGCTGGCGCGCACCACCACCGGAAACGGAATGCCGTATTTGACGCTGGGCCGCCCGGTCAGGTTGACCAGCACCATGACCACCAGGCCGGCGAGGATGATGGCGGCCATCACCGCCCAGCCGTTGAGGCCGTAACTCAGGAACAGCGAGGCGGCCAGGGTGTAGCCGAACAGGCTCTGGATGTCGTTGGCCCAGACATTGAAGATCTCGAAGGCGCCCCAGCGTCGCTGGTGATAGGGCAGCGGCGCCAGGTCGGCGTTGTAGAGGCTTGCGTCGGGCGCCGTGAGGCGCAGGTCGTTATCGTTCATGGCGGCGCTCTGTGTCGGATGCAGGTTCGTGGATGACGGTGTCATTGGCAAAAGCGCTGGCAGGCCGGCCAGTAGCGCATCATCAGGTAATACGCCAGACCGGCGGGCACGAGGCTTGCGTACCACGAGATCGCCGAGACATTGAGCGCCACCAGCGCCCCGATCAGCGTGGCGATGAAGGCGGCGTAATTGATGCCGCGATAGGGACCGCGCGTGTCATAGAGCTTGTCGATATCCAGCGTGCGTCGGCGGATGAGGTAATAGTCCACCGCCATGATCGCGAAGATCGGCCCCAGAAACGCCGAATAGGTCTGCACGAACAGTTGCAGCCCGGCGGCGGAGCCGTCCTTGACCAGTTCCCAGGGGAAGGTGGCGAAGGCCAGCAAGCCGACGATCACCGTGGCGCTGCGGAACTTCAGCTTGAACACATCCATCAGCACATAGGTCGGCGGCACCACGTTGTTGAGCACGTTGGTAGTGACCTGGGCGAAGGCGATGAACAGCAGGGTGGTGATCAGCAGCGGCGGGTTGTCGACGGCATTGGCGAACACTTGGATGGGGTCGGCGACGCCGGTGGCCCCGGAGACCATCAGCCCGATCAGGCCCATGAACAGCGTGCAGGGCAGGATCGACATGGCGTAGATGGTGGCCAAAAGCCCCGGCCCTGTGCCGTGCCTGAGTTCGCGTGAGTAGTCGCTGGCGTTGAGGATCATGGTGCTGTAGATGCCCAGGAACAGCATCGTCGCGCCCCAGAACGGCAGCCCCCATGTGCCCTCGATGTTTATGAGCTGCTCGCCGAGCACGTCGCCGTATTTGTTGATCACGCTGACGAACATGTACACCAGCGAGACCAGAATGAAACCGCTGCCGATGTTCTCCAGCCACTTGATGCCCTGGAAGCCGAACACCGACAGGGCGATCTGCAACAACTGGAAGGTGATGAAGTAGAACACCAGATTGTCGAAGCCCAGCAGCGTCGCCGACACGGCGTTGAGCGCGCCGGCACCGATCCAGCTCTGAAAGCCGTACCAGACGATGGCCGGTACCGCGCGTACCAGGCCGGGCAGGCGCGTGCCGGTGAAACCGAAGGCGCTGCGTGCCTGCACCATGAAGGGAATGCCGTACTTGTAGCCGGCCGCACCGTTGATTGCTAGCGCCACGCCGATCACGAAGCAGCCGATGGCGATGGCCAGTGACGCCTGCAATAGGTTGAGCGTGCCGACGATGCTCGAGCCCATGGCGAAGGTGCCGATGGATACGCAGCCGCCGAACCAGGCCAGCAGATAGGACGTGCGCCCCATGATGCGTGTTTGCTGGGGCGCCAGGGATTCTTCCCCCGGTGCCTTGCCGGGAGATTGGGCGGTACCAGGCGCTTCCGCTTTCGCGTCCGGCGAGGTGGATTCGCTTGTCATGACGCTTTCCTCGGGCGGGACCGGATCCCGCTGTTTGTTGTTGTGCGCTCCCGATGATGGGAACGTCCGAGTGGTGTAGCGTGCTGTTTGTCTATTTTTCTATCTGTTGGGCATCGTGGTTATCGGTGTGATGCAGTAACGCGACTCCTCCCATAGGCGGGCATTAACATTAGCGTGATAGATGCGCGAACTGGCCGGTGAACGCCTTGGGGCGCGGAAAATCCAGATCGCCATGCTTGCTGGTGCCGAGGCCCAGGCCGACCAATGCCTCGGCCAGCTTCACGGCGGCGGTGACGCCTTCGATGATGGGAATGCCCACCGCCTCCTCGATGGTGGCGCGCAAATCGGCCATGCCGCCGCAACCGAGCACGATGGCGCCGATGCCGTCTTCGTCCCGGGCGCGTCGGCAGGTCTCGATCACCCGCGTGAGCGCCGCATCGCCATCGTCTTCCAGGTCGAGCACGGGGATCTCCGCCGCGCGCACGCGGCGGCAGTGATGCGTGAAGCCATAGGCTTGCAGCAGATGCTCGGCAATGATTCCGGTGCGCCCCAACGTCGTGACCACCGAGAAGCGTGTGCTGATCAGGCTGGCCACATGGAAACCGGCCTCGGCGATGCCCAGCACCGGGGCGCGGGTCAGCTCGCGTGCTGCCATCAGCCCGGGGTCGCCGAAGCAGGCGATGATGTAGGCGTCGCTGCCCTCGCGCTCGCCCTTGGCGATTTCCTCGGTCACGCCCACCGCGCTGATCGCCTCGTCGAAATGCCCCTCGATGGAGACCGGGCCGCTTTCCGGCTGCGTGGCGACGATCCGCGTGCCCGGCGCCGCGATGCGGCTGGCGGATTCACCGATGCGCGTGGTCATACCGGTACTGGTGTTGGGATTGATGAGGTGCAGGCGCATAAAAATCCTTGAGCGCGAGGTATAGCCTCGGACGCGGTATTTTTTTGTCTACAAAATTTCTAGTATTGAATACAAAATAAGTCAATGCCTGAGCGTCGCCGCGCCAAGCAGGCGCTAAGCCACCGGCAATCTATATCACCGGTTGACGGCGGGCTAATCGAGATCTTGTAGGCGAGAAAACGTCGCGATAGGGATTCCCGGTGATCCGCCAATGGATTGATTTTTTGTATACACCAACGCACGCTAATCGTGTGATACAACAAGAAACGGGAGTGTTTATGGGCATGGCATCATCCTCCGATCCGTCCGCCGTTTATCCGCGCGATCTCATTGGCTATGGTCGCACGCCACCGCAAGCGAACTGGCCGGGTGGGGCGCGCATCGCCGTGCAGTTCGTGCTCAATTACGAAGAGGGCAGCGAAAACAGCGTGCTGCATGGCGACAGCCACTCCGAACAGTTTCTCTCCGAAATCGCCGGCGCCGACGCCTATCCGGATCGCCACCTGAGCATGGAGTCGATCTACGAGTACGGCTCGCGGGCGGGGGTGTGGCGCGTGCTGCGCGAGTTCGAACGACGCGGGCTGCCGCTGACTGTGTTCGGTGTCGCCATGGCGCTGGAACGTCATCCCGAGGCGGCGCATGCCTTCAAGGAACTCGGCCACGAGATCGCCTGCCACGGCTATCGCTGGATTCACTATCAGAATGTGCCGGAAGCCGTCGAGCGCGAGCATATGCAGCGCGCCGTCGAGATATTCCGAACGCTCTACGGCGAGGCACCGCTGGGCTGGTATACCGGCCGCGACAGCCCCAATACGCGGCGTCTGCTGCTCGATCAGGGCGGCTTTCTCTACGACAGTGACTACTACGGCGACGACCTGCCGTTGTGGACCGATGCTCAGGACAGTCAGGGCCAGACGCATCGCCACCTGATCGTGCCCTATACGCTGGATACCAACGATATGCGCTTCGCCTCGCCCACCGGGTTCGATCACGGCGAACCGTTCTTCCAGTATCTGCGCGACGCCTTCGACGTGCTCTATGAAGAAGGTGCCGAGACGCCGAAGATGCTGTCGATCGGGCTGCACTGCCGACTGATCGGTCGCCCCGGGCGCTTCCGCGCGCTGCAGCGCTTCCTCGATCATCTCGAGGCCCACGACCGGGTGTGGATAACCCGGCGTGTGGACATCGCCCGCCACTGGGCGGCGGAGCATCCGGCTTGAACAAGGAGAGACGAGGCATGCCACAGCACACTGATACATCTCAGAATACCTACTACGCCCCCCATGGCGGGTTGCCGCCGCAGAGCCAGTTGATTCATGGTCGAGCGGTGTTCACCGAGGCGTATGCGGTGATCCCGAAAGGCGTGATGAGCGATATCGTCACCAGTTTCCTGCCGCATTGGGAAAAGACGCGGTTGTGGATACTTTCGCGGCCGCTTTCCGGCTTCGCCGAGACGTTTTCGCAGTACATCATGGAGGTCTCGCCCGGTGGCGGCAGCGAACGACCGGAGCCGGATAGCGGCGCCGAGGGCGTGCTGTTCGTGGTCGAGGGCGAGATGACGTTGACCCTCGACGGCCAGGCGCACGCGATGACACCGGGCGGTTACGCCTTTCTGCCACCGGACGCCGACTGGCAATTGCGCAACGACAGCGATGCGCCGGTGCGCTTCCACTGGATTCGCAAGGCTTACGAGCAGGTCGAGGGATTGGACGTGCCTGAGGCGTTCGTCACCAACGAGAACGACATCGCGCCGATCGCCATGCCGGACACCGATGGCAAATGGGCCACGACGCGCTTCGTCGATCCGCAGGATGTGCGCCACGACATGCACGTCAATATCGTCACCTTCCAGCCGGGTGGGGTGATCCCCTTCGATGAGACTCACGTCATGGAGCATGGCCTCTACGTATTGGAGGGCCGCGCGATCTACCATCTTAATCAGGATTGGGTCGAGGTCGAGGCCGGCGACTACATGTGGCTGCGCGCGTTCTGTCCGCAATCCTGCTACGCCGCCGGGCCGGGGCCGTTTCGCTATCTGCTCTACAAGGATGTGAATAGGCATATGAAGCTGCGCTTGAGCTGAGACAATATCCTCTGAGGAGAACGCATGCTCGAACTTACCGCCCAACCGCTGACCGACGAGGCTTTCGCGCCGTTCGGCGATGTCATCGAGCGTCATGATGCCGATAGCTTTCCCATCAATAATGGCCGCACGCAGCGTTATCACGACCTGGCGCGGGTCGAGACACTCGGCGAGGGCGCTCGGCCGATCATCAGCCTTTTCGTCAGCCAACCCGTGGCACTGCCGCTGACTCTCACGTTGCTGGAGCGTCATCCGCTCGGCAGCCAGGCCTTCATGCCGTTGCACGGCGAGCGCTTCATCGTCGTCGTCGCGCCGCCGGGGGAACGTATCGAACCCGACGACGTGCACGCGTTTGTCACCGATGGTCGCCAGGGCGTCAACTATCGCGCCGGGACCTGGCACGCCATTCACTCGGTGCTCGATGTGGAAGGCGAGTTCCTGGTGGTGGATCGTGCCGGCGAGGGCAACAACTGCGAGGAATACCCGCTGGACGCGCGGGTGAGTTTATAAGCAGGTATCCACACCGTGGTGGTGTTCAACGGTACGGCCATGCACGGTGATCGCTTATTGTGTTCATAAAGCCCGACCAGGGGACTCGCTGATGCCGGACGCGCGCCATTCCGTTGAGCGTCTCAAGGAAGTCTTTTCCGCCTTTCTGATACTGGGCCTGACGTCCTTCGGTGGGCCGATTGCCCACCTGGGCTATTTCCGTGCCGAATTCGTCACGCGGCGCCGTTGGCTGTCGGAGGAGGACTACGCCGACCTGGTGGCGCTGTGTCAGTTTCTCCCGGGTCCGGCCAGCAGCCAGGTCGGCTTCGCCTTGGGGCTATTGCGAGGCGGGGGCTGGGGAGCCGCTGCCGCCTGGACGGCCTTTACGCTGCC
Source organism: Chromohalobacter sarecensis (assembly GCF_023061135.1). Lineage (GTDB taxonomy): Bacteria > Pseudomonadota > Gammaproteobacteria > Pseudomonadales > Halomonadaceae > Chromohalobacter > Chromohalobacter sarecensis. The sequence goes on from NZ_JAKGAN010000005.1 coordinate 34,511, forward strand.
CTCGGCCATCGTGCTGGTGCTTTTCGCGTCAGGTGCCGCGGTTCTCGATGGCCCGATCAGCGAGGGCATCCTGCATGGGCTCAAGGTGGCGGCCGTGGCGATCGTCGCTCACGCTGTCTGGGGTATGGCGCGCAAGCTTTGCCCCGACCAGCGGCGCGCCGGCATCGCGCTGGCGGCTGTTCTATTGGTGGTGCTGATCGGTGGGCCGGTGGGGATGGTAACGGCCATCGTGACCGGTGCGGTGGCCGGTATGCTGTTTTGTGGAGACTCAGTGTATCGCGACCAAGGCGGCCCCGTGTCGAGTGAATTGCATTTCCCGGTGTCGCGGCGCGTCGGCCAGATCGCTGCCGCATTTTTCGCCGCGTTACTGATCGGGCTGCCTTGGTTGGCCTGGATGTCGTCGTCCATGGTGGTGTCGATGATCGACGCCTTCTACCGCGCCGGCGCCTTGGTGTTCGGGGGCGGGCATGTGGTGCTCCCGCTGTTGGAAAGCGAAGTCGTCCAGTCAGGCTGGGTGACACCCGATAGCTTCCTCGCGGGCTATGGCGCCGCCCAGGCGATTCCAGGACCGCTATTCACCTTTGCGGCGTATCTTGGTGCCGAGATGGGGGCTTTGTCCGTGCCGCTTGTCGGCGCGGCGTTGGCGCTCATCATGATCTTCTTACCGGGACTCTTGCTGCTGGTGGCCGTGCTGCCTTACTGGAACCGCTTCCGGCGTCTGGAGCGCGCGCAATCACTGATGCGTGGCGCGAATGCGGCGGTGGTGGGTATCCTGGGCGCTGCGCTCTATCAGCCGGTCTGGACCAGCGTGGTGGTCGGCTCTGCCGAGTTTGCCCTGGCATTGACGGGCTTTCTGCTGTTGAGCGTCTGGAAGCTACCGGCCTGGGCGGTGGTAGTGATCCTGGCGGCCGGGGGCGTCGTCATCACGCTGTAGGGGGGGGGGAGAATCAGCGCGAGCCAACGCAGAGATTGGCTCGCGCATCGTTCACGGCAGGCGTTACGCTTCGTGACTCGCCTTGTCGCGACGCGGATCGCGTCCCAGCGGGTGCGGTTCGCCGCGTTGCTTGGCAAGCTCGATCTGGCGTTGACGCTCGCGGGCGCTGGTCCGGGTTTTCTCCGGCAGGTTATCCCAGCAGTGCGGGCAGCTTACGCCGGGTTCGTATTTCGCGGAGGCCATATCGTCTTCGGAGATCGGCCGGCGACAGGCGTGGCACTGTTCGAAATCGCCTTCGGCGAGGTCGTGACGCACGGTCACGCGGTTGTCGAACACGAAGCATTCGCCCTGCCAGCGTGACTGCTCTTCAGGCACTTTCTCCAGATAGCTCAGAATCCCCCCCTTGAGGTGATACACCTCCTCGAAGCCTTCATTGAGCATGAAGCTTGAGGCCTTCTCGCAGCGGATGCCGCCGGTGCAGAACATCGCCACCTTCTTGTGCTTGGCGGGGTCGTAATGCGCTTTGACGTAGTCGGGAAACTCGCGGAATGTCTTAGTCTGCGGGTCGATGGCGCCCTCGAACGAGCCGATTTCCACTTCGTAATCGTTGCGCGTGTCGATGACCAGCACTTCCGGGTCGGCGATGACGTCGTTCCAGTCCTCGGGCTCGACATAGGTGCCAGCCTGCTGGTCAGGGGCGACGCCTTCCACGCCCATGGTCACGATCTCGCGCTTGAGCTTGACCTTGGTGCGATAGAACGGATGCGCGTCGCAGTAGGATTCCTTATGGGCGACCGCGGCCAGGCGCGGATCGGCCCGCAGCCACGCCAGCAAGGCGTCGATGCCCTCGCGGGTGCCGGAGACGGTGCCGTTGATGCCTTCTTGAGCGAGCAGCAGCGTGCCCTTCACATCGTGGGCGCGCATCGTTTCGAACAAAGGCTCGCGCAGGGCCTCATAGTCATCTAGCGTGACGAACTGATAAAGCGCCGCGACCACGATGGCCGGCGCGTCGTGCGGTTGGGTCATGTCTGTCTCCTGGTAATCGTCCCCGTAAAGGACGGACCGGGTGAATCGTTGGCGAGTGCCAAGGGAGGCGTATTTTACGCAATGCTATCCTGAGACGCATCCATGCCGCCGCAACTCGGCGTTTGCCCTATACCGAGAAACACAAAATGGCGATTAGACTTAAGGCGGGTATGCGTGCGATATGCTAATATGTTGCCCCGTTTAATGAACCCGTCCGCCGGCGGCGCCTCGTCATCCGGCAGACCCGACCTGTCGATATCGCCATGACGCATCGTTACCTCAATACCTCCTTGTTGCTGGGCGCCCTGGGCGTTTCCGGCGTTGCCTTCGCCCAATCTTCCGCGCCTGAGGTAATGGAAGTCACGGCCCCCCGCCTCGATCGCGAGCTGTACACCACGCCCGCCGCAGTGTCCGTGATCGAACAAGATGATATCGCCGCAGGGCAACAGCGCGTGCGTCTCGATGAGTCGCTGGTGCGTGTGCCGGGCGTGTTTCTGCAAAATCGTGACAACTTCGCCCAGGGCGAGCGCTTAGCGATTCGCGGCTTCGGCGCGCGGGCGCCGTTCGGGGTGCGCGGAATCACGGTGATGACCGACGGCATTCCCTACACATTGCCCGATGGACAGGCACAGCTCGATGCCATCGACCTCGACAGTGCCGAGCGCATCGAGGTGATTCGCGGTCCGTCGTCAGTACTGTACGGCAACGCGGCGGGGGGCGTTCTCAGCGTGACCACGGCCGATGGGCGCGACGATCAGAAGACACGTCTGGGCGCCGAGATCGGCAGTGACGGCTACCAGAAATATCGCTTCAGCGATGGCGGCGTGAATGGCCCCTGGTCGCATCATGTGAGCGTGTCGGCGCTTAATTTCGACGGTTATCGCGATCAGAGTCAGGTCGAAAAGTATCACCTCAACGCCAAGGTACGTCGTGAGCTAGGCAACGACCGCGCGCTGACGGCCATCGTCAACTTGCTGGATAATCCGCGCTCCGAGGACCCGGGCGGGCTGACACGCGAGCAAGTCGACGCCGACCGCGATCAGGCCGGCGACTTCACCAAAGAATACGATACAGGCCAGAACGTCGACCAGCAGGTGCTGGGGCTGCAGTATGAGGATCTGTCCGCCGGGCCGGGGGAGCTATACGTCAAGGGCTTCTATTTGCAGCGTGACTTCGAACAGCAACTGCCCTATCCCGGCGACAGTCTTCTTGGCTACAAGCGTGACTATTACGGTGGCAGTGCCGAATATCATCAGGATCTGCTCCTAGGTGATCTGCCGCTGCGCTATGTGGTCGGTGTCGATGTGGCGCGTCAGGAGGACGATCGCTGGCGGCGCAACGTCGAGTTCGATGGCACGATCAGCGGTGAAACCGCCGACGAGACTCAGAATGCGACCTCTGTGGGTGTTTTCGCCCAGGGCGATCTGGATCTCACTGACAAGCTGACGCTGTCACTGGGGACCCGTTATGACCGCGTCGATTTCGATATCGACGATGACTTCGACAGTGACGGTGACCAAGGCGGCGACCGTACCTTCCGTGAGTGGAGCGGTTCGGCGGGCTTGAGTTATCGTTACCTGCCGACGCATCAGGTCTACGTGACCACCGGGACGTCGTTCGAGACACCGACGTTCTCTGAATTCGCCAACCCCAGTGGCGTGGGCGGTTTCAATCCGGCCGTTGAGCCGCAGAAGGCGTGGAATCGCGAAATCGGACTACGCGGCAATTTCAACAATGGCGTGGATTACGATCTGGCGCTGTTCTCGGTACGTGTGCGTGACGAGCTGGTGCCTTACAACGAGGAGGGTCGGGACTTCTACCGCAACGCCGGAGACTCCTCGCGCGATGGCGTCGAGCTGGCGCTGGGCTGGCAGATGACGCCGAGCTGGCGCCTCGACAGCGCCTTGACGCTGGCCAAGTACGAGTTTGATGAGTACGACACGCAAGAGGGTAATTATGGCGGCAATCGCATTCCCGGCTTGCCAGAGCAGACGTGGATGAACCAGCTTTCCTGGCAGGGCCTCGACGAGCGTTTCGCGACGCTCGAGACGCAATACATCGGCGACATGGTGGCGGATGACGCCAATGACGTAGACGTCGATGACTATTGGCTGGTCAATTTACGCGTCGGTGATGGCTGGCACCTGGGCGGTGACACCTTGCTCAAGGGGTACGTGGGCATACGCAATCTCTTCGATCGCGAGCACTTCGCCAATGTGCGCATCAATGCCAACAACGATCGCTATTTCGAACCGGCCTCGGGGCGGACCGTCTACGCTGGTATGGAAGTCGCGTTCTAAACGCATCGCGTCATTCGCTCACTGGTGCGTCGCTTCGGCCAGTGGGCAGGTGGATCGATAATCAGAAAGTGAGGGAACGTATGCGCTATCTATTTGCGGTGGTGGGAACCGCGCTGTTGCTGGCGGCACTCGCCGGCTGCACGGTCAATACCTATGACGACGGTCATCGAGAGGTCAAGAAGGGCGTGCCCCAGAGCGGGCCGGCCAGCAACCCGGCGGATGTGTCGCGTTCCGACGAGACGCCTTGACGCCGCGATAGGGGAATCGTTGGATCTAGAGCAGGCCACAAACGCGACGGCCCCTCCGAGGAGGGGCCGTTTGCGTTGGGCCGGTCAGTGCGCCGTGGCGTTACGCTTCGAAGTTGCTCTCGGAGTAGAGCACGCGCAGGCGCAGCGTGTGGTTGACACGCTTGAGCGCTTCTAGCGCCTGGGGGCCATAGGCCTTGTCGACATCGATGACCACGTAGCCGACGCCGCTGTTGGTCTGCAGGTACTGAGCCGAGATATTGATGCCTTCGTCGCCGAGCACCTTGTTGATCTCGGACATCACGCCCGGCACGTTCTTGTGGATGTGCAACAGGCGGTGCTTGTCCGGATGGGCGGGCAGCGCGACCTCGGGAAAGTTGACCGAGGTGATGGTGGTGCCGTTGTCGGAGTAGGTGATCAGCTTCTCGGAAACCTCGATGCCGATGTTCTCCTGGGCCTCCAGCGTCGAGCCGCCGATGTGCGGGGTGAGGATAACGTTGTCCTTGCCGCGCAATGGGGAGACGAATTCATCGTGGGTGCCCTTGGGCTCGACGGGGAAGACATCGATGGCTGCGCCGAGCAGCTTGCCGCTCTCGAGCACTTCAGCCAGCGCCTCGATATCCACCACGGTGCCGCGCGAGGCGTTGATGAAGATGGCGCTCTGCTTCATCAGCGCCAACTGGTCGCGACCGATCATCCAGCGTGTGGACGGCACATCAGGCACGTGCAGGCTGACGATGTCGGCACGCGCCAGCAACTCCTCGAGCGAGCCCACCTGACGCGCGTTGCCCATCGCCAGCTTGGTGATCACGTCGTAATAGAGGACATCGAAGCCCAGCGATTCGGCGAGCACCGAGAGCTGGGCGCCGATGCTGCCGTAGCCGACGATCCCCAGCGTCTTGCCGCGCGCTTCATGAGAATTCTTGGCCGACTTCAACCAACCGCCCTGGTGGGCACGGGTGGATTTCTCGGGGATGCCGCGCAGCAGCATGATGGCTTCGGCGAGGACCAGCTCGGCCACCGAACGGGTGTTGGAATACGGCGCGTTGAAGACCGGAATGCCACGTTCGAGGGCTGCATTGAGATCGACCTGGTTGGTGCCGATGCAGAAGCAGCCCACGGCGGTGAGCCGCTCGGCGGCGGCGAACACGCGCTCGGTGAGCTGTGTGCGCGAGCGCAGGCCGATGAAGTGAACGTCACGGATCTTCTCGACCAGCTCGTCCTCGGACAAGGAAGTGGAGAGCGTTTCGATGTTGGTGTAACCGGCATTCAGGAGGTTGTCCACGGCGGACTGATGAATGCCCTCGAGCAGCAGAATCTTGATCTTGCTCTTGTCCAGAGACGTCTTGGCCATTGTCGGTTCAACCCTTTCGTCGACTGATGCGACGTTTATCTATCGGTATGGTGGTGGCCTGTCCAAGCGGGCGATCCGAGACCCCGAGGCAAGAAAAGGGGGAGGAGGCCGCCCAGCGACAGGGGCCATATCGTAGCATAGGCGGCCTGTTTGAGGATGAATTTGATGCACCTTGCGCATGAACGCGTTTGCATCGGCAACGCTTGCCGGCCACGCCGGGGCAGACGCGTCCCCGGGGCTTGGGTGTATACTGTGGGGCCAACTCTTGGCAAGCCGGGCCGTGGCATCGGTCCGCACGGATGAGCGAGAAGCGCCATGGTGGAAAAGGATGCATCGGTTGGCGATGTCGACCAGCCCGACGGAACGGATGTTCAGGACGCCGCCCCGGAGGATTTCGCGGCGACGTTGGCGCGTCTGGAATCGCTGGTCGCTCAGCTGGAGTCGGGCGAACTGTCTCTGGAAGCGTCATTGGTGGCGTTCGAGCGCGGCGTGCACCTGACCCGCGACGCCCAGCAACGCTTGGAAAACGCTGAGTTGCGCGTCAAGGCGTTGTTGGAGCAGCCTGACGGCAGCTTCCACGAGATGCCCTTCGATGCAGGGGAGGCCGATGGTGAGCGTTGAACCCCTGGCCGAGCGCGACATCATCACGACGGCGCGGGCGCGTACTGAGCAAGTGTTGGCGCAGGTCTTCGAGCGTGCCACACCGGTCGCCGGCGAGCTCGATGCCGCCATGCGTTACGGCGTACTAGGCGGTGGCAAGCGCCTGCGCCCGGTGCTGGTGTATGCCGCTGGACGTGCGTTGGGTGCTGAGGACACCGCACTGGATGCCCCCGCAGCCGCCATCGAGCTGATCCACGCTTACTCGCTGATCCACGATGACTTGCCCGCCATGGACGACGACGACATGCGTCGTGGTCGCCCTACCGTGCATCGTGTCTATAACGAGGCGATGGCCATCCTGACCGGCGACGCGCTGCAAACGCTGGCCTTCGAAGTGCTCGCCGAGGCGCGTCCGCCGCGCCTCGGGGCAATGGTAGGAGTGCTGGCCCACGCCTCGGGACGTAACGGCATGGCTGCCGGGCAGGCGCTGGATCTTTGCGCGGTGGGCGGTCAACTGGATGTCGATGCTCTGGCGACCATGCATCGTTACAAGACCGGTGCGCTGATTCGTGCCGCCGTGCGGCTCGGTGCCCTGACGGCCGTCGACGAAGACGACCCGCGTGTGGCGGCGCTGGATGCCTACGCCGCCGCCATCGGTTTGGCGTTCCAGATTCAGGATGACATCCTCGATGTCACTGGCGACGCTGCGACCCTGGGCAAGGCCACCGGCGCCGACGCGGCGCGTGCCAAACCCACTTATCCGGCTTTGCTCGGCCTGGAAGGCGCCCGTGCCAAGGCGCACGGCCTGCTCGATGAGGCGCTGGACGCTCTGGCGCCCCTGGGCGAGCGAGCCTTTCCTCTGGCCGACTTGGCCCGCCATATGATCGACCGCGATCACTGATCGGTTGTAGACAACGCTTATGAAGCTGTTCGACGAGATTCCTGCCGAACGTCCGGCCACGCCATTGCTCGATACTCTCGAGTCTCCTGCGGCGTTACACGATTTCAATGCGGCACAGTTGCGCGAACTGGCCGACGAGTTGCGTGCTTACCTGCTCTATAGTGTCGGCTGTACCGGCGGCCACTTCGGCGCGGGGCTGGGCGTGGTCGAGTTGACCGTTGCCTTGCACCATATTTTCGACACACCGCATGATCGCCTGGTCTGGGATGTCGGCCATCAGGCCTATCCCCACAAGATCCTCACCGGGCGCCGCGAGCAGATGTCGACCATCCGCCAGTTCGGTGGGCTGGCGGCGTTTCCCAAGCGCGACGAGTCACCCTACGACACCTTCGGTGTCGGCCATTCGAGCACCTCGATCTCGGCGGCGCTGGGCATGGCCCTGGCGGCGCGAACCAAAGGTGAGAAGCGCCGCGTCTGCGCGGTCATCGGCGATGGTGCCTTGAGTGCCGGTATGTCGTTCGAAGCGCTGGCGCATGCTGGGCATGTCGATGCCAATATGCTGGTGATTCTCAACGACAATGAGATGTCGATCTCCGAGAACGTCGGCGGCATGGCCAGTTACCTGGCACGCATCCTGGTCAGCAAGCCCTACACGGTGATGCGCGAGAACAGCAAACGCGTACTTTCGCATCTACCGGGCGCGTTGCAACTGGCGCGCCGTACCGAAGAGCACGTCAAGGGCATGGTCAGTCCGGCGACGCTGTTCGAGGAAATGGGCTTCAACTACATCGGCCCCATCGACGGCCATGACTTGCCGAGCCTGGTGCAGGCGCTCGGCAGCATGGCGAACCTCGAGGGGCCGCAGTTCCTGCATATCAAGACCTGCAAGGGACGCGGCTTTCGCCCCGCCGAGGCCGACCCCATCGGCTACCATGCCATCACCAAGCTCGAGAAAACCGCCAGCGAGCCGCCGCCCAAGGTGGAGCCGCGTTCGCCCAACGAGGCTACGGCCGAGCCCAAGGCCAAACCACGCAAGTATTGCAACGTCTTCGGCGAGTGGCTCTGCGATATGGCGGCGGCAGATACGCGCTTGATCGGCATCACGCCGGCGATGCGCGAAGGTTCCGACTTGATTCGCTTCTCGCGCGAGTATCCCGAGCGTTACTACGACGTGGCGATCGCCGAGCAGCACGCGGTGACGCTGGCGGCGGGCATGGCGTGCGAGGGCATGAAGCCCGTGGTGGCGATCTACTCGACCTTTCTGCAGCGCGGCTATGACCAGTTGATCCACGACGTGTCGGTGCAGGCACTCGACGTCACCTTCGCCATCGACCGCGCGGGCGTGGTCGGCGAAGACGGCCCTACGCACCATGGGGCGCTGGATCTCGCCTACCTGCGCTGCATTCCGGGCATGGTGGTGCTGGCGCCCGCCGATGAAGCCGAGTGCCGCGCCATGTTGAGTGCCGCTTATCATCACGAAGGCCCGGCGGCGGTACGCTATCCGCGCGGCACCGGGCCGGGGAAGGTGCTCGCGCCCGGTCTCGAGGCGCTGCCCATCGGTGAAGCCGAGACACGGCGTACCGGCGCGCAGGATGGCGTGGCGCTGCTGGCATTCGGCAGCATGAACGGTCCCGCCGCCGAGGTTGCCGAAAATCTCGACGCCACGCACCTCAATATGCGCAGCGTGAAACCGCTGGACCGTGACGCCATACTCACGGCGGCGCGCCGACATCGACTGCTGGTGACGCTCGAAGAGAATGTTGTCGCCGGCGGTGCGGGGAGTGGCGTGAATGAACTCCTGGCCGCCGAGGGTGTCCAGGTCGAGGTATTGAATCTCGGCCTGCCGGATGACTTCGTCGAGCATGGCAAGCCCGCCGAATTGCTGACGGCATGCGGTCTCGACGCCGAAGGCATCGAGGCTGCGGTGCGCCGGCGCTGGGACGCACCACACCATAATGACTAACACTTAGCGACAAGACGGAAACTTCATGCTGATCGCCATTTTGATTGGGGCCGGGCTCGGCTTCATGTTCGGTAAATTACCGGGACTGATTATCGGTGCCTTTTTGGGGTATTGGGTCGCGCGGCGTCTGGTACGCCGTGTGGTCGTCTCCAAGCTGTCGCAAATGCAGGGGCAGTTCCTCGACTCGACGTTCGCGGTCATGGGATGCGTCTGCAAGGCGGACGGTCATGTCAGCGGCGACGAGCTGCGTGTCGTCGAAGCGCTTTTCGAGCGCTTGCGTCTGAGTGAGGCGCAGCGCGAAAGCGCGAAAGCGGCCTTCGAACGCGGCAAGGCCGATGACTTCGACCTCGACGCCGAACTGGCCACGGTGCGGCGAGTGACTGGCGGGCAGCGCGCGCTGTTGCAGGTATTCCTGCAAGTCCAGCTCTCGGCCATCGCTGCCGATGGCGAATTGCATCCCGCCGAGCATGACATGCTGCTGCGCGTGGCACGTGGACTGGGATGCAGCGAGGCCGAGATCGAACAGATCGAGGCCATGTTGCGTGGCGGTCAGCAGCAGGCGGGCGGCGGCGCGACATCGCAGCAGGCGCTAACCGATGCCTATCGGGTGCTGGGCGTCGAATCCGATGTCAGCGATGCCGAGCTCAAGCGCGCCTATCGCCGCCTGATGAGCCAGAATCACCCGGACAAGCTCGCCGGCAAGGGGCTGCCCGAAAGCATGCGCGAAATGGCCGAGACCCGAACCCAGGAAATCTCCAACGCCTACGACCTGATCAAGAAGTCCCGCGAGGCGAATGCCTGACCTCGTAGCGGTCTTCGTCCATGACGCAGAGAAGCCCTCGGCCAAGGCCGGGGGCTTCTTGCTTACGGCGGACGACCGGCGCGGTTCAGCTGCCGCGGTAGGTGGAGTAACCGTAGGGGCTCAGCAGCAGCGGGATATGGTAGTGCTGTGAGGTGTCGGTCACCTCGAAAGGTACCGGAATCTCGGGAAAGAAGGTTTGGGTATCGTGCTCGGCGAACCAGTCACCGGTCTCGAAAGTCACGCGGTAGACACCCGTAGTGAAGTCTCGTTCGTCGGGATAGAGCGCCGAGATGCGGCCGGACTCGGCCGTGATGCCGGTGGCCAGAGACTCCCAGCCGCTCTCGGTGCGCTTCTCGAGCTGGACCTCGACCCCTGGCGACGGCTGGCCGGACTGGATGTCGAGCACGTGCACGCTCAGCGGGTTGTCGGCAGCCAACGCCGGGACGGCACCGCAAAGGCCGAGGGCGGCGACCAGCGTTCGGGATACGCGCATGGGAAGATCTCCTGTCGTGATGGAGGTTTCATCCTGGCAGTGTCTTGCCGTCGCCGGCCTGACGGCAGGATTACGACTTTGTAATGGGCAGTCCGCGCGCGACGGGCTAGCCTGTGGCGTCATTTATCGGTCATTTATCGGTCATTTATCGGCCATTTATCGGTCATTTATCGAGAGACATGTTGCATGCGTATCCTGCTGGTGGATGACGAAAGCAAGACCGCCGACTACCTGGCCAGGGGACTGGGCGAGGCCGGGTATCGGGTCGAGGTCGCCCGGGACGGGCTGGACGGTCGGCACCTGATCGAGGAGGCCGACTTCGAGCTGATCATCCTCGACGTCATGCTGCCGGGGCTCGATGGCTGGGAACTGCTGCGGCTGATCCGGCGCCATAGCCAAGTGCCGGTGTTGTTCCTGACCGCCCGGGATGCCGTGGAATACCGGGTCAAGGGGTTGGAGCTGGGCGCTGACGATTATCTCGTCAAACCCTTTTCTTTCGTCGAACTGCTGGCCCGGGTGAGGACGCTGCTGCGCCGCGGTCCGCTGCGGGAGCGGGAGCGCTTCCAGGTGGCCGATCTGCACATGGACGTGCTGAAACGTCGGGTCACACGGGGCGAGACGCGGCTTGCGCTGACCAATAAGGAGTTCGCGCTGCTGCAACTGCTGCTCGAGCGCGAGGGCGAGGTACTGTCGCGGACCTTGATCGCCTCCGAGGTTTGGGGCATGAACTTCGATAGCGATACCAATGTGGTGGAGGTTGCCGTGCGGCGACTGCGGGCCAAGGTGGACGACCCCTTCACGCGTCGGTTGATTCACACCGAACGCGGCATGGGCTACGTGCTGGAGGGCCGCGATTGATGCGCGCGCCGGCCTCTCTATCGATGCGCCTGTCGCTGCTGTTCGCCCTGGTGACCCTGGGGCTGCTCGGTGGCCTCGGGGCCTATCTCTACCATGCTCTGGGCCAACAGATCGCCTGGCGTGACGATCAGATGCTGCAGGGTCGCCTCGAGCGCATGGAAGCGCTTCTGGACGACGGCGAGAGCATCGCAGCGCTGCGTCGCCGGCCGCTGCTCTATGCCAACATGTTGGGCAATCGCGAGAGCCTGCTGTGGATGCTCGACGCGCACGGCGTGCCGCTGATAGAGGTCAATCCGCTGGGCCTGCCGGTGCCCGAGCTACCGCCGGCTCCGGAGGGACGACTCGGGGAACATCCCGCCGTCGAGTCGACACGCCTGGCCTGGCGCAGCTTCGAGCATGACGGGCGTCGCCTGACCCTGGTGGCCGGCAAGACGCTCGATGAGCGCGAGCGAATGCTGGCCGCCTATAGGTTGCGGCTGTGGCTCGCCATGGGGGCGGGTGCGGTGCTGGCCTGTGGGTTGGGCTGGGTCGTCGTACGGCGTGGCCTGCGTCCGGTGAGAAGGCTGGCCACGCGGTCGCGCACGATCGATGTAGCGCATCTGCATTGGCGCCTGGAGGCGAACGACGAGACGACGGAGCTCCGCGATCTGAGCCGCGCGCTCAACCAGATGCTGGCGCGTCTGGAAGAAGGGTTCGCCCAGCTGTCACGCTTTTCCGAGGATCTCGCCCACGAGATGCGTACGCCCTTGGGTAACCTGCTGGGGGCGACTCAGCAGGCCCTGCAGCGGGAGCGCACGGGGGTGGAATACCGCCAGCTGCTGGGCTCTCACGTCGAAGAGTACGAGCGGCTGTCGCGCATGATAGAGACCATGCTGTTCCTGGCGCGCACCGAGCAGTCCTCGAGGACGTTGCCCCGTGAAACGGTCGATCTGCGAGGCCTCGCCGACCAGCTCTGCGACTACTTCGAGGGCATGGCCGACGAAGACGGTCGCGAGCTGGTTAGTGATATGGAGGGTCGGATGACGGCCAATCTCGATCTGCTGCGCCGAGCGCTCGCCAACCTCATCGATAACGCGCTGCGCCATGGACGCAGCGGCACCGAGATCCGTCTGGTGTCGCGGCGAGAGGCTGGGGGCTGGCACCTCGGGGTGATCAATCACGGGGAACTGATTCCCGACGCGGAGCAGGCGCGGCTCTTCGAGCGCTTCTATCGCAGCGATCCGGCGCGATCTCAGTCGGTGGGCACCGGTGGTCTGGGACTGGCCATCGTGCGTTCCGTGGCGCAATTGCATGGCGGGGAGACCTGGTGCGAAAGCGACACGGCCGTCAACGCTTTCTGGTTGTGTCTGCCAGTGAGCGGCGGTTGCGTTGACAGTTGCCCCGTGGGTCGGCAACGCTGAAAGGCGCTAGCGCCCGCGTGGCGCGATACTAGGAGACGCGGATGCCAGCGAGACTGAAGACCTATCGCGCCGTGGCGCACCTGCTGAGCGCACTGGATGCGCTGGGATGGCGAGTGGGATATCGCTATGGTGACCGTCAGTTGCTCGAGGGCGTCATTCTGCCCTCGCTGGCGGCGGGTGTCGGCGCTGGTCATGTGTTGCTGGTGGGGTGCGCCTGGTACACGCGCGACTACCCCGAATTCTTCACCCGGGCACGTGTCTCGACGCTGGATGTCGATCCCGCCAAATCACCCTTCGGGGGCCGGCGCCACGTGGTCGCCGATATGACCGCCCTGGAGCGGCACTTCGCCCCCGCCAGCCTGGACGCCGTGATCTGCAACGGCGTGCTGGGCTGGGGGCTCAACGCGCCCGATGACATCGAAGCCGCGTTTTCGGCGGCGGCGACATGCCTGCGCCCGGGGGGCCATCTCCTGCTGGGCTGGAATGATATCCCGCCTTACAATGCCGTGCCTCCGGAGGCCGTGATGGCGCTCGAGGCGCTGCATCCCGATACGATCCCGGGCCTCGATCAGCACAGCGTGATCGCCCTGGAACGCAATCAGCATTGTTATCAGGCCTTTCGCAAGCCGGAGACCAAGTCATGAGTCGCGCCGCCGGGGACGTACGATGCTGATCGCGGGCTGGGCTGTGCTTTTCGGTGTACTGATTTTTAGTGTACTGCTTGCCGTGGCCTGTCTTCTGGGGCTGCGGCACATGACACATGCCCTGGCCCGCGACGCCGAAGCGCGATTGCCGCCGCGCGGCGGCTTCATCGATACCTCCGGCGGGCGCCTGCATTACGTCGATGTTGGCCAGGGGCCACCGTTGATAATGATCCATGGCTTGGGTGGCCAGCTCCAGCACTTTACCTACGCCTTGATCGAGGCACTGAGCAATGATTTCCGCGTCATTGCCATCGATCGGCCGGGGTCGGGGTATTCCGATGTTACTGACAATGAGCGTGCCCGCTTGCCTTGCCAGGCGCGCGCCCTGCACGAGGCTTGGCGGGCCTTGGGTGTCGAACGCCCGCTCGTGGTGGGGCACTCGATGGGCGGCGCGGTAGCTCTGACGCTGGCGCTGGAGTATCCCCAGGAGGTTGCGGGGCTGGCACTGCTCGCGCCGTTAGTGGCGCAGGTGTCGGATGTGCCACCGGCGATGCGGTTGCTGGCGATTCGCTCGCCACGCCGGCGGCGCTGGATGGCCGAGACGCTCGCCATTCCCCTGACGCGGGTGACCTCTCGGCAGGCGTTGGCGCAGGTGTTCGCACCGGAGGCGGTACCAGCGGATTACGCCACTCGTGGCGGTGGCCTCCTGGCGTTGCGTCCCCAGGCCTTCCATGCGGCTTCCACCGACCTGGCCATGCTCGAGCACGAATTGCCCCGGCAGGTATCTCGCTATGTGACGCTGGGCGTGCCACTGGGTGTCATCTTCGGGGCGCACGACGGGATTCTCGAGCCAGCGCTGCATATCGAGGCGCTACAGCGTTCGTGTCCCGATATGCTCGTGCATGTGGAGCCCGAGGCGGGGCACATGCTGCCCATCATGCGGCCCGATGTCACGGCGGCTTTTATCCGTCGCATGGCGGCGCGGGCCTGGCCCTCGTCCTCCTGACACAACCGCTCAGGCTTCCACTCCTGCCCAAAAGACGGCCCAGGCCCCCTCCAGACGTCGTTCGAAGGTATCGGCGTCGTAGTAGAAATTCTCGGCGAACAGACCATCCATCAGACAGTAGAAGGCGGCGATGAACTGCGCCTCGGGCAGCGCGCGCAGCTCGCCAGCTTGGCGGCCGTCCTCGAAGAGTGCATGCAGGTGGGCGTTGATGCGCCGCTCGTTGTCATTCGAAATGGAGGCGACCTGGGAGGCTACGTCCGTCGGCGGAAAGAGCAGGTAGCGCTTGTAGAACACGCCCTGGTGCTCGCGGCGGATGAAGGTGGCGCACGCGCGGATGAGCCGCTCGAGGCGTTCACGCGTGGGCAAGTCGTGGGAGCGTGTCAGGCTATCGTCGATAAGCGCGACGATGCCGCTTTCGACCTCTTCGAAGATCGCCAGGAACAGCGCCGCCTTGTTGGGAAAATGATTGTAGATCGACGGCTTCTTGATGCCGATCTCGGCGGCGATTTGCGCAAGTGAGGTGCCTTCGTAGCCATGCTGGGCGAATAGGGCGAGACCGGTGTGTTTGAGTTTGTCGCGGGTATGCACTGAACGTCCCTAGGCCTGCGTGAATCTGCTCATGATCGCGGCTTGTGCGCATGATTGCCAAGTCGTGTCGTCAACTCTATACTAACGACCGTTAGTTAGTTTAAGCGCTTCTGGCGTGATAAGCACTGTTGTAAAAAGCGCGACGCGCAGGTGATCGAGGAGGGCATGATGGCAATGCGTTGGCTGATTCTACCGCTGGCGGCGGTGGCCGAGGTCGGTTGGGCGACCGGCTTGAAACTCGCCGATGGCCCCGGCGGCTGGGTGGCGACATTGGTCATGGCGACGTTGAGCTTGCTGCTGGCGGTGCAAGCTGTGCGTTTCTTGCCGGCGAGTACCGTGTACACGGTCTTCGTGGGGCTCGGTGCGGCGGGCACGGTAGCGGCCGATGCTTGGCTGTTCGGCACGCATTTCTCGTGGTCATCGCTGGCGTGTATCGGTCTGATCCTGATCGGTGTCATCGGCTTGCAACAGTTTGCCGGCGAGCCCACGGCCGGTCGGGTGTCTCACGACCCTGATCGCCAGCGCGAAGGAGTGTCTTCATGACGTGGCATTGGTTGGCGTTACTCGGAGCGGGGGTTTTTGAGGTGCTCGGCGTGGTGGGGTTTGCCCGCGTCAGCCAGGGGCGAGCGCTGGCCGGCGGTGTGCTCATGACGCTGGGATTCGGCACGGCGCTCGGCTTTCTGGCACTGGCCATGCGCGGCATCGACCTGGGCGTTGCCTATGCCGTGTTCACGGGTATCGGCACTGTATGTGCCACTCTGCTGGGCATGCTGTGCTGGGGCGAGTCGCGTCATCCGTTGCGGATCGCCTTCACTGCGTTGATCGTGATCGGCGTGCTGGGACTCAAGCTGTTGAACTGAAGCGCTGAGGGAGCAGGCGTCGGCGTGTTAACCCTGTCTCTATCTAGCTGATAGAGAGGAACTATGGAGGCGATAGCACGACTTTAGTTGGTTAATGTTTAGCGGGCTAATAGAATGCGTCTTGTACACCACATACAAGAGGTTTTCATATGAAACGCGCATTAGCCGTTACCGCATTGCTTATCGCCGCCACACCGCTGGTTGCCCAAGCAAGCACCGCCTCGCAGCAAGCTGCCGCCGTCAATCATGAGTCGCTTCAAGTGAGCTCGCAAGCGGCGGATGCCTCGGCGTCACGAACCTTCGATAACGATGCTTTCCGCTATTCCGGCATGAGCGTCGCCATGGCCGACAGTCAGCGTGCCATCAATGACGACGAGCAGACTGCCACACCGTCCTCTGCGTCAACGCAGGATGACAAGAGCTGGTTGGAGACACTGTCCGACAATAATCGCTATCTGGGCGCGCCCGCTGGCTGGTAAGCGTGAACCCTGTGATGCCGACTGGTCGTTGCAGGAATGGTCACACGCTCGGCGCGTGCTGGGGCAGTGTTGGTAGGAGGCGCGTGCCCGCTCGTCGGCGGACACGCAAGCGGGTCAGAACTTGTAGTTGATGCTGAAGTAATGGCCCGGGCCGGAGGTGTCCTGGCGGACGCCGGAGGCATCGGTGTCATCGCGGTAGAAGGCCATGTTGTTGTAGATCTTTAGGCCATAGCCGATGGCGAAGCGGTCGGTATGATAGTAAAGGCCGTTGAACCACTCCAGACTGTTGCTGCTGCGCCCCGGTTGTTCAGCCACGGTATCCGCGCCGAACTTGTAGTCCAGATACCCTTGGTAGGCGAGGAAGTTGCCATTGCCGAAGGTGTAGAATGGTTTGAACCAGTCGGTGGAAGCCATGAAGCCATCCCAGGAACTCTCATCCGGCCCGCCATAGTTCTCGCGCACGTAGCGTGCGGTGAGGTTGAGGCCGATCTCGCCGAACCAGGGCACTTCGACGTCCGAACCGAGGCCCACGTAATGCTCCCATAAGCCACCGCTGGGGCCGTTGTCACCGATGTTGGTCACGGTGGCGATGTACCATTCCTTGACCGGGCCCACGGAGAGATCGCGACCGCTCATGGCGTCCAGCGAGAAGCGCGGCGCGAGCTTGATGAACATGTTATCGCCGCCGTTCTGATCGTCGCTGCTGTCGTCGAGAGCATCGAACATATCGACATACCCGTAAAGATCGACGATGCCAGAGCGTCCGCCGAATTCCATTTCCACGTAGGTATCCTGAGCGTTACGAAACGGCAGGCGGTTGTCCTCGCTGTGCATCAGGTTGAAGGTCAACCAGAGGTTGTCATCTTCGTGAATCCCCTCCGAATAATCCGCCGCCATGGCCGGAGTAGTGCAGACCGTCGTGGCCAAGCACGAGGCCCCAACCCACTTGCTTATTGTCTTCATTGTCATGGTTACTGTTCCCATCTTTATGTTGTTACGTTGCAGTCGAAGTACCTTCCAGGCCCGCTGATGTATCGCGGTCCACGTTTGCCTCGTCTTGTCGCGAGGTCTCCGCTGGCGGTTATGCCAAGCTGATGAAGAAGCCTGCGATGGTGGCCGACATCAGGTTGGAGAGTGTGCCGGCGAGCACGGCCTTGAGGCCGTAGCGGGCGATTTCCTGGCGCCGGCTGGGCGCCATGAGACCGAGCCCGCCAAGCAAAATGGCGATCGAGGAGAGGTTGGCGAAACCGCATAGCGCGAAGGACAGCACGGCAGCGGTGTGCTTGGACATGGCCTCGCCGGTGGCGGCCACGACGGTATCGCCGGAGATATACGGTGCCAGGTTGATGAAGGCGACGAATTCGTTGACGACGATCTTCTGGCCGATGAACGAGCCGGCCAGTGTGGCTTCGCTCCATGGAATACCCAGTAGAAAGGCCAGCGGCGCAAAGAGCCAGCCGAGGATCATCTCTAGGCTCAACGACTCCATGCCGAACCAGCCACCCACGCCGCCGAGAATACCGTTGAGCAGCGCGATCAAGCCGATGAATGCCAGCAACATGGCGCCGACGTTGGCCGCCAGCATCATGCCCGAGGTGGCGCCGGTGGCGGCGGCATCGAGTACGTTGGCAGGTTTGTCGTCTTCTTCAATCTTCTCTTCGGCCTGCGAAATACTGTCATTGGGCGTTTCGGTTTCCGGCATCAACAGTTTGGCGAAGAGCAGCCCGCCAGGCGCGGCCATGAAGGAGGCCGCGATCAGGTATTCCATGGGAATGCCCAGACTCGCGTAACCGGCGAGCACCGAACCCGCCACCGAGGCCAAGCCCCCACACATCACCGCGAACAGTTCCGAGCGTGTCATCGAGGCGATGAAGGGGCGCACCACCAGCGGTGCCTCGGTTTGCCCCACGAAGATATTCGCCGTGGCCGACATCGACTCGGTGCGTGACGTGCCCAGCACGCGCTGGAGTGCGCCACCCAACAGGCGGATGACCCACTGCATGATCTTCAGGTGGTAAAGCACGGCGATCAATGACGAGAAGAAGATGATGATCGGCAAGACCTTGAAAGCGAAGACAAAGCCCACGCTTTCCGGATTGGCTAGATCGCCGAACAGGAAGTTGATGCCATCGTCGGCATACACGATGACCTGGCTGACGCCCTCGGATATCGTCTCGAGAACGGCCTGCCCGAAAGGAGTGTAGAGGACGAAGGCGCCGATGGCAGCTTGAATGGCGAAGGCGCCGCCGACCGTACGGAAGCGAATCGACTTGCGATTGGAGGAAAACAGCACAGCGATAAGGATCAGCGTCGCCATCCCTACCAGGCTCATGATAGCGGTCATATCAGCATCCTGATGACATTCGATTGTGGATTGTTATACAGGGAACGGCATATGCCCGCATGTGGCGGGTCGTTTTGTTATTAGAGTCACAGTGATGTGCTATTAAAATAACATCCGCTATTCGATGTCAACTTCCTTCGCTGGGTGTCGGGCCCGATAAGCAAGGTGCTGGCTGCTTTGTTTTACGTTTCACAGACCGTGTGGACGTATTCAAAAGCAAAAAGACAGCCTAGAAATCGGAGAGGGATGGCCGGCGCAGGATGGACCGCCTACGCTGACAGGCTCATTTCCCAGTCCTTTCCGAGGAGCTCCCCATGCATCCGGTCGTGCACACGCTCATCATCGGCGTTATCAGCTACCTGGTTCTGATCGTCATCATTCGACTATCCGGCAAGCGCACGCTGTCGAAGTGGAACGCCTTCGATTTCGTGGTCACCATAGCCCTGGGGTCGACGCTGTCGACGGCGCTGGTCTCGACCGAGGTCTCGCTGGCGCAAAGCATCACGGCTTTCATACTGATCGTGGCGCTGCAATTCGTCATCACGTTCTCCTCGGTGCGCTCTTCATGGGTCAAGAATCTGGTCAAGTCGCAGCCGACGTTATTGTTCTTCCAGGGACAATTCCGCGAAGAGACGATGGCGCAGGAGCGCGTGGTCGAAGCCGAGGTTTTGGCGGCCATCCGGGAGAACGGCATCGCCGATGTCGAAGCGGTGCATGCGGTGGTGTTGGAAACCGATGGCTCGTTTAGCGTCATTCCCGGGGCTGGCAACAGCGACTCGGCGCTCGACGGCGTCGCGGGCATACCATCGTCGAAGGGCTAGCGAGAGGGCTCAGGGCGTCTCGGTCGTCGCCACCTCGCTTTCCAGAAAGCCGCCGGACTGACGTCGCCACAGGCGCGCATAGAGGCCATTGTGGCGGATCAATTCTGCGTGGCTGCCCTGCTCGACGATGTGCCCACCTTCCATGACCACCAGGCGGTCCATGGCGGCGATGGTGGAGAGCCGGTGGGCGATGGCGATCACCGTCTTGCCTGTCATCAGCCGGTCGAGGTTCTCCTGGATGGCGGCTTCGACATCGGAGTCGAGTGCCGAGGTGGCCTCGTCGAGAATCAGGATCGGCGCATCCTTGAGCATGACGCGCGCGATGGCGAGGCGTTGGCGTTGGCCGCCGGAGAGTTTCACGCCCCGCTCACCGACATGCGCTTCGAAGCCGCCTCGGCCCTGAATGTCGCGCAGCGACTCGATGAAGTCCGCGACATGAGCCCCGCGGGCGGCTTTCCAGGCCATCTCGTCGGTGGCATCGGGGCGTCCGTAAAGCAGGTTGTCGCGTACCGAGCGGTGTAGCAGCGAGGTGTCCTGGGTGACCATGCCGATCTGCGCGCGCAGGCTCTCCTGAGTTACCTCGGCGATGTTCTGGCCATCGATGCGGATCGCACCGCCTTCCAGCTCGAAGAAACGCAGCAGCAAATTGACGAGTGTCGACTTACCGGCCCCGGAAGGACCGATTAGGCCGATCTTTTCCCCCGATTGAATAGCAAGTGACAACTCGTCTATGACGCCGCTGCCCTTGCCGTAGTGGAAGCGAATCCGGTCGAAGACGATTTCACCCCGCTCGACGCGCAGCGGCTGGGCGTCTTGCCGGTCTTCGATCTGGCGCGGCAGCGAGAGCGTCGCCATGCCATCCTGGACCGTGCCGATGTTCTCGAACAGCGCCGAGACTTCCCACATGATCCACTGCGACATGCCCCATAGGCGCATCACCAATCCCAGCGCCACGGCCACTGCACCGACGCTCACCGCCTCGACCAACCACAGGTGGATCGACAGCCAGCCGATGCTGAACAGCAACAGTGCATTGAGTAGATAGAGTAGGCCATAGAGCCCTGTGACCAGGCGCATCTGACGATGCACGGTGACCAGGAACCCCTCCATCCCGTCCTTGGCGAACGCCGCCTCCCGCTGGGCGTGGGAGAACAGCTTGACCGTCTGAATGTTGCTGTAGCTGTCGACGATTCGCCCGGTCATGCGCGAGCGAGCGTCGGCCTGGGATTTCGACACGCGCCCCATGATGGGCACGAAGATGCGCAGCAGCACGATGTACCCCGCCAGCCAGGCCACCAGCGGCATTGCCAGGCGCCAGTCGGCGTTGCCCACCAGGATCAGCGTACCCAGAAAGTAGACGCTGACGTAGTTGAGTACCTCGAACAGCTTGATGATGCACTCGCGCACGGCCAGCGAGGTCTGCATCACCTTGGTGGCGATACGCCCCGCGAACTCGTCCTGGTAGAAGGCCATCGACTGGCGCAGCAGATAGCGGTGCGCCTGCCAGCGGATGCGCATGGGGAAGTTGCCCATGAGCGTCTGCTGCTGAAACAGTGAATGCAGCCACACCAGGCCAGGCAACAAGACCAGCACGATCAACGCCATGCCGGCCAGCTTCCATCCCTGCTCGGCGAGAAAGGTCTCGCGGTCCTGGGCCGCCAGCCAGTCGACGATATTGCCGAGAAAGCCGAACATCCATACTTCGATACCCGCAATCAGCGCCATCAGCACCGTGGCAACGATCAGATAAGGCCAGGCGCCACGCGTGTAATGCAGGCAGAAAGCGACCAGAGTGTCCGGCGGGCGCTGTGGCTCTTGGGGTGGAAACGGGGCGAGACGGTTTTCGAACCAGCGGAACATGCGCATTTCCTGGCAGGGCGACGCCGCCGTGCTTTACGCCTGAAACGGCAGCACGGCGGTGTAGATGGCGAAGTAGTGGCACACGCTGCCACCCAGGACGAACAGGTGCCAGATGGCGTGATGGTATGGAATCGCGGGAATCGCGTAGAACACCACGCCCAGCGTGTAGATGATACCGCCGGCGACCAGCAGCGCGAGACCCGGGGTATTGAGGCGGGCGTCGAGTTCGCCGGCGGCGAGCACGATCATCCAGCCCATCAATAAATAGACGCCCACGCGCAGCATGCCGAAGCGATGTGGCCAGATGATCTTCAGTGCAATGCCGCCCAGTGCCAGGCTCCAGATCGCCGCGAACAGAGCCCACCCCAAGGGGCCGCGCAGGTTGACCAGCAAGAATGGCGTATAGGTGCCGGCGATCAGCAGGTAGATCGCGCAATGATCGAATACCTGGAAGAGACGCTTGAGGCGCGCGCTGCGTAGGCCGTGGTAGAACGTCGAGGCCGTATACAGCAGCAACAGACAGACGCCATAGAGGCTGATGCTGGCGATCTTCCACGGGTCGACCTCGGCAGCCAGGCTGGCCGCGACGATGAGTACCACCATGCCGACGAGGCTCAGCACGGCGCCGATTCCATGGCTGATGCTATGCAGTGCTTCTTCGAGCCCGGAAAAGGAAGCGTCTTGCTGCGACGAGACGGATGGGGACTTATGCGGCATGGCGAACTCCTGAACGTGATACGACGCGCTGACATCGAGACAACATGGGCATCAGTATAGTTCGTCGAATAGCGGTGTCAGCGCTCCCGGTCGCCCTTGCGGGTGGGGGAGAAGTCATCCAGCGCCATCATGTGTCCGAGTTTGCCGACCTTGGTCGCCAGGTACTGCTCGTTGTGGGGGTTGCGCCCCGCAGTGATTGCCAGACGTTCGGCGACACGCACGCCATCGCGCGTCAAAGCGTCGACCTTGCGCGGATTGTTGGTCATCAGCTTGAGCGCTTGCACGCCCAGGTGGTCGAGCATGGGGACGCAGAGGTCATAGCGGCGCATATCCGCACCGAAGCCGAGATGCTCGTTGGCTTCCACGGTGTCGAAGCCCTGATCCTGAAGATGATAGGCGCGGATCTTGTTGAGCAGGCCGATGCCACGGCCTTCCTGGCGCATATAGAGCAGCACGCCGCGCCCTTCGTCGGCGATGCGTTTGAGCGCTTCCTGCAATTGGTAGCCGCAGTCGCAGCGCATCGAGAACAGGGCGTCTCCGGTCAGGCACTCCGAGTGCACGCGCCCCAATACGGGCTCGGATGTCGAGACATCACCCAGGGTCAAGGCAATATGTTCCTTGCCTGTCGCCTCGTCCTCGAAACCATGCATGGTGAAGGTGGCCCAAGGGGTCGGCAGTTGAGAGGCGGCGATGAAGCGAATCGTCACGATAGACCTCGGTGGTGCACATTGCGGTGCGCAAAGGGGAAGCGTCGGGGCGAGTATTCTAGCAGGCCGTGACGCGGGGCTCATCCCGTGAGTGCCGTACGCGGTCACTGCGAGAAAATACGTTGCTAGCAGGCTACTAAATGGGGATGCGTCACCGTGAATCAAGTCGTGGCGCTCGCCATTCGTTACAATGAGGGCAAAATCGATGTATGGAGCTGTCATGTCTTTGCAAAACGACCGTCTACTGCGTGCCCTGGCACGCCAGCCGGTAGACCGCACGCCGGTGTGGATGATGCGCCAGGCGGGCCGTTATCTCCCCGAGTATCGCGAAACGCGCGGCCAGGCTGGTAGCTTCATGGACCTGTGTCGCAACGCCGAGCTGGCGTGTGAGGTGACCATGCAGCCGCTGGAGCGCTACTCGCTGGATGCGGCGATCCTGTTTTCCGATATCCTCACGATCCCGGATGCCATGGACCTGGGGCTTTACTTCGAAACGGGCGAAGGCCCCAAGTTTCGCAAGACGGTGCGCAGCGCCGAAGATGTCGCCGCGCTGCGCGTGCCCGATGCCGAGCGTGATCTCGACTACGTGATGAACGCGGTGCGCACCATTCGCCATGAGCTGGCGGGCAGCGTGCCGCTGATCGGCTTCACGGGCAGCCCTTGGACGCTGGCCACCTATATGATCGAAGGTGGCTCGAGCAAGGATTTCCGCCATGCCAAGGCGTTGATGTATGGCGATCCGGCGGCGATGCATGCGCTGCTCGATAAGCTGGCGCGGTCGGTGACGGACTATCTCAACGCGCAGATTCGCGCCGGTGCCCAGGTCGTGCAGATCTTCGACACCTGGGGCGGGGTGCTGTCGACGCCGGCGTATCGCGAATTCTCGCTGGCCTATATGGAACGTATCGTCGAGGGGCTGATCCGCGAGCACGATGGACGCCACGTCCCGGTGATTCTGTTCACCAAGCAGGGCGGTCAGTGGCTGGAAACCATCGCCGATAGCGGCGCCGATGCCGTGGGTCTGGACTGGACCACTGAGCTGAGCGATGCGCGGGCCCGAGTGGGTGATCGTGTGGCACTGCAGGGCAATCTCGACCCCAATGTGCTGTTCGCCTCGCCCCAGGCGATTCGCGA
Organism: Chromohalobacter sarecensis; assembly: GCF_023061135.1. Classification (GTDB taxonomy): domain Bacteria; phylum Pseudomonadota; class Gammaproteobacteria; order Pseudomonadales; family Halomonadaceae; genus Chromohalobacter; species Chromohalobacter sarecensis. The sequence continues at coordinate 58,547 of NZ_JAKGAN010000005.1, forward strand.
TGAAGTGGCGCGGATCCTGGCCAGCTACGGTAGTGGGCCTGGCCATATCTTCAACTTGGGCCATGGCGTTAGCCAATTTACTGATCCCGATCATGTCACCGCGTTCATCGAGGCGCTGCATGAGTTCAGTCCGCGTTATCATGGCTGAACGCGCCATGCTGCTGGTGCTCGACGCCGAGTGCCCGTTGTGTCGGCGCGCGGCGCATTTCGTGCTGCACCACGCACGAGCGCCAGTGTACCTGGCGAGCCTGCATGACACGCTGGCACAGCGCTTGGGCGAGCATTTTGGCGCCGACCCGAGCCAGCTCGATAGCGTTTGGTTGGTGCGCGGGGGCGAACTGCATCGTGACAGCTCGGCGTTGTGGCGTCTGGCCCAAGGGTTGCAGTGGCCCTGGCGCGGCTTGGCAGCGTTACGCTGGTTGCCGCGTGGGTGGCGCGATGGTGTCTACCATCTCGTCGGGCGCTGGCGCCATCGGCTGGCATCGGCGACCGATTGGTCGCCACAAGCGCATGCGAGCTGGATATCGCACCTGGACGAAGCGACCTGTCGGCGGCTGGACCTGCCCTTCGCCTTGGTGAACGACGACGCGGACACTCCCGTCCATTAGGTCCCCCACCACATGACGACCCGCCACAAGGAGTGTGAGCCATGTCTGTTTCTCTTCGTCCTCTGCGTTGGTTGTGTCTGGCGCTGGCCGGCGTCAGCGTTGCCGTGATCGTCTGGGGGAGCCTGACGCCCGGCGCGGAGATGCCCCAGGATCTGCCCTGGGACAAGTTCAACCACTTCATCGCCTATGGAGGGCTTGCAGCCCTCATGCGGCTGGGCGGTCTGCGTGCGCTGACGGCGCTGGGCCTGGCCATCGGCTGCGGCATTCTCATCGAGGGCCTGCAGGTGGGCGTGCCGGGCCGTAGCGGCGCCGATTGGGCCGATGCGCTGGCCAATACGCTGGGGGCACTCACTGCGGTGGGGGCCTGCCATTGGCTGTTGCCCAGGCGCTTTCTTGTCGCGCGCGGATAGGCTATGTTGCGCGACTTTTCATGAATGCGATTCCGGCCTCTCGAAGGGGCTTTGACGATAGCGATTACGAGGGTTCCCATGACCGAGCGTCTCGACCAAGGCTGGTTCACGGAAGTATTCGACAGCCACGGCAGTGCCTTTTCACTCATGATCAAGGATAAGCTGCACGAGGTACAAAGCCCTTACCAGCATCTAGAAGTCTACGCTACCGAGACCTACGGCAATCTGATGGTGCTCGATGGCTGCGTGATGCTCAGCACACGCGACAACTTCCTCTACCACGAGATGATTGCGCATCCGGCGCTGTTCGCCCATGCCTCGCCCAAGCGCGTGGTGATCATCGGCGGCGGTGACTGCGGCACGCTGCGCGAGGTGCTCAAACATCCCGGTGTCGAAGAGGTCGTGCAGATCGACATCGACGAAGAGGTCACCCGAGCTTCGCAGCGCTACTTTCCCGAGCTGACGGCCTCCAATGACGACTCGCGGGCCACGCTCAAGTTCGAGGATGGCGTCAAATGGGTCGAAAATGCGCCGGCGGGCAGCGTCGATGTCATGATCATCGACTCCACCGACCCCGTGGGCCCGGCGGAAGGGCTGTTCGAGGCCGACTTCCTGGCGCGTTGTCACCGTCTGCTGGCCGACGGCGGTGTACTGGTACAACAGAGCGAGTCGCCGCTTTATCACACTGGCTCGATCATTCGTGAGCTGCGCGCCGACATGCAGCGTGCCGGCTTCGAGAGTGTCGCCACGCTGCCGTTTCCGCAGCCCGTTTACCCCTCGGGCTGGTGGAGTGTCACGCTGGCCGGCAAGAATAACGACGTGACGCGCTTTCGCGAGACCGATGCTGCCACCGTGGAATTCCCGCTGGAGTACTACAGTGTCGAGACCCATCGTGGTGCATTGGCGCTGCCGCCGTTCATGCGTCGTGCACTATCGACGTGATATCCAACGTGTAAATGACGTTAAAGGTACGTGACTTAGGTATATTGGCTGGGATGGCAAGCTCTTTGCTAATGTTGTACGTGGCTCGCGAATAAGCCATCACAATAACGCAAGGAGCTTTTTGCATGCTATACAAGAACAAGTTCATGATTGCCGTTCCTGCCGCCTTGCTGCTGGGTGGGCTGGCGACATCCTCCCAAGCGGCGACGCTCGATGATGTCAAGGAACGTGGCTCCCTCAACTGTGGGGTGAACGTCGGGTTGGCGGGATTCTCGTCACCGGATTCCGACGGCAATTGGCAAGGGCTCGATGTAGAAACCTGCCGTGGGATTGCCGCCGCCATCTTTGGCGATCCCGAGAAAGTCGAATTTACCCCTTTGACCGCGAAAGAACGCTTTACTGCACTTCAGTCGGGCGAGATCGACGTCCTTTCGCGCAATACGACCTGGACGGCGACTCGCGATAATTCCTTGGGTTTGAACTTCACCGTCACTACTTTCTATGACGGCCAAGGGTTCATGGTAGATAAGGACCTGGGCATTGAAAGCCTGGAGGATCTTGACGGTGCTTCCATCTGCATTCAGTCCGGCACCACCCACGAACTGAACCTGGCCGATTACTTCCCCTCGCGTGATATCGACATCAATACCGTCACCTTCGACACACCCGATCAGACCGCCCAAGGATTTGCTCACGGGCGTTGCGACGTACTGACCTCCGACACCTCCCAGTTGAGTGCACTGCGTCTGCAGCTTCCCGAGCCGGATAGTGTCGAGATTCTCGAGACGCTGATTTCCAAGGAGCCGCTGGGCCCGGTGGTCCGCCAGGGCGACGATCAGTGGCTGGATATCGTGCAGTGGAGCATCTTCGCCATGATCAATGCCGAAGAGATGGGCGTTAACAGCGACAATGTCGACGAGATGCGCGATAACCCGCCCAATCCGGGCGTGGCACGCTTGCTGGGCGACGACGGGAACTACGGCGAGCAGTTGGGGCTCTCCGATGACTGGGCCTACAACATCATCAAGGGCGTCGGCAACTATGGTGAAGTCTTCACGGCCACCGTGGGCGAAGACTCGCCTCTCGGTATCAAACGTGGCCTGAATGCCCTATGGAACGAAGGGGGCATTCTCTACGCGCCGCCGATCCGCTGATACGGTTCGTTAAGTACTCGGTTGCAGCACCCCGCATGTTCTGCGGGGTGTCTTCTTGTGCCAGCGTATTAGAGGATCGACATGTCGCGTTCTCCTTCCGGCGATCGGGTTGCGTTGTGGCGTAATCCGACGTTTCGTGCCTATGTACTACAAGGTGTGTTATTAGCGGCGTTAGCGGCGTTAATTGGCTTTATCGTCGTCAATACGATGGCCAACCTCGAAGCACGAGGAATCTCCACGGGGTTCGGTTTTCTCGATGAGCGTGCGGGCTTCTCCATTCCACAGACGTTGATTGAGTACTCTGGCGACAGTACCTATGGGCGTACCTTTGTCGTCGGCCTGCTCAATACCTTGCTGGTCTCGGCGTTGGGGGTCGTCGTCGCGACGATCATCGGCTTCGCGGTGGGGATTGCGAGGTTGTCGCCGAATTGGTTATTGGCCCGCCTCGCGGGTGCCTATGTGGAAATCTTCCGTAACATCCCCCTGCTGGTTCAGATTTTATTCTGGTATTTCGCGGTGCTGCAGGCATTACCCAGCCCTCGCCAGAGCCTCAGTTTTCTAGAAATAATATTTATCAATGTGCGCGGCCTGGTCATTCCCGACCCGCAGCCACTCAGCGGTTTCGCAGCGACGCCCTGGGCCTTGCTCGTGGGCATCGTTGCAGCGATTGCACTGGGTATTTATGCGAAGCGTCGCCAGGTCCGCACCGGCAAGGCGTTGCCGATCTATTGGCTGGGCGCGGGCTTGATCATCGGCATACCGCTAGTGGTGTTCCTGCTCACGGGGTCGCCGCTCGAGTGGTCTATCCCTGAACTGACGGGATTCAACTTCAGCGGTGGCGTGAGGGTGCTGCCTGAGCTGGTGGCTTTGTGGTTGGCGCTGTCTATCTATACGGCTGCCTTCATTGCCGAGATCGTGCGTTCGGGCATCCAGTCGGTTCCCCAAGGCCAGGTCGAGGCGGCCAATGCCCTGAGCCTGCCGGGTAGCATTACGCTGCGCAAGGTGGTGATCCCTCAGGCAATGCGCGTCATCGTGCCGCAATTGACGAGCCAGTATCTGAATCTCATCAAGAACTCCTCGTTGGCCACAGCGATCGGTTATCCCGACTTGGTGGCCGTCTTCTCGGGTACGACCCTCAATCAGACCGGGCAGGCCATCGAGATCGTGGCCATGACCATGGCCGTGTATCTGACGATCAGTCTGGTGGTATCGGCGCTGATGAATGTTTATAACGCGCGTACGTTGCTCAAGGAGCGTTGAGATGGCCGGTGAATCCATGCGTGATGAGATGATTGAAGCGCGGCGTCCACCGAATGCGCATCGGGGCGTCTTGAAGTGGCTACAGCGCAACTTGTTCAACGGTCCGATCAATAGCGTGGTCTCGGTCGTTACCCTTGGCGTGTTGGTCTGGGCATTGTGGCCGTTCGTGCAATGGGCCTTGATCCAGGCCGACTGGCTCGGCGATTCGCGTCAGGCGTGCAGTGGTGAAGGCGCCTGCTGGGTGTTCATCAGTGCCCGGTTCGAGTCGATCATCTATGGCTTTTATCCCGAGGCGGCGCGTTGGCGGGTGGATATCGTCTTCGCGTTGATGGCGGGGTTGCTTGCCTGGTTGGCGATTCCCAAGGTGCCGGGCAAGCGTTGGGCCGCGATTATCGCGGTGATCGGCTTTCCGATAGCGGCGTATGTACTGCTCTTGGGTGGCCATTTCGGCTTGATGCATGTCTCGACCCGCAACTGGGGCGGGCTGATGCTGACCCTGACCGTGGCCACGATCGGCATCGTCGGTTCGTTGCCGATCGGGATCGTGCTGGCCTTGGGGCGGCGTTCGAAAATGCCGCTGGTCAGGGCGGTGAGCGTCGTCTTCATCGAGTTCTGGCGCGGCGTCCCCTTGATTACCGTGCTGTTCATGGCCTCGGTGATGCTACCGCTGTTCGTGCCCACCGAGGTCGAGTTCGACAAGCTCCTGCGTGCGCTGGTGGGCATCATGTTGTTCTGGAGCGCCTACATGGCGGAAGTCGTCAGGGGCGGGCTTCAGGCGATCCCCGGCGGGCAGGAAGAAGCCGGCAAGGCGCTCGGCCTCAACTACTGGCAGCGCATGGGGCTGATCGTGCTGCCGCAGGCCTTGAAGCTGGTCATCCCGGGGATCGTCAACACCTTCATTGCCCTGTTCAAGGACACCTCGCTGGTCTTGATCATCGGATTGTTCGATCTGCTGGCGATCATCCGCGCGGGCCTGACCGACAGTGATTGGCTGGGCTTTGCCACCGAGGGGTACGTGTTTGCCGCGCTGGTGTTCTGGGTGTTCTGTTTCAGCATGTCGCGTTATAGCCAGTACATCGAGAAGCGTCTGCAGACCGGCCACACGAACTGAACCACTACAAGTGGACTACTACGACTGACCCAATAACGATAACGTCGAGGAACTGCATCATGAGCCAAGCGACTGCTACCTCTCACGGCGATACGCCGATGATCGAGATGAAGGGTCTCAACAAGTGGTACGGCGATTTTCATGTGCTGCGCGATATCGACCTGACGGTAAAGCGCGGCGAGCGCATCGTTGTGTGCGGCCCCTCCGGGTCGGGCAAGTCGACCCTGATCCGCTGCATCAACCATCTTGAAAGCCACCAACAAGGCGAGATCGTGGTCAACGGCGTGGCCATGACCCAAGACGTCAAGCGCATCGAACAGATTCGCCGCAACGTGGGCATGGTGTTCCAGCACTTCAATTTGTTTCCGCACCTCAGCGTGCTGGAGAACTGCTGCCTGTCGCAGATATGGGTGCAGAAAAAGCCGCGTGCTGAGGTCGAAAAGACCGCGATGGAGTATCTGGAGCGTGTGCAGATCGCCGATCAGGCGTACAAGTATCCGGGGCAGTTATCGGGCGGGCAGCAGCAGCGCGTGGCGATCGCCCGGGCGCTGTGCATGCGCCCCGAGGTGATGCTGTTCGACGAGCCGACCTCGGCGCTCGACCCGGAAATGATCAAGGAAGTGCTTGATGTCATGGTCGAGCTGGCCCGCGAGGGCATGACCATGCTCTGCGTTACGCACGAGATGGGCTTCGCCAAGACCGTGGCCGACCGCGTCATCTTCATGGATCAGGGGCAGATCATTGAAGAAGCGCCGCCGGAGACGTTCTTCAATAATCCGCGCTCCGAGCGCACCAAGCTGTTTCTCAGCCAGATTCTCGGCCACTAGCGGGGGCGGCGCCCATCAGAGCTAGAGGCTGGGTTCCTGACGTTGGGAGGGAGTGACCGGCTGGCGTTTCGCGGTGGCCGGCTGGCGGGGCTGCGTCACGCGCGCCTGGCCCACCACGCCTTCATCGGGGTCGAGCGGCTTTGCCGTGCTGATCCAAGCCTGTTCTGGGTCGTGCATGGCCGGGCGCCGGTCGATAGCACGGGTCATTACGTCGCCCGGGGCAAAGCCCTCGCGCCGTGCCAGCATATGGTGCGGCGCCATCCACAGCTCGGCGAACAGGCGCACCAACGCCATGGCGAGCAGCAGCGCGCCCCCACCGAGCGCCAGCATCGGCCAGCTTGCCTGCCACGGGAGCCCGCTTGCCGCCGGTGAATGGCGCCATAGCCAGGCACCGCCGATCAACAGCAGACCGATTTGCAGCATACAATGAGAAAAAATCAACGTTCGTCGCGGTAGTGGGCGACGCATCAAGATAAAGTCGCGCATGTCGCTCTCCCTGGCAGATAGCGCTTGTAGCCGGTGATTCCTGTCCAGCGCCGCGATATTAGCAGGTTTGCGTCAGGCGTGAACCTGTCGGTATCACGCCACATGGGTGTCGCGGTGCGCCGTCGCCTGCCGCGAGATTGACAGAAATACGCTGGGTTTCGATGCTTGAAGGGTCGCCGTTCGTGCGACGAGGCGGCCGGATCAACGGCGCAGGAAGCGCCGTCGCCCTGAGATGCCGGTCATCCCCCGATCAAGGAGTCAGACATGAACAAACGTTATATCGTGACTGCCAATGCTTCGCGTGCGCGTATCTTCGCGCATCAAGCCGGCGTGGTTCGTGAAGTCGAGACGTTGATTCATCCCGAGGGCCGTTTGCATACCGGCGATCTGCGTACGGGTGGAAAAGGAGAGTCCGACGATGCGGCGTCGCATTCGCCGCGTCAGTCCGGCAATGACGATGCCACGATGGAAAAGCATGCCGCGTTCTTCGCCAAGGAAGTCGCCGACTATCTCCGCCAGGCGCGCACCCAGGGGAAAGCCGATGAGTTCATCATCGCCGCTGCGCCGCACTTCTTGGGCCTGATTCGTCAGAAGCTCGACAAGCCGACCCAGGCTTGCGTCATCCATACCTTGGATAAGGACCTATCGAGTGCCGACGAGGAAGAGCTAGCCGAGAAGTTTCGACCGCCCCTCAATTGATGTGAAAGTTTGAATCAACATGAATAAGCATCTCGCTTAAAGTTTTTCCCATGAGTGCCGTTAATCAAAGGAGGTATCCCCCAACGATAGGCACTCATTCATGTTTACATCGCTCCAAACCCGGATCATGGTGGCCTGCGTCGCTATGATTCTGGTCGCCTTGGCCGCAATGGGCGGCGTCAATTACTGGCTGGTGAGCCAGCATCAGCGCGCTATCAATACCGATATGCTCGATGGCGTGGCACGTGGCCATGTCGAGTCCATCGAAAATTGGGCCGTGAGCAAGAAGCGCCTGATCGAAGCGCTGCCACCGGCGCTCGACAATGACGATTTCGTTCCGGCCTTGCAGCAGACCGCCGTGGCCGGCGACTTCAGCCAGGTATACGTCGGCTTGCCGGACAAGCGCCTGATTACCAACGACAACTGGCAACCACCGGAAGATTACGACCCTACCCAACGCCCCTGGTACCAGTCGGCCGTCGAGGCCGGTAAGAGCATTGCCAGCCCGCCCTATCTGGACATGGTCACCGATAGTCTCGTGGTGTCTTTCGCCACGCCGATCATCGAGGATGGCGACACTCGAGCCGTGATCGGCGCCGATGTCAGCCTGGCCGATGTCACCGACAACGTGACCTCGATCCGTCCGACTCAAAGCAGCTTCGCATTCCTCGTCAATCAGGACAGCGATATTGTCGCCTATCGTGACACCAATCTGGCCTTGGAACCTTCTACGGCGCTTGACGATAGCCTGACGCCGGAATGGCTGGACACGCTGGCGCGCGAAGGAACCCCCAAAGAAGCTATTATCGATGGCCGAGATGTCCTCTTATATGCTGTGGAGGTGCCGGAAACCGACTGGCGCCTGGTCATCGCGCTGGACCTCACCGAAGCCAACGCTGGCGTGCAAGGCGTACTGCACTCCACGCTCATCGCAATGGTCTTGTCCGGTCTGATTGCTGCCTTGCTGCTGTGGGTGCTGTTGTCGCCGATCTTCCGCCGTCTGCGCCAGGCACGCGATGCCATGTTCGATATCGCTTCCGGTGAAGGCGATCTGACGCGCCGGCTCGAGATCGACGGTCGCGATGAGGTGGCGCAGATCGCCCAAGGGTTCAATGGCTTTGCCGATGCCGTCAACGAGGTCCTCCTCGAAGTACGTGCCAGCAGTACCTCGGTGAGCGAGGCCTCCAGCGAAATCGCCCATGGTAGCCAGGACCTCTCGCGGCGTACCGAGCAGGCCGCTTCCAGCTTGCAGGAAACCTCTACCGCCATGGAACAGATCGCCAGCACGGTGGAAAATACCGCAAACTCTGCCAGCCAGGCCGACCAGCTCTCCCGGGAGGCGACCACGGCGGCCAATCATGGTGGTGATATCGCGCGCAAGGCGGTCAACACCATGGAAGAGGTCAATGCCCAGACGACGCAGATTTCCGATATCGTGCGCTTGATCGACGAAATCGCCTTCCAGACCAACCTGCTGGCGCTCAATGCCTCGGTTGAGGCGGCGCGCGCCGGTGAGCAGGGTCGCGGTTTCGCGGTGGTCGCCAATGAAGTGCGTCAACTGGCGAGCCGCTCGGCCTCGGCAGCCGATGACATCAAGAAGCTGATCGATGCCTCGGTGACCCAGACCCGCGAGGGGACCGATATGGTGCGCCTGGCGGGTGACAGCATGCAGGAAATCGTCACCGCCGTGGCGCGGGTCTCCGATGTTCTCGCCGAGATCAACGCCGCCACGCAGGAACAAAGCCAAGGCGTGACTCAGGTCAACCAGGCCGTCAACGACCTGGATCAAATGACCCAGCACAACGCCTCGATGGTCGAGGAATCCACCGTCGCCGCCGAGCAGATGCGTGACCAGGCTGCGCGTCTAGCCGAGGTCGTGGGCCGCTTCAGTCTGCGCGAAGACGGACAAACGCAAACGCGCCCCGCGTTGACCAAGACCTAGTCGGGATTTCCCCGCGCCACCACGGCCCACCGGCATACGCCGGTGGGCCGTTTTGGTTGGCCGTTTCTACAACGGCGACCCTAGGGAACGGCCGGCAGGTCGATGTCGTCGCTGCGCTGGACGTCGGCAGTCATCTCGCGGCATAGACGCAGGAATTCGCGCATGGCGGTGGTCAGGTACTTGTGCCGGTGCCAGATGAAGGCGAACTGGCGTGTCAGGTCGAGCGCCGGCGTGGCGATGGGCACCAGGCTGCCGCGCCGAAAGGCATCGCGCAGGGCCAGGTGCGAGACGCAGCCGATGCCCAGTCCCGATTCCACTGCGCGCTTGATGGCTTCGGTGTGTTCCAGCTCGAGCAGCACATTGAGCCGTCCACGCCGGTGGCGCATCGCCTGATCCAGCGTACGGCGAGTTCCCGAGCCCTCCTCGCGCATGATCCAGTCCTCGCGCATCAGCGCTTCCAGATCCGCCTCACCGGCGCTGGCCAATGGGTGCCGTGGCGAGCAAAAGACAGTGAGTTCGTCCTCGACCCAGGGTTGCATGACGATGTCCTCGTGCTGGCAGTCCCCCTCGATCAGACCAAGATCCAGCTCGTGATGGGCGATGCGCTCGACGATGGAAGCCGTGTTGCGCACATGGAGGCGTACGCGACTGCCTGGGTGGTGACGCATGAAGTCGCTGATCAGCAGCGTCGCCAGATAGTTGCCGATAGTCAGCGTCGCACCGACATCCAGTGATCCGATGCCGCGCTGGCCTTTGAGCAGTTCTTCGATTTCCTCGCCGCGGTCGAGCAGCGCCACGGCCTTGGGCAGTAACTGAAAGCCCAGCGCATTGAGCTTGAGCCGCTTACCGATGCGGTCGAGCAATTGGCAGTCGAACTGCCGTTCCAGCTCCGCGAGGGCAGTGCTGGTGGCGGACTGCGACATCGCCAAGCGCTGCGCCGCGCGGGACACGCTTTCATGCTGCGCGATGGCGACGAAGACTTCGAGCTGGCGCAGGGTGTAGCGCATGACGATCTCCTGGCGATCTCATCGACCGTTCTATATCGGCTAGATAGATAACCGATATCCATACAATTCATTTAACAGATATATTGGTTCAGTCTTATAATTCGTGCAACTTCAATTTAAGCAAATAATGCTTTCCGGTTATAAGGTAAGGAGTGATTCGTGAGTAAACTGGCACTTGAAGAAGTTCTCAGCGTTCATCACTGGAACGATACCCTGTTCAGCTTCCGCACCACGCGCGAGCGTAGCCTGCGCTTCAAGAACGGCCAGTTCGTGATGATCGGTCTGGAAGCCGATGGCAAGCCGCTGCTGCGGGCCTACTCGGTGGCCAGCCCCAACTACGAGGATCACCTCGAGTTCTTCAGCATCAAGGTGCAGGATGGTCCGCTGACCTCTCGGCTGCAGCATCTCAAGGTCGGCGATCAGATCATGGTCAGCCGCAAGCCGACCGGCACGCTGGTCGTCGATGACCTGCTACCGGGCCGTAACTTGTACCTGCTATCCACCGGTACCGGCCTGGCGCCGTTCCTGAGTCTGATCCAAGACCCGGAAGTCTACGAGCGCTTCGAGAAGATCGTGCTGGTCCACGGCGTGCGTACGGTCAGCGAGCTGGCCTATGCCGACTTCATCACCCAGGAGCTACCGGCTCACGAGTATCTGGGCGAGGAGATCAGCGAGAAGTTGGTTTACTATCCCACCGTGACGCGTGAAGACTTCCACACCATGGGGCGCCTGACCGATCATATCCGTAGCGGCAAGCTCTTCGCCGATACCGGTTTGCCCGAACTCGACCCCAAGCAGGACCGCGCGATGATCTGCGGCAGCCCGGCGATGCTCGACGACACCAGCGCCATGCTCGACGAGCTGGGCTTCAACATTTCCCCGCGCATGGGCGAACCCGGCGACTACGTCATCGAACGGGCCTTCGTCGAGAAGTGATCGACGGCGACGTTACGACGTAACTCAAGAGGCCCCTGACATCGTCAGGGGCTTTTGTGGTTCAGGCTGACTCACAACCACTTGGGCATGGCGTTTTCGGCGCGAGCCTTGACGTCATCGTCGATGTAGACCGATACCGCGATCAGTGCGGCACCGAGCACACTGGCGTCGTCGACATAACCGCCGACGGGGATCAGGTCGGGAATGGCATCCAACGGCGAGATGAAATATCCCAATGCGCCGAGGATCGTGGTTTTCGCCCACATTGGGACATCGGGACGTTGCAACACGAAATAGAGCTGAAGCGCGCGGCGGATGACTTCGCGCCCGGCACGGCGACCGTAGTGAGTAATCTTGTGCCAGAAACGTTGCTCTTGGAACGTGTCGGCGTAATCGGTCGTTTCTCCCGGTACCACATCGGTGGTTTCGGTCAGTGGCGTCTCGTCGATGGGGTCATGGCGTAGCGTCATACACACTCCTCGTGACAGGGTGGGCATCTTCGATGGTGTTAGGCCGATCAAACCAGGGCGGGATACGTCATCATCATGATCGAGACAACCTAAGCTATAGGAGCGCGTCGCTCCCATAGTTTCTTACAACGCATCATCTCATGGGTATTACGACTTGGCACCGCCCTGAAAAGCGATATCCAGTGAAATAGCAGCATCCTTGGGCACATTGACCACCCTCAAGGCGTGTTGCGTCATGTCACGGCGCAATGCCTCGTATTCCTCGTCGCCCGCCATGCGCAGTTCCTCGAGCTGATGCTCGGTAACGTTCTGGCTACCGAGGTAGTTCTTGGCGGTCTTGCGCAGGGCTTCGCCCGTCTCGCCACCCGCGATCATGTGGAACTCATCGGGCTCCATGCCAGCGTTCTCGATGATGATTTCCATTTCGTCATCTCCTTATCTTGAGTAAAGCGCGGCACTTTTATGTGCCGCACGCCTTCAAGATAGGTGCCATGTTGGGTGAGGCTCAAGCGTTATCGGACGACCGGTAGGGCAAATTCCTTGGTCATGTGCGCCACCGCAAGGGGTGCTCGTCCACAGTTTGGCCTTGTGCGTCCCAGTCTTGCCAGCCGGTGAAGGGGATAGCTTCCTCCGTTTGCCAGTGGTTCAGACGTGTTTCCCATTGGTGTTTGGCCTGTTCCAGATGATCGTGGAAGGCAGGTTCGTCTTGATAGCTCAAACCACCACCCTGCACACCGTATGTGATGTGCGGGGAGAGTACGTCGAAACCGACATAATAGAGAGAGCAGAGAATCGGCCACATCAGTGTGGCGATATCGCCGCTTCGACCGCCGGGAGTAAACGTCGCTGCTGGCGCCCCTGTGGTGACCGAACAGAGAGCCCGCTTGCCCTTTAGCGGCCCCCGGTCGTAGCGATTTTTACCCGAGTAAAGCCCGCCATAGACGAATACACGATCGAACCAGCCTTTGAGCATGGCGGGCTGGGCGTGCCACCACAGAGGGAATTGCAAGATAACGAGATCGGCGTGTCGCAGTCGCTCGATTTCTCGCTGAATGTCGCCAGGTAGCGTGTCTGATTGGACATGGTGACGTTGCTCGGTCAGCGCCGAGAAGTAGTCGGGATCTGCACGACCGGCGAAGTGCTCGGGGCGTTCCACGGGGTCGAAGTCTTCGGCGTATAGATCTGAGACACAGACGTCATGCCCCTCACGTGTCAATGCAGTCACGGCGAGGTTGCTTAATGCTGCATTGAATGAGCGTGGCTCGGGGTGGCAGTGCACGATCAAGATATTCATGGGAAAGCCTTGTAACGACATAGGAGGAGTTACGCTAGGCTTTGCATAAGAGAAATAACATTCCCCATTAATTAAAGTGAACTTTGCATGAATGAAAAGAATCTGCCTTGGGATGATCTTCGGATCGTACTGGCCATCGTACGGCAGGGATCTCTAGCTGGGGCCGCGCGAGAACTGGGCGTCAGTCATGCGACGGTATTTCGCCGCTTAGGGGCGCTTGAGTCCCAGCTGGAAGTACGGTTATTCGAGCGTCACCGCATGGGCTATGTGCCAACGCTAGCGGGTGACGATCTAGCGACGACCGCAGCACGTGTCGCGACAGATATCGATGCCGTGGAACGACGCCTCGTGGGGCAGGATGCGAGGTTGTCTGGTACGTTGCGTGTCACCACGACCGACACGCTGCTCATGGGGTTGTTGAGTGATGTTCTTGCAGGTTTCCAGCGTGAATATCCTCACATTGTGTTGGAAGTGGAGGTCTCTAATCGTGAATACAATTTATCGCACCGCGATGCGGATATCGCGATTCGGCCCACGAAATCGCCGCCAGAAACATTAGTGGGTCGCCAAGTGGGGGAAATCGCTCAGGCCGTCTATGTTCATCAGCACCACCTTGAGACAAGCGCTTGGGTAGGGCCCGATTCACACTTGGGATATCCTGCTTTGGAGCGCTGGATGGCTCATGCAGGGGTAGAGGCTGACTGCCGTTACCGTGTCGACAGCATGTTGGGAATGCTGGCGGGAGTGCGTACTGGCATGGGGCGTGGGGTTCTGCCGTGTTACCTCGCCGATAGGGACGACAGCCTCGTGAAAGTCAGTGAGTCGCTGGCCTCCTTGGAGACCCCTCTGTGGTTGTTGACGCACCCCGACTTGCGGCGTACCGCTCGAGTGATGGCTTTTTTCTCCTACTTGGCGGAAGTGTTGGGCACACAGCAAGCACGCTTGAAAGGCGAGGTTTCTCCTTCCAAGTCGACCTCACCACGCGACGAGCACGAGCCCCCCGAGCATGACGGCGATGGCGCCGAGTCGTAACGAAGGCAAGTGTTCCCGGAACCAGTAGCCGGCGGCGAGCACGCCGAGGGGGATCGAGAGCTGGCGCAAGGCGACGACGTGGCTGATGTCGGCACTGGTGGACATGGCAATCAGCACCAGCCCGTAGGTGCCGAGGATCATGGTGCCTGCCAGCCAGGCACGACGCGCGGCAGGAGAGCGGTGCAGTCGTCGTGCTGCATGACGCTCGTTGGGCAATGCTCGTACGAGTGGCCACATCCATAACCAGGTGGTCATGGCTTGCAGCACCATGTAGTGCAGTCCGGCTTGTAGCGGGGTGTAGCCATGCGCGGTCATCAAGCCTAGGGCGTGCTTGTCGATCAGCGAATACCCGGTGGTGCCGACCGCGGCGAGCAAGACGAAGCCGAGCGCAGGAGTGAGGTAACGCGACAGGCGCAAGGCGCGCCAATGGGGCAGGGGCATGACGAGGGCACTGGCAGTGATCAGCGCCATGCCGAGGATGTCTCCGCCATTAAGCGCGCTTGGGGCCAGCCATGGGAGCGCGACCGCGGGCACTAGCAAAACCGGGAGGGCACGTGCCAAGGGGTAGAGAAGACTCACTTCACCGCGTGCATAAGCCCAAGCGAGTCCGCCCATATAGAGCGCCTGGCATGCTCCCGTGGCGATGAGCCAGCCCCAGAAGATGGCGGGCAGCCGCAACGGCGAAGGTCCCCAAAACAAGAGCGGCGCATACAGCGCGCTGCCGGTCGCCATGGCGCGGGCGAAAAAGGCCAGCGATGGCTCACCGCGTTTACCGAGCAGATTCCAGCCGGCATGGAGTACTGCGGATACGGCGATCAAGGTGATGGCGAATGCGCTCAGCGTAGGTCTCCGGCAGGCTCAGGGGGTGTCTAAGTGTGATGGACTCTTTCTGGTATATACCAGTTGAGCGATGGCACCGTCCACCAAGCCTGAAGTGATCGCCTCCGAACGATTAAGTCGCCATGGGCGCTCCTTCTTCGCGTGACAAAAGTTTGTGGAACGTCACGAATGGCGCCCAAAATGTCCATAGGGGCTTTACAGAGCGCGTCTCTCGCTCATAATCCCTATGTTATTGCGCTTTGTGGCGTCGCCATAATAAATGTTGCGGCAAATGTTACGAGTAGACCCACGAGGGATTCCTCCTTCAAGGACATAACAAATGACGTCCCCGCTTTCTTATCATCACGCGCGTGCGTTGCCTGTGTTGCTCACGCTGATCGTTTTCGTGATGGCATTGTGTATGCTTCCTGCGGCTCAGGCGGCGCCCAACCCGCGTTACGCGTCCATCGTCATCGACACCGAGAGCGGCGCTGTCCTGCATGCCGCTAACGCCGATGCGACGCGCTATCCTGCCTCGTTGACCAAGATGATGACGCTCTACTTGCTCTTCGAGGCGCTCGAGGACGACACGCTGAGCATGGATTCGCGCTTGCCGGTATCGCAGCATGCCGCCGCGAAGCCGCCTTCCAAGATGGGCGTGAAACCCGGAGAAACGGTGAAGGTGGAAGATGCCATCAACATCCTGGTGGTCAAATCCGCCAACGATGTGGCGGCGGTGGTGGCCGAGGGGCTGGCCGGTAGCGAGTCCACCTTTGCCGGTCAGATGACCGACAAGGCGCGCGCCTTGGGCATGGCGCACACAACGTTTCGCAATGCCTCAGGGCTGCCCGATGACCGCCAAGTCACCACCGCCCGTGACATGGCGATTCTCGCGCTGCGTCTGATGCAGGATTTCCCGAGCTACTACCCGATATTCGCCAAGACCGAGTTCACGTGGCAGGGGCGGCGCTACAAAGGCCACAATCGACTGCTCGACAACTATGCCGGTACCGATGGCCTCAAGACGGGCTACATCCGCGCTTCGGGCTTCAATGTGGCGACTTCCGCCGTGCATGATGGGCGCCGCCTGCTCTCCGTAGTCATGGGCGGGTTTACCGCTCAGTCACGCGATGCGCATATGAGCGAACTGCTCGATCGTGGCTTCGCCCGCGCCGAATCGGTCGCGCATGGTGACTGGATCGCGAAGGCAGACATTTACGGGGATAGTTTGCAGGCCAGCCCAGCGAGTGACTCAGCGCCCACGCCCGCCGATGACCCCATTCGTGACTTGATCGTCCAGGCGGAATACGAACACGTCGACGCACGCGTGGCATCGAACGGTGCCCGTTCGGCCGTCTCCAACGGTGCTTGGGCCGTGCAGGTTGGCGCGTTCAGCGATCGCGCTCGGGCGCGTCATCAGGCTGACCAAGCCGCCGAATTCCTGCCAGCCGAGCTCGATGGTCGCGTGGCGGTGTCATCGGTGCAAGGCGATGGGGGCATCTTTCGGGCGCAGTTGGTGGATCTCGAGGAAACCCAGGCACGCCGTGGGTGCCGGCAGCTGGCACGCGAGGGTGTGGACTGTGTCGTGGTCGCCATGGGCGCCGGCCAATGAGGCGTCCCGATGGGCCTCACGGCATCGCCACCTCCACGCGCAGACAGATGGCATCGTGTAGCCAGTAATCCTCGTCATACTCGAGGGCGCGCTCCTCACGGTCATGCGTGACGCGTGTCACGCAAAGCCCCGCAGAGCCGCTGTGTACGCCCAGCGTCTCGGCTTCGTCGCCGGTCAGCGCGGTGGGGTAGAGGCGCAGCGATTTGCGCGCCAACACCAGGCCGTACTCGTCCCATAGGCGCTGCCACAGCGATGTCGAGAAATCGCCCTCGGCGAGGCTCGGCAAAAGGTCGTCGCGCAACCAGATACGCTCCAACAATACTGCCCGACCATCGATGTAGCGACGCCGTTTTACATGCAAAACGGCTTGCCCGCAGCTAATGCCGAGTGCTTGTGCCGCTTCAGCAGAGGCCGGTAGGCACCCCACGTCCAACACCTCGGTATGCGGTTGCCGCCCTTGCGCACTCACGTACTGGGTGAAACTTTGATCGTGATTCGGCGAATATTCCACGCGCCTGGGCGAGACGAACCAGCCGCGTCGGTTGCGGCGATGTAGTCGCCCCTCGCTTTCCAACTGAGTCAGCGCCTGGCGCAGCGTGACACGCGTCGTCGCGAAGCGCTCGGCCAGACGGCGCTCGCCGGGTAAGCGACTGGCGGGCGGCAGCTCGCCCGTCTCGATCAGCGTTACCAGGCGGTCGCGCAACTGAAGATAGAATGGATTTTCGGGCATTGATGTTCCCAGGCCGACGCCAACATAGGCCGATGATAAGCGCTGGCGCGAGGTGTGCCCATGGTTCTCGATCACATGGACGCTGCATCGAAATGCCGACTCGCGTTGCCCCGCCGGGGGTGTCGCGTCTAGCCTAGAGCAGACAAGCCAATGAACGTCTTTCACCAAACAAGGATGTGAGGGTGTTATGCAAGAAACCGATTTGGGCATGATGGATGCTGGACAACTGGCGGCGCTTTTTCGGTCCGGCGAGGCCTCGCCGCTGGAAGCCACGCGCGCCTCGCTTGCGCGTATCGAGCGCTTCAACGACGCGGTCAACGCCTATGTGTATGTCGACCACGAAGGCGCCGAGCAGGCCGCCAAGGCCTCGGCGCGTCGCTGGGGGCAGGGTAAGCCGCTGAGCTCTATCGACGGCGTGCCGGTGTCGATGAAGGACTTGACCGAAGTGGCCGGCATGCCGGCCCGCGACGGCTCGTTGACTACCTCGGAGGCCCCCTGCGAAAGCGATGCACCGCCGGTCAGTCGGCTACGTGAGGCGGGGGCCGTCATTCTCGGCAAGACCAACACCCCGGAGTTCGGCTGGAAGGCCGTCACCGACAATCGCGTGTTCGGGGCCACCTGCAATCCCTGGGACACACGGCTCACGCCGGGCGGTTCGTCAGGCGGCGCGGCGGTCGCTGCCGCGCTCAATATGGGCGTGTTGCACCAGGGCGGCGATTCGGGCGGCTCGATCCGCATTCCCGCCGCATTTACCGGCGTTTTCGGCTTCAAGCCGACCTTCGGCTGGACGCCGCAATGGCCGCCCGCCACGGAGCCGACGCTGTCGCATATCGGCCCGTTGACGCGCAACGTGCCTGATGCCGCGCGCATGCTCAACGTGATCGGGCGTTACGATCATCATGACCCCTACGCTACGCGTGGCCAGCCCGACGACTGGGGCGTGGACATGGACTGCGATCTACGTGGCCTGCGCATCGCTTATTCGCCCGATCTTGGCTACGCCCAGGTCGAGCCGCAGATCGCCGCCCGCGTGCGCGAAGCGGCTGAGAAGCTTCAGGCGCTGGGGGCCGAGGTCGAGGAGGTTCACCCCGGCTTCGAGTCACCGATCGAGATCTTCCAGAAGATATGGTTCACCGCCTCGCTGGAGCTCTGGTCGCAGTGCAGCGAGCATGAACGCACCTTGCTCGACCCAGGGCTGGTCACCAATGCGCGCATCGCCGAACGCTGGAGCGCGGTGGACTTCTTCCGTGCTCTGGAGTTCCGGGCTCGGCTGACGCAATGCCTTGAGGATTTCAATCAGAAGTATCATCTGCTGATGACGCCCTCGGTGTCGGTGTCACCGTTCGAGGTCAATCACGAAGTCCCGCCCGGCAGCGGTATGCGCGACTGGGAAGAATGGGCACCGTTCTCGTATCCTTTCAACCTCAGCCAGCAGCCCGCGGCCTCCGTGCCGTGCGGCTTCACCGACACGGGCATGCCGGTGGGTTTCCAGCTGGCGGGTGGCAAGTTCGACGATATCCGCGTCCTGCGCGCCTGCCACGCCTTCATGCAGGCGTATCCACCGCGCTTCCCGACCGTGCCTGATCCGGCTCAGACAGGCTGAGCGAGGTCAATCGGCCATCGCCCTCGTCCGTTCAGGCGGACGAGGGCGTATCGTGGTTTTCGAGGAACTTGCGCACACGATCGGTCTTGGGAGTGGTGAAGAAGGTCTCCGGATCGGCGCGTTCGATGATCAGGCCTTTTTCCAGGAAGACCACCTGATCGGACACCGCGCGGGCGAAGGCCATCTCGTGCGTCACCATGACCATGGTGTATCCCTCGGCGGAAAGGTCCTTGATCACCGCCAGCACTTCGCCCACCAGCTCCGGGTCGAGCGCCGAAGTAGGCTCGTCGAAGAGCATCACTGCTGGTTGCATGGCCAGCGCCCGGGCGATGGCCACGCGCTGTTTCTGGCCGCCCGAGAGCGTATTGGGATAGCTATCATGCTTTTGCGACATGCCCACCTTCTCGAGCAATGCCGTGGCGAGTTCCTCGGCTTCGCGCTTGGACTTGCCCTGCACGTGGATGGGCGCCTCGGTGACGTTGTGCAGCACGTTGAGATGCGGCCATAGATTGAAGCCTTGGAATACCATACCGGTTTGCGCGCGGACCTTGGCCAGCTCACGCACGGGCATGGGACGACCGTCATCGTGGACCCCGATGCGCTGCCCGGCGATATGAATGCTGCCCCGGTCGGGTTTTTCCAGCCAATTGATACAACGCAATAGCGTCGACTTGCCCGAGCCGGACGAGCCGATGATCGTCACTACCTCGCCGGTTTTTACTTCCAGCTCGACATCGCGTAACACTTCGACGTCATCGAAGCTTTTCGAAAGATGGCGGATCGAAACCGCAGCCGTCTCAGACGTGTTTGCTTCAGACATTGTCGAATCCCCGTTTGGCGCTGAAACGCCCGCATTGTTTAATGATGATTTCCATCGTCACGCTGATCGCCCAGTAGAAACCGATCACGACGATGAATGCCTCGGTGGGAATGAAATAGGTACTCGATAAGCTGTTGGCGGCGGCAGTCAACTCACCCACGGTGATGATGACGAGAAAGGCCGTGTCTTTGAGCGCATAGATTAGCTGGTTGCCCAGCAATGGGCGGGTTTGCATGATGATTTGCGGCAGCAGCAGGCGAAAGAATAATTTGCCCTTGGTGAAGCCATGCGCCTGGGCGGCTTCGATCTGCCCCGGCGGAAAGGTCAAGCGATTGCCGCGGAAGATTTCGGCAAAGTAGCAGCCGTGATAGACCGCCAAAGCGCCGACTCCTGCTCCCCAGGCATCAAGGCGAATACCGACGCTTGGCAAGCCGTAATACAGCAGATAGGCGAGGATCAAAAACGGCAGCATGCGCATACCATCGATGAAAATACGCAGCGGCATGGTCAGCCGTTTGCGGCTGCCTTCGAGTAAATAAAGTAGACCGCAGCCGATCACAAAGGCACCCACGATCGACAGGCCAAATATTTCCAGGGTGCTCAGAAAACCGCTCCAGAACTGCGCGCGCTCATCCCAAAGAATTTCCCAATTGCTCATGGTTGTCTCCTCACCGTTTTATCCTCACATGGCCAGCCGGTTGGCACGGCGTTCGGCGAGACGCTGTAGCCATACCAGGCAACCGATTATCGCCATGTAGAGCGCGCCGGCGACGAGAATGGGCGGCAGCGGTTCATAGGTCACCGCCGAAATGCGATTGGTCACGCGGGTCAGGTCGACGATGCCGATCACTGCGATGGCGGGACTGCCCTTGATCAGAAAGGACATCTCGTTGACCAACCCTGGCAAGCTGGTGATCACCATCTGCGGCAGCATGATGCGGCGAAAGGTGACCCATGGGGTCATGCCCGTCGCCATGGCCGCTTCGCTTTGCTCGCGAGAGAAATTGCGAAATGCGCTGCGCCAGATCTCGGCATTGAAGGCGGTGGTATTGAGCGTCAACGCCAGGATGCCGGCGACGCTGCGATTGAGGTCGAGCCCCAGATCGGGGGCGCTGAGAAAGATGAAAAGTGCCAGGGTCACCAATGGTGTGGCGCGGGCCACGCTGACGTAGAGCACTAACAGTTGATCGATGATGGGAATTCGTGCGAGGCGAATCAGGGCGATCACCAAGCCTGCCACGACCCCGATAGCAATCGAGACAGCGGAAATCCAGACGGTGGTCCAGGCCCCTTCCAGCAACATGTTCCAGGCGCTGGCATTCATGACAGAGTCCCCGAGTTAAGGAATGGGTGCGGCGCCATGGCCAGGCCACAGCGCTGCAGTACACAGGGATGCGGCAAGCACTCAGTCGTCGAGGCCGGCCAGTTCGTGGAATTGCTCGACGCTGGTCAGCGGCTTCTCGGGAAGATCCGTGAAGCTTTCGCCGAACCATTTTTCCTGCAGCTCGGCGAGGCGGCCGTTTTCCTTGAGGTGGTTCAGGAAGTCGGCCATGTACGCCAGCAGCTCGGGGCTATCCTTGGGAATCGGCCAGGAGACGTAGCCAGCCCCGGAAACCGCCGGGCCTTTGGCGAAGACATCCGGCTTGGAGGCCACCAGCGTATTCACCGGCACCGCTGAATCGATAACGTAATCCAGGCGCCCATTGGCCAGATCGGCAAAGGCTTCGGGATAAGATTCGTACTGCACGACCTCGCCGAGTTCGCCGCCGTCGTCCTCGAGCATCGTCTCTAGCTCGGGCAGGCGCGAGAGCAGTACGCTGCCGGCTTGAACGCCGACTTGCTTATCGCTGAGATCATCGACATCGCTGATGCTGTCATCGTTGGCGCGTTTGATGGCGAAATGCTGAGCGGAGGCGTAGGGCGGGGTGTAGTTGAATACGCGTAAGCGTTCATCGGAGACGGACGCGCCGGTCAAGGCCATGTCGTACTGGTCGTTGGAGACCGCCGCCAACAGGCCGGTCCACGGCAGGATTTCCTGACGAATCTCGAAGTCGGCGTAATCGCGCAACTCTTCGAGGATATCGGCGTTGAAGCCCTTGGCATCGCCGCCTTCGATGAAGTTGAAGGGCGCGTAGTTATCCTCGGTGGCCACCTCCATGTAGCCGCGTTCCTGGATTTCCTCCAGGTCCGCCGCCAAGGCGGGTAACGACAGCGACATCAAGGTGCCGGCCAGGGTAGCGGCAATCGTCTTGGAGAAACGGACCTTGGGGAGGCGGTAGTGGGGAGTGGAACCTGTAGTGCGACCTGCGTTGCGAGTCGTGGAAAGCATCATAATCACCTTCGCTGTTGCTGTTGTTGTTGAGATCATTGGCTGAGACCAAAGACGGCTCGCCATGCGGAGCAATCTCGAACGTGGTGATTCCACCCTAAAGAATTCGACGTTGGTCGCTATAGAGCCAGTTGGGAGACGCCGGTTGGCCAGATGTTTCGGCGCCTAATGATGTGCCCCGTCAGCGAGCGTCGTGTCATGGCCTGACCCTTGCATCTATTCCGGTGTAATGCCTCATCGGGAGAGAACGATGCTCGACCATTATTTCCATCTCGATTTCGATACTCAGCGCGGACTGCAGGAACAACTGCGCGAGTCGCTGCTCGATGCTATCCACACCGGGACCATTCCCGCCGACGAGGCGTTACCGTCATGTCGCCGTTTGTCCCTGCAATTGGGGATCTCGCGCAACACCGTGGCATTGGTGTACGAAGGCTTGGTCGAGGACGGCTATCTGGTCAGCCGGCCGCGTAGCGGTTACTACCTGCACGACGCTTATCACGACAGCGATACCCTGGCGCTGGCTCAAGCGACGCGCCAGACGACAGTGGATGCACCATCCTGGAGCAAACGCTTCACACATCGCCCCAGCCACTTGCAGGGCGTGCTGCGTCCCAGCAACTGGATGCATTACGAGTTCCCCTTCGTGTATGGGCAACTGGATACGCGGCTGTTTCCCCTCGAACAATGGCGCGAGACCTCGCGACGCCTGCTGGGCGCGAACCGCGAGCGTCACTGGCTCAGCGACCGCTACGATCAGGACGACCCAATGCTGGTCGAGCAGTTGCGCACGCGGGTGCTGCCCAAGCGTGGCATTCATGCGCAGAGCGATGAAATTCTGGTGACGCTGGGCTCACAAAACGCCTTGTTCTTGATCGCGCAGTTGTTGTTCGACCGGCAAACGCGTGTCGCCGTCGAGAATCCCGGGTATCGCGAGGCGGTCAATGTCTTCCTGCGCCAGGGCGCCCAACTTCACTACCAGCACGTGGACGGCGAAGGCATGCAGCTCGATGCCGAGACGCCACGCTGCGACTATCTCTACGTGACGCCCAGCCATCAGGGGCCGACCGGCGTTACCATGAGTCGCGCGCGTCGCGAGCGGTTGATTCAGCAGGTCCAGCGCTTCGACCAGATCGTGCTCGAGGACGACTACGATGCGGAAGTGAATTTCGACCACCAGGCCCAGCCGGCCCTGAAAGCCAGCCGTGTCGGCGATCGGGTGATCTACATGAGTAGCCTGTCCAAACCGCTTTCGCCGGGACTACGACTGGGCTATCTGGTGGCCGATGCCGAGCTGATCGATGAACTACGCGCGCTGCGGCGGCTGATGTATCGTCACCCGCCCTCGGGGCTACAACAGCAAATGGCGCAATTTCTCGCTCAGGGACATTACGATCGATATCTGCGGTTATTCGCTGACGAGATGCGCCTGCGCTGGGAAACGATGAACGAGGCCATCAAGACGCATATGCCCAGCTGCCGGCGCGTTGGTGGCGACCATGCCAGCGTGTTCTGGTTGGAAGCCCCGCAAGACGTGGATACCCAACGCCTGGCTTGGCAGGCCGCGCAAGATGGCGTACTCATCGAACCGGGTTTTCAGCACTTCTTCGAGCGCGTGCCGCCGCGTAACTTCATGCGCCTGGGGTTCGGCGCCATCGATGCCGAGCGCATCGAACCGGGGATCGAACGCCTGGCGCAAACGCTGGAGTAGCGGCGTACTCACGACTGCGCCGGGCACAAGGCCCGGCGCATGCTATCCAGCATTGGCGACGGCGATGCCGCCACCCTGGCGGGTCAAGCGGCGTGCTTGGTCGACATCTCGCCCAGCACTTTATCCAGAATCGCCAGCCCCTGCTGGGCCTCCGCCTCGCTGACGATGCATGGCGGTACCACATGAATGCGGTTCTCGGCCACGAACGGCAGCATGCCCTCGGCGAGCAGGGCGTGCTTGATCTCGCCCATCGCACTCGCTGAAAGCGGCGTGCGATGTTCGCGGTCGCTGACCAGTTCCAGAGCATGGAAGACGCCCAGCCCGCGTGTCTCGCCGACGATGGCATGCTCGCGCGCCAAGCGTTCGAGGCCCTGGCCGAGCGTGCCCTTACCGATGCTGGCGGCGTTCTCTACCACACCTTCCTCGTGCATGGCGTCCAGGGTCGCGACGATGGAGGCCATCGCCAGCGGATGCCCGGAGTAGGTAAGCCCGCCAAAGAACATGTGCTCGTCGAAATGCCGACTGATGGCCTCCGAAATCACCACGCCGCCGGCCGGCACGTACCCGGAGTTGACGCCTTTGGCGAACGCGATCAGGTCCGGCGAGACCCCGTAATGCTCGAAGGCGAACCAGCGCCCGGTGCGTCCGAATCCGGCCATCACTTCATCGAAGATCAACAGGATACCGAACTCATCGGCCAGCGCCCGCACACCCTTCAAGTAGTCCGCTGGGGGCGTCAGCACGCCGGCTGTGCCGGGGATCGGCTCGAGCAGAATGGCGGCGATGGCGCCGGGGCCCTCGCATTCGATGACCCGGCGCAGGTGCTGCAAGGCGCGCTGGCATTCCTCCTGCTCGTCGTTGGCCCAGAAGTCGCTGCGATACAGGTAGGGATTGAAGAAGTGCGCATGGCCTCGCGCGAACTCGTTGGGCACGCGGCGCGGGTCGCCTGTGGCGACGATGGCCGACCCGGTATTGCCGTGATAGGAGCGATACGCCGAGAGGATCTTGTCGCGCCCGGTGAAACTCCGCGCCATGCGGATGGCGTTCTCGTTGGCGTCTGCCCCCGCGTTGGTAAAAAATACCTTGGAAAAGCCCTGCGGCGCGCGTTCCACGATGCGCTTGGCGGCCTCGCCCCGAGCCAGATTGGCATGCGCCGGCGCCACCGTGGTGAGTGTCTCGGCCTGCTCCTTGATTGCGGCGATGACCTTGGGATGCTGATGGCCGATGTTGGTATTCACCAATTGGCTGCTGAAATCCAGATATTCCTTGCCCGCGTAATCCCAGAGACGGCAGCCCTGGCCGCCGGCGATCACCAGTGGATCGAGCTGGCCCTGTTGGGACCAGGAATGGAAAACATACTGGCGGTCGAGCTGGCGAACGAGGTCGTTGGTCGAGGTCATGAGCGAAGCCCTGTCGGTCGGCGAAGAACGATGTCGGTTATCACACAAGCTTAGGCAGCGTTCCCCATGCCTAGATAGAGCCAGAAACACGCCGACCTCGTGACAGCGGCATCTCTCATCATGCACGGCTTTACTGAGTAATAATTTATTTTTATTGGGTGGTTATAAAAATACAAATTTTGGCTATCGTGAGGATGCTTTATAAATAGCAACGTCAATAACGCATGGCTGTCACGTAAAAGTGAGCATGGTAACTAAAGTGCTGGCCATACGTTTTTTGAGTATCGCCAAGGCCAAAAGCACGAAGGGGAAAGAAATATGAGCGGAAAATGTCCGGTAATGCATGGTGGTCATACCTCCACAGGCACCTCCAATAAGGATTGGTGGCCGGAAGGTATTAACCTGGAGATCTTGCACCAGCATGATCGCAAGTCTAATCCGATGGATCCTGACTTCGATTACCGTGAGGAAGTCAGAAAGCTCGATTTCGACGCGCTCAAGCAAGACGTTCACGCGCTGATGACCGACAGTCAAGCCTGGTGGCCGGCCGACTGGGGCCACTATGGCGGCCTGATGATCCGCATGGCATGGCACTCTGCGGGTACCTATCGCCTGGCCGATGGGCGTGGCGGTGGCGGGACTGGTAGCCAGCGTTTCGCCCCGCTCAACTCCTGGCCAGATAACGCGAGCCTTGATAAGGCGCGTCGTCTACTGTGGCCGATCAAGAAGAAGTACGGCAACAAGATCAGCTGGGCCGACCTGATGATCCTGGCCGGCACTGTTGCTTATGAATCCATGGGGCTGCCGTCCTACGGGTTCTCTTTCGGCCGTGAAGATGTCTGGGAGCCGGAAAAAGACATTTACTGGGGCGATGAGAAAGAGTGGTTGGCGCCTTCCGACGAGCGTTACGAAGATGTCGATACCCCAGAAACCATGGAAAACCCGCTGGCCGCCGTGCAAATGGGGCTTATCTACGTTAACCCCGAAGGCGTTAACGGGCAGCCCGATCCGCTGAAAACCGCTCAGCAGGTACGTGAAACCTTCGCCCGCATGGCGATGAACGACGAAGAAACCGCCGCGCTGACGGCGGGTGGTCATACCGTGGGTAAATGTCACGGCAATGGTGATGCGTCTGCGCTAGATGCCGAACCCGAAGCGTCCGATGTTGAAAATCAGGGCTTTGGCTGGAGCAACCCGAGCATGGGCGGCAAGGCGAGCAACGCCATCACATCGGGCATTGAAGGCGCTTGGACGACCAACCCTATCCAGTTTGATATGGGCTACTTTGACCTGCTCTTTGGCTATGAGTGGGAACTCAGGAAGAGCCCCGCCGGCGCTAACCAGTGGGAGCCGGTGAACATCAAGGAAGAAGACAAGCCGGTCGATGCCAGCGACCCGTCGATCCGTCATAACCCGATCATGACCGATGCGGATATGGCGATGAAGATGGACCCGACTTACCGGGCGCTCTGCGAAAAATTCATGGCCGATCCGGAATACTTCAAGCAGACCTTCGCCAAGGCATGGTTCAAGCTGACTCACCGTGACTTGGGGCCCAAGCCGCGTTACATCGGCCCGGAAGTGCCGGCTGAAGACTTGATCTGGCAGGATCCGATCCCGGCTGGTAACACCGACTACAGCGAAGAAGTCGTTAAGCGCAAGATCGCGGAAAGCGGCCTGAGTATTAGCGAGATGGTCAGCACCGCCTGGGACAGTGCTCGCACGTATCGTGGTTCCGACATGCGCGGTGGTGCTAACGGTGCTCGCATTCGCCTGGCGCCTCAGAAAGAGTGGCAAGGGAACGAGCCAGAGCCTCTCGCTAAAGTACTCAGTGTTTATGAGAAGATCTCTGCTGATACCGGTGCCAGCATTGCCGATGTGATCGTGTTGGCGGGTAGTGTGGGTATCGAAAAAGCGGCGAAGACGGCGGGCTATGATGTGCGCGTACCGTTCTTGAAAGGCCGTGGCGATGCCTCTGCCGAAATGACCGACGGCGAATCCTTTGAGCCGCTGGAGCCGCTTGCTGATGGCTTCCGCAACTGGCAGAAGAAAGATTACGTGGTCAAGCCGGAAGAAATGCTGCTCGACCGTGCCCAGTTGATGGGGCTGACCGGGCCGGAAATGACCGTGCTACTCGGCGGTATGCGAGTACTGGGCACCAACCATGACGGTACCCAGCACGGTGTCTTCACCGACCGTGAGGGCCAGTTGACCAATGATTTCTTCGTCAACCTGACCGACATGGGCAATGCCTGGAAGCCAGCGGGTAACGGCCTTTACACGATTCGCGACCGGCAAACGGACACCGTCAAGTGGACAGCGTCACGCGTTGACTTGGTCTTTGGTTCCAACTCGCTGCTGCGTTCTTACGCGGAAGTCTATGCTCAGGACGATAATGACGAGAAGTTCGTCAAAGACTTCGTCGCTGCCTGGACGAAAGTGATGAACGCCGACCGCTTCGACGTCGCGTAACACCTCCTTCCTACAGCGTGCATTGCACGCCGGGAACGCGACACGGACGCTTCAAAACGAAGCGTTCGTGTCGCGATACCGTCAGCCCTCCGCTTGATGAACTCGCTCCGATTTACGCCTTCTTGATGTGTACCCTTTAGCACGCCTGTGTTCTGCGGGTAGCGGCGTACTAATGCCAAATACCATGCACAAGGCTAACGCCAAGGCCTGGCACGAGGCTCGGCGTCATGCTGCCCGATGTATACGGCGCCCACAGCCGACCTCGTGACAGCGGCATGTCTCATTGGCGCGCTGGAACTGGCTCTACCGTGACCTGGGCGGGCTGGCTAAGGTCGCCGTAACATTAGCCTATACCCGGATTCAGGAGTCGCCGTGCCGCCTACCTTTCCCATACTTGCCGCTGCGATGAGCCTGGCGCTGCTGGCGGGCATGGTGCGAGGTTATTGCGGCTTCGGCTTTGCCATGCTGATGGCGCTGGGGTTGATGCTGTTCATGGCGCCGATTCAGGCCGTGCCGCTGGCGCTGGTGCTGGATCTCGTCGCGAGCATGGGATTGTGGCGCCGGGCTTTGCGGCATGCCGACTGGCCGTGCCTGCGCTATCTGCTGCTGGGTATGGCGGTGACAACCTTGATTGGCGTGTGGCTCCTGGCCAGTGTGCCGGCCTCGCCGATGCGCATCGTCGTCGCGCTATTGGCGATGAGTGGCGCCGTGGCGCTGCTGTGCCAGCGTGAAACCACCTCGGCCGCGCCCACGACGCATCATCCGGGTGTGACGCTCGGCGCGGGCGGCCTTTCGGGGCTGTGCATGACGCTGGCCTCCGCGGGCGGGCCGCCGCTGATGCTGTACCTGCTGTATCGCCGCATGCCGCCGCTGGTAATGCGCGCCACCGCTATCGTCTTCTTCGCCGCGAGCAGCAGTGCCTCCCTGCTGGGCCTGAGTCTGGCCGGCGCCTTGCACGCCAGCACCTGGCACTGGGCGGCGTGGCTGCTGTTGCCAGCGCTGCTGGGTAATGCCCTCGGCCAGTGGCGCTTCGAGCGCACGCCGCCGCGCTCGCTCAAGACCAGCGTTGCGCCGCTTTTGATAGGGCTCTCGCTTTGGGTGCTGATCCGCGAAGCGCTTGCCTGATCCCCAACACCACTCATTTCCATAATGGAGGAAACTCGCATGACGGATTGTGTCTTCATCACCGGCGCCACCTCGGGCTTCGGCCGCGCCGCCGCATATCGTTTCGCCGCCGCAGGCTGGTCGCTGGTGCTCACCGGGCGTCGCCTGGAGCGTCTGGAAGCCTTGAAGGAGGAGCTTCAAGGCCAGGTCCCAGTGCATATCATCGCGCTCGACGTGCGTGACAGTGATGCCGTCGACGCCGCCGTGGCCGCGTTGCCGGAAGGCTTCAAGCGCGTGCGCACGCTGCTCAACAATGCCGGCCTCGCGCTGGCACCGCAGCCCGCTCAAAACGTCGACCGGCGCGACTGGCACACCATGATCGACACCAACGTCACGGGGCTGGTCAACATCACCCACGCGCTGCTGCCGACACTGATCGATGTCGGCGCAGGCGCTACCATCGTCAATGTCGGCTCCATCGCCGGCCAATGGCCGTACCCCGGTAGCCATGTCTACGGCGCTTCCAAGGCCTTCGTCAAACAGTTCAGCTACAACCTGCGCTGCGACCTGCTCGGCACCGGCGTGCGCGTGACCGACCTCGCCCCCGGCATCGCCGAAACCGAATTCACCCTCGTGCGCACCGGCGGCGACCAGGCCGCCTCCGATGCCCTGTATAGCGGCACTACCGCACTCACCGCCGAGGACATCGCCGAGCAGATGTTCTACATCGCCACACTGCCCCCGCACATCAACTTCAACCGTCTGGAAGTCATGCCCACGCGCCAAGCCTGGTCCGCGTTCGCCGTCGATTACGATGAGTGAGGGACGGAGCAGAGGCATCCCGCCCCGGCCGTGAGGCCGGGGCGGGGAAGGGAGAGTCGGCCACGGGTAACGCCAATCCTATCTATCAGCAAGAACTGCGATACATTACTACCCGATTTCGACCGTCGCGCTTGCCAACGTACAGCGTCTGATCCGCTCGCGTGATCAAGGACTCGAGGTCGGCCTCTTCGGGGTGCGCTAAAGCGATACCGATGGTGACGCTCAGGCAAAGTTCGCTCATCCCTTCCTTTAACGGAAGTTCGGCGACTCTCTTCTTCAAGCGCTCCGCCACGATTTGAGCGTCCTCGGGGCCGGTGTTCGGCAAGGCCACGATGAACTCTTCCCCACCGAAACGCCCTATTACATCAGTGGGGCGGAGAGATTGTGCACAAGCCGCCGCGATCTTGGTCAGCACCCAATCTCCATGGGTGTGGCCCCAGGTATCGTTGATGCTCTTGAAATGATCCACATCGATCATGAAAAGACTGAACGGCACCTTTTCCAATCGCGAGCGCTGCAACAGTGCCTCGGCCCGTTTCATGAAATGACTGCGATTATCGAGGCCCGTCAGAGCATCCCGCTCGGCGACCATGCGCAACTGTGCTTCCAGTGATTTGCGATGCGCTATTTCCTTGAGCAGAAGGCGATTTTGATTACGCTCTTCATGAAGCAGCGCAAATTGCTTGCGCTGCAAGACCTCCAAACGCAGCAAGGCACAGAAGCCCACTACATTAGTCATGATCAATAGCAGCGCGATGCGAAGCGTCACCACCGGGCCAATTTCCGCGAACAGTACCGCAGCGACTAGAAAACCAATGCTTAAATAGAGACTCGCGAACATCGCCACTGTCAGCAGGGTAGGGATCAGGAGGTAGAAAGCTATGGTAGCGACGACCACCGCTGTTACCTGAGTGAAGAGGCTATCGGGGCGCAAGGGAACGATTAAAATGATGCCCGTCGCAAGTATCCAGAGAGGCAAAGCGTGCAACCAGGCTTGACGGGAGTAACTGCCCCAGCGTCCGATAATGAATGCCAGGAACAGGCAGAGACTCACCACCACGGTGCGCATGGTGATCAGTAGATAGTACTCCCTGCTTAAACCGAGAAGGTGGTAGTCCGTAATCGCAAACATCCCAAAGACCAAGGACACCAAGATCAACGAAAGGCAGGATTCAAACCGTCCCCTCGTCTTTATGGACTTGCGATACATCGCTTCGAAGCTATATTCGCTGAACTGACAATCAGTCAATGCACGTAATGCTGTGTTTTTAGTGATGATAAAGCCCCATTGCCTCATGATGTGACCAGCGGCTTGCCGCTTTTCGATGATCCCCAAACTGTTCGATAGCCGCCCACAAGGCTGCGATTGCGATAACGCCTCCTGGCTCTCCAGTACGGAGCATCAACAAGTTATGCTCTTCCGCAGCTGGCGCCAATGGCACCTTGTACTTGATGACGGTCCCCTGTCGTCGTTCATACGACGTATCGCGTCGAGTCGTTATTGTAATTTAATGTAAAAAAAGACGGCCCTTTTCCATACCTATAAAGGTTTACGCGATTTTTATATAAGATCAGCCCGCTGGGCAATCTGAAATTATTTTCAGAAGGTGGCTGGAGTCTCAGAGTTCGATGGCACGGTTATCGTGGGTGTATGGACTGGGTGTCCTTCAAAGCGCGTAGAGAACCGTCTTGCAAATTAATTTTTGAAAACAATTTAGAATGCATGCCCGAATGGGCATCATTGTCGCGCCAAAACCAACAGTGGGCAAAAGCAAGCGGCATCAGGATTCGTATAGTATCCGTATGGTGGGGACGAATGGACTTTGCCGTAGGCAATAGGCATAGTATTTTCATTGCTGCTGAGGAGAGCATCGGATGCCTTTGGAGACCTACTTGGTCTATCTTTCTGCTGTGGCGGTCTTCTTTGCCACGCCTCCTGATACCAGCCAATTGCTAATCATCTCGAATAGTATTCGACACGGCCTGCGGCGTAGCGTCTTCACGGCCTGTGGGGACTTGACCGCCAACTGCCTGCAGATGATTGCCGCTGCTTTCGGTCTCGCAGCGATCATTGCGACATCTGCAACCGCGTTTCTGTGGATAAAGTGGTTTGGTGTGGCCTATCTCATCTGGATCGGGCTTCAGCTCATCCTGTCGAAGGACGAGGGACGGCAAGTTGCTGTCAGTGACACAGGCTCCTCGTTTCGCCTCTTCAGGCAGGGCTTCATAACTTCCATGGCCAACCCGTTTGCTGTCGTGTTCTTCGGTGCCCTCTTTCCTCAGTTCATTGACCCAGGCAGCCCGGTCCTGCCGCAACTTCTCATTCTTGGCCTGACCTATATCGTGGTTGATGGAGCAATCCTCCTGCTATGGGGCTGGTTGGGCGTTCGGGCGGCAGCCGCGCTCCAACGTTATTCGTTAGGCCTCGTAAGCAATATCTGTGGTGGGCTGATGATCCTCGCTGCAACCCTCTTGGCTACAAAGGATCTTCAACCGCGGAGGTGAAGCTGGCACGCCATGATCGATACCAACGTTACGGGTCTGGTCAATGTCACCCATGCGCTGCGACCTGCTCGGCACTGGCGTGTGCCATCGATTACTATGAGTGAGGGGAAAAGTCGCTACGCCAGGCTGTGAGGCCGGGGCGGCTGGGAAGGGGGAATGCAGAGAGTACTGTTTAAAGGTCGGAGGAAGTCCACATCCCTGTGGCTGGTTAGGTGCGGTTATTCTTTTATTAGTCCCCTTTCTTGTGTTTGTGAGGCTTAAGTGAAGGAGTGTTCCCGGGAGTCTTTTTATTGTCCCGTTGACGCTTATCTGGCTTTCTAGTTGATTCGGCAGTTCTTTTTGGGCCTGGTTTGATTCCCATAGATTTCTCCTTTATTGGCATTATTGAGCGGTTAGCGAAAGGACGACTGTACGCTAACGTCGTGACGGCTGTATAAGACGGATGGATACACCACAACCTTGCTGACATACCCACTTCGGATCGTTTCCAACCATTAACCGCCTTTATACCTAACGCTACATTCACTGTAGTCAAAGCGTGTGAAAAAACACGCCGCTGAATGTGTGGCGGCGTGGTGACGGTACGCTTAAAACCGGTAACTAGCGGAAAAGACTGTCGATCAGGTCAGCGCCGAGGCCGACTTTGGCGTAGTGGTCGCGGCAGAGGGCGATGTAGTCGTGTACGTCGAAGTGGCCGCAGGAGTCGCCGTTTTCGTCGAGCCAGATCAGCGGGCCGGTGACGATGAAGAATACGCGCATGGGGTCGGGGTGGTCGTAGGCGACGAGGGTGTGGCCTTCGCCAGGCGTTTCGTAGATGAAGTCGCCGGCGGTGGCGACCCAGTCGTGCTCGAGGTAGCCCCATTTGCCGGAGATGGTGTAGGCGAAGACTTCATGCGGGTGGTAGTGGCGGTTGACCAGGCCGGCGCCCTTGGCCATGAGGACGTCGCACCAGCGGTTTTGCGAGGGCGAGATCCATAGCGGCCGGGAGGAAACGGTCTCGGAAAACGGCACGTAATAGCGCTCGTCCTCGGTGGGCGCGTTGGCGATGTGGACCTCGGGACGTGCATCGGGCTTGAAGCTTTCGGCGATGGGGGCGAGGTCCTTCCAGAATTCGGTGGAGGCGTGGCTGGGCATGTCAGGCTCCTGTGCGTGGTCGGCGATCATGCACAGTGATGCCTGGTTCCGCGCAGGAGATAAAGTAGGCTTTCGCATGAGGCTATGAACGTGCACGGCCATGACAGCCCGCTTCGGCGGATATCAAGATTCGACGCGCTGCTGTTCGGGCACGTCTACGGCCTGGTGTAAGGTGTCGACGAAGCGGGCCAGGGCGGGCGTCCAGGTGGTTGGCTCGGGTGCGGCAAAGTAGGTGTCGATTTCCGCCAGGGACGTCGGCAGGGCAAGGTAGTGAATTCCAAAGCGATGCTGATGAGCGTTGATAGTGCTCAAGGGGAGCACGGTATAGCCCATTCCGGCGGCGACGCAGCCGAGCATGGCGTCCAGGCTTCCGAACTCGAAGATGCGCGCTGCGTTGACGCCATGCGAGGCCAGCAACAGCTCGATGCGCTGGCGATAGCTACAGCCTTGGCGAAACGCGAGGAAGGCGGCGCTCATCAGTTCTTCCGAGGTGGGCATCACGGCCATGGGGTGGGGGCCGACCAGTACGAGGCGTTCGCTGAAAGCCTTGAGCAGATGATAATGGCGATGTTCGAGGCCTCCCGCGATGAATACGCCATCGACTTGGCCTGCCATCAGCATCTCGATGAGTTCTGCCGTGGCGCCTGTGTGTAGCGTGATGTCGACCTCGGGATGGGCAGCATGGTACGCCGTGAGGATCGGGGGAAGGCGTAATGCGGTCGTGGTTTCCATGGCGCCGAGCCGCAGTTGGCCATGCGTCTTGCCGCTGCCCTTGAAGTGCGATAATGCTTCATCATGCGCCGATAGCATGCGCTCGGCATACGCTACCAGCGCTCGCCCGGCGGAGGTCAGGCGCGTCTGGCCAGCCCGGTGGACGAGCTGGGCGTCGAGTTCTTCCTCGAGCTTCTTGAGATGGGCCGTCACATTGGATTGCACCGTATGCATCCTCTCGGCGGCGGCCACGAAGCTGCCGGTTTCGGCCACGGCCATGAATAAACGTAACGATTTGAGTTGCATGCCGTGTCTCCCCGCCAGAAACGAAACTATCTCTAAATACGATAACAAGTATCAAGATAAATCGCTTTCAGGGAAGTAGCCGTAGTGCGTACGCTGTTCTTGCGGCAATGCGCAAGGACACGACGCCTCAGGGCGCACCATGGCCATGGAACCATCCAACCTGGGAGACAGTGATGAACGACATCGACTTAGCCACTCGAGCCGCCGGCATTCTTGATAACAGTCTTTATTCCAACATAGCGACGTCTAAAAACGACGTGCCATGGAATACACCTGTCACCGCATTGCCGGACATGGCTTTAAACTTTTACTGGTCGTCCTGGATTCAGGCGGAACATTCCAAGAATATCGTTTTCAATAGCTCGGTCTTCATGACCTTCTATGATTCGACGCGCGCGAGGGGGACCAACAATCTCATGTGCCTCTACCTGAAGTGCCTGGCGAGAGAGGTGTCGGATGCCAGTGAGGCAGAAAAGGCATTTGCGCTACTCTATCCCGATGACCATGTTGATCTTACAAACTTCTTGGGCGATGGAATAAAGCGGTTCTTCTGTGCCGAACCTCAACAGGCCTGGTTGAACTGCCTGTCTGAAAAAGAGCTTGAGCCGACGACACTAAAGATGAGAACCGAAGTCTCTATCGAAAGCATCAAGCGCGCCATGGCCCAAAATTGAGCCATGGCGCTTCTCGTTAAATTCAATGGCCAATCCGACTTCGAGAGGATTGGTCCTGCCTTGGCGACGAAGCCCCCATTTCGAATTAACCGTCGGTGGAAACGGTCAGAGACTCCCAGGTATCCATTTGCTGCGACATGTCGGATAAACGCCCCCGTACCAACGTGAGCGCGTCACTTCCGAGCAGCAGGTGAGCAGGCGGTGTATCACACTCGATAATCTCCAGCATGGCTTTTGCCGCCTTCTCTGGATCACCGAGTTGCTGACCACTTTTTTCCAGACGGGCCTGCCGGACAGGGTCGAATAGCGCATCGTAGTCGGCAATCTGCCGGGGGGAGCGGCGCATGGAGCGGCCCGCCCAATCGGTTCGGAATGAGCCCGGTGCGACGGCGGTGACGTGGATATTGAACGGTGCCAACTCTTTGCTCAGGGTGTCGGAGATGCCCTCCAGCGCGAACTTGCTGCCACAGTAGTAGGCGATGCCGGGCATCGTGATGAAGCCGCCCATCGATGTGATATTGATGATGTGCCCGGCACGACGTTTCCGAAAGAACGGTAACAGCGCCTGGATCATTTCGACCGCGCCGAAGACGTTCACTTCGAACTGCCGGCGCATCTCTTCGGTGGGTGATTCTTCCAGGATGCCTTCGTGGCCGTAGCCGGCGTTATTGACCAGCACGTCAACGGGGCCGAGGGCGGTTTCAATGTCTTCGACGACGTTGGCGATGGCCGGTGTATCTGTCAGGTCGAGTTGACGTGCGTAGGCATTGCCGGAAGCGTGGGTCTCGAACGCGCGTGCTGCGCTGGCTTGCCGCACGGTACCGATGACTTTGTGGCCGGCGGCTAATGCTGTCTCCGCCAGGGCCTGGCCGAATCCGCTGCTGACGCCGGTTATGAGGATCGTCTTGGTCTGGTTCATGACATTGCTCTGTGTCTGGGTGGTCGATGTCCCCCGTTAGGGAGGCGAAACCATCCTAGGGCGCCTGGTCCCTGAATCGAACGCGAGATCCTCTGAGTTTATTGCCTATTTCTATAGGTGGGATTGTTTATAGGCACGAATTGCGCAGAATGAAGGCACAAAATTATCAGGCCCCAATGCCATGAGTACTGAATCCATCGATAATAGCCCGCGTGAACGACGCATGGTGACTTTGCTGGACCAGATGGCACCTCGGGAAGGCTACAATCTGACGGCATTGCCGGACGTGCGATTCCTGCGATCTAACCGCCCCCTGGCTAGAACCCCCGTGCTGTACGATCCAGGCATCGTCATTGTGTGTCAGGGGCGGAAACGGGGTTACTGGGGCAACCGAACCTACGTCTACGATGCTCAGCATTATCTAGCCGTCTCGGTGCCCGTTCCGTTCACGATGGAGACCGATGCCAGTGCTGAGAATCCGCTGCTGGCGATTTATCTGCATCTCGATATATCGCTGGCGGCTGACTTACTACTCGAGCTGGAAGAAGGGGGGATACCGGCATCTGCGCCACCCTGCGGGATGCTGTCATCGGTGATGGAGCCGGCCCTGAGCGACACCGTGGCGCGATTTCTCGAGATCATGGCCTCGCCCGACGATGGCCGGATTCTCGGACCGGCCATGGTGCGCGAGATCTATTTCCGAGTACTGACCGGGGCTCAGGGCGGGGCCATGCGGGCCGCACTGGATATGGAGGGAAATTTCGGACTTATCTCACGTGCCATTCGCCGCATTCACACGGACTATGCCACGGCTCTGGACGTCCACCAGTTAGCCGATGAAGCCAGCATGAGCGTGCCTAGCTTCCACGCGCATTTCAGGCAGGTGACCCAGACATCGCCAATGCAGTATGTGAAGGCCGTCCGGCTGCATCAGGCACGACTCCTGATGTTCCGGAACGGCATGACGGCTGCTACGGCCTCAACGAATGTGGGGTATGAAAGTTCGTCTCAATTCAGCCGGGAGTTTAAAAGGCTCTTCGAGCGCTCGCCCCGAGTGGAAGTTGCCTGGATGCGCTCGTCTTTCGAGTTGCCACCGCCGATGTCGCCGTCGATCTACGTGTCTTCTCATTGAGCGAAGAAAGTAGCGTCACTCGCAACTGGGCGCCCCCGCTCATCCCAACAGTTGTGGGTTGAGCTGCCAGACGGTGTAGGTCAGCGCCGTGGCCAGCGATACCCAGGCCAGATAAGGCACCAACAGCAGCCCGGCCAGCGGTCGCACGCGCCAGAAGGCGATGAGGGTGGCGAGGATCATGCCCCATAGGAGGATGACCTCGACGAAAGCCAGCGCCCCCTGGTGCCAGACGAAGAACAGCCAGCTCCAGAGTGCATTGATGGCGAGATGCACGATGAACAGCGTCAGTACGCCCTGGTGCCGCTTCCAGCCACCTTCCCGCCAGACCAGCCATGCGGCGATCCCCATCAAGGCAAAGAGCGTCGTCCACACCGGGCCGAAGGCGCCGGCGGGTGGCGCCCAACTGGGCTGCGTGAGTTCGGCGTAGAACTGCGTGGCATCGATTGATGCGATGGCGCCAATCCCGGCGGTAATGAAGCTGACCACTAGCCATCCGATCAGGCCGAGGACTTGGTGGCGAGTCGAAAACGCATGCATGGCGATATCCCTTTGCTCGTCGAAACGTTCCTTAGCGTGTGCGATATGGCAATGATATGCCAAGCGTTTTTCCTGATATCGCGCGCAAACGTCGCAGCGTGTTTGCCTTTCCCTATAAATCGCAAGGGATTGTTAAACCCTGGTTATTCATTCGAAGCATGCTCGCAGAGTATTAACCGCCACGATACTGATCAATCATGGTTAATTTTTGCTTTATTTTCAGGTAGTTATTGTTATTCGGGAGTGTCGGGTATAGGCTGTCCGAAAAGTTGACAAAAATAATGGGGTTTTAAAAGTGAAGCCGGATTAATGGCTTCGCCTGGCGCGTACCATGGAGAACACATGAATCCTGCATCGTTGATTCTATTGGCATTCGCCATGTCGACCGATGCCTTTGCCGCTTCCATCGGCCGAGGCGCCGAGCTGAGCAAGGTGCGCTTCATCAGCGCCCTTCGTATCGGCATCGTGTTCGGCGTGGTGGAGGCAATCATGCCGCTGGCGGGATGGGCGCTCGGCCATGTCGCGATGCAATTCGTCTCCGGAATCGACCACTGGATTGCCTTTGCCATGCTGGCGTTGCTGGGCGGGCATATGATTCGGGCAGGGTTGAAGAAGGATGATACCCGGTCGCCGGCGGATACGGACGCCCAGCCGGGAGACAAGTCCATATGGCTGATCGCCTTCACGGCGCTTGCCACCAGCATCGATGCCATGGCCGTGGGGATTACGCTAGCGCTGACGGATATCAATATTATCGTGGCGTCCCTGGCCATCGGCCTGGCGACGACCTTGATGGTCACCTTCGGCACGCTCCTCGGTCGTGCCATAGGCACCATCGTCGGCAAGTGGGCTGAGGTGCTGGGGGGCTTGATCCTCATCGCCATCGGCGTTGCCGTGCTCTATGAACATCTGGTCGGCGTTGTATCGGCGTGAACGTTTCATAGCCTCTTGGTCGGGGCTACAAGATCCGAAAGCAAAGACGTGAACCAACAAAAACGGGGTGGGCCCATTGGGCCCACCCCGTCTGCTTTCTAAGTTGCTTCTGTCTTGCCTTCTACCGTCTATACGGCTGGCCGTCAGACGTTACTCGTCTTCGTCTTCCGGCAGGGCGTAGACGACGACCTGGTCGCCGACCTGATCTTTCAGGATCGAGTTGCCGCCGGCGATGAAGGCGACATATTCGCGGCCTTCATATTCGTAGACGGCGGGGTTGGCGACGGCAGGTGCTTCGGCTTGGTCTTCCCACAGCTCTTCACCGCTGTCGAGCGAGTAGGCGCGCAGCTTGGCGTCCATCGAGGCACCGATGAAGACCAGGTTGCCGGCTGTGACCGCCGGGCCACCGATGGTGGGCGAGCCCCAGCTTTCGGGCATGAAGAAGCCGTACTGCTGCGAGGAGCCGATCGGACGACGCCATTTCACGTCACCGGTTTTCATGTCGAGCGCGACGACTTCGCCGAAGGGCGGCTCCCAGCACGGCATGCCGAGCCAGTTGCGTGCCACTTCGAGACGCATGCCGTAGGGCGAGCCCGTCTGCGGTGAAAAGCCGCTTTCGTTGCCCGAGCCGCTATCGGCTTTCTCGTAGGCCTCGCGGTCATAGAGCTTGATGGTCTGCACGATGTGCGAGGTATTGACGATAGCCGTCTGGCTGGCAGGGTCGAACGCGACGCCACCCCATTGCACGCCACCGGCGCTGTCCGGGTAGGCCAAGGCGCCTTCGCCCTTGGTGGTGGGCGGCGTGTACATGCCTTCATACGTCAGCTCGTCCCACAGCTTGGAGCATTGACCACCGCCAACCGCATCGGCAAGGCCCCAGATCTTGGGCTTCTCGGACTGGTCGAGCAGCGGGGCAGGCTTGGTCGGGAAGGGTTGCGTGTCTGCATATTCCTCGCCCTCGACGGAGCCGTCGCCTTGCGGAACCGGACGCTCTTCGATCGGCCAGACGTCTTCACCGGTCAGGCGGTTGACGACGAACAGGAAGCCTTGCTTGGTGGCCTGGATCAATGCCGGGATTTCTTCGCCATCCACCGTGATATCCATCAGTGTCGGCGCGGCGTTGATGTCGTAATCCCAGACATCGTGGTGGACCCACTGGCGTGACCAGACGACTTCGCCGGTATCGACGTCAAGTGCGGTGGTCGAGGTCGCCAGGGGCGCTTCCTCGGTGCGGTTGCCGCCCCAATAGTTGGGTGACGGCGAGGAGATCGGCAGGTACACGAGGCCGTTTTCCTCGTCGGCGGACATGTGCGTCCACACGTTGGCGGTACCGCTCTTCTCACGCATCTCTTCGGAAAGAGCTTCGAAGCTCCATTCACGCTCGCCGGTGCGGGCATTGATGGAGAACACGGTGCCGGGAGGCGCCTGCTCGAATTCCCAGTCCTTGCCGGCCCAGCCGAGGATCAGGTGATCGCCCACCACGGTCGGTGGCTGCAGCAGCGACAGCGGCCACTTGGCGTGGGTGTCGTTCCACTGGTTGACGTCGAGTACGCCGTTATCGGCGAAGCTGGTGCACTTCTCGCCAGTGTCGGCATCGACGGCAAAGAGTTGCGCATCCATCGTGCCCAGATAGACGATCTTCTGGCAGGACTCACCCTCGACCGGATCGTCCGCTTCCCAGTAGGCGACACCGCGACTCTTGAGCGCGGGCTGGGTCAGCGCTTCCAGCTTGGACTCGGTGTCGAAGCTCCACTTCTGCTCGCCGGTGGCGGGGTCGAGCGCGAGGATGCGATAAAACGGCGTGCCGATGTAAAGCGTGTCGTTGGCGAAGACCGGTGTCGCGGACCACACGGTGGGCGGTAGATCGCCCGAGCCATCGGATACATCGCCGGTGTGAACTTCCCAGGCTTTTTCCAGATCACCGACGTTGTCGGCATTGATCTGGTCGAGGGGGCTGTATTTCTGCGCGTTGAGCTGGCCGTGAAAGCTATCCCAGGTCGGTGTGCCGGGGACCAGCGGCACCGATTCGGATGAAGCTTGGGATGACGCGCTATCTTCTGCGCTCGAGGCGTCCTGATCAGCGTCCTGGTCCTGTGCCAAAAGCGGCAGCGGCGTCAGGAAAAGCGCCAGCGCCGTGGCCGTGCCCAGGCGTTGCGCGGTGGTTCTCAATGTCGGCATGGGGCGGCTCCTCATGAATGGGCGGGACGGGCGGTACGGTTGGCAAGGGCCATATCGAGAATCAGCCCGATCAGGCCGACTACCATGGCCACGCAGATCCACCATTGGTGCAGGAGGAGCGCCGCGAAGAAGGTACCGGCAAGGGCTAGCAAGATAAGCACGCGCCATACGTTGCGTGCAGCGTTCCCTTTCAGTGCGGGCAAGATGAGCGCCATGACGGCCAGGATGATGGTGGCCAGAATGGCGACAAGCGCGCCAAGTGAGCCATTGACCCCGGTCAGCGGGGTGAAATAGGCATAGAGTGCGATGGCAAGCCCGACGATCGAGGCTACCAGCAGCACAATGGCGCCCAATCTTGGCGTACGAGATTGTGGCATGACGTTGTTGTCTCCTTGTGGGACAGGAATGATCACCTGGCTCTTATTTCGTCGTTAGTAAGCTGGCATTGCGCCAGGCTCAAAGGTTATGAGCGAAATGGTGAGCCGTGGCTACGTCTTTGGTCGTAGCTCTCGGCCCCATTTTAGTCAAAAACGTAAGACTTTTGTGGTCTTGTTTTAAAAATTCTTTTTCTGCTAACGAATTTGAACGGCAATGCGCCTCAGGCGGCACATGGGGCCTTGAAAATCGAGGAGGGCTTGACGCGCACTTATTCTTTTAGCATGCTAATCGAGTAATGCGACAAAACGCCGCATCACCACCACAATCCAGGAGTGGTCATGAAAGTGCTCAACAAGCTGTTCTCGATGCTGGCAACCATCGTCGTCTCTGCATTGCTGCCGTTCTCAATGGTGGCGGAAAGCGAAGCCAATCAAAACGTTAGTGTCCATAATGACACGGCGAACGTCTCCACCCTGAACGCTAAACAGCGTCAGGATGACGAATCCCTGTAAGTTGCGACGATCCCGAGGCACCGCCAATAGTGTAGTCTGTCGCGCATCATTCACGCGTCGTGCTCGGCGCGTCATGCTACGAGGGCTACACCATGCTGAGAATCTCCAATGCGGTGACGCTCGCCGATTGGGAAATCGATATCAGCCAGATTCGGGCGCAGGGCGCCGGCGGCCAGAACGTCAACAAGGTCGCCTCGGCGGTGCATCTTCGTTTCGATATTCCCCACTCGTCATTGCCGCCGTTCTACAAGGAACGCCTGATGGCGCTGTCCGATCAGCGCATCAGCAAGGATGGCGTAATCATCCTCAAGGCGCAGCGCTATCGCACGCTGGAAGCCAATAAGGAAGAGGCACTGGCGCGTCTTAAGGCGCTTATCCAGGAGGCGGTCAAGCAGCACAAGGCGCGCCGCCCCACTCAGCCTTCCAAGGGCGCGAAGCGCCGCCGCGTCGACAAGAAAACCCGCAAGGGAAAGACCAAAGCCTTGCGCGGCAAGGTAGAGACCTAACCCACCCTCAGCCGGCGGGGCGTGTCACGCTGGCTGAGGAGGGAGCGCGAGCAATTCACGCTCCAGGGCGAAGATGTGCGGGTCGTCGTGGCCCATCTCGCGCAGCGCCTGGGCCAAGTTGAGCAGGTAATCGCGATTGGGGCCGCTGGGGCCGTGAGACTCGGCGATCTGTCGGGCGATGGCGGTATCTGGCGCTGGCCCCAG
Source organism: Chromohalobacter sarecensis (assembly GCF_023061135.1). Lineage (GTDB taxonomy): Bacteria > Pseudomonadota > Gammaproteobacteria > Pseudomonadales > Halomonadaceae > Chromohalobacter > Chromohalobacter sarecensis. The sequence goes on from NZ_JAKGAN010000005.1 coordinate 100,776, forward strand.
GAAGGCGGCGTTATCCTCGCTGGCGAGATAGACCAACCCCTCGACGCTTTCCTCGCCCTCGACATCATCGAAGTGCAGCGGCGTGGCCACCCGCAGGTAGCCATTTTTCTCGCGCACATCCAGCGGGCCGAGTACGTCCTGGGTGATACGGTAGGCCATGCCGTGGCAGACTGCGTCGGGGCGCTCGGTCAGCGTGGCGACGCGGCCTGGCGCCTGCGGTGTGCCGCGATGGTCGTGCGAGCCCTGCCAGAAGCGCCGTTCCCAGCCGATGATATGCGCAGGCCGGCTCTCCAGAAACGAGAAATCCGCCTTCCAGATCAACGAGCCATAGCCGAACAACCAGATCGCCTCATGGTCGTTGAAATGCGTCATTTGCTGGTTGATCGCGGTGGTATCGAGCGTCATGACTCTCTATGCGTACGTCGAGTGAGTGAACGGGATTCTGTCCCCGATTATGCACGTTTTGGCATCGATATGCGGCCTCCCTTCTCCTTGCACCATCGCGGTGCGCTTGCGATTCGGCTATGCTCAAGAGCCAATTCTTCGGCCGTTTCCATTACACGTAGCGTGGCGCATTGCGATAGGCGCCGCGTGCTTTTGCTTCATGGAGGTGGGTATGTCGTCGTCACTACTGGGAATCTTGATCATGTGCGCCGGGGTGTTGTGCCTCGCGCTGGGCGATGCGATTTCCAAGTGGCTGGGCGCCACCTACGACCCGATTCAGATCATCTTCTTTCGCACCTTGATTTCGCTGCCGCTGATCGCGCTGTTGGCGCGCTTCAACGGCGGTTGGCAAAAGCTCAAGACTCGGCGCCCGGGGGTGCATCTCCTGCGCGGCTTGATCTTCGCCGGCACGATGTTCTGCTTCGTCACCGGCCTGACCTTGCTGCCGCTGGCGGAAACCACTGCCATCGCCTTCGCCGCTCCATTGTTCGTGACGCTGCTCTCCGGTCCGCTGCTCAAGGAGCGCGTCGCACGTTTGCCGTTCATTGCCTCATTGGTGGGCTTCGCCGGTGTGCTGATCGTGGTGCGCCCCGGTGCGTCGGGCTTCCAGTGGGGAGCGCTGATCGTCGTCGGGGCAGCGGTGTGCTACGCACTGATGATGATCACCGCGCGGCGCTATGGGGGTAAGGAAAGCCTGTGGGCGATGGTCTTTTACGCCACCCTGGTGCCGCTGATCGTCAGCGCGGTGTTGTTGCCCAGCGTCTGGCGGATGCCCGAGGGCGTGGCATGGCTCGGCTTTATCGGCTCCGGCGTTGTCGGCGTCGGCGCGGTGTCGTGCATCACGCTGGCGTTTCGTTACGCCCCGGCGGCGCTGGCGGCGCCGTTCGATTACACCGCCATGGTCTGGGCCGTACTGCTGGGCTGGTGGTTGTGGGATGAAGTGCCGGATGTCTGGGTCTTCATCGGTGCACTGGTGATCATCGGTAGCGGTGTCGCCATCGCCTTGTACGAACGAAAGGTGACCATCAAGGCACGTCCCACGACATAACGCGCGATCGGAGAACGAATCTACATCCGCTTGATGTATATCAATATTCACTGAAGCGACTGCGTCACAGTGATGGGAAATATTCCGATCATTGCAGAGGCAGGGCCATCATGTTGATGTCGATCATGCGCCGTTTTTCGGTGCGCGTGCGTATGCTGGGGGCGATCGTCGTCGTGCTGGCGCTTTTGGGAGTGTTGGGGGGCACTGGCATGTGGGGCATTTTTCGGCTCTACGATGCCAGTCTGGGCTTGCTCGATCAGGGGCTCGTGGAAGAGGCGCAGGCCGGTATCATGGCCGCGCGCTTGAGTGAGGTAGCGCAGGGCTCGGTGTTGTGGTTCGGCGTCATGGGGGGCTTGACGGTATTGATCGTTGCGCCCCTGACCTGGCTCAACATGCGCGCGATCTGTACGCCGGTGCGCGAGGCCAAGGCCTACGCCGAGGCGATTGCCGAGGGTGATCTGACCCGCCCCATGGCAGGGGGCGGCCAGGATGAACTCAGCGAGCTGCAGACGGCGTTGGGTGGCATGCGCGATGGACTTGGCGGCATGGTCGCGCAGGTACGCGATGCCAGCGACAGTGTGGCGATTGCCAGCGAGGAGATTGCCTTGGGCAATCAGGATCTGGCCTCGCGTACCGAGCATTCGCTGGGCCATTTGCAGCAAAGCGTCACTTCGATCACCCAGCTGACCTCGAGCGTGCAGCAGACCGCCTACGCCGCGCAACGTTCTGAGGAGCTGGCCACACACACCGCCGAGGCCGCCGTGCGTGGCGGCGACGCGGTCAAGGATGTGGTGACGCGCATGCGCGCCATCGCCGAGGCGGAACAACGTATCGGCGATATCGTCGGGCTGATCGATGACATTGCCTTCCAGACCAACTTGCTGGCTCTGAATGCCTCGGTCGAGGCAGCACGTGCAGGCGGGCAGGGGCGCGGCTTTGCCGTCGTCGCCAGTGAGGTGCGGAATCTTGCCGGGCGTTCTGCTATGGCTGCCAGCGAGATCAAGACGCTGATTCACGACAGCCGCGAAACGGTTGAATCCGGGGTGCAACAAGCCGAGGCCACGGGCGCGACCATTGAAGAAATCGTTACCGGAGTGCAGCGTGTCAGCGAAGCGATCAGCGAGATCAGCGCGGCTACGAGGGAGCAGTCCCAGGGCATCGAGCAGGTTAGCCAGTCGGTAGAGCGCATCGACCGGATGATTCAGCAAAACGCCGCCCTGGTGGAAGAGTCTGCGGCGGCGGCATCATCGTTGCATGACCAATCGACGCGCCTGGCCAGTGTGGTGCATCGCTTCCAGCTCATGGAGGTGCGACAGGACACCTCCACGCCGGCGCCAGATAGCGATGCGGTCTGCCAGGCTTTGCCGGCGCCTCGCGAGACCCAGGCCCACGCCGCTTGGGCATGAGTACGTGCCATCCGGAAGGGTGTCGAGGCGTCTCTCGGCGCGTATCTTGCAGCGTTATCGAGACTGACCCGGAGGAGGCACGATCATGAAGACCTTCTTTCACGCCGAGCAGCGGCGCCATCATCCTCGGCTCTACTTTTCACGCGGCAAGCTGCGCGAACCTCAGGAGATCCCCGCACGCCTCGAGGGGTTGCTGGGCGCCGTTCAGCGGCTGGGGTTCGAAGTGCGGACGCCGCCTGACACTGGACTGACGGCGATCCGCGCTGTGCATCATCTGCCATATCTGCGCTTTCTGGAAAGCGCCCACCGGCGCTGGACCGCGCTTGGGGACGACTGGGGCGACGAGGTCATGTCCAATGTCTTCGTACGCTCGCCCAATGCCTTGCGTGGTGTGCTGGCCGAGGCGGGCCGTTACCTGGCGGATGGCAGTGCGCCGATAGGGGCGGCGACCTGGGCATCCGCGTATTGGTCGGCGCAAAGCGCGATTGCCGCGGCCGATGCGATCAATCATGGGGAGCACTGGGCCTATGCACTGTCGCGGCCGCCGGGGCACCACGCCCGCGCCGATGCTGCTGGCGGCTTCTGCTTTCTCAACAACACCGCCATCGCTGCGCAGCGTCTGACTGCGCGTTACCCACGCGTCGTGGTGCTGGATACCGACATGCACCACGGCCAGGGGGTGCAGGAAATCTTCTATGACCGAGATGACGTGATGTACATCTCGATCCATGGCGACACCACCAACTTCTATCCGGCGGTGACGGGGTTCGAGGACGAGCGCGGATACGGCGCGGGAGAAGGCTACAACCTCAACCTGCCGATGCCGCACGGCTCCCCGGAAGTGATTTTCTTCGAACGTCTGGACGAGGCTCGTCAGGCCATTCGGTTGTTCGAACCGGATGCGCTGGTGCTGGCGCTGGGCTTCGACATTCATGAGCGGGACCCGCAGGCCAAGGTGGCGGTCTCTACGCCAGGCTTTGGCAGATTGGGGCGCGTGGTGGCCGACCTCGATCTGCCAACGCTGGTGGTGCAGGAAGGCGGCTATTATCTCGAGGGGCTGGAAGCCAATGCCGTGAACTTTTTCGAGGGACTGATTCAGGACTGCTCGCGGGGCCGTATCGCTCGATAGGTTTGAATAAGTTTTCTTTAATAAAATGAGGCGTTCACGCTCAAGTTAGCGTGTGGGGTGTCGATATTGTCTCCAGCCGACAAGCTACGTGCGATATCCCGGCTCGACGCAACATCATTTCTTAACATCCCGCTGGTTAACTCGTCGTCATACAAGACGACCGAGACGTGAATCGAGACCTCCATGCGCATCAAAGCCAGTTTTAAGATCGCTATCTTGCTGTTGTTCATCACCTATCGGGTGGTGTGTCTGGTGCGCGCCTGCAGCGTCAAAGGGCGGCGTCGCGTTGGGCGGCACTCCGTTGGGCGGCACTCCGCTGGGCGGCACTCCGCTGGGCGGCACTCCGCTGGGCGGCACTCCGCTGGGCGGCACTCCGCTGGGCGGCACTCCGCCAAACGACGATCGCCCGTGGCCTAGGCCACGGGCGATCGAGGTCACGCTGGCAGACGGGCATGTTACTTCTGCAGCTTGACCATGCGCAGGTACGGCTTTTTCTCGTCCCAGCCTTGCGGGAAGAGTTCCTTGGCCTTCTCGTTATCGACCGAGGGCACGATGATGCAGTCGTCGCCTTCGGTCCAGTTCACCGGTGTGGCGACCTTCTGGCTGTCGGTCAACTGCAGGCTATCCAGTACACGCAGGATTTCCGCGAAGTTGCGACCGGTGCTGGCCGGATAGGTCAGCGTCAGGCGCACCTTCTTGTTGGGGTCGATGATGAAGACGCTACGCACCGTCAAGGTGTCGTTGGCGTTGGGATGAATCATCCCGTACAGCGAGCTGACCTTGCGGTCGGCGTCCGCCAGCAGCGGGAAATTCAGGCCGTGGCCCTGGGTTTCCTTGATATCGCCTTCCCACGCCTTGTGATCGTCCACCGGGTCGACGGAGAGCCCCATGGCCTTGGCGTTGCGCTTTTCGAATTCCGGCTTCAGGCGCGACACTTCACCGAGCTCGGTGGTGCATACCGGCGTGAAATCCTTGGGATGCGAGAACAGGATGACCCAGTTGTCGCCGGCCCATTCGTGGAAGTTGATCGTTCCGTCGGTGCTGTCCTGGGTGAAATCCGGGGCAATATCGCCGAGTTGAAGTGCCATGGCGTCCTCCTTTCACTAATTGGCGCGAAGCATCGAGCATCGCATCACGAACGAGGCATGGGAAACAATGAATGTCGCTAAGCAAATGCATCTTGGGTATTTGCCCATGCGGCGCTTCCCGCGCCCCTCTTCTCAACACATGGTGACGCGTGGCGGCCAACACAAGGGGCAGGGCCGCGTCACGACAATCAAGCGCGAATATAGGCCCAGCCCTGCGCCTGACACTCGGCGAGTGTGACCACCGCTGCATCGACTTCCTCGAGGCCGGCGGTGTTGCTCAGTTTTTGGGCAGTCAGCGTATTGCGGCAGAGCCGTAGCCAGCTATCGCTGGCTGGATCGGGGATGTCCAACGCGGAGGCCACGGCAGCGCCGTTGGCGACGATCAGCACCTCGGCTTCGGGGCGTGCCTTGACCAGATTGAGAGCGTTGCGTCGGGCACGGGCGAGGGCGTCGGCGGTAGGCGCATGCAGCACGACACGCAGGGAACTCATGGCGTCTCCTCCTCGGGAGTGGTGGCAACACCGATATGACGTTCCAGGCGCTGCACATGATCGCGGAAGCCGCTTTGCTCGCGGCGCTGAGCGAGCGGCAGGTCGATGGCGACGATATCACGCACCCTGGCCGGTTCGCCGTTGCCGGGCGTGGCCAGGACCACGACGCGGTCGGCAAGCAGCACCGCTTCTTCGATATCATGGGTGACGAAGATGATCGCTGCATCGCTGCGTTGTCGCAATTCGGTGAGTTCGCTTTGCAGGCGCTGGCGGGTCAAGGCGTCGAGCGCAGAGAATGGCTCGTCCATGAACAGCACCCGTGGCTTCACCGCCAGCGCACGGGCGATGCCCACGCGCTGCTGCTGGCCGCCGGAAAGCGTGCGTGGCCAGCGTTCGGCGAGTTCCTCGAGCCCGACCAGCGCAAGAGGCTCGAGGGCTCGAGCACGACGCTCGCTGCGCGACAGGCCCAAGCCTTCGAGACCTAGCTCAATATTGGCGCGGACGCGCCGCCAGGGAAACAGTCGCGGGGCCTGGAAGACCATCGACCACGCACGGCTCGCCGGTGCATCGGCGGTGGAGAGTTGGACGTCGCCGCGCTGCGGCGTCAGCAGACCGGCAAAGGCACGCAGCAGGGTCGACTTGCCGACGCCCGAGGCACCGACGATGGCCACGAACTCACGCGGCACCACCTCGAGGTCGATATCGTCGAGCACGACGTCATTGGCAAAGCCCAGACGTACGCCGCGCACCGTCAGGACGGGAGCGTCGTGCGTGGACGATGAGACATTCATTGCTGCCACCGTAGCACCCTCCGCTGGACGCGCATGAACAGGAAGTCGAACAGCGCATAGAGAGCGGCGATGGTCAGCATATAGACGACCACCACGTCGGTGGCGAGTAGCCCCGCGGCTTCCATCATACGCTGGCCGATACCGGGAATGCCGAATAGCTCGGCGGCGACTACCGTCATCCAGCCCTGTCCCAGGCCGGCACGCAATCCACCGAGAATACCCGGCGCCGCCGCCGGCAGGCTGATCTTGGCCAACCGCGCGGTGAAACCACCTTGGCCGAAGGCTCGGGCGACCTCGTAGTAACCATCGTCGATGGCGCGCACCGCGCTGTAGCTGGTGAAGTAGTTGATCCAGAACACGCCGATACTGATGATGAAGGCGGCGGCGGTTTCGGTGACACCGAACCAGATGATCGCGAACGGGATCCACGCCAGTGGCGGAATGGGCCGCAGCAGTCGTGCCAGCCAGCTATGCGCGGCGTCGAACCAGGGGAGCAGGGCCGCAGCCATGCCGACGGCAATCCCCAACACGGATCCGATGATAAGGCCGGTGCTGTAATGAGAGAGGCTGGACAGCACGACGTCGAGCCAGATGCCGTCCTGGACCTCCGCCCACAGCACGCCGGGAATCGAGGAGGGCAGGGGCACCAGGTTGCCTGGTAGCCAGCCTATGCGCAGGGCGGCTTCCCAGAGTGCCACCAGAGCGGCGAGACTGACGGCGCTGATCAAGGGGCGTCGGTAGCGTGCGGGACGCGTCATGGCGCTTGGTTCTCCGCCGACGTCATCACGGCGTCATACACCGAGGTATCGAAGAGCGCGTCGACGTCCACGGGCTTCTTCAGCGTGCCGATGCGTCGCTGGAAGTCGGCCATGGTGCGCGTGGCATCGATGATGGCGTGCGGGTCGGCCAGGTAGTTGGACGATGGTGAGGACAGTGCTGTCGTCACCGTCTCTTCGTCGATGAGCCGCTTGCCGACGAAATCGCGTACGTACGGCGCGGCCTGTGCGGGATCGTTCTCGAGCATCTCGGTGGCGCGCACATGCTGTGCGACGAGCTTGCGGATCGCCTCGGGGTGCGCCTTCAGCGCGGACTCGCGCACCGCCAGTACCGCGCCAGGCTGATGTGGCAGCATGTCGCCGCCGCGTGCCACGACCCGAGCGTCGGGATCACGCTGTTGCACCACGCTGAGGATCGGTTCGAGTGTCGAGGCGGCGTCCACTGCACCGGCCAGCAGCGATTGTTGAACCCGCGAGGCGCCCATGGTGACGATATCCACTGCATCGGCGTCGACACCTACCTGCTCCTCTAGCCAGTAGCGCAGTACGGTGTAGGGCACCGAGCCATTGGGGAAAGTAGCGATCTTGGGCTTGCGGCCATGCGTTTCAGTGAAGCGGGCGATGGCAGCGGCTGGATCATTGCCATCGAAGGCGGCGGCAAAGTCGCCACGCGCGATCAGTCCGATCTGTTCCTGAATGCTGGCGGCCAGTACCTTGATGGGCACCCCGGTGGCGCGGGCGACCATGGCGGGGCCAATGCCGACGTTCATCACATCGAGCTTGCCCGACGCCATGGCTTGAACCATGGCGGGGCCGCTGGAAAAGCGCGTTAGCTCAAGATCCAACCCCGCCTCATCGGTCCAGCCGGCGCCTTCCATGACGAACAACTGGGCGACCGGCAGGATGGGCATGTAGCCGACCTCGAGAGTCGTTGTCTCGTCGTCTTGGGCCAAGGCTGCGCACGGCAGCAGGGCCGTCAGCGCAAGGGCACCGATCCAATGAAACAGTCGTCGCATGGCGGGTCTCCGACGGTAAGCGATAGGCTCGCCACTATAGCGACTTGCAGGGCATAACGAAAAAGCCCCGAATAACGATTTGGTTATAAGTATATGCAGGCTAGCCCGCCGTGAGGCTTTCTCACGGCGCCGGGCCAGCCGCGCCCAGGTAGTGTTTACGCCAGTAACGGATATCCAGCGAGGACACCGTCACCTCGCGGCCGCTACCGGGGGCGTGGATCATCTCACGCTGCCCCAGATAGATACCGACATGGGTGGCGCGGTCTCCCGCGCCGAAGAACAGCAGATCGCCCGGGCGTGCCTGGTCGCGATGCTCGAGCGTCTGGTACTGCTGATTGGAGGTGCGCGGCACGTCGATACCCGCCGCACGATAAGCCACTTGCACCAGCCCGGAACAATCCACCCCACTCTCCAGCGAATTGCCGCCCCACTTATAAGGCGTACCCATCGCCTGCTTGGCGCTGGAAATGATCAACGCCCTCTCCATGGAAAGGTCTTCCGCCGTGGTCGGACCGGGATCGTGCGTCTCGATGCGTTGGCTCGACGAACACCCGGCGAGGACGATCAGGCATACGAGTAGCGCCAACACTGCTCGGACACGCGGCGTAAGCCTCTCGATAGAGACTAAATAGATGGCAGGGTAACGCCCCATGCGGACTCCTTCAGGCGGTATGCGATGAGCGACAAGAATGCCAGCAGTGTAGCCAATGATGCTATGGGTGCGAGAGGCGGCTCATGCTGGCGCTGCTTTGTTCAGGCCGACCGTTGAGCGGGCCTGAATGTGGGCTTGCAGGCTCAATGCGAGCTGACGCGTCGCTTCTTTGGGGCGCCCCGGGCTGCGATGCAGAGCGATTTCGGTCATGGGCAGCTCGGGGAGGCCTTCGGCGCTGTCGATGATGCGCAGGTCTGAGCTCAGCATGGAGGGCGTGAGCACCGTGATCGCCAGGCCCGCGCGCACCGCCGCCGTGAGGCCGGACAGACTGGCGCTGGTATACGCGATCCGCCAGGGAAGGCCCACGGCGTCGAGTGCCGCCAGCGCGCGCTCCCTGAAGATGCAGACCCCGTCCTTGGAAACCGCCAGCGGCAGTGGCGAGCGGCGTTGGGTATCATGTCCGGGCGCGCCGGCCCATACCGTAGGCTCTCGGCACAACACCTCCCCGCCGGGGCTCTTGGGCTGACGGGTGGTGATCGCCAGGTCCAGGCCGCCTGCGCGAACGCTTTCCACCAGGTCCACGCTAAGCCCGCAGTCTACTTGAAATTCGACCCCCGGATACTGGGACTCGAACTCGGAAAGCGCCTCGGGTAGATAGATCACGTAATCGTCGGGAATGCCTAGTCGCACCACGCCATCCAGCCGTTGATCGTTGACGTCCTGCCAGGCGAGCGCGTTTTGGCGCAGCATCTGCCGCGCGTGAGAGAGCAAGCGCTCCCCGGCCGGCGTAGGGATCGGCGTTTTTCGCCCGCGCTGCAGCAAGGGCTGACCGAAGGTTTCCTCCAGGCGCTTCATGTGCGCACTGATCGTCGATTGCGCCAGATGCAAGGTATCTCCCGCCGCCGTAAACCCGCCTCTATCCACCACGGTGACGAAGGTCTGGAGCACTACCAGATCCAAGGGACGAATATGAGTCATACAACACCATCACGAATCATGATCGAAATATCGGAAGTCTTCGTTTCCATGATAATTCATCCGGCACCAGACTGCTCGCGACACATACTTAATGCCTATTTGTTACGCACAGGAGCGGGTCATGGCCAACACACGTACATCAGCCGGGTTATTGGCAGGACTCTTGACGGTAACGCTCTGGGCGAGTCTCCCGGTATTGCGCGATTTGATCAATCTACCGCCGATGTTGACGGCCGCAGTCGCCATGGGCGCGGCGGCGCTAATGGCACAAGGCGTCGGGCAGCGAGGCGGCTCGGCAAGCGGGACGTCGTCGTATCGTGACTGGAAGTTCTGGCTGATGGGAATCGGTGGCCTGACGGGCGCGCTGTATTTCTACTTCTCGGCGCTGGGGAAGGGCGATCCGGCGAAGATCACTCTCGTGACCTATCTTTGGCCATTGGGTTTCATGCTCGTCGCGGACGTACTGGCGGGGCGTGGACTCAGGGTGCGTACCTTGCTGGGGTCGGCCGTAGCGTTTTCGGGACTAGTGCCGCTGGTGCTCTCGAACGGCCAGGGTGAAACGACCTCGACGCTCGGCTATGTGGAAGGTATTGCTTCAGGTATCTCCTGGATCATGTTTTCCCTTTATCTGCGAGGGCGCGCCGCATTGTCCTGGATCGAATACAAATACTTGTTTGCCGGCGCCGCCGTTGCCTCCTGGGGGCTGCATTGCCTATTCGAAGTCACCCCCGAACACACGACCGCCATGGACTGGGCGGTAGCGGCGCTCATCGGTGTCGGCCCTTATGGGCTGGCCTTTATTACCTGGGGCTACGCCTTGCTACGCAGTTCCTCCACGTTGCTGGGCGTGCTGACCTATTTCGTGCCCATTATATCTTCCTTGTTTCTGATCCTGGTGGGACGCGCCGCCTTTAGCGTACCGCTAATGATTGCCTTTATCGGCGTGCTGGGAAGCGCGGCCATTACACAGATGACAAGTCGTAGAGAAGAGGTGGCCTAGCGGGATGGCCAAACGAAGCCGCCCTTTCATGAAGGGCGGCGTTGCATGCGTTGTTGGGTGTCAGCGTCAATGCGCCAGCATTTCCTGGGCAATAGCATCGCCATCCAGGTCCGACGGGTAGTACGTCGGCCAGTTCGTGACTTCATCCAGCAGAGCGGCGCGATCATCGCCCCAGTAAAGATGATAGTGGCTGGCATCGGTGGGGTAGATGGCATGATCGCTGAACTGGATGTAGCGAGGCGCATCCGCGTTGCCGCCGTCGCGCTCGAAGATATAGCGCACGCCGCGATTGCCGGCCTCGTACGTGAGGATTTCATAACCGTCGTAGGTGTATTCTCCGGTGCGCTTGTTGCCATCTGCGTAGAATGAGACCTGGTCACCCTCGATCACGATGCGATCGACATCCGTGCGATAACCGGTCGTGTAGTACTGCTTATAGTCGGCAGCCGTCTTGTCATCGCTATGCGCGGCCTTGTGGGCGAATACTTCATCGAGCGTGCCGTCCTCGAGGTAGGGATACACTGACTGCCAGTCACCTTCCCAATCCGATAACGCGCGATCCTCTACCTGGCTGTCATCGAAGTAGCCGGCGTAAATATCACTGTCATGATCATGGGAGTGGTCATGCGCATGATCGTGGCTATGGCCGTGTTCGTGCGCGTGGTCATGCTCATGGTGGTCGTGGGCGTCCTGCTGGGCGACGGCAAGCGGAACGCTCGCCAGCGATAGCAGGCCTAGTGCGAGGGCGGCATGGGCTGAAGAGTGACGCATGATGATCTCCTGGCGTGAATCAATGAGGCGAGTGTAAATCGTTTTGTATGTTATAACATACCTAAAAATGATGCTGCATAGGGTAGCTCGATGCAAATGACCGCTATCCCATCAGTCATCCTGGGTGCACTGCGAGACGGCATCGGCAAGCTGGTGCAGCAACTGCGAGTAAAGCTCGCTCCCCAGCGTGAGGTCGGTGCCGAGCGGGTCGATGACGATGGAAGTATTCACCCCGGTATCGCCGAATACGCTTTTCACCAGTTCCGGATTGTATTGAGGCTCGCTGAACACGCAGTCGATGTCGTGCTTCTCGACGAGGGTGTGGAGTGCCTGGATACGAGACGGGCTGGGTTTGCGTGCATCCCCGAGTGAAATCGCCCCCGCTGCCGCCACATCGAAACGGTTCTCGAAATACTGATAGGCATCGTGAAAGACGATGAAATCGGCATCGTGAGCGTTGGCGAGCTGCTGTTGCAGCGCTTTTGTCAGTGTTGCCAGCTCATCTTCACCGAGGCGTGCGTTTTCCTGATAAGTGGACGCATGTGCCGGATCGAGCTGGGCCAAGGAGTCGGCAATGATACCTAGCCAGGCCTGTGCATTTTCGGGATCGAGCCAGGCATGGGGATTCAACCCGTCGTGAGCGTGATCATGCTGATGCTGATGGTCGTGGTCGTGGTCGTGGTCGTGGCTATGCCCATGATCGTGGTCGGCATGATCGTGATGATGCGCTTCGAAGGTGGCCCCCTGGCGGTATTCGAGTGTCTGCGTTTCGGGCAAGTCCATCAGTTCGACGCTGAGGGCGTCGTCACCCAGGGTATCCAGCGAATGCGTCAGCCAAGGGGTCAGGTCTTCGCCGATCCAAAAGACGGCATCGGCGTTCTCGAGCGCTTCGGCTTCCGAGGGGCGCATGGCATAGCGATGAGGGGATGCACCCTGCTGGATCAGTAGGTGCGGGGAGCCTAGATCTCCCATCACACGATCGACCAGCGAATAGACCGGGGGGATATCCACGGCAACGGAAGGGACAGCGGCGTAGGCGGCAGCCGGCGACATGAGTAGTGCGGCCAGGTAGGGGCTGAAACGATGCATCGGACGGTTCTCCAGGCGTGTGTGAGCGAGTATTGAACACCAATATGTTATGTTATAACATATTTTATAGTGCAAGGAGCAACCCTTCCTTTTCATCCGTGAGGTCATCCCTTCGTGGAGCAGCGACTTATGTATCCGGATTCCCCATGAGACTACTGTCGATAGCTGAACTGGATCTCGCCCTCGGTGGTCATCTCGTGTTGGAAGATATCCACCTTGATCTCGAGCGGGGCGAAATCGTCACCATCGTGGGACCCAACGGCTCGGGCAAGACGACCTTGCTGAAAAGCATTATCGGCGCCTTGGTGCCGCAACGCGGCTGTATCGACAAGTCGCCGGGCATGGTCATTGGCTATGTGCCGCAACGTTTACACCTCGATGCGACGTTGCCGATGACGGTATCGCGCTTGATGCGTCTTCCGCGGCGACGACCGAGGCATGAGATCGATACAGCGCTCGAACGTGCGGGCGTCACTCAGCAGGCCAGTAGCCAGATTAGCGACCTCTCGGGCGGGCAGTTTCAGCGCGTTCTGCTGGCGCGTGCGTTGCTTTCGTCTCCCGATCTATTGATTCTCGACGAGGCGACGCAGGGGCTCGATCAGCAGGGGATGGCCGACTTCTATCGCCAGATCGAACGGGTACGCCAAGAATTGGGATGCGCCGTCCTGATGGTCAGCCACGAACTGCATGTCGTGATGCGGGCCTCGGATCGCGTGGTGTGTCTGAACCGTTCCATCTGCTGTGCGGGAACGCCTGAGCGGGTCGCCGCCTCACCGGAATATCGCGCCATGTTCGGCCTCGATGACGAAGACGCCTTGGCGCTATACCGTCACCGCCATGCTCGTCCCTACTTGGAGATTGCCCCGTGATACTCGATGACTTCCTGGTACGCGCCACCCTGGCCGGCGTGGGCGTTGCCTTGGCGGCCGCGCCGCTGGGTTGTTTGGTCGTGTGGCGGCGCATGGCCTTTTTCGGTGATGCGACCGCACATGCGGCTATCCTGGGCGTGGCGCTGGCTCTGTTGCTGTCGACGTCGATTTTCGCCGGCGTGCTGGTGGTGTCGTTGCTTATGGCGACGATCGTGTCGCTTCTGAGCGGCAAGGGGTATGCCATGGATACGCTATTGGGGGTCATGGCACATTCGTCGCTGGCGTTGGGCCTGGTGGCGGTCTCCTTCGTTTCCGGCGTACGCATCGATCTGATGGCCTACCTGTTCGGCGATATTCTTGCCGTCGGCAAGGCCGATCTTGCCGTCATCTGGGGAGGCGCGGCCCTGGTCATGGCCTTGATGGGATGGCGCTGGTCGCGCCTGCTGACCGCAACACTCAATGCGGAGCTGGCGCATGCCAGTGGTATTGACCCGCAACGCGAACAGCTCATCCTTACGTTGTCGCTGGCCATCGTGGTGGCCGTTGCCTTGAAGGTCGTCGGCGTATTGCTGATCGCTGCCTTGTTGATCATTCCCGCAGCGGCGGCACGTACGCTTAGCCGCACGCCGGAAAGCATGGTGGTGGTCGCGGCGATGATCGGTGTGGCGGCTGCCGTCGGTGGTTTGCAAACGGCCTACTGGTTCGACACACCGACGGGGCCCACCATCGTGAGTCTTGCCGCCGCGCTGTTTGCCTTGGCGAGTGTGGTCGCGTATGTCTGGCGCACGGCGTTACGCATCATGGCAGCGCGCCCGGAGCGGTCCGCGTAAAGACATCGAATCCGCCATCCAGGCGATGGCGGATTCGAAGCGTCGCGAGTCGTTGCAAGGCGCGATGCTCAGGCCGGTGTCCAATTCCATTCCGTGCGAGCGACCGCGTCATGGGCATGCAGACTTTCGGCATGCACGATGCGAGCCTTGAAGCCGCGGACGTTTGCGTGTCCGCGCAGGGCATGCTGCACGCGGCGTGCCGCATCCTCGCAGAACATCAAGTTCTGGCCGTTAGCCAGAGCGAAGGCCTGTTCGTCGACGCGCTTGACCGCCGTCTGCAAGGCCGTGCCCAGCGCATTCTCGACGTTATCGATCAGTGCCTCGATGGGGAGTGTATCGAGGCCGTCGACCAGACGTAGCGACAGGTGCGCCTGGCTGCGCTGGCTGTGCGGCGTGGCCAGAATACCTTGCTCGCTACCCAGCCATGCCTTGACGGCCGCGTGATGGACGGGCATGTCGGTGAAATCCTCGTCGAAGGCCTGCTGGATCGACTGTTGCGCCAAGGCCGCCGAGCAGGGGCAGGTCGAAGAATAGCCGATCGTGATCTCGAGAGACGCCTGCATGCCGTATGCATCTTGGCGACAGCGCAGCGTAAAGGGGTACGCTTTCCAGCCCGCGCGTGGGCTGATTAATGCAGGGCGCTTGATCAGGACGTCACCGCTCAGATCGAGAAACGCCGTGCTGGATAAGTCGTCATGGCTATCCAGGAAGCGCTGCAATACCGTGCTCACGCGCGATAGCGTTACCTCCTGGTGCTCCAGGGCATCCAATGCCAGATAGAGACGCGACATATGGATGCCACGCGCGTCGGCAGCATCCAGTGAAACCCCGGCCGACACGCTGGCATTGAGAGGCTGGCCCGTTAGACGCACAGGCAAGGCAATATTCTCCATGCCGACCCATGCAAGCGTGCCATCCTGTGATGCCAAGCCGCTGGCCACATCGCTTAATTCAGACTCATTCATAGTAGATTGCATGTATCAGTCCCAGGCTGGAAAAGGATCGGGCAATGTCTGCCAGTGCGCATTGCCGGCGAGCATTTCCTCTTCGCTCAACAAGCAGGCATCGAGCGCTTGACGCATTTGTGACTGATTCAGGCGTTGACCGATGAAGACCAATTCCTGGCGCATGTCGCCGAAGGGTTCCTGCCATTTATCCATGATCGCCTCCCGATACTCGGGGTCGTCGGGCCAGTGCGCTTTGGGTACGGCTTTCCAGAACATCCCCGCGAAACCGTAATGCGCGATGCCGCCGGCCTGGCTCCACTGCCCAACGTATTGAGGCCGTGTGGCCAGCCAGAAGAAGCCCTTGGAGCGCAGCAGCGTGGCGTCGAAGCCATCGCCATGAATTAGCTCGTAGAATTTCTGTGGATGAAAAGGACGCCGGGCATGGTAAGTGAAGCTCGAAATGCCGTATTCCTCGGTTTCCGGCACGTGTTCGCCGCGCATTTCCTTCAACCATCCCGGTGCCTGCTGGGCGCGCTCGAAACTGAAACGTCCGGTATCCAGAACCTTGTCCAGCGGCACCTGGCCATGCGCCATGGGGATCAAGTCGGCCTCGGGATTGAGCGAGCGCAGCACTGCCGTCAGCTCATTTAGCTGTTCGGTTTCGAGCAGATCCGTCTTGCTGATCAGCAAGACATCGCAGAACTCGACTTGGTCGACCAGCAGGTCGGCGACATTGCGTTCATCGTCTTCGCCGAGGCTTTCTCCGGCCTCGGACAACGACTGGGCCTCGTGATATTGGGAAAGGAAATTGGCGCCATCCACCACGGTGACCAGCGTATCCAGCCGGGCGACCTGAGAGAGGCTCTGGCCGCCTTCGTCCGTAAAGGTAAAGGTCTCAGCTACCGGCAATGGTTCGGAAATGCCCGTGGATTCGATCACCAGATGGTCGAAGCGTTCCTCGGCGGCTAGACGCCGCACCTCGACCAGCAAGTCCTCGCGCAAGGTGCAGCAGATGCAGCCATTGCTCATCTCGACGAGGCGCTCTTCGGCTCGGTTGAGCGTCACCGTGTCGTCGGGCGCCTGTTCTTCGGTGGCCGCGCCGCGGATCAGTGAGGCGTCGATATTGACCTCGCTCATATCGTTGACGATCACTGCCACGCGCCGTCCTTCACGGTTGGCGAGAATGTGGTTGAGCAATGTGGTCTTGCCGGCCCCTAGAAAGCCGGACAGTACGGTGACCGGGAGTGTTTTCTGCGATGACGCCATGATGTTTCTCCTCTTACCTAGTATGCGCAGCGCTGTGATGTACTCGACGCCCACTTATGACGTGGCGGCACTAAATAACATGTTATATCATAACAAATTGGTAATTACTGAGATAGCCATCATGGCGATGACGTGGCCTGAGCCCGTTCCAGCGGTCACTTTTTTGGCGCATGATACCGGTTCAGGGTTTTGGTTTATCGACACAAGAAGGGAAGCGTAATGAAAGGATGCGTGCTGGGTGGGACGCTGGTGCTGCTGAGTGTGGGAAACGTGGCGCTGGCCCAGGAGGGCGCGATGGACGATCAAGCTCGCGAGGTGCTCGACCCCATCGTCGAATCCTTGATGGAGGCGCAACACATTCCCGGTATGGCGGTTGCCCTCGTCGGGCCGCAAGGCACGACGATCTCCCATTACGGTATCGCCGACCACGAGACCGGCTCAGCGGTCGACGGCGCCACGCTGTTCGAGATCGGTTCGCTCAGCAAGACGTTCACCGCGACACTCGCCTCCCAGGCCTCCGTTCAGGGCAAGCTCGATCTCGATGCCCCGGTCAGCCGCTATCTGCCCGCGCTCGAGGGCAGCGCCTTCGATGAGATCAGCGGCCTCAACCTCGGCACCCACACCACCGGTGGGCTGCCGCTGTTCGTGCCGGATGAGGTGACCGACCGTGCATCGCTGATGAGCTGGTTCCG
Source organism: Chromohalobacter sarecensis (assembly GCF_023061135.1). Lineage (GTDB taxonomy): Bacteria > Pseudomonadota > Gammaproteobacteria > Pseudomonadales > Halomonadaceae > Chromohalobacter > Chromohalobacter sarecensis. The sequence goes on from NZ_JAKGAN010000005.1 coordinate 118,059, forward strand.
CCAGTGGCAGCCGCCGGAAACGATTGGCGACGTCCGCACCTACTCCAATCTCGGTATCGGGCTACTCGGCGTGGAAACGGCGGCGAGTCTGGATAGCGAGTTCGTTCCCGCGATGCGTGCGCATGTGCTGGAGCCGCTGGGATTGCAGCACACCTGGTACGATGTTCCCGACGATCATATGGCTGATTACGCCATGGGTGAGAACAAGGACGGCCAGCCGATGCGCGTGGCGCCGGGCGTGCTCGACGATGAAGCCTACGGCATCAAGACGACCGCCGGCGATATGGCCAGGCTGGTGCAGGCCAACCTGCATCTCGCGGAGATCGGCGCCGAGCTACAGCAGGCCATCGACGCTACTCGCCAGGGGTATTACCGAGTCGGCGACATGACGCAGGATCTGATCTGGGAGCAGTACCCACTCCCCGTCGCGCTCGATACGCTGCTGACCGGTAACGGCTATGACATGATCCTCGACCCCAACGCCGCCAAGGCGATCGAACCGCCGCAAGCGCCGCGTGACGATGTCTGGATCAACAAGACCGGCTCCACCAACGGCTTTGGCGGCTATGTCGTGATGCTGCCCGGCGAGCAGACGGGGCTGGTGATGCTGGCCAACAAGAACTATCCCAATGACGCTCGCGTTGAGGCGGCTTATCGCATCCTGTCCGGCCTTGGCGTGATCGACGTGCCGTAGTGGGGTGATGCGTGTCTTAGCCCGGCATCAACAGGCTCCACCACGCCACACCCAGCAGTAGAAGGGCCAGCCCCCGGTTGAACCATTGCCACTGCCGCCTCGTACGAAATAGCCGGCCACGCCGCTGCTCCTCCGTGGAGCAGTTTGGCGTTGGCAATGCCAAACTAGGGAGAATTGTTTACACTTGAGGAAGTAAGAGGAGGAGCCCCTATGAGCATCCAGCTAGATCCTATCGTCTCGGAGTTTGCGACCCAGGAGCAGGCCGACAGCTATGATCGCTGGTTCCGGGCCAAAGTACAGCACAGCCTCGATAATCCAGGTCAGGGGATGTCCCATGACCAGGTCATGGCCAAGGTCGATGGGATCATTGCCGCCGCAGAGCGGCGCCAGGATGACAAAGAGTTGTGAGCCTACTGATCCACTGGCATGACGATGCCATTGCCGACCTGCTTGAACTGATCACCTATATTGCCGAACGCGATCCCCAAGCCGCCCAACGGTTGCGCACCCGCCTCGAGGTAGCCATTGCCTCAGTGGCTGAGTACCCCTATCTGCATCAGGTTGGCCGCGTGCCTGGCACGCGGGAGATCGTGGCTCATCCGAACTTCATCGTGGTCTATCGAGTAACCGACCGCATTGAGATCACGTCCGTAGTTCACGCTCGCCAGAATTATCCATGATGGGTTCTTCGTCACTTCATGTGGATCTTGTGTGATATAGCATGCGCCTCACGGCGTTGCCGATCCCGGCATCAACAGGCTCCACCACGCCACACCCAGCAGCAGAAGGGCCAGCCCTCGGTTGAACCATTGCCACTGCCGTGTCGTACGGAACAGCCGAGCGACACCGCTGCCCATCAGCGCCCAACTCGCCAGGCAAGGTACGGCCACGCCGCCGAAGATGAGTGCCAACACGGCAACGTGCGCCGTGCTCGACGCGCCATCGGTGAATACACTGACCACCGAGAGCGCCATCATCCAGGTCTTGGGGTTGACCAGTTGCAGCCCGGCGGCCTGCAAGGCGCCAAAGTGCGGTACCCGGTCGGAGGCGTCGTTTGCCAGCGTCGGTGGCGGGCTGCAATAGAGCTTCCAGGCTAGCCAGCTCAGCCATATGACACCGAGCATTGCCATGATCTGGCGAACGCGGGGGTAGGCAAGCAGCGTATTTGCCAGGCCACCGCCGACGACCAGCACGATCATGGCGGCCGCCAGGCTGGCACCGAATACTGCGGGCAGCGCGCGCTTCCAGCCCCGGCGTGAGCCTTGCGTCAGAATCAGCAGGTTGGTCGGTCCCGGCGTGATCGAGGCGACGAAGGCGAAAAGCGTGAAGGGCAACCAGGACGACATGGGGAACTCCGCAAAAAGAAGGGAATTGCCACTATGGCGTCGGTGGGCGTTCGCGTCTGGAAGGTTTGAGCAGCGACGTGTGGGCTCAGGTCGGTGGCCGGCAACGGCGCCGATAGTCGGCCGGTGTCAAACCGTAGGCACGCCGAAACCAGCGGCCCAGGTGGCTCTGATCGGCGAAGCCGAGTTCGCCGGCCACGGCGGCGGGTGATTCGCCTGTGGCGAGCCGCTGGCGGGCGAGACTCAAGCGCAGCTGTACCAGATAGGCATGGGGCGCCAGGCCGAAGGCAGCCTTGAAAGCGCGGGTCAGGCGGAAACGATCGACGCCGCAATGCTCGGCGAGCGTCTGCAGGCCGATATCGTCACTGCTATGGGCGTGGAGATACGCCTGGGCGCGTCGCGCAACACGGGGCAGACGCGGATCGTCATCCCGGCGTCGCTGACGCCAGCCCAGGTGCGGCACCATGCCCTGCAGCAGCGTATCGAGCGCGGCATCGCGCTGGAGCCGCGTGCTCGGCGCGCGCAGCATAGTGAAAGCGTTAGCGACGGCGGCGATCAATGACGCGTCGTCGACCAGGGTCGAGGCGAATCCCGGTTCTCCCGCAGCGACGCCCGGCGTGCCGAATTGATGCAGCTCGCGTTGCAGCCAGTCTGCGTCAAGATAGAGCATGGAATACGTGAAGCCGCCACGCGTCGGCGCGTGGCCGTCGTGAATCTCGCCCGGCTCGACGAAGAAGAGACGCCCCGGCGTACTATCGTGTCGCGAACGCCGACAGTGAAACTGCTGCACGCCCTGTTCGGTGAAGCCGACCAGATAGCTATCGTGCCAGTGTGGGTCGTAGGCATGGCCCTCGAAGTGCGCGCGGATCGTCTCGATACCCGTATCGCCATCCTGCTGCAGGTCGATCCAGTTCGTCGATGTCATCTCATCCCCCTGCGCCCTCATCATGCTGAGCCGTTTAGCATGTCAGTGCGCGCAACGCTTGTCTGGAACGTTCGTGCATCAGTCCGGTACCGGGGTCTCGAAGGTATCGCGTCGGCGCACCGTCAGCGTGGTGCCGATCGAGGCGACGATGATCAGGCCAATGGCCAGCCATTGCAGGCCGCTCAAGAGTTGGCTCAGGAACAGCAGGCCGGAAAGTGCGCCGATCGCGGGTTCCAGGCTCATCAAGGTGCCGAACGTCTGGGTAGGGAGGCGTGGCAGCGCCACCATTTCGAGCGTGTAGGGCAGGGCCGTGGACAGCACGGCGACGGCAAGCGCCAGCGGTAGTACTTCCGGGGCGAAAATCGCTGGACCGACGTCGATCAGCCCGACAGGGGCGATCACCACCGCCGCAATGGTAATGCCCAGCGTGGCGCTTTGGGCGCCGTTGACCGAGCCTGCCTTCTGGCCGAACAGTATATAGAGTGCCCAGCAGACGCCAGCGCCCAGCGCGCAAGCCGCCCCATAAGGGTCTATCGGGCCATTGCGGTCGTCGCCCAGCAGCAGAAGGAACACCAGGCCGAGCACGGCAAATGCCACCCATAGCAGATCCAGCCAGCGTCGCGAGGAGAGCATCGCCACCGTCAATGGCCCGGTGAACTCCAACGCCACCGCGATACCCAGCGGCACGGTCTGCAGCGCCTGGTAGAAGAGCAGATTCATGACGCCCAGGGCGACGCCGTAGATCACGGTCGACTTCCAGGCGCGGCGGCTGAATCGCTGGCGCCAGGGCCGCATCACGATCAGCAGTATAAGCGCGGCGAGAATCAAGCGGATCGAGGTCGTGCCGGTGGCGCCGATGACCGGAAACAGGGTCTTGGCGATGGAGGCGCCGGTCTGGATCGAGCACATCGCCACAATCAGTATGGCCACCGGCCACACTCTGGCCACGAATTCGCGCATGGCGACTGACATGACACCTCCCTTGTGCTGGAACATGATACTTCCCTGATGACGCCAGGCCCGTCCTCACATGCCTAGAACACGCATTCAAAATTAAAGCGTCTAGACTACGCCGTCTCTACGCGGACATCTAACGCCGTGTCATCGAACGCCAGACGGCCGGCAATCGCTGCCATCTTCGCCAGCGGGTTGGCGTATTGCCAGGCGACATCGTGGTGCTCGTCAACGCTGTAGTACGTGGCGTCGCCCTTGAAGGGGCAGTGGGTTACGGTTTCGGAGCGCTTCAAGTGGCCCATGTGTACGTCGCTTTGGGGCAGGTACTGACGCGGGGGATAACCGCGCTCGCGAAGCTCGATGGCGCGGGTGCTGTCGGCGAGCAGCGTGTCGCCGTCCCATACTCGAACGCGACGCGTGTGGGGGTGCAGGCTGATGCGGTCTTGCGTGGTGTCCGCGGGCATGAGGCCTCCCGACTATTGAGTGTCTGCCGATAAGGGGGATCCAGCGAGTGCGCGTTTCACGGCAGTCTCGGCATGCAGTGACTCGATACTCGGTCTTCCCGCGAGACGGATTGTCGCACCTTGCCTTGCATCATAGCGCCGCAGGCCGCCTCTGACCCGGGGTGCGTGCGCATGGCATCGGATACACCATGAGCACGCGCAATCATCTGGCTGTGTTTGGCACAGGGCTGCGCTAGTATGGCACGCGTCTGACAATCCCCCGGCCGATTCCATGTTCTTTTTCTCGCGCACATCCACGCGTCGTCTCACTGCTTGGCTGAGTCTGTTCGCCATGCTGCTGGTCATCTGCGGCCCGGTGATAGGCCAGGCCAGCGCGTCCCTGCGGGATGATTCGATGCCCGCGCACAGGATGATGCACGCTGACGGTGGGCAGGGTGCGCCGTCCAGCGGCCATATCGAGTCGGTCGGGCTTCACGATCAGTGTGCTTATTGCTCGTTATTCGGCCATTTCCCGGTCATCGAGGGGGCTTCCAATGCCCCTTTACCGGACAATACCGCCGTCATTGCGCCGCGCGTGCCGAGGGTACTTGCATCCCAGGCCGTGGCGACCACCTTCCCTAATGCACTGACCCGCGCCCCACCTCCCGTTTTTCGTCACGTCTAAGCGGTCTCGATCCGAGCCAGGCGTGTGCATATCGACGCATGCTCAGGGTCGTCGACCAACGATGGATTCGGCTACCTGTCGGTAGCCAACGGCACGCTATGCGGGGGCTTCATGTCTCGTTCTTCACGTGACGCCAGCGACCTTTATCGGTCGGTCTGGCGTTGGCATTTCTACGCGGGTCTCATCGCGATTCCCTTTCTGATCTCGCTGGCGGTGACCGGTGGGCTGTATCTCTTCAAGGATGAGATCGACCAGTGGCTCAACGCGGACATCGTGCGCGTCGAGGCACAGTCGTCGCCCACGGTAGCGCCGCAGCAACAGCTCGATGCCGCCGTGGCGGCACATCCCGGCGAGGCATTCCGCTACGTGCCGCCGGCAGCGCCCAATCTTGCGTCGGAGGTTGACATCACCACCGCCGACGGCAAGCAAGCCGTCTACGTCGACCCTTATACCGGTGAAGTTACCGGCACGACGGCCTATCGCGGCAGCGTGATGTGGATCGTGCGGTCTATCCACAGCCTCAGCTACTTCGGCGAGACGGCCAGCATGATCATCGAGATCGTCGGCGGCTGGTCGATCCTGCTGGTACTGACCGGGCTCTACTTGTGGTGGCCACGCGGACGGCGCGGGGGCGTGATGACGGTACGCGCGACCCCGGCGAAGCGGCTCTTCTGGCGCGATCTTCACGCCGTTACCGGGCTCTTCGTGGCTGGCTTCATTCTCTTTCTCGCCGTGACCGGGATGCCCTGGACCACGGTCTGGGGTAGCAAGGTCAATGAGCTCGCCAACGGCCACAATTTCGGTTATCCGGACGGGGTGCGTGTCAACGTGCCGCTCTCCGACGAACGGCTGGCGGAGCGGGAGAAGACGACCTGGTCGCTGGAGCAGGCGCAGTTGCCGGAATCGACGCCCGGGGGCGCGGACGCGCAGAGCATCGGCCTGAACGGCGCAGTACGGACGTTCGACGATCTGGGGCTCGCGCCCGGCTATGCCGTCAGCCTGCCGAGCGACCCTAGCGGGGTCTATACCGGCTCGATCTACCCCGACGATTTGTCACGGCAGCGCGTCGTGCATCTGGATCAGTACAGCGGCGAGCCGCTTCTGGATATGAACTATGCCGACTACGGCCCGCTGGGCAAGTCGCTGGAGTGGGGCATCAACGTCCATATGGGCCAGCAGTACGGGCTCGCCAATCAGCTGATTCTAGCGCTGGCCTGCGCGGGGATCGTGCTGCTGTGCGTCTCTTCGGGCGTGATGTGGTGGAAGCGCCGACCCAGCGGCAAGCTGGGAATTCCCCCTGAACCCAAGGATCCTCGCCGACTGCGCGGCGTGCTGGCGTTGCTCGCCATCGGTGGCGTCATCTTCCCGCTGGTGGGCGCCTCGATGATCGTCATGGCGGTGGTGGATGCACTGGTGCGTCGGTTCAGTGTCCGGCGTGGGGTGGCGGCCGTCTAGTCCGGGGTGGCGGCGCGGTCGCCTTGGTGGACGACCGCGCCATATCCCTCGCCAGGACGGGGTATTATCCTGAAGGGGAGTATGTTCTCTCTCCGACCAGGATCGACGCGATGAACGCTGCCTCCGCTCGCCCCACGACCCTTTCCGCCGCCTGGAGCCTATGGACGCTGTTGCTTGGCGTGGGGCTTCTGATGATGGGCAATGGCTTGCAGGGCTCACTGCTCGGGGTGCGGGCGTCGGCAGCGGATTTCGGCAACACGGTGACGGGGCTGGTGATGTCGTCCTACTTCGTCGGCTTCCTGTTGGGCTCGGTGCTGACGCCACGCAAGCTGCGCGAGGTAGGGCATGTGCGGGTCTTCGCGGCGCTGGCGTCGATCACCTCAGTGGCGATTCTGATCCACGCCTTGTTCGTCGAGCCGATGGTCTGGGCGGCCATGCGCTTCGTCACCGGTTTCACGTACGCGGGGCTTTATGTCGTCGCCGAGAGTTGGCTGAACGGCTACGCCTCCAACCGTCTGCGCGGGCGCCTGCTGGCGATCTATATGGTGATCAGTTACCTCGGCATGGGCGGTGGGCAACTGCTACTTGGCAGCGCCGACCCGTCGGGCATGGCGTTGTTTCTGCTGGTGTCGATCCTGGTGTCGCTGGCCCTGGTGCCGATCTTGATTAGCTACACGCCGCAGCCCGAGCTCAGCCAACCCGAGGCGATGAGCCTGCGCGCGCTGTACCGGCTCTCGCCGTTGGGGACGGTGGGCTGTTTCATGACCGGCATCACCAATGGCGCGGTCTTTGGCATGGGCGCCGTGTTCGCTACCAACAGTGGCTTGAGCGTCGCGCAGGTGTCGGTCTTCATGGGCGCATTCATCTTCGGTGGCGCGATATTGCAGTGGCCGTTGGGCAAGCTATCCGACAAGGCTGACCGGCAATGGGTGATCGTCGGCGTCGCGCTGGTCGCGGTGCTGCTGGCGCTGGTCGGCGCGCTCGTCAGCGGCTGGTCGCCCCTGGCGCTGACCCTGCTCGGCGCACTATTGGGTGCGACGACGCTTACGCTTTACTCAATCTTCCTGGCCTGCGCCAACGACTTCCTCACCGACCAGCAGACCGTTGCGGCCAGCGCGAGTCTCGTCCTGGCGTTGGGTATCGGCGCGATTCTGGGACCGGCCAGCGCCGGCGTGCTAATGGAATGGCTGGGGCCGGACGGTTTCCTTTGGGACCTGGCCGTCATGCATATCGTCATGGTGTTGTTCGGGCTCTACTGCATTCGTTATTACCCGACTAGCGCATCGCCAGAGCAGGGCCACTACGTGATGGTGGCCTCAGATACCACGCCGCTGGGCACGGCCTGGACGGAAGAAGCCGCGCAGGAAGAAGGGCAACTGGAGCTGGCGCTGGAAATGGAGGCGGAACCGGAAGCAGATGATGATAGTGGCCAAGGGCCGGTCTGACGGAGGGATGGCTGAGCGAATGCTTCCTTTAGGTGCGTAGCATGCGATAGGTGCACCGTTTCGGTGAATCGAATGGCGTAATATCAAGAGGAATGGCGTGCAAGGCGTGCTGTAACATCATGTAGAGTCTTGTTACTTCAACGTTTTACCGCAAACGGCACGTTTTTTCCTTGTCGTTTGTCACAAGCCTGGGACAACGCTCCTGTAAGCCTTGAATGAATTCCAATGACATCGGCAACGAAGCCTGGACGCCCCATGGGACGTTCAGGCTTTTTTTGTGGGCTGGCTATGAAACTTGAGATTCCCGTCGGGCTGCTCTATTCGACGACCGGCACCTATCAACGCATCAGCAACAATGCACGCAGCGGCGCTTTGCAAGCGGTCGCCGACATCAACGCCGACGCGACGTCTGGCGTGACGCTGGTGGCGCATGAGTATGACCCGCGCGGTGAACTCGAGGCCTACCATCAGGGCGTCGAGGCCTTGTTGGCCCAGGGAGTGAACCACGTGGTAGGCACCACGACCTCGGCGAGTCGTAAGGATATCGTGCCTGACGTCGAGCGCGACGACGCCCTGTTGTGGTACGCCTGCCCCTACGAAGGTTTCGAGTGCAGCGAGAACGTGCTCTATTCCGGCGGTTGTCCGAGCCAGAATCTAGTGCCGCTGCTGGCCTATGCGCTGCGTGAGCATGGCAAGCGTGGCGTGCTAATCGGCTCCAACTATGTGTGGGGCTGGGAGAGCAACCGCATCGCCCGCGAGCTGGTGGAAGGCGCCCATGGTCGTATCGTGGCGGAGAAGTACTTTCACTTCGGCGATTGCGATTTCGACGCCATCGTCACCCGGATTCTGGAAGGCGCCACCGACTTCGTGCTCAACAACCTGGTCGGCGAGTCCTCCTATGCCTTCCTGGCTCAGCTAGATGCCGCCTGTGAGCGTCAGGGAATGCCCATTACCGTGCTCAGCTGCAACTTCACCGAGTGCGAGCTGCCGGCTATTCCTCGCCTTGGGCATGTGCGCCTGCTGTCTTGCGGACCCTGGTTCGATCATCCCGGCAACGGCTTCAGTGCGCGTCAACGGGTACGTCATGGTCCGCAGATCTATTCGAGCTGTTACACCAACGCCTACAACGCCGTGCAGTTGCTGGCACGGGCCTGCGACACGGTGGGTAGCGACGATCCGGCCGCGGTGCTGGCGTGGCTGCATTCAACCCCGCATCCCACCTTTATGGGCGAGTTGGCGTTTAATCCGCGCAACAACCATCTGGCACTGCCGTGCTGCATCGCCGAGGCGGGGGATGAGGGATTTCGCATCGTGCACCACGAAAGCGGCGTGCGGGATGCCGATCCCTACCTGACCCGCACCGGTCTCCTCCAGTTCCGCGACGTGGTCGGTGCTGCGCCTACGTCGCCCCACTTGAGGGTCGTGAAATGAATGCGGAAACCCTGACACCCCGGTTGCTGCTGGTGGACTGCGAGCCGCGTTCGCAGGAGATGCTCGACAAGAGCCTGGCGCGTTTGGGCTTGCATGGCTGGGCTGTGACCGAAGATGCTGATATCGCCCTGACCGATGTCGATGGAGTGATCGTCGAGCTGGATCACTTCGCCAGCCCGCGTCTGCTCGAAGCAGCGCACGCGGCGGGCCTGCCGATCGTAGCGATGACCCACCATCAGACGCTGTCGCAGATCCAGCGTGCGCGGCGACTGGGCGCTACGGCGATCCTCAACAAGCCGATCACCCAGCATACCGTCTATACCACGCTGGCCATGGCGAGAACATTGCGTGAACGGATTACCGAGCTCGAAACCGCCCATGACCGGCTGACCGTGCAGGTGGATCATCAAGGCCTCATCGCCCGAGCCGTGGCGCGCATCATGGTCAGCGCCGATCTGGATGAAGCGCAGGCGTTCGAGCGGTTGCGCAGCGATGCCATGTCACGGCAGCTCACCCTGGTACAGGCCAGCGAGCGGTTGCTGGCGCAGATGGCGCCCGTCCGTCGTCAGGGAGGGGCGTCATGACGGTGCTCAAAGCATTGCTAAAGCGCAAGACCGTGGCCATCGCGCTGCTCTATATCTTGATCGTGGTGGCGGCGGCGATCTTCGCCCCGTGGCTGGCACCGTATGATCCCGCCAAGCAATTCTTCGAGGGCCTGACGCTGGAGGGCGCACCACTGCCACCTAACGCCGATTACTGGCTGGGTACGGATTTGCTGGGGCGCGATTTACTCTCACGAGTCATCTATGGCGCGCAAACCTCGTTGATCATCGGCGTCGTCTCCAACGGCATTGCAGTGGTGATCGGCACGCTGGTGGGCGTGACCGCAGGTTTCGTGCGCGGTTGGCTGGGCTCGGTGTTGATGCGTCTGACCGATTTAATGATGGCCTTTCCGGCCTTGCTGCTGGCCATCGCGCTGGCGGCGATCCTGCAACCCAGCTTGTGGATCGTGGCCATGGTCATCGCCATGGTGAACTGGGTGCAGATCGCACGCGTCATTTATTCGGAAACGATCTCTATTTCGTCGAAGGACTTCGTCGCCGTCGAACGCACCATCGGCGTCAGCGCACCGCGCATCCTGTTTTCGCATCTTCTACCGCATTTGCTGCCGACCATTCTGGTCTGGGCCACTTTGGGCATCTCAACCACGGTGCTGCTCGAAGCCACGCTGTCGTTTCTGGGCGTCGGCGTGCAACCACCCAAGCCTAGTTGGGGCAACATCATCTTCGAGAGCCAGACCTACTTCACCTCGGCGGTATGGCTGGTGCTGTTCCCCGGCATTGCCATCATCGCACTGTCCCTGAGTTTCAACCTCGTCGGCGATGCGCTGCGGGATGAACTCGATCCCACGCTGAAAGGGAGAAGCTAATGGTCTGGTACATCGCCAAGCGCGTCGTCTATTCGCTGCTCATTCTGCTGGGGGTGACGTTCGTTACCTACCTGCTGCTCTACATGATTCCGGCCGACCCCGCACGGCAGATCGCCGGTCGCAGCGCCACCGCCGAGGTGGTGGCCAACATCCGCCACCAGTTGGGGCTGGACCTACCGTTCTACGAGCAGTACGTCCGCTATCTGGGCAACCTGCTGCAGGGCGACCTGGGGCGCTCCTACGTGCAGCGCTCGGAGGTCTCGACGCTGCTCGCCTCGCGAGTGGGCCCGACGTTACAACTGATGGTCGCCGGCATCGGCTTCGAGCTTCTGATCGGCATCACGCTGGGCATCGTCGCGGCGCTCAAGCGGAACTCGGTGCTCGACCAGGTGCTGATGGCGTTCTCGTTCATCGGCGTATCCTCGCCGCATTTCATCGCCGCGATGCTGGCGCTGTATTTCTTCGCGGTCTATCTCGGCTGGTTTCCGTTGGGCGGTTACGGCGGCGTCGAGCACCTGCTGCTACCGGCCATCACCCTAGGCGTGCTGGGCAGCGGTTGGTACTCACGCATGGTGCGCTCGTCGATGATCGACGTACTGCATCAGGACTTCATCCGCACCGCCCGAGCTAAGGGGTTGGGACGCGCTCGCGTGCTGCTGCGCCACGTGCTGCCCAACGCCATCGTGCCGGTGATTCCCATGATCGGCATCGACATCGGCATCTTCATGAGTGGGCTGGTCGTCGTGGAATCCGTCTTTGGCTGGCCCGGTCTGGGACAGCTTGCCTGGCAAGCCATCCAGCAGGTGGATATTCCGATCATCGTGGGCGTCACCATGCTCTCGGCGGTCGCCATCGTGCTGGGCAATCTCGTGGCCGATCTGGCCGTGCTCTTCGTCGATCCGCGCATCGACGTCACCAAAACTTGAACCTCAAGGGAACCCTGCCATGAATAACAAATTGAAAGGCTTTGCTCTCACCGCGTTGAGCGTTGCGATCAGCACACAGGCCGTCGCGCAAGACACGCCTCAATCCGGCGGCGACATCATCGTCACCTACCAGAACAACGTGGCGACGCTGGATCCGGCGATCGGCTACGACTGGCAGAACTGGTCGATGATCAAGAGCCTGTTCGACGGCCTGATGGACTATGAGCCGGGCACTACCGAACTGAAGACGGACCTCGCCAAGGATTACGCGATTTCCGAGGATGGCCTGACCTATACGTTCCATCTGCGCGAAGGTGTCAAGTTCCATAACGGCCGTGAAATGGTCGCCAGCGATGTGAAGTATTCGCTGGAGCGCACGATCAATCCGGAGACGCAAAGCCCCGGCGCCGGTTTCTTTTCGTCCATCGAAGGTTTTGATGAGGTGGCGTCTGGCGATGCCACTGAGCTTAGCGGTATTACCACGCCCGACGACTACACCGTCAAGATCCAGCTGTCCGCGCCGGATGCGGCCTTCCTGCACATCATGGCTCTCAATTTCGCCTCGGTGGTACCCAAGGAGTCAGTCGAGAAGTGGGGACGCGATTTCGGCAAGCATCCGGTGGGCACGGGCGCCTTCGCGCTTGAAGACTGGTCGCTTGGCCAGCGTCTGACCTTCGTCAAGAATGACGACTACTATCGCGATGGCATTCCCTATCTCGACCAGATCGACTTCGAGATCGGTCAGGAGCCCAATGTGGCGTTGATGCGCCTGCAGCGCGGTGAAGTGGATATCGCCGGCGACGGCATTCCGCCAGCGCAGTTCCTGCAGTTCCGCAACGACCCTGAGTTCAAGGAACTCATGGTCAGTGGCAACCAGTTGCATACCGGCTATCTGACGATGAATGTCACCATGCCTCCTCTGGATGACGTCAAGGTACGCCGCGCCATCAATATGGCGATCAATAAGGAGCGGATCGTACGCATCATCAATGGCCGTGCGATTCCCGCCAATCAGCCGTTGCCGCCCGCGATGCCCGGTTACGACAAAGATTACGAAGGCTATCCCTACGATGTCCAAAAGGCCAAGGCGCTGCTCGAGGAAGCCGGCTTCGGCGACGGCTTCGACACCGAGATCTACGTGATGAATACCGATCCGCAGCCGCGTATCGCCCAGGCGATTCAGCAGGACCTGGCGCAGATCGGGGTGCGCGCCGAGATCAAGTCGCTGGCGCAGGCCAACGTGATCGCCGCGGGTGGCGACAAGGACCAGGCGCCGATGGTGTGGTCGGGCGGCATGGCGTGGATCGCCGACTTCCCCGATCCCTCCAACTTCTGGGGACCGATCCTGGGTTGCGAGGGTGCGGTGCCTGGTGGCTGGAACTGGGCGTGGTACTGCAACGAGGAACTGGACGCCGAAGCCGAAGCGGCCGACGCCATGGTTGCGCCGGATCAGCAGGAAGCACGTGCCGAGCGCTGGGGTGAGATCTTCACCTCGGCGATGGACGATGCGCCTTGGGTGCCGATCTTCAACGAGAAACGCTTCACCGTGCATTCCGCTCGCATGGGCGGCGACGATGCTCTGTACGTGGATCCGGTCCACGTCCCCGTCAACTACGACTATATCTGGGTGAAATGATGTGCGACCACGGATTGATCAAGACCATTCACGGGCACCAATGCCATCTCGGATGGGATAACGCCATCGCCCCGGTTGCGCATGCCGCACCGGGGGCACGGCTGTCGTTCGCCTGCAACGACTCTTCGGGCGGGCATTTCACGCCGGATTCCGATGTCTCGGCGGTGGCCGACATGCCCTTCGATCGCATCAACCCGGTGACCGGGCCCATCTTTGTCGAGGGTGCCGAACCCGGCGATATCCTCGCGGTGCATATCGAAGACTTCACACCGTCCGGCTTCGGCTGGACGGCCAATATTCCCGGCTTCGGATTGCTGGCCGACCAGTTCGAGGCGCCTGCGCTGACGCTTTGGCACTACGATACACAACACATGACACCCGCGGCGTTCGGACAACACGCGCGGGTGCCCTTGAAACCGTTCGCCGGGACGCTCGGCGTCGCGCCGGCGGCACCGGGCACGCACTCGATCGTGCCGCCGCGGCGCGTGGGCGGCAATCTCGACGTGCGCGACATCGGCGCCGGCAGTACGCTTTACTTGCCGGTGGAGGTCGCCGGGGCGTTGTTCTCTATCGGCGATACGCATGCCGCCCAGGGCGATGGCGAAGTCTGCGGAACGGCGCTGGAAAGCGCCATGGACGTCTCTTTACGTCTCGACCTGATCAAGCAGACACCACTGGCGATGCCGCGTTTCTCCACGCCGGGACCGGTAACGCGGCATCTCGATGGCGCCGGCTACGAGGTCTTTACCGGCGTCGGCCCGGACTTGATGGAAGGCGCGCGCCAGGCCTTGAGCGGTGCCATCGAGTGGCTGGTCAAGACCCGCAACATGCCCGCCGAGCAAGCCTACATGCTGTGCTCGGTATGTGGCGATCTGCGCATCAACGAGATCGTCGACATGCCCAACTGGGTGGTGTCGTTCTATGTGCCACGCATCGTGTTCGAGTGAGGAGGGCGATGATGACGACGCAGCCGGGATCAGGCGAGCGACGGGTGCTCTCCGTCGAACGCTTGTCGATTGATATTTCGCACGAGCACGACACGCAGCGCGTGGTCGATGATTTGAACTTCGCGCTGTATGCCGGGCGCACGCTATGCATCGCCGGTGAGTCGGGCAGTGGCAAGTCGCTCTCGTCGCTGGCGATCATGGGCTTGCTGCCCAAGATGGCCAGGCTCCCGAGTGGCGCCATTCTCTACGGCGAACGGGACCTGCTGGAATTGCCCGAACGCGCCATGCAGCGTCTGCGTGGGCGCGAGATCGCGATGATCTTTCAGGAGCCAATGACATCGCTCAATCCGCTGATGACGGTCGGACAGCAGTTGGAGGAAACCATCCGCCGCCACAAGTTGGCCGAGGGTGGGCAAGCCACCCAGCGCGCCAGGGAAATGCTCGATGCCGTGCGTGTGCCCCATGTCGAGCAACGCCTCAAGCAGCATCCGCATGAGCTCTCCGGCGGCATGCGCCAGCGGGTGATGATCGCCATGGCCATGGTATGTCGTCCCAAGGTTTTGATCGCCGACGAGCCGACCACCGCGCTGGATGTGACGATTCAGGCACAGATCCTCGAGCTGATGCGTGAACTGCAGCGCGAGTTCGAGACCGCGCTGCTGATGATCACCCATGACATGGGGGTGGTCGCCGAGATGGCCGACGACGTGGTTGTCATGAATCAGGGCATCGTAGAAGAGTCGGCAACGGCCCGGGCAGTATTCACTGCACCGCAATCGGCGTATACGCGCAAGCTGTTGGCGGCGGTGCCTCGCTTGGGGACGGCGCCATCTCGGCTGCCCGTGCATGGCACGGACGTGACACGGCTGGAGGTGAATGGATTGCGCGTACGCTTTCCGGTCAAGCGGCGCTCGCCGTTCGAGGTGCGTCGCGAAGTGTGTGCCGTCGAAGACGTGAACTTTACGTTGGGCGCAGGCGAGACGCTGGGCATCGTCGGCGAAAGCGGCTGCGGCAAGTCGACCACCGGCAAGGCGCTGATGAACATGCTCGATTTCTCGGGCAGTGTCAGGCTCGACGGGCGTGAACTCAATGGCATGCGTGGCAGTGAACTCAAAGCCGTACGTTGTGACATTCAGATGATATTTCAGGATCCCTTCGCCGCACTCAACGCCCGCAAGAGCGTGGGGGAGCTGGTCGGCGAGCCGCTGCTGGTGCATGGCTTGGGTGACGCCGACGAACGCCAGCGGCGCGTGGCCGAACTGCTTGAGCAGGTCGGGCTGCCGGCCGAGGTGGCGCTGCGCTATCCGCATCAGTTCTCCGGCGGCCAGCGCCAGCGTATTTGCATCGCGCGAGCGCTGGCGCTCAATCCCAAGGTAATCATCGCCGACGAACCGGTATCGGCCTTGGATGTGTCGGTGCAGGCTCAGGTGCTGGAGCTGCTTGAATCACTCCAGCGGGAATACGGCTTGAGCTACGTCTTCATCTCCCATGATATGGCCGTTATCGAGCAGATATGCCATCGCGTGGCGGTGATGTATTGCGGACAGATCGTCGAGATGGGTTCCTGTCAGCAAGTGCTTCACAATCCGCAGCATCCCTATACACAACGCTTGCTTTCCGCCGTGCCCATGCCGGATGTGGATCAAAAACGGGATTTCGCGACCTTGTTGCACGTCACGGAGGTGCCCGACCCGATCAAGCCGCGTGGCCACCAGATGCCGACGCTGCGTTATGCCGAGTCACAAGCCGGGCATTTCGTCGCCATGGCCTGATCATACTTCGCCCCGCTGATGAGATAACGCCGCAACCGGGGCGGGGCGGAATCAAATACTGACTAGCGATTCCCACCAGCGCGTGAGGCTGCGTTGCCAGTCCGGTGTGTCCCGGTGCGCGTCACGTATATCGTTGAGATAGACCGTGGCGGTGAGCCCCGCCGAGAGTTGGACGTCCTCGGGCACGTCGTCAAGAGCGATGCGCACGGGGATGCGCTGCGAGAGCCGCACCCAGTCGAAGGAGGTGCTGACGTTCGCTAATCCGCTTCCTTGGCTGTCGAGGCTCTTGTCGGAGATACCCCGCGCGATGCTGTCGACATGCCCCCACAGTGGCTCATCGCTGGAGAGTAGCTGGATGCGTACCGGGGCGCCGATGTCGATGGCATCGAGCTTGGTTTCCTCGAAGTAGCCGAGCACATGGAAGCTGGCGGCGTCGACCAGGGTGACGGCGTCCTCGCCGGCCGAGACGTATTCGCCGGGGCGCAGCAGCAGGTTGGTGACATAGCCGTCGACCGGAGCGCGCACCGTGGCGCGTTCGAGGTCCAGCTTGGCCTGCTCGACCGCCACCTTGGCCTGCTCGACCTGGGCCTGGGCGCTGGAATAGGCGAAGCGCGCGTCGTCGCGGTCTTCCTGAGAGGCGTAGTCGCCGAGTTTCTGGCGGCGGGCGCTGGCGGCCTTGGCTTCCGCGCGTTGCTGTTCGAGGTTGTTGAGATTGGCCTTTGCCTCGGCCAATGCCAGTTCGTAGCGCTTCTTGTCGATGGTGAACAACGCGTCGCCAGCCTGCACGGCGTCGTTGTCCTCGACCTGAAGGTTCTCGACCAGGCCCGCGACGTCGGTGCCGAGGTTGATGACATCGGCCCGGACACGGCCGTCGCGCGTCCAGGGGTCGTGCATGTAGTGGTTCCAGATCTGCGCGATGGCGACCACGGCGATGGCGAGTATCACCAGTGTCAGCAGCGGGCGCACGAACTTGCGCGCGCGCGGGGAGAGCGTCATGGCGTCATCCTTCTTGTGGGTGGGCGATCGGCAAGGCGCCGGTCAGGGCGAGTACCGACCACAGCAGTAGGGCGTAGAGGGCGATGTCCACGAGCACCGGTTGCCAGAACCAGTGGTAGACGCCGAGGCGCGTGAATACCCGCCGCAGCAGAAGATAGAGCCCGAGCGCAACGAGTACAGGGACGGCCAGCGGCGGCACCAGAAAGCCGATAAATGCCCATTCAGCGAACATGCGGCGTCTCCTGCCGAGGCGGTGTTGCTTGTCGATCAAGCGACGCGGCCTGGGCATCGTCGTCGGCGCGGGCCTCCAGCGTGACACCGGGCGCCTCGCGCATGAGATGCCCCAGCATGGCGATTTCTCCCGCTGTGGCGACGGAGAGCTGGGCATCGTGATAAAAGCGGTCGACCCACTCGCGCGCCTGGTCGGAGAGTTGACGCCAGACCTCGGGCGAGTGGTGGCGCCGCGTGGTCAGGCGTTGGCCGATGTCATCCAGCCAGGCCTCGAGTTCCTGACGATGCGGGGCCAGTTCCTCGCGTAGCCGTCGAATGCGCCAGACGCACAACGCCAGGGCGTGCAGATCGAGCGCTTCGCGCAGCGTGTCATCCGTGCCGCCTAAAGCGACGATGCGCCCCAGGCGGTCGTAAAGACGACTCTCCAGACGCGCCCGGTTGGGCAATGTGGGCTCGCGCATCAAGCGCGCCACGCCTTGCCAGTAGGCGCCGAGCAGTGTGCGGATGCGCTCGGCGGGAGAGCGTTGCTGCATCAGCGAGTAGGTGATCATGGCGACGACCGTGCCGAGGACCGATGCCAGTCCGCCGTTGATGTAACGGGTCGGCGAGAAGTTGTAGGTCGATTGTAGATTGAGCAGCGTCATCAGGGTGATGGCGCCGGCCAGTCCGATCAGCGACCAGCGAGGATGCGGTGTCAGCAGGGTGCCGATGGCGACTGGAATGCCGATGGCGATGGCCAACAGCGGGAAGCCGTTGATGACTGGCAACACCAGGAAGAGCAGGACACCGCCGAGAAGCACGGCGGCGATACTCCCCCACATGAACTGGTAGACCACGGCGGCGGGGTTGGGCGCCTTGGCGAACAGCATGGTGAACACGCCCAGCAGCATCATCGCCAGGTAGCCGGAATGCCAGCCGCTGTGGACCCAGAACAGCCCCAGCAACTCGAAGGCGACGAATACACGCAGGGCGTTGAAGCGGGCTACGAAGTGCTCGTTGTGCGTGGTGCGAGTGCGCTTTTCGTGCGGCAAGGTATGCACTTTGGCCGAGGCTGGGTCGTTCAGTGCATGACGCAGGCGTCGACCGTGCTGTAGCAGGCCGAGCACTTCCCCGAGGCGCTGACGTACCAGTTCGGCGCGCACGCGGCTGCGTGGGCTCACCTGCTCGACGTCCCACTCGAAGTCCGGCAGCGTCAGCTTTTCCAGCGGCTCGCCGGCGGGCTGCTCGGCGATCATAGTGAGTAGCGGTGCGGCATGTGCATTCAATTGCGCCAGCCAGCGCTCGCCGTCTTCGCACGCGCGCAGATAGTCGATGGCGGTTTCCAGCTCGCGGATGGCGGTGATCAGCGCCAGGCTGTCACTGGCGAAACGGTCCAGTGCGGGAATGAAGTGGCTCAGACGCCGCGTTTCCAACCGGGCGAGGCCGCGCAGCTTCTCGAACTGTTGATAATGGCCGAGCAACGTCTTGAGGCGTGCGTCCTGGGTGTCGCGGGAGCGCTGGGTATCCAGGGCCGCGTGGGTTTCCTCGGCGGCGCTTTGTAGAAATTGGGAAAGCGCCTCGGGCAACGCCCGGCTTCCGAAGCGCGGGGCGATGAGCAGGTGCATCAAGACGCCGCAGCCGATGCCCAGCGCGGTTTCCGAGAAACGCCCCAGCGCGACGGTCCAGATGCTATCGATTCCTGTGCCGATGGCGGTCAACGAGACCAGCGTGGCGGTATAGCCGCTGAGCATCATCACGTAGCCCAGGTACTCGTCCTGCTCGAGCATCACCCAATACATGCAGAACGCCAGCCAGGCGCCAGCGAACAGCAGGTACAGCATGGGTTGCTGACCGAACAGCGCGATCAGCACCAGCCCGGCGATGGCGCCGAACAGCGTGCCGAAAAAGCGTGCCACGCCGCGCCCGAGGATGATGCCGATGGGTGGCGTGCCGCCGGTGAACATCACCGGCTGAAGGGTCACGATCATCACCGCGAGGATGGCCCAGGCGGGCTGGTATAAGTCGAGGCGCAAGGCGAGGAACAATGCCAGCCAGACGGCCAGCACGGTGCGTAACGCCAAGAGCCAATGATCGGTGGAAATGCGCAGCATAACGTCATCCGGCCCCGACCGCGTGGCCGGAGCATCAGGGAAAAAGCGATATAAATATTAGTCTGCGAATTATCTCAGCTCGTGCGACCTATGTCTAACCTCACCGTCAATCTCGCCGGGCCGAGCGGTGTGGCCCCTGGAATTTTGCGGCGTCGCCCTCACCTTGGAGAAATACTCTGCAGTGATATGTGCAGTGACAGCAGTGACAGAAAAGGAGAACGCAGGATGAGTTTTCAGGGCGAGCAACACCCCGGCGTCGAAACGCCGCCGACCGAGACGCAGGGCTTTCGTTTCAACCACACCATGCTGCGGGTGAAGGACCCCGAACGTTCGCTGGCCTTCTATTCGCGGGTCTTCGGCATGCGCGTGCTGCGCAAGCTCGACTTTCCGGAAATGCAATTCACGCTCTACTTCCTCGCCAACCTCGGCGATGACGACGCCGTGCCGGACGACCCGGCCGAGCGCAATGCCTACACCTTCGCGCAGAAAGGCCTTCTCGAGCTGACCCACAACTGGGGCACCGAAGACCAGGAAGGCTTTGCCTATCATGATGGCAACGCCGAACCCCAGGGCTTCGGGCATATCTGCTTCTCGGTGCCGGACCTGCATGCCGCCGTGGCCTGGTTCGACGCCAACCACGTCGAGTTCAAGAAGCGCCCGGACGACGGCAAGATGAAGGACGTCGCCTTCGTCAAGGACCCCGATGGCTACTGGATCGAGGTCGTTCAGCCCGAGCTTTCCAAAGGCCTGGGGCAATAAGCCACGCGATCGCATGAACCTTGAAAACCCGGTGCCGACGCATCGGGTTTTTTGATGCGCCAAGGCATGCGCATGGCGGAGATATTACGTTGAAAGTACGAGAGACGCCGATGGCGTGGGAACCGTTTGTCTCGGGTAACGTCTGATGTAGGTGTACGACAAGGAAACTTCCACCTTATTGGTAGAGGGACGCCCCCATGATGGACCGTAGGACCCTGCTCAAGCGCTCGCTGGCGCTGGCCGCCTTTTATGGACTGCCCGCCGCGCCGCTATTGGCGGCGACGCGCGACATGCCTGAGATCGCCGATGGCGAGTCCAGTGACTTCAGCTTCGATTGGTTGCAACGCGTGGCCAAGGAGATGGCGAACGACAGCTATCAAAACAACGTACGCGAGTTGCCCTCGACGCTGGCGGATATGAACCCGCAGGATTACAACGCCATCGGTTACGATCCAGGCCACTCGCTGTGGCACGATCTCGATGGCAAGCTCGACGTGCAGTTCTTCCACGTTGGCATGGGGTTCAACCAGCCGGTACGCATGTTTGCCCTCGACCCGGATTCCCGCCGTGCCCGCGAGATCCACTACGATCCGTCGTTGTTCCGCTATGACGAGGCGGACGTCGACGTCTCTCAGTTCGAGGATGATGAGGCACTGGGCTTCGCCGGTTTCCGCGTCTTCAAGGCGCCCTCGCTGACCGAGCGCGATATCGTCTCCTTTTTGGGAGCGAGTTATTTCCGCGCCGTGGATGACACCTACCAATACGGTATTTCGGCACGCGGGCTGGCGGTCAACACGTTCGCCGATGCCGAGGAAGAATTCCCCACTTACACGCGCTTCTGGCTGGAAACACCCGCGCCGGACAGCACGACCTTCACGGCCTACGCCTTGCTCGATTCGCCCAAGGTGGCCGGTGCCTATCGCTTCGTCATTCATTGCGAGGCGGAACGCGTGGTCATGGAGATCGACAAGCATCTCTACCCGCGCGAGGCCATCGAACAGTTGGGCATCGCGCCGATGACCAGCATGTTTAGCTGCGGCACTCACCAGCGACGCATGTGCGACACCATTCACCCGCAAATTCACGATTCCGACCGTTTGACGATGTGGCGCGGTAACGATGAATGGGTCTGCCGTCCGCTCAATAACCCGCCGAAACTGCAGTACAACGCCTTCGCCGACGACTCGCCCAAGGGCTTCGGACTGTTGCAGACCGAGCGGGACTTCGACGCCTATGAAGACGTGGTCGGCAATTATCACGAGCGCCCCAGCCTCTGGGTCGAGCCGCGTAATGACTGGGGCGAGGGCGAGATCCAGATGATGGAGATCCCCACCACTGGCGAAACCATGGACAACGTGGTGGCGTTCTGGAAACCCAGCAAAGCCGTTGAGCCGGGGGATTCACTGAACTTCGCGTATCGTCTTTACTGGAGTGCACAAGCCCCGGTGACTACCGACCTCGCTCGAATTCGGGCGACCCGTAGCGGTATGGGTGACTTCACCGAAGGGTGGGCGCCTGGCGAGAACTATCCTGAGGAGTGGGCGCGACGCTTCGCGGTGGATTACGTCGGCGGCGATATCCTGCGTATTGCCAAGGATGGACCGCCGATCATGGCGCAGTTGGAAGTATCGCGCGGCAAGACGGGCGATATTCAGATCTTCCAGGTCGAGGAGTTCGAAGGCATTCGTGTGATTTTCGACTGGTATCCCACCGAGGATTCGGTCGATCCCATCGATATGCGCATGGTCCTGGAAGGCGCCGACGAAACGCTGAGTGAAACCTGGCTCTACCAGTACTTCCCGCCGCCCCCCGATCAGCGCGAGCACCCGCCGCACCCGCTGGATGAGTGATATTCGAATGCGGTGGAAGTGTTGATAACCGATACGACAAAGGGCGGTGCCATGGCACCGCCCTTTGTCGTTTCCGGGGTGGGCGCTCAGTCGTCGAGGGCTTGTGTCAGCTTGTCGACGTTGTGCTTGAACATGCCGAGGTAGGTGCTGGCGTCGCCGTCGCTGGCCAGGGCATCGGCGTAGAGCGTGCCGCCGATGGCGACGCCGGTTTCGTCTTCGAGCTGCTCGAGAAGCGCCGGGTTGGCCATGTTCTCGAGGAATAGTGCCTTGACGTCGCGTTCGCGGATCTGCTGGATCAACTCGGCCATATCGGCGGCACTCGGCTCGGCCGATGTGGAGAGGCCGACGGGCGAGAGGATCTCGAGAGCATAGGCGTCGGCGAAGTAGCCGAAGGCGTCATGGCTGGTGATCAGGATCCGATTGTCTTCGGGAATGGCTTCCAGACGCTGGTGAATCTTGTCGTCTAGTGTGCCGATGGCGTCCAGATACTGTTCGGCATTGTCGCGATAGTCATCGGCATGCTCGGGGTCCGCTTCGACAAGCGCGTCGCGGATGTTTTCCACGTACCGCTTGCCGTTCTGCAGGTCCTGCCAGGCGTGCGGGTCTTCCGGGCCATGATCGTGGTCGGCATCATGACTGTGGTCGTGGTCGTGGTCGTGGTCGTGGTCGTGGTCGTGGTCGTGGTCGTGGTCGTGGTCGTGGTCGTGGTCGTGGTCGGCATGTCCCTCGCGTTCTTCATCGAAACTCAGGGCGTCGATGCCCTGGCTGGCGACAACGATTGGCCCCGCATAGCCGCTGGCTTCCACCAAGCGGTCCAGCCAGCCTTCGAAATGCAGGCCGTTGACGACGAATAGATCCGCTTCGCCCACGGCGCGCGCATCGGTAGGGCTGGGCGAGAACACATGAGCGTCGCCATCCGGGCCGACGAGCGTAGTGACATCGACATGCTCGCCGCCGACGTTCTCGACCATGTCGCCGAGAATACTGAAGCTGGCGACGACATCCAGCGGTGCCTCGGCACGCGCCGCGCTAGAAAGCGTCAGAGCGGCGGTGCAGAGCAGTAACGTCAAAGACTTGGACATGCAGTTTCCCTCTTGTCGGTAAATAAGGTAGCCAGGTGTGATGCGCTCATGACGGCTTGCATGCGTTCTCGTCTGTCTCCAGCGGTGCGGCGCGGCGGCGTACGCGTGCCAGCAGACTGCCGTGGCGACCGCACAGCGCCGAGGCGAGATAGGCAATGCCAGCGACCAGGATGATGCACGGCCCGGAGGGCAGGCCCAGGTGGTACGAGACCAGCAAGCCGCCGGTGCTCGAGACCATGGCGATGAGGATCGCCAGGCCGATCAAGCCTTCGAGACGCTGCGTCCAGAAGCGTGCGGTGGTGGCGGGCAGCATCATCAGGCCCACCGCCATCAGCGTGCCCAGCGTCTGAAAGCCAGCGGTCAGGTTGAGCACCATCAGCCCCAGGAAGACGCCATGTACCAGGCCGCCGCGAATGCCCTGGCCGCGCAGGAACAACGGGTCGAGGCATTCGACCACCAGCACGCGAAAGATCAATGCCATTACCAGCAGCGTGGCGCTGGCCACTGAGGCGATCAGCCATAGTGCGGTGTCGTCGATGGCGAGAATCGAGCCGAACAGCACGTGGGTGAGATCGACGCTGCTGCCGCGCAGCGAGACCAGCATCACCCCCAATGCCAGGGAGATCAGATAGAAGCTGGCCATCGCCGAGTCCTCGCGGTGGCCGGTCATGCGCGACACGCTGCCGGCCAGGCCGGCGACCAGCAAGCCCGCGACCAGCCCGCCGAGACTCATCGCCGGCAGCGAGAAGCCCGCGAGCACGAAGCCCAGCGCCACGCCGGGCAACACCGCGTGAGCCATGGCGTCACCTACCAGACTCATGCCGCGAAGCATCAAGAACACGCCTAGCGGCGGCGCGGCCAGCGACAGCGCCAAGCCGCCGACCAGGGCGCGGCGCATGAAGGCGTAGTCGGTCAGCGGGGCGAGCAACCACGCATTCAGCGTGGTCAGTAGGTCGAGCATGGCGGAACGTCCGGCAGGTTCAGGGAAATAAAGGGGGCCTGGGTATGCGCGTGGCGACGCGCCGGCGCATGATGCCGCTCGAGCAGCGTTTCTGGCTCGACCCATTGAGCGTGGCCGCTGGCCAGCAGCAAGACACAATCGGCCAACTGCGCCAGCTGTTCCATGTCATGCAGGACCACGATCACCGTGGCGCCAGCACTGGCCATCTCGCGCAGGGTATCGCAGAGAATTTCCACGGTATGCGTATCGACGTTGGCGAACGGCTCGTCGAGCAGCAGCAGTTCCGCTTCTTGCATCAGCGTGCGGCCAAGCAAGGCGCGCTGGCGCTGGCCGCCGGAAAGCTCGCCCAAGGGACGGTGCGCCAGGCCGCTCAAGCCTAGGCGCTGCATGATGGTGTGCATGCGACGGTAATCGGCCGGCCCGTAACGCTTGAAGGTGCCGTGCGTGGGCCAACAACCGCTGAGCATCAACTCCTCGACACTCATTGGAAAGGTCAAGTCCAGCGCCAGTTGCTGCGGCAACCAGGCACGGCGTTCCTTGGGCACGCCACAATTGACCTTCCCGCTGAGGGGCGTCAGCAAGCCCATGATAGCCTGGATCAAGGTGCTCTTGCCCGCGCCATTGGCACCCACCAGCGCGGTGATCGCGCCGTCCTCGAAAGTGCCGCTGATGTTCTCCAGTACCGTGCGCCCGCCCTGGGCCAGTGTCAGCGCCTCGAGGCTCAGGCGACTCATGCAAAGGCTCCCATGGCCCACGCCACGGCCAACCACAGCAGCCCCAGCGGTAGCAGCGTCAACAGCACGCGGCGCCCCGCGCCCATCGACATCAGTGAAAAATGACAAGGCCCATCCGGGCGGTGACGATGTGACATAACGACTCCTTTGAATGCCGGGGAGGTTATAACATAACAAAACTTTTGCCAAGCACTGTGTTCATGATCGCTCTCTGGATCACCACGTTGGCATGCCACAAGGCTTGACTGAGTGATAAAGAATTGTTTTCTTAATACGCCTGTTCAATAAACGGCACTTTTCCGTATTGCTTCTAAGCTAGTAATAGCGGAGTGGCGAGCTGTGCGCACGCTGCCGTGAACGCAAACCTTGCCTGAACCAGATCAGGAATTCCTATGACGACACAATCCAATGAAGAGGCGCCGTCACGCGACCGCCTCAATGGGCCGGTGTTCTACAGCTCGGTGGTCGGCATCGTCGCCTTCTCGCTATGGGTGATGCTTGCGACCGACCAGGCCAACTCGATCATCAACGCCATTCTCGGCTGGATCTCCAATACCTTCGGTTGGTACTACTTCCTGACCGTCGTGATCTATCTGGCTTTCGTGATCTACCTGGGGTTCTCGCGCTACGGCAAGATCCGCCTGGGGCCCGAGCATTCGCGACCCGATTTCAATATCTTCTCGTGGGCGGCGATGCTGTTCTCTGCGGGGATCGGCATTGGCGTGATTTTCTTCGCCCTGGCCGAGCCACTGACGCAGTTCTACAACGCGCCCAACGCGCCTGATGATCAAGTTGCGGCGGCCCGCCACGCCATGGAGCTGACCTTCCTGCACTGGGGGGTTTCCGGCTGGGGTATCTACACCCTGGTAGGCATGTCGCTGGCCTTCTTCAGCTACCGGCACAACCTGCCGCTGACCATCCGTAGTGCGCTCTACCCGATCTTCGGCGATAAGATCTACGGCATCATCGGCCACGTGGTCGATACTGCCGCCGTGCTGGGCACGGTCTTCGGCATTGCCGCCAGCCTGGGCATCGGGGTCATACAGCTCAACTTCGGCCTGGACTACATGTTCGGCATTCCCAAAGGCACCTGGACGCAGGTGGTGCTGGTGCTGGGCATCGTGCTGTTTGCGACTATCTCCGCGGTGACCGGGGTAGAGCGTGGCATTCGCCGCCTTTCCGAGTTCAATATCCTGCTTGCGGTATTGCTGCTGTTGTTCGTGTTGTTCGCAGGCAAGACGATCTTCCTGCTCAACGCACTGGTGATGAATGTCGGCGACTATCTGTCCAACTTCATCAGCCTGTCGTTCAACACCTATGCTTTCGACCGGCCGACCGAATGGCTCAACGGCTGGACGCTGTTCTTCTGGGCCTGGTGGATTGCTTGGGGGCCGTTCGTCGGGCTGTTCCTGGCGCGCATCTCGCGCGGCCGTACCATCCGCACCTTCGTGCTCGGCACCATGACGCTGCCGATCATCTTCATGTTCCTGTGGATGTCGTTGCTGGGTAATAGCGCCATCGACATGGCGATGAACGGTGCCAGCGAGTTCGGCGAGCAGGTGATGAACAATCCGCCGGCGGGGATCTATCTGTTCCTCGAATCGTATCCGATGCCGATTGTGAGCACCGCTGCGGTGAGTATTCTGGCGATCGTGTTCTTCATTACCTCCGGGGATTCCGGGGCGCTGGTACTCTCGAACTTCACCTCGAAGCTCAAGAACGTCAGCAGCGATGCGCCGATCTGGATGCGCATTCTGTGGTCGGCGGTGATTGGCATTCTAACCCTGTCGCTATTGCTCGCCGGGGGGCTAACGACCCTGCAGAGCGCGGTGGTGATTACCGGGTTGCCGTTCTCGATCGTGTTGTTCTTCATGATGGCGGGACTTCTCAAGGCACTGAAACTCGAGGCCTTCAAGGAAGACAGCCGGCGTCTGAGCCTGGCTGGTCAGCTTTCCGGGCGTAGCGGCGGTGGTAGTGAACGCGACGCGCGCAACTGGCAGCAGCGCCTCAAGCGTGCCATGAGTTTCCCCGGCAAGAAGCAGACACGGCGCTTCATGGACGACACCTGCAAGCCGGCCATGGAAGCCGTGCGTGACTCCCTGCAGGAGCAAGGCGTCTCGGCCGAGATCCACCAAGGCGTGCAGAACGGCGACGACTACATGTCGCTCAATGTCGACTTCGAGGACGAGCAGAACTTTACCTACCAGATCTGGAGCCAGAGCTTCTCGACGCCCGGCTTCGCGATGCATGCGCCGCAGGCTGACTCGCGCTACTACCGTCTGGAGGTCTACCTGCTCGAGGGCAGCCAGGGTTACGACCTGATGGGCTACACCCGCGACCAGGTGATCAGTGACATCCTCGACCAGTACGAACTGCACATGCAGTTCCTGCACCTCAACCGGATCGAGCCGGGCAACATCAACATGCCCGACAGCCCGGAACAGCCGCCTGCATAAGGCGTGCCCGGTCGGCCGTTATGCGGCCGACCTTTGTTATGAAGATGCTTGCCCCCGGTCGCGACGCGGTCGGGGGTTCTTGTGTGTATGGCCGCGAAAAGTCGTTGTCTGCAGCAGTCGCTGATTCGCCCCGAGCGAAGGTAAAGACCATTGCGTATGGCTGAACTGGCATTAATGTGAACTTCGTGCTACATAATAGATCACTATGTAGCGCGAAGGTGTCATATGGCGACTCCTCACAATCCTCCGGCAGCTGTGCGGCGCGCGCTGCGCAAGCTTGGGGCCGACATTTACGATGCGCGACGCCGGCGTAGGCTTACCATGGCCGTCGTTGCGGAACGTGCTTTCACTTCGCGTTCGACCCTGCAGAGAATCGAGGCGGGTGACGCCAGTGTCGGCATCGGTATCTATGCTAGCGTTCTGCAGGCGTTGGGACTTCTCGATGGGCTTGCTCACATCGCTGATATTGGCAACGACAGCGTTGGTCAGGCGCTTTCCAGCGCCGAGCTGCCCAAGCGAGTCGTGTTGACGCGATCACCGAGGTCTTCACGCAATGACTGAGTTCGAAGTGCATATCGATCTTAATGGAGAAACATCTCCAGTCGGCCTGGCCAGGTGCAATCGCGTTCGCGGCACGGAGAGGATTCTCTTCGAATACGACGCCGCATGGCTCGAGTCTCCGGATCGCTTCTCACTGGAGCCTGCTCTTGCGCTAACGCGTGGGGCCTTTGCACCGCCTGCGGGGCTGACCAGCTTCGGCTCAATTGGGGACTCGGCCCCTGATACCTGGGGCCGGCGTCTCATGCAGCGTGCCGAGCGGAGGCGTGCCGCGCGGGAAGGTCGCAATGTTCGAACGCTTGCCGAGAGCGATTATCTGCTGGGAGTCGCGGATGAGACCCGGCTTGGCGCCCTGCGTTTTCGCCGAGTGGGCGAGGAATCTTTCCAGGCGCCGGTTCAGTCTGGCGTTCCCGCGCTCGTCGAGCTGGGCCGGCTGCTCCAAGTCACGGAGCGTGTCTTGCGTGATGAGGAAACGGATGAAGATCTCCAGCTCATCTTTGCACCCGGTTCTTCCCTGGGGGGTGCCCGTCCGAAAGCGTCGGTAATCGACCAACACGGCCATCTCTCTATCGCCAAGTTCCCGAAGGATACCGACGAATATAGCGTGGAGACCTGGGAGGAAATCGCGCTCCGCTTGGCCAACCAGGCGGGCATCGTGACGCCGCAGCACGACCTGGTCGACGTGGGAGGTCGGGCCGTCATGCTCTCAAGGCGGTTCGACCGAGACGGCACCACCCGCATCCCGTTTCTTTCCGCGATGGCAATGATGGGCGCCAGGGATGGCGAACCTGGCAGCTATCCCGAGATGGTCGATGCCCTGACCGCGCATGGTGCTCAAGGAAGGACAGATGCGCACGCCCTTTATCGGCGCGTCGTCTTCAGCGTGATGATCTCCAATGTCGACGATCATCTGCGCAATCACGGCTTTCTGTGGTTGGGGAACGCTGGATGGTCACTCGCTCCGGCCTATGACCTCAACCCGGTTCCCAGTGACCTCAAGGCGCGGGTGTTAACGACGAACATCGATCTCGACGAGAGCACCTGCTCGGTCGATCTGCTGGAGGCAGCATCCGGCTATTTTGGGCTCACGCTGGCGAAGGCTCGGCGGATCATCAAGGAAGTTGCGTTGGTAACGGCCACTTGGCGGGATACTGCCAGGGCGGTTGGCGCACGCTCGGCCGAGATCGAGCGTATGACCAGCGCCTTCGAGCATGCTGACTTACAGCGAGGGCTGGCACTGTAAAGGCGTCTTGTACGTTCAACGGGAAGTGTTGTCTCACCTTCACTTTTGAGGGTGAGGACGCCATCTTGGTTGATTATCAGGACTATGCTGCCATGTGCCGTTACTTCTTGCGTCAATAAAGCCATTGCCGCAGGGCTTCGCGGTTACCGAGTTCGATCTGCTGGGCACGTGGGTCGCCTTCCACATGGCGATGGTTGATGCCGTATTCACGCAACACGTATTGAGCCAGCGCGCAGCGGCAGGTGATCTCCAGCACGCGTGCCGTCATGGCGTAGTCTTGGGCGATCAGGATTTGCTCGGCCTCGCTGAGCCGCCGGTCGGGGATGATTTCCAGCGTGAGGCGTTGTGTCCAGGCGGTATCGTTGGCGGGGGCGGCGGCGGGCAATGCATCGCCGATGGCCTCGGGCACATCGCGAAAGCGCGATAGGACGAAATCACGAAACGCGACGTTCTTCTCGCAATACGCACGAACGTGCCAACGCCCTGCGGCATAGACCAGAGTGTGCGGGGCAATGAGCCTGTCCTCGCCTTGGGGGGAAGAAAAGCTCGCGTAGACGACTTCCAGGCGTTGCTTTTCACGCGCCGCCGACACGACTGCCCGCACCACCTCCGGCGAAACATCGCGAATCGGCATCGGAACCGATTCCGTATTGGCCGCGCCCAGACCCAGCCCCACGAACTGCGGATTCAACGCATCGTGCGTGCCGAGCAGGTGCAAATATTCATCCACATGGCCGCGAATGAAATACGGCGTGAAATGCGACGTCGGCACCCACGCCTTGCGCGACGTATCGTAGACAAGGTTATCCACAGCGACTTCCTCGCGATAAGTGCGCAGCACCTGCTGGGCCCGGTCCTTGCCCAGTTGAAAGGCCTCGCGCAGCGCGGCGGCCGTGACGCGACCCTCCCAGTACGCCAACAGCTCGATGACGTGATAACGCGCCTGCGTGTCCCAGGCGAGCGGCGATGTTTCCTTCATGATGCATCCCCCATGGTCTTTCGCTTGTGCAACCGGCCGGAAAATTCCCCTGGTGTTTTATCCATGGGCTAGTCGGGCTCAATCGACTTTGCTTATATGAGGGTAACAGAGCGTAAGCCGTTGAAGCCGCCCCCAATGCCGGAGGTTCCATGGATGATTTGTCACCGTCGGATCTAAAAACGATCCTGCACTCCAAACGCGCGAATCTGTATTACCTCCAACATTGCCGAGTCCTGGTCAATGGCGGTCGTGTCGAGTACGTCACCGACGAAGGCAAGCAATCGCGCTACTGGAACATTCCCATTGCCAACACGACATCGCTGCTGCTGGGAACGGGCACGTCGATTACCCAGGCCGCGATGCGCGAGCTGGCAAAGGCCGGGGTGCTGGTGGGGTTCTGTGGCGGTGGCGGCACGCCACTGTTCGCGGCGAACGAAGTCGATGTGGATGTCGCCTGGCTGACCCCGCAGAGCGAATATCGACCCACCGAGTATATGCAGCATTGGGTGCGTTTCTGGTTCGATGACGACAAGCGCCTCAACGCTGCCCGTGCCTTCCAGATGGCGCGGTTATCGCGCATCGAATCGCTGTGGCAAAGCCGGCCGCTCAAGGAGGCGGGTTTTGACATATCCGCCCAGCATTTGAGTGATGCACTGGCACAACACCGAGAAGCGATCGCTAATGCGACCGATACCGTGGAATTACTGACGCTCGAAGCGCGTTTGACCAAGACGCTGTTCAAGCTGGCGGCGCAAGCCGTCAAGTATGGCCAGTTTACGCGTGCCAAACGTGGTAGTGGCGCCGACCCCGCAAACCGGTTTCTCGATCATGGCAATTACCTCGCCTACGGGCTGGCGGCAACGGCAACCTGGGTATTGGGGATTCCCCATGGCTTGGCGGTCTTGCATGGCAAGACGCGGCGGGGCGGGCTGGTCTTCGATGTCGCGGACCTGGTCAAGGACGCCATCATTCTCCCGCAAGCGTTTCTCTCGGCCATGAAAGGGGACGAGGAACAAGAGTTTCGTCAGGCGTGTATCGAACGGCTAACGCGTACCGAATCCCTCGACTTCATGATCGATACGCTCAAAGCCGTGGCCCTCGACCTCGGAGGGCCTGACGCATGAATGTGCTGCTGGTCTCCCAGTGCAACAAGAACGCGCTCAAGGAAACGCGGCGCGTCCTCGATCAATTCGCCGAGCGCCGGGGAGAACGTACCTGGCAAACCCCGATTACGCTCGAAGGGCTCGATACGCTGAGAAAGTTGCTGCGCAAGACGGCGCGCAAGAATACCGCCGTGGCATGCCACTGGATTCGCGGGCACGATCACAGCGAGCTTATGTGGGTCGTCGGCGATGCCAAGCGCTTCAACCTCCAGGGCGCGGTACCGACCAACACCACCTCACGGGATATTCTGCGCCGCGAGGACGAAAACGACTGGCATAGTGGCGAGGATATTCTGCTGCTGGCGTCCATGTCAGCATTGCTGCACGACTTGGGCAAGGCGTCTCTGGCCTTCCAGCAACGGCTGCAAGGCAAGCTGGAAGGGCGCAACCTTTACCGTCATGAATGGGTGTCGCTGCGGCTCTTCCAGGCCTTCGTCGGTGACGATGATGATGCGACCTGGCTCGCGCGACTCGCCGAGGGGCGTTATCAAGAGCAAGACTGGCTAGAGAATATGGAGCGCGATGGGCTCGATCCCGAGCCTTCTGCCATATTCCGGCGTTTGCCGCCCTTGGCTGCGGCTCTCGGGTGGCTGATCGTGAGTCACCACCGGTTACCCCTCAAGCCACCCGACGACATATCGAACCCCGCAGCGCGTTGGGGCAGCCAGAATGTCACGCTGCAAATGGACCAACTGGGGGACGTGCTGTCGCTGATCAGTGCGCAGTGGAACGAGATCCCCACGACTCAGGAGTCGAAACGGGTCACGCCGTATTGGACGTTTAGCCAAGGGCTACCGCTTTCCACGCGACGTTGGCGCGAGCGCGCCGCCAAACAGGCGAAACGACTGCTGGCGCGATTATCCGATGATACGAACTGGCTCGATAGCCCCTATGTCATGCATCTCTCGCGCCTGTCGCTGATGCTGGCGGATCACCACTACTCGAGTCTTGAAGATCCGGCCAGGCGGGTAAGAGGAGAGCCCAACTATCCACTGGTGGCTAATACCGTGCGCAAGACGGGGCAACCCAACCAACTGCTCGATGAGCATATTCTGGGGGTCGAAAAGCACGCGAGTGCCATCGCGCGTGCCTTGCCGACCGTGGAGAGCCATTTAGCACGTCTGGCGCGGCATAAAGGCTTTCGCAAGAGAAGCGATCATCCTCGCTTTCGCTGGCAGGACAAGGCGTTCGATCTTGCTCAGTCGCTGCGTGAGCGAAGTCAGCGTCAGGGCTTTTTCGGCATCAATATGGCCTCTACCGGTTGCGGTAAAACGCTGGCCAACGGGCGAATCATGTATGCCTTGGCCGACCCTGAGCAGGGTGCGCGTTTTAGCATCGCGCTGGGACTTCGCACGCTGACGCTGCAAACCGGCCAGGCGCTGCGCGAGCGCTTGCATCTCGGGGAAGATGAACTCGCGGTGCGGGTCGGCGGCAGTGCCAACAAGGCACTATTCGAGCACTATGAGCAAGACGCCGAAGCCAGCGGTTCGGCCTCGACGCAAGGGTTGATCGATGAAGATGCCCACGTGGTATTCGAAGGCAATATCGACACGCATCCCGTGCTTCGCCGCCTGGGGGATGAGCCGGGTACACGCTCGCTGATCGCCGCGCCCATTCTCGTCTGCACCGTGGACCACCTGGTGCCGGCCACTGAAAGCACGCGAGGCGGACGCCAGATCGCGCCGATGCTGCGTTTGATGAGTAGTGATCTGGTGCTCGATGAGATCGACGACTTCGATATCAACGACTTGCCGGCCTTGACACGCCTGGTCCATTGGGCCGGCTTGCTCGGATCGCGCGTATTGCTGTCATCGGCCACTTTGCCGCCCGCCTTGGTGCACGGATTGTATGAAGCGTATCGCAGCGGGCGTGAAGCTTATCAGTGTCATCGCGGCGAGCCAGGCCAGCCCGTGGATATCTGCTGTGCGTGGTTCGACGAAAATGATCGCCAGCATCAGGACTGCGCCGACGGTGACGCCTTCAGCGCCGCGCATGCTGCCTTTGCGACGCGACGCCTCAAACGCCTGGCCGAGAATCCCGTGCGCCGCCGAGGCGAACTCCTTCCCTTGCCGGCATTGGGCAAGCGCCCGGAAGAGATTCGTGCTGGCCTGGCCGAGGTGCTGCGCACACAGGCTGCTCAGCTACACGAGCGTCACCATTCGCCTGATCCTGTCACCGGCAAGCGCGTAAGCTTCGGTTTGATCCGCATGGCCAATATCGACCCGCTGGTCGATGTTGCCAGATCGCTCTTCCAACAAGGCGCCTTCGCTGGGCAACGCATCCATCTGTGCGTGTACCACTCGCGGCATCCGCTGGTGATGCGCTCGGAAATCGAACGTCGCTTGGATCGCACGTTGCAACGTGCCGAGCCGGACCGTGTGTTCGAGCAGGCCGATATCCGGCGTCTACTTGATGGCAGCGACGAAGCCGACCATCTGTTTATCGTGCTCGGGAGCCCGGTCACCGAAGTGGGTCGCGACCACGACTATGACTGGGCGATTGTCGAGCCTTCCTCCATGCGCTCGATCATTCAGTTGGCCGGGCGGGTATGGCGCCATCGCGACAAGCGCTGTGACACGCCGAATATCCAGCTCCTGGAGACCAACCTCAAGCACCTGGAAGACCCTGGGCGACTTGCTTTCCAGCGTCCGGGATTCGAGACCGATGAGGCTTGGCGACTCAATAACCACTCGTTGAATGCGCTGCTCGCGCCGGATGAATACCAGGTCATCGACGCCCGGCCCCGTGTGCTGGCACGCGAGACGCTATCTCCACGCGATAGCCTGGTCGATCTGGAGCACCAGCGGCTGATAACGCAAATGCTGGAGCCACCCACGCCGCCGCTGACCAAAAAAGAGCGCAGGCTGGGCATGGAGCCGTCACCACCGCCCTTGGGAGCTTATAGCTGGTATGCCGTGCCGCGTATGCATCTGACCGGCGTACTCACCCAGCGTCAGCGTTTTCGCCAACCCACCCAGACTGACGTAGCGCTCGCGCTATTACCCGACGAGGGCGGCGAAATCTGGACACTGCATCGCGTGGAAGATGGTGCCAAGCGTGGTGAAACGCTGTACGTAGAAGTCGAAGAGAGCTTGATGGCGCGGATAGACCTGGAGCATGAACGGGGCGAGCGCATTCAGCCCTGGGGCGCCGATGACTACCTGACCGCGCTTGCCGATCTCGCCGAGGACCTGGATATCTCGCTCGATAAAGCCGCACGCACGTTCGGCATCGTCAATGCACCCGAAAGCACGCATGGGTGGCGCTATCATCCCGTGCTGGGGTTTGTGAAAAAGGGGTAAGTAAACTTGCACGTAAAGCAATATAGGGTGGCAGGTAAACTAATGTTAAACGTGTGTCGATTAGGATGAACTATGACAATGACACCACAAGCAGCGGGGATACGCGAGGTGATCGAGCGTTTCATACAAGAACGCTTCGATACCAAAGCGGAAAAGCTGGCCCCCGATGACCCGAAGTACCAAGCGCTGGTTGAACAGTTTCAGCGTGAAAACTGGCTCCAAGACGCCGCGCGGCGTGTCCGCCAATTGCAAGTCGTAACCCACTCCCTTAAACCCATTCATCCAGATGCAAAGGGCTCTAATCTTTATGCGCCCCCAGAGTCTCTGGATGAACATCAAGGGGTGGGCAGCCATGTCTTACCGTCGGATTTCGATGGCGATGTTGTAGGTAATGCGGCTGCACTCGATGTCTATAAATTCCTGAAGCTCGAGTACGAGGGCAAATCGCTGCTGGAGCGAGTGCTGGAGGAAGATGCCGAGCTGGCGAGTGCCTTGAGCGATAATGCAGAGCAGTCACAAGCGTGGATGAAAGCCTTTGCCGCCATTACCGAACCTCGCGGTGAACACGCCTCCCATACTCGTGCCAAGCAAGTGTATTGGCTGACGGGAGAAGATGCAGCCGATGACGATGACTTCCATCTATTGGCGCCGCTCTATGCAACTTCGCTGGCACATCAAGTCTTTCAGACGATCAATCGCGACCGGTTTAGCGACGAGGCCAAGGAGGCCCGCAAGGCCAAACGCGAAGGGAAGCTGGTCGAACAAGAAGTTCATGACTATCCCGATATTGCGTCACAAAAGATGGGCGGTACCAAGCCGCAGAATATCTCGCAACTGAATAGCGAGCGAGGCGGTAATAACTACCTACTAGCCTCGTTACCGCCGCGCTGGAACGTTCGCGATATTCGTCCACCGCTGAAGGTCGAGTCAGTACTAGACGACCCCGGAATATTTGGTTGGCGCAAGGAGGTGCGGGTACTGGTCGGTGACCTGAAGCGATTTCTGGAAACCAATCCCAACACGGATATGCATATCCGTGATCTGCGCGATGACTACACCGCCATGATCCTGGATGAACTCGCGCTATTCACGATGCAGATGCACGGACTCCCACCGGGCTGGAGCGCCGACGAAAACTGTCGCCTGGCGATTGAAGAAGCCTTCTGGCTGGATCCTGGCCGTGCGCAAGACGATAGCGAATTTCGCGACGCCCGCAATAGCACCGACTGGCCTGACGAGATTCGGCGGCGATTCGCTAATTGGCTCAACAAGGCACTCGGCGGCAAGTTGCCCCTGGGCGATGTGGAATTTCGCCATTGGCATAAGGAGCTTGCCCGGGATGCCAGCCAGCAACGCTTGCTGGATAGCGACCGCCGCTGGATGGAGGCCTTGATGGACGATCTGGAAAGTATCGACGATTGGCAGGAGGGGGAAGGCAATGAGTAACGTCAAAAACCTTCTAGTACTGCCGCGTCTTCGCATCCAAAACGCTAACGCGATTTCCAGCCCGATGACGTGGGGCTTTCCGGCCATGAGCGCCTTTGTGGGCATGATGCATGCCCTGGAACGCAAGCTGGCGGCGGCGGATATCAACGTATCGCTGGATCGTATCGGAGTGATATGTCATGACGTCGAGGCACAAGCGACCGAAGGCGGCTATACCCGCGCTTTTCACCTCACTCGCAACCCTGTCGATAAAACCGGTGGTACGGCTGCCATTGTCGAAGAAGGCCGCATCCATCTGGATATTACCCTGATATTCGCGATCACTGCCCAGGCGACGGACGAGCAGCGCCAGCAGATTGCACAACAGGCGGGCGATATCATGGCCGGTATGCGCATAGCGGGTGGCAGCGTGATGCCGAATCCGCGTGTTTCTCCGGACTGGCAACGCCCGATGTGGATCGCACTGGATGACGATTCGAGTGAGCGCGAAAAACAGTTCAAGCGTCTGAAACGCCGTTGGTTGCCAGGTTTTGCCCTGGTGTTACGCGATGATCGTCTTGCCGAGCACATCGGGACGCTTCAAGCCCAAGACGAAAACGCGACGGTGCTGGATGCGTGGCTCGATCTATCGCGCCTCAACCATGAATGCCATGTCGACCCCGAGAGTGAACAGGTGAGCTGGGAAGTACGGCGTCCTTATCCCGGTTGGCTGGTGCCGATTCCGGTGGGGTATGGCGCCATCTCCGAACACTTCGAGCCGGGTAGTGTGGCGAATGCGCGCGATACGCAAACCCCATTTCGCTTCGTGGAAAGCATTTACTCCATCGGGCAGTGGATCAGTCCTCACCGTTTGACGTCTCCCGAAGACTTGCTCTGGTACGTCGATAACGATCTCGATGCCGGCCTTTATCGCCTTAACAACGACTATGCCCAGCGCGCGCACCGCGCCTAATGACAAGGAGCCCAACAATGGCTAAGAAAGATGACGCTTTGAAAACTGCTTCCGTTCTCGCCTTTGAACGTAAACTCGATCCCTCCGATGCATTGCTCTATGCCGGGCAATGGTCGCAGCGTGATGCGCTGGAAGACTGGCAGGCGGTGTCGGTTCGTGAAAAGTCGGTGCGCGGTACGATCTCCAACCGCCTCAAGGCCAAGGAGCAAGATCCTGCGAAGCTCGATGCCGCAATCGAGAATCCCAACCTCCAGACCGTCGATGTCGCCACCTTGCCCCATGACACCGACACGCTGATGGCCCGTTTCACGTTGCGGGTGCTGGGCGGCGCGGGTACCCCTTCGGCATGCAATAACGCCGACTATCAAGCCAAGTTGCAACAGGCCGTTGCGGACTATGTGAAGGCGCAAGGGTTCGGTGAACTGGCGCGGCGTTATGCCCAAAACCTGGCGAATGGGCGTTTCTTGTGGCGTAACCGTGTCGGCGCCGAACAAGTCGAGGTGCGCATTCGACGCATGGAAAAGGGCCACGTCGCCAAAGAATGGACATTCGATGCACTGAGTTTGTCACTCCGCGGTTTTGACAGTGATACGCAAACCTCGGAGTTGGCTCAGGATATTGCGGACGCCCTCGCGGGCGAGCGTCATTTGATTCTGGAAGTCATCGCCTTTGCGCATGTGGGTAACGGGCAGGAAGTTTTCCCGTCGCAAGAGCTGATTCTGGAGCGCGGACGGGGCGATAAAAGCAAGACGCTCTATAGCGTTGGCGACGTGGCCGCCATCCACTCCCAGAAGCTCGGCAATGCCATCCGCACCATCGATACCTGGTATCCGGCGCCGGAAGATGGCAGCGACCTCGGTCCTATCGCCGTCGAGCCTTATGGCTCCGTGACCACTCAGGGGGCCGCCTATCGCCAGCCCAAGCAGAAAGTGGATTTTTATTCGCTGCTGGATAACTGGATGATCAAGGATCAAGTGCCGGAAACGGAACAGCAGCACTTCGTAATGGCGACCTTGATCCGTGGCGGTGTCTTCGGCGAAGCGGGGTAAGCCATGGACCATTATCTCGATATTCGGCTACGGCCGGACCCGGAGTTTCCGGCGTCGATGCTGATGAACGCACTCTACAGCAAGCTCCATCGGGCGCTTTATGATCTGCAGGCCGATGATATCGGCGTGAGCCTGCCCGATCACAAAACCGGCGTGCGGGCACGCACGCCGGGTGATCGGTTGCGGCTACATGCGCGACAAGAGCGGCTCGAGCAACTGATGGCGCTTTCATGGTTGGCGGGCATGCGTGACCACGTCGAGCTTGCCGATATTGCACCGGTGCCGGCGGCGACGCGCCATTGTCGTGTTACACGGCGGCAGTTCAATACGGGCGGCCCAAGCCGGGTCAAGCGTTACGCACGTCGCCACGACATCAGCGAAGAAGAAGCGCGCCAGTGCCTATCGGCTCCCGCAGAACGCAAGATCTCACTGCCGTTCGTGCAAGTGAACAGTCGTTCTAGTGGTCAACGCTTTGCACTGTTTATCGAACACGGCGCCCCCCTGGACGAGCCTGCGGCTGGACACTTCAACCACTATGGGTTGAGCCGTGAAGCGACCGTGCCGTGGTTTTGACCCTTTTTTGGCGCTGCTTTTAAGTGCCTTATAAATCAATGACCTAGCGCCACCCCTTACAAAAGGGTGTGGCGCTTTCTTTGCACGAATGCTCTTTAACAATCAGGCATTTAGCTATGATAAGCTCTAGTGCGCTGCCGCCCAGGCAGCTCAGAAACGGTAGCTATCTGTGCCCCGTCTGCCCATCGAGTGCGCTGCCGCCCAGGCAGCTCAGAAAAGGCCAACGCTCACCGGAATGCCGGTGTTCCGGTGCGCTGCCGCCCAGGCAGCTCAGAAAATTCGTGGCGTTAAGAGTGAAATAAGGGGCATGTGCGCTGCCGCCCAGGCAGCTCAGAAAATGAAATCTCAGCCATTGGTAGCCTCCTGTTTGTGCGCTGCCGCCCAGGCAGCTCAGAAAGCCGAAAATGCCCTTGGCTTGCTCGAAAAAACGTGCGCTGCCGCCCAGGCAGCTCAGAAAATGGCGCGAGCGCCAGCACCAACGGCAATCACGTGCGCTGCCGCCCAGGCAGCTCAGAAACGGCGAACGGCTGGCGCTCGAGCCAGCGGTAAGTGCGCTGCCGCCCAGGCAGCTCAGAAAGTAGACGTCGAGGCGCTGCGCGTCGCGAGTTAGTGCGCTGCCGCCCAGGCAGCTCAGAAATTCTGCTCTGACCAGGTCTCGCGCTCGATGTCGTGCGCTGCCGCCCAGGCAGCTCAGAAAGGGATGCGTGCGCCTCTGCAATGCCTCAATGGGTGCGCTGCCGCCCAGGCAGCTCAGAAAAAATTCAGAGAGTGGGAGGAGATCGCCCTGGTGTGCGCTGCCGCCCAGGCAGCTCAGAAAATTCCAGACGCTGGAATTGACCGGCGTGCTGGGTGCGCTGCCGCCCAGGCAGCTCAGAAACACGGCCGCGACCGATGCGGCCCACTCATACGGTGCGCTGCCGCCCAGGCAGCTCAGAAAAGGCGAATCGAGATGTCGCTCTCGTTATTGACGTGCGCTGCCGCCCAGGCAGCTCAGAAATTGCCGCGAGAGCCGCAGGGGGCAATCATGTCGTGCGCTGCCGCCCAGGCAGCTCAGAAAGTCATGGTTGTTGTTCAACCGCGTGCGCATCATGTGCGCTGCCGCCCAGGCAGCTCAGAAAAGTAGGCGCCGGGGATCGTGGCGGGGATGGCGGTGCGCTGCCGCCCAGGCAGCTCAGAAAAAGCAGCGTAAGCGCCTCACCGTCGATCAGTAGTGCGCTGCCGCCCAGGCAGCTCAGAAAATGGCGCGCGATCTTAAACTCCAGGTAGTCCTGTGCGCTGCCGCCCAGGCAGCTCAGAAAGTAGACGTCGAGGCGCTGCGCGTCGCGAGTTAGTGCGCTGCCGCCCAGGCAGCTCAGAAAACTCACGATCAAGCAAGCGATGTTCGTGGTTTGTATAGCGTATATATATGCTATATAACATCGAGGTGGTGAACTACGAGGATTACCACTGACAAGGGCGTGAGCATGCCCCCGTTTGGCTCAAGCAACAGTATATCGGCCCGAGCGGTCGCGTATCCGAAGTGTTGAACCGCAAGCGCAAGCTCAGCCTGCGCATGATTCGGCGGCTTCACGATGGGCTCAATATTCCTTACGAGAGCTTGATGAACGAGACGGCCGCCTGAATTATTACTCTTCTTCTGCCAGTACTTCCTTCAGCCGATCGGGAAAGTTGGTGAAGAGTCCGTCGACGCCCCAGTCGAGCAGTTGGTGCATCTGGTCTTTGTCGTTGATGGTGTAGACGTGCACCAGCAGGTCGTTGGCGTGGGCCTGCTCGATGAAGCCGGCGTCGATGACCGGTTCACCTTCGTAAAGGTCGTTGGGGCCGACGCCGTCGGCGTAGTCGGCGATGGCCTGGAAGTCGGCATCGGTGATGTCGGCTGGGCTGGGGGTGACGCCGGTCCATTCCTCGAGGGTGTTGCCGTCTTCGCTGGGGGAGTACCAGAGGAGTTGGACAAGCGGAATATCGGGGTTGAGGTCGTGCACTTCCTGCAGGCTGGCTTGGCTGAAGGATTGGATGACCACAGAGCCCGATTGCACCAGGCCTTCGGCTTCGAGCTTGCTGACCAGGGCGTCTTGCAGTTCGGGGTAGTCTTTGGGGGACTTGGTCTCGATATAGTAGCGCACGTCCTGACCGTAGCGGTCGATGACTTCGTCCAGAGTTAGCAGCTTGGCGCCGGCGTAGGCGTCGTCGGCGTATTCCGGGTGGGCTGCGTTGAACCAACTACCGGCGTCGAGTGCCTTGAGTTCGTCGAGGCTGTGTTCCTTCACCGGCCCTTGGCCATCGGTGGTGCGTTCCAGGGTGGTGTCGTGAATGGCTACCAGGCGCCCATCGGCACTCATGTGGACATCCAGCTCGAGGTAGTCGGCGCCCATGGCAAGTGCTTTGTCGTAGGCGTACCAGGTATGTTCCGGGGCGTGGCCGCTAGCTCCGCGGTGAGCGATGACCTGGAAGTTCTGAAGATCCTGGCGTTGCTGTTCGATCGCCTCGGTCTGGGCGGCCACGGGCGCCACGAGTGTGGCACTGCCGAGCAGGGCCAGCGTGGACGAAAGCACAGGGCGAAGAGTCGACATGGTCATCCTTTTGTTGAATGTTTACGCAACAACCTAACCGGGGCCGGGTATGTGCTGCAATTCGATGCCGATGAAAAGGCAGCGGCTCGCACGGCCGCGCTAGTCTTCTTCGTCCTCGAGCGTGGGTTCCAAGGCGCGTTTGTCGTCGGGAAGGCGGACGAAGTCGCCGACGCTGAGATCGCCGTGGCGCTGGTGGCGTTTGCCTTGGGTGTCGATGAGGGCGGCGACCTTGCCGATGCTGAGGGCGTCGTCTGCGCGGTAGGCTTCGACTTCGACGCGTACCACCATGCCTTGGTAGCGGGCGGAGAGCATCATGCCGGGGTGGGGCTGGACTTCGTGCTGCTTGTCGCTGGCGTAGTGGCGGGTCACGCTGGCGTTGCCGGGGGCGTCCCAATCGATGTGCTTGTGCATGGCGGGCTCCTGTCGTGTCTGTGTGTGTTCACAGGGTAGCCCGCCAGATGGTGGAACGCCTAGCCGTGCGGCTGTCACAACGAGCGGTTGTCAGAACCGGTAGCTGAGGCCACCCATGACCACGACCGGGGCGATCTCCACGTCGGCGTGATAGTCGTTGCCGCCGAGCGTGGCGGTGGCGTCGCTGTCGATATCCAGATACCAGGCGGCGGCGTTGAGCGCCCAGTGGTCGTCGATCAGCAGGTCGACCCCGACTTGTGCAGCGCCGCCCCAGCTATCGTCGAGTTCGAGCTCGCCGCCGTCGAGTTTTTCGTCGGAGAAGTGGGTGTAGTTGATCCCGGCGCCGAGATACGGCTGCACGCGGGCGTCGGTGCCACCCAGCGGGTAATACTGCAGCGTGAGGGTCGGCGGCAGGTGGTGGATGCTGGCCATGTCGCTGCCGTTGAGCCGCACCTGATGCTCGAAGCGTTGCGCGGCGAGCAGTTCCACGCCGAGCTTGTCCTGGAAGCGATACCCCAGGGTGAAGGCGAAACCGCTGTCGTCGTTGGCGTCGATCTTCATGTTCAGCGGGGCGCCGAAGTCACCGTTATCGCTTTTCGGGGCGACCTTGGCGACACCGAAGCGGGTGTAGAAATCCCCTTGGCCGTAGGCAAACGCCGAGGTAGCGGGTACGAGCGCGGCGGTGAGGGCGAGAGAAGAAACGAGCAGTACACGGCGCATGGGGCGGCTCCTTGGTTTGAGGCAAGTTGGTTTAGGGTGGGTTCGGAAGCGACGTGCGCTTCGTATGCATCAAGCCTAAACCAAATAACCACATAAAAAATGTGGTTATATGTCGCAGCCCCCTTGGCTGTCGACGCTGGCCCAAAAACGACGAAGCCCACCAAGAGGTGGGCTTCGTGTTCCTGCCGAGTGCGTGGGGCGCCGTTACTTCTTCTTGGCGCGCTTGCGCTCGCTCTCGGTGAGGTGCTTCTTGCGCAGACGAATATGGTCAGGAGTGATCTCGACCAGTTCGTCGTCATCGAGGAACTCGATGGCTTGCTCGAGGCTGAAGCGGATCGGCGGCGTCAGCACCAGGGCTTCGTCAGTGCCGGCGGAGCGCATGTTATCGAGCTTCTTGGCCTTGGTGGGATTGACCGCCATGTCGTCGGCACGGTTATTGATGCCGATCAGCATGCCTTCGTAGACCTCGGTGCCGTGCTCGACGAGCAGCTTGCCGCGATCCTGCAGGGCGAATAGCGCGTAGGCCAGCGCCTTGCCGGGGGCCATGGAGACCAGCACGCCGTTGCGACGCTCGACGGAGGCGTCGGGCTTGAGCGGGCCGTAATGGTCGAAGCGGCTAGTGAGGATGCCGGTGCCGGAGGTCAGCGTCAGGAACTGGCCACGGAAGCCGATCAGCCCACGCGCGGGGATGATGAAGTCCAGGCGCACACGACCCTTGCCATCCGGGTTCATGTTGGTCATCTCGCCCTTGCGGTAGCCGAGCTCTTCCATCACCGCGCCTTGGTGCTGCTCCTCGCAATCGATGATGACTTCTTCGTACGGCTCCTGCTTGACGCCATCGTTCTCACGGATGATGACCTCGGGACGGCCGACCGCCAGCTCGAAGCCCTCGCGGCGCATGCTTTCGATGAGTACCGAAAGGTGCAGCTCGCCGCGTCCGGAGACCTTGAACTTCTCGGGCGTTTCGCCTTCCTCGACACGCAGCGCGACGTTGTGGATCAGCTCCTGCTCGAGGCGGTCACGAATGTTGCGGCTGGTGACGAACTTGCCTTCCTTGCCGGCGAACGGCGAGTCATTGACCTGGAAAGTCATGGAGACGGTAGGCTCGTCGACGGTCAGCACGGGCAGCGCTTCGACATTAGCCGGATCGCACAGCGTATCGGAGATCGCCAAATCGCTGATGCCGGTGATGCAGATGATGTCGCCGGCTTCGGCCTTTTCGGTCTGCACGCGCTCGAGGCCGAGGTGTGTCATGACCTGGCCGACCTTGCCCTTGCGGACATTGCCTTCCTTGGAGATCACGCTGATCTGCTGCCCCGGGCTCACGTTACCGCGCTTGATGCGGCCCAGGCCGATGACGCCGACGTAGCTGTTGTAGTCGAGCGCGGAGATCTGCATCTGGAACGGACCATCACGTTCGACCTTGGGCGGTTCGACGATATCGACGATGGACTGGAACATCGGCGTCATGTCGTCTTCGAGCGTTTCCGGATCCATGCCAGCGACGCCGTTGAGCGCCGAGCAGTAGATGATCGGGAAGTCGAGCTGCTCATCGGTGGCGCCGAGGTTGTCGAACAGATCGAAGATCTGGTCGATGACCCAATCAGGGCGCGCGCCGGGGCGGTCGATCTTGTTGACGACGACGATGGGCTTCAAACCACGATCAAAGGCTTTCTGGGTGACGAAGCGCGTCTGCGGCATGGGGCCGTCGACGGCGTCGACCATCAGCAGTACGGAATCGACCATCGACATCACGCGCTCGACCTCACCACCGAAGTCGGCGTGTCCGGGCGTGTCGACGATGTTGATGTGGTAGTCGTGCCACTGGATCGCGGTATTCTTGGACAGAATGGTGATACCGCGCTCTTTCTCCTGGTCGTTGGAGTCCATGATGCGCTCTTGCCCTTCGGCCTTGCGGTCGAGGGTGCCGGACTGACTCAGGAGTTGGTCGACCAGGGTGGTCTTGCCATGGTCGACGTGGGCAATAATAGCGATGTTGCGAAGGTTCTCGATCACGTAGGGATCCTGCTTGAAAATTGGGCCGTATTATAGGGTCAGGGGGCCGACGACTGCCAGTTTGATGACCGTTGCCAATAGGCGCGGCACGACAAAAGACGCGTTGGTGCGACGATAACCGTGGCACTATCAGGGGCTTGGGTCGTTTGGACGGCAGGGCAAAAAATACGCAAAAAAATGGCGGCACGCTCGTCAATCGCCAATTATCGCGTCGGGGCGACGCGTGACGTGGGGTGGAGCGCACCGATCTAGAAGGGCTATTCACTCATTAGAGGTGCCCGAGCAGCCAATCATAGAGACGCCCCGCGCTGCTGGCAACGGGTTGCGTGATCTGAAAGCGCGGCAATGCCAGCGGGTCATCGCGATGCGAAAGCCAGCCGGCATGGCTATGCAGGGCTTCCTGAACGCCGCAGCGCTGGGCCAGTTGGCGTATGCGAAGCGACGCTTCCGGCTGCGGATAGGCAAAATAAGACAACGGGTCGCGGCATAGCACGCCGAGTTGGCGACGCGAATGGCGAATCTGCCATTGGATCTGACGGTCGTCGAGGGTATCTAGCGGTGTAGCGGCGACGCCGCGCGCGCCGAATCGCACCAGGCCGTCGCTTTCCAGGCGGCGCACGCTGAAGGGGTCGAGCGTTTGCGGCGCGGTGTCGAACTCGGTACCCAGGGTCGCGCCGAGCCGAGTCAGCATCGATGGAGCGGCTTGCTGCGGAAGTCGTTCGAGATA
The DNA here is from genome assembly GCF_023061135.1 of Chromohalobacter sarecensis. GTDB lineage: Bacteria > Pseudomonadota > Gammaproteobacteria > Pseudomonadales > Halomonadaceae > Chromohalobacter > Chromohalobacter sarecensis. Next base: position 163,012 of record NZ_JAKGAN010000005.1, read on the forward strand.
GTCATGCAATGCGCTGCTGTAGGCGGTGTCCGGATGGCTGGGCCGTGGCGGCGGAAGCGGTAGCCCGGCATCGCCGAGGCATTCGCGAACGCGCGTAGGTTGAGTGCCGTCCCAGAGAATGTCGCCGAGAGTCATCCGCCAGTCGCCTTGCGGGCGGCCGGTATTGCCCGTGGTCAGAAACATGCTGGCCGGCAATGCCAGGCGCTCGAGCTGTCGTAGCGCGACCTCGGCGGTGTCGCGCCAGCCGCCGTCGAAGGTCAGCGCGATGCGCGGAGCCGGGTCGCGATGCAAACGACGGGCACTGGCCAGGGAGACGATCTGGGCGTGGTCGGTGATGTGGTCGAGCAGCCGTCGAAAGCTTTCCGGGCCGAGGCAGTAGGGCGCCCGGTGCGGCAGGCGTGCGGCGCCTTCGTCGGGCAATACGCGCTGGATGACCAGAATCGCGCTGCGTCCACGAAGCGGCTCGCTTAGGTTGCGTCGCCAGTGCCCGCGCAGGCGCTGCACGACGTCATGGGCAAGACTGAGATGACTCATGGCGTGTCCCTCCGCACTGCTGGTTGCTCGGTGTGCCAAGCGTTGTTGCCGTGGTGACATCCTGTCGCGTACGGCAAGGGTCTCCTTTGAAGGGTGATGTTGTGTTGAAGGTTACGATATCTATCAGCATATCTCTTTGTCTCGATTTAGCCAGTCAGTCCCGGTTTGTCTCGTCGGTAGAACGTCATCAGCGCCGCGCCGGTGGCGGTCAACTGCAAGGCGTGCAAGCTCCAGCGGTACCAGTAGATGCGGTAGGCCATACGCGGCGCGGGGGTGTCGTCACGCCAAGCCATGAGTCCGGCGGGAAGCGCGCTGAAGGTCAGGCCGGCCATGCCTACCCCCGGTGACAAGGGCAACCACAGCAGCAAGGCTAGCGGTAGGATCGTGCTTTGGAGGAGCGCGGCACTCACGCGGGGGACGAGGAAGCGCGGATGGCGCGCGGCGCTGGGGATGTATAGACAATGCCGCTGGTGCCGGCGCTGCCGACGCCACCAGGGAATGAGACGGCGTGGGGCTGCATGGTCGATCAGCAAGGGTGTGTTCTGCCAGCAGAGATGCGCGTGGCAGCGCCATAGACGCACCAGGATATCCAAGTCGGCGCCTGCCTCGAGGCGCGGATCATGGCCTCCAAGACGCTCGTACCACTCGCGAGTGACGGCCAGTTGGCCGGCGGGCCAATCCCAGGGATGGTCTTCGAAGCCGCGTTGCGTGCGGCTGAGATACCAACTGGCGAGCGGCGGCGGTAGCGGGGTGGCTGGGTATTGGGCGCAGACGATGGCGTCGGCGGCCTGATAGCTGAAGGCACGGGCGAGCCCAGCAAGCCATTGCTCGGGCACTTCGAGCGCTGCGTCCAGAAACACCAGCACATCGCCATTGAGATAGGTGGCGCCATGGTGGCGAAGCGCGCCCTGTCCATATTGGGGCAGCACGGCAAAGCGGACCTTACGTTCAATCAGCAGGCGCTGGGTGGACTCATCGAGCCTCGTGAGCTGTACCAATGTCTCGGTATGCCCGCTGAAGCGCGCGATACTGCGTGCCAGGGCGCTCAGACAGCGCTCCAGGTGCTCGGGGGTGTGGCTGGCGTCGATTAGCAGACTGTAAGTGCGCATCGCTGGGAGTGCCTTGGGATCAGAGCCCGTGTCGGGAGCTGCTTAACAGACTGCGGCGAGGCGCGACCCCTGGCAATCATCGCCGGGACTGGTTTTTCTAAAGCAATACTGATTACGGGCCTGCGCGAGCAAAGCCCGACAGGGTACGATGTTTTGCCACCGAACGGGCCCTGAGCACGTTTTGCACCATGTTGGTTCATAAGGGCGTTACGCTGCACCTTTACGGGGCTTTAAAAGGCCTCTGCACTTTTATGTGGCGCGCTTAGCGCCAAAGTGGTGCTGGCCGATGCGCCAAGATGGTCTATTTTTTCTCGGTGGATCATGCGGTTATCGAAGGCGCACTTAGATGGCTCAATGATTGGCATGCCTTCTGCATTGAAAAACGTAAAGTGCCTACCCGTGGGCAGTTGCCGGCGGGCGTGCTACAAACGACGTTGAACACGCAAGCAAACGACTCGAGCCGCAGGCTCATAGTGGAGGAAATCATGTCCGAGAAGACCCTCGCCCTGATCGAAGAACACGATATCAAGTGGGTGGATCTGCGCTTTACCGATACCAAGGGCAAGGAGCAGCACGTCACGATTCCGGCCAGCGCCGTCGACGACGAGTTCTTCGAGGACGGCCAAATGTTCGATGGCTCCTCCATTGAAGGCTGGAAAGGCATCAACGAGTCCGACATGATCCTGCGCCCGGAAGATGGTAGCGGTTATCTCGACCCGTTCACCGAAGACGCTACCCTCGTGCTGCGTTGCGATATCATCGAACCGGCCACTATGCAGGGTTATGAGCGTGATCCGCGCTCCATCGCCAAGCGCGCCGAGGCGTACCTGAAGTCCACCGGGCTGGGCGACACCGCCTTCTTCGGGCCGGAACCGGAATTCTTCATCTTCGACGAAGTGCACTGGAACGCTGATATTCAGGGCGCGATGTACAAGATCACTTCCGAGGAAGGCGCCTGGGCGACCGACTCCACCAACGTGGAAGGCGGCAATCTGGGGCACCGTCCGCGCGTCAAGGGCGGCTATTTCCCGGTACCGCCGGTGGATAGCTTCCACGACATCCGTAGCGCGATGTGCAACACCCTGGAAGCCATCGGCCAGACCGTCGAGGTGCATCACCACGAGGTCGCCAACGCCGGCCAGAACGAGATCGGCGTCAAGTTCAACACCTTGGTCAAGAAGGCCGACGAAGTTCAGGAAATGAAGTACGTGATCCACAACGTGGCCCACGCGTACGGCAAGACCGCGACCTTCATGCCCAAGCCGCTGGTGGGTGACAACGGCTCCGGCATGCACGTGCACCAGTCCTTCTGGAAAGACGGCGCCAACATGTTCGCCGGCGACGAGTACGCCGGGCTGTCCGAAACCGCGCTGTATTATATCGGCGGTGTCATCAAGCATGCGCGTGCCCTGAATGCCTTCACCAACGCATCGACCAACTCCTACAAGCGCCTGGTGCCGGGCTTCGAGGCGCCGGTCATGCTCGCCTACAGCGCGCGTAACCGCAGTGCGTCGATCCGCATTCCGTATACCGCGAGCCCCAAGGGCAAGCGCGTCGAGTGCCGTTTCCCCGACCCGACCGCCAACCCGTACCTGGCCTTCTCCGCGCTGCTGATGGCGGGTATCGACGGCATCAAGAACAAGATCCATCCTGGCGACGCGATGGACAAGAACCTCTATGACCTGCCGCCGGAAGAAGGCAAGGCGATCCCCACCGTGGCCGAGAGCCTCGACCAGGCGCTGGAATCGCTGAACGCCGATCGCGCCTTCTTGACCGAAGGTGAGGTGTTCACCGATAGCATGATCGACGCCTACCTCGAGCTCAAGCAGGAAGAAGTCGACCGCCTGCGCATGGCGACGCATCCGATCGAGTTCGACATGTACTACAGCTGCTGATCTCGCACGACGGCGAGTGATAGCCGCTGACCGAGGCCCCGTCCGATGTGACGGGGCCTTTTACGTAATGGGGTGGAGCGGCGTTCTTTCGCAGCGCCTGGCGTGCGCTACACTAGAAACCCGATTGGCCTGAGGAGAGCGACATGCGCGGTTTGGCCACCATCAGCGCTTGGGCGCTACTTATGGCTGGGGTGTTGGGCGTCTCGGCGGCGCAGGCGACGCCGGTCTATCGCAGCGTCGATGCGCAAGGCAACGTGACCTTTTCCGACAGCCCGGTAGGGGAGCAGGTGAACGTCGGCACGGTGAACACGGTGCCCAGTCAGGCGCGTGAGGAACGCGATCGCCAGGTAGCGGACGCAGCGGTCGAGGCGGAACCGGATGCTGAATCGTCCTTCACCGATTACGAGCGTCTCGCCATTGCGGCTCCCGGCAACGAGACGACCCTGCCCACCGGTGCGGCGGGCGATACTCAGGTGCGTGTGGCGATCTCTCCCGAACTGCGTGAGGGGCACAGGCTACGCATCCTCGTCGATGGTGAGGCGAGTGGGGCGGCCCAGCACGCGACGACCTTCTCGGTCACCGAACTAGTGCGCGGGGAGCATACCTTGCGCGTCGAAGTCGTCGATACCGAAGGGCGTGTGCGTCAACGCAGTGCCCCGATCACGCTGTATGTGCAACGCGCCAGCGTGTACTTGCCTGCCAATCCCAACAATCCCCGCAACAATAGTGACAACGGTAGCCAGTGAGCCGATTTGGCGCCTGGCGCTGTCTCCCTTTCTCTTTTTGCACTATTTTGGTGCGTTAGTGATATGTGTACCGATGGCTGCACTGCTCTATACCGGGCGGTATCAGACTGGCGCGCTTCTTGCACTGATAACGTACATGGACGATGGATAATGGACGGGTCATGCCAGAACCTCCTGTGCCACAACATTCGGTCGAATTACCACACTCGGTCGACCCCAAGCGCTTGCTTGAACACCTGACGACGGCGGTGGTGCTGCTCGATGGCGCCCTGCATGTGCGCTGGATGAATCCGGCCGCCGAGTCGTTGCTGGCGACTAGCCGGGTGCGTGTCATGGGCCAGCGACTGGAAAGCCTGGCGGGGGTCGACGGCTGCGTCGAGGCGGTGTTGCTCAAGGCGCGTGATGAGCTGCATCCCTTCACCCAGCGCGAGGCGAGTCTCGTGTTGCCATCGGGGGATTCGGCGACGGTGGATTTCACCGTGACGCCGATGTCCGCCGATGAGCTGTTGATCGAGATCGAGCCGCGTGACCGGTTGCTGCGTATTTCCCGCGAGGAGGCGCTGATCGCGCGTCAGGAAACCATCAAGGTGCTCACCCGCGGGCTGGCGCACGAGGTCAAGAATCCGCTGGGTGGCATCCGTGGCGCGGCGCAGTTGCTCGAGCGCGATCTGCCCGATCCGCAACTCGCCGAGTTCACGCGGGTCATCGTCGAGGAGGCGGACCGCCTGCGCGACCTGGTCGATCGCATGCTGGGGCCCAACAGCATGAGTCGTCACGAACCGCTCAACATCCACAAGGTACTCGAACGCGTGCGGACCTTGCTGGAGGCCGAGCATCCGCGCATCGAGTACGTCCGCGACTACGACCCCAGCCTGCCGGAGTTGGACGGTGATGAGGCGCAGCTTATCCAGGCGGTGCTCAACGTCGCCCGCAACGCCGTCCAGGCGATGGAGGAACAGGGCATCGACGGCCCACGCCTGACCCTGCGTACCCGGGCGCGGCGGCAGTTCACGCTGGGTGCCGAGCGTCATCGGTTGGTGTGCGAGCTGGGCATCCTCGATAACGGCCCCGGCATTCCCGAGACGCTGCGTGAGACGCTGTTCTACCCCATGGTCTCGGGGCGCGCCGAGGGCAGTGGCCTGGGCCTTTCCATCGCGCAGTCGGTCCTGCATCAGCACCAGGGCTTGATCGAGTGCGACTCGGTGCCCGGGTGTACCGAATTCCGCTTATTGATTCCGCTTGAGAGCCACCATTGAGGCTCGGGAGGCCCTATGACTGACGCCGCACGTATTGTGATCGTCGACGATGACCGCGCCATTCGCTGGGTGCTGGAACGCGCGCTGGCGCAGCCGGATCTCGAGGTGCAAAGCTTTGAGCGTGCCGATACCGCGCTGGAACAGATATTGCGTCAACCGCCCGATGTGCTGCTGACCGATATTCGTATGCCGGGACTCGACGGGCTGGACCTGATGGCGCGCATTCGCGAAAGCCACCCGGATTTGCCGGTGATCGTGATGACCGCGCATTCCGACCTCGACAGCGCCGTGGCCTCGTATCAGGGCGGTGCCTTCGAGTATCTGCCCAAGCCGTTCGATGTCGACGAGGCCCTGGCGTTGGTGCGCCGCGGCGTGGCGCATGCCCGCGAGCGGCGTGCGCCGGCGGCGGTACCGGAAGGCTTGTCGGCGGAGATCATCGGTGAGGCGCCGGCGATGCAGGAGGTCTTTCGCGCCATCGGGCGGCTCTCGCAATCGCATATCACGGTGATGATCAACGGTGAATCGGGGACCGGCAAGGAGCGTGTCGCCCAGGCATTGCATCAGCACAGTCCACGGCATGGCGGGCCCTTCATCGCACTGAACATGGCGGCGATTCCCAAGGACCTGATGGAATCCGAACTCTTCGGTCATGAAAAGGGCGCCTTCACCGGGGCCACCTCGCAGCGCCATGGGCGTTTCGAGCAGTCTAATGGCGGCACGCTATTCCTCGACGAGATCGGCGATATGCCCGCCGAGACCCAGACCCGCTTGTTGCGCGTGCTGGCCGATGGCGAGTTCTATCGTGTCGGCGGCCATATGCCGGTCAAGGTCGACGTACGTATCATCGCCGCGACCCACCAGCATTTGGAACGCCTGGTCGAAGATGGCCGCTTCCGCGAGGATCTGTTTCACCGCCTCAACGTGATTCGTATCCATCTACCGCGTCTTTCCGAGCGGCGTGAGGACATTCCGCGCTTGGCACAGCACTTCCTGGCTGAGGCCGCCAAGGAGCTCGCCACCGAGCCCAAGGTACTGACTCAGGACGCCGAACAGCATCTCACGCAATTGCCGTGGCCGGGCAACGTGCGCCAACTCGAGAATACCTGTCGCTGGCTGACGGTGATGGCGTCGGGCCGTGAGGTGCTCATCGAGGACCTGCCGCCGGAGCTGCGCGATATCGAGGGCACCGAAAGTGCCGGCGGTGATTGGCGCGGCGCCTTTCGTGAGTGGGCCGATCGGGCCTTGGCGGCGGGGCATACGCACCTGCTCGAGGAGGCGGTGCCGGATTTCGAGCGCATCCTCATCGAGACCGCGCTCAAGCACACCGGGGGCCGCAAGGGCGAGGCTGCCGAATTGCTCGGCTGGGGCCGCAATACACTGACGCGTAAGCTCAAGGTGTTGCTGCCGGCGTTGGCGGACGAATAGTCCCGGCTGCTCGGTTGGGGCCGCAATACCCGCTCTCGACAAGGGCGGGGTAAGCTCAAGGTGCTGCTGCCGGCGTTGGCGGACGAATAGTCCCGGCTGCTCGGCTGGGGCCGCAATACCCTCTCTCGACAAGGGCGGGGCAAACTCAAGGTGTTGCTGTCGGCGTTGGCGGATGACTGAGTGCCGCGCGATGGGGCAGAGCTGTCGTCTGATCGTCATCGTATCGTCATCCAAGCGTCGCGAGACTGTCATCCGTGGGGGCGAACAATGAAGAGGTGTTCATTGTTCGCAACCAGGTGACAATTCATGTTGACGCAGACGCTTCCCTTGGCTCGCCCCTTTCTGGGGCTGACGCTGACCATTGCCGCGCTTGCCGCAGGCATTTCCACCGCCCAGGCCGATTTCAAGCTCAGCGATCGCTACACTGACAACGATGGCGATCTCATCGCCGATATTCCTGAAAACGAGGCCCAGCAGCGCGATCCGGATACGTTGGTTTTCGCGTACACGCCGGTGGAAGATCCCGCCGTCTACAAGGATGTGTGGGCTGGCTTCCTCGAGCATATGGAAGACGTTACCGGCAAGAAGGTGCAGTTCTTCCCCGTGCAGTCCAACGCTGCGCAGATCGAGGCGATGCGCGCCGGACGCTTGCACGTCGCCGGTTTCAATACCGGCTCTAACCCGCTGGCGGTGGCCTGCGCGGGCTTTCGACCCTTCGCCATGATGGCTGCCGACGATGGCTCTTTCGGCTACGAGATGGAAATCATCACCTATCCCGGTTCGGGCATCGACGAGGTCGAGGACATCAAGGGCCACACGCTGACGCATACTTCCGAGACCTCGAATTCCGGCTATAAGGCACCCACTGCGCTGCTGGCTTCGGAATTCGGCATGAAACCCGGCGAGGACTACGAGGTCGAGTTCTCCGGCAAGCACGACAACTCGGTGCTAGGCGTGGCCAATCACGACTACGAGGTCGCCACCGTCGCCAACTCGGTCAAAAACCGCATGATTGACCGGGATGTGATCGACGCCGACCAGCTCGAGGTGATCTACCAGTCGGATACCTTCCCGACCACGGGGTACGGCGTGGCGCATGACCTCAAGCCTGAATTGCAGGAGGCCATCAAGGAAGCATTCTTCAGCTTCGACTGGGAAGACTCCGCGCTGGCCGAGGAGTTCGGCAAGAACGGCGAATCGCAGTTCATCCCCATCACCTTCAAGAAAGAATGGTCGGTGATCCGCCAGATCGACGACGCCAACGGCGTGAAGTACCAGTGCTCGTGAGCCGATGGGCGGCGGGCGGTGCCTTGCATGCCACCGTTCGCCGTCATGGCATCGGGAGGATGACATGCTAGAACTCCAGCAACTTTCCAAGACCTATGCCACCGGCGATACGGCACTCCAGGATGTGTCGTTCATGGTGCCACGCGGTCAGGTGGCGGGCTTGATCGGGCCTTCCGGGGCCGGCAAGTCGACGTTGATTCGCTGCATCAATCGCCTGGTCGATCCTAGTGCGGGCCGTATCTTGCTCGGTGAGACCGACCTCGCTCAGGTGGGGCGCGCTGAGTTGCGTCGCCAACGGCGGCGCATCGGCATGATCTTTCAGGAATACGCCCTGGTTGAGCGCCTCACCGTGATGGAGAACGTGCTCTCCGGGCGCCTGGGTTATGTGCCATTCTGGCGAAGTTTCACGCGGCGCTTTCCGGGACACGATATCGAGAATGCCTATCGCCTGCTGGATCGTGTGGGGTTGCTCGAAAAGGCCGACAAACGCGCCGACGCCTTGTCGGGCGGCCAGCGCCAGCGGGTGGGCATCGCCCGCGCCTTGGCGCAGGAGCCGGCGTTGCTGCTGGTCGATGAGCCGACCGCGAGCCTGGACCCTAAGACGAGCCGCCAGATCATGCGCTTGATCATCGAGATCTGCGATGAGCGCGAATTGCCGGCCATCGTCAATATTCACGACGTGCCGCTGGCCCAGCAGTTCATGCATCGCATCATCGGCTTGCGCGAGGGGGCGGTGGTCTTCGACGGCGCACCGGCGGCGCTCGATGAAGCGGTGCTCGGCGATATCTACGGTGCCGAGGACTGGACGGCGATGCGTCGCGAGCACGAGGAGGATCAGGCTGCCGAGGCGGACGCCACGCGGCGTGTGGCGGAGGTGGCACGATGAGCCTCGGAACGACCTATCCGACGCACTGGCGGCGTCCGCCGCGGATGTTGCGTGATCGGCGCTGGCGACTCGTCGTGCAGGGGGCGGCGCTCGTTTACCTGGTGCTGGCGGTGGGCTCGCTGGATATCGAGTGGTCGCGGGTGGTGGAAGGCTTGGCCCGCGGGCAGGCCTTCGTGGAAGGGTTCTTGCAACCCGATTTCACCAGCCGCTGGGGCGATATTCGTCAGGGACTGATCGAAAGCCTGACCATGACGCTGACCGCGACCGTGGTGGGGGTCTTGATCTCGGTCCCTATCGGTATCGGCGGCGCGCGCAACCTGGTGCCGGCACCGGTATATGCGGTGTGTCGCACGATCATTGCCGTCAGCCGCTCGCTGCAGGAGATCATCATCGCGATCTTCCTGGTGGCGATGTTCGGCTTCGGTCCGCTGGCGGGTTTCATGACGTTGTCATTCGCCTCGATCGGCTTCATCGCCAAGCTCCTCGCCGAAGACATCGAAGAATGCGATGTGCATCAGATCGAAGCGGTGCGTGCGACGGGGGCGTCATGGTGGCAGGTGCTGCACTATGCCATCCAGCCGCAAGTCATGCCGCGCCTGATCGGCCTGTCGATGTATCGCCTGGACATCAACTTCCGCGAAAGCGCGGTGATCGGCATCGTTGGTGCCGGCGGGATCGGCGCCACGCTCAATACCGCCATCGACCGTTACGAATACGACAGTGCCGGCGCCATCCTGCTGATCGTGATCGTTATCGTCATGCTGTCCGAGTATGGCTCCAGCTATTTGAGAAGATTCCTGCAATGAAGCCCTCTCTCGTTAACACCGCCGAGCCGGCGACATACGCTCAGATCTGGACATTCCGCACGCCGCGCGCCCGGCTGGCCTTATGGGTCGGCTGGCTGGCGCTGGTCGCGCTATTCGTCTATTGCTGGCAGGTCATGAACGCCGAGACGATGTGGGTGTTCGTGGCCGATGCGCCGACCCAGGCTGCCGATATCGGTTCGCGCATGTGGCCACCGAGCTTGAGTTATCTGCCCGAGCTGATGAAACCACTGTGGGATACGCTCAATATCGCCACCCTGGGTACGCTGGGCGGGGTGATCATGGCGGTGCCGGTGGCCTTTCTCGCAGCGCGTAACACTACGCCCTCTGTGGCTTTGATCAGGCCGCTGGCGCTGTGGGTGATCGTCGCCTCGCGCTCGATCAATTCGCTGATCTGGGCCTTGTTGCTGGTGGCGATTATCGGCCCGGGGCTGCTTGCCGGCGTGGTGGCGATTGCGCTGCGCTCCATCGGCTTCGTCGGCAAGTTGCTTTACGAAGCCATCGAGGAAACCGATATCCGTCAGGTCGAGGCGGTCAGCGCCACAGGGGCGAGTGCCATGCAGCGGCTCAATTACGCCATCGTGCCGCAGATACTGCCGGCGTTCTGGGGTATCACCATGTTCCGCTGGGACATCAACATCCGCGAGAGCACCATTCTCGGCCTGGTCGGCGCTGGGGGTATCGGCCTCAAGTTGCAGTCGTCGATCAATGTGTTGGCCTGGCCGCAGGTGGCGACGATCCTACTGCTCATCCTGGGCACGGTGATCGTTAGCGAGTGGATTTCGGCCCGGGTGCGCCATGCCATTCTGTGATCGATGCGCCGTCGACATGCGGCGTGCCCCGTGCATCTTGTCGAGCGGCGTAATATCCTTCTCCTCCTAAGGTCTAATCGACGTCTTTCCGCCATGTTTGACAGGTAATTCGTCAGCGGAAAGCGTTCCCCTGTGCCAGCCAGGCTGGTGGTGTTCAATCCGACCGCCGTTGCCCGCGCGGGGCTTTCGCCCGCGTGCCGTACGGCCGTCGCGTGACAATAGGAGTCTTGAGTGGCAACTCCCTCGCAACACGATCTACGTAATGACTTCCGCGCCTTGCTGGCGTCCGACCAATGCTTTTTCACCGCCTCGGTCTTCGACCCGATGTCGGCGCGCATCGCTGCGGATCTGGGCTTCGAAGTGGGGATTCTGGGGGGCTCGGTGGCCTCGCTGCAGGTGCTGGCGGCGCCGGATTTCGCCTTGATCACGCTCAGCGAGTTCGTCGAGCAGGCGACCCGCATCGGCCGTGTGACGCGGCTGCCGGTGATCGCCGATGCCGATCATGGCTACGGCAATGCGCTCAACGTCATGCGCACCATCACCGAGCTGGAGCGTGCCGGAGTGGCGGCATTGACCATCGAGGACACGCTACTGCCGGCGCAATACGGGCACAAGTCCACCGACTTGATTCCCCTCGACGAGGGCGTGGGCAAGATGCGCGCGGCCCTGGAGGCGCGTATTGACCCGGCGATGGCGATCATCGCGCGCACCAACGCCGGCCAGCTCGATGATGATGCCGCCGTCGAGCGCGTGTGTGCGTATCAGGCGGCGGGCGTGGATGCCATCTGCCTGGTGGGCGTGCGTGATTTCGAGCATCTCGAGCGCCTCGCCGCGCCGCTAGACATTCCACTGATGCTGGTCACCTACGGCAACCCCGAGCTGCGCGATCGTGAGCGCCTGGCTGCGCTCGGTGTGCGCGTGGTGGTCAACGGCCACGCAGCCTACTTCGCCGCCATCAAAGCCACTTACGACTGCCTGCGCGAGCAGCGCGACATCGCCGCCAGCGAGCTGAGCGCGTCGCAGTTGTCTACGCGTTACTCTACGCTGGACGAGTATCGTGCCTGGGCGCGCGATTATATGGATGTGAAAGAGTAGGCCTCGACAACCGGAGAGTGCGATGACCGCCATGCAATGGGAGCGCTTGCTCGACCCGATGCGTCTCAATGACAAGCACGGAGGCTCGCGCGAGGAGATCGGGCGCAGCCCGTTCCACAAGGATCATGACCGTATCGTCTTCGCCGGGTCGTTCCGGCGTCTGGGGCGCAAGACCCAGGTGCATCCGCTGACCGACAACGATCATATCCACACCCGCTTGACGCATTCGTTGGAGGTGGGCTGCGTGGGACGCTCGCTGGGCATGATCGTCGGCGAGCAGTTGCGCGAGCGGTTGCCGGCCTGGATCACGCCCGCCGACTTGGGGGTCATCGTGCAGGCGGCTTGCCTGGGGCACGATATCGGCAATCCGCCGTTCGGTCATGCCGGCGAATATGCCATTCGCGACTGGTTCAAGCGCGCCGAGGCGGAGGGCAGCGGGCTATTGGCCGAGCTTTCGCCGGCCGAGCGCGAGGATCTGCTGACCTACGAGGGCAATGCCCAAGGGTTTCGCATCGTCACCCAGATCGAATACAACCAGTTCAATGGCGGCATGCGCCTGACCGCCGCCACGCTGGGCACGATGCTCAAGTATCCGTGGACGGTGGAGCGCGCCTCGCGGGCCGGCAAGTTCGGTTGTTATCAGTCGGAGCGCGAGCAATTAAGCGAGGTCGCCGAGCGTCTGGGCTTGTTGCCGCGTGGCGAAACTGCCTGGTGCCGGCATCCGCTGGCGTATCTCGTCGAAGCCGCCGACGATATCTGCTATGCGCTGCTGGATCTCGAAGATGGCCTGGAGATGGGCATCCTGCGCTACGACGAAGTCGCCGAGGTGCTCATCCAGATCGCCGGGGGCACGCCGTCGGGCTATGACGATATGCGTGCTCGGGGCGTTTCTCAGCGTCGGCGTATCGCGGCCTTGCGCGGCGCGGCGATGGAGCGTGCGGTGAACGATGTCGCGGCGGTGTTCGTGCAGCATGAAAGTGCGCTGCTGAATGGCACGCTGGAGGGCGACCTGCTCGAGTTGTGTCATCCCGATCTGGGCTGGGGAGTAGGTACGGCCAAGCAGATCGCCCGTGAGCGTATCTTCCAGAACGAGCGCAAGGCCAAGCTGGAAATCGGCGCCTATACGACGCTGGGCATCCTCCTCGAAGCCTTTATCGGCGCGGCGTATGAGTTACATCACAGCGGCGAATCGTCCTTCAAGCATCAGCGCGTACTGGCGTTGATCGGCGAGAACACGCCCAAGCCGTCGTGGTCGCTCTACGCCAGCTATCGGCGCATGCTCGACTTCATCGGCGGCATGACCGACCACTACGCCGTCGATCTCGCCCAAGAGATGGGCGGCCGACTGCGCGGCGAGTGACGCGCTCGCCACTCGCCATGCGTTGCGGGTTTACGGCGAGGTGCTACGCAGGCGCTCGGCCAGCCAGGCACGAGTGCCGCTGTGCCCTTCGCGCTCGGCGCGTTCGGCCAGTTGCATGGCCAGCTCGATGTCGTCGGCCTTGAGGGCGGCGTCGATCATCCGCCGGTAGTCGAAGTCGGGTGCGGAGGCATTGTCGCTATCGCCGCTTGACGGAGATGCCTGTTTATCGCGCGAAGGCGCAGTGCCGGTATCCGCCGTTGCACTGTTGGTATGCGAGCGCGTGCCGAGGATCGGCGTCAGCAGGCCGCCGCCGCTCTCGCGGGATTCGCTTTCCAAGGTGACGTTGCCGGTGGCGGTGTGCTCGGCGATGGGGTCGGGGCCCGGGGGAAGCGCGAGACCGCGCACGCGGGCATAGACTTTTTCCGCGCTCTCATACTGCGTCGTGCCCTGACGCGCGGCATCGTTACTGTAGACCACCAGGTAGGCGGCATCGGGGCCAGGGGTGATGTCGAAGGAGGCACCCAGACGTGCACCGGCGAAACCGTTGGGACTGAGATAGTCGAATTTATCGCTTGCGACGCGCTGGGTGGGCTGAAAATCCTCATCGAGGACCAGCACGGTCGGGGCGAAGACCTGATCATTGGCGATGGTGCTGGTGAGTTTGAACGTCAGCGGCTCTCGCGTGGGTGGTAACTCGAACGCCTGGAAGTAGCTGGCCCCGTCCTCGAAACGGTGCATCGGGGCCTTTTTATTGAGCGTTAATGACTGTGACTCGCCGACCGCCAATGACTGATACGGCAAGGCGGCAAGCGAGTCGCAGCAGTCCGTAGCGCGATCGAGCGCTTGCTGGCTCTGCTTGGCTGGCGTCACGGAAGCGTCGTCGTGGGGAACCAGTGAGGCGCAGCCCGCCAAGCTGGTAAGTGCCAGTCCCGAGAGCAGGACGGCGAGAGGACGTTGTGGCATGCGATGAACTCCCGAGTGCGAAAACGGCCCCGTTGCCGATGCAACGGAGCCTCAAGGATCGAAACAGCTAGACTAGCTTGGGCAATGGGCGGTAGCCGCCCGCCGTGCGATCAACTGCCCCACCAGACCTCCATCTGGGCGCCGAAGGTCACGCCGTCGGTGTCGTTGAAGTCGACGTTGTTGGGACCGGAGCCGGTGTCCAGTGCGTGGGCCTGGCGATAGTTATCCTCATCTAGTTGTTGCTGGTAGGCATCGCCGTTCCACTTGGCGTAGGTGGCGAACAAGCGAATGGTGGGGCGCACCATGGCGCCGCGCCCGGCGGACCACTGCTGAGCGAGGGTCAACTTGGTGACGTGATGATCGCCGCCATCATAGCCGGTGACGTTGCTTTGCGGCTCGATATGGTCGTAGCCGAGCTCGACCGCCGTGCTCATGATGTCGTTCCAGTAATACACCGGACGCACCCCTGCCGAGAACCACTTACGGCCTGAGTCGTCATCCATGTTCTTGTCTTCGTAGATGGCGGTGTAGAGCAGGTCGAGCTTATCCGGCATTAGCCAGACATGACCGTGGTCGAGCACGCGCCACATGTCACCTTCCTGCTCGAGACTACCCGAGCCCCGTCCGACGGCATTGCCGTCGCTGGTGATGATGCCATCGGTGGCGTACTGCAGGGCCACGGTGTTGGAGCCACCGAACCAGTTCGACTGGGTGTGCTCGATGGTGCCCATCCAGCCCTTGTCACCCTCATCGTAGTCGATATCCGAATTGTTATCGTAGTAGTCCTCTTGCCATTCGGGCAGTGAGGAACGGCCGTAGTCGACGCCCAGTTGCAGCGAGCCGCCGGGGTTAGTGGGAATGTCCGTCCAGCGTACATCGACGGTGTCATCGGAGAGCCGCTGATCCTCATCAGGGAGGTTGTCGCCATCCGAACCGGTGCTTCGCACCCAGGCGAGGCTGAGCTTGCCGGTGCCCATGTCGATGTCCGAGATCCCCACGCCCGGACCGGAGACGTCCCAGTAGTAGTAATCGTTCATGTGGATATCGTGACGCTTGTAGAAGCGCTTACCGGCCCACAGCGTGGAACCGTCGGGCAGGCCACTAACGGCGTTGGTGCCGGTGACGAACATCTCACGCAGGGCGATGTTGTTGTCGTCGTCCTTGAGCGATTCGTCGTCGTTGGCCTGCGAGGTGACGTAGGCGACGCGACTGCTGAAGTCGAACGTGGTGCCCTGCTGGTCGAAGAGGTTGGCACCCAAGCCCAGCTCGGCATAGGTTTCACACTCGTTGCCCAAGCGGTACTTGGCCGGGGCACCTGCCGCCTTGAAGCACGTCTGGCTGCCACCACCGGCGGTGGAGCCGATTCCCGAACGCGCATAGCCGAAGAAGTTGGGGTTGATATCGGCATGGGCCAGGGCCGGCATGACGCAGGAGGCGCCGATCAGGGCCGCGAGCAGCGGTCGGCGGGTGAACTGGCGTGAGACTTTCATAAGTTGTCCCTTGTGATGTTATTGGACGTTGAGCCGTTTTATTGCTTGTGAAACGCGATGGTTCGTGCGCGTCGCTCAGCGAGCCGTGAGGCCCGACGCCGAGATCGTTGCGCAGGGGTATTGAGGCCTCCTGGGCAGTGAGTGGATTAGATGGGCGTGTTCTGGCCCGCGTGAAGCGGGTGCGCAGTGGCGTGTCGAAGATGTCGGCATGAGATCCCCTTGTTGTTGTTCTCGAAACGTCTTTGTTTTTTAAACGCGATGATCGAATGATGCCTGCGTCATTTACGACATTATTAGCACGATGTCGTAAGTTTTCATTTTGACTATGGTATAAACGCCACTAAAGTTTAATCTCTAAACTTAGTTCTGATGCCAATTGTCAACTTATCCAGGAAATGGCGTTTTTTCGGTGTTTTTTGCTCGATTCGGCCAATCGGTTCGTTCGATACATGGTCGATGGGATTGAAACATTACGAAAAAATAAGTGTTTGACTTGGAAACGTTGCGACGCGGAGCTTCCGGCAGCGCGCTCTAAAGCCTGCTAATTTAGACAGTCAGGTGGGGAACATGGGGACGGGAATGTGAGCGAGTTTACCTGGCTGGATAGCGTCGTCTTGGTGGTGTATATCCTGCTCGTGGCGCTGATCGGCGCGCGCTTCGGGCGCTCTCAGGCGAGTACCCAGGATTATTTCCTCGGCGGGCGGCGCATTCCCAGTTGGGCGATCGGGTTATCGGTGATGGCGACTCAGGCCAGCGCGATTACCTTCATCGGCGCGCCAGGATGGGGCTTCGACGGTGGCCTGGAGCGTCTGGTGACGTTCATCAACGTACCGCTAGCGATGGCGGTATTGATCGTGTTGCTCGTGCCGGTATTCCACCGTGCGGGGATCTACAGCATCTACGAGTTGCTTGAACGGCGCTTCGGTCCGGCCACGCGCAGTGTCAGCGCCGGGTTGTTCTTGATCGCACGCGGGCTGGCTACCGGCGTAGTGCTGTATGCGCCGGCGCTGGTGCTCTCGGTGGTGACTGGCTGGAGCGTGAATCTGACCATCGTGGTGATGGCAGTGCTGGCGGTGAGTTACACGGTGCTGGGTGGCATCAGTGCCGTTATCTGGACCGACGTAATCCAGATGTTCGTGCTCTGGCTCGGCGCCCTGGTCAGCATGGGCTTGATGGTGGCCAGCCTGCCCGGGGGCTGGAGCGATGTATTTGCCTTCGGCGCCTCGCACGGCATGTTCAATACCCTCGATCTTTCGCTCGACCCGAGTGTCACTTATTCGCTTTGGGCAGGGCTCTTCGGTGGCATCTTCCTGCATATCGCCTATTTCGGCACCGATCAAAGCCAGATTCAGCGAGTATTGACCAGCCCCGACGTTCCGCAAGGCCAGCGTTCGCTGTTGATCGGCGGCTACCTGCTGGTGCCGCAGATGCTGCTGTTCCTGTTCATCGGGGTGATGTTGGCGACTTACTACGACCAGCATGGCCTCACCGCGCCCGAGAACCTCAACGAGCTATTCCCACGCTATGTGGTCAGCGCTTTTCCGCCCGGCTTGGCGGGCCTGGTGATGGCGGGGGTCTTCGCTGCGGCGATGTCGAGTCTCGATTCGGCCCTCAATTCGCTCTCGGCGGTCAGCGTGCGCGATTTCTATACCCGCTACATCAAACCCGAGGCCAGCGAGGCCCATTATCTCAAGGCGTCGCGTTGGGCAACGGTCTTCTGGGGGCTCTATGCGACGGTCTTCGCCTTCTTCGCGGGCAACCTGGGGCCGGTGATCGAGGCGGTCAATCGCATCGGATCGTGGTTTTACGGCGCTTTGTTGGGGACTTTCCTGCTGGCCATCCTCAGTCATCGTACCAACGCTAGAGGCGCGTTGAGCGGGCTGCTATTGGGGATGTTCGCCGTGTGGGGCGTCGAAAGCCTTGGCGACATTTCATGGCTCTATAATAACCTCGTTGGCGTGGTGGTCTCGCTCGGCGTGGGCTATCTCGTCAGCTTGACAGCACCTGCGCCGAGTGCCGCGCAACTCAGCGACGTGGTCATCGAGGAAACCGCACCGGACATGCAGGCACTGCTGTCGACACGCGCCGGCAATGCGCGACCGGTCACCGCAGTGGCACGCGTGACACGCCGCCGCTGCCTGGGATTGATGGCATGGTTCTGCGTACTGTTGGCGGGATTGGTGCTATTGCAGGTATGGGCCAATGCATGAGGCGCACTCCGCACCACTAAGCTTGCCATGGCGTCTCGACGAGGATAGGGCCATGCCCCGCTTGCGTCGCCTGGGGGCAGAGACCTTCGAAGCGGCCAGCCTCATGCTGTGGGCGCATGCCTTGGGGCGCGATGCGCGCGATAACCCCGCTGGATGGCTTTTATGTCATCCGCGAGCGCGACGCGCGCTGCTCTGGCCGCAGTCGCTCTCGCAGGCGCACGAGGCTGAGGTATCGACGGCGTCGCTGCGGTTGGCTGCGGCGTCTCCGCCCTCGGCGGAGGCGGTGACGCGGTTATGGTTCTGGGAGCGCATGGTGGCACGACGGCACTGGCGCGTGGCGCTACGCGAGGTGCCGCCGCGTGCAGTGATTCTGCCCGTATGGTTAGGGTATGTCGGGCGCGGGGCCAAGGCCGGAGGCCGCCATCGTCTGGTGGTACTCAGTGGGTTGTCCGGCGAGCCGTTGCCCGTGCTTAAGAGTGCGGTGCTGTGGGAACTAGGACAGTTGGCCGGCGCGCGCGAAAGCGACGCCTCGGCCTGAGTCGTTCAAGGGGTGGCGCGAGAGGACGTGTCGCGAGGTTCGCTGCGCTTCACCCGCTGATCGAGTGCCTGCACCACGCGTTGGTGTGCGTCGTCATTCATGGGCTTGAGCGGAGTACCGTCGAGCAGGGCGGCGAGTCCTTCACCGTTGACGACCATTAGCCCGTTGGGGGCTTTCTCGATCTTTATCTCCCAGCCGGGCAGGACCAGTACGCCTTGCACGGCGATATCGCCCAGAGATTGGCGGGTCAGCCATTGGCGGCACCAGCTCGCGGCCATCCGTGTGTGTGCCAGGGATTGACGTTCGCGCCAGCCGGGAAAGCGCAGGCGTTGCCCGGCTACCGTTACTTGGGTGCGGGCCTCGCCCATGATATCCAACGGCGGCGTCCGGGCGCTTACCTCGACCACGAAGACCCCATGCGGGGTGACCACGACATGGTCGATGGCGACGCTGTCGGTGGGCACATCATGGAACACGAAGTAGGGGTGCGCTTCTGGGCGGATCAAGCGCTCCAGCTCTTGGCCCACGGCCAGCTCGCAGGCCAGGCCCAGTTTGAGGCGGCGAATGCGCTGTACGTCGTGAATCAAGCGAAAGCACAGCACCAACGCCAGCAAGGTGGTCAAAAGCCCGTAAAGCGCCCATTCCAGCCAACTATGATGATTGGCGAACAGCATGCGCCCCATGCCGTAGACCAAAGGCGCCAGGGTGATGATGGGCCCCAGCGCGCCATCCAGGAAGAGCGCGGCATAAGCGCGGTCGAGTCGATTGCGTAGCGATTGCGCGGGCTCGCGCAGTGTGCGCCCATCATAGGGCGATACCAGCGCCCCGTCTTCCAGGTGGCGCAGTGCCAGCACCACGAGCGCGGTGGCGCCGAGCGGGGCGAGAAAAATGATCGGCAGTACGTATTCCAGCCAAGCCATCACGGTCATCCTGGTCGAGAACGTGTTACATGAACGCCCATTCTAGCTAGCTTACCGGGGATCGGCGATGCCGAAGCGCGATGGGCGCTTGTCGCGAGGCAGGATGCCAGTTGTATCATGGAGCATCGGCTTTGCTTGGGAGATCACGATGTCCGATTCCTCCACGTCGTCATTGGCGACCTTTTTTTCCCGTCATTCGCGGTTGTTCGTGCTCACCGGCGCCGGGATGAGTACCGATAGCGGAATCCCCGATTATCGTGATGAGCAGGGTGCCTGGAAACGCTCGCCGCCGATGACGCATCAAACGTTCATGCACAGCGACATCGCACGACGCCGCTACTGGGCGCGTAGCCTGGTGGGGTTCCAGGCGCTCTCCGAGGCGCGGCCGGGGCGTGGGCATTACGCGTTGGCCGCGCTGGAGCGTGCCGGACGCATTGAGCAGCTGGTGACGCAAAATGTCGATGGGCTTCACCAGCGCGCTGGGTCGCGACGCGTTATCGACCTGCACGGCCAGGCCGATGTGGTGCGCTGCATGCGCTGCGGCGCGACCCAGATGCGCCATGCCGTACACGCTGCCTTGGCACGTCTCAATCCCCAGTGGACGGGTCTGGAAGCGAGCGTTGGGCCGGATGGCGATGCCGACCTGGTGCATGATGACTTCGGCGATTTCGCGTTGTTGTCCTGCGCGCGTTGCGGCGACGGCATCTTCAAGCCCGATGTGGTGTTCTTCGGCGATAGTGTGCCACGCCCCCGTGTGGACGCGGCCTTCGCTGCCCTTGAGCGTGCCGATGCGATGCTGGTGGTAGGCTCGTCGCTGATGGTTTATTCGGGCTATCGCTTTGCGCGCCGCGCGGCGGAGTTGGGCAAGCCGATGGCCTGCATCAACGTGGGGCGTACGCGCGCCGACGACTTGTTTAGCCTCAAGGTCGAAGCCTCGGCGGGCGAGACGCTGGAGGCTGCGCTGCAAAACATGACCGCGACGACTGCCGATGGAGTGACGTCCCAAGCTCCGGTTGCTGGCGTCTGGCCCTCGTCAGGCGTTCGACCTTGAGTCTATCGTGCGCTACTTGGCGGCATTGGCTGTCTTCGCGCGTTCACTCACTAAGGTGAAGCGGGCTCCAGCGTCACGGTCGGTATCTCGCCAGTCTCGCCGTTGAAGACGTCGACACGCTCGCGGTTGAGGTGTGTCAGTCGCCCTTGATCGCGCACCTCGGCCTGCAAGACGTAGCTATGCGCTGCCTCGATGGCGCTGTCGTCGTATTGCAGCGTGACCTCGGTCGTAGGAGTGTCGATACGCGTGTAGCGGCTTTCCGCTATGGTGGCGTTGTCGTCGCTATCCTTCAGCGTGACATTGAGGATGGCATCGTCCGACAGCTCGGGCGGTTGAGCGAAGGTGACCCGGGCATCGAGCGTATTGAAATCAGGGCCACTGGCACAGCCCGCGAGGCCGAGCAGCAACAAGCCGGTGAATACGGCATGCAGGCCACGTGGAAAATTAGGCAAGGACATGAGGGCCTCCTCGCACAGGTAAAGGGAAAGCAGCCGACGAGGCGTTCAACCGCCAGCCAATTTGACGCGATAGCTGCGTGCTTCCAGCTCAGCCTTGAGCGTGTCGCGCTGATCGCCTTGAATCTCGATGATGCCATCCTTGATGGCGCCGCCGGTACCACAACGCTGCTTGAGCGCCTTGGCCAGGGGCTTGAGCTCATCGGCCTTGAGCGGTACGCCTTCGATTAGAGTCACGCCTTTGCCCTTGCGTCCCTTGGTCTCACGGCGCAGGCGGACGGTACCGTCGAGGCTTGCCAGGCGTGCTTCCTCCGCCGCCTCGGCACAATGACACTCGGCAATCGGCGCCCGGCACTCGGGGCAGGTCTCGCCATGTTCGGTGGAGTATACCCGTCCGCGTAACTGATCCTGCAGCGATGCCATGCGCGCCTCCCTGAATCGATGTATCGCGATATTTCCATGATAACGCGCCCTGCCGGTGGGCACGATATCGATCGGTGCCATCCAACGGGGTCAGTGGAGCACGGCTTCCAGCTGTTCCAGCCGCGCCACGGCACTGGGTAGATCGCGCATGTGATGCAAGGTGATAGCGCCCTCGGGAGTAGTCTCGCGCTCGGGGAAGCGGTTGATGTGGATCGTGCGCATCCCCGCCGCCAGGCCGGCTGCAACGCCCACATCGGCATCGTCGATGACCACGCAGCGTTCGGGCGCGACCCCCATCTCGCGTGCGGCATGCAGGAACAATTCGGGATCGGGCTTCCAGCGCTCGATGGTGTAGCCGCTGTAGAGGCGGTCCCCGAAATAGGCACGCAGGCCCGTGCTGTCGAGGGCGCGGCGAATCTTGTGCTCGGGGCCGTTGGAAGCCACGCAGCGCGGGTGCTCGGTGAGCCTGTCGAGTGCTTCGCGGATTCCTGGAATCGGTTGTAACTCGGTGCTCATGCGCGTCTGCATGGTACTGCGCATCTCCGCCTCGGCGGCGTCTCGAGTAGCGTCGTCCAGGGCGCCGAAACGGCGCTCCAGCTCGGAGACGATATTGGCGAATCTGACGCCTCGAAACTCTTCCATGTATTGAGAGGTGGTGAAAGGTAACCCGGCACGCGTCAACACATCGGCCATGACATCGGCGAGAAGGGGTTCGCTATCGACCAGGGTGCCATCGCAATCGAATAGCAGGCATAGCGGATGAGACATGGTGGAGCCTCGAAGGCGTAGTGGATGAAACCGTTCATTGTCCCAAATATCGGCAGGCGACGCCCAGTCTTGAAAAAGCATACCGAGTTTTAGAACGGTGTTTTTAAACGTTCTCTAGAACTTTAGTTGCCCCCGGCCATGATGGCAAGGCCGGGGAGGCGTTTAAAGCGATTGCCCGCCGGTGAGTTCGATGCGTTCGCCGTTGAGCCAGCCGAAATCGCTCGACAGCAGGTTCGCGACCGCAGCGCCAATATCATCCGGTTTGGCCGTGCGCCCTAGCGGGGTGATCGCGCGGAAGTGGGCGTTGAGTGCCGGATCGTCGCGGACCGCGCCGCCGGCGAAATCGGTTTCCACGGCGCCGGGGGCGATGGCGTTGACCGTGATCCGGCGCTCGCCGAGTTCCTTGGCCATGTAGCGTGTGGTTACCTCCAGCGCGCTCTTCATCGCCGAGTAGGCGCAGTGATTGTCCAGCACGAAACGCGTGGCGGCGGTGGAAACGTTCAGGATGCGGCCGCCCCGGGCGATCATCGGCAACAGGGCTTGGCTGAGCAGGAAGGGTCCCTTGAAGTGGGTGCGGTAGAGAGCGTCGAGATCGTCTTCGGTGGTCTCTTCGTAGGGCGCGAGAATGCCCTCGCCCGCGTTGTGGACCACGGCGTCCAGCTCCGTGCGGCCGAAGGTGTTTTCCAGCGTGTCCGCGACGTTGTCCTTGAATTCGGCGAAGGCGGTGCTATCGCCGATGTCGAGTTTGAGCATCGCCGCCGTGCCGCCGGCGGCCTCGATTTCGCGGGCGACTGCCAGTGCTTCGTCGCGATGGTGACGGTAAGTACCGATGACGCCGACGCCGGCGGCCGCGAGGTGCAGCGCCATGCTGCGGCCGAGGCCTCGTCCGGCGCCGGTGATGAGGGCAATGCTGGAGGACATGGAGTGGCTCCCGAATCGAAAAGTGCGCGGCGCTGGGGGCCGCTATCAGTGATCACTGACTGGGGGCGGGATGCCAGGTTTCAAGCGGACGTGTCATGAATCGAAAACGCCCGCATCGAGAGGCGCAGGCGTGTGAAGGGAGGTGGCGCGGCGTATGGGAGAGGCGTCAGCCGCGTGGTGTGACGTCGTTGTAGGGGCTCGGTGGTTGCTGGCCCTCTAGGGCGGCGATGACGTTGTCGACGGCGCGCTGGGCCATGGCCTCGCGCGTTTCATGCGTGGCCGAGCCGATATGCGGCAGGGTGACGACGTTATCCATCCTCGTGAGGGGTGAGTCGGCGGGCAGCGGTTCCTGGGCGAAGACATCCAGCCCTGCGGCGTGGATCTCGCCGCTTGAGAGCGCTTCGATCAGCGCTTGTTCGTCGACTACCTTGCCGCGAGCGATGTTGATCAGGATCGCCGAGGACTTCATGCGCTTGAGCACGTCCGCGTCGATCAAGCCGGTGGTCTCGGCGGTCAGCGGCACGTTGACGCAGACGAAGTCGGCCTGTTCGAGCAAGGCGTCGAATTCGCAGTGCGTCGCGCCGAGCTCTTTTTCCAATGCTGGCTTGGGCGAGGCATGGGTGTAGAGCACTTGCATGCCGAAGCCCAGCGCGCCACGCCGCGCGATAGCCTGACCGATGCGCCCGAAGCCGATCATGCCCAGCGTCTTGCCGTGGACATCGGTGCCGAAGTGAGGCTCGCCGATACTGCTCGTCCATTGGCCTTGCTTGACCATGTTGGCGAGCTCCACCGCGCGGCGGGCGCTGGCCATGATCAGCAGGAAGCCGGTGTCCGCAGTGGTTTCGGTGAGTACATCCGGGGTGTGGCAGAGCAAGATGTGGCGCCGGGTCAGCTCGTCCACGGGGTAGTTGTCGACCCCCACCGAGATGCTCGAGATGGTCTCTAGATGAGGTGCATCGTCGAGCAGCTCGGAGGTGATCGGCAAGCTGGCGCCGAGCAGGCCGTGCGCTTCGCTCAGCGCTTCACGAAAGGCGGGGTCGTCGGCGCTTGCCAGATGGTCGAAATAATCGACGTGGAAGTGTGCGCGCAATTGGTCGAGATGATGCGGCTTGAGTCGCCCGAAGGCGAGGATGCGCTTGGTCATGCAGGACTCCTGATCGTGAAATACAGCATGGTGGCGTGTCGTCACGCCATTGGGTGTGCGGCTTCCAGGTCGCGCAGTCGGGCCCGGTGCGGCAGGCCTTCCATGTCGCCGACGACCTGAACCTGTTCGGCACCGATGAGATTGCCGCGATGCGCGGCTTGGCGTGGCGAGCACCCGTCGAGCAAGGCGCTGATCACGCCCACCGCGAAGCCGTCGCCGGCACCCACGGTATCGACGACGCGAGATACGGCCACGCCCTTCACCATGCTTTCATCGTCCGCCGTGCGCACGTAGCTGCCTTCCGGGCCGAGCTTGATGATGACACCGCTGGCGCCTTGATCGAGGTAATAACCGGCGATGTCGTGCGCGTTATCGAGGCCGGTTAGGCGCTGACCCTCGGCGAGCCCCGGCAGCACCCAGTCGGCGTGCGCGGCTAGTGCATTGAGAGTCTCGCGCATTTCGGCTTCGCTGTTCCACAGCGAGGGCCGCAGGTTGGGATCGAAGCTGATCGTGAGACCGGCCTCGCGAGCGCGTTCTAGCATGTGAAAGGCGAGCTCGCGTGTGCTCGGCGACAGCGCGGGGGGCAAGCCGGTG
The DNA here is from genome assembly GCF_023061135.1 of Chromohalobacter sarecensis. Lineage (GTDB taxonomy): Bacteria > Pseudomonadota > Gammaproteobacteria > Pseudomonadales > Halomonadaceae > Chromohalobacter > Chromohalobacter sarecensis. The sequence goes on from NZ_JAKGAN010000005.1 coordinate 187,718, forward strand.
GCGTGCAGGTGACGCACACCCTGGAAGTCGAGATCGTGCACGTCGGCCACACCCAGGTGGCTGGCGGCGCTACCGCGGCGGTAATAGGCCACCTTGGGATCCTCGCCGTGTTCGGCGCGTTCCTTGAAGACCAGGCCGGTAGGGTGCTCGGTATCGGTACTCAGGTAGCGGCAGTCGAGACCTTCGCTTTCGAGCGTGCGACGGATGAAGGTGCCAAAACCATCGTCACCGACGCGGCTGATCCAGGCGACGTGAAAGGCCAGTCGTGCCAGGCCGATGGCGACATTGGTATCGGCGCCGGCGATGCGTCGCTGGAAGCGCTCGACTTCGGCTAGGTCGCCGGGGGTTTCGGCGATGAACAACGTCATCGCTTCACCGAAGGTCAGGACGTCCGGCGTGGTGGAATCGGTCATGACAAGATCCTGAAAGAAGTTGCAAAAGCGGTTGCCGAGGGCATGGTGTCGGCGTTGCGATGGGTCGAGCGGTCGTCGATGGGAAAGCTCCATCATAGAAACACTGGGGCATCACGACAATCGAATGTATCTAGACTTTGGTCGGGGAGGGGAGGAGATGCTAAAGGAGAACGAAAGGCAGGATACTGCGCGGGGCGAAATGCCCCGCGCATGGGGGCTTATTGCGTTTGCTTGGTGTACTTGTCGACCAGCTGGTTGGCGTCGTCGTAGAGCTGCTGGCCGTCGTAGCCTTCTGCGTCCATGTCCGCGATCCACTCGTCGATGGTCTTGTCGGCGGCCGCTTTCCACTCACCCTGATCTGCTTCGGCGATATGGATCATCTGGCCTTCGTCGCGAGCCGCGATGTCGTCGATGGCGGCTTGCTCCGCCTCGTCCATGACGTGGCCGATTTGCTGGGCTTCCTGGATGCCGGCGTTGTCGTCGATGACCTTCTGCAGTTCGGGCGACAGGCTATCGTATTTGTCCTGGTTCATTGCCAGCACCATCATCGCTGTGTATAGACCATGCTCACCGTCGAAGAAGGTATGGTTCTGGGCGACATCCAGCACGCCCAGGGCGGAGGCGCTCTCGAAGGGCAGCGTCAGGCCGTCGATCACGCCACGCGAGATCGCCTCGGGTATTTGCGGCATGGGCATGCCCACGGACTTGGCGCCGAGCCGGGTGAAATAGCGGTTCATGGTTTTGGAAGGAGCGCGAATGGCCAAGCCGTCGATATCATCGATATCGTGCACGCTGACATCTTTGGTGTGGAGCTTGCCCGGGCTATGGGCGAAGACGGCGATGGGATGAACGCCTTCGAAATCGTCCTGCATATGTTCCATGGCGAATTCATGTGCCGCCATGCTGGTGGCTTCACCCGTGGTCGGCAGAAAGGGCTGATCGAAGGCTTCGGATTCCGGAAAGCGGTTCGGCGTGTAGCTCAACAGCGTCCAGGCGATGTCGACGACACCGTCCTTGGCCTGATCGTAAAGCGAGTTGGCCGATCCGCCGAGCTGCATGGCGGGGAAAATCTCGACCTTGATGGCGCCATCGGATTGCTCCTCGATGCGTTTCGCCCAGGGTTCCAGATACTGCGCCTGAACCGGCGTGGTCGGCGCCGCGAAGTGGTGAAGACGCAGCGTCACGGTGTCTTGTGCCAGGCCTGTGCCGGCCAGGGTGATGCCGCTGAGGAGAACGAGACCGGCGAGCGTATGTTTTGTTGTCATCATCTTAAGCTCCATGGGAGTGTTGGCGTGCCAGTGCGCGATATCTAGAGGCATGACCGCTAGATGATCTAGAGGTGTGACCGTTAAATGGGATAGTGCCGGGGCCCGAGCTGCATGGTCATCCAGCGCAGCTCGGTGAATTCCTCAATGCCAGCCTTGCCGCCGAAGCGCCCGTAACCGCTCGATTTGACGCCGCCGAACGGCATCTGTGGCTCGTCGTGTACGGTGGCGCCGTTGATGTGGCAAATGCCCGATTCGATACGTTGGGCGACACGCATGGCGCGTGCCGTGTCGCGGCTGAAGACCGCTGCAGAGAGGCCGTACTCGCTGTCGTTGGCGACCCGCAGGGCATCTTCTTCGTCCTTGACGCGCATCATGGCCACTACGGGGCCGAACGACTCTTCGGCGTAGAGGCGCATGGCGTCGGTGACACCATCGACCACGGTGGGCTGCATGATCACGCCCTCGGCCTTGCCGCCGCAGGCCAGGCGGGCGCCGTGCTGCTGGGCGTCGTCGAGCAGGCCATTGAGCTTTTCCCCGGCCTCGCGATTGATCAGCGTGCCCAGCGGATTGCCGTCTTCACGAGGATCGCCGGCCTTCAGACTGGCGGCTTTTTTCGCCAGCTTCTCGACGAAGGCATCGGCCACGGCGTCAACGACGATCAGTCGCTCGGTGGACATGCAGATCTGGCCCTGGTTGAAGAAGGCACCGAAGGCAGCGGCCTCGACAGCGGCGTCCAGATCAGCATCCTCGAGCACCACGAACGGCGCTTTACCACCGAGTTCCAGTAGCACGGGCTTGAGATGGTGCGCGGCCTTCTCAGCGATGATGCGTCCGACCTGCGTGGAACCGGTGAAGTTGATGCGACGCACAGCGGGATGTTCGATCAGCGCCTCGACGACGTCGGCAGCTTGCGGCGGCGCATTGGTCACCACATTGACGATACCGTCGCCCAGGCCCGCCTCGACGAGCACTTCGCCGATCAGGTGATGGGTCGCCGGGCATTGCTCGGAAGCTTTGAGAATGACCGTGTTGCCGCATGCCAAAGGCGTGGCGATGGCCCGCGTGCCGAGAATGATCGGCGCGTTCCAGGGCGCGATGCCGACGACCACGCCACATGGCACGCGCACGCCCATGGCCAGGCTGTCGGGAACGTTGGAGGGGATGACATCGCCGCCGACCTGGGTGGTCAGCGAGGCAGCTTCGCGCAGCATGTTGGCGGCGACCATGACATTGAATCCGGCCCAGCCCGGCGTGGCGCCGGTTTCATCGACCATGCGTGCGATGAAGTCGTCCTGGCGGGCTTCCATCGCTTCGGCGGCCGCGAGCAACTTGGCACGGCGCTCGCCGGGGCCGGTCTGCGACCAGGCGGGAAACGCCTGAGACGCTGCCTCGGCGGCATGCCGGGTATCTTCCACCGAGGCTGCAGCGGCGCGCGTCACGACATGTTCATGCAGTGGGTTGCGACGCTCGAAGGTCGCGTTGTTCTGGGCGGTGCGATGTTTGCCGCCGATGAGTAGCGCAAGATCCATGAGACTCCCCTTGTTGTTGTCGAAGCGATATGACGTTCAGGGCTGGGCGACTTGCTGTATCGCCAGCGGGTTCGGTGGCGTCTTGCGAGTGAACGCCACCGTGCCCTCGCGCCTGTCAGCGGTGGTAGCTTTCCAGCCCGGGCTTGATGCTCTTGTCGTCGAGGAACTGCTTGAGGCCTTGCTCGCGGCCATGTTCCGGGTCGAGCTGTTGCGCTTGGTCCAGCTTAGCGTAGAGATATTCCTCGTTTTGTTCCCAGGTCAACTCGCGGGACATCTTGAAGCCGGTCTTGGCGGCACGCAGAACGACGGGGTTCTTGTCGCGCAGCGTGGCTGCCAGCGTCTTGGTGGCCTCGCGTAGTTCGGATCGCGGCACGCTCTTGTTGATCAGGCCCATGTCTGCCGCCTGAGGACCCGTGAAGGTCTCGCCGGTCATGATGTAATAAAGCGCCTGGCGATGGCCCACGGTATCGGCCATGGCTTTGCTCACCAGGTTGCCCGGGGGAATGCCCCAGTTGATTTCGGAGAGCCCGAACACCGATTCGTCGGCGGCGATCGCCAAATCGCAGGCAACCAACGGCGAGAACGCGCCACCGAAGCACCAGCCGTTGACCATGGCGATGGTGGGCTTGGCGTAGTGGCGCAGCAGCTTCCATTGCCAGGTGGAGGCATCGCGGCGGACCTTGACCTGAACGATCTCGGGGCTGGCGTCGATCTCGCGGAAGTATTCCTTGAGGTCCATGCCGGCGGAGAAGGCTTCACCTTCGCCGGTCAGCACGAGCACGTGGGCGTCCTGGTCCAGTTCGATGGTTTCGAGCACATCAATCATTTCACGGTTGAGCGTGGGGCTCATGGCGTTGCGCTTGTCGGGGCGGTTGAGCGCCACCCAAGCAATGCCGTCCTCGACGTCGACCTTCACGGTCTGCCAGCGGTCTGTATAGTCGCTCATCGCATTTTCCTGTCAATTAATTGTCAAGTAAGTTGATATTTACCGTTTCCATCATAGTGCGCTATGCTGCGCTTGCAAAGAGGAAATCCCTATGACCAAAGTTGAACCGCAGGCCTCGCATGACGCGAGCTCCTCCGTTGATGGCGCGCCGGAAACGGTGCGTGTCGCCTATCTGATCGGGCGTCTCGATCGCGCATTGCGTCGCCATATCAGTGAGGCCGTGCATCCGCTGGGCTTGACCATGCAGCAATACACGGCGCTTTCGGTGTTGGCCTGGCGTAGTCCGTTGTCCAATGCCCAACTGGCGGAGAAGTCGCTGGTCTCGCCACAAGCCGCCAACGAAATGGTCAAGGCCATGGAAGGCAAGGGGCTCGTGGAACGTTCTCCCGACCCTCATCATGGGCGCATCGTGCAGATCCACATGACCGATACCGGGCGAAGTACGCTCGATGAGGCGAATCACGCCGTCGAGGCACTCGAACGGTGCATGCTGGAAGCACTCAGCGCGTCTCAGCAACGCATGTTTCAACGCCATCTCAAGTCCTCCCTTAAAGCTTTGGGGGCCGGCCTGGTCGAGCCTGAATAACGGCTCGACCGGCACTGCCTTTTCCTGCCATGGGTCAGCGTGTGTATTCGTTGACGAGTTGCGTGGCGCTGTCGTAGAGCGCTTGACCGTCGAGCCCTTTGGCGTCGGCCTCGGCGATCCAGTCATCGACGACCTCTTGACCAACCGCCTGCCAGCGGGCGGTTTCTTCGCTTTCCAGGCGGGTGATCGTGCCCGGTTGCTCGCCACTCTGAATGGCCAGGATTTGGCGGTGGTCGGCATGGTCCATGATCTGACCGATCTGATACGCCTCGCGGCTTCCGGAGTGCGCATCGATGACGGCTTGCAGGTCATCGGGCAGGGCGTCGTATTTGTCCTGGTTCATGGCCACGATCATCATCGTGGTGTAGAGCGCCCGATCACCGCTGAAGATAGTGTGTTCGGTGGTGATATCGGCGAGCCCCATGGCGGTGATGGCTTCGAAGGGAATCACCGTGCCGTCGAGCACGCCACGTGATAACGCCTCCAATGCCTGGGCCACCGGCATACCGATGGGCTCGGCGCCGAGCTTGGCCAGGTAGCGGTTTACCAGCCGGCTGGGGCCGCGCATCTTGAGGCCCTCGATATCCTCGAGGGATGCGATACGGGTTTCTTTGGTATGCAGTGCGCCAGGGCTGTGGGTGTGCACGGCAATGGGGTGCACACCCTCGAGTTCGTCCTGCATGTGTGTCATGGCGTATTCATGTGCGGCCTGACTCGTCGCGGCACCCGAGGTCGGCAGGAAGGGCAGGTCGAAGACTTCCGCCTTGGGGAAACGCCCCGAGTTGTAACCCAGCACGGTCCAGATGATGTCCACCTGGCCGTCCTTGGCTTGATCGTAGAGTGAGGGCGGCGTGCCGCCGAGCTGCATGGAAGGATAGAGCTGCACCTCTATGCGTCCATTGGATTCTTCTTCGATGGCCTCTTTCCAGGGGATGAAGTACTCCTGGTGCACGGGCGCCGAGGCGGGGAAGAAATGATGCAGCCGCAGGGTGTATTCGGTCTCTTGGGCTTGGGCCTGGCTGGCAACAGCGATCGAGAGTGCTGCCGCAGTGGTCATTACGAAGCGACGCAGGTGTGAAGTGGCGTGTTGGGTCATGGCGAGGTGCCTCATTGTGGTTGTTGTATGACGCTGGGTGGCAATGGATCAGCCGACGGCGAAAAGGTCGATGACCACGTTGTCTTTGGTGCGTGCCGCGCTGCCCAGAAACAACGTCCGGTTGAGCCACTCCAGCCGCGTGCTGGTGGTGAAAAAGCGCGGCGCGGTGTGGAAGTAGTAGTCCTCGGGCGGCACGGCCTCTCCGTCTCTTAGCCGCTGCATGACGGCTGGCGGGCCGTGGCGAAAGCCCGTGTTTTCTACCTCAAGGCGCTCGCCGTCGTCGGTTTCCAGGAAATAGCGTGCGTATAGTTCAGCCACGCCATCCGGACGTATCGTTTGCCAGTCGCCGCCCGCGGCGAGAATACGGCCATTGAGTCCCTCGCCGGTCACGTCGCCGCCGGTGATGGCGATGAAGCGACGCTGGCCGTGTGCGCTCTCGCCCAGTTCCCAGGGCGAGGCGACGTCCACCGTTAGGCGGGCGATGAAATCCAGCGTGGGCGTGCGAAGTGGGTTAGTAGACGACATCATGTGGTCTCCTCGAGCGGTGTGGTGACGTCAATAAAGCCAGTAGACGAAACCCAATGTGATGGACGGGAAAACCACCAGCATGATGATGCGCAGCACGTCTGCCGCCAGGAATGGCAGGATGCCCTTGAAGGTCTCGGTCAGCGGTACGTGGGGCGCCATGGAGTGGATGATGAAGATATTCAGTCCCACCGGTGGTGTGATCATCCCTACTTCCACGACGACCAATGCCAGGATGCCGAACCAGATCGCCACGTCGCCGGGAGGCATGCCGAAATCCATGCCCGTCACGATGGGGAGGAAGATGGGCACGGTGAGCAGAATCATCGACAGGCTATCCATGAAACAACCCAGTACCAGGTAGCACAGCAGGATCCCCGCCAGGACGATCCAGGGGCTGATTTCCAGGCCCACGATCCAGCCCGCCGTGATTTGCGGCAATTGCGTCAGGGCGAGAAAGCTGTTGAACACGCTGGCCCCGAGGACGATGAAGAAGATCATCGCCGAGGTGACGGCCGTGTCGAGGAGGCTCTCACGCAGCCCTTCCCAGCGCAGCCCACCGCGGATGACGGCTAGCAGCCCGGTGGCGGCGGCACCCACGGCGGCGGCTTCGGTGGGCGTGAAAATCCCTGTGTAAATACCGCCGATCACGATGACGAAGATCGCTGCACCAGGCCATACATCGAGCAGCGAACGCCAGCGCTCACCGGCCGAGGCCTTGGCCTTGCTGGGGGCGCTATCCGGAAAGAAGCGCACGAACAGTGAGATCGCCACCATGTAACTGAGCGCGGCAAGGATGCCGGGGATCAAGGCGGCGGCGAACATCTCGTTGATGTTCTGTTCGGCAAGGATGGCGTAGATGACCAACACCACGGAGGGCGGGATCAGAATGCCCAGCGTACCGCCTGCGGCCAACGCGCCGGTGGCCAGACTACCGCGATAGCCTTGACGCTCCATTTCCGGTAGCGCGACTTGCGTCATGGTCGCGGCAGTTGCCAGCGAGGAGCCGCAAATGGCGCCGAAGGCACCGCAGGCGCCCACCGTCGACATGGCGAGGCCACCGCGACGATGGCCCAGCCAGTCGTTGGCGGCCTGAAACATGGCGCGTGATAGCCCGGCGCGTGCTGCGAATTGTCCCATCAACAGAAAGAGGGGAATGATTGACAGCGTGTGGCTGGAAAAGTGCTCGTAGGGCAGTGTCTTCAGGGCATTGAGGATACCCATCGGTCCCGTGATGAGCATCGAGCCCAACGCGCCGATAACCAGCATGGCGAGGCCGATGGGTATGCGGGCGCCCATCATGGCCAGCAACAAGACGAAGCCGCCTGCGCCCAGAGTAAGAGGCGTCATGAGGCATCTCCTTGTGTCGCGGGGGCGGCGTCGTCCGAGAACGTGGAAAAGAGCCGGTATAGACAGACTAGCGAGAGCAGGGTGAAACCGACGATGCCGGCGATATAGCCCCACCACAGCGGGATACCCAGCAGCATGCTGGTTTCCATGTAACGGTGCTTGTCGAGCAGGCCGTGATACAGCCGCCATGTCATCAGGCATGCAACGACGAGGAACAAGGCTTCCGCGAGAACGGCGAGACAGCGCTGCACGCCCAGCGGCGCGCGCATGACCAGCAGATCCACCGTGACGTGGCCGCCGCGCAGATGGCAGTACGGCAAGAAAAGAAACACGGCGATGGCCGTTCCGAGCTCGACGAGTTCGTAGTCGCCGGTGATGGGACCGATCCAAGCCAGTGCCGATAGGTCGCTGATCAGCGGCAGGCTAGATGCCCAGCGTCCGAGAATGCTGACCACTGTCATCAGTGAGAGCGCCGCGACGATCAATCCGCCGATGATCGCGGCGAGCCGACAGGCTGTTTCGAGGCCTCGGCGTAGGCAGGTGATGCTGGCGTTGGATGTCGTCGCTAGGCTGCTCATGATTATATCTTTATAGGTTGCGTGGATCGGCCAAGGCGGTTAGGGGTATCGTTTTTAGTTGCTTTGTATAATTAATTGTCCCGAAGCAGGTGTGCAAGCCATGTCGCTTCAATTTGCCTAAAATTGCGGCTAAAGGATTAGTCGTTACCTTCCTCGGAGGCATAAACTTTACGCAGCAAGGTCAATAATTGACGCCGCTCTATTTCGCTAAGTAATTGAGTTGCGTCTAAATCACTTTGCTCTGCCAACCCTTTCAAGCGCTCGACGAGTGCCTCGCCGGTCTTGGTGAGGAAGATGCCGTGTGAGCGACGGTCGCGCTTGCAACGTACCCGCAATGCCAAGCCACGCTCTTCAAGACTATTAATCAAGCTAACGACTCGCGGCGGATCGATGCTCAATGTCTGGGCAAGATTGGATTGCGTCACGCCCGGATAGCCCTCGATGACTACCAGCGAGGAAAACTGTGCCGGTCGAATGTCATGCTCGCGCATGGCCTCGTCGAAGTGCTTGAAGACCTTGAGCTGCGCCCGTCTCAGGGCATAGCCAAGGCGTTCCTCGAGCACTAATCCTGTGACCGTGGTTGGGTAGGCTTCCTCGAGGGGTGTTTGCTCCGGGGAGGGCGTTTTCTTGGATGTCGTCATCGGGGGTTCCTTCTTCGATACCATAGTTAATAGTAGAAACTATATTCTGAATGCATTGTTTACGATATCGGTGTGGATAGGCAATACCGTCGACTAATGGGCGCTTGTGTGCACCTAAAGTCTCATGCGGTGCGTCTAGTCAAAAAAATAGTTACCTATTATAACTATATCTATCACGTTGCTGGTGAAGAACGTATCGCTGAATAACAAGTTTAATCACAGACTAATGGAGCGCCTTTCATGTCGTCCCCTTCCGGTAACCGGTCTTCGCCCCGTTCCGAGAGCGATGCGTTCGCACAGGCGTATCGACTATACGGTGGTGAAGTGCTGGATTACCCCCGTTGCATGACCCAGCGTCTCGCGCACTGGGCACGTGAGACGCCGTCGACAACGTTCCTGGCCGAACGCGAGGGGGCGCAGCGCGACTGGCGAAAGCTAACCTTTGATGAAGCGATGCCGCGGGTGACCCGTCTGGCACAAGCGTTGCTGGATTACGGCCTGTCCCCGGAGCGTCCCGTCGTGGTGCTGTCAGGTAACAGTATCGAGCATGCGTTGCTGGCGTGCGCCGCCATGCATGTAGGCATCCCCTATGTGCCGGTATCACCGTCCTATGCCCTGCTCTCGGAAGATTTCGTCAAGCTTCGCCATGTCGTCGATCTCGTGACCCCAGGGCTCATCTTTGTCGACGACGAAGCTCGCTTTGGCGCAGCTCTGGCGGCCGTTTGCGATGAGCAGGTGACCTGCGTAGCGACGCTGCCGACTCAGCGAGCGCTGGCGTTCGAGACACTGGCGGCGACGCCGGCACGGGCCGAGGTCGATGACGCTCATGCCCGCGTGACACCGGATAGCGTCGCCAAGTTGCTGTTCACCTCGGGCTCGACGGGTATGCCCAAGGCAGTGATCAACACCCAACGCATGCTGTGCAGCAACCAGGCCATGCTCGAGAAACGTCTGGATTTCTTGTCTCGGCACAAGCCGGTGTTGGTGGACTGGCTACCCTGGCATCACACCTTCGGCGGCAACACGATCCTCGGCATGACGATCCATAATGGGGGATCGCTGTACATCGATGACGGCAATCCGACGGCGGACGGCGTGCGGCGCACGGTGGATAACCTGCGTGAGGTGTCGCCGACGTTCTATTGCAACGTACCCAAGGGGTTCGAGGCGCTGGTCGAGCATTTACGTGACGATGAGGCGTTACGCACGGCGTTCTTCCGCGATCTCGAGATGATGCACTTCGGTGGAGCCGTGTTGCCCGTTCACGTGCGCGAGGCGCTGGATACCTTCGGCGAGCAGGCATGTGGACGCCCCGTGCCCATGCTGACGGGGCTTGGGTCCACCGAGGCTTGCCTGGCGTTCTGCACCGCGGAGGCCAGTGGTACGCCGGGCCTGATCGGTCAACCCGTGCCGGGGATGTCGCTCAAGCTGGTGGCGACGGATGACAAATGGGAAGCACGTCTCAAGGGGCTCAATGTCACGCCTGGCTATTGGCGCGACGCCGAACGTACCGCCGAAGCATTCGATGACGAAGGCTATTATTGTACCGGGGACGCGATGCGACTCGCCGATCCCGAGTACCCTGAGCGTGGGCTGATCTTTGACGGACGCTTGAGTGAGAATTTCAAGCTGGTGACCGGTACCTGGGTCAATGTGGGCATCTTGCGACTGCAGCTTATCGAGCACTTCGCCCCGCTGGTGCAGGACGTGGTGATCGCCGGTGAAGGGCGTGGCTATCTCACCGGGTTGGTGGTGCTGAACGTCCCGGCGTGCGCACAGCATGCAGGTGTCTCGACGTCATCGCTGGGTGACCTGGCGCACGACGCCACCTTGCACCAATGGTTCACGCAACGCCTGGCGTCCTGTCGTCGAGGGCAGTCGAGTTCTACGTGTCTGGAACGCTTGTTGATTCTGGATACGCCGCTTTCGGTCGATCGCGGAGAATTGACCGATAAGGGGTCGGTCAATCAGCGGCTGGTGCGCGAGCGCTATGCCGATCTCGTCGACACACTCTATGCCGATGCTCCTCACGATGCGCGCGTGGTGCTACCTGCCCCCCAAACCCAATAGGGGGCGTTAGACGGGCTGGCCAAGACGCCAAGTCATATGCATGCCTCCCAGGCCGAGCAAGCGATTGATGCTGGTAAGCATGTGCTCTGTGAAATACCCATGAGTCTGAACTTGGTCGATGCCGAGCGCATGACGGCGCGAGCCCGTGACTCGAACACCGTCGCGATGGTGGCCCATACGCGTCGCTTCAACGCTCCGCATTGGGAAATGAAGCGGCGTATTAAAGCGGGTGTGTTTCATCTGCAGCATTTCGTCAGCGAGACGTATTTCCTGCGTCGCGAAAACCTCAATATGCAAGGCGAGCCTCGTGTCTGGACGGATCATTTGTTATGGCATCATGCTTGCCATAGCGTGGATCTTTTTGCGTGGTTGCTGGAGGATTTCGACTTGGATGTCTGGGGAGGGCGAGGGCCGATTCACCCCGAGCTAGGGATTGCCATGGACATGAATATCGGCTTGAGGTCACGCGATGGGATTCTGGCGACCTTGACGCTTTCCTTCAACAATCATGGGCCATTCGGCGGGTTTTATCGCTATATCGGTGAAGAAAGCACATTGCTGGCTTATCGTGATGAGCTAAAGGATTATCGAGGAGAGGTGTTGCCTCTCGAAGGGACGGGGGTTCAAGCGCAGGACGCCGAATTCATCACCGCCATTCGCGAATCTCGTGTACCTGAAGCGGCGTTTTCACATTGCCTTCCTACTATGCGACTTCTCGATAAGCTGGAAGCGCTAATAGGCTGAAGTCCGTGAAATGGCACAGACTATTTTTGGCCTTCCATGAAAAAGGCTGGCGAAACGCCAGCCAAAATCACGATCGATCACTATCACAACACTAGAACTGGAAGGTAGCGCTTGCCTGCAGGCGGCTTGCATCGTCGGAGTTGCCGTTGATCTGCTCGACATCGGCGTTTTGATACTCAAGACCCACGGCCAGGCGTTGGGTGACATCCCAGATCACGTTGGCGAAGGTGTAGTCGATGGTCTCGAACTGGGCACCATAGCTATCGGGAAGGTCCTGGTCGAGACGCGAGAAGCCAACGGAGCTGAACCAGTCGTCGGTCCAGTTATGGTTGAGGGATACACCGAAGGCACGTGTCTCGACGGCCTCGAGTTCGTTATTGTCATTAACGTAGACATCGGGTGCATTGCGATGCCCGGTATTGCCGGGGTTGCCCATGTAGTTACCGATACCTTCACCATAAGTCGCACTACCATGTAGGCTCGTCATCGGCGTAAAGGGTAGGTTGAACTGTGCTTGTACCCCGTAACCGGTGGTTTCGTCATCCACGGTATTGGTGATGTTATTGGTGGAGAGCTGGCGCGCGACACCGGAAAGAGCGAACAGGCGCTTGTATTCGTAGCGTACCGTCAAGTCGGGGAATTGACTCTCACCATCGGCAACGCCTGCGTCGTCACGTGCGATCACCGTATCCGGATCCTCCACGGAGAACGATAGGTTGCCCGCACCAAGTGGCTGGGTATAGCGCAACTGGGCCTGGCGCTCGAAGGCATAACCTTTAGGATCGCCCAGCGCCAAGGTGCGTGTGCCACCCACGAAACTCATGAAGTTCGTCCAGGTACGGCCCGCCAAAAAGCCATTGAGTTCGCCATAGGCATGGCGCAGGTTGAATTTGCCGTCCGGGATGAAATGCCCTTCGAAATAGGTCGTTAATCGGCCATAGTCGGTCATGGTATGCGTACGGAAGTTAAGACGCGACTCATAGGCGGTGAAGTCGCTGCGTCCATCGGTACGATTCGATGGATCCATGACCGCATAAGGGTCGGTAGCCTTACCAAGGTCATAGTCGAAATCGTAAAGCATATCGAGCTTGACATAACCACCGAAGGCGATATCGGTTTCGGTGCCTGGGATGTTGATGGTCGAGCGATGGTTCCACGGAGGACCGACGCGGCTTGGGTCGCCGGTGACCACGGGTTGGCCCGCTTCAACGACGTCGAAGGCATAGGCGGGAGCCGTCGCCACGCCAGCCATGCCTGAAACGAGTGACACGCAGAGCGCGAGTTTTGTCATCTTGAATGTTGTTATATCGGATCGCATTGGTGAGCTGCCCTTTTTAGGAAGTTATCGAGCTTGGTGCGCATGAATGAGTATGCGTTTCTGAATCGACGGGAAAATTAATTTTTTACCGTCTCCCCATGCATTTTTCTGATGAAGCTAGGTCATATCTCCTTCGTCTACCCCATGAACTCAGGAGGGAACCACGCTGGTCGAGCGAAAGATCTGCTGTGCATTTTGTTCCCCGGCTAATGTTTTTATCGTCTTATAAGTTCGTAATACGAACCTTGATTCGTCTTGCGTACAGAGAAGCTGAAAAAAAACGCCCTTCCTGTCAATGAGGAAGGGCGCGGTAATTTATGAAGCTGATATAACGCTTTGTATTAAAGTGGTTTTTAAGTTCTTATACTTTGGTTGTGACGCATGTTTTTTGCGATTAAATTAACGTTTCTTTTATTTCTAATGCCTTTTCTTTCAAGCAGGGTAGGATATTTTCCTCAAGCCTTTCGAGAGGCACGCGAGCGGAGTTCGTCGAGACGTTCATTGCGCCGATAAGACGTCCTCCCCCACTGAATATGGGCACGGCGAGTGAGCGAAGCCCCGAGTCGAGTTCCTGGTCGACGATACAATAGCCTTGCTCTCGGGCTTTGATGATCTCGGCTTCGAGCGTTTTAAGATCGGTAATACTATGCGCGGTATGTGCTACGAGCTCGCTTTCTTGCAGGATGCGGTGGCGCTCTTCGTCCGGCAATGTTCCTAGCAAAATGCGTCCCATCGAGGTGTAGGCGGTGGGCAGTCGAGTGCCTACCGCAAGCGTGATGGCCATCAGTCGATGCTTGGCCGCAGAGCGCGCGACGTAGATCACATCCTTGCCGTCGAGTACGCCTAGGGACGAGGATTCGCCGGTCTCATGCGTGATATCTTCCAGGTACTTTTGGATGGCGTTGTGGTAGTTGTTCGCCGACAGGAAGGCGTAACCCAGTTGTAGCGTCTTGGGTGAAAGTTCGAAATAACGCTCCTGCTTACGCACGTATCCCAAGGCATGCAAGGTCAACAGGAAGCGCCTGGCCTTGGCTCGGTTCATGTGGGTTTTCGTGGCGACCTCGCTGAGTGTCATGCGAGGGCTGGCCTGATCGAATGCCATGATGACTTCCAGGCCGCTTGCCAATGCGGTAACGAAATCCCTGTCGTCGGGCGTGAGCGCTCCGTCTTGTGATGCCATGTGCCGTGATGCCTCGTTGTTGATTGTCAGGTATCTTGGAGCAAACCTATCATAAAGTTCGAAATGCGAACATTTGTTCGCCTTGATTCCGGCTGGAGATCCGCATGTACGACACCCTACTTCGCCACCCCTTCATGAGCTCTGCGGGACGTTCGGCGACCCAAGCCCGTGATCTGATAGAGGCTATGGCGGTCGTCGAAATCGCTCTCGCCAGCGAACAGGAAGCGCTGGGTATCCTCCCTACCGGCGCCGCCGATGGCATCGAACGTGTTCTCCGCGCGCATGTGTTTGACCTGGAGTCGATGGCCCAGGAGACCGTTCTGGGCGGCAATGCGGCAATTCCTTTCGTCAAGCAGGCCAAGGCGGCCCTTCCCGATGAACTCAAGGGAAGTTTTCATCGTGGCGCGACCAGCCAGGATATCCTCGATACGGCCTTGATGTTACTCCTCAAGCCGCGCCTCGAGGCATGCTTGACGCACTTGAAACATAGTCGTGAGGCGGGCTGCGTGCTCATGCGTATGCATGCACGCACCCCCATGGTGGGTCGCACGCTGATGCAACAAGCATTGCCCATTACTTTCGGGGTCAAGGTCGCGCAATGGGCGGAGAATCTGGCCCAAGCCGAACGGCGTCTCAAAGACGTGGCTGAGACAGGGCTCTACCTGCAATTCGGTGGTGCGGTGGGCGTTCACTCCGGATTGGGTGCGCAAGGGCTGGAGGTGATGGATCGTGTCGCCGCGCGGCTGGGGCTCGCGTCGCCGTTGCTGCCATGGCACACCAACCGCCAGCCGATCTTGGCCCTGGCCGGTGCCATCGATGCGGTGGCGGTGGGCGTCGAGAAAGTGGCGTTGGATGTCTCGTTGCTGACGCAGTCGGAAGTCGCGGAAGTCAGCGAGCCTGCCGTTGCTGGTGCCGGTGGTTCGTCGTCGATGCCCCATAAACGCAACCCGGTGATTTGCGCGCGCTTGCGGGCCGCGGCGCGCCAGATTCACGGGCAAGTGGCGACGCTCAGCCATGCCGGGGCGCAGCCGCTCGAACGGGGGTTGGGTGAATGGCATGCCGAGTGGGCGCCGATGCTGGATGCCGTGCTGCTGATGGAAGGTGCCCTGGAATCTCTGGTCGAGCTTTGGGAAGGCCTGGAAGTACACCCCGAGACGATGCGGCATAACCTGGCGCTGACCGGCGGCGCGATCATGGCCGAGCCCGCGGCCCGCTTTCTCGCCGACGCTCTAGGGGCAGACGCCGCACAGCGTATTGCCAAGGAGGCCGTCGAAACCTCGCGTCGCGAGCGGCGTGATTATGCCGATGTGCTCTTGGCTGACGAGGAAGTGGCGAGGCAGGTGGATGCTCAGGATCTGCGGGCATGTGTCGATCCGGGTTTATACATTGGTAGTAGTCCGTGGCAGGTTGAGCGTGTTCTGGATGCGCTGGAAGTCATGTAACTTTCTATATTTAAAGCATTAGTTGTTTTTCTACCGCAAGGGCAACGTGGAGGCGTTGCCCTTTTGTGTGTTTGACCGGCCGTCGCAATCCCGATAATTTTGTTCGTATCACAAACCAGTGTTCACCAAGCGAACAAATTGCGAGGCAATCCGCATGGCCGAATTTCTTAGCCTCCATGACGCCGTGGCGCGCTATGTCGAAGATGGTGCCACCGTGGCCATGGAAGGCTTCACCCACCTGATTCCCTTTGCCGCTGGGCACGAGATCATTCGCCAGGGCAAGCGTGACCTGACGCTGATCCGCATGACGCCGGACTTGGTCTACGATCAATTGATCGGTGCCGGTTGTGCCAAGAAACTGATTTTCTCTTGGGGCGGTAACCCCGGTGTGGGGTCGCTGCATCGCCTGCGCGATGCGGTGGAGAAGGGCTGGCCGCACAAGGTGGAGATCTTCGAGCATAGTCATGCGGCTATGGCGTGTGCGTTCGAGGCCGGCGCGGCGGGGCTGCCGCTGGCGGTGTTGCGCGGTTACGTGGGCAGTGAGCTGCCCAGCGTCAATGATCAGATCAAGTACATCGAGTGTCCGTTCACCGGGGAACGCCTCGCGGCGGTGCCATCGGTGCGTCCCGATGTCTCCCTGGTGCATGCGCAGAAGGCGGATCGCAAGGGCAACGTGCTGGTGGAAGGCATCATCGGCGTGCAGAAGGAAGCGATCCTCGCCGCGGGCAAGAGCATCGTCACCGTCGAGGAAGTGGTCGACGATCTTGAAGCCGGCCCCAATGCCTGCGTGATTCCCGGTTGGGCCATCGACGCCATCGCGGTGGCCGAGAAGGGCGCTTATCCCTCCTACGCCCATGGTTACTATCCGCGCGACAACCGCTTCTACAAGGAGTGGGACGCCATCGCCCGTGACCGTGACGCCTTCCAGACATGGCTCGATGACAACGTCTATAACGCAGGAGGTCAGGCCTGATGAGTAACGAATACACCTCTGCGGAAATGATGACCGTGACGGCGGCGAAAGCGCTGGAAAACGGCATGACCTGCTTCGTGGGCATTGGCTTGCCCTCCGAGGCCGCTAACCTGGCGCGCCTGACGCACGCACCGGACGTGGTGCTGATCTATGAGTCCGGCACGCTGCAGACCAAGCCCGAAGTGCTACCGCTGTCGATCGGTGACGGCGAGCTGTGCGAGTCGGCGTTGACCACCGTCTCAGTGCCGGAAATGTTCCGCTACTGGTTGCAGGGCGGCAAGGTCGACGTGGGCTTCTTGGGTACCGCGCAGATTGACCGCTACTGCAATCTCAACACCACGCTGATCGGTGACTATCAATCGCCCAAGGTGCGTTTGCCGGGCGGTGGCGGGGCACCGGAGATCGCCACCAGCGCTGGCGAGGTCTTCATCACGCTCAAGCACTCCAAGCGAACCTTCGTCAACGATGTGGATTTCATCACCACGCTGGGTTTCGGTCGCGACGGCAAGGCGCGCGATGGCGTGCCCAACATCGGCCGTGGGCCGACTAGGGTGATCACCGACCTGTGTGTCATGAAGCCCGATCCCGAGACCAAAGAGTTGGTGGTCGTATCGCTGCATCCCGGCGTTACGCGTGACGACGTGATTGAGGCTACCGGCTGGGAGATTCGCTTCGCCGAGCAGCTCGAGACGACACCGACGCCGGATGCACGCGAGCTGGAAGTGCTGCGGGACCTCAAGGCACGTACCGAACGTAAACACGCCGGCGAGGCGTGAGGAGAATTCGATGAGCGATGTTTGGCTGTGTCATCCCACGCGTTCCGCCGTGGGGCGCTTCGGTGGCGTGCTGGCCAGTGTCCGCCCCGACGACCTGGCGGCGACGATCTTCCGCGCTGTGCTGGCCCAAGCCCCGGATCTCGATCCGGCGGCCATCGATGAAGTGATCATGGGCTGCGCCAACCAGGCCGGCGAGGACAATCGCAACGTGGCGCGCATGTCGGCGTTGCTGGCCGGGCTGCCCACCAGCGTGCCCGGTACCACGATGAACCGCCTGTGCGGGTCGGGCATGGACGCCGTGGGTACGGCGTTCCGTGCCATCAAGGCAGGCGAATTCGAACTGGCCCTGGCGGGCGGTGTGGAATCCATGTCGCGCGCGCCATTCGTGATGGGCAAGGCCGAGAGTGCCTTCGCGCGTGCTCAGGCGATTGAGGACACCACCATCGGCTGGCGCTTCGTCAATCCGCTGATGAAGAGCCACTACGGTGTCGAGTCGATGCCCGAGACCGCCGAGAACGTGGCCGAGCAGTTTCATGTTTCTCGCGAAGATCAGGATGCCTTCGCCGTGCGCTCGCAGCAGAAAACCGAGCGCGCCCAACAGTCGGGGCGTCTGGCGCGGGAAATCACGCCGGTCGAGGTGCCACGTCGCAAGCAGGATCCTCTGATCGTCGATCAGGACGAGCATCCGCGTGCCGGTACCACGCTGGAGAAATTGGCCAAGTTGCCGACCCCATTTCGCGAGGGCGGCAGTGTCACCGCCGGCAATGCGTCCGGCGTCAACGATGGCGCAGCGGCGATGCTGGTCGCCAGCGATGCCGCCGTTGCGCGTCACGGGCTTACCCCCATGGCGCGCATTCTGGGCATGGCCACCGCCGGCGTGGAGCCACGCATCATGGGCATGGGCCCGGTGCCGGCCACACGCAAGCTGCTCGAACGTCTGGGTATCGGCATCGACGATGTCGACATCATCGAGCTCAACGAAGCCTTCGCCGCCCAAGGGCTGGCGTGCCTGCGCGAGCTGGGCGTCGCCGACGACGACCCGCGCGTCAATCCCAACGGCGGGGCGATTGCGCTCGGCCATCCGCTGGGCATGTCCGGTGCGCGCTTGCTGCTGACGGCAGCGCATGAATTGCACGCGCAGAACAAGCGCTACGCCCTGTGCACCATGTGTGTCGGTGTGGGCCAAGGCGTGGCCACTTTGATCGAACGCGTTTGAGGAGAACGGCATGGCTTTCTTGACGGTAGCGGAACGCACGATCGCCTATCGCGATAGCGGCGAAAACGCGTTGCCAGCGGTGCTGTTGGCACATCCGCTGGGCATGAGTCAGGACGTCTGGGAAGGCGTGGTGACGGCCCTGCGTGGGCGCTTTCGCTGCGTGACCTGGGATTTTCCCGGTCATGGCGCAAGCACTGGCCTGACAGCGTCGGTAACGCCGGACGACCTGGCCGAGGACGCCTTGGCTCTGGCCGATGCCCTAGGCCTTGCGCGCTTTCACTTCGTGGGCACGTCGGTCGGTGGCGTGGTCGGCCAGCAGTTGCTGGCCCAGTGCCCCGAGCGGCTCATCAATGTAGTGCTCACCAATACCGGTGCGGTCATCGGCACGCCGAATAACTGGCATGCGCGGGCGACGCGAGTACGTCAGGAAGGCCTGGCCGCGATGGCCGACGAGATCGTACCGCGCTGGTTTACCGAGGCGTTCGTGCAGCGTGACACGGCGGCGTATGCGGGCTGGAAAGTCCAGCTCGCGCGCACCGATGCCGAAAGTTACGCGCGGCTCTGCGAAATGCTGGCCGCGACCGATTTTACCGGCCGGTTGCGTGACGTTACCGGCCCCGTGCGTCTGCTGGGTGGGCGCGAGGATCTTTCCACGCCCCCCGAGACCTTGAAAACGCTCGCTTCCCAGTTCGGCGACGCGCGCCTCGAAGTGCTCGAGAACATCGCCCACGTGCCCAGCGTGGAAGTGCCCGAGGCGATCGCCAAGCGCCTGCGCGCCTGGTTGGGCGAGGAGCACGCCGACGAGAACGGCGTGAGCTATGCCGCTGGACTGGACACCCGCAAGCAGGTGCTGGGCGATGAGCACGTGGCACGCGCCAGCGAAAATGCCACCACGCTCGACGCGCCGTTCCAGAACATGATCACGCGTATGGCTTGGGGCGAGCTATGGGGCAACGAGGACTTGAGCCGCACCGAGCGCAGCATGATCACCCTGGCGGTGCTGGCGGCGCTGGGCCGCGACGGCGAGCTGGAGCTCCACCTGAAAACCGCCCAACGCATTGGCCTCAGTGAAGCGCAACTGCGCCAGACGCTGATGCATGTCGCGATCTACGCTGGCGTGCCGGCCGCTAACCATGCCTTCTCGATGGCCAAGAAACTGGGCTGGGGCAACACCCTATAACGAGAATCCCGCCTGGATAATGCCTTCCTCGGAAGGCGATTGAAGCGAGAGGTCCTTAGCGGATCTCTTTCGAGATAATAAAAGGAATCAATGCCATGAAACGTACGCTAACTTGCATGCTCACCCTCTCCCTCACGGCGGCGGCCGTGTCGACCGCCCATGCGGAAACCACGCTGCGCATGTCGCATTTCTGGCCGGGCGCTTCGTCGATCAATAAAGATGCCTTCGAAGCCTGGGCCGCAGCAGTGGAAGAAGACTCCAATGGCTCACTGACGATCGAGAACTATCCCTCCCAGACCTTGAGTCAAGCCGATGAAACCTATGAAGCGGTTGTCAACGGCATCGCCGATATCGGGATCACTGCGCAGGGCTACACCAACGGCCGCTTTCCGCTGAGCCAGATCGTCGAACTGCCGGGCGTGGCGTCGTCGGCCCCCGAGGGCGCCTGCGTGCTGCAAACGCTCTATGACGATGGCCAGATCGCCGACGAGTACGATGACACTCATGTATTGTTCATGTTCACCACGGGGCCGGGGTATATCCACACTCGCGATACCGACGTGCAGAAACCCTCGGACCTCGAAGGACTGCGCATGCGCCGCCCCACGGCCGTGGCGGGCAACATACTCAAGAACATGGGCGCCGAACCGACCGGCATGCCGGCACCGGAAATCTATACCTCCATGCAGCGCGGTGTGCTCGATGGCTTGAGCTTTCCCTGGGAAGGCATGAAGACCTTCCGTCTCAACGAGCTGACCGAGTACCACACGCAGGTACCGTTCTACACGCTGATTTTCGTCGCCACGATGAGCCAGGACAAATATGACAGTTTGTCCCCGGAGCAACAAAAGGCCATCGACGAAAACTCCGGCATGAAGTGGGCTGAGAAAGCCGGCAAGGTCTTTGCTGCCGATGATAAGGCTGGCAAAAAGGAAGCCGAAGAAGCCGGACACACCATCCGTGTCATCGACAATCCGCTCGAGAATTCGGAATGGGAAAAGCCGCTCAAGGCGGGCATCGATCAGTACCTGGGTAATCTTGAGTCGCGCGGTCTCGATCAGGCGCGAGATGTCTATTACGCCGCGCTTGAAGCGCGTAAATCCTGCTCAGCCGAATAAGGCTAGGAGAGAACGGTATGCAGCAAGGGCTCACTCGGCTCAGCCACTGGCTGGGCTCCCTGTGCAGAATCATTGCCGGTATAGCGCTTCTGGCTTTGCTGTCGGTCACCATTCTCGACGTGGGTCTGCGTTACTTGAGTGATCTTACTAGTGGTGCGATATCCCTCAGCGTGTCGGGTAGCGTGGAACTAGTCAGTTACCTGATGCTGTTCTCTCTGCTCGCCGCCATGGCCGCGAGCGTCGAGAAAAGCCAGGTGGTGGTCGAAGCGCTGACCCATCGTATGAACGATGTTTTCAAGGCGCGCTTGCACGGCTTTTACCTTCTGGGCTTCATGGTGCTTGGGATCATCTTGTGCGTGGGTCTGATCAATTCGGGGCTCGGTGCCATATCTCATGGTGAAGTCACGCAAGACTTGAGAATTTCCATGGGACCTATTTATTTGTTTGCCGCCTTTCTGAGTGCACTACTCAGCTTGCGAAGCTTGATGCATGTCTTGCTGAGCGGCGTCTTCGGCCAACAGGAGGAAAGCGCCAATGGGTAGTGAAATGATTGGCGGTATCGGTCTGGCCTCGCTGCTGGTGTTGATGATGCTGCGTGTGCCCGTGGCGCTATCGATGTTGATCGTCGGTGTCGTGGGGTTCTCGCAGATCATCAACATGGGCGCCGCCCTGTCGATGGTCAAATCCGTCCCGGTGGAGGTACTGTCTAACTACAGTTTTAGTGCGGTTCCCATGTTCATTTTAATGGGTGTCTTGGCGGCGCACTCCGGCATGGCGGGTAAATTGTTCAATTCTACACGCATGATCTGCGGAGGTTGGAAAGGGGGGCTGGCGATCTCGGCGATTGGTTCCTGCGGAATCTTTTCGGCGATTTCCGGTTCTTCTCTTGCGACGGCAAGCACCATGACGCGTGTCGCGCTGCCCGAGATGGAGCGCTATGGCTACAACCGTGGTCTAGCCACCGGCGCACTGGCCGCCGGCGGAACGCTGGGAATCATGATTCCGCCGAGTATCGCGCTTTTGATCTACGCCATTCTTACCGAACAGTCGGTAGGCGATATGTTCATGGCGGGCCTTATACCCGGTCTGATGGGGCTCGTTTTCTATTCATTGGCGATCACCGTCGTGATGCGGCTCAAACCTTCGCTTGCGGTCGCGGGAGAGCCCACATCCTGGAGCGATAAAATCAAATCCCTGGCAGGATTGTCACCTTTCTTCGGTGTTTTTCTGCTGCTTATATTGGGCATTTATTTCGGTGCTTTCACGCCCACAGAAGGGGCGAGCGTGGGGGCATTCGCGACCTTGTTGTATGCCTTGGCCAAAGGGATGCGAGCCAGGGGGTTGTGGCAGGCCGTGCAGGAAACATTGGCACTTTCCTCGGTGGTGTTTTTCATGCTGGTAGGAGCCGAGACGCTGGGCTACTTCATTTCGGTCTCGCGTATCTCCTTCACTATCAGTGAGTTCCTGTTAAGTATGGATCTCACGCCGCTCGTCGTGCTGCTATGCATCCTGCTGCTGTATTTTATCCTCGGGATGTTCATGGATTCGATCGCCATGCTGGTAATCACCGTGCCGGTCGTGTTCCCGATCATTCAGACAGTGGGCATCGATCCGGTATGGTTCGGCATCGTGACCGTTTTGACCGTCGAATTAGGTCTGATAACGCCACCGGTGGGGATGAATGTCTTCGTGATCAAAGCCATGGCACCCCATGTGGGGCTGGGGGAAATCTTCAAGGGAGTGGCGCCTTTCATCGCCGCCGATTTCGTTCGATTGGCGCTACTGATTGCGTTCCCCGTACTTACCCTATTTCTCATCTGATTCCAGGAGTGGAAAACGCTAGCTGTATTGATGGACGAACGATAGCAATAAACAAATAATGAGGTTCTGAAATGAAAACAATATGCTACGCCGCCGGTTTGACCCTCGGGCTCACTGCTTTGCCCAGTCTGGCGCAGGCGGAAACGCTACGCCTGGCCCACGTATGGCCAGGTGGCTCCAAGATCGACACGGAAATCTTTCAGGCGTGGGCCGATAGCGTGGAAGAAGACTCTGACGGTCGCTTGGAAGTTCAGGTGTTCCCGGGCCAGACGTTGGCCAAGTCGGACGCCACCTATGAGGCGGTGGTCGATGGTATCGCCGATATCGGGGCGACGGCCCAAGGCTATACGTCTGGGCGTTTTCCCCTGACCCAGGTTATCGAAGTCCCCGGTGTTTCCAACAGCAGTCGTCAAGGTTCCTGTGTCTTGCAGAAGCTCTATGATCAAGGCGACCTCGATCAGGAATATTCGGATTCGCACGTGCTTTTCATGTTCACGACCGGGCCTGGCTACCTGCACGCCAAGGAAAAGCTGCTCGAAAAGCCCAGCGACTTGGAAGGCATGCGCCTGCGTCGTCCGACCTCGTTGGTGGGTGACATGATGGAAGATCTTGGCGCGCAACCCGTCGGTATGCCGGCACCGGATATCTACACCTCGCTCCAGCGTGGCGTAATGGATGGCTTGAGCATCAATTGGGAAGGCGCCAAGACGTTCCGCGTCAACGAACTCGTCAATTACCACACCGAGGTGCCGCTATACGACCTGGCACTGATCGCGACGATGAACAAGGACGACTACGAGAACTTGCCGGACGATCTCCAGAAAGTCGTCGACGAGCATAGCGGTATGGAATGGTCGATGAAGGCCGCCAGCGTTTACGATGGACTCATCGAAGAAGGTCGTCAGGAAGCGCTCGACGCGGGCGATGAAATCATCACCATCGATAACCCGTTGCAGGACGACGATTGGGGACCGGTTCTCAAGGACACGATCAATCGTTATGTGAGCGACTTACAGGAAGACGGATTACCAGGGGCCCAGACGTACGACAACGTCATGACCCTCAAGGAATCCTGCGAGTCGTAAGTCACACCGCATGGTCCGTCAGCGTGTGTCTGACGGACCGTCCTTTTCATGCCCCGGGGCGATGGCCTCGATGAGCGTTTGACGGAACCACTCTTGCGCCGATGAGTCATCGGCATGGCGTGGCCAGTAAAGTGTTACCTCGACATTCGGCACGTCGAAAGGCAGCTCACATATCTGTAGGGCGGCTTCCCGAGCAAAGATTTGCGCGATCTGCTGGGGGAGTATCGCCAGCAATTCTGAATTCTCCAGGATACGAGGCAACGCCGAGAAGTGAGGCACGACGACGCTGACTTTGCGGCTGATGTCATGTGCCTTCAATATATCTTCGACGAGCCCGTGGCCCGATGATGGCGAGATGACGATGTGATGTTCTTGTGTAAAGGTCTCCATGTCGAGCGTCTGCTGAACGCGTGGATGCTGCTTGCTTAGCAAGCAGACATAGCGCTCCTCAATAATGGCTTTCTTCCCCAGGCTGGGCGCCGTTATATCCCGGCTGCAAACGACGGCATCGACACTTTTATTGTCGAACCATGCGTTGATCTTCTCTATTTCCAGCGGCACGACCTCAAGCTCTACATGTGGCGCTAGCGCCTGCATGCGCTGAAGAATCGCAGGCAGCAGTGTCGTTTCTCCCAAATCGGTCAATGCCAGCCGAAAACGCCGCTGCGAGTGGCGAGGATCGAAATGCTGATTGTCGCTGATGGTGTGCTCGATCTGCGTCAAGGCATGGCGAAAAGACGCGTAGACCTGCGTGGCAAGGAAAGTGGGCTCCATGCCATCGCGCGTTCTGGAAAAGAGAGGGTCATTGAAAAGTTCGCGAAGCCTGGAAAGAGAATAGCTGACGGAGGGTTGGGTGACATTGAGCCGGTGCGCGGCGAGGGTAACGCTACGCGATTCATACAGTGTCACGAATGTCCGTATGAGATTAAGGTCTATAGGGCGCATTCGAATAAGTCCTGTTTATTTTGTATAGAAAGAATAATGATTTGAGTAGTGTTGGCAAGAAAACTATCGTTCTATAATACGACGTTTCGAGGTAGTTATGCCCACCGTACATTCTGCGACTTATGAACTATTGCGTCGCCAGGGATTGACGACTGTCTTCGGTAATCCCGGCTCTAATGAGCTGCCTTTCTTAAAGAATTTCCCAACTGATTTTCGTTATGTTCTGGGGTTGCATGAAGGCGTCGTCGTCGGCATGGCGGATGGTTTTGCCCTGGCCAGTGGACGTCCGGCCCTGGTGAACCTGCATGCTGCTGCTGGGTCCGGCAATGCGATGGGCGCGTTGACCAATGCCTGGTATTCGCATTCCCCCTTGGTGCTGACTGCTGGCCAGCAGGCGCGCTCGATGATCGGTGTCGAGTCGATGCTGGCCAACGTGGATGCGCCGCAATTGCCACGACCGTTGGTCAAGTGGAGTTACGAGCCGAGCTGTCCGGAAGATGTGCCACGTGCCTTGAGTCAGGCGATCCACACCGCCAACTTGCCGGCGCGGGGGCCGGTCTACGTGTCGATTCCGCACGATGACTGGGGGCATGAGGTCAGCGCAGAGACCGCGCTGCTCAGCGAGCGTGAGGTGAGCAGTGCCGCGCTACCCTCTGAGGCGCAACTCGAGACCCTGGCGGAGCGCTTGAACGCGGCCCGCAATCCAGTGTTGGTGCTGGGGCCGGATGTCGATGCGTATAGTGCCAACGCCTTGGCTGTGACGCTGGCCGAGCGCATCAACGCGCCGGCCTGGGTGGCGCCGTCGGCCTCGCGCTGCCCCTTCCCGACGCGCCATGCGAGCTTTCGTGGCGTCTTGCCGGCGGCTATACAGGGCATTTCGGATCGCCTCGCGGGGCATGACCTGATCGTCGTCATCGGTGCGCCGGTATTCCGCTATCACCAGTACGCGCCAGGGCGTTACCTGCCCGAGGGCGCCAAGTTGATCCATCTTACCTGCGATATGCAGGAAGCCGCGCGCGCCCCCATGGGCGATGCCCTGATCGGTGACATCCACGCCACGCTCGAGGCCTTGATGCCGCGTCTCCAGCAGAGCGACCGGGCGCGTCCCGAAGCGTTGCCGCGGCCCGAGCCGCAAGTGGACCCCGAGGGCCTACTGACACCGGAGAC
Organism: Chromohalobacter sarecensis; assembly: GCF_023061135.1. Taxonomy (GTDB): domain Bacteria; phylum Pseudomonadota; class Gammaproteobacteria; order Pseudomonadales; family Halomonadaceae; genus Chromohalobacter; species Chromohalobacter sarecensis. The sequence goes on from NZ_JAKGAN010000005.1 coordinate 213,685, forward strand.
GGTGTTCGATGTCATGAATGCGTTAGCCCCGGAAGATGCGATCTACGTCAAGGAGTCGACTTCGACGGTGACGGCGTTCTGGGAACGTGTGGAAATGCGCCATCCCGGTAGCTATTTCTTCCCCGCCGCCGGTGGGCTGGGCTTTGGTTTGCCGGCGGCTGTCGGCGTGCAGTTGGCGCGCCCCGAGCGTCGCGTGATCGGCGTGATCGGCGATGGCTCGGCGAATTACGCCATCACCGCGCTGTGGAGCGCCGCGCAATATCGTATCCCGGTGGTCTTCGTGATCCTGAAGAACGGCACCTACGGGGCGCTGCGCTGGTTTTCCCGGTTGCTGGATGCCGAGGACTCACCCGGACTCGACGTGCCCGGGCTCGATTTCTGTGCCTTGGCCAAGGGCTATGGCGTCGAAGCCGTGGCCGTCTCGGCCCGTCATGACTTCGAGACGGCACTGCAAACCGCCCTCGACGATGACAAGCCCCGCGTCATCGAAGTTTCCACGACCACCATCGAGCCTTGAAAAACGCCTTGCATAACAAGCACGTCGCCAGATTGTGAATGCCACACGACCGTACACATCACACAACGATAACGAGGTCATATAATGAAACACGCCATCTCATGCTGCCTTCTGGGGCTCGGGCTTACCGCTGCGGCAAGCGGTGTCCAGGCCGATACCACGCTGCGTCTGGGCCACCTGTGGCCGGCGCAATCCGCCGTCAATCAAGATCTCATCGAGGCCTGGGCGAAGCAGGTCAAGGAAGATTCCGATGGGGCGCTTCAAGTAGAGATATATCCCTCGCAGACGTTGAGCAAGGCGAACAGCGCCTACGAAGGGGTGGTCAACGGCGTTGCTGATATCACCATCACGCTGCAGGGCTATACGGCGGGGCGCTTCCCGCTTTCCGAGATCGTGCAATTGCCCGGCGTCTCCGCCAGCGCGCCGCAAGGGGCGTGCATCCTGCAGTCGCTCTACGACGATAATGATTTGGGTGATGAGTACGCCGATTCGCATCCGCTGTTCTTTTTCACCACCGGGCCGGCCCCCCTGCATACGCGCGAAACCGAGGTCCAGTCACCCGAGGATCTCGAGGGGCTGCGTATCCGTACGCCCAGCGAGGTCTCCAGTGACATGCTGGAAAGCATGGGCGCCGATCCGGTGGGCATGCCGGCACCGGACATCTATACCTCGATGCAGCGTGGCGTGATCGATGGCCTGAGCCTGCCTTGGGAGGCCATGAAGGTCTTTCAGGTCAATGAGCTGGCCAACTACCACTTGGATATTCCCTATTACACGGGTGCCCTGATGGCCATCATGAACCGCGACACATACGAGGCGCTGTCACCCGAGGCACGTAAGGCGATCGACGCCAACAGCGGCATGCGCTGGGCCGAGAAAGCGGGCAAGGTATTCTACAGGCTCGATACCCAAGGCAAGGAACAGGCGCGCGAGCAGGGCGACACGATCCATAGCGTCGAGGATCCCTTGAATGACCCGCAGTGGTCCGGCCCCTTGAAGCGAGGCACCGAGCATTACCTCGAACGTCTGAAAGAACGTGGCATCGACAATGCTCAGGCGATCTACGATAAGGCCTTGTCCTTGCGTGATGGCAAATGCGCGTTGTAATGCAGCTACACTCGCGTGACACGACGCCGCCTTACGAGGCGGCGCCGTTGTGTTTCACGGCAATGAGTCGATGGCGATAATCTGCGTCGCCATGGCCGGTACCAAGCGCCTGCTGGTATCCTCTTCTCACTGATGCCGACCTTGGCGGGGTCGCGACATCGCGCTTCATGTGTGCGTTGCACCCCTGCCCGTGATTCGTGAGGACACCGCGATGCTGAGCGCTCGCGTCAAGCTGCGCCATCTCATGGCGTTTCAGGAAGTCGCGCGACTGCAGAGCTTGGCCAAGGCCGCGCAGGCGCTTTCCATCACCCAGCCAGCGATGTCCAAGACGATTCGCGAGCTGGAAGAGATTCTCGAGACGACGCTCTTCGAGCGCAGCCCGCAAGGCGCTACCTTGACCGCCGCCGGTTTGACCCTGCTGCGTCACGCCGGCCCGGCGCTGCGCAGCCTGGGCGAGGGGTTTCAGGCGGTACGGGATACTGCCCAGCAGGAAGCGGTGGTGCGTCTGGGTGCGCTGTCGACTGTCGAGGAAGGCTTGCTTCCTCGGGCGCTGCATCGCCTGCATGCCCAGGCACCGCAATGGCGCGTTCATGTGGTGACGGGGCCCAGCGCTTACCTGCTCTCCCGCCTACGAATGGGGGAGTTGGACGCGGTGGCCGGACGCATGAGCGAAGCGCGCGAAATTCGCGGCCTGCAGTTCGAGCACCTGTATTATGAGCCGCTGGTGCTGGTGGTGCGCGCCGGACATCCGCTGTTGGCGCACGACACACTGGAAAGCGAAGCGTTGACCGCCCATGCATGGATCGTCCCACCAACGTCGACCACCCTGCGTGATCAGGTCGAGCGCTTCTGGGTCGAGCAAGGCGCCGAGCCGCCGCGTATCGCGTTGGAAACCTTGTCGCTCTCGCTGAGCCGTCGTTACGCCCTGGCCAGCGACGCGCTGTGGGTCGCGCCTCTCGATGCGGTACGCGAGGATCTCCGCGATGGCCGTCTGGCACGCTTGCCCGTGCGCCTGGAATCACGGGGCGGCTCCGTCGGGGTGTGCACCAACATTGCCCTGCCGCGCAACCCCGGTGTCGACGCCTTGAGCGCGTGTCTGCGCGATATCGTTGCCGAAATGGCAGCGCCTTCGGTGTGACGGCGCTCGGTCGCATGCTTATGCCTTCGTCTTATAGACCTTTGGCCGATATATCCTCTGGGTTATAGCGGTGGTCGGCCATTTCAATTGGCAGGCCGGGCCAGGCCCGGACAATGAGGCATGATATCGCGGCGTTCGCTCGTGCCGCGGTCCTTTCGATCAGGAGATCCGCATGCCTCGCAACGATAACAAGCGCTTCGTCGAGCGCGACCGTAACTGGCACCCTCCGGCCTATGCGCCGGGCTACAAGACGACGGTGGCGCGCTCCCCCAACCAGGCCTACGTCAGCATGCAGGCGCCCAGCGTCTCCGAACTCGGCGGCCCGGACTTCTCGCGCCTGCGCATGGGGCCCCACGACAACGACTTGCTGCTCAACTATCGTGAAGATCCCGCGCGCACCGGGCAGGCCGGATTGCCCATCGGTGAACGCATCATCATGTTCGGCCGCGTCGTCGATCAGTTCGGCAAGCCGGTGCCCAACACGCTGGTGGAAATGTGGCAGGCCAATGCTGGCGGGCGCTACCGCCACAAGAAGGATGGCTACCTGGCGCCGCTCGACCCCAACTTCGGTGGTGTGGGGCGCTGCCTGAGCGACGACGAAGGCTGGTATCGCTTCCGTACCGTCAAGCCCGGCCCTTATCCCTGGCCCAATAACATCAATAGCTGGCGCCCGGCGCATATCCACGTCTCGGTGATGGGTCCGTCGATTTCTACACGGCTGATCACGCAGATGTATTTCGAGGGTGATCCGCTGATTCCGCTGTGCCCCATCGTGGATACCCTGCGCGACCCCGAGGCCGTGGAGACGATGACCGGTCGTCTCGACATGGCGCGTAGCCGCTCGATGGATTGCCTGGCCTACCGTTTCGACCTGGTGGTCCGCGGCGAACTGCAAACCTATTTCGAGAATCAGGGGTAAATCATGCAACAGCCGAACTCACAGCCCTGCGCTGAAACCATGCTGCGTGAAACCGCGTCGCAGACGGCCGGCCCCTACGTGCATATCGGCCTGGCCCTGGATATCGCCGGCTTGCCGCCGCGCGAGGAAGAAATCTGGAACCGGCTTGCGTCGCCGGAGGCCGACGGCGAGGCCATCGAGCTCGTGGGGCGCGTCATCGACGGCAACGGCGACCTGGTGCGCGATGCCTTGCTGGAAGCCTGGCAGGCGGACGCGCATGGCGACTACCAGTGCGAATTCGATCTACGCGCGCCCTTCAACAGCTTCGGGCGCACCGCGACCACGGCGGAAAACGACGGCGAGTGGTGCTTTCACACCGTCAAGCCGGGCCAGGCCACGCGTCGCGATGGTCGCCTGATGGCGCCGCACGTCACGCTCGCCGTGTTCGCGCGTGGCATCAATATCCAGTTGCATACGCGTTTGTACTTCGAGGACGAAGCCGAGGCCAACGCGGCTTGCCCGGTGCTCAATGCGGTCGAGTCGCCCACCCGGCGTCAGACGCTGATCGCCACGCGCGAAGAAGGCGAGGGCAAGCCCCGCTATCGCTTCGACATTCGCCTTCAGGGCGAGGGCGAGACGGTGTTCTTCGACTTCTGAGTGCGGTCACTCGAGTACGTGCTGCCAGAACGCCGCTCAAGCGCTTCCATCAAAGAAAGCCGGCTAGCTCGTCGCTCCCCAGGTTGGCGCCGGTGACGATGACTACGATATCGCCTTGCGGCGGCAGCGTGGCGGCATCTTCCAGCAGGGCGGCCACGCCCACGGCGGCGCCGGGCTCCGCGACCAGCTTGGTCTGGTAGAGCAGATGGCGTATGGCGCGGTGAATGGCCTCTTCGTCCACGGCGAGGAGCGCGGCGACGTGACGGCGACTCAGCGGATAGGTGTGTTCGCCGACGATGGCGGCGGCCAGGCTCTTGGCGCAGCTTTCGACCCTGTCGAGCTTCGCCGGGCCGCCTTGGGCCCAGGCATGCGCCATGCTGGCCGCCCCGCTGGGTTCCACGCCGATCAGCGAGAGCGAGGGACGCAGTGCCGAGGTGGCCACTCCGATGCCCCCGATCAACCCACCCCCACCGACCGGGCACAGGATTGCCTGCGCGTCGGGCGCCTGCTCGAGTACCTCGAGCCCCAGCGTGCCCTGGCCGGCGATGATGCGTTCGTCGTCATACGGATGAACTAGCGTCAAGCCGCGTTCCTCGACCAGGTCATGCATCAATGCCCAGGCCGCGTTGATATCGCCATGCAGGATGACCTCCGCCCCCAGCGCGCGGCTGCCTTCTACCTTGAAGGGGCTGGCATTCTCGGGCATCACGATGGTCACGGGTACGCTCCGCTGGCGTGCCGCCCAGGCCAGCCCCAGGGCGTGGTTGCCGGCGGATACGGCACCCAGTCCGCCGCTGAGTTCCTCGTCACTGGCCGTGCCCAGCCAGTTCAGCGAGCCGCGCGCCTTGAAGGAACCGGTGTGCTGTAGTGATTCGGCCTTGAGCCACACACGCCGCCTCAGACGATCGGAAAGCGCGTGATCGAGCACCAGCGGTGTCGGCGCGAGGGCCTTGGCGATACGGCGCCGCGCGCGCTGAACATCGCTCACTTCCATTTGATGTTGCAGCCCATGGAGGGGATTTGCTGGGCCGACGGTGCGCGGTCCGCGAGCACGGCGTCGGCGGCGGCGCGTAAATCTTCCCCGGTGGCGGGCGTTTCCTTGCTGGGCCGGCTGGCATCGAACTGGCCGCGATAAGCCAGGCGATGCTCGTAGTCGAAGAGGAAGAAGTCCGGCGTGCAGGCCGCTTCGAAGGCGCGCGCCACGTCCTGGCTCTCGTCCACCAGATAATGAAAGGTGTAGCCGCGTGCGTCGATTTCCTCGCGCATACGCTCGGGGCTGTCGTCCGGATGGGCGTGAAAGTCGTTGCTGTTGATGGCGATCACCGTCAGCCCCTTGGCCTGGTACTCGCGGGAGAAGTCGGCGAAGGCATCCGCGATATGCTTGACGAAGGGGCAGTGGTTGCAGATGAACGCTACTAGCACCGGGCGTCCGGCGAAGTCTGCGCTGTCGACCTCCTTGCCCTCGGCATTGGGAAGACGAAATGCCGGCAGTGGCGAGCCCAGCTCGATCATGGTGGAAGGCGTCAATGACATGGGGACCTCCTGTGCGCGATGGATATCAACCACGCCTGGCAACAGGCGCGATGCATGCATTCATTCTAGGCGCGGTTGGCCCCGGAGAGACAAATATGCTTTTGGGTGCCTCCGCCTAGGTATGTCGGGCGGGCGTCAGATTGTGCCGAGCGAGTAGGGCGATGAGCAGCAGCAGTAGGGCGGCGATGCTGAACAATAGTGTGAGATCGCCGAGGCTGAAGAGTAGAGCGCCGAGAAACGGCCCGCTGGCCATGCCCATGAAGCGAAAGAAATTGTAGAGCCCCACGGCGGTGGCGCGGTGGGTGACGAAGACGCGCGTCAGCAGCGCGGTCTGCGCGGGCAGCGAGAGGCCCAGCAGCAGGCCGAAAATAAAGGTGGTGGTGATGAGCATCGCCAGCGAGTGCATCGTCGTGACGAGAAAGACCACGACATCGATGGCCCCCAGTAGTGTGGTGGCTACCAATAGGCTTTCCGTCGACAGACGTTTCTGCACACGGCTGCTCAGGAAACTGCCCAGCACCAGGGCCACGGAAAGCGGCAGGAACATCAGCCCTTTCTGGGCCACGGTGAGCGTATAGCCCCGGTCGAGGATCACCGGCAAATAGACCAGGAAATTATAGTAAATGTAGAACTGCACAAAACCCAGAATGCCGAGGGTCAGCCCCTGTCGATCGCGCGCAATGCGGGCATATTCGGCCATATCGATTTTGCGGGCAGGGCCGGCGGGCTTGGTCTCCCGGAGCAATGCCCAATTGATGATGCCGATCAGCGCTCCGGCGATGGCCAGCGCCAGAAAGACGAAGTGATAGTCGAGCCGACCGGCGATGAAGCCGCCCGCTACGGGCCCGATGACGGGGCCGAGCGCGACCATCATCTGGAAGGTGCCCATCGCCTTGAGGCGCTCCTCGCCTTGGAAAAGATCGCCGATGACGGTGACGGCGACCACCGACCCCGTCGCGATCCCCACCGCCTGGAACACGCGGAAGAAGAGCAGCGAGGTGATGTGATCGGCATAGAAACAGCCGATCGACGCCGCGACGTAAAGCGCGATCCCGGGGAGCAAGACTTTCTTGCGTCCCAGACTGTCGGTCAGCGGACCGTAGAGGATCTGCATGAAGGCGATGATGAAGGTAAACACCGAGATACTGGCGTTGATGAGCAGCTGGCTGGTGGCCAGCGTGTCTTGCAGCTCGGGGAGGATGGGAACGTAGACGGTTTGAGTAAAAGGGCCCAGAAAAGCGGCGAATGACACTGAATACGCAATTGCCTTTTTATGAACCATCGAACGTTCCCAGGGTGGTGAAATAAAACGTTAGCTTAGCAAGTATCTGGCGACGGAGTCTCGTCGGTATCCCGGCGGCGGGCCACGGAGTAGGTGACCTGTTGATTGGCGTGATCCACGGCGAAGCCGATGGTCGGGGTGTGGGAAACGCCGAGTCCGCCGATGATATGTGCCATCTTCATTACCTCGTTCGAATGTGGACGTCAGTCGCTGTTGTTGAGCGCGAGGAGCCCGATCCCGGTGGTCATCGGGGCGTAGTAGAAGCGATGAACTTCCTCGACACGCTCGGTCATCGCGCCGCGCATCACGAACCACATGATGACTTCACCGCCCTCGGCGCCGGCCGCCGTCATCACTTCCTTGTGCGACAGGGCGGCTAGCTCCCGAGGCTCGTCCTGGATGCGTTGCAGCCACTGTTTGTCCCACTCTTCGTTGATATGTCCGAAGCGCTCGCCGTTGAGTTGATGCGAGAGGCCACCGGTGCCGACCACGGCGACGCGGGTATCCTCGGGGTAGGCCTCGACGGCGCGACGAATGGCCTCGCCCAGCTTGTAGCAACGTTGCCCCGTGGGGAGGGGATGCTGGATAACGTTGACCAGCAGTGGCACCACCTTGACCGGCCATGCCGTGTCGTCGTGCTCCCACAGCAGAGGCATGGCGGTGAGAAAGCCATGATCCAGCGCCATTTCCTGGCACAGGGTCAGGTCGAACTCATCGGCGACCAGGTGATTGGCCAGATGCTCGGAAAACGCCGCGTCGCCGGGGAAGTCCGGCAGCGGGCGCTTGCCGTAGCCTTCGTCCGCTACCGCGTAGCTGTCGGCGACGCCCAGCGCGAAGGTCGGGTAACAGTCGAGGAAGAACTCGGTGCCATGGTCGTTGTAGACGAGGATGACGACATCGGCTTTCACTTCCTCGGCGAGCCAGCGCTTGACCGGTTCGTAGCCGTCGAAAAGCGGCTGCCACGCGGGGTCGGTTTGTTTCTGCTGGTCGTAGGCACGCCCGATCGAGGGCACATGGGAGGAGCCGATACCGGCGACGATCTTGCCCATTAGGTTGCTCCTGGCACGTTGCGGGTGGACATGAACTGTTCGTAGCTTTCGCCACGCATTTGTGCACCGATGGTGTAGAGCCCGTAGCCCAGGGTGGCCCCGAGCTTGAGGAAGAAGAACAGGTTGCCGCCGAGTTGGGTCAGGCGAAGCCAGTCACGCTCGCGAATGGCCTGTTTCTGTTCTTCCGACAAGCCATAGCGTTCCATATAGGCTTCTTCGTCGGCCTTGAAGGCCTCGCGGTTCTCGTCGAACTTGAGCGAGTTGCACATCTTGTTGATGGCATACCCTTGCCGCGAGAGCGCAAGGTCGAAAACATAGGTGCCGGGAATGCCCCAGCGCTCTTGTGTATCCGACATGACGTGTACTCCCTTTCTTGTGTGGTGGCAGTCGGCATGACGCATGGCGTCAGCCATCGCGATGCATGATGAAACGGGCATGGCGTTCGGCGAAGCGCCATGCGCCTTGATCGAGCACGCACAGGTCGTCGAATTCGCCGATCATGGTACGTCCCGCCAGCGGCCATCCGAAGTGGCCGTCAGGTTCGCTTTGGGTATCGGCGGCGAACACCTGCACATAGGTACTGACCCGTGCTCGCTCAGCGCTTTCCACCTGCACGCGGATGTTGCTGCAGAAATGGCGGGTGATGCGTTGTGCCGGCCGTGCCTGGTAGCTCGCCTCGATGGCCTCGCGGCCTTCGAGCGGTGCGTCGGGCGCGGTGGGACGAAACAGCTTGCCGTCGGGTGTGAATAGCGTCACGAGACCGGCATAGTCCTGGCGATCGGTAGCGTCGGCGGCCGTCAGTACGAGGCGAGTACAGGCCTGTTCGATGGCGGTGCATGCCTCGCGTGATAGCGGGGATGTCATGTGGTTTTCCTCCAGTGCTCGAGGGTCCGGGCGACGGCGTCGGGCTGTTCCATGGGGCTCATATGGCCAGCCTCCTCGATGACCTCGAGACAGCTGCCGGGAATGAGCCCCGCCATTTCCTCGTGGCGTTCCAGCGGGCTCCAGGCGTCCTGACGCCCACACATCAGCAGGGTCGGACAACTGATACCGGTCAGTTGCTCGGTGGCGTCCGGGCGGGCCAGCAAGGCGTCGATCTGGGCGGCGAAGATCGCCGGGTCCTTGCGTTCGATCATCGCCAGGATGGCGTCGATGAGTGCGTCATCGTCGAGGCGTTCGGGATGAATCATACCCTGTAGCCAGGTTTCGCCCATGGCACGCATGCCTTCTTGCCGCGCCTTATCCAGCAGGGCGTGGCGGCCCTCACGTTCGCGCTCGCCGGCGTCGCCCTCCGCTCGGCCGCGAAAGCCGGTATCCAATAGGGCCAGACCGGCGACCCGAGACGGCGCGCGGCGCTGGATCTCGAGCGCTACGCGGCCGCCCATGGAATGTCCCACTGCAATGAAGCGTTCGGGCGCACCCTGCAACGCGATGTCCGCCATGGCGCCGATGGTATCGGCTATGCCGTAATCGGGCGTAGGCAGGGTGGGCGCGACGAGATGCGTGCGCATGTCGGCCCAGACGGCGTCGTCGCAAAGCAGGCCGGGGAGCAGTAACAGAGGCGTGGAGGTCATGAGGCGGCTCCGGAGATGGACGATGGCTCAGGCATGCCCTCCCAGACGGCGCGCGGCACATGCAGGTACCCTTCGAAGAGCAGCCTTGCGGTGCGCAAAAGGCCGGCACGCACGACGTCGCCTTGCGCATCTTGCGTCAGTTCGACAGTGAACTCGCCGGTGGGATGCTCGATCGACAAACGTTGCGTCGGTCCTTCGCCTAGCCGGGCCAGGCCTTCGCACACAGTGCCGGGGATGAGACAACCGCTGGCCACGCTGACTGCGCCGAGCACGCCGATGGCCTCGTGGCAGCGATGCGGGATGAATGAGCGCGTGGCGAGGCTGCCGCCGTGACGCGGGGCGGCGATGAGCGTCATTTTGGGCACGGTGCGCTCGCTGACATCGCCCAGGTTCATGCGCGGCCCTGCTGCCAGGCGGATACGCTCGATCCGCGTGCGCAGTACGTCGTTGGCTTCCAGCTCGGCGGGGCTTTCGTGCCCGCTGACGCCGAGGTCCTCGGCACGCAGCAGCACCACCGGCATGCCGTTATCGAGACAAGTGACGTCGACGCCCTCGAGCGTGTCGCGTGGGTTGCCGGTGGGCAGCAGCGCGCCACAGCTCGAGCCGGCGGTATCGCGGAATTCGATGATCAGGGGCGCGGCCCGGCCCGGTACGCCGGAGATTTCGGCATCGCCGGTGTACTCGACGCGGCCATCTGGAGTGGGGACATGGATGATCGCCACCTGGCCGGTATTGACCATGTGCACGCGCACCGGCGTCGTGCCGTCTTGCGCCGTCACCCAGCCACGCTCGATGGCGAAGGGCCCTACGCCGGCGAGGATATTACCGCAGTTCTGGCCATAATCGACGCGTGGCAGATCGACGACGACCTGGGCGAACAGGTAGTCGACATCCACGTCGTCGCGAGTCGGGCGGTCGATGATCGCAACCTTGCTGGTCAGCGAGGTCGCGCCACCAAGGCCATCGATCTGACGCGCATCGGGCGAGCCCATCGCCGCGAGTAGCACGGCGTCACGTTGCGCGGCGTCGCTGGGGAGGTCCTCTGCGAGGAAATACAGCCCCTTCGAGGTGCCGCCGCGCATCTGCAGGCACGGGATGCGCGTCTGGCTCATGATGAGCGCTCCATGGCGCGGGCCAGCGCTTGCGGGTCGTCGTAATAGGTCAGCCCTTTGTCGGCGAGGCGCTGGCGCATGTCGTAGATGTCGAGGCCCAGTTCGCCGTTGGCGAGGCGCACGCGCTTGTCTTCCTCGGCGGCGGCGCGCTTGCGACTGGCTGCGACGACGCTTTCGGCCTCATCGCGACGCACGACGACCACGCCGTCGTCATCGGCGACGACGATATCGCCGGGGTTGATCCACTGACCGGCACAGACGACAGGAATATTCACCGAGCCGAGTGTCTCCTTGACGGTGCCTTGGGCATGCACGGCACGCGACCAGACGGCGAAGCCCATCTCGCGCAGGGTGCGTGTGTCGCGCACGCCGCCGTCGAGCACCAGGCCGCGCACGCCGCGTGCCTGCAGCGAGGTGGCGAGCAGATCGCCGAAATAACCGTCGATGCAGGGCGAGCGTGTGGCCACTACGAGGATGTCGCCGGGCTGGCATTGCTCCACGGCGACATGAAACATCCAGTTGTCGCCGGGCGAGACCAAAGCGGTCACGGCCGACCCGCTGATGCCATGATCCTGCTGGATGGGGCGGATGGCGGGATCGAGCAGTCCTTTGCGGCCCTGAGCCTCGTGTACCGTCGCCACGCCCTGTTCACCCAGGGCGTCGATGTGTTCACGCTCGGCACGCGGGAAGTCGCGAACGACGATGCCGGGCGTTTCCAGGGCGGTCGCTATGTGAGAGGTCGTCATGCCAGATTCTCCGTGACGCGCGGGAAGATGCTTTGATAACCCTCGGCATACTGTATGTTCTTCTTCGCGGTGATGCCGATGTTGCGCTTGGCCTGCACGCCGCGCTGCAGGGCAACGCGGGTATAGTATTCCCACAAGTGTTCCTGCCCGGCCATGCATTGAATCGCGCGATACTTGTCGTCCCATACCTCGGTGATATCGAGCAGCACATCGGGACGCCACTGACACTGTTCCGGCTGGTGCGGCTCGAAGCAATACACCGGTGGCGCGCCGACGATGGTCTCGCCGGGGTTGTGACCTTCCGCTTGGGCGATGATGCGTGCCTCCTGGGCAAGATCGGTGGCGAGCGGGTGATCGTAGTTGTAGGGGTCCTTGAGCGAGTGCGTGAGCACGAACTCGGGCTGCACGCGGCGATAGACTTCGACGAGCCTGAACAGCGTCTCCTTGTCGGCGCGCATGGGGTAATCGCCGATATCGAAGAACTCGACGCTGGCGCCGAGGGCTGCGGCCGCCGCTTCGGCCTCCTCGCGCCGAGCCGCCTTGACCTTGTCCTCGGTCATATTGCCCTGCCGCCAGAGCTTGGCGGATTCGCCGCGCTCGCCGAATGACAGGCAGACGATATGCATGGCGTAGCCTTGCCGAGCATGTAGGGCGATGGCGCCGCCTGCCCGCCATACGAAGTCCGCCGAATGTGCGCTGACCACCAGGCCAGCAGGAGAAGGAGCGCCAGTCATTTGTCAAAACCTACCGTTGAAGACGATGGTTTTATCCTGTCACCTCGCCTGAAACGCGAATAATGTTATTCACCGGCGTCAATATGCGTTTTGCTTATGCAGCAGGCTTTTGGTGGCGCTGGGCATGCTCCCTTTATGGCATATCGCCATGTTCTGCTGTCGGGCATGCTAGGTGCGAGCAAGCCATGCCAAGGAATCCTTCATGACCGAACTGCATCGCGAGGCGTTCGATTACATACCCAACATGCGGCGTTTACGGGCAGTCATCGCGGTCGCCGAGGCGGGTAGCGTGATGCGCGCAGCCGAGACGCTGCATTTGTCACAACCTGCGGTGACCCGGGCAGTGCGTGACCTGGAGAAAGAGCTCGGCTTGGCGCTGTTCGAGCGCCATCGCAGTGGCATGTTATGTACCACGGCGGGCAAGATCGTCTTGCATCGCTTTCGGCGCGCCTTGCAGCAACTCGGCGATGCCGAAGCCGCGCTGGCGCGCATGCAGCCGGCGGGACATTCCGAGCGGCTCACGCAACGCCTGTCGCATCGTCAATTGACGGTACTGGTGGCCATTGCCGATCTACATAACGAGCCTCAGGCGGCCAAGCGGTTGGGGCTGACGCAGCCGGCGGTCAGCGGCAATCTACGCGATCTGGAAAACTTGCTTGGCGTGTCGCTGTTCCTGCGCACGCAACGTGGCATGCTGGCAACGGACTGCGGCGCGGTGTTGATTCGATATGCCAAGGTGGCGCTGCGTGAACTGGCGTTGGTCAGTGACGATCTCTCGGCCTGGCAGGGTGAGGTGCGCGGGCGCGTGGTGATCGGCACCTTGCCGTTGTCGAGTTCGTTGCTGGTTCCTCAGGCCGTGGATGCGCTGCTGCGCGAATTGCCGGGGTTGCATGTCACGATTCTCGAGGGTACCTATGACGCGTTGTTCGAGTCGTTGCGCCATGGCGATATCGACATCCTTATCGGTGCGCTGCGCCAAGCGGGCACGAGCGAGGACACCGTCCAGCAGCGGCTTTTCCACGATCGTCTTGCCGTCGCGGTACGTCGCGGTCATCCCTTGATGCAATATGCCTCGCTATCGCTGAGCGATCTGCTCGATGCGCGATGGATTGCGCCGCGCCACGGCACGCCAGCACGCGTGAGCTTCGAACAGGAATTTCGCAGTGCGGACTTGGCGCCCCCTGAAGTGGAAGTCGAATCCGGCAATCTCAGTACCATCCGCACACTATTGCTGGATAGCGACCGCGTGACCCTGGTCTCTCCCCATCAGGTGTTCTTCGAGGTTCAAAGCGGCCAGCTGGCGCTGCTCCCCATCAAGCTGACGGGCACCTTGCGCCCGATCGGGATCACGACGCGTACCGATGATTCTCCAACGCATGCCTTGAAAGTGCTTCAGCGTATTTTGCTGGAACTCGGCGAACGCATGGCGAGCCCAGGCTTGCCGTCTCATTCGTGAGCGGGATAGCAAAAACGTATACCCAAGCACGTGATTTGAATTTGTTGCTGTGACTGAGGGCCGGGTACGGTGCTTTAAGGCTCCGTTTCCTTATGTTTTTTTGTGCGAAAACGGAGGTAGAACAAGACTAAAGTTCAATAAAAGTCGGGAGACGCCGGAATGAAAACATTAAGAAACTGTACCTTGCTAACACTGACGGCTGGCGTGGCGATGGCCGTTAGCGCAGGCGCCAATGCCGCTGAAACCTTGAAGCTTGCCCACTTCGTTTCACCCGCTCATGTCGTCAACAGTTCCATCGTTTATCCCTTCAAGGACGGTGTTGAAGAGCAGACGAATGGGGAGCTGGAAGTCAAAGTATATCCCGGCGGAGAGCTGGGTTCCGGTCCCACGGAACAATACCCGCGCGTGCTGCAAGGGGTAGCGGATATCGTCTGGGGACTGCCGGGATATACCTCGTCGCAATTCAAGAAATCGATGGTAGTGGAAATGCCCGGCGCCATTCCTGACGACATGCATGGCTATGACATGCTTTGGAACGCCTATGAAGATCAGATGAAAAGTGAATTCCCCGGTACCAAGCCCCTGGCACTTTGGGTCAGCGAGCCGAACATTTTCATCATGAAAGATGAAGAAATTCGCACGCCGGAAGATCTTGAAGGACTGAAGATTCGTGTCTCGGGAGAAATGACGGCGGCGTTGATCGATGCCTACGGCGGTACCCCCGTGCAAATGCCCGCCGGCGAGATTTACAACTCCCTGCAAACCGGCCTCATCGATGGTCTGGTGACCGGCGCCAGTGCCGTCAACGACTTCAAACTTGATGAAGTGGCCAACGTATATTCGGTGGGAGCCCCTTTGGGCCACATCATGTTTTATCTGGCCATGAATCAGAATAAATATGACAGCCTTTCCGCCGAATTCCAGCAAGCGATCGATGACAATAGTGGTGAAAAACTCTCACGTAGCGGGGAGCAAGGCTGGAATGCGCGTGCCAACGAAACCTTGAAGGCCATTCGCGAAGATGCCGACAACAAGGTGATCGAGCTTAGCCCGGAGGAAATCACAGCGTTCGAGCGCATTGCCGATACCTTCCGCGAGAAGCGTCTGGCGGAAAAAGGGACCAATGACGTGCTAGACGCCATGCGTGGGGAGTGAATTCTCGATGAGCCACTTTCTCACGCGGGTGACTCGCACGTTGGATGGGGTCGTGAACCTGTCCAGCATTATCGGCACCCTGGCGTTGATCTTCGCGGTATCGGTGACCTTGGTCGATGTCACGGGGCGCCTGTTCGGCGCCCCCTTGCCGGGTGGTCAGGACCTGTCGCAAATGACCATGGTCATCATCGTGTTCGGTGGTATGGCCCTCTGTGACCGGCAAGGCGGCAACATCGCCGTGGATATCTTCGAAGACAAGTTTCCCGAGCGTATGAACCATTGGCTGGATATGGCGGGCTGGGTACTGGGGTGTGCCATCTTCACGGCGATTGGTTACACGATGCTCGGCGCGGCGGAAATGTCGAAGCTGCTCAACTTGAGCACCAATATCATCGCGATCCCCAAGGCACCGTTTCAATACATCGTGGCGTTCTTTGCCTTTCTGACGGCACTGTCCATGCTGGCGCGCATCGTTTCGACGTTATTGACGTCATCCCACCGGCGCGCGGCTCCGCAAGAGGAAGAGGATTTATGAGTACCGAGTTGGTGGGTGCCTTGGGCATCTTGGCGCTTTTTGCGCTTCTGGTACTGCGAATTCCCGTAGCCTTTGCGATATTCGCCGTGGGGTTCGGTGGTATTACCGTGCTCGATAGCCTCAATTCTGCCTTGAGCTTGTTGGCTAGCGAAACTTTTACCATCGCCTCGAACGCCGAGCTAATCGTCATCCCCTTGTTTATCTTGATGGGCAATATCGCCACCGAGGCGGGCATGAGCCGTAAGCTGTATGACGCCGCCTATGCGCTCATTGGCTCGGTGCGTGGTGGCCTGGCGTCGGCCACGGTGGTGGGTTGCGCGGGATTTGCCGCTTTGTGTGGTTCATCCGTCGCCTCGGCGTTGACCATGGGGCGTGTCTCGCTCAGCGAGATGGAACGCTATAACTATAGCCCCAAGCTTTCGACGGGGTCGGTAGCCGCCGGGGGCACGCTGGGGATTCTCATTCCGCCTTCGACTGGCTTCGTGATCTACGCCATCCTGACGCAGCAATCCATCGGCCGTCTGTTTCTGGCGGGCGTGTTGCCCGGCATCATGCTGTGCTTATTGTTCGTCATCTTGATCATGGTATTGGCTACCATCAAACCGAGTCTCGCGCCCTCGGGGCCCAAGACGTCATGGCGGGAAAAACAGCAGGGATTATTGGGCGCGACGCCGATTCTGATCATCATCCTGTTGACCATCGGCGGCATCTATAGCGGGATCTTTTCTCCTGTCGAGGCGGCGGCCGTGGGCGCCGGATTGACGATCCTCTTCGGCGCGGGCATGCGCAAGCTGACGCTGGCTTCCTTCTGGCGGGCGGCACAAAGCTCGATCACCACCACGGCCACCGTGATGCTGATTCTGATTGCCGCGCATATGCTCAACCCTTTTCTGGCCTTGAGCCATATCCCGCAAGCGTTGGGCGATTTCCTGATGCACTTGGATATCGGGCCTTATGGGGTTCTGCTCTTGATACTGGCGTGCTACCTGGTGCTTGGGTGCTTCCTGGAAGGCTTCGCCATGCTGGTGTTGACTATGCCGATCTTCTTTCCCGTGATTACCCAGTTGGGCTTCGACCCGATCTGGTTCGGCGTGCTTGTGGTGCTGACGCTGGAAATGGGGCTCATCAGTCCGCCAGTGGGCGTGAACGTTTTCATCGTCAAATCCGTGGCACCCAATGTGCCGTTACGTGACATCTTCAAGGGTGTCATGCCGTTCTGGCTGGTGATGATTGCGGCCATTGGGTTGCTGATCGTCTTCCCCGAGATCGTGCTATTTCTCCCCGACACGATGATGAATTGAAGGCAAAAGATATAAAGGGCGGGATCATGATGGTCCCACCCTTATCGTTGAAACGCTTATTTTACGCGTCGCCCTGATGTATCAGCCGCGTTCCGTCATTGCCAGGCGATGCATGATCCGTCTGGCCATCAAGCCGGGCTTGTCGGGAGCGAAACTCAGCTCGAATTGTTGGGCTTCCTTGTCGCTGAGAACGACGTCCATGATCCATTCCAGTGCCTCGACATCTTCATAGTACGCTTGCGTGCTGGCGTCTCTCAGGAAGTCGTCGATATCTGTGTCGTCAATGCGATAGTCCCGGGAATTGAACCACCAGTAGTGGATGGAGTGATTGGACTCGGGCGTAAAGCAATGCGTGATGTAATAGCCATACACCGATGGTTTGCCGGCGTCGGGTTGGGGGTCGAAAATCTTGGCATGGGCGGTATGCACGGCGGGCGAAGCGAAGCGCGCCTCAGAGGTGCGGTCGACATTCTTGTGCATGATATCGGCCGGTTTACCGTAAATTCCCGGGGGTGGCGCGTTGTCCAGGCGGCGAGTGATCGCTACCTGATCACCCTCGGTGGAAGCTTCCATGCTGGCGCGTGCGTATTCAGGCGTCCCCACAGTGCCCGGATGCAAGAAGGGGAAGTGGGTCTGGTCGATGAGGTTTTCATGCATCGACACATAGTCAGCTTTGATATGAAAGTCGCCGGTGACGGTGCCCCACTCGGGCGAGGCCAACCAGGGCAGCTTGGGAATCAATGCCTCGTCGGCCAGGTTGGGGTCTCCCATCCAGATCCAGGTCAAGGGACCACGATCGGCGACGGGGTAGGTTTGAACACAGGCATTGGCAGGTACATGAGAGATCGCGGGCAGGTGCGCACATAGCCCGTCGGGTTCGAACTCCATGCCGTGATAACCACACACCAACCTGTCGTCCTCTATGCGGCCTTTCACCAAGGGAAAGGCACGGTGCGGACAGCGGTTATGCATGGCGACTGGTTGGCCACCTTGGGTGCGGTACATGACTACGTCCGTGTCGAGCAGGCGGCGTGAGATAGGCGTGCGGCACACTTCATCGCGCCGCGCGCACACATACCAAGAGTTGCGGATCAGCGGGGTGACGTGGTTGGCGAACTGGCCACTTTCTTCCATGGGCATGGCGTCGAAAATGGCTTCATCGTTGAGCGGTGTCGCTTGGCTAGCATGGGTCATGACAGTTAGCTCCTTTATCTTTTTATCTTTCAGATATCGAGTTCAATCGATCCCGAACGTGGGCGAGAGCAGCACAAGGCGATTTGCCGGTTACTACGTTTCTGGTCGGGAGTGAGAAAACGGTCGCGATGCTCGATGTCCGTGTCGACGTTTCTGACCGGGGTGATGCATAGGCCACACTCTCCGCGGCGGCAGTCCGAAAAGGTCTCGGCACCGGCCGCTTCGAGTGCTTCTAGCAAGGTATGGCCGGGTGAGACGGGAATCTGCGTACCGCTTCGGGTTTGCACCGTGACGGCACGGTCCTCGGCCTTGTGGGCGGCATTGAATATCTCGTGACGCACGCGTTCCGGCGCCCATCCCAAGCGTTGCGCTGCTTGGCGGGTGCCCTCGATCAATGCCGGCGGGCCGCATACATACGCGGTGGTATCGGTGGGCTGTTGAGCGAGCAATGCGTCGAGATCGGGTCTACCGCCAAGCGCCGTGGCGTCATGCACGGTGACAGCGTCGCCACCCAGCGCTTCGACTTCCTCGACATAGGCCATGGCGTCACGACGGCGCCCGACATAGAGCATGTAGACATCGCGCTGACGCATCATGCAGGAGCGCAGCATGGGAAGAATCGCGGTAATGCCGATACCGCCTGCGATAAGCAAGACAGGGCCATCATCGGAAGTCAGGCGAAAGGGGCTGAGCGCGGGAGAGATCAATACGTTAGTGCCAGCGCTGAAGTGTCGATGAATGTAATCGGACCCCCGGCGGCGGTTTTCTCGTTGAACCGCGATGCGCCAGAAAGCTTCATGATCATCGACCGGGCTGAGTGGACCAATGAGCGAATAATGGCGCAGGAATCGACCGTCTTGCCCTCCGAAACGTATCTCGACATGCGCACCGGCTCGGGACGCCGGCAAGGGTGAGCCGTCGGCCAAACCGAGAGTGATTTCACTTATATGTTCGGTCAGTTCTCGCCGCTCGAGCACCACCGCAGTTTTATATTTGCCAGGCATGTTGTCTCCTCTCTCGGTTGCCAAGATAGTCAGGTCTTACTGACGTTAGGTGAAAGCGTCATGGCCGTCTCATGCGAAGATGAAATAGCGCTTTGCGTTTTTGATATAGTGAAAATCCAGGCCACCAGGAGGCGCGAGAATGTCGCACGATGATGTGTCACCCCGTCTTTCCATCCGTGAGGTGCGTGCCATCCTGGCGGTCGCCGAACAGCGGGGGCTTTCCCGGGCTGCCCAGGCGCTCAATATCAGTCAAAGCAGTCTTTCGCGAACCATTCATCGTGCCGAATCAACGTTGTCCATAAGTTTGTTTCAGCGGGGGTGGAGTGGTGCGGAACCGACACCCGAGGGCGAGGTCGTGCGTCAACATTGTGCTCGCCTAGTGGCGGAGATGGGACGTGAACGTGAGGTATTGCTTGGCGCAGGGCTGACCGCATTGCCACTGCCTTTCGATGTGACGTGGTTGGATCTAGATTGCGTATCGGCTGTTGTACAGACGGGAAAGGCTACCGCGGCGGCCGGGGTGCTCAGTACCTCTCAGTCGCATGTCAGTCGTACGTTGGGCGCCTTGTCTGTGAGGCTTGGGGTTTCGCTGTTTCAACGTACGGGCGGCGGCCTGAGGGCTGAACCCGTGGCGGAAAGATTGTCGGCGTTGCGCGACCGGCTGCGTGCCCTGATGCTACCGCTCAATGAGCGACTCGATCGCCTGGCCGGGGAAGTGACCGGACGCGTGGCGGTAGGGATGACGCCGTTCTGTGAGCAGGAGAGGATCACTCAAGTCTTCGGCGAATTACTGGTGGCGTATCCCCAATTGCATTTGTCCGCGTTGACCGGTAGCTATGTGATGCTCACGGATGCGCTTCGTCGTGGAGAAATCGATCTAGTCGTCGGCTTGTTACGGGAAGTTGATGAGGACGGTGAACTGGTCGAAGTACCGCTTTCCGAAGAAGCAATCACGGTACTGGCGCGCTCGGATCATGCCTGCGCCCAACACCCCGTATCGATGGAAGACTTGGCACTTCAGACGTGGATCGTGGCACCGACGGGGACGCCGATACGTGCTTATTTCGAGTCTCTTTTTCAGGGTATGGGGCAAGTGCCTCCCGTTCAGCCATGTGAAATAGTGACGTTTCATTTGGCCGAAAGCATGGTTCGCGAAAGTCAGAGCTTGGCGCTATTGCTCTACTCCCCGCGTAAAGTCAGGGCGCTGCCGGAGGGGCTGGTTCGTGTGCCGGTGACGTTGCCGGACAACCGCCGCCGCATTGGCGTGACCTATCGGCGAGGCGGAGGGCTGAGCTTTGCTCAGCAGCAGTTCGTCGACGGTTTGGCACGGCGGTTCGCGGCTGATAGCGCCGAGGGAGACGACGCGAGCTAGAGGCATGACAGGGAAGCCGAAGGCATTCCCTGTCACCTGATTGCTACCCTCAGGCGCCGACCGCCAATTTCAATATGCCGGTTGCATCGAAGTCATCGGAGAGTGTGTCGCCGGCCCAGGCAACGAACTGATCGGGGCGCACAAGAATGAGCGTTGCAGCGTAGTCGGCCGTTTCGTCTCCTGTTCCTGGTGCGGCGCTTTCAATGACCGTCAATGGGATATTCAACCGGGCCGCTTCATTGGCAAAACGCGCGGCAGCGTTCGATTGCCCGAGTGCGATGAGCGAGAACCCCGTGCCGAGACGATCATGAGTCGTCCCTCCCTCGGGCAAGGCGCGTGGTGCGAGGTGGTAGCCTGCTCGGGCGGTAAAGCTATGCGCTCCTTTCGCATTGGCGGTACCGTCCCGGAGGCCGGCCACGACGCGAGAGCCGCGGTAGTTGGGTTGGAAATCGCCGACCTCGTTGACGGCACCGTGGGCGCGGGCGGACCAGACGGCCTCGAATTCGGCCCGATTCGTGGCCGGATCGTAGGTTGCCAAGAAATCACGGTCGGTCTCGATGGACTTCTCGATGAAGTCCTTGGCGGTCGACCAGAAGACCGGCCGGCGTTCGGCATCGTAGGAGGTCAGCAACTCGGGGCCACCCCAGCCTTTGAGGCGCGCGCTGAGTTTCCAGCCAAGGTTGCGAGCATCCTCGAAGCCTGTATTGATGCCGTAACCGCCATAAGGCGGGTGGTTATGCGCGGCGTCCCCCGCAATGAAGGTGCGTCCGCTGCCGTAACTGTCGGCGATGGCGACACGACAATCCCAGAACCCGCGATGGCGGATATCCATGTCGATGGACTGGCCGACAGCGCGCTCGATGTACTCTTGAAAATCGAAGGCCTCCGGATCGGCGCCTGCTGGCACGGGTGCGTGAAAGAAAAATTCTCCTTCCAAATCGACGCGCCCGAAGAACATCCAATAGCCCTGGAGATCTGGATGCAAGACATTGAAAAAGCTTTTGCCGGGATGCTTGTCCAGCAGGGCACGGTGCAGCGTATTGGATTGGAAGACCAGCAGGACCATCAAGCGATCATGATCGAAAACGGTTTGCGTCAGGCCGGCGGCTTCGCGCACTGCCGAACGGCTACCATCCGCCCCGACAGCATAGGCGGCGCGGAATACGCTGTCTGTGCCGGAAGCGCGGTCGCGAACCGTGACGTTAACGCCTTCGTCTTCCTCGCGCACATCACGCACCTCCTTCCCGCTCAGCAGCGTCACGCTGTCCAGAGACGTTGCCCGTGCACGCAGGACGTCCTCGGTGGCGTACTGCGGAAGGCGCTCGTTATCGGCGCTGTAATAGGAGTGGACGAGTTCGCGTTTCATCCAGTCGTAGTGGTAATCGCCTAATAGCGTGCCATAACTGGTCAAGCCGCCAATACCGAAGTTAGCCGGTACGGTGCGGGCCGCGCGCAGTTCTGATTCGGCGCCCCAGGCGCGGAAATGTTCCATCGTGCGTTGCGTCAGGTTCTGCCCTTTGGGAACGCGTTGTGGCGTAGGGTGTTTTTCGATTACCAGAACGGTGATGCCGCGCTGACCCAACTCTATCGCCAGCCCCATGCCGACGGGTCCACCGCCTGAAATGATGACATCCGCATCTTGTTTGTTTTTCATTGGTTCTGAGCTTCCTCTTGAATTGGGAGATTTGATGGGGCCTCGCCGGTGCGGCGGGCTTGTCGCAGCGATACGGTGATGCTGTTGGCGGCGGCCGGGACTGCCTGCGTGGTAAGGGCCTGTAATTCGCGTGGGCAGTCTTCCTGACGCATGGTCATGCACAGCGCGCCGGTGGGTTCTGCGGCTTCGTCGAAAATCGGCGAGGCGACACCGACGACACCGGGAGTGACCTCACCGAACGCGATGGCGTAGCCGTTCCGACGAACCATGCGCAGCGCTGAGACTTGCTCGGAGATATAGGCTTTACGGGCTTCCTCGGGGCTTTCAGGCGCGAAGGATTCGATGATCTTGCGCGCCTTGCGGGATTGCAGGTGGGCGAGGATTGTGCGTGCAATGGCACCCCGGTTCATGGGCATGACGCGGCCGCGTGGGTAGCTGCTGAGCGGGGCCTCAAGCGACGTTTCCGAGTGCATGCAGAGAAGCCGATTGCGGTACCAACGCACGAGAAAGGCGGTACAGGCGAACTGCTCGGTTAGCCCCTCGACGACGGGCCGCCCGATACCGACAAGGCGGTCGGACAACCGAAGGAGATGATCCATCTCGACGATCTTGGGGCCGAGCGTATAGATGCCATGCCCATTGGAGGCGAGCATGCCTGAATCGGTGAGGACCTTGAGATAGCGGTAGAGCGTCGGACGTGGATAACCGAGCACGGTCATCATGTCGTCCGACGACCATTCCGGACGTGTTTCGGTGAAAATGTCGAGGATCGACATCAGCCGTATGAGGCTTGAAGAGGCGCTTCCTTCGGTCACCAATCAACTCCTTCCAGATAGACTCGGGGTTAGCCGAGTGCGAAATATGAGAACCACGCCTGCGAAGATGGCGAGCAGGTTGACCAGATAGCCACCCCAGCCCAGCGAAACCGGTAAGATGCCCGCCAACGCAATCATGCCCAGAAGCACTCGTTCCACGATGCCGAGGTGCCGGGTGAGATAACCGTAAATGGCGCCGGTCGCGAACCAGACTCCCACCAGGGCCCCGACGAGTTGCCATATGATGTCGATAGGATCGGCCTGCATGACCAGCCCCGGCTCAAACACCATGACGAAGGGGATTAGGTAGGCCACCCAGCCCATGCGAAACGCTTGCCAACCGGTTTTCATCACTTCGGCACCGGCCATGGTCGCAGCGGTAAAGCTCGCCAAAGCGACGGGGGGCGTGATCATCGACAGCATGCCGAAGTAGAGCAGGAACATGTGCGCCGCGATGGGTTCAATCCCGGCACGCACGAGTGCGGGGCCTATCAGGCTGGCCAGAAGCACGTAGACCCCGACGGTGGGCATGCCCATGCCCAGCACGACACTGACAAGTGCCGAGATAAGCAGCAACAACATCAGGCTACCTTCCGCCATCGCCACCAGGTTCAGCGTCAGGGAGAACGCCAGGCCCGAGATGTTCAGGACGCCAATGACCATCCCGGCGGCAGAAGCGATGATAACGATCTCGATCATGCCCTTGCCCGCGTCGGGAAAGGCGCGCAGCAGGTCGCCCAGGCGGCTGCGTTTACCACGATAGGGCAGGAACAGCGCTAAAACGGCCAATGCCAGAGCGGCCGCGAGCGCGGCAAGTTCCGGGCGCCAGTTCAGGCCGAAGAGACCGAAGATGAGGATGACGAAGGGGGCGACGAACTGCCAACCGTCCGCTAAGACGTGCCGCAGCGGGCGAATTTCCACGTCGTCGGGCAATGACATGCCGTTCGATGCGGCGTGGGCATCGATGTAGAAGAAGATCGCCAGGTAATAGAGTAGTGAAGGGATTACCGCAGCCAAGATCACGGTGGCGAAAGAGATCTGGAGAAACTCGGCCATCAAGAAGGCAGCTGCCCCCATGATCGGCGGTGCAAGCTGCCCGCCGGTAGACGACAGGGCTTCGATGGCGGCGGCCATGTGGGGTTGGTATCCTGCTCGGCGCATTAGCGGCAGGGTGACGCCGCCCGACGCCGCCACATTGGCGACGGCGCTGCCCGAGACGCTGCCGAACAGAAAAGATGAAACCACTGCAATCTTTGCGGCTCCACCTCTGGAACGCCCTACCAACGCCAGAGCCAAGTCGTTGAAGAACGCGCTACCGCCGGAACTGACGAGAAGCTGGCCGAGGAAGATGAACGAAAACACCATGCTGGCCGTCACCATCAGTGGTAAGCCGATCAGACCGTTGGTATCCATGACCACATAGATCGCAAGCCGGTCCCATAGGATTTGTCGCGTCATCCCGAAGGGGAGCAGGTAACCGACGAGGCCATAGGCTAAGAACAGAACAACGATGATGGTCAGTCCTGGTCCGGTCAGCCGGCGCACGGCCTCGATCGTCAGCAAGCCGATGACGAGGCTGACGATCAGACCGTCCACGGGCCGATAGACTAATTCATTGACGATCGTGGGATAGCTCAGGGCGATATAGCCCGCGGCACAAAAGCCTGCCAGTGCCAGGAGCGGATCGAGGAAACGAAGCAGCCCGGTGAAGCGGGGAGCCACGAGGAAGGTCATGCCGAGCGCGAAGGCGAGGATCGCGGCCAGATACTGTTCGGTATAAAGGCTGAGCCCCAGTAACTGTGGGACATCGAGCGCTTGAAGAATGGCACAGAGGGTCATGATCGTGGCCAGCGTCATCGTCAGCAGGCCATAGGAAGTAGGTTGCCGCGGAGTGCCTGGAGACGAGGTAGTCATGGCTGTATCCATCAATCGGAAATTGGCGAGGTTAAGATCGCGCGGTGTGGGCACGGAAATGGTTAAAATCTCCCACGGACACGCCAGTTGCCATGCCCGTGGGTATGCGCGTCTTAATTGTCAGTTTTTTCTTCGGTGTTCAATACGTTGAGTGCGCCGGGGTGGTAGGGCACGCCGATATCGACATACATGGCGTCGGGGTCCATGTCCTGGAATGCACCGAAGGAGTCGACAAGCGCCTGCTTGTTGTCGCGGAGGATCGTGACGATACGTGCGACTTCTTCATCAGGGACGTGAGTCCCTACCACTAGCATGTAGTCATAGGCCATCATTGGCATGGGGTCATCAATGCCCGTTAGGCCTTCACGTGGCTCGATGTTATCCACGTAGGCTTGGGGAATGACGTCTTGAAGGCGCGCTTCCGCCTCGTCGCTTTCAGGCAAAGGGAGGAAATGGATGCCACCCACAGAGGCGTCAGCTTCCGTCACCTTGCCGGACCCTGCGGCGAAGAAGGCGCCATCGGCTTGGCCCGTTACGAAAGCGTTAACCCCGCGCACGATATTAGGCACCATGACTTGTTCGATGTCGGACGGCTCGAGCCCGCCAGCGGCGAGTATCGCGTCTAGCACGCGATTCATCGTGGCTTGGCTGGTGAAACCATAGGTGACGGAATGCCCGGCCAGGTCAGCAACCGTCTGTATACCGCTATCGTCCCGAACGAAGACCCCCACCCGAAACGGATAGAGTCGCGCGGCCGGCGCAATATTTTCTAGAGCGTGCCCTTCGAAGTATCCGTTTCCAGAAACCGCGTCGCTGACCTCGATGGCATTGGCAATGCCGAGGTCAAGCTCCCCCATATCGATCAGAGGTAGGTAAGAGCTGGTACCCGCACTGGGTTGCACCAGTGCGTCAATGCCGTTTTCCGATAGAACGCGCGCAATCGCGGCGCCCATGGAATACCCGCTGGTGCCCTGGCCCATCGTACCGATGCCCAGTTGCTGTGCCTGCGTCGCCGACGCGAACAGGAGAAGCGCCGCAAAAGCGACAGTTTTTGTTTTGAAATAACTCATGTTGCCTCCTAAGACCTTCGCAAACGGCTTATGCCATGCTAGGACTTTCAATTGTGTAATAATCTCGTATTTTGAGACATTACCAATTTGTTTATGAGACCAAGAGGTGATTCTTCAGAAAGAGGTGATGTTCGGTCGGGCGGGGAAGCCAGCGTGAGCCTGAGTATCGCTCAATCATCTGGACTGTCGGTTCAAGATGACGGCGCCCCAAGATCTGCCGTTGGGGCGCCGCAAGCGGTGGGTCGGGTAGGGCGTCTTACAAGTCCAGCACTAACGTCTTGCTCTTGGCGCGGGAGCAGCACGGCGTGAACTGGTCGTTGGCGGCGTGTTCGTCGTCGTCGAGGTAGAGGTCGCGATGATCCGGCTCTCCCTCCAGAACGCGTGTCAGGCAAGTGCCGCAGACGCCCTGTTCGCAGGAGACCATGATCTCGACACCGTTTTCGCTCAGTACCTCATAGACGCTCTTGTCCTTGGGTATCGAGAAGGTCGCGCCGCTGCTGGCGATTTTCACGTCGAAGCTTTCGTCGTCTTCGGAGGTCGTCTCCACACCACTGAAATACTCGGTATGCAATTGTGACGACGGCCAGCCCTGCGCCTTGCAGGTCGACATGACGTGATCGATGAAGCCGCTGGGGCCACAGACATAAATATGTGTCTCATCGTCCGGCTCACCGGCGACGGTTGCGACATCCAGCTTGCCGGCCTCGGGCGCATCGTCGTAATAAAAATGCACGTGATCGGCGTAAGCGGATTGCTCGAGTCGGTCGACGAAGGCCATGCGTTCGCGCGAGCGTGAGCAATAATGCATATCGAACTGTGCCTGAGTGTGTGACAGGCGCTCTGCCATGCACAGGATAGGCGTGACACCGATGCCGCCGGCGAACAGAACCGAACGCTTGGCAGGTTCGAGAGGGAAGTGGTTCTTGGGTGCGCTGATCTGCAGGAGATCGCCTTCCTCGATCTCATCGTGCATGGCGACCGAGCCGCCGCGAGAGCTGGGTTCGCGCAATACGCCGATGAAGTAGCGATCGCGCTCCTCGGGGTGGCCGCACAGCGAATATTGGCGAATCACGCCTTCCTTGACGCGCACATCGACATGCGCGCCGGCACTGAAAGCAGGCAACGGGCGCCCGTGAGGGTCGGCCAACTCGTAGCTGACGATGTCCTCGGCTTCCAGGTGCTTTTGAGAGACTCTGACGAACAGAGACAGCGTACTATCGTTCATGGGATGACCTACTGCCGGGTAAACGGCGAACCGGGAAAGGACCGGCGCGCGCCGATCCTTTCGTTATGCAAGATCCATCAACTGGCGGTGGCGGCCTGCTGTTGCGGCTGCGCGTTCTCTGCTTCTGCCTTGAGGATTCGGTCGATGACGCGACGTGCCTGGACGCCGCCACCGTCGATGTTGAGCATCAGCAAGCGCCGTTCCGGATAACGGAGCAGATTGCGTTGTTGGGATTCGAGCATCTCCAGGTCTTCGGAGAAGATCTGCCCCTGGCCTTCGCGGATCTTTTCGGTCAGGGCCTCGTCCTGCGGATTGAAGTTGCGCGCCATGCCCCAGAAGTACCAGATCGAGGTCTCGGTTTCCGGCGTGATGAAGTCGACCACGATGCTCGACGCCTTGGCATCGGCCGGAGCGTCGTAGCCACCCTTGCCGGCGTGCGCGACACCCACTTCGATCAGAATGTGGCTGGGGGGCGTGAAGCGGCAGATCTGCCAGCGATCCACGGGCACGTCGTCGGCGAGGTTGTTGCCACGCAGCGCGGATTGCCAGAACGGCGGTGCGGTGATGTTTTCCATGTGACGAATGGTCAGCACTTCATCGCCGTTGACCTTGGTTTCCGGCGCGGATTCTTCGATTTCGGGCTGGCCGATGCTGGAGGCATGCACGTAGGTCTCATGGGTCAGGTCCATGAGATTGTCGATCATCAGTCGATAATCGCAGTTGATGTGGTAAAGGCCGCCGCCATAGGCCCACTCAGGGTCGTTGGCCCAATGCAGCTCGGGGATCTGGTCGGGGTCGGCTTGCTCGGCATCGCCGGGCCAGACCCAGATAAAGCCATGCCGCTCGACGACGGGATAGGCATGAATGCTGGGGAAGCCTCGCACACGTTGTCCGGGCATGCTGGAGCATTTGCCTTCGCAGCCCATCTCCAGGCCGTGGTAACCGCATACCAGTTGACCGTCACGCACGAAGCCCAGGGACAACGGGGCGCCACGGTGAGGACAGAAGTCTTCCACGGCGGCGATTTGGCCACCTTCAGCGCGGAAGAAGACGATTTGTTCGTTGCAGATAGTGCGGCCCAGCGGCTTGTCTTCGACTTCATCCGGCATGCAGGCCACGTACCAAGTATTCTTGGGGAACATGGTAATCTCTCTCCTCATTATGGGTAGGGAATTGTTATTCTTTGGATCCAAAGTAAAGGTTTTTGGCCTACCTTCCGTCAAGTTATCCTTTAGTTGGATCCAAAGAGCGAGCCATCGATAGGAGCGCGTAGATGCCGGAAAAATCGGAAAAAAATGGTCGCCTTAATGTCATCGCCAGTCTGCGCAAGCTCATCAGCGAAGGGGTCTACGCCCCTGGCGAACGCCTCAAGGAGCTGCATGTCGCCGAGCGGCTTCAGGTCTCGCGCATGCCGGTGCGCCTGGCCTTTCGTACGCTCGAGCAAGAGGGGCTGCTGCAGAAGACCGGGACGCGCGGCTATGTGGTGCGCCAATTCTCGGAAGAAGACGTGCTCTGTGCGGTGGAAGTGCGCGGTGCCCTCGAGGGTTTGGCGGCGCGGCGCCTGGCGGAGCAGGGCGTGACCGAGGAGGTCGGCGCGCAGCTGCGGGACTGCTTGTCGCGGGGCGAGGCGTTGCTGGAAAAAGGGCATCTGGTCAAGGCGGATATCGAGGTCTGGGCGACACTCAATCAGGAATTTCACCGTGCCATCGTCGGCGCGACCGGCAGCCGCGTCATCCACGATGCGATTGCCCGTAACGACCATCTGCCCTTCGCCTCGGCCGACTCGATCGTCATCGACGATGCGGCACTGGACCGGGAGTACGGAAAACTGCGCATGGCGCACGCTCAACATCAGTTGGTATTTCAGGCCTTGTCGCGCGGTGAAGGGGCGCGGGCCGAGATGCTGATGCGCGAGCATGCCTATATCGGACTGCGTTACGGCACACTCTTCGGTTTGGGGGAGGTGGGGCGCACGTCGGAGACGACATGACGTTTTTGGATCCAAAGCGCTGGTGAGGCTATGGCTGACGTTGGCGGAATTCCTTCGGTGAGCAGGCGACGTGGCGTTTGAAAAAGCGCGTGAAATAGGCCGGTTCCTTGAAGCCCAGCCTTTCAGCGACCTGACCGATGGTCATGTTGGTGTAGGTCAGGTGACGCTTCGCCTCGAGAAGCACCCGCTCGTGCAGCAATTGCTGGGCGCTGCGCCCCGCCAGCCGTTGGCAGACCGCGCTGAGGTGCGCGCTGCTGATGCCTAGATGCTCGGCGAGTTCGGGAATGCTGGGCTGCTGGTGGTAGTGCGCTTCGATGAGCTGTTGAAAGCGGGCGAGGTGTGCCTCGCCGCGTTCATGATGACGCGAACGGCGGGCCTGGCGACGCGTGGCACGCCGTGAGGCAAGAACCAGCAAACTGTTGAGCAAGGCCTCGAGCAAGGCATCGCGCCCTTCGGCCGGCTGGCGGTACTCGGCATCGAGCTGGGCAACGAGCGTGGCGATGGGGGCGCGTTCGGCCTGTTCGGCCAATGGATAAAACCCCGCACGCGCCAGCACCTGGCCCTGGGGATGCAACGTATCGGCGATATGGGTCGCCAGCGGCATCGCCAGGGTGATGATGTGGCCATCGACATCGTGCGAGAAGCGAAACGCATGCACCGTCATCGCGGGGACGACGATCAGCAGTGGCCCCTGGACGCGCTGCACATCGTCATCGAAGGTCAAGCGGACTTCACCATGGGCAATATGCAGGACATGCACCAGGTCGGCATGGCGGTGCGGACGTATATGCCAGTCATGCAGACGGCTGCGTTCGGCGATGGATTCACAGTGCAGCAGGTCCGGCGTCGGCCATTGATGCGTTTCGCCATAGAGTTGAAAGACCGGGATGGCACCTTGTTGCCGTGTCGTCATGCCCTTTTTCCTGTTCGACGAAGGTCGATACTTCGACCAAAGTTACGTACTGATCTTGGGAAAGTATAAATTCATCCGGGGATTTTGTCTTATTCGTGGCTTTTTATCGGTGAAAAATGCAACTCGATGACTGAGCAACGCTCAGCGCCGAATAAGAGGAGATCACCATGAAAACCCAAGTCGCGATCATCGGTGCCGGGCCGTCGGGGCTGCTGTTGGGGCAATTGCTGCAGCGCGCGGGAATCGACAACGTCATCCTCGAGCGGCGCAGCGGCGAATACGTCTTGAGCCGCATTCGTGCCGGTGTGCTCGAGCAGGGCATGGTCGATCTGCTGCGCGAAGCCGGTGTCGACCGCCGCATGGACAAAGAAGGCTTGCCGCACGATGGCGTCGAGCTAGCCTTCGACAATCGCCGGGTACGTGTCGACCTGGCGGCGCATACCGGCGGCAAGCAGGTTATGGTCTACGGTCAGACCGAAGTGACGCGTGACCTGATGGAAGCGCGCGAGGCCGAGGGCGGTCAGACCCTCTATGAAGTGGATAACGTGCAGCCCCACGATCTCGATAGTGACGCCCCCTACGTAACCTTCGAGCAGAGCGGCGAAACGCGGCGGCTAGATTGTGACTATATCGCGGGCTGCGACGGATTCCACGGTGTCTCGCGCCAGTCGATACCCGCCGAACGACTGAAGACGTTCGAGCGCGTCTATCCGTTTGGCTGGCTGGGGTTGCTCTCTGACACGCCGCCGGTCTCCGACGAGTTGATCTATGCCCGCCACGAGCGGGGATTCGCTCTATGCAGCATGCGCTCCCAGACACGTAGCCGCTATTACGTGCAGGTACCGCTGGAAGAAAAGGTCGAGGACTGGTCGGACGAACGCTTCTGGGACGAACTCCGGCGTCGTCTCCCCGAGGACGTTGCCGCCAACCTGGTGACGGGGCCCTCTCTGGAAAAGAGCATCGCGCCGTTGCGCAGCTTCGTGGTCGAGCCCATGCAATACGGCCGCCTGTTCCTGGTCGGCGATGCCGCGCATATCGTGCCGCCGACGGGCGCCAAGGGACTCAACCTGGCGGCCAGCGACGTCAATACGCTGTACCGGCTGATGCTCAAGGTGTATCGCGAAGGCCGTACCGACCTGGTGCCGCGTTACTCCCAGACCTGCCTCAAGCGTGTCTGGAAGGCCGAACGTTTCTCGTGGTGGATGACCTCGATCCTCCACAAGTTCTCCGAGGAAGAGGATTTCGGCGCCCGTATGCAGCAAGCCGAATTGGACTATGTCACCGGCTCCGAGGCAGGTCTGACCACCATCGCCGAGAACTACGTGGGGTTGCCCTACGAACCGCTGGAGGACTAGGCGGGTATGGCGGCGCAATCATCACGTATCGAGGCCATTGGGTATTACTATTAGTCTGCGTATTAAATACCCGGCTAGTCTCGCATGACAGCGACGCGACCCAGCGAGGTTGCGTCTTCGTACGTCGATTGAGGTGAGAGACATGACACAAGCACCGTTGTTTGCCGGCCAGGATACCCAGCCGATCGCGGGAAAATGGCGGCAAGGCCGCGCCGAGCGTCGTCTGAGCGTGACCAATCCGTATTCCGGGGAGACATTGCTCGAGTTGGCCATGGCCGATCGGCAGGACCTGGACGATGCTTACCGCCAAGCCCAGGTGGCCCAGGCCGAATGGGCGGCGATGGGGCCCAACGCCCGCGGCGATGTCATGCGCCGTGCGGTGACGATTTTCGATGAGCGCCGTGACGAGATCATCGACTGGATCATCCGTGAATCCGGCAGTACCCGCATCAAGGCGCAGATCGAATGGGGCGCGGCGCGGGCGATCACTCAGGAAGCGGCCAGCATGCCGACGCGGGCGCATGGGCGTATTCTGCCCTCGGACATCCCCGGCAAGGAAAGCCGTGTCTATCGGGCGCCGTTGGGCGTGGTGGGCGTCATCAGCCCCTGGAACTTTCCGCTCAACCTGAGCGCGCGCTCGGTCTCGCCGGCGTTGGCGTTAGGTAACGCGGTGGTCATCAAGCCGGCGAGCGACACGCCCATTACCGGGGGACTGCTGTTGGCGCGCATCTTTGAAGAAGCCGGGCTGCCGGCAGGGGTGTTGAGCGTCCTCGTCGGTGCCGGTTCCGAGATCGGTGACGCCTTCGTTGAACATCCCGTGCCATCGTTGATCACCTTCACTGGGTCGACGCCGGTGGGCCTCAACATCGGGCGCTTGGCCAGCGGCGGCAAGCATCTCAAGCATGTCGCGCTGGAGCTGGGCGGTAACAGCCCTTTCGTGGTGCTGGCGGATGCCGATGTCGAGCAGGCGGTCGATGCGGCGGTGATGGGCAAGTTCCTGCACCAGGGGCAGATCTGCATGGCGATCAACCGCATCATCGTCGAGGCACCGCTGCTGGAGGCGTTCACGGCGCGCTTCGTCGAACGCGTCAAGGCGCTGCGCTACGGTGATCCCGCCGATGCCGAGACCGCCGTGGGACCGATCATCAATGCCAAGCAGTTGGATGGACTCCAGACCAAGATCGCCAAGGCACAGGCCGAAGGGGCCAAGCTGCTGACCGGCGGCGAGGCACAAGGCAACGTGCTTCCCCCGCATGTGTTCGGCGATGTCACGGCAGACATGGAAATCGCCGAGGAAGAAATCTTCGGGCCGTTGGTGGGCATTCAGTCAGCGCGCGATGAAGCGCATGCGCTGGAACTGGCCAATCGCACCGAGTTTGGCCTCTCCAGCGCGGTCTTTACCCAGAATCTGGAGCGCGGCGTGCGCTTTGCGCAGAACATCAAGGCGGGCATGACCCACGTCAACGATATTCCTGTGAACGACGAACCGCATGCGCCGTTCGGCGGTGAAAAGAACTCCGGCCTAGGCCGCTTCAACGGTGACTGGGCGATCGATGAATTCACCACCGAACACTGGATCACGCTACAGCACGAGCCGCGCCAGTATCCGTTCTAGTTTGCATGCGGTAATGACGATACCACCGGGCCGTATCGTGGCCTGGTGATCATGCGCCTCCACCACAGGATGGCGAGGGGCATTCACCGAACTGTTGTGGGGAACCTTCCATGCAAATCAAAGCGGCCGTTACCCGAGGCAAGGGCGAACCTTTCTCTGTGGAAACCTTGGCATTGACCGAGCCGGGAGCCAATGAGCTGCGCTTGCGGATCGTGGCCACGGGTGTATGCCACACGGATGCCGTGGCGCGCGAGATGGGGCTGACGCCATTCCCTGTGGTGCTAGGCCACGAGGGTGCGGGCATCGTCGAGGCCGTGGGCAGCGAAGTCACGGCGTTTGCGCCGGGGGATCATGTCGTCCTGTCTTTCGCCCATTGCGGTGGATGCGAGCACTGTCTGACCGGGTATCCGAGTGCTTGTATGCGCATGAATGAATTGAACTTCGGTGGTCGTGCCGAGAATGGGGCTTGCTATCTGCACCATGGGGACGAAGAGGTCTCCACCTTCTTTGGGCAGTCGTCGTTCGGTTCTCACGCGGTGGTTCATGAGCGCAACGCGGTCAAGGTGGATGCCGACCTCGATCTGGGCTTACTAGCCCCATTGGGCTGTGGTATCCAGACGGGGAGCGGCACGGTCTTCAACCGCCTCAAACCAGCGTTTGGCAGCAGCCTGGTGGTCTACGGCTGCGGCGCGGTTGGGCTGAGCGCCATCATGGCGGCGCGTATCGCCGGTTGTTCACGGATCATCGCCGTCGACGTACACGATAACCGCTTGGCCCTCGCCAAGGAGTTAGGGGCCACGCACGTTTTCAACGGCAGCCAGGTGGACGTAGTGGAAGAGATTCGCGCCGTGACCGGCGCGGGCGCGCACTACGCTGTCGAAACGACCGGCGTGCCGCAGGTCGTGCGTCAGGGGCTGCATGCGTTGCGTCCCCTGGGGCAGCTGGCCATCGTGGGTGTGACGCCGGAAGTCACGTTGGATGTTCACAATGACCTGATGGCGGAAGGTAAGACCATGACGGGCGTTATCGAGGGAGATTCGGTGCCCAAGGTGTTTATCCCCCAGCTCATCGAATACTACCGCCAGGGGCAATTTCCCTTCGATAAGCTCATTACGTTTTATGAGTTCGATGCATTGGAAGACGCGTTTTCGGATTCCAAGTCCGGCAAGGCCATCAAGCCTGTGGTGCGGATGAATTCATAGATTCATACGCGTCTTGGAAAAGCTGGATCACGCTACAGCACGAGCCGCGCCAGTATCCGTTCTAGTTTGTGATGTGGTAACGGTGAGGTATTGAGGTCGAGCTTGAAAACAAGCGGCCCGCTTCGTTGCAACGGGGCGGGCCGCCTCAACACGCCTACGGCGCGTAAATGTCGCGTTAACCGAATAGCTGCTTGAGCGTATGCGGCTGGCTACGCAGATACTGCTTCGGGGCGTGGACGCTGGCGCCGAGCTGGGCGGCGGCGTGCCACGGCCAGCGCGGGTCATAGAGCATGCCGCGGGCCAGGGCGACAGCGTCCGCCTCACCGCTGAACACGATGCCTTCGGCCTGTTCCGGCTCGGTGATCAGTCCCACCGCGATCACCGACATGGCGACCTCCTGCTTCATGCGACGAGCGAACGGCACCTGATAGTTGGGGCCGACATCGAGCGTTTGGCGCGGATCGAGACCGCCGCCGGAGCAGTCGATGAAGCTGCAGCCACGGGCGTCGAGTGCCTTGGCCAATTCGACGCTCTGCTCCAGATCCCAGCCGCCTTCGACCCAGTCGCTTCCGGAGATGCGGATACCCACTGGCTTGTCGTCCGGGAACACCTCACGCACGGCATCGAAGATCTCCAGCACGATTCGCATGCGGTTTTCCAGACTACCGCCGTACTTGTCGTCGCGCTGATTCGAAAGCAGCGACAAGAATTCATGCAATAGATAGCCATGTGCCGCGTGCAGTTCGATTAGCTCGAAACCGAGACGCTCGGCGCGCTGGGCCGAGGCGACGAAGTTCGCCTTGAGCTGTTCGATATCAGCAAGGCTCATCGCCTGTGGCGGACGCTGCCCGTCCTGATACGCGATGGCGGAAGGCGCCACGGTCTGCCAGCCGCCTTCTTCGAGGCTGAGCTGCGCGCCGCCCTCCCAGGGCGCCTGGCAGGACGCCTTGCGACCCGCGTGACCCAACTGGATGCCGACCGGCATCGGCGAATGGGCACGAATCGACTCGAGTACACGCGCCATTGCCTGCTCGTTATCGTCCGAATAAAGCCCCACATCGCCGGAGGTGATGCGTCCTTCCGGCGCGACGGCGGAGGCCTCGACGATCAACAGCCCTGCGCCGGAGAGCGCCAGATTACCGAGATGGATGGTGTGCCAGTCGGTCATGCTGCCGTTAGCGTCGGCGGAGTATTGGCACATCGGTGAAATGACGATGCGATTGGCCAGTTCGAGCTCGCCGAGCGTGAGCGGCGTAAACAGCTTGGGGGATGCCATAAAAACGTTCCTGAAGCGAATGATGGCAAGAATGTAGCTTGCTAACAATTATTTGGCAATAGCGGACTGGCATAGCACAGATACCTTCGATATTGTATGTAAAGACTTAGGCGAGTACGCATTCGCAGTGATTCACGCGACTATACTCGATGGTTATGCAATGGAATTCAGGGAGTCGGCACTATGCAGGCAAGATATCGATACGCAGCGCTGGCCGTTGGGCTGCCGCTGATGGCAGTGGCGGTGCCCAGTCAGGCACAGGAAAGCGGCTGGCAGGGGAGCCTGGGCACGGGGGCGATTTACTCTCCCGATTATCTGGGGAGCGACGATTATGAAACCTCCGTGTGGCCG
Source organism: Chromohalobacter sarecensis (assembly GCF_023061135.1). Lineage (GTDB taxonomy): Bacteria > Pseudomonadota > Gammaproteobacteria > Pseudomonadales > Halomonadaceae > Chromohalobacter > Chromohalobacter sarecensis. The sequence continues at coordinate 249,429 of NZ_JAKGAN010000005.1, forward strand.
TCTGTCGACCTGGCCTATGGCGATAGCGTGTATATCAACGCGCGTGATGGTGTGGGGTGGAACGTCATCAATCGGGATGGCTGGAAGGTGTCGCCGTTTCTCGGTTATACCCTCGGGCGCGATGACGAAGACGATCTGCATCGTCTGGATAAGGTCGATGGCGGCGTCACGGCCGGGCTGCGAGCCGAGTATACCGAGGGCCATTGGTTATACAGCGCGGCGGTGGAAGCCCCCGTCAGTGGGGACGTGGACGGCTATCACGCCAAGGCCAAGGCGCATTGGCGTTCACGCTTGACCCAGCGGCTGTCTGTCTCGCTGGGGCCAAGCGTTGCTTATGGGAGCGAGTCCTGGGCCGAGGATATGTTCGGCATCTCCTCGCGGGAAAGCCAACGTTCGGGGCTGGATGCCTATTCGCCGAGCGAGGGGTATTTCAAGGTCGGCGCCGATGCCAGTCTGAGCTATTACCTCACGCGAACATGGTCCGTCACAGGAATGGTGGGTGTGTCACGCCTGACCGGCGATGCCAAGGACAGCCCCATCGTCGACGATATCGGCGATGCGACCCAGGCTTATGCAGGCGGTTTCGTCAACTACAACTTCTAGTTACGGAACATAAAGGTGCCCAACAACGAAGCGCCCCCGCCCAATCATTGGGCGGGGGCGCTTACGTTGGGGCGTTGACGGCTCGCTTACTTAGCGATATAGACCGTGCGCACGTTGAGGAAGGCGCCAAAGCCGTATTCGCTCTGCTCGCGGCCGTAGCCACTTTCCTTGACGCCGCCGAAGGGCAGTTCGGCGAAGGGCGTGGTGGGCCGGTTGACGAAGCTCATGCCGACTTCGAGTCGGCGTGCGACTTGCTCGGCGCGTTTTACGTCCTGGCCGACCACGGTGCCGCCCAGTCCATAGCGGCAGTTGTTGGCCAGCTCGATGGCGTGCTCGGCGTCGTCGGCGACGATGACCGAGGCCACCGGGCCGAACAGTTCCTCGTCGAAGGCCGGGTTGCCGGGCGCCACGTTGGTCAGCACGGTCGGCGCGTACCAGGCGCCGGGACGGTCGAGAATCTCACCGCCGGTTTCGAGCTGCGCCCCGCCCTTGATCGCGCGCTGTACTTGGTCGTGTATATCGTCACGCAGATCCTTGCGCGACATGGGGCCGACCTCGGTGTCGCCGTCCATGGGGTCGCCGATGCTCATCTTCTGAACACGGTCGATGAGGCGCTCGGTAAAGCGCTCCAGCATCGGGCGTTCGACGATCAGGCGCTTGGACGCGGCGCAGCTTTGCCCGGTATTGTCGAAGCGGCCATTCACGGCCAGTTCCACTGCCTTGTCGACATCGGCGTCGTCGAGCACGATCAGCGGGTCGATGCCGCCAAGTTCGAGCACGCTGGGCTTGATGGCGTCGCCGGCGATCTTGGCCACGGCGCGACCGGCTTCCTCGCTGCCGGTCAGCGTGACGCCGCAGACGAGCGGATCGTGAACGATGCCCTCGACCTTGTCGGAGCCGACTGGCAGCCAGGTGAAGGTGCCTTCCTTGAAGCCGGCGTCATGAAACAGCTTGGTGATGTATTTGGCACAGCCCGGCACGTTGGAAGCGTGCTTGAGCAGGCAGACGTTGCCACCCGCCAGGTTGGGCGCGGCGAAACGCACCACTTGATAAAGCGGATAGTTCCACGGCATCACGCCGAGCACGGCGCCCATCGGGTCGTGGACGATCTCGGCCTTCTGCGCGCCTTCTACCTGGCGTGACTGAGGCTCGAGCAGGGATTCCAGGTTGTCGGCGTAGAAGCGCACGATGGCCGAGGAAATCTGTGTCTCGGCAATCCCCTGGTGGAATGGCTTGCCCATTTCATGGGCGATGATCTCAGCCATTTCGCGTTGGTGCTGGTCGATCAAATCGGCCAGTGCCGTTAGCCGGCGGCTGCGGTCGGCCAGCGGCAGGTGACGGAATTCGGCATAGCCTTCGCGGGCTTGGTCGAGCTTTTCGGCCAACTGGTCATCGTCGAGCATCTCGTGCTCGCCGAGCACTTGATCATTGGCGGGATTGACGGCGGTGAGGGTCTTGCGGCTCATATCATCCTCCTTAACGGGATCGTCGGTGACGAATCTTCCCGAGGCAGCCATCCTGCGTGCCTCACTACTTGTTTTGGCGATGCTGAAGGAGAGAATCAAGGGGGGCGGCGACATGACCTTGGCGGTCATGTCGCCAAGTGGGTCAGTCGAGCAAGGCGCGGGCCGTGTCGACCACGTTCTCGACGGTGAAGCCGAAGTGGCGGAACAAGTCCTCGGCCTTGCCCGATTCCCCGTAGCCGGTCATGCCGATCACGCTGCCGCGAGGGCCGACGTACTTGCGCCAGTAGTCGGGATGCGAGGCTTCGATGGCGAGGCGACGTGTCACTGTGGGTGGAAGCACCGTCTCCTGGTAATCGGCGTCTTGGGCATCGAAGGCGCTGGCGCAGGGCATCGAGACGACGCGGACCTGCCGCCCCTGGGCGTTGAGCCGGGTGGCGGCCTCCATGGCCAGGCCCACTTCCGAACCGGTGGCGATGAGAATCAGCTCGGGCGAGGCGTCGCTGTCGTAGAGCACATAACCGCCGCGTTCGATAGCCGCGAGCTGCGCGACATCGCGTGCTTGCCCGGGGAGCCCCTGGCGCGAGAAGACCAGGGCCGTGGGGCCGTCCTGGCGCTTGAGCGCCGCCAGCCAGGCCATGCTGGTTTCGGTGGCATCGCAAGGGCGCCACGTTGCCAAGTTGGGCGTGATGCGTAGCGCATTGAGCTGTTCGATGGGCTGGTGCGTAGGGCCGTCTTCGCCCAGGCCGATGGAGTCGTGGGTGTAGACGAAGATCACCTGGCGCCGCGCGATGGCGGCCATGCGCACGGCGTTGTGCATGTACTCCATGAAGGTGAGGAATGTCGCCCCGTAGGGAATGAAGCCGCCGTGCATGCTGATGCCGTTCATGATGGCGCCCATGGCGAACTCACGGACACCGTAATGCAGGTAGTTGCCCTCGGGAGACTGCGCGGAGAGTACGCGTGCTCCCTCCCAGAACGTCAGGTTCGACGGCGCGAGATCGGCACTGCCGCCGAGTAGTTCCGGCAGCTTGGGCCCCAGACGATTGAGCACGCCCAGCGAGGCCTTGCGCGAGGCGAGCGTGTCGCAGGCTTGCTGGGCCTCTTCGATCAGGGCGCTGCCGCCCAGATCGCCGGGTAGCTCGCCACGCCAGCGGCGCTCGAGTTCTTCGGCGAGCTCGGGATAGGCCTCGGCGTAGCGCGCGAAGCGTTGGCGCCACTCGGCCTCGGCTTGCTGGCCGGCTGTGTCGGCGTTCCACCCTGCGTAGATGTCGGCGGGCACGTGAAACGGCGGATGCGACCAGTCGAGGCGCTGGCGCGCGGCGGCGACTTCATCCTCGCCCAGGGCGGCGCCATGACAGGCGCCGGTGCCCTGTTTGTTGGGCGCGCCGAAGCCGATGACCGTCTTGCAGATGATCAAGGTCGGGCGCTGAGCGTGTTGCGTGGCAGCGGTGATGGCGTCTTCGATGGCGGCGGGGTCGTGCCCGTCGACGTCGGCGATGACCTGCCAGCCGTAGGCCTCGAAGCGCTTGGCGGTGTCGTCGGTGAACCATCCCGCGACCTCGCCGTCGATGGAGATGCCGTTATCGTCGTAGATGACGGTCAGCTTACCGAGGCCCTGGGTACCTGCCAGCGAGCAGGCTTCGTGGCTGATGCCTTCCATCAGGCAGCCGTCGCCGACGAAGCACCAAGTGCGATGGTCGACGATGTCATGTCCTGGGCGATTGTATTGCGCGGCCAGGGTACGTTCGGCCAGCGCCAGGCCCACGGCGTTGGCGAGCCCCTGACCCAACGGGCCGGTGGTGGTCTCGACCCCGGGTGTATAGCCGAGCTCGGGATGCCCGGGCGTGCGCGAATGGAGCTGGCGGAATTGCTTGATGTCGTCGATGGCCAGATCGTAACCGCTGAGATGCAACAGCGAATACAACAGCATCGAGCCATGCCCGTTGGAGAGCACGAAACGGTCGCGGTCGGGCCAGGTCGGGTTGCCGGGGTTGTGCTTTAGATGGTCGTTCCATAGCACTTCGGCGATATCGGCCATGCCCATCGGCGCGCCGGGGTGGCCGGAATTGGCGGCCTGCACGGCATCCATCGAAAGGGCGCGAATGGCGTTGGCCAGCGTGAAGCGAGAGGGCATGGGGGTCTCCTCCATGAGCGGTGAATCAGTTAGCGAGCCGGTCGGCGATCAAGTCCTCGAGGCAGGCCTGATCGTCGGCGAAGCGCCGGATGCCTTCGGCCAGTTTATCGATGGCCATGGGATCTTGATTGTGCTGCCAGCGGAAGGCGCTTTCCCCGAGGGGCTTGGCGGGTTGTGCCTCGGGGTGCGTGAAGCGCACCTTGGGCTCGACATTACCTTCGCGCGCCTCGAGCGTTTCCAGCAATGCAGGGGAGATCGTCAGCCGATGACAGCCGGCGAGGGCGAGGACTTGCTCCGGCGTACGGAAGCTGGCCCCCATGACGACGGTGTCGTAGCCGCCCTGGTCGGCACGCTCGCAGACCTGGCGCACGAAGCGCACCCCGGGATCGTCCTCGGGGCCGAATGTCTGCTCGGTCTCTTTCTGATACCAGTCGGTGACACGCCCCACGAAGGGCGAAATCAGAAACACCCCTGCATCGAAGCAGGCCTGCGCCTGGGCGTCGCTGAACAAAAGCGTCAGGTTGCACTGGATGCCTTCGCGCTCGAGTACCTCGGCGGCGCGGATGCCCTCCCAGGTCGAGGCGAGCTTGATCAAGATACGCTCGCGGCCGATACCCAGTGCCTCGTAACGCGCCACCAACTCATGGGCCTTGCGGATACTGGCCTGGGTATCGAACGAGAGTTTGGCGGCGACCTCGGTGGAGACGCGTCCCGGAATAAGCTGGGCGACCTCGCTGCCGATGCCGACCGAGAGTCGGTCGACAATACGCGCCAGCCGGTCGGCGTCATGCGCCTTCTCGGTACGCTCCTCCGCCAGGATCCGCTCGATCAGCGGCTGATAGCCGGGTAGCTCGAATGCCTTGAGGATCAAGGAAGGATTGGTGGTGGCATCGACGGGCCGATAACGTTCGATGGCGACTGGGTCTCCGGTGTCGGCGACCACTTGCGACAGCGCTTTGAGTGAGTCGAGTTGTGAAACCATGGTGTGCTCCGCCGCGGTATGCGGGCGTGAAGGCCCATGACGTGCCAGGCAGCGTCGGGGGCGAGGAAGTGGAAGGAAAAGTGGGTGGCCGCCAGTGCTCAGGCGGCGGCTTTTTCCAGGCGGTGTTCGGTGCTATCGGCCAAGCGGCTCAGCAGCAGGCAGCACGATACCGCGCCGGCATCCAGATGACCGCACGAGCGTTCGCCGAGGCGTGCCGCGCGCCCGATCTTGGCTTCCAGGTCGAACGTCGAATCGCGACCGTATTGGGCGCCATTGCGTAACGCCTGCAGTGCGTGGGGAAAGTCGTCTCCGCCCTCGACGGCGTCGCGGTAACGTTCAATGGCCGGCACCAGGGTATCGAGTAGGCACTTGTCGCCGACCTTGGCATCGCTGATCTGCTCGAGCGCTTCGCGGCCGTCGGCGAGCATGTCGCCGAAATCCTTGGCGTCGAGAACGGTCTTGTCCTTGACTGACTTGGCCATGCCCATGAAGAGGCTGCCGTAAAGCGGCCCCATCGAGCCGCCGATCGAGCCCATCAAGGTCGTGGCAAGCGTGCCCAGCGCCTTGGAAAGCGACAGCGATTGGCCGGCGATAGACTCCCCGCAAAGCCGAAAGCCCTTGGCCATGTTGATGCCGTGATCGCCGTCGCCGATCGCGCCATCGACGTCACTCAGATATTGGCGGTTGTCGACGATGACCTCGACCAACTCCTCAAGAATGTCCCTGCCGTGAGTCGCATCCAGAACTTGCATGGTGAATCTCCCGTGATAGCGGTTCCGATCAGCACTGCGTGATGGCCAGCGAGCGTGCCGGGGCGTCCAGCAATGGTTTGAGCTCGTCGTCGAGCTTCATCAGCGTGAGCGTGGCGCCCATCATCTCCAGCGAGGTGAAGTAATTGCCGATGTCCGTACGGTGCACGCGGATGTTGGCGTCTTCGAGCCGCTCGGCGATGTGTGCGTAGAGGATATTGAGCTCCATCACCGGCGTGGCGCCAAGCCCGGAGATCAACACCGCCACCTCGCTGCCGGCGAAGTCCTGATCGGCGAGCACGGGGTCGCACATGGCCGTGGCGATGGCCTCGGCACTGGTCAGCGGCGCGACTTCGATCCCCGGTTCGCCGTGGTGGCCGATGCCGAGTTCCATGTGCCCGGGCTCGATCGAAAAGTTGGGTTTACCGTTGGCGGGGATGGTGCAGCTGCTCAGCCCGATGCCGATACTCGAACACGCATCGACGGCCTTCTGCGCCAGTCGAATGACCTCGTCGAGACTGTCGCCACGGGCCGCCGCCGCGCCGCCGATTTTCCACATCATCACCTCGCCGGCCACGCCGCGCCGCTTGTCGCGCTCCGACGCCGGTGCCGAGGCCACGTCGTCGCGTGCAATCACCGTCTTGACCTCGATGTCTTCCAGCTCGGCCATTTGCTTGGCCATCTTCACGTTCATGTTGTCGCCCGCGTAGTTGCCGTACAGGCAGGCGACGCCCTGCCCATGGGGCGCGGCACGGAAGGCTTCGAGGAATGCATCGGCGGTGGGTGATGAAAATATCTCGCCGATGGCCACCGCATCGCACATCCCGGCCCCGATATAGCCCAGGAAGGCGGGTTCGTGGCCGGAACCGCCACCGGTCACGACCCCCACCTTGTCGCTCGGGCTGCTCGGGTACTTGAGGACGCGCGAGTGGTCGGTGGCGGCAAACAAGCTCGGCGAGGCGCGCAAGTAACCTTTGATGGCGTCGTCCACGACGTTGTCGGGGTCATTGATGATGCGTTGCATGGCATATTCCTCTTGTTCGTTGTGGCCGACGGTGAGGCGTGGCGATCCGCTACCTGGGCGGCGGATTATATAATGATCTTTCGCTGATCAGATGTTTAGGCTTGGGGGCCAAGGCTGTCAAGGCGTGGGCGGTGTCGGTGCCTGAGACTTTGGTCGTGAATAAGGGGTGTGAAATCGCTATTTAAATTTAAATAATTGAATTAATGGATTTTTTATTTCTTCATCGGGAAATTGGATAACAGGACGGCGCAAGGTTTGATCTTACTTTTCGTGATTGAGAATTTTACAAATGTTCGGTTAGTGATATTTTGAACATAGCGCGAACGGTAATAGCATGCCGATCGCAAGGGGAGGAATCATCACGGGAGACGACACATGTCAGACTCAAGAGGCCGCGCGCCGGAAAAGCGCATTGCAGTGGGCGGCGATGAAGCCGCGTTCGAGCTCAAGGTCTTGCTGATCGAGCACATTCGCGCTCTGGGGTATGAGCCTGTCGATTACGGCACCTATAACGCAGAGCCGGTACTGTATCCCGATGTGGCGGTCAAGGTTGCGCGCGCCATCGACTCGGGAGAGGTCGCGCGGGGAGTGCTGGTCTGTGGGACCGGCATCGGCGTGGCGATGTCGGCCAACAAGGTACGTGGTATTCGTGCCGCGCAGGCGCATGACACCTATTCGGCTGCCAAGGCGCGCTCGAGCAACGATGCGCAAATCGTGACGCTCGGCGCCCGTGTGGTCGGCCCGGAGCTGGCCAAGGCCGTCGTCACGACCTTTCTGGAAACCGAGTTTGGCGGTGGCGGCTCGCGCGCCAAAATCGCGCGCATCGCGGAATATGAAAGAGAGGCTTTTCGCGACCCCCCGAGCGTCTGATCGACGAGAGTACGCATGTTCGCTGTGGTACCTTGTGCGCATCGTCCGAAATGGCCCGGAAGCGGATCGTATGAGGCAGTGCTATGAGTGAACGTGTCGAGAGCGCCGAGGTCGCGCTGATGACTGAAATCGCCTCTCTGTATTATGTGGAGGGCGAAACCCAGGAAGCGATCGCCAACCGGCTGGGGATCTCCCGGGTCAAGGCGGGGCGGCTTTTAAAACGCGCGCACGCAGAGGGCATCGTCGATGTGCGGGTGCGCCAGCATCCTGCGGTGAGTGCCGAGATCGAGCAGGCGCTGATACGCCGCTTCGGTATCAAGCGCGCCTTGATTGCGCTCGACCACACCGACCCTGACGTTCAGCGTTCCGGTGTGGCTAGCCTGGTGGCCGATCATTTGTCGCGCGAGTTGCACGATGGCTCGATCGTGGCGGTGGGCATGGGGCGTAACGTCGGCTCGGTGGCCGATAACGTCTTCGAGCAAGGCGAGCGTAAATGCTCGTTCGTGTGTGCCATCGGTGGGTCTTTGCGTGCCGGCGAGTATATGAATCCCGATCATATCTGCCGCCGTCTGGCGATGAAGTATGGTGGCGATAGCGAGACGCTTTATGCGCCAGCGCTGGTGCAGAACCCGGCGCTGCGCGATTCGATGTATGAAAACCCCACCGTACGTCAGACGTTGGACAGGGCGCGACGTGCGGATATCGCGATGATCGGTGTCGGCGATCTCAGCGAAGACAGCAACATGGTACGCATGGGCTGGTTCACGCCCCAGGAAATTGCCGAGGCGCGGCTCTCGGGAACCGTGGGTGACATGATGGGGTACGACTTCATCGACATGCATGGCCGGCCGTCGGAAACGCCCATGCAGGGGCGGGTCATCGGCTTGACCATCACCGATCTGGCACGGATTCCCGACGTGGTGGCGATCGCCAGTGAAAACACCAAGGCGGCAGGGATCCTGGGGGCCCTGCGTACAGGCGTCATCGATACCTTGGCTACGAGTGTAACCAACGCGCATACCATTCTGCGTCTGGATGAGGCGACCACCACGACGGCGAGCTGAATCCAGGTGCTGCTGAGTGCCGTACAAAGCCGTTCATATGAACACTGAAGTGTCTATGTGAACGGCTTTTTTCTGCGAGTCTTCTTTTCCTTCCTGTGCTTTGCGGACGTTCGTTGCCGTAAAGAGGCTTTAAAAAAATCATTTATTACAATGACTTGTAAGGCAATCCTAAAGTATAAGGCGAAAAGATCGCCGACTTCATTGACCTGGCTATACTGAAAAGCGTTAATTCATTTGAGCAACAAAAGATCAAATGATAAATAAGCGCCAGCTCAATGGAGGCCGTCATGAACGATACGCTTACCCCATCCCCCGACATCCCTGACACGATGCGTGCCATCGTTGCCTACGCGCCGGAAGACTATCGACTGGAAAACGTCGCAGTCCCCGATATCGGAGAAAAGGAAATCCTGGTCAAGGTCGAGGCCTGTGGCATCTGTGCCGGTGATCTCAAAGCGTATGAAGGCGCGCCGAGCTTCTGGGGTGACGAGGATCAGCCTGCCTATATCAAAGCGCCGATGATTCCAGGCCACGAGTTCATCGGGCACGTCGTCAAGATGGGCCCCGGTGCGACCGGTTTCGAGATCGGCGATCGGGTCATTTCCGAGCAGATCGTGCCGTGCTGGGACTGCCGCTTCTGTCATCGCGGCCAGTACTGGATGTGCGAGAAGCACGACGTGTATGGCTTCCAGAACAACGTCAACGGCGGCATGGCCGAGTACATGAAGTTCCCCAAGGAGGCCATCAACCACAAGCTGCCGGAGGATGTACCGGTGGAGAACATCGTACTGACCGAGCCATTTTCCTGCTCCATGCACGCGGTGGAACGAGCGCAAATCCAGTTGGGAGACATCGTGGTGCTCTCCGGCGCGGGAACGCTGGGGTTGGGCATGATCGGACCCGCCAAGAAATCCGGCCCCGCCAAGCTGGTGGTGCTCGATCTGCACGGCGAACGCTTGGAACTGGCCAAGAAGTTCGGCGCTGACATGGTGCTCAACCCGAGCGAGGAAGATGTCGTCCAGATCGTCAAGGATATGACCGACGGCTATGGCTGCGACATCTACATCGAGGCGACCGGCGCGCCCAAGTCGGTGGAGCAGGGGCTGGCGATGTTGCGCAAGCTGGGACGTTTCGTCGAGTTCAGTGTGTTCAAGGATCCGGTGACGGTCGATTGGAGCATCATCAGTGACCGCAAGGAGCTCGACGTGCTGGGCTCGCACTTGGGGCCCTACTGCTACCCGCACGTGATCGAAGGCATCGAGAATGGCGACTTTCCCACCGAAGGTGTGGTGACCCACAAGCTGCCACTGGCGGATTTCCACAAGGGGATCGAGCTGATGAGACACGACAGCAGCGCACTCAAGATCATCCTCATGCCTGGGGCGTGATGTCGCGATGTCCTGCGTGATGACCACAACCGTCATTCGGCGTGGGACGTGATTACCACTCATCAGCGACGCCAGGGGGCGCTTCACCATGACTTCAAATACGGCCGTCATGCCTACGAAACGGTGGCGAAAAAGACGCGGTAGAGCGGTGATGATCGGCGTTGCGGTCGCCCTGCTGGCCGTCATGGCCTGGGATACGACGGTGATGCCGATCGGAGCGGAAGAGGAGCAGGAAGGCGCGAAAATGGCGCGCTTCGCCGAGGAAGAGTTTCCCAAGATTCGCGAGGATATCGACAGCAGAGCCGTCGATATCGACGAGCTGTCCAGTGCGATTGCTGAAGACCAGAGCGCGGCGGGGGAAAAATACGGCGTGTCAGGCGGCGTCGGCCCCATCATGCCCGTCACCTTTACCGGTGTGGTGGGAGAAGGCGCGTCTGGGACGTACGAGGTCAAAGCCGACGGGGCGCCCGATGACCTCGTGGTGCGGGTTCAGACCGGACCGGCCATCAACGGTACTGACCTGCGGGATGCCACGGGGGAGATCGAGTTCGGTCAATTCAAGAATCAGATCGAATACCAGAATGCGGGCGCCGCTCTGAACGATGCCATGAAGGCCCAGGTTCTATCGGATATCGATACACAGGCCCTGGAAGGCAAGACCGTGACGGTGATGGGCGTATTCCAGTTGATCAATCCGAATAACTGGCTCGTGACGCCGGTCGACTTTAGCGTGGAATGAGCCGGAGGCTTGATGCGATGAACGAACATGCAGCCAGTCAAGAAGAGGCGCTGGGCAAGGTGATCCTGTCGGCGCGCAATATCGCCAAGTCATTCGGTAATGTTCATGCCTTGAAGGCCGTCAATTTCGATGTTCATTACGGGCAGGTGACGACGCTTTTCGGCGAGAATGGCGCGGGAAAATCGACGCTTATGAAGATTCTCTCGGGTGTCATTCAGCCATCATCGGGAGAAATCGTTCTCGAAGGTGAGCCGGTTCGCTTCTCCTCGACCACGGAGGCGCAGCGCCATGGGATATCGATTATTCACCAAGAGCTTAGTCTCGCGCCCAATTTGAGCGTCCGCGATAACGTCTTCATGGGCCGTGAAATCGTCGGCAAGGGCGGCGTCGATTACGCGGAGGAATCGCGCCAGACTCGTCAGCTCATGGAAGAGCTGGATGAACCCATCGATCCACTCACGCCTGTGGAAGATCTGCGTCTCGGGCAGCAGCAGATCGTCGAGATCGCCCGGGCGTTATCCGTCAATTCGCGCATTCTGATCATGGATGAGCCGACCTCGGCATTGAGCGCTTCGGAAGTCGAGGTGCTGTTTCGCGTGATTCGTGACCTGAAAAGCCGCGGCGTCTCGCTCGTCTATATCTCCCACCATCTCGAGGAAGCCCTGACCATTACCGACCATGCCGTGGTATTGCGCGATGGTCGGATGACGGCCTATGCCGCGCGTGCGGAGATCGATCTCGAGTGGATTGTACGCAACATGGTGGGGGAAAACTTCGATCTCGGCTCCCCGCCGGAAGGATACGCGATGGGGGATGCCGTTCTGTCGATCGAGGGTGTCACCGTTCCGGATGCGTCGGTCCCTGGGCGGGCTGTGGTCGATGACATGTCGTTGAGTGTGCGTGCTGGCGAGATCGTCTGCATCTACGGGTTGATGGGGGCGGGCCGCACCGAATTGCTCGAAAGCGTGGCGGGTCGTGGGGGGATGGTCGCAGGCCGGGTTCTGCTACATGGCGAGGACATCTCGCGGCTGAGTATCGCGGAGCGTATCGAAAAAGGCCTGGTACTGGTGCCGGAAGACCGTCAGCGCGATGGCCTGGTGCAGACGATGTCGGTGGGCGAGAACCTCTCGCTTGCCAGCATCGGTGCCTTTACCAAAGGGCTACTGACATCGCGTGGGCGTGAACGCCACGTGGTGGGGGACTCGATCAGTAACGTTCACATCAAGACCGATGGCCCTGCCGCCTCTATCGGTTCGTTATCCGGCGGCAATCAGCAGAAGGTCGTGATCGGCAAGATGATGGCGACGCATCCCCGAGTCGTACTACTCGACGAGCCCAGTCGGGGGATCGATATCGGTGCCAAGGCTGAGGTCTTCAGGCTGCTCAGCGAGGGCGCGGCGCAACAGGGCTTGGCCGTGGTGTTTTCGACGTCGGAAGTCGGCGAATGCCTGAGTATTGCCCACCGTATCGTCGTCATGAGTCGTGGCCGGATTGCGGCCGAATTCGGTGCCGATGCCACCAAAGAAGAGATTATGGCTGCCTCGGGCGAGGCCGTGGTCGCTTGATCCACTTGTACAGCGGAGATAATCACAATGTCTGATGTCAGCCAAGATAACGACAATGAGCGCGGCAAGCTATTCGGTGGCGATTTCGATATAAAGCGTGTGCTTCTAGAAGGGCGTGCGTTCTTCGCCTTGATCGCGATCATCGTCATTTTCTCGATTCTTTCCCCGGTCTATTTCTCGACCAGCAACTTCCTGACCATGTCGTCGCACGTCGCCATCTTCGGCCTGCTCTCGCTGGGTATGTTGCTGGTCATCCTGACGGGCGGCATCGACCTTTCCGTGGGCTCGACGCTTGGCCTGGCGGGCGTCTTCGCGGGCTTTCTGATGCAGGGCGTTTCCTTCGAGATACTGGGTGTCGTGTTCTATCCCCCGGTGTGGGTCGTGGTCATCCTGACATGCGGGTTGGGCGCACTGGTCGGCGCGATCAATGGCGTGCTGATTGCGTATTTCAAGGTGCCCGCCTTCGTGGCGACATTGGGACTCTTGTACGTGGCAAGAGGTGTTGCCCTGCTGATGACCGACGGGTTGACCTTTAACAATCTGGGCGGTAGTCCGGAGCTGGGTAATACCGGTTTCGACTGGTTGGGCTTCAATCGATTGCTCGGGATTCCGGTCGGTGTCTTGATTCTTGCGGCCGTGGCAATTGTCGGCATCCTGCTGCTGGCGCGCACACCGTTTGGGCGTTGGGTGTATTCCACCGGGGGTAACGCCCGTGCCGCAGAGCTTTCCGGGGTGCCGGTCAAGCGTGTGCAGGTGTTGGTATATGTGATCTCGGGCATTTGCGCGGCGATTGCCGGGCTGGTGCTGTCATCTCAATTGACCTCGGCAGGGCCGACCGCCGGGACGACCTATGAATTGACCGCGATTGCGGGTGTCGTCATCGGCGGTGCAGCACTCACCGGGGGGCGCGGCAATGTGCGCGGCACGTTGCTGGGGGCCTTCGTGATCGGGTTTCTCTCCGATGGGCTGGTCATCATCGGGGTTTCTTCCTATTGGCAGACCGTGTTCACAGGGGCCGTCATCATTCTTGCGGTCTTGCTCAACAGTATTCAGTACAGCGGTCAGAAGAAGCAGAAAGCCTCTTCCGATGGCAAGACGACTTCGCCGCAACCGGAGGGCGCCACTGGGCGTTCGCCGGCCTCGGGAAGTACTGCCGGTAAAGCCGGTACACAATCATAAGAGTAAAAGGTGATCGATTATGTTCATGAAAGGAAAACGCCTGCTGATAGCTGCACTGGCCGTGAGCACGCCGCTCTTCGCGGGTGGGGTCGCGGCCCAGGACGAAGGACGTATCTCCATTATCGTCAACGACACCTCCAACCCCTACTGGTTCACGGAAGGCAAGATCGCCGAGGAAACCGCCGAAGAACTTGGCTATCGTGCCGAGGTGAGCTCTCACAAGGGGGACACCAACACGGAAAGCAACCAGATCGATACGGCCATCACCAATGGTGTCGAGGCGATCATCCTCGATCCGGCCAACGCCGACGGTTCCATCGGGGCGGTACGCAAGGCCGTCGAAGCGGACATCCCGGTGTTTATCATCAATGCCGAAATCAACGAGCAGGGGCTGGCTCAGGCACAGCTCGTCTCGAACAACGCCCAGGGTGCGGCGCTGGGGGCACAGCAGTGGATCAAGAGCGTCGGCGATTCGGCACGCTACGTGGAGTTGAAGGGCGCGCCTTCGGATAACAACGCCGCCACCCGTTCCAACGGTTACGAAACCGTGCTCAGCCAATATCCTGGCCTCGAGCGGGTCGGCGTCGATGTCGCCAACTGGGATAGAACTGAAGGGTTCAACAAGACGCAGAGCATGTTGCAGGCTAATCCCGATATCGATGGCGTGATCAGCGGTAACGACGAGATGGCGCTGGGGGCGATCTCGGCCTTGAAGGAGGCCGGCAAGCTCGATGACGTGGTCGTGGGGGGCTTCGATGGCTCGCCCGATGCGGTCGAGGCGGTCAAAGCCGGCGAGATGGAATATACCGTGTTGCAGCCGGTGGCCATCTTCTCGGAGACAGCGGTGCGCATGGCGGATAAATACATCAAGAACGGTGAAACCGGCATGGATGGCGAGAAGAGGCTCTTCGACTGCTTCCTCATCACCTCGGACAATGCCGATCAATACACCGACCCGTTCGTGCTCGAGCAGTAATCCTTCCCTTAATCGATTGAGAGCGCCGGTGGCGCTCTCAAGTCTCCCGGTCTCGATAGGGCCTTACGAGACCTGCGGCTTCAACTCGCCCCGTGCATAACGCTCGAACATGCGTTCGAGGTTGAGCGGGGCGATCTTGCTGGCTTGGCCGGCGGTGCCGAAGGCCTCGAAACGCTGGATGCACACATCGCGCATGGCGGTGACGCTTGCCTTGAGGAACTTGCGCGGGTCGAACTCGCTGGGGTTCTCGGCCAGGAAGCGGCGTACCGCGCCGGTGGACGCCAAGCGCAGGTCGGTGTCGATATTGACCTTGCGCACGCCATGCTTGATGCCTTCGACGATTTCCTCGACCGGGACGCCATAGGTCTCGGGAATCTCGCCGCCATGGGCGTTGATGATTTCCAACCATTCCTGCGGCACCGAGCTGGAGCCGTGCATCACCAGGTGGGTGTCGGGAATGCGCGCGTGAATTTCCTTGATGCGCTGAATAGAGAGAATGTCGCCCGTCGGTGGCCGCGTAAACTTGTAGGCGCCGTGGCTGGTGCCGATGGCGATGGCCAGGGCGTCGACTTGGGTAGCGTCGACGAACTGCGCGGCCTCTTCCGGGTCGGTCAGCAGTTGGCTGTGATCCAGCGTGCCCTCGGCGCCGATGCCGTCTTCCTCACCGGCCTGACCGGTTTCCAGCGAGCCCAGGCAGCCCAATTCCCCTTCCACCGAGACGCCACAGGCGTGCGCCATTTCCACCGCGCGACGGGTGACGTCGACATTGTAGGCATAGTCGGCGGGCGTCTTGCCGTCTTCCTTGAGCGAGCCGTCCATCATCACCGAGGAGAAGCCGAGCTGGATGGAGCGCTGGCAGACATCGGGGCTGGTGCCGTGATCCTGGTGCATGACCACCGGGATATGCGGAAACTCTTCGACGGCGGCCAGGATCAGGTGGCGCAGGAAGGGCGCACCGGCGTATTTGCGCGCGCCTGCGGAGGCTTGCACGATCACCGGTGAGTCGGTCTTGTCGGCGGCCTCCATGATGGCGCGCATCTGTTCCAGGTTGTTGACGTTGAACGCGGGAACGCCATAGGCGTGTTCGGCGGCGTGGTCGAGCAGTTGACGCAGGCTGATCAGAGCCATGGGGAGTGTGATTCCTCTGGAAGTGCAGGGCGGCCCGCAGGCCGCCGATCATGACGTAGTGATTTGAGATGTCTTGGTTTGCGCAGTGGCGTGAGCCGGGTTACCGAGAGGCGGCTTCGAGGGCCGCCACGGCGGGCAGTTGCTTGCCTTCCACGTATTCGAGGAAGGCGCCGCCGCCGGTGGAAATGTAGGAGACATCATCGGCGACGCCATACTTGTCGATGGCTGCCAGAGTGTCGCCGCCACCGGCGATGGAGAAGGCCGGGCTGGCGGCGATGGCGCGCGCGAGCGTTTCCGTGCCCTTGCCGAACTGGTCGATCTCGAACACGCCGACGGGGCCGTTCCATAGGATGGTGCCGGCGTTGTCTAGCAGTGCGGCGAAGCGCTTGGCGGTGTCTGGGCCGATATCGAGGATCATGTCGTCGTCGGCGATCTGGTCGAGCGGTTTCACCGTGGCTTCGGCCTGTTCGGAGAACTCGGTAGCGACCACCACATCGGATGGCAGCGGAATGTCGACCTTGGCCATCAATGTCTTGGCTTGATCGACCAAGTCCGCTTCATGCAGCGATTTGCCGACGTTGTAGCCCGCCGCGGCAATGAAGGTGTTGGCGATGCCGCCGCCGACGATCAGTTGATCGCACTTCTCGGAGAGCGCGGTGAGCACCTCGAGCTTGGTGGAGACCTTGGAGCCGCCGACGATGGCCAGCATCGGGCGTGCCGGCGTGGCGAGTGCTTTTTCCAGGGCGTCGAGCTCGCCGGAAAGCAGTGGTCCGGCGCACGCCAACGGTGCGAAACGCGCCACGCCGTGGGTGGAGGCCTGGGCTCGGTGCGCGGTACCGAAGGCGTCCATGACGAAGACGTCGCAGAGTGCGGCGTAGGTCTTGGCCAGTGTCTCGTCGTCTTTCTTTTCGCCGCTGTTATAGCGCACGTTCTCGAGCAGTACGACCTCGCCGTCGGCGATCTCGACGCTGCCGTCGAGATAGTCCTTTTCCAGACGTACCTCGCGGTTCAGCAGCTTGCCGAGGTGCGTCGCCACCGGCGCGAGCGAGAATTCATCGGCGGGCTCGCCTTCGGTGGGGCGGCCCAAGTGGCTCATCAGCATCACTCGAGCGCCGGCGTCGAGCGCGGCCTGGATGGTCGGCAGACAGGCGCGCAGGCGCGCATCGCTGGTGACTTGGTCGCCCTTGATGGGCACGTTGAGATCTTCACGAATCAGTACACGTTTTCCGGCGAGATCCAGATCGGTCATCTTGCGCACGTTCATGGGCGTGTTCCTCACTTGGGTGAAGGGATGTCAGACGACAACGATGATGTCGAGGGTGCGGCGCGCGTCGGTGTAGCGGAAGCGGTCTGGGTGGCGAGTGCCAGCCAGTGTGTCGCCACGTCGAGCATGCGGTTGGCGAAGCCCCACTCGTTGTCGAACCAGCACAGCATCTTGATCAGATGGCTGCCGGCCACGCGGGTCTGGGTGGCGTCCACGATACCCGAGCGCGGATCGTGGTTGAAGTCGACCGAGGTCACCGGCTCCTGAGTGTAGCCGAGCAAGCCATGGAGCCGTTCGTGGCTGGCGGCCTGCAACAGCGCGTTGACTTGCTCGGCCGTGGTGGCCTCGCGCACCGAGAGCGCCATGTCCATGGCCGAGACGTTGATGGTCGGCACGCGCACATGCAGACACTCGAAGCGCCCGGCGAGATGCGGCATAAGGCGCTCGATACCGCGTGCCAGCCCGGTATCCACGGGGATGATCGAGTGCATGGCCGAGCGCGTCAGGCGCAGATCGGTCTTGTGATAGGCGTCGATCACCGGCTGGTCGTTCATCGCCGAATGAATGGTGGTAGTCACGCCATGTTCCAGCCCCAGCGCCTCGTCGAGTACGGTCAATAGCGGCACCAGACAGTTGGTGGTGCAGGACGCCGCGGAAACGATGCGCATTTCGGGACGCAGCTCGGCGTCGTTGATGCCATGCACGATGGTGGCGTCGACATCGGCTTCGGCGGGCTGCGAGAAGAGCAGTCGTTGCGCGCCGGCGGCGATATGCCGCTCGGCGGTGGCGCGGTCCTTGAAGCTGCCCGAGCATTCGAGCACCAGGTCGATATCAAGCTCTGCCCAGGGGAGGCGCGTGGGGTCGGGCTCGGAGAGCACGCGGATGGCATGGCCGTCGATGACCAGCGCACCGTCGCGGGTTTCCACCTGGCCGGGAAAGCGCCCATGGGTGGTGTCGTAGCGCGTCAAATAGGCGATGGTATCGAGATCGGAAAGCTCGTTGATGGCTACCACGACCAGGTCAGTGGCATGGCGCTCGGTGAGGGCTCGCAGGACACATTGGCCGATACGACCGTAACCATTGATGGCGATGCGATAGGACATGGATAGACGCTCGGGAGCCCCGCTTCGACAGTGAAGCGCCGATGTTAGCGCAGTTACGCCCCGCTTGCCCAAGGCCATGTGACGTCGGCATGACATGACACGATTCAGTTTGGAAATTCATGTCACCGTAGGCGGGCGCTTATCCCATTAGATGCCACATCAAGGGTAGCCATAGCGCGGTGAACACGCCGGTCAGGCTCATACCCAGCGAAGCGAAAGCGCCGGCGGTGGGGCCGATGTCGAAAGCGCGCACGGTGCCGATGGCGTGTCCGTTGAGGCCCAGCGCGAAGCCGATAACGCGTTGATCGTGGATGTTGCCCCAGCGTGCTAGCAGCGTGATGCTGAGCGTGGCCATCACCCCGGTGATCAGCAAGGCGCCCATCAGCAGCGATACGGAGCCGCCCAGTTCTTGGGTGATGCCCATGGCGATGGGCGCGGTGACCGATTTGGGGGCGAGCGAGGCCAGCACTTGGGGCGGTGCGTCCAACAGCCAGGCGATGCCCACTGCGTAACCGGCCGCGAGCATGGCAGCGGGCGGCAAGGTGAGGACAATGGGCCGCCACAATGTCCGAATGTGGTGCACCTGCTGGTAGAGCGGCACGCCCAGGGCCACGGTGGCGGGGCCCAGCAGCCAGGTCAGCCAGCCGACGCCATGGCGGTATTCGGTGTAGTCGAGCGGCAACAGCGCCAGCAAGCCGGCCAGCAGGCAGGCGGCGAGCAGAATGGGTGGGCACCAGGCGGGCGAGCGCAGCCAGCCAAAAAGTCGCAGGCCGGCGAAATAGGCCGCCAGGGTGAGCACGATGGCGGTTTCGGGACGTTGCGAGAGATCGCTCGTCAGTATCTCCAGGCGAAGTAATAGCTCACTCATCCGGCCGCTCCCGTGGCGTGGAAACCAGTCGCTGCATCAACCACAGCGTGGTCAACGAACTGAGCAGCGTGCTCAGGATCAGGGCGATGAAGATGGTCAGCCATTGGCCGCTGAATTCGTCGGCCTGGAAGAAGATGCCCACGACGCCCGGCATGATGAGCAGCGCCAGCATGCCGATCAGCGGTTGGCTGGCGGCGCCGAGGTCGTCACTTAGGCGGCGACGCAGCAGCAACCAGAAGGTGAGCAATAACATACCGGCCACCCCGCTGGAGAGCGGCAGTGCGAACAGCTCGACGGTGATGTCGCCGAGCATCAAAAACGCCGTGAGGATCAGAAAACCCCGTAGGATGGACAGCATGCGGAGGGCCCTTGCATGAATGTGCCGGAGATTGACGCGCATCATACCAGAGCGCGCGGTGGTTGCCGGACGCGACATTGACGCTTACGCGGCGAGCGTGAATTGCTATGCTCCACACGCATGTGCCAGCCTGATGAGCGTGTCGGCTGCCACGTCGTGCGTATAGCCAGGCTTGGATGAAGATGACAGGGAGGGGATTACATGACCGATATCGCAAGGCTCTTGGGGGCTGAGGCGGAAACACTGCTGGAGCACCAATGCCAGACGTTTCGCAAGGAAGATTTATACCTGCCGGGGCCGGATTTCATCGATCGGGTGATGTCGGAAAACGACCGCAGCCCGCATGTGCTGCGCAACATGCAGACGCTTTTCAATCATGGCCGCCTGGCGGGAACCGGCTATCTGAGTTTCCTGCCGGTCGATCAGGGGATCGAGCACTCCGCCGGGGCGTCGTTCGCGTCCAATCCCCAGTACTTCGATCCCAAGAACATCGTCGAGTTGGCCATCGAAGGCGGCTGCAACGGCGTGGCCTCGACGCTGGGCGTACTGTCCTCGGTGGCGCGCCGTTATGCGCACAAGATCCCCTTCATGCTCAAGCTCAACCACAATGAGACGCTGACCTATCCGGCGATGTTTGATCAGACGCTGTTCGCGCAGGTCGAACAGGCGCACGACATGGGCTGCGTGGCGGTGGGTGCAACCATCTACTTCGGCTCGCCCGAGAGTCGGCGCCAGATTCAGGAAATCAGCGAGGCCTTCGAGCGCGCACATGAGCTGGGCATGGTGACCGTGCTGTGGTCTTACCTGCGCAATCCGGCGTTCAAGCACGAGGGTACGGACTATCACGTCGCCTCGGACTTGACTGGTCAGGCGGTTCATATGGCGGCGACGCTCAAGGCGGATATCGTCAAACAGAAGCTGCCGGAGAACAACGGCGGCTATCGTGCCGTCGGTTTCGGGCATACCCACGACAAGGTCTACGACGAGCTGACCAGCGACAACCCCGTGGATCTGGCCCGCTACCAGGTGGCAAACTGCTTCATGGGGCGTGCCGGACTGATCAATTCCGGCGGTGGCTCCAAGGGGCATTCCGATCTCGGTGAGGCGGTTCGCACGGCCGTGATCAACAAGCGCGCTGGCGGCATGGGGCTGATTTCCGGGCGCAAGGCGTTCCAGAAGCCGATGAACGAAGGCGTCGAACTGCTCAACGCCATTCAGGATGTCTACCTGTCCTTTGAAGTCACTATCGCCTGATCCAAGACGCTCGCCTGATCCAAGACACCCCAGTGACACTGAATGACGACTCGGTCTTGCCGGGTCGTCTTGCCGACTTGTCGTATATAGCCTAAGGTCGCGGCCCATTGTCGCGTCCGTTTCCCGTGGCGCGTTCCTCAACGGCGTCATGGCGCCGCCTGTCGTAGACAGGGCCGCACCACCCGATACGTTCCTTTACCTTACTAGATATACACTCTATCTCGTTTTGTACTACCATATATGGTGTATTGAGACGCGGTGCCTGATACGGCATCGCGTCATCCCTGATCGATTGTTTTTTGTCCGAAACGCTTCTTTGCGAAAACAAAGGCTTATCATTCTCATGAGCATCAAGATTTACAGCAAGCCGGATTGCATGCAGTGCCACGCCACCTATCGCGCCCTCGATAAGCAGGGGCTCGACTACACGGTGGTGGATATCAGCAAGGACCCCGAAGCGGTACGAACCGTCGAATCGCTGGGCTATCGCCAGTTGCCGGTGGTCGTGGCGGCGGAATCGCAGCATTGGTCAGGTTTTCGTCCCGAGCTGATTCGCCAGCTCGCGTGAGAGGAAGGGGGCAGCATGCGCGATGTAGTGTACTTTTCCACGCAATCGGGCAATACGCGGCGCTTCGTCGAAAAGCTCGACGTGCCGGCGCAGGCCATCCCGCGTAGCCGTAACGATGCCCCGCTGCGCGTGGAACGCCCCTATATCCTGATCTTGCCGACATACGGCGATGGCGATCCACGCACGGCAGTACCGGGACCGGTGATCCGGTTCTTGAACGACCCCCACAACCGGGCCCTGATCGAAGGCGTGGTGGCCGCTGGCAATACCAACTTCGGTGCCGCCTTCGGCCTGGCCGGTCGCGTGGTCGCGCACAAGTGCCAGGTGCCGTTGCTGCACCGCTTCGAATTGATGGGAATGCCCGAGGATGTCGCCAAGGTGAATAGTTGCCTGGCGGCGGAGATGACAGATGCTGGATGACACTGTGGAAACTACCGAGAACACGTCCTCCGTCGAGCTGAGCCGCGCGACGCAGACGCTGGACTATCATGCCCTCAACGCGATGCTCAACCTCTACGACAATGAGGGGCGCCTGCAACTGCAGGCAGACCGCGAGGCGTCGCGTCAGTACTTCCTGCAGCACGTCAATCAGAATACGGTTTTCTTCCATTCGCTGGCGGAAAAACTCGAGTATCTGGTGGCGGAGGACTATTACGAGAAAGAGGTGCTCGACCAGTACGACTTCGCCTTCATCAAGTCGCTGTTCGAGCGCGCCTATGCCGTGAAATTCCGCTTCCAGAGCTTCCTCGGCGCATTCAAGTACTACACCAGTTATACGCTCAAGACCTTCGATGGGCGCCGTTACCTCGAGCGTTTCGAGGACCGGGTGTGCATGGTGGCGCTGACCTTGGCGCAGGGTGACGAGACGGTGGCGCGGCAGTTGATGGATGAAATCATCCATGGGCGCTTCCAGCCGGCCACGCCGACGTTTCTCAATTGCGGCAAGAAGCAGCGCGGCGAGCTGGTCTCGTGCTTCCTATTGCGCATCGAGGACAATATGGAGTCCATCGGGCGCTCCATCAATTCGGCGCTGCAGCTTTCCAAGCGTGGCGGCGGTGTCGCGTTTCTGCTCAGTAACATCCGCGAGGCCGGGGCGCCGATCAAGCATATCGAGAACCAGTCCTCGGGCATCATCCCGATCATGAAGATGCTCGAAGACGCTTTTTCCTACGCCAACCAGTTGGGCGCGCGTCAGGGCGCCGGCGCGGTGTATCTCAACGCGCATCATCCGGACATCCTGCGTTTTCTCGACACCAAGCGCGAAAACGCCGACGAGAAGATTCGCATCAAGACGTTGTCGCTGGGCGTGGTGATTCCCGATATCACCTTTGAGCTGGCCAGGCGCAACGAACCGATGTACCTGTTCTCGCCCTATGACGTGGAGAAGGTCTACGGCAAGCCGTTCGGCGACATCAGCGTCACCGAGAAGTACGCCGAGATGGTCGACGACGCGCGTATTCGCAAGACCAAGATCAACGCGCGGGAGCTTTTCCAGACGCTGGCGGAGGTTCAGTTCGAGTCGGGCTATCCGTATGTGATGTTCGAGGACACGGTGAATCGTGCCAATCCCATCGCCGGGCGCATCAACATGAGCAACCTGTGCTCGGAGATCCTGCAGGTCAACACGCCGTCCGATTACGATGCGGATCTGGGCTATGAGCGTATCGGCGAGGACATCTCCTGCAATCTTGGCTCGTTGAACATCGCCAGGACCATGGATTCCTCGGATTTCGGGGCCACGGTCGAGACCGCGATTCGCGGGCTGACGGCGGTCTCCGAGATGAGCGATATCCGCTCGGTGCCGTCGATTGCCGAGGCCAACAAGCATTCGCATGCCATCGGCCTGGGGCAGATGAACCTGCATGGTTACCTGGCGCGTGAGCATATGCATTACGGCAGCGAAGAAGGCTTGGATTTCACCAATCTGTACTTCTACACCGTGACCTATCATGCGCTGCGCGCTTCCAACCAGTTGGCGATCGAACGGGGCGTGGCCTTCGCCGGCTTCGCGGACTCGGACTACGCCAGCGGCGTGTATTTCGACAAGTACACCGAGCAGGCGTGGGGCCCGCGTACCGCGCGTGTCCGCGAGCTGTTCGACAAGGCCGGGATTCATATTCCGAGTCAGAACGACTGGCGCGAGCTCAAGGCGTCGGTCATGGCGCACGGGCTCTTCAACCGCAATCTTCAGGCGGTGCCGCCGACCGGTTCGATTTCCTATATCAACCATTCGACGTCGAGCATTCACCCGGTAGTGTCGAAGATCGAGATCCGCAAGGAAGGCAAACTGGGGCGTGTCTATTATCCGGCGCCGTATCTCAACGACGACAACCAGGAATACTACCAGGACGCCTACGAGATCGGCCCCGAGAAGATCATCGATACCTATGCCGAGGCCACCCGTCACGTCGATCAGGGACTGTCGCTGACGCTGTTCTTCCGCGATACCGCGACCACGCGCGACATCAACCGGGCGCAGATCTACGCCTGGCGTCAGGGTATCAAGACGCTTTATTACGTGCGTCTGCGTCAGGCTGCGCTGGAAGGGACGGAAGTCGAGGGCTGCGTTTCCTGCACGCTGTAAGAAGGCAAAATTGCTGAGCTCGGCCATGCTGTGTTGAAAGTCGGCTTAAGGTACTCATTTACGCCCAGTAAACTCCGTCCTTTCGCCGACTTTCGCCTTGCCTGGCCATCGCTCGCTAATTTTGCAAACGTCGACTGAAATCTGCCGTTGACTAAGCCGTTTTGATTCAATCGAGCGATGCTCCGGAGCCAGATATTCCGGCGCCAACCGAACGAGAATACTCTCATGGATATGACCGCTACCGCGACACCGCGTCATCTGACGCGCGTCAATGCCATCAACTGGAACCGCCTGCAGGACGAGAAGGACCTGGAGGTCTGGAACCGGCTGACCGCCAACTTCTGGCTGCCCGAGAAGGTGCCGTTGTCTAACGACGTGAGCGCGTGGAACACGCTGACTGAGCAGGAACAGACGCTGACCATTCGCGTCTTCACCGGGCTTACGTTGCTCGACACCATTCAGGGCACCATCGGCGCGCCGGTGCTGATCGAGGATGCTGTGACGCCCCACGAAGAAGCGGTGTTCACCAACATCAGCTTCATGGAGTCGGTGCACGCGCGCTCCTACAGCTCGATCTTCTCGACGCTGTGTGCGACGCGCGATGTCGACGACGCCTACCGCTGGAGCGAGGAAAATACGCACCTGCAGCACAAGGCCGAGCTGATACTCAATCGCTATCGCATGGATGATCCGCTGATGCGCAAGGTCGCCAGCGTCTTCCTCGAGTCGTTCTTGTTCTACTCCGGTTTCTATCTGCCGATGTACTGGGCCAGTCGCGGCAAGTTGACCAATACCGCCGATCTGATTCGTCTGATCATTCGCGACGAAGCGGTCCACGGCTACTACATCGGCTACAAGTTCCAGCAGGCGCTGGCCAAGGAGAGCGCCGAGCGCCAGCAAGAGATCAAGGACGCCACCTTCGATCTGCTGCTTGAGCTCTACGACAACGAGGTGCAGTACACGGAATCGCTCTACGACGACGTGGGGCTCACCGAAGAGGTCAAGGCGTTCTTGCACTACAACGCCAACAAGGCGTTGATGAACCTGGGCTATGAGTCGCTGTTCCCCGGCGCGGCCGAGTCGGTCAATCCGGCGATCCTAGCGGCGCTTTCACCTGGGGCGGAGGAAAACCACGACTTCTTCTCCGGCTCCGGCTCCTCCTACGTCATCGGACGTTCGGAGCGTACCGAGGACGAAGACTGGGCGTTCTGAGATTCACTCCCTAATGGCGTGTCGATACCTGCCTCCGCACAGGGTGCGCGGGGTCGGCGCGCCTTGCTCGACGCGCTGCCCCTCCTTGACGCGGGGCACGTAAGTACTTGCCCACGTTGCCGCTCTCTCCTGTAGGCCTTGCCAAAGCCGCCGCCGGCGACCACGCTGGATAGCGTTCCGAGGAAGCGGCACGCATGCCGCCGACAGGCAAAGGAGAGCGACATGGAAAGCGTCACGATACCGGGTACCGAGCTTGCGCCGTCACGCGTGGGGCTTGGCACCTGGGCGATCGGCGGTTGGAAATGGGGTGGCACCGACGATGCCAACGCCATTCGGACCATTCACGCCGCCTTGGATCGCGGCATCACCTTGATCGACACCGCGCCGGCCTATGGCTTCGGGCATTCCGAGGAGGTCGTCGGCCGCGCACTGGCCGAGTACGGGCAGCACGACAAGGTAGTGCTCGCCACCAAGACGGCGTTGGAGTGGCAAGAAGGCCGCGAGGGCGTGGTGCGCAATGCATCGGCGGCGCGCATCGAAAAGGAAGTGGAAGACTCGCTGCGACGCCTGCGCACCGATGCTATCGGTCTTTATCAGATCCATTGGCCAGATCCACGGGTGCCGATGGAGGAAACCGCCGACGCCATGCGTCGCTTGTACCGGGATGGCAAGATCCGCGCCATCGGCGTCAGCAACTTTACCGCCGAGCAGTGCGAGGCCTTTCGCCAGGTGGCGCCGCTGCACAGCGTGCAGCCACCGCTCAATCTGTTCGAACGCGATGCCGAACGGGAGATCATCCCCTATTCGCAACGCGAAGGGCTGGTTTTTCTGGCTTATGGCGCGCTGTGCCGTGGCCTGCTCACGGGCAAGATGCACGCGGATTCGACCTTCACCGGCGATGACCTGCGTCAATCCGACCCCAAGTTCCAATCGCCCCGCTTCGCGCAGTACCTTGCGGCGGTCGAGGCGTTGGCGCAACTCGCCCGCGAGCGCCACGACAAGCCGGTATTGGCCCTGGCGGTGCGCTGGGTGCTGGATTCCCATCCCAACGCCATCGCCCTGTGGGGCGCACGGCGGCCGGATCAGGTGACGCCGCTGGATGCGCTTGCCGACTGGTCGCTGACCGCTAGCGACTTGCGCGACATCGACGCCATCATTGAAGCGCACGTCACCGACCCCGTAGGCCCCGAGTTCATGGCGCCTCCCACACGGGAGGCGTGATAGTGCCCAAGCGGTCGTCCAGTGGACGGCTGTGATTTCGTCATCGAGTCAGGAGAGCAACATGGAATATCGTCATCTCGGCCATTCCGGCCTGCGCGTTTCTTCATTGACGCTTGGCACCATGACCTTCGGCGGCGTCGGCAAGATGGCCAGCGTCGGCGAGACCGATATCGCCGGCGCCAAGCGCCAAGTCGATCTGGCCACCGAGCAGGGCGTCAACTTCTTCGATACCGCTAACATGTATTCGGAAGGGCGTTCCGAGGAGATTCTCGGCGAGGTGCTGGCGGATCGTCGTGATTCGGTACTGGTGGCCAGCAAGGTGCGTTTCCCGATGGGCGATGGCCCCAACGACGAGGGCCTATCGCGGCATCATATCCTGCGGCAGTGCGAGGCCAGCCTGCGACGCCTGCGGACCGATTGGCTGGATTTGTACCTCATGCACCAGTGGGATGGCAGTACGCCGCTGGAGGAGACGCTGGGCACCATGGATCAGCTGGTGCGCGACGGCAAGATTCGCTATTACGGCGTTTCTAACTGGTCCGCCTGGCACGTCATGAAGGCGCTCCAGATCTGCGAACGGCACAACTTCATCAAGCCCATCTGCCAGCAGATCCACTATACCGCTCAGGCCCGCGACGCCGAGTATGAGCTGATGCCGGCGGCCGTCGATCAGGGGCTGGGGACCATGGTCTGGAGCCCGCTGGCTGGCGGCTTGCTGTCAGGCAAGTATCGCCGCGACCAGCGCCATCTCGATGGCACGCGGTTCAGCCAGGGCTGGACCGAGCCGCCGATCCACGACGAGGACAAGCTCTTCGACTTGATCGACGTCCTGGTCGAGGTGGCCGACGGTCATGGCGTGTCAGCCGCCCAAGTGGCGCTGGCCTGGACGCTGTCGCGCAGCGGCGTGTCCACGGCAGTGATCGGCGCGCGCAAGGACGAGCAGCTCAAGGACAACCTGGCCAGCGCGGGTCTCACGCTCAAGCCTGACGAAATCGCCGCCATCGAGAAAGCTGGCCGCCCGGACCTGCTGTATCCGTATTGGCATCAGCACAATACCGCCGCCAGCCGGCTGGGACCCGCCGACCGTGTGCTGCATGGTCAGTATCTCGACGACTGAGCGTTAGCCGATAGCCCGTCGCGTGGCGGCGCGACATACAAACGCCCGGCACTTGCCGGGCGTTGACGTTATGCGACGAGCATTAAAGGCCTGGCGAATGGCGCCAGGCCGGGCGCGTCATGCCAGCAGCGCCTTGGCCTTGGCGACGACGTTGTCGACGGTGAAGCCGAAGTGCTTGAACAGATCGCCGGCAGGGGCGGATTCGCCGAAAGTGCTCATGCCGACGACATTGCCTTCGAGGCCCACGTACTTGAACCAGAAGTCACGATGACCGGCCTCGATGGCCAGGCGTGCGGTGACGCCACGCGGCAGGACCGATTCGCGATAGTCGGCGTCCTGGGCGTCGAAGGTGTCGGTGGAGGGCATGGACACCACGCGCACGCGTTTGCCTGCGCTTTCCAGCTCGCTGGCGGCATCCATCGCCAGGCCGACTTCGGAGCCGGTGGCGATAAGGATCAACGCCGGCGTCCCGTCGCAATCCTTAAGGACGTAGCCACCGCGCTCGATATTGGCCAGTTGTTGCTTGTCGCGGGCCTGATGGGGCAAGCCCTGGCGTGAGAATATCAGCGCGGTGGGGCCGGCCTGACGCTTGAGCGCCGCATCCCAGGAGACAGCGGTTTCCACGGCATCGCAGGGGCGCCAGGTGGACAGGTTGGGCGTCGAGCGCAGCGTGGTGAGCTGTTCGATGGGCTGGTGCGTGGGGCCGTCTTCGCCGAGACCGATGGAGTCGTGGGTGAAGACGTGGATGACCTGCTGGCCCATCAGCGCTGCCATGCGCACGGCGTTGCGCATGTATTCCATGAAGATCAGGAAGGTAGCGCCATAAGTCACGAAGCCGCCATGCAGGGCGATACCGTTCATGATCGCGGCCATGCCGAACTCGCGCACCCCGTAGTGCAGGTAGTTGCCGCTGGCCTCGGACTGCGTGATGGCCTTGGCGCCCTTCCAGAAGGTCAGGTTGGACGGCGCCAGATCGGCGCTGCCGCCGAGTAGCTCGGGTAGTTGCGGGCCGAGCTCGTTGAGACATGCCAGCGAGGCCTTGCGCGAGGCAATGCTTTCGCCTTTTTCCTGGGCGTCTTCGATGAGCTTTTCGCTGGTCAGCGTCGCCGGCAGTTCACCCTTGAGGCGGCGCTCGAGCTCGCGGGCTTCCTCGGGATAGGCCGCTTGATAGCGTGTGAAGCGCTCGTTCCAGTTGGCTTCGGCCTCGGCGCCGCGCTGGGTGGCATCCCAGGCTTGGTAGATGTCTTCCGGCACGTGGAACGGCGGATGCGACCAGCCGAGCTGTTCGCGGGCGGCGGCGACTTCGTCGTCGCCCAGCGCCGCACCATGGGCTTCTTCCTTACCCTGCTTGTTGGGCGCACCGAAACCGATGATCGTCTTGCAGATGATCATGC
The DNA here is from genome assembly GCF_023061135.1 of Chromohalobacter sarecensis. Classification (GTDB taxonomy): domain Bacteria; phylum Pseudomonadota; class Gammaproteobacteria; order Pseudomonadales; family Halomonadaceae; genus Chromohalobacter; species Chromohalobacter sarecensis. The sequence goes on from NZ_JAKGAN010000005.1 coordinate 278,239, forward strand.
TGGGTTTGTCGTCGTTGGTGCGGGCCAGCTCGATGGCGGCCTTGACCGCCTCGGGGTCGTGGCCGTCGACGTTGGGCACCACGTGCCAGCCGTAGGCCTCGAAACGCTTGGCGGTGTCGTCGGTGAACCAGCCTTCGACTTCACCGTCGATGGAGATGCCGTTGGCATCGTAGAAGGCGATCAACTTGCCCAATCCCTGCGTGCCCGCCAACGAGGAGACTTCGTGCGAGATGCCTTCCATCAGGCACCCATCGCCGACGAACACGTAGGTATAGTGGTCGACGATCGTATGACCGGCGCGATTGAACTGTGCGGCGAGGGTGCGCTCGGCGATGGCCATGCCTACGGCGTTGGCCAGGCCCTGGCCCAGCGGCCCGGTGGTGGTCTCGATGCCCGGCGCATAGCCGAGTTCCGGGTGCCCGGCGGTTTTGGAGTGCAACTGGCGGAAGTTCTGCAGGTCTTCCAGCGAGATGCCGTGGCCCGTCAAGTGCAAGAGTGAGTAGAGCAGCATCGAGCCGTGACCGTTGGAGAGTACGAAACGATCGCGGTTGGCCCAGTGGGGATTGGCCGGGTTGTGCGCAAGATAGTCATTCCATAGCACCTGCGCGATGTCGGCCATGCCCATGGGAGCGCCGGGGTGGCCGGAGTTGGCTTTCTGGACGGCATCCATGGACAGGGCACGAATGGCATTGGCCATTTCGAAACGGGACGGCATTGGCTAGCTCCTCGCCTGCGGGCATCGGGTAAAGCGGTGCGTTATTGTCGCCGAGAAGCCACGTGGCAGCAAATGCCAGCGATGGCCAATCGCTAGGCAGCTAGTCATCCAGCGTGTAAACTTTGCACCCCCGAGCCGGCCTCGTCTCGCGCCGGACCTTTCATGCGTCGTGCCGACATCGCCATTGGCTGACGACGTAATTTTATCTCCTTAACGATGGCGGTCGTGTTCCGGCTCGCCAGCATGTGATAGAGAGAGTCGAGGACGCCATGAGCGAATACTCCCTGTTTACTTCCGAGTCCGTTTCCGAGGGCCACCCGGACAAAATCGCCGATCAGATTTCCGATGCGGTGCTGGATGCCATCATCGCCCGCGACAAGCAGGCGCGCGTCGCCTGTGAAACCATGGTCAAGACCGGTGTCGCCATCGTCGCCGGCGAGATCACCACGTCTGCCTGGGTGGACCTGGAAGACTTGGTGCGTAACGTCATCAACGACATCGGTTACACCTCTTCGGAGGTGGGCTTCGATGGCAACACCTGTGGCGTGCTCAACCTGATCGGCAAGCAGAGCGTGGATATTGCCCAGGGCGTCGACCGCTCCAAGCCCGAAGATCAGGGCGCGGGCGATCAGGGGTTGATGTTCGGCTACGCTACCGACGAGACCGACTCCTATATGCCGGCGCCGATCCACTATTCTCACCGTCTGGTGGAGCGCCAAGCCGAGCTGCGCAAGCACGGCTTGCTGCCGTGGCTGCGTCCGGATGCCAAGAGCCAATTGACGTTCCGCTACGACGAGCACGGCAAGCCGTGTAGCGTCGATGCCATCGTGCTGTCCACCCAGCACGATCCTGACATCGATCAGGATGAACTGCGTGACATGGTCAAGCGCGAGATCATCGAGCAAGTGATTCCCGCCGAATGGTTGACCGAGAACACCAAGTACCACATCAACCCGACCGGCAACTTCGTCATCGGGGGTCCGGTGGGCGACTGCGGCCTGACGGGGCGCAAGATCATCGTCGATACCTACGGCGGCATGGCGCGTCATGGCGGTGGGGCGTTCTCGGGCAAGGACCCGTCGAAGGTCGACCGCAGCGCGGCCTATGCCGGCCGTTACGTGGCCAAGAATATCGTCGCCGCCGGCCTCGCCGAGCGCTGCGAGATTCAGATCTCCTACGCCATCGGCGTGGCCGAGCCGACCTCTGTCTCGGTGGATACCTTCGGTACCGGGAAGATCAGCGATGCCAAGATCGTCGAACTGATTCGCGAGCACTTCGACCTGCGTCCGAACGCGATTACCAGCATGCTCAACCTGCTGCATCCCATGTATCAGCTAACGGCGGCTTACGGTCACTTCGGTCGCGAGCCGTTCGAGCACAGCTACACCTGGACCGATGCCAACGGTGAGAAGAAGACCGAGACCTTCACGGCGTTCCCTTGGGAAAAGGTCGATCGTGCCGATGCCTTGCGGCAGGCAGCTGGACTGTGATGGGAAGCCGACTGGTAATAGCCGACGTATGAGGCTTGATCGACAAGCGACGGTATGACGGCATAGCGGATCCGGGTTCCCGGGTCCGCTTTTTTGATTGATTATCGGGTTGGCAATGACAGGGAAGCCTTTGCATGCTGGAAATCGCAGCAGTCTTCATTACGATCACCGCGCTGTTCGCGTGGTTCAACTATCGCTTCATCAAGCTACCGGCGACGATCGGCGTGATGTTCATCTCGCTGGTGGCGTCGGTGCTGTTGATCGTCCTGAGTCATACCGGTTTCGATGCGATCACCGACTGGGCCGAAGCCTGGCTGGGGCAGATAAACTTCAATGCCTTGCTGATGGACGGCATGCTGTCGTTTTTGCTGTTCGCAGGCGCCTTGCATGTCGATATCACCAAGCTCAAACGCTATCGCTACTCGATCGGTTTTCTCGCCACCATTGGCGTGGTGATCTCGACTCTGGCGGTCGGCAGCGCGGCCTGGTGGCTCTTTCGTACCTTTCATATCGATGTCCCCTATCTCTACTGCCTGGTCTTCGGCGCGTTGATTGCGCCGACTGACCCCATTGCGGTGCTCGGTATCATGCGCAGTGCGGGCGCCCCCGAGGATATGGAGATCAAGATCGTCGGCGAGTCGTTGTTCAACGACGGTGTCGCGGTGGTGGTGTTCACCATGATGCTGGGGGCGGCGACGGCGACCGAAACGCTGACGGTCATGCACTCCGCGACGCTGTTCCTGGAAGAAGCCGGCGGCGGGGCGCTACTCGGATTGGTCATGGGATATGTCGCCTATTGGCTGATGAAGAGCATCGATCAATATCAGATCGAGGTGCTGGTCAGTCTGGCGCTGGTACTCGGCGGCTATACACTGGCGACGCATCTACAGGTGTCGGGGCCCATCTCGATGGTCATCGCCGGGTTGTTCATCGGCAATCGCGGCCGCGAGCATGCCATGTCGGACACCACGCGGCGTTACGTCGATGGCTTCTGGGAACTGATCGACGAGATTCTCAACGCGGTGCTGTTCGTGCTGATCGGTCTCGAACTGCTACTGATTCCTTTCGAATGGTCGTATCTGATCGTGGCGGGGCCGGTGATCGTCGTCATCCTGGCGACTCGCCTGATTACTATCGGTTTGCCACTGATGACGTTGAAGCGTTGGATCCACTATCGTCCCGGAACCACGCAGGTGCTCACCTGGGGTGGGCTGCGCGGTGGCATTTCGGTGGCGCTGGCGCTGGGGCTGCCCGAGAGCGACTATCGCAATACCATCGTGATGGTGACCTATATCATCGTTCTCTTTTCGATCCTGGCTCAGGGGCTGACGATCGGCCGTCTGGTTCAGCGTGTCTTATCTCGCGATTCCAAAGAGAGTTAGACTTTAGTCGTAAGACGGGGCGTCGCCATGGTATCCCCTCGCTGCGGCTCGTAAGCTAGGGGGTCGACAATTCAATAACCACGGGATCGTGGATAATCAAGGGGTGGATGCGCTATGGCGACTCGTACTTTAATGCTGGCGGCGGCGTTGGGCCTTTCCGGTGCCCTGCTGGCCGGTTGCGGTGACGATGGAAGTGACTCCGATACCGAGGAAACGACGCAAAACGGCGAGACGAGCTCGCAGGCCTCCGAAGAGCAGGCATCGGACAATGCCAGTGACACCAATGGCGAAGGTGACAAGCAGACCGCGAGTGTCGAGCCGGTCAACTTGATCTTCGGCACCGGGGGCACAGGTGGCACCTACTATCCCATCGGCGGTGCCTTGAAGGGCGTCTTCGAAGCCAGCGATCTCGTCGATGGCGTTCAGGTCGTTTCCACTGGCGCGTCCGTGCAGAACATCAACAACATTACCGATGGTCTCAATCAGATCGCCATCGTGATGAGCGATGTCGCCTACGATGCCGTCAACGGCGAAAACCAGTTCGATGGTGATCCCGCCGACATTCAGGCGCTCGCCGGGCTTTATCCCAACGTGGTGCAGGTCGTGGCCACCGAAGATAGCGGCATCGAGAGCATTGCCGATCTCGAAGGTAAGCGTGTCGGCGTGGGCAAGGTCGGTTCCGGCGTCGAGCAGAGCGCCGCCAAGGTGATCGAGTCCGCCGGCTTGAGCTATGACGACCTGGCACAGGTCAGCCATACCGGATATGCCGATAGCGTGACCGGCATGAGCAACGGCAACATTGATGCCGCCTTCTTTACCTCCGGGGTACCCAACTCGAGCATCACCGGATTGATGCAGAGTACCGATATCACCTTCGTGCCGGTGAGCGGTGATGTGGCGGACAAGCTGCTGGAAGCCTATCCGTATTACGAGACGTATACACTGCCGGCGGGCGCGCCCGAGCGTTATGATCTCGGCGAAGAAGTCGACACCGTGGCGATTCGCAACATGCTGATCGTGAGCAGCGATATGCGCGATGACGTCGCCGAAGAGCTGACTCAGCGCTTCTATGACTATCTCAACTCCGAGAACGTCTCGGTCGGCGCTCTCAAGCAGTTCGATCCTGACAGCATGAATCAGAAGCTGGTGGCGCCGGTGCATCCGGGGGCTCAGGAATTCTACGATTCGTTGTCCTCAGAAGACGGTGAAGCCGACGATACCTCGAGCGAGGATAGCGCCGACGACGCGCAATCCTGATGCCAGGCCGGGCGGTGTGATGCACTATGCCGCGTAAGCGTTGGTGGATCGGCGGCACGGTGGCGATCATGGCGATTGCCACCGTGTTGTATCCATGGCCTTGGTTGGCGGTCCGTGAAGGGTCGCAATGGCGCTATGCCTTCCCGGGCTGGGAGGGGACATCGTTCACCTTGCGCTGGACGCACTCGGTCGAGAAGGAAGATTGGGAAGAGTGGTTCGAGGTGACCGATGGTGGCGCGATCGAGATCACCGGCACTCGTTTCAAAACCTTTGGGGCAGGCGTCCCGGCATCGGCGGGTAAGGAAACACACCTCGAGGATGGCTGGGTGGTGATGACGGGCATCGACCGTATCGTCGACCCTCTCGCCGTCCAGGCAGCCGCCGCCGAGCGTTATCGCATGCGTTATGCCGGGCACATGTTTGCGCTGTCGCATGCCTCTCCGCCGCCGATTTATACATTCAGTATCCGCAGGGCCCCACTCTGGCGAATATTGCCGGCATTGGTGCGGCCCTGGTTGTCGTCATAGCTCGCCTTGCGAGGATAAAGGTTCCTTATGTCTCAAGATAAAAGCGTACCCGCCAGTGACGATGATCGGGAGGTCAAGGAAGCGCTGGAAAAGTTCGATCGCGAGAGTCTGGTGCGCGATGCGCTGCCGGGGCTGGTGGTTAAATTCGTCACTGGGCTGGCGGTATTGCTGGCACTATTCCACCTGTATACGTCGTTCTCCGGTCCACTGGTCGATGTGGCGCAACGCAGTATCCACCTGTATACCCTGCTGGGTCTGACGTTCATTCTCTACCCGTTGACCCGTAAGGGAGCACGTGACCGGGTCCCTTGGGGAGACGCCATCCTCGCGGTACTGGCGTTCGGCGTGGGTATCTACATGCTGGTGGTATCCGATCGCGTCATCGCTTCGGCGGGACGCATCAACGATGTCGATATGCTGGTGGGTTTCCTGGCCATTCTACTGGTGCTTGATGCCACGCGGCGTGCCACGGGATGGGGCTTGACGCTGCTGGCGACGATTTTCCTGATCTATGGTTTCTACGCCAAGCTGTCGTTCTATCCGCAGTTGAACGAATCGATCATCCTGGCCACCTGCCGCCAGGTGATGTCGCATCTGGTATTCATCACCGAGGGCTTGCTGGGTACCGCCATCGGTGTATCGGCCAGCTATATCATTTTGTTTATTCTGTTCGGTGCCTTTCTGGGCAAGTCGGGGCTAGGTCAGCTCTTCAACGATTTGGCACTCGCCGTGGCGGGACACACACGCGGCGGACCGGCCAAGGTGGCGGTCATCGCCAGCGGCTTTCTAGGCTCGATCAATGGGTCGGCAATCGCCAATGTGGTGACCACGGGCGCTTTCACTATTCCGTTGATGAAGCGCACCGGTTACAAGCCGAATTTCGCGGGGGCCGTTGAGGCCTCGGCGAGTGTCGGCGGGCAAATCCTGCCGCCGATCATGGGGGCGGCTGCCTTCATCATGGCGGAAGTCTTGTCGGTGCCTTACACCCAGGTGGTACTGGCCGGCATCATCCCGGCGTTGCTGTTTTATCTGGGCGTGTTGTTCCAGGTGCACCTGCGGGCTCTGCGCAATGGCCTCGAGGGAATCCCACGCTCCGAGCTGACGCCGCTCAAGGCCGTGATGCTCAAGCGCGGTCATCTGCTGGTGCCGATGGTGGTGTTGCTATGGCTGCTGTTCGATGGCCGGGCACCGTTCTTCGCGGCCTTCTGGTCGATTGCCGCCACCGTGCTGATCTGCGGCACGCGTCGGGTCACCTTGGGTATCAGCGCGATTCTGGCGCTGTTGATCTTCGAGCCGCAATTGCGGGCATTGTTTGCCGGTTATGCGCAGCCCAACATGCCGGTGAGTCGCTGGTCACTGTTCCTGATCATTGCGGTGCCGGTGGCGCTCAACGCCGTGCGTGCCAAGCTCGGTCTGGTGGCGGAAAAAATGGATATCGCCGAGTGTCGTGATGCCATGCACGATGGGGTGCGCAACGCCATTCCCGTGGCGGTCGCCTGTGGCGCGGTGGGTATCATCGTGGGGATCGCCACGCTCACCGGCATCGCCCTGGATGCTGCCGATGCTGTGGTCACCCTGGGGCAGCAGATTCCGATCCCCATGATTCAGCTTCTGGTCACGCTGTTTCTGACCATGATCGCGTCCATCGTGCTGGGGATGGGGCTGCCGAGCATTCCCACCTACATCATTACCAGCACCATGGCGGCGCCGATCCTGCTTAACCTGCCGCTGTTCCGTGAGCTGGCGGGCAGCAACGAGACGGCGATCTTCGTGGCGCACATGTTCGTGTTCTACTTCGGGTTGTTCGCCAACCTGACGCCGCCGGTGGCCCTGGCGGCCTATGCTGGCGCCGGCATCAGCGGTGGCTCACCCAATGCCACGGGATTCCAGGCCATGAAACTGGCCGTTGCCGGGTTCGTGGTGCCCTACATGTTCGTGTTCGCGCACAGCATGCTGATGATCGACGCCACGCTGGGTAATATCCTGTGGGTGGTCGTCACCGGGGTGGTTGGCGTGTTGCTGCTGGCCGTGGCGGTAGAAGGCTATCTGCGCCGGCCGCTCAATCCGTTCTGGCGTCTGCTGGCAGCGGTGGGGGCGCTGACATTGATCTATCCTGGCTTGCTCAGCGATGCCATCGGGGCGGCCATCACGGCCGTCTTGTTCCTGCTGGCCAAGAAGACGCAACCCGCGACGGCGTGACGAGTGGGTCATAGCGCATGACGATAATGGGTGTTGATAATCAGGGGCGCCAACGTGGCGCCCTTGTTTTTTGATGCTTTGTTCGTTAAAAAGAACGAAAGCGTTCTTTTTGGAAAACAAAACCATGCCGTCACCGAGTCCTGTCATCGTCGCTAACGTGCGCCGCCTTCGCGAGGCGCGGGGATATTCATTGAGCGCGCTGGCCGAGCGTGCCGCGATCAGCAAGTCGACGCTCTCACAGCTCGAGGCCGGCAAGGGTAATCCCACCATCGAAACGCTCTGGACACTCGCCAATACGCTGGGCGTAGCTTTCAGCGAGCTGCTCGCCGAGGGCGAAGAGGGTATGACCGTCAGCGAACCCGGTGGTGGCGGTGTACAACTGATGGTGCGCGGGCAACAGTCGCCTCGGGTAGAGGTCTATCTCATGCATCTGGCGCCGGGGGAGATAAAAACCTCGCGGGCGCATCCGCGAGGCGTGCGGGAGCATGTCATGGTGGTCGAGGGCACGTTGCGGGTGGGAGCGCTCCATGCGCTGGCCGTTTGTCGGCCGGGCGAAGAGCACGCGTTCGCGGCGGATGTCGAGCACCGCTATGAAGCCCTGCTGGACACTACGCGACTCGTGGTCAGCATCGTGTATCCACATGACGAGGTGGCTCAATGACGTTCGAACGGGCAACCTCGTCGCCCTGGCGTGCGGCCGGCCGGGGCCTGCGCGAGAGCCTATCGCTGGTGGCCGGCTATGCGCCGATTGCGTTCTCGTTCGGGGTCATCGCCGTGCAGTCCGGGCTGAGGCCATGGCAGGCCGTGGGCGTTTCATTGCTGGTCTTCGCCGGCGCCAGCCAGTTCGTGATGGTGGCGATGATGGCGGCGGGCAGTGGCGGGCTCACAGTGTTATCAGCGGTGTTGATGATGAACCTACGCCATTTGTTCTATGGCCCGGCCTTGGCGACGCGTCTCGTGGCATTGCCGCGTCGCCTGGCGCCCTGGCTGGCGTTCGGGCTGACCGATGAAGTCTTCGCCACGGCGATGGCCAAGGGGGTGTCGCGGCCTCTCGAGCCAGCGTGGTGTCTGGGCCTGGCGTCGGGCGCTTATCTGGCCTGGGTCGGCGGTACGGCGCTGGGCGCCAGCGTGGGGGCGGGGTGGGCAAGCGATGGCGGCTACGTGGCACAGGCACTCGACTTCGTGCTGCCCGCGCTGTTCCTGGCCTTGCTGGCGCAGGCGTGGCGTCGCGCACGATGGCCGGTGGTGGCGGTCGCGGCTGGTGTCACGCTATTGGCAATGGTGTGGTGGCCGGGGCATGTGGCCATGCTGGTCGGCATGCTGGCGGGCGCCCTGGTGGGTAGTCGTCGACCCCGGGCCGAATGCTCTCAGGAGGCGACGACATGACATGGTGGGGCATCGTGATCGCGGCGGGGGTGGGCACCTTTCTGATACGTTACCTGCCGCTGCTTTCCGGGACGCGCCTGGCGCGTGGCGAAGGCAGGCTGAATCGCTTTCTCGGGGCGTTGGGGCTTGCCGCCATCGCGGCGTTGATCGTTCTCTCGGTGAGCGATCTATGGTGGCAGGCGCCGCACTGGCGCGGCGGGGTACGCTTGGCGCTGGGCACGGCGGCGGTTTTGCTGGTGCAGCGTTTGACGCCTAATGTGGGGTTGGCCACGTTGGTCGGTGCCGGCGTCTATGGCGCGGCCGGCTGGATCCTGGCCGATTGAGACGAGCCGTTGCCATGTCGAATGAATGCTTGCTGCCTACCGCCGAGACACGCCGCTACCCGGACCGGGTGCTGACCGATCGCCATGGTTTCCACCAATGGCTGATCGGGCTCGAAGGCGTTGTCGAACTGGAAGCTGGCGGACGTGGCGCGCACGTGGATGCGGGGCGGCTCGTCACTATCGCCAGTGGCAACGAGCACCACTATCTGGCGCCGGGCCACAACCGCACGCTGGTGCTCGACCTTCCCGTCGCGTGGTGCGAAGCGGTGGGGCTTGGCGATGTCACGTCGCGCTGCTTGCCGCCGACCGTGCGTGCGGATATCGCTGCGCTCGTCGACGCACGCCCCGATGTACTCGCGAGGCGACTGCATGCGCTGCTCGACGTGGGGCGCACGACGCATACCGAGCCACGCTTGCGCTTGTTGCATTTGCTGCCGGAGGTCGAGGCGGATCTGGCGGCGCCCTGGCGTGTGCGTGACTGGGCGGCGCGCTGCCACATGACGGAGGCGGCGTTCGCGCGGCGTTTTCGCGCCCTCACGGGTGTCTCGCCATATGCCTGGTTGATCGAGCGCCGCCTGCAGCGCGCCTGTGCACTGATGCAGGATCCCCATCGATCTCTCACTGAGATCGCCCAGGCATGCGGCTTTCACGACAGCGCGCATTTTTCGCGCGCCTTCCGCGCCCGTCATGCGTTGTCACCCCGCGAGTGGCGGCAATGTCGCCAGTCGGCAGATTAACGGTAGCCGGCTCGTTAACCGAGTCCGGCGATCCGCCAGAGAATACCGAGATAAGGCGGAATGATCAGCGGCGCCGCCACGGTCGTCAGCAGCACCGCGATGGCGCCCTTGGCGGGACGGATGTTCAGTTCCATGGCGATGACCACGACATTGGCCGCCATGGGCACCACACCGAGCAATAGCAGTGCACCGGCCAGCGTCGACGAGATGCCTATTGTCGTTTGCAGAGCGAGCACGAGGCCCAGCATCACCAAGGGCCACATCACGTAGCGCGCGGCGATGCTGGCACCCAGAAAGCGGACATCGAACGCGCGCATCGAGACGCCGCCCAGCGTCATGCCGATGATCATCATGCCAAGCACGGTATAGCTGGCGCGGAAGTAGTCGAGTCCTTCGATCACGGCGCCGGGCACCGACCAGGGCAGACGCGAGGCGACCAGCGCTGCCAGAAAGGCGTAGAGCAACGGCAGGCGGACGATTTTGCCGAGGCTCTCGCGGACCGAGAATTGCCCCCGGGCGCTGATGTAAAACCCCACGCTGAATTCGAACAGCGTGACGCCCAGCAAACAGAACAGGTAAGCGGCGACGCCTTCCGGCGGGAGCAGCGCCATGGCGAGGGGTAGCCCGAAGTAGCCGGTGTTGCCGGTGCCGGCGGAAAACGCCAGCAGCGCGGCTTCCTGTGGGGCGAAGTAACGCCGCACGATGGCGTGAGTCGCCAGACACAGAACGCTGGCTAGTGCGAACATGCCCGCCGTCAGACCCAGCAAGGCGGGTGAGGGCTCGCCCAGATAGAGTCCGCGAAAGAACGTCAGCGGCGCGATGAGATAGATCAATAGCGTGGCGATGGGGCGCGGGTCGACGACGAGACGCCGCGCGCAGAGCCAGCCCAGTGCCACGAAGATCAGCAGCATCCACAGCGGTTGTGAAAGATCGACTTGGGACATGCACACTTCCTGATGATGAGCCTACATGATGCCCGTTATGCGACTTGTTGGGCAGCCCCGGGGTCAGGATTCTACAAGTTTGTGTGCCGCACGCGTGGCAACCTGGACGGACGTTCGCATCTGCAAGGGGAGTCATCATGTCGATCGAGGATTCCGCGTCTCGTCGGGCCACGCTGATCGGCGCCACCACTGTGCTCAACTGGGCCTTGTTGGCGGCGTTGACGCAATTGGCAGGCCCCGTGCCGCCGTTTCTGCTCACTGCGCTGGCGTTCGGTCTGGCCTTCGTGTGCTTCATGGTCTGGCTGCGTGTGCGTGGCGAGTCGCTGCGCGCACCGCTGCGTCAGCCGCCGCGTGTCTGGGCGCTGGGTGTCGGCGGACTCTTCGGTTACCACGCCCTGTACTTCGTCGCCCAGCAGAATGCACCGCCGGCCAATGCCGGATTGATCAGCTATCTGTGGCCGCTTTTGATCGTGTTGTTCGTGGCGCTGCTGCCCGGCGAGCGACTGCGTGCGCGCCACGTCGTGGGGGCGTTGTTGGGCTTCGTGGGCGCCGCCTTGCTGGTGGGCGGTGATGTCAGCGCCTCGGGTAGCACCTTGGGGTATGTCGCGGCGTTTGCCTGTGCCTTCCTGTGGAGTGGCTATTCGGTACTTTCGCGCGCCAATCGCGCGGTGCCCACGGCGGCCGTGGGGGGCTTTTGCCTGGCGACGGCGATACTGGCGGCGTTATGTCACTGGTTGTTCGAGCCCGCGCGCTGGCCGCAGGGCATCGAGTGGCTGGGCGTGATCGGCCTGGGGCTCGGTCCGGTGGGCAGCGCCTTCTTTACGTGGGACGTGGGTGTGAAACATGGCGACCTGCGCTTGCTGGGGTTGCTGGCCTATTTCACGCCGCTGTTGTCCACCTTGGTGCTGATCGCCACCGGCTATGCCTCGGCGACGGCTTGGCTGGTATTGGCGGCGGCCCTGATCACGCTGGGCATGCTCATCGGCAGTGGCTGGTTACGTGCGCCGCGACGCGGCAAAGGATCGACGGATTGACCCTGAAGTCCACTCCAGACATTACACTGGTGGAAAGTTAGCCAGAGGCACGACGGTATGGGATATTCGTCTTCCGATCACGATCATGCGGCGCATGATCATCACGACCACGACCACGACCACGACCACGACCACGACCACGACCACGACCACGACCACGACCACGCGCCCACGGTCACCGCCGATAGCGCCAGGCGCGTCAAGCTGGCCATGTACCTGACCGCCGGCTTTATGCTGGCGGAGGCGATCGGCGGTTGGGTGTCGGGATCATTGGCGCTGCTGGCCGATGCCGGGCACATGTTCAGCGACAGCTTTTCGCTAGGGCTGGCGTTGTTTGCCTTCTACATGGGCGACAAGGCGCCGGATAAGCGGCGTACGTTCGGCTATCAACGCTTCCAGGTGCTGGCGGCCTTCATCAATGGACTGACGCTGTTGGGCATTGCGGTATGGATATTCATCGCTGCCATCGAACGTTTCACCCAGCCGGTGGACGTGCTGGCTGGGCCGATGATGGTCATCGCGATTCTCGGCTTGTTGATAAATCTCGTGGTGTTCAAGATCCTGCATGGCGGCGATCAGGAGAACCTCAACCTGCGTGGGGCGCTGTTGCATGTGATGGGCGATTTGCTGGGGTCGGTGGCGGCGATTGCGGCTTCACTGGTGATCATGCTGACCGGATGGATGCCCATCGATCCGTTGCTTTCCGTACTGGCCGCGGCCTTGATCCTGCGCGCCGCCTGGAAAATTCTGCGCCGCTCGACCCATACCCTGCTCGAAGGCACCCCGGAAGGCGTCGATGTCGACAAGATTCGCACGGCGCTGGAAGAGATCGAGGGTGTCGTGAGTGTGCATGATCTGCATGTCTGGGGACTCACACCGCAGGATCCGTTGCTGAGTCTGCATCTGGTAGTGCGCGATGACATGTCGCACCAGGCGATGCTCAAGGCCGCCTATGCGCGCTTGCAGGAACGCTTCGGGATCAGCCATGCCACGATGCAAGTCGAAGGTGAGGCGTGTCTGACGGGCGGCGATTGCCAGGTGACATCCTCGACGCATCCCTGAGACGCCGGCAGCGGGGCATCGGACACCATGACCCGGATTAATGCCGAGCCGCGAAACTTTCATTGGTCAGCGCAGACGGGGATCGGCAGAATGCGCGGCATCGAATACGAACGTGACCCGATGTCGGTCACGCCATGTCATGAAGAGGGTTGCATCGATGAGTACTCGCGAACATCCGCTGGGGATCAGCTTCGAATTCTTTCCGCCCAATACCGAGGCGGGGCGGGAAAAGCTGAAAGGCGTGCGTGACACGCTCGCCGAGCGGCGTCCGCGTTTCTTCTCGGTGACCTACGGCGCCGGCGGCTCGACCCAGGCGCGAACCTTCGAGACCGTCAAGACGGTACGCCAGTGCGGCATCGATACCGCGCCGCACCTGTCCTGCATCGGCAGCGACAAGGGCGAATTGCGCGAGCGCCTGGCGAGTTTCCGTGAGGCGGGCATCACCAACCTGGTCGCGCTGCGTGGCGACCTGCCCTCGGGCATGGGGGGCATGGGCGAGTTGCGTTACGCCAACGAGCTGGTCGAGTTCATCCGTGAGGAAACCGGCGATCATTTCCAGATCGCCGTGGCGGCGTATCCCGAGGCACATCCCCAGGCGCCCAGTTACGAGCACGATCTGCAAAATTTCGTGCGCAAGATGCGGGCGGGTGCCGATCTCGCCATCACGCAGTACTTCTTCAGCGCCGACGCCTATTTCCATTTCCTCGAGCGGGCCCGCGCGTTGGGGGTCGAGGCGCCGATCGTGCCGGGCATCATGCCGATCAGCAATTACACCAAGCTGGCGCGGTTCTCGGACGCCTGCGGGGCGGACATCCCGCGCTGGATCCGCAAGCAGCTCGAGGCCTACGGCGACGATAGCGAAAGCATCCAGGCCTTCGGCGAGGAGGTGGTATCGAATCTTTGTCAGCGCCTGCTCGATGGCGGGGCGCCGGGGCTGCACTTCTATACGCTTAACCAGGCGACGCCGGCGCTGCGAGTACTCGATAACCTGCGTTGCGATGGCTGATGGTTGGCGTCTGGTGTGCTCTTCGTCTAGCCTGGGAAGAGTAGACGTCTCACCCATGGATAGGAGAAAGGCATGCTACGTACCCCTCGTATTGCGCTCGGTATCGGCAGTGCCCTGTTGATGCTGGGAAGTGCCCAGGCAGCGGAACATGATATCGAGATGCATCAGGTCAATGCCCAGGGCACTGGCGACAGCATGGGCAGCGTGACTCTCGAGGACACCGATCACGGCCTGTTGCTGACACCAGATCTCTCGGATCTCGAACCGGGTATGCACGGCTTTCACGTGCACATGAATCCGAGTTGCCAACCGTCGGAGCAAGATGGTGAAACGGTGCCGGGCGGCGCCGCGGGCGGTCATTACGACCCCGAAGACACGGGCACGCACCAAGGGCCCTATGCGGACGGACATCTCGGCGATTTGCCGGTGTTGATGGTCGATAAAGACGGCAACGCCACGACGCCGGTGTTGGCACCGCGTCTTGAAGCCTCCGATCTGGATGGCCGCGCCTTGATGATTCATGCCGATGGCGACAACTACTCCGACGAGCCCAAGCTGGGCGGTGGCGGCAAACGCGTCGCGTGCGGCACCTTGTCCGATTGATCGCGCTTTAGGCGATGGCAGGTAACGAAAAGGCTCCCCAGCGGGAGCCTTTTTCATGCGTCTTGCTTTATACCGTGGCGGTGCGGCGTGGTCCGGGATTCAGTGTGTCTTGCCATCACTCGGATCGATCAGACGCACGGTCTGGATGTCGTCGGCCGTGTCGTCCTCGCGTGGCTGGTTGACGCGCGTGGCGATGTCTTCGGCGAAGCCATTCTCATCGATGGCCAGTTGCTCCAGGTAATCGCAGGACACGCATTCGCGATAGCGGATGCCGTTCTGCTCCCAGGCACGGATGCGATCCATGGCCGCGCAGCGCGGGCAGATGGCGCCGGCGATGAAACGCTTGGGGGTGGCCGTCATCTTGGAGTCCTCTCACGATGGCAACCGGGCACGTGGCCCGGTTGGAAAGAATTGCAAAAGCGTAATTGCAAAAGACGGTATCAGGCCGCGTCGGCATTCTCGATGCCGGAGTGGCGAAGCAGCGCTTCGATGCTGGGCGCGCGGCCGCGAAAGGCGCTGAACAGCACGGCGGCGTCGCGCGAACCACCGCGCTCGAGAATTTCCTGACGGAAACGCTTGCCCGTCGCGGCATCGAAGATGCCGGCGTCTTCGAAGGCGCTATAGGCATCCGCCGAGAGCACCTCCGCCCACTTGTAGCTGTAATAGCCTGCCGCGTAGCCGCCGGCGAAGATGTGTCCGAAGCCGTTCTGGAAACGGTTGAAATCGACACGAGGCGTGACGGTGGTCTTGTCACGCACGTCGTCGAGCAGGGACTGGATCTGGCCGGCATCGGGTGCTTCGAGTTCATGGTGCAGGCGGAAGTCGAACAGTGACAACTCGAGTTGGCGCGTCATGCCCATGGCCGACTGGAAGTTGCGCGCGGCTTGCAACTTGTCGAGCAGGGCGTCGGGCAGTTTCTCGCCGGTATCGACATGCGCGGCGATCATGTCCAGCCCCTCGCGCTCCCAGCAGAAGTTCTCCATGAACTGGCTGGGGAGCTCGACCGCGTCCCAGGCGACGCCATTGATGCCGGAGACATCGGCGACGGTCTGGCGTGTCAGCATGTGATGCAGGCCGTGGCCGAACTCGTGGAACAGCGTCAGCACCTCGTCATGGGTGAGTAGCGCCGGTTTGCCGCCCACGGGGCGCGTGAAGTTGCAGGTCAGGTAGGCGACCGGCAATTGCAGGCTGCCGTCCTCGCGGGTGCGGCGTACGCGGCACTCGTCCATCCAGGCGCCGCCGCGCTTGCCCTCGCGGGCGTACAGATCGAGATAGAAGCCGGCGATCGGTGTGTCGCCGTCGAGAATCTCGAAATAGCGCACGTCCGAATGATAACGCGGCACGTCGTCGCGCTCGGCGAAGCGGATGCCGTAGAGCGTGCCGGTCACCCGGAACAGCCCCTCGATGACCTTGGGGGCCGGGAAATAGGGGCGCAGCTGTTCTTGCGAGATGGCGTAGCGCGCTTCGCGGAGCTTCTCGCTGGCGTAGCCGACATCCCAGGGCGCGAGCGATTCGAGCCCCAGCGATTCATGGGCGAAGGCTTCGAGTTCGTTGAATTCGCGCTGGGCCTGGGGGTGCGCGCGTTCGGCCAGATCGTCGAGGAAGCCCAGCACCTGTTCGGGCGAGTCGGCCATCTTGGTGGCCAGTGAATAATCGGCATAGGTGGCAAACCCGAGCAGTTCGGCCAGCTCGCGGCGCAACCGTAAGCTTTCCTCGATGATCGGCGCGTTGTCGAAGCGACCGGCATCCGGGCCCTTGTCCGAGGCGCGGGTCACGAAGGCGGTATAGACTTCTTCGCGTAACGCGCGGTCGTCGGCGAAGGAAAGCACTGGGAAGAAGCTCGGGAAGTCGAGCGTGATGCGATACCCCTCGACGCCCTTGGCCTCGGCGTTGGCCTTGAGCGTGGCCAGTGCGCTTTCCGGCAGACCGGCCAGACGCGAGTCGTCGGGCAAATCCTTGTGCCATGCCTGGGTGGCGTCGAGCACATGGTTGGAGAAGGTGTTGGCCAGTTCCGACAAGCGCGCCTGAATCTCGCCGTAGCGGTGCTTCTTGTCCTCGGCTAGATCGACACCGGCGAGGCGGAAATCACGCAGGGTATTGTCGATGGAGCGTTGCTGACCTTCCTCGAGGCGGGCGTACTCGTCGCTTTCCTTGAGGCGCGTGAAGGCGTCGAAGAGGCCTTGATGCTGGCCCAGCCAAGTATTGTAGTCGGAAAGCATGGCGAGACACGCTTGATAGGCGTCGCGCAGCGCGTCGTTGTTCATGGTGGAATTGAGGTGCGACACCGGCGACCAGGCCTGCGAGAGGCGGTCGTTGAGGGCCTCGAGCGGCGCTGCGAGGTTTTCCCAACTGACTTGCGTCTGGTTGGCGAGGGCCTCGATGTCACGGCGATTCTCCGCCAGAAGCTGCTCGATAGCCGGCACCACATGCTCGGGCTGGATGTCATCGAACGGCGGTAGGGCATGCGATTCGAGCAAGGGGTTGCGTGACATGGGCACCTCGATATGAACGTGTGGATGAAGCATAAATGGGGGTGGGCCCGGCTGCTTTCAATGTCGGCGCAATTGGCCGCCAACCGCGCGCCTGCTAGGCTTGGCGCTTGTGGCGCCGTGTGGGGCGCCAGATCATAATCAAGGGTACAACGCCATGAGTGAAACGCTGGAACGCTGGGGGTCGCGACGTGCTTTCATTCTCGCGGTGACCGGGGCGGCTGTGGGCCTGGGCAATATCTGGCGCTTTCCCTACATGACGGGCGAAAACGGCGGGGCGGCATTCCTGTTGCTATATGTGGTGTTCGTGCTGGTCCTGGGACTGCCGATCATGATGGCCGAGATCCTCGTGGGGCGTGCCGGACGACGCGGGCCGATACATGCCCTGGCGCATCTGGCGCGTCAGGCGGGGGTGTCGCCGCATTGGCGCTGGCTGGGGCTGTTCGGCGCGGTGACGGTGTTCTTCATTCTATCGTTCTATTCGGTGGTCTCGGGATGGTCGATCGAGTATCTGATCGAGTCGGTCAACGGCAACTTCAGCGGCCGCACGCCGGACGAGATCGGCGCCAGTTTCGATGCGTTCCTCGCCGATCCGCTGCGCATGACGTTCAACCATACGTTGTTCATATTGCTGACCATGTCGGTAGTTGCTGCGGGTATTTCCGGTGGCCTGGAACGGCTCAATAACCTCTTGATGCCGCTACTCTACATTCTGCTGGTGGTGCTGGTCGGTTATGCCGTGACCACTGACGGTTTCGGCACCGCGATGGCGTGGCTGTTCACGCCCGATCTCGAGGCAATCACCTTGAGCGTGGTGCTCAATGCCATGGGCCACGCCTTCTTTACCCTGGCGGTAGGCGCCTGCGCGCTGATGGCCTATGGGGCTTATATGCCCGATCACCAGAGCTTGCCGCGCGCCGTGGTGGCGGTGGCGGTAATGGATGTCGCTGTGGCGCTGCTGGCGGGGATCGCGATTTTCTCGGTGGTGTTCTCTCAGGGGATGGATCCTGCCGAGGGGCCGGGATTGATGTTCGTGACCCTGCCCATCGCCTTCTCGGACCTGCCGGGCGGGCCGTTGTGGCTGAGCGTTTTCTTCCTGTTGTTGCTGCTGGCGACTTGGACCTCGTCGATCAACCTGGCCGAGCCGTTGGTGGCGATCTTCACCGATGCCGGTCTCAAGCGTGGCAAGGCGGCGGCGTTGATCGGCTCCTTGGTGTGGTTGGTCGGCTTGCTGTCAGTGTTCTCATTCTCGAGTCTGTCGGAGGTGACATGGCTGGCGGGCATGAATTTCTTCGAGCTGGTGACGACCGTGCCACTGGAGTTCTTTCTGCCCATCGGCGGGTTGTTGATCGCTATCTTCGCTGCCTGGGTCATGCCGGCGAGCACGGCCATGCGGGCGCTGGATGCAGGGCCTGGCGGATTTCGGCTGTGGCGTGGGTTGGTGCGTTACGTGTCGATCCCTTTGGTCGTTATCGTGCTGTTGTCGGCGCTATGGTGATGCCCGCCGATCGTGAGTTGTTTGGCCACCACGCATTGAATAAAGGAGAGAGTGGATGACACTACGGACGTTCAAAGGAACGACGCCGCGTCTGGGGGCGCGGGTCTATATCGACCCCATGTGTGTCGTGCTGGGCGATGTCACTTTGGGTGATGACTGCTCGGTATGGCCGATGACCGTGATTCGTGGCGATATGCATCGTATCCGTATCGGCGCGCGGTGCAGCATTCAGGATGGCAGCGTGTTGCACATTACCCATGCCAGCGATTACAACCCCGAGGGCTATCCGTTGACGCTCGGCGACGATGTGACGGTGGGCCACAAGGCGCTGCTGCATGGTTGCACCATCGGTAGCCGCGTGCTGGTGGGCATGGGCGCCACGGTCATGGACGGCGTCGTCGTCGAGGACGAGGTGATCATCGCCGCCGGCGCATTGGTAACGCCGGGCAAGCACCTGGAAAGTGGATACGTCTATGCGGGCAATCCCGCGAAGCCGCTCAGGGCGCTCAAGGAGGCCGAGCGTGCGTTCTTCACCTATACGGCGGGGAATTACGTGAAACTCAAGGACGAGTACTTGGCTCAGCCACCCGTATAATGACACGCCAGGAGTGCCAGGCTTACCCGAGGCGGTATTTTCTCGCTTAACGCATTGTTTTGTCTCGTCATGAAGCCCCATAATCTGGTTTTTCATCCAGTATTGTCGAGGGCGTCTCGGGCGGGCCATGGCCAACTTTCGCACACATTTCGGCGTTGCCCTGGGCGGCGGCGCGTTGGCGGCCTATGCCGGCTGGCAGGCAAGCCTCTGGAGCTTCAACGAGGGCTGGCCCCTGGCAGTATTGACGGCGTTTGGCGGCATCCTGCCCGATATCGACTCCGATCATTCGTATGCCATTCGTCTGATCTTTACTCTGTTGGCCGTCCTCGCAGTGATCGCCGGCGCGCTATGGCTGCAATCGCGCCTGGCGCCGGGGCCATTGGTGCTGGCATGTGGCGGTTTATATCTCGGCGTACGCTACTTGGCTGGCGCGATCTTCAAGCGCTTCACGGTGCATCGCGGCATCTGGCATTCGTTGCTGGCGAGTTTTCTTTGCGGCATGGGCACGGCGGCGATGAGTTTTCATCTGCTGGATCAGCCGGCACCGATGGCCTGGATCCAGGGCCTGGCATTGAGCGGAGGGGCGTTGATCCATCTGTTGCTCGACGAGTTGTACAGCGTCGACCTGGTTGGTTCACGGCTCAAACGTTCCTTCGGTACCGCCTTCAAACTCTTCGATTATCGCGAACCTGGCAACGCCGTTCTGTGGCTGCTGTTGGGCATTGCTCTGGCGCCGTGGCTGCCGCCCTGGGCCACGTTGCTGGAATTGGTGAGTCGCGGTGTGGCGCCCTGGTTGTGATCTGGCGTGTCTGACGGGGCGACTTCAAGTAGGCGATTCGGGTAATCCCTGGGAGCGACGCTGGGCGCGTGTCTCGGCACGTTCGAGTTCGAGGAGTCCGTTCTCGACGAAGGCCAGATGTTCGTGGGCGCGTGCTTGTGCTTCGTCGGCGTTGCCGGCGAGGATACTCTCGAACAGCGCACGATGCTGGTCCATGAGGCGGTCGCGGGAGTCCGGCTTTTCGAACAGGTGGGCCAGGTTGGCGACGATGCTTTTTTCCAGCAGATGAAACAGGCCACGCATGGTGTGTAGCAGCAGGACGTTGTGGCCTGCCTCGGCGATGGCTAGATGAAAAGCCGCGTCGGCACGAGCCTCGCGCATGGGATCGCTGCTGCGATCAGGATGCCGATAACTGGCCTCGAGTTCCTCGAAGCGCGTTTGCAGCATGGCCTTGTCGGCGGGCGTGGAGCGCAAGGCGGCGTAATAGGCCGAGATGCCTTCCAGGGCGTCGCGGAATTCGAGTAAATCGAGATTGAACTCACCGTGCCGCGTGAGCATTTCCAGGAGCGGATCGCTATAGCTGTTGCTGAGCTGCTCGGAAACGAAGGTGCCACCGCCCTGGCGGCTGGTGAGCAGGCCGCGTGCAGCGAGCTTCTGGATGGCCTCGCGCAGGGAAGGACGCGAAACACCGAAGTGCTCCGCCAGTTCACGCTCGGGAGGCAGTTTCTCCCCGGGCTTCAGGCTGCCTTCGAGCAGCATGGCCTCGAGCCGCTCGGTGATGACGTCGGCGAGACGCGGTTGTCTGAGGTGCTGTGGAGCCATGGGCGTCGCTTGTTACTCGGTGGATGATGACGGGCATGAAGCCAGCTAATAAATGGTATGACCAATTTTACGCAATCTGTTCGCGCTACTCCAGCCTTCGTTCGAGTGTCTGGCATTAAGGATTTGACTAAAGTTTAAAGCCATTTCCATGCAATCGATGGGTTCTTTGTTGACACTCTTCAGCGCCCGCTCATAGAGTCGATTAGTACAGTTTTGTAAATTGGTAAAACCAATAAGGACACATGGCGAGATGCCGTTTCCATATCCTCGTCCGCCTATGTCTTAACCCCTTTTGTTGTTATCACTCTCCGAGCGTTCGGCACGACTCTTCGATGCCCATCCAACGTTAGGCACTGTCTGAAAAGTCGACGAGCGAAGGTCAGACAAGGCAAAAATCAGCGAAAAAGCGGACTGGGCTCGCACGCGAGTTTACGGGGTGTAAATGAGCATTTTGATCGGACTCGCGCCCGAGCTGATTTTTAACGCAGTATGGCCGAGCGCAGGCAGTTTTCAGACAATGCTTAGCGCATCACTTGCACAGGGTTCGCCATGATCATTTCAGCCTCCACGGACTACCGCCAAGCCGCCAAGCGACGTATTCCGCCCTTTCTATTTCACTACGCGGATGGCGGATCCTATACCGAGCATACGCTGCGGCATAACGTCGAGGACCTTGCCGGTATCGCATTGCGTCAGCGCGTGCTGAAGGATATGTCCACCTTGTCGCTGGAGACCGAGCTATTCGGCGAATCCATGTCCATGCCGGTTGCCCTGGCGCCCGTGGGGCTGGCGGGCATGTACGCCCGGCGAGGCGAGGTACAGGCGGCGCGTGCGGCCGCCGGGAAAGGCATACCATTCACGCTATCGACGGTATCGGTGTGCCCCATCGACGAGGTGGCCTCGGCCATCGATCGCCCTCTCTGGTTCCAGCTCTACGTGCTGAAGGATAGGGGCTTCATGAAGCATGTGCTGGAGCGCGCCAAGGCCGCCGGCGTCAAGACGCTGGTCTTTACGGTCGACATGCCCGTGCCGGGCGCGCGCTATCGCGATGCCCATTCCGGCATGAGCGGCAAGAACGCGGCGGCGCGGCGAATGCTGCAGGCCGTGACGCACCCTTCCTGGGCTTGGGATGTCGGCCTTCATGGTCGCCCGCATGATCTGGGTAATGTCTCGGACTATCGCGGACAGCCGACGGGGCTCGAGGATTATATCGCCTGGCTCGGCAACAATTTCGATCCCGCCATTTCCTGGAAGGATCTGGAGTGGATTCGCGAATTCTGGGATGGCCCGATGATCATCAAGGGGATACTCGACCCTGAAGACGCCCGCGATGCGGTCCGCTTCGGTGCGGATGGTATCGTCGTGTCCAACCACGGCGGTCGTCAGCTCGACGGTGTGCCTTCTACCGCGAGTGCCTTACCGGCCATTGCCGATGCGGTCAAAGGCGATCTGGCCATCCTCGCCGATTCCGGCGTGCGCAATGGGCTGGACGTCGTGCGCATGATCGCCCTGGGTGCCGATACTGTGTTGTTGGGGCGTGCCTTCATCTATGCCCTCGCCACCGCCGGGGAGGCGGGGGTTACCCACCTGCTCGAGCTGTTCGAAAAGGAGATGCGGGTCGCGATGACGCTGACCGGGGCGCGTTCCATCGCCGAGCTTGGGGCGGATTCGCTGGTGCCTTCTGCAACCCATGGCGCGGATTGAGCGGATGATGATCGTGCGCCATGCTGAAGGGCGACCGATATGAGCGGGGAGAGACAAATGACCGATGCAACGGTGTTGCTGTTCGATGCTGGCGGAGTGCTGGTCGACTGGCGTGGCACATCCGGGCTAGTGGAGCTGACTCAGGGGCGTTTCGATACCGAGCAGGCCCGGCGCTTCTGGATGGGCTTTGAAGCGATCACGCCGTTCGAAACCGGCGGAGACGATGGTACGCGCTTTGCCCAGGCGGCGCTCGAGGCACTCGAGCTGGATATGACGCCGGAGGCGTTCCTGGCAGTGTTCGACGACTGGATGCGTGGTCCCTACGCAGGCGCCATGGCACTGGTCGAGCGCATCCGTCCCGCCTACCGTCGCGCTATACTCAGCAACACCAACCCCGTTCACTGGCGGCGGCTGATCGATGACTACCGTCTCGATGCGCCCTTCGAGAAGGCGTTCGCCTCGCATGAGATCGGCGCGCGCAAGCCCGATCCCGAGGCCTTCGAATTCGTCTGTCGGGCGCTCGACGTAGCACCCGACCAGGTGCGTTTCTTCGACGATAATCCCGAGTGCGTCGATGCCGCCCGCGAGCTGGGCATGACGGCGACCCAGGTGCGTGGTCTAGACGAACTCCGGGAGGCCCTCACCGAGTTCGATGCACTGCGTCCGCCTGAAGAGCGGACACCGCGATGACAACGCCCTACAAAGAGCTGGTCGAGGCGCTGCGTGACAGATTGTCCGCACACAAGCTGATCGACGATCCGCTGCGACTACTCGCCTACGGTAGCGATGCCAGTTTCTATCGCCTCATCCCGCAACTGGTCGTGCGTCCCGATAACGAAGAAGAGTTGATGGGCGTGCTGGCTGAATGCCGTCATCGCCGTTTGCCGGTGACATTCCGCACGGCGGGGACGTCGCTCTCCGGGCAGGCGGTGACCGACTCGGTGCTCATTCAGCTCAACCAGGGCTGGCGGGATTACCGGGTTCTCGACGAGGGGCGGGCGATTCGCTTGCAGCCCGGCATTATCGGTGCGCGTGCCAATCAACTGCTGGCCCCTTATGGCCGCAAGATCGGCCCCGATCCGGCCTCGATCAATAGCTGCATGATCGGCGGGATCGCCGCCAACAATGCCTCGGGTATGTGCTGCGGTACGGCACAGAATAGTTACCGCACGCTCCGCGATATGCGCGTCATCCTGGCCGACGGTACGCTTTTGGATACCGGCGATACGGCGAGTCGCTCAGCGTTTCGTGCCTCGCACGGCGAGTTGCTCGAAGCACTGGAGGCGCTGGGGCGCGAGACGCGGGTGAATACGCCGCTGGCCGAGCGCATCCGCCACAAGTATCGGCTCAAGAATACGACCGGTTACGCGCTCAATAGCCTGATCGATTTCGAGGATGGCTGCGATATTCTCGCGCATCTGATGATCGGCTCCGAGGGCACGCTGGGTTTCATCAGCGCCATCACCTACGACACCGTGCCGGACGCGCCGCTAAAGACCGCAGCGCTGGCGCTTTTTCCGGACATGGCGACGGCATGCCGGGCGACGCTGGCACTCAAGTCGGCGCCGGTCTCGGCGGTCGAGCTGATGGATCGTGCCGCGCTGCGTGCCGTGGAGGGGGCGCCGGGCATGCCGGCAGGTCTCGAGGCGTTGCCCGCCGATGCGACTGCCTTGCTCATCGATGTGCGTGACGAGGAGGAGAGCGCACTGGAGGCGCGCATCGACGCCGTACATGCGGCGCTCGAAGGGCTCAAGACCTTGGAACCATTGGGCTTCACGCGCGACCCTGAGCTCTATGCGCGGTACTGGAAGGTGCGCAAGGGGTTGTTCCCCGCCGTGGGTGCGGTACGCGACGTGGGTACCACGGTCATCATCGAAGATGTCGCTTTTCCTCTCGAGCACCTCGAGACAGGCGTGGCGGCACTGACCGAGACATTCCGACGCCATGGTTATGACGACGCCATCCTTTTCGGTCACGCGCTGGAAGGCAATCTGCACTTCGTTTTCCCCCAGGGCTTCGAGACGCCTGCCGAGGTTCAGCGTTATGCCGACCTGATGGATGACGTGGCGACCCTGGTGGCCGACGAATATGGAGGCTCGCTCAAGGCGGAACATGGCACGGGACGTAATATGGCGCCCTTCGTCGAACGTGAGTGGGGCGCCGAGGCGTATGCCTTGATGTGGCAGATCAAAGCACTCTTCGATGCCGAGAATCTGCTCAACCCGGATGTCATTCTGAGTCGCGACGCCGAGCTACATCTCCACAACCTCAAGCCGCTGCCGGCGGCCGATCCCATTGTGGATAAGTGTATCGAGTGTGGGTTCTGTGAGCCGGTCTGTCCGTCCCGCGAGCTGACCCTGACGCCGCGCCAGCGCATCGTGATCCAGCGTGAGATGTCACGCCTCGAAAGTATGGAAACGCCAGCGTCGACAGCGCGTCTGAAGACGCTACGTGAGGCCTATCAATATCAGGGAATCGATACCTGTGCCGCCGACGGCTTGTGCGCCACGCAATGTCCGGTAGGCATCAATACCGGTGATCTCGTGCGTGAGTGGCGCCATCGTCGAGTCGTCGAGCGAGGCGGTACGGCGCGTCTGGTCGGACGTCACTTTTCCGGCACCACCCGCATCGGGCGCGGTGCGTTGCGTCTCGCGGATACAGCTCATGGCGTGTTGGGCAGTGCGGCGATGGGCGGCTTGACGCGGGGCGCGCGTCGACTCAGCGGTGAGCGTCTGCCGCAGTGGATTCCCTCGCTACCCGCGCCTGCGCCGGTACGTATCTTGGAGCGTCGGGCGGGAAAGCCGGCTGCCAGCAAACGCGACAAGGTCGTCTATCTACCGGCGTGCGCCACGCGGGTTTTCGGTACCTCGCGCGGCGATGATGAGGGTGATGCCGTGACACGCACGACTCTGGCGCTGCTCGAGAAGGCCGGTTACGAGGTCGTCATTCCGGCGATGATCGGGCATCTTTGCTGTGGCATGGCGTTTCAGTCTCGGGGCTATTTCGACGAGGCGGATCACAAGGCGCGCGAGCTCAACCGCGAGTTGCTATTGGCCTCCCAGAACGGTCGCTACCCCGTGCTGTGCGATACCAGCCCCTGTACACAACGCATGGTGGAACGTCTCGATACGCGTTTGACGATTCAGGAGCCGGTCGCGTTTGCGCACGACTACCTATTGGCGCGCCTGGCGGTCACGCCGAAACATGCGCGCATCGCCCTGCATGTCACCTGCTCGAGTGTGCGCATGGGGCTGAGTGACAAGTTCGTGGCGCTGGCAGAAGCATGTGCCGATGACGTCGTGGTGCCGGCGGAGATCGCCTGCTGCGGATTCGCGGGGGACAAGGGGTTTACCACGCCGGAGTTGAGCGCCGCCGCGTTGCGCGGCCTGGCAGATGCCGTCAATGGGTGCGAGGTGGGGTATTCCAACTCGCGGACCTGCGAGATGGGACTGAGTCACCATGCCGGGATTCCTTATCGCTCGATTCTCGACTTGCTCAACGAGGTCAGTCGTCCTCGTACTGTCGAAAGCGTTGTCACATGAATGGTGGGCGACTATTTTTAAATGATCCCCTTGCGTTCAGTCCGTGTGGGCCTTAAAGTACGCATCCGCTGCCGGCGACGGACTTCGTGGCCAGCGGTGGAGAGTGGCGCAAGTGGCTGACTTGCTTGAGAAATTCAAACCTTCGGGTGGCTTTCTCG
>NZ_JAKGAN010000006.1 GCF_023061135.1 Chromohalobacter sarecensis
TTTTTGCTCAGATCATGAAACGATCGACGAAGCGATGAACCGGGGTGCTTTCCAGGCTCGCCTGATCCGCGCACAGCGCCAGAATCTCATCGCAGTGATGCGCCGGGAAACGTGTCGCGAGATTAGCGCGAAACTTCGCTTCCAGGAGGGGCATGCCTTCCTCCCGGCGCCGACGATGACCGATGGGGTATTCGACGGCCACTTGCTCGGTCTTGCTGCCATCCTTGAAGAACACCTGAATCGCGTTGGCGATGGAGCGTTTGTCAGCTTCGAGATACTCACGGCTGTAACGCGCGTCCTCGACCACCTCCATCTTGTCCCGCAACCGATCGATGGCCGGGTGCGCCGCATGGAAGGCATCTTCGTAGTGCTCGGCGACCAGGTGCCCGAAGATCAAGGGAACGGCGGTCATGTACTGAAGGCAATGGTCACGGTCGGCAGGATTGGCCAGATGCCCTTCCTTGGAGATGATGCGAATCGCCGATTCATGGGTGGTGATCACGACCTTGTCGATGTCTTCCAGACGGTCCTTGACCTGAGAATGCAGCGTCACGGCTGCCTCGCAGGCGGTCTGGGCATGAAACTCCGCAGGAAAGCTGATCTTGAACAGCACATTCTCCATGACATAGGAGCCATAGTCCTGACTGACACGGAAGTGGCGATCTTCTTCCGGCTTGAGCTGCTGATCCTTGTTGGTCTTGGAGAACAGCACATCATAGAAGCCCCATTGCGGCGCGCTCAGCACACCGGGGATGCCCATTTCGCCACGCATGGCGATATCGGCCAGGCGCACGCCGCGTGAAGTTGCATCGCCCGCCGCCCAGGACTTGCGCGACCCCGCGTTCGGCGCATGCCGATAAGTGCGCAGGCTCTGCCCATCGACGAAGGCATGCGACAACGCGGCTAGCAACTGCTCGCGATCCGCTCCCATCAGCTTGGCGACCACGGCGGTCGAGGCCACCTTGACCAAGGCAACATGATCGAGACCTACCCGATTGAACGAGTTCTCGAGCGCCAGTACGCCCTGGATCTCATGGGCCATGATCATCGCTTCGAGTACATCGCGCACGGTCAGCGGCGCCTCGCCTTCGGCTACGCGTTTCTGCGACAGATGATCGGCAATCGCCAGGATTCCCCCCAGATTGTCCGAAGGATGGCCCCACTCCGCCGCTAACCAGGTATCATTGTAATCCAGCCATCGAATGATCGCGCCGATGTCCCAGGCCGCCTTGACCGGGTCGAGACGCAGCTGAGTGCCTGGCACCCGCGCGCCATGGGGCACGACAGTCCCCTCGACCAATGGCCCTAGATGCTTGGTGCACTCGGGAAAGCGCAGTGCCAACAAGCCGCACCCCAGTGTATCCATCAAGCAGTAACGGGCGGTGTTCAGTGCCTCCTGCCCGGTGACGCGATATTCCAGCACATAATCGGCGATCGCCTGCAGCTCGGGATCGTAGTCGGGGCGCTGGTTCTGTTCGACGTTGGCACTCATGTTGATTCCTTGAAGTTGTTACTTATCATCGGCTTGGCCGAGACCGCCGCAGGACTTGTGGGAGGGAACTCGTTCCCGATGAGCTGAGCTTCTTATCGCGAATAAATTCGCTCCCACACGGGGCTAGAGTGTTATCGCCGCTGCTCGATCGGCACCCACGCCTGTTTTTCCGGCCCGATGCTTTCTTTGCGCGCCCGAACCCGCGCGCCTATATCAGGCCGGATTCTTTACGAGCGCTGCTCGATCGGCAACCACTCCTGCTTTTCCGGCCCGACATAGTCCGCACTGGGCCGGATGATGCGGTTGTTCTCGCGCTGCTCGAAGACGTGAGCACACCAGCCGGTGAGGCGCGAGCACACGAAGATCGGCGTGAACAGCTTGGTGGGAATGCCCATGAAGTGGTAGGCGCTGGCGTGGAAGAAGTCGGCATTGCAGAACAGTTTCTTCTCGCGCCACATCACCGCCTCGACACGCTCGGAGACGGGATAGAGTTGCGTGTCGCCCACGTCGTCGGCGAGACGCTTCGACCACTGTTTGATAAGGGCATTGCGCGGGTCGGATTCGCGATAGATCGCATGCCCGAAGCCCATGACCTTCTCCTTGCGCTCGAGCATACCCAGTAGCTCGCGCTCGGCCTCATCAGGCGTTTGCCAGTTCTCGATCATCGCCATCGCCGCTTCGTTGGCTCCGCCATGCAGCGGGCCGCGTAGCGAGCCAATGGCGCCGGTCACACAGGAGTGAATATCCGACAGTGTCGAAGCGCACACGCGTGCGGTAAACGTCGAGGCATTGAACTCATGCTCGGCGTACAGGATCAACGAAACGTTCATTACCCGCGCATGCAAGTCAGAGGCTGGCTTGCCGTGCAGCAAATGCAGGAAATGGCCGCCCACCGAGTCATCGTCGGTCTCGGTGTCGATGCGTACGCCATCGTGACTGAAGCGATACCAGTAGTTGATGATCGAGGGAAACGCCGCCAGCATCCGATCGCTTTTATCCTGCTGCTCGGCGAAGTCTTCCTCGGTCTCGAGGTTGCCCAGCATCGACGCCCCGGTACGCATCACATCCATCGGGTGGGCGTCGGCGGGAATCTGTTCGAGTACCGCCTTCAGCGGACCGGGCAGCCCGCGCAGCGACTTGAGTCGGGTCACATAGGCATCCAGCTCCGCCTGAGTGGGAAGCTTGCCCTTGAACAATAGATAGGCGACTTCCTCGAAGCGCGCATGCTCGGCGAGATCGTGAATGTCATAGCCACGATACGTCAGTCCGGAGCCTGACTGGCCAACGGTACATAACGCGGTACTGCCGGCACTCATGCCGCGCAAACCGGTACTGGTAGGCGTTTTTTCCGCCATGGCGAGCCTCCTCGTTTCAGGTTGTTATCGTTATTGCCTTTACGCTGATAAAACGTCGACCACCCCGTCATTTACCCTCGTCGAACAGGGTATCCAGCTTGCGCTCGAAGGCGTGGTAGTCGAGAAATTCGTAAAGTTCTTCGCGGGTCTGCATCTTGTCGAGGACATCGCGCTGATGCCCGTTATCGTGAATACTGCGATACACTTCAAGCGCCGCGGCATTCATGGCGCGAAAGGCCGATAGCGGATACAACACCATGCGACAGCCCACGTCGTGCAACTCCTGCTGGGTGAACAGCGGCGTGGCGCCGAACTCGGTGATGTTGGCCAGGATCGGCGCATCGACGCCCGTGCAAAACGCGCGATAGTCCTCGAGGCTATGCACGGCCTCGGCGAAGATGGCATCGGCGCCGGCCTCGAGACAGGCATTGGCGCGCTCGATAGCCGCTTCCAACCCTTCCTTCTGAAAGGCATCAGTACGCGCGATCAGATAAAAGTCGTCATCCACACGCGCATCGGCGGCCGCCTTGATACGATCCACCATCTCTTGCTGCGACACGATGGCTTTGTTGGGCCGATGTCCACAGCGTTTCTGCGCGACCTGGTCTTCCAGATGCACCGCCGCCACGCCAGCGCGCTGCATTTCCTTGACGGTGCGCGCGATATTGAACGCTCCACCCCACCCGGTATCGATATCGACCAGCAGCGGCGTTTCCGAGGCCGCCGTAATACGCCGAGCGTCCTCGGCCACATCGTTCATCGTGGTCATGCCCAGATCGGGCAAACCGAAGGAAGCATTGGCCACGCCACCCCCAGAGAGATAAATCGCCGGATGTCCGACCTTCTCGGCCATGAGCGCCGTATAGGCATTGATGGTGCCGACGATCGGCAAAGGGCGATGCGCCTCGAGTGCCGCACGGAAACGCGCGCCGGGAGTAAGATGGCTCATGACGTCGTATGCTCCTCGAAACGGGTGTGGGACGCTTGCTCATCGAGTGTCTCGGCATAATGCTTGGCGACATTCTCGCGAGAGGCACTGACGTGGCGGCGCATCAGGAGTTCGGCCAGCTCCTCGTCGCCGGCCTCGATGGCATCGACGATACGGTGGTGCTCGACGAAGGCCCGCTGCGGGCGCGCGCCGCTGGCACTGAATTGCGTGCGGTAAAGGCGCACCAGGTAATAAAGGTCGTCACACAGCATGGTCATCAGCATGCGATTGTGGCTGCCCTGTACGATGCAGTAGTGGAAGTCCAGGTCGCCCTCGCGCTGGAAATAGGCCTCATCGCGCTGCAGGTCCTCCTGACGCTCGTGGACCGCCAGCACATCACGCAGTCCGACGATCTCCGGCGCCGTCATGTGCCGCGCGGCAAGGCGCGCGGCCATGCTCTCCAGAGCCTCGCGCAGATCGAACAGCTCCAGCAGCTCACGCATCGAGAGTTTGACTACGCGTGCGCCGACATGCGGGATACGCTCGATCAAACGATGGGCTTCCAGGCGACGCATCGCCTCGCGCAGCGGGCCGCGCGAGATGCCATAGGTCTTGGCCAGGCCCGGCTCGGTAATCTTGGCACCGGGCGCCAGCTCGCCCCGCACGATGGCGCTTTGAAGTTGGTGAAAGACGCGCTCGGCGAGTGTGCGCACTTCGGGCGCGTCGTCATGGCCAGTCGCCGACTGCCACGCATCATGAGAATCGGCGTTATGAGGTAAAGGAGGAAGCGTCATGTAATTGTCGACAATAAAGAATAAGTATTACTTTAGTAATCTACCCCAAAAGGGTCAACCGCCTGAAGCCCGGCGATCCTACACCTTTCGCCGTATAGGCCGCGCTAATCGGCGGTTAAATTGTTGACAATCAGCTGTCTTCATCTTTTTAAAGCGAGGCCCTTTCTTGCAACAGGGCGGCGAGCCGCCGGGGTTTTTGAAATGGCAGGGAATGGTCGGTCCCCGGCAGTTCGATGTAACGCCAGTCGGTTCGATGCCGCGCCAAGGCAGCATGGTAGGCTTGCATGGCAGCGAGGCTTTTACCGCCTACGACGCTCGTCACGTCGCATTGCGCTTCGAGCAAGGCATCGCGGTCGAGATGCCGGACGGCATCGGTCACGCAGTCCAGTGCATTGGCGAATCCCAGAGGCCGGTGCGCGAGGCGCCGTATCATCATGCGCTCAGCCCGTGGGTTGCGCGAACGATGCGGCGCAATCAGATCCAGGAAAGCGACGATACCCGCTTCCGGCGTTGGCGCCTCGCGAATGGCACGCGCCGCCTCGGCATAGCCATCGCGTACGCGCACCATCGTCGCGTGGTCCTCGCGCTCCAGAAGTGCTGGCTCAAGTAGCATCATCCGCCCGATACGGGCGCCCAAGCGCTGCTTGAGACGCATCGCCACCAGCCCGCCAAACGAATAGCCCATGACATCGCATTGATCGATATTCTGGGCGTCGAGCAACGCTTCGACATCGTCGACGACCTCATCCAGCGAGAAAGGCCGCTCACGGCCATCCGCCGCACGCGTCGCGCCCATGCCCCTCAAGTCGGGCATCAGGAACGTCCGCCAGGTATCGAGATACGTCACCATCGGCCCCCAGGTCAGCTCGGCCGCTACCCCAGCGCCGTGCAGCATGACCACATTGCCCGCGCCCTCGCGACGCTCGAGGCGACGCCAATGGCACTGCTGATCCGGGCGCGCCAATATCCCTTGCTGCATCTCGCCCTCGTCCGGCGACGTTGTCATATGCATCATCCTCTATATACCGCGCCCCAGGGGCGTTGAATGGCCGTCATTATCCGCACACGCTCATGGGCGGACAAATCCGGCTAGCTTCCCTAAAATGAGCCGCCCGCGACAGGATGCTGCACCGATGCCGAGACTCGAATTGACGCCCCTGCCCTATCATGGCGATCCGCTGGCTCGCTTCGAGCGCCTGCGCCATCGCCCCGGCGCCGTGCTGCTGGACAGCGGCTTACCGGCGGCCCCCGGCGGGCGTTACGACATCCTTAGCTGCGACCCCATCGCCTGGCTGGAAGTCGACCGAGACGGCCAAGTCACCAGTGACGTCGAGGGCCTTCCCGACGAGCCACTCGCCGCTCAACGCGCCTTGCTAGAGCGCCTTCCTGCTGCCGATATGACGAGCGAGCTGCCGTTTCTGGGCGGCTTGATTGGCTACTGGAGCTACGATTTCGGGCGTCACCTGGAGGCTTTCAAGGGCCATGCCCACGAGGCGGTCACGCTACCCCACAGCCGTGTCGGACTCTACGACTGGGCCCTCATTCACGACCATCACGCTGGTCAGGCCTGGCTCGTGGCTACGCCGGCGCGTCGCGCCCAGGTGCTGACGTGGCTACAATCCATGCCATCGCCGACTTCGGCGTTTACGCTGCTTTCCTCTTTTCAAGGCGAACTCGACCGCGCCGCCTACGGCGAACGCTTCCGTGCCGTGCAGCATTACATCCGCAGCGGCGATTGTTACCAGATCAATCTGGCCCAGCGTTTCAGCGCCCGCTATCAAGGCGATTTATGGCACGCCTATCGGCGGCTCCGTCAGGCCACGCCGACGCCTTATGGCGCCTATCTCGCCTGGGACGACAAAGGTATTTTATCGCTGTCACCGGAACGCTTCCTCGAAGTCGTCGCGGGACACGTGGAAACGCGCCCCATCAAGGGCACCCGGCCGCGCGGCGATACTTCCACCGAGGACTGGCGCTATGCGCGCGAGCTGAGCGACAGCCTCAAGGATACCGCTGAAAACGTGATGATCGTCGACTTGCTGCGTAACGATCTGGGACGCGTCTGTCGGCCGGGGAGCGTCCGCGTCCCCCAGTTATGCGGCCTGGAGAGCTACGCCAATGTCCATCACCTGGTCAGCGTGGTGACCGGTCAACTCGACACGACGCGGCATGCGCTGGATCTCTTCGGGGCTGCGTTTCCCGGCGGCTCGATCACCGGCGCGCCCAAGGTCCGTGCCATGCAGCTCATCGACAACCTCGAACCCAGTCGCCGCAGCGTATATTGCGGGAGCATCGGCTACGTCGATACGCGCGGACGAATGGACACCTCCATCGCCATCCGCACCGCCGTAGCGGATGCCGGTCAACTCCACCTCTGGGGCGGCGGCGGTCTGGTCGCGGATTCCGACGAGGAGGCCGAGTACCAGGAGACACTGGCCAAGATCTCGCGCCTGATGGAGGCGCTCGGCGCCGATGGGCCCCATGAGCGCGACGAATCGCGTATCCTGAGCGAATGACAACCGCAATGCCTGAGTCCTCGCCTATCGACAGCGTCACCCGGTATCGCCTGCGTCGACGGCGTCAGCGTCGCCTCATCGTCGGCACTGCCTTGCTGACGCTCATGATGGTCCTCGTCGACATTTCCACCGGCCCGGGTCACTACCCATTGCGCGATGTGCTCATGACCCTCGTCGCGCCGGGCGAGGCATCGGACGCGCTGCGCGTCATCGTGTGGAACATTCGTCTGCCGGTGGCCTTGATGGCAATCGTCGTCGGGGTAAGCCTGGCGCTCGCCGGCGCCGAGATGCAGACCATCCTCAACAATCCTCTGGCCGACCCGTTCACGCTGGGTATTTCCTCGGCGGCGAGTGTCGGCGCAGCGCTCGCCATTACCCTCGGTGTCGGCATCGTGCCCTTCGCCGACACCTTGCTAGTCACCGGCAACGCCTTCCTGCTGGCCCTGGCCGCATCGCTGGTCATCTGGGGTGTCAGCCGCCTGCGCGGCGTCAGCGTGCAGACCTTAGTGCTGATGGGCATCGCCATCATGTTCTTCTTCAACGCCATGCTCGGCTTGATGCAGTACGTCGCCTCCGCCGAGGCCCTGCAGCAACTGGTGTTCTGGTCACTGGGCAGTCTCGGCAAGGCCAGTTGGGGCAAGGTCGGCCTGGCGACACTGGCGCTTTGCGTGACGCTGCCGGTGTTTCTCCATGCCGGCTGGCGACTCACCGCGCTGCGCCTGGGCGATCTTCACGCCCAGGCCATGGGCATCGATGTCGCGCGCTTGCGGCTGCGTATCCTGCTGTGCTGCTCGCTGCTGGCCGCCACCGCCGTGGCCTTCGTGGGGACGATCGGCTTCGTCGGCCTGGTGGGCCCGCATATCGCGCGCTTGCTGGTCGGCGAGGACCAGCGCGTCTTCCTGCCCATGTCCGCCCTCAGCGGAGCACTGATCATGTCCGTCACCTCGATCCTCTCGAAAACCCTGGTGCCCGGCATTCTGCTGCCGATCGGTCTGCTCACTGCCCTCATCGGGCTGCCGTTTTTCGTCTCGCTGATCCTGCGCAGCCGCAAGGAGATGTGGGGATGACGCTCACGCTCGAACGTCTCGATTGCCGATTGGGGGGCACGCCCGTCCTCGAGGGTATCGCCGGTCTCGAGGCACGCCCCGGTGAGATCACCGCTCTGGTCGGCCCCAACGGCGCGGGGAAATCGACACTGCTCAAGGCCATCGCTGGCCTCGAGCGCGCTGACGGCTCGCTCCTGCTGCATGGCCAGGAATTGATGACGCTATCGCTCGAGCGACGCGCGCAATATCTTTATTACTTGCCGCAAGAACTCGGTTCGCGCGCCGTACTCAACGTGTTCGAAGCCGTCTTGCTGGCGCGCCGCACCTGCATTCACGAACCGCATGAACGTGCGCTACGCAAGGTGCAGGCGACGCTTCAGGCCCTGGAACTGGAACCGTTGGCCGAGCGCGAATTGGGCCAGCTCTCGGGAGGGCAGCGACAACGGGTCGCCATCGCCCAAGCCGTGACACGCGAACCGTCACTGCTGTTGCTCGACGAACCGACCAGCGCGCTGGATCTTCATCATCAACTGCAAGTGCTCGACTGGCTGAGTCGCCTGGCCGCGCAACGTCATATCATCGTCATCATCGCCATTCATGACCTCAGTCTGGCGGCGCGTTTCGCCCATCACATGTGGATGCTCAAGGCAGGCCGTGTCGCCGCCAGCGGCACGCCCGGAGACGTCCTGACCCATGCGCGTCTACGCGATGTCTATGCCATCGAGGCACACA
The DNA here is from genome assembly GCF_023061135.1 of Chromohalobacter sarecensis. GTDB lineage: Bacteria > Pseudomonadota > Gammaproteobacteria > Pseudomonadales > Halomonadaceae > Chromohalobacter > Chromohalobacter sarecensis. The sequence continues at coordinate 8,864 of NZ_JAKGAN010000006.1, forward strand.
TCGAGTGGCCGGACGACGAGCCGCCCCGTATTACCCCCCTCACAGCGATTCACTCCCTAGGCACTGCCTGAAAAGTGTCTGCGCTCGACCATACGGCGTTAAAAATGGGCTCGTGCGCGAGTCCGATCAAAGTACTCATTTACGGCCTGTAAACTCGCGTGCGAGCCCAGTCCGTCTTTTCGCCGATTTTTGCCTTGTCTGACCATCGCTCGTCGACTTTTCAGACGAGGCCTAGGACGATGACCATCGATATTCATGCAGATTGGTTCTAACAAGACGATCACCGCCTTCATTAAAGGCATATAAGCTTCGAACCAATCGATATTGGGGAATCATTTCGACGGTTTGCTAGGGTATGACCATTCGTCGAAGTCGACCGACTTCGCGCCACCTTTTCACAGGAGTTCATCATGTCGCTCGATATCGATGCTATCAATCGCGAGCTGGGTCACGATCCGGAGGCGCTGGTACGCTGGGCGCTCTCGCTGGATGGCAAGGCGATCTGCACCACCAACTTCCGGCCCTTCGAGGCGGTGATCCTGCATATGATCACGCAGGTTAAGCCGGACATTCCCGTGGTATGGATGGACTCCGGCTACAATACCGAGGCCACCTACCGCTTCGCCGAAGAGATCAGCCGTCAGTTGAATCTCAACTTGACCATCTACCATCCGCACCGTTCACGCGCGCACCGCGATGCCGTCGAGGGCGAGTTTCCGACCATCGACGATCCGCGCCACGCGGCGTTCACTGAAGAAGTCAAGCTCGAGCCGTTCCAGCGGGCGCTGCGCGAAGCCGCGCCACGTGTGTGGCTCACCGCGTTGCGCGCCGAGGACACCGCCGAGCGTGCCCAGATGCAGCCGGTATCGATCAATCAGGATGGCTTGATCAAGGTCGCGCCGGTGCTGCATTGGACCGCCAAGGACATGTATCAGTACTTGCAGAAGCATGATTTGCCCAACAACTTCGATTACTTCGACCCGACCAAGGTGGAAGACAAGCGCGAGTGCGGGCTGCACCTTCAGCACTAAACGCTAGTACCGGTCAGCAAACAGATAACATGAACGCGCGCCATGCCGATGCCGCCTCCACGGGGCATCGGCATTTTCGTATTGCCAAGCCGTTCTCAGCGCACCGGCAGCTCGATGCCCTCGAACAAAGCCTGTTCGTGACGCGGCCCCGCCGCCAGCGCGGCTTCGATGCTGTCTCGATCGAGGTGGGGCGCGAAGCGATTGACGAAGTCGAACATGAAGCCGCGCATGAAGGTGCCGCGGCGAATGCCGATCTTGGTCGTCGAGCTTGCGAACAAGTGGCTGGCATCGAGCGCCACCAGGTCACGATCGACGACAGGATCGACCGCCATGTGCGCGACGATACCCACACCCAGCCCCAGGCGAACGTAGGTCTTGATGACATCGGCATCGGCAGCGGTGAGTACCACGTTGGGGGTCAGATCATGTGCCTTGAAGGCATCGTCGAGCTGCGAGCGGCCGGTAAAGCCGAACAGGTAAGTCACCAGCGGATACTCGGCCAGGGCTTCGAGCGTCAGAGTTTCCACCGACGCCAAGGGGTGGTCCTGGGGTACCAGCACGCAGCGGTTCCAGCGATAGCATGGCAACAGCACCAGGTCGGTAAAAAGCTCCAGCGACTCGGTGCAGATCGCGAAATCGGCCTGCCCTTCACTGACCATCTGGGCGATCTGCTTGGGCGTACCCTGCTGCATGTGCAGGGCGACATCGGGATACTTCTGCCGGAATTCATGGATGACGGGCGGCAAGGCATAACGCGCCTGGGTATGGGTAGTGGCGATCGAGAGGCTACCGCGCCGCTCGTCGCTGTGCTCCTGCGAGACGTGCTTGATGTTGTCGACGGTGCGCAGCACCTTGCCGGCCAGCTCGATGATCGCTTCACCGGCCGGGGTCACGCGGGTCAAGTGCTTGCCGCTACGCGCGAAGATTTCCACCCCCAGCTCATCCTCCAGCAAGCGTATCTGCTTGGAAATGCCCGGCTGAGAAGTAAACAGACTCTGCGCAGTGGCAGAGACATTGAGGTTGTGCCGGGCGACTTCCCAGATATAGCGCAGTTGCTGGAGTTTCATGAGCGATGCCTCCCGACGTGACAATCTTTTATGGCATAAAATTTAAATTTGTGATTACTTTAAAGCATATGGTGCGAGAGTAGAAGAGCGCCGACACCCTGGCAATACTGACCCTTGGTGGTGCGTGAAAAAGCGCCGACATGATAGGCTGATGCTATTGTCACCATACCGATGGGGCATTTGCCAGGGCCATGGTCAACGGCTACCATCGCCTCATCTACGCTCGCAAAAGCGCAACGAAATACTGGAGAGATTCGTAATGGCTAATAATGTCGATGTCACCTCCGCTAACTTCGAGCAGGAAGTCGTCAATGCCGAACAGCCCGTACTGCTCAAGTTCTGGGCACCGTGGTGCGGCCCTTGCAAGATGATGGCTCCCGTGGTCGATGAAGTCGCCGACGAGAAGGCCGATGGTCTCAAGGTCGTCAGCATCAACGTCGACGACGCACCGGAAATCGCCGCCGAGCAAGGCGTGCGTGGCGTGCCGACCGTGATGATGTTCAAGTCCGGCGCCAAGGTCGCTTCCTTGGTCGGCGCACAGTCCAAGTCACAGCTGACGCAGTTCATCGATCAGAACGCCTGATCGTCACGGCGTTAAGCCGTCGCAGCAAGCAGACAATCGCCCCGCTCATGCGGGGCGATTGTCATTACGGGTATCGTCGAAGCTCAGGCTAGTCGGTAGGCGGTTCCGGGGACATCTCGCCACGACGACGCTGCACGCGCGCGGCAGGACTCAGCAACCTCGCCAACCAACGCGTCTCGGGATGACTATCCAGGGCAATCTTGAGCGTCATGGTCAACGGCACCGACAGCAACATGCCCACCGGCCCGAAGATCCATCCCCATACCACCAGCGACAAGAATGCCACCAGCGTGGAAAGCCCCATCGTGCGCCCCATAATCCGAGGCTCGATGATATTGCCCATGAAAAAATTGATCCCCAGATAAGCGCCTGCCAGCAGCATCGCCTTGAAGGGTCCGCCTTCCGGCATCGCCAAGGTCAAGAGCACGGCGGGAACGGCCGCCAAGGCCGAGCCTATATTGGGAATGTAGTTGAGACAGAACGCCAAGGTGCCCCATAGCAGCGCGAAGTCGACACCGATCAGCATGCACGAAGCCCACACCAGCACCCCGGTGACCAGGCTAATCACTGTCTTGATGGCCAGGTAACGCTTGAGGTTGCGACTGAACTCGGTGAAACGCTGGAGGCTCGGCGCCGGGTTGAGCAAGGCTTGCGAGACCTTGTTGCGGAATTCCAATGTCTCGAACAGCATGAAGATCACCAATAGCATGATCACAATACTTTGCGAGAGCAGGTTACCCACACTGCCCAGAAAGACGGGAACCCAATCAGTCGCCCGGGAGGCATCGAGAAGCTCTGAGACACCCTTGGGATCGATGGAGATCCCCTGCCCCGCCAGCCATCGCAGCACGGTCAGATAGTACTCTTGTAGCTGCTCCTGGAGCTTTGGCAAAGCATCCATGAAGGTGGCGAAGCTGTTGCCGAGCAATGCACCCAGAAGGGTCATGATCACGCCGAGTATCAGCAGCGTCATTAGCACCGACAAGCGCATGCCCAGGCCGCGTTCATGCAGCCAATGCACGGGCGCCGTGCAGATGACGGCAATGAAAAGCGACAGCAATATGGGGATCAGCAAGTCGGCGCCGGCCTGCATACCGCCAACGATGATCACCAAAGACGCCAGCGTCAGCATCAAGTTGAGAGGGAGGTTCTGTGAACCGGGGTCGTATCCGGGGGGCATGGGGCGTTCGCATCCTTGACGAAACCAAGGCCCTATTCTGCCTGGCAGGGGTTACTTGCACAAACCCCACGCCTCGCCACACGAGACTAAAAGGCGGACCCCAAACGGGTCCGCCAAGCATCATTCAGGTGTACGAGCCCGAGAACAGGATCAAATGGCGAAACCGTGCCCGAAGTCTTCCGCCTGCATAGCCATCAACGTCTCGCCACCGGCACGAATCATCTCGGCATGCGCGCGGGTACGCGGCAACAGACGCTGATAATAGAAGCGAGCGGTATCCAGCTTGGCGCGGTAGAACGCCGCATCATCAGGATTGCTCGCCAGCGCCTGATGCGCGGCCTGCGCGGCGCGTGCCCAGAAGAACGCCAGGGTGACATAGCCAGCATACATAAGGTAATCGACACTCGCGGCGCCCACTTCTTCGCGATCCTGCATGGCCTTCATGCCCACCGCCATGGTCAGATCTCCCCATTCGGCGTTGAGCTTCGCCAAGGGCGTGACGAACTCCGCCATGGCGTCATCGCCCTCATGGGCCTGGCAGAACTTGTGAATCTGCTTGGTGAAGGGTTTGAGAGCCTCACCCTGACTCATCAACACCTTGCGGCCCAATAGATCCAGCGCCTGGATACCCGTAGTGCCTTCGTAAAGCCGCGTGATGCGAGCATCGCGCACGTACTGCTCCATGCCCCATTCGCGGATGTAGCCATGCCCCCCGAAGACTTGCACGCCCTCATTGGTGGCCTCGAACCCCACCTCGGTCAAGAACGCCTTGACGATCGGCGTCAGCAAGCCCAGCTCGGTTTCGGCCGCTTCGTGCTCGGCGGCGTCGGCCGTGCATTCGACGCGATCCGCAAGTTGCGCGGCATGCAGTACCAGCATGCGACCACCTTCGGCAAACGCCTTCTGGGTCAGCAGCATGCGGCGTACATCGGGATGCGAAATGATTGAATCGGCGGGCTTGTCCGCCTCTCGTGTGCCGGACAACGCACGCATCTGCAAGCGGTCGCGAGCGTAGGCCAAGGCATTCTGAAAGCTCACCTCCATCAGCCCCAGCCCCTGGATGCCGACACCGATGCGTGCCACGTTCATCATGGTGAACATGCAGGCCAACCCCTTGTGAGGCTTGCCGACGAGATAACCGCGCGCACCATCGAAGTTCATCACGCAAGTGGCATTGCCGTGAATCCCCATCTTGTGCTCCAGGGCGCCGCAGCTCACCGCATTGCGCTCACCGATTTCGCCCTCAGCATCGGGCAGATACTTGGGTACCACGAACAGAGAAATTCCCTTGGTACCTTCCGGGGCATCGGGCAGTTTGGCGAGCACCAGGTGCACGATGTTCTCGGCCAGGTCATGTTCGCCTGCGGAGATGAAGATCTTGGTTCCGATGATGAGATAACCACCGGCCTCGTCGGGATGCGCCCGGGTCTTGATCAGGCCAAGGTCGGTGCCACATTGCGGCTCAGTCAAGCACATGGACCCTGTCCAGGTGCCATCGTTGAGCTTGGTCAGATACTGCGCTTTCTGCGCGTCGCTGCCATGGTGGCGAAGCGCATCGGCGGCGCCCTGGGAAAGTCCCGGGTACATGCCCCATGCCAGATTGGTGGAACACACCATCTCCGAGAGCATCATGCCAAGCGACGTCGGCAATCCTTGACCGTGATACGCCGTATCACCGGACAGACTCGGCCAGCCACCTTCCACGTACTGGGCATACGCCTCCTTGAAGCCAGAAGGTGTCAGCACTTCGCCACCTTCGAGTCGACAGCCCTGCTCGTCGCCGGTCTGATTAAGCGGCAGTAACACCTCGCGTGTGAAGCGTGCGCCCTCTTCCAGAATCGCGCTCACCACATCCGGGGTAATCTCTTCGGCCTGGGGCAACTGGGCATAATGACGGGGATAATCGAGAACCTCGTCCATCACGAAACGAAAATCGCGTAGCGGCGCCTGATAACTGGGCATCTTGAAGCTCCTGAACGGTACGGGCAGGTGTCCCGAGGACATCAAACATTCGTTTGAAATTAAGCGCCGCCGAACACCAAGTCAAGCGTTCGTTTGAATCTCATGGGGTGACATTGGTAGCACGCTCAGACAGCGCCCAATGGCGCCGTGGCCAGTTGCCATGCCACTAATAACAGTAGGGCGCAGATCCCGCCCTCGATGACCTGCCAGGCGCGCGGGTTGGCCAAGCGCGGCGCCAACCAGCCCGCGCCACCCACGAGACCGAAGAACCATCCCAACGACGCCATGGCCGCGCCGACCACGAAGGCTTCGGGCACGGTTTGCTGGGCACCGATGGCGCCGAGCATGATGACCGTATCCAAATACACATGCGGATTGAGCAAGGTCACGGCCAACGTCGCCATCAATACGCCCCACAGGCGAGGCCGTGTCTCACCGCTGGCCTGGAGCGCGGCGGGACGACGCACACGACACCAGGCTTGCCATGCCTGCCAACTCAAGAAAGCCACGCCGCCCCAGCGCGCCACTTGCATGAGCCCCGCATGAGACGTCAACAAGGCCCCCAGCCCCAACACACCCGCACCGATCAGCATTAGATCGCACAACGCACAGACGCTCGCCACCCACCAGGGATATTCATGCATCAGTCCGCGTTGAAGTACGAAAGCATTCTGCGCGCCGATGGCAATGATCAACCCCGCCCCCACGAACAAGCCATTGAGCCAGGAGCCCCACATATCCGTTCCCTCCTTTTAACCCGGGATACATTGATAAGTGACGCAGAATACGCTTGACTACAAGAATAAGTTAAATTAATTCAAGGAATGGGTGATAACGTTTACTGATGCTCGATTACAAACTTCTCGAAGCACTGGCCGTCGTGGTCGATCAAGGAGGATTCGAACGCGGCGCGCACCATCTGGGGCTCACTCAGTCGGCCGTCTCGCAACGCATCAAATTGCTCGAAGCGCGCCTCGGCCAACCAGTGCTGGTACGCACGCCCAAACTCGCCCCGACCCCGCTGGGTCGACGGCTACTCAATCACGTACAACAGGTTAGGCTGCTCGAGCATGACCTGCTCGATCAGATCCCCGCATTGGGGGAACGCGAACAACGCCTGCGCCTGGCCATCAATGCCGACAGCCTGGCCACCTGGTGGTCGCCGACCACCGGCGACTTCTGTCGGCGTCAGGGCGTTTTACTGGACTTGATCGTCGAGGATCAGGATGTCGCGCTCAAGCGCATGCGCGATGGCGAGGTCGCCGGCTGCATCTGCGCCACGCCGCGCCCCGTTCAAGGTGCCCGCGCACACGCCCTGGGTAGCATGCGCTACCGTGCCATCGCCAGCCCCGGCTACGTATCACGCTATTTCAGCGAAGGGCTGACGCACGATGCCTTGCGCAAGGCGCCGGCCATCGTGTTCGGGCCCGATGACCGACTCCAACATCGCTATTTGGAAATGCGGGGCTACAGGGAATCATTTCCGCACCACCTGTGCCCGTCCTCGGAAGGCTTCGTGCATCTGGCCCTGGCCGGCATGGGCTACGGCTTGATTCCCGAACGGCAGGTAGAACGCGAACTACGTGAAGGGCGTCTGGTCGATCTCGACGCGAACAGCTACATCGATGTGCCGCTTTACTGGCATCACTGGCGTCACGGCGGCGACACATTGGACGCCCTGACCACCCACCTGCTCGACATGAGCAGTATCTGGCTCATGCCGCCCTCACCACAAGCCCAGCCGCTGACATAAGCGCGCCTCACAGCTCAGGATCAAGACGACTGCAAGTACCGCTCGACGCTGGCCACCTTGTCATCCATATGCTGTTCACGGTCGGTACGCGTGCCCATCTTCAGCGTGGTGGTAATGCGCGGCGCGCCCATCTCGTGCACGCGCTGATGACACGCCTTGACCACCGCCATGACATCGTCCCATGGCCCCTCGATGTTGGTGCCGTAAGCGTGCATGCGGTACTCGAGGCCTGAAGCCTCTATGACGCGTTGACAGGCCGCGACGTGTTCCCCCACCGAAACGCCCACGCCCAGCGGCACGACGCATAGATCGACAATGACATGCATGGCACTTCCTCCTCGTCTTTGACGCTCGCCTGCCTCGACAACCCTCGGCAAGCGCACCATGAAACGCAAAACGCCAGGCCACGCGGACCTGGCGCATCAGTAGGCCACGCCCGATCAACCGCCTTCGCGGATGACGTCCGCCCCGTCGGGAATGTCGAACTCGAAACGCGATGCCGAAATGTCTTCGTTGACGTCGATATCATCGAAGTTGATCGCGGTACGCTGCCCGGTGCTGTCTTCCATCTGCAAGCCCTCCAGGCGATCATCCTCGAAGGTAAGTTCGAGACTCTCGAACAACGTGTCGGGCGACTTGGGGACGAGCGTGAAGGTTTCAATACCGGCGTCTTGCCGGCTTTCCACCTCATAGTTCTCCGTCAGAGCCTCGGCGCTGCCCGATAGCAACAATGCGGGTGTGTGCGTCACCCGCGTATCGAGCGGACGCACGCTGACCTGTTGCAGGTCAGGATCGTAGAGATACACCTTGTCGCCATCAGAGACCACGACCTGCTGGTACGGCGCATCGACTTCCCAGTGAAACTTGCCGGGACGGGACAACCACATATGGCCTTCGACCTTCTGCAAGCGCTGGCCGCTACCGTCGAGGATCTGCTGCTCGAAATCCGCCGAATAGCTTTCCAACGGCTCAAGCAAGTCCGTCAAACGCTCTACGCTATCCGCTTGCGCCATACTCGGCAACGCGAGTGCCGCACCCAGGGCCAAAGCCAGCTTGAATGTTCTCATTACCACTCCTAGTTTGCTCATTCTGCATTACACGGTGAGACGCCACCTCGGGCGAAAAAGTTGCGCCGCACAGGGCGACGCCCACCGTCTTTGCACTTTTGACTAGCCTCGAGGAGCGCTTTCTCAAGCACGCTCAATGATCAGCGGCGGGCGGCGATGCCAACACTTCGCGGGCCCCGTTGGTGCCCATCGACGACACGACACCCGCCGACTCCATGGTCTCGACCAGGCGCGCAGCCCGGTTGTAGCCGATCTTGAAGCGACGCTGCACCGCCGAGATCGAGGCACGACGTGACTCGGTGACGAATTGCACAGCTTCATCGTAGAGCGCGTCTCGCTCGGGATCGTTGCCTTCAGCACCTTCCGACTCGAGCCCCGCCAAAGCATCGGCCGAGACGCCTCCCGAGAGGATTTCATCGACGTATTCCGGCTCGCCGCGACGCTTCCAGTCCTCGACGACGCGGTGAACCTCATCGTCATCGACGAAGGCGCCGTGCACACGCGTTGGCATGCCGGCACCGGCCGGCAGATAAAGCATGTCGCCGTGACCGAGCAGGTTCTCCGCTCCGCCCTGGTCGAGGATGGTGCGTGAATCGACCCTGGAGGACACCTGAAACGCCATGCGCGTGGGAATATTCGCCTTGATCAGACCGGTCACTACGTCGACCGAGGGCCGCTGCGTGGCGAGAATCAAATGAATCCCCGCAGCACGAGCCTTTTGCGCCAGACGCGCGATCAGCTCTTCGACCTTCTTGCCGACGATCATGAACATGTCAGCGAATTCGTCGATCACGACCACGATGTAGGGCAGCTTCTCGAGCACCGGAGGCTGCTGATGCATCTCCCACGGCTGCGGCTCCCAAAGCGGATCGGCGACCTGAGCGCCATGACGCTCGGCCTCGTCGAGTTTGGCGTTGAAGCCCGCCAGATTACGTACGCCCATCGCTGCCATCAGCTTGTAGCGTCGCTCCATTTCCGCCACGCACCAGCGCAGCGCATTGGCGGCTTCCTTCATGTCGGTGACCACGGGCGCCAGCAAGTGCGGGATGCCATCGTAGACCGACAGCTCCAGCATCTTGGGGTCGACCATGATCATGCGCACCTCGTCCGGCGTCGCCTTGAGCAGCATCGAGATGAGCATGGCATTGACGCCCACGGACTTGCCCGAGCCGGTCGTCCCGGCCACCAGCAGGTGTGGCATCTTGTTGAGGTTGGCGACCACCGGGTTGCCGCCGATATCCTGCCCCAGCCCCATGGTGAGCGGAGAGTCGGCCTGCTGATAGACATCCGAGTCGAGCACTTCACGCAGCCGGATCATGGCGCGGTTGGGATTGGGAATCTCGATCCCCACCGTGGGGCGCCCGGGGATGATCTCCACCACGCGTACGCTCTTGACCATCAGCGAACGCGCCAGGTCCTTCGACAGGTTGCTGATCTTGGAGACCTTGACCCCGGCGGCGGGCTTGATCTCGAAGCGCGTGATCACCGGGCCTGGCCAGGTGTCGACGACCTCGGCCTTGACCCCGTACTCACGCAGCCGCGTCTCCAGAAGCTCGGCCATGTCGGCCAGTTGCTCATCGGTATAGTTGGGCTTTTGTTCACCGGTGGGCGTCAACAGTCGCAACGTAGGCAATGCCCCTTCGGGCTCGGTCGATGGAACGGCCTCGGGACGCTGGTTCTGTAAGTGCTCCACCGTCCACAATGCAGGCGCCTCGTCACCGTTCTCCGGCTCACTCATCGACGGCTCGGCAGCGCGCACGTCAGCGGTTTCCCCCGGCGCTCTTTCCATTTCACCACGCACCGGTGTCTGCGACGTGGCCGAGGGTTCGTCTGCAACGGCATCAGGCGCGGCGTCGGGAGTCACTGAGGAAGAAGCCGGCGACGCCACGGATGAACTATCTTCTGCGGCGTCGTCGTCCCAACTGATACGGGGACGCGTTTGCGCCGGCTCTTCTTCGGGAGTGGGCGCTTGCGGCGACGTAGAGTCTTCAGCAGACGTCGGCGAGGTGGCATTCGTCTCGCGCTCGGGGGGCGTGTGAGGCGTTGCCGCCTCAACGCCGTCATCGTCACGGCGTGCCTGGATGCCCCACTCACCGAGCGGTACATCGTCATCGTCGTCGGCCGTCAGCGGCTCCGGGATGGGCTCGGGAATACGCCGCCGGGTGACATCGGCACGCATCGCCGCTGCGGAGCTCGCATCCGTTTGAGACGGCGCCTGAGACGACGTTTCGGGCGCCTCCGAGGCGGGCGTCGTAGAGCGGGGTTCCTCGCTCTCGCCAGGCTCGTGGCGAGACGCATCATGCGACGCTGTGGAAGTGGCCGCATGGCGCTGTGGCGCTTCAGTGGTGGCGGAGGCCGCTATGCCATCGTCGCGCTCATCATCAGCACGTTGGCGGGCCGTATAAGCGGCATCCGGACGCTTGGCGGAGGGCGTGTGCTCGGGAACATCCCAGGGAATATCGGTCTTGCCGTCATTGCGCCACGCCGATGTCTCGACTGTGGGCTCGGCGGTCTCGAAGGACGGTTCCACACGGCGTTCACTGGTCGCCGCATACGACGGCTCTGCGGTCGCACCCGCCAGTTGAGGGGCACGCCGTGACGCCCGCCAGCGCTGCCACCACGAGGGGCGTTTTTCCTCAGCCGCTGGCGCCTCGTCTTCCTCCGGTGCCGCATCGGCCTCGGCGGCGTCCATGTCGTCATCGTCATAGGCATCGCGCCGCTGGGCTAGACGCTGCCGACTGCCGCGCCACTTGGCAACACTCCACGCTAGCAGGCGATACATACCACGCCCCAGTTCATCCATGACCGCCAGCCAGGTCATGCCGGTAAACAGGGTAAAGCCGCACATGAAGGCGACCAACGCCACCAGGGTGGTGCCCTGCACGTTGAGCAGCGGCTGTAGCGCGCCGACCAGGCCTTCGCCGAGAATACCGCCCGCCGCGTAGGGCAGTTCACTGTCGGGATGATAGAAATGCAGCGCCCCCAAGGTGGTCGTGCTCAGCAATAGAAGTACCAGGCCGCTAGTGCGTACCGAAAGCGCCGTCGGATCCCAGGCGATATTCACTTCCCGCGCACGCAGCATCCGCCAGGCCGCGAAGCCGAACATACCTGGCCACCACAAGGCGCTGGCGCCGAATAGCGAATACAGCACATCCGACAGCCACGCCCCGACGGGGCCCATCCAGTTATTGATCGTTTGATCGGGGCCACTGTGTGACCAGCCAGGATCCCCAGGCACATAGCTGAAAAGCGACAACAGGAGAAAGACACAGATGGCCAGCAGCACGATGGCCGCGCCTTCGCGCGTCACCCCCTGCAAATGCATCACGACCCGGCGTGCCTGCTCCTTGGCCTGGGACGCCGTTTGTCCGCGCTCGTTGCGTTTTCCATTGACACTCAAGTAACCATCCCCCCTTGCGCCACGTATGGCGAGGTCTAATGTTGCCGACACTGCCCGACGCGTGCCGTCCCTGTCATTCACGTGCGAGAGAACGGCTCGCATCTCATCCAATGAGCTTTTCTGGTTTGCCATCATACCCACCCCATGCGCTGCGTCACAGGGGAAAAACCACACCTCGCATTGTCGCGAAAGGGCGACGCCACGCGGCCGGGAGACGAAGCGGGTAGTTATCGATGCCGCACCTGGCGTACGCTGAAACTCCCCTTGGACGATATCAGCAGAGACGCGTACCCATGTTGCCTTGGCTACCTCCCCACCGGGTCGGCTTCCCACCCGTCGAACAAGCGTTACGCGAGCCTGACGGACTGCTTGCTGCCGGTGGCGGACTTTCCCCGGCCTGGCTGCGCTGCGCCTATCGACGCGGCATATTCCCATGGTTCGCCCCAGGTGAACCCATCCTGTGGTGGAGTCCCGACCCGCGCCTGGTGTTGTTCCCCGACGAGATCCACGTGCGCCGCAGCCTCGCCAAGCGTCTACGCAACGCTGGCTTCACGGTGACCTTCGACCACGCTTTCAGCACCGTCATCGACGCCTGCGCCGCCCCGCGCGATGACCACGCAGGCACCTGGATCACCCCGGAGATGCGTCATGCCTACTGCCGTTTGCATGCCGAAGGCGTTACCCATTCGGTGGAAGTATGGCGCGATGGCGAACTGGTCGGGGGACTCTACGGCATCGGGCTAGGCGGCGTATTCTTCGGCGAGTCGATGTTCAGCCGCGTCGCCGATGCGTCGAAAGTGGCTCTGGTGCATCTTGCCTGGCATATGGCGGCACACGGCGGGCGACTGATCGACTGCCAGGTGCATACGCCCCATCTGGCCAGTCTTGGCGCACGCAGCATCGCCCGCTCAACGTTCATCGACTATCTTGACCAGTATGCGGAGGGCTACGGGTCACCGATGCCGTGGCCATCCTCTACGCCCAATCATTTCCCAGTCGAAGAGCCAAAGCTAACGTGAGCAGCAACACGCCGTCCCAACTCACGCGAGATCTACGTTTCTTCCTCACGGTCCCGCATGGATGCAGCTATCTACCGGACCGCGAGGCGACCACGCTATTTCTGGACCCTCAGGAACAGCCCGGTCAAGGCGTCTACGACGCGCTGTCGTTGCTGGGCTTTCGGCGCAGTGGCCGACATCTCTATCGCCCACACTGCGAGGGGTGCCGGGCTTGCATTTCGGTGCGTATCCCGGTGCAAGACTTCGCCGCCTCCCGCACGCAGCGCAAGCTGATGTCACGCAATGCCGACCTCGAAACACGCATACGACCGGCGGCTTTTCACGAAGAACATTATGCGCTTTACGCACGTTACATTCGCACCCGCCACGCCGATGGCGACATGTTCCCGCCCAGCCACGAGCAATACCGTACCTTCCTGACCCTAGATCACCCCTACGCACGCTTGATCGAATTTCGTCTCGAAGGCCAACTGCTTGCCGTCGCGGCGACGGACCTGCTGAGCCATGGCGTGTCGGCGATCTACACCTTCTTCGACCCAGGCCTGGAATTCCAGCGCCGCTCTCTCGGCACCTACTCGATTCTTCATCAGATCGAACTGGCGCGCCGGCTCGAACTCCCCCACGTCTACCTCGGCTACTGGATTCGTCAGTCTCGCAAGATGCGCTACAAGCAGGATTTTCAGCCTCTAGAATACCTCGATGGCCGACATTGGCGGCGCCGAATCCCCCTGACCAATACTCCCTTGTCATAACGATAGCGCAAGATCATGCACATGATTTTTGCCTTAACCCTCGGCATGCGGCAGAATATCGGGCTATCTTCAAAACCGATGCTGGCCACGGTCGGCAATGAGTGTCGGCAACGGCAACGCAAACCGTGGCGCACTGTCGAAGAAGCTTTCAACGCAATACGAGGAAACGCCTAATATGGCACGTGAAGACCATATTGAAATGGAAGGTGTCGTGGTCGATACCCTTCCCAACACCACGTTCCGAGTCGAACTGGAAAACGGTCACGTCGTGACGGCCCACATCTCCGGCAAAATGCGCAAGAACTATATCCGCATTCTGACCGGCGACAAGGTCAAGGTCGAGCTGACCCCGTACGATCTTTCAAAGGGTCGCATCGTCTACCGCGCCCGCTGAGCCACCCTCACGGCGCACTCGCGCTGTTGGCCTGTCACTGCGCCCCACGAAAAACGCCCCGTCATGACGACAGGGCGTGAAGCGTGCGGCGTTACGGGTGTGAATATGGGGGCGAGTAGAGCGGCCGCTCAGACCACGGCCGCCTCCGTCTCCAGGTGTAGCTCGCCTTCCTCGAGGGTGACATGCACGACACCGCCGTGCTCGGCGAGATCGCCGAACAGAATCATCTCGGCAAGCGGCTTCTTGAGCTTCTCCTGGATGACACGTGCCATCGGGCGCGCCCCCATTTCCGGATCGTAGCCCTCCTCGGCAAGCCAGGCTCGCGCCGATTCGTCGACATCCAGCTGAACGCGTTTCTCGTCGAGTTGCGCCTGTAGTTCGACCAGGAACTTGTCGACCACGTTGCGCACCACCGAGGGCGCCAAACCGTGGAACTGGATGATGCCATCCAGGCGGTTGCGGAACTCGGGCGAGAAGGTCTTGCGCAGCACCTCCATGCCATCCGTGGAGTGATCCTGAGTCTGGAAGCCGATGGAGCGACGCGCAATCTGCTCAGCCCCGGCATTCGACGTCATGATCACGATCACATGGCGGAAGTCGGCCTCGCGGCCGTTGTTGTCCGTCAAGCGACCATGATCCATGACCTGCAGCAGCAGGTTGAAGACCTCGGGGTGCGCCTTCTCGATCTCGTCGAGCAGCAGCACGCAATGTGGCTGCTTGGTGATCGCCTCGGTCAGCAAGCCGCCTTGGTCGTATCCCACATAGCCAGGAGGCGCGCCGATCAGACGCGATACCGTGTGGCGCTCCATGTACTCGGACATATCGAAGCGCACCAGCTCGATGCCCATCAACTGCGACAACTGGCGTGCCACCTCGGTCTTGCCGACGCCGGTCGGCCCCGAGAACAGGAAGCTTCCCACCGGCTTGTCGGGCGATTTCAGCCCCGCACGCGATAGCTTGATCGCCGCCGAGAGGCTGGTGATGGCTTCATCCTGGCCGAACACCAGCATCTTGAGATCGCGCTCGAGATTCGACAGCAGCGTGCGATCCGAGCTGGAAACGCTCTTCGGCGGAATCCGCGCAATGGAGGCGACCACCGCCTCGACCTGATCGACATCGATGGTCGAGACACGCATTTCCGGCGGCAACAACCGCTGATGCGCCCCCGCTTCGTCAATCACATCGATGGCTTTGTCCGGCAGGAAACGATCGTTGATATAACGATCCGCCAGGCGTACTGCGCTATCCAGCGCCCCATCGGTGTACTTGAGCGCATGATGCTCCTCGAAGCGCCCACGCAATCCCTTGAGGATGCGAATGGTGTCGTCCACCGTCGGCTCGGGCACGTCGACTTTCTGGAAGCGCCGCGCCAGGGCACGATCCTTTTCGAAGATGCCGCGATATTCCTGGAAGGTGGTCGAGCCGATGCAGCGCAGCTCGCCCGAAGACAACAACGGCTTGAGCAGGTTGGAGGCATCCATGACGCCGCCCGATGCTGCGCCGGCACCGATCACGGTATGAATCTCGTCGATGAACAAGATCGAGTTAGGCTGTTTGCGCAACTCGGCCAGCAGCCCCTTGAGCCGCTTCTCGAAGTCCCCCCGGTACTTGGTGCCGGCCAGCAAGGTCCCCATGTCCAGCGAGTAGACGACACCATCGCTGATCACATCGGGAACATCTTCCTCGACGATCCGCTTGGCCAACCCTTCGGCGATGGCGGTCTTGCCGACACCCGCCTCGCCCACCAGCAGCGGATTGTTCTTGCGCCGCCGCGCGAGGATCTGAATCACACGCTCGAGCTCCTGATCGCGCCCGATCAGCGGGTCGATCTTGCCCAAGCGGGCCTGCTCGTTGAGATTGGTGGCATAGCCCGTCAGCGGATGAGGGCTTCCCTCAGACACGCCCTCTTCGGCCTCTTCACTACTTTCGTGCGAGGAGGGAGACTGGCCATGCCCGGCGACCTTGGAAATGCCATGCGCGATGTAATTCACCGCATCGACGCGCGCCACATTCTGCTGTTTGAGGAAGTAGACGGCCTGGCTTTCCTGCTCGGAGAAAATCGCCACCAGGACGTTGGCCCCCGTGACTTCCGATTTCCCCGAGGATTGCACATGGAAGACGGCACGCTGCAGTACGCGCTGGAAACCCAGCGTGGGCTGCGTTTCACGATCTTCCTGATCGTCGGGAATCAACGGGGTGGTGGAATTGATGAAGTCCTGCAGATCGGCGCGCAGCTTTTCAAGATTGGCGCCGCAGGCTCGCAACACATCGGCTGCGGAGGCATTGTCCAACAACGCCAGCAGCAGGTGTTCCACGGTCATGAACTCATGGCGCTTGGATCGCGCCACGGTAAAGGCCGTGTTCAGGGTGAGTTCAAGTTCTTTGCTCAACATGGCAATCCCCTCTTAGCCGCCTATGGCGTCTGTCGGCACTTTCACAATCGGGCACAAACAGAGGTTATGCAAGTGCTTCCTTGGACCACGATTTAACGCAGCAGTGCCGTCTCAGTCCGCCTCGTCGATATCGCACAGTAACGGATGCTGGCATTCGCGTGCGTAATCGTTGACTTGATGACATTTGGTTTCCGCGATATCACGGGTGAAGATGCCGCAGGTCGCCTTGCCATGCGTATGCACGACGAGCATGATCTGCACGGCTTTCTCCCGCTCCAACGCAAAGAAGGTTTGCAGCACCTCAACGACGAACTCCATGGGAGTGAAATCATCGTTGTGCAGCACAACCTTATACATCGGCGGCTTGGCCAGCTCCGGGTCCGCCGATTGGACCGATACGTCGCCCTCCGGGTCTTCGTGGGGATCCTCGCCGGGCGGTCGCGTCATGCCAAGGATGACTCCCGCGTCAGGCGTTCGAGATACGAATGGGCTTACTGATTCAAACATAGATGGAAATGTCCGTAAGTGCGCGCCGGATAGGCAGGACGACGCTCCCGAAGGCAAGCACCGCTGCCTATCGCCGGTTCATTCAATGTGCGGTCGGCAGGGCATGGATGCAAGGTAGGTGCCACGAAAAAGCCCATGCCCTGGCAGCGTTAAGTATGGCATCGCGCCCCGCCTGCGGAGTAGGCTTTGCCTATAGTCGCCGCTTGTCGAAAGGTCCGAGACCGCCCATGAGTTCGCTTTACCTGCTGCATAAACCTTATCAAATGCTCTCGCAGTTTACCGATACGCAAGGCAGGGCAACGCTCGCCAACGTCATCGACGTCCCCGATATATACCCCGCCGGGCGTCTCGATTACGACTCGGAGGGCCTGCTCCTGCTGACCGACGACGGCGCCCTGGCGCACCGCATCAGCCATCCGCGCCACAAGCAACCCAAAACCTACTGGGTGCAGGTCGAGGGCGACCCCGAGGAGGCGGCCCTGCATGCACTTCGCAGCGGTATCACGCTGAAGGATGGCCCGACGCGTCCCGCCCAGGTGCAACGCCTCGAGGCGTCCGGTATCGCAGGCATCGCTCCGCGCCAGCCGCCGGTACGCCACCGCGACGCCATTCCCACGGCCTGGCTCGAGATCGTCCTCGGCGAAGGCCGCAACCGACAGGTACGCCGCATGACCGCGCATGTCGGCTACCCTACACTACGTCTGATTCGCGTCGCCATCGGCGCCTGGCGCCTCGACGATCTGGCACCGGGCACCTGGCGCAAAGAGATCCTTCATGCTCCGCGCCGCAAGGCCTCTATGCCGGCCAGGCGCCACCGGAGTCGTCGATGAGTCGTTGGACACCCCACGTCACCGTGGCCAGCGTCGTCGAGCGCGCCGGCCGTTACCTCCTCGTCGAGGAGGATAAGGGCGGCCCGTTCAGCCTCTTCAACCAGCCCGCCGGCCACCTCGAACCCGGTGAGCGCCTGACCCAGGCCGCCGAACGCGAAACCCGCGAGGAAGCCGCCTGGCACATCACGTTGACCGGCTATCTGGGGCTTTATGTGTATACCGCGCCCGATGAGGTGACGTTTCACAGCCATGCCTTTGTGGGTATTCCCCTAGCGCACCTGGGTAATACGCTGGACAGCGGCATCGTCGCCGCGCATTGGCTCACGCTCGACGAAATCGAGGCACTGGAGCGTGCGCACCGTCTGCGCAGTCCGCTGGTGCTCAAGCGCATTCGCGACGCCATCGCCGGCCCCCAATTTCCGCTCGATGTGATTCACGAACGCTGATGGCTCACTTCACACGCGCTGATGGCTCACTTCACACGCGCTGATGGCTCAATTCACGAGCGCTGATGGCTCAAGCTCGAAGCACGAAGCCGGTTTCAGGTATAATAGCGCCCCGAACATCAATCCATCCTCAACCCATTCGAGAGTGACCATGTCTCACGCTACGGAATCCTCCACCACGGGGGCCGCTACCGCGTGCAAAGTCATCGTCGGCATGTCGGGCGGCGTCGACTCGTCCGTGACCGCCCTCGTCCTGCTGGAGCAGGGCTACGAGGTCGAAGGCCTGTTCATGAAGAACTGGGACGAGGACGACGGCACCGAGTACTGCACCGCCAAGGATGATCTTGCCGACGCCCAGGCCGTGTGCGACAAGCTCGGCATTCGGCTGCACACCGCGAACTTCGCCGCCGAGTACTGGGATAACGTCTTCGAACATTTTCTCGCCGAGTACAAGGCAGGCCGGACGCCCAACCCGGATATCCTTTGCAACCGCGAGATCAAGTTCAAGGTGTTCCTCGAATACGCCGAAATGCTCGGCGCCGAACGCATCGCCACCGGGCATTACGTGCGCAACGCCGAGCGCGACGGTCACGTGCGCCTGCTCAAGGGCCTGGATGCCAACAAGGACCAGAGCTACTTCCTGCACGCCGTGCCGGAAGTCGCCATCGCACGTACGCTGTTCCCGGTCGGTGAGATGGATAAAAGCGAGGTCCGCGCCATCGCCGAGCGCCATGGCCTGGCCACCGCGCGCAAGAAAGATTCCACCGGTATCTGCTTCATCGGCGAGCGCCGCTTCGGCGACTTCCTGAAGCAGTACCTGCCCGCGCAGCCCGGCACGATCGAAACGCCCGAGGGCGAGGTCATCGGCGAGCACATGGGGCTGATGTATTACACCCTCGGCCAGCGCCAGGGCCTGGGCATCGGCGGGCTGCCCAACCATCCCGACGCGCCTTGGTACGTGGCCGCCAAGGACCTCGAACGTAACGTCCTAGTCGCCGTGCAGGGCAAGCACCATCCGCTGTTGTACACCGACAGCCTGAGTACCGAGCCCGTGGAAT
Organism: Chromohalobacter sarecensis; assembly: GCF_023061135.1. Taxonomy (GTDB): domain Bacteria; phylum Pseudomonadota; class Gammaproteobacteria; order Pseudomonadales; family Halomonadaceae; genus Chromohalobacter; species Chromohalobacter sarecensis. The sequence goes on from NZ_JAKGAN010000006.1 coordinate 28,306, forward strand.
GGGTCGCCGGACAGCCGCCGGCACCGCAGGCACGTCTCCAGGCCAAGACCCGCTACCGTCAGCAGGACGTCACCTGTCAGGTGCGCGTGCTCGAGGACGGCGGTGTCGAAGCATTCTTCGACGATCCCCAGCGCGCCGTCACGCCGGGCCAGTCGCTGGTGCTCTACGAAGATGATATCTGCCTGGGCGGCGGCGTCATTCGCGAGACATGGAACCGACACGCGCGCCAAGGAGACAACGCCGCATGACGCCCACCCCGATCCAAAGCGCACCACAAAGCGCCGTCGCTCGCCAGGCGCTGGCATTAGCCGGCGTCTTCCAGGCCGCCGCCGTGGTCGATGAGATGGCACGTACCGGGCAGTGCGACGAACGCGCCTGGAACACGCTGCTTCATGCCACGCTGGAGACTAATCCGGAAAGCTTCGCGGCCATCTACGGCGGTCACCACAACAACCTGCGCCTGGGCATTGATACCCTCAGCGCAGTGATGGATCGCCAGCGCAACGATCCCGCCGTGATGCGTTACGGCTTCTCGCTGGTGCTGCTGATGCAGAAGCTGCGCAAGGACGATGCCATGCTGGCCTCGCTGGGAGAGCGCCTGACGCGCGTTCAGGGCCAGGCCGAGCACTTCGGCGAGACGCATGAAAACGTGATCGCCAGCCTCGGTCAGCTCTACCAGGACACGCTGTCCACGTTTCGTTACCGCATCGTCGTGCAGGGCGATCCCAGCTTGCTGCAAAGCCGGATGATGCCCGAACGCGTGCGCGCCGCCTTGCTGACCGGCGTACGCTTCGCCCTGCTCTGGCACCAGCAAGGCGGCCGCCGCTGGAAGCTGTTGCTTCAGCGTCAGTCCATCAAGAAATCACTCAATGCCCTCGACGACCGCTGACGGTCTTCGCCGCGCGATTCGATTCACGACTCGGAAGACGACATCCATGCAACTTTCCGCTCTCACCGCCCTATCCCCCGTCGATGGTCGCTATGGCGCCAAGGCCGTCGCCTTGCGCGAGCATTTCAGCGAGTACGGCCTGATTCGTGCCCGCGTAACCGTCGAAGTCCGCTGGCTGGAGCGCCTCGCCGCGCATCCACAGATTGCCGAAGTCCCGCCGCTATCGGCACAGGCCACGGCCTTCCTCGGCCAACTGGTGAGTGAGTTTTCGGTCGCCGACGCCGAGCGCATCAAGGAGATCGAGCGCACCACCAACCATGACGTCAAGGCGGTGGAATACTTCCTGAAGGAAAAGGTCACCGACTTCCCGGAACTGCATGCGATCACCGAGTTCATCCACTTCGCCTGCACCAGCGAGGACATCAACAACCTCTCCCACGGGGTGATGCTGCGTGGTGGTCTCGACACCTTGCTGCCCACGCTGCGTGAGATCGTCACCGCGGTCGAGCATCTGGCCCATGAGCACGCCGCGCAACCCATGCTCTCGCGCACCCACGGCCAGACCGCCAGCCCCACCACGCTGGGCAAGGAAATGGCCAACGTGGCGTATCGCCTGCGCCGCCAGCTCAAGCAGATCGAGGCCGCCGAGATCCTCGGCAAGATCAACGGCGCGGTGGGCAACTACAACGCTCATCTCACCACCTATCCGGAAATCGACTGGGTCGCCAACGCCCGCACCTTCGTCGAAGGACTGGGGCTGAGTTTCAACCCCTACACCACGCAGATCGAACCGCACGACTACATCGCCGAGCTGTTCGACGCCATCGCGCGCTTCAACACCATCTTGATCGACTTCGATCGCGACGTCTGGGGCTATATCTCGCTGGGTTACTTCAAGCAGAAGACCGTCGAGGGCGAGATCGGCTCCTCGACCATGCCGCACAAGGTCAATCCCATCGATTTCGAGAACTCCGAGGGCAACCTCGGGCTCTCCAACGCCCTGCTCGGCCATCTCGCCGAGAAGCTGCCAATTTCCCGCTGGCAACGCGACCTGACCGATTCCACGGTGCTGCGCAACCTCGGCGTGGGGCTGGCGTACGGCCTGATCGCTTATCAAGCCACACTCAAGGGCGTCAGCAAGCTGGAAGCCAACCCGGCCCGCCTCGACGAGGATCTCGATCAAAACTGGGAAGTCCTCGCCGAGCCGATCCAGACCGTGATGCGCCGCTACGGAATCGAAAAGCCCTATGAAAAGCTCAAGACCCTGACGCGCGGCAAGCGGGTCGACCAGGCCGGATTCGCGGCCTTCATCGACTCTCTGGAACTGCCCGACGACGTCAAGACCGAACTCAAGGCGCTGTCCCCGGCGGCCTACATCGGCAATGCCGCCGAACAAGCGCGCGGACTGTAGGCTGGAAGCTGGAAGCTGGAAGCTGGAAGCTGGAAGCTGGAAGCTGGAAGCTGGAAGGCAGCATGAACTCGCCGCCCAAGGCATCAAGTCTTTTCTTCCAGCTTCACGATATGGCCCGATTGTTCATTCATCCCTTTCGAGTCCCAAAATCTTTATGTCAACCGATACGCCCCTCGCGATACTCGGCGGTTTGACCGCCGCCGAGTTTCTGCATGACTACTGGCAGAAAAAACCGCTGCTGATTCGCGGCGCCTTCGCCGATTTCGAGTCACCGCTCGCACCGGAGGAACTCGCTGGCTTGGCCTGCGAAGACGGCATCGAGGCCCGGCTTGTCGAGGCAAATGGTCCCGACAAGCCGTGGCAAGTCAGCCACGGGCCTTTCGATGATGCCACCTTCGCACGCCTGCCCGACCAGGAATGGACCCTGCTGGTCCAGGCCGTCGATCATTACGTGCCCCAAGTAGCAGCGCTACTCGAAGCCTTCGACTTCCTGCCGCGCTGGCGCCTCGACGACGTCATGGTCAGCTACGCGTCACCCCAGGGCAGTGTCGGCCCGCATGTCGATAGCTATGATGTCTTCCTGCTCCAGGGCAGCGGTCAGCGTCGCTGGCAACTCGGCGGCGAGCAGCCCGACGATGCCCCCATCGTCTCGGGCCTCGACCTGCGCATGCTCGAACGCTTCGAGGTCACCCCCGGCGAGGACTGGGTGCTCGAACCCGGCGACATGCTGTATCTGCCGCCGCGCATCGCTCATCACGGCGTTAGCCAGAGCGCCGACTGCATGACCTATTCGATCGGCTTTCGCGCGCCGTCCACCGACGAGATCATCACTTCGTTCGCCGACTATCTCGGTGAAATGCAGCCCGACACCTCACGCTACACCGACCCGGACCTGCGCCCCATCGAACACGCCGGCCATCTCGATGACGACGCCATCGCGCGCCTGCGCACCTTGATGCTCTCGGTGATCGACGACCCTGAGCAGATGACGCAATGGTTCGGGCGGGTGATGACCCAGCCCAAGTATGCCGACCAGCTCGCGCCTCTCGAGACGCCACTCGGCAGCGATGCCATCGCCGAGGCGCTGGCACAAGGGCACTACCTGGAACGTGCCCTGGGCTCGCGCTTCGCGTTTCACGAAGATAACGGCCACACCACGCTGTTCGCGGATGGCGACGGCCATGCCTGCCCGCCAGGGCTCGCGCGGCTGCTGGCCGATACCACGCCGCTGCATGCCGCCACACTGGCCTCACACCTGGACGACCAGGCCCTGACACTGCTCGCCGAGCTGGTCAATCATGGCAGCCTCCACTGGCAAGACGAGACGCAGGAAGACGAAACTCAGGAAGACGGCGATGAGTGAGTGGCAGGTCACCAGCGGCGATTGGCAAACGCTGGGCTCGGCGTGCAGCGCGATCCGCAAGGTCGTATTCATCGAGGAGCAAAGCGTCCCCCAGGCGGAAGAATGGGATGGCCGCGACCCGCAATGTCTGCATTTCTTGCTGCATGTCGAGGACCGCGCCGTGGGCACGGCGCGCCTCTTGCCGGACGGCCATATCGGTCGCGTGGCAATCCTCGAGGAAGCGCGCGGCCAGGGGCTTGGCCTGTATCTGATGGAAGCGACGCTGGTGGCGGCCCGCGAAGCCGGCCACCACGCCGTGCATCTGGACGCACAGACCTACGCGATCCCCTTCTACGAACGTCTAGGCTTTATCGCCCATGGCGATGAATTCCTCGATGCCAATATCCCTCATTACCATATGAGCCTGCATTTTCAATAACGTGCTTTTTCAATAAGTTGTCTCGGACCTTTCTCACCTCTCGGAAAAACACTACATGACGCCGCGTGATTCAGGCGTCATGTCGTCAAACTACAACGCTTCCTGCGCCTAACTAGCAATTGTTCGCCTCGCTTGTGTGCGTCATATTTTTCGTAAAGCCGAAGTTAAAACGCTTGTTTTACTGCAGCGCAATATCCGCGTCATACCGCGTAGCGCAGCGGAAAAGATTGCACTTCGGCTGAACGTGAAATGCCCTATCGGGCACGCTCTGAACGCTCACGACGACCAAGAGGCAAGCGACATGTCCCAGACACGCGAACAGCAAATCGCCGCATTGGAAAAGGATTGGCAAGAGAACCCGCGCTGGAAGGACGTCACACGTCTGTATAGCGCCGAAGAAGTGGTACGGCTTCGCGGCAGCGTCAATGAAGCGAATACGCTCGCCACGCTAGGCGCCGAAAAGCTCTGGCGCCTGGTCAACGGCGACGCCCGCAAAGGCTACGTCAACTGCCTTGGCGCGCTGACCGGCGGCCAGGCCATGCAACAAGTCAAGGCGGGTATCGAGGCGATCTATCTTTCGGGCTGGCAGGTCGCGGCCGACAACAACAGCTACCTGTCAATGTACCCCGACCAGTCGCTCTACCCGGTGGATTCGGTGCCCAAGGTCGTCGAGCGTATCAACAGCAGCTTCCGCCGCGCGGATCAGATTCAGTGGCAGAAAGGTGCCAACCCTGGCGATAAAGACTTCGTCGATTACTTCGCGCCCATCGTCGCCGATGCCGAAGCCGGTTTCGGTGGCGTACTCAACGCCTATGAGCTGATGACGGCGATGATTCGCGCCGGCGCCAGCGGCGTGCATTTCGAGGATCAGCTCGCCGCAGTCAAGAAATGCGGTCACATGGGCGGCAAGGTGCTGGTGCCCACTCAGGAGGCCGTGCAAAAGCTGGTCGCCGCACGCCTGGCAGCCGATGTAGCGGGCACTTCCACTCTGGTCATCGCACGCACCGATGCCAACGCCGCCAACCTGATTACCGCCGACGTGGATGACTACGACAAGCCCTTCATTACCGGTGAACGCACCGCCGAGGGCTTCTATCGGGTCAACGCCGGGCTCGATCAGGCCATCGCCCGAGGCCTAGCCTACGCGCCCTTCGCGGACATAATCTGGTGTGAAACCGCCAAGCCGGACCTTGACGAGGCCAAGCGTTTCGCCGATGCGATCCACCGCGAATACCCCGATCAGTTGCTGGCCTACAACTGCTCGCCGTCGTTCAACTGGAAGAAGAATCTAGACGACGCCGAGATCGCCGGCTTCCAGAAAGCCCTGGCCGAGATGGGCTACACCTACCAGTTCATCACCTTAGCCGGCATTCACAACATGTGGTACAACATGTTCGATCTCGCCCACGCCTACGCCCAAGGCGAAGGCATGAAGCATTATGTCGAGAAGGTCCAGCAACCGGAATTCGAAGCGGCCGAGCGCGGCTACACCTTCGTCGCCCACCAGCAGGAAGTCGGCACCGGTTATTTCGACGACATGACCAACATCATCCAAGGCGGCGTATCGTCGGTGACCGCGCTCAAGGGCTCCACCGAGGAATCGCAATTCTAGTGCTAACCTCGCAATACGAAACTCACAAAAACACGAAGGGCGCCATGCGGCGCCCTTGCTGTTGTTTTTCAATGCCTGCGGTTCAGCGCTGCTCGCGGAGGATACCCAGCATCCGCTTGAGCGGCTCGGCGGCCCCCCACAGCAATTGATCGCCCACCGAAAAGGCGGAGAGGTATTCGCCGCCCATGGCCAGTTTGCGCAGGCGCCCCACCGGGACATCCAGCGTGCCGGTGGCGGCCGCCGGTGTCAGGCGTTGCAAGGTCGCGTCCTTGTCGTTGGGAATCACCTTCGCCCACTGGTTGTGCTTGGCCAGACGGTCTTCGATCTCGTCAAGCGGCACATCCTGCTTGAGCTTAATGGTGAATGCCTGGCTATGCGAACGCATCGCCCCGATACGTACGCACAAACCGTCGATGGGGATCGGTGAATCGCCGGTAGCGAGAATCTTGTTGCTCTCGACACCGCCTTTCCACTCTTCCTTGCTCTGGCCGTTGTCCATCGCCTTGTCGATCCACGGCAACAGGCTGCCAGCCAGCGGCTCACCGAACTGCTCGGTGGGGAAATCGCCGCCACGCATCGCCTGCGTCACCTGACGGTCGATATCCAGGATCGCACTGCCCGGATCCGCCAGCGACGACGCCGCGGCACCATGCAGTGCCCCCATCTGGGAAAGCAGCTCGCGCATGTGCTTGGCGCCCGAGCCCGACGCGGCCTGGTAGGTCATGGAGGTCATCCACTCCACCATGTTGGCCTCGAACAAGCCCCCCAGGCCCAGCAGCATCAGGCTGACGGTGCAGTTGCCGCCTACGAACGTCTTGCCGCCGTTGGCGAGACTGCGTTCGATGACATGACGGTTGACCGGATCGAGCACGATCGTCGCCTCGTCCGCCATACGCAGCGTACTGGCGGCGTCGATCCAATAGCCCTGCCAGCCCGCTTCACGCAGGGGCTGGTAGACCTTCTCGGTGTAATCGCCACCCTGAGTGCTCACGATCACATCGAGCGTCTTGAGCGTTTCCAGATCATGTGCGTCCTTGAGGGGCGGTACCTCGACCCCGATGTCGGGGCCCGGCTGACCCACCTGGGACGTGGTGAAGAACACTGGCTCGAGGCCGGCGAAATCGCCATCCTCGTGCATGCGCTGCATGAGGACGGACCCCACCATTCCCCGCCAACCGACAAAACCGACTCTAAGCATGTGTCGTCCTCCTGAAATCTACGAATGGGCGTATGGCCATGATACGTGAGCCGCACTCACTGCGCCTGGAATGCCGCCAACACGGCATCGCCCATCGCCTGGGTCGAGACGGGCGCAGTGCCCTCGAAGGCGATATCGGCGGTACGCAATCCCTGGTCAAGCACCGTGCCCACGGCACGCTCGATGCGCTCGGCGAGCACCGGCGCCTCGAGGGAATAACGCAGCATCATGGCCACCGACAAGATCGTCGCCAACGGATTGGCAATGCCTTGGCCGGCAATATCCGGCGCACTGCCATGGCAAGGCTCGTACATACCCTGACGTTGTTCGTTGAGCGATGCCGAGGGCAACATGCCGATCGAGCCCGTCAGCATCGCCGCCGCGTCGGAGAGGATATCACCGAACATGTTGCCGGTAACGATGACGTCGAATTGCTTGGGCGCGCGCACCAGTTGCATGGCGGCGTTGTCGACGTACATGTGCGACAACTCGACATCCGGATACTCCGGGGCCAGGCGCTCCATGACCTCGCGCCACAGGATGGTGGCCTCGAGCACGTTGGCCTTGTCCACCGAGCAGAGCTTGCCGCTGCGCGCACGCGCCATTTCGAAGGCGACCCGGCCAATGCGTTCGATCTCGTGCTCGGCATAGACGTAGGTATTGAAGCCGACTTTTTCGCCATCGCGCTCCTCGATACCGCGCGGCTGGCCGAAGTAGATACCACCGGTGAGCTCGCGCACGATCATGATATCCAGACCCGCGACGATCTCCGGCTTGAGGCTTGAGGCCGAGGCGAGCTGCGGATAGAGCAGCGCCGGGCGCAGGTTGCCGAACAGGTTGAGGTTCTTACGCAGGCCCAGCAGGCCTTTCTCCGGCCGCTTGGCCAGATCTTCGATCTTGTCCCATTTGGGACCGCCCACGGCGCCCAGCAACACCGCATCAGCCGCCTTGGCCTGCGCCAGCGTCTCATCGGGCAACGGTACGCCCTGGGCGTCGATTGCCGCCCCGCCGACTAGACCTTCCTCGAGGTCGACGTCCAGTCCCGTCTCGCGGCATGCGTTGAGGATCTTGACCGCCTCGCGGGTGATTTCCGGACCAATACCGTCGCCCGGTAGAACGAGAATCTTGCGACTCATGGCGTACTCTCTCGCTGCTCGACACATCATCGTGGATGACGTGACTCATGGTTCGTGGGTGGCCGGCGCCGCGACGCCGGCCACGAGAAGGTGGGCATTCCCTGCCATCCCGACCCGAGGGCCGGGTCTCCCTGTCGATTGTGTCCAGCGTTGTTGTTATTCAGGGGGATGCAGGCGTCATCCGGCCTGACGGAACAGCCACGGCCGCGCCTGGCGATGGCGCTGCTCGAAATCCGCAATGGCATCGGCATCCTTGAGCGTCAGGCCGATATCGTCCAGCCCTTCGAGCAGGCATTGCTTGCGAAACGCATCGACCTCGAAGGCAAGCGTCTCACCGCTGGGTGTGGTGACCTGCTGACTCTCCAGATCGACATCCAGGCGATAGCCTTCTTCGGCCTCGGCTTCCTGGAACAACCGATCCACCGTCGCTTCGTCGAAGGTGATCAGCAACAAGCCATTCTTGAAGGCGTTGTTATAGAAGATATCAGCGAAGCTCGGCGCGATGATCACGCGGAAGCCGAAATCTTCCAGCGCCCAGGGCGCATGCTCGCGCGAACTGCCGCAGCCGAAGTTGCGGCGCGCCAGCAGCACACTAGCGCCCTGATAGCGCGGCTGGTTGAGCACGAAATCCGGATTGAGCGGACGGTTGGCGACATCCTGCCCTGGATAGCCTTCATCCAGGTAACGCAGCTCGTCGAACAAATTGGGGCCGAAACCGGTGCGCTTGATCGATTTCAAGAACTGCTTGGGAATGATCAGGTCAGTGTCCACGTTGGCGCGATCCATAGGCGCCACGAGGCCCTGATGGCGGTCGAATTTGCGCATGCTCACGCCTCCTGTACTTGACTGTCGTCGTTGGCGGCGCGCTCGGCACTGAAATCGCGCACATCGACGAAATGACCGGCGATGGCCGCCGCTGCCGCCATGGCGGGGCTCACCAGATGCGTGCGGCCCCCAAAGCCCTGACGCCCCTCGAAGTTACGATTCGAGGTCGAGGCGCAGTGCTCGCCAGCCCCCAGTTTGTCGGCATTCATCGCCAGACACATGGAGCACCCCGGCTCACGCCATTCGAAGCCCGCTTCGAGGAAGATCTTGTCTAGCCCTTCCTCCTCGGCCTGGCGCTTGACCAGTCCGGAACCGGGCACGACCATCGCCAGTTGGATGGTATCCGCCACCTTGCGGCCTTTGGCGACCTTGGCCGCCTCGCGCAGATCCTCGATGCGCGAGTTGGTGCACGAGCCAATGAAGACCTTGTCGAGCCGGATGTCGGTGATCTGCTGTCCCGAATGAAGCCCCATGTACTCGAGCGCACGCGAAACGCCTTTCTGCACGGTCTCGTCGCCGGCGGCGGCCGGCTCCGGTACCTGCGCACCGACGCCCGCGACCATTTCCGGGCTGGTGCCCCAGGTAACCTGCGGTTCGATCGCGGCAGCATCGAGCTCGACGACCTTGTCGAAATCCGCATCGCCATCGGAGACCAGCTCGCGCCAGTCGGCGACCGCCGCGTCCCAGTATTCCTCGCTGGGCGCGAAGGGACGCCGACGCAGGTACTCGACCGTGGTCTCGTCGACCGCCACCAGGCCCACGCGCGCGCCGGCTTCGATGGCCATGTTGCAGATGGTCATGCGGCCTTCCATGGACAGCTCGCGAATCGCGCTACCGGCAAACTCGATGGCGTAGCCAGTACCGCCGGCCGTGCCGATCTTGCCGATCACCGCCAGCACGATATCCTTTGCCGTCACGCCGAGACCCAGTTCACCCTCGACGCGCACCTGCATGTTCTTCATTTTTTGCTGAATCAGGCACTGCGTCGCCAGCACGTGTTCGACCTCGGAGGTGCCGATGCCGTGCGCCAAGGCCCCGAAGGCGCCGTGCGTGGCGGTGTGCGAATCGCCGCAGACGACCGTCATGCCGGGCTGCGTGGCACCCTGCTCCGGCCCCACGACGTGCACGATCCCCTGGCGCGCGTCGTTGATGCGAAATTCCTCGATGCCAAAGCTGGTGCAGTTGTCATCCAGCGTCTCGACCTGAATGCGCGAGACCGGATCGACGATACCCGCGTTGCCCTCGGCACGCTCCTTGAGCGTGGTCGGCACGTTATGGTCTGGCGTGGCGAGGTTGGTATCCAACCGCCATGGCTTGCGCCCGGCAAGACGCAGCCCTTCGAAGGCCTGGGGCGAGGTCACCTCGTGCAGCAGGTGGCGGTCGATGTAGATCAACGCCGTGCCATCGTCGCGTTCCTTTACCAGGTGCCGCGACCAAAGCTTGTCGTAAAGAGTCTGGCCTGCCATGGAATCTCCTCCACTCGTGCCTCCCCGACCGGGGAGATGGGGCGATGACGCTCTCTGTCGTCTTGAAATATGTCGTCTTGCTAAGCGCCGCGTTAACCGGCGCAACCATTAATATCCCCGAGCCTAAGGAGGCTTATGGATAAAAGCAATTCATGTTATTTATGCTTTGCATTCCTTAATAGAATACATACCCCAAAAGAGCGCGTTCATGGATACACAAAGCCTGCAAGCTTTCCTCGCCGTGGCCGACAATGGCTCGTTCTCGCTCGCCGCCGAACAGCTGTATCTGACTCAGCCTGCCGTCAGCAAACGGATCGCAGGACTCGAAACTCAGGTCGGGGCACAGTTATTCGACCGACTCAACCGCCGCGTGACGCTCACCGAAGCTGGGCGCACGCTACTGCCCCGCGCCCGCGAGATCCTGGTGATGTTCGACGACAGCCGTCGCGCGCTTTCCAACCTCGCCGGCGACGTCAGCGGCAGCCTGACCATGGCGACCAGCCATCATGTCGGCCTGCATCGCCTACCGCCGTTGCTCAAGGCTTACACCCAGGCGCATCCCGAGGTGCGCATGGACATGCGTTTTCTGGATTCCGAGCAGGCCTATCAGGGTGTGCTGGATGGCGAACTGGAGCTTGCCGTAGTCACGCTGGCGCCAGTGCCCGATCCGGCGCTGACGGTCGTGCCGGTGTGGATCGACCAGTTGCGTTTCGTCTGCGGGCGTGAGCATGCCCTTGCCGGTCGCGAGGAGCTCGCCTTGTCGGCACTGTCCGATTACGACGCCGTATTGCCGGGGCATTTGACCTTCACCCGCGGCATCGTGGTGGATACCTTCGCTCGCGACGGCCTCAAGGTAAACGTCTCGCTGTCCACCAACTACCTCGAAACGCTCAAGATGATGGTCGCCATCGGGCTAGGCTGGAGCGTACTGCCCGAGACCATGATCGACGACGACATCGAGACCCTGCCCATCGACCACCGCCCCATCCAGCGTCCGCTGGGCTATCTGTTTCACAAGAGCCGCACCCTCTCCAACGCCGCCAGGGCCATGCTCGGTATGCTCGATGATGCCCAGGACCGCCACGCCAGGCACTGGCTGAATTGAACTGTATCGCGCTAGCATCGTTATCGAGTGCACACAATTCATACAACGAGGAGGACAAATGACTGCTTTGAGTCTCGGCAACCCACGCGAACAACTGGCCTGCGCGTTTCGCTGGCTGGCACGCCTCGACATGCATGAAGGCGTCGCCAATCATTGCAGCCTCGCCACGACAAGCGACGGTTCGCGTTTCTTGATCAACCCGCAGGGCCGCCACTATGCGGAACTACGCGCCAGCGACCTGCTTGAAGTCGACACGAACGCCTCCGAACGCCCCGATGACGTCGAGCCTACCGCTTGGGCGATCCACGGCGCCATGCATCGTCAGGGCCAACATGTGGGCTGCGTCATGCACACTCATTCACTCTATGCCACAGCCTTAGCGTGCCTGGAGTCACCGGCGCTACCGCCGGTCGAGCAGAGCGCGATGCGCTTTTTCGAGCGCGTGCATGTCGATCAAGGTTTCGATGGCATGGGACTTGATGAAGAAGCCGAACGTCTCGGCAGCCTCGCGGGCAAGGCGCCCATCCTTCTTCTGGGGAACCACGGCGTGATCGCCACCGGCGCCGATGTCGCCGAGGCGTTCGATAATCTTTACTACTTCGAGCGGGCGTGCCGTTCATATCTCGTGGCACGTGCCAGCGGCTTGCCCCTCAAGGCGGTCCCCGACGAGGTCGCGCGCAAGACCGCCCAGCAATGGGAAGAGAGCCTGAGCGAGGGCGCCGCATCAATGCATCTAGCCGCATTGATGCGGCTGCTGGACCGCGACGAACCCGACTATCGCCAATAAAGCGTCGTTAACGGAACTAACCGTTGAGGAAATAGGCAGACCTCAAGACCCGGCTTCGCCTTCACTAGTCGACGCAACACCCAGCACCTCGGGGATGGTTTGCCGCACGTAACGGCCGGGAGCGGGCTCGATGGACGTCAATTCCCCCTCGCCCGGGTGACGTGCCGCGACCACTTTGCCGGGATCGGCGTAGCGGTTGTCGGTCATCCAGGCCTGCCAGTGCGGCCACCAGGATCCTTCCTGAAACGTCGCCGCCTCGAGCCAGGCATCAGGCTCATCAAAGATCTCGTCATGAGTCCAGTAGCCGTACTTGCGTTTCGCTGGCGGATTGACGATGCCGGCGATGTGCCCGGAGCCGCTGAGCACGAAGGTCACAGGGCCCTTGGGCAGGCGAGCGCCCAGATAGCTACTGCGCCACTTGGCGATGTGGTCGTCGCGCGCGGAGACGAAATAACTCGGCGTGGAGATCTTGCGCAGGTTGATCTTGACGCCATCGAGCTCGATGCCGCCAGGCTCAACGAGGCGGTTCTCGCGATACATATGGCGTAGATACCAGCCATGAGTGCCCGCCGGTAGATTGGTGCCATCGGTATTCCAGTACAGCAGATCGAACGCCGCCGGCGCCTCGCCCTTGAGATAGTTGCTGATATAAAACGACCAGAAGAGATCGTTTTCGCGCAGTAGATTGAAGGAAAACGCCATCACGCGGCCATCGAGATAACCGTCGCGATCGAGTTGCCGCTCGATGCCGGCCAGCACCGGCTCACTGAGAAACACACCGATTTCGCCGGGATCGCTGAAATCCTGCAGCGTCGCCATGTAGGTCACAGAACGTATCTTGCGACCGCGCAGACTACTGGTCAGATACGCCACCGTGGTCGCTGCCAGCGTGCCGCCGATGCAGTAACTCAACAGGTTGACGGATTTCTCGCCACAGGCTTGCTCGATGGCGCCCATCGCGGCGATCGGCCCCAATTGCATGTAATCGGCCCAGGTCAAATGACGCTGCTCGGGCCCGGGGTTGCGCCAGGAGATCATGAACACCGTATGTCCCTGCGCCACCAGCCATTTCACCAGCGAGTTATCCGGACGCAGGTCGAGCACGTAGTACTTGTTAATCCAGGGCGGCACGATCAGAAGCGGCGTCTTGAAGACCTTGTCGGTGCTCGGATGGTATTGGATTAACTGCATCAGTTCGTTTTCGAAGATCACCTCACCCGGCGTAATGGCCAGGTTCTCGCCAAGCCGGAAGGCACTGCGGTCGCTCATCGCCACGTTGAGGCCTTCGGCGGAATTCGCCAGGTCCTCGCGAAGGCGCTTGAGCCCCTCGACGAGGTTTTGTCCCCGCGTCTCGAGCGTCTTGCGGACGACTTCTGGATTGGTGGACACGAAGTTGCTCGGCGAGAGCGCATTGACATACTGCCGCGCGTAGAACTCCAGTTGATGGCGTGTTTGCGGCGTCAGACCGCCGAGGTTCGCCAACAACTCGTTCACGGCACGCACGAAGAGCAGATACTGCTGAAGGATATAGCGATAGAAGGGATGCGAGTGCCAGGCATCATCGCGAAAGCGTCGATCCTCGGGACTCGGCTCGATCACTGCAGGCACACTCTCGCCCATGAGCTCCCGCAGGGCATTCTGCCAGACACGTAATTGATCCTGCGCCAGACGCATCTGCACGGTATACACCGCCGGTGCATTGACGACCATGGCCTCGGCGCCGATACGCAGGCTTTCCTGCATGTCGGCATAGACCGAAGCGCCCGCGTCGCTAGGCCACAACCGGTTGAAGGCCTCCTGCATGAGGGATTGGTATTGCTCACCAAACGCGCTCACCTGGCGCTGCCAGGCGTGCGGGTCACCGAAGGCATCAGCGCCTTCTTCGGGCCCTGGCCACATACGTCATCTCCCCGCATCACAAAACGGTTCACGCAATGCGTGCCGTCGGCAGCCGCTTGTCTTCGCGACTGCCGGGGCACGGCATGGTGTCTGCTGGTCTACGCTTTGTCTTTGCTGCTACTGCGTGAAGACGACGACTGACTGTTGCTGCTCGCCGCCTTGGCCGGTTCGGACGCCGCCTTCATGTTTTCAGAGGCCTGATCGGCGGCTTGCTGCCCCGTTTCGGACATCATCTCTTCCAGGTCGGCCTTGAACTTGAGGCTGATATCGGCCATTGCGCGAGCGTCTTCCAGCATTTGCTTGGAAAGCGAATTCAGCATGTCGGCCTGCTGGGTGGAGAAATCGCGCGCGTCCTCGGCATCCTTGACCTCTGAGGCCGCCCGCATACGCTCCACGCCTAGTTGGCTATAACGCTTCATGGCATCGAGCTGGTACTCGGTCATCCGCTCCATGTTGTCCAACATTAGACCGTTGAACTTGCGCATCGGCTCGAAAAAGCCGCGCGTCTGTTCGGAAAAGGCACTAAACATTTTGTCCTGCATGACGGATTCCTCCTGGAGGATCTAAGGCAAGGCCAGTGCACTTATGCTGCACTGCACAAATAATAGCCCCGCTCCTCTAAGCTTGCAATTGACATATGTCAAGACCCTAGGTCTTTTTTCGTTTCGAATTGTGGGGCTCTCCGTCACTTTGTGTATCGGCCTGGCGCAGCATATCCATCAACATCTGCTGGTAGTGGCCGAAGCTGGCGACGCCCTGCGCCATGCCCTGCTGCAGGAAAGGCTGCATGAGACTCCAGGGGTCGTAGCCCTCCACCCCGGCTTCCATCTGCTGGCGAATATGAGCCATCAACTCCTGTTGAAAGGCTTCGACATCCGGCAACCCCATCGCCTGACGAAATTCCGCCGGGGTGAGATCGAATTCGACATGGACTTTCATGAGAGGCTCCCATTGCTGGCTCCTTTCAGTGTAGCGAGCCTTGCATGAAACGAGAGCCGCCCCTACGAAAAAGCCCGCCTGGAAAAGGCGGGCTGCGTCATGCATGACGTTCATCAAGCAACTTTTTCGATACGACGACGCTTACCAGACAACGCTTACCTCAAGCGTGGCGTGTCCACCTCGACATCCGCGTTCTGGGCGCGCTGGCGCAGGAAGTGATCCATCAATGTGAGCGCCATCATCGCTTCGGCAATGGGCGTGGCCCGGATACCTACGCAAGGGTCATGGCGCCCTTTGGTGACGACCTCGACCGGCTCGCCGTGGATATCGATCGAACGTCCCGGCTGGGTGATGCTGGAGGTCGGCTTGAGCGCCAGATGCGCGACCAGCGTCTGGCCGGAACTGATCCCACCCAACACACCCCCGGCATGATTGGAGAGGAAGCCCTCGGGTGTCATCTCATCGCGGTGCTCGCTGCCGCGACTCGCCACGGCGGTGAAGCCATCACCGATCTCCACGCCCTTGACGGCGTTGATGCTCATCAAGCCATGGGCCAGTTCGGCATCCAGACGGTCGAAGACCGGCTCACCAAGCCCCACCGGCACGCCCTCGGCGACGACGGTGATCCGCGCACCGACGCTGTCCTGGTCGCGGCGCAATTGATCCATGAAGGCCTCAAGCTCGGGGACCTTGTCCGGGTCGGGGCAGAAGAACGGGTTGCTATCGACTGCTTCCCACTGCTTGAAGTCGATACCGATGGGGCCTAACTGACTCATATAGCCGCGCACGCGGATGCCCTGCGACGCCAGGTACTTGCGCGCGATGGCGCCGGCAGCAACACGCATGGCTGTCTCGCGGGCGCTCGAACGTCCACCGCCGCGATAGTCACGAACCCCGTACTTGTGATGATAGGTGTAGTCGGCATGCGCAGGGCGGAACTGATCCTTGATCTTCGAATAGTCATTCGAGCGCTGGTCGGTATTCTCGATCAGCAGGCCAATCGGCGTGCCGGTGGTAACACCCTCGAAAACCCCTGAGAGGATACGCACCTGGTCGGGCTCGCGGCGCTGCGTGGTATGCCGCGAAGTGCCCGGTCGCCGCCGATCCAGATCATGCTGTAAATCCGAAGCATCGAGCTCGAGCCCCGGCGGGCATCCGTCGACGATCGCGCCCAACGCTTCGCCGTGGCTCTCGCCGAAGGTGGTGACGGTGAATAACTTGCCAAACGTATTGCCGGACATTCCGCGCTCCTCAACGATCAGGCGAACGATGTCGCATATTGGTCGAGCTCGGCAGCGGTCAGCGCAAACACGCCCTCGCCGCCGCGCTCGAACTCGAGCCACAAGAACGGGACTTCGGGAAACGCCGCGTCGAGATGCCGCGCGGAATTGCCCACTTCGACGATCAATACGCCATCGTCGGTCAAATGCTCACGCGCCTCGCGCAGCATGCGGCGCACGATATCCAGACCGTCATCACCCGCCGCCAGGGCCAGATTCGGCTCATGGCGGAACTCGGCCGGCATGCCCGCCAGGTCACGCGCGTCCACATAGGGCGGATTGGAAACGATGAGGTCATAGCGCTGACCGGCAATGCCGGCAAACAGATCCGAGGTCACCGCGCGCACGCGTTTACCAACATCGTGACGCACGATGTTGGCCTTGGCCACCGCCAGCGCCTCGGGGCTGATATCGACCAGATCGACCTCGGCCGTGGGCAGGTACAGTGCCGTGGCGATGCCGATGCAACCAGAACCCGCGCACAAATCCAGCACCCGCGCCGGCGACCACTGAGGGAACCAGGCCGCGAAGCCGTCCTCGATTAGTTCCGCAATCGGCGAGCGCGGAATCAGCACCCGTTCATCGACCTCGAAGGGGTGGCCGGCAAAGAAGGCCTCACCCAGCAGATACGGCAATGGCGTGCGCTGCTCGATTCGCTGGCGCACCAGACTCACGACCCGGCGACGTTCGATCGGCAACAGGCGAGCATCGAGGACTGCAGGATCGGTATCCCAGGGCAGATGCAACGCACCCAGCACCAGCCCCACCGCCTCATCCCACGAGCTGGCCGTGCCATGCCCGAAATGCAGGCGGTGCGCATTGAATTCACTGGTTGCCCAACGCAGGCAGTCACGCAGCGACACCAGCCCTTCAGCCAGTGACGCGTCGTCGAGGGTTAGCGTGGAAACGTCGGTCGGTCGGGAAGCAGGCACGAAGCATCCTGTATGCGGTTCCATGGAATCGGCGATTGTACCCGCAGCGCGCGCCGGTTCACAGCCGTGAGCAAGTCGCTATACTGGGTGGCCTTTCAACCGACCGTGCCGCCTGGGGAGTTTCGTCATGAGCCGACGCCGTGGCCAGCCCGACGACGCCGATATCAACGTGTTTCGTCAAGCGCTGGAAGACGCCGGTGTGCACCGCCTGCATACCAACCGCGCCGATACCGGGCGCCCGCGACGCCACGACGACGAGGCCGTAGCGGAGCGCCGTGCGGCCGCCACCAGCGCCGACACCCAAGCGCCCACCAGCCGCACCAGTGACGGGCGCGTCGAGCCGGTGCGCCCCAGCGAGGCACTGGAATTTGCAGTCCCCGACCTTCCCTACCGAACGCGGACACAACTCAAGCGCGGCAATATCGAGTGGGAAGCCGGGCTGGATCTTCATGGCTACACCGTCAGCGAGGCACGCGAGCAACTCGAAACCTTCCTTCACGACGCCCACGGACAACGCTGGCGTTGTGTGCTCGTGGTACACGGCAAGGCCCGCGCATCGCTGCTCGGCAAAGACGACGATTACCCGGTCATCAAGAGCCACGTCAATGCCTGGCTGCGCGAATGGCCCGCGGTACTCGCTTTCTGCTCAGCACGCGATGCGGATGGCGGTACCGGGGCGGTGTATATCCTGCTCCGTCGGCGCGGCGATACATTATGACCGACCGCCACCGGCCACAAACATCGACGTTTCAACTAACTTCTAAGGTTTAAACTAACGTCCAAGGCTTCAACTCGGTTTGCGCCTGGCGGGCGTCATCAGCGAATGATGTTTGGCCTCCGTTACATCCCCTCCGGTTACGGTCATATCGCGCTTCCCTTCGTAACGGTCGATGGCCTGGGCAGCCAGATGATGCCCCAGTTGAATCAGCGCCTCGGCACGGTGAAACTCATAGGCACCGCACACGCTCTTGGGCACCTCGATCAGGACATCGGGCGGGTAACCGGCCACCTTGTATTTGGCCAATGCCGCCTGGGTGATATCGAACGACGCTAGCATCATGTCGAGCTTGCTCCAGGCACGTTCGGTAGCCGCTTGCTCGGAGGATTCACCCTCCTCATCGTCTTCCGGTCCGAGGCCGTTGCTGAACATGTGCTGCACACGTTCGCGCACACCGCCCAGCCAGCCGCCGAACCCTTGCCCACGCGATTCACGCTCGCGTTCGCGTGCTTCTTCCTGGGCGGCTTCCTCGGGCGGCAGCATTTCTTCAAGCGTCACCTGTCGGGAGGTCTGCGCGGTGGAATTGACTGCCACGACCAGATCGGCGTGGACCGCCACGGTGGGGATGATCGGCAACGGGTTAAGCAAGCCACCGTCGACGAGAACATGCCCATCCAGACGCACCGGCGTGATGATGCCGGGGACCGCGATGGAGGCACGGATCGCGCGCAAAAGCGGACCGCTCTGGAACCAGATTTCCTTCTGCCGATTGAGGTCGGTGGCCACGGTGGTCAGCGGAATGCTCAAGTCCTCGATGCGGATATCCCCGATCAGGCTCTCGAGCTTGTTCATGACCTTGCTGGCCCGCATCGCCCCCATCGGGCTCCAGGTTACGTCGACCAGCTTGAGCACATCGAAATAATCTAGCTGGCAGACCCAGTCACGGTAGGCATCGAGCTGGCCGGCGGCATAGATGCCGCCCACCAGGGCCCCCATCGAGCAGCCCGAAATGGCGACGATCTCATAGCCGCGAGCGACCAATTCCTCGATCACGCCGATATGCGTGTAGCCTCTCGCGCCACCGCTACCCAGTACCAGCGCAACTCGCTTGTCCATGTCAACGCTCTCCTTCACGCATTACGCTTCGTCGTCTCATCCGAATCGGCGAAGATGGCCTCAGCCACGGCGTCGACGGCATTCGCTTCGAGATGCAGATGATGTCCACCGGGCAGCATCACCCGCGTAAGCCGAGCGATGGCGTCACGAGCCCGCTGGGCGTAAGCGCGCTCGGCGAGAATGCCCTGCTCGCCTTCGATTAAAAGTACTGGGGCTTCAATGTTGCCCAGTAGCGACAACATCTGCTCGGTGGTAAAGCGCACCAGCGATGGACGCAGCAAGCGAGCGTCGGAGCGCAAGCGCACGCGGCCATCGTCTTCCGTATCCAGATTGCGGCGCACCAGAGGTGCGGCTGTGTCGGCGTCGATGGGCGTCACGCCGCCCGCCACGCGCGCCGCGATGGCGGTAGCCTCATCGGGATAGCGCGGCACCGAGGAGCGCGAGCGACGGCGCTGGATCAACCCCATGCGCAGCTGCTTGGCGGTGTCGTCAACCTCGGTGGTCAAGGTGCCCAGGCCGTCGATCAGCACCAACCGCGCGACACGCTCCGGCATCGCGGCCGCCACTAGACACGAGACCGCCGCCCCCATCGAATGCGCCAGCAGCGGCGCGCTATCGAGCCCCAATGCATCGAGGGCGTCCAACACATCCAGGGTATATTCCCAGATCGGATAGTCGCCGCCTTCAGCACGCGGCTGCGAGCGTCCGTGACCGGGAAAATCGATCGCGACGATGCGAATTCCCAGACGCTCGACCAATAGCGGTGCCAAGCGCGAAAAGCTCTCGGCGTTATCCAGCCAGCCATGCAGCGCCAACCACACGGGCGCGTCAACATCGCCCCACGCCAGGGCCGCGAGGCGCCCATGGGCCAGATTCAGAGATTCTACTTCGCGCATGAAGGCTCCTGGTGCCTGATGGGTGATCGACAACCTGCTCGCCACACCGCCAGTGTCGACGGTCATGACGCATTTGAAGCGCGGCACTGGGCCTAGCAGGCTAACGGGTTTACCATAAACCTTTTCGTTTCCCAAGCCGACCAAGGAACAAGGAATCCTGCGTGCCAAGATCTCGACCACCCCGCCCCACTCGCCTGCGCAACACCCTATTTTGGCTCGTCGTGGCCGCCGCCATCATCGTGGGCTTCGTGCTAGCAAGACAAGGGAACTGATCGCGCATGGACCTGCTGGCCGTTTTCTCGCATACACTGCAAGTCACGCTGCCCGTCTTCGCCATGGTGTTTCTGGGGATCGTCTTCAAACGCATCGGCTGGATCGATGCGCATTTCATTTCCATGGCCTCGGCATTGGTGTTTCGCGCTACCATGCCGACACTGATCTTCCTGAGCATCGTTCGCGCCGATCTGGACGTCGCCCTACAACCGGGGCTGATCGTCTATTTTCTGGGCTTTTCGATACTCAGTTTCTTCCTCGCCTGGGGCTGGGCCATCTGGCGCTGCCCTCACGAGGAGCGCGGTGTGTTCACGCAGGGAGCTTTTCGCGGCAACTGCGGGATCGTCGGCTTGGCGCTTGCCGCCAACCAATACGGCGACTACGGCCTCTCGCTGGGGAGCATCCTGGTCGGCGGGATCATCATCGTCTACAACGTACTGGCAGCGATCATTCTTGCCTATTACAGTGACGGCGCACGTTCGGGCATCGGGGCGATTCTCAAGCATATCGCCAAGAACCCGCTCATTCTGGGCGTCTTGCTGGCGATTCCCTTTGCGTATTTCCAAATCGATCTACCCGCATGGCTGCTCACCTCGGGCGACTATTTCGGCGCCATGTCGCTGCCGCTGGCCCTGGTCTGCATCGGTGGCACGCTGTCGTTCACGTCCGTCAAGCGAAGTAGCGGTCTGGCGCTGGATGCCAGCCTCTGGAAGGTCGTCTGGCTCCCCCTTCTCGGGGTGCTCGGTGCCTTCGCACTGGGCTACCGAGGGCGCGAGCTAGGCATTCTCTTTCTCTTCTTCGGCAGTCCCGGTGCCGCCGCGAGCTTCGTCATGGCCAAGGCGGTCAATGCCAATGCCAAGCTCGCCGCCAATATCATCGTGATCACCACCGTCGCGTCACTGTTCACCCTTAGCGCCGGGGTGTTCATACTGAAATTGGTGGGCTGGATCTAACACCGCTCCTCACCGCAATACGGCGCCCGATAGGCCCAGTCTTGCGGCCCTTGTGGCAGGCAGGATTGGGTGGATATGGCAATGACAAGGAGTCAGCCGCTGCATGCTTGATAGCTATAGCGCCCTCGCCGGGCAATTCTTTGGCGTGATCTCGCTGATACTCTGCCTGCTGGCCTTTGCCAGCAAGCGGGATGAGCGGCTGATGGGGCTGCTGCTCTCCGCCAATGTGGCCTTCGCGCTGCAGTTCATCCTCTTCGAGAGCTGGACGGCGGCGGCGCTGACGGTGCTGGTGATCGTGCGCATCGCGCTAGCCCGGCGCTACCCGGGGAGCAAGAGCATCATGACAGGCGTGCTGGCTGCCAGCGGTGTGGCGGCGCTTTTGACCTGGCAAGGCTGGGCGGATTTACCTGCCATCGTGGCGATGACGGTGGGAACGGTGGGTATGTTCATGTTTCACGGCATTGCCATGCGCATCGGTCTGGGGCTCGCCGCATTGTCATGGTTTCTTAGCCACGCCTTGGTAGGCTCGGTGGGCGGCATGCTGGCAGAAGCGCTGGTCTTCGTCACCAACGCCATCACCATCTATCGGTTGGCCCGCGCCAGACGCCGCTACCCAGAAGCCTTCGAATGAACATGTCGGCCCCGGCGCACCCGAGTCGCCGCCGGAAAGATTGTGGGAAGGGCGACCTTAGCGTTTAAGCGTAGATATCCTGACTGCGCAGATAATCATCATAACTGCCGCTGAAGTCGACGATACCGTCGTCCTTCATCTCGATGATGCGTGTCGCCAAGGAACCGACAAACTCGCGGTCATGGCTGACGAAGATCAAGGTGCCGGGATAGTTCTCCAGCGCCAGGTTGAGCGCTTCTATCGACTCCATGTCGAGGTGGTTGGTGGGTTCATCCATCACCAGCACATTGGGCTTCTGTAGCGCTAGCTTACCGAACAGCATCCGCCCCTGTTCGCCCCCGGAGATCACCTTGACCGACTTACCGATGTCATCGTTGGAGAACAGCATCCGGCCCAGCGCACCGCGTACGGTCTGCTCACCCTCCGTCGTCCACTGCTGCATCCATTCGAAAAGCGTCTCGCCGCCTTCGAAGTCATCGCCATGGTCCTGGGCGAAATAGCCAATTTCCGCCGCATCGGTCCATTTCACCTCGCCGGCATCCGGCGTCATCGTGCCAACCAGACAGTTCAGCAGGGTCGTCTTGCCTATTCCGTTAGGTCCGATGATGGCGACTCTCTCGCCGGCTTCGATCTGCAAATCGAAGCGGTCGAACAGCACGTTGTCATCCCACGCCTTGGAGAGCTTCTCCGCGTTCAACGCATTTCGATGTATCTTTCTGGTCTGCTCGAAGCGAATGAACGGGCTGACGCGTGACGACGGCTTGACCTCATCGAGCTGAATCTTGTCGATCTTGCGTTGGCGCGACGTGGCCTGCTTGGCTTTGGAGGCGTTGGCCGAGAAGCGGCTGACGAATTGTTGCAGCTCGGCGATCTCTGCCTTCTTCTTGGCGTTCTCGGCATGCAAGCGTTCCCGTGCTTGGGTAGCCGCGGTCATATACTCATCATAGTTACCCGGAAACAGCGTCAGTTCACCGTAGTCAAGATCCGCCATATGGGTGCAGACGCTATTCAAGAAGTGGCGATCATGAGAAATGATGATCATGGTCGAGCTACGTGAACGCAGGATCTCCTCCAGCCACCGGATGGTATTGATATCCAAGTGGTTGGTCGGCTCGTCGAGCAGCAGCACGTCGGGATCGCTGAACAGCGCCTGAGCCAGCAGTACGCGCAGTTTCCAGCCCGGCGCCACCACGCTCATCGGCTGGGTGTGCTGCGCGAGAGGGATGCCGAGGCCGAGCAGCAACTCCCCCGCGCGCGCCTCTGCCGTATAGCCGTCGAGTTCGGCGTAGCGCACCTCGAGATCGGCGACTTTCATGCCATCTTCCTCGGACATCTCAGTCAGCGAATAGATACGCTCACGCTCGGCGGTCACCTCCCACAGCTCAGTATTACCCATTATCACGGTATCGATGACACGCTCGTTCTCGAACGCGAACTGATCCTGACTCAGCTTACCGAGCCGTGTGGTGGCGTCCTTCATGACCTGGCCGTTAGTAGGTTCCAGATCGCCACCCAGAATCTTCATGAAGGTAGACTTGCCGCAACCATTGGCACCGATCAGGCCATAGCGGTTGCCCTCTCCAAACTTGACGGAGACATTTTCGAATAGCGGCTTGGCGCCGAACTGCATGGTGATGTTGGCGGTAGAGAGCAAAATCGAGGTTCTCGCGGGAAACGGCGTGAATGAAGCGACGGCAGGCCCGGCAGAACGAGCCCCAACCTACGTCGAGGCGACATTGTACGCGCTGGCAACGACCGACGTCAGCGTCATCCTTTAAGAACACGATCAATTCCGGGTTAGTGCAGAATTGTCCCGCGCCCATGTTGAGCGAGCCGAAGAACCCCTTGGACATTTCCTCACCACGCGTCTTGCGCGCCGCCGGCAGTGGGAGGGCCGGATTGATTGAGCTCATTTCAGCGTAGCCCGGGTTCGGCGAATAAGGCTCAGCGCAGGCAGTCGCCCGCTACCAGGAGCTACAGTAGCGGCGAGAGGGCGATAAGTTACGCCTGGGTGCCTTCGACGATCTCGAATTGCTCAAGACCGCCGCCCTCGGAAAAGGCTTCAGTGGGCATGGGGTTGGCGTGGGCTTGCTTGAAGTCGTCGCTTCCGACCCAGGCGCGAAAAGCCTCCTGGTCGTCCCATTCCGTCTCGACGAGATAAGGAGCTTGGTTGCCTTGGGGCCGCAATACTCGCATGGCTTTGAAGCCAGGCTGTTTGTCGACCTCGCTGGCGCGTTGCTGAAACCGGCGCTCGAATTCGGCTTCATACCCCGGATTGACGAAAACGCGGTTGATGACGATATAGCTCATCCGTTCCCCTCCTTTAGCCAAGCAGTTCACGAGGCGACTGCCAGTGTTTGAGTGTTGCGCAGCCCGCTGCCCATATGTCGGCTTCCAGTGTGGCGATGGTGGCCGTCGGCATGGGCTGCGACGCACGCATATCGCCCTCTACCAGTCGCCCGACCAACGCCCCGACCAGTGGCATGTGGCTGACCAGCAGACACGGCGTATGTGCGGCTTCTTGCTGCAACCAGTCGATGAGCGGCTCCAGCGGATCCTCCGGGGTGATGATCGGCAGCGTTTCGACAGAGCATCCCAGGGGTGTCGCCATCCACTGCGCGGTCTGCTGAGCACGCCGGTAGGGGCTGGCGACGATACGCAGTGTCGTGCGCACGTCATTGGCAAGCATGTTGTCCAGCCATGTTCCCATGGCTCGCGACTCCATCTCGCCCTGCTTAGTCAGTGATCGCTCACTATCCGGCATGCCTGGCGCGGCTTCGCCATGCCGCATGATATAAAGATTCGACACGCTCAATTCTCCTCAGCGCCGGGTTCCATCCGACGGGCCTCGAATACATCCTGTCGCGGCAGCACGAACTCAACGTCGCTGCTCTGCTCTTGCTGCATGAGCATTTGCGCCATCTGTCGCGCCGGCACGCCATTGAACAATACTTGATAAAGCCCTTCGGCCAAGGGCATGTAAATATCTTCACGGCGCGCTTTCTCGCGTACCAGACTGACGGTGTTGACGCCTTCCGCTACCTGACCCAGCGACTCGATGGCTTCTTCGAGTGTCTTGTTCTCTCCCAGCGCAAACCCGACACGATAATTGCGCGAGAGCTTCGACGAGCAGGTCACGATGAGATCCCCCACGCCCGCCAATCCGATGAAGGTCAGCGGATTCGCGCCCAGCGCCACCGCGAAGCGGCTCATTTCCGCCAGCGCCCGCGTCATCAACATGCTGCGCGTGTTTTCGCCCATGCCCAGCGCCGCTGCCATCCCCGCAGCGATGGCGTAGATGTTCTTCAGCGCACCGCCCAATTCGACGCCATAGCGGTCGTTGCTGGCATAAACGCGGAAATAATCGCAGCCGAGTACCGACTGTACCCGTGCCCGGGTATAGGGATCGTCACTGGCGATGACCGTCGCCGTGAGCTGTTTCTCGGCAACCTCGGAGGCGAGGTTGGGGCCCGAGAGCACACCGATATGCGGAAAGCCGGTCTCCTCTTCGAGGATCTGGCTCATCAGTTTGAAGCCTTCTTCATGGATTCCTTTGGTGGTGCTGACCAGAATTTGCGAAGGCTTGAGCCACGCCCGAGCCTGACGGACAACGGCGGCAAAAGCGCTCGAGGGAATGGCGATGAATACCACCTCGGCACCTTCCAGCACGTTGCGCATATCGTCCGACGCGACCACCGAGGGGTTGATGGCGAAATTCGGCAAGTAGCGTGCATTGCGATGTTCGCGGTTGATCTGCTCGATCAGGGCCGGGTCGCGCATCCACTGGCGCACACGGGCTCCGTTGTCGGCGGCGATACTGGCGATGGCAGTACCGAAGCTGCCGCCGCCAAGCACGGCGACTTGAAGACGTTCGTCGGTCATGGACGTTTCCTGATGGCCTGCGAAATGACGCCATTGTAGCGAACCTGACGTGTCACGCACGTCCGATCATCATCTGCCTGCAAACGACGACACCGCCCGTGGGCGGGGCGGTGTCGTCGTGCTACTCGCTCTGCTCCTGCCAAGCAGCAGGCCGATTAGTCGATCATCGGCAACAAGGCATCGATGCTCGATTTGGCGTCGCCATACAGCATGCGCGTGTTTTCCTTGAAGAACAGCGGGTTCTCGATACCCGAGTAGCCCGTACCCTGGCCACGCTTGCAAACGAAGACTTGTTTGGCGTCCCACACCTTGAGTACCGGCATACCGGCGATGGGGCTGTTGGGGTCTTCCTCGGCGGCCGGATTGACGATGTCATTGGAACCAATGACGATCACCGCGTCGGTTTCGGCGAAATCGTCGTTGATCTCGTCCATCTCCAACACAATGTCGTACGGCACCTTGGCCTCGGCCAGCAGCACGTTCATGTGCCCCGGCAGACGCCCGGCAACCGGATGAATACCGAAGCGCACGGTCTTGCCGGCGGCGCGCAACTTGCGCGTCAGTTCGCTGACCGCGTTCTGCGCCTGCGCCACCGCCATGCCATAGCCGGGCACGATGATCACGCTGTCGGCATCGTTGAGCGCGCTGGCCACGCCGCCGGTATCGATGGCCACCTGCTCACCCTCGATCTCCGCGGCCGGTCCTTTGCTACCACCGAAGCCGCCCAGAATCACGTTGACGAAATTGCGATTCATCGCCTTGCACATGATGTAGGACAGAATCGCCCCCGAAGAGCCCACCAGCGCCCCGGTCACGATCAACAGATCGTTGGACAGCGTGAAACCGATGGCCGCCGCCGCCCAGCCGGAATAGCTGTTGAGCATCGAGACCACCACCGGCATGTCGGCGCCGCCGATGCCCATGATCAGATGATAGCCGATGAAGAACGCCAACAGCGCCAACAGCAGCAGCGTCCAGAAGCCGGCACCGTTGAGGTAGGCGATCGCCAGCAGCAGCGAGACGATCGCCGCTCCGGCATTGAGCAGATGCCCACCCGGCAGTTGGCGTGGTTTGCCGTCCACCTTGCCTGCCAGCTTGCCGAAGGCAACCACCGAACCGGTGAACGTCACCGCGCCGATGAACACGCCCAGCACCACCTCGACCTGCAGAAAGGTCAGCTCCGCCGGGGTTTTCTCGGCTACCAGTGCCGCGAAAGCCGAAAACCCTTCGCTGGCCTGCGCGGCCATGACACGCCGACGTTCCAGATCGGCATTGAAGCCGATGAACACCGCCGCCAAGCCGACGAAGCTATGCAGCGCCGCGACCAATTGGGGCATCTCGGTCATATCGACTTTCTTGGCCACATAGACGCCGATGCCGGCACCGATCACCATCATCGGAATCATCCACCAATAGCCGCCCACATTGGGGCCGAACATGGTGAAGACGACCGCCAGGGCCATCCCGACAATGCCATACCAGACGGCACGCTTGGCCTTTTCCTGATTACTCAACCCCCCTAGCGAGAGGATAAACAACACACTTGCCGCCACCGCTGCGGCGGACACCAATCCTTGACTCAACATCGTCTTTTCTCCGCCGCGTTAGGATTTCTGGAACATGGCAAGCATCCGGCGCGTCACCAGGAAGCCACCCACGATATTGATGCTGGCGATCAGCACCGAAATACCGGCCAAGAGGCCTACCAGCCAACTGCCCGACCCGATCTGCAGGACCGCGCCGAGCACGATGATGCCCGAGATGGCATTGGTCACCGCCATCAGCGGCGTATGCAACGAGTGACTGACGTTCCAGATCACCTGGAAGCCCACGAAACAGGCCAGCACGAACACGATGAAGTGCTGCATGAACGACGCCGGCGCTACCAGCCCCAGCAGGCCCATTACCACGCCACCCGCCACGAGCATGCCTACCTGACGCTTGGTCTGGTCGAGAAAAGCAGCGCGCTCAGCGGCTTTCTTCTCTTCAGGGGTGGGCTCTTTGGGTTTCTCCTTGGGCGCCGACTGTCCGATGGCATTGACCTTGGGCGGCGGCGGCGGAAAGGTGGTCTCGCCATGGTGCGCCACGGTGACGCCACGAATCACGTCGTCTTCCATGTCGTGAACGATCACGCCATCCTTTTCCGGCGTCAGATCGGTGAGCATGTGACGAATGTTAGTGGCGTAGAGTAACGATGCCTGCGTCGCCATGCGCGAGGGGAAATCGGTATAGCCGACGACGACCACGCCGTTGTCAGTGACGATACGCTCGTCGGGTACGGTGAGATCGCAGTTGCCGCCCTTCTCGGCCGCCAGGTCGACGATCACCGAGCCCGGCTTCATGGCCTGGACCATGTCCTCGAGCCACAGCTTGGGCGCCGGCTTTCCCGGGATCAGCGCGGTGGTGATGACGATATCCACCTCGGGCGCCTGTTCACGGAACAGCGCCAGCTGCTTCTCGCGAAACTCGGGGCTGGAAGGGGCAGCATAACCGCCGGAGCCCGAGCCATCCTGGCTGTCCTCGAAGTCGAGGAACAGGAACTCGGCACCCATAGATTCGATCTGCTCGGCGACTTCGGGGCGTACGTCGAAGGCACGCACCACGGCACCCAGGCTGGTCGCGGTGCCAATGGCCGAGAGGCCGGCGACGCCCGCCCCCACGACCAGCACCTTGGCCGGCGGCACCTTGCCCGCCGCCGTGACCTGACCGGCAAAGAAGCGCCCGAACTGATTGCCGGCCTCGATCACCGCCCGATAACCGGCGATGTTCGCGGTGCTGGAAAGCGCATCCATCTTCTGGGCACGTGAGATACGCGGCACCATGTCCATGGCGATCACCGTGGCACCGGTCGCCTTGCAGCGCTCGAGCAGGTCCTCGTTCTGGGCCGGCCAGAAAAACGCGATCAGCGTCTGGCCCTCGCGAAGATAACCGACTTCCTCTTCGCTGGGTTCGCGCACCTTGATGACGACATCTGCCGCCGACCACAACGCCGCGCCGCCATCGACGACCTCGACGCCCGCGTCGCGGTATGCATCGTCGTCGAAACCGGCCGTCCGCCCGGCGCCTGACTCGACGACGCATTCATGGCCGAGTTTCTGGATGTGCTGAGCACTTTCCGGCGTCAGCGCCACGCGCGCCTCGCCCTGGGCACGCTCCCTGGGAGCCCCAATTCTCATGCCACACCTCCTGTTTCTTGTCGAATAGCGCCCTGCCAGGCACCGCTTGCCAAATATTCTATGGTGTTCATCCTTGACTCCTTGCGCGTCGCATAGGGCTCATCATCATGAAATCTTGTGGCATATCGATGCATTGGAACATCGTCAGGCAAATAACGTCGTCATGCACCGGGAACCTTGATGCATCTCGGATAAAAGAGTCTCATTTTTTAATTAAAAACGTCTTTAAAATCAACAGAAAAAAAATTTCAATCATAATCACTGGGTTATAGCAGGCATAACATAGCTCTTATACTTCAAGTGACGCACAAATCATTGTTTTAACTTGTAATTACCCGAAGCATGAAACCTATCTATTTTCTTATACCACCTATAATCAATGCATTATCCACGCTATTGCTTAGTTAAGTCTCGCGCATATTGAAATCTGCGTGGCGATTACTGGCGAGATAACGACACTCGTCATGACAAAGCCATGGCATGTCATGACGAGTGCGACAATAGAGGCGCGAAGGCGCTGTCGCGTCATTGCTGACGATAAAAGTTACGACGAGCAGGAAAGACAAATCACCGAGGCTTCCGGCGCCGGGGCGGCCGCCCAATACTCCATGCCCGGCTGCGGCGTGAAAGGGTCGGCGAGCAAGGTGCGGAATTCAGCCAGCGGCGCCGTATCACCCGCTTCTGCTGCCTCGATGACCTGCTGAATGAGGTGTGTGCGCGGCACATAGAGAGGGTTGACCGCCTGCATGGCGTCACGGCGCGACGCGGCATCGCGTGATTCATCCTCGAGGCGCTGCTGATAACGCGACAGCCAGGCCGCCAGATCGTCGGCCGGCACCTCTTCATGCAGCCACGCGCCGTCATCGACGGCCCATTCACCCAGGGCACGAAAGGCGCGATGATAGTCGGCACCGGCACCGGCCAGCAGCGTCAGCCAGTCCTGAACCAGTTGGGCATCGCCTTCTTGCACCTGCTCGAGCCCCAAGCGGGCCCGCATCAGACGCGCATATTCCTGCTGCAGCGCCGGTTCGTACTCCGCCAGCTGCGTTCGCAGCGCTTCCGGGTCGGCCAGCGGCGTCAGCGACTGACCCAGCACCGAGAGGTTCCACAATCCCACGCCGGGCTGTTGATCGAAGGCGTAACGCCCCCCGGTATCGGTATGGTTGGGCACCAGAGTGGGCTCGTAACGATCCATGAAGGCATAGGGCCCATAATCCAGCGTCAATCCCAGAATCGACATGTTGTCGGTGTTCATCACTGCATGCACGAAACCGTAAGCCTGCCAGGCGGCGATCAAGCGAGCCGTGCGCGCGACTGTATCGCCGAACAGCGCCTCCGCCGGTGCATCACTTTCCGCCAAGGCCGGGCGATGACGCGTAATGACATGCTCGACGAGACGCTGAAGGTCATCGTTGCGACGCGCCTGATACAGCCATTCGAAGTGCCCGAAGCGCACGTGACTGGGTGCCAAGCGCAACAGGGTCGCGCCGGGTTCGACCCGCTCGCGCTGGACCTTCTCGTCGTTAATCGACAACGCCAACGCCAGCGTCGTGGGGATGCCCAGGCCCGCCATGGCCTCACCAGCGAGATATTCACGAATTGTCGAACGCAGCACCGCGCGGCCATCGCCGAAACGCGAATACGGCGTTTGCCCAGCCCCTTTGAGATGCAGATCCCAGAAGCCGTCTTCGGTCGCCACTTCGCCCAGTAGCAGCCCGCGCCCATCGCCCAAGGCGGGGTTATAGACCCCGAATTGATGGCCGGTGTATTTCTGCGCCAGGGGTTCCATCCCCGGTAACACGGTTTCGCCACCCAAGACTTGGCGCAGCGTCTCGCGCGACGGGGGATCGTCGTTGAAAAGCGCTGGGTCGAGGCCTAGCGCACGACAACCGCGCGGACTGATATCCACCAGTCGCGTGTTTCTCCAGGCTGCGGGGCTGACCCGGGTAAAGAAGTCGTTGGGCAGACACGCCCAAGCATTGTCGAAGCGCAGCGCATCGAGTGTCATGGTGACCTCGCGAAGGGGCATATGAGTCTACTTTACACGTCCGGCAGCGACCGATAAAAGCGTGCCGAACGACCAAAAACGCCGCCCGAAGGCGGCGTCGAAATACGGCGGAGACAACGCCTCAAGCCGGGCTGTCTTCGGCGTCGCCGCTGCTGTGCTCGCGAATCAATTCGGCGTTGGTGCGCAACAGCGCCAACAGCACATCGAAATAGTTGTCGCGCACGGAGTAGCTGTCCAGTGTGCGAATCAGGGACTCGGCGCTGACGGGCTCTCCTTTTTCATTCTGCGCGGCCCGCGTTTGCCGCATCGTGAGATAAGCACGGTGCGTGTTCAAGTTATGCAGGTACGCTTCGATACTCGCCTGGACGCTATCGAAGTGCTGGTAACGGCGGCTACTGCCTTGCTGGGCCAAGCCGCAGCCCTCGCTGAAGCAACGCAAGCCGAACAAATTGTTGCCTTGGCGAGCGAAGCGCGACGTGCCCCACCCCGATTCTTCCACGGCCTGGATGACCACCATTTCCAACGGCAGGGTATCGACACGAGAGAGAAGGTACTCGAACGTGTTGGATGTGCCGCATTCGATCTGGTAGCTACCGCACAGTTGCTGGAGGTGCGATTGTTCGGCATCACTCAGCGAATCCTGACGCGCACGCGCGTCGAGCAACCAATCACGCTGGGCCTGAATCTTGGCGTTTTCCGCTTCGACCAACGGCACCAGCAACTCGAGAAACGCCGTCTTGCGTTCGGGCCCGGCCGAATAGTCGCGCAAGTCCGGCATCTCCTCGACGGAATCGAGAGCCGGTGTGTCGACGTTGCTTTCGAGTGTCCGCACGTCTCGCGAGGGAGACGCAGCATGGGCATCCAGGGGCGGCGGCGCCACCGTCGCGCCAAACGTACCCAGCAATGCCGCCGCGACAACACCACGCCATCGCCGGGGAGAGAACAAGTCGTGTCGAATCGGCATGAGACGACTCCTTGAACATGAAGATGTCAGTCTAGCAACAACGGACGTCCATGTTGAATCAATATTGCCGCCATCAAAACGCACCGGGCCGGCCCATGCGGCCGGCCCGGTGAGTGAACGCCAACGCGGTTCAGTTGCTCAAGAGCTTGTTGAGGCGCTGGACATAGGTAGCGGGGTCTTCGAGATGTCCGCCCTCGGCGATGATCGCCTGATCGAGCAGGATCCGCGCGAGGTCGTCGAATCTGGAATCGTCAGCACTCTCCAAGCGTGTCACCAGCCCATGCTCAGGGTTGAGCTCAAGGATCGGCTTGACCTCCGGCAACGGCTGTCCAGCCGCTTCCATGAGGCGGCGCATCTGATAGCCCATGTCATGCTCGGAAAGCACGACACACGCCGGCGAATCGGTCAGACGATGCGTCACACGCACTTCCTGTACCTCGTCGCCCAACGCAGCCTTGACGCGCTCGAGCAGCGGCGCCTTGGCCTTGGCCGTCTCTTCCTGGGCTTTCTTTTCTTCCTCGTCGGCCATCTCGTCGAGATCGAGATCCCCCTTGGCGACATCGACCAAGGCCTTGCCGTCGTATTCGGTGAGATGGCTCATCAGCCACTCGTCGATACGATCATGCAGCAAGAGTACCTCGATGCCCTTCTTGCGGAAGATTTCCAAATGCGGGCTGTGGCTTGCCGCATTGAAGCCGTCGGCCACCAGGTAATAGATTTTCTGCTGGCCTTCCTTCATGCGTTCCACGTAGCCGGCCAGCGACTGATCCTGGGTGGCGCTATCAGTATGCGTGGAAGAAAAACGCAACAGCTCGGCAATCTTGTCGCGGTTGGCGAAGTCTTCTGCCGGCCCTTCCTTGAGCACGTTACCGAAGGCATTCCAGAACGTCTGGTAAGCGTCCTCGTCCTTGGCCAGCTTCTTGAGCATGTCCAACGAGCGCTTGGTCAACGCGGACTTGAGCTTGTCGACCTGAGGATCTTTCTGCAGCAATTCACGCGAGATGTTGAGCGACAGATCCTTGGAGTCGACCACGCCTTTGATGAAACGCAGATAGAGCGGCAAGAACTGCTCGGCGTCGTCCATGATGAATACGCGCTGCGCATAGAGCTTGAGCCCACGCACGCCCTCGCGCTGATTGAGATCGAACGGCGCGCGACCCGGCACGTACAGCAAGCTGGTGTATTCGAGCGTGCCTTCGACCTTGTTGTGGCTCCAGATCAGCGGATCGCTGAAATCGTGCGCCACATGCTTGTAGAACGCCTTGTATTCGTCCTCGCTGATTTCTTCCTTGGGCCGCACCCACAACGCCGTCGCCTCATTGACGGTTTCCCAAGTGACGGTTTCGCTCCCCTCGATCTCGTTGCCCTCTTCATCTTGGGCCTTTTCGACCTTGGGCATACGCACCGGCACTTCGATGTGGTCGGAATAGGTACGCACGAGATGCTTGAGGCGCTCGGCGTCGGCGAATTCCTTGGCGTCTTCCTTCAGGTGCAACACGATTTCGGTGCCACGTTCGGGCTTATCGATATCCGCGATATCGAACTCGCCTTCACCACGGGAGTGCCATTCCACGCCCTGTTCCTGGTCGACTCGACGCGTGCGCACGGTAATTTCGTCGGAGACGATGAAGCCGGAATAGAAGCCCACACCGAACTGACCGATCAGCTTGGCATCTTTCTGCTTTTCGCCGGAGAGCTGCTGGAGGAATTCCGCCGT
This sequence comes from Chromohalobacter sarecensis, assembly GCF_023061135.1. Classification (GTDB taxonomy): domain Bacteria; phylum Pseudomonadota; class Gammaproteobacteria; order Pseudomonadales; family Halomonadaceae; genus Chromohalobacter; species Chromohalobacter sarecensis. The sequence continues at coordinate 61,900 of NZ_JAKGAN010000006.1, forward strand.
GCCGCTGCGTGCGATAGTGCCCAGGTTCTGGATGACCTCGTCGCGGCTCATGCCGATGCCGTTGTCACGCACGGTGACGGTGCCGGCTTCAGCATCGTGCTCGATCTCGACGCGCAACTCGCTGTCATTGCCGTACAGCGCATCGTTGTCCAACGCCTCGTAGCGCAACTTGTCGCAGGCATCCGCGGCATTAGAAATCAGCTCGCGCAGGAAGATCTCCCGGTTGGAATACAGGGAGTGAATCATCAGCTGCAAGAGCTGTTTGACTTCGGTCTGGAAGCCCATTGTTTCGGCTTGAGCGGCGGTAGTCATGGTCGAAATTCCCCTGTGGCCATAACGGATGCATGTTAAGCGGTGAAAAATGTGACGATAGATATCGTCATGCGCATCGATATGGGGGCCGCGCGAGACTTTTCAAGCGCTTGCGGCCCGGTCCAGGTGTTCCGTTGCCAAGGACTTCAACCTTAGGGTGCGGCATCGGGCGGATCGATGCCTTTCCAGCGCCGGTAAGGCGCAAGCGAATGGTCGACGCGGGTCAGCAGCCAGCCGACGATGAAGACGTCATCGACCACGCCGATGAGCATCAGGAAATCGGGGATGAGATCGAAGGGCATGATTAAATAGGCCACCGCCGCCGTCATCCAACCGCAGGCCGCCCAGGGCACAGGACGATAGCGACCGGCTGTCACATCACCCAGCATGGGCACGAACACACGCAGCGCGCGGGCGATGCGCATCAATGCCCCGCTGCGCTGCTTGAGCCGCGACCACCGGGCCAGTCCTCGCATGAACTTCATGGCATGCCTCCTTGGCGTTGCGTGCCTGCTGGCGTCATCATGCATGAGTGTCGCCATTCGGCAACACTACCCAAGGCGTGTCCCCTGAGCGAGGATGATCACATCATTATCTCGCCAGGCAAGCAAGGAGACATGGAAGATGCTCGCATCGCGGCTTAGCCAACGCTGGCTGTCACTATTATCGGTGGCCTCGCTAGGACTTGCGTTACAGGTCACCGCCGCCCAGGCACAATCCGACACTCAGGCGCTCGACGCCGCAGATCGCGCCATGAAAGACGCCCTCGGTGCCGCTCGCGATCATCGCTGGTCACGCATCGATGACGCCGCCATTGACGATCATGTGCTGGCCGGTTACGTGGAGTACCACCGCCTCAAGGCGCATCTATCGAGCGCCCCGGTGGTGGAAATACAAAGTTATATCGCGCGGCATGCCGACTCGCCTCTTTCGAACTGGATGCGCGGCCAGGCACAGACCGCATTCGGCCGCGACGGCCGCTTCGATGATCTGTTGGCCATCAGCGATGGCGAGCCCCCGGGCACCATCCGGCAATGTTATTACTACACCGCCCTGCTCGATCGTCGACCACAAGAAGCCGCACAAGGCGGACGCGAACTATGGCGGGTCGGACATTCACAACCCGATGCCTGCGACCGGCTGTTCGATACCTTGCGCGAACGCGGCGATATCGACGAGGGCGATATCTGGACACGGCTGACACTGGCCTGGCAAGGCGGCGAGAGCCGTCTCGTCGACTACCTGGAAAACCAGCTCGACGATGACTGGGACGCCGGTATCGATGCCCTCGAGCGCTTACGCGGCAACTATGCGGCCATTACCGAGATCCCCACCGACCTCGGCCCCCAAGGGCAAGGCAGCGGCGCGCTCTTCACCGCCGCCATGCACAATTTCACGCGCGCCGACACAGAAGCCGCGCTCGAGGCCTGGCGCAAGATCGCCCCCCACCTCTCGTTGAGCGATACGCAGCGCCAAACGATCGAGCATGATCTGGCGTTCTATTCAATGGTTCGCGACGTCGACAACAACCTTGGCTGGACCGACGACGCCTTGCCCCGTCTTGCAGATGCCGACCTGTTCGAATTGCGGGTACGCAATGCCCTGGCCGATCAGGATTGGGGCGAGGTCATCGACTGGATCGATGCGATGCCGGAAGCCACTCGCCAGAAGGCACATTGGCAGTACTGGCTGGGCCGCGCACTCAACCAGCGCGGCGACACCGAGCCTGCGCAAGCCGCTTGGCAACTTGCTGCCCAGGAACGCGGGTTCTTTGCCTTCGCAGCCGCCGACAAGCTCGGCCAGCCGTATGCCTTGAACATGGAAATGCCGGACATCACGCCGCTGCAAGGCGAGTTGGCCGCCATGCGACCTAGTGTCCAGCGCAGCGAGGCCCTGCGTCGCATCGGCGAACCGGGGCTGGCGCGTAGCGAGTGGTTCCACGCCATCGGCCAAGCCAACGCCTCCGATGCTGCCGCGCTCAATGCCTATGCACTCGAGCGGGGCTGGTACGATCTGGCGGTGCACGGAGCGATCATGGCCCAGCAATGGGATGCCCTGGCATGGCGTTTCCCCCCCGCTTATAAAGCGGACTTCGATCAGTGGGGCCAACGCAACGGCGTCGATCCCTATCTGCTGATGGCGATTTCCCGTCGGGAGAGCGCATTCAATCGCCAAGCCGTCTCGCCGGTCGGCGCACGCGGGCTGATGCAGCTCATGCCGGGAACCGCCAACCATGTCAGTCGCAACCTGGACATCGATGCACCAAGCCTTGGCGAACTCTTCGAGCCGACCACCAATATTCGCCTGGGGAGCGCTTACATCCGCGACATGATGGAGCGCTATCGAGGCAATCGTATCGCCGCTGCGGCGGCTTACAACGCAGGTCCCAGTCGTGTCGACCGTTGGCTGCGCGAGGCTTCCGGTAATTTCGACCTGTTCGTGGAGCGCATTCCATACCGCGAGACTCGCGCCTACGTGCAAGCCGTGCTGACGTATCGAGTCATCTTCGAGAGCCTCGCCAAACAAGGCGATTCGCAAGGTGTCGCACTGCTGACCCAGGCCGAGCGTGAAGGCATTTACGACACCACGCTGCTGGTCCGCAACCCGTAAACGCAAACGCCGACGCCCCTGAGGGCGTCGGCGCATCACCGAGCTTCGGACTTCCTCAGGGGCGCTGAGCCAGTGCCAGCTTGATACCGAAGAGTACCAGCACCGTGCCGGTAGCCCCTTCCATCATGCGCGACACCCAACGCTTGGCCAGCCATCTGGCGGCACTTCCCACCATCAGCACCATACCCATCTGCCATATATTGGCGATCACGAAGTGTATGCCTGCCAACCACAACGACTTGGCCAAGGCGGGATCCCCCGGCGCAATGAACTGTGGCAGAAACGCCATGTAGAACACCACCGTCTTAGGATTGAGCACATTGGAGAGAAAACCTTCACGCAAGGACACCCAAGCGCGTACTCGCTCCTTGCTCACGCCCATGTCGGCTACCGGCAGGCCTCCCCCTCGGCGGGCGCTGGCCAGACTTCTCAGCCCTAGCCAGATCAAGTACCCCGCGCCGAGCAACTTGAGCGCGTTGAAGGCCCATGCCGATTGCAGCAGGATCAGCGAGATGCCGAGCGCCGAAACGGTGGCATGCACGAACAGACCAGAGCAGATCGCAACGCTGGTCAAGATGCCATCGCGCACGCCGCCGCGCGAGGTATTGCGAATGACCAGCAACGTGTCCACGCCCGGTGTCAGCGTGAGCAGTGTGATGGCCACCAGGAACGGCCAGAACTGCGCGTCAAAGAACATACCTGTTTCCTGAGTCTAAGCGTGGTGAACAGTAGAAGCCTGGAAAGACGCGATAGAGGCTCCGGACACACCCCGCGTGGCGTACTTCTTACCAGAGTAAGAAGGCACATACGGCTATGCCCAGCGTCAATAGCAGACCGATCAACAGCAGCAGGCCATCGTCCGCCGTCATACCCAACCCGATGACGGTGATTACAAGCGCCGGCATCGCCGCCGCGAAGGGAAGTAATTCCAGGGGAATCATACCCAGTGCAAGCACGATGACCAGTACCGCGATGAGACGACGCGCAACCGGCTGCAGCAATATATCCAGGCGCTGAGCCAGCAGCTTGTCGATACGCTGCGTCCAGGGACGCACGCGTTTGACGGTACGGTGCAACTTGTCATGGCTGATGCCCCGCTCGCGCAATTTCCTCGGCAGCCAGGGGGATTGCCGCCCCAGCAACTGTTGTACCGCCATCAAGACGATGAACACGGCACACAGTGTGGGCACGCCGGGCACGCCGCCGGTGGGCAACAATGCTAGCAATGCAGGCAGCGTAATCAGGGGGCCGAAGCCCCGTGAGCGAAACGTCTCGACGACATCCTGCAAACGGATGGTCTTGCCATCATTGGCATCGTCGAGCGTTTCCAGCAACTGGGTCAAACTGTTGCGCGATTCCATGCGCGATTTCTCCTTGGGAGCAGTTGATAACGCCCTTGAACAGTAGAAGAGCGCTTATACGATCAGCCAAACAGGCCGCGCTTGGCATGCTTCATCGATATCTGTTCATTGAGCGTCCAGAAATCGTACAGAACCCCCAGCAAGAACAACCCGCCAGTGACGAGATACAACAAACCGGTCAGCCATTTCCCCATATACATGCGGTGCAGGCCGAAAATGCCCAGAAACGTCAGCAATATCCAGGCTAGCGTGTAGCTGGTGGGGCCCGACCGAAAACGCAGATCCGCCTGACGATCCATCAGCGGGATCAGGAAGAAGTCGATTAACCAGCCGATGCCCAGCAAGCCGAGGGTAAAAAACCAGATCGTGCCGGTAATGGGCTTGCCATAGTAGAAACGATGCGAACCGGTAAAGCCGAATATCCACAACAGGTAGCCTACGACCTTGCTATGCGTGTCGTTCGCGGCGACAGCGGTATGGGACACGAGATAACTCCTCCAGAATGAAACCAGCGAGACTCAAGCAACGACATCATGCTCTCGATCAAGACATCACAGGGTATCCGCAGCGAACATGTCGACGTTCTGGACGCCCCCAAGTTTTCAACCTATGGTGCATAGGCGATGGATGATACCGGGAAAGGCTCTTCGGCGATAACTCGACGCCTCTCCTGAGCCAATGCATTCTCCGCTGCGTAGGTTTGCAAGTCGAATGTCGTCAGTTGTTAATCGAATCTTCGATGTCCCTTGCGCATTCCCACCTTGTCTTAACCACGTACCATGGTCGTCCATCGGTCGGCCCGCAACACTACTTCGCAAGTTAAGGAATTCGCAATGGCAACTGGCACTGTCAAATGGTTCAACGACACCAAAGGCTACGGCTTCATCTCTCCGGAAGATGGTGGCGATGATTTATTCGCACACTTCTCCGAGATTCAGGCTGAAGGTTTCAAAACGCTGCAGGATGGCCAAAAGGTGAGCTTTGAGGTCACCCAGGGCAAGAAAGGCCTGCAGGCATCCAACATCAAGGTGGTCGGGTAACCCCGATATCCGAGCGGCCGTGAGACCGATACCGGACTCCGAACGCATGAGCCCACCGAAAGGTGGGCTCTTTTATTTCCATCGACGTTGTAGCTAGCCCCTATAGTGGGCGCAAACCACCGTTCTCAGAGTCGATATCAGGACTGATTGTCATCATCGGCCGCTTCATCCATTTCGTCGGCGGCTTGGTCCATTTCATCTGCCGCTTCGTCGGTTGCCTCGTCGGCTTCCTCTTGCGTTTCGTCGGCGGCATTATCCATCGAATCGCCAGCATCGTCGGCGGCTTCGCTCATTTCGTCGCTGGCATCGTCGGCTTCGTCTGCCGCATTGTCCTGAGCCTCGCCTACCTCATCGCTCGCTTCGTCCATGGCGTCGGAGGACTCTTCAGCAGCGTCGTCACCCATTTCTTCCATGTCGTCGCTGGCGTCGTCGCTCATCTCGGACATTTCATCGCCAGTCTCATCGGCGGCTTGCTGGGTTTCCTCGGCAGCCTGTTGGCCATTGTCGGAAGCCTCCTGAGCGGGGTCGTCACCGCTATCGCAGGCCGCCAGGCCAAGTGACATCACCAATGCCAACGCACTCATAGTCCATGGCTTATACGTCATCATTTCTCTCCTTGAGTCGCTCATTTTTGCCGGCTAACCGGCACTTTCCAAAAGCCCATGAGGCCATCCAAGCCTCATGGTACAGGGTCGGCAAGTCCTATATACCGGACTCACCAATATCTTCGTACCAAACCTCAGGCCGCTCGGCGATAAACCGCTCCATCAGCGCCTTGCACTGTGGGTCATCGACTACCGTGAGCGTAACACCACGTTGGCGTAATAGTGCTTCATCACCTTGAAAGGTCGAATTTTCACCAATCACGACCTCGGGGATGCCATAAAGCAAAATAGCACCACTACACATGACACAGGGTGACAGTGTGGTATAAAGCACCGTTTCACGATACACATGTGCCGCCAAACGGCCGGCATTTTCCAAGGCGTCCATTTCACCATGCAAGATGGCACTACCACGTTGCTGGCGTTGGTTGTGTCCACGCCCGATAATGACGCCCCGATGCACAAGCACCGACCCGATGGGAACCCCACCGGCATCGTACCCCTTGCGAGCCTCGTCGATGGCTGCCTGCATAAATGAGTCCATGGTAATCCTTTTGTCATTTACCTTGTGCATCACGTTACATATGTTGACATTGGGCGCTTACGCGCTCATTTCAAGCGTAAGTGCCTTGAAGCGCCCTGGGCAAACGATCGGGCAAGATACCTTGTCACGCCTCAGCCCTCATCTTGATGTGAGTACAGCGCGGAAGACGCAGGTGCCGCCAAGGAAAGCGCTCCAGGTATCAGTTCAGCGCGAAAACGCTCGTGGAAACACGGCTCGCCGTCGAGATTCAGCGGTAGGGCGCTCTCACTTTCGAACTCGACCCACGGAATCTGCAAATACTCGACGAACTTACCGCTTTGCGGGAGGTTTTCCAGTTCGTCGATAAGCTGCTTCATCTCCCTGAGCGAGGTGAAATGACGCACGAGGAGTAGCTCCAACAGGCCATCATCGACCTTGGCCAGGGGCGCCAACTGCTGCCCCCCTCCCGCTTGAGAACCATTGCCCAGCGCGAACAGAAACAAGGGGATATTGCGTTCGCCACCGGGAAATCGCAAACGGCCTCGGTAAGGCTGATAATTCCAAGCCTTGAGCATGCCCATCAACGAATAGGCACCACCACCCAAAAGCCGTTTGAGGGGAGCCGGTGTCGAATTGGTGATCTGGGCACCGAAGCCGCCGGAGGCTAGGTTGATGAAATAATCCCCCCCTAGACTACCGACGTCCACATTGTGGGGGCTGGCATCCAATGCCACGCGCAGCGCCTCCAAAGGATCCAATGGCAACTCCAGACCGCGCGCGAAATCGTTCGCACTGCCAAGCGGCATAATACCAAGGATCGGCCGTGCGTCCCGAGGCAGTTGCATCAAGCCGCCAACGACCTCGTTGACCGTTCCGTCGCCGCCCCCGGCAATGATGCGTTTGATACCCGCTTCGCTGGCTTCCCGGGCCAGGCGCACGCCGTCGCCGCCTTCCCAAGTCACCCGCACTGCCAGATAGTGCCCCTCTTCACGCACGCACTCCACCGCTTCGCGGACATCCGGAAGCTGGGCGGATTTACCATTTAGAATTAGCCACGCGTCGCCATCACGTGCGATAGGCTGGAGTGTGCCACTCATCGTTTCATCATCCTCGTTCCTTGAGACACGCCTGCCTCTCTCACTATGTGCATCTTGCACCAACAGGTACTCATATTCCCTTGAGCACCTCGAAACCGCTACCTACCGTCGTCGGCATGAATTCTTCGACATGATATTGCGCCACGCCGGCGATGATAAAAGGATCTTCATCAAGCCAGGCTGTCAAACGCTCCCGCGAAGTCGCTCTGGCCAGAATGATGCCACCACTGGGTGGTGTTTTACGCCCCGAGGCGATGAATACGCCGCGCTCGAATCCTTGGCGCACCCAGGCCATGTGTGCCATGCGATACGGCTCGACCGTGTCTGGGTCGACTACGTACTCCAACGATACGATGAACATGCCTGCTCCTTGATGTCTGTCACCCGGCACGCCTCTTTGTCGTTCATATCTTTACAAACTCATGGCGTCGGCGCTACTCGCCAGGAAAGCCACAACAAGGGAGACACCAACACAACACCGATCAGTGCCAGGGTCCATTGCGGCGGTAACGAGGTCGCCAGCAGTAGCGTAGCCAACAACGCACCGCCGCCCAACTGCAAGGCCCCCAGCAAGGCGGCTGCCGTGCCGGCGCGCTCACGAAATGGCTCGAGTGCCAGGCTCGATGCCGCACCTAGCGCCAATGAAAAGCCCACGGAGAGCACCCCTATCGGCCCCATGAAACCGACTGCCGAGAGCGGCAAGACCGTGACGATCAGCGCCTGCAAGATACCTGAGACGATGATCAGCCCCAGTCCCACGCGCACGGTACCGACCCGCCCGAGACGGTGAATGATACGCGGCGCAAAGAAAAACGCTGTGATATTGACCACGGCGTTGGCGCCAAACCAGCCGCTAAACGCCAGTTCCGATAGCCCCAGGCGGTCCACCAGGATGACCGGAGCGGTGGACACATACACCAGGATCGCCGACATGATCACCCCGGCCAGCCCCGCGAAATAGACAAAGCGAACACTGGTCAGCACCGGTCGGTAGCGGGCCCAATGATAAAGTCGGCGCTCGACTGCCGTATCCCGAGGCCGCGTCTCGGCGAAGCGCCATAAGGCGGCCACGCCCAGCACCGCCGCGAAGACGAACATGAACGCAAAATTGCTGCGCCAACCGAAGGTCACCGCCAGACTACCGCCAATGACTGGCGCCAGTGCAGGAATGATGCATAGCGCGCCGTTGAGATAGCTGTAGAGTTTCGCGCCTTGCTCGGCGGTAAAACAGTCGCGCACCGCAGCGAAAGCCACCGTCATGCTTGCGCAGGCTCCCAGCCCTTGCAGGACACGCGAGACGTAAAGCGGCCCGAGGCTGGTCGCCATCATTCCCAGCAACGCCCCCGCCATATATAACACGGTGCCGCAAAGCAGCACCGGACGACGACCGAAGCGATCGGTCAGCGGGCCGACTAACACCTGCCCTAGGCCGACGCTCAGCAAGAGTAATGTTACAGTGAACTGGAGTCGGCTGAACGGGACGTCGAACTCGCGCGCCATGACCGTCAGTGACGGCAAGTAGATATCGATCGCCAGTGGCGACAACATCACGCATCCCACCAGCAAGGGAAGCAAACGGGCCCCCGACATGGAACCTCCGCAGCGAAAAAAGAACGTCACCTTACCCCGAACACACCAAGATGCAACTGGCCGATGACGCATGCTTTTCCCTGCTAGGATGTCACCCGAAAAATCGACGCACGCCGACACTTTCAGAGCAGGGCCTAAAGCTCGTGCTCTCCCCGCCGATATTCCCTTTCAGGGCAATGATCCAAGCAATGCCTCGTGTCCGCCGATCATCCATCGCACAGGAAACGCCATGTCATTCCGCACCTGGGGGGTCGTGCTAAGCACCGTCCTATTGGGCGGCTGCTTCGGGGTCAACACCTCGCAGGCCCCCATCGCCACGACCTACCCGACCAGTGAGCAACAACGCATGCAGGCCGCGCAGCATTGGGAAGTGCTTGCCGAACACGAGGCAGGCGAGATCCTCGCCAAGCGCGATTTGTGGGGCGAACCGCTCTATGTCGAGACGCATGAGAAGGAAACCGCCTTCAGCCGCGGGTTCCGTTCACTGCTGACGAGTGAACTGGTCGAGCAAGGTGCCATCGTTCGCACCCAGCCGGACGCTGGCGCTGCCCATGTCAGCTTCGATGTTCAGGTGATCACTCACGAGGACCGTGGTTTCGTGCGGCCTCCCCAAGGGGCACTGACCGCATTGGCTGCGGGTATCGCCGTGGCGACCATTCCTTTCAATCACTGGACCGAGCCCGCCTTGGCTCTGATTCCCGGTGCCGCCTTGGCCGATACCTTCAGCGGTAGCTGGACCACCACCGGCCAGCAGGAGACCATTATCACGACCCAGGTCAGCCAGCACGACACGCTGCGCTATTCGTCCTCGAACATGTATTACATCAACGCGGGTGATAGCGGTCATTACGGTGCGTCCGACACCGGCGATTCCGCCGGCCTGCCGCTATCATCCGACTGGTGAGGAGACCGCTCGACATGTCATCCAAGCAATGCCGTACCGGGCGCGTCACATTGCGCCTGCTGACACTGGCCATCCTGTTGCTGGTTCTCTCCGGTTGCAGCCTTCTTCAGAACCGTCAAGCGACGGGCCCCGAGCCCAGCATGCTGACGCGCGTCGATGACGCCGCCGACAAACTGCTTTCCACTAGCAGCGAGCAACTCGGTGATCGGGCACCGATCATCGCCACCACCTTCGTCGACGTCGACCAATTGGATCAGTCGTCGACGCTCGGTCGCACGCTATCCGAGACCTTCACCTCGCGTCTCGTCCAGGGCGGCATGAATGTCATCGAAGTCAAGATGCGTGACAGCCTGTATATCGAACAGAATACCGGGGAACTGATCCTGTCCCGCAACGTACAACGCTTGAGCGCCAATCATGACGCCCAGGCCGTGTTGCTGGGCACCTACGCGCAGGGCGAAAACACGCTGTTCGTCAATGCTCGGCTGGTACGCATCGCGGACCGCCAGGTCTTGGGTGCCGCAAGTTTCGAAGTGCCGATGGACAACGACATCAGGGCCTTGCTGCCCTCCAACTGGTAAGCCTCTTTTCTGGCAAACGTCGCGCCCGGTTGTGATTGGCGCCGTCGTTGACTGCGCCCGCCAGCATTCAGGCATCGATGTTGGCGGGTCTGCGTCAATCACCGGTCGGCGACAACTGAAATTCCAACAACGTCTCGTGGTTACGCAAGTCGGTGGCCAACAATGGCAGGTAATGACGATCGTGTGTCCGCAGCATCATGCGGTATTCGAATTGGCGCCCCTCGTCGCGCGTGCGATAGCTGAGGCTTTCGATGTGGAATCGGTGCGCTTTCATTAGTGCATAAATCTCTGACTCGCCGAGTATTCGTTGGCTATCGAAACGTAGAATACAGCGCGCGAAAGTACGGCTCGGCATCCGCGCTTCGACCAAGCGAAACAACGACAGCGTCAACAAGGTCACCCCCGTCGCCAACACCCCCGGCAGCCAGAAGCCAATGCCATAGAGTATCCCCAGCGCCGAGGTAATCCAGATCGAGGCCGCCGTGGTTAAGCCGCGCACCGTCAGCCCTTCCTTGAAGATCACCCCGGCGCCCAGGAAACCGATGCCGGTCATGATGCCCTGCGCCATGCGCGTGGGATCTGTTCTGATCGTCTCTTCGGGCACATTGCTGCCTAGCCACTCCCACTGGTAGACCGTCACCATCATCAACAAGGCCGATGCGACGCACACCAGCGCATGTGTCCGGAACCCTGCCGGACGCCCATGAAAGGTACGTTCCAGTCCGATCAGGCTTCCCGCCAGCCAGGCCATCCCCAGATGTACCACTATCGCCCATGATATCGTCGACATTCGCCTCTTCCTTCGCCTGCGTTATCGTCTATCGTGTCAGCATAACGTTTGCCACTGTATCCCACAGAATCCACGACAATTTCCCACCTTTCGATAGAAGGATAGCTGCGTGAGCCACCCCTCCAACCTCACACCCCCCAGCCGGGTAGAAGACGACGAACACGACCTGCATCTGAATGGCGGCCCTCGACAGTCACGCGCCGCGTCCGTCCATGAGTCGCTGCGGGCAGAAGGCGAGACGGAGCTCAAACGCGCCGCCTCGGCGCTGTTCTGGTCGGCGCTCGCCGCCGGCCTGTCGATGAGTTTTTCGATGCTTGCCAGGGGCCTGCTTCACGCGCGTCTGCCAGACAGCGATATCGGTTTTCTCATCGAGGCGTTTGGCTACACCATCGGCTTTATAGTGGTCATCCTCGCGCGTCAACAACTGTTCACCGAGAACACCGTCACCGCCGTACTGCCGGTCATGAGCACGCCACGCATCATGCGCTTTCTCAAATTGCTGAGGCTATGGGGGGTCGTACTCATCGGTAACCTCGTGGGTGTGGCAATCTCCGCATACGCGATCCTCTATATGCCCTTGTTCGATGCCGAGACGCATAAGGCCTTTCTCAGCCTGGGCCACCACGTCATGGAGAATACCGGCAGCCAGATGTTCGCCAAGGGCATCGTTGCCGGCTGGATGATCGCCACCATGGTCTGGCTGCTCCCCGCCGCCGGTGGCGCCAAGATCTGGGTCATCCTGATCGTTACCTATCTCGTCGCACTGGGTGGTTTCACGCACATCATCGTGGGCTCCACAGAAGTGATGTACCTGATGTTCGCCGGTCAAGCGAGTATCGGCGAGTATCTCTTCCAATTCGCCTTGCCGACGCTGGCCGGCAACCTGATCGGCGGCACCTTCATCTTTGCACTTATCAGCCATGCGCAGGTTCGCAGCGATACCTGAAGGGGCATCTCACAAAAAGCCTGATTCGGCACGTCTCCCCCGGCGTGCCGAGCTTGTCCATTCGTCTATGCCATTTTGTTCGCCTTCATAGAAGAGACGCCGAATAGCGCTCAGCAACGCTTACTGATAAATACAGGTTATTGGCCTATAGGGTTTCAGCATTAGCAAAGCACCCAAGTGCCTGTTAAAGCTTAAGTGCTTATGCCACCCACCCGGTCTTACCGGATCGATGACGAGGGACAATAACAATGGGACACGCCACATCACGCTCACCGTATTGGCTTGCCGCAGCACTGGTCATGGGGCTTGCCACCCCCGCGCTCGCCGATTACCCCGAGAAGCCCATCACGCTGATCGTCCCCTGGGCCGCTGGCGGCGGGACCGATGCCACGGCGCGCATCATCGCCAAGGCTCTGGAGGAAGAACTCGGCGAGACCATCAATGTGGTCAACCGCACGGGCGGTAGCGGCGTCGTGGGGCACACCGCCATTGCGCGCGCCAAACCCGATGGCTATACCCTCGGCCTGGGCACGGTCGAGATCAACATGATGCACTGGCAAGGCCTGACCGATATCACCTACGAGGACTTCACTCCCATCGGCCAGATCAACTTCGATGCCGCCAGCATCAGCGTCGCCGAGGACGCCGACTACCAAGACCTAGGCGATTTGATCGAGGCGATTCGCGATCAGCCCGACGGCCACTTCAATGCCTCCGGCACCGGGCTCGGGGGTATCTGGCATGTCGCGCTGGGCGGACTACTGATGGATCTCGATATGCCCGCCGACAAGGTCAACTGGATTCCCAGCCAAGGCGCCGCACCGGCCATGACGGAACTCGCCTCCGGGGGCGTCGACATGGCCGCCACCTCGCTCCCCGAGGCGCGTTCGATGATCGAAGCCAATCGTGTGCGCAGCCTCGGTGTCATGGCCGAGGAACCTCTAGAAAGCTTCTCCGATGTGCCCACCGTGGCCTCGCAGGTGGACAGCGACTTCACCACGGGCGCGTGGCGTGGCGTCATCGGTCCGCAGGGCATGGACGATGCCACTGTCGAGAAACTAGAGCGTGCCTTGCATGCCGCCTACGAAAGCGACACCTACCAGTCATTCATGACCAAACAGGGCTATGGGGTGCAATGGAAGGACGCACAAGCCTTCGGCGACTACATGGAGAAAAGCGACGCCGAATTCGGTGAGATCATGAAGGCCATCGGCCTCGCCAAGCAGTAGCCAGTAGCCGTTACTCGACGCGCCACGACCGCCTTCCTATCCATGCGGTCGTGGCCCATCACTCACTGACGTTCTATGCCGATGCTTGCGCCTCAGCCGCCAACGCCGACATCGTTCCTTGATGATCCGCACGATTGAGTGCGCTCAACACGGCCTTGAGCGAGGCACTGACGGTGTCGCCATCCTCGGCCATGCCGCTGATGCGCTGCCCCGCCACATTGAGTTGCACGAAGGCGATCGCCACAGCGTCGCTGCCCTCACCCAGCGCGTGCTCGCTGTAATCGACGACGCTCACCGATTGTCCGGTATGGGCTTGCCAGGCAGTCATGAACGACGAAATGACACCGTTGCCCTGGCCACTCAAACGCACCGCCCGACCGGCATCGTCGAGTGATACCGTCAAGCCTTGGTCAGCGTCACGATCCAGTCGGTAACCGGTCAACGAGAGCGGCTCATGTCGAGAGAAGGTCTCGGTCAGCACCTCGCGTATGCGCTGGCTTGAAAGCTCACCGCTCACTGTCTCGCTCACTGCCTGCACCGCCGGGGCCAGCTCCAGCGCCATCCAGCGCGGCAGGCTGATGCCGTAATCGCGCTCGAGCAGGAACGTCATGCCGCCCTTGCCGGACTGGCTATTGACGCGAATGACCGCCTGGTAATCGCGCCCGATATCGCGCGGGTCGATCGGCAGGTACGCCACCTGCCACGGTTCGTCCGCCTGCTGCTTCATGAGCGACTTGCGGATCGCGTCCTGATGACTGCCGGAAAACGCGGTGTAGACCATCTCCCCCACCCAGGGATGACGCGGATGCATGGGAATACCGGTGCATTCCTGCACCACCTCGATGATCTCGTCGGGGCGCGACAAATCGAGCTCGGGATCGATGCCCTGGCTGTAGAGATTCATCGCCAGGGTGACGATATCCATGTTGCCGGTGCGCTCGCCATTGCCCAGCAACGTGCCTTCGACACGCTCGGCGCCGGCCAGCAAGGCGAGTTCGGCGGACGCCACCGCGCCACCACGATCGTTATGCGTATGCACCGAGATGATCACGCTGTCACGGCGGCTGATATGCTGGCAGAAGTACTCGATCTGGTCGGCATGGTGATGTGGCCCGCCCACCTCGACTGTGGTGGGCAGGTTGAGAATGCATTTCGCCTCCGGCGTCGGCTGCCAGACGTCCATCACCGCTTCGCAGATCGCCAATGAGAAGTCGATCTCGGTGCTGGAAAAGCTCTCGGGGGTGTATTCGAAGCGCCACTCGACCTCGGGGTAGCGCGCGGCATGCGCCTTGACCCAGCTCGCCCCCTGCACGGCGATATCGACGATGCCCTGGCGATCCATCTCGAAAACGCGTTCGCGCTGCACGGTCGAGGTGGAATTATACAGATGCACGATGGCGCGCTTGGCGCCGACCAGCGATGCGAAGGTCCGCTCGATCAGATGCTCGCGGCACTGCACCAGCACCGCGATGGTCACATCGTCGGGAATCTGGTCTTCCTCGATCAGCCAGCGCACGAAATCGTAATCCGGCTGACTGGCCGACGGAAAGCCGACCATGACTTCCTTGATGCCGACCTTGATGATCTGATGCCACAGTCGCTGTTTCTGTGCGACGCTCATCGGCTCGAGTAGCGCCTGGTTGCCGTCGCGGAGATCTTCGCTGACCCAGGTCGGTGCCGTCACTAGGTCGCGATCCGGCCACTGACGGTCGAAGGCGGGCACGCGCGGCGCCGGGCGATACTTGCGATGGTCGAAGCAACTCATGACAACAGTCCTGTAAAATGAATGAACGAGCCGATTGCGTATGGCAATGATCACAGTCTACGCTGCCTTGCCCCGCAGACGATTGCTAAATCGTCCTCGACGAGGTCTTTTTTTGGCATATAATTCCAATATCATTCTCATAAGAGACTAATAATGCCAAAAGATAGCACGCTAGCCGACGTAGTGACGCTCGACCGCTACGACCGTCAGATACTCGAGCTCCTCCAGCACCATGGGCGTATCAACAATCAGGAACTGGCCGAACGTATCGGCCTGTCGCCCTCGCCCTGCCTGCGACGTGTGCGAGCCCTGGAAGACAGTGGCCTGATCACCGGCTATCGCGCCCTGGTGGATGCCAAACGGCTGGGGCATAGCCTTACGGCGCTCTTGCATATTTCCATGGATCGCCACACACCGGAGCGCTTCGCCAACTTCGAAACCAAGGTCGCAGCGCTGCCCCAAGTGCAGGAATGCCTGCTGATCACCGGCCAGGAGGCCGACTATCAGCTCAAGGTCGTGGTCCACGACATGGATGACTACCAGAACCTGCTGCTCAATCAGATCACGCGTATCGAAGGCGTCACTGGCGCGCATTCCAGTTTCGTCCTGCGCCGAGTCCTCGAGCACCGCCCAGTCCCGTCGCATCCGGACACCGCGTATTAGACGCTGGTGCAATGGCCGCTGACTCGAAAGGCTGTTACGTTTTTTGTATGCAATAGTCATCTAACGAAAAAGGACACGTGCCATGCAATTGCCCCGCAACCCCTTCAAGGCATCACTGACCGGCGATACCCGCTATGGCTGCTGGGCCGGCTTCGCCACTGGCTATGCCACGGAGATTCTCGCGACCACGGGGTTCGATTGGCTATTGATCGACGGCGAACATGCGCCCAATAACGTACCCACGATTCTCACTCAGTTGCAGGCTGTTGCCGGCTATTCTTGCGCCCCGGTCGTACGCACCGTCAATCATGACCCAGCCCTGATCAAGCAACTGCTCGACATCGGCACCCAGACGTTGATGATCCCCATGGTCGACACCGCCGAACAGGCAGCCCAGTTGGTCGCCGCCACACGTTACCCGCCGCAGGGATTTCGCGGCGTTGGCGGTGGCTTGACGCGCGCCACGCGCTGGGGCGAGGTGGAAGACTACATGACGACGGCCCATGAAGAGCTATGCCTGATCGTGCAGGTGGAGTCTCGCAGCGGGGTCGACAACGCCGAGGCTATCGCCGCTACTCCAGGCATCGACGCCGTTTTCGTCGGGCCTTTCGATCTATCCACCGACACCGGACATATCGGCAACCCCGATCACCCCGAAGTCCAGGCGATGATTCGACACACTCTGGACGCCACCCACGCCGCCGGCAAAGCGGCCGGCATTCTGGCCCCCGTCGAGGCGGATGCCAGACGCTATGCCGACTGGGGGTTCGATTTCATCGCCGTGGGCATCGATATCAGCCTATTGCGACAGGCTGCCAAGGACACCGTGGCACGCTATAAGGGCGATCAATAGGCTGATACGGTGTGAGTGCTCGCTACCACACAAGGAACCCCGTGCATGAAACGGATATTCATCGCGACTGTAATGATGGCCGTACTTGGGGGCGCCATATCGCTTGCGGCCTGCACGCCCGAGCCCCGCGAAACGCCGTCTACCCCGGTCAACGAAGACACCACGAACATCACGCTAGCGTCTTACCCCATCAAGCTGCGCGCCGATGCCTCGCTCGAGCGCATCACCGCACCACAAGCGGGCTACTTCGATACCGGCAGTTGGCAGATCGTAAATGATGCACCGGGTGAACGTCTGATCACGCTGGCACTGCCGGGCTCCAATGACATAACGACCGCGCACTGGCGTCTGGGCGCGAGCCACGACGCCGACGCAATCACCCACTGCCTGACACCGCCGCCCAATGCCCGCTCGCGGACCACGGCGCGTATCGATGGCCATGATTTCCAAACCTTCACGCTCGACGACGCCGGCATGAGTCACTTCCAACAGGTCACTGGCTACCGAGCCGTGATCGACGATACCTGCTATGCCATCGACCTGATCGTCAACGGCACCCGTGGCGAGGTCTACGATCCGCCGCGCGAGCCACAGTTTTCTTCCGAATATGCCATGCAGCGCTTGCGCGAAATCAACGACGGGCTCTCACTCCAATGAAAATGCCGCGACGCTTGGCGCCACGGCATTCTTGACCAACTACCCCGAGACTCAGGCGTAGGTATTGACCTGCGTACCCACGGTGCCGGTCGTCGCTAGAGACTGCTGGGGGGAAACCGCTTCCATCAGTTGCGACACATGCGACGCCTGATTGTTGAGCGACTCCTTGAGCAGGCCCATTTGAGACTGCTGATCGGCGTTATGCTGTTGCAACGCCATCGCAGTTCCCACGGCTGCGTTCACGGATGAATCCATGAAGCTCCTCCCTTCAAGTGAATGAATGCGCTTTACGCCCTCTAGTTATCGGCTAGAACGCAACAAACTTTCATCGCCCACGACCGATAGCCAACACATGACACTTGCAGCATGCAAGAAGAAAAGCATAAAGGCCACCCCATCCTAAGGCGCCCCTGCCATCCTGGCGCCTTGCCGCATAGAATGACGGACCACGGGCATGCGCCCGACGGCATATGGGGCGAGACGCTCACATAAGCACGCTCACAAAAAGGATGTGACATGCAGATCGACAGATTCTTCCACTGGCTCGGCGAGTTCCTCGGCGACGCCTTGCGCGTCATCATTGACGCCCTCTCGACGCTATTCGCGGGATTTTGGGTGGCAATCGACCGCTTTTTCGACGGCCTCGCCCGTTCGCTGGGCGTCAATCCCTCGCTCATCAATCTGGTGGTGCTGGTCATCGGCGTATGGATGCTTTACCGAGGAATTCGCGCACTTCTTCGGCGTGGCTTCGTCGGCGGTATCGTATGGCTGTTTCTCGGCTTGCTGGTGCTCGGCTGGCTCATTCGCTGAAGCGCCTTGTTGCAACGGCCAACACGACACCCACCCACGCAAAAACGCCGCTGCCAAGGCAGCGGCGTTTTGCCGTCACTTCTTCATGCAACGTCGGCTATCAGGCGTCGGCCAGCGCCCGTTCGACCATTTCAAAGACGTTGGGCGAGAGTTCCTCGGCACGAATGCGCTCGAGCTCGGCCTTCATCAGCGCCTGACGCTGCTCATCGAAACGCTGCCAGCGCGTCAGCGGCGTGATGATGCGGGCGGCGATCTCGGGGTTGAGGCTATTGAGCTCGATCACTACATCGGCCAGTAGGCGATAGCCCTCGCCGTCGAGGCGGTGGAAGTTGACGCGGTTCAGCGCCGCGAAGGCACCGATCAGCGCGCGCACCTTGTTGGGATTCTTGAGCGAGAACAGCGGATGCGCCATCAGGTATTTGACACGTTCCAGCACATCCTCCTGCGGGCGCGTGACCTGGATGGTGAACCACTGGTTCATCACCAGCGGATCGTGCGCCCACTTCTCGCCGAACGCCTTGAGCGCCGGCTCGGCGATGTCGCTGCGCGAGCTGTGCACCAGCATCGTCAGGGCGGCGCGCACATCGGTCATGTTGTGCTCGGCATCGACCTGCGCCTCGGCCAGTGCCACACCCTCGTCGTCCTCGATGCTCATGAGGTATTCGAGGGCCACGTTCTTCACCCGGCGCCGCGCGATCTGATCCGGCTCCGGCGCGTAGGGTTCATCGCTCCGGTGGGCTTCATGAATGGCCAGGAACTCGTCGCGCAAGGCCCTGGCGAGCGACTGCTTGACGAAGACCCGCGCGGCGTGGATGGCATCCACGTCGACCATCGGCTGCTGCTCGGCGATGTAGGCCTCGGAGGGAAGCGTCAACATCTCGGCAAGCACCGCCTTGTCGTCGGTCTCGGTAGTCAAAAGGCGCCGATAGGCGTCGATGACGCGGGTATCCATGACCTTTTCAACCCCATTGCGATGCGCCGCGATCAGATCGTCGAGAGCCAGCATGGTCAACCGCTGCCCCGCGTCCCAACGGTTGAAGTCGTCCGCATCGTGGGTCAGCAGGAACGAGAGTTCCTCGCGCGAATACGGATAGCGCAGATAGACCGGCGCCGAGAAACCGCGCAGCAGCGATGGCGTCGGCGCTTCGTCGATGCCGGTGAAGACATAGGTCTGTTCGGTGTCGCGCAGATGCAGCACCGTTTCCTTGCCCAACGACTCGCCGTCCAGCGTCAATGCCATGTCGTTGCCGGACTTGGTGCCCACCAGCCCCATGCGCACCGGAATATGCAGCGGCTGTTTTTCCGCCTGACCGGGGGTGGGCGGCGTGCGCTGGGAAAGCCGCAGGTGGTACTCGCACTTGGCGTAATCGTATTCGCCATGGGCGTCGATCTCCGGCGTACCCGCCTGCGAGTACCAGCGCATGAACTGACTCAGGTCGAGCCCGGAGACTTCCGCCATGCAATCGACGAAATCCTCGATGGTCACCGCCTGGCCGTCGAAACGCGCGAAGTACAGATCCGAGCCCTGGCGGAACATCTCCCAACCGAGGAGATGACGCAGCATGCGCACGATCTCGGCACCCTTTTCGTAAATCGTCAGGGTGTAGAAGTTGGATATCTCGATGTAATGATCGGGGCGCACGGGATGCGCCGTCGGGCCGGCATCCTCGGCGAACTGCGCCGTACGGAAGAACGACACGTCCTCGATGCGCTTGACCGGCGCCGAATTGACGTCGGCGGAAAAGCTCTGATCGCGGAAGACGGTGAAGCCTTCCTTCAGCGAGAGCTGGAACCAATCGCGGCAGGTCACGCGGTTGCCCGACCAGTTATGGAAGTACTCGTGAGCGACGATACCCTCCACCCGCTGGAAGGCCGCATCGGTAGCGGTTTGCGGATGCGTGAGCACCGCCGCCGAGTTGAAGATGTTGAGTCCCTTGTTCTCCATGGCGCCCATGTTGAAGTCGTTGACGGCGACGATCATAAAGCGGTCGAGATCGTATTCACGGCCGTAGGTCTCTTCATCCCAGCGCATGGCGCTCTTGAGTGAGGCCATGGCATGCGCGGTCTTGTCGAGATTCTCCGGCTCGACCCAAATCTGCAGCGTGACATCGCGACCACTCATGGTCGTGAAGCGATCTTCGACGTTTTCCAGTTTCCCGGCCACCAGCGCGAACAGGTAACTCGGTTTGGGATGCGGGTCTTCCCAGGTCACGAAATGCCGACCCTCCGGGAGCTCACCGCTTTCCACCGGATTGCCGTTGGAGAGCAGCACCGGCGCATCGGTCTTGTCACCCACCAGCGTAGTGGAAAAGGTCGCCATCACATCCGGGCGATCGGGATAGAAGGTGATACGGCGAAAGCCCTGCGGCTCGCACTGAGTGCAGAACATGCCGCTGGAAACATACAGTCCTTCGAGGGCGGTATTGGCGGCGGGGTCGATCGACACCTCGGTATCCAGCAGAAAACGCTCCGGCACGCTGGCGATAGTCAGACCTTCGTCATCGACCTCGTACTCGCCAGCTTCCAACTCCTGACCATCCACAGCGATGCGCACCAGCGACAGCTTGTCACCGGCGAAACGTAGCGGGAGCCCCGCTTCGCGCTCGGGGTGGCGCTCGACATGCAGGCGCGCCGTCACGGTCGTCGCCGAGGGGGCCAGGTCGAATTTCAGCTCGGTGTGCGTCACCCGGTAGGCGGGCGGCAGGTAATCCTTGAGATGGGTCGCTTGCGGTTCGGACATCGATCGACGCTCCTTGAGATCGGGGCATGCACTCGCCCCCAAGACATCGCCTCGCGTGCGAAACACGAGGCACATGTCGAGCATTGTACGGCGTCCGGTGGAGTCGGCTCAAAAGTGCGGGCAACGCCGCGCCTCATCACGCTCTCAGCGAGACTCATGGCGCTGGCTGGAAGAGGATTCCTCGAAGGACGACAGCACCGGGCAACGCCCCAGCGACGGCGTCGGGCGGGTCAGAATCCACACTGCAATGCCCGCCAGGCCAATGATCAACGCCACACGCAGCGCTAGGGGGTCGACGGTGAAGGCGATCACGCCCATCGAGACCGTCAGCATGGCGCACGCCATCCATTTGGCGTGCCGGGGGATGGCGCGTTCGCGCTCCCAGGCGAGAATGGAGGGGCCGAAGCGCGGATGACGACGGATCCAATTGGCGAAGCGCGGTGAGCTTTTCGAAGCTGCCCATACCGCCACCAGCATGAAACACGTCGTAGGCATGATCGGCAGAAACAAGCCGATCACCCCCAGAGAGAAGCTGACGCCAGCCAAGCAGATGAACAATAGCTTGCGTATATCGTACATGCGCCGCGCCACCTTGCCGTGATAGAGGGAAACGCCGGGCTTCACGCGAGATCGCTGGCAGGCATGGCGAAGCCCGACGTCACCTCATTCATTGAAGCCCGAATAACGCATCCAGGAGAAATCGTCCCTTACTATCGAGGCGATTACCGCCAGAGGTTGGACGCGTACGTTCATTCTAGCGCAAAGCAAGGGGCCAAGACCAAGGCGGCTACATTGAGAGCCTCCCATTACACGCTCCACGTGACATCATCCCGAGGTCATATGGGCCTCACGGACCGGCACATCCTGCATGTCGGACATCGTGGCCGCCGGTACACGCAGCATGCGGCGCAAGACTTTACCCACCGGCGACTTGGGCAACTCGTCGATAAAACGATAGCCGCGCGGACACTTAAAACGCGTCAGCCCGGCATCCAGGCAATAACGCCCGAGTTCCCGCTCATCGACGGCGCTACGTGCCTTGATGAACGCCGTCACCACTTGACCCCACTTGTCGTCGGGTAGCCCCACCACCGCGACTTC
Source organism: Chromohalobacter sarecensis (assembly GCF_023061135.1). Classification (GTDB taxonomy): domain Bacteria; phylum Pseudomonadota; class Gammaproteobacteria; order Pseudomonadales; family Halomonadaceae; genus Chromohalobacter; species Chromohalobacter sarecensis. The sequence goes on from NZ_JAKGAN010000006.1 coordinate 84,077, forward strand.
CTCGACCTGCGGATGCAACGACAGCACATTCTCGATTTCCAGCGGGCTGATGTTTTCGCCACCGGAGTTGATAAGGTCGTCGACGCGCCCTGTGACGAACAAATCCCCATCGTCGTCGAAATACCCGGTATCCCCGGTGAAGTACCAGCCATCTCTAAGGGCTTTGCTATCGGCCTCGGGATACTGCCAGTAACCCTCGAAGGCCTCATCTCCGTTCATGTCGGCGATGACTTCGCCTTCCGCGCCCGGCGGCACGCACATTGCCGGCGACGTGGCCCCGACCTTGACCACTCGCAATCGCTGGTTGAGCGCCGCACGTCCCGATGAACCAGGCTTGTGATTGGCATGCTGGTCGACGGTCAACGCATAGAGTTCCGAGCAACCATATTGATTGACGAACAGACTCGGTTGGAAAGCCGCCTCGACGCGCGCGATCAAGCCCGCACTCATGGGCGCGCCGGCAAAGCCGATCTTATCGATGCTGGCGACCCGATGCGGGGCAAATCCTGGTGCTTCGAGCAGCATGTGATAGAGCGTCGGCACCAGGTTGAGGCTGGTGACGCGCTCACGCTCGATGGCCTCGAGCGTCGCCTCCGGTTCGAACTTAGGGATGCACACGAAGCGCCCGTCGACCATCGCCATTGCCTGCAACGCGCGTACGCCCGTGGCGTGATAAAGCGGCATCACGCCCAGCATGGTCTCATCATGACGATACAGATTCTGGGCCACGTACGCGGCCGTCGCGGCGCGTTCGACACGATGCCGACGCGGCACTCCCTTGGGTCTGCCGGTGGTCCCCGAGGTGTAGAGCATCATCGAGTAATCGTCGGGCGTCGCCATCAACAGCGTTTCACCGGTCGATCCGAGTAACGAATCGAAGGCAATCGCCCCCAGGGGCGTTACCTCGCCAACCACGATCCGCGGTATCTGATGCGCCTCGGCGCACGCCTGCACCGCCTCGGCGGTCGCATCGTCATAGGCGATGGCCCCGGCGCCCGAGTTCTTCAGGTAGTAGCGAATATCCAGAGTCGTCGAACGCCAGTTCACCGGCGTGAAGATGATCCCCGCGAACTGGCAGGCCCAGTACAACGTCGCCATCTGCCAACGATTATGCATGGCCACCAGCAGGCGGTCGCCCTTGTCGAGTCCCAGCCGCCGGAGGTGGCGCGCCACGCTCTGAATGTCCGCATACCACTGTGCGTAGGTCTTGTGCATCTCGCTATCGCTGATGGCAACGGCGTGCGGACGCCGCTCGACCGTGGCAAGAAAGCCGCGTCCCAGATCAAACATCTTCGTTCTCCTGTCGCTGGTTTTATTGTGTTGCTGCGGTTGTTTTAGCGACAGGATCGAGCGCGCAGGCGTGGGTGGCAACGCTAGCCGACCACAAGGATGATGCGTATCAAGGGAGTGGGACGAATTCCCTTCAATCGCGGAAATTCGTGTACTGCAGGGCCAGCTCGGGGCCGTCCTCGCTCTTCAACAAGGCGATCGCCTGCTGCAGCTCGTCGCGCTTCTTGCTGGTCACGCGCACCTTGTCGCCCTGGATCTGCGCCTGCACCTTGAGCTTGGCGTCCTTCAGGCGCTTGACGATGTCCTTGCATTCCGGCTGCTCGAGGCCCTGCTTGAGCACCACATCCTGGTGGGCGCGCACGCCGCTGGTGACGGGGTCCTTGATCTCCATGCAGCGGGCATCGATACCCCGGGCGATGAGCTTGTTACGCAGCACGTCGAGCATCTGCTTGAGCTGAAAATCCACCTCGGCTTCGAGGGTCACCGTCTCGCCTTCCAGGGTAAAACTCGCGGTCACGCCTCGAAAATCGAAGCGCGTCTGGATCTCGCGATTGGCTTGATCGACGGCGTTGTTGGCCTCGTGCTTGTCGAACTCGGAAACGATATCGAAAGATGGCATGGTCACTTCCTCGCTGGGCTAAGATCGGGCGCGATTCTAGCATGCTCACGACACTCACCGTCCCGGTTTGTCCCTTCGCCCAACTTGTCCTGTGATGCCCAGGCCTGCCCCGCTGAAGGCAGCGTCTTGCCCATCTGCCAGGCCGCGCAGCCATCGACGTAATAGTCCTCGAGCCAGCGCAGCACGGAAAAACCCATGCGCCGATAAAGGCCCAACGCAACGCGATTGTCGGCACGCACTTCCAGTTGTAGTCGTGTCATGTCACGACGCCTGGCTTCACGCTCCAGCGCTTCGAGCAATGCGCGTCCTACTCCGCCACCGCGCGCTTGCGGGGCCACGCAGAACGAGTAAAGACGCGTCACGCGACTGTTGCGCCGGAAGAGCAGCGTGGCATAACCGACCACCTCGTCGCCTGGCGTGGTATATGCAACGAGCGTATGAGCGTTGGCACGCGCCAATAGATAGGCCAGTTGACGGCGTGTGAAGCGGTCGCCATCGAAACATATCGCCTCAAGATGACAGAGCGCATCGAGGTCAGTGACGGTGGCGGCGCGCAGGGAGCAGGACATGCAAATGTCTCCAGAATAGCGCGAACAGGATGGCGCAAATCGTGTATAGAAATTATTTCAAGGCGGGGCTATTGTCGAGACGTGGCTCGCTCCCCATTCTAGACACGCTTTCTTCAAGGTCGATTGACGTTTTCTCTTCACAAGGAAGGTCTATGTCCCGCCTGCGTATCGTCGTCGATCGCCTCGACGACTGGCTGCCCTACTATCCCAGCGATGATGTCATCAGCGCCGCCGACTTCCTGGCACTGGAGCCGGCCGCGCCCGACAAGACACGCGATGCCACGCATGTCATCAACCTCTGCCGCGGGCTCGACTATCTGGAGACGGGTTACTATGTCTCGTTGCTCGCACAGGCACGCGGACAGCGCGTTCTGCCCTCGGTCGAAACGCTCAACCAGCTCTCGCGCAAGGCCTTGATCGATCTTCAGCTCGAATCGCTGGAACCCATGATGCGCGATCTCGAAAAGCACGGCGCGCTGAGCGGCGATGAACTAAACCTGACGGTATTGTTCGGCGAATGCGATCACGAGGGATTAGGCCGGCTGGCCCGGCGTCTCTTCGAGCGTCTGCCGTGCCCCCTGCTGGACGCCAAATTTCAAAAACGGCATGGCGCATGGCGCCTGACGCGCTTGAAGCCCCTGGCCCTCAACGCCTTGCAGGGGAGCGATCAGGACCGTTTTGCGGCGGCCTTGAACCGCCATTCGCGCAAGGTATGGCGCACGCCCAAGGCGCGGCGTCGCTACCGTTTCGACCTGGCGATTCTCATCGATCCCCAGGAGGCCATGCCGCCCAGTAACAAGAGTGCACTCAAGCAATTCATTCGTGCCGGTCGGCGACGCGGCATCGATGTCAGCCTCATTACCCGCAAGGACGAAGGCCGTCTGGCCGAGTTTGATGCCTTGTTCATCCGTGAAACCACGCGGCTCGACCATCACACCTACCGCATGGCCAAGCGCGCCGAGCACGAAGGCCTGGTGGTCATCGACGACCCTCAGTCGATTCTGCGTTGTACCAACAAGATCTACCTGCATGCACTTCTCGGTGCACGCGGCGTCCCCGCGCCGCGCGGCGTACTGCTGAGTCGCGACGACCTGACACAGCTGTCGGACAAGGTTACCCGCCTCGACTTCCCGCTGGTGCTCAAGGTGCCCGACGGCGCGTTCTCTAAAGGGGTGGTCAAGATTACCTCGCTCGACGAGCTCAAGGAGCAGGCCTCACGCTTGTTCGCCTCCTCCGCGCTGCTGTTACTACAGGAATGGCTGCCCACCGATTTCGACTGGCGCATCGGCATTCTGGATGGTGAGGTCCTCTTCGCCAGCCGCTACTACATGGCACGCGGGCACTGGCAGATCTACGATCACTCACGCCCGAGGGTGCGCAGCGGCAGCTTCACCACGCACCCACCATCGGAAGTGCCCAAGGCCGTTCTCAAGGCTGCACTGAAAGCCACACGTCTGATCGGCGATGGCCTCTACGGGGTCGATCTCAAGCAGGTCGGCGAGCGGGTCGTAGTCATCGAGGTCAACGACAACCCCAATCTGGATGCCGGTGTCGAGGACGCCTACCTCGGGTCACAGCTCTACGCACGCGTCATGGATGTCTTCCTGGCGCGTCTGGAACGCCGCGCGACATCGGAAACGCGCTGACGACAGCACCAATGCCGGCATGGACGTCGGCACCGGCACATCCCGTTCAGCCTTCGAGCAGCAACAACGAGAGCGCGGCCAACACCCACATGGTGGGCTTGATTTCCTGGGTCTTGCCCGCCGCCAGCTTGACGATCACGAACGTGAGAAAGCCGAAGGCAATCCCATGCGTGATCGAATAGGTAAAGGGAATCAGCACCATGGCGACGAAGGCCGGAATGGCGTCGTCGAACTGGTGCCAATGGATCTTGCGAATGGGGTCCATCATGAACACCCCGACCAGAATCAGGGCCGGCGCCGTGGCAATCGCCGGCACCAGCGACAACAGCGGCGAGAGAAACAGAAACGGCAGGAACAACACCGCCACGACCACCGCGACGAGCCCGGTACGACCGCCCTGGCTGATCCCTGCGGCGGATTCCACATAGGCATTGGCCGGACTGGTTCCCAGCGGCCCGGAGATCAGCGCGGCGCTGGCATCGACGATCATCGAACGACGAATGTTGCGCGGATTGCCATCGGCATCCTTCAGGTTACCCGCCTCGGAAACCCCCATGAAGGTGGAAAGCGCGTCGAAAAAAGTCGTGAACAGCAACACGAAGATGAACGGCCAGTAGGCCACCGATAGCGAGCCCCATAGATCGAGCGCCATCAAACCGCTGAGATCCGGCATGGCGAAGATACCGTTGAAGTTGACCAGCGTCGACGACGCCAGATCCTCGGGAAAGTAACGACTGCCGTCGCCCCACAGGCGGCCGATCGGCACGCTGGCCAACGTGGTGAAGACGATCCCCAGAATCAGCGCACCGGGCACATTGCGCACCACCAGGCAAGTGGTGACCGCGAAGCCGATGAGAAACGTCACCAGTACCGGATCGAGCGACGCCATGCCCACCACGGTGACCGGATTGGGCACGATGAACTGCGCGTTGACCAGGCCAATGGTGGTGATGAATAGACCAATGCCGCAGGCAATGGCGTAACGCAATTGCGCCGGAATCGCATCGATCACCAACTGGCGCGCATTGAACGCCGCCAGCAGGGCAAAAATGACCCCGGCCCAGAACACGCAGCCCAGCGCGGTCTGCCATTCCATGCCCGCCCCCAATACCATGGTGTAGGCGAACAGCGCGTTGATGCCCATGCCGGGCGCCACCAGGATGGGGTTCTTGGCGTAAAACCCCATCATCACACTGCCGAAGAAACTGACCAGCACGGTGGCGGTCAGGGCACTGGAAAAGGGCACGCCGGCATCGCTCAGCACCGTCGGATTGACGACGATGATGTACATCGAGGCCAGGAAGGTCGCGATCCCCGCCAGGATCTCGGTGCGCGGGGTGCTCCCCTGGGCCCGGATGCCGAAAAGTCGTTCGAACACGTCGCGTTCTCCACACAGGTTGGGTTGGGATGAGACGTCGCGCAGTATAGCCAATCCCGACCCTCATGCTCATCCCCAAGACTTGTCTGGAAAATGCCCATCACGTCATGGCTGCAAAAGGCCTCCGGGCTGTGCCATGATCTGACAAGCATTCACATGCCCCACGTCCACGCGGGAGAAGACCATGCGTTCCGAAGACAACCTGCTGCCGCTGATCGTCGAGCCCGAGCAGCTCGCCGAGCATCTCGGCGCCCCTGAACTATTGATCGTCGATGTACCGCTCAAGGCCGACAGCTACACCGAGGGCCACGTGCCTGGGGCGGTGTTTCTCGACCACCGCCGCCTGCTCGCGGGCGATGGCCCGGTACCCAATGACATCCCCGACGAAGAAGCGCTTTCCGCGCTGTTTTCCGAACTCGGCCTGACCCGCGACACCCACGTCATCGCCTATGATGACGAAGGCGGCGGCTGGGCCGGGCGCCTGCTATGGACGCTGGAGCTCATCGGCCACACCCGGTATTCCTATCTCAACGGCGGCATTCATGCCTGGCGCGGCGACGGGCAACGCATCGAGCGCGAACCAAGCGCGCCCACGCCCAGTGATTACCAGGCGACTATCCATCAACCCCAGGTTCAGATTCGCCGTGAAGAACTCATTGACCGCCTGGATGAACGTGAACTCGCGGTCTGGGATGCGCGCTCACCGGACGAATATCGCGGCGAAAAAGGCAAGAACGCCCATCTGGGGCATATTCCCGGCGCCGTCAATTTCGAATGGACGGATGCCATGGACCCCGAACGCCACCTGCGGCTGCGCGATTACGCCGAACTCATCGCCGAGCTCGAGGCTAAAGGGCTGACACCGGACATGGAGATCGTCACCCACTGCCAGAGCCATCATCGCAGCGGCTTCACCTGGCTGGTGGGCAAGGCCCTGGGCTTCGAGAAGATGCGCGCCTACCCCGGCTCATGGCAGGAATGGGGCAATCGCGACGATACGCCGATAGAGAAATAAGCCACGCCCCGTCCCCCGGCGATGCGCGCATGCCGGGGGCTATTGCGCCCATGACGCCACGCCCCTATCGTGGCATACCTTTCGACCTTGCCGTGGATATGCCCGTGGATCGCGACGAACTCTTCGCCAGAATTCAACACCCCCTGCCCCACCACCTGATTTCACGTGGGGTGGGCAAGCTTGCCGAGAGCCGTTCGCCGTGGCTCAAGGACCTGCTCATTCAGCGTTTCATTCGTACCTTCGATGTCGACATGAGCCAGGCCGTCGAAAGCGACCCCGAGGCTTATGCCTGCTTCAACGACTTCTTCACCCGTGCGCTCTCCCCCGAGGCGCGGCCCATCAGCGAGGGCATCGTTTCCCCTGCCGATGGCACGCTGTCGCAGTTCGGTGCCATCGATAATGGCACTCTCGTCCAGGCCAAGGGGCATACCTATTCGCTGACCGCCCTGTTGGGAGGCGATACGCATCGCGCCGCGCCCTTTCGGGACGGCCACTTCGCCACGGTCTATCTATCGCCGCGTGACTATCATCGCGTGCACATGCCCGTCACCGGCACCCTGCGTGAAATGATCTATGTGCCGGGGCGGCTGTTCTCGGTCAATCCGGCCACTGCCAATCACGTGCCGGGGCTCTTCGCCCGCAACGAGCGCCTGGTCTGCCTGTTCGACACCGAGCACGGCCCGTTGGCAATGGTATTGGTGGGCGCGATGATCGTCGCCGCCATCGAGACGGTGTGGGCCGGCCAGATCACGCCGCTCAGCGGCCGCGTACAGACGACTCGCTTCGACGAGCCCATCGTGATCGAGAAGGGTCAGGAAATGGGCCGCTTCAAGCTCGGCTCCACCGTGGTGATGTGCTTCGGCCATGACGTTGCGTTTCGCGACATCTGCACCGACGGCCTGGTGGTCAGCATGGGGCAATCGCTCGCGTCCTGAGCCCGCTTGCCGAGACAGAGTTACCATGCCGGGCGGGGCAAGGCTGTGTTCCCCAGTAGCACGACTCTAAGGAAGCGCTGAATAAATCGTCGAGCAGAATGAAGCGCAAGGCGCCCGGAGCACAGAAGGCGAGACATAACATGGGGTTAGGCGAGCCTTCGAGCACCGCGTAACGCGGCGATTCGTCTGTGCAGACATTTATGCAGTGTTTCCTAGCAGCGTGGCGTGGCAAACGCCATCACCTCCGCCACACTCGCCTTCCCCAGCGCCAGTTGAATCAGGCGATCGAGCCCCAGCGCCACGCCACTTCCCGCCGGCATGCCCGCTTCGAGTGCCGCCACAAGGCGGACATCGGTATCCACCTCGCTGTGCCCTAGCCGCTGGCGTTCTCGATTATCCTCGACAAAGCGTGCGGCCTGCTCCTCGGCGTCGGTGAGCTCGTCATAGCCATTAGCCAGCTCCACCCCTTGCCAATAGACCTCGAAGCGCGCGGCGACGATGGCGCCATCCTCGGGATCGGAGTGGCGCCGCGCCAGCGCCGCCTGACTGGCGGGATAGTCGACTACGACCTCCAGTCCCTCATGACCGAGATGCGGCTCGATGACGAACGCCATCAGCGCGTCCAGGCATGCATCGCGCTCGGCATCGTCCAGGGTCATGCCGGTCTCATGCTCGGCGGTCTGACGTAACGTGGCCAGCGATACAGTGAAGGGGTCGAACCCCAACTGAGTGCGAAACAGCTCGCGATAGCGACGTTGCCGACACGGCCCGGGATCGCGTTCCAGCACGTGGCGAATCAATGCCTGGGTCTCGTCGATCAGCGCGGAAAGCGTAAAACCCGGGCGATACCATTCGAGCATGGTGAACTCGAGATTGTGACGACGTCCCACCTCGCCGTCGCGGAAGCTGCGCGCCAACTGGAAGATCGGTCCGCTATCCGCCGCCAGCAGCCGCTTCATGTGGAATTCCGGCGAGGTCTGCAGCCAGAGCCGCTCGCGCCCACCCGGCGTTGAAGCCTCCAGCGACAGGCTCGCCAGGTGCGGATCGCTGCTGCCGCCATGGCCCAGCACCGGGGTTTCCACCTCCAGCACATCGCGCTCGGCGAAGAATGCCCGTACCCGCGCGAGTAGCCGCGCCCGCTCGCGCAGCGTCGCGATACTCGCCGAGGGCTGCCAGTCATGTTCCATCAGCAACGTCTCCAGAACGGCAAAGGCCACGCCGAGGCGTGGCCAGATTCCTTAACAGTCACTATTGAGCCCGGTGGGAGGGAATTTATTCCCGATGGGTTTCAGCCACCTCTATCGCGAATAAATTCGCTCCCACAACCCCCGGTCCCAAGGGTCCAGTCGGCTCGAAGCCGGTGGGAGGGACTTCAGTCCCGATGAGTTTCAGCCACCTCTATCGCGAATAAATTCGCTCCCACTAACCCCGGTCCCAAGGGTCCAGTCGGCTCGAAGCCGGTGGGAGGGACTTCAGTCCCGATGAGTTTCAGTCACATCTATCGCGAATAAATTCGCTCCCACGAACCCCGGTCCCAAGGGTCCAGTCGGCTCGAAGCCGGTGGGAGGGACTTCAGTCCCGACGAGTTTCAGTCACCTCTATCGCGAATAAATTCGCTCCCACAGACCCACCCCGAGGGCTCCGAGCGGTTAATAGCTCGTAGCTGAGTTTAGGCCCTCGAAACGTATTCGCCCGTCCGCGTATCGACCTTGAGCACTTCGCCTTCATTGATGAACAACGGCACACGCACCACGGCGCCGGACGACAGCGTGGCCGGCTTGGAGCCGCCTTGTGCGGTATCACCCTTGAGGCCGGGGTCGGTCTCGACCACTTCCAGCTCGATGAAGTTGGGCGGCGAGACGGCAATCGCGTTGTCGTTCCACAATGTCACGGTGTAGACGACCTGCTCCTTGAGCCACTTCTCGACATCGCCAATGGCCTTCTTGTCGACTGCATACTGCTCGAAGGAGCCGTCGGTGCGCATGAAGTGCCACATGTCGCCGTCGCTGTAGAGGTACTCCATATCCAGTTCCAGCACATCGGCACCTTCCAGCGACTCGCCGGACTTGAAGGTCCGCTCCCAGACCCGCCCGGTGATCAGATTGCGCAGTTTGACGCGGCTGAATGCCTGGCCCTTGCCCGGCTTGACGAACTCGTTCTCGAGGATGCTGCACGGATCCCCGTCAAGCATGACTTTCAGACCGCCCTTGAATTCATTGGTAGAATACGTCGCCATGATGCCTCGCTAGTTGCATGCGTCGTAGCGTGCGCTACGCAGATTGCTCGATGCGCCTCGTCATGGGATGACACCACCGCCATCACGAGGCCCATAGGAAATAGCCGCCCATGATAACCCGAACACCCACCGCTTTGCAGAGCGGAAATGCCACGCACGGCGAAGACGCCTCCGAAGGCGTCACCTTGACCCCGCGTCAGCACTCGCAGGACTGGCAAGCCCAGTTGCGCGATGCGGTACGCGACCCGCGCGCACTGTGCCGCCACCTGGGGCTCGATCCGGCCTGGCTGCCGGGCGCCGAGGAGGGGCATGCCCTGTTTCCGGTACGCGTGCCGCACGCCTATCTATCGCGCATTCGTTATGGCGATGCGGACGACCCCTTGCTGCGCCAGGTACTGCCCCTCGAGCGGGAAAGCGACAGCGTCGCCGGTTTCGTCAGCGACCCTCTCGAAGAAGCCGAGCACCGCCCACGCCCGGGATTGATCCACAAGTATCGCAATCGCGTGCTGCTGATCGCCAGCCCGGCCTGCGCCATCAATTGTCGCTACTGCTTTCGTCGGCATTTTCCCTACGCCGAGAATTCACCTTCCCGTGCGCAGTGGGAATCCACGCTCGATTACTTGCGCCAGGACACCTCGATCAACGAAGCCATTTTTTCCGGTGGAGACCCGCTGGCCTCGCCGGACCGGCGCCTGGCCTGGTTGGCCGAACGCCTCGCGGACATTCCGCACCTCAAGCGCTTGCGTCTGCATACGCGCCTGCCGGTGGTGATTCCCGACCGCGTCGATGGCGCGCTGCTCGACTGGCTGGCGGCCACCCGGCTGCAGACCGTGATGGTGGTGCATATCAACCATCCCAACGAGATCGACACGCACGTCGCCGACGCCATGGCGCGGCTACGTGGCGCGGGGGTCACGCTGCTCAATCAGAGCGTGCTGCTGCGTGGCGTCAACGACGACGTCGAGACGCTCGCGCGGCTCTCCGAGCGGCTTTTCGATGTGGGGATCCTGCCTTATTACCTGCATGTGCTCGACCCCGTCGAAGGAGCCGCGCATTTCGATGTATCCGATGCCGAGGCCATCACGCTGGTCGAGACGCTACGCGCCCACCTCGCCGGTTTCCTGATGCCGCGCCTGGTGCGCGAGGTTCCGGGGGAGGCCAGCAAGACGCCACTAGCCTAGGCTATATCCGAAAACTGCCTGTGCTCGGCCATACGGCGTTAAAAATCAGCTCGTGCGCGAGTCCGATCAAAGTACTCATTTACACCCCGTAAACTCGCGTGCGAGCCCAGTCCGTCTTTTCGCTGATTTTTGCCTTGTCTGGCCATCGCTCGCCGACTTTTCGTACATAGCCTAGCAGCGCTCGCGGTTACCCGACCTCACGCCGACAAGGCGCGCGCCACGATGTCGCGTTCTCGTTCGGGCAACGTCAGCGCTGACGCCAGCTCGTGCCCACGCGGCGACATCTTGCGCCAGGTCTTGGCGACGATATGCACCAGCTTGTCATCATCATGCTCACGGGCGAAATCGCTGAAATAGTGCGCCATGAAGACCAGACAAGCGGTGTCTTCTAACGCTTGGGTGTCCGCGTCACGCTTGAGGTTCTCCTTGCGAATCAAGGCACCGACATGCGCCACCGCCGCCTCGTCGTAGCCTGCCTCGCGGACGATCATCTCGGCCAGTGCCGCCTGTCGCCGCCCGAGATCGCGCCGCCAGGCCAGATAGCTGGGACGATCGCGCGGGTAATCGTCGCGCGGCACTTCCCAGCGTCTCAGATGCTGGGCGCGCACCGCCAACTGCAACGGCTCCGAGGCTTCCGGGGCGACCCGCGCCAGCCAGTCACTCATGCGCTGGGCATAGAGCAACTCGGCGGGTTGTTCATCGCCCTCTTCCGTCATTGCGCGTTTGGGATCTTCGGCATGGGCCGCGTCCAACGCCGTCTTTGCGCGCTGAAAGGGCGTATTCTCGGGCATGCTGACCTCCTTATGATGCGTGTTTAGACGTATCTTCTGGCACAAGACTACCAATAGCGTTGCCCATGATATTCCAACCAACCGTCGGGATGATCGCCGCCGGGATCGCGATGCGTCCAGTGCACGACCCCGCCTTTAGAATTCCATTCGTACTCGCCGAAGAAGCCAACCGTGTCCCCGGCTTGCAATCCCTCGAGGCGCGGTGCCAGGTCGATGTTATGTGCGATGAGCACGGTCTGGCCGCTCGCCAGGCGCAGAATGAAGCGCTGATGGCGGCTACCTTCATCGTCATCTGGCAGCACGCGTACCACCTCGCCGCGCGCCTCGACCTGAAGCCCGCTGTGGTGCTGCTGGTAGGCCTCGCGTAGGGTCACGACGCCCGAACGCGCCCCTTCGCCGGCTGACGGTGCCGACACCGATGGTGCCAGGACCGCCAGTGCCCCGGCCAACACGAGTACCACCGCCGCGAACGTCAGACCGAGGATGACCGCACGACGGCGCATGCTCACGCTGACCTCAGGCCTCGCCAAGCGTCTCGGCGGTGACGTTGGGCGCCGGTGCCTGCTGAGTACGCCAATGGCGATTCAGCGCGCCGAGTACGGCCTTCATGGAGGCGCTGGTAATGCTCTCATCGATGCCGACACCGAATATCGGCGTCTGCTCGACACGCACCTCGACATAGGCCACCGCTTCGGCATCGGCGCCCTGACCGCGCGAATGCTCGTGATAGTCGATGATCTCGACATCCAGCCCGTGGGCCGCCAGCGCCTTGATGAAGGACGCCAGCGGGCCATTGCCCTCGCCGGTGACCTGGCAACGCTCACCCTGCTCGTCGATCTGGGCGTCGAGACGCACGCGGGGGCTATCGTCATCCGAACTCAGGCGATGACTGATCAGCGCATAGGGTTCGCGGCTGGTGAGATATTCGTCCTCGAAGGTGCGATAGATCATTTCTGATGTGATCTCGCGTCCGGTGCGCTCGGCCACCGTCTGCACCACCTGGCTGAATTCGATGGACAGGCGGCGCGGCAGCTCGATGCCGTGCTCCTGTTCCAGCAGATAGGAGACACCGCCTTTGCCTGACTGGCTGTTGACGCGGATCACCGCTTCGTAGGAGCGTCCTACATCGAGCGGGTCGATGGGCAGGTACGGCACGCCCCAAGGGCCGTCGGGATTGTCGCGACGCTCGGCCATGCCCTTCTTGATGGCGTCCTGGTGCGAGCCGGCAAAGGCCGTGAAGACCAGGTCACCGACATACGGGTGGCGCGGATGCACCGGCAACTGGTTGCAGTGTTCCACCTCGCGCATCAGCGGCGTGATGTTGGAAAAGTCGAGCTGCGGATGCACGCCCTGGGTGTACATGTTCATCGCCAGGGTGACGATATCCACGTTGCCGGTACGCTCGCCATTGCCAAAAAGGGTGCCTTCCACGCGGTCGGCGCCGGCCATCATCGCCAGCTCCGCCGCCGCCACACCGGTGCCGCGATCATTGTGCGGATGCACGCTCACCACCAGGCTATCGCGCCGCGCGACGTGACGGCAGAACCACTCGATCTGATCGGCGTAGTGATTGGGTGTGGCGATTTCCACCGTCGCCGGCAGGTTGACGATCATCGGCTTGGCCGGCGTTGGCTGATAGACCTCGCTGACCGCATCGACGATCTCCACGGCAAAATCCAGCTCGGTGGAGGTAAAAAGCTCCGGCGAATACTGGAAGGTCCAGTCGGTCTGCGGGCGCGCCGCCATCATCTCCTTGATCTGCGCAGTGGCATCCTGGGCGATCTGGATGCACTCGGTCTTGTCGACGCCGAATACCACGCGGCGAAAGACCGGATCGGTGGCGTTGTAGACGTGCACGATGGCGCGCTTGACGCCTTCCAGGGCCTCGAAGGTGCGCTCGATGAGATGCGGACGCGCCTGAGTCAGTACCTGGATGGTGACGTCATCGGGAATCGCGTCGTCGTCGATCAGCTCGCGCACGTAGTCGAAATCGATCTGCGAGGCCGAGGGAAAGCCGACCTCGATCTGCTTGAAGCCGGCCTTGACCAGCAAGTCGAAGAAGCGCCGCTTACGCTCGAGATCCATGGGATCGATCAACGCCTGGTTGCCATCGCGCATATCCACGCTGCACCACTCAGGCGGCTGCGTGATCCGCTGCGCCGGCCACTGACGATCGGGCAAGTCGACGGCCTCGAAGGGACGATACTTGGTGGAAGGGTCCTTGAGCATCATGGCGTTATCTCCTTCTGCGGTATTCAAATGACGGGAATCGAATGCCCTGCAGCGGCCCGAACACGACGACGCCCCGCGACGGATAAGCCTCGCGGGGCATCGGTAATGACCTGACACCGCGACGCGCGAATCGCATCGCGAGCCGAAGAGCGCGTGACGACGGCGCGGCAAGCATTCGGAAAGGTCGGGGAGAGAGTGGCGGTATTCGACATGGCTGACTTTATCTTCGTTGGACTGGGCTGCGTTAGACCGGGAGGGTGACGATGCGCGAGGCATCCCGTCGGCTCATAGGCCGATGGTAAGTCGTAGGTCTAAGCGTAATAGTCGCATGTCGAAGATCGTCATATAGCTAACTAAACAGCTGTACGCATGGCTGTCAACCGCCACTCACGATGATGGTGCCTCTTCATCGAGCACCGCGTGGCCGTCTCGCCACAGGCGCACCAGCCACGCCGGAGCATGCGACTCGTCGAGACAGCGCTGCCAATGCGACTCCCCGGTACACCGCGAGGAAAGCGTGAGGCGGAAGAAACGACCATCGGGCGACGTGTGCGCTGCCTCTGGCAGCGTCGCCAGGGCGCGCAAGCCCGCGTCGAGACGCGCCCACTGCAGGGGCGTCAGCCGGTCGCAATCGATCTCGCGCGGCGCGGCCAACCCCGGCAGATAAGCGAAACCGCCCTCACGTGCGACGCCCAAACGTGTATCGCCCGACAACACCGGAAGCTCGGTGTGGCTCATGAGATGGCGCCCACCTCGCGCCAGGCCTCATCCACCGCGCGACGCTCGCGACTCTCGCGCCCATGCAGGCGTTCGGCGTGATCGAGCGTCAGGGCGGCGAAGGCCGCGAAATCCGCCTCTCGGCTCAATGCCGCGTCGCGCATCGCCGCGTACCATACCGGTCCTACGCTTACCCAGGCGGGTGACTCGAGGGCCACTGCGGCAAGATAAAACGCCCGGTTGGGAATGCCTGAGTTGATATGCACGCCGCCGTTGTCGGCTTGCGTATCGACGAAATCGCGCATGTGGCCCGGCTGCGGATCACGCCCCAACACGGGATCGTCATACGCCGTGCCCGGCGCCTGCATGGAACGTAACGCCCGGCCTTGCACGCGATCGGTCAACAGTGCCGCGCCGATCAGCCAATCGGCATTCTGGGGCGACTCGCCAGCGCGGTACTGCTTGACCAGCACCCCGAATACATCGGCCAGCGACTCGTTGAGCGCCCCCGCCTGATCAGCATAGATCAGGCCGACATCGCGCTCGATCACACCGTGAGTCAATTCGTGCGCAATCACCTCCGGCGCCGCCGTGAAGCGCCGAAACAATTCGCCGTCACCATCGCCGAAGACCATCTGCGAGCCGTTCCAGAACGCATTGTCGTAGTCGCGAGCGTAATGCACGGTGCCGATCAACGGCATGCCCTGGTCATCGATGGAGTCGCGCTCGAAGACCTCCCAGTAGAACCGATAAGTCGCCCCCAGCCATTCATAGGCTTCATCCACGGCCGGGTCGCCGCTTTCGGGCTGGCCTTCGTCGCGCACCAGGCGCCCGGGCAACGTCTGCTCATTTTCGGCGTTGTGAATCCGACGGTCGGGGTGCCCAGAAGCGGCCCGCGCCGCATTCCGCTGCGGTGCCGGCGCGCTGCGCTGGCGAAACCAGTGATCGGCCTCGAGCGTCTGCTGGGCGCAACGACGTAGGCGTACCGAACCTTGCGCCGCGACACGCTCAAGTACGTGGGGCGGCATGAAACCGCGCGCTGAAGTCTTCGGATCTGACATGGACTTGAGTCCTCGATCGGCTATCGAACATACCCAGGCAGTGTGGCTCAAGATGGCCGATCATGCGCAACGAGACGATGCCGCCGCCACGCCTAGACCGGCGTCATCCGATAGCGCGCAGCATTCACGGCTTCCTTAAGCGCCCCCAACTGACCGATAGCGTCGTTATCGAGACGCTGATCGAGGCGCCGCTTGGGATTGCGCGTGTTGAGTACGACATGCACCTGATTGGGCGTGCCATGGCCATCGTGATGCTGAACCCAGGCCAGTGCGCCGTTGGCATAGAGGGCGAGGGATCCGATCGGCGCCATGCCGAAGCGGCGAATATAGCGCTGCACCCAGGTGTTATCGAAGCCTTCAGCCTGTGTCAGCAGATGTCGATAGACCTCGCGCTGGGTCCAGGCGGCGCGTCCGGGTCGCGGGCGCGTCATCACGTCGGCGACGTCCACCACCGCCATCATGCGGGCCAGCTCGGGCAACGCATCCCCTCGTTTGCCCGCCGGGTAGCCGCTGCCATCGAGGCGCTCATTGGCCATGCCGATCACCTGCTCGACAACATCGCCATCCAGCCAGCGGCAGTCTTCCAAGCGCTCGCGTATCAAACCCACGTGGGCGTGGAGCTGTACTTGCTCTTCCGGGCGCAGCACTTCATCACGCAACAAGACATCGGGCAGCATGCCTTTGCCCAAATCATGAAGCAGGGCACAGGCGACCACGGCCTTGAGGCGTTCCGGCGCCATGCGTCGCGACTGGGCGAGATCCAGCATGCGCACGGCCACCATCAGACTGTGCTGCACCAGATGCGACTCCTGAGTAAAACATGCACTCGCATACAGCAGCGCCTGACGGTCCTGCTGCCACAACGCCAGCAGCGTATCGGTACTGCGCGAGAGCTGTATCGAGGCGACCGAATCGCCGCTTTTCAACTGCACCAATTGCGCGTTGAGATAGTCGGCGACTTTCTTGAGACGGGTCGCCATCGCGCCACCCGGCTGCGACTTCGTTCGCCGCTGGCGTGCCGTATCTTGCCGAGCATCGCTGGGCGATTGAAATAACGCTGAAGGCTCCAGGGGACGTCCTGTATGCATGACGGTACGTGCACTTTCGCGCTCGATTTCCTTGACGCAGTACCACACCAGGCGCTCCATCGCGGACGATAAACCGATGAACTCGCAGCCTGCCTGTGCCTGCGTCCATGACTCGTCGGTATGCACGTGACGGACACTAGCCGGCAATTCGAAATGACGCTGGTTGGGAAACGTCAGGCGAATGCTATCGATGGTCTGCTCGGGCTTGAGCGCGGCGGCCGCAGCCAACGGCAGTTCAACCAGGCAGCCGCCCAGCGAGAGGTTGCAAAGCCGGCCTTCATACGGCGTGTCCTCGCCCGCCACACGCAATGTGACGCCGACCTCCATGTCGGCACGCAGACTGGCTCGAAAGTTCTGGCGTCGATGCACTACGGACACCGCTTGCGGATAGTCGCACACGGCCAGCAGGCGCTCACCTTGCTCGCGCCATTCATTTACCGCGAGCGCCTGTGTGGTCAGCATCGCGCCCTCGACCTGCCCCATCAACTGGAATGTCTCGCCGCGCCGCAGCCGAGGGACGATCTCGCGGACCGCAGAGACATCCAGGCATAGCGACTCCTCCTGGACGATATCCATGACTACCACGGACCACGGCGCCCCGTCGCCACTCTCGAAGCATAGGCTTGCGCCCCCGGGCAGGGTGAGGGCCTCGAGAAAGCCGTAAAGTTCGCCGGGGTGCGTGACGTCTTGGGGTGGTGCGGAATCAGGTGGCGACATCTCGGTCTCGACGCTGACGAAACGAAAACGAGCACCTCCGTTACGCGGCGTGCTCGTGTAAGGATATGTAATCTGTTATCGACTGTATCATGAACGACTTGAATAGCGCTTGGTAGCAACTACAAGCGAGTCAGTTCGTCTTCGTGATAGCCCAGCAGGTAGAGCACGGCATCCAGCCCTAGCGTGCTGATCGACTGCTGCGCCTGCTGGCGTACCAATGGCTTAGCGCGGAAAGCAATGCCAAGCCCTGCGTTTTCCAGCATCTTGAGGTCATTGGCACCATCGCCCACGGCCACGGTCTGCGCCATATTCCACCCTTCACGCCGCGCGATTTCACCCAGCCACCAAGCCTTGCGCTCGGCGTCGATGATCGGCTCGCGCACCTCGCCGGTGATCCTGCCCTCGTGAATCACCAGCTCGTTGGCGTGAATCTCGTCGAAACCCAGGCGCTCCTGCAGGTAACGCGCAAAATAGGTAAAGCCGCCAGAGATGATCGCAGTGCGATAACCCAGACGCTTGAGATGCGCCATCAAGCGTTCGACGCCATCCATCAACGGCAGATTCTCGGCAATCTCGCGCAGCACCGACTCGTCGAGCCCTTCCAGCTTGGCCATGCGCTCGCGGAAGCTCTGCTTGAAATCCAGCTCGCCGCGCATGGAACGCTCGGTGACGGCGGCCACCTCCTCAAAGACACCGTGGCGGCGCGCCAGCTCATCGATCACCTCGGCCTGGATCAGGGTCGAATCCATGTCGAAGCACACCAAGCGCCGATGGCGCCGCCACAAGGAATCTTCCTGGATGGCGATATCCACGCCCTGGCGCGCGCCCAGTGTCAGCGCCTCTTCACGCAGGTGCGGCAGCTCGACCGCCGCCCCGCGCAGGATGCACTCCACGCAGGCGCCATGTGGCGACCCTTCATCGAGGGAATCGCCCCCCGATAAACGCGCGATACGCTCGACGCTCAACCCATGCGCCACCGCCAGCTCACCGACGTCGGCGAGGATCCCCGCAGGTAGCCGAGGCGCCAGCAGGGTCAAGATCAGGCGCGGCATCTCGTCCTGAGCCTCAAGGGTTTGCCATGTGTCAGGCGCCAGCGCCTCGACCTCGACGGCAATCTCCTGCCTGGCAAGTCCTTGCTCGGCGAGGTGCTCGTCGAGGTTGGATTTGAAGGCATCGGCGCCTACCTCGGCGTTCACCAGCATCTCGAAGGCGACGTGGCCTAGCGCACTGTGCTGATGAATATCCACTAGCTGCGCCTGGCATGCCATCAAGGCCGCGCCCAGCGCCGCCAGCTGCCCCGGGTGGTCGGGGCCACCGGCACGAATCAATAATCGCTGTGTCATATGGCCTCTTCTGCCTTCTTTCTTCTATCTCTTTTCTTCGACCTCTAGTCGGTCGACTTTCTGGAAGCCTCGCGACAGCTTGCTGCCCCTACGCCCACGCTCACCGACGTAATAGTCGAGATCGCGACTCGAGAGCGTCTGCTTGCGCTTGCCGGCATGCACCACCAACGAGGCGTCGGCGGGCAACACAGCCAGATCACGCACGAATTCCTCGCGATTGGCGGCGCGCGCCCCGGGGATATCGATCATCTTGTTGCCCTTGCCCTTGGCCATCACCGGCAATTGATCGAGCGGAAACACCAGCAAACGCCCCTCGTTGGAAACCACGGCGATACGCGTGCCTTCGCCTTCCGGCACCGCTACCGGCGGCATGACATTGCAGCCCTTGGGTACGCTGAGCGCGGCCTTGCCCGCCTTGCTCTTGCCGATCAGATCCTCGAGCCGGGCGATGAAGCCGTAGCCGCCATCGGAGGCCAGCAGATAGCGTGCCTGGGGGACATCGAGCATCACCCCCACCATGCGCGCGCCGGCGCCGGGGTTGACGCGCCCCGTGATGGGCTCGCCCTGACTACGAGCCGAGGGCAGATTATGCGCGCTCAGCGTATAGCTGCGCCCGGCATCGTCGAGCAATACCAGCGGCTGGTTGGACTTGCCACGTGCAGCCAGATGAAAGCTGTCGCCCGCCTTGTAGGAAAGCCCGGCAGGGTCGATCTCGTGGCCCTTGGCACTACGAATCCAGCCTTTTTCGGAGAGCACCACGGTAATCGGATCGGCACCCACCAGCTCGACCTCGGACAAGGCCTTGGCCTCGCCGCGCTCGACCAACGGCGCGCGGCGTGCATCGCCATAGTCGTCGGCGTCCTGGCGCAGTTCACGTTCGATCAGGTCGGTCAGCGCCGCGTCGTTACCCAGCAGCTCCTTGAGGCGTTCGCGCTCGGCGCTCAGTTCGTCCTGCTCGCCGCGAATCTTCATCTCCTCGAGCTTGGCCAGGTGCCGCAAGCGCAGCTCGAGAATCGCCTCCGCCTGACGCTCGCTGAGCCCGAAGGCATTCATCAACGCCGGCTTGGGCGCATCTTCCTCACGGATGATGCGGATCACCTCGTCAAGGTCGAGATACGCCGCCAGCAAGCCTTCGAGGATATGCAGGCGATCCTCGACCTTATTGAGGCGGTGCTCGAGTCGCCGCCGCACCGTCGCCCGGCGGAAACGCAGCCATTCGCCCAGGATGGCATCGAGCGCCATGACCCGCGGCCGGCCGTCGAGCCCAATCACGTTCAGATTGACGCGCACGTTCTTCTCGAGGTCGGTGGTGGCGAAAAGATGCGCCATCAGGGCTTCGACATCGACCTTGCCCGAGCGCGGCACCAGCACCAGACGCGTGGGCGTCTCGTGGGTCGACTCGTCACGCAGATCCGCCACCATGGGCAGCTTCTTGGCCTGCATCTGCGCGGCGATCTGCTCGAGCACCTTGGCACCGCTGACCTGATACGGCAGCGCCGTAACCACCACATTATTGTCTTCGAGCGTGTAACGGCCGCGCAGTTTTACCGAGCCGCGGCCGCTCTCGTAGAGCTTGCCGAGATCCGCCGGTGAGCTGATGATTTCCGCCTCGGTGGGAAAGTCCGGCGCCGGCACGTAGCTCATCAGGTCGCTGACGCTGGCCTCGGGATGGCGCAGCAGGTGGCAAGTCGCGTCCACGACTTCGCGCACGTTGTGCGGCGGAATGTCGGTGGCCATGCCTACCGCGATGCCGGTCGCACCATTGAGCAGCACATGCGGCAAGCGCGCCGGTAGTACCGCCGGTTCGTCGAGGGTGCCGTCGAAGTTGGGCGTCCAGTCAACGGTGCCCTGGCCGAGTTCGGCGAGCAGCACCTCCGAGAACTTCGACAACCGTGCCTCGGTATAGCGCATCGCCGCGAACGATTTGGGATCGTCGGGGCTCCCCCAGTTGCCCTGGCCGTCGACAAGCGGATAGCGATAGCTGAACGACTGCGCCATCAGCACCATCGCCTCGTAGCAGGCGCTGTCGCCATGCGGGTGAAACTTGCCCAGCACGTCGCCGACGGTACGTGCCGACTTCTTGTACTTGGCGGTGGCATTCAGCGATAGCTCGCGCATGGCGTAGACGATACGCCGCTGGACCGGCTTCATGCCGTCGCCGATATGCGGCAGCGCCCGGTCGAGAATCACGTACATCGAGTAATCGAGATACGCCTTCTCGGTATATTCCTTGAGAGACAGACGTTCGACGTCGCCCTCTTCCACATGGATGTCCATGGTCATAGCAACGAGGTCCTGAAAGTGTCGCGAATGATGTTCAGTCTTAGCGAAACGACCCGGCACATAGGCGGAAGATCGCCACTACGTGGCTGGAAGATAGAAGAGCGACGCTTCGCGTCTTGAAGAAGAAACAAGGCTGCCTCCTACACCTCAACCTTCTTCCTTCTTCCTTCTTCCTTCTTCCGTCTTCCCTCTCACACTTCTATATCTGCCAGATTGCCGTAATCCTCGAGCCAGTTCTTGCGGTCGCTGGCGCGTTTCTTCGCCAGCAGCATGTCCATCATCTCGCGGGTGCCGTCATCCGCAGTGAGGGTCAGTTGCACAAGACGGCGCGTGTCGACGGCCATGGTGGTTTCGCGCAATTGCAGCGGACTCATCTCGCCGAGGCCCTTGAAGCGCTGAACGTTGGGGGTGCCACGCTTGCCTTCCAGGCGTTTCAAGATGGCCGTCTTCTCACTTTCATCGAGGGCGTAGTGGACCTCCTTGCCCAGGTCGATGCGGTACAGCGGCGGCATGGCCACGAAGACATGGCCGGCGTCGACCAACGCGGGGAAGTGGCGCACGAACAGCGCGCACAACAGGGTCGCGATATGCAGGCCGTCGGAGTCGGCATCCGCGAGGATGCAGATCTTGTGATAGCGCAGTTTGGTGAGATCGTCGCTGCCAGGATCTATGCCGATGGCCACGGCGATGTCGTGAACCTCCTGGGAGCTGTAAATATCGTGCGCCTCGACTTCCCAGGTGTTGAGAATCTTGCCACGCAGCGGAAGAATCGCCTGCGTCTCGCGATCGCGCGCCTGCTTGGCGCTGCCGCCAGCGCTGTCGCCCTCGACCAGGAACAACTCGGAGGCCGCGGGGTCCTGCCCGGCGCAGTCGGCGAGCTTGCCCGGCAGAGCGGGACCGGAGGTGACCTTCTTGCGCGCCACCTTCTTGGCACTCTTCTGGCGCCGCTGAGCGGCATTAATCACCAGTTCGGCCAACGCCTCGGCCTGATCGACGTGATGGTTGAGCCATAGCGAGAAGGCGTCCTTGACGACACCGGAGACGAAGCCCGCCACCACGCGCGAGGAGAGGCGCTCCTTGGTCTGGCCGGCGAACTGGGGGTCGAGCAGCTTCACGGAAAGCACGAAGGCGACACGCTCCCACAGGTCCTCGCCGGTCAACTTGACCCCGCGCGGCAGCAAACTGCGGTATTCGCAGAATTCACGCAGCGCCTCAAGCAACCCCGAGCGCAGGCCATTGACGTGCGTCCCGCCGAGCGGTGTGGGAATCAGGTTGACGTAGGATTCCTGCAACAAATCACCGCCTTCCGGCAGCCACTGTATGGCCCAATCGACGCCTTGATCGTCGTCCTCGAAATGGCCCAGAAACGGCGAGGAAGGCAGCGTCTCGACGTCGTCGGTGGCCTGAGCCAGGTAATCGCGCAGGCCGTCGGCGTATTGCCAGACATTCTGGCTGCCGTCGGTATCCACCAGGGTCACCTCGAGCCCCGGGCAAAGCACCGCCTTGGCGCGCAGCAGGTGCTGAAGGCGAGGCAGCGACAGTTTAGGGCTATCGAAGTAGCTGTCATCCGGCCAGAAGCGCACCACCGTGCCCGTGGCCTTCTTGGCACACGAGCCAATGACGTCGAGTTCTTCCACCTTGTCGCCATGGGCGAAGGCCATGCCGTGGCGGTCGCCGTCGCGGCAGACCTCGATTTCCAGACGCCGCGATAGCGCATTGACCACCGACACCCCGACACCGTGAAGCCCGCCCGAGAAGCGATAGCTCGACTGCGAGAACTTCCCGCCCGCATGCAACCGCGTCAAGATAAGCTCGACGCCGGACACCCCATGTTCGGGATGCACGTCGATGGGCATGCCGCGTCCATCATCACTGACCTCGATGCCGCCATCGTCATGCAACTGCACGCGGATATGCTGCGCATGACCGGCCAGCGCCTCGTCGACGCTGTTGTCGATGACCTCCTGCACGAGATGGTTGGGGCGACTGGTATCGGTGTACATTCCGGGGCGCTTGCGCACCGGGTCGAGTCCCGACAGGACCTCGATGGAACTGGCACTGTATTGCGTCATGCGTTGTCCATTAAGTGGGTTCGTCAGAGCGCGCGTGCGAGTGTACAGGTAGCGTCCAGCCACCATGCGCGAAGATGGCCGGTAAATACTCGGCCAAGGCACTGAAGCCGTGATCACCGCCCGGATGCACGATCATCGAGGCGCCGGCATAGAAAGCCAGTGCATCGCGACAATCCAGCGTTTCATCGGCGCTACCCAGCAGTACTTGATAGCGGCTCGGGTCGATGACGGCAGCAGGCGTCATGGTCTCGAGCGCCTCGCCATGGCGCGCGTCGATGGTGAAGCGCTCGTGAGTATAAGGATTCTCCAGCGAAGCGCCCATCCACTGTGCCACCAACCGCGCCGGCCGCACCGCAGGATTGATCAACACCGCGCGCGCACCGAAGCGTTCGGCCAGGCAGGTGGCCAGAAAGCCGCCCATCGAACTGCCGATCAGCAAGGTGTCATCGCCCAAGGTACTCAACTCGCGCTCGGCGCATACCAGCGCCTCTTCGGGGCGATGCGGTAATTGCGGCGTAACACACCGTGGTGGCGCCGCATCTTCGCTCGCCAGACGCTCGCAGGTGGCCGCGATCAAACGCGCCTTGGGCGACGCCGCGCCGCTGTTAAAACCATGCAGATACAAAATATTGGCTACGGGCGTCATATTGGCACAGGCGTCATATTCGCTCCGGGAGTCGTCAGCATACCGCACCACCTGTACAAACAACCAGCCTCATGGTGCATCCTGTGCTTGCCATATGACATCGAGCAGGCCCCGGCTGGAATCGTCCAGCGACTCGGCGCCGCGCCGCGAGGCCAGGATCTGCTCGGTTTCGGAGGCGATCTGTTTGCCCAGTTCCACGCCCCACTGATCGAAGGGATTGATATCCCAGAGGGTGGCCTGCACGAACACCTTATGCTCGTAGAGGGCGATCAACGCGCCCAATGTGCGCGGCGTCAGGCGGTCGAGCAGCAGCGTGGTCGAGGGCTGGTTGCCACGGTAACGTTTATGACTCGGGCGCGGGGCGTCATCGGGCAGCGCTTCGTCGCCCAGCATCAGCACCCTTGACTGGGCGACACAATTGGCCAGCGTCAAGCGATGCTGAGCCTTGAGGTGCGCCCGCGTAGCCGGGTCCTCGACCCGATCGTAGCGTCTTACCGGGGCGATGAAGTCGCACTCCACCGCCTGGGTGCCCTGGTGTAGCAACTGATAGAAGGCATGTTGCGCGTTGGGGCCGAGCTGTCCCCAGAGTACCGGACAGGTGGAATACGGCGTAATCTCGCCACTATTGGTCACCGACTTGCCGTTCGACTCCATCTCGAGCTGTTCGAGATAACTGGCGAAGTATTCGAGGCGACCGTCATAAGGAAGAATCGAGTGCGCGCGCACATCCAGGAAGTTGACGTTCCAGATGCCCGCCAAGGCCAGCAGCACCGGCAGGTTGTCCTCGAGCGGTGTCTCACGGAAATGACGATCCATGTCGTGAGCGCCCGCCAGTAGCTCACGGAAGTTATCCATGCCTACCGCCATCGCAATGGGCAAGCCAATGGCCCCCCATAGCGAATAACGCCCACCGACCCATTCCCAGAAGTGCAATTGATGACGCGGCTCGATGCCCCACTCGCTCATCTTCTCGGGCTTGGCTGAGACGCCGATGAAATGCTGGCGCATCACCAGCTCGCTCATCTGGGTGTCTTGACCGCCATCGGCCAGACGCGTCATCAGCCAGTCGCGCGCCGTAGAGGCATTGGACAGCGTATCGATGGTGGTAAACGACTTCGATGACAGCACGAACAACGTGGTGGCGGGATTGAAGCGGGTCAGATAGTCAGCGAGTTGCGAGCCATCCATGGTCGAGGCGAAGTGAATGTCGACCTGATGCACGTCACGCGGGCGGTAATCGGCCAGGGCATGAGTCACCATCAAGGGCCCCAGGTCGGAACCGCCGACGCCCAGGTTCACCACATCGGTGATCGGCCGCCCCGTGGCGCCGCGCCATTGCCCGGCGTGACATTTTTCAACCATCGCCTGCATGCGGGCCAGCGTCTCGTGGACATCGGGGACGACATCCTCGCCCTCGATCATCAGGCTGGCCTCGCGCGGCAAGCGCAAGGCGGTATGCAAGGCCGGGCGATCCTCGGAGCGATTGACCCGTTCGCCGTTTTGCAAACGCGCGATGGCGCCCTCCAGATCCGCTTCGCGGGCCAGTTCGAGCAGCATCGACAGTGTCTCGTCACGCCAACGATGCTTGGATAGATCCAGCGTCAGACCCGCCCCACGCCGCGTAAACCGTGCATGACGATCGGAACGCTCGGCGAACAGGCTCTTGAGGTGCACGTCGCGCATTTCGGTGGCATGCACAGTGAGCCTTTGCCAGGCTGGCGAATGATGGATCATGGTTGACTGGGTCATGACTCGTACTCTCCTTGACAAGCTTGCTAACGGCCCCCGCAGGTGCACGGCCCCATCGCGGCGCGTACAATGCCGCCACTCCCTGTGGCCCCGCCACGCCTCGACTCGCTGAGTGTCTCATGAGTGACGCATCTTACCGTGACGCGATCTTTTCGACACCCCTCGACCGGGTGGCCAACTTTTCCTTCGACGAACAGGTCGTCGCCTGCTTCCCCGACATGATTCGTCGCTCGGTCCCCGGCTATGGCCAGATATTGGGCATGCTGGGCTTGATCGCCGAACGCCACCTGCGCTTCGGCGCGCACGTCTACGACCTGGGCTGCTCGCTGGGCGCCGTGACCCTGGCACTCGCTGGGCGACTGCCGCCCGAGGCCTTTACCCTGACCGGGGTTGACCTGTCACCGACGATGGTCGCCCGAGCACGCGAAACACTTGCCGAAGAATGCCCCGATCATCGCATCGATATCATCGAAGGCGATATCCGCCACGTCGATTATCAGCCCGCCGGCATGATCGTGCTCAACTTCACGTTGCAATTCTTGCCCCCGGAAGATCGCCGCGCGGTCATCGAGCGCCTGTACGACGCCCTGGAACCCGGCGGCGTGCTGGTCCTCTCGGAGAAAATCATACTCCCCGACGAGCAGGAAAACGCCTGGCTGGTGGAACGCTATCATGATTTCAAGCGCGCCAACGGGTACAGCGACATGGAAATCAGCCAGAAGCGCACGGCGCTGGAAAACGTGTTGGTGCCGGACACCCTCGAGGCGCATCACGACCGCCTGCGGAACGCCGGCTTCACACGCGTCAGCACCTGGTTTCAATATCTCAATTTCGCCTCGATGGTGGCCTTCAAGGATGCCTGACCGCTTCTCGCTCGACCGTACCCAACGTGCGCTCTTCGACGCCTTTCTCGACCACGGCCTGACCGCATGGGTCGCACAGCTGCCGGCGCAGCTCGCCAACGGCCTGGACCGGCGCCGCTTCGGCGACCTGCCCGCCTGGGAA
Organism: Chromohalobacter sarecensis; assembly: GCF_023061135.1. Classification (GTDB taxonomy): domain Bacteria; phylum Pseudomonadota; class Gammaproteobacteria; order Pseudomonadales; family Halomonadaceae; genus Chromohalobacter; species Chromohalobacter sarecensis. Next base: position 110,650 of record NZ_JAKGAN010000006.1, read on the forward strand.
AAGGCCGTCGCCAAGCTCCCGACGCTGCCCGAGACTCGCCATGTCGCGCTCGATCAGGACAGCGTACGGGTCGATGTGGCCCTCGACGACAGCCGCCGACGCCAGTGCGAAAACCTGCTGCGCAAGTTGATCCCTTGGCGCAAGGGACCCTACATGCTTGGCGGGATAGAGATCGACACCGAATGGCGGTCGGATTGGAAATGGCAGCGCGTCGCACCGCATCTGGCGCCGCTCGAGGGACGCCGCGTGCTGGATGTCGGCGGCGGCAACGGCTACCACGCCTGGCGCATGGCCGGCGCGGGCGCGGCATTCGTGCTGGTCATCGACCCGTCGCCACGTTTCTATTACCAGTTTCAAGCGATACGCCATTTTGTGGGCGATACCGACGCATGGCGCACGCATTTCCTGCCGGTCGGCATCGAGGAGGTCCCCCCACAACTCGAAGCGTTCGACACCACCTTCTCCATGGGCGTGCTTTACCACCGCCCTTCCCCGCTCGAGCATCTAGCGCAACTGCGCGATACCCTGCGCCCCGGCGGCGAGCTGGTCCTCGAGACCCTGGTCGTAGAGGGCGATGTGACCACCGTGTTCATGCCCGGCGAACGCTACGCCGCCATGCCCAACGTCTACTTCTTGCCCTCCTCAAAGGCGCTGTCGCACTGGCTCGAACGCTGCGGTTTCGAGGACGTACGCGTCGTCGACGAAGCCCCAACATCGTTGGAAGAACAGCGCAGCACCGCATGGATGACCTTCCAGTCGTTGGCCGACTTTCTCGATCCCGAGGATCCGACGCTGACCCTCGAAGGCTATCCGGCACCACGCCGGGCCGTGCTGGTGGCGCGCAAGCCCGAGTGACTTATGCTTCTTTGACTTGCGTTTATGGGACTTGCTCTTCCTCGATATGCGAACGATAATATTTATCATTATATTTCGTATACCGAGGGAGGCCTATCATGCTGTCGCTCTTCAATACGGCCCTGGAGGGAACGCCGTGCCTGATGCCCTTCAATGATCGCCTGGTACCGGGCGAACTACTCGGCATCTGCGGGCCGCATGGCGCCGGCAAGAGTACCCTGATCGGTTTGCTCGCCGGTCTCTACCGACCCACGCGCGGTAGCATCTGCCTCGACGGCCAGCCCCTGCATTGCTGGCCCAGCAGCTATCGTGCCCAGCGCATCTCGCATGTCGTCGCACCACCGCAAAGCCTGGCGGATTGGCGCGTACGCGACCTCGTCGGGCTGGGTCTGCTGGAGAGTTGCTCACGCGTCACGCAACATGGCGCCAGTTCGCCGCCCTGCCTTCCGCTTGCGGTTGAGACGGCGCTCAATGCACTCGACCTTCAAGCCATGGGCGACCAACGCCTGGGAGAACTCGACCCGGAGAATGCCCAACGCGCGATGATTGCGCGGTCACTGTGCCAGGTCGCGGCGGCACCCCACTGCCCGTTCCGGCAGCGGCGCGACAACGGCATTCTGCTGCTCGACCTGGAACCTCTCGCGGCCGAACAGGAGCAACGATTACTTGCCGACCTGAGAACCGCCTCCCGGCGCCACCGACTGTGCATCGTGGCGGTCATCAGCCAATGCGATGCAAGCTTGGCATGCTGTGATCGCGTGTGGTGGATGGACGCCGGCGCACGCTGCACCAACCTCACACCGGCGGTGCGTCACGTATTGAAGGTGCAGGTGATACCGCCGGAACCGCAAACACCGCACCACAAGGCCACGAATACCACGCCTTGATGAGTTCCGCCTCCAACTACCTACCAGGTCCCATCGTCATTTAGCCACCATCGCAGAGCGACGGAGGGATGTCAGGCTTGGTTATCTCGCCACGAGCTCGCCCCTCCCTCCTCCTCGCGGCAACGCAGAAACATCGCGAAGGTCAATGCGTGTTGTTCGTCACCCGATCGGCCGTACTCTGCTGATACTGACGCGGTGTCATGCCCTTTTGCTCGCGGAAATGGCGGTTGAAATTGGAAAGGTTGTTGTAGCCGACCTGAAAGCAGATATCGGCGATGGATTGCCTGCCTTCGAGCAACAGACGGCAGGCATGGCCGATGCGTATCCGCCGCAGAAAGGCGACGAAGGTGTCACCGGTAGCGTGCTTGAAAAATCGCGAAAAGGTGGAAGGGGTCATGCCATTTTGCGCGGCCAACGTCGACATGCGCAGTTCTTCATGGAAGTGATCGTGTATATAACGCAGCACGGCATCCACTTGCACGGAGGAGGTGTCCTTGGCGTCCAGTCCGTACCCGCAACTGGCCAGAATGCGGTATTCGCCCTGCGAGAGGCTGCGCAGAATAGTCAGCATGGTCAGTAGCCTGCCGGCATTGTCCTGCTCGCCCATTGTGACCAGCAGCTCGGCACACCGTGCTGCTGCGTCTCCCATAAACTCCACACCCTGGGCCGAGTCCTCGATGAGCCTCGACAAGCAGTTTAGCTCTGGACAGAGCGTCATCATGTGTTCCAGCCACTCGCCCTTGAACTGGAGAACGACATCACGCCCCTTGATAACGGGCCGTGCGTCATCCGGATCGCTTAACCATGCATGCGGAATGTTCGGGCCCACCAACACTAAATTACCAGGCCCGAATCGCCCGATATAATCACCCACGAAATAGTTTCCTTCCGAATAACGGATGAGATGCAATTCATACTCGGGATGATAATTCCAGCGGGCGATAGGTGCGGGGAAATCGTGGCAGTGCCAGTAGAAACTAAACTTCGGGTCCTGGCTGATGCTCTCGAAGACAGGCGCACCAAGACGAGTATCGTTGAGCTGCGTAGCGATCATGAGTTATCGGTGCCTCTTTCGACTATGTCACTATGCAAGGCTTCAGCAAACGCCTTCCACTCCAGACGCTTCATTGTCTTCAAATAAAGCGGTTCGTCGGCCTTTCATATTCCCGTCTCGATTTATACTTTGGTCACAACCTCTCTTCGTTCACAGATTAGACAAACACTCATTCGAATCTAAAAAGACTTTCGGAACAAATATTTATATATTCGAAGGAAAAAGTCTGCAAAAAAGTATCATTCACTCGAAAATTATAGCCTAGCCGTTTTTCCAGCGTGACGCGTAGCTTCATAGCTAAGCCTGCGGCGAGTTTGGCCTCACTGATTGAAGACTGTTCTCGCCCATTTTAAATACGACTTGAGAAGAGTGCCATGAAAGCCAAAGCCCTGGTGCTGGAGAAAAAGCGCGAGCTGTCGTTGCGCGAGATCGACCTGCCGGACCACCTCGGCCCCGATGACGTGCGCGTGCACATCCATACTGTCGGCATTTGCGGCAGCGACGTGCATTACTACACCCACGGCCAGATCGGCCCCTTCGTCGTCCGCGAGCCGATGGTGCTCGGCCACGAAGCGTCCGGCGTGGTGACCGAAGTCGGCCGCAATGTAAGCCACCTGCATGTGGGTGAACGCGTATGCATGGAGCCTGGTATCCCTGATCCTAACTCTCGTGCCGCCAAGCTGGGCGTCTACAACGTCGATCCCAGCGTGCGGTTTTGGGCCACGCCGCCGGTGCATGGCTGCCTGACGCCCGAAGTCATCCACCCGGCGGCGTTCACATTCGCGCTCCCCGAATCAGTATCTTTTGCCGAAGGTGCGATGATCGAGCCGTTCGCGATCGGCATGCAGGCGGTAGTCAAGGCGCGCATGCAGCCGGGGGACGTCTGCGTCGTCACCGGCGCCGGGCCGATCGGCTTGATGGTCGCCCTGGCGGCGCTGGCGGGGGGCGCCAGCGAGGTACTGGTCTCCGACCTGGTCGAGGAGAAACTGGCAATCGCCGGGCGCTACGCCGGCATCACCCCCATTAATGTCTCGCATGAGTCGCTGCGGGAAGCCGTCGACAAGCGCTGCGGCCAGGATTGGGGCGCCGACGTGGTGTTCGAAGCCAGCGGCAGTCCCAAGGTCTACGACGACATCCTGAGCTGCGCCCGGCCCGCTGGCGCGATCGTGCTGGTCGGCATGCCCGTCGAGCCGGTCACCTTCGACATCGTCTCGGCACAGGCCAAGGAGTTACGCATCGAGACGGTGTTCCGCTACGCCAATGTCTACGACCGGGCGATCGATCTGATCGCTGCGGGCAAGGTGGACCTCAAGCCACTGATCAGCGAGACCTTCGATTTCGACCAGAGCATCGCTGCGTTCGAGCGCGCCGCGAGCGCACGACCCCATGACGTCAAGCTGCAGATCACGCTTGACGCCTGAATTCGCCAGCCAGAAAGCACACTGGACCTGAACCTACCAAGAGGTGAACAACAATGACCCAGTTCAAGCGTCGCGACATACTGAAAGGAATAGGCGGACTCGCCGGCCTGTCGTTGATCGGCGCGGGATCGCTGCGCACGGCCCTGGCCCAAGGCATGGCCAGCGACGAGGCCTGGAAACAGGCCAGCGGCACTACCATCCAGTTCATCTCCGAGAACACTCCGCCGACGACGGCGATCGCCGCCAACCTGGCATCATTCCAGGAACTCACCGGCATCACCGTCAACATCACCGAAATGCAGCTGGGTGCCCTGGTACAGAAGGTCGCGCTGGACTTCGGCGCCGGACGCAGCTCATTCGACGTGATCTATGCCGACCCCTACCAGGTGCTCGCGCCTTACCATCGCGGCCTGGCGGATCTCAACACTTTCATCAACGACGACCAACAACCGGTCGTGCCCAAGGGCATCGAGGATTTCATCCCCTCGCAGTTGGCCGCCGCCGGCCGTTTCGAAGACAAGGAAAGCCTGTATACCCTGCCCTACGACTGCCCGACGATGATCTGGATCTACCGTCGCGACCTGTTCCAAAAATACCACGACCAGATGCAGCAGGATCTCGGCTTCGATCCGATGCCATCGGACAGCACGACCTGGGAGCAGTACTACCAGATCGCCGAGTGGTTCAGTAACGGCAACGCCAGCGAGGTCAAGTACGGCACCGGCCACCAGGCCCAGCAGTACGACTCGCTGATGTGCGACTTCTCCAACGTGCTGTTCGCCTACGGCGGTAGCTATTTCGCCAACGGCCAGCAGGTCGGCCTGCTTGGCACCGACTCGCCCGGCGCCTGCCAGTTGACCAGCGAGGCCGCGCTGGAAGCGGCGCGCTTCTACCAGAAGCTGCTCAAGATCGCCCACCCCGGCAGCACCAGCTGGGACTGGACCGGGGTTGCCAACGCCTTCCAGAACGGCGAGTTCGCGATGATGCCCGAGTGGCACGAGTTCGCCGGCGCGCTGGAAAGCTCCGATCTGCAAGGTAAGGTCGGCTACGCACCGCTGCCCAAGGGCCCGGCGCGCAGCGCCAACCTGTGGGGCGGCACCGGAATCGGCATCAACGCCAACGCCTCTGCTGAGAAGCAGAAGGCAGCCTGGTTGTTCCTGGTCTGGGCAACTTCGCCGCAGACCCAGCTAATGGGGCTGAAGAGCAAGGTCGGCGGTGGCACGCCCACTCGCCAATCGGTTTACGATATGCCGGAGGTCAAAGCCGCCAGCACCCCACCTACCGACATGCCCAACATGCTCACGGCGGACACCATGCTGGTTGCCTGGCAGGACGACCACATCGGCCTGCGTCCCAAGATCGCCCAGTGGAACGAGGTCGATACGGTGATCTTCACCGAGCTCTCGAAGATGCTGGCGGGCCAGATGTCCCCCGAGGAAACCATGCAGAGTGCCAAGCAGCGCATCGATCGCATCGTGGGAGCATGACACATGGCACTATTGACCGGTAAACCCTCGACGAGGCGGCAGGGATTCGAGCTGGCGATGATGTCGCCGGCACTTTTCCTGCTCGCCCTGATAACGCTGGTACCGTTCTTCTCGATCATCTGGATGAGCTTCAACGACGTCAGCCTGATGGGTGGACTGGCCTTCGAGTTCTCGGGCCTCGACAACTGGCAGCGGGTGTTCACGGACCCGGACATCCGCTCCAGTTGGCTAATCAGCCTGGTCTACTTCCTGGCCACGGTGGGCCTGGAGATGGTCATCGGCACGATGATGGCGCTGCTGGTCTACAGCCTGACGCGGGGCAGCAACATCATCATCTCGCTGCTGTTGATCCCGATGTTCATCGCCCCGGTGATCGTCGGGCTGCTTGGGCGCTTCATGCTCGACCCCAGCCACGGCCTGTATGCCTGGATGCTCAATGAAACAGGCCTGTTCGACGGAAACATCCTAGGCAGCGTCGGCTCGGCGATGGTCGCGGTCATCCTCATGGATGTCTGGGAATGGACGCCACTGGTCGCACTGATCGTCCTGGCGGGGCTCACCTCGGTGCCCGAGGACGTACTCGAGGCGGCCGAGATGGACGGCGCCAAGTACGCCCAGAAACTGATCTACATCATCCTGCCGTCGATCTCCAACATCCTGCTGGTGGCGCTGCTGATCCGCGCCATGGACGCGATTCGCTTCTTCGCGATCATCTTCATCACCACCAACGGCGGGCCCGCGGACTCCACCAAGATCATCCCCATCAGGCTCTATGACATCGCCTTCCGGTTCTTCGACCTGGGCTATGCCGCCGCCGTGGGCATCACCATGTTGGTGTTCTCGATCATGGTCGCCACGGCATTCACTAAGCTACTCAAACGCCAGGAGAAGGTCTCATGACCACCTCCAAGCGCTGGATTCCCCTTACGTTCAAGGTCACCCTGCTGACGCTGCTGCTGGTATGGACGCTGATACCGATCATCTGGATGGTGCTGTCCTCGTTCAAGCCGAACAGCGTCATTACTGCCAACACGCCACGGGTCTTCTTCACGCCCACCCTGGAGCACTACGCCTCGCTGTTCAGTAGCGGCAACAGTCTTTGGCCCTACCTGCTCAATAGCCTGTTCATCGCCGGGGTCTCGACGCTGATCGCCGTGGTGCTCGGCTGCATGGCCGGCTTCGGGCTGTCGCGGATCAGAATCAGGGGCAAGCAGCACCTAGCCTTCTGGATCATCAGCACCCGCATGGCGCCGATCGCCGCGGTCATCGTGCCGCTGTACCTGCTGTTTCGTTACCTCTACCTGCTCGACACCCACGCCGGCCTGATCGTCGCCTACCTGAGCTTCAACCTGCCGTTCGCCATCTGGCTGATGACCGCATTCTTCGACGACCTACCTCCCGACCTGGAAGAAGCGGCGATGATCGACGGCGCCACCAAATTCCAGGCGTTCCGCTACGTGGTGCTGCCGCTGATGACCCCCGGGCTGGTGACCACTGCCATCCTGTGCTTCATCTTCGCCTGGAACGATTACGCCTTCGCCCAGACGTTCTCCGGGCCCAGTACTCAGACGATACCCATCGCCGCGGCGCAGCTACTGACCCAGACCGGCATCGACTGGGGCAAACTGCTGGCGATCGGCACCATCGTGGTCTGCCCGATGGCGATTGCCGGGCTGCTGGTCAAGCGCTGGCTGGTCCAGGGGCTGACTCTGGGCGCCGTGAAATAAGCGGCCCTTAAACAACAGTCCTACAACAGACCGGGAGACACCCATGAACGTGATGTCGCAGTTCGATCTCAGCGGCAAGGTCGCCGTCGTCACCGGCGGCAACGGCGGGCTCGGCGAGGCGTTCGCCCATGCACTGGCGCAGGCCGGCGCAAGCGTCGCCATCGCCGCCCGCCGACACGAGCAGAGTCTGAAAGTGGTCGAGGCCCTGCAGGCGGCCGGACATCGCGCCATGGCGGTGGAGGTCGACATTACCCAGCCCGGAGCGGCGGATGCCCTGCTCGACGAGGTCGAAGCCACTCTCGGCCCGGTCGATATCTTCCTCAACAACGCTGGCGCCTGCCAGCATGCGCCGGCGCTGGATGTCACCCCGGAGCGCTGGCGGGAGATCTTCGATATCAACGTCCACGGGCTATGGTACTGCGCCCAGGCCGCCGGTCGGCGGATGCAGTCGCGCGGCGGCGTGATCATCAATATCGGCTCGATTTCGGCGATGATCGTCAACCGCCCGCAGATGCAACCCGCCTACAACGCCTCGAAGGCCGCCGTGCACCAGCTGACCAAGTCACTGGCCGCCGAATGGGCCCCCTACGGTATTCGTGTCAACGCACTGGCCCCTGGCTACGTCAAAACCAGCATGGCGCCGGTCGACGACCCTCGATTCAAGCCGCGCTGGATCGACGACGCGCCCATGCAGCGCGCCGCCACTCCCGAAGAACTCGGCCCCACTATCGTCTACATGGCCAGCGAGGCGTCGAGCTTCATGACCGGTTCCATCGTCGTGGTGGATGGCGGCTACACCCTCTGGTAGTCGCCAGTCGAGCACCGCCCGCCCATCAACCCCAGGAAACCGCCATGGCAACGCTGCAACTCAACAACATCATCAAGGACTTCGGCGGCACCCAGGTCATCAAGGGCGTCGATCTCGAGGTCAAGGATCGCGAATTCGTGGTCTTCGTCGGCCCTTCGGGCTGCGGCAAGTCGACCCTGCTGAGGATGATCGCCGGACTGGAGAGTGCCACTGCCGGCGATATCAAGGTAGATGGCAAGCGCATCAACGAGGTAGGGCCGGCCGAGCGTGGCCTGGCGATGGTCTTCCAGAGCTACGCGCTGTACCCGCACATGAGTGTCGAAGACAACATGGGCTTCAGTCTGCGCCTGGCCAAGGTGAAAAAGGCCGAGCGTCGCGAGAAGGTGCTCGCCGCCGCACGCATTCTGCAGCTCGAACCCTTGCTCGACCGCAAGCCCCGCGCACTCTCCGGTGGCCAGCGCCAGCGCGTGGCCATCGGCCGGGCGATCGTACGCAATCCCAGCATCTTCCTGTTCGACGAACCGTTGTCGAATCTCGATACGGCGCTGCGCGTGCAGATGCGCATCGAGCTGGCGCGGCTGCACGGAGAACTCGACGCGACGATGATCTATGTCACTCACGATCAGATCGAGGCCATGACCATGGCCGACAAGATCGTCGTGCTGCAGGACGGCTTGGTCGAACAGATCGGCTCGCCGATGGCGCTCTACCACCACCCTTGCAACCGCTTCGTGGCCGGCTTCATCGGCTCACCGAAGATGAATTTCCTCGACGTCGAGGTCCGCGAGGCCAGTCGCGAAGGCGTCAGTGTGGCACTGCCCGGCGGTGACTGCCGGGTACCGGTCATGGGCGACGGCGTCAGTGCCAGCGACACGCTGACGCTGGGCATCCGCCCCGAACACTTGAAGCTCGATGACGAGGGCCCGCTGACCGGCAAGATCGTGGTCATCGAGCGGCTCGGCGGCGCCACCTCGCTGTATCTCGAGCATGGCAGCAGCGAATGGATCCTGGTCGCCGACGGGGATGTCGCCCACCGCGTACACGATCAAGTGCGCTTTTCCTTCGCTCCAACCTGCGCGCACCTTTTCAAGGGCGACGGCGAAGCGCTGACCCACCTGCATCGCCACCCGCTGGTCGATATCGATCGCCAGGAAAACCGTGCGAAGCCCACCTGACCCAACTGCGATCGCCCTATGGCATGTCGGCCTGCAAGGCCTCGCGCCGAATGCGCCAATCTTCCAGCGCCATACGCGCTCGGGCACGCTGCGCCTGATCCTCCAGATCCCGTGACGGCGACGTCGTGGACGCCAGCTCATCGTCTGACCAATGATAATAGGTAGGATCGGTAAGGCTCGTCACCGCACCCGCCTCGCTGACCATGACGCCCTGTCCGCCATCCTGGTGATTGAATGTCAGCGCCATCGGCGATGCTTGCGACGTATACAGATCGCGTCCCATCCACGGCACCTGCGCGTCGGAAAGCGAATGCGCCCAGAGCGTCGGGAAGATATCCCGATGACTGATCCAATCGTCCTTCTGCGCCGTGTCGCCCTTGCGATAGTCCGGCGGCACCCACATCAGGATCGGCACGCCGAATTGATCGAACAAATCATGCGCGTCGGGATACTGCATGAGGGAGCGCGTATTGTGATCGCCGGTCGCCGCGAACAGCGTGTGGTCCATCAACCCATCGGCGTCGAGACGGTCGAGGAAACGCCCCATGCTGTCATTGGCATATTGATAGGTCTCGAGAATCGAGGTGCCGAACTCGGGCGAGACAGCCAGATCGTCGCCCAGCCGCGAAACATCCAGGGGCGCGGGATCGTAGTCTTCAGGAATCTTGTACGGCGGATGATTGGTGATCGATAGCATCACCAGCATCAACTTCTCGTCGTTGGCCTCGGCCTCTTTCAGAAGCTCCTCGCCATAGCGGAACATCCACTCATCGAAGAGTCCCCAAGTGCTGCCCTTGGCCTCAGGGAAGCGCTCGCGGATTGCGCTCTCGCCCAGCACCTCATCAAAGCCTTGACGCTTGAGTGCATCGTCGAGATTGCGCCACTGCGCCGAGCCCGAGGTCAGGAACACGGTGCGATAGCCGGCGCGCTCATAGGGCAGTACCGTCGACGTCGAATACTGCCGATAGCCATAACGACTCTGCGTCAACGGGCTGATCGGCGTATCCAACAGCAGCCCTTCCAGAGTGGGATGCGTGCCGTTCTCGGCCGATAGCGCGTGGGGGAAATAATCCGCCTTTTCCTGCATCCAGGGACGCAAGTGACCCAGCAGATCGTTATCTTCGGCATCGTCGAAATCCAGCGGATGACGCCCCCAGCTTTCCATCAAGCTAAACACGACATGCGGCGGTTTATCCGTTGCAGCGGATCGCTCGGGAGTCGTCTCAGTCATGTGGTCGAGAACCGCTTGTGGCGTATCGGCCTGCGACCAGCCAAGCACTTCTGCCGCCGCCATGGGAGAGTCGAACCCATAACGCGCCAAGCCCGACTGCGGATCGTCGCCAATCTGATTGACCTGACGCTCCTTCCAGGCTAGATAAAGCGCCTGCGGCCCACTGGGCACCAGGTCGTTGACGAAGGCATTCGACGACACTGCCATGTGCATCTGGCGCAAGGGAAAGGTTCCCAAGGTGCCGCGCCCTAACCCAATCAACGCCACCCAGGAGACAACCACCAACAGGGTGGCCCAACGCCATCCCAGCCGGCGCCGCGTACGCCGGTGACCACGCCGCATCAGCGCGACCTGCATCCCCGTCATGCCGACCAACACGATCACCAGGGGAATTAACGGGTAGTCACTCCAGACCGTCTGCAGTACCGCCTGGGTATCGTCCTCGAACAACCCGAAGATCAGCGAATTGATCGGGCCCTGATAAAAGGTAAAAAAGAAATGATTGATGAGCGACAAAAGGTTGACCAGCACCATGATCGCGATAGCCCAGACCAACCACAGGCGACGCCAGCTAGCCAAAAAGACGCGCGGCAAGGGGAGCAGTGCCGTCGCCACCACCAGCCATGGCCCCAGGAGAACCGCCATGATCTTGGCGTCGAAACGTAACCCCATCCAGAAGGCTTGCAACAGCCCCTCGCCCGAGAAATCGAGCGAAGACGGCGCGTTCAGTTGCCACAGTAAGATACGCATCAAGGTCAGGGTCACTACCCCGATCAGCCCCATGCGCCATAGTTGACGGTTAATTTCACGCCAGTGCTGCCAGCGCGAAACGGTCACGGAATCGTTATGCATAGGTCATCTCGACTTGGTAAGCGCGCACACTATACCGGGCCTGATCAACGCTGACGAGTTCACCTGAGCAGCCCACACATCATGAAAAAAACGCGCGGCCGACGCCGCGCGCTCATCTGCATCCTCCGGACCATGCCAGACGGTTCATCAGGGACATGGGCCGCTTTGCAGATTGGCCTGGGTCACATTGCTGCCCGGCTCCACACTACGCGTGAGCCACACGTTACCGCCGATGATCGAGCCCTTGCCGATGGTGATGCGCCCCAGGATGGTCGCACCGGCATAGATAACCACATCATCCGCGACGATGGGGTGGCGCGGCAGGCCTTTTTCCAGATGGCCGCGCTCATCCGCCGGGAAGCGCTTGGCACCCAGTGTCACCGCCTGATAGAGGCGCACATTGTTACCGATGATCGCGGTTTCACCGATGACGACGCCAGTACCATGGTCGATGAAGAAGCCCTCACCGATGGTGGCCCCGGGATGGATGTCGATGCCCGTGTCCGAATGCGCGATTTCCGCGATCATTCGCGCCAGCAACGAAAGATCCTCCTGGTAGAAATAGCTGGCGATACGGTGGTGAATGACCGCATGCACCCCCGGATAGCACAGCAGCACTTCATCGACGCTACGCGCCGCCGGATCGCCATGGTAAGCCGCCATCACATCGGCATCGAGCTGGCGGCGAAGCTTGGGCAGATCGGCCGCGAAGCCCTGCACGATCTCCACCGCGCGCGCCTGGGTATCCCCGGCATCGCGACCCAACTGCCGGGCGATGTACTTCAGTTCCAGGCACACTTCGTGGCATAGCGCATTGAGGGTGGCATCCAGCGTGTGGCCGACGTAGAAATCCTCACTCTCGCGGCGCAGATCGCTAGGCCCGAGACGCATTGGAAACAACGCCCCGATCAAGTCGTCGGTAATCACACGAATGGCACTCCGCGACGGCAGTTCGCGACAGCCACGCTCGCGCGAGCGTCCATTACGCTCGCGCCAGGTCTCGCGAGTAGCCCTCAACTGCGTCACGATTTTCTCAAGCTGCCAATCGACGTTATGCATACCTCACCGTGTCCTCAATGAATGCGAGTGGCTCATGATAAGCCGCCTCATGGTCGAGTGCGACCTCGGTGTCGCATACAAGTAGACCATGCCCCACAACACATACCGCTCCTTGAGGGAACCATGCAAAATGCCCTTCCTCGCAGGCGAGAAAGGGCATCCAATGCGCCGAGATCAGTCTCTCAGTGCCCCAGCAGCGAGCGAACGTCTTTCGCCTCCCAATGCGGGAAATATTTTCGAACCAAGGCATTGAGCTCGACCTCGAAGGCCTGCCAATCCACCTCGCCGGTGCCCGTGCCGGCACCCTCGGCTGTGCCACGCACCATCCCCGCGCCCACGGTGACGTTGGTCAGCCGGTCGATGACGATGAAGCTGCCGGTGCCGGGGCTCACGCGGTAATCGTCCACCGGCAGCGTGCCGGCTACTTCGATGCGGCAGCGGCCGATGGCATTAAGGCCCAGTGTGTCGGCGGCGTGATGCTCGAGCGTGTTGACGTCGACCTGATAGTCGATCTGGCTCACCTTGCCGGCGAGATCCCGGGTAGCGAGCTTGAGGTCGTAGAGCTTGCCGGGCTCCAGGGCGGTGTCGTGCATCCACACGATGTCCGCCTCGAAGGCATCGGCCAGCGGCACCTCGGCGTCGGCGGCCACCAGCCAGTCGCCCCGCGAGATGTCGATCTCGTCGTCGAGCGTGACGGTAATCGCCTGCCCCGGATAAGCCACCTCGAGATCGCCGTCGAAGGTGACGATACGCGCGACCGTAGAACGCTTGCCCGAGGGCAGCACCTTGACCGCCTGGCCGGGGCGCAGGATGCCGGCCTCGAGCGTGCCGCAGTAACCGCGGAAGTCGAGGTGCGGGCGATTGACGTACTGCACCGGCAGGCGCAGATCCGTCAGGTTCTGATCGTGGGCGACCTCGATGGTCTCGAGCAGCTCGAGCAACGGTGTCCCGGGTTGGCCATCGACACGGTACCAAGGCATGTTCTCGCTGCGATTGACGACGTTGTCGCCTTCCAGCGCGGAGAGCGGCACGAAGTGCAGGTTAGGCGCATTGAGCTTGGCGGCGAAGTCGCGGTACTCAGCGACGATCTCGTCGAAGCGCGCCTGGGAATAGTCGACCAGGTCCATCTTGTTAACGGCGATCACCAGGTGCTGGATGCCCAGCAGGTCGGCGATGAAGCTGTGCCGCCGGGTCTGGGTCTGCACCCCGTGACGCGCGTCGATGAGGATCACCGCGAGGCTGGCCGTGGAGGCCCCGGTGGCCATATTGCGAGTGTACTGCTCATGGCCCGGCGTATCGGCGATGATGAACTTGCGCTTATCGGTGGAGAAATACCGATAGGCGACATCGATGGTGATGCCCTGCTCGCGCTCGGACTGCAAACCATCCACCAGCAGCGCCAGATCGACCTTATCGCCGGTCGTCCCGCTGGTCTTGGAAGCCTGGGTAATCGCGGCGAGCTGGTCCTCATAGATCATCTTGGAATCGTGCAGCAGCCGCCCGATCAGGGTCGACTTGCCGTCATCGACGCTCCCGCAGGTGATGAAACGCAAGAGATCCTTGTTTTCATGCTCGTGCAGGTAGGACTCGATATCGTCGGCGATCAGCGATGACTGGTGGGACATGATCGTGTCTCTCGTTATCGTTGGGGTGAGACAAACTGCGAGCCGCGAGCATCGGGCTGCGAGCAGGTCGTACACACCGCAATGGGGAAGTCTGGGTTAACGCTTTTCATAGCTCGTAGCTCGTAGCTCGTAGCTCGTAGCTCAGGGCTAGAAATAGCCTTCCCGCTTCTTGCGTTCCATGCTTCCCGCCTGGTCTTTGTCAATAGCGCGGCCGGAGCGTTCGCTGGTCTTGGTCAGCAGCATTTCCTGGATGATCTCGGGCAGCGTGTCGGCGTGGGATTCCACCGCGCCGGTAAGCGGGTAACAGCCCAGCGTACGGAAACGCACCCATTTCTCTTCGGGGACTTCGCCTTCTTCCAGCGGCATGCGCTCGTCGTCGACCATGATGTCGACGCCGTCGCGCTCGACCACCGGACGCGGGGCGGCGTAATACAACGGGACGATGGGGATCGATTCGAGGTAGATGTACTGCCAGATATCCAGCTCGGTCCAGTTGGAGAGCGGGAATACGCGAATCGACTCGCCCTTGTCGATCTTGCCGTTGTAGATGCTCCACAGCTCCGGACGCTGGTTCTTGGGATCCCAGCGGTGGTGCTTGTCGCGGAAAGAGTAGACACGCTCCTTGGCGCGCGAGGCTTCTTCATCGCGCCGCGCGCCGCCGAAGGCGGCATCGAAACCGTGCTTGTCCAGCGCCTGCTTGAGCGCCTGGGTCTTCATGATGTCGGTATGCTTGGCACTGCCGTGATCGAACGGGTTGATACCGGCCTCGACACCTTCCTGATTGATGTGCTCGATCAACTCCATGCCCACCTCGTCCGCCATGCGATCGCGGAACTCGATCATCTCGCGGAACTTCCAGGTGGTGTTGACATGCATCAACGGGAACGGCGGCGTGCCGGGATAAAACGCCTTGCGCGCCAGGTGCAGCATCACCGACGAATCCTTGCCGATGGAATACAGCATCACCGGGTTGGCGAATTCGGCGGCCACCTCGCGGATGATATGGATCGACTCCGCCTCGAGCTGCTTCAAGTGAGTCTGGCGTTCGGGGGTGATTTCGGTCATAGAGTATCCGGAAATTCAGATTCAATGGCGGTGGGGAGAGCTAGAAACCCGCCGCTCTACGCATCATGGTGCTCACGGTACCCAGAGACACATGATAACGTCAAAGAATTAAGAACTATTTTTTAAGCACGATTAAGAATAAAAGAGCTCGAACGTGACGTCTCCGGGCTCAAGGGTCGACACGCTCAACCCAGGTCGACAACCGCTGCCCTTCCAGATCGACGATCCGAAAACCGGGACGAGACGCTTCGTCGAGCGTGAAATCGTCTCGCCGGGGAAGAAACTGATCGGCGGTGGCGGGACAGCCGTAAACGGCAATGTCGCCATGGCGTGCCGCAAAGGCCTGGTGAATATGCCCACACAGCACCGCCCGCACCTGGCCGTAGGCGGCCAGCGTCTGCCATAGCGCCTCGCGATCCGCCAGACCCAGCGCATCCATCCACGCCGAGCCGATTTCCAGCGGCGGGTGGTGCATGGCCAGCAACGTGGGACGATCGTCTTCCTCGAGCCGCATGGCAAGGTCCTGCAAGGCGGCTTGGCCCAGCTCTCCGCCCGCCTGGCCGGGCACGCGAGAGTCCAGCAACAATAGCCGCCACTCGCCGAGGTCGAGTTCGTCATGGAAAGGATGCAGCTCTTCCATGAATTCGGGATGGTCGTGATTGCCGGTCATCCAGAACCATGGGCACTCGAATTCGGCGAAGACCTCGAAGGCATGGCGGTACGCGGCTGGGGATTCGTCATGCCCGATATCGCCGCTGACCAGCACGATGTCCGGACGTAACCGCCGTGCCTGGGCAACGACCGAACGCAACTGGCGTAGCGGGTATCCGATGCGCGAGCGCGCCTCGGGATTGGCGCAGAGATGACAATCGCTGATCTGGATCAAGCGCATCAAGGCAGCTCCGGCACGTCCACGGTCAGCCCGTGTGCCAACCCATGTTCCAGCCATTCCCCCAGGAAACGATTAAGCTGAAGTTTTTCGTCGGGCTGATGCATGCGCGCATTAGGATAGCGATAGCGGCCATGGAAATGCCGTTGGCGCTGAAAATCGGTGACTTCCGCCATGCGCGCATCGTGATACAGGTGCACGAGCATGCGAGGCGACTCGATGATGCCATCCAGCACGCCACTCTGTGAGACTCGGCAAATGGTGGTGTAAGGCGCGCATTCGAGCACTTCCAGCCATAACGAACCAAAACGGCGATGCTCGCCGGCCAGCGCGACCTCGCGTGTTTCTCCGGCGCCCATGTCACCGAGCAGTCGGCTCAGGCGCAGGTAGTTGGCCGTGCATTCGCCTTGCAGGGACTTGAGGTCGTTGACATATGCCGCTTTCGCCATCCTCTACCTCCTTGCCCGTAGCGAGGCGCGCTCACGCACCAGCCAATTCAATGCAATCAGGGACATCGCGTTATCGATGATGCCCTGCTCGAGAAGCGCCCAAGTCTGGGCAAAGCTCAGTACGTGGACCTGAATATCTTCGTTCTCGCTCTCGAGACCGTGCACGCCGCCCACGCCGTCGCTATCCACCAGCCCGCAGAACAGGGTGACCCGTTCGGTACACGCGCCGGGGCTTGGATAATACGTATACAGCTCGATCAATTCACCGATCTCGCAGCCTGCTTCTTCCATGGCTTCACGGCGGGCGACCTCGGCGGTAGTCTCGCCCGCGTCGACCAACCCCGCCACGGGTTCCAGCTTCCAAGGGCTTAGCGGATCGTCCAACGCACCGGCGCGTATCTGTTCGACATGCACCACGCAATCACGCTGCGGGTCGTAAAGCAGCACGCCGACCGCATCGTGGCGCACATGGACTTCGCGGATGACCCGCTCACTCCACTGGCCGTCGAAACGGCGATGCCGATAATGACGCCGCTCGAGACTGAAAAATCCCGATTGCAGCGTTTCATCGAAGCGCTCCTCGACCGACTCGTGCGCATAACGCGGCGCGTAGGGATGAGCCTGTTCAGTCATGACGCCTCCTGACAGTAAAGCCATGAACGAGGCGACACGCTACACGGCGCATCGTCCCGATACACGGGCACAATGCGCCTCATTATCCCGACGCGGCATGGCGATGCCAACCGCGCCGGCGCTCTTCTATGACAATTCGTCCACTAGCCGCCGCGCTTTCTCTCGCAACGCCTCGTCCGAGGCGCGTCCCTCGCGGGCCTGGCCGTCAACGGCCTGCTGCGCGTGGCGCCGTGCCTCTGCGCGGCGCCCCTCGTCACGAAGATACGTGGCATAGAAGTAATGAGTGTCGATGCCATCGCCGCGAATTTCCAGCGCGCGCCTCAACAGTTCACCGGCCTTGTCGTCATCGCCGAACGACACCGGCCAGCCCGGCGCACGATCGTACAGCGCCCCTAACGTCACATAGGCGGCGCCGTCATCGCCACGTGGGTCGAGCTCGATGGCACGCTCCAGCGCCTGACGTGCGCGCTTCGCCAGATCGAGCGCCCCGAGGCCGCCCTTGGCCTTGGCGTACGAGGCAAGAATCACGCCTTCGGCCGTCAACACATGCGCGTTGTCGGGATGCGCCTCGGCGAGCGTCTCGGCTTCCTTCGCCAGGCTTGTCAGCGCCTTTTCCTGAGCCGCACCCTGCATGCCGTATTCCACGTTTCCCCAACGCGACATCAGCGGATACACACCCTCCGGCGAGGCATCGGCCCAGGCCAGAGCACTACTGAGCGCGCCGATCAAGGCAGCGCACAAGACAACATGAAGACGAGCCGATATGAGACGGCGTCGACGGAATGCTCCCACGAAATGACGACCCTGCATGGCGACCTCCTGGCGTACTGCACTCTTGTGATAGTAGGTATGTTCACTCGCCCTAAAATGTAACGAACGTTTGAATTAATCGCTAAGTCGATTCGTCGTAGTTCGAGTTGCAGTGCCGACGCCGCGCGCCACGCAGCGGGGTTGGCGTACCGGCAAGGCTTGCGTAGGGTAAGCATTCCACGCTCTGGAGGTAGGCATGAAAGGCCGCAATATGACCCGCTGGCGCGATCCCGCCAAGGACCCGCGCCAGGAAAAGAAGAGTCCGCTGATCACGGCACAGGGCTATGCCCGGCTCAAGGGCATCCATGAGCATCTGTCCCGCGTCAAACGTCCTGCGCTTTCCGTCAAGGTCGGCGAAGCCGCCGCCCAAGGGGACCGTAGCGAGAATGCCGACTACACCTATAACAAGAAAGAGCTCAACCGTGTCATCGCGCGCATCCGCTATCTCGGCAAACGCCTGGATGAGGTGCAGGTCGTCGACCGCCTGCCCGCCGACACCTCGCGGGTATACTTCGGCGCCTATGTCACGCTCGAGGATGAACATGGCGAGGAACTGGCGATCCGCATCGTGGGCCACGATGAAACCGACACCGACAAGCATTGGGTCAGCGTCGACGCCCCACTCGCCCGGGCCTTGCTGGGCAAGGCTCTCGACGAAGACGTCACCGTCAACGCCCCGGCCGGCGACACCACCTATGTGATCACGGATATCGCCTACGCCGATCCCGACGCCTAAGGCTCATCTCAAAAGTGCCTAACGCTTGCTGGCGCGATAAACCCGAAACCGCCGATCATCGGCGAGGATCTTGAAGTCACCGAAGGCCTCTTCCAGCAAGCGGGGATACGGCAGAAAGGCGTTGGCCACCAGAATCAGGCTGCCGCCCCGTGCCAATTTTTCAGGTGCCTCGCGTATCAAGCGCGCCGCCGGGTCGTAATCGATGGCACGCTCCTGATGAAAAGGCGGGTTACTGACGATGGCGTCGAATGTTCCCGTCACTGCGCTGTAGACATCGCTCTGCCACGCGTCCCCCGTCACCTGATTGGCCTCGAGCGTGCGGCGCGTCGCGGCCACCGCGAAGGCGTTGAGATCCACCGCCGAGACGCTTGCGCCTCGTACGCCGAGCCAGGCAGCGAGAATGCCGTCACCACATCCCATATCGAGCAGGTGACGCCCCTTCGGGTCGCCGAGGGCGCGTGGCAGTGTCTCGAGCAACAAGCGCGTGCCATCATCGAGCTTGCCGTGGCCAAATACGCCGGGGTGACTCGCCACGCTGACGCCCTCGGCCTCGAACGAGGTCCAGGCTGCCTCCGGCGACAACGACAGTGGCGCGGTGCGCGTGGCATACAACGTGCACCGCCGCGCGTTATCCACCTTGCGGCATCCGAGCCCCAGAGCGGCCAGCGATTTGAGCACCCGCTTGACGCCCCCTTGATGCTCGCCGACGACCTGCAGCGGCGTGCCTTCGGGCAACACCGCGCACAGCGCCAGCAGCCACCACTCGCCTAGCGCATGCGTCTTGGGCCAGAACAGTACGGCGCCCGCGACCGGCGCTTCCAGCACCGGCGCAAGGCCGTCGTAAACCCGGTTCCCACGCGCTCGCCAAGCCTGGCAAATCGCCGCATCCGCACTCCACACGCTACCGCCGGTGGTTTCCAGCCAGGCATCGCGAGGTGGCGCGACCCACAGCCAATCGCGATAATCGTGAGACTGACGGGCAAGCAACTGGCAAGGGGGTGTCTCGGCGTTCATGACGCGGTCTCCGGTTTGTACAGGGTGTAGTGCAGATAACGCCCCAGGCACCAGTGCGGCTCCTGCTGGCAATAACGGCGCTCGAGTTCGATTATCTTTTCCAACTGCTCCGCGTCAGGAGAACGCTCCCGAAGGTAATCATGGAAGATACGCACCCCCGTTACCGCCTCGATCGACAGGCCTTCCACCGCACTCCACGCGCGTATCTGGGCATCGGTGAGCGGCGAGATAGGCGTCAGGCGTTGGCGTTTCCCGAGCCCCTCGAGGCGATCATCGAGCGCCTTGTCCAGATTGCCTTTGATCACGTTGGAGAACCGCAATGCATCGCGGTTGAAGACCATCAGCGACAGATACCCGCCCGGCGCCAGCAAAGTGGCGAGCTGTTTGAAGGCGGCATGCGGCTCGGCGAGCCATTCCAGTACCGCGTGACAGACGATCAGCCCCCAAGGGCCCGGTGCCTGTTCGGGCAGTGTTTGCCAGGTGGCATCGACGGGTGTGACGGCTAGATCACCCATCCCCGTGATGGCACGTTCGCGCATGTCCCGCGAGGGCTCGACCATGGTCACCGCATGACCGCGCCGTGCCAGCCATATGCTCATTTGGCCCAGGCCGGCCCCCACGTCCAGTGCGGGCCGGCCATCGTCAGGGAGTTCACGAGGTAACACATGCTCCAACACTGCCAGACGAATCGCACCGCGCGGTGTCCCGTAGAGGCCACGTTCAAATTTGTCGGCCAAGCCGTCGAAAATCCGGTCGTTGGTGACCAATGGCATCCCCTACCCATCCAGCGCACCTAAAATGTCGGCGAATGAAGACACTTTTCCATTCGAAGCCTGGCACTGGAATGTAAAAAAGGAGTAGTCTAGCGTTACTGGACGTATGCCTCCAGCCCGGACCAGACGGGGCTTTCATCCGCAGCGCACGGCTTCGACCCAACACGCATGACGCCACTTGATCGAGCTCCGGCCTGTGGCCGGCGAAATAGCGCCATTCCCACGCCTTCGCGTGGATGTCGTAGAGGACACGAGACCTTGGCTCCACATACCTTGCCTCCGTCGCTAACCGAGTTACTGGAAGTAACAGGCATTGCACTCACGATTGCCGATGGCGACCAGCCTGGCTGCCCCTTGATATTCGTCAACAAGGGCTTTGAGCAGCTTACCGGCTATACCCGCGAGGAAGTGTTGGGGCGCGCCTGCCGACTGCTGCAGACAGGTGATGCAGACCCGGAGGCCAACCACCGTCTGCAGCGTGCCATCGATGAACGCACACCGCTAACGCTGACCCTCGAAAACCGTCGCAAGGACGGCACAGGTTTCGACAGCGAACTAATGCTGGCGCCGCTATACAGCCAGGAAGGGCATTGCTACCTGGTCAGCATGCAGCGTGACATCAATGAAAAGCCTCGATCGCGCACCCGTTGGCAGATTCAAAGCCGTCTCCTGGAACAGCTCAGTGCCCAGGCACCCGGCGTGCTGTTTCAGTATCGGCAATGGCCTAACGGCGAGGGCAAATTCCTCTATATCAGCAACCGACTAGCCGACTATTGCGGCATCGACCGCGACGCCTTGCAAAAAGACGCCGAAACATTATTAGCCCGGATCGCTCCAGAGGATCGACTGCAGCTGCGCAATGCACTTACATGCTCCGCCACGTCACTCAGGCTATGGCAAAGGGTCTTTCGTTATCATCACCCCACTCGGGGGCTGCGCTGGCTGGAATGCGCCGCCATGCCCACACGCCTCACCAACGGAGGCACACTGTGGCATGGCTATTTGACCGATGTTACCGCACGCAAGCTTGCGACAGAGCGCATGGCACTGGCAGAGACGGTTTTCGACAGCACCCATGACGGCATCCTCGTGACCGATGCCGACAAATGCATCATCGATGTCAATCCCGCCTTCACGCAGTTGACCGGATACAGTGCCGAAGAAGCCTTAGGGCGCACGCCCCACTTACTGTCCTCGGGCAAGCACAATGCACAGTTCTATACCAGCCTGTTCACTACCGTACACCAGCACGGATACTGGACGGGCGATATCTGGAACGTTCGCAAGGACGGTAGTCAGCTCATCGAGAGCGTCACCATCTCGGCGATCTACGATGCTCAGGGCGCCATCACGCATTACATCGCCGTATTCCGCGATATCACCCAGAAGCATCTGAAACAGGCACGCCTGGAGCGGCGCGCTACCTATGATCCACTCACCAGCCTGTTCAATCGCGATCATTTTGGCGGTGCGCTGGAAAATCTGCTCTCCGGGCTTTCCTACACCGGCATCGGGATCGCCGTACTATTCATCGATCTCGACGACTTCAAGCCGATCAACGATACATACGGCCACGCGGCAGGCGATGAAGCCTTGGTGATCATCGCCCAGCGGCTCAAGCAACAAACACGCAGCACCGATCTGGTCGCACGGCTAGGCGGCGACGAATTCGTCATTGCCCTGGCGGGCATGCGCAGCGCAGAAAAAGCCGAGAAGGTCGCCTTCAAGATCCTCGACGACTTGATCAGCCCCATCCACCTGCGCAACGAGCACAGCATCACGCTCTCGGCTTCCGTGGGGGTCGCCTATACCCAGGACAGCCAATTCGCCGCGAACGCGTTGATCGCCGCCGCCGACAGCGCCATGTACGAAGCCAAGGGGCAAGGTAAGAACCGCGTCGCGATGAGCCAGCGCCACCCAAGCGATGGTGCCGATCTCTATACGCGCTTGCAGAGCGCCCTGGAGCAAGAGGAATTGGCGCTGTTCTATCAGCCCATCCTGTCGCTGGCAGACGAGCGCATCGTCAGCTTCGAAGCGCTGGTGCGCTGGTATCATCCCGAGCAGGGCCTGCTCGCACCGCACCATTTCATCGATATCGTCAATCACTCCTCGCTGGAACGTGCCTACAGTACCTGGCTCGTCCATCAGGCCGCGCGCACCGCTCAACGCTTTCAAGCATGCGACATGGAAGTCACCGTGAGCATCAACGTCACCCGCGACCAGGTCGAATCCGGCCAGCTCGCCGAAGACATGGCACAGGCACGCAAACGCCATGCCCTCGCCTCGCCGTTCCTCAATGTCGAGGTCGTAGAGACCGCCCAATTCCATGATCTCGACCTGGCCTACAACCAGCTCCAGCACGCACGACAACTCGGCGCCCAGATTGCCCTCGACGACTTCGGCTCCGGCGTCTCATCGCTGACATACGCTAGCCAGCTTCCCATCGATATCGTCAAAATCGATCAGGCAGTCATTCGCCACCTCGTCGAGCGTCCGCAACAACGTCGTTTCGTCAGCGGTATCATCGACATGGCGCATGCCATGCAACGCATCGTACTGGCCGAAGGCGTCGAAACCCCCGAGCAGCTCGAGGTACTGCGTCAACTGGGCTGCGACATGGCGCAAGGCTTTCTTATCGGCCATCCCCTGCCAAGCGATGAGCTCGAAGCGCACTACCTTGCCGGCACGTCCCAACTTCTCTATCCACTGGCGTTACAGGCGCAATAAAGGCGCGCCGGAGCATGCCACGGGTTTATCCCGAGCCCCGGTACGCTTATAATACCGACCCCGCCGCGCCCCTATAGCTCAGCTGGATAGAGCGTCCCCCTCCTAAGGGGAAGGCCTCAGGTTCGAATCCTGATGGGGGCACCATCGCGCCTCAAGCACCGACGCCAAGACACCTTCTAGAGACGTCTTGGTTTTTGTCTCGTGACAGTCCTTTCAAAGCGTTATTCATTCGAATTTTTATTATAAATATTGTTAATATTGTAACAATTGCGTAACATCCCGACGCCTTTTAAGGCTAATTAAAATTCGATTTACGCAAGGGAATCCCATGAATCTAAAAATGACTGCGATCGCAATGAGCGCAGCAGGTATGGTGTCACTGTCTGGCTGCGCCAGCATCGTCGGTGACAAAGATCAGCAAATCACGATCAATAGCACGCCATCTCAGGCAGACCTAGTGATCACGGACGAAACCAATCAGGAAATTTTTCAGGGAGAAACGCCGACGACCGTCACGCTAAAGAAGGCGGATGGCTCCTACTTCGGAGGCAAGGACTATAGCGTCACTCTCAGTAAAGACGGCTATGAATCACGGGCCATCTCTATTTCCAGCTCACCCAATGGCTGGTACATCGGGGGGAACATTCTCTTCGGCGGCCTCATTGGCTGGTTGATCGTGGATCCACTGACAGGCGCCATGTATACGCTTAGCCCCGATGAGATCAACGGCAACTTGGGAGAGAGCGTCGCCCAGCATGAAGGCTCTCAAGAGCTGAACCTGGTACTTCTCAAGGACGTTCCCGACGACTTGCGCAACGATATGCAGCTCCTGGGGAAAATCTAAACTGCCCATTGGGGTCGCGCCCCAGCGGCCCCAATAGCCCTCCCTTTACCAGATAAACCTAATTTCCTCGATACCGAATACTGCGACACCCATTGTCGCTACCTTCCTCGATACTCCTTGCCTACCTCAACGTGCAATGGAGTTCGGTATGCGCAAAGGAGTGGTGACGCAGTTGGCGTCGTATATCGCACGCAAGAAAGGTAATACCGAGAACGCAGCAGCACGAGCATTGAAAGATGAGCAGCTCGCGTTGTGGATGTCGGATCGCGATCACTGGCGGGATAGCTGTCCGTTGAATGCCGATCTTGCCGATAGCCTCACGCTTATCCCTGTCATCGACGATCGCGTGGCGACAGCTACCACCGATGGGCGCAGCATCTATTTCGATGCACGTTTCAGTGCGCCGCTCGACGCAGAGCATCGCCGTTATCTACAGGCGCACCTGACCTGGCACTGTGCCTTGGGCTATCTACTTCCTGCCTCATCGTCCTCCGATATGTGGCACCTGGCGTGGGACCATGAGATCAACAGTTTGCTATTGCAGCAGGGTTATATGCTGCCGACTTCGGCCGTATTGTTCTTCTCGAAAGTCCCGTATCCCGCTCACGAAGTGCATGACTGGCTACTCACTCACCCGGCGCTTGAACAGGAAGTCACGACCGACCGCCTGTATGAAGAGTGCGTCATACCACTCCCTTCATCACAAGCTAGCCTCGACACAGATTTCACACCGACGCCGCCCGACAGCAGGCTCGTCGAGACATGGCGCTCGCACACTCGGATGCTCGCCAATGACTATCGGTGGACCCACCATCTGCCTGCCCCCATCGCGACACGTTTGAAGCATTTGTCATAGCACGACATGGCGGACCGAATACCCGAATATTCTAAAGAAAATCAATTCAAGGCCGATGACTACTATGTAATAAAACGTAACTCTTCTCCGAGGACTCCATGCCCCACGTTCGCGATACGCTCTTTCGTTACCTGACCCTGTTGCAGCTAATTCCCCGCAGTCCGGGCCGCATCGCGACCCCTGTATTGCTGGAGAAGCTTCGTGAACGCGGTTTCATGGTCGATGCTCGCTCGCTGCAACGCGATCTTCGCGACAAATTGGCGCTGCACTTTCCCTTGATCTGCGATGATACACAAAAACCCTTTCGCTGGTATTTCGACCGTCAGTTTCAAGGCAACCTCCCGGCCCTGGATTTACCCAGCGCCCTCACGCTCATCCTTGCCGAAGAATATCTCAAGGGCATTCTGCCCCCCGTGGTGCTGGGGCAGTTGTCTCACCAGTTCGCCGATGCGCACCGGTTACTCGACGACCTGGAAGGCAACAGCTTGAACCAATGGAGGAAGCGTGTTCGGGCCATTCCCAACGGCAAAGCTCTGATGCCCGCCGCCGTTGATGCCTTTAGCTGGCAATGCGTCGCGCAAGCCTTGCTGGAAAACAAGGCCATCGAGGTACGCTACCTTTCGCGGAGTCGTGAGGAGTACAAGATACTGATTCTTCATCCACAGGGACTCGTCACCCGTCACAGTGTTACCTATGTCGTGGCGACGGTGGAGGAATACAGCGACCTGCGTCAGTTCGCATTACACCGAATACATCAAGCGACCATTAGTCATATGCCGTGGCGCGAAACCCCGGGATTCGATCTCGATACGTATATCGCCGATGGTGCTTTCGGTTATCGACAATCGCGCGATGATGTACACCTGATTGCCAATGTCGCCCCTCAAGTCGCCTGGCTATTGACCGAAACACCGTTAGCGAGTGAGCAAGAATTGACGCCGCTGCCGCATAGTCAGTGGCAGCGACTGAGCGTCGAATTACCCGACGACCAGCAAACACTCTGGTGGCTGAAAGGCATGGGCGCCAATGTGGAGGTGCTGGAACCCTGTGCCTGGCGTGAGGAAATACGTGACGATGCCCGCCGCATTCTGGCGCAATCATCCTTGAAAACACCCATGGAAACCGAGACGTAGCATCCTGCCATTTCCATACATATTCTTACTAAAAAGTATCAAACTTTATACATGCTCATTAAAAAGCCGGCTCGCAATGAGCCGGCTTCGTTTTGGCCGCGATCTTCAAGATCGCTGAGGCATCGACAGCTTAGAAGCTGTAGACAGCACCCACGGCAACGCCGTCACCTTCGTCGTTAGTACGATCGTACTGCGCGTACTCAACGAAGGTGTACATAGCCGGAGATAGGTTGTACGTAGCGCCCAACGAAAATTCGTTGAAGCTGTCGTCACCACCGGAATCAACCACGTTGGCCACTTCTTCGTCGGCATCGACGCGCTGATAGGCACCGTAGACATCACCGAAGCCATAGCCGTAACGTGCACCCAGCGCATAGCGCATGATGTCACCGCTATCGTCTGCATAGTCGACGTCGGTGTTTTCCACCTTGGCGGACAGACGCAGCGCGTCCATGGTGTACTGAGCATTCACACCATAGGCCTTGGCGCTATATTCATCACCAGTGGTTTCATCACGAAGATCGTAGTTATCGAGATCGTCATAGACACCGGCAATTGAGAACGCGCCAACGGTATACTTCAGACCACCGAAGAACGAAGCATTCGAGCCATTGCTGGAGATATCAGGGTTAGCGCCGTTAGCGTTGAACTCGTCTTCGGCATCGCCTTTGTACTGGCTACCCACGGCAAACTGCAGGCCACCAAGGGACGGAGACATATACTGAATCTTGTCACCTTCGCGATCAGTATCGACAGTATCGCTCAAGGTGCCGCCATAGAGACCACCCAAATCAGTGGTAGAGTCGGAGACATCGAAGTATTCGTTGTTGGTGATCGGATCCTGGACCCAGTCATCAATCAGCGGATCCCAGGAACCAACACGGGCATCACCGAAGTTACCCTTCAGGCCCATGTAGGCTTGGTCGCCAGAATTTAGACCACCACCGATCTTTTCTTCATCGGCGTTATGCTCGAACTCGGCCTTGAAGTAGCCGGTCAGGCCCGGATTGATGATGTGCTGACCAGAGAAGCCGACGGTCGAGCCGTTGTCGAACAGCTCGTCTTCTGAGTCACCGGCAGCATTATCGAGTGATTTGTAGGCAATCTGAATGTTGCCGTACAGGTCGAGCTGCGTACCGTCTTGGTTGTAGATGGTGGCAGCCTGGGCAGCACCTGCTGAAGCACCGATGGCGCCGGCAACGGCAGTCGCTAAAAGTGTCTTTTTCATCGCGATATATTCCTTAACTAGCTTACTGTTCGATCGTGTCTGCAAATGCAGTCGGCTTTCGACCCGGTCTGTTTTTTCAGCGGCTTGCTAAGGCAACACCGCGACGAGTTCGTAAAGCCTTGTTGTTATCCAATGCTCGCAGAGAAACCTTATACCGGTCTTTTGGAGAACGCAACAAGAAAAAAACACTGTTTTCCTTCCGCGCTTCCTGTCGATTCGGTCAAGATCACCTCCCCCGCGAGCCGGCCTCGAAAGGCCTGGAAGCCACTCTACGCCGCCAATATGACATTGGCGTGACGTCAGCGACACGCTCATCTTTACGATTCAAGGCTCTCTCTGGCAAGAGGCAATCCGCAATGAAGGCGAGTTTTACTACAAAAGTCGCATAACGCGGATGTAACCACCATCCGGCGCTGAAAACATGGCAATAAAAAAGGGGCTTGCGCCCCTCTTTTTCGATACTTTCATCCGATTTTCATCGGCCATGCTTGGCGAGCAACTGGCTCAACTTGCGCTCTAGCTGCTCGGATTCCTTGCGCTCGCTGTGCTGCTTCTGCTGTTTTTTCTGCTTCTTCGTGAGCTCATCGAGCTGCTTGCGGGCGTGACGTGCCTCGCCCTCGGTCACGCCACCGGCCGGCTGGCCGTCAAGATCCACCCGCATCACGTCGGCACGCACTGCCTTAAGATAGCGCGGCAAGTGCACATAGCACGCCAGGGCGCGACGCACGAGCTTCTCCGGCCAGGGCTCGCGCGCCACCAAGTCGAGATGAATGCCCGTCTTGAGCGGCTGAGTGTGACCCTTGAAGAAGGTGTCCGGATAGCGCTGGTACCACTGCGCCAGCAACGACTGGGGAGAAGGCGGCTCATGTTCCGCGCCCAGTGCCAGACTGGCCTGCGGAATCTCGCTCTCCGCCTCGCCAGTGGGCTGGCTGTGATCGTCTGATGGAGAGGCAAGGGCGGAAGGCGCGTGATCTTCGGTGGCTTCTCCCGTCGGCCGACGCGGGCCACGAAACGCGATGGGCCCAAGCCCTCTGGCTTTCGCCCCGGCGTCAGGCAGTTCCGCCTGAGTGGCGGGCGTCTGGGTATCGTCGGGCTCCAGCTCGGCAAGCGCCAAGAGGCGCTCACGCAGGGCACGGTTTTCCGACTCAAGCGCCGTGACCTTTCCACGGGCCGCCTCAAGGTCGGCCCGGCAGGCTTCGGCTTGATGTTCCAATGCCCTGAACAGGGCGTCTGCGTGGTCGGTCAGCAAGGCGAGCACTCCCTGATTGCCTTGAACGAACGCTGGGCCTCGAATCGTCTACGCTGCGTCGCGACAGACAGGCCCGGCCCATGCGGGCTACCGGGTAAGTCTGTGCCAGCTTCGCCGCGCTGGCAACCTCATCGCCGCTCGTAATGCACGAACGCATAGTCGGGCTTGCCATCACCGCCCTGGCCCGGCACACGCTGGGTTTCCTGCCAATGCGTGGTATCGAAGGCAGGAAACCAAGCATCGCCGTCCACCGCGACATCGACCTCGGTCAGATAGAGCCGCGTGGCGCAAGGCAGGGCCGCGGCGAATATCTCGCCACCGCCGATCACGCAGATATCCTCGACACCCTCGATAATGGCCTGGCCATCGGCCATCTCGAGAGCACTGGCCAGATCATGGCAGACGCTGATTCCGTCATGGAAATAGCCACGATCACGCGTGACAACGATATTCAGGCGTCCCGGTAACGGCTTACCGATGGACTCGAACGTCTTGCGCCCCATGACCAACGGTTTGTTCATGGTCACGCGCTTGAAGAACTTGAGATCTTCCGGCAGGTGCCACGGCATTTTGTTATCGACACCGATGACACGCTCTCGCGACATCGCCGCCACCAGGGCGATGGGCACCACCGTATCGACACAGGCGTTGGTGGGCTCGTTCATACGGCGACCTCCGCCTTGATATGCGGGTGCGGATCATAGCCTTCGATGGCGATATCCTCGAAGGTGAAATCGAACACATCCGTAATCTCGGGATTGAGCACCAGCCGTGGACGCGCATGCGGCGCGCGGCTCAACTGGAGGCGCGCCTGATCGAGATGATTGAGATAGAGGTGCGCATCGCCCAGGGTATGAATGAACTCACCCGGCGCCAGGTCGCAGGCCTGCGCGATCATGTGCGTGAGTAGCGCATAGCTTGCGATGTTGAACGGCACGCCGAGGAAGATATCGGCACTGCGCTGATACAGCTGACACGACAGCCGGCCATCCGCGACATAGAACTGAAACAGGGCATGGCACGGCGGCAACGCCATGTCATCGACCAGCGCCGGGTTCCAGGCCGAGACGATCAACCGGCGCGAATCGGGGTTGCGCTTGATCTGCTCGACGACATTGGCGATCTGATCGACATGCCCGCCGTCCGGGCGCGGCCAACTGCGCCACTGATAGCCGTAAACCGGCCCCAGGTCGCCGTTTTCGTCGGCCCACTCGTCCCAGATGCGAACCCGGTTTTCCTTGAGGTAGGCAATATTGGTGTCACCGCGCAGGAACCACAGCAGCTCATGGATGATCGAGCGCAAGTGGAGCTTCTTGGTGGTCACCAGCGGGAAGCCGTCGGCCAGATCGAAACGCATCTGATGACCGAAGACGCTGAGCGTCCCGGTGCCGGTGCGGTCACTTTTTTCCACGCCATTGTCGAGCACATGGCGCATCAAATCGAGATAAGGCTGCATGTCATCCGAACGTTGAACGATGAAGGCGCGACGACGATGTCGCGCCGGAATTGGACGCCTGGCCGCTCACGCCGCCGGTGACGCTTCACGCGCATCGTCGACCGGTTGCCGACGCGACCAGGCGATCAAGGCAATACCGGCCAAGACCATGGGGACGGTCAACAATTGGCCCATGGTCAACCAGCCGAAGGCGATGAAGCCGAGTTGCGGATCGGGCTGACGCACGAACTCGACCGCGAAGCGGAACACCGCGTAAAGCAGCAGGAACAGGCCGGATATCATACCACGCCGACGCGGCCGACTAGAGACCCACCACAGCACGACGAACATCACCACGCCTTCCAGCGCGAACTCATAAAGCGGCGAGGGATGACGTCCCTCAGGGCCGAGGCCGGGATACACCAGCGCCCAGGGCACGTCGGTCACGCGCCCGGGTAACTCATGATTGATGAAGTTGCCGATGCGTCCGGCTCCCAGGCCGATCGGCACCATCGGCGCCACGAAATCGGTGAGCTGAAAAAACGCCAATCGATGCTTGCGTGCGAAAAGGCCAGCGGCAATCAGGACACCGACCAGGCCACCATGAAAGCTCATGCCGCCATCCCAGACCTGGAAGATCCATAACGGATTATCCATCAGGCGCTCGAAACCGTAGAAGATCGCATACCCTATGCGCCCGCCGAGCACGACGCCCAGCGCACCATAGAACAGCAAGTCGCCGATATCATCCGCCTTGAGACCGATGCGCGCAGCGCGCTTGCGCCCTAGCCACCAGGCTCCCACGAAACCAATCACATACATCAGCCCGTACCAATGCACCTTGAAGGGTCCCAAGGCGATGGCGATGGGGTCGATCTCGGGATAACTCAGCATGCGTGCGTTCTCCTTGCATACGTTCTGGTCGGCGGCGAGCCCGACACCTTACGACAGCCGCTGCCGGGCGGCAACGACGCACGTCATCGTCTATGTCTCGGGTGTCGCATCTTTGCCCACCCAACGGCGTACCATCGCGACCAGATCGCCGGGGCGGTAAGGCTTGGCCAGGCAATCGTCCATGCCCGCCTGCAGAAAGGCGTCTCGACTGGCTTGCGTGACATTGGCGGTCAACGCCACCAGCACGCTGGCATGCCGCCTCGCCAGACGACGCTCCAACCGACGCCAGCGACGGCTGGTTTCCAGACCGTCGAGGGTCGGCATGTAAATGTCCATGAACACCAGATCGAACGCTTGTCGCTCGGCCAGTGCCAGCGCCTCCTCGCCGTTCGTCGCGGTCTCGACATGACACCCCTGGCGCTCGAGCACACTGCATGCCAGCAGCGTATTGACGGGGCCGTCATCGACGATCAGTAACCGGGGGGTCGCATCGCTTTGGCGCGTATCGGACGCCGGCTTTTCCTCCGTCAGGGTATCGAGCAACAGCATGGCATCTTCCAGCCGTCGACGCAGCGCCTCGCATCGCGAAGGCTGGCGATGCGTATCGACCTCGGGAAGCGAGGCCAGTGTATTAACGGAGGACTCGAGCTCTTGGCGTAGATGCGATAGATAGCCCGTCTTGAGGCGCGCATCCTCGCGTGCCTGATCACGGGCCAGGCGCAAGCGGTACAAGGTTTCGCCGGCCTCGGTCTGATCGATCAACGCCCAGACGGAGTGTTCACCACGTACGGCCAGGCATTCGAGGCGATACTCGCGCGTTCCCCCTGCCGCATCGGTGACCCGCACCCGGCGCCGTTGTTCATCGACGAGCCGCGGCTTCAACCATTCAGTCAATTGAATGTCGCGCAACGCCTCGGGGCGCTCGCCGAGCAATCGCGCCAAGGCGGAATTCAGGGTGACGATGGCATCGCCCTCGGTCAGCAAGGCCGGTAGCTGCAGGGTATTGAGCCAGGCGGGCATATCCCATGCATCGCTCGAAGCGCGAGTAAGCCATTGCGGTTCGAGTCGCGTCAGTAGCGCATTCAAGGTCGCTGGCGAGACATCGGTAATGTCCGGCGCATCCTCTTGCGTACGGGGCAGCCAACCGACGAGTCTGCCCAGCGCGGCCCGCCAGGCATCCTCCTCGCGCTGCAATCGCCAGTAGAGTACGGTCACGAAGCCCGCGAAGATCAGCACATTGCCCAGAATCAAGCCGATACTCAGCCATGGCAGCGCCTTCTGCCAGGCACTGTCATCGGGCAGGCTCAGGCGACTCACCAGCCGCCAACCGGTTCCAGGGAGCGTGTCCCAGATCAACGCTCGGCGCCCTTCCTCCAGCCATTGCATACCATAACGCCCTGCGGCGTCAGGCAACACGTGGGAAGCATCATCGCGCATCAAGGCATTCCCGGCCCCATCGACCAACCAGTGCTCCCCGGTGTTGCCGGTTTCATCACCAATCAACCGCTTCAGCCGTGGCAGGGAAATTTCCATCCCCACCCGCGCAAGGTAATGCTCGTTCCACACCACATCGCGGGTGGCCACCAAGCGTCCCGGCGGCGCTTGCGTCCCGGTCCACCAGGTCACGTTCTCCGCGTCGGCGGAGACGCGTTCTCGCTGATAAGGGGGAAGGCTGCTATCGATATCGTCCTGCGGCTCGGGGGCGCTGAAATCACGCATACCCACCGGCAAGATGAACAAGCGGGTGACCAGAGCATCCATGCCGTCATAGTCATCGACCAGCCTCGTCAGCAGCTGCTGGGCATCATCGTGCGACAGCACGGCCGGCAGTACCGGAGCGACGTTCGGAGAAGGCGAGTCATTCTCGGCCATCGACTGCAGAATGCGCCGCGAGCCACGTGCGAGCATCACGAGATGCTGCTGCTGGGCGGTCAAGCGAGCATCCAACTGGCGCGCATAGACACTGTGCGAAGCCTGCAAGCGCGCCAGCGCGTTTTCCGATTCGCGACGGTCGCTCGCCTGCCAGATCAATGCCCCGGCGCCCAGACATACCAACGTGAAGCCTATCTCGGCCAGCAACAATGGCCACAGCAACGCTTTCCAGCGCGAACGATGGGGGCTCGAAGGAGTCGCGGCTTTGTGCATGCCCTACCCTGCTCGTGACGATGCAGCGAGTGTACGCGCTCGCTTACCGGCTGTCATGGCACGTGCGGGGCTCGGCATGGCGCGTTACGCTGGCGCTATCATCTTCACGATAGCGACGTCCACGAAAACCCTTTGCGAGAGAAATATGCCATGTGCTTGATCGTCTTCGACTGGCGCCCAGGTAGCGACACGCCCTTGCGCCTGGCCGCCAACCGCGATGAGGTTCACGACCGCCCGACACAAGCGCTGGCCCCGTGGCCGGATACCCCGAGCCTCGTCGGCGGTCGTGACCTGCGCGCCGGAGGCACCTGGTTGGCGGCCTCGCAAAGCGGGCGCTTTGCGGCAGTGACCAATGTTCGCGACGCGCACACTGCAGCGCCGACTTCACCCCCCAGCCGAGGCGCCCTGCCTTATCAGGCACTGACGCATGAAGCACCGCTCGACTGGCTCGAGGCCCTCGCGTCGAGCGAGGCACGCGCCTATGCCTGGTTCAATCTGCTCTATTGCGACGGCGTCACGCTGATGCATGTTCATCACGGCCCAACGGGGACGATGCTCACCCGAGTGGCACCCGGCGTACATGGCCTTTCCAACGCCACTTTGAATACACCTTGGCCGAAAGTAATTCGCGCCCGGGAGGGTTTCGAAGGGACACTCACGCAAACACCCTGGCAAAC
This sequence comes from Chromohalobacter sarecensis, assembly GCF_023061135.1. Classification (GTDB taxonomy): domain Bacteria; phylum Pseudomonadota; class Gammaproteobacteria; order Pseudomonadales; family Halomonadaceae; genus Chromohalobacter; species Chromohalobacter sarecensis. The sequence continues at coordinate 144,388 of NZ_JAKGAN010000006.1, forward strand.
GCCTGCGCTCGAGTTGATGCAGGATACCCAGACGGCGCCGACACCGAACCTACCGGATACCGGCGTGGGCATGGAAATGGAGCGCTTCCTGGCACCGATCTTCATTCGCGGGCAACGTTACGGCACCCGCGCCACGACGCTCGTGGAATGGCGGTCCAGTCATATCGAACTGCAAGAATCGCGCTTCGGCCCGAACGGTATCGTGCAAGGCAATCGCCGACATTCGCTCACCCTGGCCGACGTCACGCAGGCCTGACCTGCGCCGCTCATCGAGCATGGCACCCGTCGAGGCTCAATCGTCGGGGGGCAGCAAATGTGCCAGCTTCCATTCCACCATGCGCTGGCGCAGGTGCGCCCGCACCGCCGCAGTGGTGGGTAACGCCAGGGTTTCGTCGAGCAGCGCCTGCGCGTCCTCGAGCGAAACTCGCCGGATCGCCGCACGCACCCGGGACAAACTAGGCGCATTCATGGAGAGCGCCTCGAAGCCCATGCCCATCAGCAGCAAGGCACCAGCGGGGTCGCCGGCCAGCTCACCGCATACCGAGGCCGGCACCTGCAAGCGCCGCGACTCGATGGCAAGATGCGACAAGGCGCCCAGCACGGCAGGATGGCAGGCATCGTAAAGGCTCGCCACGCGCGGATTATTGCGATCCACTGCCAGCAAGTATTGAGTAAGATCGTTACTGCCCACCGAGAAGAAATCAACGCGAGCGGCCAGTGCATCGAGCTGATAAAGCGTCGCCGGCACCTCGATCATCACCCCAACCCGAGGGCGCGCCAGCTTGACACCTTCCTCGGCCAGCTCCCGCTGGGCCCGGTCGATGAGCCTGAGCGCGGTATCGACTTCTTCGATGCTCGAGATCATCGGTAACAGGATGCAAAGGTTGTCGAGCCCCACCGAGGCGCGCAGCATGGCGCGCAACTGGACCATCAGCACTTCCGGATGATCGAGCGTCACGCGGATGCCGCGCCATCCCAAAAAGGGGTTGGCTTCGTCGATGGGAAAGTACGGCAGGTCCTTGTCGCCGCCGATGTCCAAGGTGCGCATCACCACCGGTAACGGCGCGAAACTCTCGAGCTGATCGTGGTAGAGCCGCGTCTGCTCCTGCTCGCTGGGGAAGCGCTCGTTCATCATGAACGGCACTTCGGTGCGATAAAGACCCACACCGCTGACTCGCGACTTGAGAGACGCCACAGCCTCCACCGCCAGGCCGGTATTGACCATCAAGGGCATGTGGTAGCCGTCCGAGGTTTCGCTGGGGCGATCCTGCTCATGCTCTAGCACCTCGCTGAGCGCCTTCTCCTCGGCGATCAAGGTCTCGTAATGGTGCTCACGCTCGGCATCGGGGCGCACGAACAGCCGACCACGATGGCCGTCGAGAATCGCCCGGGCGCCGTTGAGCCGCGGCAAGGGTAAATCGACCATTCCCAACACGGTAGGAATGCCCATCGCGCGCGCCAGAATGGCGACATGCGAGGTGCTCGAGCCGCGAATCGAGACCAATCCCACCAGTTTGTTGCGCGGCACCTCGCCCAGCGAGGCGGCACTCAACTCATCGCCGATCAGGATGGTCTGTTCGGGAAACGTGTCCGGCGTGCGCGGGCTGTCTTCCTGGAGATGGGCGAGCACGCGGCGCCCCAGATCGCGGATGTCGGCGGCACGCTCTCGCAAATAATTGTCGTCGACACGCTCTAGATACTGCACATGGCGCTTGACCACATCGGCCAGGGCACCGGGCGCCCACTGGCCTTCGCGGATGCGCTTCTCGACCTCTTGGCCCAGTGCCGCGTCGCCCAGCATCTGCTGGTAGGCGTCGAACAGCGCCACTTCCTGCGCCGAGATACGCTTGACCAAGCGTGCCGCCGCAACGCCGATTTCCTTGCGAACATTGGCGATGGCTTCGTGCAGGCGGGTGATTTCGGCCTCGATATCGGTGGGAATCAGGTCGGGCACGCTGTTGAGATCTGCGGGTGGCATCAGCACCACCAGCTCTCCCGACGCCATGCCGGGCGATGCCGCGACCCCCGAAAACATCGCCTGGCCATCGGCCTGGGTCGGCCGGGTCAACGTCCCCGTCGCCATGGCATGGGCCAGCACACCGGCCAGTTGCGCGGCCATGGTGATGAGGAACGCCTCATCGCCTTCATCGAAACGCCGCATGGCCTGCTGCTGGACGACCAGCACCCCCAGCATGCGACGCTGATGAATGATCGGCACGCCGAGGAAGCTCGAGAAACGCTCTTCGCCCGTCTCGGCGAAATAGCGAAAATACGGGTGCGACGGCGCGTCCTCGAGATTGAGCGGCTCTTCGCGTTGCCCCACCAACCCGACCAACCCCTCGCCGAGCCCCATGCTCACCTGCCCTACCGCTTCGCTACGCAAGCCCAGCGTATCCATGAGCACCAGACTGTCGCGCTCAGCGTCGAACAAATAGATGGAACATACATCGGTGTGCATGGCCTTGCGGATTCGGCGCACCATGGTCGCCAACGCGGCCTCTAGACTGCGCGCGCCGTTGACTTCCTGAATGATGCGTCGGAGAACATCGAGCATTGGCATTTCTTCTTGTTGTCGTCACGACACGCGTGCGACGGTTGATCTCAAGGCGAACGCAGGGCCTTTCGGCGCACCCTGCGATGTCGGCCCCCGGTGGCGATATCTAGCGCGGCGCTTCGCAGGGCCCCTCTTCGTTCGCCAAGCGATGAACGCGTGGCGCCAATTCGCGCAGGGCGCGGCGGTAGACTTCGCGCTTGAAGGGCACGACCTGCCCCAATGGATACCAATAACTGACCCAGCGCCAGCCATCGAATTCCGGTTTGGGCGTGGAATCCACGCAAACCCGGCTATCCCGACACCGGATCTTGAGCAGAAACCACTTCTGTTTCTGGCCGATACATATCGGCCTCGAATGCGTTCTCACCATGCGTCGTGGGAGACGGTAGCGCAGCCATCCGCGCGTACAGGCCAAGATCTCGACATCCTCCGGCGTCAAGCCGATCTCTTCCTCGAGCTCCCGATACAATGCCTGTTCCGGTGTCTCATGCGCCTTGATTCCTCCTTGCGGAAATTGCCACGCATTCTGTCCCACACGACGCGCCCAGAGCAGCTGTCCACTGCGGTTGGCAATGATGATGCCAACGTTGGGCCTGAAGCCGTCAGCGTCGATCACGGACATCACCTTAATGAATCTTCGTTGAGGCCATTCTTCCACAAAGCCAGAAAGCGCATCAATACGCCTTGTGGTGGGCAACATTCGGTAACTCTGCGATAATCCTCTTCCCTTTATGCCGCAAGCTTCCTGTTCACCCAGCACGATGCAAGGAGTCCTCCTTGAGCCTGGCGATCTTCGATCTCGACAATACCCTACTGGACCTCGACAGCGACCATGCCTGGGGCGAGTTCCTCATCGAGCAAGGCGCCGTCGACGCGACGACCTATCGCGACGCCAACGAGCGCTTCTACCAAGATTACCAGAGCGGCGATCTCGACATCATGGCGTACTTGGCCCTGGCACTACAGCCATTGGCTGAGAACACGCCGGAGCAGCTGGCCGCCTGGCATCAACAGTTCATGGCCAGCAAGATCGAGCCGCACATCCTGACGCGCGGAGAAGAGCTGCTGGCACGCCATCGCGCCAAAGGCAACCGACTACTGATCATCACCGCTACCAACCGTTTCATCACCGGCCCCATCGCCGAGCGCCTGGGCGTGGATGATTTGATCGCCGTCGAACCCGAGGTCGAGGCCGGCCAGTACACAGGGCGCGTGGTGGGCACCCCGAGTTTCCGTGAAGGCAAGGTAACGCGCCTGGAAACCTGGCTCGCCGAGGAAAATGTCACCCTCGACGGCGCCTGGTTCTACAGCGACTCGCACAACGATTTGCCGCTCCTCGAGCGCGTCGACCATCCCGTCGCCGTCGACCCCGACGATGCCCTGCGCGAGGCCGCCGAGCAACGCGGCTGGCGCATCATCAGCCTGCGTGATTGAGAGCGCACCGACCAAGTCGCGCATTTATAGCACGCCAAAGGGATCCCTTATGGCTTTGTCATTAGTCATAATGTCAGGCTTGGGAAGGCAGTATTTCCGCGTCAAAAGCGTTATAATGCGCTCATAATTCCATCGCGCCGGTCGCAGTTCGAGACGTCGTTCGCCGGCTGACCGACGCACCTTTTCAAGGGCTATGTGAATGGTTGGCACGCATATGGATGAGTCAGTAGACATCGTACTCGTGGGTGCAGGCGTGATGAGCGCCACGCTCGCGACACTGCTTCACGAGTTGGAGCCGGAGGCGCGCATCGAGATCATCGAACGCCTCGACACCACTGCCAGCGAAAGCTCGTTTGCCTGGAACAACGCCGGCACCGGTCACGCTGGCTTGTGCGAACTCAACTACACCCCCCGCGCCGAGGATGGCTCGATCGTCCTCGACAAGGCCATCCACACCAACACCCTGTTCGAGGAATCCAAGCAGCTATGGAGCTACTTGGTCGAAAAGGGCAATCTTGGCGACCCGGCGCGCTTCGTCCATCCGGTACCACACATGAGCTTCGTACGCGGCGCAGACGACGTCCGCTTCCTGCGTGATCGCTACCATGCCATGCGCGAGCACCCATGTTTCGAAGGCATGGAATACACCGAGGAACGCAGCGTCATCGACCAATGGGCGCCGTTATTGCTGGACGGGCGCGAGGGCGACGAACCGTTGGCCGCAACGCGCGTCGCCGGCGGCACCGATGTCGACTTCGGCGCTCTGACCCGCCAACTCCTCACCCGGCTCGAGGAAGCGCCCGACGAGCAGGTACGCATCAGCACGGGCCAGACGGTCGAGGACCTGGACCGTAACGACGATGGCAGTTGGACCCTAAAAGTCGCAGGCAACGACAACACCAAGCGTACCCTGCGTGCACGCTTCGTGTTTCTGGGCGCCGGTGGTGCCTCACTGCATCTGCTGCAGAAAAGCGGCATCCCCGAAGGCAAGGGCTACGCGGGTTTCCCGGTCAGCGGCCAATGGTTGCGTTGCGACAAGCCTGAGGTCGTCTCCCAGCATCATGCCAAGGTCTACAGCAAGGCCCCCATTGGCGCGCCGCCGATGTCGGTGCCCCATCTGGATACGCGCAACGTCGACGGCACACCCTCGCTGTTGTTCGGACCCTTCGCCGGCTTCACCACCAAGTTCCTGAAAACCGGTTCGATCATGGACCTGGCGAGATCCGTGCGCTCCTCCAACCTGAGCCCCATGCTCTCGGTGGCGCGTGATAACTTCAGCTTGGTCAAATACTTGATCGACCAGGTTCGGCTCTCTCATGAGCAGCGCGTCGACGAGCTGCGCGCCTTCTATCCCACGGCCAAAACTGAGGACTGGCGCCTCGAAGTCGCCGGCCAGCGTGTCCAGGTCATCAAGAAAGACCCCGAAAAAGGCGGCGTTCTGCAATTCGGCACCGAGGTCGTGGCGGCCAGCGATGGTTCGCTCGCGGCACTGCTTGGTGCCTCGCCAGGCGCCTCCACCGCCGCCTCGATCATGATCAATCTCGTCGAACAGTGCTTCCCCGAGAAGTTTGCCAGCGATGCCTGGCAACAGCGTCTGCACGAGCTCGTGCCCGCGCGCGCCGACACCTTGGCCGACAACGGCCAGCTACTGCGCGACGTGCGTCACCGCACGCACACTACGCTCAAGCTCGCCGATGCGCAGCCCGCCACAGCGCCGGTGGCATAAAATACGCAACATTCTACGCAAAGCGCCTCGATCCGATGGATCGAGGCGCTTTTTCATGACACCACATACGTAATAGCAAGCGTGAGCACAGTCACTTTTCGAACAATGCCTAATGCAGCCAGAACCATAAATGCATAGTGCTCCAGGCGTACACGCCGGCAAGCACGTCATCGAACATGATCCCGAAGCCCCCGGCCACGTGGCGGTCCACCCAACGAATCGGCCACGGCTTGATGATGTCGAACATGCGAAACACCACGAAGCCCCATAACGCCGCTTCCCACGAAAAGGGAACTGCCGCCATGGTCAGCCAATATCCCACGAACTCGTCCCAGACAATCCCGGAATGATCGTGAACGCCCAGATCGCGCGAGGTCTTTTCGCATAACCAGATGCCCAGGATCGAGGCCACGCCCATCAGTCCCAGGTACCAATCGAGAGGCAGCGCCGACAACAGCCAATAGAACGGAATGGCGGCCAATGTACCGAAGGTACCCGGCGCGAAAGGGATCGCCCCACTCCCCAGGCCAAACGCCAGGAAATGAGCCGGGTTACGCCAGACACTGCGCGGTGAGCGATTCATGGCCCGCCTCCCGTGAAATGCTGCCATCCTGCGCCCTTCATTGTCTCGGGAATCCCGCTGATACCGGGCTCGGCGACGACGCGTCCGATCTCGGTCAGGGTGACATCACAATCGGTACAGCGCCGCTGAGCAGCTTCCCAGGCCGTATCGGGCACGCTGACCAGAAGCTGATAATCGTCCCCACCGCTGAGCGCGGCATGCAAGGCGCCTTCGCTGCCTAACGTCATTTCCAGCGTCGGCGCCAGGGGAATCCGCGCCGGGTCGAGGTTGGCGCCCACACCCGAGGCATGACAAAGGTGGCCGAGATCGGCCAGCAGGCCATCGGAAACATCCAGTGCCGCCGAGGCCAACCCCCGCAGGGCAAGACCTGCATCAAGCTGAGGCGTTGGCGTCAAGTAAGCCGCCAGCAGCGGATCCTCGAGATCACTGCCACCGGCCTGCCAGATGCGTAGGCCGCCGTGGCCGCCACCCAGCGCCCCGGTCACCGCCAAGCGCTCTCCCGGCATCGCGCCGCTGCGCCGCAGCGCCTGACCAGCAGGCACATCGCCGACCACCGTGACGGCGATGGACAAAGCACCACGCGTGACGTCACCGCCGATCAACGGCGTCGACATACGGCGGCCAAGTTCGCGAAACCCGTGAGCGAAGCGCTCCAGCCACGCGGGCTCGGCATGCGACAGCGTCAAAGCCATCAGACAGCCGCGCGGTCGCGCTCCCATCGCGGCTAGATCGGAAAGCGCCACCGCCAGTGCCCGATGCCCGATTGCCTCGGGCGGCGCATCACCAGGAAAATGTACCTCGGCCACCGAGGTATCCACGCTCATGGCAATCTCAGTCCCCGCGGCAGGGCTTAGCAGCGCACAGTCGTCACCCGGCCCCAGCGTAATGCCGGCGCCTGACGAGGACTGATCGGGCGTCGAGAAATAACGCGCGATAATGTCGAATTCAGCCAACATGTCAACGCCGGCGCGCAGCGACCTCGGTACTCCGCAAGCGACTCGCCAGCTTGTCGAGAATACCGTTGACGTACTTGTGGCCATCGGTAGCACCGAAGCCCTTGGCCAGTTCGATGCCTTCGTTGATCACCACGCGATACGGCACTTCGAGGCGATATTTGAGCTCATAGGCGCCTAGGCGAAGAATCGCTAGCTCGATGCGGTCAAGATCCTCGAGGCGACGGTCGAGCAACGGCGCGATGGTTTTATCGATGGCTTCGCGGTCGCCGGCCACGTTGTGCAACAGCTCATGAAACAGCGCTAGATCGGCAATGCCCATGACCTTGTGCCAATTTTCGTGATCCTCGAGATCTTCATCAGCGATTTGCGCGCGAAACTCCGACTCCACCGCCGTGATCGACTTGCCGGTCATCTGCCATTGGTAGAGTCCCTGCACCGCCAGTTCACGCGCCGCGCGGCGCGCTTGCTGGGCCGGGGTCGCATCACGGGGCGATTGACTCATGCCTCGCCTCCCATGCGTTTGAACAGCGAGACCATTTCCATCGCTGCCATCGCCGCCTCGGCGCCCTTGTTACCCGCCTTGGTGCCGGCACGTTCGATCGCCTGATCGATGGAATCGACCGTCAATACGCCGTTGGCGATGGGGGTCTCAAGCTCCAACTGCAGACTGCTCATGGCACTGTTGCAATTGCCCGCCACGTAGTCGAAATGCGGCGTTCCCCCGCGAATCACTGCCCCTAGGGCGATGACGGCGTGAGGCTTGAGTACCTGCACGGCCCGCTTGACGGCCAATGGCAGTTCCCAGGCGCCAGGAACATGAATGATATCGACGTTTTCTTCGTCCACGCCATGGCGAACGAGGCTGTCCACCGCCCCTTCTACCAAGCTATCGACCACATGATGATTGAAGCGGCCCACGACGATGACATAACGGCCATCGACATCGGTGTAGCCACCCTCGACTTGAGAGATCGGTTGCATTGTCAAATCCCGGGTCTGAATGCGCGATACTTCGCGCACGATATATCAGCTATGTCAGTGCATGCCAGTGAAGCGATCACTTACTTCATCACGGCGCGTGGTACTACCTACCGCCGAGAAGCGATTTTCTTCACCGGCACGCGCGGCCGCCGGCGCCCATGGGCCCGGCATACGAATGAATGAAAGACTTATTCTACCGGCTGGTCGCTCTCGGGGGTATCGCCACCCACGCGTTCGACGACTTCGAGGTCGAAGCCGGACAACGCGGAAAACTTCCACGGCGAGCTCAAAAGGCGCATTTGTCCGACGCCCAATTGGCGCAGAATCTGCGATCCGGTGCCGATAGTCAGGTAATTGCCGGCACCGTCGGAGGCACTCGAGCGCGGCGCCGGTTTACGCGCCAGCAACACATCGAGCTGATCCTTGAGATCGAGACGCGGCCGACCATCGTCGAGCAGCACGAAGACCCCGGACTCGGCTTCGGCGATCTGCGCCAAGGCGCTGGACGCCGTCCAACTGTGGCTCTCCGGCTTGCTCAGCATCAGCAGATCGCGCAGCGTATCAGCGATATGCACGCGCACGGTGGTCGGCGTCTCGCTGTGCGGCGCGCCTTTCACCAGCGCCAGATGATGAGCGTTCTGAATCCGGTCGTGGAAGACGTGCAGCGTCAACTCACCGAATGCCGTGTCGACGACCGTGCGTTCGACTTCCTCGACGGTACGCTCGTGGTGGATCCGGTAGTGGATCAAATCAGCGATCGTGCCGACCTTGATACCGTGCTCGACAGCAAAGCGCTCCAGCTCGTCGCGGCGCGCCATGCTGCCATCGTCGTTCATCACCTCGCAGATCACGCCGCTCGGCTCGAAACCGGCCATGGCCGACAGATCGCAGGCGGCTTCGGTATGCCCGGCACGGCGCAGCACGCCACCCGGCTCAGCCATCAGCGGAAAGATATGCCCAGGCTGAACGATATCCGCTGCGACGGCATCGCGTGCCGCCGCAGCGCGCACGGTGCGCGCGCGATCGGAGGCGGAAATGCCCGTGGAGACACCACGTGCTGCCTCGATAGAGACGGTGAACTTGGTGCCGAAGCCGGAGCCGTTGTCGCGCACCATCAACGGCAACTCGAGACGCTCGCAGCGCTCACGGGTCATCGGCAGGCAAATCAAGCCCCGCGCATGACGGGCCATGAAGTTGATGTGCTCGGCCTCGACGCACTCGGCGGCCATGATGATATCGCCTTCGTTCTCGCGATCCTCATCGTCCATGAGTATAACCATCTTGCCTTGACGAATGTCTTCGACAATGGCTTCGATGGAGGCCAAGCCCTGTTTGGATGAAAGCGCCATGGTGTCTCCGATGCTCGTCTCGTACGCCGGTGCGGTCTTGTCATCGGCGCCGTCATAAGATGTGTCGTGGTGTCACGACGCGGGCGTCGTCGCTCTTCGACACCCAGTCAGGTCGGCGCCCAGAGTACCTGCAAGCGCGCTTGCGCGCCAGTAGCAACACCCAGGCGAATGACGATTCAGACGTCGTCAGACGCCGCACGCTCGCGCGCGTGCGGTCGCGCAACAATCCGCCAATCGCGCCCCACGGCGCGGATGTCGTCGATTTGCAACGGACGCTGCTGGGCCATGCGCTCGAGCCCCGGCAACGCAAATAGCGGCCGCGCCTCACCCCCCAGTAACGTCGGCGCCACGAACAGATGCATCTCATCGATGGCGTTGATATCGAGCATGGCCCCGGCCAGCGTCGCGCCGGTTTCGAGCAGCACTTCGTTGCATTGCTCGCGCGCGGCCAGATGCGCCAGCAGGGCACGTAGATCGACGCGCCCTTCGGCCGCTTCGGGCAGCACGAGCACCTCCGCCCCGGCTTGTTCCAGCGGCGCGCGGCGCGTCTCATCCCGCGAGACGGTCGCCACCAGGGTGCGCCCCGGCTCGCGCAAGCACGCCGCCGCCACCGGCAAGCGCAGCCGCGAATCGACCACGACACGAAGGGGCTGGCGCTCGGCGATCGCTTCAGCATCATCCAGCTCGAGCTGCGCGGCACGCACCGTGAGGCGCGAGTTGTCGAAAATCACCGAATCGACCCCGGTCATCACCGCGCTCGAGCGCGCCCGCAAGCGTTGCACCTCGGTACGCGCCCGCTCGCCGGTAATCCATTGCGACTCGCCGCTAGCCATGGCGGTACGACCGTCCAGGCTCATCGCCATCTTCAGGCGCACGAATGGCAACCCCTCGCGCATGCGCTTGACGAAACCGACATTGAGCGCCTCGGCATCGGCCTCCAGGCAGCCCACCTCGACCTCGATGCCCGCCTCACGCAGCATGGCCACGCCGCGCCCGGCCACCTGCGGGTTGGGATCCACCATGGCGACCACGACACGGCCCACGCCGGCGTCGATAAGCGCCTGGGCACACGGCGGCGTGCGACCGTGGTGCGAACAAGGCTCCAGCGTGACATAAACCGTAGCGCCCCGCGCCGCCTCGCCAGCGGCACGCAAGGCGTGTACCTCGGCATGAGGCTCACCGGCACGTGCATGATAGCCCTCCCCGACGATGCGCCCCTCACATACCACCACGCAGCCGACGCGTGGGTTGGGATGGGTGGTATACCACCCTCGCCGGGCGAGCTTGAGCGCGCTTGCCATGCACGCTTCGTGAGATAGCACCGACGCTGCGGTGTCCTGTGTCATGGTCACTCCGTGAGCGATTCGAGTCGGTACGTGATCAGCGTTGATCGTTATCGTCGGGCACAAAGCTGGGCTCTTGCGCCAGACGATCGATTTCGGCGCGAAACTCGTCGAGGTCTTGGAAGCGTCGATAAACGGAAGCGAAACGGATGTAAGCGACCTGATCGAGGCGTTTCAGCGAGCGCATGACCTCCTCGCCGATCTCACGCGCCTCCAATTCACGCTCACCACGGGCGCGCAGGCGCTGGCGGATACGCTCGACCGCCGCTTCGATGGATTCGGCGCTGACCGGGCGTTTCTCCAATGCCCGCAGCATGCCGGCGCGCAACTTGCGTTCATCGAAGGTTTCTCGCGAGCCATCGCCCTTGATCACGCGGGGCATGACCAGTTCCGCCGTCTCGTAGGTGGTAAAGCGCTCGCCGCAGTCATTGCACTGGCGGCGCCGACGCACCTGGTCCCCCTCGGCCACGAGGCGCGAATCGGTCACCTTGGTGTCGTACTTTCCACAAAAGGGGCAGTGCATCGTGGCGCGTCCGCGGTTGAGTATCGAGAATGAGTCGTGATCATCGAGATTGTCCAACATTGTAGCCTTCCCCGCGCCGCGCGGAAACTCGCTTGCGCACTGCCGCCAGGCCAGCCAAGCTCATGGGGCTGCTTGCGTTTTCGCGCTCTCGCGCACGCCAAGAGCATGCTTTCAAGGAATCGCCTAGGAGATAAGCCAATGGGCATCATCGCATGGATCGTCTTCGGCCTACTGGCCGGCATCGTCGCCAAACTGATCATGCCGGGGCGCGACCCCGGTGGCATGATCATCACCATGATCATCGGGATCCTCGGGGCCATCGTCGGAGGATGGGTCGGCACCGCGCTGGGATTCGGCTCGGTGGATGGCTTCAACCTCGGCAGTTTCGTCATCGCTGTGCTCGGCGCCATCATCCTGCTGGGACTTTACCGCATCGTGAAGAAGTGACCTTGCCGCGTCCGTACACGCCGGCCATCCGCCGGCGTGTCGCGTATGGCACGACTCCTGCAACAGCAACGACAATGTCGACGTGCGAGCCACCGATTCTCACGAGGACCCTCGATGCCCCACCCCATCTCCCCAACCCCGCAGACCGAGCTTGATGAAGCCGATTTCACCGCACGCGCCAAGGCGCGCCTGAACGAGATCTACGGGCCACGTGCCGATGAAGTGCTACGCCGCCTGCTGCGCCTGATATCGCACCAACGTGGTGCCATCCCCGAACGCTCGCGTCCATTATGGAGCGAGCGCGACCAGGTACTGATCACTTACGGCGATCTACTGCTCGACGGCGAGCGGCCACCGCTGCAAGTGCTCGACGAGTTTCTCGAGACACGCCTCGCGGATACCTTCAGCGGCGTTCACGTGCTGCCCTTCTTCCCCTGGAGCAGCGACGATGGCTTCTCGGTGATCCATTATCGCGAGGTCAATCCGGCACTCGGCGACTGGGAAGACATCCGTCGCCTGACACGCCACGGGGATTTGATGGTCGACCTGGTCATCAATCATGTCTCGCGGGAGTCACTGTGGTTCGTCGACTACCTGGCCGGCACCCAGCCGGGACGCGACTACTTCATCGAAATGGACCCGAACACCGACCTGTCGCAGGTCACCCGGCCCCGCAGCTCGCCGCTATTGGTGCCAGTCTCCACGCGCCGCGGGACACGCTATCTGTGGGCGACATTTTCCGAAGACCAGATCGACCTCAACTTCGCCAATCCCGATGTACTCATCGAGTTCATCGGCATCATGCTCTACTACGTAGAGCAAGGCGCGCGCATCATCCGTCTCGATGCCATCGCCTATCTGTGGAAGGAAATCGGCACCTCGTGCATTCACCTGCCGGAGACTCACGCCGTGGTACGGCTGCTGCGCGCCGTGCTCGACTATCTCGCCCCCGGCACGCTGCTGATCACCGAAACCAACGTGCCGCACCGCGAGAACATGAGCTACTTCGGCCTCGAACGCCTCGACGATGCCACCACGTCGGACGTGCCCGCACAGCCCGACGAAGCGCACATGATCTATCAGTTCACGCTGCCGCCACTGCTGGTGCATACGCTCACCAGCGGTGATGCCACGGCGCTGGAAGCCTGGGCACGCAGCCTCCCCGCGCTGCCGTCCGGCTGCACCTATTTCAACTTCACTGCTAGCCACGACGGGATCGGCGTGCGCGCGCTGGAAGGGCTGTTACCGCCCCACGAGATCGAGGCCATGCTCGAGCTCATGCACCGCTTCGGCGGATATGTGAGCATGAAGGCCAACGCCGATGGCAAGGACACGCCTTACGAGGTCAACATCACCTACTTCGATGCGCTACGCGGCACACGTCGCGGCGCCGACCCCTGGCAGGTGGAGCGTTTTCTGTGCAGCCAGCATTTGATGCTCGCGTTGCAGGGCGTACCGGGCATCTATTTCCACTGCCTGACCGCCACACTCAACGACCACGAAGGCGTAGAGCGCAGCGGACAATTGCGCACCATCAACCGTCGGCGTTGGCAGAAGGAAGCCCTGGACGAACTCCTCGATAGTCGCAACACGCCCACGCGCGAGGTGTTCATGGCCTTGCGGCGGCGCCTCAAGCTGCGCGCCCAGGAGCCCTGCTTTCACCCCGAGGTAGAACAGCGCATTCTCGACACCCCGCCAACACTCTTCGCCGTACAGCGAGGTCCGCTGGCCGATGGGCGCCGCCTCCTCGCGGTCTACAACGTCACCGACAAACGCCAGCCACTGTCCTTGCCCGATCTTGACGAAGACGGTTGGTACGACCTGCTCGCCGATGCTCCTTGGGATGCGCAGGCCCCGCGTGAGCTACGTCCGTATCGCAGCCTGTGGCTGGTGCAACGGCCTGGCGCCCCGACATCCTGAGGCTTGCCGATAGGTCCGGCGCTGGTTACAGTAAACATGGAGATGGCATTCCTCCTGTCGCTATCGGCGCTCGAAAAAAGCGTCTATCGCGACAAACCGCCTGGTCCGGCACTACACCGCCGACGCATCCCCGCCAGCGCTAATGATGCCTGCCAACGCACCCGAGGTGCGTCGTGCGCAGGTATCGCGGTTCCCCTTTTTTTGCAAGCCGCCCGGCACGCGCACCTCGATGACAATTCTCAATTGCGAGGAATTGAACGCATGTGGTTATCCATCGTGGCGATCGGCGCCGGTGCTGCGCTCGGCGCTAACCTGCGCTGGCTGCTTGGGATATGGCTCAACGCCCTGTTCCCGGCGATCCCCCCCGGCACCCTGGCCGCCAACTGGCTGGGCGCCTGGCTGATCGGCATCGCCATTGCCGTCTTCGCCCAACTGCCGCACCTCTCGCCGGAGTGGCGCCTGTTCGTGGTGACCGGCTTTCTAGGGGCATTGACGACCTTCTCAACCTTTTCCGCCGAGATGTTCACCAACCTGCAGGCCGGGCGTTATCTCATGGCATTGTCGGGCATCGCCGTGCACGTCCTCGGCTCGTTGGCCATGACCGGTGTAGGCATCGCCACCTTCGGTGCCATCAAACACCTCACGGGAGTCTTGAAATGAGCGAATGGCAATACGGGTAGTGTCAGACTGCCACCAGCGCGAAGCCGGCGTTCTGCAGCGCAATGCCCACCGTCATGCTGGACTGGGCCAGCTCGATATCGGCCAGCAGAGCGTCGCGGGCGAATCCCTGTCCGTGCCAGGCCTGTAGACACACCATGACGCCAACGCCTTCGCGCTGGAGCGCCTCGATCAACACACGGTTGGGATTGTTCGAGTCGGCCGGCAGTCCGTAATGGCGCGCATAGGCGGTATCCTCGAGAAGGCACGGCGTCGCCGCCCCGGAGACGAGGACGATCATATGACGACGCTCGACGGGCACGTCGGCCGCCGCGAACAGGTTTACCGCACGCACGGCGCGCAGCAGACCGGCATTGGCCATGGCGCCCTGAGCACTAGGCGTCGTCCACTGGAACAGCGCCCGGTAGGTGCCATGCGCCAGCGGCAACCATTGGGCTTCTTCTTGCCCGGCGAGCGGCGCGTCGTCGATGGGCGCTGGTGTGGCACTCGGCGGCTGCCGTGATATCCAATTGTCCCAGCCTGTCGTCATGTCGCCCCCTCCACAGATTGTAATCACACCACTTCAGCGCGTTGCCGCTCGCTTGGCAAGCGTCATGATATACCGACCTGCATTGCTATTAATGCTCAGCTAATCCCGTGCCGTTATGCTAGGCGCCATCTCGTCACCCGTATGGACTGTCATGACTCACGACTCGCGCCGGCCAGTATGCCATTTTCGCTCCTTCAGCCTCAGGCTCACGGCCTGTGTGGCCACGCTCATGCTCGTCTTCGCTACGCCGGCCCTCGCCGAGTCGCCGTTTGCCAGCCAGGACGATTTTCTCTCCGCCGAGCAAGCCTTCTCGCTGTCGGTATCTCGCGATGACGACACGCTTACCGCCGAGTGGGACATCGCTCCCGAATACTATCTTTATCGGCATCGCTTCAGCGTCGAGACGGACGAAGGCCCGGTGGAGGTCGACCTGCCCAAGGGCGAGATCATCGAGGACGACTATTTCGGTCGCTCGGAGGTCTACCATCACCAGGTGGCATTGCGCGCCGCGCTAGGCGATGCCGAGCAGGTGACGCTGACCTGGCAAGGCTGCGCCGAAGCCGGACTGTGTTATCCCCCACAACACCGGACCTTCGATGCCGAAACACTCGCCCCCGTCGAGGCGACGGATACCGCAAACAATACGAACAGCGCGAGCGACACGTCTTCACAAATCGGAGCCGCTACCGATAATACTGCAAGCAAAAGCGACACCTCTTCTTCAGACGACACTTCTTCGGACGAGACCTCTCAAGCAGACGATCAGCGCCTCGCGGCCCAGCTCGCCGATGCCCGTTTGGGCTGGGTTCTGCTGGCCTTCTTCGGCATGGGCTTGCTGCTGACCTTCACGCCCTGCGTGCTGCCCATGGTGCCGATCCTTTCCAGTCTCATCGTCGGCGCCACGCGCGATGGCCGCCCGCGAATGCGTGACGGCGCCATGCTCTCGCTTGCCTACATCCTGCCCATGGCCACCACCTATGCGGTGCTGGGCGTCGCGGCGGCTCTGGCCGGCGCCAACCTGCAGATGCTCTTCCAGGCTCCCGCCTTCATTGCCAGCTTCGCCGTGCTCTTCGTGCTGCTGGCCCTGGCGATGTTCGGCGTGTTCGGTCTGACGCTACCCCAAGGCCTGCGTACACGGCTCGATGCACGCCTGGAACGCCAACGCGGCGGGCGAATCAAGGGTGCCGCGATCATGGGCGTGCTCTCGGCGTTACTGGTCGGGCCATGCATGACGGCGCCTCTGGCCGGTGCATTGCTGTACATCGCCGAAAGCGGCAATGCCTGGCACGGCGGCCTGGCACTGTGGGCCCTGGGACTCGGCATGGGAGCGCCCTTGCTGGCGGTCGGCCTGCTGGGCCCGCACGTTCTACCCCGCCCGGGGCCGTGGATGAATCGGGTCCGAGCGATATTCGGTTTCGTCTTGCTAGGCATGGCGGTGTGGTTCGCGGCGCGCATTCTGCCCCCCGCAATGGAGATGGCCGCCTGGGGCGCCCTGCTCATCGGTTTGGCTCAAGCCAGTTGGACGACGGCACACGCACTGCACGACGCGTTGCGGGTATTGGGGCGTAGTCTGGCCATGCTCTTCGGCGTGTGGGGAATTCTCATGCTCGTCGGCGCGGCGGGGGGTCAACATGATCCGCTGCGGCCATTGGCGGGTTTCACCGGCGGCGGCGACTCTCAAATCACCGAGACCTCCTCGGCACTCAGCTTCGAGAGCGTTGAGGATCGTGACGCGTTGAACGCGCGTCTCGAAGAAGCAGCGGCACAGCAACGTCGCACACTGGTGGAATTCACCGCCGACTGGTGCATCAGTTGCGAGGTCATAGAGGAAGAAGTGTTCGGCGATGCACGCGTGCAAGCGGCACTGCAAGACGTGCAACTTCTGCGCATCGACGTGACCGATAACGACGCCGACGACCAGGCCATCATGCAGGCCCTCAGCGTGGTCGGTCCTCCGACGCTGATGCTTTACGGCGCCGATGGCCGCGAACGTCGAGACAACCGCATCGTGGGTGAATTGAGCGCGGAAGATTTTCTCGAACGCCTTGAGCGGGTGAAAGGCACGACCCGCGCAGGAGACGACGCATGACGGCTCTCGACCGCAGTCTGGCCCTTGGCCCCCTGGCGGTCAGCTTAGGCCAATTGCTGCTTGTCTTCGCATTGGTCGTCGCCATCGTCATCGGTGCCCTGGTCGGGCGTCGACGACGCATCGGCGTCAGCGACACCCTTTTTACACTGGTTTTCGTCGCCCTGGTTGGCGCGCGTCTAGTGTTCATCGTGCGCTATTGGGACGCTTACGATTCTATCTGGGCGATGCTCGACATCCGCGATCGTGGTTTCGACCCGCTCGGCGCAGGCATCACCGCACTGGCCTACAGCGGCTGGCGTTTGTGGCGTGCGCCACGCCAACGCCACGCCTTGTGTGCCGCACTGCTGGCCGGCGTCCTCACCTGGGGAGTGGCGGCCTACGCCCTGGTTCAGTCCGATGATGGCAACCGCGCCGCCTTGCCCGAGACGCCGCTGGCCACGCTCGACGGCGCCACCACCGACCTCCCTGCGCTGCACGACGCCCAACCCTTGGTAGTCAATCTCTGGGCGAGCTGGTGCCCACCTTGCCGGCGCGAAATGCCGCTGCTCGCCGACACACAACAGCGTCGCAACGATGTCACCTTCATGTTCGTCAATCAGGGCGAGTCCCGCCAGGCCGTCCGTCACTATCTGGACAACGAGTCCCTCAAGCTCGATAACGTACTACGCGACGAGGCGCTGGCGCTCGGAGAGTACGTCGGCGCCCAGGCAATGCCCACCACCTTGTTCTATGACGCCGACGGCCACCTGGCCGACACGCATTTCGGCGAACTCTCGCAGGCCACCCTGACACACGCCTTGTCACGCCTGGCTTCACCACAGTAGGAGAATGCGCATGTCCCTGACATCTTGCGGTCCACGCCTGGGGCTCGTCACCGCCCTCTCTCTGATCACTTTTCCCGTTTGGGCCCAGCCTGACGACCTTCCCGCGCCGGTCGAAGCGCTCGTCGACCAAGGGTTGACGATACATGAACGCTTCGAGGCCCCCGATGGCCTCACCGGTTATGCTGCCAGCGCACAAGGCCAGCCGGTGGCGATCTATGTGACCCAGAACGGCCAGCACGCCATCGTCGGCAACCTCGTCGATGCCGAGGGCAACAATCTCTCCAGCGAGCCGCTCGATGAGTTGGTCAAGGGCCCGCAAGACGATGCTTTATGGCAGCGCCTCGAGGACAGTCACTGGATTCTCGACGGCGATGCCCAAGCCCAACGCACGGTGTATGTCTTCACCGACCCCAACTGCCCATACTGCAAACGCTTCTGGGAAGCCGCGCGCCCCTGGGTGGAGGCCGGTGACGTCAAGCTGCATCACATCATGATCGGCGTTCTCAAGTCCGATAGTCCCGCCAAGGCGGCCACCCTGCTGGGCGCCGACAATCCCGCCGAGGCTTTCACGGCACACAATCGCGGCGATGAGGTCGCGCCTTCCGCGCAACCGGCGGACATCGAGCAGCAGGTCCAGGACAACAATACTCTCATGCGCTCGTTGGGGCTGCGTGGAACACCGGCGATCATCTACCGTCAGGACGGCAAGCTGGAGGTCGCACAAGGGATGCCAGACGAGGAAAAAATGCGGGCAGTCATGGGTTCGCCACGCCCCTGATCATCCGTAGCCAGTTCCAGCGGCACCCCCACGTACGCATCCGGGAGTGTGGCCGGAACGTCGATGCGCGCAGACGCTTGCGTATCGCGCACGGCACTGCGGACGATATCGGCCACCGACGCGCCGTCTTCTGTCTCGTGCCGCGCCCTGGCTCCCTCGATACGTGCCAGGGCCAGCAATTGATCGAGTGTGGTGGCCAAGCGCGCGGCGCCCTGCTCAGCATGTGACACGGCCTCGCGAGCCGCATCGCCCTTCACGCGTTGCGCGACCTGAAGGTGTGTCTCGTCGGCCGCCCAGGTACCCTCAGGCAATCGCGCCATCAGGCCCGCGACCATGCTCGCCGACTGCGCCATTCGCCGACCAACGACAGGCCATCGCCGTCCTGAAGGCCGCGGTCGAGTACCACGATATCGCTGCTCAAGGTATGCAGCGCATGACGCGCCGCCGCCATTGTCGCCACGCGATCCACCGCCCAGCCATGGCTTTCCAGTCCCGCACGGATACCGGTGGCGACCAGTTCGTCGTCTTCGATGAGCAATACGTGCATGGAGGCTCCTTCGTTCAATGCCCTGGCATGAGGCATCGTCACTCCCACGCGGCCCCCTCCAGGGCGTCGAGTGGGAATTTTAAATAGCGCTTGCCGTTGGCTTCCGGCTCCGGCAGACGCCCACCAAGAATATTGACCTGCAACGCGTGCAGGATCAGCTTCGGCATGGGCAGCTCGCTGTCGCGGCGGTTGCGCAGCTCGACGTACTCGGCTTCACTGCTCTCGCCGAGCCGATGCTTGTTGTGCTCACGCTGCTCGCGCACGGTGCTTTCCCACTGCGGTTCGCGGCCGTCGGGCATGTAGTCGTGACCGGTGAACAGGCGCGCCTCGTCAGGCAGGGCCAGGATCGCCTGGATCGAGTGCCATAGCTGATGTGCGCTCCCGCCGGGAAAGTCGGCGCGGGCGGTACCGAAGTCGGGCTGAAACAGGGTGTCGTGAACGAAGGCGGCATCGCCGATCACGTAGGTGATCGAGGCCAGCGTATGGCCCGGCGAATGCATCACCCGGCAATCGACCTCGCCCAGCGTGAAGGTATCTCCTTCGCCGAACAGATGATCCCACTGGCTACCGTCGTCCTTCAGGTCCGGCCAGTTGTAGATTTCCTTCCACAGCGCCTGCACCTGAGTCACCGGTCGACCGATGGCGGTGGGTGCGCCGGTCTGTTCATGCAGATAGCGTGCTGCGGAAAAGTGATCCGCGTGCGGATGGGTATCCAGAACCCAATCGACGCCGAGTCCTTCGCGCTCGATGTAGGCCAAAAGCTCATCGGCCTGATGGGTCGCGGTAACGCCGGATTTCTCATCAAAGTCGAGCACCGGATCGATGATCGCGCAACGGCGTGTGGCGGGATCGCTGACGACGTACTGAATGCTGAACGTGCGAGGGTCGAAGAAGCCAGCGACATCCGGCTGGCCAGCGCCTTGGCCGCGTGATAAGGCAAAGGTTTTCATCTGGTCTGCTGTCGCCTCCATGAATATGTGAACGGTCATCACAGTCTAATATATTTTTAGTTCTAACGTTAGACTATTTGTCCATATAAAGAAGCACATCATGATGGCGCGTCATAAGGCGTCTACTTAATGAATAGCAGTGGCTATGGCAGCGCTGGCGGGGATGCAGAAAAACTAAAAGGAATATAAAATTGATTCATTATTCTCAATTGCACTAGTTAGGCTACACTAGCGCTATACACTGGGGTCGCGTCATTATGACAATCCCCAAACGATCGTTTTCGCGCTTATGCAGGAGCCAATCATGTCGTTGCGCCACTTCATGCAGTATGCCCTGGCGGGACTCGCCTTGAGTGCGACCGCCCTCACCGCACATGCCGATACCCTGCGCGTGGGGATGTCCGGCGGTTACTATCCCTTCACCTTCGTCGAGCAGGACGAACTCAAGGGCTTCGAAGTCGACGTCATGAATGCCGTGGGCGAGCAAACCGGCGACGATGTCGAGTTCGTTACCGCCAGCTTCTCGGGACTCGCCGGCATGCTCGACGCCAAGCGGATCGACACCATCGCCAACCAGATCACCATCACCCCCGAACGTCAGGACAAGTACGTCTTCACCGAGCCGTACGTCTACGACGGTGCCCAGGTGGTGATACGCAAGGGCAACGACGCCATCCAGGGTGTCGAGAATCTCAAGGGCAAGACCGTCGCGGTCAACCTCGGCTCCAACTACGAAGAGCTGTTGCGTGAGCTGCCCTATGCCGATGACATCGACATCAAGACCTACGAATCGAACATCGAGCAAGACGTCGCCTTGGGGCGTGCCGATGCCTTCGTCATGGACCGCATCAGCGCCACCCAGGTCATCAAGGACAAGCCCCTGCCGCTCGAGCTCGCCGGCCAGCCATTCTCGCGCATCGAGAACGCCCTGCCCTTCCGCGATGATGAGGCCGGGCATGCCTTGCGCGACCGCGTCAACGAAGCCCTGCAAGCGCTTCGCGAAAACGGCACGCTCAAGCAAATCTCCGAAAAGTGGTTCGGCACCGATGTCACCACGCCGTGATACCACGCTTCATTTGAACGGCCGGGGCTTGCCCCGGCCGTCTGCTTTTAGGCGACTCGATCATGCACGTTCTCGATCTCGACTACATGCTGGGGTTGTTGCCGATCTTACTCGGCTATCTACCGCTGACATTGGAAATGGCCGGCGCCGGCATGCTCGCGGCATTGGTGTTGGCCTCCCTGCTGGCCGTCGTGAGAGTGCAGCGAACGCCGGGGCTCAATGCGCTGGCCATGCTGTTCATCTCCTTTTTTCGCGGCACACCGCTGCTGGTGCAGCTGTTCCTGTTCTATTACGGTTTGCCGCAAATCTTGACCTTTCTGGTCGCGATCAACGGCATTACGGCCACCATCCTGGGGCTGACCCTGCACTTCTCCGCCTACATGGCGGAGTCGATCCGCGCCGCCATCGTCGGGGTCGACCGTAGCCAGACAGAAGCGGCACTGTCCATCGGCATGACCCAAGGGCAACTGATGCGTCGCATCATTCTTCCACAGGCCACACGCGTGGCTACGCCGACGCTGATGAACTATTTCATCGACATGATCAAGTCTACCTCACTGGCCTTCACCCTGGGTGTGACCGAACTCATGGGCGCTACGCAGAAGGAAGCCGCCAGCAGCTTTCTCTACTTCGAGGCGTTCTTGTTGGCGGCGATCATCTATTGGATCGTGGTGGAAATTCTGTCGTGGCTGCAACGGCGGCTGGAAAAGCGACTCAACCGAGCCTATCAACGATGATCGCACTCCACGGCATCACCAAGCGCTTCGGCACGCATAGCGTCTTCGAGGATATCGACCTGACGCTGGAGCAGGGCGAGATCATCGTCGTCATCGGCCCTTCGGGCACCGGCAAGTCGACCCTTCTGCGCTGCATCAATTATCTCGAAACGCCCGACGCCGGACGGCTCACAGTGGGCGACCTCAGTCTCGATGTGACCCGCGCCAGCCGCCGGGAGATACTGGCCCTGCGTCGACGCACGGCATTCGTGTTCCAGAACTACGCCTTGTTCGCCAACAAGAGCGCACTGGACAATATCTGCGAAGGCATGATCGTCGTCGATGGTCTCTCCAAGGCAGAGGCACATGTCCGAGGGCGCGAGATTCTCGAACGCATCGGTCTCGCGGACAAGGCGAATGCATACCCGGCATCGCTCTCCGGCGGCCAGCAGCAACGCGTGGGAATCGGCCGAGCGATGGCCGCCAAGGCCGACGTCATCCTCTTCGACGAACCCACCTCGGCGCTCGATCCCGAATGGGTCGACGAGGTGCTGTCACTGATGAAACAGCTCGCTCTCGAGCGCCAGACCATGATCGTGGTCAGCCACGAGATGCAATTCGCCCGCGAGGTCGCCGACCGCGTGGTGTTCATGGATGAAGGTCGGATCATCGAGCAAGGCCCGCCCGACGAGCTTTTCACCAATCCTCGGGACGAACGCACCCAACGCTTTTTGCGCAAGGTGCTGGCCAACAACCCCGTCGTCTGAGTTGTGACACACAGCCAGGTGCCTGGAAGGCTTACACCTGGCCCTGGTTGTCGAGTTCCACGGCCTCGTACATGCGTTCCTTGAGGTCGTGGATCGCCGCCCCCACCCGGTTCCAACTGGGGATGAACGGCTTGTCGCGAGGCGACTCGAGAAACGACGCCCCTGCCTCGAGTATGTTCGCGGTAAAAAGCTCCACGGCCTGCTCCTCGCTGTGGCGGTCGAGCGACAGGCCGTTCATGCGCGCGTCGTTGTCGTAGGCTTCGATCAAATCCAGCGCGGTACGATAATAAGTCGCCTTGATGGTGCGAAAGGTCTCAGAGTGGATGGGCACACCCAGCGTCGCCAGCTTGCGGAACATAGCCTTGGCAATATCCAGGCTCATGCGATTGAGCCCGCCACTGGGATCGTCCTGGGAAACGGGCTGATGCTTGTGATCGTAAGCATCGGCGATATCCACCTGGCATAGCCGCTTGGTCGAGTGGTTACGGTGCACCTCCGAGAGCACGCCGATCTCCAGGCCCCAGTCGCTGGGAATGCGGATGCCGTCGAGCACATCGGAGCGCATCGAAAATTCCCCCGAGAGCGGGTAGCGATAACTGTCCAGATACTCCAGATACGGCAGCGGTCCGAAGACCATCTTCAGCGCACGAATCAGGGGCGTCACCATCAGGCGGGCCACGCGGCCATTGAGCTTGTTATCGGCCACCCGCGAGTAATAGCCCTTGCAGAATTCGTAATTGAACTGCGGGTTAGCGACCGGATACAGCAGCCGCGCCAGCATGCCACGGTCATAGGTGAGGATGTCGCAATCGTGCAGCGCTACCGCCTCCGTGCGCGCGGAGGCCAGCACATATCCGCTGCAGTACCACACATTGCGCCCCTTGCCAGGCTCCTGCGGTGCCAGGTCGAGGGCACTCAACTCGGCATCCAGCGTCGACAGACGTGGCCCGTCGTTCCACAGGATGCGGTGATGCTGCGGCAGGCGCGAGAAGAATTCGCGGGCACGCAGGAACTGGTCACGGTCGGCACGATCCAGCCCGATCACGACCTCCGAGAGATACGGTACCTGGGCCAGTTCGTCGACGATGTTCGATAGCGCCGGTCCCTCGAGTTCGGAGAACAGCGACGGCAGGATCAAGCCCATCGGCCGGCGTTTGGAAAACCGCACCAGGTCGGCTTCCAATGCTTCCACCGGGCGTTGGGTCAGGTTATGGAAAGTGGTAACGATACCGTTCTGGTAAAAATCGCTCATCGTGACGTGCCCTCCTGGGAAGTCTTGTCTCCGGGCGTCGCATCCATGCAGGTCTGCCACCAATCGGCGATGCCCTCGGCCCAGCCGTCGGGGCCAGGCTGTCGGGTACGATAGAGCGTCATGCCTGCGGCGATGTGCACCACTGCCTCGTGCTTGCCATGTACCAGAATCGGATGATCGACCGCCTCGAGCAGGCTGACATCGTTGGGACCGTCGCCCAGCCCCACGCTAGCGGGCCTGACACCGCGCAGCGCCGTATAACGCTCGATCAACCAGCGCACCGCCTGGCCCTTGTCGACCGCGCCCATCACATGCCAGAAACGCCCGCCCCGGGTGAGGCGCAAGCCATCGCTTTCCAGAGCGTGACGAAAGCGTGCCAGGGCCGCCTCGTCATCATCCCACAGCAAGGGCTCACTCCCCTCGCGCGCCTGCGCCTGACGCGCCTTGTCGGGGGTCAGCGAAGTCAACTCGCACAGCGTGTCGAGGGACAACTCGCCCATGCCGCGAAAGCGCACGCCCAACCGTTCACGCAGCACCTCGAGTCGTCGCCGAATGAAGCCGATATCCAGCGACGGCGTCTTGACGATCAAACCATCCAGCGCGGCGGGGTCGCGGTCCAGTCGCGCATGTTGCCAACGCGCGGGCAGGCCGATCACCGCCCCGTTCTCGGCGATGAACGGCGTCGCTGCTAGGCCCAGCTCATCGCGCAGGGCCAGCAGTTCCTCACGGGTCTTGCTGGTAGTGGGGATGACCGCGACACCGGCCTCGGCAAGCCGCGCCAACCAGGCGGCAGCGGGCTGCCACGTATAGCTGTCGTGATCGAGTAGCGTGCCATCCAGATCGGTGAACACCAGCCACGGCGTATGCGAAACAGACTGCGTCATGAGCCTTCTCTCCTTGGCACCGCCTCACATGTCACGGAATGCGCCGCATGACCGCCGTCAGCGGTCATGCAAGGTGCTCTTCAGATGAAGGTAGCACGGATCATGCCATACCCTGACAAGCAGCTCGCAGAAACCCGACTGCGGGGGATCGAGTACGTGCCGCTACGGTGCATGGTTTCCACACAGACACAAAAATACCCCGTCACGGTGCATCTTGCGCACCATAACGGGGCATGCCATCACAGCACCTGGCGGGCTGAATGCGTTATCGGGTGTGATGATGCTCGGCGATCACTGCCAACCCGGCGAGCGTCGCCGCATCGCTATCCAGCGGCGTTACCTCGAGGCCGACCGTTTCCAGCGCCAGCGTATAAGGGCGCCGTAAAGCCTCGGCGCCAATCAACAGCAGGCGTTCGAGATCGGGGCGCGCAACGCGCATGGCACGCACTTCCTCACCGATCAACACCCCGGAGATGAAGCTGCCCAACTGCTCGGCAGCCAAGCCGCGGTAGAGATGCCGGCTGCGTGCCTCGAACAGGGCATGCAGCACGCCGTCCTCGCCCTGAGCCCGCGCCAGTCCCTGGCGAAATCCGTCTTCATCGAACGGCGCCTCATCGCGGGCGGGCTCTCCTGGCAAGGTGTGAAAGCGTACCGCGTGATACAGCTCGCCGGTCATCAACGTGGTGAAGGCGGTCAAGCGGTTGTCACGCAGGCGCGCCCACTTGCTGTGGGTGCCGGGGAGGCAACAGTCGGCGTCGGGGTTTCCTGCCAGGGCCAAGGCGCCGAAGGCCTGGACTTCCTCGCCGCGCATGACGTCACAGTGCGCCTCGTCGACGTGCTTCACGCCCGGCACGATCCAGGCGTTTTCCAGCCCTGGCGCGGCCACGACATGCGCGGCGAGATCGCGCCCCGAGACGGGCAGATCGAGCTGCGGCGCCTCACTCCAGCCGCGCTTGGAGCCGACCATCCCCGCCAAATAGACCGGAACCTGCCCGCCTTCCCGCCAGTCCCCGACCTGGGCCTGGCAGTAATGCGGGAACTCGGCGGTTTGCAGCGCCTTGAGCCCCGCCTCGCTACGCCGCGTCTCGAGACAGGTGCTACTTTGCCGATCGACGAGAAACGCCCGGAAATTGCTGGTGCCCCAGTCGATGACGATCAGCCGCTGCTCGGCGCTCATTGATCGCCCTCATGCTCGAACAACTCGCTCATGGTGTAGAGCTCCTCGAGTCGCTTCCACTCGGCGACAAGTTCGCCCGCGACCTCGCCCACCTCGGCGGCACTGCGCCCGGGGCGATAAAGGTTGCTGCCAAAGCCGAAGCCACGAATGCCCACCCCGTGCCATTCGGACATGTTGCTCTTGTCGATGCCACCCACCGCGAACACCGGCAGCTCGGGCGGTAGAATCGCGCTGATATCCTTGAAGTAGCCGGTGCCCAGGCGTCCAGCCGGGAACAGCTTGAGCGCCGTCGCCCCGGCACGCGCCGCACTTAACGCCTCACTCGGCGTCATGCAGCCGACCAGCGGCGCCAGGCCCTGCTCGACACCGGCGCGAATCACCTCGGGGTCGCTATTCGGGGTGACCATCAACGGCGCCTCGAGACCCGCCAGCTCAGCCGTATCAGCGGCATCCAGCACCGTACCGGCACCCACCAGCACATGCTCGGGGCAACGTGACGCGACACGCTCGATGCTCTTCCACGGCAAGGGAGAGTTGAGGGGAATCTCGATCAGACGAAACCCCGCCTCGACCAGCGCGTCGAAGACCTTATCGATCTCCTCGGGACGAATACCGCGCAGAATCGCCACCAGCGGCAATTCCTTGAGTGCCGCGTCGAGTGCGGCCTGCTGAGTCTCGTTCATAGAACCTCCTTTACCGCATCATGAAGAGCGGACCCCATCGGGAACAAGTTCCCTCCCACAAAAGCCCCTCCACCGACCTGGTGTTATGGGAGCGAATTCATTCGCAATGGATCAGCATCGGGAACAAGTTCCCTCCCACAAAAATCCCTCTACCGACCTGGTGTTGTGGGAGCGAATTCATTCGCGATTCAATCACCACTCCGCTATCGAGCCATCCTCGTGCGTCCACACCGGGTTACGCCAGCGATGCCCCACCTTGGCGCGCTCCTCGACGAATTTTTCGTCGATCTCGACGCCCAAGCCAGGCCCTTCGGGAATCGCGCAGAAGCCATCGGTAATGGCCAGCGCGGACTTGTCGACCAGGTAATCCAGTACATCGTTATCACGATTGTAGTGGATGCCCATGCTCTGCTCTTGGATGAATGCGTTGTGGTTCACCGCATCCACGTGCAGCGAGGCGGCCAGCGTCAACGGCCCCAGCGGGCAATGCGGTGCCAGCGCGACATCGTAGCAGGATGCCAGCGAAGCGATCTTCATGCCCTCGCTGATGCCACCACAGTGCGAGAGATCGGGCTGGATCACGTCGACCATGCCCTCGGCGAGCAGATCGCGGAACTGATAGCGGGTATGCAAGCGTTCGCCGGTGGCGATGGGATAGCCGAGCCCGCCCGCAATGTGCTTGAGACTGGGCAGATGCTCGGGCAGCACCGGCTCCTCGACGAACATCGGGTGATAAGGCTCCAGCTCGCGCATCAGCACCTTGGCCATGGGACGATGCACGCGACCGTGAAAGTCGATAGCGATACCTACGTCCGGGCCGACCACCTCGCGCGCCTCGGCGACGCGTGCTACCGCCTCGTCGATCTTGCGGTGCGAATCGACGATCTGCATTTCCGGCGTGCCATTCATCTTGAACGCCGTGAAACCCTTGTCGACCAAGGCCTTGGCGCCCGCTCCCACGTCGCTGGGACGATCGCCACCGGTCCAGGCGTACATCCGCATCTTGTCGCGCACCTTGCCACCCAGCAGTTGATAGACGGGTACGCCGAGAGCGCGGCCCTTGAGATCCCACAACGCCTGATCGATCCCCGCGATGGCACTCATCAGGATCGGCCCGCCGCGATAGAAACCGGCGCGATACATCGTGTCCCACAGATATTCAATACGGTGCGGATCCTGGCCAACCAGATAGTCGGCGAGTTCATGCACCGCCGCCTCGACGGTGGCCGCGCGCCCTTCCACGACCGGCTCGCCCCAGCCATAGCATCCCTCGTCGGTCTCGATCTTGAGGAACAGCCAGCGCGGCGGTACTTGCCAGGTCTTGAGCTGGGTAATCTTCACGAGTGGTCTCCTTGTCGATGAAAAAGTGATGGCACGCTCAGCGTCAGTCGGGAGTGGCGCCATCAAGCGGGAACAATGCAGGCATATCCGCCGGGGTTTCGGCGATCCCCAGGTCCTGTCCGGTGCGCTCGAGGACCGCCAAGGCCGAGGCTTGCGCCCGCTCCGGCTGACGCAGACGAATCGCCTCCATTACCTTGCGGTGGCGTTCCATGCTATCGGCGAGCTCATCGGCGCTCTGGTTGGAGCGCTGGACGAGTACCGTAATCGTGGGGCGCAGCACATGGCTGAGCTGTGTCCACACCACGTTGTGGGTCGCGGCGAAAATCGCCTCGTGAAAAGCCACATCGTAATCGTCGTGGGAGCGCCCTTCCCAGCAGTGGTTGGGTGTCTCGAGGCTACGCGCCATGCCTTCATAGGCCTGCTCGATCGCCAGCAAATCGGTCGCTGTGGCAGCGGTTGCCGCCAGATACGCCACGAACGGCTCGACCGCCACACGGAACGCATAGATTTCACGTTGGAAGCGCGGATTGGGTTCGGCGTAGCGCGCCATCCACTCGGTCACTCGCGGGTCGAGCATGTGCCATTGGGTCAGCTCGCGTACCCGGGTGCCCTGGCCGGAAATACGCACCAAGAGTCCCGCCGAGACCAGATTCTGCAAGACGCTACGTACCGTGCTGCGGCTGACGCCATACGTCTCGCAAAGATCCAGCTCGCGGGGGATCAAGTCACCGGGGGCATAACGACCACTGAAAATAGCCTCGGCCAACGACTCGGCGATATCGGGGCGTGCCGTGGTACCGGAAAGTGAAGAGGGGCGCATAAACGGCTCCGCCTGCCTTGTTGGACAAATTTACCTCTATGTCCGACATAGACTCCAGCATTTTCGGCCGTATTGCCTTTAGACCTTAGTGCTAATGGAGACGGGAGACGGGAGACACGCAACACCGACAGGTAGAGAGCTGTCGATGATAAGCACTGCTATCTATTACAGCCAGAGAGTAGCCGCTTACCTGCAGCGAGAAAAGAAAATCCCCCGCTTCGCAGTAACACGAAAAGCGGGGGATCTCATTAGGGCTTGACCTTGCCCTCCGTCAGGAGGCCATCAGGGTTTAACGATACACCGGCAACCGTGCACAGACGGCTTCGACCTTGGCCTTGACGTCGGCTTCGGCCTGGCTGGCGTCGCCCTGCTGCATGGCATCGAGAATATCGCAGATCCAGCCGGCGAGGTCGGCACATTCACTCTCACCGAAGCCACGGGTGGTCACTGCCGGCGTGCCGATGCGCAGGCCGGACGTCACGAACGGGCTCTGCGGGTCGCCGGGCACGGCGTTCTTGTTGACGGTAATATGCGCGCGACCCAGCGCGGCGTCGGCGTCCTTGCCGGTCAGGCCCTGCTTGACCAGCGAGAGCAGGAAGAGATGATCCTCGGTGCCGCCGGAGACGACGTCATAGCCGCGCTCGATGAACACGCCGGCCATGGCTTTGGCATTGGTGACCACCTGCTGCTGATAGACTTTGAAGTCCGGGTCCATGGCTTCCTTGAAGCAGATCGCCTTGGCGGCGATGACATGCATCAATGGACCGCCCTGCCCGCCGGGAAAGACAGCGGACTGAAACTTCTTCTCGATGTCGGCGTCGTTTTCGGCGGAGAGAATCAAACCACCGCGCGGGCCGCGCAGGGTCTTGTGCGTGGTGGTGGTGACCACGTGCGCATGGGGCAAGGGGCTGGGGTAGACGCCTGCCGCCACCAATCCGGCGATGTGGGCCATGTCGACCAGCAAGTAAGCGCCCACCGCGTCGGCGATTTCGCGGAACTTGGCCCAGTCGATGATCTGCGAGTATGCGGAGAAACCGGCAATGATCATCTTCGGCTGGTGCTCGCGCGCCAGACTAGCAACCTGGTCGTAGTCGATCAGGCCGTTGTCGTCGAGGCCGTACTGTACGGCGTTGTAGTGCTTGCCGGAGAAGTTCGGCTTGGCACCGTGAGTCAGGTGGCCGCCGGCATCAAGACTCATGCCCAACACGGTGTCGCCGGGCTTGACCAACGCCTGGAACACCGCGCCATTGGCCTGAGAGCCGGAATGCGGCTGAACGTTAGCGTAGGTCGCGTCGAACAATTCCTTGGCGTAGTCGATGGCCAACTGCTCGACGACGTCGACGTGCTCACAGCCGCCATAATAGCGCTTGCCGGGATAGCCTTCCGCGTACTTGTTGGTCAGTTGCGTACCCTGCGCCTGCATGACGCGCGGGCTGGCATAGTTCTCGGAAGCGATCAGCTCGATGTGCGCTTCCTGACGGCCCACCTCCTGCTGCATGGCGTCCCACAGGGCATCATCGAAACCGGCAATCTGCATGTCACGGGTGAACATCGGCGAGAATCCTCGAATCACGGAAGGTCTAAGCGGCGGCAAGCCGCATGAGGTCGACGGGTAGTTCGTCGGGCTACCAGGGCGCCATGATAGCGCAGCCCACAGCGCCTTTCATATGAAAGGGGGGCATGGGTCGCTACAGGATTTCTCATGGTCGTTTTAGAAGTACTCAAGCACGCGCCAGAGATCCGTACTCCGCATGACAACGATCAAAAAACCGCCCAGCAATGAGGGAACTCATCTTCTTGTTCGGTTAACACGGCGCTACGCTTTCCTGGCTCGTCGGCGAGGGTCGACGAGCCGAAGGAATGCCTCGGGCACGGATGCCCGTCTACCGACAATGCCCTGCGCCTTTGGCCTTTCCCGCCGCACGAGCGGTCGTCGGCGGGGCTTCTTGCGTCTAACACCCTCCTCACTATCGCGAATAAATTCGCTCCCACCAACCCCAGCTCCTAGTCAGCTACAAGAGTCTGTCTCTGAGCCACAGGTCCGGCTCGCGTCCTTTGTGGGAGGGAACTTGTTCCCGATGGAATATGTTACAGCCATATAGCATCCCAGTGCGGATATCGGCCTATATCCTCTACCAGCCCTGCCCGAAGCGGGTTGGCAACAATATAGCGGGCAACCATCTGCCAATCCTCTTCCTCGCGTATCAAGTGATCATGGTAACCCTCTTCCCAGACCGCGCCCTGCCGCACCAAATGCCGGTTGATGGACTGCGCCGAGCGCCCTTTGAAACGCTTCACGACTTGAGATAAGGACTGTTCCTCGCCCAATGTAAAAAGCCAGTGGATATGATCTGGCATGACCACGAAGCATAGCGAGACTACGTACTGATCATCGTGCAAGGTCTTCATCGAGCCGATAACCCGCCTGGCCAGCAGCCAGTCGGTAAATAAGTGCTGGCGCTGATGGGTGCAGGTCGTGATGTGATAAGCGTGGCCCTTCAAGGAACGTCGACCTATCCGCAGGGCTTTATAGCCTGGCTTGTTGCTATTGGACATAATAGCTCGGTGCTTATTGATGCAATCTTACGGATAAGACTAATATACCCTATCGCGAATAAATTCGCTCCCACTAATGTAATTCCCCGGCCTGGTACCAGAAGAAAGCTAGTTAGGAGAATTCGGTTCGGTTGGCAAGCCGACTTGCAGCCCTGGTGAGAGGGATTTCAGTCCCGATGGGTGGCATCAAGCCTTTGTGGGAGAAATGTCAATCCCGGTAGGCAGGCTGACTCACCGCTCTTGTAGGAGGGACTTCAGTCCCGATGGTTTTAGCCAGCCAGCTTCCAGTCAGTTACAAAAGTCTATCTCTGACAGATAGGGTCAGCCCTTGCCCATCCAATCTGGACGCTAGCCCTTTTTAGGCATAGGCTTTGGCATAGGCTACCCGTCATAGGAAGAAAGCCCATGAATACCGAACGCCATGTACGCCTCTTCCGCAATGGTCGCAATCAAGCATTACGTATCCCGCGCGAGTTCGAGCTGAGCGGCGATGAGGCTGTCATCCGCCGCGAGGGCGACACGCTGATCATCGAACCGATCAGGAAGCCGGGTCTGCTGGAAACCTTGAAGCGTCTCGACACTCTCGATGAGTCGCTAAGCGATAGCGACGCAGGACTGCCGCCACTCGACGACATCGAGCTATGAGCACGGCCGGCTATCTACTGGATACCAATATCGTCTCGGCACTCGTGCGTGATCCGCAGGGTCGCGTGGCACAACGAATCGCCGAAGAGGGAGAAAGTGCCATCGCCACCAGCTCGATTGTCGCCGCCGAACTGCGCTTTGGCGCCCGTAAGCGCGACTCCGAGCGTCTGACGCGACAAGTTGAGATACTGCTCGAAGCACTGAATGTGCTTCCCTTCGAGCCGCCTGCCGACCGCCACTATGCGCAGATTCGCTGGCAATTGGAGCGCGCCGGGACACCCATCGGCCCCAACGACGTGCTGATCGCCGCCCAGGCACTGGCAGAACAACGCATCATGGTCACGGCCAACGTCGGCGAATTCAGCCGTGTCGATGGGCTGTGCGTCGAGAATTGGCTCTGAAGATAGGCTTCGGCCACCTTCCATCGCGAATAAATTCGCTCCCACAACACCAGACTGGGTGGCAAGGAGCTTTTGTGGGAGGGACTTCAGTCCCGATGGTTTTAGCCAGCCAACTTCATCGCGAATAAATTCGCTTCAACTAATACTCAAAATAATATTAGCTCTCGGCTCGAAACTTCAGGTTTCCCCCAACAGCCGCAGGCTTTCCATGGGTGCCTGACGACGTACCTGACGCGTCAATAGATGGCCGATGCCTCCGATGAGCAGTCCACCGCCTATGGGCATCACGATCCATAGTGGCCAATGCAGGCGCGGCGGCAGGTCGAACCACATCAAGTAGACACCCAGCGCCGCCGCTTCCGCCAGCAATGCGCCCAGCAGACCACTGGCAATGCCCAACAATGCGAATTCGGCTCCCTGGATCCGTGCGATCATGCGGTCGCCGGCGCCGAACACACGCAGCAGGGCGCTTTCGTGCGCGCGCATCGGGCGGCTCGCGGTGAGCGCGGCGTAGAGCACGCTGATTCCCGCCAGCAACACGAATACCAGCACCAGTTCGATGGCACGCGTCACTTGAACCAGCAATTCGCGCACTTGCTCGAGAATCGCGTCGACATTGAGTAGCGAGACGCCAGGATAGCGCGAGACCAGCTCGCCGATGGTCGTCTGGCGCTCGTCCTCCAGGTGGAACGCCGTGATATAGCTGTGGCTGAAGCGCTCGAGCGTCCCCGGAGGAAAGATCACGAAGAAGTTGGGGCGAAAGCTTTCCCAGTCGAGGCTGCGCAGGCTGGTGACGCGTCCCTCGACCGCTTCACCACCGATATCGAACCGCAGCACCTCGCCCAATGTCACGCCCAGGCGCTCGGCCAGATCCTGTTCCATGGAGATGGGTACCGGGCGGTCGTCTTCGACAGACGCATCCGCATCGAACCATTCGCCGGCCACGATGCGATTGCCCTCAGGCAGTGTCTCGCGCCACGTCAGATTGAGCTCGCGGCGCAGCACGTTGGCGTCACGTTGATCGGCCGGCACTGAGTCCTCGGCGGCGTCACCATCGATGGCGACCAGCCGCCCACGCACGATGGGATACAGGGCACTACGCGTATCGCTGGCACCCTCGACGATCTCGCGGAAACCTTCACGCTCGGCCGGCTGGATATTGATGGCAAAATAGTTGGGCGTGTCCTCGGGCAACTGCGATTCCCAGGCGGTCACCAGATCACCGCGCACCAGAGCAATGATCGCCATGGCCGCGAACGTGACCGAGAAGGCCAGCAACTGCCCCAGGCTGGCATGTCGGCGACGTGCCAGTTGACGCGCACCAAGACGCCAGGCATGCCGTGCGCCGTGGCGGCGCTCGCCGGCGACGCCTCGCACCAGGCGCAGCAGGCCTGTGAGCAATCCGAGACCCAATAACCACAGGGCCGCCAGCGCCAGTTCGCCGCCAATCAAAAGCCCCAGCGAGAGCGTGAAATCGCCCGAATACAACCACAGCAAGGCGCCGAACACCCCACTGGCGATGACCACCACGGCCCAGCCGGCCATGGGCACGGGATCGAGCTCGCGTCGCAGTACCTTGAGCGCGCTCACCCGCTTGAGACGCAACAAAGTGGGGCCTGCGAAGCCGATGAGCACTGCCAGTGCCGTGAGTATCCCCATCAATAACGGCAACGGCCCGGGCGGCGGCAGTTCGAGCGGTAGAAAATTCGTCAGAATCACCAGCAAGCCCGCCTGTCCCAGCAGGCCCAATAGCGCGCCCACCACCGCCGCCGCCAATGCCAGCCAGGCGAGCTGCAGGGCAAACAATGTCACCAGTTGTCGCTGCGAGGCGCCGAAACAGCGCAGCAGCGCCGCCGTATCCAAATGGCGATCGACATAGCGACGCGTGGCCATGGCCACCGCAACCCCCGCCAACAACACCGCCGCCAATCCCGACAAGCTCAGGTAACGCTGGGCGCGATCCAGCGCACCGCCCAGCCGGGGCCGATCTTCGCGCACGTCGCGCACCTCGACGCCGTTGTCGCGCAGCCTCTCCAGGCGCGACTGCACGCGCGCCACGGCCTCGGGCGGCCCCTTGGCCAACAGCTCGTATTCGAGCCGCGAGCCGGGCTGCACCAGGTCAGTCGCCGCCAAATCGTCGCGGTGCATCATCACGCGCGGATTGAAGGCCGAGAATCCCGCGCCCTGATCCGGCTCGCGCTCGATCAGGCCGCTCACGGTGAGCGTGCTGTCGCCTATCGCGAGCGTGTCACCGATGTCGAGCTCCATCAGCCGCGCCAGCCGCGGCGCCACCCACACGCTGCCGGGTGCGGGACCGTGAGCCAGCGTTTCGAGGCCCTCGCCACGCTCGACGCGCACTTGCCCATACAGCGGGTAAGCGGCGTCAACGACCTTGAGGCTGGCCGGTTGAAAGGCATCGTCGCGACTGACCATCGAGATCAGGTCGACCTGTTGCGAGAGCGCCAGCCCGGCATCGCGCAGCGTCTGGCGAAGCTCCTCGGAGAAAGGGTCGCTTTGTTCGAGTACCAGGTCGCCGCCCATCAACTGTCCGGCCTGCCGGGTCAGCCCCCGGTCGAGACGATCCAGAAAGAAACCGATCATCGTCGAGGCCGCCACCGCCA
The DNA here is from genome assembly GCF_023061135.1 of Chromohalobacter sarecensis. Classification (GTDB taxonomy): domain Bacteria; phylum Pseudomonadota; class Gammaproteobacteria; order Pseudomonadales; family Halomonadaceae; genus Chromohalobacter; species Chromohalobacter sarecensis. Next base: position 179,525 of record NZ_JAKGAN010000006.1, read on the forward strand.
GCGCCAGCGCCACGAACAGCGCCCGCACATCGGCGGCACGAAGATCGCGCCACAACCCCTTGAGCGATAGCGAGAGAGCCTTCACAAGGCCACCTCTTCATGGCTCATGGCCTGCAGGCGTCCTTCTTCAAGGCGCAGGCAACGCCCGCAGCGGCGCGCCAGGGCATGATCGTGTGTGACCAATATCAGGGTCGTGCCCATTTCCCGATTGAGCTCGAACAGCAAGTCGATGATATGCGCCCCCGTGGTGCGATCGAGGTTACCGGTGGGCTCATCAGCGAAGACCAGCTTTGGATGGCTGACGAAGGCACGCGCCACCGCCACGCGTTGCTGCTCACCGCCGGAGAGTTGCTTGGGTAGATGGCCGAGCCGTTCGCCGAGCCCGACTCTCGTCAACCAGGTGCGCGCTCGCTGCTCATCATCGCCCGAAGGCGAAAGCTCCTGGGGCAGCAGGACATTTTCCAGCGCCGTCAGCGTAGGCAGGAGCTGGAAGTTCTGAAACACGAACCCCACTTGCCCAGCACGTAGCCGCGCCCGGCCGTCCTCGTCCAGGGTGCTCAGCGATTCACCGAATAACTGGATATCGCCTTCACTGGGCGTATCCAGTCCTGCCAGTAAGCCCAGCAGGGTCGACTTGCCCGATCCGGAACTCCCCAGAATGGCCACGCTCTCGCCGCCATGGACGTCCAACGCCAAGTCGTCGAGAATCGTCAGTACACGCTCACCGCTGCGCACGCGCTGTGTAACGTGACTTGCGCGTAAAATGGAAGTTTTCGCTTTATTCAAGGAGTCGTCGGACATGCGTGAGAGTTCCTTTTCCTGGATACGCGGGGGCATGCGTATCCTGATGGTCGCCGTGTTGTGCTTCGCTGCGGTAAATGCCGTGCATGCGCGCGCCAATACCCTGCTGGTGGTCGGCGATAGCCTGAGCGCGGCACACGGTATCGAGCGCGACGCCGGCTGGGTCAACTTGCTTCGGCAACGCCTCGGCAGTCAACACCGGGTAATCAACGCCAGCATTAGCGGCGACACCACCTCGAGCGGCGCGGCACGTCTGCCGGAGCTTCTCGAGCGTCACGCCCCGGACATCGTGCTGCTCGAACTAGGCGGCAACGACGGCCTGCGCGGGCTGTCACCACAGCAGATGAAGCTCAATTTGCGTGACATGATCGAAAAAAGCCAGACCGCCGACGCACGCGTACTGCTGCTGGGTATCGAAATACCACCCAATTACGGCGCTTCTTACACCGATGCCTTTCGCGGCGTCTTCCGACAGCTCAGTGAAGAATACGACATTCCCTTAGTGCCCTTCATTCTCGACGGCATCGCCCTGCAAGACGCCATGATGCAGGACGACGGCATTCATCCCACCGCCGAGGCACAGCCGATCATTCTCGACAATGTGTGGCCCAAGCTGAAAGCCCTGTTATCCGACGATGCCGATAAACCGTAATCATCACGTTTGTTGTAACGCCCATTCCTCGGTTGATTTTACGCATATCAGCGATGACTATTTCACTTATGCTTATGCTTACCGCGCAGAGCTGATCGTCGACAAGGAAATTCTGATGAGTGACATGGACACCGCACTGGTGGCCGCCTACCGATTGAACGGCCAAGGCGGCGGTGAATTATTGAGCGTACGCGACCTGCAGGCCGCCTGGGGCGGTGATGAGGCGCCCATGTGGATGCATCTCGACTTTCGCCACGACGATATCGCGACCTATCTCAACGACTTGGCGGAGCTAGACGAGACAGTGGTCGAGGCGTTGCTTGAGGAAGACACGCGTCCGCGCGTGGCCAAGTTCGGGCGCGGCGTCGTCACCACGCTGCGCGGCGTCAATCACAACCCCGGCGCTGCCATGGACGACATGATCTCGCTGCGGGTGTGGATGACACCCAAGCGCATGATTACGCTGCGTCGCAGGCCGCTGAAGGCCGCCAGCGATGTGCGTGAACGCCTGGATGCCGACGAAGGCGCGTTGTCGGTGCCCGACCTCCTCGCCTGGCTGGTCGAGGCGCTGGTGGACCAGGTCGGCGACTATTCACACCAACTCGATAACGCCCTCGGCGAGCTCGAGGAATTGCAACTCGCCAAGGGCGCTGTCGACGCCGATGATCTCACCCGGCTACGCCGCCCCTTCATCACCCTGCGGCGCTTCATGGGGCCGCAGCGTGACTGCCTTTCACAGCTTGCCCAGAGCCCTCAGTGGCTCGATGAGACGACCCAGGTTGCATTGCGCGAGAACGCCAATCAGCTCTCGCGCTACGTCGAGGATTTCAGTGCCATGCAGGAACGCGCGTTGATCCTCCAGGAGCAGATCTGGAGCGAGCACAACGAGCAGCTCAACCAGCGCATGTACATGCTGGCCATCATCACGACCGTTTTCCTGCCTTTGAGCTTCTTGACTGGACTATTGGGCATCAACGTGGGCGGCATCCCCGGCGCCGACAGCCCCTACGGTTTTGCCGTCTTCATCACCATTACGCTGGTGATGGGACTGGGTGTGATGTGGCTGCTCAAGCGCAAGCATTGGTGGTGAAGCCGAGACGACTTCACCGCAACTCCATCGGGACTGAAGTCCCTCCCACAAAGGCCCCTTTGCCACCCGGCCTAGTGTTGTGGGAGCGAATTTATTCGCGATGAAAGCTGACACAACTCCATCGGAACTGAAGTCCCTCCCACAAAAGCCCCTTTGCCACCCGGCCTGGGTGTTGTGGGAGCGAATTTATTCGCGATGAAAGCTGACACAACTCCATCGGAACTGAAGTCCCTCCCACAAAGGCCCCTTTGCCACCCGGCCTGGGTGTTGTGGGAGCGAATTTATTCGCGATAAACCCTGCATTTTTCAGGCTTATCGATCCGTATGCCCCAGATCTCGCTCGGGATCGAGCCGGTCGCGCAACTGCTGCTTGAGCCATTTGATATCCGGGAAGCCGCCGTCGCGCTTGCGCTCCCAGATCACATCGTCGTCATCGTAGACGACCTCGAAATGGCCGCCGTGGCTGGGTGCTAGCGCCACTTGCTCGAGGTCTTCGCCGAAGGTCTGCAGCAGTTCCTGGGCATACCACCCGGCGCGTAACAACCAGTGACATTGCGTGCAATAATGGATGCGAATGCGGGACATGGCGAGCGCGCCTCCGTCGGTGTATAGGGCGGTCATGATGCGACGACCGTGCCGTCCGGACAAGTCGGACAATCGTACCCCCCAGCCAGCGTCTGCCAGAGGTCGAGATGTAATACGTCGCGTTGAAATCCACCCCCGGCATGGCCATGATGAGTGCATGACAGTCCCAAGGAACGCAGAGACGATGAAACGACCTCCGATGATCAGCCCGGCGCTACTTGAACGTATTGTCAATGCGTCAGACGATGGCATCGTGGTGGCCGAACAGGAAGGTGACGAAACCATCCTGATCTATGCCAATCAAGGCTTCGAACGGCTCACCGGCTACAGTACCGACGAGATCCTCTATCGCGACTGCCGTTTCCTGCAGAACGGCGACCACGACCAGCCTCAACTGGATACCATTCGCCAGGCGATCCGCGCCGGACAGCCCTGTCAGGTGGTCTTGCGCAACTATCGCAAGGACGGCTCGATGTTCTGGAACGAACTCTCGATCACGCCTGTCTACGACGATGAAGATCAGCTGACCTACTTCGTCGGCGTGCAGAAGGATGTCACCGCGCATGTCGAAGCGATGCAGGAGCTCGAGCGTCTACGCGCCGAGCGCGGGCAGGCCTGAGGAGGCATTTCAAGCAACGGGGCTTGCGTGATGTAGGCGCGTATCGCGCTAGCCTTTACGCTACACCCCCTCTATCATCGTGACTTGTGATCCATTTCCCAACCAAACCGGAATTCCATGGCGCAATACGTCTATACCATGAATCGGGTGGGCAAGATCGTCCCCCCCAAGCATGAAATCCTCAAGGATATTTCGCTTTCCTTCTTCCCTGGCGCAAAGATCGGCGTGCTCGGCCTCAACGGCGCGGGCAAGTCCACTCTGCTACGGATCATGGCCGGTGTGGACAAGGAATATAACGGCGAAGCACGTCCCATGCCGGGCATCAACATCGGCTATCTGCCGCAGGAGCCCGAGCTCGACGACGCCAAGGACGTCCGCGAGACGGTCGAAGAAGCCTTGAGCGAGATCACCGAGGCACAGGCACAGCTCGAAGCGGTCTATGTTGCTTACGCCGAGCCGGACGCCGACTTCGACGCCTTGGCCGCCGAGCAGGCACGTCTCGAGGACCTCATCGAGGCTGCCGACGCGCACAATATCGAGCGCAAGCTGGAAGTCGCCGCCGAGGCCCTGCGTCTACCGCCCTGGGACGCCAAGGTCGGCAACCTCTCCGGGGGCGAGCGCCGTCGCGTGGCATTGTGCCGCTTGCTACTCTCGAGCCCCGACATGCTGTTGCTCGACGAGCCGACCAACCACCTCGACGCCGAATCGGTGGCCTGGCTGGAACGCTACCTGCATGACTACAGCGGCACCGTGGTGGCGATCACCCACGACCGCTATTTCCTCGACAACGTCGCCGGCTGGATTCTCGAGCTGGATCGCGGGCAAGGTATTCCCTTCGAGGGCAACTACTCGCAGTGGCTGGAATCGAAGGAGAAACGCCTCGAGCAGGAAGCCAAGCAGGAGGCTTCCAAGAACAAGGCGATCAAGCAGGAGCTCGAGTGGGTGCGCAGCAACGCCAAGGGGCGTCAGACCAAGAGCAAGGCGCGCCTGAACCGCTTCGAGGAAATGCAATCCGGCGATTTCCAGAAGCGCAACGAGACCAACGAGATCTACATTCCGCCCGGTCCGCGCCTCGGCGACAAGGTCATCGAGTTCCACGACGTGGCCAAGCGCTTCGACGACAAGTTGCTGTTCGAGAACCTCTCGTTCCAGCTACCCAAGGGTGCCATCGTGGGCATCGTCGGCGGCAACGGCGCCGGCAAGTCCACGTTGTTCAAACTGATCACCGGCATGGAACAGCCCGACAGCGGCGAGGTCGTCACCGGTGAGACCGTGGACATCGCCTACGTGGAGCAGTTGCGCGATCACCTCGACGACAAGCAGACCGTCTGGGAAGCGGTATCCGACGGCCAGGACATGATCAGCATCAATGGCTACGAGATGTCGTCGCGCGCCTACGTGGGGCGTTTCAACTTCAAGGGCAACGATCAGCAAAAACGTCTATCGGAGCTCTCCGGGGGCGAGCGTGGGCGCTTGCAACTGGCTCAGACTCTCAAGCAAGGCGCCAACGTCCTGCTGCTCGACGAGCCCTCCAACGATCTCGACATCGAGACGCTACGTGCCCTGGAAGAAGCGCTGCTCGCCTTCCCCGGCTGCGCGCTGGTCATCTCGCACGACCGCTGGTTCCTCGACCGTATCGCGACCCATATCCTCGCCTATGAAGGGGATTCCAGCGTTAAGTTCTTCGAGGGCAACTACAGCGAGTACGAGGAAGACTATCGCCAGCGCGTGGGCAACGACACACCCAAGCGTATGAAGTACAAGCGTATCGACGCCTGACCGGCTCCGCCGGAGACGTAAGAACGCCCGCTGCGCGGGCTGAAGTTTGAAGCTGGAAGAAGACCCCACAACCGCCAGGTTCGTGGGGTCTTTTTATGACTCCCCTCTTCCAGGCGCGAAGCGGGCGTTCTTCCCGGCTTTTATAGACGCTTAGCGTCAATAAAAGCCGGGCTCGCCCTTCGGACGTGTCTTGAAACGCCTATGCAGCCATAGATACTGCTCTGGATGGCGGCGAATGGCGTCTTCGATGACAGCATTAATGCGGGTGGCATCGGCCACCTCGTCACCGCTGGGAAAGTCCTCCAGGGGCGGCAGGTATTCCACCGTATACGTCTCGTCCCCGGGATTACGATGAAAGATCAACGGAATCACCGGCGCCCCGGTCATGCGGGCGATCTTCGCAGTGAGCCTGACAGTAGCTGCCTCGACGCCGAAAAAGGGCGCAAAGACGCTGGCATCACGCCCGAAGTCCTGATCCGGCGAGTACCACACGGCATGGCCTTCCTTGATACGACGCACCACGCCGCGGAGATCGTAGCGATCTAGAATCGCGTCGAAGTAAGGGGCCCGAGCCCGGTCCATGACACGAGCGAAGAGGGGGTTGTCATGGGGACGCTGGACGGCATCGGCGCGAAAGTAAAGCGCATGCAGCGCGGCCCCGAGATCGAGGGTCGAGAAGTGCACTCCGAGGATCAACGCCCCTTTACCCTCGGCCTCCAGCTTGGCTCTGTGCTCCTGGCCCTTGAAGACGACCCGGTGGCGCAGATGCTCAGGATTCCGACACCAGGCGGTGGCCGTCTCGATCAGACCGATGCCATTGGCGATGAAGGTCTCGCGGACCAGTCGTGCCTGCTGCCGCTCGTCCCTCTCGGGAAAGCACAGTCGGATATTGGTCTCGGTGATGTGGCGTCGCCGACGCGCGAAACGCCAGGCGCATAGCCCAATGACCCGCCCTACCGCCATCTTGAGACGCCAGGGTAACCAAGCACCGAGACGCATGGCCCCAATGGCCAGCCAGGTGGACCAATAGCGGGGATGAGCGAAACTCTCAGGAAATGCGTGCTTGGCCATGGATAAGCGGTTCCGTCATATAGCGAAAAGTGTCAAGTTTAACCAACGGTACAAGAAACTTCAGCGCCACCTAGTCTGATATTGTGGGAGCGAATTCATTCGCGATGGACGCTGGCTCAACTTCATCGGGACTAAAGTCCCTCCCACAAGGCCTTGCCTTCAGGTACATGCCCTCAAAACTAACGATAGCGACGCGGCACGCGGGGTAATACACCGGTCATCAGCGTATAACTGATGGTATCGCAGTGACGCGCCACTTCGTCTATGGGCAACCCTTCGCCCCATAGCACCACCTGGCTACCGATATTCGCTTCGGGCACCTCGGTAATATCGACCGTCAGCATATCCATGGAGACCTTTCCGGCCAATGGCGCGCGACGTCCCTCGACGAGCACCGGCGTACCATCGCGTGCATGGCGATCGTAGCCATCGCCGTAACCACAGGCGACCACGCCGATGCGCGACGGGCGCGGCGCCTGCCAGCGTCCGCCGTAGCCGACCGCCTCCCCCGTCGCCAGCTCACGCACTGCGATGATCTCGGAGCGCAAGGTCATCACCGGCTTGAGAGCGCGACTGGCATCGTTCGCGCCTTCCAGTGGGTCGCTGCCATATAGCATGACACCCGGACGGTTCCAGTCGCCATGGGCCTGTGGCCAGGCCAGCGTGGCCGGCGAATTGGCGAGGCACACCGGTGCCCCGAGCCGTACACGCAGCGCTTCGATACACACCAGCTGGCGATGGAAGTACGCCGGCTCGAGCGCATCGGCGGTGGCGAAGTGCGTCATCAAGTGCAGATCGGTCACCTGGGCCGGCGCCGCTTTCAGACGTTGCCAACGCGCCTCGAACGCCTCCGGCGCAAATCCCAGACGATGCATGCCGGAATCCAGCTTGAGCCAGGTTGGAATCGGCGCCCGAGGCCGATACGCCAGCAAGGCGTCGAGCTGCCAATCGCTGTGCACGGCGATCCATAACCGATGTGCGTCGATGAGCGGTAATTCCTCGGCGGTGAAGAATCCCTCCAGCAGCATGATCGGCTGCGCGATTCCCGCGTCGCGCAGTGCGACCGCTTCCTCGAGACTCGCGACGGCGAAAGCAGGCGCCATATCGGCCAGAGCGTTGGCGCATTGTATCGCCCCATGGCCGTAGGCATCCGCCTTGATGACCGCCACGGCGCGGCTATGCGGCGCTTGATCGCAGGCAAGACGGTAATTGTGGCGCAAGGCGCCCAGGTTGATATCGGCGACCAACGGCCGGGACATGGCGAACATTCCTCCTGACAAGACAATAATGGGCGCCTATTCTACCTCGCCCACACAGCATGGTGCGCGGCACGACGTAAAACGCCGCACCCGAAGGTGCGGCGTGACGAACAGGGCTTATCAAACCTTACCTCAGGGCCTGGACGACTGCTCCATCGTGGGTCGCTCGCCGATGTCATCCATCTGGCTCATGCCGCCATCTTCGGGCAGGCGTAGCGTCACGGTCTGAGTCTCCCGCAGCCATTGGTTGAGATCGCGTATCACGTCCTGATCGAGCACCCCGGCCTGTTGGCGAAGTTCCACCATGTCGGTCACATAGGTGTAACGCGCATCGGCATAATCGGAAACGGCCTGATACAGGCTCTGCTCGGCATCGAGTACGTCGACGATATTGCGGGTGCCCACCTCGTAGCCGGAGCGCGTGGCTTCCAGCGCGCTACGGTTGGAGACAATCGCCTGCCGCTGGGCCTCGACGCTTTCGACATCGTTCATGACCTGCGTGAACAGTGAGCGTACCTGCTGCGTGGTGTCGCGACGCTGGGCCTCGAAATCGTACTGTGTCGCCTCCAGCGAGTAAGTCTGCTGACGCACCTGCGCGCTGGTCGTGCCGCCACTGTAGATAGGCAGCGAGGCCTGCAGCCCGACTTGCGTATCCGCGTTGTGACCGTCCAGATAATCCTGGTCACTATCCGAATAATTATAGTTGGCGAAGGCCGAGAGCGTCGGTTTATGCCCAGCCTCCGCCTGATCGACTTCCGCACGTGAAACATCGACCGCAGCTTGCGCTGCCTGCACGCTGGGGTTGTTGGCGATCGCCATCTGAATCCAGTTATCGCGCCCCGCCGGCTCGGGAGACTCGATGGGAATATCGTCCGACAAGGCATCGATACTGTCGTAACGCTTGCCGGTCAGGCGTTCCAGCGCCTCGAAACTGACCTGCAGATCGTTTTCGGCGGAAATACGCTGGGAGCGGGCAAGGTCGTAAGACGCCTGCGCCTCGTTGACATCGGTGGTCGCCACCAGCCCGACATCGAACTGCTCCTGCGCCTGGTCAAGCTGACGCTTGATCGCTTTCTCTTGGGAAATACTCGCCTCGAGCACGTCATTGGCACGCAGGATCTCGAAATACGCCGAGGCGACATCGTAGAGCAACTGCTGACGGTCAGCTTGCAGCAAGAGCGCTTGCTGACCGGTCTCGCGCTTGGCGATTTCAAGCTCGGCCCAGCTCGTGGCGTCATACAGCGCCTGGGTCAATTCAAGCCCGGCACTGGTCGAGTTGTAGCTATCCTCGGAGTTCCCCACACCACTCTGAGTACCACCCTCCTGACTCTCAAGCGTGTTGTTGTGCGCGACCTGCGCGGTCGCGTCAATCTGCGGCAACAAGCTGCCACGCGCCACATCACGTCCGGCATCGACACTCTGGAAGGTCGACTGCGAGGCGCCCAGAGTAGCGTTGTTCTGCAGCGCGTCCTGAGTAATGGTCCACAAATCGGCGGCGTGCGCCTGAGAGGTGACAGCAGCGGCGATCAACACCGGCAATAGACGCAGCCGAAATTTCGGCGATGACGGCTCTCGAGAGGACATCGGCTTGGGTTCCTTACTTTTGACGTACGTTCTTTTGACGCACGGTCTTTTGACGAACGTGCTTTGAACTGACTTGCTTGAGCGGGCTAGACACGGACTCAACGACCGGCAGCGTCACCGCCAACATTGGCATCGGGGTTACATACAATGCCGCATGTATTGCCTCAGATCAATGTATCAGGCGAATAAGCAAGTACCAAGAAAGTCCAAGGATAGCGTGGAAAGCGCGTCATTGCCGTGACAAGTCGGCAGCATGACAAGCCATGCGGCCCGTCATGCCTGGCGCGTCATTCGAAAATCGAGTCCAGCGACAATCCTTGCTTCTCCAGTACTCGGCGCAATTTTTTCAACGCCTCGACCTGAATCTGACGTACCCGCTCACGGGTTAGACCGATTTCCGCGCCGACATCCTCGAGGGTCGCGGCTTCATGTCCGCGCAAGCCGAAACGACGCACGACGACTTCCATCTGTTTGTCGGTCAACTCCGCCAGCCAGTCGTCGACGTGCTGCTTGACGTCGTTGCCAACCAGTAACGACTCGGGACCGGCTTCGTTTTCATCGGCTAGCGTGTCGATCAAGGGCTTATCACTTTCGCCGCCCATCGGATAATCGACCGACGACACGCGCTCGTTGAGCCCGAGCATCTTCTTGACGGTGCCCACCGGCTTGTCCAGAAAATCGGCTATTTCCTCGGCCGTGGCTTCATGATCGAGTCGCTGTGTCAGCTCGCGTGCGGCGCGCAAGTAAATATTGAGTTCTTTGACCACATGGATGGGCAGGCGAATCGTGCGCGTTTGATTCATCAGCGCCCGTTCGATGGTCTGACGAATCCACCAGGTCGCATAGGTCGAGAAACGAAAGCCCCGTTCGGGGTCGAACTTTTCTACGGCACGGATCAGGCCCAGGTTGCCTTCCTCGATCAGATCGAGCAGTGACAACCCCCGGTTGAGATAGCGTCTGGCGATCTTGACCACCAGACGCAGATTGGACTCGATCATGCGCTGACGCCCGGCGGGATCGCCCTTCTGGGCCAGGCGCCCGTAGTGCACCTCTTCTTCGGGGGTCAAAAGCGGCGAAAAGCCGATTTCATTGAGGTAAATCTGTGTTGCGTCGAGGCTTTGATGGTAACTTTTTTCGTCACGATTCAATGCCTTCTCGAACGCATCGTCATCCTTGTCGCTAGCGACCTCTCCGGCATCGACTTCTATTTCATTGTCGACGTTGTCGAGGTCCACACCCTGAATATCCCGCTCCAGCATGCTCATATCCGATACCCCACTTTACTGCTGCCGATTTGATAACCACGGCCGGGGCGTGCGAGCCACCGGCCATGGCGGACTACCCGTTTATTGTTGTGCGCATGTTCAGGGTCCGAGTTCTACCACGCTCAACGCGATGGCAGATACTCCATTGGGTCTTGAGGCTGGCCGTCCTGGCGCACCTCGAAATGCAGCTTGACGCGATCGGCATCGGTGTTGCCCATGGTGGCGATGACCTCTCCTCCTTCGACGACATCGTTTTCCTCAACACGCAGCGTATCGTTATGCGCGTAAGCACTCAGGAAATGGTCGTTATGCTTGAGAATGATGAGGTTGCCATATCCGCGGACGCCACTGCCGGCATACACCACGATACCCGGACCCGCCGCTTTGACAGGTTGCCCCTTTTCACCGGCGATATCAATGCCGGCCGTCACGGTGGAATTGTCGTCGAAACCATTGACGACATCGCCCTCGGTGGGCCACTGCCAAGCCACATTTTCGACCGGCTGGTACTCGCGTTGAGAGCGGTCGGGCGTCGCGTCGCTTTCACCGGCGACGCTCGTACCGGCCTCTTGGGTGGACTCGGACTGCTCGTCGCCCGTCGCCTGCTCGTCCGTACTAGGCGCACTATCTTCTTGCGCCTCTTGTCGCTCATCGTTGGCGGCTGACGCATCCGAGGCATCGCTCGCGTCTTGGTTATCGCGCGCGGACTCGTCAGCCGCCTCATCCGCGTCGTAGACCGGCCCCGGCGCACCGCTTCCGCTGGCCTTGGAAGCAGCCCCTACGGCCTGCGAGCCGATGGTGGCGACTGCCAGGTCGCGACCTTGCGACGACGCACCATCCGTCGGTGCCAGCCAGTCATCGTCCTGCGCGCTACCGTTCGTACCGGCACCACCGCCGAGCGGGGTTGCCACCGCGCCTCCTGTCTCGTCGGATGCTTCATTTGATGCCGCAAGGGCCTCGCCATCGGGGCTCAGGCGTAGCGTTTGCCCCGGATCGAGACGATAGGGCGGCGTAATATCATTGAGTTGCGCTAAATCACGGAAATCGAGGTTGTTCTGCCAGGCAATGCCATACAGAGTGTCGCCCGATTTGACGGTATAAGAACTCGGCGGGTCGCTGTTACGACTGACCGAGAGATCCTGCACCTGGGGTGCGCCGCCGGAGCTTGCGCACCCCACCAGGCCCAGCGCTGCGAGTCCCAGCGCGGGCAGTAGTCGACGAGAGTCAGACATGGGGTCGGTCCTCTTTAAACGGGGAAGGACTGCGTTCACCGATGACCATAACCAGCACCAGGCCAGCGATCATCAAGGCGACCGCCGTCAACAATTGGGCCGGCTCACCGGTGATCACGCTGTAGTCCGAAGGCATGAGATAGCGATAATCGAGCGGCACGATCTTGTCGCCACTGGCCAAGCGGTAGCTGACCAGCTCGCGCCAGGGCCAGAGTTGCGGTAAGGAGCCGAGGATGAAACCGACCAGGGTCAAGAGCGTGCCCAGTCGGTAGTGATGGAAAAGCCACGAAAGAACCCGCGAGAACACCATCAAGCCGATGGCACAGCCCGCGCCGAAGGTCGCGATCAAGGCCAGGTCGGCGCTTTTGATACCCTCCATGACCGTCCCGTAGAGCCCCATCACCAGCAGCAGGAAGCTCCCCGAAACGCCCGGCAGAAGCATCGCGCTGATGGCGATGGCGCCCCCCACCAACAATACCCACTGGCTGGCTTCGCTGGGCGCCGGCAATAGGTTGGGCAGCCACAGGGCCACGCAGACGCCCAGAATCAAGGGAAAAATGTGCTGCCACTGCCAATGGCCGACCTGTCGGCCCACGACGATGGCCGAGGCCAGCACCAGGCCGAAGAAAAATGCATTGAGCAGCAGTTGATGATGATCGAGCAGCCAGGTGACGAGATGCGCGACACTCACCAGGCTCGCCACGATACCCAGCATCAAGGGCAACAGAAACGCCAGGTTGAGATGCCCGGCAAGCCCCGTCAGGCCGCCGCGGCGCCACGCCCCGAAGGCGCGGGGGCCGAATTGCTTGATCGAGTGGATCAACTCCTCGTAGATGCCGGTGATGAACGCAATGGTGCCGCCGGACACCCCGGGTACCGCGTCTGCGGCGCCCATCCCGGCGCCCTTGAAGAAAAGCGTCAGGTAACGCTTCATTGTATGACCCCTTCCAATAGCGGTACGAATCTGACCCGCTCGAGCCGCGTGCGCTCGAAGGTGGCGCCGCGACGCCGCACACGTGTCAGCCATTGGCGACCGGCCTCATCCTCCAGCGGCGCGATCAACTCCCCTCCGTCGTCCAGTTGGGACAACAGTTCCTGGGGGAGCACACTGGCACAAGCGGTGAAGAGGATGACATCGAAGGGGGCAGCCTGCGGCCATCCATGTCCGCCGTCTTCATGGCGCAGGCGTACGTTATTGACGCCCAGCATGGCCAGACGCGAGGCGGCACGACGATGCAAAGTACCGATGCGCTCGATGCTCCACACCGACTCGACCAGGCGCGCCAGAATCAACGTCTGGTAGCCCGAGCCGGTCCCTACTTCCAGCACGCGTCGCGGCTGCGCGGCCAGCACCAGCTCGGTCATACGTGCCACGATCCACGGCTGCGAGAGCGTCTGGCCATGCCCCAGCGGCAAAGCGGTATCTTCATAGGCGCGGTGCGCCAGCGCCTCGTCGAGGAAGACGTGACGTGGTTCGCGCGCCATGGCGTCGAGCACCCGTGTATCACGGATGCCGCCTGCCTGCAGCCGCCGTATCAAGCGATTGCGAGTACGCTGTGAGGTCATGCCGATGCCACCGAGTCGGTGTGTATCATGTGGTGTTTCAGGAATTCGACAATGCATCCAGCCAGTTCCGTACGTCGTCCAACGCCGCATGGCGTGTGAGATCGGTCTGAAGGGGCGTGATCGACACGTATCCCGCTTCGATGGCCGCGAAATCGGTGTCCGCCCCATCATCGGCGTTATCGCCGACGGCGGCAATCCAATAACGCTCGCGGCCACGCGGATCTTTCACCTTCATCGGCTGGGCCGCAGGGCCGCGATACCCCATCCGCGTCACGCGTACGCCCTGAATGTCTTCCCAGGGCACATCCGGCACATTGACGTTGAGCAGGCTGCGGGGCGGCAAGGACAATGACTCCGCCGCTCCCACCAGGGTCGCCGCGACGCGACCGGCGGTCTCGAAATAGCGCGCACCGCAAAGCGATACGGCAATGGCCGCCATGCCTAGATTGCGTCCTTCCATGGCGGCGGCCACGGTGCCCGAATACAGCACGTCATCGCCCAGATTGCTGCCATGATTGATACCCGAAATCACCAGGTCAGGCTTCTCGTCCCAGACTCCGTTGACGCCCAGATACACACAATCGGCCGGCGTGCCGTCGACGCAATAGAAGCCGTTGTCGAGGGCCGTCAACGCCAGGGGACGCGTCAGCGTCAACGAGTTGCTGGCGCCGCTCTTGTCGCGGTCCGGTGCCACCACCCGCAGGCGCCCATGTGCCGAAAGTGCATCGTGAAGCGCACGCAGCCCCGGTGCATGGACGCCATCGTCGTTGGATAACAGTAACTTGCGCATATCTGTCCTCTTGTTTTCCTGATAGCCGATATTCCTTCACAGCAACGGATGATGCATCAACTCGCGCAATACCGAGGTGGCGAAGGCCCCGCGCGGCAAGCCGAAGCCGAGCGTCACCCGGTCGGGGGCATCATGCTCCAGTGACGGTGCGTCAAGCGGCACGCATAGCGCGCGTCGATCCATGCGTACGCCGGCCGCTTCGAGTCCCAGCGACAGAGCCTCATGCCGCGCCGCGAGCCGCGTTTCTTCCTCAGCCACCTCCGCGACACTCTCCAGACGTCCGCGTCCCCACATAGGACCGGTGGGCGTGACGTCGCCGCGTGCGGCGCGTTCGTGCAAGGCGGCGTCGATCTCGTCGGCCACGAAGCGACTGGCCGTTCCCGCCAGCGTCAGCACATCGCCAGGACACGGCGTCCGCCAAGTCTGCGCGCGCAGTCGCGCGGCCAGCACCTCATTGAACAGGAAGCTGCGTGCCGCAGAAAGCTGCATGCCATGCGGATCGTCACGCTTGCGCCAACCACGCGTGAAAGCCTTCTGGGCAAGCACCAGGTTGCGCCCTTCGCGGCCGAAGCGTTGCGGGCCGAAGTAATTGGGCACGCCGACCGTACACAGGGTACGCCAACGACACGCCAGATCGGGATGCGAGGCAACCTCTCCGCTCAGACGGAGCGTGAAACGATTGGTACGGTGTACGCCGCGCTTGAGCTTGCGGGGATGACGTTGTGCGTCAAGGACCACGATTCCCACGTCGCTGAGCTGGACAGCGAAGGCGTCAGGGGCATCACGCCCAGGCAGATGCACCGAGAGCCATTGGCGAGTGATCGCGACGCGGTCCTTGAGGCCGCTATAGCCCACGTCGCGCGGGCGCACGCCACACACTCGCGCCACATGCTTGGCGGCTTCCGGCGTGGTCAGATCGCGCTTCTCGATCCACAACCAAAGGTGCTCGCCCTGCCCTTCCGGCGCGAAATCGAACACCTCCTCGACAATGAAGTCCTCGGGCGTCATGCGGAACTCGCCCGACGCCAGCGGCCCGCCGTGAACACGCGGCCAATCGGGTGGCCAGAGCGACATATCGCTCATGTCGCGTCCGCGCGTGTCAGCAGCACCACGGCCTCGGCGGCGATGCCTTCCTTGCGCCCGGTGAAGCCAAGCCGCTCGCTAGTGGTTGCCTTGACGTTGACCGCGTCTTCCGCCACCCCGAGCGTTTCGGCGATACGCGTGCGCATCAGCGCGATGTGATCGGCCAGGCGCGGCGCTTGAGCGATCACGGTGGTATCCAGGTTGACGATGCGATAGCCCTTGGCGGCGACTTGGTCATGTACCCGGCGCAGTAATTCGCGACTGTCGGCACCCGCCCAGGCCGCGTCGGTATCGGGAAAATGATGGCCGATATCGCCCAGGCCGCAGGCCCCGAGTAAAGCATCGCACAGCGCGTGCAGCAGGACGTCGCCATCCGAATGGGCGATGAAACCGTGGGTATGCGCGACGCGCACGCCGCCGATCATCAGGTGATCGCCATCACCGAAGCGGTGCACGTCAAAACCGTGACCAATACGTAACGTCATGAATATGTCTCGTCGGAAAGCGAGGTATCGCACGCGGTGTCGCTGAGAAGCCGCGTGGCGAGGGAAAGATCCTCGGGATGCGTGATCTTGAGGTTATCCCGGCGGCCGGGCACCAAACGCGGCGCCAGGCCCAGTGCCTCGAGGGCCGAGGCCTCATCGGTGAGCGCCACGCGTGTCTCGCGGGCATGGGCGAAGGCCCGGCACAGCACGCGATAGGAGGCGCCCTGCGGGGTCATGGCGTGCCATAACCCCTCGCGCGACACGGTATGCACGACGTGACCTTGGGCATCGGCGCGCTTCATGGTGTCCGCCACCGGTGCCGCCAGCAGCCCGCCATCGGGCGAGGTCTCGAGCACGGCGCGTAGGCGACGCAAGTCATCGAGCGCGACGCAAGGCCGCGCGACATCGTGCACCAATACCAGGTCGTCGTCCGCTGCAATACCCTCGAGCGATTCCAGCGCGTTGGCCACCGAATCGGCACGTTCAGCGCCGCCAGGGACTCGCTGCCAGTCGGCGAAGGGGACCCACTCAGTCGAGAAGCGCGCATCGTCGGCATCCAGGCACAGGCGCAGCGCTGCCTCCGGAAAAGCGGCGTGCAACCGCGCCAAGGTATGTGCCAGTACCGGCCGGCCGGCGATGTCGAGATACTGCTTGGGCAAGGTGGCCCCCATGCGACGGCCTTGCCCCGCTGCTGGCACGATCAACCACAAGCGACTCACGGCGCCACCTCCTCGGGCATCGCCGCCGCCTTTTCAGGGTCGCCCTGCAGCGTAGTGGCACTTTGCTCGATGATGGAGCGCTCGGCAGTCACGCCGGGCACCCAGAAAAACTGCTCATCGCGGCGTATCATGCCCAGGTCGCTGCGTGCCCGTTCCTCGATGGCATCGAGCCCTTTCTTGAGATCGATCACTTCCGCCGCCAGGCGGTCATTGCGCGCCTGCAGCCGGTCGTTTTTTTCTTCGAGCACATCGGCACGGTGACGAATATGGTTGAGTTCACGCACTCCCCCTTCACCGAACCACAGGTGATACTGCAGTAGACCGATCAGTACCACTAGCGCTATGCATACCCACTTCAACATCGTTGGTTCCGTCCTGGACCGACAGCTGCCCGGCATTATGCCATCATCAAGGCACCCGCGCAGTCCACGCGGCGAGCCAATCGCCGCGCGACGCGCCCCGCTGACGACGATGTCAAGGAGCCCCGCATGTACAAACTCGCGTTTTTCGTTCCCATGGACGACGCCGAATGCGTCAAGGAAGCCGTATTCGCCACCGGCGCCGGGCGCATCGGCGACTACGAGGCCTGCTGCTTCCAGACGCCCGGCCAAGGCCAGTTCCGCCCACTCGACGGCGCCGACCCGCATATCGGCAAGGTCGGCGCGCTCAGTCATGTCGAGGAGTTTAAGGTCGAGCTGGTCTGTGAGGACGATCACCTGGAAGCCGCCGTGGCGGCGCTCAAGCTAGCCCATCCCTACGAGGAACCGGCGTATGAGGCGTGGCGCCTGGCAGACGTTTAGACGCGTTACGCGCTGCCCAGGTAACGTTCGCGGTCTTCGGCGTTGATGTCGCTGACATGAAGCGGGTAGTCACCGCCCCGGCGATCGTCGAAGTAGTGGCGCAAGGTACGCTCGATGGTGGGGAAGGCCAATTCGTGCCAGGGAATCTCGGCCTCCTCGAACAACGCCACCTCGAGGCTCTCGGGGCCGGACGCGTAGTCGCCGCGCAGCGCGCCACGGAAGATCATGTAGACCTGATTGATGTGTGGCAGGTTGATGAGCGTATAAAGACCCTCGAGGTCGACTTCCGCGCAGGCTTCCTCGCGGGTCTCGCGCATGGCGGCCTCGGAGGTGGTCTCGCCGTTTTCCATGTAGCCGGCAGGCAGCGTCCAGTAGCCCATGCGAGGCGCGATCGCGCGGCGACACAACAAGACGCGCTCCCCTGCCACCGGTAAGGTACCCGCCACGATGCGCGGATTCTGGTAATGGATGGTGCCACAGGCATCGCAGAGAAAGCGCCCGCGATCATCGCCCTCGGGAATCGCGAAACGCACGGTTTGGCCACACTGGCTACAGAAGTTCATGATCGTCCTCGGGCGAGCGATACGGCGCCCCATTAGGTGAAAAGCAACATGTTAGAGACACTGTGCGAACGCCTGCAAGCGCATCAGCCGCGCCAACTGAACGCCGACATGCCCAGAGCCGCGGTGCTGCTGGCGATCGTCGAGCGCCGCGAGCCCACGATCGTGCTGACGCGCCGTGCCGGTCATCTCGCCCAGCATGGCGGGCAAGTCGCGTTTCCCGGCGGCAAGGTCGAGCCGGAGGATGCCGACCTGTGGGCCACGGCCTTGCGCGAAGCGCACGAGGAGATCGCGCTGCCACCCGCGCACGTCGTATGCCTCGGCCGGCTAAGCGACGTCACCTCACGCCACGGCATCTGCGTGACACCGTTCGTCGGGTTGATTCCCCCCGGCCTCTCATTGGTACCGGATCATAATGAACTGGATACCATTTTCGAGGTGCCGCTGACGTGGTTCCTCGAGGATCGCCGCAGTCATACCGATGTCATCCGTCACGGCGAGCACACTTATTATGTGCCCAGCTACGCCTACGCCAATCAGATAATATGGGGCCTATCGGCGATGATGCTGGTCGAGCTGCTGGCGGTAGGTTTCGCACGCCCCATCAGCCTCGACCGCGCGCCTCTCGGCAGTCCATTGCGTCATCTGCCTGCGCCGCCCCCGCCACGGCCTTGAAACCTGCACAGGACTTTTTCACATGCCGCGACATGATCCCGCCGACTATCTCGACATGGCCGCCTTGCCCACGCTGGTGGATGCGCTGGTCACGCAGGGCTGGTTCGTCGGCGAACGCTTCATCGATACCGCACTATGCCATACATTGCAGGCGGAACTGCAGACGCTGAAGGCATGCTCGCATCTCGACGAAGCCGGCATCGGCCGGGGACAGGCACACCGTATCGAGCGCGATGTCCGGGGCGATGCCATTCATTGGCTGGATCGCGAAAGCCGGGCCCAACGCCAATACCTGACGGTGATGGCGTTTTTGCAGCAGACCATCAATCGCGAGCTCTATCTGGGGCTGTTCGAATTCGAGGCTCACTTCGCCTCGTACCCACCGGGCGCCTTCTACAAGAAGCACTTCGACAGCTTTCGCGGCCGCAGCAACCGCATTGTCTCGACCGTGCTGTATCTCAACCCCGCGTGGACGGCGGCGCACGGCGGCGAGATGGCGTTGTTCGACCCCGACGACCCTGAACGCGAAATCGCACGCATACGCCCTGAACTCGGCACCTTCGTGTGCTTTCTCGCCGACCGCGTCCCCCACGAGGTGCTGCCGACCCAGGCCCCGCGCGCCAGCATCGCCGGCTGGTTCCGTCGCAACACCTCGCTGGGCGGCAGCATCGATCCAGCCCGCTGAAGACGCTGCCTTAATAGACTTCGTCGAACACGCCCAGATCGGCCTCGATGGCGGCCAACTGCGCTCTCCCCATGGGTAGCCACTGGCGCAAGACGAAATCCGCGCTGGCCAGTTTGGCCCGATAGAAGGCATCGTCAGCACCAGCTGCCAGTGCCGTCTGTGCAATCAGTGCCGAACGCCCCATCTGCCAGGCACACAGCACATGACCGGTCAACGCCAGCAACGGCGTCGCCAGAGCCTGGAGCGCGTCGGGGCCGCGCTCGACATCGCCACCCCTCGCCAGCACGACTGTCACCGCTCGGCGTAGATCCGCTACGCCCTGATGCAGTGACACCCCCAAGTCAGCGAGATCAGCATCAGCGGTAAGCGCATCGGCGCAAGCGGCAACCTCGTCGAGCACGTCACCCAAGGCGGCACCGCCGTCGCGGTAGATCTTGCGACCAGCGAGGTCGAGCGCCTGAATGCCGTTGGTGCCTTCGTAGATCGGCGCGATACGCGCATCGCGTAGATGCTGCGCGGCGCCGGTCTCTTCGATGTATCCCATGCCGCCGTGTACCTGAATGCCCAGCGACGCGATGTCCACCGCTTGGTCGGTAGAAAAGGCTTTGACCACCGGCGTGTAGAGATCGACCCGCCGTTGGGCGCGTTGCCGTTCGTCCGTCGTAGGCGCATGCCGGGCGCGGTCCATCTCGCTGGCCGAGAGCAAGGCCAGGGCCCGCAGGGCTTCCAGGCGCGCACGCATCGACAGCAGCATGCGGCGCACATCGTAGTGCTCGCCAATTACTGCGGGATGGCCGCCGCGCGCTTCGGGCGTGCGGCCTTGAACGCGCTCTGCGGCATACCCACGCGCTTGCTGATAAGCCCGCTCGGCCACACCAATGCCTTGAATGCCCACCTTGTGGCGCGCCGCGTTCATCATCGTGAACATGTGTTGAAGCCCACGGCCGGGCTCGCCGACCAGATAGCCGATGGCGCCCTCGCGCTCGCCGAAGCTGAGTACGCAGGTCGGCGAGCCATGAATGCCCAGCTTATGCTCCAGCGATACGCAGCTCACGTCGTTGCGCTCACCCAAATCACCCTGTTCGTCGACCAGGAACTTGGGCACCAGAAACAGCGATATACCGCGATTGCCCTCGGCGGCATCCGGCAGGCGGGCGAGGACCAGGTGGATGATGTTGTCGGCGCAATCGTGCTCACCCCATGTGATGAAGATTTTCTGACCGCTGAGGCGATAGTGCTCGCCTTCCGACACTGCCCGCGTGCGTACCACCGCCAGATCCGAGCCGGCCTGCGGCTCGGTGAGGTTCATGGTGCCCGTCCACTCGCCACTGACCAGCTTTTCCAGATAGCGCGCCTTGAGTGACTCGCTGCCGTGCTGGGCCAGTGATTCGACGGCCCCCGCCGTCAATAGCGGGCACAACGCCAGCGCCATGTTGGCGGCTTGCCACATTTCCTGCACTGCGCTGGCGACGACCTCCGGTAGACCCTGCCCGCCATGGGCGGGATCGCTGCCGATGCCGTTCCACCCGCCCTCGACGAAGGCACGATAGGCCTCGGCGAAGCCCGTCGGCGTGTGCACTTCACCTTCTACCAGGCGGCAGCCTTGTTCATCGCCACGGCGGTTGAGCGGCGCCCACACATCGCCCGCCAGGCGCGCGGCCTCGTCGAGGATCGCGGTGATCAGTTCCCCGGAGAGCTCTTGATACTCGGGCAGACGCAGCGAGCGATGCTCGAGCAGTTCTTCGAGGACGAAGCGAAGATCGCGTAACGGCGCGGCATAGGACATGGCTCACCTTCATCATTCAGACGCTTATCATTCAAACGTATGTGTTAATTGGAATACATGCCATGATCATAGTGGTGCCGGGCGCGATGAGCCATTAGCCGAACGGTGCAAGAACCGCAAAGCCGTGCCCGTTCAGGCTATCCATTGGCAGCCAAACATCCGGGGCACTTGCTATTTTCCCTTGTATGACCAACGCTTAAAGATATCGATTGTGGATACTGAGACCAATATCAGCATGCAGACGCCACTCCCGTCGGCACTTGCTTTTTCCAATATCGCCTTGTTTCTCGATTTCGACGGCACGTTAGTGCCTATCGCATCGCATCCCGATGCCGTCACACTACCGCCCCGCCAGCGCCACTTGCTGAATACCTTGCAGACCCGGCTTGAGGGAGCCCTCGCCGTCATCAGCGGCCGCCGTCTGGCCGACCTGGAGTGCTTGACGGCGCCCCTGACGCTAACGCTCATGGGGTGTCATGGCGCGCAGTGGCGCGACAGCGACGGCACCCGACACGCCGAGCGGCTCGAGTCCGAGGCCACGGCGCACCTGGGCATCGCCCTTGCCGAATTCTCACAACAACATCCCGGCACCGTCTTCGAGGACAAAACGTACGCCTTCGCTCTCCACTACCGTCAGGCGCCGCAGCACGAACGGGCCTGCCGAGACACGATGACACGCCTTTGGCAGGGCCATCGCGACGCCTACCAACTCATCGAGGGCAAGTGCCTGCTGGAGCTTCGTCATCATGCCTGCCACAAGGGACGCGCCGTGCAGCGACTGCTCGACACGCCGCCCTTCCGGCAGCGCACCCCGCTGTTCATTGGCGACGACCGCACGGACGAGGACGCATTTCCCGTCGTCAATGCACACGGCGGCTTCTCCGTGCGCGTCGGTGAAGCCGCGCAGAGTCAAGCCACGTATCGCTTGGATAGCGTCGAGGAGGTTTTGTCATGGTTGGAACGTCAGACAAGGAGCATGTCAACTTAACGCAGGATCCGACACTCGAACTGGGGCTGGTCGGCAACTGTCAGGTCAGCGCGCTGATCGACGACCAGTCCCGCATCGTCTGGTTCTGTTTTCCGCGCCTGGATAGCGCCCCGGTTTTTTCCCGCCTGGTAGATACGCAGGATCGCGGTTATTTCGCCATCGATGTCGAAAACCGTGTCGCCAGCCATCAGTACTATGTCCGCAACACCGCCATCCTGTGCACGGAGATCGAGGATGCCGAGGGCGGCAAGGTCCGCATCACCGACTTCTGTCCTCGCTTCTTGCAGTTCGGGCGGGAATTTCATCCCACCGGGCTGTGTCGACGCGTGGAGCGCATCGCCGGCACCCCGGTCATCCGCACGCGCCTGCGTCCGGTACAGGGCTACGATGGCACGTCGCCCGACACGACCCATGGTAGCCACCACATCCGCTATCTTTGCCAAGATGACGTCGTGCGTCTGACCACCGATGCCTCGATCACCCATCTGCTGCAGGAATCCGCCCATGCCCTGGATCGCCCGCTGCATTTCATCATCGGCCCCGACGAGAGCCTGACGACCACTCCCGCAAGGCTCTACAGCCACTACTGGGAAGAAACCCGCCGCTATTGGCACGACTGGGTCAGCCGGCTGGCCGTGCCCTTCGAATGGCAAGACGCCGTAATTCGCGCCGCCATCACGCTGAAGCTCAGCACCTTCGACGATACCGGAGCCGTGGTCGCCGCCATGACCACCTCGATCCCCGAGGCCGCGAACACCCAGCGCAACTGGGATTACCGCTATTGCTGGCTGCGCGATGCGTATTTCGTGGTGCATGCGCTCAACCGGCTCGGTGCAACCGGGACGATGGAAAATTTCCTGCACTACATCATCGACCTCGTCGTCGGCACCCATCGTCACCAGCTACAACCGCTGTACGGCATCGGTGGCGAGACGGTGCTGGACGAGCACAGCCTTGAGACGCTTGCCGGGTATCACGGCATGGGGCCAGTACGTGTAGGCAACGCCGCCTACCTGCAGAATCAGCATGATGTCTACGGCGCCGTCATCCTGGCCGCCAACCAGGTCTTCTTCGATCAGCGTCTCGAAGAGGTCGGTAATGAGACGCTATTCCGGCGCCTCGAGCCCCTGGGCCACCTGGCCGCCGAATGTTACGACCAGCCCGATGCCAGCATCTGGGAATATCGCGGCCGCGAGCGCGTGCATACCTACTCGGCCATCATGTGCTGGGCGGCCTGTGACCGGCTGGCCAAGATCGCCGCGCAACTCGAGCTGGACAGCGCCGCACGGCACTGGCGCGACACCGCCGACACCATGCACCGCACCATCTGCACCGAGTCCTGGAACGAGCCCCAAGACTTCTTCGCCGAGAGCTTCGGCGGCGAGGGCCTGGATGCCAGCCTGTTACTCATCAACGAGCTTGGCTTTCTACCCGCCGATGACCCGCGCTTTGTCGCCACCGTCAAGGCCATCGGCGGGCATCTGCGACGTGGCGATCACCTCTTTCGCTACGTCGCCGACGACGATTTCGGGGCGCCCGAAAACGCCTTCAACATCTGTACTTTCTGGTATATCGACGCACTCTGGGCGATCGGCGATCACAGCGAAGCCAGGCGGCTGTTCGAGGGATTGCTGGCATGTCGCAACAAGGTCGGGCTCCTCTCCGAGGATCTCGACCCCGACACTCACCAGCTATGGGGCAACTTCCCGCAAACCTACAGCATGGTGGGGCTGATCAACTCGGCGCTACACCTCAGCAAGAACTGGGAGGAAGCGCTATGAAAGACCTTGTCGTGGTCTCCAACCGGGTGTCGATCCCCGAGGCCGGACGCTCTCAGGCAGGCGGGCTGGCGATGGCCCTCAATAGCGCCCTCGCCCGCCATGGGGGCATGTGGTTCGGCTGGAATGGCGAGATTTGCCATGACACCTCACCACAGCCGACCCAGACACGTCGCAACGGCATTACCTACGCCACCTTGCCGCTGAATGCAGAGCAACACGATGACTATTACCTGGGTTTTTCCAACGAAGTGCTGTGGCCGATCTTCCATTTCAATCTAGGCGCTATGAAATTCCAACGCCGCCATGCCCAGGCCTACTACGCGACCAATCAGCATTTCGCCGAAAAACTCAGCACGCTGCTCACCGGCGACGAACTCATCTGGGTACACGACTACCACCTGATCCCCCTCGGTGAAGCCCTGCGCCGCCAGGGGAGCCACGCCCCGATGGGGTTTTTCCTGCACATCCCCTTTCCCAGCGCCGAGCTGTTGCGCTGTATTCCCGGACATCGCGACTTGTTGGCAAGCTTCTTCGCTTACGACTTGCTGGGATTCCAGACGCCCCAAGACCTTGAAACCTTCTGCCATGCCGCGATCCGCATCCTCGGGGCCAAGCGCAGCGACAATGTGCTGCGTCACGGCGACCGACGCCTGAAACTCGGCATCTACCCCGTGGGCATCGACGTCGACACGCTACAACGCGAGGCACAGCATAGCGAAACCAAGCAAGCCGTCCGCCAGCTACGCGCCTCGTTGGGCGGCTGTGCGCTGATCGCCGGCGCCGACCGGCTCGACTATTCCAAGGGGCTCGGCGAACGCATGCTCGCCTTCGAGCACCTGCTCAACGACTACCCCCAGTACCGGCGCCACGTCCTCTATACGCAAGTCGCAAGCCCCTCTCGAAGCGCCATCACTGAATACGACGACCTGCGCCAGCAGCTCGAATCCCAGGCCGGCCATATCAACGGCTTACATTCCGATCTCGATTGGGTACCGGTGCACTACATCAACAAGACCTATCCGCGCACCGCGCTCATGGGGCTCTTTCGCGCCGCCCAGGTAGGCCTTGTCACACCACTGCGCGATGGCATGAACCTGGTCTGCAAGGAATTCGTCGCAGCCCAGGACAGCCGCGACCCCGGCGCGCTGGTACTCAGCGAACTCGCCGGCGCCGCACATGAGCTCGAGGGCGCCTTGTTGATCAATCCCTACGATCCGCATGCCATCGCCGAAGCGCTCGATCAAGCACTGCAGATGCCACACGAGGAGCGCTGCCAACGCCATGCCAGCATGCTGGCCAGCGTCCGCTGCAATGACCTGACGCGCTGGTGGCAACGTTTTCTCGACGATCTCGGGTATGCCGTGTCGAGTTGAAACCCAGCGCTTCGATTCCGCCTGTCCCGAACGACCGCCGATATGCTTTAGGCAAAACCCCTCCCATGCAAAAAGGAGCGCCCCGCAGGGCGCTCCTTGCATTGGCGCTCTCGTTGGAGGGCGCGACATAAGAACGGCGTCTCACGATGCTACTTTTTCTTCGACCGGCACAGCGGAGGCGCCCGGCTTGATGACGGCATACGCCACCCCGGCGATCACCGCACCCACCGCGATGGACAAGAGATACAACAGCGCCAGATTGACCGCGTGCGGTATCAATAGCACGAAGAGTCCGCCGTGCGGCGCCATCAATTGAATACCGAAATACATTGATAAAGCCCCGGTCACGGCGCCGCCGACGATGCACACCGGCAACACGCGCAGCGGGTCCTTGGCGGCGAAAGGAATCGCGCCTTCGGTAATGAAGCAAAGCCCCAGCACGAAAGCCGCCTTGCCGCCCTCACGTTCTGTCTGATCGAACTTGCGCTTGGCCAGCATGCTGGCGATTCCCATCGCCAGCGGCGGTACCATCCCCGCCGCCATGATGGCCGCCATCGGCGCATAGGTCTCGCTGGACAGCAGCCCCACACCAAAGGTATACGCCGCCTTGTTGACTGGCCCGCCCATGTCGACGCACATCATCCCGCCGAGCAGCAGGCCCAGCAGCACGGCATTGGTCGAGCCCATGCTGTCGAGAAACGAGGTCAAGGCGTTGAGCAAACCCGCCACCGGCGTACCGATGATGTAAATCATCACCAGCCCGGTGAACAGACTCGCCAACAGGGGAATGATCAGGATCGGCTTGAGCGATTCCACACTCGACGGCAGCTTGAGATACCGAGTGATCGCCTGGGCGGCATAACCGGCCAGGAAGCCAGCCAGAATGCCGCCGATGAAGCCTGCGCCGATGCTGCTGGCCAGCATCCCGCCGATCATGCCGGGCGCGATCCCCGGCCGGTCGGCAATGGAGTAGGCGATATACCCGGCGAGGACCGGCACCATCAAGGCAAAGGCGGTATCGCCACCGATCTGCATCAGGGCCGCCGCCAGGGTGCCTTCCTCTTTGAAGGCTTCGATACCGAAAACGAATGACAGCGCGATGCACAAGCCGCCGGCAACCACCATCGGCAGCATGAACGAGACACCGGTAAGCAGATGCTTGTAGACGCCCTTTTCCTTGACGCTCTTGCCCTTGCCGGTGCTTTTCTCGCCAGACGCGGCAACCCCGTCCTGCTCCACGGCAGCTTCGGCGAGGGCTGCTTCAATCGTCGGGCGAGCCTTCTTGAGCGCATTGCCGGTCGACGTCCGATAGATGCACTTGCCTGAGAATCGCTCGTCGTCGACTTCGATGTCGCAGGCCAGCAGCACCACATCGGCCGCAGCAATATCCGCCTCGCTGAGCTGATTCTGCGCCCCGACCGAGCCTTGGGTTTCGACGCGGATATGATGTCCCAGGCCGCGTCCGGCCTCCTCCAGCGCCTCGGCCGCCATGAAGGTGTGCGCGACCCCGGTCGGACACGCCGTCACCGCAACGATACGCTGCGCCTGGCCATCCCCGGCCTGGGCATCGTCCGTGGGCGCCGCCTGCGGCGTCTCTGTATCAGCGCCGACGAAGGATTCGGCCTCGCGCTCGGCGCGTGACAGGAAGGCATCCGGGTCGGGTAGCGCCTCGGCGATGGGTGCCTGGAACAAGCGCTTGTTTGTGAAACGCGACGCCTCCGGCACATGGTCGGCGGCGACGATGACCAGCTCGGCATCGTGCACATCCGCCTCGGACACCGGCTGCGGCGGCTCGAGCTCGCCGTGCATTTCCACCGTGACCTGCCAACCGCGACGCCGGGCGGCCTGCTCAAGGCGTCGCGCTGCCAGAAACGTCGTCGCCACGCCACTCGGGCAGGCCGTGATCAGGATCGCTTTCATGAGTCCTCCCTCGCGTTATCGTCGAGCCGACGTACGCACGTGTTTTGTTGGAGTTGGTCTAGATCCGAGGCATGCACATCGCCCACCCCGACATGACGCACCGCCTCGGCGGATAGCGCCGTCGCCAGGCGCAAGGTCGCCTCGGCGGTGAGCTCCGCGAGCCGACCGTGGAGCATCGCCGCCAGCAACGTATCGCCGGCGCACACCGTACTCGCGACCTCGACGCGCGGCGGTGTCGCTTGCCAGGCACCCTCGGGGCCGACCCACAGCATGCCCTCGCCGCCCAGCGACACCAGGGCATGCTCGATGCCTGAGGCGTGCAAGCGTGTCGCGGCGGCCAGACGCGACGCGGCGTCCTCCAGCGGCTCGCCCGCCCACTCGGCCAATTCCGTCTCGTTGGGTTTGACGGCACTGGGCGTGACGGCAATCGCAGCGCTCAACGCCGCGCCGCTGGTATCCACCCAGACCGGCACGTCATACCCGCGCAACCAACCGATCAAGGCCGCCAGATCATCGGGCGACACGCCGGGCGGCAGACTACCGGCGATCACTACCGCTTCGGGGCATCTCGCGGCATCCGTCAGCCGCGCCTCGAGCGCGGTATACAGCGCCGCCAGATCATCGCGCGCGACCTCAAGACCGGGACCATTGATATCGGTGACACGGCCCTCGGCTTCGGAGAGCTTGGCGTTGATACGGGTGTCCCCAGGCAAGCGCAGAAAGGCGTCTTCCAACCCCCAGTCGGCGAAAGCCCGCCCGAAGGCGCCGTCGTTGTCCGCGCCCAGAAAGCCCGAAACCGCCACCTCATGGCCCAGCGCTGATAGAACCCGGGCAACGTTGACACCCTTGCCCGCCGCCTCGAGATGCGTGGCCTCGGTGCGATTGACCGCCCCCAGCGTCAACGCCGGAAGACGAATCGCCAGATCCAGCGCAGGATTGAGAGTCAAGGTCATGACACGCGCCATCAGAGAGCCTCCAGCGCTTCGCGCACGGCATCGCTGGTCGACTGGCTCAGGGCCAACTCGGCGTGATGACGCGCGGTCTCGAGGGTCAGTTCGCGCAATCGTGCCTTGACCATCGGCACCTGTCGCGCCGAGACCGAAAGCTCATCGACACCCAGCCCCACCAGTACGGGCACCGCCTGGGCATCGCTGGCCAGTTCGCCGCACACGCCCACCCATTTGCCCTGGGCGTGCGCAGCCTCGACGGTCATGCGGATCAGCGCCAGTACCGCGGGATGCAGCCCGTCGGCCTGGGCCGAGAGCTCGGCGTGACCGCGGTCGATGGCCAGGGTGTACTGGGTCAGATCATTGGTACCGATGGAGAAGAAATCGACCTCGGCGGCCAGACTCGGCGCCAGCAGCGCGCACGAGGGAATCTCGATCATCACCCCCAGTTGCACGTCGCCGGCCTGCACCTCGGCCTGCACGCGGTCGAAGATCTCACGGGCGGCGCGGAACTCGGCGATGTCCTTGACCATCGGGAACATGATCCGCAACGGCCGGTCGCCTGCCGCCGTCAGCAAGGCCCGCAGTTGTGTCTCGAGCACCTCGGGGCGCGTCAGCGCCAGACGAATGCCGCGCAGGCCGAGAAACGGGTTGTCCTCCTGGGGCAGCGGCCAGTAAGGCAACGGCTTGTCGCCGCCGACGTCCAGCGTGCGCGCCACCAGCGGGCGGCCGTCGAGGGCGTCGATGGCCTGGCGATATTCGGCGATTTGGGTATCCAAATCCGGTGCCTCAGGGTGCGCCATGAAGATGAACTCAGTACGCAACAGGCCCACGCCCTCGGCGCCGCGTTCGACGGCATCCGCCGCATGCGCCGTATTGCCCAGGTTGGCAGCGACCTCGACGCGGTGCCCATCCTGCGTGCGCGCTTCTTCATGCCGCGCAGCATAGGCCTCACGCTCGCGCATTTCGTGCTCTTTCAGGCGTAGCTCGGTCCGCGAGCGACGCTCGTCGGAAGGCGCCGGAATAACGCGGCCACGCTCGCCATCGACGATCACCTCAATGTCGTTGGCAAGCGTCAGCACGCGCTCACCGCCGCCGACCACCGCCGGAATGCCCAGCGCCCGGGCAAGAATAGCGCTGTGCGAGGTCGCCCCGCCGCGCGCGGTGACCAGACCACGCACCTTGGCGGTATCCAGGCGCGCCACATCGGAGGGGCCGACGTCGTCGGTGATCAGAATGTAAGGCGTTTCCGGCGGCGTAGGTAGACGCACCCCGCACAGGATGCCCAACACACGCCGGCCGACGTCACGCAGGTCGGCGGCACGCTCGGCAAGCAGACGGTCGGCGAGGTTTTCCTGGGCGCGCGCGGCGGTATCGATGGCCGACCACCACGACGCCTCAGCGCTCATGCCGGTATTCAACGACTCATGCGCCGCTTCGCGCAGTTCAGGGTCGTCAAGCATTTCCTCGTGCATCGAGAGGATTTCGGCGACCTCGCCGCCCTGGGCGGTCCGCACCAGAGTGCGAAGCTGCTCGGCCGCTTCTTGGATCGCGGCATCGAGACGTGCCAGTTGCGCGGCGCTGTCGCCGCGCCGGGTTTCGTCAAGCCCGTCGGCCCGCTCGGGATACTCGAATCGCGGTGTGCGCATCACGAAGGCCGGGGCGATGGCCAGTCCCGGCGACGCCGGCACGGCGGGATGCGCGACATCGTCTTCCAAGGGTACGGGGAGGCTGTCATCCTCGGCAGCGGGCGCCTCGAACGACGTCTCCTGAAGGGGTGTCACGTGCTCGCCAAGCCCATCCCTGACGGCCGCCACGAGGGCTTCCAGCGCCTCGCTGGCGCCCTCACCTTCGGCGGAGAACACCAGTGTCTGGCCACGCCGCGCCCCCAACCCGATGACCTTGGTCAGACTCGCCGCCGAGACCGCCTCGGCACTGCCCTCGAGCAGACGCACCTTGACCGGCATGGCCTGGTGTCGGGCAACCTGTACCAGCTGCTTCGCCGGCCGTGCATGCAGGCCATGCGCGTTGAGCACCGTAGCACGCGCAGTATCCGCCTCGGCGGACTCACCAGAAAGCCGCGCCAGCAGTGTTGCGGCGTCGGCATCGGCGAGGCTTTCGCCATCGCCAGCATCCAGCAGGCTACCCAAGCGTTCGAGCAGACCGCGATGCGCATCGCCTTGCGCCGCCAGACAGAAGACGGCATTGACCGCCCCTTTGGGCCCCGAGAAGGCCTGTTCCGGCGTGGCCACGCCCAGCGTCGGTGTGATGACACCCTGGGCGCTGCTCACCAGCCACAGGCCCTGACCCAGCGCCACCGGCTCGAGGGTGTTGATCTCAGCCACGAAGCTGCTGTCCACGCTTCCCACCTGACGTAACCGCGCCGCGGCGGCCAGCGCCAACTCGAAGCGATCCCGCGCCGGGAACCCCAGGCACAGCGTATCGGCATCCAGGCGCGCCTCGACCGGCGCCTTGGATAAAAGCGCGATGACTTCTTCACGGCTGTCGGCAGCCGCCAGACGCTCGGCCACGCCCTCGCGATCGAGCACATGCGTCAACTGGCGCAGAATATCGAGATGCTCGTCGCTCTGCGCGGCGATGGTCACCAGCAGGGTGACGCGTTGGCCGTCATGCCATTCGACGCCATGGGGAAATTGCAGCACCCGCACGCCGGTGGTCTTGACGTGTTCGCGACTCTCCGGGGTGCCGTGAGGAATGGCAATGCCATTGCCCAGGTAGGTGGAAGACTGCGCCTCGCGCGCGTGCAGCCCGTCACGGTAACCGGGCGCCACGCGGCCAGCCTCGACCAGAGCATCGCCGGCCTGGTTCAGGGCATCGTGCCAGTCATCGGCGCGCCGGTCGAGCAGAACGTCTTCGCTTGTCAGTGTCAGCATGGAACTCTCCATAATGCCGCCGGAACGGAGCCATCCGCTCGTCGGGTAAGGACAACGATCACGCCCGTCTTGATATCGTCGCGTCGCTGGCGCGCGCGGCATCACCGCTCGTTGAATGCTGGCCATTCAGCTTTTGACATGATAGTTCAGGTGACGGGCTGAATCGTGTCAGCTATCTTGGAATCAATGCTGAAACGTTCACCAGGATTTATCAAGCTAAACAGGACTAGACCTTCGCAGGGGCGGACAAGCAAGACCACGTGTCAGCCTCTAGAATAGGCGCTTTTGCATCGTCGGCTCGCTCAAGGAATTCACCCATGACTCTCGCAGAAATCGCTCGGCTGGCCGGTGTCTCGCGCACCACCGCCAGTTATGTGATCAACGGCCAGGCCGCCGAGCGGCGCATCCGCCCCGAGACGGTGGCACACGTCATGGCCGTGGTCGCCAAGCACGATTATCGTATCGATGCACAGGCGGCGGCGCTGCGCCGAGGTGCGAGCCGCACGTTGGGATTCATCGTGCCGGACCTGGAGAACACCAGTTACGCCCGCCTGGCCAAGCGCCTGGAGAACGGCGCACGCCGTCTGGGCTATCAGTTGCTGATTGCCGGCTCGGACGACGACCCGGACACCGAACGCGAGCTGGCACGTGCGTTGCGGGCCCAGCGTTGCGATGCCCTGATCGTCGCCAGCAGTTTGTCCATGGACGACCCGTTCTATCCCGACCTGATGGCGGGCGGACTGCCGATCATCGCACTCGACCGCACCCTCGACCCGGAGCGCGTGGTCTGTGTCGTCAGCAACAATACCCAGGCCGCGGGCGCCCTGACACGTTCGGTGCTCGACGCCGATGTAGCGAGCATCGCTTGGTTGGATGCGGTACCGGAACTATCGATCAGCGTGGAACGCCGCGCGGGCTTTCTAAAGACCGTTCGCGAGGCGTCCCTCGACGACCCGATATTACTCAGCGGTGCGCGCTACGACCGCGCTACCGGCGCCGCGCTCATGCGGCGCCTGATCGACGAACACGGCATTCCCGATGCCCTGGTGACCGCGTCTTATGTACTGCTCGATGGCGTCTTCGATGTGCTACTCGAACAAGGAGGACTTCCCGAAGAGCTGCGTCTGGCCACGTTCGGCGACGACCGCCTGCTGGACTTTCTGCCTTTGGCGGTCAACTCACTGCCCCAGCACCATGACCGCATCGCCGAACTGGCGCTGCACCGCGCCATGCAGGCGGCACGCGGCGACTACCACCCGGGAGTGGATATCATCGAGCGCGACCTCAAGCTGCGGCGTGGCACGACGGTCTCAGTCGCCAGATGACGGCATGCCAACCGCCCGTTATGCTGGCGTCCATGAAGCAGTCTTCCGCCTCTTTACCCGACATCCTAGCCGGCCCGATACTGCGCCGCGCATTGCCCGAGCGCCTGGTGATCTGGCTGGTCGGGTCGCGTCCGCTCGACCTGACATTAACCTTGCATGTCGATGACGCCGAGTCGCCGAGCCAGCGTTTTGCGCTGGATAGCTCGCTGTGCAAGCGCGTGCCGGTGGGCGAACGCGCATGGTTGCATCTCATCGATGTGCCGCTCGCCACGCCACTGCCCTGTGATCGCACTATCGGCTACGATCTTCGCGTCGCCGAGTCAACCGCCGATGCCACACAAGGTATCGCCGACTGCGCGCCTCACCTGCTATATGACGATGCCGACCGTCCCAGCTTCGTGTTGCGCGCACGTTTCGATTCACTGCTCCACGGCTCATGTCGCAAACCGCATCATCCCGCCGGCGACGGCCTGGTACGCGCCGACGCGTATGTCGATGCATCGCGCGACACCCCTTCTCGCATGCCGGCAGCGCTATTGATGACGGGCGATCAGATCTACGCCGATGATGTCGCCGGACCGATGCTGGTCGCCATCCACGCGCTCATTCAGCGGCTGGGGCTATTCGGTGAATGTGTGCAAGGCGCTGTGGTCGACGATGCCGACAGTCTGTATACGCACCCCGATACGTATTATCGCAGGGAACACTTGCTGCCCGCGTTCGAGGCCAACGACAAGCTGCGTGAGCGCTTCTTCGGCGGTGTCCGCAAACCGGTTTTCACCACCAGCAGCGCGCACAATCACTTGATCACGCTGGCCGAGGTCATGGCCATATACTTGCTCACGTGGTCACCAACGCCCTGGTCGCTGATCGAGATCGCTCGCCCCGCGCTCGACGATGCGCTGGCCGAGACCTTCGACGCCGAGGCCTCGATCATCGCGGCCTTTCGCGAAGGCCTGCCCCAGGTCGCTCGCGTAATGGCGCATCTACCCACCCTGATGATCTTCGACGATCACGACATTACCGACGATTGGAACCTGTCAGCCGCCTGGGAAGAAACCGCCTACGGCCACCCGTTTTCGCGACGCATCATCGGCAATGCCTTGCTGGGGTATCTACTATGCCAGGGGTGGGGCAACGATCCCGACGCCTTCCGCTCGCTATGGCCCACGCTGACGGCGTTGTTAGAACAACGCGACGCCGAGGGGCGCCTCGATTGCCAAACCCAGGACGCCTTTATCGAGCAGCTGTATGATTTCGACCACTGGCATTATCAGCTCCCCTCCACGCCACGCCTGGTGGTACTCGATACCCGCACACAACGTTGGCGCAGCGAGCAGCACCGCCACCATCCTTCGGGGCTGATGGACTGGGAAGCCTTGAGCGAACTCCAGCAGACACTGCTCGGACAACGTTCGGTGATCGTCGTCTCGCCGGCACCGATGTTCGGGGTGAAGTTGATCGAAGGGATACAGCGCTTGTTCACGCTGGCGGGCAAACCGCTACTGGTGGATGCGGAAAACTGGATGGCCCATCGCGGCGCAGCCAGCGTCATGCTCAATATCTTTCGTCATACCCGCACCCCCGGCAATTACGTGATCCTCTCCGGCGACGTGCACTATTCCTTTGTCTACGATATCGAGATTCGCCAACGCCAGCACGGCCCACGCCTGTGGCAGATTACCAGCAGCGGGCTCAAGAACGAGTTTCCGGTGCGTCTTCTGGATGTCTTCGACCGGCTCAACCGCTGGCTGTATGCACCCGCGTCGCCGCTTAACTGGTTCACCAAGCGTCGCCCCATGCATATTCGGCCACGCTACCCGCAAGGCGCCAGCCACGGCGAGCGACTGTGGAATCAAGCCGGCATCGGGCTGGTTACCCTGGATGCACAGGGCCGCCCCGCCAGTATCGCGCAACTGGGTGCCGACGGCAGCACCACATACTTCCTTCCGGACGATTGACTACCCGACGGCTGATGCCAAACGGCATCAACCGGAACGTCGCGGCTTACGACAGGGCGCGCGGTGCGGGAGAGTCGCCGACGCCGGCCCCAGGCGAATGCGCAGCATGCAGGCGTGCAATCAATTGATCCTCGAGCGCGAAGCGCTCGGTCAGGGCCTTGCTCAGGCGCTCGAGCCAAGCCGGCAGACGCGTCACGTAATGCTGACAGCGCGTCGGGGTCGAGTAGTCGTTGTCGAACTCCAGCACCATCTGCGTGGACATCTCCAGGCGTTCCAGCAGCCGGTCGGCCAGGGCCAAGGCATCTCGGTCGTCGAACGCCACCGCCTCGTCACGCAGCTGTGGATAAACCTCGAAATGGCCGCCGCTGATGTAGTCCATCAGGGCTTCACTGAAGGCATCGATGCGCGCCTTGGAGACTGTTTCCAGTTCCGCGTCGCAGGCCTCGCGCAGCTCCATTAGCGTCACTAGCATGTCGTAGCGCTGTTGCAGCCAGCGGTCGATGAGCGTGTGCACCCCGCCCCATCGCTCGAGTGCCGTCTTGGTATCTTCCAGCATGGTGAGTCTCTCCCGTCATGGCCGCGTGAGCCACACTCCCTGACATTGAAGAAGGCAGCTCCTGCCGCCTTCCTGCCCCCTCAACGGCGGCGAATCACGATACCGGCCAGCATGCCCAGCGGAATCAACAGCAGCACGGCGAATCCTACCAGCGTCCATTGCGGTATCGACATGCCCAGCAGCAGGCCGTGTATCTCGGCGCACTCTCCCGAGCCGGCTAGCACTCGCGAGATTACGCCCCACAATGGCATCACTTCCATCATGTAGTCCAGCCCCGGACCGCAACTCGGCACGCTTTCCGGTGGCAGCGACTGCAACCATACGTGACGCGCGGCGACCGCCACGCCCAGCGCTGCAGCCAGGGCGCCCAAGCCGGCATAGACGCCGCGCCCGATGCGTCCTGCAGGATTATGCACCGCCCCCACGGCGAAGACGAGCGCAGTAAGCAATACCGCAATGCGTTGACCGATGCACAGCGGGCAAGGCGTCAACCCATAGACATATTGCAATACCAGAGCCACGCCCATCATCAGCACGCACATCGCCAGGCCCAGCAAGCAGCCTCGGCGCACACTCATCGCGGCCAATCGGGTAATCATCGTCACGTCTCCTCAGACAATCTCGACCAGCCTCATGCTGGCTTTCCTTGCTTCGCTCATAAAAAGGCCCGTGCAGCAGGCGCGGCACGGGCCTTGGACAACGCTTCGACTCACGCGACGCTGAGAGGTTTACCCGCGCGCTCGAAATAATGCGCCAGGAAGGTCGCGAAATCCTCGTGGTCGGCGCGCTCGATATCGCCTTGCTGCTGATGCGAGGTTTCGACGAGTTGCTCGAACAACGCCTGCCGCGCGCGATCCATGGGCGCCTCGCGCAGTTCGGCGGCCTGCTGCTCGGCCAGGGCACGCATCTGGTCGAGGTATTCGACACCTTCGTTGACCAACTGAGAATAAAGCTGGCCGGACGGTGTCAATTCGGGGTCGTCGAGGCGCGGTGCGAGCGCCGCAAGGGCGTCGCGATGCGGCGTGGCCTGCTCATTGGTATCGAGCAGCTCGGCGACACCCTCGAGCTCGGCGAAGATATCGTGGCTCCAGTCGCGCAAATAGCGCTGGCGACCACCGACACTCAGCTTGAGCTCAGGATCACGGCCGCGCTCAACTACCAGGCGGCGGTTGTCGTCGAGACGGTCGCACTCCTCGTCGGGAATCCACGGGCTCTCGGAGAGCAGACACCACATCAGGAAGGTATCCAGGAAGCGCATCTGGGTTTCATCGATGCCCAGCGGCGTGAACGGATCGAGATCCAGACAGCGCACCTCGATGTATTCGACACCGCGTGCCTCGAGCGCCTGGGACGGCGTCTCGTCGTGGCGCGCCACCCGCTTGGGACGAATATCGCTGTAGTACTCGTTCTCGATCTGCAGGATATTGGCGTTGAGCTGACGCCAGTCGCCATCGACATTGACGCCGAAGCGCTGGTAGTCCGGCCACGGCGTACTGATCGCATGGCGTAGCGTGCCCACGTAGTTGGACAACGAGTTGAAGCAGATCTTGAGCTGCTCCTGCACCTTGTTCTGGTAGCCCAGATCGGACATCCGCAGGCTGGTGGCGTAACGCCCCGCCAGCGTGTGCTCGCCCACCGCTTCGAGATGATCCGGCGCCGGGCCGGTCAGGAAGCTGCGATCCACTGCCGGCGACGCACCGAACAGGTACAGCAGCAGCCAACTGTGACGCCGGAAGTTGCGGATCAGGTCAAAATAGCGGCTCGAGCGATAGCCATCCAGGCCCTCGCCATCGCGACCTTCGAGCTCACGCAGCATCGGCCACAGGTTCTCGGGCAGCGACACGTTGTAGTGGACACCGGCGATGGACTGCATGATGCGCCCATAACGCACGTCGAGTCCCTTGCGGTAGACGTGCTTCATGGTGCCGACATTGGAAGTGCCGTAATCGGCGATGGTCACGCTGTCATTGCCATCCAGGCGGCTCGGCATGCTTGCCGGCCAGATCAACTCATCGCCGAGCTGCCGATAGCTGTAGCGCAGCAAATCACCGAGAAACGCCATGGCATCGTCGGGGCGACAGTAGACGGGTGTGATGTACTCGAGCAATGCTTCCGAGTAATCGGTAGTGATATAGGGATGCGCGAGCTTGGAGCCCAGGGCATGGGGATGGGGCGTCTGGGCGATACGCCCGGCGCCATCGACGCGCAAGCCTTCCTTCTCGATGCCGCGGCGCAAGCGGCCGAATCGCCCCTGACGGGCCAGCCCGTGCATGCGCGCAATGGCGGTGGCGAGTGGTTCGGACAAGATAAATTCCCTCACGTCTGGGAAAAGCACGGCTTTTCCCCTGGTGTCACCGGTGGATAGTGTCTTGCCGGCATCGCCGGCCGATCGCATGTGTGCGGCTAACGGAAACATCACCAGGAACGCCCCGGCGAACCGTCGGCCCCCTGAGCGCGCCGCATTAAAAAACCATTATGGAGGCAGCCGGCCACCTTTCAAGGCAAACTGCACTCTCGTGACGTTTCACGACTGTCGACGCGCCTTCGCCAACGCCTCGCCGAGCGCGCCGAGCCCTGCGCTCGGCTGATTCGACTCACGCTTGTCGCCCCCGCCACGTTGGCCGCGCGAGCGACGCGGATCTCCGCCCTGCGAAGCATCCTCCGGCGTATCGCCCATACGCATGGACAAGCCGATCCGGGAGCGCTCGAGATCCACCTGCATGACCTTGACCTTGACGATATCGCCGGCCTTGACCACCTGGCGCGGGTCGTCGACGAACTTCTCGGCAAGCGCGGAGATATGCACCAAGCCATCCTGATGAACGCCGATATCCACGAATGCCCCGAAGTGCGTGACGTTGGTCACGCTGCCTTCCAGCACCATGCCTGGCTCGAGATCCTTGAGGGTTTCCACACCTTCGCGGAACTCGGCGGCCTTGAACTCAGGGCGAGGGTCGCGCCCGGGCTTGTCGAGTTCCTTGATAATATCGCTGATGGTAGGCACGCCGAAGGTATCATCGACGTAATCGGCCGGATTGAGCGACTTGAGGAAGCCACTATCGCCGACCACCCCGGTAAGGTCACGCGCATGGCGCTGGGCAATGCGGTTGACCACTGCATAAGCCTCGGGGTGCACGGCGCTGGCGTCGAGCGGGTTGTCGCCGTCCGCGATGCGCAAGAAGCCCGCGCACTGCTCGAAGGTCTTGGGCCCCAGCCGGCTGACATCCAGCAACTCACGACGCGACGCAAAGCGTCCCTTGGCGTCGCGTTGGGCGACGATATTCTCGGCCAGCGTCGGATTAAGACCGGAAACACGCGACAGCAATGCACCGGATGCAGTGTTGAGCTCGACACCCACGGCGTTGACGCAGTCCTCGATGACCGCCTCCAGACTGCGCGAGAGCTGGACCTGTGAAACGTCGTGCTGATACTGGCCGACGCCGATGGACTTGGGCTCGATCTTGACAAGCTCGGCGAGCGGGTCCTGCAGACGCCGAGCGATGGAGATCGCCCCGCGCACGGTGACATCGAGCTGCGGAAATTCGCGCGAGGCGAGCTCGGAGGCCGAATACACCGAGGCCCCGGCTTCGCTGACCATGACCTTGGCAAGCGGCCGCGATGCCTGCTTGACCAGTTCGCCGGCAAGCTTGTCAGTCTCGCGGCTGGCGGTGCCATTGCCTACCGCGACCAACGCCACGTCATGCTTGTCGACTAGTCCCGCCAGCGTGGCTAGGGACTGATCCCAGCGCTTCTGCGGCGCATGCGGATAGATGACCGTATCTTCCAGATACTTGCCAGTGGCATCGACGACCACGACCTTGCAACCGGTGCGCAGCCCCGGGTCGATGGCCAGCGTAGCCTTCGCCCCAGCGGGCGCCGCCAGCAACAGATCCTTGAGATTCGCGGCGAACACCTCGATGGCTTCGCGCTCGGCGCGTTCGCGCAGGCGGCTCATCAACTCGGTCTCGAGGTGGGTGTAGAGCTTGACCCGCCAGGTCCAGCGCACCACCTCCTTGAGCCAGCGCGAGGCCGGCCGCGTGGCGGTGAGCGCCACGCCGGCGTGCTTGGCGATGGCAACCTCGGCGGGATGAATCTCGGCGTCTTCCTCGCCGGGCAGGCGAATCGCCAACGACAGCACGCCCTCGTTGCGCCCCCGGAACATGGCCAGCGCACGGTGCGAAGGCGCCTTGGCGAACGGCTCGTCGTGCTCGAAGTAATCGGAGAACTTAGCGCCCTCCTGCTCCTTGCCGTTCATCACGCGCGAGACAAGCTGCCCTTCGCTCCACAGCCGTTCGCGGAGTTGCCCAACCAGGTCCGGGTCTTCGCTCAACTGTTCCATAAGGATCTGCTTGGCGCCATCCAAAGCAGCCTTGGCGTCCTCGATGGCGGGCGTGTCGCCTTCGGCGGCGCGAATATATTGTGCCGCCTCGCGCTCGGGGTCGAGATCGGGATCGGCCAACAGCGCCTCGGCCAGCGGTTCGAGTCCCGCTTCCCGGGCGATCTGCGCCTTGGTGCGGCGCTTCTTCTTATAGGGGAGATACAAATCTTCGAGGCGCTGCTTGGTATCGGCGGCCTCGATCTGCGCGGCCAGAGCATCGCTCAGCTTGCCCTGTTCGTCGATGCTGGCCAGCACCGCGCCACGGCGTTCCTCCAGCTCGCGCAAATAGCGCAGGCGCTCTTCCAGCGTGCGTAGCTGGATGTCATCCAGGCCGCCGGTGGCTTCCTTACGGTAACGAGAGATGAAGGGCACGGTGGCGCCGCCGTCGAGCAGGGCCACAGCGGCACTAACCTGTTGAGAGCGAACGGCGAGCTCGTCGGCGAGCCGAGCAACGATCTTGAGATTGGCGTCCATGATGTCCTTGACGTTCCAGCGGCTGGCGAGCCAGCGACAAAAAGTTCGCGATAAGGTATCACAACCGCCGACGCAACGCAGACGGAGGCCCTTTTCAGGAGGCCTCGTCAGGCACGAAGCGCAGCGCCAAGCCATTGTTGCACCAGCGCAGGCCGGTCGGCTCGGGGCCGTCCTCGAAGACGTGGCCCTGATGCCCGCCGCAGCGCGCGCAGTGATACTCGGTACGCGGAATCAACAGCACGAAATCCAGTTCGGTCAGCAGGTGGCCTTCGATGTGGTCGTAGAAGCTCGGCCAGCCGGTACCGGAGTCATACTTGGTACGCGAGGAGAACAGCGGCAAGTCACAACCGGCACAGCGGTATTCACCGGCGCGCGTTTCCTGATCGAGTGGACTGCTGCCCGCCGGCTCGGTATCGGCCTCACGCAGGATACGATAGCGCTCCTCGCTGAGACGCTCGCGCCACTCGGCGTCATCGAGCGTGAGCACCTCGACGTCCGCGCCCCGCTCCAGCGACAACTTGGGGCGTGCCAGGGCGACACTCGGCGCTACACCCAGCAGACCTGCGGCGCCCAACCAGCCTAAAAAACGACGGCGATGCATGACGTACCCTCCTTGCAAGGCATAACGGGAAGAGCCGATGGCCGACTCTCCCCGTTAGAGGCGAATTCCACTGGATGGTTCGCGCCGTCAGTCGCGCGACGGACCGGCGGCGACGATGTCCTCGTCGACGCCATCGAACTTGGCGAAGTTGGCGATGAATTTATCCGCCAACGCCTTCATGTGGCGCTCGTAGTCGGCGCTGTCCGGCCACGCCTGTCGCGGGTCGAGCAGCATCGTGTCGACGCCCGGAACGGCCTCCGGCACGTCCAGATTCAAGCCCTCGATGTGACGCGTCTCGACGTCTTTGAGATCACCGTTCTGGATTGCCGCGATGATGGCGCGTGTGGTGGGGATGGAAAAGCGCGAACCGCCCTCGCCGTAGGCACCACCGGTCCAGCCAGTGTTGACCAGATACACGCGCGACTCGAAGGCCTCGACACGCTTGATCAACAGGTCGGCATACTCGCGCGCCGGACGCGGGAAGAACGGCGCGCCGAAGCAGGTCGAGAACGTCGCTTCCAGCCCCTCGGACGCCCCCATTTCGGTGGAACCGACCTTGGCGGTGTAGCCGGATAGAAAGTGATAAGCAGCGGCTTCCTTGGACAACAGCGAGACCGGCGGCAGCACCCCGCTCATGTCGCAGGTCAGGAAGATGATCGCATTGGGCTCGCCAGCCAAGTTCTCGGGCACGCGCTTGTCGATGTGCTCGAGCGGATAGGCGGCGCGGGAGTTCTGGGTCAAGCCGTCATCGCTATAATCGGGATGGCGGTACTCGTCGAGGACCACGTTCTCGAGCACCGTGCCGAAACGAATGGCTTTCCAGATGAGCGGCTCATTCTTCTCCGAGAGGTCGATGCACTTGGCATAGCAGCCGCCTTCCAGATTGAAAACGGTGCCCTCACCCCAGCCATGCTCGTCGTCGCCGATCAGGTAGCGGTCGGGGTCGGCGGAGAGCGTGGTCTTGCCGGTACCCGAGAGACCGAAGAACAGCGTGGTCTCGCCGTCCTCACCCACGTTGGCGCTGCAGTGCATGGGCAGTACGTCTTTCTCGGGCAACAGGAAGTTTTGCACCGAGAACATGGCCTTCTTCATCTCGCCGGCGTAGCGCATGCCAGCGATCAGCACGCGGCGCCGGGCGAAGTTGAGAATCACCGTACCGTCCGAATTCGTGCCGTCACGCTCGGGCACGCACTCGAAATGCGGCGCGTTGAGGATCGTCCACTCGCTCTTGCCCTTGGGGTTGTAACCTTCAGGACGCACGAACAGGGTCCGCCCGAAGAGGTTGTGCCAGGCGGTTTCGGTGGTCACGCGAATCGGCAGGTAATACTCGGGATCGGCACCGACATGCAACTCGGAAACGAAGTTGTCGCCCTCGGCCAGATAGTCCTCGACGCGCTCCCACAAGGCATCGAAACGCTCGGCGTCGAATGGCTGATTGACGCTACCCCAGTCGATCAAGTCCGCCGTGGAAGGCTCCTTGACGATGAACCGATCCTGGGGTGAGCGGCCGGTCCGCCGTCCAGTGTTCGCCACAAAGGCACCATTGTCGGCAAGATGGCCTTCGCCGCGCGCGATGGCATGCTCGATCAACGCGGCGCTGCTCAGATTGGTATGGGTCTGCACGGGACGTGCCTCGTGGGTTGCCGGGGAGGCGGCTTGGGTCATGGTCATTATAGTGTCCTGGGCCCGAAGGGCATTTCTCTCTCGTTAACCGATGCTTACTCGCCAGGGCCACCCGGACAATGGATTGTCTCTTGTGAGGCCAAGGCAAGACTGGGAGCGATCATTATGGCAAAAAGGCTCTGTGCGGAAAACGTCACCAGCACGGTAATGACACTGCGCGCCCTTGGGTATGACGCGCGTCAGATCAATGCAGGGTCGAGGCGCCTGCGCCCGGCGACTCGATCAGGGCTTCGATGTCGGCGGCACTGAAGCGATAATGGCTATGACAGAAATGGCATTGCGTTTCCACTTCGCCTTGTTCACGCACGATGTTGCGCAATTCTTCGACACCCAAGCCATTCAGGGCATTGGCGATGCGCTCACGCGTACAGGTGCAGCCGAAGCGTAGCGTCTTGGGATCGAAGACGCGGACGTGTTCCTCGTGAAAGAGGCGATGGAGCAGCTCGCGTTGCTCGAGATCGAGCAATTCCGCATCGCTGAGCGTGGTGGCGAGATACACGGTGCGCTCCCAGGCATCGGGGTCGCGATGAGCGCTATCATCGGGCAACTGCTGCAGAAGCATCCCCGCCGTACGGTTTCCATCGGCCGCCAGCCACAGGCGCGTGGCCAACTGTTCGGAGCGTGCGAAATAATCCTCCAGACAGGCGGCCAGACTATCGGCCTCCACGGCGACGATGCCCTGGTAGCGCTGTCCCTCGCGTGGGTCGAGCGTGATCACGATCTGCGCCTCACCGACCAGGGCCGTGAGCGAGGCGTTTTCCTCGGGAAGCGCCGCTTCATCATCGAGACGTGCGATGGCTCGCAAGTCGCCTCCGGGGTTGGACTCCGCCATCAGCAAACGTACGGGGCCCTGGCCACGTACCTCGAGGCTTACGGTGCCATCGAGCTTGACCGTCTCGGTGAGCAGGGCCACGGCACTCAGCAGTTCGCCGAGCTGGCGGCTCACGGCCTGGGGATAGGCATGCTTGTCGAGCACCTCGGCGTAGGCCTGTTGCAGGCCGACGATTTCGCCGCGCACATTGGTATCGTCGAAAAGGAAACGTTGGATCTGGTCGGTCATGATGATTCGTCGTCAGGTTGGAAAGCCGAAAGTAGAGGCCATACCGGCTTCAATCGTCGAAGCCATGGCGCTGGAAGTCCTGAATCGCACGGCGTTGCTTCTTGTCGG
This sequence comes from Chromohalobacter sarecensis, assembly GCF_023061135.1. GTDB lineage: Bacteria > Pseudomonadota > Gammaproteobacteria > Pseudomonadales > Halomonadaceae > Chromohalobacter > Chromohalobacter sarecensis. The sequence continues at coordinate 222,660 of NZ_JAKGAN010000006.1, forward strand.
GGCGGCCATGTGGCCCTTGCATGCTTTGGTTGGCCAGGCGCCGATTCTGGGCTTCGCGCTCACGCCGCGCCTGGCTGGCCGACGTTTCGCGGTAGAGCGCGCGGGCCTCGGCGGCGCCGCGGCGCTGACCGGAGAGCCCCGTCACTTCGACTTCGAGCGTGTCCCAGCCTTGCGGCACCTTGATCAAGGCGCCTAGCTCGACCACCTTGCTGGTTTTCACACGCCCACCATTGTAGTGGACCTTACCGCCTTCAATGGCTTTCTTGGCCAGACCACGCGTCTTGAAGAAGCGCGCCGCCCATAGCCACTTGTCGATGCGGATCGTGTCGCTCATGTTTTTTCCTGGATCGCCTGCTCCATACGCGGGAACATCCCACGAACGCGACAAATAAAGTGGGCGCCGGTAGGCGACTTTTCAAGGCGCATTGAGGTGTGATCAGCGGCGCGATACACCCGGCATATCCTGCGGCAAGAGCGTGCCAAAACGCTCGAGGGCAATGAAGTCTTCCAGCTCGCGTTCGGGGCGTTGGCTATCGGGCTGCTTGATACCCAGCAGATAGCGAATGCCGTATTCACGCGCGCTTTCCAGCACTGAAGGATTGTCATCGATGAACAAGGTACGCGCGGGCTCGAAGGGTTCGATATCCTGCAACGCGAACCAGAACTCCGGCGCCTCCTTGGCGATGCCCACGTCCGCCGACGAGACGATGACATCGAGATACTCTTCAAGCCCGGTCAACGGCAGCTTGAGCGCCAGGCTTTCACGGTCGGCGTTGGTCGCCAGCACGACACGCGGATGCGCTTTCTTGAGCCATTTGAGGAAATCCAGCGCATCGCCACGCAAGCCGATCAAGTGCTGCACCTCACGCTTGAGCGCGACCACGTCGACACCCAACTCACGACTCCAATAAGCCAGGCTGTACCAGTTGAGCGTGCCCTGCTCGCCGATGATACGCGAACGCAGCGTATCGGCGTGATGGGCATCCAGCTTGTGCAATTCCACGTAGCGCTGCGGCAAGTGTTCCAGCCAGAAGTGGCTGTCGAAGTGCAAGTCCAGCAGTGTGCCATCCATGTCGAGCAACACAGTGTCGATGGCGTTCCAGTCAACCATGAGGGGCTCCCGCCAGAGTGGATATCGAACCAAGGGTTCTCTTATTGTACGCTGCATGACAGCCACCCGCACGGAGACACCATGGCCTTTTCTTCCCACCACACTGGCGGCAAGCCGCCCAACGATACCGGTGTGGGGCATGCCAAGCCACGCCTCTTGAACCGCCGTGAAGTCGCCCGCAGCCGCCTCTTTGCCATCGAAGAACTCGAGTTGCGCTTCGCCAACGGCGCCGAACGTACCTTCGAGCGATTGACGGGCAGCGGCAATGGCCATGGCGGCGGTGCCGTGATGATCGTCGCCATGCCGGACCCGGAACATGTACTACTGATTCATGAATATGCTGCGGGTTTCGATGATTATGCCCTGACCTTGCCCAAGGGGCTCGTCGACCCCGGCGAGGACATCGTCAGTGCCGCCAATCGCGAATTGATGGAAGAATGCGGCATGGGTGCGCAACGCATCGAGCCACTGGTGGAACTCTCCCTAGCGCCGAACTACATGAGCCACCGCATTCACGTCATGCTCGCCACCGACCTGTATGAGAAACGCTTACCCGGCGATGAACCCGAGCCCTTGATCGTCGAGCGTCATCCTCTTGAGGACATCGCCTCCCTGTTGGCGCGGGAGGACTTCCACGAAGGACGCGCCATCGCCGCCCTGTTTATCGCACGCGACCGTCTACGCAACGAGCAAACCAGCGAACCATGGTGGTGAGCCGCGCCCCAACGCGACGAGGCCCCGCAATGGCGGGGCCTCGTCGTATCGCTTCCTAGCGTGGCAGCGACTCGCTCCGTGAGCCTTTCAAATGGTCATTCTTCGGGATCGACATCCTGCGCGGAATCGACGCCATGATTGTCTTCCGGATCATCCATGCTTTCCGGTACCGGACCATCATCGGCTGAGGGGGCAGCGGCAGTACCACCTTGAGCTGCGGTATCACCCTGCTCGGTGTTGGCCGAGCCGGTTTCAGTGCTCAGGCCTTCCTGATCACCACCGGGGATGCTGTCTTCTCCGTCGACATGTCCTGCGGTTTCACCACTGGCGGTGCCACCTTCGGCCTTCATCGAACCTTCTTCGGTATTGGCCGAACCTGTCTCACTGCTGACATCCTGCGCCGAATCGTCTTGCGCCAAAGCACCTGCCGTGGGCAGTGCCAGAAGCGCGGCGAAGGTCAGTGCGGTAAGTTGCTGTTTCATACGAATCCTCCTTAATCCTCTACGCCTTCACATTCAGGTGAAGTGCATGGGTCGCGTGGCAAGAGGCCATCGCTTGACCTATACAAACCCTAGACAAGGTATTGGCATGATGCAAGGAGAAACCGGCTATCTAGCGACTTTCGAGAACCTTCAGTGAAGCCTCAATGCGCCGCAAGCTGCTCGAAGCCTCCGTTTTGCGCACTGCGGCGTCCCGCCTCGAGCACTCGCATCACTGCCAAGGCTTCCTCAACGGGCACGGGGTTCGTCCCCTGGCCGCGTATCGCCTCGCGAATGCCCGCATAATAGGCCGGGTAATTGCCCGCCCGTGTGGGCACTTCGCGCAGCTCAGGACGCGCACTGGCGTCGTGCACATCGGCAACGGTATGCAGCCCATGCTGATGATCCTCGCCCCACTCCGGCGTGGGTAAATGCTCGCCGCGCTTGAGCATGTCCTCTTGTGGGTCGAGCCCATGCTTGACGTAACTACCCTGCGTGCCATGCACGGAGAAACGTGGCGCGGGAGCCGCCATCAGGCTGCCAGCATGCAGGATGACGCGTTGCTGACCATAGCGGAGCACGGCATGGAAGTAATCGTCGACCTGCGCACCATCGCGCTGAGAAGCCTGATCGAGGAATATCGCCTCGGGCATGCCGAACAGCACCAATGCCTGGTCGATGAGGTGCGGCCCCAGGTCGTACCAGATACCGCCACCCGGAGTGTCGGACTCACGCCAGCGCGTCTTGACCTCGGGACGGTAACGGTCGAAGTGCGATTCGAAATGCGCGATACGTCCCAGATCGCCACTATCAAGCAGGTCCCGTACGGTCAGAAAATCCGCATCCCAGCGCCGATTGTGGAAGACGGAGAGCAGCTTGCCTGCCCGCGAGGCTTTGTCGGCCAGCGACTCAGCCTCGTCGAGGGTGACGGTGAAGGGCTTGTCGATCACTACATGCTTGCCGGCAGCCAGGGCGGCACTCGCCAGATCGTAATGCGTATCGTTGGGGGTGGGGATCACTACTAGATCGATATCGTCGCGCGCGAAGAGCGCGGCCGCACTGGCTTCGACCTCGGCCTGCGGCCAGTCGGCCGTCACCTTGGCGGCATCGCTGCTGGAAATCGCCCGCAAGGTCATGCCGTCATCCGCCATCAACAGTGGCGCATGAAACGTCTTGCTGGCGAAACCGTAACCTACCAATCCCACGTTGATCTTGTCGGTCATGCCTGAATCCCTTCTACTCCTGGCACCCCGGGCGTCAATCCCAGGATGACGCGATGATGCCCGCCGGTACGCGCAGTGACAAAGCGTCACCAAAAATCTCGGCGATTTGACCTACGAGCGCCATACTGAAAGTTGGCCTTCACTCACCCTGCCACGTTACCGGGAGAGACATTATGTGTTGCTCGGAAGAGAGTCTCGAGCTGCTACTGGACACATTATGGTACGACATCGAGCAATGGCTAATGATGGACGATGCGGCTCAGGCTTGGCAACTTGCCGCCTGAACCCACGTACCGCCTATTTCGAGGCTCATCCCAATCTTTTGGAGTGGACCTTGTCTTGCGATGATCTTCTCGTCACTGGCAAAGATAGCATGCGCAGTCCGTGAAGCAGACGATGTCTGTCCTACACTGAGGGAAGCAAACTTCGCCAACACGGAAGCCAAGCATGAATCACACACCCCGTAACGTTACCCAGAAACTGATCGCCTCGCACCTCATCAGCGGCGACATGACGCCGGGGGCAGCTATCGGCCTGAAAATCGACCAGACCCTCACCCAGGATGCCACCGGCACCATGGTGATGCTGGAACTGGAAGCCATGGCACTCGACCGGGTCAAGACGGAGGTCTCCGCCCAGTACGTCGACCACAACCTGATCCAGGAAGACAACAAGAACCCCGACGACCACCGCTTTCTGCAGACCTCGGCGGAACGTCTAGGCGTGTGGTTTTCACGTCCGGGCAACGGCGTCAGCCACCCCACGCACCAGCAACGCTTCGGCAAGCCCGGCAAGACGCTGCTAGGGTCCGACAGCCACACGCCCGCCGCCGGGTCGCTGGGCATGCTGGCAATCGGCGCCGGCGGCATCGACGTCGCCATGGCGATGGCCGGTGAACCCTTTCATACGCGCATGCCGGAGGTCTGGGGCGTGCGCCTCGACGGTCGCCTACCCGACTGGGTCAGCGCCAAGGACGTGATTCTCGAGATGCTACGCCGCCATGGCGTCAGTGGCGGCGTGGGGCGCATCATCGAATATTACGGGCCCGGCCTCGCGCATCTTTCCGCGATGGACCGCCATGTCATCGCCAATATGGGCGCAGAACTCGGTGCCACCACCAGCGTGTTCCCCTCCGACGCGGCGGTGAAGGCATTCCTCACCGCCGAGGGGCGCGGCGAGGATTGGCACGAACTGCTGCCGGACGACGGCTGTGGCTACGATCGCCACGAGACGATCGATCTCTCGCAGCTCGAGCCACTGATTGCCAAACCCTCGAGCCCCGGCAATGTCGTTCCCGTGCGCGAGGTGGCCGGCGAGCCATTGTCGCAGGCGTATGTCGGCTCCTCGGCCAATCCCGGCTATCGCGATTTCGCCATCGTCGCCGCGATGCTCAAGGATCAGACCATCGACGACAACGTGTCGTTGGAGATCAACCCCACCTCGCGCTCGATTCTCGAAACGCTGACTCGCGACGGGCACCTGCTGAGCTTGCTCGGCGCCGGCGCCCGCCTGCATCAGGCCGGTTGTAATGGCTGCATCGGCATGGGCCAGGCGCCGGCCAACGACACCAACAGCCTACGCACGGTGCCGCGCAACTTCCCCGGACGCTCGGGCACCCGCGAAGACCGCGTCTTCCTGTGCAGCCCGGAAACCGCCGCAGCCTCGGCGCTCAAGGGTGTGATCACCGATCCCCGAACGCTGGGCATGGCCTACCCTCAGGTGCAAGAGCCCGACGATCCGATCATTAACACTCGCACCCTGATCGCCCCGATGGAGGCCACCAAGGCGCGCAAGATCCACCTGATCAAGGGGCCGAACATCGAGTCGCTGCCGGATTTCGAGCCGCTCGAGACACAACTGGACCTGCCGATTCTGGTCAAGGCCGGCGACGATGTCTCCACCGACGAGATTATGCCGGCCGGCGGCGAGGTGCTGCCCTATCGTTCCAACATTCCCAAGATCGCCGAGTTCTCCTTCCGCGGCGTCGTCGACGGCTATGCCGACCGTGCCCGCGAGACGGGCGATCATATCGTCATCGGCGGCGAAAATTACGGTCAAGGCTCGAGCCGGGAGCATGCCGCCATCGCCCCGCGCTACCTGGGGCTGCGTGTGGTCATCGCCAAGAGCTTTGCCCGTATCCACCACCAGAACCTGATCAACTTCGGCGTGCTGCCGCTGACCTTCGCCGACGGCAACGATTACGACGCGCTCGACGTCGATACCCGAATCACGTTCGACAAGCTACAAGAAGCACTGGAAGCGGGCGGTTCCGTGACGGCAAAAGCCGAAGGCCGAACGCTGACGCTCGAACACGCCTTGACCCCACGCCAAGTCGAGATCCTGTTCAGCGGCGGCCTGATTGCCTGGATGCGCGACCAGCAGGCAGCCTGACAAGCCCCCAACGAGAAGCGGCCCCGTAGGGCCGCTTGGGTAACAACACGGCACACGCCGACTCAGTCTTCCAGCGCTTCGGGCAGGTCGGTGACCGCCCCTTTCGACGCTGAACTGACCGTCTTGGCGTACTTGGCCAGGGTACCGCGGGTATAACGCGGCGCCGGGCGCTTCCAGGCCGCACGGCGACGTTCCATCTCCGCGTCGTCGATATGCAGCGTCATCACGTCATTCTCGGCGTCGATGGTGATCTCGTCACCGTCTTCGATCAGGCCGATGGGGCCGCCGACGAAAGCTTCCGGCGTGATATGGCCGACCACGAAACCGTGGCTACCGCCGGAGAAGCGCCCGTCGGTGATCAAGGCCACCTGGTCGCCCAAGCCGCGTCCCATGATCGCCGAGGTCGGCGTCAGCATCTCGCGCATGCCAGGGCCACCCTTAGGCCCTTCGTAGCGGATGACGACGACATCGCCGGCGACGACGGTGAGGTCGTTGATACGTGCCTGCGCCTCCTCTTCGGAATTGTAGACCCGAGCGCGGCCGGTAAAGCGCGTGCCCTCCTTGCCGGTGATCTTGGCGACCGCGCCTTCCGGTGCCAGATTGCCATAGAGAATACGCAGATGGCTGCTCGTCTTGACCGGGTTATCCAGTGGCTTGATGATCGCCTGGTCCATCGGGTACGGCGTCACACCGGCAAGGTTCTCGGCCAGCGTCTTACCGGTCACGGTGATGCAGTCGCCGTGCAGCAAGCCCGCGTCGAGCAGGATCTTCATCATCGGCTGAATACCGCCGATCGCCACCAGCTCGCTCATCATGTAATGGCCGCTGGGACGCACGTCGGCCAGCACCGGCACGCGCTTGCCTATCCGCGTGAAATCATCGAGCGAGAGTTCCACACCGACAGTGTTGGCCATGGCCAGCAGGTGCAACACGGCGTTGGTGGAGCCACCCAGGGCGATGACTACGGTGATAGCGTTCTCGAACGCCTGACGCGTCATGATGTCGGACGGCTTGAGGTCCAGCTCGAGCAGCTTGAGCACGGCTTCGCCGGCGGCGCGGCAGTCGTCGTTCTTGGTCTGCGAGACCGCTTCCTGGGCCGAGGAGTTGGGCAGACTCATGCCCAGCGCCTCGATTGCCGACGCCATGGTGTTGGCGGTGTACATGCCGCCGCAGGAACCCGGCCCGGGGATCGCCGTTTCCTCGATCTGCTTGACCTCGATCAGCGACTTGTTGCCCTGAGAATAGGCACCCATCGCCTCGAACACCGAGACGATATCGGTATGCCCGGCACCGGGCTGAATGGTGCCACCGTAGACAAAGATACTGGGACGGTCGAGGCGCGCCAGGCCAATCATGCAACCGGGCATGTTCTTGTCGCAGCCGCCGATGGCGACCACGCCATCGAAGCCCTCGCAGCCGGAGACGGCCTCGATAGAATCGGCGATGATCTCGCGCGAGGCCATCGAATACTTCATGCCCTCGGTGCCGTTGGCGATGCCGTCGGAAACGGTGATGGTGTTGAACACCACGCCCTTGCCCCCGGCAGCATCGGCGCCCTCACTGGCGGCATCCGCGAGCACGTTGATATGACTATTGCACGGCGTCACACGGCTCCAGGTCGAGGCGATCCCTACCTGCGGCTTCTTGAAGTCTTCGTCGGTGAAGCCCACCGCACGCAGCATCGCGCGGCTGGCCGCCTTGCCCGGACCGTCGACCACATTGGCGGAATGGCGGCGACGGTGATCGGTGTTCTCCGGAAAATCCTGGCTCATCAAGTGCTCCTGTTTCGTCTGGTAGGCCCGAGGGCGAATTATGGGCGACGCATGCCGGCTGTGGTGATGCAGCGATAAAGACGAGCGACGTGCGTCCAATGTCACGGTCAAATGACGTTGCGCGGGCCTTGTATTTCTTGATAAGGCGGCTCTCGTGAAGCGGCTCTTCTAGTGAAACGATCTGGATAAAGCGACTCGCCACGCCCCGCGCAGAAAAGGGGTAAGCCCATTGTAACGACGTTGGGCGCGATCGGACATCCGATCGCGCCCAATAGTGAGCACATGAACACGGCCCTTCGGACCGGTACTAAACGGCTAGCCGAAGACTACCTTGGCCACGTCCCGGTAGCGATTGGCGAAGTGCACGGTCATCCCCTGCTTGAGATAGTCGGGCAGTTCCTCGTAATCGCGGCGGTTGGGCTCGGGCAGAATCAGTTCGAAGATATCGCTGCGCCGCGCGGCGATCACCTTCTCGCGAACGCCACCTATCGGCAGCACCTGGCCGCTCAGCGTCAGCTCACCGGTCATCGCCAGGGGGCGATCAAGGGGCTGTTGCTTGGCCAGCGACAGCAGCGCCGTCGTCATCGTCACGCCGGCCGAGGGGCCATCCTTGGGCGTGGCACCCTCGGGCACGTGCATGTGCACATGCGCCTCGTCGAAGAAGGTCGGATCGGCGCCGAATTCCTTGAGATGTGCCACCGTGTAGCTATAGGCGATATTGGCCGACTCCTGCATCACGTCGCCCAGTTGGCCGGTGAGCTTGAGACCGCGCGATTTCGCATGCACACGCGCCGCCTCGACCGGCAGCGTCGCCCCGCCCATCGAGGTCCATGCCAGTCCGGTGACCACGCCGACGCCCTTGAGCACTTTTTCCTTGCGGAATGTCGGCGCGCCGAGGAAATCCTCGAGGTTGTTGACCGAGATTTTGACCGTGTCCTGCTCGTTTTCGAGCATCGTCACCGCCGCCTTGCGCACGATGCGATGCAGTTGCTTTTCCAACTGACGCACCCCGGCTTCGCGCGCATAACCCTCGATAACCTTCCTGAGCGCGGCATCGGTGAGATTGATGCGCTTCTTGGGAATGCGGTCGCGCTCAAGCAGCTTGGGCCACAGATGGTGTTTGGCGATGGCCATCTTTTCCTCGGCGATGTAGCCCGACAGACGAATCTGTTCCATACGGTCGAGCAGCGCCGGCGGTAGCGAATCCAGGGTGTTGGCAGTGCATACGAACAGCACCTTGGAAAGGTCCATGCGCACGTCGAGATAATGATCGAGGAAGTCGACGTTCTGCTCGGGGTCGAGCACTTCGAGCAGCGCCGAGGCCGGGTCGCCTTGGAACGACTGGCCCATCTTGTCGACCTCGTCGAGCATGATCACCGGGTTTTCGACCTCGACTTCCTTGAGCGCCTGCACCAGCTTACCTGGCATCGCACCGATATAGGTCCGTCGGTGGCCCTTGATCTCGGCCTCGTCACGCATGCCGCCCACCGAGAAGCGATAGAATTCGCGGCCCAGGGCTTCGGCGATGGAGCGCCCCACCGAGGTCTTACCAACCCCTGGCGGGCCGACCAGCAACAAGATGGAGCCCCCGACATCGCCCTTGAAGGTGCCTTCGGCGAGGAACTCGACGATCCGCTCTTTGACGTCCGTCAGGCCGTCATGGTCGCGATCGAGAATCTTGCGTGCCCGGGGTAAATCGAGCTGGTCCTCGGAGGTAATCCCCCACGGCAGCGAGGTCAACCAGTCCAGGTAGTTGCGGGTGGTGCCATATTCCGGTGAGCCGGTTTCGAGTACCGATAACTTGCCCAGTTCGTCATCGATGCGCTCCATGACGCGCTCGGGCACTTCCAGGTTTTCTATGCGTTCGCGGAACGTATCGACATCGTTCTCGCGGTCGTCCTTGGAGATACCTAGTTCGCGCTGGATGACCTTGAGCTGTTCGCGCAGGAAGAACTCGCGCTGGCGGTCCTGCATCTGCGCGTTGACCTGCTCGCTGATCTCGCTTTGCAGCTGCGCCACCTCGATTTCCTTGCGCAGCAGCGGCAGTACCTTCTGCATGCGCGCCATCACCGGTAGCGTCTCGAGCACTTCCTGCAGCTCGGGCCCCTTGGCCGAGGTGATGGCCGCAGCGAAATCGGTCAGCGGCCCGGGCTCATGGGGGCTGAAGCGATTGAGATAATGCTTGAGCTCCTCGCCGTACAGCGGATTGATCGGCAGCAACTCCTTGATGCCGTTGATCATCGCCATGGCGTAGGCGCGCGCTTCCTCGTCGCTGGCCTCGATGGGTTCCTTGGGATAGGTGACCTCGACCAGGTACGGCGGTGTCTTCGACAACCAGCGGACGATGCGAAAACGCCGCACCCCCTGGGCGATGAACTGGATCTGCTGCTCTTCGGTCTGCGAGCGATGAACCTTTACCGCCGTGCCGATCTCCGGGAAGTCGCCGGGCCCTAGCTCATCGACGCCGGAATCGCCGACGAACGCCACCCCGACACTTTGGTGCGGCGTGTTGCCGACCCGCTCCATGGTGTCTTCCCAGCGTTCGCGGTGGATGACCAGCGGCTGCACCTGCGCGGGGAAGAACGGCCGGTTGTGAATTGGCAGCAGGTAGAGCCGCTCAGGCAGATAAGCCTGCGTCGGCACCATCGCGCGCCCTTCGGAGGTCGACTCTTGATCGTCTTGCGTCGGGGAATTTGCCTCTTCGGCGTCTTGCTGAGCCTCTTCGAGCTCGGCGTAAAAATCCCGGGATTGATCCTGATCGCGTTCGCTCATCATTCACCTTGAAAGTCGTCGGGCAAATGGCCCATTTGCCAAGAGGAATGCGGGCGTCACCGGCGAACTTCAAGTCTACGCGGGATGATGCTTACCAGCGCAGTGCTCGTTCATTGACGCGCCACTGACCGGCATCGACGCGAAACACCAGACGCGGCGTCTCCGGCACAAGCCCCAGATGCAAGGCCAAAAGCGCCGGCGCATCGACAAGCGTGACACGGCCATCGAGACGCTGCTGGAGGTGGCGCCAGAAGGCGGGTGACGTCACCGGCATGGCTGCCAGCGAGGTCACATCGTCACCGTCGAGCGTCAACTCTCCAAAGGCGCGACTATCGACGCCGAAGGCCTCGCTGGTCACTTGCAAGGTTTCCAGCGTGAGTCGCGGTGAATCGCGCAGCACATTCACTATCAAAGGGGTCAAACGCGCCCACCGCGACGTCGCGTCGACGGAAGTCGCATCATCACCGGTGGCGGCGCCCGAATTATCCTCGCGCATGCGTTCGACCAGCGCACGCAGGGCGTCGGCATCGACGCGCTCCAGCCCCAGCGACATGCGCCCCGAGGCCACTGACTGCCCCGCTACGGCGATATCTGCCACATCGCCTTCGCCGTGATAGCCGAAGGTGTCATCACCGAGACGCATATCGGCCTCGTAGTCCAACGCATTCAGCGAAAACGGCGCACCGCCCTGCCAGGTCAGCGACGCCAGAGAGAGAGCCATACTGTGATGAAAAGTTCGCTCATCACCCCGATGGCGACCCTCGACGTCGAGCGCCCCGAGTTCGAGCGACGTCTCGTCCAGCGAGACGTGCCACGGCGCCGAGCGCAAGTGATAACGCACGTCCCCGGGGTGCCCGCGCAATGCCAGCTCGCCGGCGCCGACTTCCAGTGATGCCGCCTCCGGCAGCACAGCGCGTGAGGTGAACGCCGGCCATTCCAGACGCCCTTGCATATCGCCCGATAAGGTCCGGTAGGTGGCCTGCCATGTCGGGGCCGCCTCCGCCGCCAACAGCGTCTCCCCCGCGTAGGTGACAACCGCCTCGCCATCGAGGTGGCTGCTCAGTACACCGTGGCGGACACCATAAGGAAGCGTCACGCGCAGCGGCCTGCCTTCCGACGCAACGGTTTCCAGGCGCAGAACGCCGGAGGACTGCCACCACCCTTGTTCGACCTCATGCCGCGAGGCCTGCCAGCCCTCGCGAGCGTCCAACTGTGCGGTCAGACGCTCCAGCGCCTGTTCGCCGACATGACTCGACCATGCCTGCGCGGCGCACCAGCCGACTCCCAGCAATAGCAGCAGAACGCCCCCGCCGATCCAGCGTTTCTTGTGCATCGCGATGTCTCCTGATGAGAGGTGCCCTTCAAGCAGGCATATCGTTGGCCATGCGCAGCGCTTGCCGCGACGAGGTGATGATGGGACGCAGCATGGTCCATTGGCGGCCAGCTTCCTCCGAATCTGCCTGGCGTGCCACCCGCTCCAGGTAGTCGCTGTCGCGTACCAGGCGCATCAAGGCCAGTGACGACGATTCGCCCTTGAGACGATGTGCCAGCTCGGCCGTACGCGTCATGTCCGCGTCGGCGATGGCCGCCTCGAGCGCCGCCTCCAACACCCGCGACTGATACTGCCAGGCGGCCACCAACGCACTACGTTGCGCTGCGCCCAACGTCTCCCCGAGCGTCGCGAATTCCTGGCGATCGAGAAGCGCCGGTCGCGTATCCGCCGACTCAGCCACAGCAGAGGGCCGGTTATGGTCAGGCGTGATCATTTTTTGCGGATCGCGTACGCCGAAACGCACCAGGATATCGACCAGCACCTGCTGGCGTATGGGTTTCGTCAACACCTCCGCCATGCCGGATGCCAGGGCCCGCTGGTGTTCCTGAGTAGTGACGCTCGCGGTCATCGCGACCAAGGGTGTGGCCTGGTTGGGGCCGTTCTGGGCGAGAATCCGCCGTGCGGTCTCCGGCCCATCGAGCGAGGGCATGCGGATATCCAGGAAAATCAAGGCGAAAGCCGTGTGCTCGGTCAGCGCCAAGGCAGCCTCGCCACTCTCGGCGACCTTCACCGTATGCCCGAGACGTTCGAGCATGGCCACGGCGACCTGGCGATTAACGGGATTATCCTCGATCACCAGCAGCGGCGCGGTACGTGCCGCCGTCGCGTCCCATGTTTCCCCTGACGGAATATACGTTTCGTCATTCCCGTCGTTGCGGGGCAATGGCAGCTCGAACCAGAAGCGGCTGCCCTCGTCGGCCGGACTCGAGACGCCGATACGCCCCTGCATGGCTTCCACCAGTCGCTTGCTGATCGCCAGGCCCAGGCCGGTCCCGCCCTGCGTGGCGCCCCCCTGGTAAAAGGGCTGGAACAAGCGTTCGCGATCCACATCGTGGATGCCGCAACCGGTGTCGCTCACCTCGAAATGTATCCAATCGCCGCGCATGGGCTTGACGATCAACGTCACATTGCCTTGCCGTGTAAACTTGAGCGCGTTGGAGAGCAGGTTGAGCAATATCTGGCGCAAGCGTCCCACATCGCCGACCAGGTACTCGGATACCGCAGGCGAGACGACACTCGCGAACTCGACATGCGTGGCGCGCGGCTCCAGCAGCCGCATCAAGGACGCAACCAACTCGGGGAGCGAAAACGTCTCGTGCTCGATATCCAGATGCCCGGCCTCGATCTTGGAAAAATCCAGCAGATCGCTGATCAACGCCAGCAGCTGTGAACCGCTATCGTGGATGGTCTCGACATATTGATGCGAGGTCTCATCCAGCGCGCGCTCGCGCAGCAGTTCCGTCATGCCCAGCACACCGTTGAGCGGCGTGCGTATCTCATGGCTGACGGTAGCCAGGAAGTCCGACTTGGCCTGGTTCGCAGACTCGGCATGACGCGCGGTCTCCTGAAGCTCCTGGCTCAGATGCTCCAATGCCCGTCGCGCCGCAATATTCTCTCCCGCTTCCTGGAACAGGAAGCGGATCACCAGCACGGTGGCGCCGCACATCAACATGATCAACGCCAGCAAGGCCGCATACAGCGCCAATTGCACCTCGCGCTCACGCGTCTTGGATTCGGCGAGATAGGCGTTGACCGACACGACGAGGCGCTCGCTGAGGCCGCTCAACGTTTTCAGGCGCTCTTCCAGAGAGCTCAGATCGGGCGATGCTGTGGACATACGCGAAAGGGCAGCATCGAGTGCATCGCTGCGCGACAGGATCTCCGGTAGCAAGGCTCGCGCCTCGGGCAGCGACTGGAAAAGCGCGGCGATTTCACCCTCGCGCAGCAGATTGATACGGCTATACAGCAGCTCGAAGCGCATGCGCACGTCATCGAATTCACTCGGATTCTGTTCGGCCTGCAAGACGGCATTGCGCATCTGGATGGTTTCCCGGTCCAGCTTGTAGGCCGCCCAGGCGGCGTCGCCGGCAACGCTCTTGGCCAGGACTTCCTGACGCCAGATGATCAGGCTGACCACCACCAGAGCGGCGACGAAAAACAGGATCGCCGCGCAGGCCCCGAGCTTGAGCCGTAGCGGCAAGCGCGACACGAGGTGGATGCGGGAGCGCCAGGCCATCATCATTCCGCGATGATACGCGCGACCTGCCAGACCGAGCGGAAACGCACTTCCTCAGTCTGCAGTTCGGGGTGATCATCGAAAGGATAGAGTACGAACAGCGGGCCGTACTCACGCACCGGCATCGGCTCGCCGTCACGCCGCATGGCCAGAATCACGTCGTACTGCTTTGCCTCGGCCAGCGGTACGTCGGCAGCGAAATCATTCAACGCGACGACGTGCAGCAAATCGCCGTGAGCGCCGACCGCATCGTAAATCGCGCCCAGCAAAGGACCTTCGAAGCGCGACGTGCCTTCGGTCCAAGGGGTGTGCGTGACGATGGTGCTCTGTGGCAATTCCTTGAGCATGGCGCGGTCGAAACGCGCCACACCATCACCGTTGGTACGCGAGATATCGCCCTCCACGGTCAACATGACCTTCCCTTCAGGGGCCGGCAATGGGTGCGCATGTACCGCCGTAGCACCGGTCATGAGCAACAAGAAGCCCAGTCCGGCTGCCATGCCTCGGCATCCCAGGCATTGCCTCAGCGTCATCAAGACACTCATGATTAGCCGTTCCCATCCGAGTGTGAGAAGAAACGTCATACCGCTATCAATGACCCTACCACCGCGATAAGGCGCTTGCATGCCATGCGCAGTCGTCGAGTAGCCTGGCTGATCCATCTTCGTCACTCCAGCACCTCGAGACGATCGTGACGCGTGACACGGCCTTCGTTTTCGGCAATCAGGTTCTGCCCGAAATACACCTTGCCGCCTTCGCCGCGCCGATAACCGGCCAGCGTGCGCAAAGGTTCACGGCCCTCCTTGAACGTGCCCGTGGCGGGATCGACGCTGACCATCGCGCAGCGAGCACAAGGCTTGTCGACGCGAAACACGACCTCGCCCAGGCGGATGCGTCGCCACTCATCCTCGGCATACGCCGAGGTACCGGCGATCACCAGATTGGGACGAAACTGTGCCATGACGTGTTGTTCAGCGGTACGCGTGTTGAGATCGGCCAACGAGGCCTCGGAGATCAATAACAACGGATAGCCGTCGGCAAAGCTGACGCGTTGTTCGATGGAGCGCCGATAGCGCGGGGACTGATCGCCCAGCCACAACAATCGTGCGGGCTCTCCCGCCGCTTCGCTGAACCAGGCGTCGAGGCGCGCATGCGTGGTCCAGGCATCGAAGTCGTCGGCCCATACTGTGGTGGCGAAGGTCGTCAGATCGAAGGCGCCCACCGCCAGTTCCAGCGCCGGCAATTCGGGATGCGACAGGCTCAACGCCTGACCGTCGAACGTCGCGGTCACGCGCTGTAGTTGAGGATGCGTGCGGGCCGTCAGAAAAGTGCCATCGGGCTTGGCAACCATGAAACGCCGATCGCCTACTATCCCTTCCATACCGACCCACGCCGATTCCTGTTCGCGTCCCGCAGTGGACTTGATGGGATAAAGATGAATCGTTGACAGCGACGCCATGGCAGCCTCATTGGGAGTCTGAGAAATTGTGAGGGTATTTTTGAGCATTGTCGCAAAAAATACTGACTGCCGCCTCGATAGTGACACGCCATTGACCCTTCCGGGTGCTCACTCCGAGGCGATGGCATAGCCAATGCAGGCAACGGCCGTCATCAAAAGCGCCCGCCTCTTGCGAAGCGGGCGCATTTTGTTGCACCACGTACCGACACGATGAGGCCGTTTACGTCGTGGCGTCGGCGTGCCGGCTCGGCGTCGGCCGCCTGCGGCGTTGCAGCCAGACGACGAGTGCGAATACCGCCAGTCCCGGTATCCACATCCATTCCTTCGGCCAGCGTTCGACGGGCGCACGGATCGACACGATCTCTTGATCGAAGTCGAAGCCCAATTCTTCTGCCTGGCTATCGAAATCGGTCATGTCGACCAGCGTCTTGCCGTCCTCCTGCATCAGGGTCAGCCCCAGGTTCTGCATGCGCTCGGCACCAGTATCGCCGTCCGGAGCCGGTACCAGCATCACGAAGCTGGTCGGTGACCCATAGGCGTCGAGACCGTCGACACGAACGCGCAGATTGCTGTCGTCGTCGATGGCGCCTAACGCCTGCTCGAACTGCGCGGGCGGGATGTCACGATACGGATCGTGAATCATGTCCATCCAGAACCCGGGCCGGAATAGCGTGAAAGCCACCAGCAGCAGCAAAAGACTCTCGTACCAGCGGCTTCTCACCACCATGTAACCCTGCGTGGCGGCGGCGAAGATCAGCATCGCCCCCGTCGCCACCACGAAGATCAGTATCCCGTGCCACCAGTTCACATCGATCAACAGCAGGTCGGTATTGAAGATGAACAGGAATGGTAGCGCCGCCGTACGCAAGCTGTAATAGAACGCCTGGAAACCGGTGCGAATGGGGTCGCCCCCGGAAATCGCCGCAGCAGCGAACGAGGCCAGCCCTACCGGGGGCGTCACATCGGCCATGATGCCGAAATAGAAGACGAACAGATGCACTGCGATCAACGGTACGATCAAGCCATTCTGCTCACCTAACTGGACGATGACCGGCGCCAACAGCGCGGAAACCACGATATAGTTGGCCGTGGTCGGCAGGCCCATGCCCAGGATCAGGCTCAGCACCGCCGTCAGCATTAGCATCAGCAACAGGTTGCCCATCGACAGTGTCTCGACCAACCCGGCCAACACCAGACCTACCCCGGTCTGAGAGACGGCGCCGACGATGATCCCCGCCGCCGCCGTGGCAATGCCGATACCGATCATGTTGCGCGCGCCGTCGATCAAACCTTCCCAGAGATCGATGAAGCCACGCTTCACTTCATTGCCCAGTTCGCCGCGACCGCGGAAGAACGCCTCCAGCGGGCGCTGAGTCAAGATAATGGCGATCATCAGCACGGTGGCCCAGAAGGCCGAAAGACCCGGTGACAAGCGTTCCACCATCAGGCACCACACCAGCACCACGACGGGCAGCAGGAAGTAAAGTCCCACCATCACCGTGGGCCGCGTTTGCGGCAGCACCGTGATGTCGCTCTTGGCATCGTCCTTCTCGAGCTCGGGGTAGCGTGACCCCAACTTGAGCAACGCCACATAGATTACCGCCAGACCCACAGCGGCCACCCACGGCATGGCCTCACCCAACACCGGCTTGAGCCATCCCAGCCCGTAATACACGATCAAGGCCAGGGCCATGATCCCGACCAGCCCGGTCAAGAAGCCGACGATTTTCTGTAGCCACGGGCGCACGGGATTGCTGCTTTCAAGCCCCTGCATATTAGCCTTGAGCGCCTCGAGGTGAACGATATAGATCAGTGCGATATAGGAAATCAACGCCGGCAGGAAGGCATGCTTGATGACCTCGACATAGGAAATGCCCACATACTCGACCATCAAGAACGCGGCGGCTCCCATCACCGGCGGCATGATCTGCCCGTTGACCGATGAGGACACCTCGACCGCACCAGCCTTGGTGGGGCTGAACCCGACACGCTTCATCATGGGAATGGTAAAAGTACCGGTGGTCACGGTATTGGCAATCGAGGAGCCCGAAATAAGGCCGGTCATCCCCGAGGCGACGACTGCCGCCTTGGCCGGGCCGCCGCGATAGTGGCCCAGCATGGAAAACGCCATCTTGATGAAATAGTTGCCGGCCCCCGCCTTATCCAGCAAGGCACCGAACAAGACGAACAGGAACACGAAGCTGGTCGATACCCCCAAGGCGATGCCGAACACGCCTTGCGACGTCAACCACTGGTGATTGACCAGACCATAAAGGCTCACCCCGCGATGCGCCAGCATCCCCGGCATATAAGGCCCGGCCAGCGAATAGACGATGAACACTAGCGCCACGATCATCAGCGGTGGCCCCAGCGCGCGACGCGTGGCCTCCAGCAGCAGTATCAGACCGATCACACCGATGATGACGTCCTGCAGAATCGGCGCACCGGGTCGCTGTGCCAGTTGCTCGTAAAAGATATACATGTAGGACGCCGCGAAGGTGCCTACCAACGCCAATCCCCAGTCCAATAACGGCACTCTACCGCGCGGTGAGCGCTTGAAGGCCGGGTAGGACATGAACGCCAGGAAGATGGCAAAGGCCAGATGGATGGAACGTGCCTCCGTGGCACTGAACACCCCAAAGCCGAATACGAAGGGTAAGGGCGAAGCGATCCAGAGCTGAAATAGCGACCAGATCGCCGCCACGCTAAGCAGCAGCTTGCCAACCGGCCCGGCAGGCTTGCGGGCGCCTGTCTCGTTGGCGGCCAGTTCTTCAAGCTCGGCGTTACGTGTAGACGCCGTCGACTTATCGTCTTGCATATTGTTGTCCCGGTAGTGTTAATCAGGGCCCACAAAGTGCGCCCTGACCGACAAAAAACATCACAATCGTTTGTTGCGTTCGCTACCGCGTGGCCAGAACCAACGATGCGCGGCGCCGAAGCGGCCGCGCATCGTCTAGCACGACATTAAGCTAACGCTTACAGCCAGCCACGCTCTTTATAATAGCGTTTGGCGCCCTCGTGCAGCGGCGCGGAGAGGCCGTCGGAAATCATTTCTTCCGGTTCCAGGTTGGCGAAAGCCGGGTGCAGACGCTTGAAACGATCGAAGTTGTCGAATACCGCCTTGACCACTTCGTAGACGACATCGTCATCCACTTTGGAAGAGGTCACGAAGGTGGCCTTGACGCCAAAGGTCTCGACGTCCTCGTCATTGCCCTTGTACATCCCGCCGGGAATGACCGACTTGGCATAGTAGGGATACTCTTCGACCAAGCCATCCACCGCATCGTCGTTCAGCGGGACGAGATTGGCATCCACGGTCGTGGTGGCTTCCTGAATCGCGCCATTGGGATGGCCGACCACGTACGCCATGGCATCGATGTTGTTATCCGCCAGCGCCGAGGCCATTTCGGAAGCGCCCAGCTCGGAGGCCAGCGAGAACACATCGGTGTCCCAGCCTTCGGCGTCCATCAACACTTCCATGGTGGCACGCTGACCGGAGCCCGGGTTGCCGATGTTGACGCGCTTGCCCTTAAGATCCTCGATACCGTTAATATCGGCATCCTTGCGCGCCAGAACGGTCAACGGTTCGCCGTGCACGGAAAATACCGCACGCAGGTCTTCCATCGGCTCCTTGAAATCACCCTCGCCGTTGTAAGCACGATATTGCACGTCGGACTGCGCGACGCCCATGCTCAACTCATCGGACTTGATGCCGTTGATGTTGGCCACGCTGCCCCCGGTGGACGGCGCATTACAGCGAATGTTGGTGTCCTCCGAGTTGCGGTTGACCAGACGACAGACCGACTGACCCACCACGTAGTAGACCCCTGTCTGTCCACCGGTCCCGATGGTGACGAAGCGCTCCTGATCCTGAGCCATCGCCGGCGTCGATAGTGCGGCGGCACCCAGCAGGGCCCCTGAGAATAACGCAGCGGTAAAAGCGTAACGTTTCATGCATGCACCTCTTTAACATTATTTTGACGAACCAGCCGCAGAGCCAATGCCCGCGCCAGTTACAGGGAGCTACCTGAAGATGACCTCGGCGCGGCCTCTTCAGATGCATTCGGTTCCCTTGCCCTCAGCTTAGGCAATATGTGCCCAAGTCGATAGCCGGCGGGCATGATAACCGTCCGTTGCGTCGACCGGAACAGACGTTTTCCATATCCCGCTCATATTCGACTAACGTCTAACTCAATTCCGACGTCTATCCCGACAAGACGGTGAACAACATCTTCACCGACAACGCCATCAAGACAAACGCGAAGATGCGCTTGAGTGCGGACACGGGCAGACGATGGGCGAGCCGGGCGCCCAGTGGCGCAGTGAAGAAACTCACGCTCGACATCAAGATCACCGCCGGCCAGTAGACGAAGCCCAACGTTCCCACCGGCAACCCCGGCTCTCCCCAGCCGTTGATCAGGTAGCCGACCGCCCCCGCCAGCGCGATCGGCAGTCCTACCGCCGCAGAGGTGCCGATGGCACGCCGCATGGAGACGTTGCACCAGGTGAGAAACGGCACCGTCAACGAACCGCCCCCGATGGCGACCAGAGCGGAGATACCGCCGATGCCCAACCCCACGCCCGAGACGCCCCAGGTGCCTGGCAAGGTGCGCGCTGGCTGGGGCTTGAGATTGATCAGCATCTGTATCGAAACGAAGGCCATGAAACAGGCAAAGAAGATGGCCAACCCCGACGTCGGCACGTGGGACGCCAGGAATGTACCCAGAAACGTCCCCACTAGAATACCCGGCGTGATGGAACGCACTACCGACCACACCACCCCGCCGCGACGATGATGCGCGCGCAGGCTCGCCAGCGATGTGGGCACGATGGCGGCCAGCGACGTCCCCAGCGCCACGTGTACCAGGGTGTCATGCGGAAAGCCCTGCAAGGCGAACAGCGACGTCAGTAGCGGCACCATGATGCCACCACCGCCGACCCCCAGCAGACCCGCGAAGATACCCACTACACCGCCCAAGGCCAGATAAGCCAACCACCATATCGGATCCACGTACTCACTCCTTATCATAGAACATTCGGCGTCACGTCAGCGTTGACAAGCGGCCCGCTAGCCTAGGCTATGAACGAAAAGTCGGCGAGCGATGGCCAGACAAGGCAAAAATCAGCGAAAAGACGGAGTTTACGGGGTGTAAATGAGTACTTTGAGCTGATTTTTAACACCGTATGGCCGAGCACAGACAGTTTTCGTACAAAGCCTAGTGTGGCGATAGCAAGGGCGCGATCGGGATATAATCGCCCGCCTCAATGCCGTGTCGACGAAAGTAACCGGCATTGACTTCCAGCGCCGCGCGAAACGATGCCCCGGCCGCATAACTGGGGCACTCGGCGCTGGACTCGGCCTGGCACGGCTGCATGTGCCGGATGGCGCGCACCTCGCCATCCGCACCGAGAAAGGCGATATCCAGCGGAATACGCGTGCGGTACATCCAGAACGCCGCCTCAGGGGATTGCTGATTGGCGTAGACGAATAGCATGCCGGCATCTGATGCGAGCGTATCGCGCTCCATCAATCCCCGAGCGCGCTCGTCGGCCTGCCTGGCCACCTCCACCGACAGCGTATCTCCCGCAATATCCAAAGTGGCGCGTTCGAGCGTCGAGCGCTCCTCTCCGAATGCCGACGCGAGTGTCAGCGCCAACATGCCCAACACCATCATGCTCGACACGTACAATGTCCGTTTCATGCGCTATCCTTTTGCGTTCTATCAGCCAGTGCGAATAATGCCTAGGCACTATCTGAAAAGTCGACGAGCGAAGGTCAGACAAGGCAAAAATCAGCGAAAACGGACCGGGCTGGCGCACCAGTTTACGGGTGTAAATGAGCATTTTGATCGGACTCGCGCCCGAGCTGATTTTTAACGCAGTATGGCCGAGCGCAGGCAGTTTTCAGACAATGCCTAACGCCATTCGCCTACAAGGACACCCCGTGCCGCTTCGCGACCTCCTGATCGGCCTTATGGTCATCGTCATCTGGGCCTTCAACATCATCGTCATCAAGGTCGGCGTGGACGACATGCCGCCGCTGATGCTGATGACACTACGCTTCATGCTGGTCGCGGCATTGGTCGTGCCCTTCACTCGGGTGACACGGCCGCAACTGCCGTGGCTGCTGGTGCTCTCGGTCACCTTCGGGGGCCTGCATTTCCCGCTGCTGTTTCTGGGCCTGGGCCAAGCCGAGGCCGGTACCGGCGCCCTGCTTGTACAGATGGGCACACCCTTCGCCACTTTGCTCGCCGCCGTCTTTCTCAAGGAACGCCTCGACCTGCGCCGCCTGCTCGGCTTGCTGCTGGCCTTCGCCGGTGCCGTGGTACTCGCCGGCGGGCCAGCGCTGCCTAATGTAACGGCCACGTTGACGCTTTTGACCAGCGCCCTGGCCTGGGCGGTATCGACGTTGATCATCAAGCGTGCACCGGCCATCTCTCCGCTGACGCTGGCCGGGTGGATCGCACTGTTCGCGATTCCCCAGGTCGCCCTCGGCAGTTGGCTTTTCGAGACCCAGCACATACAAGCGCTTCGCCATGCCGGCTGGATCGGCTGGGGCGCGGTATTCTACACGGCGGTGATGTCGTCGATCATCGCCTACGGCTTGTGGTATGCGCTGCTACGCCGTCACCCGATCAACCGGGTCGTGCCGCTGACGTTGCTGATGCCGGTCATCGCCGTTTTCCTCGGCGTCTGGCTGCTCGGCGATGGCCTGGATAGTCACAAGTTGCTCGGTGGGGCGCTGGTCATCGCCGGGCTGGCGGTGATCAATCTACCGGGAAGGCGGCGGCACACCGCCTCCTGAAGGCCCTTACGTCACGATCACGTCATGGCGGGAGATCGTCACGCTACGCAGCCGCGCCTGCAACGCTTGGCCCGCATACAGTCCCATCTGACCGACGGCTTCACGGGTGAGACGCGCCCGCAGCGCCTGCCCACCGACATCCAGCATCACCTCGACGAAGGGACCGTGGGCTTCATCACCGATCTCCCGCAGCGTCGCCGGTAGGCAGGCTACATCCGGCAGCGGCGGCGTCTGCGTGGAGGCCACACCCACATCGCGCGCCCGAAGACGCAAGCGCACCGCATCGCCGACCGCGCCATCGAGACGCGCGACACTCAGCGTCTCGCCCTCGATCACGCCCGGCAGTGCCAGACGCGTCAGGCAAAGCGCCTCATCGTGCGCGACGATACGCGCCTCGAGCAACGAAGACGCCTCGAAGCGCCCGGTGCGTGGGCCCAGATCGAGGCGCGCAAACATCTCGTCCACCGGCCCGCTGGCCAGCACGCGTCCCTCTTCGATCAATGCCACGCGGTCGGCCAGTGCGCCAATTTCACGCGTATCGTGACTGACGAAGAGAATCGGTACGCCAGTATCGCGCGCCAGACGCCGGATATAACGCAAGAGCTCCTGCTTGCGCGCGCCGTCCAGCCCAGTGAGCGGCTCGTCCATCAACAGCATGCGCGGGCGCGACAACA
The DNA here is from genome assembly GCF_023061135.1 of Chromohalobacter sarecensis. Lineage (GTDB taxonomy): Bacteria > Pseudomonadota > Gammaproteobacteria > Pseudomonadales > Halomonadaceae > Chromohalobacter > Chromohalobacter sarecensis. Next base: position 245,629 of record NZ_JAKGAN010000006.1, read on the forward strand.
ACGCCCGGCCGATGGCCACGCGACGTGCCTCGCCTCCCGAGAGCCGCCCCGGCGTACGCGACAACAAATGACCGATCCCCAGAAGTTCGACCAGGTCATCGAAATCCGTACGCGCCGCGCGCGGCATGCCGTAGCGCAAATTGCCGCGCACCGAATAATGCGGAAACAGCCGTGCTTCCTGAAACACCACGCCCAACTGACGCCGGTGAGGCGGCACCCAGCGACGCCGCTGGGTATCCACCAGCCATGTATCGCCCAATCGAATGGTGCCTGCCTCCGGCGCCCCCAATCCGGCGATCAGCCGAATCAGGCTGCTCTTGCCGCTCCCCGAGCGCCCGAATAACGCCGTGACGCCTTCCGCCGGCACCGTGAGAGAGGTATCGAGGGTGAAATCGCCCAGCCGCTGAAAGACCTGCGCTTCAAGCATGACGGCCCTCCAGACGCCGACGCGCGCGCCGCGCCAACCATTCCGACGCCACCAGCGCGATCAACGCCACGACCACCGAAATCACACAAAGCCGCGCGGCGGCGGCCTCCTTTCCGGGCGTCTGCACCAGGCTGTAGAGCGCCAGCGGCAAGGTGCGCGTCTCACCGGGAATGTTGGCGGCAAAGGTAATCGTCGCACCAAACTCGGATAGCGAGCGTGCGAACGCCAGCACGCCACCGGTCAAGATGCCCGGCAATATCAACGGCAGGGTCACCGTGAGAAAGGTCTTCCAGCGGCTCGCACCCAGCGTGCGTGCGGCCTCCTCCAGCTTGCGATCGACCGACTCCAGCGACAGGCGCACAGCACGCACCAGCAATGGAAACGCCATCACCGCCCCAGCGAGTGCCGCCCCTTGCCAGGTGAAGGGCAGACTCACGCCCAGCGTTTCGTGCAGCCATTGGCCCAGCGAGCCCTGGCGCCCCAGCGATACCAGCAGCAGATACCCCACCACGACCGGCGGCAGCACCAACGGTAAATGCACGATGCCATCGACAAGGGCCTTGCCCGGGAAGTCGAAACGCGCCAGCACGTAGGCCATGCCTAGTCCCGGCAACAGGATCGCGGCCACCGCGACACCGGAAACACGCAGACTCAGGGTCAGCGCCTCCCATTCCAGCGGTGTCAGCATCAGCTATCCCCGTCGGTCAGCGTCGCAAAGCCGTAACGTTGGAAGATAGCGCTCGCTTCATCGCCTTCCAGCCACTTGGCTAACGCCGTGGCCTCCTCGCTGGGTGATGCCCCCACCAGAGCCACAGGATAGACGATCGGGTCATGAGAGGCGTCGGGAAAGGTGCCCAGCGTCTTGACCTTGTCGCTGGCTTGAGCATCACTGGCATAGACGATACCCAACGGCGTCTCGCCACGCTCGACCAGCGCCAAGGCACTGCGCACGTTGTCGGCGCGCGCCAACCGTGGCACGAGCGCCTGCCACTGACCCAGCGATGTCAGCGCCTGTTTGGCATAGATACCTGCGGGGACATGCTCTGGGTTGCCGAGTGCCAGGCGGCCTTCTCCCAATCGTTCGGCGATCGAGGCGGTCTCATCCAGCGTGAAACGGTCAACATCGCTGTCCCGGGGTGCAATCAATGCCAGACGATTGCCCAGCACATCATGGCGATGCGAGAGCGTGATTCCGTTCTGCGAGCCGAGCCAATCCATCCAGCGCTCGTTGGCCGAGAGATACACGGCCGCCGGCGCACCATTGGCGATCTGCCGGGCCAATGTCGACGACGCGGCATAGACCGGCACGATGTCGACATCGTGATCGCGCCCGTAGGCCTCGGCCAGCGCATCGACGGCATCGGTCAGCGAGGCCGCAGCAAAAACCTTGACGCGCTCGGCGGCCAGCGCCGAAAGACTCGCCATGCCCAGCGACAGTGCCAAGGCATGGACGATAAAAATACGCACCAGCGAACGACGTAACATACAACTCCGGGCCTAGCGGCTTCGATACCAATGACGAGTGAGTAAGCTTATCGAAAATAGCATGCACGATGGCAACAACCCAGACACCGCCCGAACGCAAAAGGGAGGCCCGAAGCCTCCCTGCACGATGATCGGTAATTTGTCTTATGCATCAGAACTCGACGCGGATACCGGCATTATAGCGACGACCATCCAGCACCTTTTCGTAAACGTCGTAGTTCACATCTTTGTCGAAGACATTGTCCACACCGCCAAACAGGGTCGCCGCATCGCTCAACCGGTAGGCTGCGCCCACGTCTACGAAAGTGTAGGAAGGAATCTCATCAGTCATACTCGTGCGACTCAATCCTTGGGTCGTGCGGCCACGATAATTGACGCGCGCCCACCCCGATAGCGGGCCACCCGGCTCCCAATCGAGCGTGGCATTGGCCATGTGCTCGGGCAGTCTGTTGAGCGGTTGCCCTTTGAAATCCCCGGTTTTTTGCTCGGAATCGGTATAGGTGTAATTGGCCGTCAGGGAATAATCCAGCCCCAATGGCAATGTCAATGTCGCCTCGACACCCTGCATGGTGACCTTATCGACGTTGAAGCGCTGGCTGATGAAGCGGTATTCCTCATTGTTGAAGGTACACGTCGCGTCACCCGCTTCCGTATCGCAGACACGTTGTTCGGTGATCTTGTCGTCGAACTCCGTATAGAACAGCGTCACCCCGGCTTGGGTGCCTTCTTGATCGTCCCATACCACGCCCAGCTCATGACTCAGACTTTCTTCGGGCTGGAGATCCGCATTGCCGAGAATCACCGCCGGCACCGCTGAATTGGGTCCGCCGGTGATCTGCCCCCAGCCAGGCGATGCCTGACGCAGATCCGGCGCACGATAACCGCTGGTGACGCCACCTTTGACAGTCCATTGTGGCGCCGCCTGCCAGACCCCATAAAGGCGTGGTGCCCAATGCGTCCCATAGTTTTCGTCTTTATTGAGCCGCGTGCCCCCCGTCAGCGAGAAATCCTGCGTCAGCGCCCATTCGTCCTCGACGAAGAGTGCCCATTGCCAGCGTGTCAGTTCATCCAGGTTACCCGCTTCGTTACCGCCATCCGTCAACGCCTGATCCTGGTATTGACCGCCAAGCGTCAAGATATGACGCCCCAGAGGCATCACGCTTTGCGTGTTGAAGACCGTATTTTCATATTCCATGTCGCGCGAGGGATTATCGACTTCTTCACGCTGCACATAGCTTTCCGTGGCGCCGAAACCCCAACGACCATTGTGCGTAACGGCATAATGACGACGGTCGTAATCCTGTTCCGAACGCTCGTTGGGACCGCCTCGCCCTTCTTCGGCAATCGACTCACCGGGATTGGAAGTACGCTTCTGATTGCTGTAACCCGCCTCGACGTCAATATCGTGCGCCGCCGATGGCGTCCAGCTCAGCTTAGCCGTACCGCTCGCTAACCGCCGCTCGTTAAAACCATCGACGATTTGATCCTCGTCACGGTGTGAATATTGACCGTGAACCTGAAGCCCCAGCGTGTTCTCTTTGAGCGGGCCGCCGACATAAAAGCGGCTACGGTTCGAATCGCCCGAGTCCGCGTCCTCCTGAACCGTGGTTTCGGCGGTAACGCTACCATGCCAGTCCTTAGCCACCTTGCGCGTGATGATATTGACCACGCCGCCCAGGGCATCGGACCCATACAAGGAAGACATGGGCCCCCGAATCACCTCGATTCGCTCGATGGCGGACAACGGTGGCAGCCAACCCTGCTCGATCCCCGGTCCATCGCTATTGGGGCGTGTCTCCCGAGACCCCTGACGCTTGCCGTCGACGAGAATCAAAGTGTACTTGCTGCCCATGCCCCGCATGCTGATGTCCTGCGAGGCGCCCCCGCCGGTGATCATGACGCCGGGCACATTCTGGAGCGCATCGGTGACATCCCAATAGCTCTTATTCTCAAGCTGCTCGCGCGAAATGACACTGATCGACGCCGGCGCGTCCTTTACCTGCTGGGCGTATCCCGCAGCAGTCACGACGACATTATCCAGTTGGGCATCGTCATCGGCGGCATAGGCCAGCGGCATGCCGAAAGTGGTAACGGCGAATGCCAGCGCCGACGTACGAATGTGATAAGACATAGTGCGTTGTTCTCCCTGATGAACCCCGCTCCGACACCGGCCGAAGCATTTGCATGATATTTTGATATTTAATACGAATTTTTATCATTTAGATTCTTTCATAGAGAGCACGCTAGGTCACGGTACGGGGCGTTTCGCAATCTGCAACGCAACGAGAGATCGTTACAAGCGTTAATGATTTTCAAAAGAGTCATGCAATATGCCAGAATGGATATCCACTCCACGCACCACGCTGACGATGGCCTATGGCATGCACGATCTCGATGAACTGACCGCATTCGCCTCGGTCATGGCGTCCGGCAGCCTGACCGCCAGCGCCCGTGAACTGGGACTCGCGAAGTCGACACTCAGTCGGCGCATCAGCCAGTTGGAGGAACGGCTAGGTCAGCCGCTGCTGCGACGCCAAGCCAACCGCCTGCTTCCCACCGAAGCCGGCACGCTGTTTCTCGCCTACAGTCAGCAGATACTCCACCTTGCCGAGCAAGGCCAGCAGGCGCTCGACGACTTGCGCGCGGATGTCAGCGGCGCGTTGACCGTCGAGGTGCATAACGCCTTTGCGCGGGGTTGGTTCAACCAGCAAATGGAGGATTTCGTGGCGCGTCATCCAGGCGTGCGCCTGAACCTGCATACCCGTCTGACGCCGCCCACGGGCCCCGAAGACGAGACCCTGTGCCTGTGGCTGGGCGATATTGCCGACTGTGGCCTGCGTCAGGAGACGCTTGGCTACATGCGGCGCGGGGTCTACGCGCATCCCGATTATTTCCGGCGCCATGGCATACCGCGTCACCCGCGCGAACTGACCGAACACGCCTGGGTCGACCTGCTCGGTACCAGCGAACAGGGCGTGACGTTGCATCACGCCCGCGAAGGGGAAACCCGGATCACATTACCGCCGTCACGCCTGCACGTGGATCAATACGTCTTGCATATCGATGCCATCGCGCGGGGACGCGGCCTGGGCCTGCTTCCCCATTGGATGGCCGAGAAACGCCTCCAACATCATCCCGGTAGCCTGACGCCCTGCCTTGCAGAATGGGCGCCCTCGTCGCTCCCCATCACCCTGCTCTACCCCTTCGGACGTTTGCCCCGCAAGAGCGTCGCGCTTCTCGAACAGATCCGCCAGACTGTGCCGGAGAGCTGGCGCCTGCATTCGCGTATCCCGCCCGAGCGCGTTTTAACGCTAGACTGACAACCTCAATACGGCATGCTGTACTCTTTTATAAAAGATCGGTTTATATAAAATACCGAATCATATAAAAGACGGGTTCATGTGAAAGTCGGTGCATGAGGAAGCCGGTTCATGCGAAATGCCGATAGGCAGGTGTCGCGCATTTCGATAGCGTGCTAACATATGCGCTTGCCTTGGCGAACGGGAGAGGGAATGGGTCTCAAGGAAATCACGGTCGGTGGCATCTATCTCAGCCCGCTGCTTATTTATGCCCTGTTAGGGTTCATCGGCGCACTCATCGTGCGTACTGTGTTGCACCGACTCGTCGGGCAAAATATCCCCTGGTTCGAAGCGTGGTTCGATGTCGCCTTGTTCGTCATCATTACCGCCGCCGTCGCCTTTGCCTTCTCGTCCACTGCTGGAATCGTTTAAATGCGCACACCACTACGCATGCTGGTCACTCTCGTCGTCGTGGCACTGGCCATCGCCGCCGGCGTCTGGCTCTGGCATTACTACCTGTATACGCCATGGACCCGCGACGGCCGCGTTCGCGCCGATGTCGTCACGATCGCCCCGGATGTCTCGGGCTGGGTGCGCCAGTTGCCGGTGGGCGATACGCAACATGTCGAGCAAGGCGATACTCTGTTCCAGATCGATCAGTCGCGTTACCAAACTGCCGTCAACAAGGCCCAGGCCGTGGTTGCGTTGAATCAGGCGCAGTTGGAGCTCAAGCGACACGAGGAGAACCGCCGCAACAACCTGAGCAACCAGGCCATCAGCAGCGAGGATCGCGAAGTCGCGCGGATCGATACCCGCGTGGCGAAAGCCAACCTCGACGAGGCCCAAGCCGATCTTGAAAGCGCCCAGCTCGACCTGAAGCGCACCGTGGTCGAGGCCCCCGCCGACGGGCATATCCTCAATCTGCGCCTCACCGAGGGCAACTACGTCTCGGCCGGCAATCCCGTGATGGCGCTGGTCACAGCGGACTCCTACTACGTGACCGGGTATTTCGAAGAAACCAAGATGTCGCGTATCGAAGAAGGCGACACCGCCAAGATCACGCTGATGAACGGCGATACCGAACTGCGTGGCCATGTCACGGGCGTCGGTCGCGGGATCGCCGATAGCAACACCTCGCCCAACGACCAGCTCTTGCCCCAGGTCGAGCCGACCTTCAATTGGGTCAGACTGGCCCAGCGGATTCCGGTGCGTATCACGCTCGACGAGGTCCCCGACGAGACACTGCTCAGTGCCGGCATGACCGCCACCATCCATATCGTCGATGAGACGGATACCGACTGAGTCGCCCATGTCGCCCTGGCTGGAAACCTACCTCACCCCCTCGAAGACGTCACTGCAGTTCGCCACCAAAACCACACTGGCGATGCTGTTGGCGCTTTACATCGCGCTATGGTGCGATCTCGACCGCCCCTATTGGGCATTGATCTCGGCGGCTTTCCTGCAGATCCGACCGATGAGCGGCATGGTCGTCGAGAAGGGCATCTGCCAGATCGGCGGCACACTCATCGGGGCGCTGGTCGGCATCGTGATCATGGCCTTCTTCGCTCAGGCACGCGTGCCCGCGCTGGTGGTGCTGACGCTGTGGATCATGTTCTGCGCCTACGGCAGTTCGCTGTTGCGCAATAACTTTTCCTACGGCTGCATCATGGGCGCCGTCACGGCGATGCTGATCGTGGTGATTTCCGCCAATCAGCCTCCTAGCGGTATCTTCGATATCGCCATCGCTCGGCTCTCCGAACTGGGGCTCGGCGCCCTCTGCGCCACCCTGGTCAGTGCCTTGCTATGGCCCACTCGCGTCAAGGATCACCTGGCCAGCCAAGCCGATGAGGTGATCAACCAGGCCTTCACCCACGCCGGGCAACGCCTCGATGCCGGGGATGGCCTGGACACCATGCAGCAATCGCTGACCGCCAGTCTCGAACCGCTGACGATGCTCGAAACCGACAGCCAGGCGGCACGCTACGAGGGCCCCGATGGCGCCGGCCGCATCCGTGCCACGCACGTACTCACCCGGCGCACGTTACGTTTTTTCGCCACGCTGGGCGCGCTTTATCAGTTGCTGCACGACCACCGCGAGCGCATCAGCGCTCCCTTGCACCAGTTGGCCAGCGAAATCGCCGATGGCTTTCGCAATGCCGAGCATGTGCAAGGCGTCCCGGCGGCACGTCGCCAATTACAGGAACTGCGCAAGCGAGCGCATGCCTACACCGACACCCAGCTCGACCCCTTGCAGCGCCGCGTGATCCTGGCCCTGCGCGAGGTGCTCGGCCACGCCATGATCATGCTCGATGCGCGTGAGGCCATCGCCCACCCCGGGCGCAAGCAACTCCGCGCCGGCTCGCTGTCCTGGCATCGCGATCACCTGGTAGCGCGGCTCAATGCCGGCCGTGCGGGGCTGGTCTTCTCGTGTCTGGCGATCTTCTGGTTGCAGACCCACTGGGGCAACGGCCAGGTGGCGATGCTGCTCGGCACGCTGTTCTCGGCGTTTTTCGCCACCCGCGACAACCCCGTGACGATCTGCATGATGTTCTTCAAAGGCATGCTGGCCGCATTACCCAGCGCCTTTCTGTTCGGCCATGTGCTGCTCTCGCAGGCCAACGGCTTTCCCATGCTCGCCATGCTATTTATCACGCCACTTTTCCTGGGAATGCTCGGGGCCTCCAATCCACGCCTGATGGGCTATTGCCTGGCCTTCACCATCTTCAACATTCTGCTGACCATGCCCGGCAATGGCATGGACTTTTCCTTCGACAGCTTCGCCAATCGCGCTATCGCCGTTATCGTCGGGCTCAGCGCCGTGGTGATGGGCTTCCGGCTATTCCCTGGCCTGGGCACACCCATTCGACGCCGGCGTTTGATCGGCGCCATCAGCCACGACTTGCGGCATATCGACCAGCAGCCCTTGCATGAAGCCGAAAGCCGCTTCAGCGGCCGTATGGCCGACCGCCTGCTGCAACTCGCCCGGCACGACGACATGCTGCCCGAAGATCATCGCCATCTGTTCATGATCGGCCTCAATGGCCTCGATTTGGGGCGCTCGTGTCTGCGCCTGCGCCACCGCCTGGATGACGCATCAGCACCGGTACATGACGCTATGCGACATCTTCTGTCCACGCTGGCCGACGGCTTCGAGGCCAGTGCCCATGGCCGCTCGCCCCAAGGAATAAACGAAGCTGGCCAAGCACTGGACGACGCCATCGCACGCCATGGCGGCATCGAGGAAGACACGCGCGAACTCATCGAAGGCTTGATCGAGCGACTTGTGCTGGTGCTGGAACATCAGGCCGAGGTCATGGCCAAGCGCCAAAAACCGGCCATTTCCACGGCCAAGACCGCCTGACAGCTAAAGCCATCCAAGAGAGTTAATATGCAGATCCGACCTTTCCAGCCCGGCGATGAAGAGAGCGTCATTGCGCTATGGGAACACTGCGAGTTGACGCGACCATGGAACGACCCGCGGCGTGACATCGCCCGCAAGCTCGCGGAAGACCCCAGCTTGTTCCTGGTCGGGATAGAAGCAGACACGGTGATCGCCAGCGCCATGGCGGGCTACGACGGTCATCGTGGCTGGGTACACTATCTGGCGGTCAGCCCCGACCGTCAGCGCTGCGGGCTTGGCCGCCAACTCCTCGCCGCCGTGGAGCGCGCCTTGCAGGCTCGGGGCTGCCCCAAGCTGATGCTGATGGTACGCAACGAGCATCCCGCACTGATCGACTACTACCGCCGCCAAGGGTACGACGATGGTGACTTCGTGACCCTTGGCAAGCGCTTGATCGCCGACGACTGACTCAGTCGCGGTCGACGGCGAAGGCGGACCACGCCTGGCGTGTCGGCATGACCTCGAGGCGATTGACGTTGACATGCGCCGGCAGCGAGACCGTGTAAAAGATCAATTCAGCGATATCCTCAGCCTCGAGCGGCGTGGTATCGCCATATAACTTGTCGGAGGCCGCCTGATCGCCACCGGTACGCACTAGCGTGAACTCGGTTTCAGCCATGCCCGGCGCGATATCGGTGACGCGCACGCCGGTACCCTGCAGGTCGCAACGCAGGTTGTAGGTGAACTGCTGCACGAAGGCCTTGCTCGCACCGTAGACGTGACTCCCCGGGTACGGCCACTGCCCGGCGACCGAGCCCAGATTGACGATGCTTGCACCGGCCCCGGTCTCGATCAGCGTGGGCAGCAGCGCATGCGTCACGTTGACTAACCCGGTGATATTGGTATCGATCATGGTATGCCAATCGGCCAGGTCCGCTTTCGGCGCTGGCTCCGGCGCCAGGGCCAACCCGGCATTGTTGATCAGCGCCTTGACCGCGCGAAAACCCTCCGGCAACGCCGCGACGACCTCCTTGACTGCCTCGGCATCCCGCACGTCGAGCACTGCAGTATGCACGGGCACCTTACCGCTCAGCTCCTTCTCGATATCCTCGAGGCGCTCCGCGCGCCGCCCAGTGAGAATCAACGACCAGCCGGCCTCAGCGAAACGCCGCGCCGCCGCGCGACCGAAGCCCGAGGTCGCGCCGGTAATCAATACGATATCGCTCATGCTTCGCTCCTTATCCACATATGCCTTGCCGCCGATGCGCGTTCACGGCGCCATCAGCCGGGATAGCCGCCTTCGATGTCGACGATACGCGTGGCATTGCGCCCTACGCCGCCGTGCAGGTCCAGCATGCGCTCGATCCAGGCATAGACCGGGTCGGCATTGGAAACGAGATCCGCCGTCGAGACGCAGTGCGCCCACATGAAGTGGCCGAAGACCATGTAGTCGGCGCCGCCGGGCGCTTCACCGTCGAGGAAATCGGCCTCTTCGAGGCGCCCACGCAGTGGCTCGAGGGCCGCATCGAGTGCCGAGAGCCCTTTGCTTGGCGCATGCATTTCCTCGAGGCTGCGACCCAGCGCCTTTTCGCGCGTTTCACGGAAGTACGCCTGATCGTCGGGATGCACGACATTGAACAAGTCCATGATGACGGTTTTCAGGATCCCCGGCGCCAGCGCTCGCTCGCTGTAGAACTTGAAGAAACGCGCCCGCGACTCGGCCGTGTCGTCGCCCAACAGCGGGTTTTGCGGATACACGCGATCCAGGTAGCGGAAGATCTCGTAGCTATCGGTGACCGTAGTCTCGCCGTCGACGAGCACCGGCACCTTGCCTTGTCCCGAAAACGCGATCGCGTCCTTCTGCGTGAAGTGCCACGGAATGAAATCGCATTCCAGGCCCTTGTGTGCCAACGCATAACGCACACGCCAGCAGTATGGCGAGAACCGTAGCCGCTCGTCACGCCCGCTCAAATCGTACATCTGCAACGTCATGCCACCGCTCCTTTTTGCTCATAGGCTTAGCGTGAGAATAGCTCACGCGCCGGACCTCCGACGCTACCACATGCCACGCAATCGCGCCTACGGCGCCCGCGTCCGGGCCGCGATGTCCTTGAAAAGGCTCGTCTATTAGTCGAACTCAAGGCGTACTAAACACCTCGTCAACACGCCACAAGGCTCCGACGAAGGTCACAAGCAAGGCTATAGAAATTTGATTTTGAAGGGTATTTCAAGATCATTAGCCTGCCAGCATTATTGGTCATACCAATTATCCAACAATTGGCCCCACGGTTTTTCACGTTTATCTTTCGCTCAATGACGGGCGGCATCTGCATGCCTCCGTCTGGCGCTGCACAACAACACCGTCAGGGGCACTTTCATGAATCAAACGCTGCTCTCACTACTCGCCTTCCTGCCATTGGTACTGGCCGGCGTACTACTGATTGGCTTCCGGGTTCAGGCCAAGGTCGCCATGCCCGTGGTTTTCGTGGTCACCGCACTGATCGCCTTGCTGGCCTGGGACATGACCTTCACCCGGGTACTGGCTTCGACGTTCCAGGGGCTGATTCTCACCGTGGGCCTTTTGTGGATCATCTTCGGCGCCATCATGCTGCTCAATACGCTGAAGCATTCCGGCGGCATCACCGCCATCCGCAACGGCTTTTCCAGCATCAGCCCCGACCGCCGCGTGCAAGCGCTGATCGTCGCCTGGCTGTTCGGTTGCTTCATCGAAGGGGCCTCGGGTTTCGGTACCCCGGCGGCGGTGGCGGCACCGCTGATGGTGGCGCTGGGCTTCCCCGCCCTGGGCGCCGTCACCGTGGGCATGATGATCCAGTCCACGCCGGTCTCCTTCGGCGCGGTCGGCACCCCTGTCGTGGTGGGCGTCACCGGCGGCCTCAACCGTAACGCCATCACCGAACAATTGACCGCCAGCGGCTCGAGCTGGGAAAGCTTCTTCCGTCTGATCGCCTCGGAAGTTGCCATCACCCACGCCATCGTGGGGGTTCTGATGCCGCTGATCATGGTCATCGTGATGGTGCGCTTCTTCGGCGCCAATCGCTCCTGGAAGGAAGGTCTCTCGATCACGCCCTTCGCACTGTTCACCGGGGTCGCCTTCGTGGTGCCCTACGCCTTGGTGGGCGTCATCCTGGGCCCTGAATTCCCGTCGATGATCGGTGCTCTGGTGGGCTTAGCAATTGTCGTTCCTGCGGCCAAAAAAGGTTTCCTACTGCCCAAGGACACCTGGGACTTCCCGGACAGCTCGACATGGCCGGACGAGTGGCTGGGACGTCTAGACATCAAGATGGACCAGGTCGCCGGCAAGGCGCCAATGTCGGTCTTCATGGGTTGGATGCCGTATGTGCTGCTGGCCGTACTCCTAGTGATCTCGCGCACCGTGCCGTCGGTCACCTCGACGCTGCAATCGCTCAGCATGAGCTGGAACGACATCCTCGGTGAGAGCGGCGTCTCCGGCAGCCTCGAGCCGCTGTACCTGCCCGGCGGCATCATCCTGGTCGTAGTACTGCTCACCGTGCTGCTGCACCGCATGCGCGCCAGCGAGCTGGGCGCCGCCTTCAGCGAGTCGACCAAGACACTCTTGGGCGCCGGCTTCGTGCTGATCTTCACCGTGCCGATGGTGCGCATCCTGATTAATTCCGGCGTCAATCAGGCAGATCTGGTCTCGATGCCCGTGGCCATGGCACAACTCGTCGCCGATGGCGTGGGGCATGTCTACCCGTTCTTCGCTCCCGCCGTCGGTGCGCTGGGCGCGTTTATCGCCGGCTCCAACACGGTCTCCAACCTGATGCTCTCGGACTTCCAGTTCAACGTCGCCGAGGCCTTGGGGCTGTCCACCGCGATGATGGTAGCCCTGCAAGCCGTGGGCGCCGCAGCGGGCAACATGATCGCCATTCATAACGTCGTCGCCGCCTCCGCCACTGTGGGGCTGCTGGGCCGCGAAGGCACCACGCTACGCAAGACGATCCTGCCGACGCTTTACTACCTGATCTTCACCGGACTCATCGGTCTGATCGCGTTCTACGTGGTCGGGATAAGCGACCCGTTAATGGGTTAATCGCTTAGAGTATTGACCCACCTCCCGCGCCCCGGCTTCATCGCCGGGGCTCCTTTTATTGGTCTTACCAATTCCCCAGATTTTATCCTTTCGGCTAATAGGCACGATCATTCGCCATGCGCGAACATGGAAACACTTTCCATATTCGATGCAACTTCGAGGTGGATATCATCTTGATTCAATCCCTGCGCCGCCCGAGGAGGCCTCATGAACATCCTCTTTGACGAACGCCTCGACGGCGCGCTCCCCAGCGTCGACCGCGAGGCATTGATCGCCCACCTGCAGGCCACGCTTCCCCAGCTTACGCTGCTGCATCGCGAGGAGGATCTGCGTCCGTTCGAGTGCGATGGACTCTCCGCGTACCGCGTACTCCCCATGTTGGTGGCGCTTCCTGAAACGCTCGAGCAGATCGCCTCGCTACTCGAAACATGTCACGCCTGGGGCGTGCCGGTGGTGACGCGCGGCGCGGGCACCGGCCTCTCTGGAGGCGCCCTGCCCCTCGAAAAGGGCCTACTACTGGTGATGTCGCGCTTCAGTCGCATTCTCGAGGTCGATCCGGAAGCGCGTATCGCCCGCGTACAGCCTGGCGTGCGCAACCTGGCGATCTCCGAGGCGGCGGCGCCTTACGGGCTCTACTACGCGCCCGACCCGTCCTCGCAGATCGCCTGTTCGATCGGTGGCAACGTCGCCGAGAATGCCGGCGGCGTGCATTGCCTGAAATACGGCCTGACCGTTCACAACGTGCTCGCGGTGGACATTCTTACCCTCGAGGGCGAGCACATCACGTTGGGCAGCGAGGCGCTGGATACGCCGGGTTTCGATCTGCTGGCGCTGTTCACCGGCTCCGAGGGGATGCTCGGTGTGATCACCGAGATCACCGTCAAGCTGCTGCCCAAGCCCGAGGTCGCCAAGGTACTGATGGCCAGCTTCGATGACGTCGAGAAGGCCGGCAAGGCGGTAGGCGACATCATCGCTGCGGGAATCATTCCCGGTGGCCTGGAGATGATGGACAAACTCGCCATTCAAGCCGCCGAGGACTTCGTCAAGGCCGGCTACCCGGTCGACGCCAAAGCCATTCTGCTGTGCGAGCTGGACGGCGTCGAGGCCGATGTCCACACCGACTGCGAGACGGTGCGCGACGTCTTCGAAGCGGCCGGCGCCACCGATATCCGCCTCGCGCGAGACGACGCCGAACGCGCCACCTTCTGGGCCGGACGTAAGGCCGCCTTCCCTGCCGTGGGACGCATGGCGCCCGACTACTACTGCATGGACGGCACCATTCCGCGCCGCGAACTGCCGCACGTGCTGAAGAGCATCGCCGAGCTCTCGGCGACGCACGGCCTGCGCGTGGCCAACGTTTTCCATGCCGGCGACGGCAACATGCATCCGCTGATCCTGTTCGACGCCAACGCCCCGGGCGAGCTGGCGCTGGCCGAGGAAGTCGGCGGCAAAATCCTCGAGCTGTGCGTCGAGGTCGGCGGCAGCATCACCGGCGAGCACGGCGTGGGCCGCGAGAAGATCAACCAGATGTGCGCCCAGTTCAATCCCGACGAGATCACGGTCTTCCATGCCGTCAAGGCCGCCTTCGATCCACGCGGGCTGCTCAACCCCGGCAAGAATATCCCCACGCTGGCGCGCTGCGCCGAATTCGGCGCCATGCACGTTCACCAGGGGCAATTGCCACACCCCGAATTGCCGCGCTTCTAACGCTGCGTGAAGAAAGGGAAACCCGCATGACTCACTCTCAGGATCAACGCCCGGCCCCCGCGCCCGAGAGCCTGCCGGCCGCCGATCACGATGCCAGCGACGCCCTGCTCGAACGCGTGCGCGAAGCGGCGCGGGACAACACACCCTTGCGTCTGGTCGGCGGCAACAGCAAGGGCTTCTACGGTCGCCCCGTCAGCGGCGAGACGCTCTCGCTCGCCGCGCACACGGGAATCGTCCACTATGATCCGGTCGAACTGGTGGTCACGGTGCGCGCCGGTACTCGCCTGACCGCGCTACAACAGACGCTTGCCGAGGCAGGGCAGCAACTGGCCTTCGAACCGCCGCATTTCGCCGCTACCGCCACGGTGGGCGGCATGGTGGCCTGTGGCATCGCCGGCCCACGCCGCCCCTGGGCAGGCAGCGTACGCGATTTCGTCCTCGGCACGCGGCTCATCACCCACGACGCCAAGCGGCTGCGCTTCGGTGGTGAGGTCATGAAGAACGTCGCCGGCTACGATCTTTCACGGCTGATGGTCGGCGCTCAGGGCACGCTGGGGGTGATCGACGAGGTCTCGTTCAAGGTCCTGCCACGCCCCGCCGCCAGCGCCACGCTGCGTCTTGAGATGACCCGTGATGCGGCCATGGCGCGCCTCGCCGAGTGGGGCCGCGAGCCACTGCCCATCACTGGGGCCGCACACGATGGCGAGACTCTGCATATTCGTCTGGAAGGCGGCGCCGGCTCGGTAGCCACCACGCGAGAGCGACTCGGTGGCGAGCCGGACGATGCCGACTTCTGGCGACGACTGCGCGAACTCGAATTGGCCTTCTTTTCGCGCCACCACGACAGCCGCCCGCTATGGCGGCTGTCGCTGCCGCATCGCGCCCCCGCCGTACCGCTCGACGGCGACGAACTCATCGATTGGGCGGGCGCGCAGCGCTGGTGGCGCAGCGATACGCCGGCCGAGACGATACGCCAGCATGCCGCCCATGTCGGCGGGCACGCGACGCGTATCGACCTCGACCAACCCCACGGCATCGAGATGCCTTTCACGCCGCTCTCGCCGGTGCTGGCCAAGTACCACCGCCGACTCAAGGCCGAGCTCGACCCACACGGCATCTTCAACCCCGAGCGACTCTACGAGGGGCTATAGCCATGCAGACGAATTTCACCGACGAGGCCCTGCGCCAACCGCACATTCGCGAGGCCGACCGCGTCCTGCGCTCGTGCGTGCACTGCGGTTTCTGCAACGCCACCTGCCCGACCTACCAACTCTTGGGCGACGAACGCGATGGCCCGCGCGGACGCATCTATCTGATGAAGGAGCTACTCGAAAGCCGCGACGATGACGACCAGGTCACGCAAGAAACGCAGACACATCTCGACCGCTGCCTGAGTTGTCGCAATTGCGAAACCACCTGCCCCTCCGGCGTCGAATACCACAAGCTGCTGGATATCGGGCGCGCCGAGGTCGAGCGGCGCGTCGGGCGCTCCTACAAGGAACGCGCCTTGCGTTACGGCTTGCGCAAGGCACTGGTCGAGCCGCGTCGTTTTCAAGCGTTGCTCTCACTGGGGCAAACCTTTCGCCCGCTGGCGCCGGCGCCGCTCAAGGACAAGATCCCGCCCCACGCGGTCAACGTGGGAGCCGCCACGCCTGCGACCCATGCCCGCCACATGCTGGTCCTCGAGGGCTGCGTCCAGCCGGGGCTAGCGCCCAACACCAATGCCGCCGCGACCCGCGTTCTCGACCGTCTGGGGATCGCCCTGAGCTCAGCCCCGGAGGCCGGCTGTTGCGGCGCCATCGACTATCACCTCAATGCCCAGCAGGACGGTCGTGCACGCATGCGCGCCAATATCGACGCCTGGTGGCCACACGTCGAAGCAGGCACCGAGGCCATCGTCCAGACCGCCAGCGGCTGCGGCGCCTTCGTCAAGGAATACGGCGAGATGCTCGCCGACGACCCACGCTATGCCGAGAAGGCACGCCACATCAGCGCACTCACCAAGGACCTGGTGGAGATCCTGCGCGACGAAGACCTCGAGGCGCTGGCGCCGCGCCACGACAAGCGCCTCGCCTTCCATTGCCCGTGCACGCTGCAACACGCCCAGAAACTCGGCGGCGCCGTGGAAGGCGTCTTGACGCGTCTGGGATTCACGCTATCCCCGGTGCGCGATCCCCATCTATGCTGTGGGTCGGCCGGGACCTACTCCATCACCCAGCCGACCTTGGCGACACGCTTGCGCGACGACAAACTCGACGCGCTCGAAGCGGGTCATCCCGAGGAAATCGTCACCGCCAACATCGGTTGCCAGACCCATCTGGCGGGCGCGGGCCGTACCCCGGTTCGGCATTGGATCGAAATCGTCGATGAGGCCCTGACCCCGGCTACGAGCGACGCGCCTCGAGCTGCGAGCGTCCCGTAGCCCGTAGCCATGATCTACCAAGGAGACACAAATGAAGACTCACGCAGTACTTGAACTTAGCGACGTCAACCAGTTGCTCGACGCCGCCCAAAAAGAAGCTGATGCCAACGGTTGGGCAATCACCGTCGCCGTCGCCGATGCCGGTGGCCACCTGCTCGGCCTGCGTCGCCTCGATGGCGCGGCACCGTTCAGCGCCGACATCGCTACCGAGAAGGCACGCAATGCCGCCATCGGCCGTAAGGAGACCCAAGTCTTCGAGGACATGATCAACAACGGCCGTACCGCCTTCGTCAGCGCGCCGATGCAAGCCTTGCTCGCCGGTGGCGTGCCGCTGATCGTCGAGGGCAACGTCATCGCCAGCGTCGGCGTTTCCGGCGTCAAACCCGATCAAGACGTCCAGATCGCCAAGGCCGCCGTCGCCGCCTTGACCTGATCTTCGCTTGCCACGAGACACGCCGCTGGCGTGTCTCCCTTTTCTTCCCTTTCTCCTCTCCGTTTCCTCCTCTTTCCCCCTGCAAGATCGTGTTTTCGTTGCCATACTCGCTAGTCACATACTCACTAGCCACCATACGATAAGCCCGCGACGTGTCGTGTTCTATCGTGGGTGGGCGACAGTAGAAGGAACCAACATGGCACGTTCGCTCACAGATGATGCAGTACACGGCCAGCAAGCCGAGCACGATGCACCGGGCGGCGGCTGGCAATCGATCCAGGCCACCGAGGCGCATTTCCTGCGTGAGAGGGTGCCCTTCAAGGGCAACGCCTTGATGCTCAAGATCAACCAACCCCAAGGCGGGTTCGAGTGCCCCAGCTGTGCCTGGCCCAATCCCAAGCGCCCCGGGCCCATGGAATTCTGCGAGAACGGTGCCAAGGCGGTCGCCTGGGAGGTCACGGCAGCACGCACCACACCGGAGTTCTTCGCCAAGCACACACTGACCGAACTCCTCGACTGGTCGGATCACGCACTCGAGAAGCAAGGCCGACTGACGCATCCAATGCGCTACAACGCCACCACCGACAAGTACGATCCTATCGACTGGGACACCGCGTTTCGCGAGATCGGCGAACGCCTCAAGACCTACGATCCCCAGAAGGTCGAGCTTTATACCTCGGGGCGCACCTCCAACGAAGCGGCGTTTCTGTGGCAGCTTTACGGTCGCATGCTGGGTACGCACAACTTCCCGGATTGCTCCAACATGTGTCACGAGACAACCTCCGTCGCGTTACCCCAGAGCATCGGCGTAGGCAAGGCCACCACGACGCTGGAGGATTTCGAGCACGCGGACGCAATTTTCATCTTCGGCCAGAACGCCGGTACCAACAGCCCACGTATGATGGGCCTGCTCCACGAGGCCCGCCAACGCGGCGCCGAAGTCATCACCTTCAATCCGCTTCGCGAGCGGGCGCTGGTCAAGTTCGCCAATCCGCAGACGCCCAAGGACATGCTCACCAACCACGGTGTGCCGATCAGTTCGCAATACCATCAAGTGCGTATCGGCGGCGATATTGCCGCCATTCAAGGCATGTGCAAGCGCATCGTCGAGGTCGACGACGAGGCTCGCGCCAGCGGTGGCAAACGGGTAATCGATCACGACTTCATCAGCATGCACACCGCCGGTTTCGAGGCCTTCGCCGCGCACTGCCGGGCATTGCCCTGGGAACGTCTCGAACGCCATAGCGGCCTCGAGCGTGCGGCCATAGAGGAAGCCGCCGAAGCCTGGATGCGCGCCGAGCGCGTCATCTGCTGCTGGGGCATGGGCATCACCCAGCACATCCGTGGCGGCGACAACGTTCACCAGATCCTCAACCTACTGCTGATGGGCGGTCACATCGGCCGCCGTGGCGCAGGCGCCTGTCCGGTGCGCGGCCATTCCAACGTCCAGGGCGATCGTACCGTGGGCATCTTTCATCGGTCGGGCGAGACGTTCCTGTCAAAGATGGACGAGGTCTTCGGTATCCAATGCCCGCGCGAGCACGGCCACGACGTAGCGCTGTGCTGCGAGGCCATCCTGCGTAACGAGGTCGACGCCTTCCTCGGCATGGGGGGTAACTTCTTCCGCGCGATTGCGGATCAGGCGCGCGTCGCCGCACGTGTCAAAAATATTCCGCTCACCGTGCAGATCGCCACCAAACTCAATCGCAGCCACCTCCTTCACGGCAAGGCCGCCTACCTGCTGCCGCCTTTGGCGCGTACCGAGAAGGATATCCAGGCCGGGGTAGAACAGACCATCACCATCGAGGACGGCATGTGCAACGTGCAAGGCTCGACCGGTGCGCTGGAGCCGGCATCGCCACATTTGCGTTCGGAGATCGCCATCGTCGCCGGGCTGGCACGCGCCACGCTCGCCCCCAACCCCAGGGTCGACTGGGAATGGCTCAGCGAGGATTACGCGCGCATCCGCGACAAGATCGAAGCCACGCAGCCCGAGACGTTCCGCGATTACAACCGCCGTCTCGAGGCGGAAGGCGTGTTCCATCTCGATATCGCCGCGCGTGACCGTCTCTGGCACACCGACTCGGGCAAGGCCAATTTCCTGTTCCCCGGCGACATGCTTGCCGAAGACGACTCCGTTCCCGACGATACGCACTTCCAACTGCTCTCGATTCGCGGTCACGATCAGTACAACACCACCGTCTATTCCTATGACGACCGTTATCGCGATATTTACGGCACCCGCAGCGTGGTGATGATGAATCCCACGGACATGGAAAAACACGGCGTCGAGGCAGGGCATCGCGTCACGCTGACCGCCGTCAGTGACGATGGCATCGAACGCAAGGTGTCAGGTTTCAAGCTCATCGCCTATGATTTACCCGAGAACTGCCTGGGCGCGTACTATCCGGAGGTCAACGACCTGATTCCAGTCACCAACCGGGACCGCCAAAGCAACACCATCGCCGGCAAGTCGATCCCCGTCACCTTGTCGCTGATGTCGAGCGAAGAAGTCGAAAACGCCACGGGAATGCTCGCCACGAGTTGAGGGCCCGCGGATCCATACCACAGGCGCGGCATGCCAAATGCCGAGGAGACGACATGGCAGGAGGATGGTCGAAGGACGGTGCCGTTCAGGATCAGATCGACAGCACCATCGAAGACGCCGTGCAACGCTCGCGCCACCAGCTACCCAGTGGCGAGAGCCTGCGTCACTGTGAAGAATGTGGCGATCCCATTCCCCAGGCGCGGCGCGATGCCGTGCCCGGGGTACGCCTGTGCATTGCCTGTCAGAGTGAGCGTGATCGGCATCAGAGCCGTGATGCCAGCGGCTACAACCGCCGAGGCAGCAAGGACAGCCAATTGCGTTGAGTCGTTCCGCCGTCGGTGAATCGCATTGCGACTGACGGCGGAACGATCATTCTCATCGACACGCAGTATTTTCCTGCCACGCATTGTGTAGATTTATCACTCTACTTTTGAGGTAACTTTTACACACGCAGCAAACTCTTTACACTAAATAAACAACACAATAATACCAATATAATCATCGTTGACATAAACACCTGCACGCCCTTAAATAAACCTATAATTAATACTAGGGAGCAAGGGTGATGCGCAGCCTGAATAAACAACAAACAGACAGTATTTTCATACTGCTAGAGAATACCCGTTGCTCGAGCGATCACCGTGCTTCGTTGTTGTTCGAAAACCCCGAATACGAAGTGATCTGTTACCGCAACGATGCCTTACAGGGCGCGTTGCGCGAGCTCGATGAATTGCGTAAGCAAGGCTATTACCTATCCGGCTACCTCGCCTACGAGGCGGGCTATGCGCTTGCCGACAAGCCGGATTTCAAGTTCTGCCGTCGCGTCAAGAGCGATACCCCACTGGTGCATTTCTATGCGTTTCGCGACGTGCGCCGTTTATCACAGCATCAAGCCAGCCGGTTTCTCGAAGCCCAAACACCCGACACGACACCCGCGGCTATTCGCCACCTAGCGCTCAACGCGCGGCGCGAAGAATATCTCGACAACATAGAAAAAATAAAATCGTATATTCGTGAAGGCGATACCTACCAGGTCAATTACACACTTAAATATCGCTTCGAATATCAGGGTACGCCCGTTGCACTCTATCGCAAACTTCGCGACCGCCAAAAAGTCGAGTTCGGAGGACTGCTCAACTTTCCGGAGTATTCGGTACTCTCGTTATCGCCGGAACTCTTCTTACGTAAACAAGGGACGGCGCTGGAATCCAAGCCCATGAAGGGCACCTTCCCGCGTGGAGCATCGGCCGAGGAGGATGCCGATATTCTCGATACGATGCGCCACGATACGAAGACACGCTCCGAGAACGTGATGATCGTCGATTTACTGCGCAACGATGTCAGCCGCGTCGCCTCGCCGGGCTCCGTGGCGGTCAAGAATCTGTTCGAGATACAGACCTTCGAGACGCTGCATCAGATGATTTCCACGGTGACCGGCAAGATCGACACCAACGCCAGGATCGAGCAAGTGTTCCGCGAGCTATTCCCCTGCGGCTCGATCACCGGTGCCCCCAAGATACGCACGATGCAGATCATCGAAGAGCTGGAGCACGAACCGCGCGGCGTGTATACCGGCGCGATCGGCTACCTAACGCCTCACAACGATTTCTGTTTCAACGTGCCCATCCGCACCTGCATAGTCCATGCCGACGGCCATGCGGAGATGGGCATCGGCGGCGGCGTACTCCATGAGTCCGACCCTGAGGCCGAATACGCGGAATGCCTGCTCAAGGCGCGCTTCTTGAGCGGGCTCAATCAGGACCTGCAGCTCATCGAGACCATGCGTTACCAAGCGGATGGTGCCCACATCGCGCACCTCGAAAAACACCTGCAACGACTGTCACACGCGGCACACGATCTGCACTTCGCCTTCGAGGCGACCAGCGTCCGGCTGGCCCTCGCCGAGACCATCGACGGACTCGATCACGACACGCGGGTGCGCCTTTCACTCGCCCACGACGGCCAGTTCGATATCACCACCACGTCGCTGGGGCCCGAGGACGAAACGCCATCTACGGCGCGACTGGGTATCAGCGACCGATCCATCGACCAGCACGCCTTCTTGCTGCATTACAAGACCACCGCACGCGATATCTACGACAGCGAATATCGACGACACCAAGCCCAGGGTGATTACGACGTGGCCTTCCTCAATCACCAAGGCCGCGTCACCGAAGCCAGTCGCCATAACCTATTCATCGAAAAAGATGGCTTGTTGCTGACACCGCCTCTCGACGAAGGTGTACTCCCCGGCATCGCCCGCGAGACGCTCATCGAAGCGAGTTGCGAGCGCTGTTGTGAACGCCCGATCACCCCGCAGGATCTACTCGACGCCGACGCCATATGGCTGACCAATGCCGTGCGTGGCGTCGTCCCGGTCACGCTCAGCGAGCAGGCCATACAAACCCTTACCGCCTGGGCGGGACAGGAGGCAACTTATGCTGTGTCTCATTGATAACTACGATTCGTTCACCTACAACATTGTGTCCTACCTCAACCAACTGGGCGTCCAGCCATGGATCGTCAAGAACGATGCGATGACGCTAGACCAGCTAGCAAGCCACGACATCGAGGGCATCCTGATCTCGCCGGGGCCCTGCACGCCGTCGCAGTCCGGCATCACGCTCGAAGTTATCAAGGCCTACGCAGGCAAGGTCCCGATTCTGGGCATCTGCCTGGGTCATGAAGCGATCGCCGAGGCCTTCGGTGGGTATGTCGAGCACGCTCGCGAGGTCATGCACGGCAAGGTATCGCACGTTTATCACGACGGACGCGGCGTGTTCACCGGTGTCAGCCAGCCCGTGCGCGTGACGCGCTACCACTCGCTGATCGTCACCCGCCAGCGCATGCCCGCCGATTTCGAGATCAGCGCCTGGACCTGTGACGCACAAGGCAATATCGAAGACGTCATGGGCATTCGGCATCGCGACCTGGATATCGAGGGCGTGCAGTTTCATCCCGAATCCATCCTCACCGAGCACGGCCATCTCATGCTGGCGAACTTCCTACGTCGGCTCGATCGACAGCGCCCATCGCTCGGGAAAGCGGCCGGCTTCTAGGCAAGGATTTTCAAGGAAGAACCTACATGTACACTGGTATCGATCAACCCACGACGGCCCGCGAAAGCGAGATACTCGCGCGCCTCACCGAAAACTGGAACCAGCGCGTCGCGGTGCGCAAGGCGCGACTCGACCTGAGCGAATATTACGACACCACGGCGCCGGACTTTCCGCCGTCAATGGTGCCGTTCTGGGACGACCCGCGTTTCCAGGCCATCGACGAAGCGGACAAACGCCGCGTCCTCGCTGGCGCCTGGATCAACTACAACGAGAAGACGATCTTCGTCGAGGACAAGGTCATCAATCCCATGTGCTCGTTGCTGCTGCGGGATGCCCTGCCCGGCGTCGGCGACAGCATATCCAAGAAGGCCATCGCGCAGACCCAGGTGGACGAGCAGTTCCATATACTGATGTGCTTAGAGGTCTGCGACTGCGCGCGTCGTCAGCATCAGCTTCAGGACTTGCACATTCCCACGCCCCTGCTCGAGCAGCGCATGGAGACAGCGCTTTCCAAGGCGGACAACGAGCGTGAGTTCGCCTTGATCCGCATGGCCTATGCCACCGTGGCCGAGATGACCATCAACGTGTTCTTGAAACGTCTCTCGCAGGACCGCAGCATCCAGCCGCTCAACCGTCTGAACACCGAGCTCCACCGCCAGGACGAAGCCTCGCACGCCGCCATTTTCGGTGAGATTGCCCGCGCCGTGTATGAACGTCTCGGCGCCGGACAGCAGGCCATTTTTCGCGCCCACTTGATGCGCGCCATCGACGACTTTGTCGAACTCGACGTGGGATTCTGGCGCGCCATTCTCGACTATCTGGCGATCCCCGAACGCGGGAGCATACTGCAAGACATGGCCGCGAAGAGCCGCACGAAGCGCTCACTTCGCGATTATGGCGCGTTGGTCAAACTGTTGCAGCAGATCGGCATTCACGAAGGGCCGAGTTTCGTCTTTCAGTAACACGACATCGCGCGAACAGACCACTACCTGGCGCCCATCCAGGCGCCAAGGCTAGCAGACTCAGTGAGTATGGAATTCACGCCCCGCCAGGGTCGGTGCGATCACCCCGGCGCGCACCACGAAGTCGCCAAAGGCCTCGCCCGCTTCGCGCTCGGCGGCGTAGCGCTGAATCAGCGGCGTGAGTTCCTCGAGGATGGTCGCCTCGTCGATATTCTCGCGGTAGAGCTTGTTGAGACGCTCGCCGGCGAAACCGCCGCCCAGATAGAGGTTGTAGCGTCCCAAGGTCTTGCCCACGAAGCCGATTTCCGCCAGATAGGGCCGCGCGCAGCCATTCGGGCACCCCGTCATGCGCACGACGATGGCGTCGTCACCCAGGCCCACGTCTTGCATGATCGCCTCGAGCCGGTCGATGAGCGACGGCAGGTAACGCTCGCTTTCGGCCATCGCCAAGCCACAAGTGGGGAATGCCACGCAAGCCATCGCGTGGCGGCGCAGCGGCGTCGTCTCGAACGTCATCGCGTAATCCGCCAGCAGCGTGTCGATGGCCTCGCGGCGCGCCTCGGGCACCTGGGTGATGATCAGGTTCTGGTTGGTGGTCAGGACGATATCGCCGTCATGCGCCTTGGCAATCTCGCGCATGCCGCTCAGTAGCTGCGGACCTCCGTCGACATCCGCCAGGCGACCGTTCTGAACGAACAAGCCGTAGTGCCAGAGATCATCCTCACCCTGATACCAACCCAGCCGGTCACCGTTATGGGTAAGCGGCAGCTCGATTGGCGGCGCCAGCGACTCGCCCAGGTACTCCTCGACGCGCTCGCGGAAGCCTTCGACGCCTAAGGCCTCGACGGTGTACTTGAGACGCGCCTGCTTGCGGTCATAACGATTGCCGTTATCACGCTGCACGAGCATGATCGCTTCCGACACGGCCGCCGCGCGATCCGGCGTACAGTAGCCGACGATGTCAGAAAGCCGCGGGAAGGTCGCGGTCTCGCCGTGCGTCATGCCCATGCCACCACCGATGCACACATTGAAGCCCTTGAGCTCGCCCGCCTGTACGTCGGCGATGAAGCCGACATCGTGGGCGAACACATCGACATCGTTCTCGGGCGGGATCGCCAGCGCGACCTTGAACTTACGCGGCAGGTAATGCCGCGTATAGAGCGGCTCAACCTCGTCGTCGGTTTCCTGAGGCCCACCCGCCACGCGCTCCTCGCCGAGGAAGATCTCGTGATAGGCCCGCGTGCTCGGCAACAGACGCGTGCTGATCTCGTGCGCGAGGTCGTAGATCTGACGGTGCACCGCCGAGCGGTGCGGGTTGGCGGTGCAGATCACGTTGCGATTGACGTCACCACAGGCGGCGATGGTATCCATCATCGACTTGTCCAGCGCCTGCAAGTGGCCACGCAGGTTTTCCTTGAACACCCCGTGATACTGAAAGGTCTGACGCGTAGTGATGCGCAGCGTGCCGTTGGCATAGCGCCTGGCGTTGTCATCCAGCGTCAACCACTGCTCGGGCGATACCCGCCCGCCGGGCAGGCGCAGACGCACCATGAACGAGTAAAGCGGCTCTAGCTTGCGATGGCGGCGATCGTCGCGCACATCACGGTCATCCTGCTGATAGAAGCCGTGAAACTTGGTCAGTTGGGTGTCCGCTTCATTGACCGCGCCGGTGGCCCGGTCGGCCAGACTCTCCTCAAGGGTGCCATAAAGATAGTGGCTCTCGACCTTGAGGCGTTCGTTGGGGTGCAGCTCGTCGAGCGACACGTCACGCAGCTTGGCGATGATATCCATGTCGGTCTCCTCAATAGACGTCGCGCTGATAGCGCTTTTGCTGCTGCAGGTCACGCAGGTACTCGGCAGCGGCTTCCTCGTCGTATCCACCCTGCTCGCGAATCACATCGAGCAAGGCCTGGTGGACGTCCGGCGCCATACGCTCGGCGTCGCCGCACACGAAGACATAGGCCCCGGCCTGCAGCCAATCATAGAGGGTGGCGGCCTGTTCGCGCAGGCGGTCCTGCACGTAGACCTTGTCTTGCTGGTCGCGGGAAAACGCCACGTCGAGCCGCGACAGGAGCCCCGTCTTGCGCCATTGCAGCCATTCGGCCTGATACAAGAAGTCGCTGCGCCGCCGCCGGTCGCCGAAGAACAGCCAGTTGTCGCCGCTCGCATCCCGCGCCTCGCGTTCCTGAAGGAAGGCCCTGAACGGCGCCACACCAGTGCCCGGCCCGATCATCACGATGGGTGCCGCGTCATCGTCGGGCAGCTTGAAGTGCTTGTTATGATCGATGTAGATCGGCACGTGATCGCCAGGGCTGACGCGGTCGGCGAGGTAGGTCGTCGCCACGCCGCCGCGCGCGCGACCGTGGGTTTCATAGCGCACCACGGCCACCGTGAGATGCACTTCGTCGGGGGCCGCGGCCTGGCTCGAGGCAATCGAGTACAAGCGCGGCGGCAGCTTGCGCAGCGCACGAATGAAGGTGTCCGCTTCCAGCCCCTCGACCGGAAAATGCTCCAGCACGTCGATGATATGCCGCCCCTGCAGCCATTCGCGCAACTCGTCGCGCGACTCTTCGTCGAGCAGGCGACGCAGCTCGGCATCATCGCTGATCTCGGCCCAGTGATTGAGGAAGGGACGCGTCAGGGTGGTGACCTCGAAATCGTTGAGCAAGGCGTCGCGCAGTTGGCGCCCTTCCTCGAATGGCGCCTCGCCATCCAGCCGCAAGGTGTCCAGCAGCTCATCGACATAGGCGGGGTCATTCTGCGGCACGACGCCCACCGCATCGCCGGGGCGATATTCCAGTCCCGACTCCTCCAGCGAGAGCTCGACATGCAGTGTCTGCTTGTCGGAATCCTGGGTATTGAGCGGCTGCACCTCCAGCACTTCCGCCTGGAAGGGATGCGAACGCGAGTAGCTGGCGGCCGCGCCGCCGGACGTATCGGACGCCGGCTCTGGCGCAGCACTTCCCGAGAGCGCAGCGAAGGCCTTGAGCGTCGCGTCGATCCATTGCGTCGCGGTCTCTTCGTAATCGACATCGGCATCGACCCGCGCACATAGGCGCTGCGCCCCCAGCGACTCGAGGCGCGAATCGAGCACCTTGCCGGACTCGCAGAAATACTCGTAGCTGGCATCGCCCAGTCCAAAGACGGCGAAGCGATGATCGTCACTCAAACGTGGCGCCTTGCGCCCCGCCAGCAACTCATAAAAACTCAGCGCACTATCCGGTGGATCGCCATCGCCCTGAGTGCTGACCACCGCCATCAAGCGAGTGGCCTGCTTGAGATCTTGCTTGCCGAAGGACGCCATGTCCTTCAGCTCGACTTCAAGCCCCCGGGCCCGCGCGCGCTCAACGGCCTGCTCGGCCACGCCCTCGGCATTGCCGGTCTGGCTGCCGAACAGCACGGTCAGCGGCTCACCGGGCGTCGAGGCCGGCGATTCGGCGGCCGCGGGCGCGTCATGCGCATCCAGACCGGCCAGATAGCCCTGCAACCAGGCACGTTGCCGGGCGTCGAGATCGGCCAGCGCTTCATTGAGCCGCCGCGCCTGATCGGCGCTGAGGGGGCTGTTCGATTCGGACAAGCGTCCTTGCGACATTGGACCTCTCATCGTTGCCGTGAATAATCGGGGATGAAGACCTCTAGGCTAGGCAAGACTTAAAAGAATGAAAAATTCTAAAACACGATCTTTATATTCTTTAAAAGCTTAAGCCCCGAGCGACAAGCCTGGAGCATCGTTCGCCTGCAAACATCCTGGCCTTCATGGTGTCAGCTCTCTAGACTAGAGCCATATCTCGAACGCTTCATCCCTCCAAGGAGACACCATGAGCGATTCCGCCGTCACTATCCAGTGGATCGATATCACATCCCACGACGCTCAGACCTTCAAAGGCTATCTAGCCCTGCCACCCGCCGGCAAAGGCCCCGGCATCGTCTTGATTCAGGAAATCTTCGGCGTCAATGCCCACATTCGCAGCGTCGCCGAGCAATATGCTCAGGACGGCTACGTAGTGCTCGCGCCGGATGTATTCTGGCGTCAGGAGCCGGGCGTCGAGCTCGCCTATGAAGGTGCCGACATGGACAAGGCCTTCAAGCTCGTCGGCGATATCGATTTCACGGTGGCCGTCAAGGACCTCGCCAGCACCACCCAGGCATTGCGCCAACGCAGCGAATGCGACGGCGACGTCACCGCCATCGGCTACTGCATGGGCGGCATCCTCGCCTACCTGGCGGCCATCGACGCCGGCGTCGACCGTGCGGCGAGCTTCTATCCCGGTGGCATCCACAAGCATCTGGACAAGGCCGCACGGCTCGACGTGCCGGTGCAGTTCCATTTCGCCGGTAACGACGGGCATATTCCCGCCGAGACCGTCGATCAGGTACGCGCCACCTTCGCCGACCGCGACGACGTCACCATTAACGTCTACGACGGTGCCGATCACGGCTTCAACTGCTGGGCCCGCAGCGCCTACCATCGTCACGCCGCAGCGCTCTCCCACGGCCGCACCCTGGTCTTCCTCGAAAATCGCGCCTGACACTCAGCCACGCATATCTTACCAACGAGAACCCCAGCCAAGACGGGGTTCTTCCCCTTCCTTCCCGCTGCCGGCGGCGGTCTCACGAACACCATGTTTCGTTATGGCGAACGCGCTTTCCGAGGCGCCTCCATCGAAACGCTCTCGCCGTTAAGAAAAGTGTCGTAACTTCTTTTAAAAACACTAAAAATCAAGGACTTGAAAAAACATACCCACTCTTTTCATGCATCACTCTTGCCATCCGCCACCTAAATTCGGCCCGCCATATGCCTGTCTTTGCGTCTCTCATGGAGACAACACCGCCTGCCCCATCGTGAGACAGCTTCTCATTTACATTCGTTCTCGTTTACTATTCTTGGCGCTTTTACGACGGATCATTCCTCACGGGATCAACAGGTAGGAACCTCGCCATGACATCTCTACGTCGCTTTTGCATGACCGCGACCGGCATCGCCGCGCTTTCC
Source organism: Chromohalobacter sarecensis (assembly GCF_023061135.1). Lineage (GTDB taxonomy): Bacteria > Pseudomonadota > Gammaproteobacteria > Pseudomonadales > Halomonadaceae > Chromohalobacter > Chromohalobacter sarecensis. Next base: position 274,376 of record NZ_JAKGAN010000006.1, read on the forward strand.
GCGACCTTGCCGGCCAGCGCCACAACCCTGGAAACGGCTTTCGGCTCGGTTGAGGTCGATGACGATCCCTCGCGAGTGGTCACGCTTTACACAGGGGCGCTGGATACGGCACTGACGACGGGCATGACGCCCCTCGGTGCAGTCGCCACGCGCGGCGGAGACGGCGTACCCGCCTACCTGAGCGACGCCACCGGCGATATCTCCATCGTCGGCACACCGCGGGAAACCAACATCGAGGCCGTGGCGGCGCTCAAGCCGGACCTGATTCTCGCCTCGCCGCAGTTGTCCGAGTCTCAATATCAGTTGCTATCGCGTATTGCCCCCACCGTAGTGCCGGATGTCACGCCCTACCAGATGGATAGCTGGGAGCAGGAGGCGCAGGTCTATGGCAAGGCCCTCGGACAACTTGATGCCGTCAACGAGGCGATCGACGAGGTCGATGCTCAGACACAGGCAATTCGCGAGGACGTCGCGGACTCACCCACGGCCAGCCTGATTCGCTGGATGCCGCAAGGTGCCATCGTCATGGCGCCGCAAATCTTCTCCAATACGCTTCTCGCGCGCAGCGGTTTCACGGTCGATGACGGCGATACCGTCAAGGAAGGGCGCCCACACAGCGATCCGTTGAGCCTGGAGAATCTGTCGAAGATCGATAATGACTGGCTGTTCCTGGCCACGCTGAATGCCGAGGGCGATGAGGCTTACCAAGCGGCCAAACAGTCGCCGGCCTTCGACCGCCTCGACGTCGTGCAGCAGGACCACGTCATCAGCGTCAGCGGCCAGCTATGGACCAGCGCCTCCGGTCCGATGGCAGCGCAGGCGATCCTCGACGACATCGACACCGCCATGCACGAAATGAAGTGACTGCTTCATGGCGTCGTTCATCAATCGTCACGCCGATAGCCGCGTCATGAGAAGCCTGAAAGCCTGTCGCTGGTCCGGTGCGTCGCCCTCGCCGGTCGTCACATGGGGCCTATTGATGATCTTGCTGGCGGCCATCGCATTGCTGAGTCTGTTGTTCGGGGCCGGGGACGTCGGTCCCGGACGCGCCTGGCAAGCGCTGAGCGATTTCGACGCCGCCGCCATGCACGATAGCGAAGCCCATTTCGTGATCGGCGAGCTACGCCTGCCGCGCCTGGGAATCGGCCTGGTGGTGGGAATCGCTCTGGGAATCGCGGGCGCGCTGCTGCAGGCGGTGACGCGCAACCCCTTAGCGGAACCCGGGCTGCTGGGCGTCAGCGCGGGCAGTGCCTTCGCCGTGACGCTGGCGATCCTGTGGGGAGCGGATGCCGCCACGCTGCGGATCTCGGTCGCTCAACTCGGCGCCCTGGGGGGATGTTTGTGCGTGCTGGCTGCAGCGCGCCTGCAAGGCATCGGTAATGACCCGGTGCGCCTCATTCTCGCTGGGGCGATTCTGTCGGGTTTGCTGCACTCTCTATCGTCGCTGATCCTGCTGTTCGATCAATACACGGCGGATGAGATCCGCTTCTGGGTGGTGGGTAGCCTCGCCGGCCGGGACGCCACAGACCTGATGCCGCTGGCTCCCAGCCTGGCGCTAGCTGCATTGCTGACCGTCATTCTCGCGCGCCCGCTCGCGGCGCTGGCGCTCGGCGAGCATGTCGCCATCGGCCTGGGGCATCACCCCCGCGTGGTGCGTCTGTTGGTGATCGTCGTGGTCGCGCTGCTGGTCGGCGGCGCCACGGCCATCGCCGGCCCCGTCACCTTCGTGGGGCTGGTCGTGCCCTTCGCCGCGCGGGCGCTGGCCGGTCCCGACATTCGGCGCACCTTGTGGTTCTGTCTGCCACTAGGGCCCATTGTCGTCGTCAGTGCCGATATCGTCTCGCGACTCGTGGTGCCACCTTCCGAGTTGCCGCTAGGGGTAATCACCGCGCTGATCGGTGCCCCCGTGCTGATCGCCGTAGTCCGCCGCCGCCGACTCCCGATGCTGTAAGCCATCCATGTCGAAGTCGTCCATAACGAACAAGCCGCCCATGTCGAATATGCTTTCCACCGCCTCGCGTGCCACAAAATACGAAGTGACACCGTTCTCTCGAACGCAGGCGTCGAACCAGGCGCAAACGGGCAAACTTCTCCTTACGCTGCCGCTGGGCAAACGTCCGCCACTACGGATCATCATCGACAAGCGCAACTTGCTCGCCAACTTGTTGCTGGCGGGGCTCCTGATGGTGCTGACTGGGGTATCGCTGGCGACCGGCAGTGCCGCGACGCTGTCCGGGCCGGCAATGCTCGGGGCACTGCTCGGCCACGGCAGTGCGCTGGATATTTTCGTGGTCCATGAACTGCGCCTCCCCCGCGTCGTGGCCGGGCTCGTCACCGGGGGAGCTTTCGCGCTGGCCGGTTGCCTGATGCAGACGGTGGCGCGCAACCGTCTGGCGACACCAGGCATCGTGGGGCTCGACAATGGCGCCACGGCCTTCGCGGTAGCCTCCGTGGTCGGCACTGGGATCAGCCTGGCGCCGCCTGCCATGGCCTTGACCGGCGCCGCCGTCGCCGCCGCGCTGACCTTCGGACTGACCGGCAGCATCGGCGTGCGCGGCTATCGCTTCCTGGTCGCCGGCATCGGCGTGGGCGCGGTATTCGGCGCCATTACCCAACTCATGCTGACGCGGGTTTCCATCGATGCTGCCAACGCCGCCTATCCGTGGACGGTGGGCAGCCTCAACGCACGCCCCGCGCATGCGGTATCGATACTCTCACTGGCGTTACTGCCCGCGCTATTGGCGGCCATCCGGCTGACACGCTCGCTGACCGTGATGCGCCTCTCCGACGCCGTGGCCACCAGCCTGGGCGTCTCGGCAAGCCGCTGTCGGCTGATGGCGTTGAGCGTAGCGGTGATCCTCACCGGGCTGGCCGTGGCGGTGGCCGGCCCGGTAGGCATGGTGGCGCTGATCGGCCCGGAGTTCGCACGCCAGATCAGCACTCGAAACACAGTACCCGTGGTCGGCGCGACCCTGGCAGGTGCCATCGTCATGCTCGCCGCCGACCTGCTAGGGCGCGTGATACTCGCCCCCATCGAAGTGCCGGTGGGCATCGTCACCGCCTTGATCGGCAGCCCGCTGCTCCTATGGATACTCTTGAACCCCAATGCCAGGACGACCCCATGACCCAAGAGGCATTCGTTTCCGCACCCCCCGATGACGAAAGCGCCCCGGACATCGCGACGCAGGGGCTATCGCTCGCCTATGGCGACGTGCCCGTCATCGAGGGGCTCGAGTTGCGCCTTCCTGCCGGCCAGGTCACCGCCATCGTGGGCCCCAACGGCTGTGGCAAGTCGACCTTGCTGTCGGGGATGTCGCGCTTGCTCAAGCCGCGCGCGGGCGCGGTCCTGCTCGATGGCGCCGACATCCAGCGCGTACCAAGCCGACAGTTAGCCAAGCGTTTGGCGCTACTCCCGCAACAACCCCATGCACCCGAGGCGCTGACCGTGGCCGAACTGGTGCGTTTCGGGCGTCACCCGCACCAAAGCTGGCTACGCCAGTGGTCTCCTGACGACAAGGCTTGCGTCGATGAAGCGCTCGAGCTGACGGGGCTGACGACGCTTGCCGAGCGCCCGGTAGACGCGCTCTCCGGCGGCCAGCGGCAGCGTGCCTGGATCGCCATGGCCATCGCCCAGCAGACCCCGACGCTGCTGCTCGACGAGCCCACCTCGGCGCTCGATCTTGGGCATCAGGTCGAGGTCTACGAGCTCATTCGCTCGCTCACTGCTGCGGGCAAGACCATCGTCATGGTCATCCACGATCTGATCGGCGCCTGTCGCTACGCCGATCACCTGATCGCCATGCATCAAGGTCAGATTCTCGCCGAAGGGCCGCCGGGAGAGACGGTCACGGCCGATCTAGTGCGGCGGCTTTATGGCGTCGATTGCACGCTGATGACCGACCCCGCCACCGGTGCCCCACTGCTCACCAATGTACGCCGTACACGCGACGCCCTCGACGGCAGCGCGAC
>NZ_JAKGAN010000007.1 GCF_023061135.1 Chromohalobacter sarecensis
GTGACATGCGGATCACGTCATCACGTCATCACGTCATCATGTCAATGTGCGTATGCCCGGCATCGTCGCCGACGCCGATGTCGACGAAGAAGGCATGCCGAAAGCTGCCATCGCGCTTGTAAGCCTGGATCTTCTTGATGTCCTGATGCTTACCAAAGCTGTTGGTGCTTTTCTGCACCTCGATGGCGGCGAGATTCTCGTGGGTTCCGCGATGATGGATGATGATGTCAGGGTAGGCGGTACGCGCATCGGTATCGGCGGTATTGGTCACGCTCGTCATATGGCGGGTGCGTTTGCAAGGCCCCGACCAGCGATTGTACTCGCAATCGATATCCCAATCGGGAAACGCCTGTTGCAGGTACATGGCCAAGCGGAAGGAGAGCGAACGCTCTGTCGCCGATGTCTTGAGCAGGCAAGCGTCGCGTTCGAGAAGCGTCTCAAGCGCGTGGTTCAGCTTCTCGTGGATACTAATATCGGATTCCGTAATAAATGTGCCGATATGGGTCATCGGAGGCCTCGCGTTTGTTGTTCTTCGCTTTCGCTAGCGTCATAAAAACCGGTAACGTCCCTGCTTATCCGTTATCGGCCGTGGTAAGCCAAACTTTAGCGGCATACATCAGACGGGCCGAAACTCGGCATGTAGCTTGCCGTCGCGCACCATCACATACGCCATGTTGCGTTTGCCGGCGTCGTCCAGCCAGTCGATTTCATTGACCCCTGGTTTGAGCACCGACTCCGCCGCCGCGAGCGATGTCGCGGGGACGCCATTGACCGACTCCACCACTGCGCCGAGCGGCAAGCGGCTGTGCAAAGGACTTTCCGCGCCGATGTCGACGAGCTGAAGACCGGTGCTGGCGGGGTTGGCGGGGTTGGCGGGTGCCTCTTCTTTTTTTGGGCGCGGCGAGCCTGAGGGACGCGCCTTGGGCTGAGGGGCAGGCGACGGCGGTGCTTCACGCTGGCTCCGCGAACGGCCCTGACGCAACTGCCAATGAGCGGAGGTGACGAGCAGCAATATGCCGACCAGAAGCACGATCATGGCAATATTGGCAAAGAGCAACGCAGGCAAGTGGGCGCTGAGTAGTGACGGTGCCTGGCGCTGGAAAAGCAATATCTTGTATGTCGTGTAAGGCAGGGTTGCCATCACCGCACCCCATAGCACCACGAGAAAGATCTGACTGCGCAATAATGTCCGCATGGTGTACTAGCCACATTCAAAGAAGTTCAGCAGGTTTAACGTATGACAAGAAAAAATCAAGTATCCCCAGCCTAAAGTACGAATGACCATTGCGATGTGACCCCGTGCATACTGCGACGTCACTAGCGCGTGTGGGCCTTGACCTGATCGTAGAGTAATCTTGCGTTATCCAGAGCAATTGCCTCGTTTTCATCCAACTGCAAGAGAGAACTGCCAGTGCGGTCGCCGTTCTGGGTGGCGCGGATCACCGTCGCATGGCGGCGCGATACACTGGCGACATTCATGCGGATGGATAGCAGCATCAGCTCGAAACGGCGTTTTTGATCCTCGCGACGGGTGCGTTCCTCGACGGATTCGGTGGTTTCGATGAGCGACGCCAAGGTCGTATTGATCAACTTTTCGACTAGATCGAGGCGCGGAACGATCTCGTCATTCAGCTCATTAACGGTGATTTGGGTACGGGGTGAAGACATGACAACGCCTTGGTAAGAGAAGGCCACAAGAAACAATGATAAAAAGGGCCAGACAAACTGGCCCAGGGCTCGCCGATGGGCAAGCGTCATACACAGCGAGTGGGTAGTCACAATGCGTTAAAGCCTTTGTGATATCCACTACTGACATATCGGCGATGCGAAGAGGAACTTTAGCGTTTTTTTATCGCCAATGAGAGGGGGCCATTCAGTTGCCACGCGCGGGGTCGGTTGCGACAAGGGAGACGGCCGGTCCGTCTCCAAGTGCTTGATTGCGTTGCCTAAGGCTTATGACCGATCGAGTAGTTGTTGGGGTTGGCGGTGCCCTCCAGCTTTCCGATCTGCATGAAGTCTGGCGATGAGATAATGGTGTCGATACTGGCATCGATAAATGCCAGGTTCTTGACCACGTGGACCTTGGTGGGCATTCCCTTGTTATCGATATCCATTACCCACCCAAGAAAGCCGCCGGAAAACTTGGCCAGACTACCGATGGGGTACAAGCCATATTGCTGAATATAGTCGATGATGACGGTACGCTCGTATTTATCTCCATTCTCGTGTGCCCAGCGGTAAGCGTCGAGTGGTGTGCGCGGCGCTACGCTGTTACGTTCATTGGTCAGCTTGTTGATTATTTTTATAACCGATAACTGCTTTACTGTCTCGGAAAGTTGATCTTCGGTTTTGCCGGCGGGATAGCCGCTACCATCGAGACGTTCGTTGGCATTCTGAATGATATCCAGGCATCCCTTGCTGGGTTGCCAACCTAACTCCGCGATCTTTTCGAGCAACTTATCGACATGGCCTCTCAGTATTTCTTTTTGCTGCGGTGTCATGTTGGTCTTCAGCGAGGGGAGCTTTTCGCTCATGAGTAGCGGTTTACCCATTGTGTGTAGCAAAGTACCGGCGATGACTTCACGAAGTTGTGGTGAATGAGGGTTGCGGGCAATCAGCATATCGGCAAAATAGCCGGCTATCTGAATGGCGTGGCGTATCCATCCGGGCTGGTCACGGATGAACGAAAGCGCATACAGCAGTTCTTTGCGATCTTGTCTGACGAGATGGATAAGAGAATCGGTACAGTCATAAAGTGTTTCTTCGGGAAATGTATTCCAGTTCTTGATGAAGATCAGCACGGCTTGAAGTTGGCGCGAGATTTCCCGAACACCCTTCACCATCGGCGGCATATTGGTCGATTCGTCGGCTTTGGCCTGCTGCTCATTTTTCAAGATACTGCTTTCCTTCTTCCTCGGGATGAACAAGGGGGAGGGGCCTACGCCGCGTATGTTCATTCCCGCACGATGTGCGGCTTCGCGCTCCGATTCCGAGACCAATCTGAATAACTCGGTCTCCATGTCCCGCGGTATCTCAATGAATTGTATGCCGACGGCGGCATGGCCCTCACTGCCGAAGGGGCGCATATGGCGTATGGAACCCTGCGAATAGAAATATTCACCATTAGGAAATTCAAGTGTGATACTGGGCAGTATTTGATCGACGTACAACGGCAGACTGTCCTCAAGCGCGATATCAATCATGCAGCCGCCGCTGGAGATATTGCGCAGCCGTCCCTTGAGGGTCAATTCATCCTTGTATACTTCAACGTTGGCGTATGCGTTCATGCCCAAGATAAAGGGAATGCGCACCGCTCCACGAGCTTCCTGAATGAAAAGCTCATCTCCTAGCTGGCACTTTATCTCGTAAAGTCCTGTGTCTTTCTTGAGAACCTTTGCTTTTACTTTATCGAAGTTGTAGATTTCGGTGTCGTCATCTTGAGTGTTACTCTCTATTTCAATATCGAAAGAGAGATGCTCCTGATAAATATAGTCGTCGATATCGCTTTTATAGGAGTTGACACTTAGGTCGAAGTGTCCGGTGTTAAGGTCGAGGTTGATGACCTCTGCGGAGAGCGGCTTCGTCGTCTTTTTCGAGAAAATCGTGATGGCATGTTCCTTGGAGAGTAAGGAACGCAGCACTTGCGCGGGATGATTTTCGGTATGGTCTTGAGTCAACATGGTTCACCTTGAGTTGGCTACTATTTTTAATTTTAATTTTTTGTTGTTGAGACCCATTTGCAACGGGGCAGCATTCATACGGTTGTTGGATGCAGCCAGTCTACGTAAATCAAACTTTGCTTGCGAGATGTGAGGCGTCAAAAATTTGCGAAATATTGCGTGCAGGTTTGAATTAAAATAACCTAAATAATATAAATTGAGTTCAATGCTCAGGGTTCGCAGGCAACAGATCAGGCAGTTCCATGACGGCTTCCTGGGGCATGGGCTTGGCGAAGAGGAAGCCTTGTAGCAGGTCGCAGTTTCGGTGGATCAAATCCTGCTGCTGCTCACGTTCCTCAATGCCCTCCGCGACGACCACCAGGTCCAGATGGTGCGCCATGTCGATGATCCCTTGCACGATGGCGGCGTCGCGCCGGTCAGTGGTGATGTCCTTGATGAAAGCACGGTCCAGTTTGACCTTGTGAATCGGCAGGTCGCGCAGGTAGCTCAGACTGGAGAAACCGGTACCGAAATCATCGAGTGCCACTTTGATGCCCATCGCCTTAAGCCGGTTGATCAGTGCGATAGCCTGCTCGGCACCATCCAGCAACACGCTTTCGGTTACTTCCAGTTCCAGCAATGCCGGGGGCAGGCCGGATTCGCTCAGTGCCTGCTGAACATCTTCCAGGAAGCCTGCACGCCTGAACTGTAGCGACGAGATATTGACGGCCACCGGCACCACACGCTCACCTGCCGCCTGCATGGTGGCGGCCTCCTGGCAAACACGCCGCAGTATCCAGCGTCCCAGCGGGATGATCTGTCCCGTCTGCTCGGCAAGCGGGATAAACACGCCCGGCGAGACCATGCCTTGCTCGGGATGATGCCAGCGAATCAGCGCTTCCAACCCACGGATGCGGCCGTTCGCCGTCTCTACGATAGGCTGATAATAGAGCTCGAACTGGTCATCCCGCAGTGCCGTGTGTAGGTCGTGTCGCAGTAGCACCGAGGCTTGGGCAACCCGCAGTTCGTCGCCCTGATACCAGTACCAGGTGTTGCGGCCCTGCTGTTTGGCATCGGCCATGGCCAAGTCGGCCCGTTGCATCAGCTCGTGGGCATGTTCAACGCATTCGCAGTTACAGGCGATGCCGATGCTGGCACTAATATGAACGGATTTGCCTTCAATCTGGAAGAGTGTCGACAGCGCCTCCAGCACGCGCTCCGCTATATCGACCCCAGCCTGGCAGTCATCGAAATGAGTGAATAACAGCGCGAACTCATCACCAGTGAGGCGCACCAGGGTGTCGTCCTCGCCAATCACCTGCCGCAGTCGGTCGGCCAACGCCACCAGCAGTTGGTTGCCGATGTGATGTCCTAGCCCGTCGTTGATCGTCTTGAAGCCGTCCAAGTCGAGATGCATCACCACCAGTAGGCGCCCCTCTTGCTCGAAAGCCTTCTCCAGGCGTCCGTCGAGAACGGATCGGTTAGGCAGCCGGGTCAGCAGATCATGGGTCGCCTGGTACGCCAGTTGGACTTCTTGTTCACGTTGCTGAGTGATGTCGCGGCAGATTCCATAGACGCCGACGATCTTGCCATCTACCGAGACGGGGAAATTCAGTATCTCCAAGCGGTAGGGGTGTCCATCACGATGCGTACCCATGGTCTCGTAGTGGCGTGAGCCGCCCTGTCGGGCGATATCGAAGCTGGCCTGGGTCAAGGAACGATAATCAGGTTCGATAAACTCGTTGAAGTGGCGTCCTACCAGCGCCTCTTCTGGATAGCCGGTGATCCGGGTGAGTGCGGCGTTGCCGCGTTGGAAGCAACCTTCCAAGTCGAATTCATAGACGCCGTCGGGATGATTCACAAACAATGAGCGGTGCCATTCGGCTAGCGTACGATGGCTGGAAGCGTCGCGGTCCCGGATGATCGCCAAGGCGATCAGCGCAGCGGCCTGGCGTAGGCGACGTTGACTCATGTCGGTGGGGCGGAAGGGTTGCCGAAAATAGGTACCGAAAGTGCCCAGCAATTCCCCCTTGGCCGTCATCACAGGGTTCGAACAGCAGGCACGTAATCCTTCGCGCTCGGCGGCATCGTGCAACGCCGACCAGCGAGGATCGCTACGAATGTCCTCCGTTACCACCGGCTGGCGGTAGAAGGCCGCATAGCCGCAAGAAGTAGCCTCGGGCCCGACCGGCACCTCCTGTAGCTGCTCCTGGTAGGCGGAGGAAAAGCGTGAGGTAGGATAGAGGCTCAGCGTCTGACGTTCGGGATCGAAACGCATGAAGGCCACGATGGCCTCCGGCAGCAACACCTCGATCCAACAGGCAATGGCATCCAGCGTCTCTTCGAGCGGCACTTGCTGGGTGATCCGCTCATGGACTTTCTGCTGCGTCTCCATCAGTGCCAATTCGTTGAGCAAGCCGCGCCTCCACATAGCCGAGGACAGCGGCTGACCTTGCCGCCTTCCAGTACCTGCATAGTGGAGTAACTGTTTGTTACGGGCAAGGTGTGTAGGAACTTATAAGGGCGCAACGATAATTGGGTATGTGCCGCCGTGGTGCATACGGTTTTCGTGGGAAGGAACTCGTTCAACTCAAGAAGCAGGTTACGATCCGACTTGATGAAGACACCATTGCGTATTTCAAGAACCTTGCCGAGGAAAAGACCTTCCGTATCAGAGCCTCATTAACCTCTATCTGCGCGACTGCGCACAGTCGCATAAAGATCTTAAAATTGAGTGGCAGTAAACTCTTATCAAGCGTTAGAGCGGCGATTGTAGAAGCCACCGGGCTGATAACGGCCCCTCTGGCGCCAGGGAGCCTTCTTGCTAAAATGACCAATATTTTATACCTTAACTGCGTTATGCCTAAAAAATTGGTCAAAGCATGCAGACGAAACGCCAAACACTCTCGCCCCGCACATACCACGCGCTGCAGCTATTCGCCAATTTGATCGAAGAGGCCCGGCGCCACAGGCGCTGGACGCAGCGTGAACTGGCTGAACGCATCGGTATCAGCCGGGCCACGCTGCAAAGCCTGCTGAAAGGCGACTCATCGGTCGCCATCGGCAGTTACTTCGAAGCCGCCACGCTGCTGGGAGTCCCCCTGTTTGGCAACGACTCGGGCAACCTCGCGGACCTCGCTCAACAGCAGCAGCAACGTATGACATTGCTGCCTGGCAAGATCGTTCATCGCAATGACGAGAACCTACCTGGTGACGACTTCTAATGTTCAATATCATCGACTGGATGATCCAACTGCCCAAAGGGTTGGAACCGGAGTTTTTGCAGGCGGTTTACGCCATTGAGGAGGAGAAGAAAATGCCTTACATCAACACGGCTGAGCGTCTGGGGCTTGAGAAGCTTGAAAAGGGACGTCAAGAAGGGCTCCGGAAGGGCGTCAGGAAGGCCAGCTAGAAGCCAGGCAAGCAACCGCTCGTAACCTGATCAAGCTGGGTGTGCTGAGCGATGAACAGATTGTTGAAGCTACCGGGCTGACAGTGGCCGAGGTGAAGGCATTGCGAGTCGACGACAGACACTGACCGATCTAATGGCAGACCTGCCGAGCGGCTGGCCCGCTCACCGTGGCGGTTGTGCGCGAGAGAACTCGTTCCCGATGGTTCTAGCCACCCTTCACCGCGTCGCGTCCGCCTCCAGCAGCGCTTTGATGCGCTCGTCATTACCGCTGGCCGCTTGCCACAAGTCACCCCAGCTATCCGGTGGGTTGCCGCTCTTAAGCATCTTGTGAAAGACAGCATACGCGTCGTACTTGCTGCCATAGGCACGTTGGGTGGATTCGTCGTTGACCCAGGCATAGATGAGTATCCTGCTGGCGAGGTCGTAACGAAAGAACAACCGGTATTGCTGGTAGAACTTTGCGCAATGCCAATGGGTATGCGCTGTTCCAAGCGTGTTCCCTTGGCGATACTGAGGGCCGGATGGGTCCTGGGGGATATCGTTCAACGCCAGCTTCACAATCGCGGCCAGACGCTTGGTGGCGGGTTTGGTGCGGTATCCCTCCGGGTCTTTCGCTTGTAGTCGCTTTACCTTATCGGTCAGCGCCTCGACCTGCGCCAGGAAGAGTGGATGGGCGTAGATCGTCCATCCATTGATCTTCAGCGGGCTCATGCGTCGTCATCGTCCACTGGCAGCGTCTCATCGAGGTCTACCTCAATGCCTGACGTCAGGCGTTCAGCCTCGGCAAAGGTGCTGGTGGTGGCAGGACGAATGTTCTCCGGATGCGCCTGTAGATCGCGCTCCAGAAATGCCAAGAAGCCAGCTACCACGGGGTCTTGGCTAGGCTCATCACCGGCACGCGAGAGCACGACTTCTCCATTGGGACGAACCGTATAGTGAAGCCGATCGCGACACTTCAGTTTCAGTGCGCGTCGGATCGATGCCGGCACGGTCGTCTGGTAGCGATCCGTCAGGGTGGAGTCATCCTCAATGGCCGTGTTCATGATTGGCCTCCGCTCGATGGCAATGCAAGGGAATAGAGAGAAGGTAATGCAATTGCATTGTGCGGTCAATATTCCCTTGCCTAACTGCGCTATTGCTTGTGCAACTCTGGAAGGCGCGCGTTGGGCAAGCGCTTGCACCGTGTGTGCTGTTACATTATCTCTTGTATAATATGAGTGCACTGCTGTGTGCAGAAGGTCTGTATGAACATTACCAATCTTCGCCGTGTCGGCGGTTCTGTCATGATGTCAGTGCCACGTACGCTTCTCGATCAGTTGGACCTTCACGCTGGTTCTCAAGTCGAGATCGAAGTCGACCACGGGCGCTTGATCGTAAAACCGGTCAAGCCGCTGTACTCCCTTGAGGATCTGCTGGCCCAGTGCGATACCACGGCAGATATGTCTGCTAGCGAACGCGAGTGGCTGGAGGCCGACCCCGTCGGTCGTGAATTGCTGTAATGCGGCGCGGTGACATCGATCTCGTTTCGCCCAATTCCACTCGGGGCTATGACAGAAAGGTATGCGTCCGGTGCTGATCGTGTCGCCGGATGCGTTCAATATCGCCATGGGCACGCCTTTGGTTGCGCCGGTCGCTAACGGTGGCGGCTTCGCTCGCTCCCGAGGCTTCACGGTGTCGCTGGCCGATGCAGGTACTACCACCACCGGCGTTGTCTTGTGTAGCCAGGTGCGTACCTTGGATATCGAGGCCCGTCAGGGGCGGCGGCTGGAGAGCATCCCGCGAGAGGTCATGGATGACGTCCTGGCCAAGCTAGCGACTCTGGTTAGCTAAACCATACCGTTGGCTTCAAGATGAATATACCGTTGCGTATTTCAAGCAGCTTGCCGAAGAAAAAGACCTCCCATGTCAGAGTCTCATTCATCGAGAAATACTAGCCGAGTATCGCTTTTGTCGGAGGGAACTTGTTCTCGGTGGGCTTGGACAGGTGGTAAATTGCTGGCTTCGTAATGCTCGACCAGAGTCAGTAGAATTATGGTCGCCATACAATGAGGTGAACTTTGATGTTCTGTCGGCGGTTCGGTTTGGATGTATATGTTACCCGGCATGCACGTGAGCGTATGGCTCAGCGCGGTATGACAGATGTGCTGCTCGGTGAGCTTCTGGAAACTGGCCAGATGCGTTATCAGGGCGATACGCGGCTATGGATCGCCAAAGCTATGGAAGGGCGCAACGATTAATTTGGTATGTGCCGCCGTGGTACTTGAAGATAGGCTGGTCGTCAAAACCGTCATGCATCATTTTCAGTGGAAGGAATGACCATGCGCACCACGTACGATGAAACTGACGATATCCTAGTTGTGCATCTTTCTGAGAAGGCCGTTGCGAAGGAAGTCTCGCAGGATTGGAATACCCATGTTAGCTATGCGGAAGACGGCTCTATCGTGGAAATTGTGATTTTGGACGCATCCAAGCAGGGCGCATGGCCTTTGTTGCGCAGCCATGCGGCCTGAGGTGATGCGGTTATTCTATGAATCCAGGGCGGGAGGGAGCTCGTTCCCGATGGTTCTTGCCACCCTTCACCGCGTCGCGTTCGCGTCCAGCAGTGCTTGGATGCGTTCGTCATCACCGCTGGCCGCTTGCCACAAGTCACCCCAGCTATCCGGCGGATTGCCGTTTTCGAGCATCTTGCGGAAGACAGCATAGGCGTCGTGCTTGCTGTCATAGGCGCGTTGGGTGGATTCGTCGTTGACCCAGGCGTAAATGAGGATCTGGCTGGCGAGGTCGTAGCGAAAGAACCACCGGTATTGTTGAGGGGTTTTGCGCGATGCCCGCAGCATCAAGAGGGCAGTAGCGACAAGACCGTCTGCGGCACCTGGTTGGCCTGCGCAAGCATGGATTGGGACGCTTGCTGGATGACTTGTTGCTTCATCAGTTTTGAGCTTTCGTCGGCTTTTCGATGGCCCACAGGTGCGCTGCGGCGATGGTGTCGGAGAGAATCTGCGCGGTGCGGGTGTAGTTCTCGAACGGTAACAGCGACTCCGGCCCGGCGCTGGTTTTTTCGTCGGCGTCCGACGCGGCATAGACCACGCCGATAACCGCCGTGGAAATGGTGCGGGTACCGTCATTGACCTCGGTAACGCGCACCCCGTGATGGTATTGATCGAGTGCCATGGTGGCTCCTGCGCAGGTTCAGCGAGTATTCAAAAAAGACGTGAATTCACGCAGGTATCGTGCGGGGGCGCGGCCGGATGTTAGTGGCGCAGGGGGCGGAGGCTAGGTTTACACATAGCCATGGTGCGTCCTGGTCAGGGCTTCATGGTGTGGAAGGTGGGACGGTAAGTGGTTGGTATTGTGTCGGGTATGCGAGGGAATGATCATGAGCTTGGTATGGTGACTAAAAACTCGCAGGAGAGGTGCTTATGCGTGAGGCAATAAAGAGTTACTGGCACCTGCTGGTATTCGTGGTGGTGGTGTGCGTCATCGCGCTCGGACTATTCGGTATCCACTTTTTTGAAAGGCCTCTATCCGACGATTCCAACGAATGGGCAAACTTCGCCAATTATGTCTCAGGCACTGTTGGGGTAGCGGTGCTGGCTGGGACGCTGCTCGCTTTCTTGATCACACTGCATCAGCAAAACAAGCTGATTGAAAAGCAGGATGAAATGATCAAACAGCAGGATGACATGATTGAGCAACAGAAAAGGCAGCTAGATGAAGCGGAAATACATCAGCGCAAAACGGAGGCTTATACCCGAGCTGAGAAGATATTCCCTACATTGTTGTCCTCATGCAAAAAAGATTTGGGTGAGTGTATTGCAGTCGGGCTTTCTGATAATGATATAGAAGCTTTTAAACCTAAAATAGTCAGCCCGAACAAGACTAAGATGTGTTTTTTTAATGAGCTACAGTTTCCTGATAGCTTAAGAGCGGAAAGTAGAGCCTTTCTTTGTTTGATTGGTGCTGTGTGCACAGATAAGCCATATAAGCTGGCGAGATTTGTTGCTGAATGTTTGCGAGATGCGCCAGAATTAAAAGAGTTCTTTCATGCTGAGATAGGCGAATATATAGTTGTTGTAAAAAGCTCCCTTGCTTATAATCTATCTCTTAGGAAAGATGAGGTAGAGGAAGTGTGTCGATTAATAGGGTTGCCGATAAGTTATTATGGATTGGGCATCGTAGAGAGTAAGTGGCAGGAAATTGGCGAATTAATATATGGTGAGAACTAGTCTTTTTTGGAGTGAGTTAGGGAAGGCTCGCCGGGGGGCGGGCGGTTTTCGTTGAAAGCAGAAACAGCTAAGTCTCAGGCTTAATTTTTAGTCATCTCCGACTGAAGTGATTCTGCGGCTGCCGCTAACGGAGAAGAGTTTTGAAATCTTGCCCAAATAGTTTCGTGAATTTCTTTGACTTGTTTCTCAAGGAGTTTTTCAGCCTCCCCGGGAGTTGCAGCGCCATATTTAACTAAGCTGATACGGGTAGCTTCAGCCTGGTTAAGGAAACGGGTGATAGTTGTCCAGTGGTCATGTAAACCTTCTGGAGTGACCCAGAAACGATCTCCATCTTCGATGTAGCTAGTCCACATGGCAGTTATTTGGAGGATATGGCCAAGTGATTTTTGGAACTGATGGCAAGTATATACGGTGTTTTTAGGAAGTTTGGAAAGCTGTTCAGGAGTTAGTTTCGATTCTTTTGTCGATTCAATAAGAGGCGTGAAGTACTTAGGTGCGTTCTTCAAGCCTAGCTCGGAAATGTTTTCGTCGCTCACGTCTTTTAGGTGGTTCGCTAATAATGCGCAAATCGCATGTGAGGCTTCAAAGTCCTTCTCTGCTGTTGATAATTTTCTTTTTGTCTCATCATCGATCAGTGTGGTTATGAAGGATTTTACAACCACGTTAGTGGCTATTATTTCGCTGACGCTAACCAAGTATACGTAAGCTTGCTTCTTTTGTTCGATGCCTTTTGATCGGTTTTCGAGTTTGATCCTTACTATGTAACTTAAAGCTGCAGAAATTAGGGCGCCAATTAGTCCAGAGATTATTGTGCTTGCTTCCATCGTACATTCCTTCCACGTTTAATTGGGTTTTATCTGTTTAAGGCTTTCATATTTCAGCGAGCATGTCCAAATATCTATTTTCTACGATGATATAGTCGCCGGCGGCGGGCTATGGGTACGGCAGTGGCTGGGTAGTGATGTCACCAGGTGATGACCTCAATCCCTTCCCGATCCTCATCCTCGAGTGCAGCAGCCACGGCATCTTTCCGATCCCACGACCGCTTAGCGCTTCGTGGTCATGGATTGTCGTCGCGTTCTATCCTCCTGGTGGCTGCCGATGGCCTGTGTCGCTCAGAAGGGGACTTACAAATAGCTAATACACAGCGTTAGTTTAGCGAGGACGATCCGAACTTGACGTAACTCTTCTTCTAGGTGGTGGCTGTCATGCGTGCCGTCATGCCAGCCATCGGAAAGAATTCGTGCGCCCATGCTGATACGCAACGCTGACGTATTTTTGCTATCAACTTTGACAGGCTGGCCTATGTGACAGCATTGTGCTGCTAACTCTTGTTTCTCGAATTTTAGTTCAGCGCTTAAATCGCTGTTAAGCTGTTCGTACAGATGCCTTACCTGCTCTTGGGTAAGGTATTGCCCATTACGGTGTCGAATTAGGAATGGGAAGATACTGCGCCGAACGCTAAGCTCATCGCCCAGCATGTCGGGTCGCGCCCACCAAGTGCTATTTTTTTCAAAAAGCGACTCAAGGTGCGGATGTGTACCAATCAAATGCAGCACTTCATTGCTAAAACAATCTAGGCCCTCAAGTCGCTTTTCTTTAGGCACTTGGTAGTAACGTTTGGCCTCTTCTAAAGCTCCCCGCCAGCGTAGATACATACCGATGGTGAATGGTGTCGTTGCGCTAGGAAGTAACATGTCCCAGCTGCCGAGATCCGGCTTGGGTAAGTACTCTGTGAGCCCCGATGGCAATGATCTACCGCATTGCTGCAAATGATGTGAAAAAACTTGTGGGAATATGGCGACCCCACTGAAGGGAGGCCCGGTAAAAAATTTGGAACCCGTTAATAATAGAATGTCGCCTTTATCAAGGTGTTCTCTCAGATCCTCTTGGTCGATCCGCAATTGGCAAGCATCAATGATGACTTGCAAACGGCTACCATAGCGTTGGCGAAGTTGATCCAGGCGCGTAGGAGAGGGTGCCCAACAGCCGAACTTGGATTGATCCATGGCATGGAGCATCACGTTGTAACCTTGGTCTAACGCATCACGGACATGATCTTCGACGGCGCTGTCCATTTCCTCAATAGTCTGTAAGCGACCGTAGGTATTTCGGAAGGGCACACCTTTATAGGCGATTGGCGCCATGCCTGACAGACGTTCGCCTTTGGTCACTGTATGGCCGAGACAGGTCGTATTGTCGAAGTGGCAGCCGGTGACTGAAAAAGGTGTTCCACTCCCTGTTTCATCCGAGCCGCAGACGATACTGACCCACTTGGAGGGTATTGCCGTCGTCACGGCAGCGACGACATGAAGTTGTGAGTCAGTGCCCGAGGGGGATAGATGCAGGTCGGGGTTGAGGTCGGCCAAGCCAAGAGTTGTGGCTAGCTCTGATTCCAGGCTACGACAATGCTGGGCTAGAGGCGCAGCAAGGCTATCGGCTTTTACGCAATCGTGCAGAAGGCGTTGCCGATACTGTTCTGCTGCTTGGTAAGCCGGTGCTGAGATGGAGGTGGCCGTGGAAGAGGCAAAGGTGAAGGCATGATCCCGTGGAGAGGGGGAGCAACCGTAACGATTAAGCCCAGTGTCGGGATCGACGACCAAGCGCGCATCGCCACCCTGCATCAAGTGCCACTGGGCCGGTTGAAGAAGTAGGGCAAAGCGCTGGTCGATGTGCGTGCCTAGTTGTTGAATGTCAGACACTAAATCATTCATGTGAGCACTTTCCGTTCGATGATTTACAATCGCTACGCGGATAGCCACACAGCCATGCAAAACGGTGGTGGAAGGCGCTGCGCGACCTTGTAACTGGAGCTGCGTGACAATGGCGTTATTAAGTGCATCCAGGTAACTAGCGTGCTGGGATGTCTCGTCCTGTAAGTGTGGTGGCACGTAGCGGCAGCAAACGACATTCATGGGCACTGGGGCCAGTCGCTCAAGATTGGCAGAGGCATCAATGGCGTTAGCCGTTTCTGTGGCCAACTGGCAGTGTTTTCTTACTATCCCCGCAAGGCGTTCCGTTCCTATTCCTTGAAACGTGAACCAGACTTTCAGGGCCATGAAGCCACGCGAGAGTTCGGGGCCGAAGTCACAGAACCAGGGAGCCCCTGCGGAAAGCCCCACGGGCTCCGTTGTCAGGTACTCTTTGCGTTCAGAAAACGTGGCACGATGCGTGTTGGCATCCTTGACTAGCAGTCCGCCCACCGCATAGGGGACCTGAAACCATTTATGAAAATCGAAGGCGATCGAATCGGCGTCTCGAACAGCGTCTAGAGTGTCTTGATATTCGTCCAGTAGAGCCAACGCGCCACCGAAAGCGGCATCGACATGTAGCCAAAGTTCTTCTCGTTGGCAGATTTTCCGGATAGCTGCAATATCGTCGATAGCCCCCGTGTTGACGGTTCCTACCGTCGCAATGACACAGAAGGGGGTAGCGCCGGCCAGGCGATCTGCTGTTATCAGCTCCGCCAGCGCTTGCGTATCCAGTGTGAAGTCGTCACTTACAGGAACCGCACGCAGGGCGTTACCACCCAGCCCTAGCAGTTGAAACGCTTTCAGCACGGAATTATGGCTCTGTGCCGAGCAGTATCCTACGAGGGGAGATGTATTGCCTTGTAACCCCTGAGTTTTCATCGATGCACCAACAGCACTTTGCCGCGCCACTGCCAGGGCAATGAGCGTGGCCATGGAGGTGCCGGACGTCAGCAACCCAGAACTGCTCGTCGGGAAGCCAAACATTTCCCGACTCCACTGCAGGACCTGATGCTCCACATGGTGGGCGATGTGATCGCGCCCGCCGAGATTGTTGTTGAGCAATGCCGCGCAAAGTTCGCCTAGCGCCCCATACAGGTTTCCGCCACCATGCACCCAGCCAAAAAAACGGGGGTGAGTATTACCATTGCCATAGGGCAAAAGTTGGTCACGAAACTGCTCCAGCAACTGCTCCAATGGCTTGGGTGATTGAGGCAGTGGCATGCGGAACGCCGATTTCACCGCTTCCGGGGCGGGTCGCCAGACAGGTTGTTCCTCCAAAGATTGGAGATGTTCCAGCCCTGCGTTCAACGCCTGATGAAAAGCGTCTTCCAGGGCGTGCCAATTTTGGGGATCAAGTGTCAGCGACGTGCTCATTCGTTACTCCCATGCCAACGTCCTGGCTTCCCCTGTTGTGGCGACTGCAGCCCGGTTACGCGCTGTGAATGGTGGCGGTAAAGCATGGCAAGTTCCTGTATCGCTAGGTGGCCAGAGAAAACAAGTATCAGAGAGCGACCTCTAATCCGGCATTGCTCTCTTTTTCATGCCCCTCTTGCGGCGTGGAAATGTAACCACGTGCTCGCAAGTAGTCTTCAGCAAGCTCCTCGTCGTGTTGAGCCAGCAACCGATAGGATAAATCGTGGATGCCAAATGCCATGTCGAGAATAAAGGCCAAGCGCTTGCATTGATTCGCGCTAAGCGCATTGCGACGCGTTGGATCAGGGACGAACAAGGCGTCCGCGCTGACTAGCTGCGTAGCTTGAGGCGCTTCGATATCTTGCCTCTCAGGTAGCATCGTCCGGTGATGAGGCTGGTTGAGACGGTAAAAAGTGAAACCGTGCCGGCTCGCCCAGTGGCTCACTTCCGCCAGGCTTGGCTGGCGCTCATGCGTTGGTGTAAAAGCTACTCCGATTTGCAAGAGCAACGTATCTGCTAGTGCCCGCGCGCCATTTTCCAGGATGGTTACTGCCTCTGAAAGCTCGTCCAATATCAGCCAATCCAAGCTTTTCAAGCCTTCAATGCTATCCAGCGCCAGCGTATTGACGGGGACACGTGCCAGTACCCGAGCATCATCGTTCAGGCTATCCGGTAGCTGCTGAGGCGGTAGTGGAGGGAGAGTAGCGCTCAGCCCTTCATTCAGCGTCTGGTAAAACGTGGCCTGGTTGCCGTTGCCTAGCAACGCATGAGGAACATGCTGAAACTCCTCGATATCCGCGACGTCTTTTGGCTTTATGCGACCGGCTGGATCAAACGATACGATGGCAAGCGCCTGAGTATCGACCCATTGCCGAAAGCGTGGGTGTCGTGGAATGTACGTTGCGTTGTCCAATACCACGGCCCGCCCCGTGAATTGCCAGTCGAAGGGCAGAGGGGCCTCTTCATCCGCGCTGGGCTCGCTTCGTTGCCCTTCATGCAATACGTATTCCCAAGGCGAGACGTTAGCACGAGACACAAACATATCGTGCGCAGCCTGGATTGCGCGATAGGAAGCTTTGTAGGCAGGTGTATCCGGATCCATTTGATCGAGGAAATTGCGCATCGCCGGGTTGGCTTCGAATATCACCAGCTTGCCAGCATTCTCGGATTCGGTGAGGATAGCAAAGTCCACACCTAGGTAATCGACGCCGATACCCTTGAGCGATTCCTCAAGCTCTCTCCAAGCGCCTTCCGGTAGCATCGCTTCAGGCGATTCGAAGAAATCACGTTCCCATTCGTCTATAAGCCACGGAAAGCGCTTTACAGTGGGTTTGTGCTCCGGCATATGCACGTTCCAGTCGCCATGGCCGAAACGAACATGCACCGGATAAAGTTTGCCGTCGATCAGAAAAGCGCGGTACTTGGGATACAGCCTGTTGCCTGGCGCGCGCTCATGGTCGAGCCCGCTTTCATGATAGCGGATGCAATAAAGCGTTTGCGGCTCTTCAGCGAGCAATTCATCGATATTGGAAAAGTCATGCTGCTCGAGGTCTTCTACCTTGTGCATCAACTTGCCATTCTGATAGCCCGCGACACGAACGATCAGTGGCAGTTTGAGATCGTGCTCTTGTATAGCCTTTTTTATGATGTCACGACAAAGCCCCGAGACATTGGCCAGTTTAATGCTTTTCGGCACAATAAGAGTGGGATGATCCTGGAGGCGTTGGTAGTTCCCTTCACGCGATGCTCCCAATACAGCCTGCGGCGGATTGATGAGCGGCTTGTCAAGCTTATGAGTGACGCTGTCGACTAGGTTTAAGGCCACTTCGCAACGCTCGGCATCGGTGATGCCATTGTAGACCACATCATAACTCGGCAGCTTGCGAATTATTTCCGGATGCTTGATGACCTCGTCAATGTAGAGAGTCGTGCATTTTATATGCTCGGCGTCTAACAAACTGTGGAGATTGTTATGGCCTTGGGCGAGCGAGATTAGAAAGTCTTTCCTGTTAATCCCCCAGTTTCCTGCATAGGCAGTTTGTAGTACCAATATACTTATTTTAGTGCGTTCTTCAGAATTCCTGGAAGAGTAAAAAGGAGCTTCAAGAACGGCCTTTCTTCTCCATTGCTTGGCTTCATCAGTGCGACCTATCTGGAAGTTTAGCGCTGCAATGAGATGCTTTGTTTTCGTGCTCTTGGGGTTGAGCTGCAGGCAGCGCTTCAGTGCGCTCAAGGCCGCCTTGTCATGGCCGAGCCGTACGTGCTGTTTGGCTATATAATGGAAAAGAGTGAAGTCGTCAGCGCGTTGATAAGAAGCTTGTAAGAGAGCGTTCAACGCTTTTTGAGGATGTTCCAATTTTGATTCGATGCAGCCGCGCAAGTACAGAAGTTCCGGGTCATCGGGCGTGCTCTTTTCCGCCTCTTCAAGCAGCGCTAGCGCATCTTCCCATGAGCTTTTGTCATTTCGAGAAATCTTGTCTCGAATATCATCCAGTAAATGTTCCATGGTGTCTTGCTTTGTCATGTGAAACTCCTGCGGTATCACTCGTCAGCGCCAAATGCTTGAGGGGATCTCATCCCTACCCATGAATAAAAACCGGCTCCACACGGAAGCCGGTTCGTTACTACTGGATGATAAAGCCGTGGCTCTATCGGGGCCAGAGCTTGCTTGCGCTTAGCCCAGCAGAGATAGGGCGTTCTGCGGCAGCTGGTTGGCCTGCGCCAGCACGGAAGTACCGGCCTGTTGCAGAATCTGGTTCTTGGTCATGTCGGAGACTTCATCCGCGTAATCGGCATCTTCGATGCGCGAGCGTGCAGCGGTGAGGTTGGTCTCGTTGGTTTGTAGGTTGGTGATCGCGGAATCGAAGCGGTTCTGAATGGCACCCAGGTCGGAGCGGAAGCCATCGACAGTCTTCAGCGCGTTATCCAGGTTAGCAAGCGGGGCAGCACCTGAGTCAGCAATCTCAGCATCCGTCATTGCTGTTCCGTCTGCATCACTTGCAGTAACGGTTACGTCGTCATCAGCGTCAACAGCGGAAGTTGCTGCGAAATACTCGCCGTCTGCGGTCTGAATAAAGAGCTCGTCATCAGCGTTTTGGATGACTTTGGCGCCATCCAGCTCAGTGCCGTCGTCAGCTGCAACGGTCATTGGTGATGTCGCATCAGCATCCAGGTCTGTTGCAGAGACTGTTGAAGGCAACTGGGTGACATCCAGAGAATCGAGGCCCAGCGTAGAAGAGTTGGTTTGCTGCAGGTTGACAGAAATCGACTCTCCATCGTTGGCACCGACCTGAATGGAGATGTCAGAATCCGCTGACAGTACCTTGACGCCGTTGAAGTTGGTCTCGTCTGAAATGCGGTTGATTTCAGAGGTGCGCTGGTCAATTTCGTCCTGGATGGACTGCAGGTCATCACCGGAGTTGGTGCCGTTCGAGGCTTGGACGGTCAGTTCACGGATACGCTGAACGTTGTCGTTGACCTGGTTGAGGGCGCCTTCCGCAGTTTGCGCAATGGAGATGCCGTCGTTGGCGTTGCTCTGGGCCTGGCCGAGACCGCTGATCTGGCTGGTCATGCGGTTGGCGATGGCCTGGCCGGCGGCATCGTCGGCGGCGCTGTTGATCTTCAGCCCCGAGGAAAGACGCTCCATGGAAGTGGACAGCGCATTCTGGGACTGGTTCAGGTTCTGCTGGCCGATCATGGCCGTGATGTTGGTATTGATCACTGACATGTGATGTTCCTTCCTCTCTGTTTGGGCTCCATTGGCCTGCCGTCGGTGAAACCGGGGCTTGCCACAACGGCGCCGTTGGCCGTTACCTCATTTATCGGCGCAGGGGGGATTTGCTTTAGGGGTAAATTGCAAATTTTTTCAGGCGCTGTGGCTGGGTATACTTGGCGTCTCTTTATTCACCCGGAGCTTGCGCTCGCCATGCCGTCGCTGGATATCATGCTCGATCTATCGCTCGAGACCTGCCGTTACCACTATGAAGGTGCCATGCAGACCGTGATCGCCACCAGCATGGATGGGCGCCGGGTGAGCTTTCCCGCTACGGCGTTGCGGCGCATCGTCACGCCGGATGGCGCACACGGTGTGTTCCGGCTGACGTTCAGCGAGGAGGGCAAGTTCATGTCGATGGTGGCGGTACGGCGTTGGGCGGGGGAATGAGGGGCGTTATACGTATATCAATATGGATACTATAATATCTAAAAATTTATAATAAGTGCTATAATAGCTATTATGGTATCTATAAAGGCGGTCTAAATGCATCTGTCTCTTTTGACGGCGGCGGACGTACAGCATGAGCTGGCGGGGGCGGTGCGTACGCGTCGCCGGGCACTCAAGTGGTCGCGCCAGCGCCTGGCGGAACGCAGCGGCGTGCCGGCACCCACGATCAAGAAGTTCGAGACGACAGGGCAGATCTCGCTGCGCCAGTTTCTGCTGCTTTGGCAATGTGTCGACCGGCTGGAGCGTGTTGCGGCGCTCAGCGAGGCGCCGACACAAACGCCCCGCAGTATCGAAGAGGTGCTCGCCGATGAGTGACTTTCAGCCCGTGCGGAAATTGGAAGTTGTGCGTCGTTTGCAACAAGGCGGCGAATGCCGCGTCGGTGTGCTGGCACAGAGCACGAGAGGCGTGTTCTTTCAGTACGATGACGCCTACGTGGACGCCTATCACAGCCTGTCGCCTTTTCAGTTGCCTTTCGATACCCAGCTACATACGGCACCTGCTGCTCCCCATCACGGTATCCATGGCCTTTTTGCGGACTCCTTGCCGGATGGATGGGGCTTGATGCTGATGGACCGGGTTTTTCGCCAACATGGCATCGCGCCTCGGCAGGTGACGGCGATGGATCGCCTGGCTTATGTCGGGGATCGCGGCATGGGAGCGTTGCGTTTTCGCCCGCTGTCACCTTACGTCCATCAGCCGGGCGATCACTGGGTCGATATAGGCCGATTGGGCGAAGAAGCCAGGCAGTTGTTCGAAGGGCAAACCGAGACAGTGTTAGAGGCGCTTGCTGAAGCAGGAAGTTCCGGTGGTGCGCGGCCGAAAGCGCAGCTTTATTTCTCATCGGCATCGTCACAGCATGCCAGTACCCACCCTCAGGAAGGGCTTTCGCCGTGGCTGGTGAAATTCACGTCGTCCTCACTATCGCTCGGCCATGAGGAGGGGCTCTGCGAAGCCGCTTATCTCTCGATGGCCGCGAGCGCGGGAATCGATGTGCCTGAATGGCGCTTGCTACCACCACCCAATGGGGCGCCAGCGGTGGCTTGGTTGGCCACGAAGCGCTTCGATTGCGCCACACAGAACGGACAAGGGCGTTATCACTTGCATAGTGCCTGTGGGCTGTTGGATGCAGACTTCCGTTTGCCTTCGCTGGACTACGAAGACCTGATAAAAGCCGGTCAGATTCTGTGCGGTGCCCCGCGTGTTGGGCAGGCGTTGTTTCGCCGGGCGATATTCAACCTTCTGGCCGTCAATCAGGATGACCACAGCAAAAACTGGGCGTTTCTCATGGACGATGCCGGCCAATGGTCCTTGGCGCCGTTTTATGATGTCACGTTCAGTCCGAGCCCTTTCGGGGAACATGCCACGGCTTATTGCGGCCATGGCAAGACGCCGCCCCGCGAGACGCTCCAGCGATTGGCTGAGCAGGCAGGCTTTGCTCGGTGGTCGCAGGCGCGTCAAGTGATCGAAGAAGTAACCGAAGGCGTCCAGCAGTGGGCGCGAGTGTCGGATGAGCTTGGTGTTTCTCGAGGTACACGTCAGCTTATACAAAAGACGCTGGATGACACCCACGCGTATGCCAAGACGCTCTTGGCTGGTTGAGGCCAGTCACCTCGGAGAAGTGTGAGCAATGGGAAGCTGCTTGGGCGTGGCTTCCAAGCTAGTCGATAACGCCATGCTCGGCGCGTGATGAATTCACGTGCTGCCTCACTTTCTTAACCCAAGTTAAAGTTTTATTAGCCCTTGCCGACATTTAACGGTGTAGCACACCACATAAATGACGAATGAAAAGCCTGTTCAAACAGGCGGTCGGCAAGGGAGCTCCATGAACCATATGACGCGAGGGGTCGTATTGGCGCTTCTGGCGGCGAGCGTGACGGGGTGCGCCTCGTACAAGCATCGCAACCAGATGGAGGCGTTCAATACATCGTATGTAGCGGGCGATTATGCGGCGGCGGCCAAGGCGATGGCGCCGTCTTCCTTGATGCCCGGGCAACCCGGCGAGGAAGAGACAGTGCTGGAGCTTCTCCACCAGGCGGAGGCGTATCGTCTGGCGGGGGAGCCGCAAACGGCCATCGATCTTTACGATCAGGCCGAGGCGGGCATGAAGCTCAACGATACCGACAACCTGGCCGAGAAGGGGGCGGAGAACGCCCTGGCGGTGCTGGTCAACGACGCCCAGCGGGATTACCAGCCGATGCTTTCCGAGGCGGTGCTGGTCAATACCTATAAAGGCTTGGCGTTTTTGCAGCTGGGGAACGGTGAATACGCGCGTATCGAGTTCAATCGTGCCGATGACCGTACCCGGCGTGCGGTAGCGGCGTTCGCCGAGGAGATCGACGAGCAGAAGGCGGCGCTCGATGAGCAAGCGTCGGAAGACGCCAACCGCGAGCAGCAAGCCATTCAAGACAGTCTCGATAGCGAGGCGCTGCACGAGAGCGTTGCCCAGCAATATGGCGCTCCCTCGCAGTGGGGCGTTTATCCCGAATTCATCGTGCCCTCGGCCACCTACCTGCATGGCCTGTATTTTCTCGCCAGTGGTGAAAGCGGCGATATCGAGCGTGCCGCGACCTCGCTCTCGCGCGTGGCGGCGATGGCCCCCGATAGTGCCCCCCTCGCCGCCGACGCTGCCTTGGCGAACGCCATCGCCAGTGGCGAGGCAAGCCGCGAGGGCCTGAAGAACCGGGTCTGGGTGGTCTATGAAAATGGCCTGGGCCCGGTCGCCGAGGAAAAGCGCCTCGATGTGCCCTTGATTCTCTTCCATGGCAATACCCAAGCACCTGCCTACACGGGCATTGCCTTGCCCGCGTATGCCGATCGTTACGCGGTTGGCGATGCGCTGTCGCTGGTCGATACCCAGGGCGAGCGTTACGAGCCCGAGACGTTCGCCTCGATGGGCAAGGTCGTGCATACCGAGATGCAGTCACGCTTTCCCGCGATTCTGGGGCGCTCGGTGGCCTCGGCAGTGGTGAAGGCGCTGATGCAGAACGAGGCGACGGAGCGCCTGGGCGTGGCCGGCCAGTTGGGCTCAGCGGTCGTCACGGCGATGACCACGCAAGCCGACCTGCGTAGCTGGCAGGCGACACCGGATCACTGGGAAGTGGCGCGTTTCGCGCGTCCCGCCTCGGGGGCCATGACACTCGAGACACCGTCTGGGTCGCTGGGCGATCTGGATCTGCCGGATTGGCCCTACACCCTGGTGTATATCAAACGTCCCAGCGCTCAGGGCCCGGCCGACGTGTCCGTGATCGATCTGCAAGGCGAGCATGAAGGCACGCAGTACCGTATGGATGGGACGAAAACGACTCGGCTGGTGGCCGACACCACCGATATTTAATGGCCGAGATCCGATGAAAGCGCCTCCCGGTGGGGCGCTTTCTAGCGTTATATAACCTTTGAAGGAATGCGTGATGAAAACGTTGTTATGTCTTGTGAGCGTGCTGGTATTGGGTGTGGCGGGGTGCGCGGCGCCGACGCGTTATGTCGACCCCGATAACGACCAGGGCGCGGTCTCGATGCAGCTCGATTACCGGGATTTTGCCAAGGCCTCCGACAAGGCGGTGGCGTCGATGCTGGCCAGCGGCGCGGTCGATAACCCCGCCGGTGGGCGTTATGTGCTGGTGGTGAGCCGTATCGTCAATGACACCATGCAGCGCCTGGATACCGATCAACTGGTCAAGAAGATCCGCGTGCAGCTGCTGCGTTCCGGGCGTGTGGTGACGACCACGGCGGTGGGCATCGACGGGCCCGAGGACGAGATGAACCAGCTCACGCGCACATTGCGGGACTCCGAGGAATTCGATCAGCGCGGCGTGGAAAAGAAGGGCACCTTGCAGGCGCCGGATCTGAGTCTTTCCGGCAAGATTCTCCAGCGCAATCGCCGCGTGGCGGATGAGCAGCAGGTGGAGTATTACGTGCAGCTGACCTTGACCGACCTGAGCAGCGGTCTGGCGCTGTGGGAAAACGAAACGCAAGTCATCAAGCGGGGCTCCGATGCCTCGGTGGCATGGTAACCGGGAGCCCGTTATGAGCATGTTGTTGTCTAAATCGTTGCATACGTCGTTGTCTAAATCGTCATATAAACCGCTTGTCGCCGCCGTGGGCTTGGCCTGCCTGGCCTTGAGCCCGATGAACGCACTTGCGCAGTCTGGCGAATCGAGTGCCGATACCGCCGCGTCTTCGACAGATGCACCCGAGGCGCCGACGCAAGAGACCGCTGCGTCGACCGAGCCTGCGACCACGCAGCCATCAGATGCGCCACCGCCGTTCCTGGCGGTCGATGAGGTGTCGAACAGCGAGGAACTCATCCAGCGCTTTCTTGAGAAGCGGGGCTGGCAGCAGGGGCCGCACGCCAGCAACCCTGCGGGCGGCAATATGGTGGTGGCGACGGAAAGCATTCCGGCGGACCCGTCGACCATTGAGTTTAGCCAGGCGCGCTTGATCGCCACGGAAGAAGCCTTCCTCAAGGCGATGGGCGAACTGGTCTCGCAGGATGCGGTGAACGTCGGCAAGACCATGGCGGACCGCTTCATGAAGGATGGACTGCCCGAGGAGGTTAAGGACACCACCGGCCTGGGTGCGTTGGGCGAGGCCGTGGCCAGCCGCCTGGCCGAGAGCTCGGTTCAGGCGCTCAACAAGGTCATCGAAGAATTGGGTGGCGACCCCAGCCAGTTGCCCCAGCTCAATATCGCCGAGCGCAAGCAGCTACTGTATGACGAATTCGTGACCTCCACGACCTGGCAGGCGATGGGCCAGTTGTCCGGCGTCGGCGTGTTCGGGCTGGTGGAAGAAACCGGTGGCGACGGCCCGGTGAATAACGGCTCGGTGAGCATCGTTGTGGTGCAGTCGCCGCGCTTCAGCGAGCTCGGCCGTCAGTTGCGTAATGGCAGCGGGGCGCCGGCGCGGGCGTTGCCGGTGTCCTCGGTGATGGAAGACTTGCGCCCCATGCTGGATGAGGGAACCCCGATGCTGGGGATGTTCGGCGTGCAGCCGGTCGTCGAGGAAGGGCGTTTTGGGTTGATGTCGTTCGGCATGAGCGCACCGGCGCTGGTGCGCGGCAGCATGGAGGAATACGAAATCAACGCCGAGATGGAAGCGGCGCGCCAGAGCGCCAAGCTGATGGCGGACGGTTGGCTGGCGCAGTTCGCGACGATGACGGTGCAGGGCCAGAAGGAAACCAGCAAGCGCAAGCTGCGCGAGCAGGTGCGTGAAACGCGTGGCGACGGCACCTCGCGCATTCTGACTCAAGAGGGCATCGGCCGCATGGTGCGTAATGTCATGCGCTCCGAGTCGCAGGCCAATCTGAAGGGCGTGCAGACCATCGGCCAATGGAACGCGACCGATCCGGTCACCGGGCATCCGTATCTGGGTTACGTCAAGTATTGGTCACCGGGGACGGCCGCCAACGCCGAAGCTCGCATGGAGGCGCTCGCCAATCCTGATGAAGGCGGTGCTGCGTCTACCTCTTCCGGGGCGTCCGATAGTCAGGCGACACCGGAAAGCTCGCGTTCCACTGGTTCGTTCGGGGAATGGTAATGGCGCAAGGTCGGGGAGCCATGTGGCGACTGTTGTTGCTGATGATCGGCGGTGCGCTGGCGTGGGCCATGCTCGCCGCGCCGGCCTGGGGCGGCGTCGAGATGCGCCAGGTCGAGGCCAAGGCGACGGGTGCCACGCGTGACGAGGCGATTTTCAATGCCCTGGGCGAGGCTGTGCGTCAGGTGCACGGTGCCAAAGTCGACGCCAGCCGCGAGATTCGGCGCTCCATGCAGCGTACCTCGGTGCGTGATGAGCAGGGGCATTCCACAACCGTTGAGCAGTCATCGCGCTATGACAGCGGCACCCGGGTGGAGAGCCAGGGGCTAATCAGCGGCTATGAGGTGCTGGGCGTGTCGTCGGCAATGGGCGGCGGCCAATTGGTGCATCTGCGCGTGAAGGTGCCGGTGTATCGCGCGCCCGGTTCGGCGGCGCAATCCAATCGCCAGCGCCTGGCGGTCTATCCGGTAGAAGTGGACGCGCGCCGCCTGCAAGTGGCCGGCGAGCGTCTGGCGCCGGGAGACGCGTCGCGGCGACTGACGCAGTCCCTGGTGCGGGCCTTCGTCGGCTCGCGTCGATTCTCCGTGCTCGATCGCGACATGCGCGATGCCATCGACGCCGAGCAGCACTTCGTGGCGTCGGGAAAAGTGCCGCTGGCGCAGAAGGCCATGCTGGGGCGCAATCTGGGGGCGGATTATCTGGTCACGAGCCGCCTGACGGGCATGGACATGGCGCTCGCGTCTGTGACCAATCCCATCTCCGGGGAGCGCTCCCAAGAAGCCACTGGCGCCGCAACGCTGGAAGCACGCGTCGTCGTGCCGGCGACGGGGCAGGTCATGTGGAGCGAGACGCTCAATGTCTCGCTGGATGATCTGGGTGTCGCGTCGAGCTCGGGGGATTTCACCCAGCAGGTGTTCGATGCGCTGGGGAGCGAGCTGACGTTCCGCGCCTTGAATGTGATTTATCCGCTACGGGTCGTGGAAAGCAGCGGCGATGAGATCGTGCTCAACCAGGGCGGCGCGATCGTCAAGGCCGGGCAACGCTTCGGCGTGTTCGATATCGGCAAGCGTTACACCGACCCCTACCACGGCGAAAGCCTGGGCCCGCGCGAGAACTGGACTGCAGACGTCGAGATCACGCGTGTCACAGACAAGATCGCGCACGCCCGTGTCATCAAGGGCCAGGTCGAGGGCGACGGCCAAGTGCTACGCCGCACCGCCTCGGCGCAGGAAGCCCGAGAAGGGCAGCGCGCGGCCCAGCGCGGCACGCGTGAGAACGTATGCCTGCCGATGGACCCATGCTGAAGTAAGCGAGCGGGCGATATGCTGCGACGCGTATGGAAACCGAGGCGAAATCGCCTCGGTTTTTTATGCCAGGCCATAATGATTGTTGTAACGGGGCGCATGAGTTATTCAGTTTGCCTTTTGACACGTGAAACGTTACGCCTTTCACTGGAGATGTTTCACAAAGTGGGAAGCTGACCAAGTGGATTGTGAGCAGTATCACGACAAGAAGACCAAGCGGTAGAGCGGCCTGTGTCCTCGGGGCGTCATGATGCACAGTCCCGAAAAAACAGGTGACGATGCCTGATACTAACGGCAGTAACTGAATATGAGGTTTATGCCATGTCGATGAAAAACCCTCCGCATCCGGGGAGGATGTTGCGGCGTCGCATCGTTCCTGCCCTGAATATGAGCGTGACCGAGCTAGCGGAAAAGTTGGGCATGTCTCGCAACTCGGTGTCTCGCGTGTTGAATGAGCATGCTGCCATTTCTCCCGATTTCGCCGTTCGCCTTGAGTCTGGCGGCCTCGGTGAGGCAGCGCATTGGCTGCGCATGCAGGCCGCTCACGATCTCGCCGAGGCGAAAGCCAAAGAAAAGAACCACATTGAGAGATTCGCTCAAACTGCGTAAGTCTCTGCACAGGCCCGAAGCGGGCACTCAAGTGGGCGCGCGAGCGCCTCGCGAAGTGTTGTTGTCAGGTGGTGGGGTGTCGGTAGCCACGAATGACGCCATTGGCATCCGGCTACACCTTGATGCATCCTTGACCGAACGGACAGCATGAGGTGAAAGACGCGATGACGACGAGCGAGACGGCGATGACGGATTGGCTGCGAGCGCTTCCCAAGGCGGAGCTGCACCTGCATATCGAGGGGACGCTGGAGCCGGAGCTGATGTTCGCTCTGGCCGAGCGTAATAGCGTGACGTTACCGCACGATTCGGTTGAGGCGGTGCGCGCGGCATACGATTTCGAGGATCTGCCGTCCTTCCTCGGTTTGTATTACCAGGGCATGGGCGTGCTGCACACGCAGGACGATTTCTACGATCTGGCGATGGCGTATTTTGCCCGCGCGCACGAAGACGGCGTGGTGCATGTCGAGCTGTCGTTCGATCCGCAGGCGCATCTGGTGCGTGGCGTGCCGCTCGAGGCGCCGTTCGAGGGGCTGCTGGCCGCGTGTCGTGATGCTGAGTCGCGCTACGCTATTTCCTCGGCGTTGATCATGAGCTTTTTGCGCGATCGCGATTCTGCCGAGGCGCTGGAGGTGTTCGAACAGGCGACGCCGTGGCACGCGATGATCGATGCGGTGGGGCTGGATAGCGCCGAGCGTGACAATCCGCCGGGGCGTTTCGCCGAGGTGTTCGCGCGAGCGCGTGAGATGGGGATTCCCGGTGTGGCGCATGCTGGAGAAGAAGGGCCCGCCGCTTATATCCGCGAAGCCTGGGAGGTGCTTGAGGTATGCCGCATCGATCATGGCGTGCGCTGCCTGGAAGACCCCGAGCTGGTCGCGCGGCTGCGCGAAGCCCGCGTGCCGCTGACGGTGTGCCCGCTGTCCAACGTCAAGCTCAAGGTAACCGACACGCTGGCCGAGCATCCGCTGCCCGCCCTGCGCGAGGCGGGGCTCAACGTTACCCTCAATTCGGATGATCCCGCCTACTTCGGCGGCGGCATGCTGGATAACTATGCCGCCTGCCACACCGCCTTTGACTGGACCCGCGACGACTTCATCGACGTGACCCGCAACGCCCTGCAAGCCGCCTTCATGGCTGAAGAAAGGCGCGAGGCGTTATTGGAAAAGCTGCGTGGGGTTGCTTGAATTCAGGGCGGTGAAGGGCAGTTTTGCAGTGCTGTAAGCCCCCAGCTATTGGGTAGCCGTTGCCAGTGGGCGATCAACTTGCGCTTGTGTTCGGGGTGCATCGGCGCGTCTTGAAGAAGCGCGGGCCATGTTTCCCGAACACGTTGTAGGGTGTCGTCGAGCGCGACACGAATGCCGTGCCAGGGAACGCCAATATGCTGGCTCCAGGCGCGGAAATCGTCCCACTGCAGGGCGTACCACTGTTTTCGGCCATTGAGATTGAGCGCGATTTCTTGCTCGTTATCGATATACGCCTGTGTGAAAACGATGTCGTAGGCGGGCGCGAGCACTGGCAAATCGTCATCCGGATAGAGAAAGCTCCAGTTCTTTAGGTGCGCATCGCCGTTGGCAAGCAGCAGGTTGATGAGCAGACGGCGGGCGAGTTCCTGGGCGCTGCGCAGGCCATCCTGAGTGAAGCGCGTGAATAGCTTGCCCAACGTTTCGTAATTCGCGCCGGTGTATTTTTCGTGCGGATATTGCGCCAGCACCTGGGCCATGTCCTCAGCATGTATCCGGTGCGTCGACTGTCTGTCGTAGCGCCGAATTGCGTAAGCCCACTGTTCATCGGGAAGGGGTAGGTCAGGCAGCGTCTTGAGGGCGGAGAGGGGCACCAGCCGTATTTCAGGTACTTCGACACCTGCGGCTTCGGCCAGACGCATCGCGGTATATTCATTGGCGGGGACGCTGCGATGGCGTGTGGAAGGAGTCTTGATAATCCAGTCGCCGAGCGTGTCGTGCTGGCCGAGTCGAAATGCTCCCTCGCGTTCGTACATCGAGAACTTCATTTGCACGCCTGCCAGTGAGAAACCTTGCCCACGGGAAATCGAGCGGGGGACGGGGGTCACGCTGGTGCGGTGCTCGAGTACATGGGCGGGTACCTCATCGGCGGGTAGTGGCGTGGCGACGACGGCGCCCGGCAAGTCATAACCGAGCTGAGCGATAAGAGGAAACTCGTTGTCGGCATGAATCTTCAAGGATCGTGCCAGCCAGTCGCGTAGTGTCCCTTCGGGCAGCATGTTGGAAAAGAATGGATGCAACCGTTGGCGCCGAATCCATGGGGAAGCCATGAGACGGTCAGCATGGGGAAAGTCGGGATGCGTTGTCAGCGTCAATGTGGGGCGTTGGGGATCCTCACGAAATGCCGTATCGAAGGTCATGACGTTACGTCCCCCTTGATAGCCGACCAGGTGACCGACGCGTATGCCGTGCAAGCTGATTTCGAGCACGGAGACAGACTCGTTCTTCATGAGTCATGCCCGTGCGATGAACTGTCGGGACCATCCAGCAGGCCTTGCCATGGGTCGGCATCGAGCGGGCGCTCGGTAACGCCACGCTGGCCATCGAGTACCGCCTGGACGGCATATAACTTGTCCTGGGGGATGAGCATCAATTCGGCATTGAGCCCTGCAGCGACGAGGGTGAGCGAGTCAAGGCGTGGATTGCCGCCGGCTTCCAGCCGTTGGTATTGCTGACGGCTCATGCCGATGCGTGGCTGCATATCGTGTTGCGTCAGCCCTAGGGCCTGGCGGCGTTGTTTGATCTGATCGTGTAGTGACATATTGCTTGGCAACTCATAAGTTTCATTAAGGTCAATATAGAAACTTATACGTTGCTATACAACCCAAAAAGCAACTTATTTGATGCTGCTGGCATCCACTCGAACGAAAAAAGCCCCGTCCAAAAGAACGGGGCAAAGCTTTGTACGCAGAGACTAGACTTGGGATGCAGCGTCGTCTCGAGGCATATTCTATCCTGCCTGGCTGGCTACCTTAGCGCTGAAATGGGGGTATTAACCTACGTTAATCTTTGTGTCTGTGCAGGCTATACCGATGCAGACAGCGTGTCGGTGGTTTGGGCGGGCGTCGTTGGCAATGGCTGAAACGTTCAGGGCCATAATGATGGGGCCTTCGCGCTTGCGTCTGGGATGGTGTGTCGTCGTGCAGGGCAAGGCGAATCAATAGCAGGCTGAGGGCGACGGCGATGAGGTCCATGGCAAGGCTCCCATGAAGGAAACACGCTACGAATTATTCGGTGTTTCCGCGTTGAGCATGCCGTCAGTATGGTTCATGTCGGTAGATTTCTCATGCCTGCACGCCGGATGTTGAGTAGGGCCGTGACAGTGCCTGAAAGGGAGAGGGGCCACGTGATGTGCCGTGCTATACCCGCGAGCTGATGCGGTTGAGCCCTTTGTGGCGTGAGCGCCCGTCGGCTTCGTACATCGTGCTGCCGGCGGCTTCCTTCAGGAAGTTGAGCATGCGCTGGTTCTGTTCCATGCGGTTCATGGCCAGCAGGCCGTTGAGGCGGTTGAGCTGACGCGCTTCTTCGCCGGTAGTACGCAGTTGGTGCCAGCTTTCTTGTCGCTGCGCCTCGGTGGCGGCACGCTCGGCGCCTTGGCGGCTTTCGCCATGACCTTGTTCATGCAGCAGGCGGCGGCGTTCGGCGTCGAGCGTTTCCAGTTCGGCGGCGACCTGGGATTTCGCCTCGGCGAGGCGTTCCAGCTCGGGACCATCGACCTCGCCCTGAGACAAGGATTGCCGTTCCTCGCGCAGCAAGGTGACGAAGCGCTGCATGGCGTCGAGTTGGCGATCCAGGGTGTCGGCGAGGGACATGGTTCCTTGTTCCTGTATTGATGGCGTTAGTGGCACGTCTACGGGCCTAGACGTTAGCTCTTGGGCGTGTCGCCGAGCAGGTCGCGGACACTGTCGATCAAGCCGTCGGCGATCTTGCCGGTGTCGAGCTCCATCTGGCCGTCGCTGATGGCCTGGCGGATTTCGTCGACGCGAGCGGTGTCGATGTCCTGGCTGGTGTCGGCTTCATTGCTCTGACTCAGCGTGGTGATGCTTGCTGGCGAACCGGCTTGTGCGGTGTCACCTCCACGCGGCGTACGCTGGGCGGCGTCACTCTGTTCACTCTGTGAGGCCTGAGTCGGCGGATGTAGGTTGGAAATTTTCACAATTGAGCTCTCTTGCAGCGCGGGCTTGTACCCTGTATCGGCCACGGTGACAAAAACTGTAGGGCATTGACTGCACCTTTTTGAATGAGGTGAGCCCCTGCCACGCTGCTGGCATTGTAGCGTCTGTTGACGTGTCTATCAGTAACGGACTGCGAGTCGTCCCCGTGCATCCACCTGGCCTCGAAGCACGTTTCCATCCGGCATGCGGGCGCGAATCGAGTCGCCCTTGCCGCCATTGTTCAATGCCTCGCCTTCGCGCGTCACCGAAAAGCCCTCGCCGCCGGCGATGAGCGTCACGGATTCGCCGCGATGGACGAGATAAGGCTGACGAAGCCTGTCGTCGCGCAATGCCATGCCTTGGGCGAGCCGCTGGGTGACGACTTTGCCGATGGCCTGGCTGGGGTCGTCTAGCGCGTTACGGGGCCGGCGCGAGACATCGGCGCGTTCCCAGTCGAGCATGTCGGCGCTAAGGCGCTCGCCGCGCTTAATCGCCGTGGACGCGACCAAAAAGCGCACGCTGGCGGTGACGGTGGCCTGCACATAGCGCACCCGTTCATCGTTGCTGCACCGTATGCCGACCATGACTCGCCCCTGCGGCACGCCTTCGCGAGGTAGAAACGGCTGCGGCGAGCGGCATTCGGGAAGCCGCGAAGTATCGCTCTTAAGCTCGACGCCGACATCGTCTCCCAAAGAGGCGGCCTGACCCATCAAGAAGTGCCGGGTGGCCTGGGCGATGGGGTCATCCGGTGTAGCCAGCGCGGCGGGCGTTACCGCTAATGCAAGCAGGCCCAGCACGAGCCTGATTGGGCGCGCGAGGCTGAATGCTTGAATTGCGTTGAGGATGCGCTGCATTGCCGAAGCCCTTGAGTGAGCTTGAAAGAGTGCTAGGTAAAAACCTATGCCACGATTCTAGTGCGAGAGCGCCACAAGCAAAGGTGGAAATGGCGCTCAAATGTCGGCCTGTTTAGTCGTTTGCAGTGACGGCGGTGCGGCTATTCTGCATCGTGCACATTTCCCCATGTCTAGCGAAGGGGAAACGAACCGCGACACGAACGCGATGACAGGGACACAGGGCATGATCGACAAGCTTTCAGGCTACCTGGACCACCACCAGGAGGCACTTAGCCTTCGCAATGAGCGCCAGAAGGTGTTGGCCAACAATATCGCCAATGCCGATACGCCGAATTACAAGGCGCGCGATTTCGACTTCTCGGCGGAACTGGATCGCGCCATGGATTCAGGGCAGCGAGGGCAGGAAGGTGGCCTGGCGCTCGCCACGACATCTGCCCGTCACATTCCCGCGCAGGCGGCGGGTGGCGGGGGTGTTCACGACCTGCTGTACCGCGTTCCCGAGCAGCCGAGCCTGGATGGCAATACCGTTGATATGGATCGCGAGCGCGCTGCGTTCGCCGACAACGCACTGCGCTATCAGGCCAACACCACGATTATGACTAGCAAGATCCAGGGCATCAAAGGTGCCATGCAGCCTGAAGGCTAAGGAAACGATATGTCCATGTTCAGCATTTTCGATATTTCCTCCTCGGCGATGAGTGCGCAGTCACAGCGCATGAATACCACCGCCAGCAATATGGCCAACGCCGATAGCGTGGCGGGCCCCGATGGCGAGCCGTATCGCGCCAAGCACGTCATGTTTCAGGCGCAGTCCCAGGGCGGCAGCGAGCTGGGCGGCGTGCGCGCGACCGAGGTGGTCGAGGACGATTCGCCCCCGCGCATGGAGTACCGTCCCGAGCATCCCCTGGCGAATGAAGAGGGCTACGTGGCCATGCCCAACGTCAATCCGGTCGATGAAATGGTCGACATGATCGCGGCGTCGCGTTCCTACCAGGCCAACGTGGAGGTCATGAACACCAGTAAGTCATTGATGAGCCAGACGCTCACCATCGGACAAGGTTAACGGAGAGAGATATGGCTAGCCCCGTCATCGGCAGCAATACGCTTGCCACGATCAACGGCACCCCTAATGCCAGCGCCAATGCCGCGAACGAGACCCGTACCACGGGTGCGGAGTCCTCGGAGGATCTCAACAATCGCTTCATGACGTTGTTGATCACCCAGATGCAGAACCAAGATCCGACGAAGCCGATGGATAACTCGGATATGACGGCGCAACTGGCACAGATCAACACCGTCAGCGGCATTCAGGAGCTCAACGACTCGCTGGGCGAGATCAACAATCAGATCGATGCCGGCAAGACGCTGCAGGCTTCGTCGTTGATCGGCCAAGGCGTGATGGTGCCGGGCAGTACCGTGCGCGTGGGTGCAGGCGAGGACGGCAGCACCGTGGCTACGCCGCTGGGCGCCGAGCTGGCAACGGGCGCCGACGAGCTCGAGATCACCATCACCAATGGCTCCGGCCAGGTGGTCCATCAGAGTGTCGAGGAAAACGTGCCGGAAGGCGTGCAGGCCTTTGATTGGCCGGGTACGGGGATGGATGGCAATCCTGTGGCCGAGGGCGCCTATAACGTCGAGATGACCGCCAAGGTCGGCGGTGAAGACGTCTCCGTTACGCCGCTCAATTACGCCCTCGTTCAGGGTGTGACCTCGGGTGAGAGCGGGCCGACCCTCGATTTGGGAACGTCCGATAGCGTCGCCCTCGAAGACGTGCGCCAGATTCTTTGATCACGACTTACTCTTTGATGTTTTTACGACTTCTATAACGCGGGGAAGAGAAAATGGGCTTTGCACAATCATTGAGCGGGGTTAACGCAGCCTCGTCGCAGTTGGACACCATCGGCAACAACATTTCCAACTCGCAGACCGTGGGCTTCAAGAGCTCCACGACGCAGTTCGCGGATATCTTTGCCAATAGCCAAGGGCTGGGTACGCGCGTCTCGGACACCGTGCAGAACTTCGGTACCGGCAGCCTCGAAACCACTGGGCGCAATCTTGACCTGGCCATCGCCGGCGACGGGTTCTTCCAGTTTTCGCAGAACGAGCAAATGGCGTATTCGCGCAACGGCCAGTTGACCATGAGCGCCGACGGCTATTTCGAGAACGCACAGGGCGCGCGCCTGACTGACCAGCAGGGCGAGCCGCTGCAGATCACCGAGTTTAGTCAGGGTGCCCAAGCGACGGAAGGGGCTAATGGCGCACAGGCGGCATTCAACCTGGATGCCGAGGCTGAAACGATTGATCGTGACCCCGACGATTTTGATCCTGAGAACGCGGACACATATTCCTATGTAACCAACGCCGGCACTGTCTACGACTCCCTGGGTGTGGGCCACGATATGAGCCTTTATTATACAAAAACAGATACCAATACATGGGAAGCTAGGGCTTCTATACCAAACCCTGGCGGCGGAGACCCGTTGGTATCTGATCCACAAACTTTGACATTTAATGGTAATGGTCAATTAGATCCCGATGCCGACCCCAATGGCGACGGTACGGTAGGGGTTACAGCTCTTGCATTTACTGCAGATGCGGGCGAGTTGGGTAATGGTGCGAATGAGCTGAGTTTTGATATCGACCTTGATGGCACCACTCAGAATGGCGAAGATTTTGAATTGAGGGAGTTCGCTCAGAACGGCAATGCCTCGGGCACCTTCGTGGGCGTGGAGATCACCGAGAACGGTGAAATCATGGCCAACTATTCCAACGGCAATAGCGGCGAAGTCGGCACCATCGGCATGGCCAACTTCCGCAATCCTGCGGGGCTGACGCCGGAGGGCGACAACCTTTGGACGGCAACCGAGGAATCCGGCGCGGCGTTGCTGGGCCAGGCTGGTACCGGTCAGATAGGGAGCCTGGAATCGGGCACGGTGGAAGCCTCCAACGTCGATCTGACGCAGGAGCTGGTGGACATGATTATCGCCCAGCGCAACTTCCAGGCCAACAACAACGCCATCCAGACCCAGTCCGATATTCTGGAAACGGTCACCAACTTGCGTTAATCCCTGAGCCGGCCGGCCGTTGCGGCCGGCTTCATTCGTTGTGAGTCGAGCAGGACGATCAGCATGGATCGGATCATCTATACCGCCGGTAGCGGCGCCAGCCAATCGATGAATCAGCAGGCGGTGGTCAGCCACAATCTTTCCAACGTCTCGACACCGGGGTTTCGCGCTGAGCTCGATGCGATGCGCGCGGTGCCGGTGGAAGGCGATGGCCGCCTGGAGACACGTTCCACGGTAGCGGCGACCACGCCGGGCACGGACTTCTCGCCGGGTACCATGAACGCGACAGGGCGGCGCCTGGATGTCGCCATGCAGGAGAATGCTTTCCTGGCCATTCAGGATCCGCAAGGTGGCGAGGCCTATACGAAGCGTGGCGATTTGCAGGTCAATGCGGATGGCATGTTGACCGTCAAGGGCGAGCCGGTCATGGGCGACAACAATGCGCCGGTAATGGTGCCACCGGATGCGGATTTCTCGATTGGATCGGATGGTTCGATCAGTGTCATCGAGGCCGGCGCCAATCCCGATGAGGTCGCGCCGGTGGGCCGTTTGAAGCTTGTGACACCGGACCAAGAGGCCTTGACGCGTGGCGACGATGGTTGGTTCCGCCTGCCGCCGGGTGAGGATGCCGAGATAGCCCCACCGCAACCCCAGAACGAGGATGCGCGCCTTCAATCCGGTGTGCTGGAAGGCAGTAACGTCAGCGCCACGGATGCCATGGTTGCCATGATCGACGGCGCGCGTCGCTACGACATGCAGATGAAGGTGATCGAAAGCGCCGACCAGAACGCGCAACGCGCCAATAGCTTGTTGTCGATTCAAGCCTGATCGCGCCAACGAATTTCCGGCATCGCTC
Source organism: Chromohalobacter sarecensis (assembly GCF_023061135.1). Taxonomy (GTDB): domain Bacteria; phylum Pseudomonadota; class Gammaproteobacteria; order Pseudomonadales; family Halomonadaceae; genus Chromohalobacter; species Chromohalobacter sarecensis. Next base: position 36,075 of record NZ_JAKGAN010000007.1, read on the forward strand.
CGCGGTGCCCTCTAATAGGTAAGAGTCATGATTAGATCGCTGTCGACGGCCAAGACGGGGCTTGAATCCCAACAGGTAAAGCTTGACGTCATTTCCAACAACCTGGCGAACGTTTCGACCAATGGTTTCAAACGCTCGCGGCCGGTATTCGAGGATCTGCTCTACCAGAACGTGCGCCAGCCCGGCGCGCAGGCTACGGCGGTGGATACATTGCCTTCCGGCTTGCAGGTGGGCACCGGGGTGCGCCCGGTCGCCACCGAGCGCTTGCATACCCAGGGCGGCTTGCAGAACACCGATAACTCCAAGGATCTGGCCATCAATGGCGACGGCTTCTTCGCGGTTCAGATGCCCGATGGTGGCACCTCGTATACCCGTGACGGTAGCTTCCAGATCGACCAGAACGGCCAGATGGTCACTGCAGGAGGGTATCCGCTCGATCCGCCCATCGTGATTCCCGAGAACGCGCTGTCGGTGACGGTGGGCCAGGATGGGGTGGTCTCCGTGACCCAGCCCGGTGACACCGCCACGCAGGAAGTCGGGCAGCTCATGGTCTCCAAGTTCATCAACCCTGCCGGCTTGGAGAGTATGGGCGAGAATCTTTATCAGGAAACCGATGCCTCCGGACCGCGCAATAATCTGATTCCCGGCATGGAAGGTGCGGGGCGGCTGTATCAAGGCTACGTCGAAACCTCCAACGTCAATGTGGTGGAGGAGATGGTCAGCATGATCGAGACCCAGCGTGCCTACGAAATTAACAGCAAGGCGGTGGAAACCTCCGATCAGATGCTGTCGCGCCTGACGCAGCTGTGAGGAGTCGCGTCGTGAAGGGAATGGAAGTGAAAAAAGGGATGGGCGGATTCATGGCTGGCCGCGATGGGGTGGGTTTCTCGGCACGCGTGCTATGCCTGTTGGTGCTGTTGATCATGAGCGGCTGCGCGCAGTTGCCGCATGAGTCGGTGGTGCCGGATGCCGGCCCGGTGACCTATCCCGAGGCGCCCATGTCGCAGCCCAATGGCGCGATCTATCAGGCGCGCTACGGTTACCAACCGCTCTTCCAGGATCGGCGCCCGCGTCAGATCGGTGACATCATCACCATCACGATCAATGAGGATGTCAGCGCCAGCAAGGACTCCTCGGCCAATGCCAACCGCGAGGGCAGCATGGGGCTGGATCTGGAGACGATCCCTGACCTGATGAGCTTCCTCGAGGATTACGGTATGGATGTCTCGGGCGAAAACGACTTCGAGGGCACGGGTGGCGCGAGTGCCAGCAATACGTTCACCGGCACACTGACGGCGACGGTGGTGGATATTCTGCCCAACGGCAATCTCAGCATTCGTGGGGAAAAGCGTATCGCCATCAATCAGGGCACCGAGTACATCCGCTTCTCCGGGGTCGTCGATCCACGTTCGGTGACGACGCAGAACACTGTGCCTTCGGGGCAGGTGGCCGATGCGCGTATCGAATACGTGGGTGATGGTTACATCAACGAGGCGCAGCACATGGGTTGGCTCCAGCGTCTCTGGCTGAACATTGCGCCTTTCTGATGAGTGCGCCTTTCTGATGAGGATGAGATACGTCATGAGAAGTTTGCTGCGGTGGATGGGCGTGCTGTTGTTGTGTGGCCTCTGCGCCGCCCCCGCGCAGGCCGAACGGATTCGCGACCTGGCGAGCTTCGCCGGGGTCCGCGAGAACCAGTTGGTGGGCTACGGTTTGGTCGTGGGGCTGGACGGCACGGGTGACCAGACGACGCAGACGCCGTTCACGGGCCAGACGTTGATCAATATGCTCTCGCAGTTGGGCGTGAGCATCCCCGAAGGGACCAACATGCAGTTGCGTAACGTGGCGGCGGTGATGGTGACGGCGCAGTTGCCAGCATTCGCGCGTCAGGGCCAGGAAATGGATATCACCGTTTCCTCGATGGGTAACGCCGATAGCTTGCGTGGTGGCACGCTGCTGATGACACCGCTGCGTGGGGTGGATGGCAACGTCTACGGGATGGCGCAAGGCAACTTGCTGGTCGGCGGCGTGGGTGCCCAGCAGGCCGGCAATAGTGTTCAGGTCAACCACACGGCGGCCGGGCGGATTCCCGGTGGGGCCACGGTCGAGCAGGAAGTGGCCCTGCGCTTGGGTCGCGGTGACGGCACGCTGGATCTTTACCTGAATGAGTCCGACTTCACTACGGCACAGCGTGTGGTCGAGGCCATCAACGATGACTTCGGTACGCCCGTGGCGGCCGCGGTGGACGGTCGCTTGATTCGCCTGAAATCGCCCAGTGACAGTAACTCACGGGTCAATTTCATGGCGCGTATCCAGAACCTGGACGTCACGCCCAACGAAGGCCCGGCCAAGGTCATCGTCAATTCGCGTACCGGTTCGGTGGTCCTCAACCGTGAGGTGACATTGGATCGCGCGGCGGTGGCGCACGGCAATCTCTCGGTGACCATCGATTCCACTCCTCAGGTCAGCCAGCCCAATCCTCTGGGCGAGGGCGAGACCGTGGTGGTGCCGGATGCAGATATTTCCATCCAGCAGGAAGGCGGGGCGCTGCAAATGGTCAATACCAGCGCCGATCTCATGGATGTCGTCAGTGCACTCAATGCGCTGGGCGCTTCACCCCAGGATTTAATGTCGATTCTGCAGGCGTTGAAGTCCGCAGGCGCGCTCAATGCGGAACTGGAGATCATCTGATGAGTGTCGACGGTCTCAGCAATCAGTTTGCCCTCGATGTGCAGTCGTTGTCGCGGCTCAAGCACACGGCGAGTCATTCGCCCGAGAAGGGGCTTTCCCAGGCGGCGGATCAGTTCGAGGCCGTGTTCCTGCAGATGATGCTCAAGAGCATGCGCGACGCGATTCCGCAGTCCGATCTGCTCAATAGCAACGCGACCGATACCTACACCTCGATGCTCGACAAGCAATGGGCACAAAAGCTCTCGGGGGACATTGGGCTCTCGGACATGCTGGTCGAGCAGTTGCAGGGCAGGGGCCTCGTCGGCCGCGATGACGATGTCACGCGCAGCGATCTGATTGCCGGTATACCGCGTGGTACGCCACGTGTGTTGAGCGATCCGGTCGTTCCCAAGGATGACGCTGCGACGCAGGTATCCGACGCCTCGTCTGCACGCTCGGCGACGCCGGACGCGGCGGACAATCGCGAGACACGGCCATCGGTGGCGGAGGCCGACACACGCGAGACACGTGCCGCGCCGCATGTCGAAGAGTTCGTGTCGCGCTTGCGTGAGCCTGCTGAGGCGGCTGCTCAGGATAGCGGCGTACCCGCGTCATTGATCCTGGCGCAAGCGGCCTTGGAAACCGGCTGGGGCGAGCGCGAGATCCCCACCCGCGATGGCGGTAATAGCCATAACCTCTTCGGTATCAAGGCCAGCGATAGCTGGGACGGGGACGCCACGAGCATCATGACCACGGAGTATGTCGACGGACGTGCCCGCCAGCAAAGCGATGAGTTCCGTGTCTACGACTCCTTCGAAGCCGCCTTCAAGGACTACGCCCAATTGATCGGTAACAACCCGCGTTACGCGGGCGTGGTCACCGCATCGACACCGGAGAATGCGGCGCGCGCCTTGCAGTCCGGCGGCTATGCCACTGACCCGAACTACGCCGATAAGGTGATCGACGTCATGGCGCAGATCGATGACGGCCTCGCGAACGGCCCGGCGTTGGCCAGTGCCGCCGAGCGCTCTGGTACGAGCGGAGAGGCTGACAATACCGATCCCTATGGCGTGTCGCGCATGCCCACGGGCATTTTCTGAGCGTTCGTACGGATTTTTCCTCAAGTCGTGCGCGGTCTTGCCGATACAACAAGTAATCACTATTCGTCGTGCCGGCCATCCTCGTTAGCGTCCGGTGCCCCTAGCCAGGAAAACGTGTCATGAGCATTTTCTCGATCGGCCTGAGTGGCCTCAGTGCGGCCCAGACAGCGTTGTCGACGACCAGTAACAACCTGAGCAACGTCTACACCGAGGGCTACAATCGCCAGTTGCCGATCCTCGGGGAAAGTTACAGCAATGGCTCCTCGGGCACCGGGGTCTCGGTCGACGAGGTGCAGCGCCAGTTCAACAGCTACGTCACCGAGCAGTACAACGACGCCAACAGCCAGACAAGCGCTCTGGAAAGCTATCAGAGCCAGGTCTCGCAGATCGATAACTTGCTGGCCGATAGCGACGCGGGGCTTGCGTCTCTGATGCAGGATTTCTTCTCCAGTCTGGATGATCTCTCCGGCGCGGCCTCTGATCCCGCCGCTCGCGAAGGGGTGCTGGGCTCGGCGTCGTCCATGGCGGCGCAGTTTCGTTCGTTCGATTCCTACCTGGGCGACATGCGCAGCAGCCTCAACGGTCAGCTCGAAGGGACGGTGACGGACATCAACAACACCGCCACGCAGATCGCCTCGCTTAACGACCAGATCACCCAGGCGCGTGCCAAATCCGGTGGTGAAGAACCCAACACACTGCTCGACAAGCGCGACAAGCTGGTGTCCGATCTCAATGGATTGGTGGGCGCGGACCTGAACGTTCAGGATGGCGATACCTACAACATCAATCTGGAAAATGGCCAGCCGCTGGTCTCGGGCACGAATAGCTATGACCTCGAGGCGGTGTCTTCCAGCGAAGACCCATCGCGTACCGTGATTGGCTATCGCGATGCCGGCGGGAATCTGAACGAGATCGATGATGGCGCCTTCGAGAACGGCGAACTGGGCGGTTTGCTGTCGTTTCGCAGCGAGACGCTTGATAGCGTGCAGAATCAGCTCGGCCGCATGACGGCGGTGCTGGGCTCGGAATTCAACGCCGTGCATGAGCAGGGCGTCGATCTCAACGGTGACGAGGGTGAGGCCTTCTTCAATGTTGGCTCGCCGCGCGTGATGAGCAATAGCAACAATGACGGTGATGGAGCGATCACCGCCGAATACGGCAACGTCAACGAGCTGACCTCGAGCGATTATCGTATTACCGCCACAGGCGACGGAGAATATGAGGCCGAGCGCCTCTCCGATGGCAAGACTACCACCTTGACCCCCGATGATGACGGTAAGGCGTCGGTGGATGGCGTTTCCTTGACGTTCTCAGGCGACGCCCAAGAAGGCGATAGCTTTATGCTGCAGCCCACGCGCACCGCCGCGCAGGACTTCGAGGTGGCGATCAGCGAGGGCGCGGAGATTGCCGCCTCGAGTAGTGCGGATGGTGACGATAGCAACGGAGACGTCGGTAGCGGCAACAATGAAAACGCCCTGGCGCTGCTCGACTTGCAGAGTGAGAAGATCGTCGGCGGAACATCGTCAGTCAGCGACGCCTACGCCTCCCTAGTCAATAACGTGGGCAATACCACCAATATCACGCAGGTCAATCTGGACGCGCAATCAGGGCTCACCGAGCAACTGCGCGAGTATCAGCAGTCCGAGTCGGGCGTGAACCTGGATGAAGAATACGCCAATCTGGTCCGTTATCAGCAGTATTACCAGGCCAATGCACGGGTCATCGACGTGGGGTCCCAGGTCCTCGATTCGGTGCTGCAGTTGCGCTGATGGTGTGGGCCGAGCGCTGCCGTAATGCCATGACGGTTGGCGCAGGCAGGGCTATCGAGGACAAGATTCCTGAAGACAATACGACGCTGGGTAAACGCAGCGTGGTGACGAGGTAAGCAAAATGCGTATCAGCACCGTGACGATGTACGAGCAGGGCGTTTCGGCGATGAACCGCCAGCAGGCCGATTTCACCGAGGTCGGTCAGCAGATCGCTTCCGGTAAGCGTGTGGTGAATCCGTCCGATGACCCGCGCGACGCCTCGCGGGCGGTGGGTGTATCGCAGTCTTTGGCCGTCAATGCGCAGCAAGAAAGCAGCCGTACGACCGCGCGTAACTCTCTTGGCCAGGAAGAAAGCGTCCTCAACAGCGTCAGTGATGCTATCGGGTCGGCCAAGTCACTGGTCGTGCAAGCCGGTAACGGTACCTTGAGCGATGCCGACCGCGAGTCACTGGCGTCCGATCTCGAGGGTGCTTATGAAACGCTGGTCGGGCTGGGTAATACCACCGATGGTAACGGCACCTACTTGTTCAGCGGTTATCAGGACAACGCCAAGGCCTTCTCGCGCACCGATACCGGCGATGGTGGCGTCGATACCATCAGTTATGAAGGCGACCAGGGCGTCAAGCAGCAGAAGGTCGATGCCGAGCGCTCGATGAACACCAGCGATACGGGCTCCGACGTGTTCATGAAATTCTCGTCGGGCAGTGAATATATCGCCGAAGCCGGTGAGGACAATACGGGAAGCATGACCTTCTCGGGTCCGGATGTTCGCGATGCCGATGCCGACGGTTATGGTGAGACCTTCGATATCACCTTCAACGGAGACGGCACCTACGACATCGCGAGCTCCGGCGCTGAGTACGCCGATCAGACCAATGTGGCCTACTCCGAAGGTGAAACCATCGAATTCGGTGGCATGGCGCTGACGCTGGAAGGCGAGCCGGCAGACGGTGACACCCTGAATGTCACGCCGGGTGGCGATATGAATGAGGAGCAGGCCAGCCTGTTCAAGACCATCGGCGATACCATCAATGCCCTGCGTCAGCCCGTCGAAACCGACGCCGACCAGGCAGCGCTGGATAACACCTTGTCTACCGCGAACCGCAAGCTGGATGCCTCGCTGGATAACGTGCTGACCACACGGGCCTCGGTCGGCGCGCGCATGAACGAGCTGGACGCCCTAGACGACGTCGGCGGCAACCGCGAGATTGCCTACGAGCAGACGCGCTCCGATCTGGTCGATCTGGATTACAACTCGGCGATCTCCGACTATATGCTCAGTCAGGTGGGGCTCCAGGCATCACAGAAATCGTTCGCCGATATTCAGCAGATGTCCCTGTTCCAGTATCTCAACTAGACAGCGCTCGAGTAGACTCCCGCCGCGCGCCATAGAGTGTGTGCGAAAGCAAAACGCCACGTCCTTGCGGACGTGGCGTTTTACGTTCAGTTGGATAGACAGCCCTTAGCCGCCTGCCAGGCGCTGCACCACCTCCTGCATGGTATTCAGGCTGTCGCTGAAGATGATCTCCAGAAAGCGCAGCAGGTCCGGCATCAGCGTCATCAGCAGCACGAGGCCGGTGGTCAGGGTCATGGGGAAGCCTATCGAGAAGATCGACAACTGCGGCGAGGCACGGTTGAGCACACCTAGCGTCAGGTTGATGATCAGTAGCGAGACGATCAAAGGCAATGCCAGCAGCACGCCGGATTTGAAGATTTCTCCTCCCCAGTAGGCGATGAGTTCGCCGGCGCTGCCGTCCACTCTGGGGCCGCCGATCGGCAGGGTCTGGAAGGAATTGGCGAGTATCTCCAGAGTCATCAAATGCCCGTTGAGCGCCAGAAACATGAGCAGGGTGATCATTTGAAAAATGCGCGACAGCACCATGCTGTTGCCCACGCCCGGCGTAAAGAAGGTGGCAAACGCCAGCCCCATTTGCAGGCCGATGAATTCGCCGGCGGCCTGCACCACCGCGATGGTCACGCGCAGGACCATTCCCATGGCGATCCCGATCAGCATTTCCTGGATGAGAATGCCGAGCGCCGCCACCGAGAACATCGGCGTGTCGGGCATGGGCGGCAGCGTCGGTGCGATGACCACCGCCAGCAGTGCTCCCAGTATGATCGATACCTGGCGCGGTACGCCGTGCTGGTTCCATATCGGTGTCGCCGCGAGGAAAGCCAGGATGCGCACGAACGGCCAAAAGAATAGCGTCAGCCACCCATGCAATTGGTCGAACGTTACCTCAACCATGGATGCCTAGCTGACCATCGTGGGCAGGTTCTGAAACAGCTCACGCGTAAAGTCGACAATGACTTGGATCAGCCACGGACCTGCCACGACCAAGGCGCCGAAAACGCCCAGTATCTTGGGGATGAAGGTCAACGTCATTTCGTTGATCTGCGTGGCCGCTTGAAACAAGCTGACCAGCAGGCCGATCAGCAAGGCCGTCATCAGTAGGGGGCCGGCGAGCATCAGCGTGACTTTCATGCCCTGATACGCCAGCCCCATGACCATTTCGGGTGTCATGGCAGCGTCTCCTCAATCTCGGTGGCAGGGGCGTCGTCGGTGGGCGCTCATGCCGGGTCTTTCTATATTGGCCTTACATATAGAAGCTTTCGGCTAGCGAGCCGATGAGCAAATTCCAGCCGTCGACGAGCACGAATAGCATGAGCTTGAAGGGTAGGGAAATCGTCGCCGGTGGCACCATCATCATCCCTAGTGCCATCAACACACTGGCGACCACCAGATCGATGATCAGAAACGGAATGAAGATACTGAAGCCGATCTGGAACGCGGTCTTGAGCTCACTGGTCATGAACGCGGGGACCAGCAGGCGCATCGGGACGTCTTCGGGGCCCTGCATTTCATCGGCGTCTGCCATGCGCGCGAAGAGTGCCAGGTCGGTTTCGCGCGTCTGGGCGAACATGAACTCGCGAAAAGGTTGGCTGCCTTGCTGCATGGCTTGCTCGAGGCTGATCTGATCCTCGGAGAAAGGCACCCACGCTTGCTCATGCACGCGGTCTATCACCGGCGACATGATGAAAAACGTCATGAATAATGCCAAGCCCAGCAATACTTGGTTGGGCGGCGTCGACTGGGTGCCGATGGCCGTGCGCAGCAAGCTCAACACGATGATGATGCGAGTAAAGCAGGTCATGCCCAGGAGCAGTGCGGGCAAGAAGGCCAGCGAGCTGAGAAACAGCAGCGTCTGCAGGCTCAACGACCATTGCTGACCGCCATCGCCGGTGGGCTCGGTGACAATGCCGGGGATTTCCTGCCCCCAGCCCAGCGCGGGCCAGGCTAGCAACAGCAGTGCCAGTCCACGACGCAGCATGACGGCGACGTCTATCCGATTGAGGATGGCGGCGGCGTTCATCGATTGGCTTCCTTGTCCTCGGTCGCGCCGTCCTGAGATCGCGAGGTAGACGGGGCCGACGATTTACGCCCCATATTCTGCGCCAGCGCTTGGCGAAAGCGCTGGGCGAAGCTGCCGCTAAGCGGGGCCGGGGACTCTGTCGTCGGTGCGTCGCTGGCCTCGGCGGCCGGCATATCCTTGAGCAGGGTGACCTGGTTGCCGCCGACGCCGAGAACCAGCCAGCGTCCGTCGATCTCGACGACGGTCACGCGCTCGCGTTGGCCGATGGCGGTGTTGGACACCACCTTGACGTGCTGGGACGCGCGCAGGCGTCCCGGTGTCAGTCGGCGCAGTAGCCAGGCACACAGCAATATAATGGCGACGATCAACGCCAGGGAGAGGGTGGTCTTGCCTACCCAAGCCATCCCTATGGCGGCGTCACCGCCACTGTCGAGCGAGACGGCCGCCTCGCGTGCGCTGTCGGCGACACTCATTTATTCAGCTTTTTGACGCGTTCCGAGGGAGTGATGATCTCGGTGATGCGGATGCCGTACTTGTCATCCACAACCACGACTTCTCCCTGCGCTATCAGGTAGCCGTTGATGAGAATATCCATGGGTTCGCCGGCCAGGCCATCCAGTTCGATCACCGAGCCTTGGGCGAGCTCGAGTAGCTGCTTGATGGTGATGCGTGTGCGCCCCAGTTCAACGCTGAGTTTGACCGGGATATCCATGATCAGCTCGAGATCGCGCGGCGTCGTGCCGGCGGCGCCCTCGTCGAGCTGCTTGAACACTTCGTGGTCGGCGTTTTGCGCCCGTGATGCGCTTTCGTCCGACGCGTCTGCGACGCTTGCTTCTTCCTCGGTCGACTGCTGCTCGGCCATTGCTGCTGCCCACAGGTCTTCTTCCGCGTCGGCAGTGCTTTCATCGGCGTCCTTGGACGCACTGGTGTCCTCGATCGCGTCGGTATCTTCGGACGCGTCGCGGTCCTTGGACGCATCTTGCTCTGCCATGGCCTCGGCCCACTCGTCCTCGGTGCCTTTCTGATCGGGGTTCTTGGAATCAGTCATCTTTCGGATCCTTCGCTGCAACTTGGCTCGAGCCGTGTTCGATGAGGTGCCGGACGCGCAACGCGCGTTGGAATTTCTGGCTGCCGTAATCGCATGTCATCACGGGAATGCCATCGACGTTGACACTCACCGTCTCGGGTAATTCGATGGGGATGATGTCGCCCACCGACAGCTGGGTGACATCCCGCAGACGCAAGGGAATGTCGACGAAACCAGCGGTCAACTCCACGTCCGAGTGGCGGATCTCTTGAGCCATGCGCGCCTCCCACTGCTGCTCCTCGTCGGGATGCGTGTCGTGCAGCGGGCTGGCAAGCGTGTCGCGGATCGGCTCGATCATCGAGTAGGGAATGCAGATATTGAACTCGCTGGAAAGATTGCCGACCTCAACGTGGAAGGTGGTGTTGACGACGATCTCGTTGGGCGAGTTGGTGATGTTGGCGAACTTCACCTGCAGTTCCGAGCGCGTATATTCGATATCCAGGGGATAGACCGATTTCCACGATTCGCTGTAGCCATCCAGCGCCAGCTTTAGCATACGGTGGATGATGCGCTGTTCGGTACGCGTGAACTCCCGCCCCTCGGACTTGGTGAGGAAGCGCCCGTCGCCGCCGAACAAGTTGTCGACTACCATGAAGACCAGGCTGGGCGGAAATACCACCAGCGCCGAGCCACGCAACGGTTTCATGGTGATCAGGTTGAGGTTGGTGGGCACCGGCAGGTTGCGCGAGAACTCGCTATAGCTTTGATAGCGAACGCTCTCAACCGTGATGTCGGCGCTACGCCGCATCAGGTTGAAAAGCGCCACGCGGAACTGGCGGGCGAAGCGTTCGTTGATGATGTCCAGCGCATGGAGCCGCTCGCGTATGATGCGATGCTGCTTGGCGGGATCGAACGGACGCACCTTCCCCTTGCGCGAAGTATCGTCTTCCTTCGCGCTATCTTCGTCACCGCTCACGCCCTTTAGGAGCGCGTCGATCTCTTCCTGCGAGAGCAGATCGTCTTGGGACATGTCGTCTTATTGCACAATGAATTCGGAAAATAGCACGCCGGTGACGTCCAGAGGCGGCTGCGGCTCGGCCAACGGTTCGTCGAACAGCGTCAGAATCTGATCGGCAAGGCGCTGCTTGCCCTCGGGCTTGACGAGAGCACCGGCTTCCTGGCTGGAAAGCAGCATCAGCAAGCGACTGCGTACCTCCGGCATGTATTGCTTCAGGACTTCTTTCGTCTTGTCGTCACCGACCTTCAAGGAAAGCCCGACATAGAGCAGGCGTTCGCTGTATTCGTCGTCCTGCAAGTTGACCGTGAACGGCTCAATCGTGACGAAAATCGGCGTTGGCGCCTCCTCGGGTTCGCTTTGCTCCTCGTTGGCCGATGCCTCCTGCTGCGAGTCCATGAGCAGGTAGACGCCAATGGAGCTGCCGACCGAGAACAGGATGATCAGCAGTCCTATCAGCCATAGAGACTTGCCGCGTTTGTTGGGTTTGGCCATCGTTTATGTCATTCGCTTCGACGTAGATGAGTGGGCCGAGTATGGCGATAGAAAGCGCCATTCGATTGCTCGAATAGAAAGCTTCAGGCACGCCACTTCGGGCTTTGCCGAAACGCCCATTATTGGGCGCCTCTCATGTGTTATCGGCAGCGAGGCTCAGGCATAAAGACTAATGCCCGAAGATGCGACATATTGCAGTGGCGTCTCGGTCAGGCTCGGCATGTCAGCGTCCGCATCACCGGCAGTGAACATTCCACCCTGAGCGTCACTGCGAGAGCCGGGTTGACCCTGTTGCTCGCCGGATTGCTGCTGGAACTGATCTTGCTCACCGACGGAGGTCTCGCCGAGGGCGATGCCGCTATCGGCCAGGGCCTCGCGCAGCTGTGGAATGGCCGCTTCCAGCGCGTGGCGCACGGCGCCATGCGGCGAGAAGAACTGCAGGTTGGCTTGCTGCTGATCGTTCATCTTGAGCGACACGCTCATCGGCCCCAGTTCAGCGGGGTGCAGCCGCAATTCGACTTGCTGGTCGCCGCGCTGTGCCATGCGTACGACTTGCTGTCCCAGCGACTGTCCCCATTCGGCCATGCCGACCTGAGGCGTGAGTGTCGCGGTGGCGGATGCGCCAGCGGCGCTGGCCGCAGCACTGGCGCCGGCGCCGGCGGTGGCGTTACCCGAAGCGGCATTGTGGCCCAGGTTGGTGAACAGCGATGCATCGCTGCCTTGGCGCTCCAGGCCCTGCTGACCGGTCAGCGTGTCGCCACGCTGTGCATTGGCGACGGCTTGGGCCTGTTGTTGTACCAGCGTGGCGCCGAAGGCCGCTGTCGGGGAGATTTGGCCATTACCTTGTGACGACTGCCCCGTGGCGCTCTGTGCATTCTGCATCAGTTGGGCGAGGGACTGTGTGTCTTGGCCTTTACCTGTATTCGAGGCGGCGTTGGTCAGCTGGGCCATGAAATCCTGCCGCGATAGGGCATCGCCGGCGCCGTCCCGCATACCGCTGGAGGACTGCATACCGCCTGAGGACTGCTGGATCAGCAGCATGCGCTGCTGAATGTCATTGAGCGAAAGGTCGCCACTCTGACTGGCAAGCGCGCCGGCGCTGCCTTGGGCAGTGCCAGTCGCATTGGCTGCGGCGTTCGTCGGCAACTGCGCGGCGAGTAACGTCGCCAGCGCGTCGGCGGAGAGGTCCGAATCGCCTTGTGACGCATCACCGCCCATCGCTTGTTGTATGTCCGCCAGGCGTTGAGTGAGGGCGTCGAGCTGGCTAGCGTCGCCGCTTTCGAGCCAGTCGCTGAGCAGTTTGGCGTCATCGCTGTCTTGCATCAGCTCGTTGAGCGCCGCGACGAGACCGCTACCGTCCTGGCTCGGAGTGTCCTGGGACAGCAAGGCGGTGCTGGGATCGCCCTTGGCGTCCGAGCCGCTGCGTGCCTTGCCCAAAAGGCTTGCGAACGGCGAAGCGCTGTCGTCGATATTTCTGCCGCCACGCGTCTCGCCCGCGTTGCCGAGGCTGGTCGCGGAGGCTTGATGACTGCCTTGAAGGTTGGTGAGCAGGGCAATATCCATAAGCATGCCTCGTCAAAAGCGGTTATTGGAATGTGTAGTGTCCGTCGAGGTGATATCGAGACCACGGTCGTTTTCTTGCTGGCGCGACATACGCGCCGACATCTCATCGAAGAGCTGCTGCTCACGCCGCGTGGCGCGTTTCTGCTCGGTCTGTTCGCGGCGTGACACCAGCGTATCGTAAGTATTGAGCTTGCGCCGCTCGCCTTGCCACGCTTGTTGCTGGCGATCGAGCTGGCGTTGCTGGTCGTTGAGCACCTTGCGCTGACTGGCGATGGCCTGATCGAGGGAGGCCAGAAATTGTTGGTAATTGTGCCAGTTGGCAGGCTCGATGCCCTTTTCCATGCTTGAGTCGAGGCGCTGACGGTACTCGTGCCGATAGTTCAAGAGCTGGTCCAGGCGCTGCTGCGTTTCCTGCAGGCTGCGGCGGGAATGTCCCACCGACTGCGCCGCCTGGTCGCAGGTTTCCTGCGCCAGTTCCTTGAGTGTGGTGAGCGGTGAGCGTGCGTTCATGAGAACTCCTTACCGCAGTGCAGAGTGAATGGCATCAGCGCGTCTCCGGAAATAGCGATGCCAAAGTGTCCAGGGTCTTGGTGACATCGGCCTGTTCGTTGATTCCCTGCTGGAGGAAACCCTCGAGACGCGGATAAAGAGCGACGGCACGGTCGAGCTGTGGGTCGTGCCCCGCGGCGTAAGCGCCGACGCTGATCAGGTCACGATTGCGTTGATAACGCGAAAAAAGCTGCTTGAAGCGTTGTGCCCGGCGCTGGTGGGCGCCCTCGGTGATCTCGGTCATCGCGCGGCTGATCGACGCTTCGATATCGATGGCGGGGTAGTGCCCGCTTTCTGCCAAGTCCCGCGAAAGCACGACGTGGCCATCGAGGATGGCGCGTGCGGCATCGGCGATGGGGTCCTGCTGGTCGTCGCCCTCGGTCAGCACGGTATAGAAGGCGGTGATCGAGCCGCCGCCGGGTTTGCCGTTACCGGCGCGTTCGACGAGCCCTGGCAGGCGTGCGAAGACGGACGGCGGATAGCCCTTGGTCGCGGGTGGCTCGCCGACGGCCAGGGCGATCTCGCGCATGGCCATGGCGTAGCGTGTCAGGGAGTCCATGATCAACAGGACATTACGCCCCTCGTCGCGAAAGCCTTCGGCGATGCGCGTGGCGTAAGCGGCACCTTGCAGACGCTGCAACGGCGAGACATCGGCGGGTGCGGCGACGACCACGGCGCGCTCGCGCCCCTCGGCACCGAGGATATTCTCGATGAAGTCCTTGACCTCGCGGCCACGCTCGCCGATCAAGCCGACGACGATGACATCGGCCTGGGTGTAGCGTGACATCATGCCCAGCAAGACACTCTTGCCGACCCCTGAGCCGGCGAAAAGCCCCATGCGTTGCCCACGGCCGACGCTCAACAAGCCGTTGATGGCGCGAATGCCGACATCGATGACGGACTCGATGGGGGCGCGGTCGAGTGGGTTGATGGGCGGCGTGCTCAGGGGCGCATGGGGGGCGTGTTCCAGCGAGCCTTTGCCGTCCAGCGCGCGGCCGTTGCCGTCCAGCACGCGCCCGAGGAGTGCATCGCCGAGAGGAAAACGGCGTGCGCTGGCGGCATCGCGCTGGTTGCTGCCGAGCATCAGCACGCGCGCCCCCGGCACCAGACCCTGAGTGTCACCAAGCGGCATGAGGAATAGTCGATCCCCGGCAAAGCCGACCACTTCGGCTTCGGCATAGTCGGTATGCCCATGCCGGGCGAGCTCCACCAGGCAGGCGCTGCCCAGGGGCAGGCGCAGGCCGGTTGCTTCGAGCACCAGGCCGGTGGCACGCACGACCTTGCCGTGGGGGCGGCGTGAATCCAGCCCCTCGATACGCTGCGTGACCTTGCCCAAGGCACGCTGCCAATGGGCGCCATGAGAGGTCACGTTATGTGCGTCGGCAAGGTGCGTTTCAGTCATCACCGGCCTCCTGCTGGCCCGTTGCCGGGGAGGGCGCGACGTGGCGCTGACGACGCTGGTTCAACGCGGCCTGCCAGCGGGTCTCGAGCGTGGCGTCGAGTCCGCCGGTGGCACTCTCGGCACGACAACCGCCGCGTTGCAGCGAGGCGTCTTCATGTAGCGTCCATTGGGCCGTTTCGAGCTCGTTGCCCACATGCTCGTTGACCAGGGCCAAGTCGTCGGGGTGCAGCCACACTTGGCAGGGGCCGTCGAGCACGGGCTCTTCGTGGAGTAGTTGACGGACGAGCGTCACGACATGCTCGGGTGTGGCGTCGAGTGCTTCATCGGCGAGGTGCTTGCCGGTCAGCATGGCCAACTCGACGAGTTGGTCGGTGACCTGGGTGTCGATCGTATTCAGTGCGGCGCGGAACTCGCCGGCCAGTTGCCCGAGTGGCGCGAGGGCGGCGTCGAGCTGGCGTTTGGCTTCCTGTTCGCCGGCTTCGCGGCCTTCTTGGAGGCCTTGTTCGTAACCGGCCTGACGACCTTCTTCGAAGCCGGCATCATAGCCTTCGCGATAGGCGCTCTCGCGGGTCTTGTCGTGCAGCGCCTCACGCTCTTCGATGAGGCGCTGACGCTGCTGTCGCCGGCGTTGTTCGAAGCGTTGCGCACGGTCGATTTGATCGCCGCCCTTGCCAGCGTCACGTGGCAGCTCTTCCATGCGCCAGGGGCGCCAGCGTTGGTCGTCCGGCGTATGAATGACGTCGTCGGATAGCGGCTTGTCAGACATAACTGTCGTCCCCTCCGCTGAGTACTATTTCGCCGTTGTCGGCCAGGCGCCGTACCACCTGCAGGATCGCTTTCTGCTCGGTCTCGACCTGGGAAACGCGTACCGGGCCGCGTGCCTCGAGGTCTTCGCGCATCAGCGTGGCCGCGCGTTGCGACATGTTCTGGGTGATCTTGTCGACCAGCGCTTCCTGAGCACCCTTGAGAGCCACCACCAGCGAGTTGGTGTCGACTTCCTTGAGGATGAGCTGGATGCCACGGTCGTCGATGTCGAGGATGTTCTCGAACAGGAACATCTCGTCGATGATGCGCTGCGCGAGGTCGTCGTTGTGCGCCCGGACGGCGTCGATGACGACTTCTTCCTGCGACGAGTTCATCAGGTTGAGGATCTCGGCCGCCGTTCTCACGCCGCCCATCTTGCTGCGCTTGACGTTCTGGCCGTCGAGCATGCTGCCGAGCACTTCGGTGAGTTCCTGCAATGCCGCCGGCTGAACGCCGCTGAAGGTCGCAATACGCAGCACGACGTCGTTGCGCAGCTTCTCGTCGAGCTGCTCGAGTACATCGGCGGCCAGATTGCGATCCAGATGGATGACGATGGTGGCGATGATCTGCGGATGCTCGTCGCGGATCAGCTCGGAGACGGTGGTGCTTTCCATCAAGTTCAGCGCGTCGATGCCCGAGGCGGAGCCGGTCGTCTCGAGGATGTCCTCGATCAGGCTGTTGGCGCGCTCGCTGCCCAGCGCCTTGGTGAGCACGGTGCGTATGTGCTCGCTACTGTGCAGGTTGACGGCGGAGAACTGCTCCACTTCATCGTGGAACTCGCTCAGCGCTTCTTCCATCTCCTCGTGCGAGATCTGGCTCAAGGAGGCCATTTCCAGGCTGATTTCCTGGACCTCCTTGTTGCTCAAGTACTTGAATACCTCGGCAGCGCTGTCCTCGTCCAACGAGAGCAGCAGGATTGCGCTTCGGCGAGCGCCACTCATCTTACTCATGGGAACCCATCCACCCTCTGACGATCATGGCGACGAGACGCGGGTCTTCCTGAGCGATCTCACGTACGTCACGGAGGTTTTGCTCATAGCTGGCTGAGCGCCGTTCACGCCGCTTTTGTGGCGGCGCCGGCGGTTCTTCCTCGGTGCCGGCTGTTTCGGCTTGAGTCGTCGCGTAGGCGTTGGCACCACCGCCTGCACTGGCACCTGCGGTTGCACCGGCAGGGCTCGGCGTGGCCGGCGCGAAGGTGGGACGCTCGCTCTGGCGTTGAACTAGTGGGCGCAGCACCTTGAACCACAAGAACAGGGCGACCAGCGCGATCAGCAGATATTTGCCCAGCGTGGCGGCCAGCGACCACATCATCGGGGATTCCCACCACTGCGGCTCGACCGGTTCCTCGGTGGTGTCGTTGAAGGGCGAATTGACGACCTCGAGCTGATCGCCACGTGCTGCCGAGAAGCCCATGGCCTGCTGCACGAGGCTGCGGATGCTGGCGATCTCGTCATCATCCAAGGGCACTTGCGTCGGGTTGCCGTCTTCGTCGACGCCGTCGCGGTAATTGACCACGATGGCGGCATTGAGGCGCTCGATGGCACCGGTCTGGTGCTGAACGTGCTCGACCTGATGATCGACCTCGTAATTGATGGTGTTGTCGCGGCTGGTGCGTCCAAGGGCGGCGTTTTCCTGAGCTGCGACGTCTTCGTCACCCTCGGCTTGAGCGTCGTCGTCTTGTGCGTCGTCGCCTTGTGCGTCGTCGCCTTCGCCATCATCGTCTTCCTGCGGCGCATTGATGGGGGACGCCGCGGTACCGGGAGGTTGATTGCTCAACGCGCCGGGGATCCCCATGGCCAGGTCAGCATCGCCGCTGTAGGTGATGCTCGCTTGCTCGCTGCGCACGGCGGCTTCATTGGGCGGCTGGTTGGGAGAGTAGGTTTCGCTGGTGCCTTCGCGCTTGGAAAAGTCGAGCTGAGCGGAGACCTCAGCCTTGACGTTACGCGCACCGACGATGGGCGCCAGGATCGACTCGATGCGTTCGGCATAGTTGCGCTCGACGCGGGATACGTAATCCAGTTGTGTGCCGCTAAGTGCGTCGTTGCCATCGCTGGCAGGGGAGAGCAGGCGACCTGCTTGATCGACGATGGAAATATCATCGTTCGCCAGCTCGGAAACGCTGCTCGACACCAGATGCATGATCGCCTGGACCTGGCCCTCCCCAAGTACGCGCCCACGTTGGAGATCAATCATGACGGAGGCACTGGCGGGCTCGCTTTCGCGCACGAATACCGAAGGCTTGGCCATGGCGAGATGAACGCGCGCATGGGAGACCGGGCCAAGATCCTCGATGGTGCGCGAAAGCTCGCCTTCGAGGGCGCGTTGGTAATTGACGTGCTCGGCGAACTGGCTGATGCCGAACGACTGCTCGTCCATCAATTCGTAGCCCACGCCGGAGGCTTCCGGTAGGCCCTGTTCGGCGAGCTGCATGCGCAGCTTGTTGACCCGGTCGGCGGGCACCAGCAGTGCTTGGCCGTTTTCGCTGAACTCGTAGGGCACGCCCATGGTGTCGAGCTCGGCAACGATCTTGCCGCCATCTTCCTGGGTGAGCGTCGAATAAAGCACGCGGTAATCGGGGGAACTTGCCCACATTAAAAGCGCGGCGATGACCGCGACGCACGCGGCGGCGGCAATGATCAGCGGTACGCGCGGGTTACTGCGCAGTCGGTCGACAAACGATTGAGCGTTGCCAGTGGCGGCGTTGCCTTGGCGTTGTCCTGACGTATCTTGGTTGGCCTCGGTCGAGGAGGATGCTGCTGTGCTCATGTCATCCTCCGGCAACGCCGGGGTAGGCACTGAAACTGTCCAGCGGCAAGCATGGGGGTGTCTAACTCCAAAATTCGGCGCATCGTTTGACGCCTCGTGGTGGTGCAATCGATACCGTCACGAGGGATATGTATGATGACGGCCATTATGTGGAGCTAAGAAAACCCTAAAGGGTGGAAAAGCCGATGTTTTAGGTCCCAATTGCGGATATGACGCAGGTCAGGTTGCTGATAGGGTGCATCAACGTATTCCAGAGCTGTTCGATCGGCGGAGATAAAGTCATGAGTGCACCGGCCATTTCCCAGGCGCTTCAGCAAATGCAGTCCATGGCCAATCAGGCGGGACAGACGCCTGGAGCCCAGGTCAATACGTCGGTCGGTAGCGGTGGCTTTACCGGCGAATTGCATAGTGCGATTTCACGCATCAATAGCTTAAAGCAGAGCGCCAATACGCAGGCGGAAGCCTTTGAGGCGGGAGCCCCCGGCGTTGAGCTCAACGATGTGATGGTCGATATGCAGAAGTCCAGCATCGCCTTCGAGATGGGTAAGCAGGTGCGTAACCGCGTAGTGACTGCCTATAAAGATGTTATGAATATGCAGGTGTGATGCGCTAGCCGCTAGCGTGTCGCCCAGTCACCGTCACCCCCGGCGGTGCGCCGTGTCTTGGCTCATCTCGTGAGCCGACACTTCTCTTTTTGGTAACGCCGTCATCTACTTATCGATAACGCTGCAAGAAGCGCGTATCGATATAGCGCTTGAGCCGCAAGGCCAGGCGACCGCCTCGCCAGCGTTCCCCGTAAAGCGCCAATCCCTTGTCATGCATGTCCACGATGGCCAGTGCCGTTGCCGGTGGGTGGTAGTCGCGTAGCGGCGTGCCATTCTGCAAAGCAATTAGGTTCTGCAGCAGTACAGGGCCTTGGCGCACGCCTTCAATGCCGCGTTTGGGAAGGTCGTGATCGATCAGCGAGGCGCAGTCGCCGACGGCGAAGATCGTCGCGTGTTCCTCGCTTTGTAGTGTCGATTTAATGCGGATGCCGTTGTCGTCGAGTGCCAGTGGCAGGTCGGCGACGCAGTACGCGGGGCGTAATCCCGTGGCGAGGATGATGTCATCGGGCGAGACATCGAGGGTATCGAGCCACCCGGCGCCGCCGTCTAGCGCGACGTTGGGGTACCAGTCGACGCCCAGGCGCGCGAGTTGACGGCTGGCCCAGCGGGACGCGGCGTCCGGTGCGGCAGGCAAGAGGCGTGCGTGGCGCGTGACAAGCCGAATCTCGTTGGTTGCCCCGAAATGCTGACTTAGTCCTGCCAGATTGGCAGCCATTTCCACGCCGGAAGGCCCGCCGCCGACCACGACCATATGCAAAGCCTGGCGTTGCCGTGCGGCATCGAGCACATGCTGGTGCAGCGCGTCGAGGCGCTCGATGGGCTTGACGTGCCAGTAGCGTGCGTTTCCCCAGCTGGGCACGGTCGCGCCGCTCGGGGTTGGCGGAACGACGTCGCTGCCCACATTGAGTGAGAGTACGTCGAAGGCGATGTGATGTCCGTCGGCCAGAAAGACATGTTTGGCGTGCACGTCGAGTGCCACGAAGGGCGCCGTGACATGCTCGATGCCATGACGTGCGGCGAGGGCAGCGACGTCGAGGCTGCAGGCATCGCGTGGTGCACCGCCGAGCAGTCGTGCGGCCATACCTGAATACCAGAAACGCGAGGGGGCTACGAGCGTGATGCGATAGCCGGCGCGATGTAACGCGGTCGCGTGTTTCAGCAAGTGGAGGTGCGCGTGACCGGCACCCACCAGCACCAGGTGCGTCGTCATGAAGGCGTGTTTCCTCGGGCCAGGCGGTTGTCGCGAGACACGTTGCGGCGACCATGTATTTCACTCTAGACGATGTTAGCGCCGTGACGCATGACTTACTTGGCGCCGGCGTGCCTGCTTTGCCAGGCGGAAAGCGAATACAGCGTCAGCCCGAGCCAGATGAGCACGAAGGTCACGAGTTGCAGGGTGCCCAATGGCTCGCGAAAGATCAGCAGTGCGATCAAGAATTGCAGGGTGGGGTTGATGTACATCAAGAACCCCACTGTCGACAGCCGCAGTCGCCGTGCGGCCCCGGCGAAGGCTAGCAATGGCAGAGCCGTCAGAACGCCGCTGGCGATCAGTAGCGTGGTGTTGTGCGCGGTGCCGCCAAAATGGGACACCCCGGCAATCTCGAACCAGGCCACGGCCAGCAAGCCAAGGGGCAGCAGTATCAGCGTCTCGACGAACAGCCCGGACAAACCATCGAGATTGATCTGTTTGCGCAATAGGCCATAGGTGCCGAAGCTTAGCGCAAGACAGATGCTGATCCACGGCAAGCCGCCGAGCCCCACCAGTTGAACGCCGATGGCGATGATGGCAATGGCCACGGCGGCGCCTTGCAGTCGCGACATGCGCTCGCGCAGCACCAGCATGCCCAGGGCGACATTGACCAGTGGTGTCATGAAATACCCCAGGCTGGCCTGGAGGACGTGGTGGGTTTCCACGGCGTAGATGTAAAGCCCCCAGTTGAAGCCAATGAGCAGGGCGCAACCGAGGACGCGCCCCAGCAAGCGCGGCGCCCGCAAGGCGGCCCTGACCGGTTGCCAGCGCCCCATGAGGGTGACGACCAAGGTCAGGAACAGACACGCCCAGAGGATGCGGTGAGTGAGAATTTCCCAGGCGGGTACGCCCTCGAAAAGCGCGAAAAAAAGCGGAAAGCAGCCCCATAGCGTATAGGCGATCACGCCGAACATGACGCCCTTGGCGGCGTCCTTATCGGCGGCAGTCGTCGATGTAGAAGTGTCTTGCGGGGCACTCTCTCGAGCCATGGGAACCTCAGCGTGGGCGACAGAACCGAATAGGCGAGCGCTAATCTAACATGGACGAAAGGGACTTGCCGCCGCCCTGAGCTGGCCTTCAGACTGAATCATCAATCCGGGAGGTGTGTGATGAGCGAATTACGTACGACTCTGGTGCAGGCCGACCTGCGCTGGGAAGATCCCCAAGCCAATTGCCGTTTGCTCGAAGAGAGCCTTGGCACGCTCTCGGCGGACGATACAGACCTGATCGTGCTGCCGGAAATGTTCGCTACGGGGTTCACCATGAATTCCCGCGAGATGGCCGAGCCCATGGCGCAAAGTGCCACCGTCGGCTGGATGGTCGAACAAGCCCGCCAGCGTGGTTGCGTAGTGACCGGCAGCGTGGCTGTAGTCGAGGACGGCGAGTATTTCAATCGTCTTATCTGGGCGCGCCCGGATGGCGATATCACGCATTACGATAAGCGCCACCTGTTCCGCATGGCCGGCGAGCATGAGCGCTATGGCATGGGCAGTGAGCGCGTCATTGTCGAGCTCAATGGCTTTCGCATCCTGTTGAGTGTCTGCTATGACCTGCGATTTCCCGTATGGCTGCGCCAGCAGCCCGCGCCGGGCGAGCATTTCGAGTATGATGCGCTGCTGTGCGTCGCCAACTGGCCCGCGCCCCGTCGTCAGCCTTGGCGGACCCTGCTACAGGCACGTGCCGTCGAAAACCTCTGCTATGTGATCGGCGTCAATCGCGTTGGGGAAGACGCCAAGGGGCTGGCGTACGCGGGCGACTCGATGCTGGTCGACTTCAAGGGCGAGCCTTTGATCGACGAGCCACGCGACGCGCCCTTCATGCGTACCGGTCGCCTGGATCGCCAGGCGCTGAGTGCGTTCCGTGACAAATTTCCGGCCTGGATGGACGCCGATCGCTTCCAGGTCGAGGAGTGAATTGACTGCATGCGTCTCGACCGTTTTTTAAGTGAAAGTACCGAGCTGACGCGCTCGCTGGCCAAGAGAGCCCTGCACCGCGGCGAAGTCGAGGTGGATGGCGAAGTGATCAAGAATTCTGCCTTCAAACTCGGTGACAAACAGGACGTGCGTTGGATGGGCGCGCCTCTGGCCCTGGTAGGTGTGCGCTATCTGATGCTCAACAAGCCCACGGGCTACGAGTGCACGACACGTCCGGGGCGCTATCCCTCAGTGGTCGAGCTGCTGGATGTCACCAAGCGCGAGCGCTTGCACATCGCGGGGCGCCTGGATGTGGACACCACCGGACTCGTGTTGATTACCGAGGATGGCCAGTGGTCGCATCGACTGACATCCCCCAAGCGGCGCTGCGACAAGCACTATCTCGTGACGCTGGCCCAGCCACTGATGGAAGGGGCGGAAGATCTCCTGGCAGCGGGGCTAATGCTGGAAAAGGAAGACAAGCCGACATTGCCCGCGCGCCTCGAACGTCTGCCGTCGTCGGATGAAGATGAGGTGATTCAGGCGCGTCTGATCATCCAGGAAGGCCGCTACCATCAGATCAAGCGTATGTTCGCGGCGCTGGGTAACGAGGTCGTGGCACTGCACCGTGAGCGGATCGGCGATATCGTCCTCGACTCAGCGCTAGCGGCGGGCGAGTGGCGGGAGCTTACCGAAGCGGAAATCGCTTCCATCTAGTTTATACCGTTATCTATTTGTTCGCTTATCGCGTCTTAACCTGACGAGCCCGACATCAGCCACCGGAAGAGGCTCGTCAGGTACCGAAATGCAATCCAGAGGCTTCGAGCAGGCGCCTTGTATAAGGTTCTCGAGGTTGCCTGAGTAGCGTTTCGCAGTCGCCTTGCTCGACGATTTCACCGTCCTTGAGCACCATGATGCGGTGCGCCATGGCGCGTACCACGGCGAGGTCGTGGCTGATGAACAGATAACTCAGCCCGCGTCGTTCTTGAAGGCTGCGCAGCAGACCGATGAGTTGTTTCTGCACGCTGCGGTCGAGTGCCGATGTCGGTTCGTCGAGCACGAGCAGATCAGGCTCGAGAATGATGGCGCGTGCCACGGCGATACGCTGGCGCTGGCCTCCCGAGAATTCATGTGGGTAGCGTGCCGCGCAATTCGATGGCAGGCCGACTTCCTCGAGGGTGGTGGCAACGCGGCGCTCGACTTCCTCATCGCTAAGCTCGGGATGATGGAAACGCAGTCCTTCGCTGACGATATCCATGACCGGCATGCGTGGCGAGAGCGAACCGTAAGGATCCTGGAAGACGACTTGAAAGCGCCGCCGACGTCGGCGTAACGCATTGCCGCGTAAGGTATCCAGGCGTTCGCCATCGAAGAGGATCGCGCCGTCGGCGGCGGTCAGGCGTAGAAGCGCCAATGCCAGGGTGGTCTTGCCGGAGCCGGATTCCCCGACCAGGCCCAGGGTTTCGCCGCGCGCCAGGGTGATATCCAACGGATGGACGGCCACGAAAGGGGGCGGGCGGCGCCCGAACCAGGACTTGCTCCGTGCAAAGGAGACGCCGAGGTGGTGTGCCTCGAGCAGCGTCGTACGAGCCTCCGGCAATGGCGCGGCATGGCCATCGGGATTGGCGGCGAGCAGGTGTTGGGTATAGGCCGCGCGGGGGGTATCGAAGACGCGTGTGACGCTACCGCTTTCGACCAGCCGGCCGTGCTGCATGACATGCACGCTGTCGGCATGCTGGCGCACCAGATTGAGATCGTGGGTGATGAACAGCATGGCCATGCCATTGGCGTCGCGTAGCCGTGCGAGCAAGGCCAGGATTTCCTGTTGAACAGTGACATCGAGCGCCGTGGTCGGCTCGTCGGCAATGAGCAGTCGCGGCTTGTTGGCGATGGCCATGGCGATCACCACGCGCTGGCGTTGCCCACCCGAGAGCTGATGGGGATGTGCCTCGAGGAGTTCGTCGGGGCGCGGCAGCTGTACCTCCACCAGCAGCTCCCGAGCGCGCTGGCGGGCGGTACGGCCGCGCAAGCCTTGATGAAGACGCAGGGTTTCACTGAGCTGCTTGCCGACCGTGTGCAAGGGGTTGAGCGAGGTCGTGGGTTCCTGGAAGACGAAGCCGACTTGACCGCCGCGTAACGCGTTCCAGCGTCGCGGCGATAGCCCCTCGAGGGATTGTCCGCAGAGCCGGCGTCCGCCCTCGACGCGCGCGCCAGGCGGCAGCAGATCGAGGGCGCCCAAGGCGGAGACCGACTTGCCTGAGCCCGATTCGCCGACCAGCGCCGCGGTTTCGCCACGCCGTATGGTGAGCGACAGGTCCTCAACGACGCGCATGTCGCCGAAGGCGATGCTCAGCGCATCGAGTTCGAATACGACGTCGTCATTGGCCATGCGCGGTTCTCCCGGGTAGATCGTCGCTATCGGCGGAGGTCGACGGGGTGCTGCTGGGCACGTGGCGTGGATCGAAGGCGTCACGCAATCCTTCGCCGATGAAGACCAGCAGCGAAAGCATGATTCCGAGGCTCAGGAAGGCCGTGATACCAAGCCAGGGCGCCTGCAGATTGTTCTTGCCTTGGGCGACGAGTTCACCCAGCGAGGGCGAGCCTGGCGGCAGGCCGAAGCCCAGGAAATCCAGCGCGGTGAGGGTGGTGATCGCCCCGGTGAACAGAAACGGAATGAAGGTCAGGGTGGCGACCATGGCGTTGGGTAGTACGTGGCGCCACATGATCAGGCGCGATGGCAGTCCCATGGCGCGCGCCGCACGCACGTACTCGAGGTTGCGTGCGCGCAGGAATTCGGCGCGCACGATGTCGACGAGCCCCAGCCAGGAAAACAGCAGCATGATGCCCAGCAGCCACCACAGGTTGGGCTGCACCAGGCTGGCGAGGATGATCAGCAGGAACAACACCGGCATACCCGACCAGATCTCGATGATGCGCTGGCCGATCAAGTCGACCTTGCCGCCGAAATAGCCCTGTACACCGCCGAACAACACACCCAGCGCCATGGAGCCCAGCGTCAGGACCACGGCGAAGACCACCGACAGACGAAAGCCGTAGATCACGCGGGCGAAGACGTCGCGGCCATGGTCGTCGGTTCCCAACCAGTGGCGTGACGAGGGCGGCGAGGGTGCGGGCCCCGTTAGCTCGCGATCCAGCGTGTCGTAGGAGAAGGGCACGGCCGGCCATAGCATCCAGCCTTGTGCGGCGATGTTGTCCCGCACGGCGGGGTCGCGATAGTCGGCCGTGGTGGGGAGGAAGCCGCCGAACTCGGTCTCGGGATAATCGAACACCACCGGGGCATACCACTGGCCCTGGTAGTGCATGACGATGGGTTTGTCGTTGGCGATCAACTCGGCGCCCAGGCTGACGATCAACAGCAGGGCGAAGGCCCAGAGCGACCACCAGGCGCGCCGGTTGCCGCGAAAGATTTGCCAGCGGCGGCGGGCGATGGGAGACGGGCGTGCGCGCATGCGAAGTGTCATCATGCCTCCCGCGTCGCGAAGTCGATGCGCGGGTCGACCCACACATAGGTGAGATCCGAGATCAGCTTGAGCACCAGCCCGATCAAGGTGTAAAGATACAGGGTGCCGAAAATGACCGGGTAATCGCGCTGCATGACGGCCTCGAAGCCGAGCAGTCCGAGGCCGTCGAGCGAGAAGATGACCTCGATCAGCAGCGATCCGGTGAAGAAGATGCCCACCAATGCCGAGGGAAGCCCCGCGATGATGATCAGCATGGCGTTGCGGAACACGTGTCCGTAGAGCACGCGGCCTTCGCCGGCGCCTTTGGCGCGTGCGGTGAGTACGTATTGTTTATGGATTTCATCGAGGAAGCTGTTCTTGGTCAGCATGGTGAGCGTGGCGAAGCTGCCGATCGCCGAGGCCAGCACGGGCAGCGCGATGTGCCAGAAATAATCCTGGATCTTGCCCCACCACGACAGATCGGCGAAGTCCGGCGAGGTCAGCCCTCGCAGTGGAAACCAGTCCAGATAACTGCCGCCGGCGAACACCACGATCAGGAAGATAGCGAACAAGAACCCCGGCACGGCGTATCCCACGATGATCAGCCCCGAGGTCCAGACATCGAAGCGCGAGCCGTGACGCAAGGCCTTGCGTATGCCGAGCGGTATCGAGATCGAATACACCAGCAGCGTCGTCCAGAGTCCTAGCGAGATGGACACCGGCAGGCGTTCGACGATCAGGTCGATCACCGGCCGCCCGCGAAAGAAGCTATCGCCGAGATCGAAGGTGGCGTAATCGGCCAGCATGCCGAAGAAGCGTTCCACCGGGGGCTTGTCGAAGCCGAATTGCTTCTCCAGTGCGGCTTCGAGACGTGGGTCGATGCCGCGCGCGTTGCGAGTGTCGCCGCTGGAGGTCTCGCCACCGCCTTCCAGGCGCGTGCTGGCGTTGCTGTCCATGCCCTCGAAACGCGCCAGCATTTGGTCGATGGGGCCGCCCGGCGCGACCTGCACGATAATGAAGTTGAGCAGCAGGATGCCCAGCAGGGTGGGGATCATCAGTAGCAGGCGGCGTAGGACGTAGTTGGCCATGGTCGATATCCTTCCTTAGCGTTCGCCGCGTTGGCGTTGTTCTATCCGCGACGCACGCTGTGGATCGACCCACCAGCTCGATAGATCGAAGGTATATTCGGGGAATGGCTGGGGATAGCCGAACTTGTCCCACAGCGCCACGCGGGTGCCGTCGAGGTGCCATTGAGGAATGACGTAGAAACCCCAGCGCAGCACCCGGTCGAGAGCGCGTGCGGCAGCGTCTAGTGCCTGCCGGCTGTCGGCGCGGATCAGGCTGTCGACGAGGCCGTCGATGGCAGGGTTCTGCAGCCCGATCAAGTTGCGGCTGCGGGGCGCGTCGGCGTAGTCGCTGGTCCAGAATTCACGCTGTTCGTTACCCGGATTGGCGGACTGCGGGAAACTGCCGAGGATCAGGTCGAAATCGAAGTTGCGCTGGCGCGTCAGGAATTGGTTGACGTCGACCACGCGCAGGTTGGCCTGAATACCGAGGCGCTCGAGATTTTGGATCAGCGGCAGGGTCACGCGCTCGAACTGGGTGTCGTAGAGCAGAAATTCGAGGCGCAGCGGTCGCTGGGTCTCGCGGTTGATCAGCGTGCCGTCTTGGACTTCATAGCCGGCGTCGCGCAGCAGCCCCAGTGCCTTTTTCAGGCGCGGTCGCAGCCCCTCGGGTCGGGGCGCGGGCAAGGGGGTGTCGAAGACGTCCTGCGGTAAGCGGTCCCGGTAGGGCGCGAGTAGCGCGCGTTCGGCGTCGCTTGGCAGGCCGCTGGCCTCCATCTCGGAGCTTTCGAAGTAGCTATCAGTTTCCTCGTAGGCGCCGTAGAAAAGGTGCGTGTTGAGCCAGTCGAAGTCAGTGGCCAAGGTCAATGCTTCGCGCACGCGGCGATCTTGAAATTTCTCGCGCCGCAGGTTCATGACGAAGGCTTGCATCCCGGCAGGCTGAGCGTCGAGGATGACCATGCGCTTGATGAAGCCTTCCGCGCGAGCGGGGGTATCGTAGGCGGTGGCCCAGTTCTTGGCGCTGCTTTCGCGTCGCAGGTCGAGATTGCCGGCCTTGAAGGCCTCCAGCGCCACGGTCTGGTCCCGGTAGTAGTCGTAGACTAGACGGTCGATATTGTGACGGCCGCGGTTGATGGGCAGGTCGCGTCCCCAGTAGTCCTCGACGCGGCGATAGACGATACGCCGACCTGGGGATAGGCTTTCGACTGCGTAGGGGCCGGACCCCAGCGGCTTATCCAGCGTCGGCGCGGCGAAGTCGCGCGCGGCCCAATAGTGTTTGGGCAGCACCGGGAGTTGGCCGAGGATCAAGGGTAACTCGCGCGAATTGTTGTCGCTGAATTCGAAACGTACGGTGTCGTCATCCAGCGCTTCGATCTTGTCGACATCGGCGTAGTAGGCACGATAGAACGGCTGGCCTTCGTCACGCAGCAGGCGAAAGCTGAATACCACGTCTTCTGCGGTCACGGGGTGGCCGTCGTGGAAACGCGCTTCCGGGCGCAGGTCGATTTCCATCCAGTGGCGATCGGGGTCGAGGCGGATGCCGCCTGCGAGCAGCCCATACATGGTGAAGGGCTCATCGGCGCTGGCTTCCATCAAGGTGTCGTAGACGTGATTCAGGCCGTCGGCCGGATTGCCCTGGATGATGAAGGGGTTGGTCGAGTCGAAGCTACCCTGTGCGGCTTGCCGCATTTCGCCGCCCTTGGGGGCATCCGGATTGGTGTAGGGCAGGTGCGAGAAGTCATCGCTCAGTGCGGGCGCGTCGTAGAGCGAAATCCCCGCGACGGTTGGCACGTCGGTGGCCGGCACGGCCAGCGACGCGAAACTAATCGCCCATAGGCAAGAACCCAACAGCAAGTTGAAAGCGAACGAGGGCATCAACCGATTCCTTGAAGCAAGATGCGCAGAGGCCGGTGAAGCACCGGCCCGCTCGCTAGCCTACCCCAGCGGTGTCGCGCTGAGTAGAGGTATCGCTCAATGCGCTCAGCGCGAAGCCTGGCGCAATGTCAGGCGTTGCCCGGGTTGCAGATAAGCGCTTCGATCGAGTTGGTTCCAGCGTGCCAGGTCGCCGACGCTGACGTTGTGGCGCGCCGCGATACGCGACAGGCTGTCGCCCGGCTTGACCCTGACTTCGCGCGTGGCATCGCGACTGGCAAGGCTAGGAGAAGAACCAGCGGTTGGGACCACCAGTGACTGCCCGATGCGCAATGAATCGCCGCTGAGCGCGTTCTGCTGACGTAATACGCTGACGGGAATGTCATGACGTGCGGCGATGCCGGAGAGCGTATCGCCGCGTTTGACCACGTAATGCGCCTTGGCCTGACGCTTCTCGGCGGGCAGCGTATCGAGCTTGGCGAGAAAGCGCTGGCGGCTGTCGGCGGGAATCACCAGCTTGGCGTTCTGATCGGGGCGTGTCGCCTCGCGCCGAAAGGCCGGGTTGAGTTCGCGCAGGCGTGACTCGCTGACCCCGGCGAGTCGCGCGGCATCGGTCAGCGCGAGTTGGCCCTTGGCTTTTACCTGGGCGATGGCAGGGCGATCGGGAATATCGGGCAGGGTGACCGCATAACGCTGTGGGTCGGACACCACCGCCGCCAACGCCAGCAGCTTGGGCACATAGTCCATGGTTTGATTGGGCAGCGAAAGGTGCCAGTAATCGATGGGCTTGCCTTGGGCGGCGGCCTGCTCACGCGCGCGATTGACTGTGCCCGCGCCAGCATTGTAAGCCGCCAGGGCAAGCTCGAGATCGCCGTCATACCACTGTGTGGCGAGTGTCTGCAGATAGTCCAGAGCGGCGCCTGTAGAGGCTACGACATCGCGACGCCCGTCATACCACCATGTATCGGTCAGGCCCATGGCCTCACCAGTGCCTGGCATGAACTGCCATAGACCTGAGGCGCCACCGGGATGGGCGGCGGTGGGATCGTAAGCGCTTTCGATGAAAGGCAGTAGAGCCAGCTCGGTGGGCATGTCGCGTGCTTCGAGCTGCCGGGTGACCCAGCGTAGCCAGGGGCGCGCATTCTGGGCCATGCTCGAGACGTATTGAGGATGCGCGGCAAAATAGTCGAGCCATTCCTTGACGCGCGGATTTTCGATGTCGTGGGGCAGTCCGAAGCCGCGTTTAAGGCGCGTCCAGGTATCGGCCTGCACGGCGCTTTGAAGCTCCAGCGCTTGCCAGAAGGTCGCATGATTCGCCGATGTAGCCGCGTCGTCGCCGGTCGGTGAGCCGCTGGCCGCTAGCGCGGGCAGGGGCAAGGTGGTCAGGAAAAGACCTCCCGCCAAGCCAAGGACTTGGCGGCGGGTCGATCGAACGTGCATGGGAAGCAAACCTCTCGAAGACTTAGACGGCAGCCGGTGATGGCGTTGCTAGAAACGGTTTTTCCATTCGCGCAACGTGGCGAAGGCACTGCTGGCGTCGTCGGCGTTACCTTGTTCGGCCACTGCGCTGAGCAGGCCGGGTTGGTCGATGCGCAAGAAGGGATTGATCTGGCGCTCGACGCCGATGTTGGTGGGCAGCGTGGGGCGTTCTAGCCGGCGTGCTTTTTCGCACTCTTCGAGATAGGCATCCCGCGTGGGGTTGTCGGGCTCGGCGGCTTGGGAGAAACGCAAGTTGGCCAGCGTATATTCGTGGCCCGCGAACACCATGGTGTCGTCGGGCAATGCCGCGAGGCGTTCGAGTGAGCGCTGCATTTGCGCTGGCTCACCTTCGAACAAGCGCCCGCACCCGGCCGAGAACATCACGTCGCCGCAGAACAGCAGCCCCGGCGTTCCGGGGGCATAGAACGCGATATGGTCGAGCGTATGGCCAGGGACTTCGAAGACTTCGAAGCGCCGACCCTGCACGCGGAAGTCGTCGCCGTCGCCAACGGCTTCTTCAACGGCGGGGATGGCCGAATTGTCAGGGCCTATCACGCGCGGCCCGTAGCGTTTGACCAGCGTTTCGATGCCGCCGGTGTGATCGTGATGATGGTGGGTGACCAGAATCGCCACTAGATTCAGGTTTTCATGCTCCAGGTATTCGATGACGGGTTGCGCGTCGCCGGGATCGACGATCGCTACCTTATCGCTGGCATCCTGACGGAGCAGCCAGATATAGTTGTCTTGGAACGCGGGAATTGGAATCACGGTCAACATAATACGCTAGACCTCGGCAAACGTCGGAAACACGCCTATCGTCACCACGGCACACGCATATGCGATGGCGGACGGCAGCGTAAAATGCGACAACCTTGGGGGGAATGGGCCACCGTGTCAAATTCGCACATGACAATGACGCTGGCGCACGCCGTCCGCGAGGGGCGTCGCTTCTGGGGCTCCGAGGACGGCGTTGCCTTATGGCAGGCACAGCGTGCGTGTCTGGGCCCGCTCTGCGAGTCGCGCTTCGGATCCCACAGCCTGCAACTCGGCATGGCCTCGCGGTTGACCGATATGTGCCCCATTCGCCATGCGATGAGTTGGGCGCCGACGCGCGCCTTGGCTCAGGATGATGCTACCTTGGTGTGCGATCCCAGCGCCTTGCCGCTTGCCGATGAAAGCCTCGATCTCGTGCTGGTGCATCATCTGTTGGAGGTGATGCCCGACGCGCACCATCTGGTGCGCGAGGCCGCACGGGTCACGCGCGATGATGGCTTGCTGGTCATGATGGGCTGGAACCCCTTCGGTGCCGATGCCCTGGGGCATTTGTCCCCTGCCAATCGGCGTCGTTGGCCCTGCAAGGGACACTGGCGTCGCAGCGGTCGGCTTCGGGAGTGGCTGGCGTTTGTCGATTTCGAGATCGACCGCGTAGACTACTGCGGCTTTCGCCTGCCCGGCGGGCATATTCATAACTTGGGGCTCGAAACGCTGGGGCGTCGCTATAACCTGCCCTTTGGGGGGTGTTATCTGATCGTGGCCCGGCGTAAGAAGATCCCTGTACAGCCGCTGCGCACCTCGCTGCGCCGCGATTCGATGGCGGGCAATTGGCTCGGCCCCGCCGCGCTTCATCGCGATCACGGCGGGCGTTCGCGCCACGCCACGCACGCCCACGACGATAGGATGGCCGAGGTTGACTGACACTCCCAGCGTGGGCGACATGCCCCACGTGACCATTTATACCGACGGCGCCTGTCGCGGTAACCCTGGCCCCGGCGGCTGGGGGGCGGTGCTGCGTTACGGTCAGCACGAGAAAACTCTCAACGGCGGCGAGGCCGAGACCACCAACAACCGCATGGAACTGACGGCCGCGATTCAGGCGCTGCGGCTCTTGTCGCGTTCCTGCGAAGTGGCGCTATGGACCGATTCCGAGTACCTGCGCAAGGGGATTACCCAGTGGGTCCATGGCTGGATCAAGCGTGGCTGGAAGACCGCCGCCAAACAGCCAGTCAAAAACGCCGAGCTGTGGCGTGAACTACTCGAGGAAACTCAGCGCCATCGCATCGAATGGCACTGGGTCAAAGGACACAGTGGCCACGAAGGTAACGAACTGGCCGATACGCTCGCTAACGCCGCCACCGACGATATCCAGGCGGCTCAGCGGCGGACCATGGCAGGAGAAGAGTAAGCAATGCGTCAGATCGTACTGGACACTGAAACGACCGGCATCGACCCCAAGGAAGGTCATCGTCTGATCGAGATCGGGGCGGTGGAGGTGGTCAATCGCCGACTGACCGGCAACAACTTCCATCAATACATCAACCCCGAGCGCGATATCGAGCCCGAGGCCGTGGAGATACACGGCATCACCAATGAGCACGTCGCCGACGAGCCGGTGTTCGCGGATGTTGCCGATGCCTTCTGGGAGTATATCCGCGGCGCCGAGCTGGTGATTCACAACGCGGCGTTCGACGTCGGCTTCATCGATCATGAATTCGGCTTGCTACAGAACAAACGTGGCGGG
This sequence comes from Chromohalobacter sarecensis, assembly GCF_023061135.1. Taxonomy (GTDB): domain Bacteria; phylum Pseudomonadota; class Gammaproteobacteria; order Pseudomonadales; family Halomonadaceae; genus Chromohalobacter; species Chromohalobacter sarecensis. The sequence continues at coordinate 68,770 of NZ_JAKGAN010000007.1, forward strand.
CCGCGGTTGGGGCCGGTCGCCGAGCACTGCGGTGTGCTCGATACGCTGGGTATGGCGCGCAAGCTGCACCCTGGGCAGCGCAATAGCCTGGATGCGCTGTGCAAGCGGTATGGTATCGATAACGGTCGCCGGGTTCTCCACGGCGCGTTGCTGGATGCGGAAATTCTGTCCGATGTCTACCTGGCGATGACCGGGGGGCAGACGGCACTTTCGTTAGCCGGCGTCGAAGCTGCCGCTGGCGGCGATGCGGATGACGCGAATAGCGTCAGCGGCATTCGGCGCGTGGCGCGGGAGGGGCTGACGCTGGCGGTGACGCGGCTCAGCGAAGCAGAATTGAATGCCCATCGAACCAAGCTCGATAGCATTCGCCAGGCGGCGGGCGAGTGTCATTGGGATGCATTGGACGAGGCGACGCAGGGGCCGTCATGACGACCACTTCGACACCGGCATTCGTGAGAGAGTTGCCCGGCGCGGAAACGCCGCGTTGGGGTTATTGGATTCGTTTCGGCGAGACGGGCATCGCCCCCGGTGAAGAGGCGGGCATTCTTCAGTCACCCGGTGCCTGGCCGGAGCAGGCTATGCCGCTGGGAATGTGGCAAGGCTTGCCGGTTGCGATGGCGCACGAGAGTGGCGAGGCGAGCTGGCCTGCAGCGCGTGATTGGCTAGCGCGCTTGCCTGCTGCGCAGGGCGATCTATTGGCCACGGCGCTGCAGGTGTCGGCCTGGGCGCGCGATCATCGTTTTTGTGGGCGCTGCGGAACACCGATGCAGCGTCTATCGCACGAGTTTGCCATGCAGTGCAAAGCGTGTGGTCATCGCAGCTATCCGCGTATCTCGCCGTGCATTATTACCTTGGTTACCCATGGACGGGACCTGTTGCTGGCGCGCAACGCGCGTTTTCCTGCGCGGCGTTACTCCACCCTGGCGGGGTTCATCGAGCCGGGGGAAACTGCTGAGGACGCCGTGCGCCGTGAAGTTCACGAGGAAGTCGGGGTCGAGATCGGTCGGGTCCGTTTCTTTCGCAGCCAGTCATGGCCGTTTCCGCATTCACTGATGCTGGGGTTCTTCGCCGAAGCGGCCAGTCGGCGCATCCGCATCGATGGCGTAGAAATCGCCGATGCCGCTTGGTTCACGCCGCGTCATTTGCCGGAGCTGCCCCCCAGCCATTCGATCTCGCGTCAGTTGATCGAGACGCACCTCAGCGCAGTGGCGATGCGCTGAGAGATGTCATGGCGTGGAAATGCGGAGAGGGAAGAATTAGCCGCTGGGGAACAGGCTGGTGAGCTTGGTGGCCAGCATGACATTGCCGGCGGCCTTTAGCTTGCCGCTCATGAAGGCTTGCATACCGTTGATCTCGCCGTTCATTACGCCTTTCAACGTTTCGGTGTCGGTGGTCAGGCTGACGGAAGGGTCGTCGTGCTCGCCTTGTTGGACGTCCAGGGTGCCGTCCTGAACATGCAGGTAATAGTCTTCGGCGTCGCTGATGTGGAACTGGAAAATATCATTCATGCCCCGTGCGGCGGCAGGATCGAAGCGCGACTGAAGTTTTTCGATGACGGTACTGGCGTCGGCCATGATCGGTCACTCTGTGGTGTTGATGGAAGCTCCCAGCCTATTTCAAACAAATGTTTCATACAAGAGCTGCATCGATTGTCATCCAAGCATGAGGAAGCGACGTGATTGAATGGATAGCGGAATACGCCTTGTTCGCCGCCAAGTTGGCGACACTGGTCATCGCCCTGGGCGTTCTGGTTGTGCTGGTGGTCTCCCTCAAGCAGCGCGCCAGCGGACAAGGCGAGGATGCCCGTCTGCGCGTGGTGGCGTTGAATGAGCGCCAGCGGCGGCGGCGTGAATCGTTGCGCTTGGCTGCCATGGCACCAGCACAGCGGCGGCGCGCACAAAAGATGTTACGCAAGCAGGAAAAAGCACGTCGCAAAGGAAAGAATGACACCCCTGACGAGGTGGCATCGCGTGTATGGGTGCTCGATTTCGATGGCGATCTCAAGGCGTCACGCACCCCACAGCTTGCAGAGCAGGTCTCGCTGTTGCTGGGTGAATTGCAGGCCGAAGATGAAGTGGTCGTGCGTCTCACCTCAGGCGGCGGTCTGGTGCATTCCTATGGACTCGCCGCGGCCCAGCTCGACCGGCTGCGTGATGCGGGGGCGCATCTTACCGTGTGCGTGGATAAGGTCGCCGCCAGCGGGGGCTACATGATGGCCTGCTGCGCGCATCGCTTGATCGCGGCGCCGTTCGCCGTTATCGGATCGATCGGCGTGGTCGCGCAGGTGCCCAATGTGCATCGCCTGCTCAAGAAGCACGATATCGATGTGGAGCTGCTCACGGCGGGGCGTTACAAGCGGACCTTGACCGTGCTCGGGGAAAATACCGACGAAGGCCGCGCCAAGTTTCTCGACGATTTGCAGGAAACCCATGATCTCTTCAAGCGTTACGTCGGTGAGCGGCGTCCGGCGCTGGATATCGACAAGGTGGCGACTGGCGAAATCTGGTATGGCCGCCAGGCCCTTGAGGATGGCTTGATCGATGAGATTGCCACCAGTGATGGCTATCTTGCGACGCGCATGATGGAGGCGCGGGTCCTGCATGTGACGCTAGAACCGCGCCATTCGCTGTTGCAGCGTGTCGGCGTGGGAGCTTCGATGGGCGTCGAGCGTCTCGGGGATCGCGTCATGGAACGCCTGGAAGCTAGCGGTTGGCAGCGGCGCTGAGCCGCTGCCGGGGTTTTTAGCGGGATTTACCGTAGAGCGCGATGAGTGAATCGACCACCGTTCGGGCCTCATCGCCGGCCAGTGAATAGTAGATGGTCTGCGAGGCACGGCGTGTGACCACCAGATTCTCGCGGCGCAGGATGGCCAGGTGCTGCGAGAGCGCCGACTGGCTGAGGTTGAGCTTGCGGTTCAGCTCGGTGACCGAAAGCTCCGCGTCGTCGAGCAGGCACAGGATGCGCAGGCGGTTTTCGTTGGCCATGGCTTTGAGTAGCGTCGTGCCCTTGTCGATAGCGCTGTAACCGGCGTCGATCAGGGCGGAGGCAGGCTGGAGCTGGCGCATATTGTCTCTCCTACATTGGGATTGGCGATGTGCCGAAGGGCGAGGGATGAAGCGCCCCGCAGCAATGGGATGCTCGGTGTCGAATGACCGTCCATGTCAGGTGTATCCTTTCACCCATTGGACAAGCGGTCATTCCCTGTTACTCATTCTTGATTTAGCGAATCTTCAATAACTTAGCCAGCCCTGTCCAAGATAGTCTTCAACGGTATTTCATCGTTTGGGGTCGGGGGATCGTCGGCCCACTATGGTGTGGTAGCCTGCTGTAATCTTTGTCTATTCATAAGGCATTGAAGTTACGCAGTTAGTTCCCTGGTCACTTGATGTTACGGCCGTCGACGAGTGATCTGTTGGCGTCTAACTAGTGGTGTAAGTACTGGTCGGTGTCGGTGAAACCCTTTACAATTTTGCCGCTTTTGCTCGGCGTCTCTCGCGCCGTCCTGCCTTGAGGGTTCCCTTACCCCTCGGCCTCTTTCGGCAACTAAAAAGGTGTTACATGTTTGCCCTCGACTCTCGCCAGGCGCGCCGCTTGATGGGGTGGCTCGTGAGTTTCCACATCATCGTCATCGCGGCCAGCAATTACTTGGTGCAATTGCCGTTTTCGATGTTTGGTGTGCACACCACCTGGGGAGCGTTCAGCTTTCCGTTCATCTTTCTCGCCACGGACTTGACCGTGCGGTTGTTCGGGAAACGCCGGGCGCGCACGACCATCGCGCGCGTCATGTTGCCTGCCTTACTGATTTCCTACGTGGTCTCGGTACTGTTTCAGGACGGTGCCTTCCAGGGAGCCTCGGCGCTGGGTGATTGGAACCTGTTCGTGGGGCGTATCGCCCTGGCGAGTTTCATGGCCTATGTGCTTGGGCAGTTGCTGGACATTCACGTCTTCGATCGGATGCGGCGGCTGCGCGCCTGGTGGGTGGCACCGGCGTTTTCGACGCTATTGGGCAACCTGGCCGATACCTTCGCGTTTTTTGCCATCGCCTTTTGGAATGGGCCCAATGCGTTCATGAGCGCGCACTGGGTCGAAATCGCCTGGGTGGATTATGCCATCAAGCTGAGTATCAGCCTGGCCTTCTTCCTGCCGTTGTATGGCGTGCTGCTGGGAGCGGTGACGCGTCGCCTGGCACATGTCGCCGATGCCTCCGAACCGGTATCAGGACGCAATGCCTGAAACGCCTCTGGTATCATGCCGGCATGACTTGAGTGGCTGACGAGGCAAATTATGGAATTACATCATGTCGATACCGGTGGTGCCGGGCGCCCACTGGTGGTGTTGCACGGCTTGTTCGGAAGCGCCGATAACTGGCGCTCGCATATCAAGCGTTGGCAGGACAGCCGTCGCGTGATCGCCGTTGATCTACGCAACCATGGAAAATCTCCCCATGAAGCCGGCATGGGCTATGCTGCCCAGGCGGCGGACGTCGAGGCCCTGCTGGAGCGTCTGGAGGTCGGGAGCTGCGATCTGCTAGGGCACTCGATGGGCGGCAAGGTCGCTATCACGTTGGCGCGTCAAGCGCCTGAACGTGTAGCGCGCTTGATCGTCGCCGACATCGCACCAATTGCTTACGAGCACGGACACGAAGCGATCTTCAAGGCTATGCGTGCGGTCGAGCGGCAGCCGCCTTCGGACCGCAAGGAAGCCGATCGGATCATGGCGGAATTCGTCGAGACCCCGGCGACGCGGCAGTTCCTGGCGACCAATCTGGTTCGTGGCAAGGATGCCACGCTGGTGTGGCGCGTGGGACTCGACGAGATTGAAGAAGACTACGCCCATATCGTCGCGGTGCCGGAGGGTGAAGGCACCTATACGGGGCCGACGCTGGTCCTGCGTGGCGAGCGCTCCGACTACGTTGACGACGACGCCTTGCCAGCGGTCGAATCGGTGTTGCCCGAAGCGCGTATCGAGACCATTCCCGATGCCGGGCATTGGCTGCATGCCGAGCAGCCCGAGGCGTTCCAGAAGGCCTTGGCACGCTTTCTAGCGTCATGAAATGGCGCGCCGGCCACCTGAGAGAAACGTTCCCTCAGGTGCCCGGTGGCTGAGAATTACGGTTGGCTGAGATCGACAGCGAGACGCGACAGCGGACTCTTGGCCTTGATCTGGCCGCGCTCGAGCAGAAACGACTCGAAGGCCTCGTAACGCTGGCCGTCGAGGGCGGCAGGCCGCAAGGCGAAGCGTGGAATGGTGTTGTACCAGGCCTTCTCGTTAACCGGGGTGTCGAGCGCCGGATCGGAGGCTTTGAAAGCTTCCCAGCCCTCATCAGGGTGATTGATAATCCACGCCGTGGCTTCTTCGATGGCGGCCATGAAGCGTGTATAGGCATCGCGATGTGCATCCAGGGTGTCGCGATTGGCGATAAAAATCAGTTCATCGTAGGTGGGAACGCCTTCTTCCTCGATATAGAAGGCGCGGCCCTTGACGCCTTCCTGCGCCATTTGAGCCAGTTCGAAGTTGCGAAATGCACCGGTGACGGCATCGACTTTTTCGCCGATCAGCGCCGGTGTCAGCGCGAAATTGACGTTGACCATCTCGACGTCATCCGGCGCCACGCCATTGTGCTCGAGCATGGCATTGAGCAGCACTTCCTCGACGCCGCCTACCGAATAGCCGATACTTTTGCCGGCCAAGTCTTTCATGCTTTCGATATCGCTGTCGGCGCGCACCAGCGTGATGTTGAGCGGCGTTGCGATCAGCGTGCCCACGCGTACCAACGGCAAGCCCTGATCGACTTGTAGGTGCAACTGAGGCTGATAACTGATGGCCATATCGATCTTGCCGGCGGCGACCAGCTTGGGCGGAACACTGGGGTCGGCGGGCGAGATTAGTTCCACATCGAGCCCGTGGCGTTCGAAGATGCCGCGTTGCTGGGCGATGACCAGAGGGGCGTGCGATGGGTTGGTGTACCAGTCGAGCATGACCTTCAGGGAGGTCGTCCCCGAAGTGTCATCATCTGCGGCCCATGTCGGGCCGGGAGCGATCAATACCAGCGCAAGGCAAGCTCCCATGAGGCGTCGAGTCAAACGTAGCATGTGATGTTCTCCTGCGGATCCCCGCCCATTGAAACGTGGCGGGCATTATCGTTATCGCCGTGAAAGGCGGCGTATGGGACATTGCCATGCGATGGCGTGCGCTGCCCCTGGGTGGTTGTCAGCTAGTAGCGCCGGTGCGGTCCTCGTGCCAGGGCATGAGACGTCGCATCACGGCATCGGTGGTGAAGTAGAGCGCCACCCCGAAGGTGACGAGAATCAGCAGAGCGGCAAACATCAGGTCGACCTGCATGCGCGCGTTGGCATTGAGCATCAAGTAGCCAAGACCTTGGCTCGAACCGACCCATTCGCCGATCACCGCACCGATGGGGGCGGCGCTGGCGGCCATGCGCATACCCGATGCCAGCGCTGGTAAAGCAGCGGGCAGTTGAATGCGCAACAGCCGATGTCGACGATCGGCCCCTAGTGTCTGGGCTAGGTCCAGCCATCCTTGAGGCGTCTGGCGCAGGCCGTCGTAGCATGTCGAGGCGACCGGGAAATAAATGATCAACGTGGCCATGACGATTTTCGCGGTCATCCCATAACCTAGCCATAGCATGAGAATCGGCGCGAGGGCGAATAAGGGCACGGCTTGGCTGATCAGCAGTATCGGCAACAGGGTACGCCGTAAGCCATGAAAGCGCGCCAGGGCCAGCGCGGTGCCCAGCCCGCTGATGCACCCGATGAGCAGCCCCGCGACGATCTCGATCACCGTGATACCGGCATGATGCCACAACAGTTGCTGGTGCGCCGCGAACGCTTGCATGACGGCCAGCGGTGAGGGCAGTACATAGCCGGGAACACCGGTGATGACGACGAGTGCTTGCCAAAGCCCGAGTAGGGAGAGAATCCCTAAAAAAGCGGGCCAGAAACGCTTGAGTATGCTCATGAGACGCTCCCCTCGGGATCGCCATGGGGCGCGTGAAGGCGTGCCACCAATTGCGATTGCATGCGCTGCACGTCGGGGGCGTCGAGAGCACGTGGACGTTGCCCGCCGGGAACCTCGAAGTCGCGCAACGATGCCGGCTGACCGCCGAGTATCAGGATGCGATCGCTCAGGCGCAGGGCTTCGAGCGGATCGTGCGTGACTAATAATACGGTGCGCCCGGCCAGCAGGCGCGCGGCGAGCTCATGCAGTTCCAGGCGCGTAATGGCGTCGACAGCGGAAAAGGGCTCGTCCATCAACACCACCGGCGCATCCTCGAAGAGCGTGCGTGCCAGCGCCACTCGCTGTCGTTGCCCGCCGGAGAGCGTCTTGGGCCATTGTTCGGCCTTGTCGCTGAGGCCGACGTCGTCGAGCAGGGCCATGGCGCGTTGACGTTGCGCCGCGGTGGGGCGCCCGCGCAGCGCAGGACCGAGCAGTACGTTGTCGATGACCTTGCGCCAGGGAAGCAACTGATCCTGCTGGGCCATCCACGCCAAGCGGCCGGCCAACGGGCGCTGATCCCCGGTGGAGAGGGCCAAATCATGGGTATCGGGAATGGGCAGGTCGGCGATCATGCGTAGCAAGGAGCTTTTGCCACTGCCACTGCGGCCGAGCAGCCCCGTCCAACTGCCGGGCGCGAAGTCGGCCGAAAGGCCATCGAATAGCCATTGTCCCGAGAAGGCGAGCCGTGCCCGGGAAAGCGAAAAACCGAGGGACGTCATCAAAGCTCCATGAATGGGGCGAAGGACGTGCCGACGGCACGCTCTGGTATTTCCTCCGCCGGTGTTAACCGGATCAGGTTCCAGGGTTGCGCATGGCGCTCTCAGCCCATTGCGTGATGGGCACCCCTATCCAGAGATGATTATTGTATCCTGATACGGTGGCGACTGCCCAGTCGTGCAGGGGGGCGCCATCTCGCTATCGCTTGGGCTGTCAGGAGTATGCATGTATCCCGATCCCGCACTGACGCATCGTATCGAGGTCTTCACCGGTCATGCGCTCGCTGCACTGCCACTGGCTTGGGATGATAGCGCCAATTGGCTGTGGCGTACGTGCAATGAAGCGCCGCAGTTGCTCAAGTTGGCACGCACGCATCCTGCCCAGGACCCTTTCTGGCAAGGTATTGAGCGGCTTTTTGGCTTCGATCGTTGGCGCTGTCCCGAGGCGCTGACGCGTCTTGCCGGTGCCTTGCCGACACATTTACCGCTCCCGCCGTTGCCTTTGACGTATCTGGGCGCGCTGCACCAGACGCCGCTCTGGAGCCTGCCCTGGAGCGATGGTACGCCGGCACGGATGGGGAATGCGTTCGCTGCACTTTTGGGCAGCCAGTTAGGGCACTTGCATCGCGAAACGGTATCGGGCTGGGGGCATCCTCTGGAGACGGTCTGGCCGCTATCGCAGTGGCCACGACGGGCGCACGATTTTTTGAGGCGACACCCACGCTGCGCCGATTGGGAGGCGCTCCCCGATTTTCCCGTGCCGTCACGCGCGGTGTGGTGCCTGCCCGATTTACGTGCCGATCAATTCCTGTGCGGCGCCACCGGTTGGCTATGGAGTGACTGGGAGGCGCTGGTGTGGGCGCCGCTCGAGTTCGATCTATGTGTGGCTGAATTGCTCATTACGGGGTCCGCTGAGCGAGATGCTTTTGTTATCGCTTATCGACGCCAGTCGCCGGATGTCGCGCTTGGCGAATACCGTCAGGGAATGCGCGCCCTGATCTGGGCCATGCGGTTACAGGGTGATATCGACTGGCATATCTTGAAATCGCAGCCTGCATGGTTGATGTAGGTGACAGCATGGCTCGTCGGGACATGGCATACTAGGCCCTTGAATTTAGGGAGATAGTCGTTAGTCGTGGATACCATCAACAGCCTTTTTTTATTTTCGGGGTTCCTCATCGCGCTGAGCATCGTCGCGAGCCGCGTCTCGTCGCGCATCGGGGTGCCACTGCTGGTGTTGTTCCTGGGGTTGGGCATGATGGCCGGCGAGGAAGGCGTGCTGGGCATCGAGTTCGACGATTATTCGCTTGCCTACCTGATCGGGCACCTGGCACTGGCGATGATCCTCCTCGATGGCGGCTTGCGCACGCGGCTCAAGACGTTCCGCGTGGGGCTCAAGCCGGCGCTTTCCTTGGCGACATTGGGGGTCTTCGTGACCAGCGGGCTCGTCGGTCTGCTGGCGACTTGGATATTCAATCTTTCCCTAGTGGAAGGTTTATTGGTCGGCGCGATTGTGGGCTCCACGGATGCTGCCGCGGTCTTTTCGATGCTCAGCGGTCAGGGGGTGACGCTCAACGAGCGGGTGGGTGCAACGCTGGAGATCGAGTCGGGTACCAACGACCCGATGGCGATTTTCCTGACGATCACCCTGGCGGAGGTGTTGGTAAACGGTGCCAGCGGTGTCGGGCACACGCTAATAACGTTCGTCTCGCAGTTCGGGCTGGGCTTGCTGTTCGGGGTCGGCGGTGGCTGGCTAGCGGCCAAGCTGCTGCGCTGGCTCGATCTAGCGTCAGGACTTTATTCGCTACTGGCGCTGGCGTCGGGCTTTTTCATCTTCGGCTTGACCAGCGCGACTGGTGGCAGTGGTTTCCTGGCGATTTATCTGGCGGGCTTGATGATCGGTAACCAGCCGGGGCGGCATCTCACGCATATTCTGCCGGTTCACGATGGCTTGGCGTGGTTGAGCCAGATAGGGCTTTTCCTGGTGCTGGGGTTGTTGGTGACACCCAGTGAAATGATCGATTATGCCGTGCCGGGCGCCGTCTTGGCATTAGGCTTGATCTTCGTGGCGCGCCCGTTGGCTGTGCTGGTCTCGCTCAAGCCGTTCTTCAGTTTTCGCTGGCGGGAGCTCGGCTTCATTTCCTGGGTGGGGTTACGTGGGGCAGTGCCCATCGTGCTGGCCATCTTTCCGGTGATCGCGGGGGTCGAGAATGCGACGCTGTATTTCAACGTCGCTTTCTTCGTGGTGCTGATGTCGCTATTGATGCAGGGGGCTTCCCTGGCGCGGGTGGCGCGTTGGATGCGTGTCGAAGTGCCGGCCGGCACAACGCCCAATCGCCGCGGTGCGTTGGGCGTGCTGCCGGAAAACGATTATGAAATGTTCGTCTATAAGGTCGAGAACGAAGCGCTCGAGAACGTGTCTATTCGCTTGCTGCGTTTCCCGTCGGGTGCGCTGATCTCCGGTCTGTTTCGTAAACATACCATGCTGCATGCCAAAGGCAGTACGCGGCTGAAACTTGGCGATGTCATTTGCGTCATCGGGCGCAGCGAGGATCTGCCGGCGCTCAATCGATTGTTCAACGGAGACGCTACGCTTAAGCGTGAGCGCGCCTTCTTCGGTACTTTTACATTGGATGGGGAAGCCGTCATGGGCGATGTGGCGGATGCCTATGGGCTGACCTTGAGCGCGGGTGAGCAGAACATGACCCTGGGTGAATTCGTCTCGCTGCGCGTCGGCGGCCATCCCGTGGTGGGGGACGATGTCGATTGGCATGGCTTCCACTGGGTCGTCAGTTCGGTGGAAGGCAATCGGGTAACAAAGGTCGGTTTGAGGCTTTATCACTGAGTCAGTGAACGTGAATTTAATAGCGCGCAGCACATTATCTTGTTCTACGCTGAGTAATTATTTTGTCCTGCGGAGTTTTTCATGTCCATGCCCCACCGGCGCCTCTATCGTTGTCGTGCTTGTCAGGTTGAAGTGTTCATTAAGGCAACGCGACGGCCGCTGGAAGCAAGGTGTCCGGAATGCCAAGCGAGTGATTTCGAAAGCGTCGAGATGGCCGGGGCACATCCGCGTGCCAGCGTCGATGAGCTGCTAGCGAAGGCACTGGAGCGCGAAGGCAGCGACTCGCGTGATGATCTTAGGCACGTTGAAGAGCTGGTGTTTCGCGATACTTAGTCGATCCTTGTGATGTTTTTGTTAGTTGATAAGGAGCCGCTTGCGTGTTTCAACGGCATGGTCCCAATGAGCGCGGCCGCGATTTCATCGTCGGTGATATACACGGCCAACTGGCGTTGCTGCATGAGACGTTGAGTGCGGTCGGTTTCGACCGTCAACGCGATAGACTGTTCAGCGTTGGGGATCTGATCGATCGTGGTGCCGATAGCCTCGAGTGTTTGTCTCTCGCCCTCGAGCCTTGGTTCTACGCCGTGCGTGGCAATCACGAAATGCTGGCGTATGACGCGTTGCTGGGCGAGGAAAGGGGCAGCTTGAAAACGCGTGATGCCTGGATGATCAACGGTGGCACTTGGGCGCTAGAGGCGGGATTGGCCGAAGTGCAGACGCTGCTCCAGCAAGCCTTGCCATGCATGCCCTATGCGCGCGAAATATCAGTCGCCGGTAAGCGTCTCGGTATCGTTCACGCCGAACCACCCGCGGACTGGCGGGACGTCGTAACGCCTTCGCAGGAACTGCTCTGGGGAAGAACGCGCATCCGGCGTGGCGACGAGACGCCGGTCAGGGGTATCGATGCCGTGGTGGTGGGGCATACCATCGTGGAGCGTCCCACATGGCTAGGGAACGTCTACTACATCGATACCGGCGCCTTTACGACGGGAAGGCTAACGCTCATCGAAGCCGGCACACTAATGAGCGGTAGCGAACCGTTGCCGCTGTAACGGTTCGATGTAACATCCCAAACGAAAACGCCCCGAGACCAGTAAGTTACTGAAATCTCAGGGCGTTTAAATGTAATGGCGGAGGGACAGGGATTCGAACCCTGGGAAGGCTACAAACCTTCGCCGGTTTTCAAGACCGGTGCATTCAACCGCTCTGCCATCCCTCCGGCTTACGGCGGTGTATACTACCAGCATTTGCTGAGTCGTCAAGACTTTTTGTGCTTTCAATGAGTTAAAACAACGTTGGGGCGTTGAATATCCATCTTGCAGTGGGAACTCAAGCGGGGCATCCTAGGTCTTACCTTATGTTTTCAGCGCCACCGAGGAGAGAAATCCCATGGCATATCGTACTTCTCAGATTGCTGACCAGCAGACGACGCGGTCGGAAATCAGTACCAACAAGGTGTTGCGCAACACCTATATGCTCTTGGCCATGACGCTGTTGTTCTCCGCTGTGATGGCGGGAACCGCGATGGCCATGGGCATCGGGCAGATGAATATCTTCATCTTCATGATTGGTGCCTACGGCTTGATGTTCCTGGTTCATAAGACCGCGAATTCGGCGGCGGGCATTTTGTCGATCTTCGCTTTCACGGGCTTCATGGGCTTCACGTTGGGGCCGATGTTGAGCCTCTACCTGTCAATGCCCAATGGCGCGCAACTGGTGATGACGGCGCTGGGGATGACGGGCGCGACGTTCATCGGGCTATCGGCCGTGGCCTTGATTACCCGCAAGGATTTCAGCTTTTTGGGTAACTTCATGATCGCCGGGGCGATCGTGTTGGTACTGGCAATGGTGGCGGCGATGATCTTCAATATCACCGCCTTGGCACTGGCCGTCTCAGCAGGCTTCGTGCTGTTCTCTTCGGCGGCGATTCTGTATCAGACCAGTGAGATCATCCATCGCGCAGGGGAAACCAACTACATCTTGGCGACCATTACCCTGTTCGTGTCGATCTACAACCTGTTCATTAGCCTGTTGTCCCTTCTTGGGTTCATGTCTAACGACTGATTCGGCACGTGGCGCGACTGCGCGCCTGTTTGGCAAAGGCCCGCACCTCGAAAGGTGCGGGCCTTTTACGTAGGGCATTTTCATCCTCGCCAGAGTTGCAGCAGAGGCTCGGCGAACCCATGCCAGCGGGTGTAGAAAATCGCGCGGCGTCGGGTGTTGGCGATATCTTCGGTGTCGAAAATGTCATGCCGAAGATGCGGGTCATGCCGAAGGCGCGCCAGGCAGCCTATCTCGCACTTGGGCGTTGAGCACGAGAAGGCCACTCTATCGCCATGGGTGATCGACAGCGTGGATGAGCAGGCCGTTTCGGTCCGTGCCAGCGACGCTGGCGGACGTTTAGTCGGGGAAAGCAGGGCAACGCTCATGATCGTAACCTCCACGAATCAGCAGGTGTGCCGGTACATTACGACACAGACACTTTCAATTTAGCTGGATTTCGTAACGGCTAAAGAGGATTCGCACAAACCCTGACGGCGCTCATATTAGTCGCGTCTGTTGCGGTGCGGCATAAAAAAAAGCCGCCTAGAAAGGCGGCCAAAGTTTGGGGATATCAACAGATCAGTATCGCTAGCTAAAGATGTGCTATACGTTAGCTTGTTAAAAATATACTCGCTAACATGGTTGGCGTCAATGATTGTCTGACTCGATGGCGCGTGGTGCTTCCAATGATTTGCCTGACCTCGTTACGTCGAGGACAATAGTGCTATTCACTATGTCCGTGATGGGAGACTCTCGATGCGTTACGCCTTACTCGTGCTAGGAGGTCCGTATAGCCATCAGGCCGCGCACTCTGCATTGCGTTTCGCGCATGCCGCCATCGCACGGGGACATCGTGTCGGTACGGTGTTCTTCTATCACGATGGGGTCTATAACGCTGCGCACTTCGCGGCGCCGCCGCAGGACGAGCCGCATCTCGTCGATGCCTGGCGTGAGTTACAGCGCACGCAGGGAACCGTCTTGCAGGTCTGCGTGGCGGCGGCACTGCGTCGTGGGTTGCTCGATGCCCGCGAAGCCGAGCGTCACGGCAAGAGAGGGGCAAGTCTCGAACCTCCCTTCGAGTTGACGGGGCTGGGTCAGTTGCTCGATATCGGCCAGACGCACGAACGGCTGATCACCTTCGCGCCCTGAATAAGGCGTCGCTCATTCATGTCACGGGGAATTGTCATGTCCGAGATAACCGAGGCATCGCACGGCGATCTTCTGGTGATGCTACGTCATGCGCCGCACGGCGGTTTATGGCTACGCGAGGCCCTCGATCTAGCATTGGTGGGCGCGGCTTTCGGTCAGTCTGTCTCGTTGTTGCTGATGGGGGATGGCGTCTGGGCATTGCTCCAGGGCCAAGGCTCGGGGCCGCTGGGGCAGAAGGGCTCCCAAAGCACCTTCGAGATGCTGGAGATGTATGATATCGAGCGTTTATATGTCGATGTCGACTCGCTCGCGGCGCGTGGGCTGACTCGCGACGATTTGCTCTTGCCGGTGATTGAAGTGTCGACGCCGGAACTGTCGACGGTACTTGCCGGTCACCGTCAAATCTTCAATTTCTGAACGTTGCCCGTACCGAATGCTAGCTGGGTAGCGCTGTTAGGAGACACCTGCGAATGTTGTTGCACTTGCTCAATCGTGCCCCGAGTTCGAGCTCCGTTCATCAGGACGTACTGCGCACGATGGGGGAGGAAGATGGGTTGATGCTGATCGAAGATGGCGTGTTTGGCGCGGTGAGTGCACAGGTACAACATTTTCCCGGCCTGGAAGGGCGCCTGTTCGCCCTGCGCGAGGATCTGGAGTCGCGTGGCCTGGCAGGGCGCTGCGATTCCCGCGTGATCATCGTCGACATGGATGGTTTCGTGGCACTGACCGAGGAAGTGCAACGCACGGTGAGCTGGTTCTGATGGCGACCACGCAAGCGACACGCTATATCACGGTGGAAGGCCGCGACATCGGGCTCGACCCCGAAGGGTTCGTGGTCGATCTGGCGGCCTGGACGCCGGCGGTAGCCGAGGCGCTGGCCGCCGAAGAAGGCAGGGAACTGACGCTCGAGCACTGGGAGGTTCTCGAGGTATTGCGGGCCTTCTACGCACGCTATGAGAATGCCCCAGCGATGCGGCCCTTGGTCAAGGCCGTCGGCCAGGCGCTGGGGCCCGATAAAGGCCGCTCCCTGCACTTGATGCGGCTGTTTCCCGAGAGTCCTGCCAAGGTGGGCGCGCGCCTGGCGGGATTGCCCAAGCCGACCAACTGTCTTTAAGAACTGTTTTTAAGAACTATCTTTAAGAACGGTCTCTACGAACCGTCTTCAAGCACTCTTTCTAGGTCTTCGATGAATTTTCTTGCGCATGGCTGGCTGGCACGTGGTGGCAACGACGCCTTCTTGTACGGCAACTTGATTGCCGATGGCGTCAAGGGCGATCCCGATGGCTATTGGGCGGCAGATATTGCGCGCGGTATTCGCCATCATCGTCGTGTGGATGCCTGGGTCGATGACCATGCTGTGATCCGTGGCGTGCGAGAACGCGCGCCACGCCCACAGCGGCGCGTGGTGGGTATTGCCCTGGATCTGGTGTGGGATCATTTCGTGGCGCGCGATCATGCCGATGTCGCCTTGATTGCGCGTTGTTACCGGGTGCTCCAGGCCCAGGGGCGAGCCCCTAATCGCTTAGCACCCATGATTCCCGCCCTTATCGAAGACGACTGGCTGAATCGTTACGCCGATTTCGACTTCACCTGTCAGGCGATCGCGGGCCTGGGGCGCCGTCTAAGTGGCCCCAATCGCCTGGCGGAACTGGTGCCCTGGTTGCGCGCCGACTACTCCGCACTAGAGCATGATTTTCAGCGACTCTGGCCGGCACTCAATAAGACGTTGAGCGCTGACTAGGCCTTGTCTTCAGTGGTATTAGTCCGTCAGCCACAGGCACTCTACGCGCTCGCCTTCGTGGAGAGTGGTGTGCTCGGGTACCACCGCGAGGGCATCGGCCTCGAGGCACGAGGACAGCACCGCCGAGTTCTGATCGGCGAAGGCGTGGGCGACGATGCCCTCGGCGGTAAACTCGAGCCCCACGCGCATGTAGTGGCGACGCGCTTGCGTGTGCGTGGTGAAGTCCGCGCGTGCCCACAGGCGGGGCAGCGCGGCCATGTGCGGACAACCCAACAGGGCGCCCATGAGAGGGCGGAGGTACACCCAGGCGCCCACGAAGCAGGATACGGGATTGCCGGGCAGGCCCACCAGTCGCGCCTGGCCGATGCGTCCCAGTGCCAGGGGTTTGCCGGGGCGCATGGCCAACTGCCACAGATCTAGCTGACCCAGTGATTCCAGCGCGTGCTTGACGTGGTCTTCTTCGCCGACGCTAACGCCGCCGGTGGTGACGATGACATCGGCGCGCTCGGCGGCCTCGCGCAGGAGGCGCTGGGTGGTCGCGAAGTCATCGGGCACGTGTTCGCGCATGACCAACTCGGCGCCGAAGCGCTCGAGCAGACGCGAGAGCATGGGCCGATTGGAATTATGGATTTGCCCCGGCGCGAGCGATTGGCCGGGCTCGATGATTTCATCACCGGTGGAGAGCAGCGCCACGCGCGGACGACGGTACACGTCGACTCGCGTGATGCCCTGGCCGGCCAGGTGCCCCAAAGCGGCCGCCTCGAGCCGGGTGCCTGCTTCCAGAAGCGGAGTGCCGGCCCCCACGTCGCGCCCACGGCGACGCACGTTATCGCCCAGCGTGATGTCGCTGGGAATATGCGCCTGGGCGTTTTGCGCCTCCACGCGTTCCTGCATCACGACCGTGTCGGCGCCTGGAGGCATCTCACCGCCGGTGAAGATGCGTACACAGGTGCCCGGTGCCAGCGGTTCGGGCGCGTGGCCGGCGGCGATGCGCTGGCTGACGGGCAGCCACTGACCGGCATCGGCATGGCGTAGTGCATAGCCATCCATGGCGCTGTTATCGGCGGGCGGCACGTCGAGGCGAGCGGTGACCGACTCGGCCAGCACGCGGCCCGCCGCCGCCTCGCAATCGATGCGTTCGACATCTCCCGCCTTCACGTCTTTTAACAACGCCTCCAGCGCGCGCTCGACGCTTTGCAGCTCAGCCATGCTGGCCTCTCCCGGGAATCACGAGGTTGGCGAAGTTGCACGGCTGATGGCGGCTGTCGAGCTGTTCATGAAGGATGCCGTCCCAGGCGGTGCGGCAGGCGCCGGTGGAACCTGGCAAGCAGAACACAACGGTCGCGTTGGCCAGGCCGCCGAGGCAGCGGCTCTGCACGGTGGAGCTGCCGATTTCTTGCCACGACAGATGACGAAACAACTCGCCGAAACCTTCGATGTGCTTGTCGAGCAGCACTTCGACCGCCTCGGGAGTGGAGTCACGCCCGGTGAAGCCGGTGCCGCCGGTGGTGACGATGACTTGCACGCCGTCGTCGGCGATCCACTGAGCGACGAGCGCGCGGATACGATAGACGTCATCGACGACGATGCGCTTGTCGGCGAGTTCATGTCCATCGCGTTCCAGGCGTTCCACCAGCGCGTTGCCCGAACGGTCGGTTTCCTCCGTGCGGGTATCGGAGACGGTCAGCACGGCGATCTTGAGGGGAACGAACGCGGCCTCGCTCATGCGTGTGTATCCTTCTTGCGCTGCTGACGGGCATCCAACGCTTCGAGCTGTTCAGGGGTAGCAGGCGCCTGATAGAGCTTTTTCCATTCGCTGTAGGGCATGCCGTAGACGTATTCTCGGGCGGTCTCGTAGTCGAGCTCGATACCCCGCTCGCTGGCGGCGGCCACCAACCATTTGGAGAGGCAGTTACGGCAGAAGTCGGCCAGGATCATCAGGTCGATGTTCTGCACGTCCTTGTTGGCGTCCAGATGGTCGAGCAGTTGGCGGAAAGCGGCTGCCTCGATCTCAGTACGCGTGTCAACGTCGATATGTTGCATGGGAGGGCCTCCTCGCTGGGGATGTCATCATGGAATGTTTCTAGCATAACAAAGAGCGACACCGCCCGGGGGCGGTGTCGTCTCGAACGCGAGTGCTAGTTGGGTCGGTGTGCCGTCGCTGTGTCATCGCCGACGGGCGGGTCACTTTGCTGGGGCTGCCCGGCGTTGTCCTTGACCTCTTCGTACCACAGGTTGTGGTGCTGCTTGGCCCAGGTTTCGTCGACATAGCCGGTCGCCATGCCTTCCAGCGCGCCTTCGGTGCCCAGGGTGCCGATATAGATGTGCCCGAGCGCCACGGTCATCAGGATCAACGATGTCACACCGTGGAACATGTTGGCCCACTGCATGTTGTCGCGGGTCTGCCCGAAGATCGGAAAATCGAGCACCAGGCCACTGATCACGACCAGCAGGCCGACACTGGCGAGTATCCAGAACCAGGCTTTTTCGCCCGCATTGGCGAAACCGGCATCGGGGTGTTTGTCGCCCACCATGCCACCACCTTGCTTGAACCACTCCCAGTCATGCTTCTTGGGCAGGTTGACCTTGAGCCACTTGGCGAGGATGACGATCAGCAGAATGCCGAAGACAGGGCCCGCGTAGTT
The DNA here is from genome assembly GCF_023061135.1 of Chromohalobacter sarecensis. GTDB lineage: Bacteria > Pseudomonadota > Gammaproteobacteria > Pseudomonadales > Halomonadaceae > Chromohalobacter > Chromohalobacter sarecensis. Next base: position 86,926 of record NZ_JAKGAN010000007.1, read on the forward strand.
GTGGATCAGCTTGGAGCCCATGATCATGTTGGCCCAGAAAACATCGCCGAAGATGTGCCGGAAGACGAACTTGCCATACAGCAGGTTCAGCCCGGTCAGCGATAGGGCGATGAACAACGTTGCCACGGTCCAGTGCAATGAGCGCTCGAAAACCGTCCAGCGCAGGATCTTGCGTCCCGTGCGCTCGTGGCCGAGGTCGTTGCGCCCGACGATCAGATAGAAGATGATCAGGATCGCCAGCATGCCGCCGATGGCGATCAGGCCGGCGGGCGAAATCCACTCGTTGCGGATCTGACGCCAGGTCTCGCCGCTGGGGTTGATGAGGTTGTAGGTCGAGTCATAGCGCGAGTCAATGAAGTTCTCGCCGCTTTTGACCTGCCGCCAGGTGTCGGCGTCCACGGTGCCGACTGCCTGTCCTATTTCTTCGTCGGGTTCAGCCGCCGATGAGGGTGGAGCCAGGCTGGCGGCCAACACCGCCAGCAATAGCACCGCACCGATCATACGCAGCCGCCACAGGCATTGCATGAGTGTGTGCATGAGCGTTCTCCTCACCCTTCACGTGTGGCACGGGTGGCGTCGTAGGCCATCTCGTCGAGATTGCCCGAGACATCCGGACCCGACATCTGTGCTTTTTCCACTGATGACCAGCCGCCGTCTTTATGACCGCGATAGACCACTCGCTCACGAAAGATATCGGAAATGGTCTGGGCATCACCGGCCAGCAGTGCCTTGGTGGAACACATCTCGGCGCACAGCGGTAGCTTGCCCTCGGCGATACGGTTGGCGCCGTACTTCTCGTATTCTTCTTCCTTGGTCTCGGCGGGGCCGCCGGCACAGAAGGTGCACTTGTCCATCTTGCCACGTTCGCCGAAGGCTTCTTCCTTGGGAAACTGCGGTGCGCCGAAAGGGCAGGCGTAGAGGCAGTAACCGCAACCGATGCAGATGTCCTTGTCGTGCAGAACGATGCCGTCATCGGTCTTGTAGAAGCAGTCGGTGGGGCAGACCGCCATGCACGGCGCGTCGTCGCAGTGCATGCAGGCCACCGAGATCGAGACCTCGGAGGGCTTGCCGTCGTCCAGAGTCACCACGCGGCGACGCTGGATGCCCCAGTCGGTTTCGTTGGCGTTCTTGCAGGCCGTGACGCAGCCGTTGCATTCGATGCAGCGTTCGGCGTCGCATAAAAATTTCATTTGAGCCATGGTGTTCTCCTCTGGCCGGCGAGGTACGCGCCCTCACCGGCGTTTCAAGCATCGTCGATCAGGCGGAGGCTTTCTCGATCCGACATAGCGTGCATTTGGTTTCCTGCATCTGTGTCACTATGTCGTAGCCATAAGTGGTCGCGGTATTGGCGGCCTCGCCGAGTACATAGGGCTGTGCGCCTTCGGGGTACTTGTCCGCCAGGCTTTCACCTTGGTAGATACCACCGAAATGGAAGGGCATGAACGCCACGTCACGGGCCACGCGCGGCGTCACCATGGCTTTGACCTTGACCTTGCCGCCCTCGGGGCCGTGAACCCAGACCATGTCATCGTTCTTGATGCCCAGGTCGTTGGCCTGTGCCGGATTGATCTCGACGAACATCTCCTGCTGTAGTTCGGCGAGCCATGACATGGAGCGAGTTTCTTCGCCACCGCCTTCGTACTCGACCAGGCGTCCCGAGGTCAGGATGATCGGGAAATTCTGGCTGAAGTCCTGTTCCTGAATCGAGCGATAGAGCGTCGGCAGACGATAGAATGACGCCACGTCGTCCCAGGTTGGATATTCCTCCACCAGGTCGCGCCGGCTGGTATAAAGCGGCTCGCGATGCTTGGGCACCTCGTCGGGGAAGGTCCATACCCGGCAGCGTGCCTTGGCGTTGCCGAAGGGCGCGCAGCCATGCTCGATCGCCACGCGTTGAATACCGCCGGACAGATCGGTTTTCCAATTCTTGCCTTCCGCAGCGGTCTTTTCTTCGGCGGTAAGATCGTCCCACCAGCCCAGGTCCTTAAGCATGTCGGCGGTGAACTCGGGATAGCCGTCGTTGAGCTCGGACCCCTCGCTCGCAACCCCGTCGGCAAGCAGATCTTCGCCGTCGTGTTCGACGCCGAAGCGGGCCCGGAACGTGAGCCCCCCTTCTTTAACGGACTTGCTCATATCGTAGAGCAGAGGCGTGCCGGGATGGTTGAATTCGGGCGTCCCCCAGCAAGGCCAAGGCAAGCCATAGAAGTCACCATTGGCGGGGCCGCCTTCCGCTTTCAGCGTATCGAAATTGAAGGTGTGCCAATTCTGCTGGTGCTCCTTGAGGCGTTCGGGACTTTGCCCGGTATAGCCCACGGTCCACATGCCCGCGTTGATCTCGCGTAGCACATCCTCGATCACCGGACGGCCGTCTTCGATGGCGTAGTTGCGCGTGAATTCATCGCCGAAGCCGAGTTTCTTCGCCATGAGATACATGATCTCGTGATCGGGCTTGGAGTCGAACATCGGTTCGACGACCTGGTCGCGCCATTGCAGGGAGCGGTTGGTAGAGGTCACGCTGCCGGTTGTTTCGAACTGGGTCGCAGCGGGCAGCAGATACACGCCGTCCGTGCGGTCGTTCATCACGGCGGCGACGGTGGGATAGGGATCGACCACGACCATCAATTCGAGCTGACTCATGGCCTTTTTCATTTCCGGACCACGGGTCTGCGAGTTGACCGCATGTCCCCAGTAGAACATCGCCTTGAGGTTAGTGCGCTGGGCGATATCCTCGTCGTTTTCCAGAACCCCATCGACCCAACGCGAGACGGTGATGCCATTGGAGTTCATGGGCAAGCTACCGTTATATTCGCTTTGATCGAAACGGTTCTTGATCCACTCGTAATCGACATCCCATATCTTCGCCCAGTGCTTCCATGCGCCTTCGGTAAGACCGTAATACCCAGGGAGTGAATGCGACATCAATCCCAGGTCGGTAGCGCCCTGCACGTTGTCGTGGCCACGGAAGATGTTGGCCCCGCCACCGGAAACACCGATATTACCCAGTGCCAGCTCGAGAATGCAGTACGCGCGGGTGTTGTTGTTGCCGGTGGTGTGCTGGGTACCGCCCATGCACCACACCACGCAGCCGGGGCGATTATCGCTGATGCGCTTGGCGACGTCGTACATGTCGGCCTCGCTGACGCCGGTGATGCGCTCAACGACGTCCGGAGGGAACTCAGCGACTTCGCGGCGCACTTCTTCCATGCCGAAGACGCGCTGATTGATGTACTCCTGATCTTCCCAGCCATTGTCGAAGATATGCCAGAGCAGGCCCCAGATATAGGCCACATCGGACCCCGGCCGTAGGCGGACGTACTTGTTGGCCTTGGCGGCGGTGCGCGTGAAGCGCGGGTCGACGACGATGACCTGCGCGTGGCTACGCTCCTTGGCACGCAGGATGTGCTGCATGGCCACCGGGTGTGCTTCGCTGGGGTTGGAGCCGATGAACAGAATCGACTTGCTGAAGTGCATGTCGTTGAGCGAATTGGTCATCGCCCCGTAGCCCCAGGTATTGGCCACGCCGGCGACGGTGGTGGAGTGGCAGATGCGTGCCTGGTGATCGGTATTGTTGGTACCCCACAAGGCTGCCAGCTTGCGCATCAGGTAGGCTTGTTCGTTGCTGAACTTGGCCGATCCCAGCCAGTAGACGCTGTCCGGGCCGTGCTGTTCGTTCAGCTCCAGCACCTTGTCACCGATCTCCTCGATGGCCTGATCCCATTCGAGGCGCTGCCATTTGCCGTCGACCAGCTTCATCGGGTATTTCAGGCGCCGCGTGGAATGGCCGTGTTCACGTAGCGAAGCGCCCTTGGCGCAATGCGCGCCCCGATTGATCGGGTGGTCGAACGCGGGCTCCTGCTTGGTCCAGACCCCCTCTTGCACCTCGGCGTAGACGCCGCACCCCACCGAGCAGTGGGAACAGATGGTGCGTTTGGTTTCGACGGGAGCATCGGAATACGCCGTTTTTTCCTTGGCGTTGGCGGCCTGCATCATGCCATGGCCCATGAAACCGGCGGCGGCGAGGCCACCCGTCGCTACACCACTGCGCTGCAGGAATTGTCGGCGGTTGATGCCCAGCCCACCCTGGCTGGTGGGTTGGGAGGATTTTCGAGTCAATCGCATGGTTATGTCCTCAGTTCCGGTTCTCTCGACCGTTTAGTTAGTCGCGCAAGGTGGCGTAGAACGCCTTGACGTGATCGGTTTCGCGATACGTCGTTTCGTCGGCATCGGCGGCGTCTTTTCCTTCATCCGACTGCGCCTGCGCCAGGGTGACGTGGCCGACGGCCATGGCCGCACCTGCGGCGACCGTGCCCAGCCCGATGTTGCGCAAGAAGTGACGCCGCGCGGGGTTGTTCGACGTTTTATTGTTCGACTCTTTCATGGGGCGACTCCTGTGGTCACTGCGCACCGTGATATCGCCGTCAGGCAGCGGTATGCGTCATCGGTGCTGGTCATGAGTGGGTGTCCCCTTCACTCAGTTGCGTCCTGCTGAGTGTTGAGGGGGTTGGCGAAAAGGTGACGACTTGCGCGTCGGGATCACTTTGCAACTGGTTATCTTCCCGGGAGAGGAAGGCCTCTCCTAGTGCCCCGACGCTGGCATAGAACGGGTCTTCGACCTGGGCCAGGTCACGCATCAAACGTAGCGCCCAAGGACTCAGATGGCGTTTGAAGAAGACCGCCTGTGTCTCGGCCTGAGACTCGATGAGCATGGCCATGACTTCGCACATTGCCGAGAAATGATCTTCGGGTTCCTTGACGTGCGCGGCGCGCTCGAACCCCAGATGCTTGAGGTCATGGCGTAGCGCCACCAACGGCATTTCCATCAGCGAGCCGGTCAGATACCAGGAAGCATACGGCACGAGCTGGCCCTGGATTACCCCGACCAGCAAGCCGAAATGCACGTCGTGCAGCGTTTCGGGATGCGCGTGGTGGGCGGCCAGTGACAACGAGGCCCAGTGGCGCTTGAGTGCCGAGTTCTCATCATCGGGTTCGAGCGCGGCGAGAAAGTCGAGCAGCTCGGCGTTGGGCGCCTCGCGGACCAGGCGCGCCAGCAATAAATAGACATCGGCGCGCAAGGCGTTACGCTCCTCGAGCGCCGCGGTCAGCGACGCTGGGGAGTGATGGGTATCGCTATGCTCGGGTGTCGTCATGGTCATACCTTGAGCTGAGCGTTGGGGTCACGCGCCATGTCGTGCCAGATATCCTTGACGCGGCAGTCTTCGCACATTTCCAGGCGCTTGATGGCGTCGCCGGCAAAATACGGGTGATCGGCGAGTTTCTGCTTGATCGAGGCGATGGTGCTGGCGGTCGCGAACGGCTTGCCGCAGCTGATGCATTCGAACGGCGCTTCTTCCTTGACCGTCGCAACGTGGTTGCGGGTCTCGGGAGCGGCCATGAATCCGGGATGCAGGGCAATAACCTGTTCGGGGCACGCGGTTTCGCACAGCCCGCACTGCACACAGGCACTTTCCTGAAACTGCAGCGCTGGTGATTGACCGGGACTGCTCAGCGCCTGCGTGGGGCAGACCGCAACGCAGGCCATGCACAGCGTGCAGTGGTCGGTGTCGATATTCAGCGTGCCGAAGGGAGCACCTTCAGGCATGGCTACGCGCTCTTCACTGGGCGTGCCCCGTGCCGCGAGAAAGTCGAGGATGTCGTTGAGAGCTTCACGCTTGCCGTGCGGGCGCGGCGCTTCCAGGCGTTCGCCGAGGGGCGGCACGATCGGCAGTGCATCGCGTATGGCGGTATTGCCTGCATCGATCAGGCTAAGGCGTCGGGGATCGTGTCCCAATGATTCGAGCAGGGTAATGGCCTGTGCATGCTGGTCGTGTACCAGGTGCGCCAAAGAGGGCGGCAGGGCGTCATGCATGACGATGCGGACTTCGGCAGCGCCGCGTGCAATGGCGCCGAGCCAATGGTCGAGCCCTGCCGCGCCGAGTTCCTCCAGCGGCACGTCGAGGACATGTCCCGTTGCCTCGGTGGTTTCGCTGGTTTGCGTCTCTTGATCGAGAAAACGCACCACGGCGGTATCGCCGCCTTCGCCATGGTAGGTAGCCAGCAGGCGCGCGATGTAATCGTCGAGGCGTTCCGGCGTGGGCAAGGCGTAGCGAATGGCGCCGGTGGGGCAGGCGCTGGTGCAACTGCCCGCGCCGTGACAACGAAACGGATCGATGACGATTTCCTGCTTGACACTCGAGATGGCGTCGGCGGGGCAGACATCGAGGCAGCGGGTGCAGCCGCTTTGGCCACGCCCGGCATGGGCGCACAAATCGCTTTCGATCTGAAAATAACGCGGCTTTTCAAACTCCCCGATGCACGCTTGAAGATCCTCCACGGCCTGCTCGAGGGGCGTCGCTTGTGTGACGCGGTGATACCCCGGCGGCGGCAATTCGTACTGCAACAGCGCCGGTGTGCCGAGATCGAGAATGGCATCGAAATGATCACGCCCGAGGCTGGCCTGTGAAAGGGACTCGCCGCCATCACGGGAGGTCAGATGGAATGCGCCCAGATAACCTTCCAGGTGGGGGTGGGCGCAGGCGATATAGCGCACGTCGGCGCTATCCGGTGCAGCGTCATGATCATGTGGTAATGCGGATTGCGTCGTGACCAGTGTAATACTGGCGAGTTCGCTGTCCGTGAGTGCCTTGGCAGCACGTTGCAAGGCCTCTGCCGGCCCTACGATGGCGACATGGCCGTGGCTTACGTAGCTCACGGTGGGGGGCGCAAGGTTCTGCGGCCATGAAACCTGCTGCAGGGCAGCCTCACGGGCGGCTACATTACGAGCGTCGCCATTTAGCGCGCGCGTATCGATGAACTGGGGCATGTCACCTCATCAACTTGTCGGTCTTGCCACGGGGCTTTGAATCTTGTCGTGCCAATCGTGTGGCATCTCGTCTCGGTCTTTGCCGAGCTTTATATAGTGTTATGACTGCAGGTTAGGTACCCGTTCTTGTCGCAAACGAAGGATTTGCCGGGCAAGATACGGGAGCGTTTGGGCGGTATTGATAACCTCGGTGGGTCAACTTGACGCACCCGAGCGGTCGTGTGGGTCATTTGGCGCCTCTTCTTCGGACAGGCCTGTCTCGTTCGGCTGGTCTGTCTGCACCGCTTCAGATGTGTCGTCCGTATCCTCGTCGGGGGACGTGTCGGATTGTAGCGTCTTCGCGTCGTCATGCTGTTCCGAGTCTTGGGACTCCGGCTCTTGTGCCTGGCGCAGCCATTGGCGCATCCGTGCACTGACCTCGGGCATCATGCGTCTCAATTGCGAATAATCCTCGTCGTAATCGTCGAGACCGTCGCGCACATTGTAGTTGCCGACCTTGAACATGCGGCGTAGGGCGCGGCGTTTGAGGAGTTCGCTGACCTCGGGCAGCATGAAAGCTCGGAAGTCGTCACCGGCACCGAGTCGTTCCGGCTCGGGGAGTTGCTCATCGAGTGGGCGCTGCGGGTCGTAACCGGGAATCAAGGCTGCGGCGCGTGATGATGTTTCGTTCGCTTCGCTCGGGGCCGTCGCTTGTGTTTTCTCGGGTAGGGACGCCGGTGTTTCTTCACTCGGCGTCTCGAGCGACGGCTCATTGCCATGTTCGCGTTTGCGCTGTGACCAGCGTTGCATGAAGCTCATGACATCACTCCTGACTGGCGCGTCCGGCGCCGGCACGTTTCTTCTTTCGCCCAGCTTCGACACGTTCACCATGGCGCGCCAGATAGGCCTCGATCCAAGCCTGGATCGCCAAGGGCATGGGGGTGTCGAGGACCTGGGTGTCACCATCCATCCAGTTCGCCGCGACCTCTTGGCTGGCGGTCAGTTCGCGCGGCGCGGGGCCGTCGTCGGTCGACTCGCAGCGCACGAACAGGCAAGGGTGCTGGGAGTTTAAGTTGAAACGATAGGCCGTACGCTCGGTGAGAAAGAGCGTCAGCGGCAGGACGTGAGGGCCGTGATCATGGCACCCCATGTCGGCAATGTACCAGGCTAGGGACGTGAAGCCCTTGACCACCTGGCGCTGGAACGCCAGCTCGAAGCTTAAATGTCTCAGGTTGTCATCGGCTGCCATCGCGGTTGCCTCCCTATGAGATGAAACATGGCACGTTGTGTCTCCATCATATAGCAAGCCGCGTGCCTGATAGTCCGGAAAATGGGACATTGCTGCATATTTCCCTTGGGCATGCGTGTCGCGCTTTGGGTATCCTGTCGCCACAATAAGGGAGGTGAGCATGTCCAATGTAGTGCTGAGTCGGGCGCGGATGCCGACAACACTCGAGATTGCAGTGACCGATGAATATGGCCAACGCCGACAACAGGCGATCGCCGCCGAGCGTGCCTTGACGGTGTACTTGAATCGTCAGGAGATCGTCACCTTGATGACGCTGGGGTCCGAGCCGGAAGCGCTGGTGCTGGGTTACCTGCGCAACCAGGGGCTCCTGGTGCGCGCCGAGGACGTCGAGGCGCTGCAGGTCGACTGGGACGTGGAGGCCGCCGCCGTCGTGACGCGTGCCTTGCCCGAAGATCTTGACGCGCGCCTGGCCCAGCGAACCGTGACGACTGGCTGCGGACAGGGGACGGTCTTCGGGCGCTTGCTCGATGCTACCGATCTGCGCCCCTTGCCCTGTGAGCCGTTATCTCAGGCGGTGCTGTATCGCATGCTCGACAATCTGGGGCAGTTCAACGAGACCTATCGCAATGCCGGGGCCGTGCATGGCTGCGCGCTATGTCGTCAGGATCGCGTGCTGGGGTTCGTGGAAGACGTGGGACGTCATAATGCGGTGGATACGCTGGCCGGTCGCCAATGGCTGGCGGCACTGGACGAAGGCACGCCGGAAGACGCCGAGCTGGCCACGGCGGATATTTTCTACACCACGGGACGGCTGACGTCGGAAATGGTGCTCAAGGTCGCGCAGATGGGAATCAGCGTGCTGGTCTCGCGCTCGGGCATGACACAGAAGGGCGTGGAACTGGCGCAGCGTTTCGGTGTGTTGCTGGTAGCGCGTGCCAAGGGACGTCATTTCCAGGTCGTCGACGAACAGGCACGCCTGGTACTGGATGCCATGCCGGCGCCCCGCCCGGGGGACAAAAAGGCGTCTCGACATAAGGGCACCTCATGAGCGATTCATCCTCCAGCGATTCATCCTCCACGTCGCCGTTTCTCAACGTGCATCAGGTCGCCGAGCTGCTGCATCTCAACGAAAAGAAGATTTACCAGCTGGCCAGCGATGGTGCCATCCCCTCCACCAAGGTGACCGGCAAATGGCTCTTCCCTAGACGCTTGGTCGAGCAGTGGATTCTGGAGTCCTGCCACCATGGCGTGCTCGCTGATCGTTTGATGGTGACCGGCAGTGACGACCCGCTGCTCTCGGCGCTGATCATGCGACTCAATCAGCAGCAGCAGGGGCATGCCTTCTATGGCTATAGCGTCACCGGGACGCAACTGGGCTTGTCGCTGCTCTCGCAAGGACGCGCCGATGTGTGTGCCATTCACTGGGGGCGCGCCGAAGAAAGCGAGTTGCGCCATCCCGCCCTGGTGAGAAGTCATAGCGGCTATCGCCATTGGGTGTTGGTGCGTCTGTTCCGTCGCAGTCAGGGGTTGATCATTCGCGCGGAAGACCGCCACCAGCCCCACGACCCGTCGGGGCTTTTCGGCGCCAATCGGCGTTGGGCGATCCGCCAGGAAGGAGCGGGGTCGCAGCGTTTCCTGAAAGAATGGCTGGCGGGCCACCAGTTGCGACTCGAACAGCTCAATACCCAGGTCGTCGCGTATAGCGAGCGTGAGGTCGCCTCGCTCATCGCCCGTCATGAGGCCGACATCGGCCCGGGAACGCTGTCGGCGGCCAATGAATTCGGCCTGGGCTTCATTCCCATCACCGAGGAAGCGTTTGACCTGGTGACGCCGCGCAACGTGTATTTTCGGTCGCTGTTGCAGCAGATGTTCGATTATTTACACAGTGCCGCCGGCTTGACCCTGGCCCAGTCTCTGGGCGGCTACACGCTCGATGAATGCGGCAAGTTGTTGTGGCGGGGCGACGAGGTTCAGCATACCTAGCCTACTGGTCAGCACTACTTATCGTCAGTGAGTGGAAAAGCGGATACTGCTTTGATCGCTGGGTTGTCTCGTTCCCCGTGGTCCATTATCTTTCCTTTGGCGTGCATTATATGAAACAAATGCCGCCTTATAGATGCACGATATAAGCACTCTCAACAATACCGCTTTTCATAAACGAGTATCGCGATGAATCAAACAACGTCTTCCAAAGGAGCAAGTGAGCTGACGCGGGTCCTGGCGCGTAAGGATATACTCGCGTTGGCATTCGGCGCCATGGTTGGATGGGGCTGGATCGTCATGACCGGCAACTGGATCCAGTCAGCAGGGAGTTTGGGGGCCGTTCTGGCCTTTGTCATCGGCGGGGTTGCTATCGTATTGGTGGGACTGACGTATGCCGAGCTGGCTTCGGCGATGCCACAGGTCGGTGGCGAGCACGTGTACAGCTATCATGCCTTGGGACATTTCGCGTCATTTATCTGTACCTGGACCATCGTGCTGGGCTACATGAGTGTGGTGTCCTTCGAGGCCGTGGCATTGCCGACGGTATTCGAGAATTTGTTCCCCGGTTATGCCGTCGGTGACCTTTGGACGATAGCCGGTTGGGACGTCAAGGCTACCTGGGTGGCAGTCGGCGTCGTCGGCTCGCTGGTCATGATGGGGATCAACTACATCGGTATTCGCACGGCGGCCTTGGTGCAGAAGCTGGTCACCGTACTGATTCTGGTGGTGGGCGTGATGTTCATCACGGGGGCACTCTTTACTGGTGAGACCGCCCACATGGAACCGCTGTTCAACGTCGAGAACGGGCTAGTGGGCGGCATCATGACGGTCATGATCATGGTGCCTTTCATGTTCGTTGGCTTCGATGTCATCCCGCAGGCGGCCGAGGAAATCAATCTGCCATTTCGTGATATCGGCAAGGTCCTGATGATCTCGGTCATCCTGGCGGTGTTCTGGTATGCGCTGATCATTCTGGGTACGTCGCTGATGCTCGACCCCCAAGCCTTGAGTGCTTCTCATCTGGCGGTGCCGGATGCCATGCAGGCCGTATTCGCGGCTCCCTGGGCCGGCAAGCTAATGGTGCTGGCGGGCATAGCGGGCATCATCACTAGCTGGAACGCCTTCTACATCGGTGGTTCGCGTGCCATCTATGCGCTGGCCCATGCGGGCATGCTGCCGGCGTTTCTGGGCAAGCTTCACCCACGTTACAAGACCCCCAGCAACGCGATCATCATGATCGGCGCGGTATCCTGCCTGGCGCCATTCTTCGGGCGTCCGATGCTGGTCTGGTTGGTCGACGCCGGTGGGTTGGGCATCGTCATTGCGTATTTGTTTGTGGCGCTGTCGTTTGTGGTGATGCGTTACAAGAACGCCGATATGCCGCGTCCCTTCAAGGTGCCTTATGGCAAATTAGTCGGCATCGTGGCAGTGGCGTTGTCGCTGGGGATGGTGAGTCTCTACCTGCCAGGTAGTCCGTCCGCACTGTTGCCGATCGAGTGGCTCGTCTTCGGAGCCTGGATGTTGCTCGGATTGGTGATGTACTTGTGGACGCGCAAGCGCTATGGCGTGGCGTACAGTGACCGCATGATGGCCCGTGAGCTTTCCGGCGACAGTGCCGTCAAGGATATCGACTGAAGGTGTCGGTAGGGGACTCTCGATATGCCCCGCGTGAAGGAAGTAGCAGAAGTGCCCGGCCTCGAGCCGGGCACTTTCATTCATGAGGTATCACGCGTTCTCGCCGCGCGTGCATACGGAGAGCACCACGGCGTCCGATTCGCTGACGGACACCAGGGCGTGGCCCATGTCGCTATCGAAGTAGATGCTGTCGCCGTGGGTCAGGCGTAGCGGCTCGTAGAACTCGGTATACAGCAGGATGTCGCCGTCGAGCACCATCAGGAATTCTTCACCGTCATGACGCACCCACTCCTGGAATTCATCGAAGCTGCGGGCACGGACGATGGTCTTGAAGGGAATCATCCGCTTCTGTGCCAGCTGCCATGAGAGGAGTTCGTGCTCATAAGTCGGCGTGGGGTGTTGCTTGCCTTCGCCGACGCGCGTCAGATCGCGGCGACCGAGTGTGTGCGATTGCGGTTTGGGCGGCGTCAGCAGTTGCGGCAGGTCGATCCCAAGGCCGCCGATGAGTTTCTGCACGGCGCTGAAGGTGGGCGAGATCTGATCGTTCTCTATCTTGGACAGCGTCGAACGCGCCAAGCCGGTCCGTTGGCTGACATCTTCCAGGGTCCAGTGGTTGGACAGGCGAATTTCCTTGAGGCGATCACCCAGACGTAGCGGCTCGACGAACGCTTTGCGTCCGGAGGCGATGCGCAGGGCGGCGTCGCTATCGGTTTGGGTAGCCATGGAGTCCACGATAGGAAATAAAGTTTCCGTTAGGATACCACAGCCCGCTGGGCACGGGGCTAGCCGGGCGTCGTTAAGGGGCGCTCACGGGTCGCCGAGAGGAAAACCCAGCAGCGCCTTGAGATGTGCCTCGACACTGGTGCCCAGTGCGTCCAGGTGGTAACCCCCCTCGAGTACCGAAACCAGACGTCCTTCGGCGTATATGCGCGCGATATCCAGGGCGAGTTGCGTCACCCAGAAATAGTCGGGCTCAAGGAGGTTAAGCTCCGCCATGGGGTCGTCGCGATGAGCATCGAACCCCGCCGAGAGCACGATCAACTGCGGTTTGAAGGCTTGTAGCGCGGGGAGCCACTGTGCTTCTACCTCGCGTCGGAATGCGGTGCCATCGTTGCCAGCCGCCAAGGGCGTGTTGACGATGTTGGCCCATGTGCCGTCCTGATAGCGCCAAGGGTAGAAAGGCGATTGGAAACTCGAGCAGACCAGCACGCCGGGGTCGTCCTTGAAGATATTGATCGTGCCGTTGCCCTGGTGGACGTCGAAATCCAGCACGGCGATGCGTTCGACGCCATAACGCTGGCGGGCGTGAGCCACCCCGATGGCGACGTTGTTATAAAAGCAAAAACCCATTGCCGAGCAGCGTTCGGCATGGTGCCCGGGCGGACGCACCGCGCAGAAGACATTGTCTGCCTGATGGCGAAAGACTTGGTCGACGCCACGTACGACCGCGCCGGCGGCGACGCCTGCAGCGGCTAGCGTGTCCGGGTTCATGTGGGTCTCGCCGTCGAGTTCGCTCAAGCCTTCCCGTGGGGCGTGAGCCGTGAGCATCTCCAGATACTGCGGACAGTGGGCAAGCGCGAGCGTCTGCGCGTTTACCGGCCGTGCCTCGGATTGCATGGTATGCGTCAACACACCGCTCAACGCTAGTCGTGCGCGTATGGCTTCCAGGCGCTTGGGGCTCTCGGGATGGCTCGGTCCCATGAAATGCCGCATGCAATCGGGGTGAGTAATATACGCGGTGATCATGGGAACTCCATCCAGAGGATGTCTATCGGCTGAGACGATGGGGGTATGCTGTCTGCGGGAACCTTAAGGCCTGATAGGATGTAAAAACAGTGCCCATAGGTCGAACGATGCCATGTCATCACGGCCGTGACGAGAGGCCTGCATCACGCTCTGTCTGAAAAATGTCCACGCTCGCCGACTCTTCAGGCAGACTCACGTTTAGGCCGCCCGCGTCCGATGCTGAGCGGCAAGGTCTGATCAAGCGGGAGAGATTGCTGTGGGAACGCGTTTTCTGCGTCACTTCTTCGAGCCACATAGCGTGGCAGTGATCGGCGCTTCGGAAAAGTCGCATTCGATGGGCGGCATGGTGCTTGGCAATCTGCTCGAGGCGGGGTTTGCCGGCACGTTGTGGGCGGTGAACCCGCGCGGCTATGACGCGGTGTACGGCGTGGCTTGCGTGAAGCGTATTGCGGATTTGCCCGCCGTGCCGGACCTGGCGATTCTCTGCAATCCGGTGGAAGGCGTGCCGCGGAGTATCGAGGCGCTGGGCAAGCTCGGGGCACGTGCGGCCTTGGTGCTTTCCGGGGGCTCCTATCTCGACGACCGCACACAGGATGGTGGCTCGTTGCGAGAGCGTATGCTCAAGTCGGCGCTGCGCTCGGGGATCCGGGTGTTGGGGCCGGAGTGCCTGGGTATCGTAGTGCCTGGCAGCAAGCTCAACGCCACTTATGCCAGCCAGCCGATCAAGGCAGGGCGCGTCGCCTACCTGGGGCAGTCGGGAATGCTCGGTAACGCCATGATCGATTGGGCGGCGGGGCGCGACATCGGTTTTTCGCATCTGGTGACATTGGGTGACAGTGTTGACGTGATGCTGTCCGACCTCATGGATTACATCAATCAGTACTCGCCGACACGCGCCTTGCTGCTGCATCTAGAGCGAGTGCACGACGCCCAGCATTTCATGACGGCGTTGCGTGATGCCTCGCGACACCGGTTGGTGCTGGCGATCAAGAGTGGACGCTCGGCGCAGTCGATGCTGACGCATGAACCGCAGGCGCCGGGACTCGATAATCACGATGTGGTGTTCGATGCGGCGCTGGCGCGCGCCGGGGTCGTGCGCGTGGATGATTCCGATGAATTGTTCGATGCACTGGAGACACTGACGCGGATGCGGCCGCTGCGCGGTGATCGTTTGGCGATCGTGGCGAATGGTCTGGGACCGGCGCTGTTGGCGATCGACAAGTTAGTGATCGCTGGCGGCAAGCTGGCGGAACTGACCGACGTTACTCGTGATGCTCTGGTGCAAGGGGAATTCGATGTCAGCCTGCCAGGGCGCAATCCCGTCGACTTGGGTGGTAACGCCTCGCCCGAGCGGTTCGTCGATGCGCTGGAAATCGTGGCGGCCGATACCAACGTGGATGCCGTGCTGGTGGTACATGCGCCGACCCGTATGGCGCCCTCCAAGGCCACGGCCCAAGCGTTGATCGCCAATCGCAAACGCTTCAAGCGCAACCTGCTGACCAGCTGGATGGGACTCGAGGAGGCGCTCAAGGCCCGTCATGAGTGCAATCTGGCGGGTATCCCCACCTATATCTCTCCAGAAAAAGCGGTCAAGGCCTTCATGCACATGGTCAATTATCAGCGTGTGCAGACGCTCTTGCAGGAAACGCCGCCAAGCTTACCGTTCACCACGCAGCCCGAGATTCGCGAGCGTTGCCATCGCTTGATCGCCTCGGCCAAGCAGCGTGCGCGCGATCGGCTAACGCATCAGGAAACTGCTCAGGTCCTGGCCGCCTATGGCATCCCCTCGGCACCGAGTCAGTATGTTTTCGGCCCCGAGGAAGCGCTGCAAGCGGCGCGGAACATCGAGGGCCCCATGGCACTGAAAATTGTGCATGCGCATAACTGCGTGCCGTTTCGCTACCGCAAGCATCCGCATAAGCTCTCTGCGGGCTTGCTGCAAGACCTCGAGACGCCCGAGCAGGTGGCCGATGGCGTACAGCGTCTGGGCGACACGGTCCGCGAAAAATTCCCCGAAAGCCCGATTTTCAGCTACTGCCTGCAACGCATGCAGCGCGGCAAGGGGTCGATGCAGCTCTGTGCGGGAATCACGCGTGATCCGGTGTTCGGGCCGGTCATTGTCTTTGGCATCGGCGGTTACAAGATCAATGTGCTGGCGGATCGGCAGGTTGCCTTGCCACCCCTGAACATGACCCTGGCCAATGAGCTGGTATCGCGTACCCATGCGTATCGCCTGATTCGTGAACACGCCTCCGATCCCGAACAGGACGTCGAGCGCCTCTGCGAGTTGCTGGTCAAGCTCTCGCAGATGGCCTCGGATTTGCCCGAATTACAGGGGCTGGAGCTCAACCCGCTGTTGCTCAACCGCGATGGCGTCGTGGCGGTAGATTTCGCTATGGACCTGGGACAGCCCGCGCGCCATGCAATCATGCCGTACCCCGAGGAATTGCGTGAATGGCGGGCATTGGGCAATGGCATGGATGTCGAAGTGCGTCCGATCCGTGGAGAGGACGCGCCGCTGATCACGCTATTTCACGAGCGGCTTTCCGAGGAAAGCATTCGCTTTCGTTATTTCCACCACAAGGCGGACCTGACGCAGCGCGATCTGGCTGTGCTGGCGCAGATCAATTACGACCGCCAGATGGCGTTCATCGCCGAGCATGCGCGGTCCGATGGCAGCAAGGAAATGCTGGGCGTGGTGCGTGTCTGGAACGATCCGGACAACATTCGCACCGAATTCTCCGTGATCATCCGTGATGATCTCCACGGGCATGGCCTCGGTAGCCTGCTGATGGAAAAAATGATCCGCTACTGCAAGGGGGTTGGCATCCTCGAGATGGTAGGCACGGTGATGATCGACAATCAGCCTATGCGAGCATTGCTGAAGCACCTAGGGTTTAGTTTCCGCTATAACATGGAAGAGCAGGTGGTCGAGGCCTCCTTGAGGCTCAACGAGCCGAGCAACGATTGGCAACGCCACCGGCTGGAGAGCCCGACGGACTGATGCCCCTTGCGTGTCTTTCGGTGTCGCGGCGAGGCCGTTCAAGGTCGGCGGCGTCGCTTGCGAAACCCTGCAATAGAATATGATCGAGACGCCTGGCGAGGCGTGTCGGGTTATTGAACCATGGATCAATCATCAGCTGTTTTTATTTGAAGCGATATCAATAAGCAGGTATGATTCGACACGAAACATAACGAAATTTTATCTTCATGTTCATCTCTCATCATCTCCATGATCATAACAAGAGCCAGGAGACTGACCCGCCAGATACTCGCAACGTGACAACGTGACATTGTTGAGCGCTCTTGCTTCGCAAGGGCATGGCGACGACTTGACCAAAGCAGGCAAGCCTATGACTGAAACGGACGAAACCAATATCAAGATTCAGGTGCGCGGCCTGAGCAAGGTGTTTGGCTCCCAGCCTAAGAAAGCACTCGAGATGCGTAACCAGGGGAAAAAGCGCCCCGAGATTTTCGAGCAAACTGGCCAGACTCTGGGGCTTTCCAATATCGACTTCGACGTACATGAAGGCGAGCTCCTCGTCATCATGGGGCTGTCGGGTTCCGGGAAGTCGACGCTGATTCGCTGTCTCAACCGCCTCATCGAGCCCACCGAGGGCGATATCGTGATCGATGGCCAGAACATTCCTTCGCTCAGCGAGAAAGAGTTGCTGGAATGTCGGCGTCGCCACTTTTCGATGGTCTTCCAGAATTTCGCGTTATTTCCGCATAAAACCGTGCAGGAAAACGCCGAATACGGTCTCGAAGTGCGCGGCATCGAAAAAAAATCTCGCGTAGAAAGCGCACGCAACTCCCTCAAGCAGGTAGGCCTGGATGGCTGGGAAGATGCCTACCCGAGCCAGCTTTCCGGGGGCATGCAGCAGCGTGTCGGCCTTGCCCGTGCATTGGCTAACGACTCTACCGTGATGCTGATGGATGAGGCGTTTTCGGCACTCGATCCGCTGATCCGCAAGGAGATGCAGCAAGAATTGATCGAGCTGCAGCATCGCATGAAGAAGACCACCATCTTCATCACCCACGATCTTGATGAAGCGATCAGCATCGGCGATCGCATCATCCTGCTCAAGGATGGCGAAGTCGTGCAGATGGGCACGCCCGAAGAGATCCTGACGCGGCCCGCTGACGATTACGTGGCGCGCTTCGTCGAGGGCGTGGACATGTCGCGCATCTTTACGGCCAATAGTGCCTTGCGCCCTGTGCGTGCCACGGCGCGTGAGAGCGACGGCCCGCGTACCGTGTTGCGCAAGATGAGCGACAACGGACTCGACTCCATCTACGTCATCGGTCGTGACCGTACCTTGTTGGGCATCGTGAGTGTCGACGATGTCGATGCGGCTGCCAGGGCTGGCAAGGACACGATCAACGAGTTGATCCAGAACGACTTCCCGAAGGCCGGTCCGGATGAACCGATGAACAATCTCTTTGCCATGTTTAATGATAAAAGCTATCCGATTGCCATCGTCGACGACAACCAGCGCTTATTGGGTGTGGTCGTGAAGGGCGCGGTACTTGAAAAACTGGCTGAAGCGGGAGAGCACTGATGGCGATTGATATTCCACGCATTCCCCTCGGCGACGGTATCGAGGGTGGTCTCGATTTTCTGACATCGCATTATTCCGTGGTGACGCGAGGTATTTCACGTGTCACGCAGAGCGGGATCACGGTGCTCAACGATGGACTGATGTGGCTGCCTGAATGGGCGCTGATGGCGATCATTGCGCTGATATGCTGGCGGGTCGCTAGCTGGCGCCTGGGGGTTGGAGCAGTATTGGGTCTGGCCTTGATCTGGAACCTTGGCCTTTGGGACCCCATGATCGAGACCTTGACGCTGGTAGTGATCGCTACAGTTGTCGCGGTAATTATTGCCATGCCTCTCGGGGTTCTCGCGGCCATTTCGGATCGCTTCTATAGTGTCATCATGCCGGTTCTGGATTTCATGCAGACCATGCCGGCCTTTGTTTACCTTATTCCGGCCATTCCGTTTTTCGGTATTGGGTCGGTGTCGGCTATTTTTGCCACGGTAATCTTTTCGATGCCGCCGGCGATACGCTTCACGACGTTGGGTATTCGACAAGTTCCCAAAGACTTGATCGAGGCGGCGGACGCGTTCGGTGCCACACGTAGTCAGAAGCTGATCAAGATACAGTTTCCGCTGTCCCTGCCGACGATCATGGCCGGCATCAATCAGACGATCATGCTGGCATTGTCGATGGTCGTGATCGCGGCGATGATCGGGGCCGATGGCCTGGGTAGCGAAGTGTGGCGCGCCATCCAGCGTCTGCGTCCTGGCGATGGTTTCGAAGCAGGTATTGCCGTAGTGATCCTCGCCATGTTGTTGGACCGCATCACGCAGGCAATTCGCAAGCCGAGCAAGAAGACTAGCTAAAAGCAAGGCGTTACAAAACGCCATGTATCGAGCATGCGCTCGAAAAGGAACGGTCGCTGGCCGTTCCGGTAAGATCTCCCATCAATAAGAGAAGGGGAATAACGATGACACGCACTCCATTGAAGAAAGCCGTTCGCTATGGCGCCATCATGATGGCCGCCGGTGCAGGGCTCAATGCGGGCATCGCGCAAGCGCAGGACAGCAAGGGTGATATCACGCTCGCCTATGTCGAGTGGTCTTCCGAAGTAGCCTCCACCAACGTGGTTCGAGCGGTGCTCGAAGAGCAAGGTTACAATGTGGAGATGTCCTCATTGTCTGCCGCTGCGATGTGGCAAGCTGTGGCGTATGGTGATGCCGATGGCATGGTGGCAGCATGGTTGCCTTCCACGCATGAACAGTACCTCGACGAGGTGGGCGACAAGGTCGAGAACCTGGGGCCGAACCTGCAGGGTACCAAGCTGGGGCTTGTCGTTCCCTCTTATACCGATATCTCGTCTATCGACGAACTTGATGACAAGGCCGATATGGTCAATGACGAGATCGTGGGGATCGATCCCGGTGCCGGTCTCATGAACCTGACCGAAAATGTCATCGATGAATACGATCTTGATGATGCTATCAACCTGCAATCAGGTAGCGGCGCCACCATGACCGCTGCGCTGGATAGTGCCATCAAGAACGATGAAGATATCGTGGTCGCTGGTTGGACACCACACTGGATGTTCGCACGCTGGGATCTCAAGTACCTGGACGATCCCAAGAACGTCTACGGTGGTGCCGAGCACATCAATACCGTCGTGCGCCAAGGGCTGAAGGACGATATGCCGGAAGCCTACGCGATTCTCGATAACTTCGAGTGGACGCCGGAGCAGATGGGCGAAGTGATGCTCATGAACCAGGAAGAAGATTCCGATCCGTACGAAAACGCCAAGAAGTGGGTCGATGAGAACCCCGATGTCGTCGATGAGTGGGTAAACGGCGACAGCTGATAAGCGCTACTTTCGATAGTATTTGTCGAAGAGCGTTGAACCAGACGCCCGATCCTACGTGGATCGGGCGTTTTGCATGGTGGGCTGGCCAACGCGCTGAATGAGCCAAGCCGTAAGATTAAGGCGCCAGACGCGTTTTGCTCCAGGCTGCGTCCTGCTCGTGGTGGCGGTAGCGAATGCGGTCGTGGAGACGGTTGGACTGGCCTTGCCAGAACTCCAGAATAAGCGGGCGAACACGATAGCCACCCCAGTGAGGTGGACGCTCGACGCTCTGATCGGAATAGACCTGTTCGAAGCGTTGCTTGCGCTCCTCAAGCCATTCGCGGTCGGGGATTTCTACGCTTTGCTGGGAAATCCACGCCCCTAGCTGGCTGTCCCGAGGGCGGCTGGCGAAATACTCATCCGAAATGCTGGTCTCGGCTTTTTCCACGCGTCCTTCGATACGTACCTGCCGGTGAAGGGTGGGCCACCAGAACACCAGAGCAGCATGCGGGACATTGGCCAACTCACTGCCTTTGTGGCTTTGGTAATTGGTGAAGAACACGAACCCTTGCGCGTCGAAATGCTTGAGCAATACCACGCGGGCATGCGGGAGTCCTTGGCTATCGACGGTGGCCAATGTCATGGCGTTGGGATCTTGAGGTTCATGCTCACGGGCAGCCGAGAACCAGGCCTGAAACAAATCGATGGGCGATGCCGGCGTGTGCGCGTCGGAGAGTGTCTCGCCAGCATAATCGCGTCGAAGGTCAGCGATATCGTAGTTCATGGTCTTCCTCTCCTAAGTGTGTATCCATCTTCATTGGGTGGCGGCCTTCGGCGGATTTTTCCGGTGAATGCGGTCATACCCATCAGGATAGCGCTCCAGGCGGTCGAGATCGTTCTTAGTCTTTCAATTGTTGTCGACGCCAGCGTGCATAGGCGGCAGCGCTGACGAACAAGATGAGGGCGGCAAGTGTTTCCAACGTCCCCCATACCAGCCGTCCCGGGAGCTGAGCGATCATCAGTCCCTGCAAGATATACAGCAGGCTGACAAATGCGAGCATGACATGCCCACGCGGGCGTCTGGTGATAATAGGGGGCAGGAAGAGCACTAGAGGCAGGAGGCGAACGGCGATGGGCATCAGGCCAATCTGACCGCTGGCATGTAGTTGCCAACCGCCGATCAGTTGCAAGATGGCCAGTGCCGCCAAGCCGCCCCAAACGCCTCGACGTGCCTGTATCGCAACATATGCTAACCCGTAGCGTGTCGCCAGTTGGTCGAGCTGTTGGCGCATTATGTCGCCTCATGCAGCGAGCGCATGGCCAGGGCGAGACGCCCCAGTCGCTCGCCCTGCGCGCGTGCCAGCGTCGTTTCGTCGTCATCTACAGGACGGTCCGCCTGTGCGCCGGCAAGATGGCTCGTACCATAAGGCGTACCACCGGATTGCGTCGTCAGCAGGCGCGTCTCACGGTAGGGCACGCCGGCATAGACCATGCCGTGATGCAGCAAGGGAATCAGCATCGTCAGCAGGGTGGCTTCCTGTCCCCCGTGCAGGCTGGCCGTGGAGGTGAACGCCGTGGCAGGCTTGTCGGCCAGCGCACCGTTCATCCACAGCTCGCTAGTGGTATCCAGGAAGTATTTGAGAGGCGATGCCATATTGCCGAATCGCGTGGGGCTGCCCAGCGCCAAGCCATGACAGTGGCGGAGATCGTCCAGGCTCGCGTAGACAGCGCCCTCGGCAGGGATTTCCGGATCGACTGCTTCACAGGTCGTGGAAACGGGGGGGACGGTACGTAACCGTGCCGCGATGCCGGAGATGCTTTCCACGCCGGCGGCGAGCTGCTCCGCCATTTCGCGTGTGGCGCCGTTCCGTGAATAGAATAGTACGAGTACATAGGGTGTTTCAGCAGCGGGTTGAGTCATGGGAGGCCTCGTGTCGGGGGACATCGATCATTCAATCAAGTCGAGAAGAACTTCCGGGGGACGACCGATGCGGGCACGCGTGCCGTCGTCGAGTATCGGACGTTGCATGAGCCGAGGATAGTCGGCAATGGCCTGCAAGCGCTCCTCGTCGCTGGGATCCTCGAGCGCCAAGGCTTTCCACTGGGCTTCATTGGTGCGCACCAAGGCGGGTACGCCGCCCTCAAGACGCTGCGCGAGCGTACGAAGATGGGGGATGTCGAGTGGAGCATCGAGATAGCGATGCACGTTGACGTCGACACGGCGGGTCTCAAGCAGGGCCAAAGCCTCTCGCGACTTAGAACAGCGCGGGTTGTGGTAAAGTGTAAAAGTCGTCATGCCTTAACTCCGGCAGCTGGGGTCGACGAATCAACTAATTAGCCAAGCATTGTAGAGTGCCACATGCGACGCCCACAACTCCTCGACCGCCGCTGGCCCGCCATCATCCTGCGTAGCCTGCGTGAACTGATACAGCGTTTCGATTCTCATGACGGGCTCAAGACTGCTTCGGCGTTGACCTATACGACCTTGTTCGCCGTGGTCCCGTTCATGACCGTCGTCTATGCAATGCTGTCGGCCATCCCCAGCTTTCAAGGGATCAGCGAAGAACTTCAAGGCCTGATTTTCAGCCAATTCGTGCCTGCCACGGGGTCGTCGTTGGTCGAGCACTTGCGTGATTTTTCTCGCCAGGCCCGCAGCCTGACGTTGATCGGTCTGATCTTTCTGCTGGTGACAGCCGTGATGATGATGGTCACCGTCGAAAAAGCGTTCAACACGATCTGGCATGTGTCGCGGAGTCGACGGGGAGTGTCCAGCTTTTTGTTGTATTGGGCGGTGCTGACGCTCGGCCCTTTGCTGCTAGGTTCCGGGTTCTTGCTATCTTCCTACCTGGCGTCGTTGACGTTGGTGCGCGGTGCCGCCGAGGTGCTGGGCGGGCCGGCGACCTTCCTGCGTCTGTTGCCGCTGACGCTGAGCTTCACGGCATTCGTCTTCATCTACATGGCGGTGCCTAATTGCCGCGTGCGCTTTCGGCATGCCGTGGCCGGGGCAGGGTTGGCGGCACTGGCGCTGGAGCTTGCCAAGGGCGCTTTTTCGCTTTATGTCACTTATTTCCCCTCCTACCAAGTGATCTATGGCACTTTTGCCGCCGTGCCCTTGTTTTTGATATGGGTGTTTCTGTCTTGGTCGATCGTGTTGGTGGGGGCTGAGCTCGCGGCCTGGTTGAGTGAGCGCCGACGTGTCGAATGGCGTTACTGGCCACCATTCTGGCAAGCCGTGGGTGTCGTATCGCGTCTTCATGAAGCGCATCAGCATGGGCGATCGCTTGCCGACCGAGAATTGGCGATGTGCCTTGGGCTGCGGTACACGGAAGTGATGACGCCTCTGGAAAAGCTCGGGGTGGCCGCTCAGCTCGACAATGATCGCTGGATGCTGGGACGTGATCTGGGTGAGCTGACGCTCTGGGAGTTTCAGCGTGCCATGCCATGGCCGGTGCCGCTGGGTGACAATGCGCCGCTGAGCGAAATGGCGCTCGTGCATGCTGCGCTTCAGGAGGCTGAAGATCACCGCCAGCAGGTATTGACGAAGCCTATTGAAAGCCTATTGCACTCGTCTCGTGAATGACGGCAGGGTGATTGAAATATTCATATTTTATACCGTTATCTACCTTGCGCTTTCATCTCAAAATTGAACCTGACTATAAGCGTTGATAAACCCAAGCACTTTGACCACTAGCGAGTTTGACGTTTATACGCCGATAACGCTCGCCGAGATGCTCGTATCGGTCCAAACGTTTGAGTTCATCGCTTGTGACTGAAAGAGTATAGCCATCGACCTGCGCATTCGTCGCGGGTGAAATATCCAACTCATCACGGGTATAACCACGAAGCGTGGCGGGTGTCGCGGTACCGGCACGTCGCATGACTAGCCAGCGGATCGGGGCATAACGCAGAGTGCCATAGACAAACACGGTATGGTGTTCGAGGCGATGATCCATAATCGGCGGGTTGGCGGGTGCTGCATAGCCATAGGGGCTCTGGAAGGCGTACCAAAGGTAGCCGAACCCGAGAACGATGACGAGTACGGCGGCACCCCCAATTCTATAGACCCAGCGCATTGGCATCTCCCGAGTTCTTAAAGTGCAAGACTGTGTACGAGTGAAGCAGGGTGCCCATGTTTGCGCTTGCCGCCAGGGGCGGTGAGTGTGGCATTATCTCGTTAGCTTGGGAACCGTCAAGGCTTCCCGAGATCGTGGGCCATAGGAGAGCAAGCCAATGAGCCAGCACATGCGGGACGATCTATTTCGGCAGATGTTGGGAGAAGACGTTCAGCCCTTGACCAAAGGCCGCGACAAGGCGGACGTCGAATATTCGCCCTCCGCTCCTTCTGAGGCTCAGTTGGCTCGCCGTGCTCAGGCCGAGGCCGATGAGTCGGAGAGCAATTTCTTATCCGATGAGTTCGTCGAGCTGGTAGGGCCGGCCGATCCCATCGAGTATCGCCGCGATGGCATCCAACTCGGCGTTGTCGAGCGTTTGCGCCATGGCGGCTATGCCCCGGAAGCGTATTTGCACTTGCAAAAAAGGCCGCTTGAAGTATGTCGCCGTGAGCTGTTTCGGTTCATACGCGATGCGCGCGAGCATGACCTGCGCTGTGTGTTGATCGTGCATGGCCGTAGCAAGGAAGCTGAAGGGCAGGCGAATATCGCACGCTCCTACGTCGGCAAATGGCTGGCGCAGTTCGATGAGGTGCAAGCTTATGTCTCGGCGCATAAAAGCCACGGCGGCTTGGGTGCCACCTATGCCATGTTGCGCAAGTCGGAGCGTGCCCGCGCCAGAAATCGCGAACGCCAGCAGAAACGACGGGGCTGATTCCCTATCGGGAGAAGCGAGCTAAGAGAAAAACGCAGAGGGCCGACGTCCTTCTCGTTTGAGCGTGCGTCGGCCAGTGCCTGGCAGCGTTAGGCGCTTTCGCGCATACGCCGTCTGAACAGGGGCTCCGGCGTGTCGGTGCCGGGCTGGTAGCTGAGGCTGAACGTGTCCAGAGCGTTGAGTGCATCTTCGACGATTTGATCTTCGCGCAGCAAGAAGGCGTCGAAGCCGCAACGCGACATGTAATACAGCTGATCGATCAGGACGTCGCCGACCGCGCGAATCTGTCCCCGGTACCCATGGCGCTCGCGAAGCTGACGCGCAATGCTGTAGCCACGGCCATCGGTGAACCTGGGAAAGTCGATGGCGACCAGCGGCGCGGCAAGTAGCTGCTCGGCGAGCTCGGGCGTAAGCTCGGTATCGCTGGCAAGCAACGGCGCGATGTCGTCGCCGGACGCTTCCTGCCACTCCACCAACGGGACGATGACCCGCCCGCTCTCGGGGCGTGGTGCATCTTCCTCGCAGAGTACCCATTCATCGTCCTCAACGCGGCGATTGGCGATCAGGGTGCGTGGCTGCTCAGGCATAGACATGCTCCTTGAAAGGCTTCAGGCCGATGCGGCGATAGGTATCGAGAAACGTCTCGTCGGGCGTACGTTCACCGACGTAGACCTTCAGCAGCTTGTCGATCACGTTGGTCACGTCTTCTCGGTAGAAAGAGGGACCAAGAATTTTGCCCAGTGACGACTCGTTGCCCTGACTGCCGCCCAGTGAAATCTGGTAATACTCCTCGCCCTTCTTGTCGACGCCGAGAATACCGATATGCCCCACGTGGTGGTGACCGCAGGCATTCATGCAGCCGGAGATGTTGAGTTCCAGCGGCCCCAGATCATAGAGGAAGTCCAGATCTTCGAAGCGCTGCTGGATTTCCTGGGCAACGGGGATCGACTTGGCATTGGCCAGCGAGCAGTAATCGCCGCCCGGGCAGCAGATCAAATCGGCCAGAGTCCCCACGGTAGGATTGGCCATGCCCAGTGTCTCGAGCCGTTGCCAGAGTTCTTGCATGCGATCCACCGGCACATCGGTCAGCACCAGATTCTGCTCGTGCGTAACGCGCAGCTCGCCATAACCGAATTCATCGGCCAGATCCGCAACGGCGGCCATGTCTTCAGAGGTCACATCGCCGGGTGAATGGTCGTGACGCTTGAGCGACAGCGTCACGGCCTTGTAACCGGGGACCTTGTGATCGGTGACGTTGTTGGTCACGAAGCGAGCGAAGGCACGGTTTTCCCCGCGCAGGCGCTCGTAGGCCTGGATGGCGTCCTCGGCAACGTCGCGGCGGGGCGGCTCGACGAAGTGACCGGTCACGGCGGAAATCGCCTCGTCGGTCAACGTCTGCGGGCCATCCTTGAGATGCGCCCACTCCGCCTCGGTACGACGCCTAAACTCGTCGATGCCCAGTGCCTTGACCAGAATCTTGATACGCGCCTTGAACTTGTTGTCGCGCCGGCCGTATTGGTTGTAGACGCGCAGGATCGCTTCGAGATACGTCAGCAGGTGTTGCCACGGCAGGTCGTCACAGATCACGGCGCCGATCATCGGCGTACGCCCCAGACCACCGCCAACAAGTACCTTGACGCGCACGTCGCCGTCCGCGTTGCGCCAGAAGCGCAGGCCCACGTCGTGCACCTGGATGGCCGCGCGGTCTTCCTCGGCACCGGTCACGGCGATCTTGAACTTGCGCGGCAGATAGGCGAACTCGGGGTGGAAGGTCGACCACTGACGAATGAGTTCGCACCAGGGCCGCGGGTCGACATCCTCGTCGCCGGCGATGCCGGAAAACTGATCGGTGGTGGTATTACGGATATCGTTGCCGCTGGTTTGGATGGCATGCATTTGCACGCTCGCCAGATCGGCCAGGATATCCGGCACGTCCTCGAGTTTCGGCCAGTTCAGCTGCAGATTGGTACGCGTGGTGAAATGGCCATAGCCGCGATCGTAGCGTGCGGCGATCTCGCCCAGCTTGCGTAGCTGATAGGAGGCCAGCATGCCGTAGGGAATGGCAATACGCAGCATCGGCGCATAGCGCTGTACATAGAGGCCGTTCTGCACGCGCAGCGGTAGAAATTCTTCGTCGCTGATCTTGCCTTCGAGATAGCGGCGCATCTGGTCGCGGAACTGGGCGACGCGCTCGTCGACGAGCGTTTGGTCGTACGTGTCGTACCGATACATACAGGCGGTGTCCTGCTAGTCACATGGATTGCCGTAGCAGGGCACCTTACCCTGCCTTCTATATTCTTTGAAAGAATAAATAATAATAGCTTATTGCATTTATGTTATTAAAAAGGCCGTTCGATGGTATCTCTCATTCGGGATCGTAGGACAATACTGGCGATAACCAGCGCTCGAGATCCTTCAATGGCATCTGCTTGCGCGCCGCCAGCGATTCGACCTGGTCCCGCCCGATCTTGCCGGTAGAAAAGTATTTCGAGTGCGGATGCGAGAAGTACCAGCCTGAGACCGCCGCCGAGGGCCACATAGCGTAGTTGTCGGTCAGCTCGATGCCGGTCTTGGCGGTGGCATCCAGCAACCGGAAGAGCGTGGCCTTCTCGGTATGGTCCGGGCAGGCGGGGTAGCCGGGAGCAGGCCGAATGCCCTGGTACTTTTCGGCGATCAACGCGTCGTTGTCCAGGGTTTCATTGGGCACATACCCCCAGAATTCCTTGCGTACACGCTCGTGCATGCGTTCGGCGAAGGCTTCTGCGAGGCGATCGGCGAGGGCCTTGACCATGATGGCGTTGTAATCGTCGCCGGCCGCCTCGTATTGCTTTGCTAGCTCGTCCGCACCGTGCCCGGTGGTCACCGCGAAACCGCCGATCCAATCCTGCTTGCCGCTGGGGTCGCCGTTTTCCTGGTCACGCGGCGCGATGAAGTCGGCGAGGCTTTGGCAGACGCCGTCGCGGTTCTTGGTGGTCTGTTGGCGAATATGGTGCAGACGCTCGATCACCTCGCTGCGCGAAGTGTCGGCATAGACCTCGAGGCTATCGTCGTCGATGCTGTTGGCAGGCCACATGCCGATCACACCGCGCGCCGTTATGTGGCGTTCATCGACTAGCTTGTGAAGCATCGTCTGGGCATCGGCAAACAGGCTGCAGGCCGCCTCGCCGACGACCTTGTCCTCAAGAATCTTGGGGTACTTGCCGGACAACTGCCAGCTCATAAAAAAGGGCGTCCAGTCGATGCGCTCGACCAGCTCTTCCAACGGATAATCGTCGAATACCTTGAGCCCGCTGAAGGTTGGTTCGGGCGGCGTGTAATCGGCCCAATCGAGTGCGGGACGGCGTTCGCGCGCCTCACTGTAAGTGAGGTCGGCAGCCTTGGGGCGACGCTTGGCATTGCGCTCGCGAACCTTGTCGTATTCCTCGCGTATCTCCTCGACGTAACTCGGCTTGAGCGTCGGTGAGAGCAAGCGGCTGGCAACGCCGACGGCGCGCGAGGCATCGCTGACGTAGATGACCGGCTGTTCGTACTGTGGCGCGATCTTGACCGAGGTGTGGGCCTTGGAGGTCGTCGCACCGCCGATCAGCAGCGGGATCGTGAAGTCCTGGCGCTGCATTTCCTTGGCTACGTGGACCATCTCGTCCAGCGACGGCGTGATCAGCCCAGATAAGCCGATGATGTCGGCGTTGTGCTCGCGCGCGGCGGCGAAGATCTTCTCCGCCGGCACCATCACGCCGAGGTCGATGACCTCGTAGTTGTTACACTGCAGGACCACGCCGACGATGTTCTTGCCGATGTCATGCACGTCGCCCTTGACCGTGGCCATGACGATCTTGCCCTTGGCCTGGGCACCCGCGCTCTTCTCGGCTTCGATGTAGGGGATGAGATAGGCGACCGCCTGTTTCATGACCCGCGCCGACTTGACCACCTGAGGCAGGAACATCTTGCCATCGCCGAACAGGTCGCCGACCACGTTCATGCCGTCCATCAGGGGCCCTTCGATGACCTCGATGGGGCGCTCGGCACGTTGTCGCGCCAGTTCGGTGTCGTCCTCGATGTACGCGGTGATGCCCTTGATCAGGGCATGCTCGATGCGTTTCTCAACTTCCCAGCTACGCCATTCCAGGTCTTCCTTCTTCTCGCCGCCACTGCCGTCGCCCTTGTATTTGTCGGCAATGTCGAGCAGGCGTTCCGTGCCGTCGTCGCGACGATTGAGCACCACGTCTTCGACGGCCTCGCGCAGTTCGGCGGGCAGATCGTCGTAGACCGCCAGCTGTCCGGCGTTGACGATGCCCATGCTCAGGCCAGCCTTGATGGCGTGATAGAGGAATACCGAGTGGATCGCTTCACGCACCGCGTTATTGCCGCGAAACGAGAACGAGACGTTGGAAACGCCGCCCGAGAGCATGGCATGCGGCAGATGCTTGCGAATCCACTGCGAGGCTTCGATGAAGTCGACGGCGTAGTTGTTGTGCTCCTCGATGCCCGTGGCAATGGCGAAGATGTTGGGGTCGAAGATGATGTCTTCGGCGGGAAAGCCGATATCATCGACCAACAGGCGGTAGGCGCGCTCGCAGATCTGCGTCTTGCGCTGGAAGGTGTCCGCCTGGCCTTGTTCGTCGAAGGCCATGACCACGATGGCAGCCCCGTAGCGGCGGCAGGCCATGGCCTGTTGGCGAAAGGCGTCTTCACCTTCCTTGAGCGAGATCGAGTTGACCACCGACTTGCCCTGGACGCATTTGAGCCCCGCCTCGATTATCTCCCACTTCGAGGAGTCGAGCATGATCGGCACGCGCGAGATATCCGGCTCCGAAGCGATCAGATTCAGGAAGCGCACCATGGCGTCCTGGGACTCGAGCATGCCCTCGTCCATGTTGATGTCGATGACCTGGGCGCCGTTCTCGACCTGCTCCAGCGCGACTTCGAGCGCGGTGGTGTAGTCCTCTTCCTTGATCAAGCGCTTGAAGCGCGCCGACCCGGTGACGTTGGTACGCTCACCAACGTTGACGAACAGCGAGTCCGCTTCGATGTTGAACGGCTCCAACCCTGCGAGACGGCAGGCCTTAGGACGCTCGGCGACATGACGCGGCGCCAGCTCGCTCACCGCCTCGCGAATGGCAGCAATATGCTCCGGCGCGGTACCGCAACAACCGCCGATGATATTGACCATGCCGCTTTCGGCGAATTCACGCACGATCGCTGCCATTTCCTCGGCGGTCTGGTCGTATTCACCGAACTCGTTGGGCAACCCCGCGTTGGGGTGCGCCGAGACGAAGGTATCGGCCTTGTGGGAGAGTTCTTCGAGATAGGGCCGCAGTTCCGCCGCGCCGAGGGCGCAGTTGAGCCCCACGGACAGCGGTTGAGCGTGGCGGATCGAGTTCCAGAACGCCTCGGTGGTCTGTCCGGAAAGCGTGCGCCCGGAGGCATCGGTGATAGTACCCGAGATCATCACCGGCCAACGCTTGCCACGCGCTTCGAACAGCCTTTCGAGCGCATAGATGGCGGCCTTGGCGTTGAGCGTGTCGAAGATGGTCTCGATCATGAACAGGTCGACACCGCCGTCGATCAGGGCGTCGGCCGCCTCATAGTAGTTGTCGAACAACTGATCGAACGTGACATTGCGCTTGGCGGGGTCGTTGACATCCGGCGAGAGCGACGCCGTGCGCGAGGTTGGCCCCAGCACGCCGGCGACATAGCGGGGCACGTCGGTTTCCGAGCCCACTGCCTCGCAGACATCCTTGGCTAGACGCGCCGCTTCACGGTTAATCTCCGGCACCAGAGCCTGCATGTCGTAATCGGATTGCGACAATTGGGTGCTGTTGAAGGTGTTGGTTTCGACAATATCCGCGCCGGCTTCGAGATAGGCGCGATGAATGTCGCGTACCACATCGGGACGCGTCAGCACCAACAAGTCATTATTGCCCTTTAGATCGCTCGGCCAGTCGGCGAAGCGCTGTCCCCGGAAGTCGTCTTCATCCAGCTCGTAGCCCTGCAGCATGGTGCCCATGCCGCCATCGAGGATCATGATGCGCCGTGCCAGCTGTTCGTGAAGTGACGAGAACGCAGCGGCGAGTGTTAATGACGAAGCAGTGGCGGCAGGCATGTCAGCGTATTTCTCCAGCGGGATCCGAGCGATAGAACGTGCGTCAGCGAAACAGGCCGGAGGCCGATGTCACGCAGGCGGTACATGAGGCGGGGATGGTACCAGAAGCGCCGCAATGTGGGCAGTCGCCAAGACCCAGCAAAATACTCGGGATTGTGTCGGGCGACGCTTTTTCATACCATGAAGGCAACATCTCAGGTAGAGAGTAACGTTTTATGAGCCAGCCCATCCAAATCACCGACAACGCTCAGGAATATCTTGCCGAGCTGTTGGCCAAGCAGAACGTCGAAGGCATCGCGGTGCGTATCTTCATCACCCAGCCGGGGACGCCCTACGCCGAGACCTGCCTGGCGTATTGCCGTCCGGGTGAGGAAGAGCCTAGCGACGAAAGGCTCGATCTGGACAAGATCACGGTATATCTTGAGAAGAACAGCATCGCGTTTCTCGAAGAAGCGGTGGTCGACTTCAATTCGGACCGCATGGGTGGCCAGCTGACCATCAAGGCGCCCAATGCCAAGATGCCGCAGGTCAATGCCGACAGCCCGTTAGAAGATCGTGTCAATTACGTGCTTTACAGCGAAATCAATCCCGGCCTGGCAGCGCATGGGGGTGAAATTCGCCTGATGCAGTTGACCGAGGAAAATGTCGCCGTACTGCAGTTCGGCGGTGGTTGCCAAGGGTGCGCTGCGGTCGATATAACCCTTAAAGACGGGGTCGAGAAGACGCTGGTCGAGCGCATTCCCGAATTGGTCGGTATCCGTGACGTCACCGACCACACCGACGATACCAACGCCTATTACCGCTGATCGGCACTAGACGCGGCCATCCCCTGGGTCGTGACAGTTCTGAACCAGCATCGAAAGCCCGCCAAGTGCGGGCTTTCGTCATTTTGAGGCCTGGTGGCTAAGAAGCGTCCGTGTTTCAGATTAGACGACGAAGGGTGGCAATGGTAGGCGCGCCAGTTTTTCACGCAGCTCGCGATTGATGGCATGCTGCTGCTCGAGCTCGCGTTCTGCCCGCCGGTTGTCGCTTTGTATCTGCTGTAGCTGGCCCTGACTTTCCCGCAACTTGTTTTCCAATGCTTGCCGCTGCGAGGTCTCGCTGCGCGCTTTTTCTTCCAGTGCCGTGTAATGGCGGCGCTGCTCGGCGAGCTCAGCCTGCACACGCTCGAATTTCTGTTCCAGGGACGCAGCGCGTTTTTGGGCCTGTTTCTCGATATTCTGGCGCTCCTGACGCGCGTCATCGAGAAGCCCCATCAAGCGTGCTTCCGCCGCTTCGTGGCGCTGTTCTTCCTGTTTTAGCTGCGTTTGATGCTCACGTGAGAGCTCTGCCATGGCATCGCGGTGCTCGCTGCGAGCGGTTTCCAGGTGGCGCTGATGTTTCTGGCATTCCTCGTCGAGCTGCTGCACGCGCCGTGCCTGCTGGGTTTCCTGCTGATGGGCCGCTTGCAGTTCGCTTTGTGCATTAGCCAGCTGCATTGTCTTTTCTTCCAGCCGTGCCTGGGCCTGCTCGAAATGCGTATTCAACGCTGCCAGGCGTTCCTCGGCGTCCGCCGACTTGCGAGCGGCGGTTTGGGCCTCGGTTTGCGCCTCTTCGACACGCTGATCGGCCTCCTGACGGTAATGCGCCAGCGACTCCGCCGCCAGCGCCTGGGCTTTTTCCCAGAGATCCGTCATCCATGCCTGTAGCGCCTCCGGCGGGGTATCGCTCGCCGTGACATCCCGGTTCCGCTCCCGCCGCAATCGCCATTCCCGCAAGTGATCGCTGATGGTCGTGAAGCTTCCCGTGCCCAGGATGTCGCGGATCTTCTGGACGGTGGGCGCGTCGTCTTGGCGTAGCAGCGTATCGATCGCGCGCTGTACGTCCTCGTATTGAATGCCGTTGCGGGCCATGTCGAGTCCTCTGTACCGGGCGCCACATTGGGCGTTGATTACTCCCCACAGCATACCTCGTTACCTGAAATTGGCCAATATTACGTTAAACATAATACGTAAAATACATTATGAAACTATCGATAAATTCAAGATTACGCGTATTATCTTGAATTTTTTGACGTAATATCGGAGACTCGCGGCAATAAAGACACAGAAGGCATCAGGCGTCATGCAGGACGAGCGAGGGCAGAAGCCGAAAGAACAGCAAGAAGGACGGCTCGAGGCGATCGTCGCCCTCGAAACCAGTGTCGCCTCGGCGCCGCCAGAAGCGGCGCTGAGAGAGGTTGGGAGCGGGATCGAGGGCCAGCGCGCGAGGCATAGTGCACATATCTCGGCGCGTACCGATGTCGACGCCATTGCACTCTGGCTGCGCGAATTCCAGTCGAGCCCCCAGACATGGCGCGCCTATCGCAAGGAAGCCGAGCGCTTGCTGTTGTGGCTTCAGCAGCGTGGTGAAGGGTTGCCCGACGTGCGGCGTGACACGCTGGATGCTTACGAACGATTCCTGGCCGACCCACAACCGGCATCACGCTGGGTAGGGCCGTCGCGTCCACGTGCCGATGTGGATTGGCGGCCATTCCGGCAGCCATTATCGGCGGCCAGTCGGCGTCAGTCTTTGGTCATTTTGCAGGGCATGTTCGCCTGGCTGGTCGAGGCGGGATGGCTCGAGCACAATCCGTTTCGGCTGATGCGCGACAAACGTCGCCGCATGGACAATCGCAGCGAACGTATCGAGCGTTATCTCGAGCGAGCGCTATGGCAGCGCTTCTGGGCGTGGTTGCAAACGCCGCCGTCACCGCAGGCCGGTGATGGTGCCTATTATCGTTGGGCGCGGCGGCGTTTCTTGTTCGGCTTTGCTTACCTGCTGGCACCGCGACTCGGTGAGGTGGCTCAGGCGCGCATGGGCGACTTCGTCCAGCGCGAAGGGCGCTGGTGGTGGCGGGTCGTGGGGAAGGGCGACAAGCTGGCCGAAGTGCCGGTGCCACCGGACATGATGACGTTGCTCGCGGAGTGGCGAATGACGCTGGGCGTGTCACCGCAGCCTGAACCCGACGACACCACGCCGTTGCTGCGCGCACTGGATGGCCGGCGCGGGGTAGGGGATAACCAGCTCTATCGGCTGATTCGCGAGACATTTCGGGCGGGGTACCAAGCTCTTGACGACCTGCCTGAGCCCACGCGCGCGCCGTTACAAAAGGCTACTCCCCACTGGCTGCGCCACACTGCCTTGACCCATCAGGCGCAGGCCGGCGTGGAGTTGCGCTATCTGGCGCGTACCGCTAGGCATGCGCGCCTGGACACCACCGCGCGCTACCTGCACGCCGAGGCTGAAGAGTGGCATCGTCAATTGGCACATCACCGGCTCGCGGACGCCGACACGCATGATGATGGCACGTTATAATGGGTGATCGATTTGCGAGGAGGGCGCATGACAGCACGCGAAGCACAAGCCGAACTGGCAGATGAGTTCGCCATATTCGACAACTGGATGGATCGCTACCAGTACATCATCGACATGGGCAAGCAGTTGCCGGCATTCCCTGAGTCGTTGAAAAGTGACGACACCAAGATTCAGGGATGTCAGTCCAATGTCTGGATTCACGACCGCCTGGAGAATGGCCGGCTGCATTTCGATGCAACCTCCGACGCCGCCATCGTTTCGGGGTTGATCGCCGTACTGCTGCGGATCTACAACGACCGGCCCCCCAGTGAGATTCAGGCGACGCCGCCGGACTTTCTGGGCGAACTTGGCCTCGACAAGCATTTGTCGCCGACACGCAGCAACGGGCTGCATGCCATGCTCGATCGTATCTATACAGTGGCCAAGCAAGCCGCCTAGCTTGGCTGAAGGGTGAGTTGCTGGAAAAGTGGAGGGCCGTCAGTGTGTATCGGAACCCTCGTGGTCGGCGCATGAGCCACAGTCGCCGGGTCCGGGCGGCACGGGGTC
The DNA here is from genome assembly GCF_023061135.1 of Chromohalobacter sarecensis. Lineage (GTDB taxonomy): Bacteria > Pseudomonadota > Gammaproteobacteria > Pseudomonadales > Halomonadaceae > Chromohalobacter > Chromohalobacter sarecensis. Next base: position 121,525 of record NZ_JAKGAN010000007.1, read on the forward strand.
GACGCCGCCGGGATGGCCGGGGTGGCATTTCAAGATCCGCTTGAGCGCCAGCCAACTGCCTTTCAGCGGGCCATGGATCTGGATGGCCTCCACGGCATATTGCGAGCAGCTGGGCCAGAAGCGGCAGCGCGGACCGAGTAGGGGGCTGATGACGTATTGATAGCCGCGCAGCAGGCCGATCATGAGGCCCGAAAGGCACTTGCCGAGAAGGCGACGCATGGCTAGCGCTGGTCGTAGAGCTCGGCGGGATCGATCAGCGGGGCGCTGTCGATTTCCGCCGTTTCCTGGCTCAGCGCGATGTAGAAGCAGCTGCGCCGCCCGGTGTGGCACGCGGGACCTTGCTGATCGACGCTCAGCAGTAGGGTGTCGCCGTCACAGTCGAGATGTGCTGCCACCAGTTGTTGAACCTGCCCGGAGGACTCGCCCTTGCGCCACGGCTTGCCGCGCGAGCGTGACCAATAGCAGACACGCCCGGTCGCCAGCGTTTCCTCCAGTGCGGCCCGATTCATCCACGCCATCATCAACACCTCGCCGCTCTCATGCTGCTGTGCAATGGCGGGAATCAGGCCGTCATCGTTCCAACGTGCTGCATCGAGCAACGTGCTCGTCGGTTCGTATGTGCCTTGCGTGGCCGGCTCGAGTTGCTTGTAGAGATCGGTCATGGCATGTCGTCGCTTTGGTGTTGGATGAGTCAGGCGGACGCCTGGGCGGTGCAGGTCGCACACAATCCCAGTAGTTCGATGGTTTGGCGCTCGATCCGGTAGCCTTGTTGATGGGCTACCTGGGTCAGTTGCTCGTTGACGTCGTCGAGGTGCAATTCTTCCACACGCCCGCACGAACGGCATATCAGCAGCTGAAAGCCATGCACGTGCTCGGGGCAAGGGCAAGCGACATAGGCATTGAGTGACTCGATGCGATGCACCAGGCCTTGTTCGATGAGAAACTCCAGCGCGCGATAGATGGTCGGGGGGCGCGCCGAGGCATGCTCTGTGGCGAGACGGTCGAGCAGGTCATAGGCCTTGAGACCGCCAGGCGAGGTGGCGATCATTTCCAGGACACGTCGCCGGATCGGGGTGAAGCGCGCACCGTGCTTTTGGCACTGGCGTTCCGCCTGGGTCAGTAGTGCATGGGAGTCGAGCATCGCAACACCATCGTTCTCGGTAGTGCGGGGCATTCTACGCCGTTGCCCCGAACGGGGCCAGACGCGCCCGGCTTCCGCGCGCGATTATGCGGAACTGGCCAGTTCTCCTTCACGTGCGAAATGTTGCTGTGCGAAGGCGACGCGCGCCTCGACCGAGCGTGTCTCGGTTTGCTTCTCGATCAGATCCAGGCGCCGTCTTAGCCCTTCGCCATTGGCCATCTGAATGGCCAGCCCCGGGCGCGCATTGAGCTCGAGCAGCATCGGGCCATGATGGCGATCGAGTACCATGTCGGTGCCCAAGTAACCGAGCCCAGTCATTTCATAGCAACTGGCGGCCAGATGGAGCAGGGCATCCCAACCTGGAACGTACAGTGAAGCCAGGCCGTGGCCGGTGTCGGGATGGTCTTCGCGAGGGCGATTGAACTGCACGCCTCGCAAGGCCGTCCCCGTGGTGATGTCGAGTCCCACGCCGACCGCACCCTGGTGCAGGTTGGCCTTGCCATCCGATGCCGCCGTGGAAAGGCGCATCATCGCCATGACCGGATATCCGCGGAAGATGATGACGCGAATATCGGGCACGCCTTCGTAGGTATACGCGGCGAAGGCTTCGTCGAAGGCAATCAATGACTCGATCACAGCGACATCGGGAGTCCCGCCCAGCGAATAAAGCCCGGACAGAATATTGGAGACGTGTCGTTCCAGGTCAACGCGCTCGATACGCGTGCCACTGGGCTTGATGTAACCGCCATCCTGTTGGCGCTCGACGACGAGAATGCCCTTGCCGCCACTGCCCTTGGCGGGCTTGATGACGAAACCGGGCGCGTCTTTCACCACCTCGACGACGCGTTTTACATCGAACTGGGTGCTCACGGTGCCGATCAAGTCTGGCGTGGTGATGCCGTGGCGTTTGGCCAAGAGTTTAGTCTGTAGCTTATCGTCGACGAGAGGATAGAGTCGGCGATCATTGTAGCGTCCGATGTAACGTATGTTGCGGCGATTCATGCCGATGACGCCTTTGGCCTGCAACCTGGCTGGAGTCGCCCACATGTCAGTCATCCTTCGCCAAGGGCTGGAAGCGTCGCAATTCCAGCAAACGATACCCGGTATAATTCCCCAACAGCAGAATCATGGCCATGAGAATCAACTGCACGCCCAGGAAGTTGAAGGTGATGTGACGCACCCAGGGGTTGTTCATGGCCAGGTAGGCCAATACAGCGGTCAGCAGGCTGCCGAACCCTTGCTTGAAAACTTCCTTGGGGCCTTCTTCCTCCCATAGGATCGACATCCGTTCGATGGTCCACGAAAGGATAATCATCGGGAAGAAGGTGATGGTCAGCCCCGCATTGAGACCGAAGCGATACGCCATGACCGAGAATAACGAAATGATGGCGATGACCGTGATGATCACCGCCGACACTCGCGCCACCAGTAATAAATTGAGCCGCGATAGATAGCTGCGAATCACCAGGCCCACGGCAACGACGAGCAGAAAACCGACCAAACCGGTAAGCAGGGTCGTCTGGATGAAAGCCAGGGCGATCAAAACCGGCATGAAAGTGCCGGAGGTCTCGAGTCCTACGAGAACACGCAGCAGCACGACGACCAGTGCCCCAATGGGAATCAACAGGATCGTCTTGAAGAGTGCCTGTTCCTCGATGGGCAAGCTGTGAATGGAGAAGTTGAGCAGGGTATCGTCGGTAAACTGATTGCGCACCGCGACCGATGCCGGCTCATTATGGCGCAGCATCGAGAAACTCACGCGAGAGTCGCTGCCGCCCTGGACTTCGAGCACGGCATTGCCATTACGCTCCCACAACAGGAGGTTCTCGGGTTTGCCTTGCTCTCCGGTGCGGGGATTAATCAGCACCCACTTGTCGTTTTCGAACACTTGCAGCCAGGAGGTCAACGATTGCCGACGACGGCCGTCTTCCAACGTCAAGCCATTGACGATCCGGGCATGAACGTCGGCTTGATTGAGCAAGCGCGTCAGCAATACAGGGCGCTCGTATTGAGAGAGCAGGAGTCGGGCGTTTTCTCCCTGGCGCTGATCGGTGAATTCCTTGATCAACTCGCGCGTGAATGTGAAGGCATCCGCCGAGCGCTCATGTGCTTGACCGATGACTTCTCTGGCAGCGGTGTCGTAAGGCCGCTCCCAGCCGATATCGCGTTGTAATGCCGGAGGCTCGGCTAGAAATTCTTCTTCGCCATCGGTTACTAGAAGTTGAGCCGAGTAATAAAGCTGCTGAGGCCCATTAGCTTGCCGGATGGCCCACTGCGCATGGCGTGCCTTGTCATCACGCAAATACGACAGTCCGAACCCCGAGGAGGCGGTGTTTTCCGTCAGCAGGCGGAAGCCTGGCTGATTGGAGGGTAGGGCAAGATCGACTCTGACGGGGCCATTGTCAGCATCGAAATTGACCTGTGCCTCGACTTCCCATATTTGCCGTTGCTCGCCCGGCATGAAGGGAACTTCGTAGTGAAAATGCCGGAAGATGGTCAAGACGATACCGATGGCCAGCAAGGCGCCGACCAACAGGTAAAAGGGCACTCGAGACATGCATTATCCTTGTCGACAAGGCGGCGTCGCCGTGACGCCGTCCACTAAAGGTTATCGAGATGCGCCATGGAGGGGCGCCGTCTCAGCGAGCTTCTTCCTCGCTATCGTTGTCCTGCTGATCCTTTTCCGCTTCTGCCGCGCTCTCGCCACCGGGGTATTCCGGCCGCGGATGAATATAGGCCTGGCTGACGTCGATCAGCGCAATGTCCATGAAGAAGCGCCGGCCCAACAAGACGGGATAATCGAGATGCGAGCGGTCGTTGAGCGTGAACTCGACGCGTTGCTTGAGGGGCCCCAAGGTCATCAGCAAACTGATCACGGGGCGATTATCGGTGCCCGATGCTTGGATAATCTTGACGCGGCGTGTCACCGGCGCCTCGATCACGTCGTCACGCATCCCATCGACGGCCGGCTCGTCATCTTCGAGTGCCAGCTTGAAACGCACCCAGCTTTCGCCATCGCGTTCGAACTCCGTCACATCATGCGCCGAGAGCGATGATGTATTGGCGCCGGAATCTACACGAGCCTTGAGATAGGTACCAACCGTGGGAAAGCCGACCCATTCATTGCGACCCAGCATTTCCTTGCTGGCAGTATCGTTACGCTTGACGGGACACGTGGTCACCACACGAGGTTCTTGACCGATATTCTCGACATCAGCGCGTAAGTGCCGCAGCAGCTTGCCATTAGCCCGTACATTGTCACCGATGCGTTGTGCGCGCTCGGCTTGAACACGTAACAGCTCGGTTTGAGTCGAGCAGCGTAGCGCCAGATTGTTCTCTAGACTCTCCAGACGTTGGTCGAAAGCCGTTTCGGTCAAGTCGTCGGCGGGCTGGGTCACTTGCGGTGAGACGCAACCTGCGAGCGTCAGCACACCAAGGCACAAAGCGGAAAGAAATAACGAGCGGGAGTGCATAGCATCTTCCTGTCGCGGGCCATCTTGGCAACGCATTGAAACGAAACGAGAGGGCGTAGAACTCAGACGCCAGAATATCAGACGCCTGAACAAAATCGCGCTTGATCATACGGAGTCGGTTGCCTGGGTGTCCATTACTGACACAAGATAAAACATGGCATTTAACATAATATATATTATGCGAACTTGAGGCATGACCAACACGACTACGATCCACAGCGCCTGTCACTGCCTCTTAATGCTATCAATGTTGATGTTGAACGACATCCTCGGCAGTTTTACCTCAACTCACGCACAAAAGAAAACGCTGCCTCATCCGGCAGCGTTTTCGCAGTCGTACTCGACGCTAGCGCTTATTCGTCGAGCGGCGCGTAGGATCCGTCTTCACGATGCACTTCACGCCCGGTCAAGGCGGGATTGAATGTGCATACCACGGTCATGCCTTTTTCCTTGCCACGCAGCAAGTGCTCATCGTGTTGATCGAGCAGATACATATCGCCGGCTTTGATGGGATGAATCTTGCCATCGGCCAGCGTCTCGACTTCACCTTCACCTTCGTAGCAAAACACGGCTTCAAAGTGATGCTTATAGTGAATGTGAGTCTCGGTGCCCGGATGAATGCGGGTAATGTTGAACGAGAAACCGACGTTGTCGTCGGCCAGCACCAAGCGCGTGCTATCCCAGTTGCCGTTGTCGGCTTCGACGAAGCGCTCGGTCTTGCGACACTCTTCCAGGTTACGAACGATCATGTAGCGCAATCCTCTATGGGCTCAATAAAGGGCCCGCGATCTCGCGGGCCGCATTCAATGTCCACTGTAACGCATGTGACGATAACAACTTTAGTGGACTAACGAATAATACGCTCAGGCTTGACCGAAGACTTCCTTGACGCTGCGTTCAAGGATATCCAGACCTTCATTGAGGTCTTCGTCGGAGATGGTCAGCGGGCACAGGCATTTGACGACTTGGCCGGAGTGACCCGACGTCTCGATGATCAAACCGTTCTTGAAGGCCTGGGCGGTAATCTTGTCGGCCATATCGCCGTCGACGACATCCAGACCACGCATCAGGCCACGACCACGTTCGCTGGCGTCATGCCCTTGCTCGGTCATGAAGGTGGCGATTTTCTGGAAGCGCTCTTCAACGATACCGCCTTTGCGCTGCACATCACGCTCGAAGGTATCGTCGCTCCAGAAGTGACGCATGGCGGCGGCGGCGGTCACGAGCGCAAGGCTGAACCCACGGAACGTGCCGTTGTATTGGCCGGGTTTCCAGATATCCAGCTCCGGGCGCATCAGCACGTGAGCGAACGGCAGTCCGTAGCCTGATAGCGATTTGGAGTTGGTGACGATGTCCGGCGTGATATCAGCATGCTCGAAGCTGAAGAACTTACCGGTACGACCGCAGCCGGCCTGGATGTCATCGATGATCAGCAGGATGTCGTGAGCGCGGCAGATTTTCTCGAGGCGTTGTAGCCACGGAATGCTGGCCGGATTGATACCGCCCTCGCCCTGCACCGTTTCGACGATCACGGCGGCGGGAATATCGAGACCGCTGGAGTTGTCGCCCAGCAGCTTTTCGAAATAGCCCAGGGTGTCGGTGCCTTCGCCCATGTAGCCATCGAAGGGCATGAAGCTTCCACCCTGCATCGGGATGCCGCCGGTGGCTTCACGGAATTTGCGGTTACCGGTGGTGGCCAGCGCCCCCATAGTGACGCCATGGAAACCGTTGGTGAAGGCGACGATGTTATGACGCCCTTTGGCGTTGCGGGCGATGCGAATCGCGGCTTCCACGGCATTGGTGCCCGTCGGCCCCGGTAGTTGAACCTTGTAGTTCAGCCCACGCGGCTTGAGGATCACCTCTTCGAGGGTTTCCAGATATTCGCGCTTGGCCTTGCTCCACATGTCGAGGCCATGAACGATGCCGTCGGAGGCGATGTAATCCACCAGCGCCTGCTTGATGTGGGGATTATTGTGACCATAATTCAGCGTGCCGGCGCCCGCGAGAAAGTCGATGTACTGCTTACCGTCTTCAGAGTGCAGACGGGCACCCTTGGCTTCGGTGAAAACGGTGGGAAACGAACGCGAATAGGTCCGAACTTCAGACTCCATACGTTCGAGAATCTCAGTCTGCATAGATTGCCTCTTTAAGCGGGTCAAATTCGTTGCGGCTCGAACGGGCCGATTCGGACGAGATTTTCCGGATCGTGCTCGCCACCCAGCTGCCCCGTGGAAAAATACTCACGGCTGTTCAGCGGTGCCTGCCAACGGTCGGCAAGGCGCTTGAACAGCCCCCACGATGCCTCATTATCGGGTGTGATGGTAGTTTCGAGATGGTGGACACCGCTCATCCCCGAACGCATCAACACGGCTTCGACGAGACGCCGTGCCAAGCCCGTCCCGCGGGCCTTCTCACCCACGGCCACTTGCCACAGGAAATAGGTATCCGGGGCATTGCGTTTTACGTAACCGGAAACGAAACCGACGATCTCCCCTTCTTCGTCCGTGGCTACGGCACAGGTATCGCGAAACTGCGTCGCGAGCAATAGATAGGCGTATCCCGAGTTGACATCCAAGGGAGGGCACGCCTTGACGAGCTCGTAGATCCCCCACCCATCGTCGGTCGTGGGCTTGCGGATGAAAAGAGTCTTCTGTGCACTGCCAATCACGGTGTCGGCGACGCTCGGACGCGCTAGATCGGCGGAAGGCGTGAAGTTCTCGGTCGTGGGTGTCATATCCATTTTTCGCTAATGGCGAATGTGTTCGCAATAATAACAGCGGCTTATGCATTGATCAAATAAGACATTATCGTCATGCCGCATTCACATAAACACACATTATAGTCGAATGCGCGTATATAGTATGCGCCGCTATCTTGGGTTTATGTAACCACGACTGCTCTTAGTCTAGTCAATCATGAAGCGTATGCATTCATTGCGCGGCGAGAGATTTTTGTCGGGTAACAACGCAAACGGGCCACCGAGGTGGCCCGTTTACTATCCGAGACTGCATCATATCGCTAGCGACGTGACAAGGAGCGCATCGTGACAAACTCCTCGGCACTGGTGGGGTGAATGCCCACCGTGGCGTCAAAGTCGGTCTTGGTCAGTCGCGCGCGTACGGCGATGGCGATCCCTTGGATGAGTTCGCCGGCATCGTCGCCCACCATGTGGGCGCCGACCACACGGTCAGTCACGTCGTCGACGACCAGCTTCATCAGGCAACGTTCCTGACTGCCCGAGAGCGTGTGCTTCATGGGCCGGAAGTCGGTGCGATAGATGCGTACCCCACCCTCGCACTGTTCGCGAGCTTCTTCTTCGCTGAGGCCAACGGTACCGATATTGGGATGACAGAACACCGCCGTGGCGATGTCCTGGTAATCCAGCGGGCGCGGCGTGGCATCCCCGTAATGGTGCTGGACGAGGTGCATGGCCTCGGCGAGCGCCACAGGGGTGAGCTCGGGGCCGCCGGTTACGTCGCCCAAGGCGAGGATCGACGGCTCGGAGGTCTGATAACGCTCGTCGACCTTCACGGTGCCATTGGGATTGAGCGCGATGTCCAGCTCGTCGAGTCCCAGGCCGGCGAGATTCGGGCGGCGTCCGGTGGCCGCCAGCACGACATCCACTTCCAACGTTTCGCCGTTGGTCAGACTGACGCGATAGGCATCGCCGACCGGCTCGATACGCTCGATAGTGGTTTCGAAGTGCAGGTTGACGCCCTTCTTCTGCATCTCGTCACGGGTGAACTCACGCACTTCACGATCGAAGCCGCGCAGGAACAGCTCGCCGCGATAGACCAAGTGCGCGTCGCTGCCGAGCCCATTGAAGATGCTGGCGAACTCAACCGCGATATAACCGCCGCCAAGCACCAGGAAACGCTCAGGAAAGGTCTCCAGATCGAAGACGCGGTTGGAGTCCACGGCGTGTTCCGCACCCTCGATATCGGGCACCCAGGGCCAGCCGCCGGTCGCTACCAGAATCTTCTCGGCGGAGACCGTCTCGCCGTTGATCTCAATGCTGTGCGGACCGGTGATGCGGGCGCGACCATTGATCAACGTGACGTCGGCACCTTCGAGCAAACGCCCATAGATACCGTTGAGACGCTTGATCTCTTCGATCTTGTTGTCGCGCAACGTCGCCCAGTCAAAGCGTGGTGCCTCGGGCAGCGTCCAACCGAAGCCAGCGCTATCTTCAAAGGCATCATGGAAATGTGCCGCATAGGAATACAGCTTCTTGGGGACACACCCGACATTCACACAGGTGCCACCCAGATAGCGGTCCTCGGCGATGGCGACGTGCGCGCCTGTGGCGGCTGCCGTGCGTGCGGCGCGTACGCCACCGGAGCCCGCGCCGATGACAAATAGGTCGTAGTCGTACTGAGCCACGTCATTCTCCTGACTTTTCGATGGCGCAGATGATAACAGTCCGGGGAACGCTCAGGGAGGGGCCTGATTGACGCTTGCTGGCTCAGGGGGTAAAAGTTGCTGGGATACCCCCTGCATGAAGAGATTTACATGAGCGATATCAAGAAGCTGTTGGAACAGAACCGCCAATGGGCCGCTGGCGTACGCGAGCATGACCCGGACTTCTTCGAGCGCTTGTCGCATCAGCAGAATCCCGATTATCTGTGGATCGGGTGCTCGGACAGTCGCGTGCCCGCGAATCAGATCATCGACTTGCCGCCGGGCGAGGTGTTCGTGCATCGCAACGTGGCCAATCTGCTGTATCACAATGACATGAATGCGCTGTCGGTGGTGCAGTTCGCGGTCGATGTACTGCAGGTCGAACACATCATGGTGGTTGGTCACTATGGCTGCGGTGGCGTGCGGGCCGCGATCGCCGACGGCGATAACGGCATGATCGATTACTGGCTGCACAGCGTGCGCGAATTGTACAGCGTCAACCGTGAGGCGCTGGAACCGTTGTCGTTCGACGAAAAGGTCGATCGCATGTGTGAACTCAACGTGCGCGCGCAAGTGGCCAACCTGTGTCGTACCAAGGTCGTGCAGCGGGCCTGGCAGCGGGGGCAAAAGCTATCGGTGCATGGTTGGGTCTACGGCCTGGCCGATGGCTGCGTGACCGATCTCGAGTGTACGGTATCGCAACTCGACGAAGCTTCGCACATTCATCGCTTCGACCGCGTCGAGCGCTGATAACGGCCACGCGCTGGAAGTTGCCAGCACAGGGTTATTCATCTGACGAATGGCGACCATCAAGATTTCGATTGTCGTCTTCCTACAAAGCTCTTTATGTTGAAGCTGACGATTCTCGTCGCATAACAATACACAATAGGGCTTCAACATGATCGATAAGAAGACTCTCCTGGCTTCGTTGCTCGGCGCTTCCGTCGTGCTTCCACTGCCTGCGCTGGCGCAAGACTCGTCCAGCGATAGCGATCCCGTGACATTACGCATGGCCTACGATGCCGACCCGGTGTCGTTGGATATCCATGAACAACTTTCCGGTGGCATTCTTCAGCTTTCGCATCTGACGCACGATCCCCTCGTGCGCTGGACGAAAGACGTTAATTTCGAGCCACGTCTGGCGACGGAGTGGGAGCGCATCGACGACAAGACGATGCGCTTCACGCTGCGCGATGGCGTCAAATTCCATACCGGCAACGACTTCACGGCCAAGGATGTGGTCTGGACCATCAACCGCCTGAAGCACAGCGGCGACTTCAAGGCGATCTTCGACCCCATCGCCTCGGCGACCGCCATCGACGAGCATACCGTCGAGATCAAGACGCATAAGCCCTATCCGCTCGTTCTCAACCTCGCGACCTATATCTTCCCCATGGATAGCGAGTACTACTCCGGCGAGACGGAAGACGGCGATCCCAAGGATGAAATCGTCAAGAATGGCGATTCCTTCGCATCGCGGCACTCGTCGGGCACTGGCCCTTACGAGGTCGTGTCGCGTCAACAAGGCGTCAAGGTCGAGTTCGAGCGCTTCGATGATTACTGGGACAAAGACTCCCCGGGCAATGTCGACCGTCTCGTGCTGACACCGATCGGCGAGAACGCCACCCGTGTCTCGGCGCTGCTTTCGGGCGATGTCGATTTTATCGCCCCCGTGCCGCCCAATGACCTGGAACGTGTCAAAGCCGACAAGAATGTCGAGCTGACCACCATGTCAGGAACGCGCATCATCCTGATGCAGCTCAACCAGAAGCGTGTGGAAGCATTCGAGGACCCGCGTGTCCGCCAGGCCTTCAACTACGCGGTCAATCAGCAAGCTATCGCCGACCGTCTGATGAAAGGCTTTGCGACCCCCGCGGCGCAACTCTCGCCCAAGGGTTACGACGGGTACAACGATAGCCTGGAACCACGCTACGACGTCGAGAAAGCCAAGGAGTTGATGAAGGAAGCCGGCTACGAAGATGGCTTCTCGGTCACCATGATGGCGCCCAACAATCGCTATGTGAACGATGCCAAGATTTCCCAAGCGGTGGCCACGATGTTGTCGCGCATCAATGTCGACGTAGACCTCAAGACCTTGCCCAAGGCGCAGTACTGGGGGGAATTCGACGATCGCGCCGCCGATATCATGATGATCGGTTGGCATGCCGATACCGAAGACTCCGCCAACTTGTATCAGTACCTCACCGAGTGCCCGGACCCCGAGACAGGGGCTGGCCAGTACAACGCGGCCAACTACTGCAACCCGGAAATCGACGAGAAAGTCGCGCAGGCGAATGTCGAGACCGATCGTGACAAGCGCGCAGAGATGCTGCAGGCGGTCGAGAAGGCGCTGTATGACGACGCCGCCTTCATGCCGTTGCACTGGCAGGATCTTGCTTGGGCGGCGAAGAAAAACGTCAAGCTCGAGCCCGTGGTCAACGTCATGAACTTCCCGTATCTCGGGGATCTCGTGGTCGAGCAGTAAGGGCGCGACCATGCAATGCCGCCATCGGGCGGCATTGCCCTACTCCCATCCACGCTGTTTCTCCGGCCCGGCCCACTCTGGGCATGGGTCGGAGATGCCCGTTTAACAGGACGCGCCACCCATGATCGCTTTTCTGATCAAGCGACTGATGCATGCCTTCGTGGTCATGTTCGTCATCAGCGTTATCAGTTTCGCCATACAGAGCAATCTGGGCGATCCCATCCAGCAAATGGTGGGACAGTCCGTGCCGGAGAGCCAGCGGGCCGAACTGCGAGAAGAGCTGGGGCTCAACGACTCCTTCCTCGTGCAGTACGGACGCTTCGCGGCCAACGCCCTGCAAGGTGATTTCGGTTACTCGTACTTTTTCAACGAGCCGACGACAGAGGTTATTCAGCGCCATTTACCGGCGACACTGGAACTGGTGATTGCTGCGACACTGATCATCGTGGTGTTCTCGGTGCCCATCGGGGTCTACTGTGCGATACGTCCGCGATCGGCCCTGTCACGCTTTTTCATGAGCGTGTCCATCATCGGTATTTCGATCCCCGTCTTCCTGACGGCCATCATGTTGATTCAACTCTTCGCGATCGGCGTCGACTTCTCACCGTTTCCGGTGGAGACGGGATGGGGACAGTGGCTCAACGGTGTGCTGTCCACCGAAGGCGGAATGCCGTCATACGGGCGCGGCAACAACTTGACGCATCTCTTCGGCACCTGGGATAGCAACTTCTTCTCCCTCGATGGCCTGACGTACCTGGTGTTGCCCGCCGTTTCGCTGGCGTCGATCATGCTGCCGCTGTTCATTCGCCTGATACGTGCCGAAATGCTCGAGGTCCTGCAGTCGGAATACGTCAAGTTCGCCACGGCCAAAGGGATTTCGCTCAAGCGCATCTACTTCGTGCATGCGCTTAAGAACACCATGTTGCCGGTCATTACCGTCGGCGGCGTTCAACTCGGCACCATGGTGGCCTACACCATCCTGACCGAGACCGTCTTCCAGTGGCCAGGCATGGGACTCATGTTCCTCGAAGCCATCCAGCGCTCGGATATTCCGCTCATCGTCACCTACCTGATGATTGTCGGCCTGATCTTCGTGGTCACCAATACGTTGGTCGATCTGATCTACGGGCTGGTCAATCCGACCGTGAAACTGACAGGGAAGCCGGCATGACGACAACGACTGCAATAACGCCTTCCCGCTGGAAGCGTTTCCGTAATTCTTACCTGGTCTACAGCTTCAAGCGTGACTGGATCGCGCAATTCTGTCTGGCCATTTTCCTGTGCATCCTTTTGGGAGCGGTGTGCGCGCCCTGGCTCGCGCCGATGAACCCCTACGATCTCACCCAGATCAATATTCTCAACTCCGAGCTTCCTCCCATATGGGTCGACGGGGCTGATGCTCTTTTCCCCCTGGGCACCGATGCCCAGGGACGTGATCTGCTTTCGACGATTCTCTATGGCGCCCGCGTCTCGCTGATCATCGGCTTCGGGGCGGTGATGCTCCAGGCGCTGATCGGGGTGACCGTGGGACTAATGGCCGGTTACCGGGGCGGTCGTATCGATGCGTTTCTGATGCGCCTGGCGGACATTCAGCTATCGTTCTCGACGCTGATGGTCGCCATTATCGTCGGCGCCTTGATCAAGGCAGTTTTCGGCGGCGCCGTGTATAGCGACTACGCCGTCTGGCTGCTGGTGTTGATCATCGGGCTTGCCGAATGGCCGCAATACGCCCGTACGGTGCGCGCTTCGGTACTCGCCGAGCGTTCCAAGGAATACGTGGATGCCGCCCGTGTCATGGGGTATCGCGACCGGCGCATCATGTTCCGCCACATCCTGCCCAACACGCTCTCGCCGATTTTCGTCATCTCGACCGTGCAGATCGCCAATGCCATCATTTCTGAGGCCGCCCTCTCCTTTCTAGGCCTGGGTATGCCGGAAACCCAGCCTTCTCTGGGCTCATTGATCAAGTCCGGCTTTGATTATCTGCAGTCCGGATCCTGGTGGATCACGTTGATCCCCGGCGCGGTCCTCGTGGTGCTGGTACTGGTGGTCAACTTGCTTGGCGACTGGCTGCGCGACGTCATGAATCCTCGGCTCTACAAGGGGTAACGCACATGGCTTTACTCGAAGTTTCCAATCTCGATGTGCGCTTCGCCCTGCGCCAAGGCGAGGTGCGCGCCTTGCGCGACGTCAGCTTCACGCTGGATCGTGGCGAGCGCCTGGGCATTGTCGGCGAATCCGGCGCGGGCAAATCGGTGGCCGCATTCACGCTACTCAATCTCATCGCCAAGCCGGGATATATCGCCGGTGGCAGCATTCGCTTCGAGGGTAACGACCTGGCGCGAATGTCGGCACGCGATCTGCGTCGTGTGCGCGGCAACCGGATCTCGATGATCTTTCAGGATCCGATGATGACGCTCAATCCCGTGCTTTCCATCGGCGAGCAGATGGTCGAGAGCCTGAAGGCGCATCGACGTATCTCGACACGCGAAGCGCGCGCCATTGCCCTGCACAAGCTCAAGCAGGTGTATATCCCCTCGCCGGAAACACGTCTGCATCAATATCCTCACGAGCTTTCCGGGGGCATGCGCCAGCGCATCATCATTGCGATCGCACTCCTGTTGGACCCGGATATCATCGTCGCCGACGAGCCCACCACGGCGTTGGATGTCACGATTCAAGCCGAGATCATGACCTTGCTGCGCGAGCTGTGCGAGAAGCACAACGTGGGGCTGGTGTTGATCACCCACGACTTGGGGGTGGTCAGCCAGATGACGCAGCGCACGCTGGTCATGTACGCCGGACGCGTCATCGAGCAGGGACCGACGCGTGAAATCATCAACGATGCCCAGCATCCTTACACGCAGGGCTTGCTCAATGCCCTGCCGCAGATGACCACGCCAGGCAGCCGGCTCAATCAAATTCCCGGCTCGATGCCCGCATTATCCAATACGCCGAGTGGCTGCGCTTTCCATCCGCGTTGCCAATACCGTTACGACGCTTCGGGACAACCGCGCCGCGATTGCCTCGAAGAGGTCCCCGAGTTCGTTACCTCGGGAAATTGCGACGTCGCATGCCACATGGTGCGTGACATGCTCGCCAAGGAGGCCTCATGAACGCCGTTGCCGCCCAGACCTCGCCCGCGACCGCGTCACCGACCCACGCGGAGGCCGAATCCTTGCTGGAGATTCGCGGACTGTACAAACATTTCCCGTTGGCCGACGGGTTTCTCGAACAGTTGCACTTCGAAAAAGGTCGCCTGGTGCGGCGCAATGAGCAGGTGCATGCCATCAATGGTGTCGACCTCAGCGTTCACCGTGGTGAGGCCTTGTGCGTGGTCGGCGAGTCCGGTTGCGGCAAGTCGACCATAGCGCGGCTGGTCATGGGGCTGCTGTCGCCCAGCGCGGGGGACATTAGTTATGACGGTCAGCGCATCGATAACATGCGTGGCAAGCAGCTACTCCCCTATCGCCAGCGCATGCAGATGATCTTTCAGAACCCGTATGCCTCGCTTAATCCGCGCATGACGATTCAACAGACGCTGGAAGAGCCCCTGCGCTTTCATCACCCGAACTGGACGACACCGCAGGTCCAGGACAAAGTGGCCGACGTGATGGCGTCGGTAGGCATCGATCCGGAATGGGGCAAGCGTTTCGGCCACGAATTTTCCGGTGGTCAGCGCCAGCGGATCGCAATTGCCCGAGCGCTGGCCGTCGATCCCGAGTTCATCGTCGCTGACGAGCCGATCTCGGCGCTCGATGTGTCGATTCAGGCACAGGTGCTCAACCTGCTGATGGACGCGCAGGCCGAGCGTCACCTGACGTATCTCTTCATCACCCATGATCTGGCGGTCGTCGAGCATTTCGGCACGCGTGTGGCGGTCATGTATCTGGGCACGGTGTGTGAGCTGGCCGATACACGCTCGCTATTCGCGAAGCCCAAGCATCCCTATACGCAAGCGTTGCTCTCGGCGATTCCCCGTCTTGAAGACGACCGTCCCGAGCACGTGCGTCTTTCCGGCGAGGTGCCTACACCGGTCCATCTTCCTTCGGGCTGCGTCTTTCATGGCCGGTGTCCGCACGCCATGGAGCGCTGTCGCCAGGAAGTACCCCAGCTCATCGTCACTGACGATGGCAATCAGGTGGCGTGTCATGCGGTCGAGGAAGGCCGTATCTAAGCGTATTGTGGAGCAACAAACTTGCGGCACCCGTTCACCTGCGCGTGACGGGGCGCTGCCATGCGACGCCGCACGCCTCGGCTGGCGTGCGGCGTCAACGATGATGGATGGCGTCTGATAATGGAAATCCGCTGGCTCGAAGACTTCATCGTGCTGGCCAGGGAACGCCATTTTTCCCGGGCCGCCGATGCCCAGAACGTGACCCAACCGACCTTCTCGCGGCGTATCAAGCTGCTGGAGGAGGAAATGGGGACCACCTTGATCAACCGCCAAACGCTGCCGCTGAGCCTGACGCCCGCCGGCGAGGAGTTTCTAGCGCTTTGCGAGCAGATTACCGAGCGCGTGCGATTGACGCGCGACCGTCTACAGTCGATTGCCGCTGACGAGGCCAGGCGCATCCTGCTGGCCGCGCCGCAGAGTCTGGTGTCGAATTTCCTGCCCGGTTGGTTCGATCAGCATGCCCTGACACCGGCGATATCGCCCTACTTGCGCGCCACGAGCTGGCTGATCGGCGATTACCTGCATGGACTGGAACGCGGCGAATGCGATTTGGCATTGTTGTACTGGCCGCGCGGACGCATCGCTTTCGATCTTGAAATGAGCGAGCTTGAATACCTGAATCTTGGCGAAGAACGACTCGTTCCGGTGAGTGCCCCCGATACCGAGGGGCGTCCGCGTTTCACATTGCCGGGAACGCGCCGCCAGCCCCAACCGCTGATCGCTTTTCATCCACGCGGTTTGATGGCAGCTGCGCTCGAGTCGCACCTCGGCCGCCAGCCGGATGCCGTCTATCTGAACACGCTCAATGAAAGTGTACAGGCCACCAATATTCGTGAGTTGGTGATAGAAGGTTATGGGCTGGGCTGGCTGCCGCAACGCAGCGTAAACACGCCAATGGCCAATGGCGAATTGGTGCGCGCTGGTGATGAGCGCTGGGATGTCCCGCTGGATCTGCGTTTGTACGTGCGCAAGGATTCACGTCACCCCGGTGTGCCAAGTTTATGGCAACAACTCGAGGCAACGTACGCCAAGGCCTGAGATACTTGCCGAGCAAGCTCAACGTGTTAGGCGCTGTCCGAAAAGCGCCTAAGCTACAGATAGATTCGCCAGAGCCACGCCGATGTCACGTACGCTGTTTTCCGCCGATTTTTGTGCGCCACGAGGACTGGGTAATCGCCACGTGCAAACCCTGTTGCCCCGCTTTCGCCGTCTGCCCCCGCTGGCGCGCGAAACGGAAATCATTAACCTACCCGATGGCGATTTCGTCGAGCTGGCCTGGGCCCAGCCGGCTCCCACACGAGCGGACGCACCGGTATTCGTGCTGTTTCATGGTTTGGAAGGCTCGTTCGACTCCCCGTATGCACGCGAATTGATGCGCGCGGCGAGTGAGATGGGCTGGCGGGCGGTACTGATGCATTTTCGTGGCTGTGGACAGGCGCCTAACAGGCTTGCCCGGGTCTATCATTCGGGCGATACGGCAGATGCCTATTGGGTCATCGGGCAGCTGGCGCTGCGTTATCCACGCGCCATCAAGGTGGCAGCCGGTGTCTCGTTGGGCGGCAACATGCTTCTCAAGCTAGTCGCCGAGCAAGGCGGCGACGGTCTCGACCTGGCCGGGGCTATCGCCATCAGTGCGCCACTCGATCTGGCGGCCAGCGCCGATGCGCTCAATCGTGGCTTTGCCCGTGTCTATCAGCGTCATTTGCTCAGTGCTCTCAAGCGCAAGATCACCACCAAGATGGCGGCTGGCCCTCTGCCGATCACGCTCAATGCACGACAGCTCGCGGGCTTGGAGACATTTTGGGCGTACGACAACGCGGTAACGGCGCCTTTGCACGGCTTTCAATCGGCCAGTGATTATTACCGGCGCGCTTCCGCCGGCCGCCTGCTGGGCGACATAGAACTGCCGACCCTGATCCTGCACGCCGCAGACGATCCTTTCATGCCCGCCGACCTATTCTCGCGGTTGCCGGCCCCGAGCGATGCCGTGCGCCTGGAAATCGCCCGCCAAGGCGGGCATGTCGGTTTCGTCGAGTCACGTCAGGGGCGACTGAACTCCTGGTTGGCGCGGCGTGTCGCATGGCAGTTGGAACGCTGGGCCGCGCATTTGACTCCCCACCGCTCGTTGGCGGCAGGGCCCAACGGGTGATGCGCGTTGACTGTTAGAAGAGGTCTGGCGCTTTATGTCACCGGGCAGGCCACTCCGGTGCCCTTGAGGCCGCAATATCCCGCCGGGTTCTTGGCCAGATATTGCTGGTGATACTCTTCCGCATAGTAAAAGGCCTCGAGCGGAGCAACTTCCGTCGTAACGTGGCCACGGTCTTGCTGGCGCAGGGCCTGGTCGTATTCTTGCCAGCTCTTGTCGACCAGTGGGCGCTGTAGCTCATCCGTGGTGTAGATGACGCTCCGGTACTGGCTGCCGATGTCATTGCCTTGGCGCATGCCCTGCGTCGGATCATGCGCTTCCCAGAAAGCACGCAACAATTCCGGCAGGCCGATTTCAGTGGGGTCGAACACCACGTAGACCACCTCGGCATGGCCGGTGTGTCCGCTGCAGGTTTCCTCGTAGGTCGGATTGGGCGTATAACCACCGGCGTAGCCTGCCGCCGTCACATAGACGCCCGGCATCTCCCAGAACAGACGTTCGGCACCCCAGAAACAACCAAGTCCCAGCACGATTTCTTCATGCCCCTCGGGAAACGGCGACAACATCGAACGGCCGTTGACATAATGAGTGCCGCTGATACGTATGGGTGTATCACGCCCCTCGAGTGCCGTTTCTGGCGTGGGAAGCTCGAGCGATTCTTGTGGCCACATAAGGAAAATCTCGCATGACGATGAGTAAAAAAGCGTCCGATACCTGCCCCTGTGGGCAGTCACGGCGCTTCGATGAATGCTGCGCGCCAATCCATGAGGATCCGCGCCGCGCGAGGACACCTGAGGCGCTGATGCGAGCACGCTATAGCGCCTTCGCGCGCGATGCGTACGACGCGTTGATCGCTACCTGGGATCCCGCCACATGCCCCACTCGCGGCTCACTGGCCACGAACACAGCACGCTGGCTGAAGCTGATCGTCCATGACAGCACCCAACAAGGCGAGAAAGGCACGGTGACGTTCAGTGCCGATTTCATCGACGCCGATGGCTTTCAGCGTCTTACCGAAACCAGTCGCTTTCGGTTCGTCACTCATGCCGACCAGTGGTTCTATATCGACGGCGACGCCCAGTGGCGTCGCCTCGACATCGGTCGTAATGCCGCGTGTCCCTGCGGCAGTGGCCTCAAGGCGAAGCGCTGCTGCGCCCGAGGTTAAAGGTATAAATCAAGTCGAGAGCTTGAGCCGCGCCGGATACCGCTTCCAGATACAGGTTTTGGATCAGTCGATAACGCAGTGTCAGCTCGGCGATGGGGGAGAAAATGCCAACGCCGTAGCCAACTTTCAAGTCATCGAAGACATAACCACTGACGACAACCTGACTATCCTCGCCCGAGCCCGAGGTGTCGAGGCTTAAATCGTCGACACCGAATGCCTGGCCAAGCTGGCCCACGGCACGCCCGCTCTGCGACAGCGAGAGTCCAATCAGCGCCGAGGTCAGTGCCCCATCGCCACCACCGTCGCCCGGTGCGCGGCCTCTGAGCAGATAGGAAAGGGCCCGACTTTCCGACATCGCGGGTTCCGAGAAGATGCTCAACTGTGGATTTTCCGCACGGCCCGTGACGCGTAGACCTGCGGTGACGTCGTCCTCGATGGTGTCGGGATTGCGAATCGCCTCGAACTGCAGACGCGGCTGTGACGCCGGCCCGCTGAACAGAATCTGCCCCTGGCGAATGATTAGGTCCTGTCCGAACGCGGTATAACTGCCATCGACCAGGTTGACATTGCCAAATAACTGCACAGGGCCGCTACCCTGGCGTACTTCGAGCTGGCCTTCCAACTGCGACTCGAGGCCATAGGCTTCCAGGCTCATGTCCGGGCCGAGATGCAGCATGACGCTGATATCCAGTGCCATGCCGGCGTCGGAGAGTGCTTGTGCCGTGGCTTCGCCCTGTTCGCCCGACGCCTCGGCTTCTTGCTGGGCCGCATCCTCCTCACGCGTGATGATGACCTCGTCGCTGCTGGGTGCGACGGCGGAGGGCGGGATCTTGCCCACCTCCAGGCGCGCCCAGGGGACATCAACATCGCCACGTACACGCAAGCGGTCCGGATTGGCGTCGACGCGCAGGTCCGGGGCGACGCGCAAACGCCCGAAGTCCGGCAAGCTGACCTCTAACGGATCTTCCTGGCCCTCGATACCCAGACGTGCCTGCCAGGCTGCGGGATCCTGCCAGTCGGCTTCGCCATCCAGGTTGAGCTGCCCTTTCTCTCCGGCCACAAACCCTTCGATATCGGCGCGTTGTCCGGCGAAGTCGATACCCAGCCGCGCATCGCGTATCGCGACGGGAATGGCCGCGCCACGTGCTTTTACGCCTTCGGCGGTCAGCTCACCATTGAGGTCGGGCTGACGCAACGTCCCGGCGAAGGTGACATCGCCGGCGAGTGACCCTTCGAGGTTGGATAAACCCTCGACGAGCGCACGATACGGCGCGAAGGCGACGTCATCGACCTGCAGGCGCCCTTCCAGGGCGGCTTCGCCCAACGGATCGTCGATGCCCAACGACAACGCCAGTTGCCCGGTGTCGCCTTGATCGAGTGTCAGACGTGTATCGGCGCGAGATGGCGTGGCATCGAACGTCGCCGCGAGGCGGCTGTCCGGCAGTTCCCACGGGTTGCCACGAGCATCTTCGCCGGTGACATCCAGTTGGCTATCGATCTGCCCTTCGGCATGCCACTGCTGGCCTGCCTGTTGCCAGCTTAGATTGGCCTCGCCCTGGGTCTCGCCATCCACGTGCCAGCCCGAGGGCAGTTTATCGGCAAGCAGGTCCATGGGAACGTCGCGCAAGGCCAGTGACGCGTCGCCGGCATCGGCGGAGAGTCGCGCCTGGTCGACGAGACAGGCTGCGCCTCCCTGTTGGCGCACAAGACAGAACGGCGAGAGTGTCACGCGTTGGGCGGCGACATCGGCATCAAAGTCCAGGGCGTCATCGAGCGCGATATCGCCGTACTCGGTCGCCAGTTCGAGCGGGGCCAGCGACCCGCGATAGCGCTGAGTGTCGGCGTCGTACTGGCCGTCAAGCGTGAGACTCGCTTGTGAAAGCGGTAGGCCGCTTCCCAGTTGAGCATCGAGCTCTAGCGTGTGCTGAGATAAACGCCCAGCCAGCGCGAGGCTCAGGGCGTCGACATGTTGGCCGCCGGCCTCGAGTCCTTCGATAGACACGTCGGCCTTCACACGCGGGTCGTCGATTCCTTCGCTATGCGCCTTCAGCGACAGGGATTCGAGTTGTTGCGTCTGGTAGCGTAGCGCCTCACCGGTCATGTCGAGGTCGAGACGCGGCGACTCGAGGGAGCCCTGAGCGTCGAGGTCGCCCTGCAAGGCGCCACCGAGCCCGGGCCAAAGCGTGGCCAGCTGCGGTGCCTCGATGCGGCTGCGCAGGTTCAGACGTTGCCCGATGTTGCCTTCGGCGGTGATGCGGTTATCGCCCTGACGCAGGTCGAGCTGGTCGATCGCCCATTGCATCTGGCTATTGCCGCTGAACTTGGCGTTCAAGCGCAGGGCTCTGTCTTGCAAGGTGCCATCGATGGCCAACTGCGGTATGCGTAGCCGCCAGCCCTGAGGCTGCATGTCGAAGCCGACGCGCGCCTCGCCGTTGAGCGTCCCGTCGACGGCCTCGGTGAAGGCGCCTACGGGCAGCTTGTCGAGCTGAAGCTCGCTTTCCACTGAGAGTGCCGAGGCCCAGTCCACCTGACCGCGGCCGGTCAGGGTTCCGCCTTCGGCCTCGAGTGTGAGCGGTGCCCAGGCGAAGTGAGACGTATCGCCACGGCCCTCGAGCGTCAATCGACTCTTGGGGAGACCATCACCACGTGCCGCCAAATCGAGTGCGACCCGATAATCTTCCAGGGAGCCATCGGCGTCGAGATGCAGCGTGTCGAGCCGATAAGCCGCCTTGCCAGCGCCCACGCGCTGTGACGCCGACAGCGCGGCGGTGTCCAGACGGCTCTGCGCAGCGAGCTCAGGCGCGGTGAGCGCGCCCGCCAGCGGCCAGGTGATATCGTTGGCCTCAAGCGACAGATCGAATGGCAAGGTCGGTGCCAGCGCATCGACCTGTCCCTTCAGCGTGGCCGTGACGGGACCATTGGCGTCGAGGTCGAGCGCCAGATCGGCCAGAGAGCCATCCAGCGTCAACGTCGCTCGCTGACCGGCCAACGGAGCACGTGCGATATGCGTTTCCAAACTGCCGTGGAGGGGATAATCGCCGCTCAAAGTAGCCTGCAAGGCAAGTTCCGCTTCACCGTCATCGCTGCGCACGTGCAGCCGATGAATCGCAACGTCGCTGCCTTCGGTGGACAGCGACAGCGTGGCCCGCGCTAGATGGTAGGACGTTGCGCCACGCAACTGGAAGTCGTCGATCACCAGGCTCGGGGCGCGGATGTCGAGCGGCAAGTCGATCTCGGGTAATTCAAGGCGGTGTGCGGAATCGGTATCGGATGTCTGACTATCAGCCGCAGGCACTTCTTTGGTCTCAGATGACTTATCGGTCGCGGATTCCTCGGCAGCATGACTCTCGACTGCCTGTGAAGCGGCATCGATAGTTGCTGCAGGCATCGCCGGCGATGCCATTCCTTGGGTCAGGCGCTGTCCCTCGCTCATCGGCAGGTAGAGTTGAGTTCCCTCCAAGCGTGTGGGCAGTAATGTAAGGTCGTTGCCGGAGACGCGCGCCCCGCTGGTGAAGTCATCCCATTGCAGTTGCGTGCCATCGGCCAGATCGACGCGTACGTCCTCGAGCCCGAGGGCGCGTATCTCGATGGGGAACGGGAACCACAGCGCGGGCATCCCACCGCCGGAGGAGGCGTCGGCCTGGGCGTCATCGCTGGACTCGCCAGGTGACAAGGCAATGTGCGCGCCCTTGACTTGCAGTCCCTGGAGACAGAGTTTGCCGTCCAGCAGACAATCGTCGGCCCAGCTTAGATGCAAGCGCTCGACATCGAGGGTGAGAGTGCCGATATCGAGGTGCAGGCCGCGTAACGTCAGCGTGTCCAGCGGCGCGCCTTCCACCTCCTCGACCTCGTACCAGCCGCGTGACTGACCTTGGTCGGCCAGCCACGCGGTTCCCCAGGGCGACAACGCCCCCCCGAGCAACAACAACACCAGTCCCAAGAGCCACAGTGGTATGTAAATCAGTGCACGGATCAGAATTCCGGTCCGATGGCGAAATGCAGACGCCACGCGTCCTCCTCATTATCGAAAGGATGGGCGATATCGAAACGTACGGGGCCCACGGGGGAAATCCATCGCACACCGATACCCGCACCGGTCTTGAGTTCCTCGGGCCACCATTCATCGAAGGCATTGCCGGTATCGATGAACGTTGCTCCCCACCAGTTTCCGGTGACCCGGCGCTGGTACTCGGCGCTGGCGGTCAACATGTGCTGGCCACCGAGCAGTTCGCCGTCGTCGTTCTCCGGCGACAGACTCTCGTAGCTGTAGCCGCGCACGCTTTGATCGCCCCCGGCGAAGAAGCGTAGCGAAGGAGGAATCTTGTCGAAGGTGTCGGTGGCCATGGCACCCCCGCCGATGCGGCCGACGAAGCGGTTGTCCTGTCCCAGTGTACGAATCCATTGCGAATCGAACGTGGTGCGCAAGAAGCGCGCGTCCGACCCCCACTTGGGATCGGAGACCTCCAACGCCAGCCGTTGTCGATCACCCCACATGGGGAAATTGGGCTGCCGCGTGCGGGTACGGGTCCAACTGATGCCAGGATAAAGCAGCAGGACTTGTTCGTCCTGATCCGCCTGGGTGAAATCCTCGTATGTGGTACGAAAATAGAGTTCCTGCACCCAGTCGTTGTCGAACTCCCAGCGTCGCGCCAGCTCGACCGAACTCTCCATGCTTTGCGTGTCTTCGTTATCGAGCTTGCGCAGACCATAGCCGAGGCGGTAGCTATCGCGTAGCGGGTCCGCCAGCGGCATCAGATACTCACCGTCGAAGCGTTGCTCGGGACCCGAGAGATACAAGGCATTCGACAGGCTGTGGCCGCGATCATTAAGCCACGGCATATCCCAACTGAATTGAACGCGTGGCCCCACATCGGTGGCGTAGCCGATCCCGGTTTCGAACTGGTGGCGGTCGGCGGGAATCACATCGACGTCGACAGGCACGTCGGTACGCTGCTGGCCATGGAGTTGGCGCACGGCGGCAAGCCCTGGACCACTCGTCAAAGGAGGTCTACGCCCGGTGGCCTCTTGCCACCATCGCCCATTATTCGCGCCACCTCCGCCACTATCGAGACGTGGGCGCACGGCAATGCCGCGAAACCAGTCGGTTTCTCCCAGACGCTGGTTGTACTCGGCCAGTTGCCCGGCCAGATAAGGATCGCCGTCCTCAAACGGCAGCATGCGGCGCAGGCGGTCTTCTTCGATCTGGCTCCCCGAGAAACGGATGTTGCCGAAATGGTACCGTGGCCCGCTGTTCATCCTCAGGAAAATACGCGCACTGGCTTCCCAGGGACGGACCTCCATTCGACGTTGGGTAAAGCCGGCATCGAAATAGCCGCGTTCGAGCGCCAATGTGGAAAAGCGGCTTTTGGCACTTTCGTAACGGTCATGACGTAGTGCATCGCCTTCCTTGAGAGCGACTTGATCGAGCGCGTTCTGGAAGGCGCGATCCTTGTCAGCCTCGCCGTCGATACCCACGTCGAGCTGGGTGATATGTGTCTGTGGGCCGGGGTCGATGGTAACGACGGCATCGGCATCGAACGTTCCCTTGGGGTACGCCGTTTCGATCTGGGGCGAGTAATAACCGAAGGCACGCAGTGCCCGCTGGGTGCGATCGCGGACTTCGCTATCCAGACGTTCCTCGCTGATGTTCTGGGTATCGACCGGGCGCAGGAAGGTGACAACATTCTCGGCAGCGGGGCCTTCGAGCCCCTCAACGGACGCATCCAGCGCATAGGCGCCGG
Organism: Chromohalobacter sarecensis; assembly: GCF_023061135.1. Classification (GTDB taxonomy): domain Bacteria; phylum Pseudomonadota; class Gammaproteobacteria; order Pseudomonadales; family Halomonadaceae; genus Chromohalobacter; species Chromohalobacter sarecensis. Next base: position 146,254 of record NZ_JAKGAN010000007.1, read on the forward strand.
ACGTGACGATACTCAATGCCGCTCCCCACAGGAGGCGCCTTGTCATGGAGTGGGGCATCGGCATCAGCCTCCCCGATGCTGCTGATCGACAACGTTCACCCGTGGCGAGGCGATAATCCTCGCGCGTTGATCTCGGCTGATTTCCAATGACTCAATCCTTGTCGTGAGATCGCGTGATTAGTCGAGGACGGCATTACTGAGAAGCGGAAAGCGCTTCCACATTGGCATTGAGAGCCAATTGTCCCTGGCGAAGTTCCCTTAGATCGTCCTGAACGGCTGCGACCTCATCGGCGACCTCATCATGATCGCCGGAGAGTGACGCGAGACGCGCGCTCAGATCGTCGAGGTTCTCTTGCAGGTCGTCAAGCGTTGCGCCACGGGCCTGACGTGCATCGGCCAGTTCCTCAAGACGCTGTGACAAAGCCTCGATCCCATCGCCCTGCTCTTCCTGGCCCGAGGAAAGAGACTCCAAGCGTGACGACAAGGTGGCGCGTGCATCCTCTCCAGTGCTTTCCAGGGCCTTGAGCGAGGATTGCTGGGCGGCAATGAGAGCTTGCTGGGTCTCTTGCGTCTCACGCAACCTCTCCAGGGCATTGCCCGAACCTGTGCTTTCTTCCAGCTCGCTAACCTTGGTTTCCAGGTTGCCTATCACCGCGCGGGAAGCGCCCAGTTCAGATCGCAGCCGGTCCAGTTCATTGCGCAAGCTGTCGCCGGAGGCATCCAACGAGCTGCCTGTGGCGTCTAGGCGGTCGGTCAAGGTGTTTTGACGTGCTTCAAGGTTGGAAAACCGCGCCTGCCAGGCTTGGCGCTCTTGCCAGTAAAATCCTGTGATTCCCGCCAAGGCGACGATGAGGAGCAGCGTCAGGCACCATAATGGCCAGACGCGCGAACGACGACGTCGCGTGCCGCTGCTGCGACGCTGTGGACGGCTGTCGAGGCGTTCCTCGGCGATGGGGTCGTCGCGCTCGGGCACGATACGCGGCTCCTGACGTGTTCCTTCAGGTCGTTCAGACATGCTCGGCTCTCGTCTCGGCTACGTTATTAATCAATACCCTGGCGCATCCACGAGTGTGGTGAAATGGGCGCTTACCGGGGCCGGTGCTAGGATACCGGGCGTCGTTGAGGACGCAGATGCTTGGTATTGTAAGGTTTTTAAGCAAAAGGAGAACACCATGGCATTTGAACTGCCCGCCCTACCGTATGAGAAAAACGCGCTCGAACCGTATATCTCCGCCGAAACCCTGGAGTATCACTACGGCAAGCACCATCAAGCCTACGTGAACAAGCTCAACGAGTTGACCCAGGGTACCGCCGACGACGACAAGTCACTCGAAGAGATCATGCAATCGGCTTCCGGCGTCATGTTCAATCAGGCCGCCCAGGTATGGAACCATACTTTCTACTGGCACTGTCTCTCCCCACAGGGTGGCGGCGAACCCAAGGGCGCGTTGGGCGATGCGATCAAAGCGACCTTCGGTTCCTTCGAGCAGTTCAAGGAAACGTTCAATGCCCAAGCGGCGGGTAATTTCGGCTCCGGCTGGACCTGGCTGATCAAGACCGCCGATGGTGGCGTGACCATCAGCAACACTGATGATGCCGACTGCCCTATCGCGCACGGTCAGACGCCGCTGATGACCATCGATGTCTGGGAGCATGCCTACTACATCGATTATCGCAATGCCCGGCCCAAATACCTGGATGCCGTGTGGAATGTCATCAACTGGGACTTCATCGCCCAGAACTTCAACGGCTGATCGTCCGTCGAGATAAGCACTGAGCACGCCCCGTTTCGACGGGGCGTGCGTCATTCAGGCATTCGCAGGGTCCGCTCGTCGGCCGATACCGCGATAGATCAAACCGCGTGCCGCGACATAATCGGGATCGAAGATATTGCGGCCATCGAGGATCAACGGCGTGGCCATGAGCTCACTTAGACGACGCCAATTGGGATTCCAATAGCATTTCCACTCGGTGACCAGCATCAGGGCATCCGCGCCCTCGCAAGCGGCGTAAAAATCGCCGTCGCAAAAGCGCACGCGAGGATGATCCCCGTAAAGGTCACGCAGTGCCGGCAACGCCTCGGGATCGTGAATGCTGACATGGACGCCCTGTGCCAGCAGCGCCTCGAGCAAGGTCAGCACCGGCGCCTGGTCGATGCGGGTGGTGCCGGGCTTGAATGCCGCTCCCCAGATCGCCACGCGCCGCTTGAAAAGCTGGCCATGGAAGTGGTGCCAGAATTTGCGAAACAGTGTCTCTTTTTTCTGCTCGTTGATGTCGAGGACATGCTCGAGCAGCAGCGATTCGCGACCGGAAGCATGCTGGACGTCGGCCAGCCGCATGAGGTCGCGCGAGAAGCTGGGACCGCCAAAGCCACAACCGGGATACAGATATTCGAACCCGATGCGGCTGTCGGCGCCCATGCCCAGGCGGACGTGTTCGACATCGACATCCAACGAGTCGGCCAGACCCGCTAATTCATTCATGTAGCTGATGCGTGTTGCCAACATGCCGATGATTGCCAGCTTGGAGAGCTCTGCAGCGCGGCGTGGCATGAGCTGGAAGACGTCCTGACGGCGGTTGAACGCACGTAGCAGCTCACGTACCTGAGCGGTGGCCTGGCTATCTTCGCTGCCCAGCAACCAGCGTGCCGGACGAGTGAAGGTCTCCCAGGCACGGCCTTCTTCCAGCATATCTGGCAAGGCGACGGCTGACTGGTCGGCGTGCCCTAGCAGGGCCTCGAGGCGTTCGGTGTGGCCGACCGGGAACGTCGAATTATTGACGATTACCAGCGGGCTGCTTTGTGCAGCGGGAATATCGGCCACATAGGCTTCGGCGGCCTCGCGCTGATCCGGAGCCAGCGCCAGCCAATGAATCTCGACCTCTTCCCGCGTGGGCGTATCGGTCAGGCGCAGCAAGCCCGAGCGACACCCCGCATCGATCTGGGATTTGAGTCCCGGTTCGCGAAGCAGCCATTCGGCATGTTCCAGACGTTGCCAAGGCACCTCGGGATGCGGGCACCAGTCAACCTGGTGCCCCACCGAGGAAAGCGCTGCCGCCGCCACGGCCGCCGATAGCTCGCTTCCATACACGTTCACGCGCATGGCATCAGCCCTCGTTTGCGTAACGACCCAACAGGGAGCGGAATCCTTCGCCATACTGGGGATGGCGCTTGGCGAGTGCCAGCGTGGCTTCCAGATAGCCTAGTTGGTGCCCGCAGTCGTAGGTATTGCCACGCATGCGATAGGCCTCGGCGCCCTGCTGCTGGCGCAGGGTTTCCAGGGCGTCGGTGAGCTGGATCTCATTCCCCGCGCCGGGCTTGGTGTCGGCGATCAGCGGGAAGATAGCAGCCGGCAGCAAATAACGCCCGATCACCGCCAGGCTCGAAGGCGCCTCCTCCACCTTGGGTTTTTCGACCATGCCGGTCAACGGTGCGCTATCGCCGGGGCTCGGTACTTCGCCCTCGAGTGCCACGATCCCATACTTGTGGGTCATCTCTTGCGGCACGTTTTCGACCATGATCTGTGCCTGGCCGCTCTTGCCGTAAGCCTCGATCATGCCCGCCAGGTCGTTCTGCGCCAGATCGCCGGCATCTACCAGCACATCGGGCAGCAGCACGGCAAACGGATCGTCGCCAATCACTGACTGTGCACACAGCACGGCGTGCCCCAGTCCCAATGCGACCGGCTGGCGCACGGCAATGATGCTTACGTCCTCGGGCACGATGTTGCGGACTTCCGCGAGCAGTTCATCCTTGCCCTTGGCTTCGAGCATCGCCTCGAGCTCGAAGTTCTTGTCGAAGTGGTTCTCGATAGCGCTCTTGCTGGAGTGCGTCACCAGCACGATTTCCTTGATGCCGGCGGCCACCGCCTCTTCGACGACGTATTGAATGACCGGCTTGTCGACAATGGTGATCATTTCCTTGGGAATGGCCTTGGAGGCTGGCAGGCAACGGGTGCCGAGTCCAGCGACGGGGAGTACGGCCTTCTTGATCATGAGGAGTCCTTCCTTAGCGTTCTAGGGTCGAGTGTCGGCAGTATGCCATAGTGAAAAGCGCGACGGCGCCACCGATTCGGCATTCCTTTGATGGTATTCAGACAAAGAGGTTCGCACTGTCTTGCATTGTCGAGGTTGGCAGATTGGCAGAATGCGCCCCTCAACATCCACGCGTAACATTGTAGAATGTGCTTTATTGGCGTGCCGGCACATGACGCCCCATACAGACATTAGATTTCGAAACGAATGCTGCGGCATCGGTTCGATCATTTCTCCAAGAGGAAGCCCCATGAGCGAGACGTTCGGTAACAACGTGGATCACGCCGAGATCGCCAAGTTCGAAGCGCTTGCCAGCCGCTGGTGGGATCCTGAAAGCGAGTTCAAACCGCTGCATGAGATTAACCCGCTGCGTCTGAACTTTATCGATGAGCAGGCCAATCTGGCAGGCAAAGCCGCCATCGATGTGGGTTGTGGCGGCGGTATCCTCAGCGAGGCGATGGCCCATCGCGGCGCTCGGGTCACAGGTATCGACATGGGAGAAGCGCCGCTCGCCGTTGCGCGGCTGCATCAGCAGGACAGCGAGGTAGAGGTCGACTACCGCCAGATCAGCGCCGAAGAAATGGCGGCCCAGCATCCCGGTGAGTTCGATGTCGTCACCTGCCTGGAAATGCTCGAGCATGTCCCCGATCCGGCGGCAATCGTGCGTGCGTGCGCGACCCTGGTCAAACCCGGCGGCCACTTGTTCTTCTCGACCATCAATCGCAACCCCAAGGCGTACATGTTCGCCATTCTGGGGGCCGAGTATGTCTTGCAGCTGTTGCCTCGCGGTACGCACACCTACGATAAGTTCATTCGCCCGGCAGAGTTATCCGCTTGGTGCCGCGACGCCGGATTACGCGTGCGTCGGCAAACCGGACTGACCTACAACCCCGTGACCAAGCGCTATCGCCTGGTGGCCAACGACGTGTCCGTGAATTATATGATGCATTGCACACCGGAATGGACAGGCCCGGGAGAGGCGCAATGAGCTACGCCACGCCGGCGGCGCTGCTTTTCGATCTCGACGGCACGCTCGTCGACACGGCGCCTGATCTGGCGCAAGCCACCAATGCCTTGCGAACCCATCACGGACTCGCGCCATTGCCTTATGAAACCATCCGCGCACAGGTCTCGAACGGCGGCAGCGCCCTGGTGGAGCTGGCGCTGGGATGGGCGCCTACGCATGCCGATCATGGCGAGGCCCGGCGTTTCCTCCTCGAGACCTACGGCCGTAACATCGCAGTGCATAGCCGCGTATTCCCCGGCCTGACGCCTCTGCTCGAAGCATGGGACCGAACCCAGCGCCCCTGGGGAATAGTGACGAACAAACCGCGCGCCTATGCCGCACCCTTGGTCGAAGCACTCGGTCTGACACATGGCGTATTGCTGGCTGCGGATGATCTGCCGCTCAAGAAACCCGACCCTGCGCCACTACTCGAGGCAGCGCGCCGTCTCGGCGTCGCGCCCGTCGATTGCTGGTACATCGGTGACCATCTACGTGACATGCAGGCGGCGCGCGCGGCGGGCATGCACGCTATCGCGGTACGCTATGGCTACATTGGCGATGAAGAAACCCCCGATACGTGGCCGGTGGATCGTTGGTTCGAAACGCCGGAAAGCTTGACGCAGGCGCTTTGGCCAAGCGAAGACGGCATGCTGGCGGTGCCTTCCGACTGACGACACCGCCTAGGCGGGAACCGACGCTACGCCCTCGGTGGCTGAGCATCGAATGCCTGGCCCGTACGCCCCCGGCTGGCGGGTCCCATCAACCACAGGTACGTCGGCATGATGTCCAGCGGCGTGCGTAACGTGGCTGGGTCCTCATCAGGATAGGCTCGCTGCCGCATGGCAGTGCGCGTCGCCCCGGGGTTGAGGGTGTTCACACGTACCGAGGTAGTGGGCTCGAGTTCTTCGGCCAGCACCTGCATGAAGCCTTCCGTCGCGAACTTCGAGACCGAATAGGCACCCCACCGCGCGCGTCCCTTGCGTCCGACGCTCGAGGAGGTCAGCACCACCGAGGCATCGCGAGACGCCTCGAGCAATGGCAGCAACGTCTGCGTCATCCACGCCGGCCCGGTGACATTGACCTGCATCACCCGTTCCCAGAGTTCCAGATCGTAATGCGCAAAAGGCGTCAATTCCCCGAGCAGCCCTGCGTTGTGCAGCAGGCCATCGAGACGCCCGAACTCGCGTTCCAGCGTGTCGGCCAGATCGCGATATTCCTTGAGTGTCGCCCCCTCGAAGTTGAGCGGAAAAATCGCGGGTTGCGGACCACCGGCAGTCTCGATTTCATCGTAGACCGCTTCGAGCTTGGCCAGCGTACGCCCGACCAGGACCACCGTGGCGCCGTGCTCGGCAAAAGACCGCGCGGCGGCGCGCCCGATACCGGCCCCGGCGCCAGTAACGAGGATGACCCGCCCCTCGAGCAGGTTTGCTGGCGGATGAAAATCGATATGACATTCCATGAGTCATCCTCCATTTTGCCGCGTCAATCACTCTGACTGGTTCAGGAAATCCTTGGCCATGTCAGACGCATTGCTATCAGGATAGTCGTCGCGGACGCGCTCGAGGAGCTTTGTGCTTTCATCGGGATGGCCTTGGCGCGCCTTGAGCAGTCCCAACTTGTAGAGAGCATCCGCGACCTTGTTGCTGTCGGGATAGTCATCGATGACCGTCTGGAAAGACTCGGCGGCCGCGTCCAATTGCGATTGCGCGGAATACAATTCGCCTAGCCAATAGTGCGCGTTGGGGCGTAAATCGGAATTCGGGTAGTCACCGACGAAATTCTCGAAGGCCTGGATTGCTTGATCGAACTGACGCGCCTGAACCTTCTTGAAAGCCGCCTGATAATCTTCGCGCCCCTGGTCGCCTGACGTGCCCTCTTGCGCACCACCTGCTTGCGATTCGTTGGTACCGGCATCCCCGGTGACCGACTCGGCTGCATCGCTATCGACGCCGGAAGAATCTCTAGAGGAATCAGAACGCGACGCCATGTTATCGACGCGCTTTTCAAGGTCCAGAAAGCGTTCTTGCGAAAGTTTCTTCTGCTGCTCGAGTTGATAGCGTAATTCCTCGAGCTGGCCACGCAATTGCTTGATCTCGCGCTGGCTGTCTTGAAGCTGATTGAATAAGGTTAGATTGCCGCCACCGCCGCCCGCTTCCCCACGCACGGCGGTCTGGCTATAAAGGCTACTGCTGGACTGATCGGTCAAGTCATCGACCGAGGGCTGAGCCCATACGGACAGCGGGAGCACCAAGGCTCCCGCGCCGCACAGTCTTTTCAGACCGTGTTTCATACCTGACTCCGGCGACGTTTAGTAGGAAAAGACGACGCGGCGATTCTGGGCGTACGACTCTTCATCGTGACCGCGGGCCGCAGGACGTTCTTCGCCATAGCTGACGATTTCGACCTGTGACGACGAGACGCCTTCCACGCTGAGATATTGCTCGACGGCTTGCGCACGACGCTCACCCAACCCTAGGTTGTACTCGCGAGTGCCGCGCTCGTCGGCATGCCCTTCCAGGACGACATCGGTGTTGGGATGATTCTTGAGATATCGAGCATGCGCTTCGAGTACCGATTCGAATTCCGGACGAATGGTATCGCGGTCGAAAGCGAAGTAGATGGTGCGCTGTTCGGGCATGGCATCGCGGTCGCTCATATCGCTGCCCGCGGTGCCCTGCCCGCTTTCCATGCCTTGGCTGGAGGCAGAGCCTGATCCACCGGCGCCTGTTCCGGAGGTGCCATCCATGCTGCCATCCTGAGTGCCGCCAGTGCTGGAACAACCCGCGAGAACGGCGAGTGAAATGGCGACGGCGAGCCCTTGAGCATACGGTTTGAATTGCATTGTTTTCTCCTTGCTTGAAAGTCGAATGACTCTAACGCGGTTTAGTCCAAAAAGGGCGACCATGCGGGTTCGCGGACGTCCCCTTGTGGCGATGGCAGCCGGAAAGAAGCACTCCCATCGTCCGATACGGCCCCCAATACACCGCGGGTCCCTTCTTGCGTGGCGAAGATTACCATGGTGCCATTCGGCGCGACACTGGGAGATTCATCCCAGTTGGAATCGGTGAGGATCGTCATGCGATCGGTATCCAGATCCTGTCGAGCAACGTGGAAACCATCGTCGTCGCGGGTCACCATGAATATCGCATCGCCCTCTGGATTGAAACGGCCACGTGAATTGTAGCTGCCAGTGAAGGTGATCCGCTGGGCCTGCTCGTCTCCCAGGCTGTAACGATAGATCTGCGGATTGCCACTACGGTCGGAGGTGAAAATCAAGCTACGGCCGTTGGGTGCCCACTCGGGTTCGGTGTCGATCGCGTCGCTGTGCGTCAGACGCGTGAGGTCACGCGAACCGAGATCCATGACGTAGATCTCCGGCTGGCCATCCTTGGATAGCGACATCGCCAGCTTGCGACCATCCGGCGACCAAGCCGGTGCGCCATTGATGCCCTCGAAGGAGGTCAGGCGAACACGCTGCCCTGTGGCAAGATTCTGGACATAAATGGAGGGCCGCCCCGTCTCGAATGAGACATAGGCCAGCTTTTGCCCGTCGGGTGACCACGCCGGCGACATGATGGGCTCGTCCGAGGACAGAATCTGCTGATTGTTGTGCCCATCGGAGTCGGCGATATTCAAGGTATACTTGATGTTATCCTCGACGCCACTGGCCGAGACATAGGCGATGCTCGTCGAAAAGGCGCCGCGAATACCGGTGATCTCTTCAAAGATCTGATCACTGATATAGTGTGCGCTATCGCGCAGTTGATCACGGCTGGAGGTCACGACTTCGCCGAGCATGCGGTCTTCGCCATTGACGTCCAGAAGCTCGTACTGGATGCGGTACTGACCATCCTGGTTCTCGACCTTGCCCACCACCAAATAGTCGCTATCCAGCTGTTGCCAGTCTTGATAGTGAACATCATCGCTGCTGCTGGGCCGCGAGATCAGCGATTCACGCGACAATGGCTCGAAACGACCGCTGCGTTCCAAGTCATTGCCGACGATGCGCGAGACCTCTTCCGGTAGTTGATCTCCTCCTTCCATGGGCACGATGGCAATGGGGATGGCTTGATCGCTGCCTTTGGTGATTTCGATGGTCAGCTCGGCATGCGCCATACCAGCGCACAACATCAGCAGCAACGTAGCTGCCCAAAGGTTGAGTCGTTTCATCAGCGGATATCCTCTGGGTTGAAGTCCAGATTGAATTCACGGAACTGACCTTTTACCGAAGCGTCGAGTTCGCGCATCTCACGGAATGGCGCCGCCTTTTCGACGGCATTGATCACGGAATGATCGAAAGCGGAATTGCCACTGCTTTGAGTGATCGTGGCGTTTACTAGCTCGCCAGTGGGCAGTAATTGGATTCGCACGATGGCGCGTAACTCCGAAGACGCATTGGAGGGTACATTCCAGCTTTGCTCGACGTATCTGCGAACCAGGTTCTTGAAGCCATTAGCGGCTTCGCTGGCCTGCTCGGCGTTAGCAATGGATTGTTCTTCATCACTGATCATGCTGTCCAGTGATGACTCATTGGCCTGGGCTGCCCGTTCGGCGAGCTCTTGCTGGCGCTTCCGCTCGGCCTCGGCTTCCGCCTGACGCTTCCGCTCGGCCTCGGCTTCTTCCTGACGCTTCCGCTCGGCTTCGGCTTCTTCCTGACGTTGTCGCTCGGCTTCAGCCTCTTTCTGACGCTGTCGTTCGGCTTCGGCCTCTTGCTGACGCTGTCGTTCGGCTTCGGCCTCTTGCTGACGCTTCCGCTCGGCCTCGGCTTCTTCCTGACGCTGCCGCTCAGCTTCAGCTTCTTTCTGACGCTGCCGTTCGGCCTCGGCTTCCGCCTGGCGCTTCTTCTCGGCTTCAGCTTCTTCCTGACGTTGTCGCTCGGCTTCGGCTCGCTGCTGTTCTGCGCGTTGCGCTTCTTCCTGCAAGCGCCGGGCTTCGGCTTTGGCTTCTTCCACCGCGTTATCCGTTACCTCGGCATCGTTATCGGGCGCTGGCTCCTTGGACGATTCCTCAGGCGCCGATTCTTCGGGTTTCGGCGCATCCTCTTCCTCCGACTGTGAAGGCGGCGGAGTGGATTCCTCGGTCTGCTGGGGCTGATCGGTCGCCGTTTCCGCGCGCACGAGCGTCGCCTGGACCACCGATGAAGAGGTTGGGTCTGGCTCGCTTTCAGGCCATTTGATGATAGTGAGCATCAGCGCCGCGATATGCACGCCAATGGCCAGCAGCACTGGCCAGCCATAGCCTACACGGCGTTCACGTTTCGCCATGTCGATGCCTCACTCTTCACCGCCGGAAGGGGGTTCGGAGATAAGTCCGACGTTGCCCACTCCCGACCCTTGCAGTGTGCTCATCAATGTCACGATCTGACCATAGGCAACATTACGATCGCCACGCACCATGACCGGTGTATCCGCGTTGCGGCTCAGCATGGCCTTGACCTTTTCCCCGAGTTCATCGAGGGCGACGGACGTCTCTTCGTCTCCCAGGGAAATGTAGTACTGCCCTTCACGGTCCACCGACACGATCAGTGGCTCTTGCTCCTGGGTATCGATGGGCTCGGAAGACACCTGTGGCAGTTCGACATCGACACCTTGATTGAGCATGGGGGCGGTGATCATGAAGATCACCAACAGCACCAGCATTACATCGATGAACGGCACGACATTGATCTCGCCCATCGGCTTACGCCGCTGGCGATGATGATAGGATCCGTACATGCTTCCTCCCTCAGGATGCCTCGCGTTCGCTGCGCCCCTGCAGATTGCGGTGCAGAATGGCGTGGAATTCCTCGGCGAAGTTCTCGTATTTGCCGAGCAAGCGTCCCGCATGGGCGGACAGTCGGTTATAGAAGATCACCGCAGGAATAGCGGCAAACAGCCCCATGGCCGTGGCGACCAAGGCCTCCGCGATCCAGGGCGCCACGGTGGAAAGCGTGGCCTGCTGTGCCATCGACAAGCTTTGAAACGATCCCATGATGCCCCATACGGTGCCGAAAAGGCCGATATAAGGGCTTGCCGAGGCAACCGTGGCCAGGAAGGTCAGGTTCAACTGGAGGCGGTCTTCTTCACGCGACAGTGCCACGCGTTGGCCTCGCTGCACGCCCTCGAGCACGGCATCGGTGCTTTGAGTCTTGGGCATCAGACGGTTGAATTCGCGAAAGCCGGAGCGGAAAACGTGCTCCGCACCCAGCGATTCCTGTTCGGCGGGCAGGTCACGATAGAGCTCATTGAGATCGACGCCGGACCAGAAGCGGTCCTCGAAATCCCGATACGCTTTTTCGGCGCGACGTAGCGCGATGCTGCGTTGGAAAATGATGATCCATGAGGCTATCGAGGCCGCCAGGAGCAGGAGCATGACCAGTTGAACGATCAGGCTGGCGTTCATGATCAGATGCGGAATGGACATGGAGTCGTTCACGGCAATCCTCGTGTCGCTTGAGAGTTCGTTTCGCTTGGTTTATCCGTGCATCAGTGGCTGCAGAGCATCCGGCCAACGCACGGGTTTAAGCCGAGAAGCCTCGAGGCAGACGATGTCCACCCGGGCCTCGCACAGTCGTTCCCCGCGACGTGTCACTGTCTGGGCGAAGGTCGCACGGCAGGCAGTGGATTCGACGACATCCGACGTGATGTGCAGTTCGTCGTCGAGATGGGCAGGCTTGGCATAACGGCATTCCAGATGATGCACGACCAGTTGAATTCCCTGTGCGAACAAGTCGCGCTGGGTTAGGCCGTGGTGGTTTAACCACTCGCTGCGTGCCCGCTCCATGTATTTGAGATAGTTGACGTAATAGACGATGCCGCCGGCATCAGTGTCTTCGATGTAAACTTTCACCGAATGCGTGAAGTCGCTCATGCATCGCCCTCCACCCGCTTGTCGTCAAGCGACGGCGCCGCGACGACGGCATCGCTCGGCGTCAGACCGAAGTGTTCGTAAGCCAGACGTGTGACCACACGTCCGCGAGCGGTACGCATCATGAATCCCTGCTGGATCAGGTACGGTTCTAGGACATCCTCGATCGTGTCGCGTTCCTCGCTGATGGCGGCCGCCAGGCTGTCGACACCGACCGGACCGCCATCGAACTTCTCGATCATGGCCATCAAAAGACGCCGGTCCATGTGGTCGAGCCCATGGCGGTCGACATGCAGCATGTTGAGGGCTTGATCGGCAATCGCTTCATTCAGGCGACCGTCGCCGCGCACTTCGGCGAAGTCGCGCACGCGTCTCAGCAAGCGATTGGCGATGCGTGGCGTGCCGCGTGCGCGGCGGGCTATCTCGGCCGCGCCGTCACGGTCGGCCTCAACCCCCAATAAATGCGCCGAGCGGACGACGATCTCGGTCAACTCGTCGACCGCGTAGAATTCCAGTCGCTGTACGATACCGAAACGATCGCGTAGTGGCGACGTGAGCAATCCCGCACGCGTGGTGGCGCCGACTAGCGTAAAGGCCGGTAGATCGAGCTTGATGGAACGCGCGGCGGGGCCCTCGCCGATCATGATATCGAGCTGGTAATCCTCCATCGCCGGATATAACACCTCTTCCACCGAGGCGGGAAGGCGATGGATCTCGTCGATGAACAGCACATCACCGGCTTGCAGGTTGGTGAGCATGGCGGCGAGATCGCCGGCGCGCTCGAGCACGGGACCGGAGGTGGATTTGATATCGACGTCCATCTCGGCGGCGATGATGTTGGCCAGCGTGGTCTTGCCCAGGCCGGGCGGCCCGAAGACCAGGGTATGATCGAGGCTATCGCCGCGCTGACGGGCCGCGCTGATGAAGATATCCATCTGCTCGCGCACACGGGGCTGACCGATGTACTCGGCAAGCCGCTGCGGGCGGATGGCATGATCCACGTGCACCTCGCTTCCCTGAGGTTGTGCCGCGATCAAGCGGTCGGTATCGATCATTCGCGGTCCTTAGCCTGCCATCTTGCGTGTCAGGGCGGCTTTGATCAGGCCTTCAGTGGAAAGGCTCTCGTCCAGCCCGGACAACATGCGCGAGGCTTCGGTGGGTTTGTAGCCCAGAGCGACGAGGGCCGATTCCGCATCGGCGAAGGGATCGGCCGCAGGCGCTGCGGGTGAGGCACCCAGCTCAAGGGCATGCAGGGCGTTTTCCTGCTCGAGCTGCCAATGGGGGAAGCGGTCACGCATCTCCACGACCAGGCGATCGGCGGTTTTCTTACCAACTCCGGGGAGGCGTGTCAGCGCCTTGCTGTCATCTTCCATGACGCAGCGGATGAAGGCTTCCTGATCCATGCCGGAGAGAATCGCCAAAGCTAGCTTGGGTCCTACCCCGTTGACCTTGATCAGGGCACGAAACAACTGGCGTTCTTCGCCGCGAGCAAAGCCATACAGTAGATGCGCATCCTCGCGCACCGCCATATGCGTATGCAACTGGACCTCTTCGCCCACCGCCGGCAATGCCAGCAAGGTGGTCATGGAAGTCTCCAGCTCATAGCCGACGCCGCCGACGTCGACGACGATCCACGGCGGTTGCTTTTCCAGCAGGGTGCCACGCAAGCGTCCAATCATGCACATCGAGTCCTTCGATTGACTGGGTTGACACTATACTGATCCGCTTCGCGACTGACCAGCACTCGACAAGCGGTGCTCAGTCGGGGCGAAAGTCCCGCCAACGCTGACGGGAACCGCTTCGCCGCCGCCCGCGGACCGCTGACAGCGAGGGTCCCTGGCGGGCATAGGCATGCGTCAGGGCGATGGCCAGTGCGTCGGCGGCATCGGCTTGTGGCGTACCGTCGAGCCCCAGAATAGCCGTCACCATATGCTGTACTTGATCCTTGGTCGCCGCGCCGGTACCGGTGACGGCCTGCTTGATCTGGGTGGGGGCGTACTCGAAGACCTCGAGGCCATGATTGGCGGCGCAGACGATGGCCGTGCCGCGTGCCTGCCCCAACTTGAGTGCGGAGTCGGCATTCTTGGACATGAAGACTTGCTCGATGGCGACTTCATGCGGACGATGCACGCCGATCAACTCGGCAATGCCGGCATACACCTGGGCGAGCTTCTGGGCCAGTTGATCGCTCTTGATGCGAATGCAGCCGCTGGCAACGTAACGTGGCGTCGCCGAGGCGACATCGACGACGCCATAACCGGTGATGCGCGACCCGGGGTCGATTCCCAGCAGGATCATCGGCTCATCATCTCCGTGGCGCCACTCACTCGCGTCACGTCCCTTACTCGCATCACGCCACTCACTCGAGTTCCGCCATGACGGCATCGGAGAAATCGGCGTTGGAATAGACATTCTGCACGTCGTCGAGGTCTTCGAGCATGTCGAACAACTTGAGGACCTTGCGTGCCGTGTCGACGTCGTCGATGGGGGAATAGTTGTCGGGATGAGACCCGACATCGCTTGCGGTGGGCTCGATGCCCGCCTCGACCAGCGCGTCCTTGACTGCACCGAAGTCCTCTACGGACGTCACGATCTCGAGCGTACCGTCATCCTGAGTGACGATGTCCTCGGGTTCGGCGGCCAGCGTGGCCTCCATGGCAGCCTCTTCGGAAGTACCCTCCGGCAGCGTCAAACGCCCTTGCTTATGGAACATGAAAGCGACGGACCCGGATGTACCCAAATTACCGCCGTTCTTGCTGAAGGCGTGGCGCACTTCGGAAACCGTGCGATTGCGGTTATCGGTCATGCACTCGACCATCACGGCGACGCCTTCGGGACCATAACCTTCGTAGACGGTTTCCTCCATCTCGTCGCCATCGGCATTACCGGCGCCGCGCTCGATGGCACGCTGGATGGTGTCCTTGGTCATGTTGTTGGCCAGCGCCTTGTCGATGGCAGCGCGCAGGCGAGGGTTATCCGCCACCTCGCCGCCACCCTGGCGGGAGGCAACGGTCAGTTCACGAATGAGCTTGCTGAAAATCTTGCCGCGTTTGGCATCCTGGGCAGCCTTGCGGTGCTTGATGTTCGCCCATTTACTATGGCCTGCCATATCGACGTCACTCCTTGGAAAACAGGCGTTCGCGTTTGCAGGACACCCGGCGCCGAGACGACGCCGGGAAAACGAGAAGAACGTGGGACCAGCGGCGTTCGTCAGGTCTCGCCGTCACCACCTTGCTGCGCCTTTTGGCGCAAACGAATGTTGAGTTCCTTGAGCTGCTCGGCGCTAACCTCGCCCGGCGCGTCGGTCATCAGACAGGCGGCACTCTGGGTCTTGGGGAAGGCGATGACTTCGCGAATGGTCTTGGCGCCGCTCATCAGCATGACCAGGCGGTCGAGGCCGAAGGCCAGTCCGCCATGCGGCGGTGCGCCGAAGCGAAGAGCATCGAGCAGGAAGCCAAACTTCTCCTCCGCTTCGTCGTCGCCGATACCCAGCACGTCGAAGACCGTACGCTGCATGGCTTGATCGTGAATACGGATCGAGCCACCGCCCAGTTCAGTGCCGTTGAGCACCATATCGTAGGCGCGTGACAACGCATTGGCGGGTTCTGCCTTGAGAGCTTCCGGCGAGCACGACGGCGCGGTGAACGGATGGTGCAAGGCCGCCAGGCGGCCGGCATCGTCGGCTTCGAACATGGGAAAGTCCACGACCCACAACGGTGACCATTCTTGGGTATAAAGGTTGAGATCCTCGCCGAGCTTGACGCGCAACGCGCCCAGCGCCTCATTGACGGTGCGGGCCTTGTCGGCGCCGAAGAGGATGATGTCGCCGTCCTCGGCCCCCACGCGGTCGAGCAACGGCTCGATGATGCCGTCCATGAACTTGACGATGGGCGACTGTAGCCCTTCGATGCCCTTGGCGCGCTCGTTGACCTTAATCCAGGCCAGCCCTTTGGCACCGTAGATGTTGACGAAATCGGTGTAGGCGTCGATTTCCTTGCGTGACAGCTTGGCACCACCGGTGACCTTGAGCGCCGCGACGCGCCCATCATCGGACTTGGCCGGGCCGGAGAACACCTTGAAGTCGACATCGCGCATCAGGTCGTTGACATCGACCAGCTCGAGCGGGATACGCAAGTCCGGCTTGTCCGAACCGTAACGGTTCATCGCTTCGCTGTACGGCATCTTGGGGAATGCCGGCAGGCTGACATCGAGCACGTCCTGGAACAGTTGACGGATCATGTCTTCGGTCAATGACATGATGTCGCTTTCCTCGACGAACGAAGCTTCCAGGTCGATCTGTGTGAACTCGGGCTGGCGATCGGCGCGCAGGTCTTCGTCACGGAAGCACTTGGCGATCTGGTAATAACGGTCGAAGCCCGAAACCATCAATAGCTGCTTGAACAGCTGCGGTGACTGCGGCAAGGCGAAGAACTCACCCGGATGCGTGCGGCTCGGCACCAGGTAATCGCGAGCGCCTTCCGGGGTGGCACGCGTCAGAATCGGCGTCTCGATATCCAGAAAGCCTTGCCCTTCGAGATACGCGCGTACGCTGTGCGTAATCCGCGAGCGCAACCGCAGCTTGTCGATCATCTCCGGGCGACGCAGATCGATGTAACGATGCTTGAGACGCGTCTCCTCGCCGACCTTGCCGTGCTCGTCGAGCTGGAACGGTGGCGTGGCGGCCGTGTTGAGCACTTCGACGTCTGATGCCAATACTTCGATCATGCCGGTGGGCATGTTGGGATTCTGGGTCCCGTCGGGACGCAGGCGAATGCGTCCGCGAATGCGCAGTACAAACTCGTTGCGGGCACGATCGGCATTGGCGAATGCCTCGGGAGTATCGGGATCGACCACGACTTGGGCGATACCATCGCGGTCGCGCAAATCAAGGAAGATCACTCCCCCGTGGTCGCGACGACGATGTACCCAGCCGCAGAGTGCGACTTCCTGATCCACCTGGGTTTCGTTCAATTGACCGCAATAGTGACTGCGCATGTCTTATCCTGTTTCGTTGCGTATTTCATGGGGCGATTCGGCGCCGCCCGGACGGCACCGAACACGTCAGGCGGGCGTTTTGCCGCCAGTCTCTGTAGACGTGGAAGGCGCGGAGGCCTCTCCCGCGAGATTGCGTTTTTGCCCCGATTTGAAGTCGGTTTCATACCATCCGCCGCCGGCCAAGCGAAAGCCCGCCGCCGAGACCAAGCGGGATAATTCTGCGCGCTCGCAGCGTGGACAATCGGTCAACGCTGCCGCGCTGACTTTCTGCAGCTTTTCCAGGCGATGGCCGCAGGCCTTGCACTCATACTCGTAGATGGGCATGGTTCTCACCATTCAAGTCATCAAGAAGCGCCCGCGCGACGCTCGCGCGGTGGCAGGGATATAGGGCCGGAGATCGCACTTTCCAAGCCTTTTCCGAAAGCCGCTCATTATAGCGCGTTGCGCCACCCAGCGGGCAAGCGTATCGGGGCTCGATATCATGTAGCTTGCCGCTACGATGCCAGTCCCACTTCACTTCGTTAAAAGAAAAAGGACGTCGCATGAAAGCCGTGATTCTCGATGCCGCCAGCCTCGGCGACGATATTGATCTCTCGCCGCTGCACGCGGCGGTCGACAGCCTTGAGGTCCATGCGCATACCGCCATCGATGAGCGCCAGGCGCGTCTCGATAACGCGGATATTGCCATCACCAACAAAGTCGTGCTGGATGGCGACCTGCTCGCGTCCCTGCCCGATCTTAAATTGATTTGCGTGTTGGCGACGGGGACCAACAATATCGACATGGAGACTGCCCAGGCCCGGGGCATCGAGGTGCGCAATGTCTCCGCCTATGGCACGGCGAGCGTGGCGCAACATACCCTGATGTTGATGCTTGCGCTGGCCAATCGTCTACCGCTTTACATGCGCGATGTCGCCGCCGGCCGCTGGAACGATAGCGCCTTGTTCTGCCTGCTCGATCATCGCACCTTGCAACTGGCCGACAAACATCTGGTCATCGTCGGCCATGGCGAACTCGGTCGTGCCGTGGCGCAGTTGGCCGAGGCTTTCGGCATGCGCGTCACCTTTGCTGCACGCCCCGGCAACGAAGCGCAGGATTCGCGCCCTTCCCTCGCCTCGCTGGCGGGCGAGCTCGATGTATTGAGCCTGCACTGCCCGTTGACGGAGCAGACACGGCATCTCGTCGACGCCGAGATGCTGGCCCGTTTCAAGCCCAGCGCCTTGCTGCTCAATTGCGCGCGCGGCGGTATCATAGACGAAAGCGCCGCGTTGGACGCGCTACGTGGCGGCTCGCTTGGCGGGCTCGGCGTCGATAGCTTGCCTCAAGAACCCCCGCGTGAGGGGCATGCGCTGATTAGCGCCATGCATGAAGCGCTCAACCTTATCGTCACCCCGCACAGCGCTTGGATCTCGCCGGAAGCTCGCGCCAATGTCGTCAGTCTGACGCGCGACAACCTGCATCAATGGCTTGCTTCACGCGCTTAATACATGATTTTTACGGCTGGGAGCTTGGATGCTTTACAACTACGGTTCCATCAATATCGATTACGTCTACCGCGTCAGCCATCTGGTGCGCCCCGGCGAAACATTATCCAGCCAGAGCCTCACGCAGGTGCTGGGCGGTAAAGGCGCCAATCAATCCTTGGCCATGGCTCGAGCAGACGGTGACGTGACGCATTGGGGACGTGTATCTCAGAATGATCGCTGGGTGCTGGAAATCCTTGCTCAGGCGGGCGTCAATACGTCTGCCATCGAACTTACCGCCGATGCCAGCGGGCATGCCATCATTCAGGTCGACGATCACGCTGAAAACGCCATCATTCTCTATCCCGGCGCCAATCATGGCTTCAGTGAACGTCACCTCGATGCCTTGATGCCCTCGGTCAGTCCTGACGATTGGTTATTGCTGCAAAACGAATGCAATGCGCTCGAAAACGTCATGGCCCTCGCCTCGCACCACGGCATGCGTATCGCCTTCAATCCCGCGCCGCTCGGCGCCAACGTGCACTCTCTACCGCTCGAACTGTGCCAGATATTGTTCCTCAATCGTGGCGAAGCTGCGGCGTTGGCGGGGCTCGACGAACACGCCGGGGCCGACGAACTCATGGAGGTTCTCTCTCGACGGCTGCCCAAGGTGGAGCTGGTGTTGACGCTGGGACGTGATGGCGTGCGTTATCAGCATGGCGCCCAGCGCCTCGAACTTCCGGCGTTCCCTGTTGAAGCCGTGGACACGACTGCGGCGGGCGATACTTTCATCGGTTACTTCATGGCTGCACGCCAACGCAGCGAACCCATCGAGACGTGCCTGCATGAAGCGAGCATTGCTGCGGCCTTGTGCGTGCAACGCGCTGGCGCGGCGCCGAGCATCCCGCTTGCCAACGAGGTCGCAGCGACCTCTCGTGATTGGTCGGCGCGCGATGGCTTGCGCCGTTGACTCTCGCGGTACCGTCTTTTGGTTACTTGAACATCATTTGAAACAGGACATTTATGGGCATTCCGCTGATTTTCGATACCGATCCCGGCGTAGACGACGCTCAAGCCATTGCCATCGCCCTGGCGCATCCCGAGATCGAACTTCTCGGCATGACCACGACCTACGGCAATGTCGATATCGATACCGCTACCACCAATGCGTTGCTGCTCGCCGAGCTCGCCGGCCAGCGCATCCCCGTTGCACAGGGTGCCGCAGCGCCACTGGTCAAGCTCAAGCATCCGGCGCCGGCGCATATCCATGGCGATAACGGGCTGGGCAATCATCCCTTGCCGGTACCGACGCATCATGCCGAGACGATCAGTGCGCCGCAGTTCATCGTCGAGCAGATCAATGCCCGCCCCGGCGAGGTCACCCTGGTCGCCGTGGGTCCGCTGGGCAACTTGGCCGCTGCGCTGCAGCTCGATCCGGGCATCGTCGAGCGTGTCAAACAGGTTGTCGTCATGGGTGGGTCGATTCGCGAGGGTGGCAACGTCACGCCCGTCGCCGAGGCCAATATCTTCAATGACCCGCATGCCGCGGCACGCGTATTGACGGCGGGCTGGCCACTGACCCTGGTGGGGCTGGATGCCACGCATCGCTGCGTGCTGGGTCCCGCGCAAATGGACAAGATCGCCGCCGCCCAAGGCAAGCTGGGCGAGGTGCTGGCCGGCAGCTATGCGTTCTATCGCGCCTTCTATCGTACCGCGCTGGATATCGATGGCTGTTGCCCGCACGACAGCTGTGCCTTGGCGTGGCTGATGCGCCCGGAACTCTTCACCACCAGGCGCGGACACTTGAATGTCGTCACCGATGGGGACGCCGAAGGCCAGACGCTGTTTGCGCCGCAAGAGCGTGCTTTCATCGATCCCCGTTGGTCACGCACGCCGCTCGTCGATGTGTGTATGAACGCCGAGGGTGAGGTCGTCGTGGACTGGATCGTCGAGACACTGACCCGCTGAGAGCCCGTTGCCCCGCCTTTTCTGCCCATAGCGGAACGGGGCGGCGGGAGTTTTAGCCGAGCTCGAAGGTACTCGGAGGCGTGACATCGACTTTTTCGCACTCGACATGAGTAACGCGCGACGCCGGCGGCCCGTGCCATAACCAGCGCACGACCCGGTCGACGGCCGTCTGCTCGCCGCACAGCATTACTTCGACACGGCCGTCGCCGAGGTTCCGGGCATACCCTTTGAGTTCTTCCTTTAACGCTTGATCGCGTATCGCGGCGCGAAATCCAACGCCTTGAACACGGCCGGTGACCCACGCCTTGAGACAATATTCATGCATGGCCCTCTCCTTTGCTTTCAGGCGTCGCGCTGGAAGCCGTATATCCCGAAGAATCAACGAATTCACGCTTGACCAGGACTGCAGAGTTGCGCGGCACGATACGCTTACCACGCGCTTCGAGATGGGTGCGAGTGAAGGCGGCGCCATACAGCAGAATCAGCGAACTGTAGTAAACCCACAGCAATACCAGAACGACCGACCCCGCCGCGCCGTATGTCGACGCCGTAGCGGTATAGGCGAGATACGCGGCGATGGCGTAACGCCCAATCGCGAATAGCACCGCCGTTACGATCGCGCCGACCATAACATCTCGCCAGCTGACGACGACATCCGGCAATACCTTGAAAATAGCGGCGAAAAACAGCGCAATCACCGCCAGCGAGACCAGGAATTCGGCACTGCCCAAGAGCGCGTTGACACCCGGTAGCCAGTCGCTTGCATACCTGAAAAAGGCTTGCAGCATCACGCCCAGCACCAACGACACCATGAGGATGAAGCCCACCGCCAACACCACGGTAAGCGACAGCAGACGTTTCTTGATGAATAGCCAAAACCCGTTGCGATCGGGACGCGCCGTCACGCCCCACAGCGTATTGAGGGAAAATTGCATCTGCGCGAAGACGGTCGTGGCCCCCACCACCAGCGCGCCAAAGCCGAGAAAGGTCGGCCAGATACCGGAGCTTTCAATACGTGACTGCGCCACCGCTTGCTGTATCGCCATGGCGGCGTCTTGACCCATGGTGTCTTGCAACTGCGCTACGATCTGGCCTCGCACGGCGTCTTCTCCCAGTACCAGCCCAATCACGGTGACCGCGATGATGATCGTCGGCGCCAGTGAAAACAGGGTGTAAAACGCCAGGGAGCCCGCGTAGCTGAACGCATTGTGTTCAAGCCACAAAGTCGTGGCATTGACGACGATTCGGTACCAATAGCGCGGCGAAAGATTAATCACGGACTCTCCTTGTCGAACATGATGAATGACGAACACAACGTAGCTTGGTTTCAGGATAGCGCAGATGCCCCGGCCACTGCTTATATTGCAGAGCCCCGTGTGGCTGCCCATAATGGCTCGGCCCTGCCAACGGAGCTTTCATGTCCAACGCCACCACATCCTTCCCCTCTTCCGATACACCCTATGCCTTCGATTGCTTAGTCTTCATCGGGCGTTTCCAGCCGCCGCACCGGGGGCATATCACTGTCATCCGCGAGGCATTGCAGCAGGCACGGCAGGTGATCGTCATGGTGGGGTCCGCCTGGCAGGCCCGTTCGCTGCGCAATCCGTGGCGTTTCGAGGAGCGTCGAGACATGTTGCGGGCATGCTTCGATGTCGAGGATAACGCGCGACTCGAAATTACGCCGTTACTGGATGCGCTCTACAACAACGATGTCTGGGTACGCGATGTGCAGCGCCGGGTGCGCGATGTGGTCGTTCCCCAACAGGGCCGGTTACCCCGGATCGGGTTGATTGGCGCCAGTCGTGGTCAGTCGAGTTACTACCTCACGCTGTTTCCGCAATGGGAGTCGGTCAGCGTCCCACTGGTCAGCGATGTCTCGGCCAGTCGAATTCGCGAGGCGTTGTTCGGTCAACCGGCATTGGCAGGCGATTACTTGGCGCACGAGGAAAGCAGCGGTTTATCGGCGCCGGTCCGTGACGTGCTGCGACGCTTTCTCGAAACGCCTGAATGCGCGCAATTGTGGGAAGAGCAGCATCTACTCGAGCGGTATCGTGAAGCCTGGGCGCAGGCGCCCTATCCGCCGGTGTTCGTGACCGTCGATGCCGTCGTGGTGCAATCCGGGCATGTGCTGCTGGTCGAGCGTCGAGCGGCGCCCGGCAAGGGACTGCTCGCCTTGCCGGGAGGCTTCATTCAGTCTCAGGAACGTTTGTTGGATGCCTGCCTGCGCGAGCTGCGTGAGCGGGTACGCTTGAAGATTCCCGAAGCTGTGCTCAAAGGCTCGCTACGCGGTCAGCGCTTGTTCGATGAGCCTCACCGCAGCTGGCGTGGCCGAACTCTGGCACAGGCTTTCTATTTTGCCCTACGGCCCGAACAGCAACTCCCCCAGCTCAAACCTTCGCGCAGTGGCGAGCAAGCCCATTGGGTGGCGTTGGCTGATCTCGATCCCGAGGCGTTGTTCGAGGACCATTTCTTCATCATTCAGAACTTTCTAGGCTTGCCGGCCGGGATGGCGACGCCGTGACGCGACTCGCTGTCAGGTATTCATGCCTGCAGAAAATCGCGCGGTAGCTTCATCATCTGCCGCCAGAGTTTCTCGACGCCGGGCTTGTGCACCAGCGAACACCGGTACAGGCGAATCTCCAAGGGAATATCCCACTGCGCGTCTCCCGCGCGGACCAAGCGTCCTGCGGCGAGTTCTTCGCGTATGCAGAAATCGGGGATCCATGCCATGCCGACCCCTTGTAGGGCCATGCCCTTGAGGCCTTCCGCCATGGCAGTCTCATAGACGGTCTTGAGGCGCATACGTAGCGGGTCGTTCTTGAGCAGCATGCGCACGCTACGTCCTAGAAAGGCGCCTTGGGTATAGGCGAGAAACGGGATGCCTGCCTCGTCGTTCAGCGCAAAGCGTGGGGTGCCGTCGGCGTTAGGCACGCACACCGGCAGCATTTTGACCTGACCGATAGAAAATGAAGGGAAGGCCTCGCCGTCGAGCTGCATGCTGGCATAGGGGTCATAATACGCCAGCATCAGGTCACAGTTGCCTTCGCGCAACACGTGAATGGCATCCCCGACGTTCATGGCCACCAGCCGCGTCGGAAGTTCACCCACGCCCTTTTGTAAGCGCGAAATCCAACGCGGGAAAAACGTTAACGCCAGTGAGTGCGCGGCGACGATATCGAGCGCTTCGTTGGCCATCGATAGGCCACGCAAGTGAGCGAGACATTCGCTCAACTGCTCGACCATGCTGCGTGCTGTGACCAGGAATAACTGCCCTTCCGGTGTCAGCCCAATAGGCGTCGTGGACCGATCGACCAAGGTAGTGCCCACGGCTTGTTCCAGGGAGCGGATGCGTCGGCTGAAAGCGGGCTGGGTGACGTGACGTTGTCTCGCCGACGCGGAAAAGCTGCGTGTATTGGCGAGGGCCACGAAATCTTCGAGCCACTTGGTTTCAAGATTCACCGGCACTCCTGGTAGTCACGTAGTAAATGTACGAAAGACGCAAAGCATGGCATAGACGGTTGTGCCCTGGCACGCTGCGGGTGTCATTGTATGGGCGCTAGCAGGTACGCCGCCCGAGAGACGAGCTTACGCCAGATGGGGCGATTGTTGAGCTCTTCCAGTGACACCTCTCGACAGACCGCAAAATCCCGGCGCAGCATGTCCTCGACTTGGCCGGCGAACGACGCATCGGGGACATACGCGGTAATCTCGAAGTTGAGCCGGAACGAGCGGTTATCGAGATTGACCGATCCGACCAGCGCCGTCTCGTCATCGACCAAGACGACTTTCTGGTGCAGGAACCCCGGCTGATAGCGAAAGATACGTACGCCGTGGCGAATCATCTCGGGCAAGAAGGAAAACGCGGAGAGGAAGACCAGCAAGTGATCGGGACGCTCGGGAATCATCACGCGCACATCGACCCCTCGCAATGCGGCAAGCTTCAAGGCATCTTGTACTCCCTGGTCGGGGACGAAGTACGGGCTGGTCACCCACAGTCGCTCATGGGCTCCGTGGATGACATGCTGAATCAGCAGACTTGCCGTCTCGCAGTTATCGGCCGGCCCGGATGGCACGATCACCACATGTTGGCACTCCTCGCAGGTGATCGACGGCTCCCAGTTCAGCGACAGGATCTCGTCGGTGGCCCAGTACCAGTCCTCCCAGAAGGCTTCCTGCAACCCCATGACGCTCGGCCCGGTGAGCTTGAGGTGGGTGTCGCGCCAGGGGCCATAGCGCGCCACCCGCCCTAGATATTCATCGGCCACGTTGAAGCCGCCGGTCCATCCTTCGCGGCCATCGACGACCAGAATCTTGCGATGATTGCGGAAATTGATTTGGAAACGGTGCCGCCAGCCACGCGACGAGTTGAAGGCCGTCACTTCGACGCCAGCTTCCGATAACTCGCGCAAGTAATCATTGGGTAAACTGCGACTGCCGATTTCATCGTAGAGTAGACAAACCCTTACCCCTTGCTCTGCCCGACGCATCAAGTGCTGCTTGAACAAGGTGCCGATTTCATCGGCGCGGAAAATGAAGAACTGCACGAGAATATATTCGCGTGCGGCATCGATTCCCCCCAGTAAACTCTGAAAGGTTTCGTCCCCATCGATGAGCAGCTCGGCGCGATTTCCCGTGCTCATTGGCATCATGGCCAGGCGCTCCACGGCCTGAATACGCGTGGTGTCAAACGAGGGACGGGAAAAGAAAGGTTCGAGACGAGGCCTGAAACGCAATAGCACCTGGCGTAGTACGGTGTCGCGTTCACCGCGGGCGGAGGTGTATCCGTAAAAACGCGGGCGACCGAAGACCCAGTAGATAGGAACGGCCAGATAGGGAAAGGTCAATAGCGTGACGATCCAGGCGACCGCCCCTTGCGAGGTACGGCTCGACATCAATGCCATGATGGCGGACAACGCGCCCAGCACATGGATCGTTACGATCAGGATACCGATCAGTCCGGATGTCATGTCGGCTTCTCCCTGAAACCTTCGAAGCACTCGCTGGCTAAAAATCAGGCCCCGTGTCAACGGGGCCTGAAGCAACGATCATCGCATGATCATGCACTCGCGGCGATGATCTCTTTCCATTTCGCCGGACCGATCTGATGGACCGATTCGCCTTGGCTGTCGACGGCGACGGTTACCGGCATGTCTTCGACATCGAACTCATAGATCGCTTCCATGCCGAGATCCTCGAAGGCGACTACGCGAGACTTCTTGATCGCTTGCGCCACCAGGTATGCAGCGCCCCCGACCGCCATCAGATAAACGGCTTTGTTGTCGCGGATCGCCTCGATTGCCATCGGCCCCCGTTCGGCTTTGCCGACCATCCCCTGAAGGCCTGTCTGCTCGAGCATGGTGCGCGTGAACTTGTCCATGCGTGTGGCGGTCGTGGGGCCGGCAGGGCCGACGACTTCATCGCCCACCGGATCGACGGGGCCGACGTAATAGATGAAGCGTCCCCGCAGATCGACGGGCAATGATTCGCCTTTGGCCAGCATATCGACCATGCGCTTGTGCGCGGCATCACGGCCGGTCAGTAGCTTGCCATTGAGCAGCAGCGTATCGCCCGGCTGCCAGGAAGCCGCCTCTTCAGCCGTGACGGTGTCCAGGTTCACCCGCTTGACGTTGTCACCCGCTTCACGGGTAATTTGCGGCCAGTCTTCCAGCTTCGGGGCGGGGAGCGATGCCGTGCCGCTGCCATCCAGCGTGAAATGCACGTGACGCGTGGCCGCACAGTTGGGAATGATCGCGACCGGCTTGTTGGCGGCGTGGGTAGGATAGTCCTTGACCTTGATATCGAGCACGGTCGTCAGCCCGCCCAGCCCTTGCGCGCCGATGCCGGTGCGATTGACATGCTCAAAGAGCTCGAGACGCAATTCCTCGGCACGATTCTCGGCACCACGTGCCTTAAGATCCTGGATGTCGATGGGATCGAGCAAGGCTTCCTTGGCGAGTTCCATGGCCTTTTCGGCGGTGCCGCCAATGCCGATGCCCAGCATGCCTGGCGGGCACCACCCTGCTCCCATCTTGGGCAACTGCTCCAGAACCCATTCGGCCACATTGTCGGAAGGATTGAGCATCGCGAACTTGGACTTGGCCTCGCTGCCACCCCCTTTTGCCGCGACGTGAACCTCGACCTTGTCACCGGGGACCAGCTTGTGATGGATGACGGCTGGCGTATTGTCGCCGGTATTCTGACGCTTGCCGTCGGGATCGGCCAGCACCGAAGCGCGCAGCACATTGTCGGGAAGCTTGTAGGCTTGGCGGACGCCCTCGTTGATCATGTCGTCGAGGCTCATATCAGCCTCCCAGCGGACGTTCATACCGATCTCGACGAATACTGTCACGATGCCTGTATCCTGACAGATCGGCCGATGGCCTTCGGCACACATGCGTGAGTTGATCAGGATCTGAGCGATGGCATCACGAGCGGCGGGATTTTCTTCACGTTGATACGCCTCGTGCATGGCGTCGATGAAGTCTTTGGGATGATAGTAGGAAATAAACTGCAAGGCATCGGCCACGCTTTGGATTACATCATCCTGGCGTATCACGGTCATGAAAAAGGCTCCTTATTATGGGCAACACCCCGCGAGATACCGTCAGGAAACATCGCGAGAAATATAAACGCATGATTATACCGAAAATGGGCGATCACGCCTGAGGTGATCGCCCAAAGTCTATTCATATGATGCTTTTTTATTGGTTGTGTTTTTTCCCAACACAAAGATAACGGTATAAATATTGGTGTTAGCCTAACTCAATTAAGCGAGCCTTCAAGGTTTGCAATTGATCGCGTAGGCGTGTGGCTTCTTCGAACTCCAGGTTTTGTGCCGCTTCATGCATGGCGTCCTCGAGCTTACCGATTTCCCGGGATAGGCCCGAAGCATCCATCTGATTGAGTTGCTCGGCACTATAGTCACCCGGAGCTTCGGCAACGCGTTTGTCGGGGCGCTTGTTCCCGACCTTCTTGCCCGGGGTCTGCGCCCCTTCCATGATATCGGCGACCGACTTCGTCACTGTCTTGGGCGTGATGCCATGCTCTTCATTGAAGGCGATCTGCTTATCACGCCGGCGCTCAGTTTCATCCATCGCTCGACGCATCGAATCCGTGATCCGATCACCGTAGAGAATCGCCTTACCGTGGGCGTTACGCGCCGCACGCCCGATCGTCTGGACCAGTGAGCGTTCGGCGCGCAGGAAGCCTTCCTTGTCGGCATCGAGAATCGCCACCAGCGATACTTCAGGAATATCGAGACCTTCACGCAGCAAGTTGATGCCTACGAGTACGTCGAATTTCCCCAGCCGCAGATCGCGAATGATCTCTATGCGCTCGACAGTTTCGATATCGGAGTGCAAGTAACGGACCCGGATATCATGCTCGCCGAGATACTCAGTGAGATCCTCGGCCATGCGTTTGGTCAGCGTCGTCACCAGAACGCGCTCCCCTACGTCGGTACGCAGCCGAATCTCGGAGAGCAGATCATCTACCTGCGTACCCGCAGGCCGCACTTCGATTTCAGGGTCCACCAAGCCGGTGGGACGCACGACCTGCTCGACGACCTGACCGGCATGTTCTGCCTCATACTTGCCCGGCGTCGCGGAAACGAAGGTGGCCTGCGGACAGATGCGCTCCCACTCTTCGAACTTCATGGGACGGTTGTCCAGCGCCGAGGGTAGCCGGAACCCATACTCGACCAACGTTTCCTTGCGTGAACGGTCCCCCTTGTACATGCCGCCCACCTGGGGAACGCTGACGTGGGATTCGTCGATGAACAACAGTGCGTCATCCGGCAGATAATCGAAGAACGTCGGGGGTGCCTCGCCCGGCGCGCGCCCCGAGAGATAGCGCGAGTAGTTCTCGATGCCGTTGCAATATCCCAGTTCGAGCATCATTTCGATGTCATAAAGCGTACGCTGCTCGAGACGCTGGGCCTCGACGAGCTTGTCGTTCTTGCGCAACCAGTCCAACCGCTCGGCTAGCTCGGCTTTGATGTCATCCACGGCGCCGAGAATCGTCTCGCGCGGCGTCACGTAGTGGCTTTTAGGATAAATCGTCATGCGCGGCACCTTGCCACGCACTTCACCGGTCAACGGGTCGAACAGGCTGATAGTCTCGATCTCGTCGTCGAATAGCTCTATTCTCACCGCTTCGTCTTCCGCATCCGCCGGGAAGACATCGATGACATCCCCACGAACGCGATAAGTGCCGCGACGGAAATCCATGTCGTTGCGGGTATATTGCAGCTCGGCGAGACGCCGCAGGAAGGTGCGCTGATCGATCTGCTCGCCACGGTTGAAGTGCAAACGCATCTTCAGGTACTGATCGGGATCCCCCAAGCCGTATATGGCCGAGACGGAGACCACAATCAGCGAATCACGGCGCTCCAGAAGCGCTTTGGTCGCCGAGAGACGCATCTGCTCGATATGGTCGTTGACCGAAGCATCCTTCTCGATGAAGGTGTCCGACGACGGCACATAGGCTTCCGGCTGATAGTAGTCGTAATACGAAACGAAATACTCGACCGCGTTATCGGGAAAGAAGCTCTTGAACTCGCCGTAAAGCTGGGCGGCCAGCGTCTTGTTCGGCGCCATGACGATGGTCGGACGCTGCAGGCGCTCCACCACGTTGGCCATGGTGAACGTTTTCCCCGACCCGGTGACCCCGAGCAGCGTTTGATGCGCCAGTCCAGCGTTTAAGCCGTGGATCAAGCCCTCGATAGCCGACGGCTGATCGCCCGCAGGCTGGAATTGCGACTGAATGCGAAAGGGTTTGCTCATGAGTCTCACATAAGGGCGAGGTATGGGCCATTCAAGCCTCGACCGCACTCGCGGTCAGGCCGGGCGCGTGGTGATATCCACGTCGCTGACGGTCATCAGTCGCTGTATCGGGCAGCGATCGGCAATCTCGAGCAGACGATTCAGCGTCTCGGGGTTATCGATGCCCTGAAACGCCAGGGTCACGGTAAGACGGTAATGACCACGCGCTTCATCGCTAGCATCGCGCTCGACGGTCGCGGTGATCGTTTCCACGGGCAAATGCTTGCGCCGTGCGTACATCAAGGCCGTCATGGCCTTGCACGCACCGAGCGACAGATCGAAATAGTCGTGCGGATCAGGAGCGCTTTCATCTCCGCCCACCTCTCTTGGAGCATCCACCGCCAACGCCGCAAACTCCCTCACCGTCGCCTGCTGACGAAGTGATCCATCGCGCTGCGTAATGACTGTGATCGTCATGGTTCCCTCTCTATGGCAATCAGTGTGCCTTGTATCCCAACGCATGGACGGTCCGCAGCAATGCCTCGCGCCGCACGCGCCCTTCCACTTCGGCGCCATGACGGCCAACTTCGGCTTCTTCGACGCCGTCCATTTCCATCAGAGCCGTGGTGATGCGATTGACATCCTCGGCACTGTCGACCTGCTCGAAGGTGAGTGCTATATGCGCCATGGAGCTTTCTCCATCCATTCATGTGTATGACGGAGAGAGTTTATCATGGCACAACAGCAGCGCCGCGATGGTTGGAAAATCCCTTACCCGCCCTGATATTCATGAGTGACATTTGAATACGGTCGAGTGACCGTCGCGTTCGCGATACGGAGTTATTCCATGAACGATTGGATCAGGCATCTTGAAACGCAAGGGCTAGTGCGCGCTGCGGAGAATGAGTGGCACTTCGGCGAGGCCGTGTCCCAGGCGCGCGTGCCCTTGTCGTCCACGGCAATTGCGCCGTTGCCGCAGTACTCGATCATGGAAATTGCCGGTCCCGATGCCGAACGTTTTCTTCAGGGCCAGACCAGCGCCCAGGTGGCGCTTGCCGATGGTCAGTTCGCGCCTTTGACGGCATTTTGCTCTCCCAAAGGACGCGTGCTGGCCAACGGCCAATTGATGCGCGTGGACGAGACACGCTATTGGCTCGTGCTGGATATCGGCGTGGCCGATCCGCTGCACACGCATCTTGCGAAATACGCCCCCTTTTACAAGGTCGAGATCACGCAGCCGGCGACGCGGATATTCGGTGTGCTGGGCGACGACGCAGTTGCTCAAGTCGAGGCGCAACTCAATGTCACTGCCCCTGACACATGGGCCATGGCTCAAAACGATGCAGCGGTCATCTTGCGCCATCCAGGCCCGATTCCTCGCTTCATGATCCTCGCTCCAGAAGACGCGGCCCTGTCTGCATGGGAGGCTCTCGAGAGCCTCGCAACGCCCGTCGGCAACGCAGTATGGCGTTTGCAGGACATCCAGGCCGGTCTCGCCTGGCTGGGCGAGACGCAGCGTGACAGTTATCTCCCCCAGATGATCAATTGGGAAGCGTTGGGCGGAATCAGTTTTCGCAAAGGCTGCTACACCGGACAAGAAGTGGTCGCGCGGGCGCATTTCCGTGGCCAGGTCAAAAAGCGTCTGCTGCGTGCTCAGTCGGAAAACGCCACGTTACCAGCGCCGGGCACGCCCGTGCACGACGCTAACGGCAAGTCTCAAGGCGACGTCGTGTGCGCCGCCCTGAACGCAGATGGAAAAGCCGAGGTACTCGCTATCATCACCCAGCGCGACGAACCCCGCGAGCTCAACATCGATGGCGTGCCTCTCGAGCGCCTGACGTTGCCCTATGCAATCGAGCGTGTCGATCCGGAAAGCATGTCCCTTCAGGCCTGATGTGGCACCAATCCGAATAGGCGGCGTGCGGTGGCGGTGCTCTGCGTCGCCACCATGTCGTAGGACTGCCCCCGCAGCTCAGCCACCGTTTTGCAGACAGCATGAACCTCGGATGGCTCATTGCGGCCCCCCTGCGCGCCGGAAAGCGGCATGTCGGGGCTATCGGTCTCGAGCACATAACCATCGTCGGGCAGCGAACGTATAGCACGATGCAGGCGCTGGGCGCGTGTATAGGTCGCGCCCCCACCGAGCCCGAGGACGAATCCCAACGCCAGAAATCCCCGAGCTTGCTCCGGGCTTCCCGAGAACGCGTGTATCAGGCCACCGGCGGGCAACGCGAGCTGACGCAAGCGCTTGACCACCTGATCGTTGGCTTGCACGCAGTGAATCACGACCGGCAGATGGCGACGTTTCGCGATACGCAATTGCGCATCGAAAAGCTGCCACTGACGATTGAGATCACCCAAACGCGCATCGATGCCGCATTCACCGACGGCGACGGTATCCGGATGAGCGTCGAGCTGAGCTTCAAGCGCGTCGGCATCTTCAGCCGCGTGTGTCTGAAGAAAGTAAGGGTGCAGCCCATAGCAAACGCTGATCTCCGGACGTTGCCCAAGATCGGCCACCTGAGGCCAACGTGCACGCGTCGTGCCAGGGATGATGTAATGCCCTACTCCGGCGTTGGCGGCACGCGCCAGTACAGCGTTGCGGTCTTCATTGAAGACATCGAAGTCGAGATGACAATGAGCATCGATCAGCGTCGCGGGCATAGTATGTCTCCCCGCCGACGCAGTCGAGAAGATGCGTCGGCGACAGGAACGCTAGCGAGGCGTTAGTGTTCACGCGTAGCACGGAATTCGACATCCGGCCAACGCTCTTGCGTCATCTGTAGATTGACGCGCGTCGGCGCCAGGTAGGTGAGATAGTCTCCACCATCCCAGGCAAGGTTGATGCTGGCCTTGCGCTTTAGCTCATCGAGCATCTTGGCATCGTTGCAATATACCCAACGCGCGGTTTGAACATTAACCGGCTCATAAAGGCAGTCGACCTTGTATTCCTGCTTCAGACGATGTGCGACGACATCGAACTGCAGCGACCCGACGGCACCGACAATCAAGTCGTTGTTGTCCATCGGCATGAACACCTGTGTCGCGCCCTCCTCCGAGAGTTGCTTCAGTCCCTTTTGCAGGGCCTTCATCTTGAGCGGATCACGCAACCGCACACGTTTGAACAGCTCGGGCGCAAAGTGTGGGATACCCGTGAAGCGCATATCTTCATTCAGGGTAAACGTATCGCCGATTTGAATAGTGCCATGGTTGTGCAAGCCGATGATGTCGCCGGGCCAGGCCTCTTCAACATGTGAGCGGTCGGAGGCCATGAAAGTCAGCGCGTCGGCAATCTTGACGTCTTTGCCGATACGCACGTGGCGCATCTTCATGTTCTTGTCGTACTTGCCTGAACACACCCGCAGGAAGGCAACTCGGTCACGGTGTTTGGGATCCATATTGGCCTGAATCTTGAAGACGAAGCCGGTGAAACGCTCGTCGCTTGCCTCTACGGTGCGCTTATCGGTATCGCGCGCTAACGGTGAGGGCGCATATTCGACGAAGCCATCGAGCATTTCACGCACACCGAAATTCCCCATCGCCGTTCCAAAATACACGGGGGTCAATTCGCCACGGCGATAGGCATCGAGATCGAAAGTGTGAGACGCGCCGCGGACCAACTCGACTTCCGCTCGCAATTCCTCCGCCGCCTCCTTACCCAAAGTTTCCTCGACCTCGGGACTATCGAGCCCTTCGATGCGTAGATCTTCCGGAATCCGGTTGCCCTGGCCCTGCTTGTAAAGGTGAATGACATCATTGTAGAGATGGTAGACACCACGAAAATGGCGTCCCATCCCCACCGGCCACGTCATAGGTGCACACTGAATGTTGAGTACCGTTTCGACTTCATCCATCACCTCGACCGGATCACGGATATCCCGATCCATCTTGTTGATGAATGTCAGGATTGGCGTCGTACGCAAACGACAGACGTCCATCAATTTGATCGTGCGGTCCTCGACCCCTTTGGCGCCATCGATCACCATCAGCGCCGAATCCACGGCCGTCAGTGTGCGGTAGGTGTCCTCGGAAAAGTCTTCGTGGCCAGGGGTATCGAGCAGATTAACGATCCGTCCGTTGTACGGGAACTGCATCACGGAAGTCGTCACCGAGATGCCACGCTCCTGCTCCATCTTCATCCAATCGGACGTCGCATGGCGTTCATCGCGCTTGCTCTTGACCGAGCCGGCGAGCTGAATCGCGTTACCGAACAGCAGCATTTTTTCGGTAATGGTGGTCTTGCCGGCGTCGGGGTGCGAGATGATGGCGAAGGTCCGGCGTAATTCTGCTTCTTTAGCCACTTGAGTATCTGACATCGATATACTTCGCTGATTTGCGGCAGTCGATGCTGATAAAGCATCTGACTGAAAAGAATGGATTCTTGCCGCGAATTGTACTGCTTAGACGTGCATGTGGGTAGAGGCTTCTAAACGCTAACGGCCTAGACATAAAAAACCCCCGCTTCATTCGAAGCGGGGGTTCTGAAATAAATGCCTGACGATGATCGGGGCGGCCTTCCGCCGGGCGGCGCTCCGCTGCTCTTCATGGGGAAGCCCCTAAACGACAACACCCCCGACCAATGGCCGGGGGTGTCGAAATAAATG
>NZ_JAKGAN010000008.1 GCF_023061135.1 Chromohalobacter sarecensis
GGTAATGAACGATATTTTAGACGGCTCCTTTTGGGGCCGTTTTCGTTTGTGGCCGGGGATGAGTGCGACCATGCTTGGCTGGCGAGGTTTTTCATCTTCCTGTTGGAGCGCCTTGGCGTCACGATAGGGCGTTGTGCAAAGCTAAATGGGGCTCGGCATTGATGTTCAAGCGTATTCTGGTGGTGTGTACGGGCAATATCTGTCGTAGCCCGGTGGCGGCGGCGCTGTTGCAGCGGGAGTATCCTGAACGAACGATTACCACCGCAGGGCTTGGTGCGCGCGTGGGCGAGGGCGTCGAAGCGCATTCCCGCGCATTGGCGGAGGCCGATCAGCCGGAACTTGCCAAGGCGCTCAAGGCGCACTCGGCACGCCAGATCGATGAGACGATGCTGCGCGAGTCGGATTTGATCCTGGTGATGACGGAACGCCAACGCCGCGCGGTGGGCGAGTTGTTACCCTCGGCATTCGGCAAGACCATGCTGTTCGGGCGCTGGCTGGCCAACCCTGAGATCTCCGACCCTTACGGCAAGAGCGACGAGGCGTTCACGCATATTCATAGGCAATTGGTTAACGCGGCCGAGGCCTGGGCGGGAAAGTTGTAGATCCGATTTCAAATAATGTTGTGATGAATGAATAACGGCCCCTTTTTGGGGCCGTTGTTGTTTGTGGGGCGAGCGTCGGTACCAGCGTGGCGATGACGGCGGTGCCTGACACTGAGATACTGTGGTTAGCGTTCCGCCAGGCAACCGATCGGGTTATGAGCAATGGATATTCCCCACCAACGGTTAGTGTACTTCCAGGTAACGATCGAGGCGGGGTCGGTACGTCAGGCGGCTGCGCGGCTGGACATTGCGCCGTCGGCGGTCAGTCGCCAGCTTTCATTGATCGAGGAGGCGCTTGGTGCGCCGCTGCTGGAGCGTTCGCGGCAAGGTGTGGTACCGACGTCGGTGGGAGAGATGCTGCTGGATTACTGCCGCAAGCGCGCGGCACTCGATGATAACTTCAGTGAGGCGCTGGATGCCTACCAGCGGCTGGAAACCGGTCATCTCTCGCTGACGGTCGGGGAGGGTTTCGTCGGGGATCTTCTCGATACGCCGTTGCGGACGTTTACCGAGCGGTATAGCGGTGTCCGTCTCGATGTGGATACGGGCAGTACCAGCGACATCATCGAGGCGGTAGTCGAAGACGAGGCCCATATTGGCTTGATGTACCACGAGCGGCTGCATCCGCAATTGCGTTTCTGGCATTCCAGCCGTCAGCCGCTGGTGGCGTTGATGTCGCCCGCGCATCCTTTGGCGGCTATCGAGAACGAATTGTCTCTCGCTGCGCTCAGCGAGCACTCCATGGCATTGTGGCGCACCGGCCACGGGGTGCGTCAGTTGGTCGATGAGGGCTTTCGCGAGGCGGGCTTGGGGCAGCACGTCACGATGCAGACCAATTCGCTTTCGGTGCTGCTGCATGCGGCCAGGTCGGAGCTCACCCTCACGCTGCTGCCGGCCTTTGCGGCTGCTCGGGAACTAGAGGACGGGGCGCTCGTGGCTCGCGCCGTCGATTGTGAACGCTTTCGTCAGGCGCATGCGCATATCATCACCCGGGTCGGGCGACGCATGCCGAAGGCAGGCCTGCAGTTATTGCGGCATCTCGAGCGCTGGATGCGGGCATTCAACTCGCGGCGGGGAACCGGCCATTGAAGTTGGCGAGAAACCAAGTTCATGACCGGCAGCCAGATGCGCCTGACTGCCGGTTTGTCGTCGTCAGCCCACGCCGCTGCCATAGCCCATGGCGACGCTGGCGGTAGGGGCGGTTTCCACCCATACGCTCTGTGCCACGGTGTATTCCTTGAGTCCTTCCAAGCCGCTGGAGCGCCCGAAGCCGCTGTCGCCGAAACCACCGAATGGCGACATGACGTTGATCGCCTTGTAGCTGTTGATCCATACCGTGCCCGCTCGCAGGCGAGCCGCGACGCGATGGGCGCGAGCCGGGTCCTGGGTCCAGACGGCGCCGGCCAGGCCGAAGCGCGTGGCATTGGCCATCCGTACGGCGTCTTCTTCGTTATCGAACGGCATGACGACCAGCACCGGGCCGAACACTTCCTCGCGGGCGATCGCCATCTCCTCGGTGACGTCCGCCAGGACCGTGGGTGCCAGGAAATAGCCCTCGGCTTCTCCCGGCAAGTCCGCCGGGCGTTGCCCGCCACACAAGAGACGCGCGCCGTGCTGGCGGGCCGTCTCGATCATAGAGGTGATGTGCTGATACTGCTTGGCGTTCTGTATCGGGCCCATCTGGGTCGCTTCGTCGCTGGGCAGCCCCACGTGGATCTCGCCCGCAGCGCGCGCCAGACGCTCGCAGACCTCTTCGAACGCCTCGCGCTGTACCAGTAGGCGAGACCCCGCGACGCAGCTCTGACCCGCGGCGGCGAAGATCGCCGCCTGGGCTCCGGCCACGGCATCGTCGAGCCGGGCATCGTCGAACACGATGTTGGCCGACTTGCCGCCCAACTCCAGCACGCTGGGCACCAGACGTGTGGCGCCGGCCTGGGCGATGCGTCGGCCACTCTCGGGGGAGCCGACGAATACCAGTTTGCTGATGCCGTCATGGCCGGTGAGTGCCGCGCCCGTGGTGGGTCCGACGCCGTTGACGATGTTGATCAGTCCCTTGGGCAACCCGCTGCGTTCCATCAGCATGACAATGGCCACTGACGAGAAGGGCGTCATTTCCGACGGCTTGAGCACGGCCCCGTTGCCGGCGGCGATCGCCGGCGCCAATTGCCAGGCACAGGTGAACATGGGCGCGTTCCACGGCGTGATCTGACCGACCACGCCATACGGCACATGGCGAACATAGTTGAGGTGCGAGGTGGGTACCGGAATCACCTCGCCGTGCTGCTTGTCGCACCAGCCGGCGTAGTACTCGAACATCTCGCGGACCTTGTTCACCTCGCCCCGGCAGTCGCGAATGGGCTTGCCCGCGACCACGCTTTCCAGTTGAGCGAGGGTCTCTTCATGGCCGCGTAGCGCCCAGGCCGCCATCGTCATGCGGCGGCCACGCTCGCTGGCGGTCAGCGACATCCATTCCTGCTGGCCGAGGGTGGCCGCTTCCACGGCGCTGGCCACTAGCTCGGCGCCGGCATCGAGATAACCGATCAGCGGCAGTCCGGTCACGGGGTCGAGCAGCTCGATACGCTCGCCTTGGCCGGGTGCCAATTCCCCCGCGACCCAGTTGCTCAGGGGCGTGTCGGCATTCGTGTCGGCCTGCATGCCCAGCGTGGCCAGCAGCTCGGTGACGCGCTCGACGGCTGTGGTATTGAGAGCGTTCATCGTGTTTCCTCCTGATTGGAGAAGGGGGCATCCGTTTGCGCCAGGGCCAGGATGGTGTCGGTGATACGATTGAAATCGGCACTGTCGGGTAGGCCGGCCGGATCGTCATGCCAGCGCGCCACGACCTGCTCCAGCAGCTCCAGCGGGAGCTCCATGTGGTGGGCCGCGTCGCGCGCCAGGCGTAGGTCCTTGCGCATCAGGCCGGTCGTGAACCCCGAGTCGAAGGCGTCGGAAAGAATCCACTTGGGGAAGTTGACCTCGCTGACGGCACTGCGCCCGGAGCCACTGTTCAGCCCGGCCAGGCAGGCCGCCGGGTCCACCCCGGCGCGGGCCGCCAGGGTGACCGCCTCGGCCGTGGTGAGCAGGTGGGCCGCGCAGAGATAGTTGTTGGCCAGCTTGACCACATGGCCGCTGCCCGCTGGGCCGACGTGGGTATAGCGCGCCGACATCGCCTCGAGCATGGGAGCGAGCCGCTCGATGGTGGCCGGCTCCCCGCCCAGCAGCATGCCGAGGGCGCCGGACGCCGCGCCCGCCGGGCCGCCGCTCACCGGCGCGTCGAGCCACTCGATGCCGGCCTCGACTACCTTCTGGGCTAGCTCGCGAGTGACGGCCGGATCGCTGGTCGTGGTATCGACGATGACGCTGCCCTTCGGGGCGAGCTGCAGGAGCCCGGGCGAGGCTTCGATGACCTCGCGGACATGGGTCGAGGTGGGTAGCGAGAGCAGGTAAACGTCGGCCTCGGGGAGGGTGTCCAGGCGCGTGACGTTCAGCCCGCGGGCCGCCAGGGAGTCCCGCGCCGCGTCGTATACGTCCGTCCCCGTGACGGCGAAACCGGCGGCATGCAGGGTCATCGCCATGTTGCCGCCCATCTGTCCTAAACCGATCACGACTATGTTCATGTCAACTCCAGATTTGTCGTTGTTGCGAAGTGTTCGTTCGAGTATTGGTTGTTTGCGTTGAGTCGTTTGTACCGAAAACGGGCATCGGGGCCCCGGGCCATGCCCCGCAAGGCATGGCAAAAATGCATGGAAAAACGTATGGCAAAAGCGTGCGGTCGTTGGGTGTGGCCGCCGTGTCAGCGTTTGTCCCGTTCGCACTCGTCTAGAAGCGTTCTCGCCAGCGCCGTCCAGTACGCCACCCCAATGGGCGCCAGGGCATCGTTGAAGTCGTAATGCGGGTTGTGCAGCGCCGCGCTGTCCTCGCCGTTGCCCAGCCAGATATAGGCGCCTGGGCGCTGCTGGAGCATGAAGGCGAAATCTTCCGATGCCATTGAGGGGGGCAGGTTGCGGTGGACCCGGTGAATGTCCGGCAGCGCTTCCAGCACCTCGGCACAGCGCGCGGCGTGTGCGGGAGTGTTGAAGGTGGCCGGATAGCGCGATTGGTAATCGATGTCGGCCTCCAGACCATGGAAGGTGGCCATGGCCGCGATCGCCTGCCGAAAACGTGTTTCGAGGTGGTCGCGCAGCTCGGGATCGAAGCAACGCACGGTGCCGCACAGCTCCACCGTTTCGGGCATGACGTTGTAGGCATCTCCGGCGTGAAACTGAGTCACGCTCATCACGGCGGTCTGGTGCGCTGGGGTTTCCCGGCTGACGATGCCTTGCAGTTGATTGACCAGTTGGCAGGCCGCCAATACCACGTCCTTGCCCAGGTACGGCATAGCGGCGTGGCAGCCGTGACCCGTGAGCGTCACGCGGAAGACATCGAAGGCCGCCATGACCGCCGTGTCGTGGACGGCGGCTTCGCCGACCGCCATGCCCGGCCAGTTATGCACGCCGTAGACGGCTTCCATCGGGAAACGCTCGAACAGGCCTTCCTCGACCATGACGCGCCCGCCGCCTTCGTTTTCTTCCGCCGGTTGGAAGATGAAATACACCCGGCCGGCAAAGTCGGGCGCTTGGGCGAGTGTACGAGCGGCGCCCAGCAGCATGGTGGTATGGCCATCGTGGCCGCAGGCGTGCATCTTGCCGGGCGTCGTCGAGGCATGGGCGACATCGTTGGCTTCGCGCACGTCCAGGGCGTCGATATCGGCCCGCAGCCCGATGGCACGTTCGCCGCCATGGCGACCGTCCACCCAGGCGACGACACCGGTGCCGCCGCCGAGGCCGGTGACCTTGTCGATACCGGCGTCCTCGAGAATCTCGACGATGCGCGCGCTGGTGCGATGTTCCTCGAACGCGGTTTCCGGCTGGCGATGGAAGGCATGGCGCCATTCGCGCAACAACGCGGGGGTGGTGGTCGTCATCAGGGTCTCCTTGTCTCCTTTCATGGCGTTACAAAAGCGCCTGGGCCACGATGGCCGAGCCGATGAAGGTACCCGTGAACACCAGCAGCGACACGATGATCAGCTTCCAGCCGACCTGGCGGAACATGGTGAACTCGCGGGGCGAGAGCGCCAGACCTGCATAGGCGAGTACCGGCGTCACGATGGCCAAAAAGCTCACGGATTGAAGCTGCGCCACGATCCAGGCGTTGCCGGGGAACCAGGGCAGGGTCACGGCGATGCTGACCAGCGATACCCAGGCCACGCCGGGCAGATAGAAGGGCGCGAAGCGCGTGATGAGAAGCCCCAGCATGGTCATGGCGTAAAGGATCACCATGCCCGGCAAGGCCTCCAGGAGGGAGCCGCCGTTGATGGTATTGCTGACCCAGGCCACCACGCATACCACGGCCATCACGATGGCGGTCTGGCCGAGGTGACGCTCGGGACGCTCTTCCTCGCTCGGGGCCGTGGCAACGTCAGGCTCGGCCGTCGCCTTGACGCCTGTGGATGTCGCCATGCGCCGGCCGGAACACCATTTGAAGATGCGTTCTGCCACCGGCAAAGCGATGAACAGCGAAATATACAGGCCGGTGGCGTAGGTCAGCAGGTTGCTGGCGCCGGCAAAGGCCAGTAGCTCATCGCGCATTTCCGGCAGGGCCCCGGCAATGGCGCCCGAACAGGCCGCGACCATGCTGCCACTGCCCACGCCGCAGGCCATGGCCAACGCGCGGGGATCGAAGATATCGAGCGTCGTCAGGTAACCGGCCATGAGCGCGAACCACAGGGTGCCGAACATGGTGCCCACGACATAGACCCCCATGACGCCGATGCCTTCGGGGCCCTTGAGTCCGTATTTGTCGGAGATGATGGCGATGTTGGGCTCGCGTGCGATGGAATACGTCGCGCCGATGGCTTCACGGCCCATCTTCAGCACGAGTACTGCAAACGGCATGGCGATCAGCATGGTGCCCAGGTTCCCCAACTCCTGCAGGACCAGGGCAGGCCCTGCGCTGAGTATCTGATCGATGGCAGGCCCGATCGTGGAGCCGAACCGAGCGATGAAGGGCATGATCGACAGCAAGATGATGGGCGCCGCTGCCGTACTCAGCTTCACCGGCATCAGCCGCGAGGTCGCCGAAAAGAGGTGAGGATTGACCAGCAGGCCGATGATGAATGCATAGAACAGCGGCAACAGCAGTAAACTGCCTGGCCCGAGGGGGATCTTGATGATGCCGATGGCTTCCGAGACCAAGGAGGCAACCGCCACCATGACGTGCAAGCGCCAGTCGAGGAGGAGGGAGAGTTTCATGGTGTTGTCCTGTTTTTGTAATAAACGGATTTGTAATTGCGGAAATGGTGCGGCAGTCGCCGGTGGACCCTGCCCATCCCCGTCAACTCGAGTATCGAAGTGGATAGTGTTCGAATAAAAGGAGAGAAGCGTTCTAATTAATAGCGGCCCCTTTTTGGGGCCGTTTTCGTGTGTGGGGTGGGGCGTTTGTGGAGCGAGATTTAGCCACGGTGTCAGCCGTCGGCCATAAGGCTGTCATCGTGTTCGAAGGCGCTGAGGGTATTGAGGGTGGCGTTTTTGCGATTGCCGTACCCGGTCAGCGCTGCTTGCGGTGGGCGCTGCAGGGTGCGTATCGCGGGGGTGTCGGTGGCGTGGCCGGTGTTCTCGAAGGTACAGTCGCGGAAGGTCAGGAAGTTGCTTTCAGGAGCGAGGAATACGCCGGGCGCAGCGTCTAGGGTAATCATGTGGCCGTGCTGGGCGAGGTCTTTCTTGAAGCGGCAACGTTCGAAGCGCACTACATGCCGTGCATTGCGCTTGTCGCTGTTGTGCAGGTAGAGATGCCCGCCACCGGGGGTGAAGTCGAACCGGCAGTGGCGGTAACGGTGATGCTGCGTGGTGTCGAAGATATCGAAGCGCGGTACGCCGTCACCGAGTCGGCAGGCGTCTACATCGAGCGTCTCGAAGGCTTTGATCCAGCCGGCGGGGATCTCGCAGTCGTTGAGGCTGATGCGTTCGGCCGGGACATGAAAGAGCCGTGCATGGGTGCCGCTCAGCGTGAAGTCGCGCAGGTGCGATTGGCCGATGAGTTTGCAGCCCACGGGAGCATCGGTGTCGCTGTGTCGGCTCTGGAAATTGGCAAGATGCAGCTCGCCTTTGAAGCCACCCGCCGCGACAATCGAGGCGTAACTAGCGCGTACGCTGTCATGGCGCTTTTCGTTGAATACGTGCCAGGTTTCGTCGAGGTGGCGGATATCGATGTGTCCGCCCCCTTCCAACGCCAGGGTGCTGCCACTGCGTCGCGCGCCACGTAGTTCCGTGGTAATGCGCTGACCGGTGAGACGGCTGGTAGGGAGCGTCATTTCGATACAAAATCCCTTGTCGACCGCGCGTGCCTGGCAGGCGTCGACGGCATGCCGCACGGGCACGTCGTTCAGGTCGCTGAGCAAATATCCTACGGCCGTGGTCTCGGCGATACAGCCGCGTAAGGTAAAGTGTCCGGTGCCTAGCGAGGGCGTGCGTCCGGTGGTGGCGACGAATCCATGGTGTGGGGTTTCGCGAGAGCGGCAGTCGATGAAGCGCACCGCGTGGCTATTTTCGGCCCAGTAGCCAGCGTTGTATTCAGCGTCACCATAATCGACGCTGGCGTGATGGCCGTTTTCGGCGAGGCAGTCGATGAAGTCGATGCGCTCGCTGAGCATGTGTTCCGGGCTCTCGCCGTAGGTGTCGGCAACGAAGCCGATACGCGTAAAGTCGCGTGCCTGGCAGCGTTCGACGAGGCCGTCATGGGAGTCGGCGATGAAGATGCCGTCACCGTAATTGCCACGTGCATGCTCAACAATGACATCGCGGAGCACGAAATTTCGTGCTCCAACGCGGAGACAGGCGAGAGGGGAGCGGCGGCAGATGACGTCGTGGACGGTGACGTCGTGGCCAATGAGGTCCAGAGGTAGACAGCCGGTAAAGGCGTCATAGTTGGAGACGCTCCAGCGCTCGGGATCGTCGCTGACATTACCCTCTAGGGTCATGTCGGAGAGAGTAGTGCCATCATCAATCTCAACCAGTGCACCGTAAGTGTCGCTGGTATAACGAATGATTGTTCGCTTGATGCCTGCCCCGGTCACGCGGACGCCCTTGAAGCGTAACCCGGTACCCGAAGAGGCGTAGTCGCCCTCAGGAAAAATGACATCACGCTGCTGGCTGTTGGCGGCCTGTGCGAGACGCTTCAAGGCGGCGTGCTGATCGCTGCCATCCCCGCGCGCGCCGAACATGCCGGGCGTCAGTGCGTCGTCGAGGCGTCGCAGAAAGCGCCCGTCGGCCTGGTCGTGGGCACGAAAGCAGGTACCGCCGTCTTCCTCGCGTTGTTCATTGGCGTACCAGATGAAGCTCCCCCCGCCGAGTGTTTCCCCCGCGTGGTACCCGGCGACCTGGATATGTTGTCCATCTTTAAGGCGGGCAACGTCCAGTGCCTGCATCTCGGCGATGGAGTCGGCATGCAGCGTCTCTGCTCCCTCCTGCGTTGTTTTTCCCTTCTTGTCTCTTTTTTCCATACCTGACGCGTGTTTTTCCATGCCGGCCGTGTGAGTCGACAATAGACCGGAGGCGGTCACGGTCAGTACAGCGCCCCCTTGGAGTAGGCGAGTTAAGAGTCGTCTTCTCGAAGTGTTCATGTGATCCCCCTGACATAATCGCCTAGCTTAGATGAGATTTCGTCGGGTGATACGGTGAAAGTTTTACTTCCCGGTGGCGTATTTTCCTCATGTTTATTTGTTTTAGGTTGTTTTTCGTTATTTGTGGTGAGTGCGTGATGAGGGATGTTGATAATGTTTAATGAGTCGGCTTGGTGTTGATTGATTATGGCGCTTTAAGTATAAGGTGCGACTGGCTTTTGACGTACGGTTTTGGCGCTTCGGCGTATGAATAATATGGGGTTCCTTAACTATTAAAACCGTCTGGAAGTGCAGGTGAACACTTTGTAACTTGTTTGGCGAAAACCCGATTTTACGCCTTTAAACGGGCGACACGGGACACTGGAAAGGTGGCGTCAATCATGTTCAATAAGCATAAAGTGTTCGAGCAACTGGAGCGTTCGACGTGGGGGGGAAGTGAGTCGGTAGTGCCGAGTGGTAAGGCATTCGATACGCGTTATGAGCGTCGCCACTCACGTTGGTACGAGCAGTGCCTGATGGGCATGCCGTTCCACTTCGTCGTGGGGCTGCCGGTGGTCTTGATGGCGCCGCCACTGATGATGCGCGGCGGAGACGTCTGGCGTGACATGGCGCCGGGGCTTGCCACCACGTTGTGGGCGGTGGGCGCGGCGTTTCTGGTGACGCTGTTCGTTTTGCATCGCATGACGCGTTTTCCCGGTACGCAGGCGTCAATGTATGTCGTGCCACTGGTCAGTGTGGTGTTCGCGGCGACTTGGGCTCTGTTGCTCGGCGCTGAGGGGTTTGATGAGGGCGTGTTGTGGGGCGGTTACGCCGCGAGCCTGCTGTGGTTTTTCCTCGGCTACGCGGGGGTACAGCGGTTTAGGCGTCCTCGCTTTGCCGTGGTGCCGTTGGGCGAGGCGAGCCAACTCGTCGAGCCTGAAGGGAGCGGGTTGTATCGACTCGAAGTGCCGCGCCTGGGGGCGCAGCGTATCGACGGTATCGTCGCGGATCTACGTAGCGACGCACTTAGCGAAGAGTGGATGCGCTTTCTGACCAAGTGCACGCTGAACGGCATTCCGGTGTATCAGATCAGGCAGATCGACGAGTCACGTACCGGACGCGTCAGGCTCGAGCACCTGGCGGATACGGAGCTGACTTCGTTGTTGCCGTCGCCGCTTTATAGCACTTGCAAGCGCGGCCTGGATTTGTGCGGTGCTTTGCTGCTGTTGCCGCTACTGGCGCCCATCATGCTGGCCACGGCTTGGGCCATTCGCCATGACAGCCCGGGGCCGGCGCTGTTCGTGCAATGGCGCATGGGGCATCGCGGGGTGCCGTTTCGTATCTACAAGTTCCGCAGCATGTATAGCGAGGGAGAGGGGAAGGGGTTTACGTCCGGCGAGGACGACCCGCGCATCACGCGCGTGGG
Organism: Chromohalobacter sarecensis; assembly: GCF_023061135.1. GTDB lineage: Bacteria > Pseudomonadota > Gammaproteobacteria > Pseudomonadales > Halomonadaceae > Chromohalobacter > Chromohalobacter sarecensis. The sequence goes on from NZ_JAKGAN010000008.1 coordinate 10,661, forward strand.
CAAGATCATTCGCAAGTACCGCCTAGATGAGCTGCCGCAGTTACTCAATGTGCTCAAGGGGGACATGAGCTTCATTGGTCCGCGCCCGGAGTCGATGGACCTCTCGCAGTGGTACGAGAAGGACGTGCCGTTTTTCAGCTACCGCCATGTCGTCAAGCCGGGAATTTCGGGCTGGGCCCAGGTCGAACAGGGCTACGCGGCGGAAGTCGATGGCATGACCGTCAAGCTGCAGTACGACTTCTATTACATCAAGCATTTCTCTCTGTGGCTCGACGTGCTGATTCTACTGCGCACTCTGAAAACGGTGACGACCGGGTTCGGTGCACGCTGAGGTGTTCCCGCGTTAAACCGCGTCATTGTGTAGCGCCTCCGTCCTCGTGCGGGGGCGTTTTATTTAAAGCATGAGTTTTCTAATCCTGTTGTGGGATTAAGTTCTCGTTCTGGGTGAATGAGTTTGTTGGTTAAAAGGCGCGATTTAGCAACGAGTAAAATCCAATGTAAGCATTGTGTAAATTCAGCCTATGAAAAGTTACACAATGCATAGAATGAAATCCGCAAGAAGATAACTATGTAAGAAATAGAGGCGTTGAGAGATTCAGTGGTTATTGCCCGGGAGATGTGGTGTCGCTCCAGGGCGGTAGCGTGGGTAAAAGAATTTTAAACCCTAACAAAATGACGAGTGAGGGAATCGGCATGACTGCAAGCCGTATGGAATATCGTTCAGGATGGAGAAAGCCGCTACTGGGGCTTTCTTTCATGGTGGTGCTGTCGGGTTGTGCGTTCGCGCCCGGCAGCAATCTCGACTATGAAGCTGATTCGCAGGGAGAGGACATCTCCGACAATATCGAGGTCAAGGCAATTACACCGAGTCTCGTTAAGACGATGGCGGAGTCGAAAGACGATTTGCGCGACTCGTTGTTGGAGTACACCGAGAATGCGGTGCCCGAATCCGAGATCGATTACGACTACATAATCGGGCGCGGTGATGTACTTAGCGTCGTGGTGTATGACCACCCTGAGTTGACGATTCCCGCCGGGAGTGAGCGGAGCGCGGAAGAGTCGGGCAACGTCGTGCATTCGGACGGCACCATCTTCTATCCCTACATCGGCACGGTGGATGTCGCGGGACGCACCGTGCGCGATGTTCGTGGGGAGATCCAGCGCCGCCTGGAAGGCTACATCGCGCAGCCCCAAGTGGACGTGAAAGTCGCTGCCTTCAACGCTCAGAAAGCCTATGTCACGGGGGAGGTCGACAGTCCGGGAGCGCAGCCTATCACCAACGTGCCGCTGACTGTGCTGGATGCGCTCAGCAGCGTCGGTGGTCTGACCCAAGGCGGCGATTGGCATGACGTCGTGCTAACCCGTAATGGCGTCGAGCGGCACTTGTCGGTTTACAACATGCTGGTCAATGGCGACCTCGATCAGAACCTGTTGCTACAGGATGGCGACGTGTTGCATGTGCCGGTTGTCGGCAATCAGCAGGTCTACGTGATGGGCGAGGTCAATACACCGACCGCCGTGCCGATGCCGAATGCGCGCTTCTCGCTGACCAACGCCTTGTCTCAGGCCGGTGGCATCAACGAGAACAGCGCCGATGCTTCGGGTATCTTCGTGATTCGCCGCAATCACGATATCGACAGCGAAACCTACGCGACTGTTTACCAGCTCAACGCCGAGAGCGCGATCGCCTTTGCAATGGGGTCGGAATTCATCCTGCAGCCCACCGATGTGGTGTATGTCACCGCCGCGCCAATCGCGCGTTGGAACCGCGTCATCAGCCAGATCTTGCCCAGTGTGACGGCGATCTACGAGCTGTCGCAGGCCACACGTGACATCAAGGACCTCAACGACGACTTCTAAGACGTCATTGTTACGAGGCCGTCGCTAGCACCCATTGAAGAAGGCTGGCGGCGGCCCTCGATACCCACATTCTCATGGAGTGGGAATTCTATGAATCTCAATGTACCTGCCCCACAATCCAATAAAACCGACAATGGCAATGACATGGAGCTGGGGCGAATTTTAGGCCTCTTGTTCGACGCCAAGGGCTTGGTGATCAGCCTGATTGTACTGTTCGCGTTTTTGGGGACGGCGTATGCCTTCCTCAAGACGCCGATCTTTCAGGCCAAGTCGCTGGTCCAGGTGGAAACCAAGAGTCCCAATAACCCACTAGCGGATGCGTCGATGTCGATGCTTTCGCAAGCGCCACCGTCGCGCTCGGAGATGGAGATCATGAAATCGCGCATGGTGCTCGGCCGTGCGGTGGATCTGCTCAATCTCGATATCCGCGTCGAACCAGTACGCGTGCCGTTCATCGGCGGTTTTTTGCAGCGCCACCGGATCGCCGCGCCTGCGTTCGCTCAGGACTGGGGTTATGCCTGGGGCGATGATCACATTCAGGTCGCTGGTATGCCTGTGGCTAACGACTACTTGGGACAGACCTTCACTCTCGAAGTACTCGACGAGACCCGTTATGCCTTGGAGTACCGTGGCGAGCGTCTGGGCGAGGGCGTTGTCGGCGTGGAGGAAAGCTTCCTCGGCGGTGCGGTGGGCGTGGAGGTAGAGTCGATCGCGGCGACGCCAGGCGCGACCTTCACTCTGACTCATGCGCAGCGCGTGGTGGCCGTCGATCATCTACGCAATAATTTTGGCATTGCCGAGCGGGGTAATGGTACGGGGATTCTGGCCTGGACCCTAACGGACCCGTCGCCGGCATTGGCCGAGCGCATATTGGCCACCATCGGTGATATCTACGTAACGCAGAATATCCAGCGTCAGTCGGAAGAAGCGCGCAAGAGCCTGGAGTTTTTGAACGAGCAAGTGCCCGAGGTGCGTGGCGAGCTTTCCAATGCCGAGCAGCAACTCAATGCCTATCGCTCGGAGCACGATAGTGTGGATATTTCCATGGAGACCCAGTCGGTGCTCGACCGCGTGGTTAATCTGGAAAGTCAGCTCAATGAGTTGGAGTTCTCTGAAGCGGAAATATCGCGACGTTTTACGCCCAGCCACCCGACCTATGCGGCGTTGCTGGAGAAGAAAGCACAACTGAAGAAGGAACTGACGTCTCTGGAAGATCGCATCAACGGTATGCCGGAAACCCAGCAAGAAGTGTTGCGCATGCAGCGCGATGTTTCCGTTAATCAAGAAATTTATGTGCAGTTGCGCAACAAGGTGCAGGAAATGCAAATCGCGGAGGCCAGCACAGTGGGTAATGTGCGGGTGCTGGATGAAGCGGAGCCATTTCCGCAGCCGGTGGCGCCCGACAAGATGATGATCATCGCTTTGGCGACGTCGCTGGGGGCAGTGTTCGCGGTGGCTTTGGTGATGCTACGGGCGATGTTCAATCGCGGTCTGGAAAGTCCCGATCAGCTCGAACAACTGGGTCTGCCGGTCTATGCCATCGTGCCCAAATCGGACGACCAGGGCCGGCTCAGTCGTCGCATTCGCCGGGGAGGACGCTCGCAGAGCGTACCGGCGGGATTGCTGGCGTGGCATCGGCCGCTGGATATCTCCATTGAGGCGTTACGTAGCCTGCGCACCAGCCTGCATTTCGCGATGCTTGATAGCGCCAACAACCGTTTGATGATTACCGGGCCTAGCCCAGGCGTGGGCAAAAGCTTTATTGCCGCCAACCTGGCGGCGGTGTGTGCCCAGAACGGTCAGCGCGTGCTGGTGATCGACGGCGACATGCGCAAGGGCCAGATGCACAAGATATTCAAGGGACCTTCCGAGGATGGCTTGAGCGAAGTGCTGGCCGGACGGCACACCTTGGCGGAGATGGTGCGTCCGGTAGAAAGCGTCGAGGGGCTCGAGTACCTGGCGCGCGGTGTCGTCCCGCCAAATGCCTCGGAGCTACTGGCCTCGTCGCGTTTCACCGAGTTACTGGCCACAGCTAGTGAGCGTTACGACTTGGTGATCGTCGACTCGCCGCCGGTGCTGGCGGTAACCGACGCCACGGTGATTGGCAAGTGCGTGGGAACGACCCTGATGGTGGCACGCTTCCAGGTCAATCCGCCCAAGGAAATCGAGCTCGCTATGCGGCGCCTGGATACCAGTGGGGTGCGCGTCAAAGGGGCCATTCTCAATGGCTTGGAGCGCAAGGCGGCTACAGCATACACCTACGGCTATTACAACTATTCCTATCGTTAAAGGACGCCTTTCGGTGATGACGCCCGGCACTGATCGGGCGCCTTACGAGCGCCACCTTGCTTTGGCTGGGGCACGGCGGTTTATACCGTTAGTGTATTTCTTCTGAACGTGGCAAATGTGCGTGGAATGGTATTTGCCAAGCGACGGACGGTGAAATGAGAGACAGAGACGACGATAAACGGATTGCGGTGTTCCTGCCTTCGTTGGCGGGCGGTGGCGCTGAGCGCGTGATGGTAACCCTCGCCAATGGATTCGCGACCCGTGGTGTGCCAGTTGATCTTGTCGTGGTCGCCGCCGAGGGGGCGTATCTGGCGGATGTCTCGCCGCATGTGCGGCTGGTGGAGCTCGGCGCCTCGCGGGTGCTGTTCAGCTTGCCGGCACTGGTGCGCTACCTGCGTCGCGAGCGCCCGTATGCCTTACTCTCGGCGCTCAACCACGCCAACATTATTGCCCTTTGGGCACGCAAACTGGCCCGTTCGGGGACACGGCTGGTGGTGTCGGAGCGCAATACGCTGTCTCGCGATGTGTCGAGCGGTCGTTTCAAGCGAGGGTTGCCGTGGTTGATGCGTCTGAGTTACCCCTCAGCGGACGCTATCGTTGCGGTCTCCAGCGGGGTGGCAGATGACCTTGCGCAGACGGTGCGCTTGCCGCGCGAGCGGATCGATGTCGTCTATAACCCCATCAACACCAAGCTGGCGCAGTTGTGCGAGACGCCGTTGACACACCCTTGGCTGAAAAGCGGCCAGCCGCCGGTGATTGTCGCGGCGGGGCGGCTGACCGTACAGAAGGATTTCGCGACCTTGATAGAGGCCTTCGCCGAGGTGCGCAAGACGCATGCCGCGCGCTTGGTGATTCTCGGCGAAGGTGAGCTGCGCTCTGATCTGGAGGCGCGTATCGACGAACTGGGAATCGGCGATGATGTGGCGCTGCCGGGGTTCGTCGACAACCCCTACCCGTGGATGCGCAAGGCATCGTTGTTCGTGTTGTCTTCAGCGTGGGAGGGCTTTTGCAACGTGTTGGCCGAAGCCATGGCATGCGGCACGCCGGTAGTGAGCACGAATTGTCCCAGCGGCTCGGCGGAGATCCTCGAAGACGGAAAGTGGGGGCGACTGGTGCCGGTCGGTGACGTATCGGCATTGGCGAGGGCCATATCCGAGACGCTCAATGACGAAACGCATCCCGATGTGCGCCACCGTGCCCTTAGCTTCAATTTGCAGCAGGCGCTCTCCGGCTACCTGCATGCGCTGCGGGTGGCGCTGCCGAAAGAGCATCGCTGTGAATGATGTTCAATGCATGTTGGTACTCGAGCTCGGCCAGGCATTCAAGCTTATTTATACGTCATGTGGCGCCAGTCTATTTGAGTTCAGGCGCGTCAGCACTCCAGTAAGTTGAGGCAAACGATGAAACTACTAATACCCACTGAAGGCTCGTTTGGTTACAAGACCATGTGTCTAGTCCTGGCGGGTATTTATGCCTGGTTTTTGATGGGGCTAGATGTCGATGGCTATCTCGATCGGGCCAATTATCTCATCTACGCTCAGTACTCTGACGAAATATTTGTGAAGTATGCTGCTGGCAGTCTCAAGACGATTCTCACTAACGAACCGGTTTGGCTGCTATTCAATATCTGGGCTTCTAAGAACTTTTCCCCGGAAGATACCCTCCGGATAATCATTTTTTTCTCATCGTTTTTGATTTCGTTTCTAGTATTGAGAAGCTACCCGAAGTACGCCTTCTTCTTGGTTCTTTTTATCCTTATGCCGCAGGTCTTGAAGAATAATATTATTCACTTGCGACAGGGAGTAGGGGTTACTTTGTTCTTTCTCGGCTGGTGGTGTCGTTACTTGCCGCTGCGTATCTTCTTCATCGGGTTGGCACCATTGGTCCATGCATCCTTTTTCTTCATCAATGCCTTGTTTCTTCTCAATATTGCCTTCTCGACGTTTGGCATTTCGACCGTGTGGCGTGTGGTATACACCCTGGGCGTGGGCGTTGTACTGGGCGCGTTAGGGATCTGGCTGGCCGGTACGCTCGGGGCACGGCAAGGCGGTAGCGATGAATACAGCGCCATGGGCTCGGGGGGCTCAGGGTTAGCATTTATCTTCTGGGTCGTGTTCTCCGTAATCTTCTTCATGGAGGGAAAATCATTTCTCAGGAACAACTTCTTTGCGGCGTCGATCCTGGTGTTTTATCTCTCTACGTACTTTCTTCTTCCGGTCACGGCACGTGTTTTCGAAAGTGGCATGCTGGTCGTTTTGTTAGCGTCACTGGGGTTGACGGACTGGCGTCGTTACGCAGCCTATGGATTTTATACCTTTTATTTCTTCATGCAGTGGTATCCGGTGCTGGGAATTCCCGGTTTCGGCTGGGCCGCCGAAGTCAGAATGTAAGATTATAATGTATAATAAATATAATACATTGGCGTTTCGATTTTAGGGTCGGGCAAATTAAGGGGGAGTGGAAAATGCAGCGTAATGTTTCGTTGGATGTGCTCAAGTTGACATTGGCCGTCATCGTGGTGATTTCACATGCCCAGGTTTTGATGGGATATAGCGAATTGGGCTATCAACTGACGGTGGAGGGGCTATTTCGGATCGTGGTGCCGATTTTTATGATGGTTAGCGGTTATTTTTTTATGAGCGTGATTCGCACAAAGTCGCTTGCTAGCTGGCTGAAAAAAGTAGTATCGATGTATCTCTTCTGGATGCTGGTGTATGTGTATTTTTGGCTTGATATTCCGGTGACGACGCCGTATGAGATTTTGAGATTACTGCGCGTTGCGGTCATGGGTTATCACCATCTGTGGTTTCTCTCGGCCCTGATTGGGGCTGCCATCTTACTGTACATGCTTCGCAATCACTCCATGAAAGTTCTTCTGGTATGGGCGGTGATGCTCTATGGCATAGGCGTTTTCCTTATGTATGCCGGTAATTACGATCTATTTGCCGGCAGCAGGTTGGACGCGTTGCTCCTTGAAGGCTGGCCCTATCGCAACTTCTTATTTTTCGGCTTCCCTTTCTTCTGTATCGGATATCTGCTGCGGTCTTGGGAAGGGATACGTCAGCTAGATCGCCGTTATTACGCGATCTGGAGCCTTGTGGGTGCGCTCCTGTTGCTGGGGGAATCCTATCTCAATTATGTCAGTCTCGAAGGGCTGCCACATTTCGATATGTACCTGAGCCTCCTGATCGTTTGCCCTGGGCTTTTCCTGTGGGTGTCGTCGCTTCATCTCCCTGGCGACAGCACGTCCCTGGCGTATTACGCGACGGCGCTGTACTTCATTCATCCGCTTTTCATCTCGTTGTTCGAGGCGCTCTCCTATCGGCCCGGCAACATGCTGGCGTTGTTGGCACTGGCATCGTCGCTGCTTGCCGTGATGCTGCTCAAAGGAAGCCGCAAGCGCTTGGGATTTGCCTTCGGTGGGTGAGGCAGCCATCGAATCGCTGGCGCTTGTTCAAGATCATATCCGCTGTGCCTGGGCGCTCTCGGGCATCGGCCAATTGAGAGGATGCAATCGCTTATGCTAGCCAAACCGCTGAAGGTCTTACATGTCATCACCGGCTTGACCGATGGTGGTGCCGAGGACTCGCTCTACCAGCTTTGCAATAACGACCGCCACAACGTTCACCGAGTGGTGTGCTTGATGGATGCCGGGCAATACGGCCCGCGTTTCAATGCGGCAGGGATCGAGGTCGTGTATTTGGATATGCCGCGTGGCCGCGTGACACCTACCGGTTTGTGGCGGCTGTGGCGCATCATCCGAGAGTTTCAGCCGGACGTGGTACAGACCTGGATGTATCACGCCAATTTGGTGGGCGGTGTCGTGGCTAGGCTGGCGGGCGTCAAGGCCATATGCTGGGGGATTCACAACAGCAACCTGATGCCGGGTGCCACCAAGCGCAGCACGATCTGGGTCGCCAAGGCGTGCGGCGCTTTGTCCCGTGTAGTGCCGAGCCGCATCGTAAGCTGTTCGCAAAATGCGGTGGAGGTGCATCGCAAGCTGCGTTATGCGGCTATGAAATTCGTGGTCGTACCCAATGGCTACAATCTGTCTTTGCTCACCCCTGACGCCGAAGCCAGAGCGCGCGTGCGCGCAGACTGGGGGCTCGATGACGATATGCCTTTATTCGGCATGGTGGCGCGCTTCGATCCGCTGAAGGATCATGCCAACTTGATCGCTGCCTTGGCGCAGCTCAAGGGCCTGGGCTGGGACTTTAGGTGTGCGTTGATCGGCGCGGAGGTGGATGCCGATAACGCTGAACTGGTCCAGCTACTGGAGGACTATGGCGTACGCGAACGAGTACTGTTAGTCGGGCGACGAAGCGATATTCCTGCGGTGATGAACGCGCTCGATGTGCATGTGCTGTCGTCCCTTGGTGAGGCATTCCCTAATGTGTTGTCCGAGGCAATGGCCTGCGGCACGCCGTGTGTGTCCACCGATGTCGGCGATGCTGCCTTCATTGTCGGCGATACCGGATGGATCGTGCCCCCCAGTGATACTCGTGCCTTGGCAGATCATCTGGCCCTGGCGCTGGATGAGCATGCTGATATGCCGACATGGCAAGTGCGTAAGCAGCGCGCGCATCAACGTGTCGTCGATTCCTTCAGCGTACAACGCATGATCGACGGTTATAGTGATTCCTGGCATCAGGCGTGCCACGTATGAGCGCTAACTGGATGACTTATTTAGCCCGATCTGAGGGCGAGCCGCTGCGTCCGCCGGCCTTCGTGATATCTCTGGACTTCGAATTGCACTGGGGCATGTCGGATATCGTGACCACGCCCGAGCACCCGTATGTGCGGCAATTGCTTGGTGCGCGCCGTGCGATACCGGCGATGCTTGATCTCTTCCGCGAACGCCATATCCGTGCAACCTGGGCCACGGTGGGCTATCTATTCGCTGAGGACCGCGAAACGCTGACGCGTTTCTCTCCCGTGCGGCGTCCGCGCTATACCAATCCGGCGCGTGATAACTATCGGCAGGAGATCGGTGATGATGAGGCAAGCGATCCACTGCATTACGGACGTTCCCTGATCGATCTGATCGCGCAAACACCAGGTCAAGAGGTAGCCTCGCATACCTTTTCGCATTACTACTGCCATGAAGATGGCCAGACGCCAGAAGACTTCAAAGCCGATCTCACGGCGGCGATGGCCATTGCCGAGCATGCTGGGCATCGCCCTCGTTCGTTGATCTTGCCGCGCAATCAGGTCGACGAGGCCTATCTGGCACCGATGCGTGAGGTGGGTTTTCGCTGTTATCGCGGCAATCCACAGTGTATGGGCTCCTCCCGGCATCAGCGTGACACGATTCCTCGGCGTGCGTTGCGCCTGTTGGACAGCTATAGCAACTTGACAGGCCATCACGGCATCAAGTGGCGTGACCTCAAGGGTGACCCGCTGAATATTCCGGCCAGCATGTTTTTGCGCCCGCGCCGTGGGGTGCCGCAACTGGATGCCTTGCGACTAAGACGCATCAAGAAGGCGATGCGCCGTGCTGCCAAGCGTGGCGAGATATTTCATCTGTGGTGGCATCCGCACAACTTCGGTCAGGCTACCGATGCTCACCTGCGTGATCTCGCCGCCATCATCGGCTATTTCCAGGTTCTTTCCATCGAATACGGCATGCGTTCTATGTCGATGAACGATGTACTGATGCGTCATGAGCAGGCCTCGGTGACAGCCCCATCGACCTAGCTCTCTAGGCGCTAGCCGCCCACGCGCCACTCGTCTTCACGACACTTGATCATTGCTTGCCAACGCGCTTTCGCGTGAGGGCCGGGGCCCTGTGTCTCTAAAAACGTGTCTTCAAGAACGCGTCTTAAAAGCATGCCCCACAGACGATCTCCACTGCAGAGGAGTTGTTTTCATGAACGATAAAACGATTGTACTGGTCTCCAACACGTCCTGGTTCCTCTATAACTTCTGCCAGGGGTTGTTGAAGGCGCTTGAGCGGCGTGGCTTTCGCGTGGTGTGCCTGGTGCCCGACGACGACTTTTCGCAACGCTTGCTCAATGAGTTCGACGTCACCCTTCACAGCATGCCCATGGACGGCAAAAGCACCGGCCCTGCACGGGAAGGAAAGTGCCTGTTCTGGTTGTACGGGCAGTTGCGCGAGTTGCGCCCGGCTTTCGTTTTCAACTTCACGATCAAGGCCAACCTCTATGCGGGCCTGGCGTGTCGCGCCCTGAGAATCCCGTATGCCAATACCATCACCGGCCTGGGGACAGCTTTCCTGCATGACAGCCACTTGTTTCGCCAGGTACGACGGCTCTATGGCGTCGCCAATACCGGGGCAACACGAGTGTTTTTCCTCAATCCTGATGACCGCGCGCTCTTCGAACGCCAAGGCATGTTGCAAAAGGTCGACTGGGCGATGTTGCCCGGCGCAGGGGTCGATGTGTCGCGCTTTGCGTTCACGCCGCTGCCCCAGGAAGGACCCTTCACCTTTGTACTTATCGCTCGGTTGCTGGGCGACAAGGGTGTGCGTGAGTACGTCGCGGCGGCCGAGCAGGTGCGCAGTGACCATCCCGAGACACGCTTTTTGATTGTCGGCCCAAAGGGGGTCAGCAATCGCACGGCTATTGGCGATGACGAGGTCGAGACCTGGCATGCGCGGGGTGTCGTCGAATACGTCGGCGCTCAAGACGATGTGCGCCCTTGGATCGCTCAAGCGCATGTGCTGGTGCTGCCGTCCTATCGCGAGGGCATGCCGAGCACGGTGCTGGAAGCGGGCGCGATGGGGCGGCCGACTATCGCTACCGATGTGCCGGGGTGCCGCCATGCCGTGGCCGATGGCGAAACCGGTTGGCTGTGTCGCGTCAAGGACGTCGACTCGCTGGCGGCGCGCATGCGCGCGTGTCTGGTAATGACGCCCTGGGCACTTTCCCGCGTAGGCGTGGCGGCACGTCGACGCGCCGAAAAGGAATTCTCGCAGGACATCGTCGTGGCGGGATATCTGGCCTGCCTGGAGGCGGGCTTGATGAATCACCAACGCGTGAAAATGGAGGCATGATGACGATATTAGTGACGGGCGGCGCGGGTTACATCGGTTCGCATATGGTGCTGCGGCTCATGGAGGCCGGCCACGACGTGGTCGTGATCGACAACCTCTGCAACGCCTCGCGCGAGTCGCTGGAACGCGTCTCCCAGTTGACCGGCAAGGAAGTGACCTTTATCGAAGGCGATATACGTGAGCGTTCGCTGTTGGATTATATCTTTGCGGACTTCGCGATCAGCGATGTATTGCACTTCGCCGGGCTTAAATCCGTGGGGGAGAGCGTCAACGAGCCGTTGGCGTATTTCGAGAACAACGTCGCGGGGACCATCACGCTGTGTCAGGCCATGATGGCGGCGGGGGTTCATCGTCTGGTGTTCAGTTCTTCGGCGACGGTCTACGGTGATGCCACGCGCATGCCGTTGAGCGAGAGTGCACCCACTGGACAGCCGACCAACGCCTACGGGCATTCCAAGCTGATGGTCGAAGAAGTGCTGCGCAAGTTGGCGCGCGCCGATCCGCGCTGGTCGATCGCGCTGCTGCGCTACTTCAATCCTGTGGGCGCGCATCCCAGCGGGCTCATCGGTGAAGATCCATCGGGCACGCCCAATAACTTGTTGCCGTTCATTTCCCAGGTGGCGATCGGACGCCTGCCGGCGCTGTCGATTTTCGGCGCCGATTACCCCACCCCGGATGGCACCGGGGTGCGCGACTATATCCATGTCATGGATCTGGTCGAGGGGCATCTGGCGGCGATGAGGGTGCTGGCGAATCGCCCCGGGGTGAATGTCTGGAATCTGGGTACCGGCCAGGGTTATTCGGTGCTCGAGATGGTGCGTGCCTTCGAGATGGTCTCGCAGCGCGACGTGGCGTATCGCATCGTACCGCGCCGCGATGGGGACATCGCCGAATGCTGGGCTGATGCGTCGCTGGCTGCGGATGAGCTTGGCTGGAAAGCCCAGCGTGGCTTGACCGAGATGATCGCCGATACCTGGCGCTGGCAGTCGCGCAACCCTGACGGCTACCCCAGTAAACGCGTGGTGCGACGCGACAGTCTCGGCAAGCCTGGCGGCTTGGCCAACGCCTTGCCGAAGATCTACCTCATTGATACCGCACGCGCCAACCGCGCTGCATCGTAACGACCTCACCAGAGAAGTCCGAACGCGGTCATTCAGCTGCGCTCTGATACTTGTAGTTCGTGTGGCATGAATAGTGACGCCATCCAATAGATAAGGTAATCCTGCTGCTTACAAATAAATATTAAAGTTTATTAAATTAAAGATGGCTGCGGCAACCTAGGTCACCTGGGTAAGTAGTGCCACATGATGATCTTACAATTCGGTATATGCGCTGCTAAACGATGAGGTGGGCTTTTGATGTTATACAAATTAAAGGAATAAGTCGTGAAGATTTGTATTGTTACACCCTCGTTTGCAGGTGGGGGAGCCGAAAGAATAGCTGTCAATTTGGCAAATTTTTACACTAAAAATGGGTTAGATGTCTGTCTGGTAGTCTTTGAAGGAGTCGGTCCATATCGTAGGCAAGTCAATAGCTCCATCAAGTTGATTGATCTTAATGTTAAGCGATTACGCTATGATGCTTGGTTGAAGTTGCGAAAAGTAATAAAGGATGAATCTCCAGAATATATACTATCTGTTATGAGAGGAGCAAATATCTTTATCGGACTAGCTCTTCCGATAATTAATAACATAAAAGTTTTGTTTCGTGAAGCTAATACAATGGAAGCCGTCAGGCGTGAACCCTGGCGTCGTAGGTTGATTTACAAGTGTCTTATGAGGTTTTCTTATCGACGTGCAGATATTGTTATTGCAAATTCTATAGATACCAAAAAAGATCTGATCACTAATAAGATCGTGCCGGAAAGCCATGTGAAAGTTATTGGTAATCCGGTGATTAATGATGATTTAAATGAAAGGGCTAGAGATGTTTTATGTCATGACTGGTTGTCTTCCTCTGATATTTGCGTTGTTTTGCACGTTGGTCGTCTTGATGTTCAAAAAAATCAAGCGCTTTTGTTAAGTGCGTTTTCTTTGGCTGTCAAGTCGGTTCCTGACATTAAGCTTGTTATTCTTGGTGAAGGTGAAGAAAAAAATAATCTAGAAAAACTGGCAAGTGAGTTGGGTGTTAAAGATAGCGTTGATTTTGTTGCCTTCCAAGATAATCCCTACCCATATTACAAGGCTGCAGATTTGTTTGTTTTGTCTTCTGACTGGGAAGGCTTTGGGAATGTAATAGTGGAAGCATTGGCATGTGGCACGCCCGTTATAAGTACAGATTGTCCAGGTGGACCAAGCACCATACTTGCTAATGGCAAGTATGGTGTATTAGTGCCTTGTGGTGATGCGGAACGACTTTCATCGGAGATAGTTAAACATGTAAGTAACATTGGTGCGTGGAGCTCAGAAGAACTTAAAGTGCGTGCCAATGAGTTTACAGTTGAAACTGTCGCAAAAAAATATTTGGAAGCAATTCGTTAGCTCTTGTTTTTATGCTTTTGAATGACTGTGCAGGCTGTCCTGTTGGTTCAGGTCTTGTGGTGCGTTCTCCGTTCAGCTCGATACGGACAGAGCCGTTGCAGGCGGCGTTCAGGGATCGTCTTTCACCTATGGCGAGTGGTTCTTCTGAAGCATGTTTTGGTAGGAAAATGCTGATTCTACAAGATAAAAACACTCGGCATCTTATTTTCTTTCGCAGCCCCTTGAGTCAGGCGGGCTTTCTGATAGGCAGAGATACGCATGCTTAATCTAGTTATTACATTGCGACAGAAAACCCATGAAGTATGGCGCAGCCGCTTTGTAAGAAGCGTTGCTGTCGTTGCCACCGGAACGGCAGGAGCGCAGGCGATCACGATGGCTTTTGCACCGCTGATTACTCGCCTTTATGGTCCTGAAGCATACGGTGTGCAAGGTACTTTTATTGCAATACTGGGTGTGGCAACTCCTTTCAGTGCGCTTGCCTATCCGATTTCTGTCGTTTTGCCACGACGAGATGAAGAAGCCATTGGGCTTCTACGATTGAGTGCCTATATCTCCGTCTTTATTGCGACTTTAATGGCTGTTGGCTTGTGGTTATGGGGAGCTGTAGCTATTTCGCTGTTGGAAATAGAAAGCGTGGGCAGGTTAATCTACTTGCTACCCGTGGCGATATTGTTCGCTGCCTGGATGCAGATGGCTCAGCAGTGGTTGATACGCAAAAAAGAATTCGGAGTGATTGCTCGTTCCGCCTTAGCAAATTCAGGAGTACTGAATAGTGCCAGGGCCTTGCTTGGCTTCGTTCACCCCACCGGCTCTGTACTCATTGTGTTGGCATCTTTGGGAAGTATATTGCACGCGTTGCTGATGTGGATAGGAATTCGGAAGCGCACTACGATAAATCGCAGTGAACCTTTAGAGGCCCCCAGTCTGGGGATCATCGAACTGGCTCATCGCCATCGCGATTTTCCACTGTATAGAGCTCCACAGATTACGATCAACGCCGCATCGCAAAGTTTGCCGGTGTTGATGTTGTCTGCTTTTTTTGGTCCGTCCGCTGCAGGATTCTACATGCTCAGCACAATGGTGATGGGGATGCCGACTGCTTTGATTGGCATGGCTGTCAGTGATGTTTTTTATGCGCGAATTACGGAAGCGGCCCATAATAGTGAGGAAATTTCTAAACACATCTTGCGAGCTACAGGTGTGCTAGCTGCAATTAGCATCGTACCCTTTTCAATTGTTGTATTGTTTGGCCCTTGGATATTTAGTTTGGTGTTTGGAGCTGAATGGGGTGTGGCGGGAGAATATGCTCGATGGTTGGCTTTTTTCTTCTTTTTTAATTTAGTCAATAAGCCAAGTAACGCCGCAGTTCCTGTTTTGGGTATTCAGCGTGGTTTGCTTTTTTATGAGGTCTTAAGTACCGGTGGGAAAGTGGCTGGTTTTTTGCTTGGGTTCTATTGGTTAAATAGTGACATCTGGGCAGTCGCAATATTTTCTATCATTGGTATTTTTGCTTATAGCGGAGTGATGCTGTGGATTTATTTGTGTGCGGTGAGGTGGGACCGTGATGCAAGAAGAAGTTAATAAGCCGTGCTATTAAGTCCCGAGGTAAGTTTATGGCCCTCCGATGACAAATTATCTATAGGGGTTAACCCTGCATTTAAGTAATAAATACAGCACCAACAAGGAGAAGTCCCATGTCCAAAGTGTTATACGCCTGCAGCCGAAACTCTTGTTTCAATGCCAGTACCAAAGAAAAGCTATATGACGTTTGTAATCATCTTGTTCCGGATAATATCGCGGTACCTAAACCTCATGTAGTACGTGTCGAAGATGATTTGGCATATGCTGTATGCATGGATAGTGGTGCCCTCCAAGAGTCGGGGGTGAGCTTGCTTCTGGGGTTTTTGTATGAAAAAAATAAAGTTAGTTGGGATAAACCAAGAACATGCTATCCAGATGGTAATTATGCCTTATTTAGGGTCGATGAGCTCGAGCTTGAAGTGGTAAGCGATTGTGTTGGGACCAGAACGGTCTGGTATTACCATGATGAAGAGATTTTTGTTGCATCAACGTCGCAACGCGCAATAATCATGTTTCTTGGAACATTTGAATTTGATGAAAGAGTGATTCCGTGGATGCTATCGACAGGCTCGCTGGGTCCGCAGCTTTCTTGGGATAAAAGGATTAAGCGCCTGCCGGTCGATAGTTATTTATCGCTTGATAAGAAATCATGGCTTGCTTCTATCACCCAAACTCCCATTAATTTTTCTGTGGTCGATCGTAAGATGGCAGACCATGAGAAGTTATTGGCTGATTCGATCGGTCAAGCTGTAGAGTCTTTTAAGAAAATCGATTTTGAGCGATGGGTGCTGCCGCTATCCGGTGGTTATGATAGTCGCGGAATCTTGTTGTTTATAAAAAATACCATAGGAGCTCCAGATAATCTGAAGGCGATCACGTGGGGCTTAGAGAAATCGCAGTATGAAAAAGGCAATGATGCCTATGTGGCTAAGGAACTGGCTCGTTCCGTGGGGATTCAGCATAAATATTACCATACAGATGTTTCTCCAGAGCCGCTCGAAGTGGTTTTTGACCGATTCCTTTTTTGCAGTGAAGGCCGTGTTGATCATATTGCTGGGTACATGGATGGTATGGATATTTGGAAAAAGCTCCATGATGAGGGGGTGCATGGAGTCATTAGAGGTGATGAAGGCTTTGGAGAGTACCCAGTCTCATCGGAATTGAACGTTAGGAACTTAGTCGGTTGTGGTTTGTGTTCCGACTACAAAAACTTGTCGCAAATTGCTGATGAGTTTGGGTTTCCCCCTCAGGAAATGCCAGTTGAGTTACTCCAGAAAGAAGGGGAAGCATTTTACGCATGGAGAGATCGGCTTCACCAAGAGTATCGTATTCCTACCGTTCTTGCGGCCCTGTCTGATATCAAATGTTCGTATTTAGAGCAAATAAACCCTTTGCTTTCCAGGTCAGTTCTGGATGCCGTTAGAAGCTTCCCGGATGATCTTAGGACGGATAAATATTTGTTAAAGAATATCGTTGAATCTATGGAGCCGAGGGTTCCATTTGCCGTTAAGGTCGCAAATGCTAGCCCTAAAGATATACTCCGAGATAAAGGGTGTGTCGACCTTATGAAATCAGAGATAAACAGTAATTATTCGGCTGGTTTGTTCGGAGCTGGCTTTGCAAATAGAATTATCAGCGAAATAAAAGTTGGGAATGATAAGCCAAGAAGATGGGATGTGAAAGGACTGGTAAGTTCGCTTTTACCTACCTCAATAAAGAGCCGGCTGCGTAACACGGTAGCTCGTCGATCGGTCGATGGTAATGTTCTTGCGTTTAGAGTTTTTATGATTATAAAAATGCATAAAATGTTAGTCTCTGACTCTTCGAGAATGTCTAACTTGCAACACCGTGCAATAGACGAGGCACGCACTGCTAGTAGTTAAATACTAGCCGGATCCTGAGGTAAAGATCTCTATTGATTTTCCGGAGTGAGGTGGGCTGCTTTGTAAGGCTCTGGGTAATTATATTTCACGCAATAATATTGAGACTATTTATTGTGAGCGAATTTATAGAAGTTAGGATGCGAATAATTAAAATTATAAATCAATATGCCGTAGCGGGGTTTCTGTATATGCGTTCGCTTATAAAGTTGATAAGGCCACACCAGTACCTCAAGAATGGTTTTGTGCTAGTCGGGCCATTATTTGCCCATCAGTGGGATTTTTTCACACTCTCTCAAGCGCTGTTGGCCTTTCTGGCGTTCTGCTGCATGGCTAGTGCGGTTTATGTACTCAACGACATCATGGACATCGAGGCGGATCGAGCCCATCCGGTGAAGTGTCGTCGTCCCTTGCCGAGTGGTGCCATTTCCCCCCGTGCGGCCAAACGACTGCTTGGTGGGCTGATAGCTGCATCGATGATGCTAGCAATGTTGGTTAGCGGCTGGGTCACTCTGTTTGTAGCAACTTATTTTGTAATCAACATCTTTTACTCCTGGCGCCTTAAGCACATCGTGATCCTCGATGTATTCTTGATCTCGTCCGGCTTCATGCTGCGCATTCTGGCCGGCACGGTGGGGTTAGGCATCGCGCCGTCCGCGTGGCTGCTGCTGTGCGGTTTGATGGTCACATTGTTCTTAGGCTTCTCCAAGCGACGCGCCGAACTACTGATGCTTGAAAGTAACGAGCACTGCAACGGAGGGCTGACCCGCCGTGTGTTGGATGATTATAGTCCGGCCATGCTCGAGCAGTTCATTGCTGTCACGGCTGCATGCACGGTGCTTGCCTACGGCCTTTATACTGTTTCCCCAAAGACGATCGCCCAGCATGGAAGCGATGGATTGATCTACACCTTACCCTTCGTGGTGTATGGCATCTTTCGCTATCTTTACCTGCTGCATCAAAAGTCCAAAGGCAATGATACGGCCAAGGACCTGGTTATCGACCGCCACCTGTTGGTCACGGTCGTCGGCTGGGTAGGGTCGACCCTATGGGTACTAACATGATGGTGAGGGTCAATTACCTGGAAGGGTGGCGGCTGCGGGCGTTGATCCTCTCCATTGTGGCAGCGACTGCGGGCTATCTGGCGTTTTCCCTGTGGGGAGGCTGGAATGAGGTGGTAGCCGCCTTCGTGCAGATTGGCTTGGTAGGCACGCTAATCGCTCTATGCTTGTCGCTGATGAACTACGCCCTGCGGTTCTGTCGCTGGCAGCTCTACTTGTCGCAGCTGGGGCATTGCGTGGCTTGGCCGCCGAGCCTGCGAATCTATCTCAGTGGCTTTGCTCTGACCACTACGCCCGGTAAGGCGGGGGAGGCTTTCAGGGGCGTACTGCTCAAGCAGCGTGGGGTACCGTTTCCGGCGACCTTTGCTGCCTTCATCAGCGAGCGCCTTTCCGACCTCGTGGCCATCGTGTTGCTCACCCTGGTAGGGCTGGCCCAATACCCCCAGGCGCGGGGCATCGTGCTCGCTGGTGTGCTGGGGATTGTGGTGGTGCTGATCTGCCTATCGAGCCAAACCCTGCTGGACCGGCTGCACCGTTGGGCCTCGGCTCGCCAGGGCAAGCTGATGGCCTTGGTTACCCATGTCAGCGAGATGCTGGGGGGCGCGCGCCGCTGCCATCGTCCCGGCCTTTTAGGCGTAGCCACCGTGATCAGCGTGGTCGCCTGGGGCGCCGAGGCACTGGCTTTCTACTGGATGCTGGGCTGGCTCGGTGCTGACATCTCACTGTCGTTTGCCATTTTCGTTTATGCGCTGTCGATGCTGGCCGGCGCGTTGAGCTTCCTACCGGGGGGGCTGGGGAGCGCTGAAGCGGTGATGGTTTCGCTGCTGGTCCTTAAGGGCATGACCATGCCCGCCGCTATCGCGGCGACCGTATTCATTCGCCTGGCAACGCTGTGGTTTGCGGTGATGATCGGCTTGGTGGCCCTGATTCATAGCCGTCATGGTGAATCATCTGCAGAGGAGACAGCATGATCGCTCCACGTTCATGGAACCGTCTGCCGCGTGTGGCTCCCGACGCGGTCCATGCGCTGACCCAACGCTCCGCTGGCGTTCCGGACAGCCTGCCCAGGCCGTTACTGGCCCACGGTAATGGACGTAGCTATGGTGATGTATGCCTGACCGAGCAGGGCACGCTGCTGCTTACCCGAGGGTTAGACCGATTCATTGAGTTCGACCCGCAGCAGGGTGTGCTGCGCTGTGAGGCGGGCGTCACCCTGGCCGAGCTCCTCGCTCTGGTGGTGCCACAAGGCTGGTTTTTGCCCAGTACGCCGGGGACGCGCTTGGCCACGGTGGGTGGCGCCGTGGCCAACGACGTGCATGGCAAGAACCACCATGCCGTGGGCAGCTTCGGTCATCACGTACGCGCCTTGGAGTTGTGGCGCAGCGATGGCAGCGTCATCGAATGTCGGCCCGAGGACGGCAACGGCTGGTTTTCGGCGACTATCGGCGGTTTGGGCCTGACAGGATTGATTCGCTGGGTCGAACTTCAGTTGATCCCTATCCAGAACCCTTGGATGTGGATCGAGTCGCAGCGCTTTGCCAACCTCGAGGAATTCTGGGCAATTAACCGCCGTGCCGAGGCCCAATGGCCCTATACCGTGGCCTGGATCGACTGCCTGGCCAAGGGCAAGGCGCAGGGTCGAGGCATCCTGCTGGCTGGCCAGCACGCGTCGGCACAGGCGGAGCTGCCGGCGTTCAAGGAAGGCGGTAAGCGTATTCCCGTCGACCCACCGTTCTCACTGGTCAACGGCCTGAGCCTGCGAGCCTTCAATACCCTCTACTACCGGCAACCGGTGAAGCCCCAGGGGGCATTGACCCACTATGTGCCGTACTTCTACCCGCTGGATGCCATTCAGGACTGGAACCGCATCTATGGGCGGCGTGGCTTCTACCAGTACCAATGCGTGATCCCGCCTCGCGAGGCCGAGGCGGCTACCGCGGCGTTACTCGATACCATTGCAAAGCGCGGGGAAGGCTCGTTTCTCGCCGTGCTCAAGACCTTCGGAGGCAAGCCCTCGTTGGGGATGCTCTCGTTTCCGCGCCCCGGTACCACCCTGGCACTGGATTTCCCCAATCGGGGTGACAAGACCCTGCGCTTGCTGGCAGACCTGGATGCCATCGTGCGTGAGGCCGGCGGCACCCTCTACCCCGGCAAGGATGCCCGCATGCCCGCGAGTCTGTTCCAGTCCGGCTATCCCGAGTGGGAAGCCTTCAGCAACTACGTCGACCCCGGTTTCTCTTCCCGATTTTGGAAACGTGTGACCTCATGAACTCTCTCAAACGTGTGATCCTCTTCGGCGCGACCTCCGCGATTGCCGAGCAGACAGCCCGGCAACTGGTCGCCCAGGGTGCCTCCCTCTACTGTGTGGGACGCAATAATGACAAGCTCATGGCCCTGATCGATGACCTCAAGGTTCGGGCCAGCGACCAACAGCAGATCGATGGGTGTGCGGCTGATCTAACCGACAGCGATCAACATGCTCGACTTATCGATGCTGGCGAGCGAGTGCTGGGCGGCATCGATGGCGTGCTGATCGCTCACGGTACGCTGCCGGACCAGCAGGCCTGTCAGTCGGACGCCGACTTGACTCGCCAGGAGATCGAAACCAACGCCCTGAGCGTGATCAATCTGCTGACCTTGCTCGCCAACCAGCTCGAGCAGCAACAGCACGGCGTGATCGCCGTGATCAGCTCGGTGGCCGGCGATCGGGGGCGGCAGAGCAACTATGTCTATGGCGCCGCCAAGGGCATGGTCACGTTGTTTCTCCAGGGCCTACGCAACCGGCTGGCCAAGAGCAATGTCGACGTGGTCACCATCAAGCCCGGTTTCGTCGATACCCCTATGACCGCCGAGCTCGATAAAGGTGGGCCGCTGTGGGCCAAGCCCGAGCAGATCGCCAAGGGCATCATCAAGGCCATGCAGAAGGGCAAAGGCGAAGTGTACCTGCCGTGGTTCTGGTGGGGCATCATGCTGATCATCAGGCATATCCCTGAAGCTATCTTTAAACGGATGTCGTTATGAATCAGCTTCCTGAGTTCGATACTCGTCCCGTCGCATTTTTTGACTTCGATGGCACCTTGACGACCGGGGATACTTTGATGCCGTTTCTCAAGTTCGTCGTTGGCAAACCGACCTATTACGCCAAGCTTGCGCTGCTGAGCCCAGTACTCGGTGCTTATTATGCGAAGATACTGCGTAACGATATTGCCAAGCAAATCGTGCTCAAACAGTACTTAGGGGGATGCCACATTGATGAACTCTTTGCCCTGGGAGAGCGTTTCAGTGAAGAAGTGATCCCCACCATGCTTCGCCCAGAAGGCATGGAGCGTCTCAGGTGGCACCAGGCCCAAGGGCATGAGTGCGTACTGGTGAGTGCCTCGATGAATGTTTACCTGAAGTCTTGGGCTAAGCGAGAGCGTTTTTCGGCGGTGATCTGCACAGAGCTAGAAGTTGGCAAGAAGGGCTATGTATCAGGGAAGATTCAGGGAAAGAATTGTCATGGGGAAGAGAAGGTTAGGCGAATAATTATTTCTAAGTTGGATAGTAGAAGATTGACATATGCGTATGGGGACTCTAAGGGAGACTTGCCTATGCTTAAGTTGGTGGATCATGGGTTTGTTTTCGAAAGGGGAGTTTTTTCTGTTTCTTCTATTTAGGTGGGAAGAGTGGATATTAAATCAAATGCTTGGGATGTTAGGGATGTCGGAAAAATAAGTTTATTTCTGGCGTGTTCTTTTGTGGCGCTGATTGTCTGGGTCAGGTCGAACCCCCATCTTTTTTTTAATGGTACGAGTTACTTGAGTGATTGGAATTATACTCATTACCTTTTTAATTATGACGAAGGGTTTGTAAAAAGAGGGATTGTCGGGGATTCTCTAAAGACCCTTGTAGGCCATGTTTCATATGATTTTGTTAATTTTTTCTCATATATATCCCTTGGGGGGCTTTCCTTTTTGTTTTTTTTGTTTGTTTCGAAGCCTTACGTAGATTATGGGAGGAGGTTTGGTGCCTTTTTACTCTTGATCTTTGCTGCTACTTCTCCTGCGACTTTGCAGCACTTTGCTTTTGATGTTGGAAGGTTTGATCTGATCATATATATAGTTTTTATACTGATCATCTTGTCGATAAAATTTCTTGCTGAAAGAAGTGTTTATGCAACTTTTGCTATTGTTGTTGCAGGGCTCTCTTTGTCAGTCTTATTGCATGAGGCTGCACTTTTTATGATACTGCCTCTTTCTCTTGTTTTTTGGAACTACATTGACCCCTCTAGGAAGGGGGTTGTTTGTCAGGGTGTTAGTTTTACAGTCATATTTTTCATGACATTTTTGGTTTCTACGCGTGGAGAATATAGTGCGCTTGGGTTTGAAGATCACCTGGAAGCCTTGAGAGGTGTTTATGGTGATAGGGTGATGAGTAGTTCTCTTGTTGTTATCCATAACTCTTCTCTTGAAGAAAATGTCAGTAGAACAATAAGGCTTGGCCTTAGTTTTCCACGCATAGTACATCATGGGGCTCTTATTTTCTTCATGATGCCTTTTGCGTATATGATGTATAAGCTTTACATGTCAATACGTAGCCAGGTTGATATAAGGGTTAAGCTTATTTTTATAGCATCATTATCTCCTTTAGCCCTTTATCCCTTGGGTCAGGATCATTTTAGGTGGTGGTCATTGGCTATCACAAATATTATATTGTCAATATGCTTTGTTGTTTTGAGGGACAAGGTTATTCGGGAAGGTGTACTGTCATTTTTCGAAGATAGGGTGAGGTTAGTTGCCTTTGTTGTATTGTTTGGCCTTGTTTCTGGTCCTTTGGGTGTTACAGAAAGTTTTGATGTGGTTGTGTATGCAGCAAAATTTGTAGGATCTATTATTCCTGGTTTATAGAATAACTACAGCACTCGTAGTGTTCATGTGCTCCACCATCTTGACGGACATCTTACCCTTCAACCGTGTCTGCCCCTGACGCCGGTGCCTCGTGCACCGGCGTTTTTTTGTCATCGCCTTGGCGTGGTACTACCAGCCGGGATGAAAATCCTACTGCGCAAAGGGGCTGTGAGGCGCGCGGGGTTTGCGCGCTGGAGCCGCTGGGATACGCTTGTCGCCTATCATTCAACAATGACACGGGGCCGGCAAGGCATAATGCGAACATGGCTAAATCGCATGAGGCGACTATCCAAAACGTTGCTACCCAAAACGCTACTGGGGCGCTTGGTCCTTGGCACCGGGGTGGGGTGGATTGTATTGGTCATCGCCATCCTGTGGGTGTCGCTGCGTGGCGGCAGCGATCTCGCCGAGGAGATCAATCGGTCGCACCTGGATTACGAAGCCTCGCTGATCGCGCGCGATATTCAGCAATCCATTTCGTTGCGACTCGATACGCTTAATACTATTGCCTCCTCGCAAGCGGGGGCGCTGCAGGGCGATGTACCGCTGACCGAAGACAGCGACGACGACGTGCAGGCGCGCTTGAGCGACCACACGGCGCTGCTGGAGTTATTCGATTCGGCATTCGTCGTCGATGCTGAGGGGGATGTCATGGGCTTCACGCCGTCACTGCCGGGCGCGGTGGGCTTGAATGTGGCCGACCGCGAGTACTTTCGCTTCGTTCAGCAAGTGGGGCGCCCCTTCGTGGGTCGCCCGATCATCAGTAAACTCCACGATAGCCGACCGCTGGTAGTGATGGGAGTCCCGCTTACGGATGCGCAGGGCCATTTCGAAGGCATGCTGGGCGGCGTGGTCAATCTGCGTGACGGGCGCTTCTTCCTCGACCTGCGCAGCCTGCGCATCGGGAAGCAGGGCTATGCGGTGTTGATGACCAGTGATGGCACGGTGCTTAGCCATCCCGATAAGTCCCTGATCATGCATCATATCCCTTCCACGCTGGAGAGCCCGGTGCTGGCGCAGGCATTGGATGGCTGGCAGGGGACGGGTACCGGTCGTCTCATTGACGGCGAGCCGGCGTTGATGAGTTATCATCAGGTCTGGGAACCGGACTGGATCGTGGGGGTGTTCCTGCCGCAAAGTCAGACGCGTCAGCCGATTATCGATTACGTGCGGAGCCAATGGTGGGTGGCGGTGGCCGTAGTGCTATCGATGCTGCCCTTGTTGTGGTGGTTGTTGCATCTGGGGCTTTCGCCACTGCGGCGACTGGCGCGTCAGATCGCGCAGGTGGGGCGAGGAGAGATCCCGCGCATTTCCCTGGATACCTCGCTGGAGGAGTTGCAGCGTATCGCCCAGACCTTCAATACGGTGGAGTATGAGCGCAATCGCGAGCGTTCGGAGCGACGCAGCCGCCAGGCTTATCTCGATGCGGTGCTGAGCTCGTCGCCGTTGCCGATGTTTCTGGCCGATCTCGGGGGGCGCATCAGCTACGTCAATCCGGCCCTGGAAGCTTTGACGGGGCTGTCGGCGGCGTCGTTCCGGCATCGTGCCTGGTTGCGCCGCCTGCATCCCGAGGACCGCCCGTTGCTGTTTGCGCTATGGCGCGATGCGGTGGACGGTGGCCATGAGCTGCATCGCCAGTTGCGCTTTGAGTGCGGCGATGGCGGCATGATGTGGCTGGAGCTTTATACCAGCCAGGTGATGAACGGCGAGCAGCCGCAAGGCGTGGTGGGCTTCGTCAAGGACATTACCCATCTACGCGCGCAGCAAAAGCGTCAACTTTGGGAAGCCGAGCACGACCCGCTGACCGGGCTGCTCAACCGGCGCGGTTTCGAGCGGCGTCTCGAAGAGACCTTCCAGCGTTTCCGCGAGCATGGTGAAACGGCGTCGTTGATCCTTTTCGATCTGGATAGCTTCAAGCCGATCAACGACGAGGGCGGCCACGCCCTGGGCGATGAAATGCTGCGTGCGATCGCTCGGTGTCTGGAAAGTTGTGTGCGCCGTGACGATCATCTGGCGCGTCTGGGCGGTGATGAATTCGCCATCCTGTTGCCCGGCTGCGCCAACCCACAAGCCATGCGTATCGCCGAGGAGGTGCGCCACGCCGTAAGCGAGTTGTCGGTGCTACGCAAGGACAAGCGCTACCGTGTCACCGCGAGCCTGGGTATTTCGTGCCTGAGTGCCGATGACAGCGATGCCCAGGCGATGGTGAAACGCGCCGATGCCGCGAGTTATGACGCCAAGGCTCAGGGCAAGAACCGCATGATGAACGACGCGCGTTGCCTATGACGCCGCGCCCGGTGCGAACATGAAAGAGGAGCGACGATGAAGCACGATACCTTGGTGTTGGGCGCGGGCATGGTGGGCGTCGGTGTGGCGTATCATCTCGCGCGACGTGGGCGCCGGGTGGGGCTGGTGGATCGTCGCGCGCCGGGTCGTGAAACCTCCTACGGCAATGCCGGCATCATCCAGCGCGAGGCGGTGGCGCCGCATGCCTTTCCGCACGATATGCATACCCTGCGCCGTGTACTGGGCAACCGGGGCGTGGATATTCGTTACACGCCACGTGGGGTGATGCAAGCGGGGCGCGCCTTGTGGCAGTACTGGCAGCACAGCGCGCCCGAGGCCTATGCACGGATCGTCCCCGAATATGCCTCGCTGATCGAACTCTCGATCACGGCGCATGCGGAGATGATCGCGGCGGCGGGGGCCGAGGAGCTAATCCGCCGCGATGGGTGGATGGAAGTCTTCCGTACCCCGGGGGCGCTGGAAGCACGATTCAGCGAGGCGCGAACGCTGGGCGAGCGTTTCGGCCTGACGCATGACGCCTTGGACGCGCGTGAATTGCGCGCGCGGGAACCCGATCTGGATGCCCAGGCCATCGGCGCCGTGCATTGGCGTGACCCATGGAGCGTAGCCGATCCCGGTGCCTTGGTGGCGGCCTACGCGCGGGCCTTCGAGGCTGAGGGTGGAGAATGCCTGCAAGGCGAGATTCAGGCGATTGCACGCCATGGTGAGGGCTGGCGCGTGACCACGGACACCGGTGTCTTCGAGGCTCGCGATATCGTGCTGGCGCTAGGGCCCTGGGCGGATGAGTGGCTGGCCACGCTGGGCTACCGCCTGCCGCTGTTCGTCAAGCGTGGCTATCACATGCATTACGCCACGCGTGACGAGGCGACATTGCACCATTGGGTGCTGGATGCCGAGACCGGCTATCTGCTGTCGCCGATGCGTGCGGGCATTCGTCTGACCACCGGCGCGGAGCTGGCGCCGCGCGATGCGCCGCCGGGATATGCCCAGCTCGAGGCGGCGGAAACCGCGGCGCGGGGCTTGTTCCCGCTCGGCGAGCGCCTCGAGTCGCGCCCCTGGAAAGGCGCACGCCCGTGTACGCCGGACATGAAGCCCATCATCGGCCCGGCGCCACGCCACAAGGGATTATGGTTCGCCCTCGGCCATGCCCATCAAGGCTTTACGCTAGGGCCGGCGACTGGACAACTCCTCGCCACGATGATGGAAGGCGAGGTGCCGGCCATCGAGATGGGGCCTTTCCGCGCCGAACGTTTTTTGTAAGCGTTAGCGGGCCAAGTTTCTCGATTCAACTTTTCTGATCTACTGCCGATAAGTGACTGCATAAGGTCGTGGGCAAACCGCTGGGTACCCGCGATAGCACGCATCACTATCAAGAGGCAGGGATACATGAAGGTGCAATATAGGTGGCTGGCGGCCGGAGTGTCGCTGGCGGGCGTATTATCGCTCGCGTTGATGGCGACGCCGGCGATGGCGGAGGTCAAGGTAGGGATGGTTGCGCCCTTCAGCGGGGCGGCGTCATCGCTCGGCGAGGGGATGCGCCAGGGCATCGAGGCGCGTTTCGCCGAGGCTAACGAGTCGGGCGGCGTGCATGGCGAAACGCTGACGCTGGAAACACGCGATGACGGTTATGAGCCGCTGCGCTCAGCGAAGGCGACACGCGAGCTTCTGGAAGACGACGATATATTGGCGATGCTGGGCAATGTCGGCACGCCCACCGCCATCGTCAACCTGCCTATCCTACTCGAGCATGAGATGCCGCTGATCGGGGCGTTCACCGGCAGCGGCGTCTTGCGTCAGTCTCCGCCGGATCGCTATGTCTTCAACTATCGCGCGAGTTACGCCCAGGAAACCGCGACGATGATCGAAGGCTTGCTGATGGCGGGTATCGCTCCCGAAGAAATCGCCTTCTTCACCCAGGCCGATGGTTACGGCGATGCCGGTTACCAGGGCGCGTTGCGCGCGTTGGCCAATCACGGTTATTCCCGCCCTGAACGCTTGGCGCATGGACGCTATACGCGCGGCACGCGCAACGTTCATCGCGGCCTCGCCAATGTCTTGCAAGCGCCCGTCACGCCGCGTGCAGTGATCATCGTGGGCACCTACGGACCGGCGGCGGATTTCATCCGCGAAGCCCGCAAGGACTTGCCCGATGCGTTGTTCCTCAATGTCTCCTTCGTGGGCAGTCAGGCCCTGCTCGATGAGCTCGGCGAAGAGGCTGAGGGCGTGATTGTGACTCAGGTGGTGCCGCCGTACGAAGCCGATTTGCCGGGCGTGAAGGCGTACCGCGAGGCATTGAAAGCCGAGGATGACAGCGCCGGCGGCGATTTCGTCTCGTTGGAAGGATATCTGGCGGCGTCGCTATTCATCAAAGGGCTCGAGGCGGCTGGCGCCGATGCCGACCGCGAGGCGCTCGTCGATGGCCTGGAAGGTTTGGGCGATGTCGATCTCGGTATTGGCAAGTCACTGACGTTAGGCTCCAAGGATCATCAAGCGAGCGATTCCGTGTGGGCCACGCGTATTCACGACGGCCAATTCGAGCTGATCGATTGGTTCACCCTGCTCGATGACGGCGCGGCCAAGGAGTAACCCCATGAAAAAGAGTTTGAGCCTACGGGCGATGTTGATCGGGTTATTCGTGGCGGCGGTGCTCGGCGCGTTAATTCCCGCGGCGGCAGGGTTCTTGTCCAACCAGCGGTTGATCGAGGCACAGCATCTCTTCACCGATGAGATATTGCCCCAGCAGGCGGCGAGTCGCGCTATGAGCGATGCGTTGACGCGTTACCGTCAGCGTCAGTCGGATCTGCTCGCCGCCAACAGCGAGGCTGCCTTCGATGAGGTCGCCGATCAGGCCGAGGCCGATGAAGCCTTCACGGCGGGGCGTGAACGTCTTGCGGCATTGACCGGCGATGATAACCAGGCGTTGTTCGAGACACTGGATAGCGATTACGCCGACTTGCGCCAGGCCGATACCGCGCTGGAAGAGGTGCGGCGTGAGGACGTTGCATTGACCGTCTCGATGCACGCGCGTATCGCCGAAATGCAGGAAAAGATCGCCGAAGTATTGACCGACGCCGAATCGATGGCGGGCCGTGCGACTCTCGAGGATGTGCGTCAGCAGCGTGCCTTGATACGGCGCATCCAGACGATGCAGGACGATGGGCTCTCGATGGTGCCGATGTCGATGCTCGATACGCTGACGGAGCAACGTGCCAACATCGCGGGGCTCAGCAGCGACGTGCAGATGCTGGTCGCCCAATTGGCGGATCAGGGACGTCAACTGATGCAGGTCGATAGCCACGATGCGTTGGTCGATCTGCGCTATAACCAGATCGCTCAGCAGATTTCGCGGATCCACCAGGCGTTGGCGAGTATCGAGGGCGCGGTAGGAGCGACTTCGGCACAGCAGCAAAGTGCCGGTCAGTTAGAAGACGTGGTGACCGAGCTGAATGAATTGATGCTCACGGGCGACAACGGCGTTTATGCATTGCGCGATCGTCAGCTTGGCTTGCGCGAGCGCTCTCAAGAGGCTTTGGCTGGCGTTTCCGAGGCAATGGACGGTATGGGCGAGAGCCTGGAGCGCGTCGAAGCCTATGCCGCCGAGCGCGCCGATGAGGCCGCCGAAAAAGCCGCCGCGACGGCGCAGGCCGGGCGCGTATTGCAACTGGTGGTATTGCTGATCGTAATCGTGATTCTGGCGGCGGTTGGCTGGCGCGTGATGACCCGGGTGCTCAAGCCTATCGGTGAAATGCGTCGCCAGATGGAAAGCATCAGCGGGGCGGCGGGGCAAACCGGTGACTTGTCGATGCGCTTGAAAGTGCGCCACGGCGATGAAATCGGGCATACCGCACAGGCCTTCAACCAGATGATGGTGACCTTCGAGCGGCTGATTGCGCGGATTCGTGACGGGGCCGAGTCGGTGGCCTCCAGCAGCCGTCAGATCGCCTCGGGCAACCAGGATCTGGCGCAACGCACCGACGAGCAGTCTTCGTCGCTGGCTGAGACGGCGGCGAGTCTCGAGGAAATTACGGCGACCGTGAAGCAAACTGCCGACTATGCTCACCAGGCGCGGGACATGAGTCATGGTGTCGGGCAGCGCGCGCGTGAAGCTGGCGACGTGGGGGACCGGACACATAACGCGATGCAGGAGATTCGTGAGTCCAGTGCCAAGATCTCCACGATCGTCGAGGCGATCGACTCCATTGCCTTCCAGACCAATCTGCTGGCCTTGAACGCCTCGGTGGAAGCGGCCCGTGCCGGCGAGCATGGCCGTGGTTTCGCCGTCGTCGCCGACGAAGTGCGTCGTCTTGCCAGCCGCAGTGCCGACGAGGCCGAGCAGATTCGTCACCTGGTCAAGGACAGCGTGACCAAGGTGGGCGAGGGCGCTGAGCTGGTCGAGGAAACCGGTGGACATCTACGCGAGATCGTCGAGAGTGTCGACAAGGTGTCGCAGTTCGTCTCCGAGATCGCCGAGGCCACGCAAGAGCAGTCGACGGGGATCGACCAGATCAATCAGGCGATTGCCCAGCTCGACCAGGTGACCCAGCAAAACGCTTCGTTGGTGCAGGAAGCCTCCTCGGCTAGCCTGTCGCTGGATGAACGAGCCAACGACATGCATGTGCTGGTGGGGCGCTTCAAGGTCAGCAACGCGGCCTACCAGGAAGACGACGACACGGACGACAGTGCCTCGCCCAAGGCGCTGCCGACCGCCTGAACGTGGGCTGATAGATAAACGACGGCCCCGCTGCCAAGGCAACGGGGCCGTTTAGGTATCCATTATTAGTTCCTACGCCGATTATTTACTGCGCCGGTTGATAGTTAAAATAGGCGAAATCCGCTGCTTTTGCTTGCCCACTGAGGTCTTGTGCACAAATGCCGACAAAAGCGCCCGTAAAGCGAATGTAATCGGCATCATCGTCCGATAAATGACTTATATCCAAAGAAGTACCAACCTTTGTCCATGCCGTGTCATGGGTGGATACAAAAAACTGCACATGACTATTCTCTATCTCGGCCCTTAGGTAGGTTAGGCCGCCAGGAATGTGAATGTCGCTTTCTAGAGGTTCATTGTATTGGCCGTGTGTTGATTCAATGATGCCGATACATTTTCCGAGTCTTTCATCATGCGATATACGAAGATAGACGTAGTCGGCGGTATCATAATATAGAATCAAGCCTGACATTTGTTGAAAGGTATCCGGTTCGAAATCTACCGCTGTTTCCACTACAAGGTGTAGAGTGGTTAGCCGCCTGGCAAGAAGGCTTTGATGATGCGTGGATTGCATCGACTCTCGCCCCTTGAGGCGCAAATGGCCGGGACGATCACTTAGCGATATCCATGTTTCGCTGAAAGGTTGTCGTAAAGAGTTCCAATAGCGTTTAAGGTCTGTTCCTGAGAAGTCATCATAGTCATTCTCATGGTGGACTGGGCTTATGGGTATTTTGGGTGAGTCGACTTGAGCTTGTGGAAAAGGACCACCTTCAACGCGCAACCAGCCATCGTCAGTCCAATAGCATTTTTGCAGCGCCGTTTCGCGTCCCAAGATGCATTTCTTATCGATAATAGGACGTGCACATAGATGAGCCATATACCATTGGCCATCTTGAGTTTCCACGAGGCTACCGTGTCCAGATTTTTGTAGTTTCTGCTGATCTAGCTGATCGGAAGTTAGTATTGGGTTCGTGGGGTCGACTTCATAAGGGCCAGTTAACGAAGAGGCTCTGGCCATGGTCACGGCATGCGTATACCAAGTACCACCTTCCGCCGTCATGAGATAATAATATCCGTTGCGCTTGTAAATATGAGGTGCCTCGGTGATACCTAAATCGGTTCCCTTGAATATATTGTATACCTTACCCACCAGCTGGCGTCGTTCGGGACTATACTCTTGCAGAGCTATTCCTGCAAAAGAGGCTTTTCCTTTGCGGAAGTCCCATATCATATTGAGTAGCCATTTAGTGCCATCGCTGTCGTGAAAAAGTGACGGATCAAACCCGCTACTATTCAAGTATAGAGGGTCAGACCATGGCCCTTCGATGTCGGTTGCTGTTACAAGGTAGTTGTGTGCGTCTTTGAAAGCACCTTTGCGACTCTTGACATCAGTATAGATGAGGTAAAAGACGCCATCATCATAGCTTAGACAGGGAGCCCATACACCTCCTGAATCGATATTGCCTACCATGTCGATCTGGGCTTTGCGCGTTAGGGCGGCAGGCAGTAACTGCCAGTTAACAAGGTCGCGAGAGTGATGTATTTGCACTCCAGGAAACCATTCGAATGTCGAGGTGGCAATATAGTAATTGTCCCCCACTCTAAGTATTGAGGGGTCGGGGTTGAATCCAGGTAGTATTGGGTTCGTTATGTTCTCCATGGTAAATCTCCTGGCTAATAAAGCGTCTGGGGTGATGATGATAGAATCACGCGTTGCGCTCTTTTAATGCTTGGATAATTTTTGGATACTCTTTGTCAAGATTGTAAAAAAGCATCAATAAGATCATTAGAACGCTTATGCCCAGAGGGATGTAGATGAAAAGGTAATGAATTGCCAGGAGAGCCGATTCGGATTGCTCTCCACCACCGCCTACGTAACCGCCCCATGATAATACCCAGCCGATTAGCGCGGTACCGAGACCGCTACCGATTTTGATGCCCATACTACCACCGCTATAGACCATGCCCTCATTTCTGATGCCCGTTTTCCATTCACCATATTCGATGGTATCACCGAGAAGTGCGAACATGCTTCCATTGATTGGCGCTTTGCCGATCCCCCTTATGACAGTACCGGCGATAATGAGCGCTACGCTGCTAAGGTCGATTAGCATGATCAGATAACCTACTATCGTAATTGCTTCCCCGACGATTATGGCATTTCTCTTACCAAAGCGTTTGGTTATGGGTGGGACGAAAATCATGCCGGCTAGGATAAAAGCAATATAAGCAGTGGTTACGATTCCTACTAGCCAAGTATTGTCTAAAATATATTCTGAATAATAAACTACGGCCCCAGAATTTAGGCCGTTGAAAACATAGGTCATTAGGATAAAGAGTGTTGCCAAAGCCCAGTACTTGTTTTTCGAGAGGGTAAGCAAACTTTCTTTAAGAGGTACGGTTTCACGCTTCTGACTTTCTGGGTTTGCGTTAGTGGACTGTATGCGTTCTCGTGTGGTCTTGAAGCAGAATATAAAAAGTACTGTGCCAATGGAGCCAAATATAAAGAAAGTTAAGATCCAGCCCGGTTGTTCTCCACCAAAGGCGTCAGCCAGAGGTAATGTCAGGTTGCTGACAATTAAAACGCCAATGAGTGCCAGGCTCATGCGGAAGACGTTCAAGAGAGAGCGTTGGTATTGATCTTGTGAAATTAGGGAGTTGAGTGTGCCGTAAGGCACATTGAGGCCTGTATAAATAAGGCAGGCAACATTGTAGGTGATGGCTATGTAAACGATTTGCCAAAAAGGGTCCACATCAGGCACGGCAAATAAGAGAATCGCCGATATCGCGAAAGGAACGGCAAGCCACAAAAGCCAAGGCCTTGCCTTACCATGTCTGGATGTTGTTTTGTCTATTATATAGCCCATGGCAATATCGGAGAAACCATCGAATGCTCGTGAAAAAAGCATGATTGAACCGATTACGCCTGCGGCAATACCAATGACGTCGGTGTAATAATAAACAATGAAAATACTCATTGCTTGCCAGATAAAATTGCTGGCTAAGTCGCCTGACCCATAACCGATTTTTTCGAGTAAACTTATGCTGTTATCAGAAGTTTGTGTCTCGCTTTGAGTAGCAATTGTTTGTGAGCTTGATGACATGAAAAACCTCCCTGAGGATCATGTTCGATCTAGGAATGGCAAGCGGTAGCCTACTTTTGAGAGGCGAAGGTCGGTGCAGGCAAGCCTTTTGCCTGAGTATCGATGGCGAATAGTGCACCGGCATCGGGTTGTCCGGCCAGAGCGTCGTCGTCGAGTCCCTTGCGTGCGGTGGTGATGTAAAGAGTGGAAAGCTCGGGCCCACCGAAGGTGCAACTGGTGATGTTGGCGACGGGCATGGGGATTTCTTCGCGCAGTTGGCCTTGGCTGTCGAATATGCTGATACGCCACCCGCCGAATTGGCAGACCCAGAGGTTGCCGTCGCGGTCGGTGGTCATGCCATCGGGGCAGCCCTGATCCTGATGAATGCGGATGAAGGGCTCACGATTCGAGAGATTGCCATGTTCATCCACGGCGAACCGATAGATGAGGCGTTCCAGCGTGTCAGTGTGGTAGAGCCAGTCGCCCTGAGGCGAGAGCACCGGGCCGTTGGTGACGACGTAACCACTGTCTTGGCGTTGGCAGTCGCCGTCGGGACGCACGCGATAGAGCGAACCGCTGGTGTGGCCCTCGGCGTCGTCCATGGTGCCGCACCAGAGATTGCCGCTGGTATCGACGACGGCATCGTTGAAGCGGTTGCCGGGAAGCTCGGGCTCGGGCGTCAGCCACTTTTCGAGCTTACCTTCAGGCAGGTACAGGCGGGCGATGGCGTGTCGCAGCGTGACGATGAATCCACCTTCGGCGTGACGATGCACACTGGTGATTTCCTCGTCGAATTGCCAATGATGAACGCCCGCAGCGTCGAAACGCTGCAGGCGATGGCCTTTGATATCCACCCAGTAAAGCGCTTGTTCCGCCTCGTCCCATAACGGCCCTTCACCCAAGATATTGTGTGCCGGATAAACGACGTGCGGTGTTGCCTTTGGGGCTATGAGTGTCGGCATCATGATTTCTCCTTGGAGCTAAATGGCGCCAAAAACGAAAAACCGGTGCCAGAGTTTTCTCCGACACCGGATGGCTACCATTATGCGTAAGCCATGTCCTCGAGCTCACGACCCTTCGTTTCGCGGATGAACTTGACGACGAAGAAGATCGAGATGACCGCACAAATGGCGTAGAAGCTATAAGCGCCGGTCAGGCCGATGGAGGCGAGCATGATCGGGAAGGTCATGGTAATGGCGAAGTTGCTGACCCATTGGAACAGACCCGCGATCGCAAGCCCTGAACCACGTACCTGGTTGGGGAACATCTCGCCGAGCATGACCCACATGACCGGGCCCCAGGAGCTGTTGAAGAAGAACACATAAGCGTTGGCGGCG
This sequence comes from Chromohalobacter sarecensis, assembly GCF_023061135.1. GTDB lineage: Bacteria > Pseudomonadota > Gammaproteobacteria > Pseudomonadales > Halomonadaceae > Chromohalobacter > Chromohalobacter sarecensis. The sequence continues at coordinate 45,148 of NZ_JAKGAN010000008.1, forward strand.
ATCAGCGCGAGCACGCCATTGCCTGGGGAAAGGTTCAGGCTGCCGTCGACCATCTCGGCGGTGGAGAAGGCATAGACGAGAATGGCGAGTGTGATAGCCATGCCCACGGAGCCGCCCCACAGCAGCGGCTTACGCCCAATGCGGTCGATCAAGACGATGGCGCCGAAGCAGGCCGCGATACTCACCGCGCCACTGATGACGTTGATCAGCAAGGCATCGCCTTCGGAGAAGCCCACGGCTTGCCAAAGGACGGCACCGTAGTAGAAGACGACGTTGATCCCCACCAATTGCTGGAAGACGGCCAGTCCGATCCCCACCCAGACCAGGTTGATGACCTTGCCGGTCTTGGGATTGATCAAGTCGCTGAAGCGCGGCTTGCGCTGCTCAGATAGAGAATTGCGGATCTGAGCCAGGCGCTCTTTAGCGTCGCTATCGTTGTAGATCATGTGCAGGACGCGTTCGGCACGCTCATCGCGACGGGCACTGACCAGGTAGCGCGGGCTTTCCGGAATGAACAGCAGCGCGACCAGGAAGATCGTCGCGGGGATCAATTCCATCCAGAACATCCAGCGCCAGGCGGTAAAGCCGAACCACAGCTCAGAGGTGGAGGAACCTGCGGTATTGGCAAGCAGGTAATTGTTCAGAAACGAGAAGAACAGCCCGCCGATGATGGCGATCTGCTGGATGGTAGCGAGACGGCCACGCAGGTGTGCAGGGGCGATTTCGCTGATGTAAGCCGGTGCCATGACACTCGCGGCGCCCACGGCCAGACCACCCAGAATCCGGTAGATGACGAATTCCATCGACCCACCGGCGACACCCGACCCCCAGGCGCTGATGATGAAGAAGACGGCGGCGACGAGCAGCAGGGTGCGACGCCCGTACTTATCGGCCAGGCCACCGGCAAAGAATGCACCCACCGCACAACCCAGCAGCATGGAAGCGACATTGAAACCGGTGCCGACGCTGTCGGAATTGAACGAGGATTGCAGGCCATCGACGGTGCCGTTGATGACCCCGCTGTCGAAGCCGAACAGGAAGCCGCCGATAGCGGCGACACAGCAAGTGAGAAAAACGATCAGGGAACGTTGCGAATCGCTGTATGTTGGCATGATGTGCTCCGTTGTTGTTGGTGACGGGCGCCAGTGGCTAGGACTTACAGCCAGCCGGCATCGACCCAGTAGTTGTGAGCGGTACAAGCAGACGCGTCATCCGAAGCCAGAAACAGCGCCATGGCAGCCACGTGATGAGGGTGAATGCGTACCTTGAGCTTTTGCTCTTCGACGATCTGCGCCTCGTCCTCGGGGCTGTACCAACGCGATTGGCGTGGCGTCTTGACGTTGCCGGGGATGATGCAGTTGACGCGGATGCCGTCGCCGCCCAGATCGCTCGCCAGGGCCCGGGTCAGGCCTTCGATACCGGCCTTGGCGGTTTCGTAGAGCAGTATGTCGGACTGCCCCAGGTGCCAACTGATCGACCCCAGGTTGATGATCGACCCGTGGCCTTGGCGACGCATGGCGGGCGCCACCTCACGAGCGGCGAGCACCAGGTGTCGCAGGTTGACGTTCATGCGGTCTTCCCAGTATTCGGGCGTGACGTCCTCGAGCTTATGGCGGTCGTCGTTGGCGGCGTTATTGATCAGCACGTCGACGTCACCGATGGCGCTCAACGTGGCGCGGAGCTGGTCGGGCTGGGTCAGGTCGCAGTAGTGGAAATGCGGCGCACCACTGCATTTCTCGACCAGCTCGTTCGCGAGCGCCTCGGCGACATCCAGGAAATGGACGTTCGCGCCCTGATTGACGAAGGCCTCGACCAAGCCGGCGCCGATGCCGGAACCGCCACCGGTGATGACGACCGTCTTGTCCTTGAGACTGGGGTAAATTGCGGAACTCATGCAGGCCCTCTATTGCATTGGAAGCAGGTAATCGCTGGAATGACGCGCTTAGTTAACAGATTTAACTAAGTGAATGATCGTTCAGCGGAGGGATGATTTCCATGCGACCATGGTCATAGATGGACGTTGCGGAGTGCTGCTGGTGGGGAGACGCCACATGGTGCCCATGTGGCGAAGACGTTTGTTGCAGAGTTCGCTATGGTTTTCAGCGATAAAAGCGTGACATGGCTTGAAGCGCTTCGTTGAGCATGGCGGCGGGAGGTTGATAGTTCGGCGCCGGCTCGAGTTCTGTTGTCATGGTCTCGAAGCGCCCTGTGGGATGAGTTACCACGAGGTGGTCGTCGGTGACCATAGCGTAGTTCATGTAGCTACCGGCGATCATCCAGTCACGCTTGCGCTGGGATAACAGGCCATTGCCCATGGCATAGGTCTTGGGTGGGGTGGCTTGGCAGCCCAACGCCTGCATGAATGACGCAGGGATATCGGCATGGGAGGTGCGATAGGAGATTCGTTCCGCGCGCTTGTCCGGCCAATGGACGACCATGGGCACTTGAAGTTGCGCATCGCTGTAATTGCTGCCATGACCCCAGTAGCCCTTGCTGTTGTCATTGAATTCTTCCCCGTGGTCCGAGGTGATCATGACGATGGTGTCCTCCAGAACTCCGCGCTGTTTGAGATCTTTCAATACACGGCCCATCAATTGGTCGACATATTGCACCGAGGTCTTGTAGCGGTTGAAGAAGGGCGCCGGATCGAAATCATCATCCAGAGCTAGGCGGTTGATCGTTTGCCAATAAGGCTTGATACGCGGAAAATCGGGCGGCACGTCGTAGCCATGTACCGACTTGTAGAAGAGAAAACCGAAGAAAGGTGATCCTTGTCGATCGCGCTTTTGCAGAAAATCGAGCCAGTCGTTAGTAATGAGTCGATCCCGCTGCCATGCCTCGTCGCCGGGTGGGTTGAGGCGAATATCCGCGATGCTGGCAAAGGCGGTGCGGTCGAAAGCAGGGCTGATCAGCGTCGCTGCCGAGAGGATTTCGGTCTGATAATCCAGGTTCTGGAGGCGGCGTATCCATATGGGGGCTGTTTGGCTGCTTTCGTAGGCATCCCAGTAGGTCGATGGTAGACCGTAAAAGAGACTGAAGCCGCCGGCCTTGCTTGAATTGCCCCCGCTGTAATGCTGGGTGAATGTTTTGGCCTCGCGATTGGCGAAGCGCATGGTATTCGGCATCCAACGTGGATCGAGCATATCGGCACGCAGCGCGTCGACGGCGATCACCAGGATGTTGGGCCGCTCGGCGGGCGTTTTGCAGTTCAAGGGCTGGGTGGGGTAATCGAGCCTGCCCGAGCCTTCGGCACGCCCCAGCCTGGCAACGGATTGAGCATCCCGATTGGCGCTGGCATCGACCCAGCCCTGATCCTTGAAAAAGCGTTTGGCGGTCGTCGCATAATAAAGCGGAACGTAACGCGTCAAGGTGGTAATGCGCGTGTTGTAGTTGGCATCGGCCCAGGCGTGCCAACCATGCGCACCGAGCTGAGCGGCAAACAGAACGGCGAACCCGACGCCTAGCCAGCGTGCCCGCGGGCGAAAGCGCGTCAGCAGCCAGGCGATGGTGCCTTGTACCGCCAACATGACAATCAGCGCCCCGCTGGCGAGCGTCCATTCCAGCCAGGAAAAATCGAACGTATGCGCGCCTGCCTTGATGATCGTGTTCAGCACGAACCCTGACAGATGAAAGCGGTAAAGAGAGAAAACTGCGATATCGATGACTAATAAAAATTGTCCTAACGTTGCAATGACAATAGCGGCAATCATTAGCCATCGTTGTTTGAGTATCAGTCCCAGAAGAACCAAGGGCAGACCGATAAGCCAAGTCAATAGCGCGTATTGGCCGATATAGGTAAGCGTGATGTAGGCTGCGGAAGCGGGCCCTTCGATGGGCATCCAGACAAAGAAGCGAGTGGCCAATAGGCACGCCAAGGGCACATTCGCGAACAAGAACCAGGAAAGCCAATTGAGTCGTTGATAAACAGTGCGGGGGAATACGGACATCAAGAAAGTACCGCGGGCATCATTGGGGTGGTTATAAAAGCGTCATTTGTTGGTAATGGACAGCAGTTTTGCTTCGGTGTTCGGCGCGCCAAGCGTAACCTTTTGTGCTTCATGATTGAAGACACTCAGGACCGTGAGTCATTAAGTATTACCTGCAATATGCCGCGGATAAGTAATGGTCAGGAAGGCGTAGGAACAGTGCGGATCAAGCGTCGCGAAAACCGTTTTTGCCGATAACGGCAGTGGTGGAAAATAATTTGGTATATTGCCTGTTCCTACCCAATTATCAGCGAGGCACCTTGTATTGCCATGGTTAGTCCCTTTGCCCCTCAAGCCGCCGGTGATCTTAACTTTCTCAAGAAGCTCAATCGCAGTTCGATCCTGGCGACCGTGCGCCGCTATCCCGGTGCGACACGTGCCGATATCGCGTCGCGAACTCAACTGACCAAGGCGACAGTAGGGAGTGTGGTGCAAGCGCTTCTAAAGCGTGGCTGGCTGCGTGAAGGTGAGCTGCAGCCGCGTGGTGGTGGGCGCCCAGGGCGGGCGCTGTATCTCGATGACACCCATCATGTGCTGTTGGGGGCGGATATCGGCGTGAGGGGGCTACGTATCGTGGCGTGCACTCTGGGCGGCGAGGTACTTCTGCAGCGTTATGTCAGCCAAGCGCCTACCAAACCCGACGAGACGGCGGCACATTTGGCCGAATTGATACGTGCCATGCGGCACGATCCGCTGATTGCCGACCGCCATTGCCTGGGGTTGGGCGTGACGGTACCGGGGCCGGTGTCGCCCGAGCATCCCATTTTGCGGCTGGCGCCCAATCTGGGGTGGATCGATGTCGCCTTTCTCGAGGTGCTTCGTCCGTATCTGCCGGAGTTCGATGGTATCTGGCTTCTGGATAACGAAGCCAACGCTGCGGCCTTTGGCGAGTTCTATTTCCACGACGGCATTCCCCCCGAGTCTATTGTTTATATCAGCGCTGCCAGCGGTATCGGTAGCGGTCTGGTGACCGGCGACAATTACCCCTTGGTACTTCGCGGCATGCAGGGCCTGGTGGGCGAAATTGGTCACACCATCGTGCAGCCGGGGGGGCTTTATTGCCACTGTGGCAATCGTGGCTGTGCCGAAACCTTGGTCAGTGGTTGGGCGATTCGCGCCGCATTGGGCATCGACGATGCCGAAAGCCTGGATGCGGCGATAGCGGCGCGGGGCGATGATCCCGACGTCAATGCTGTCCTGCGGCGTGCCGGTGAAGCCTTGGGCACCCTGATGCTCAACCTGCATCACACGCTCAACCCGGCCATGTTGGTGCTCGGTGGATCGCTAATGCATCTAGGCGAGCGCCTGATCGAGCCGGCACTGGCCTACTTCGAAGCCCATCAGAATGACTTGCTGCGCGGGACGCAGCGCGTTCCCATCAAGGTGATTCACGACAGCACCTTTACCGCCGCGCGGGGGGCCGCCGCCGAGGTCATGGCCAAGGCGGCGTTGGAGGCGTGAGGCTGACTGTCCCGGCGTTAAGACTGGTGTTAAGAAAAGTGCCTGTGTTCAGAAAATCAAGTTGGGCAGTGTCATCGATATGGCAGGCACGAAGGTCACCATCAACAGTATGCCGACCAGTAGCAGCCAATAAGGCATGATGGCACGGATGAAGTCGGGCACCCTGACGCCAGTGATACTGCAGGTGGTAAACATTACCGTGCCGAGGGGCGGCGTGATCGTGCCGATGGACGCATTGAGGATGAAAATAATCCCGAAATGTACCGGGTCGATGCCGAACTGGGCTGCCACGGGCGCCAGCAAGGGCGATAGCACGATGAGAATGGCGTTGCCTTCCAGGAACATGCCGAGCACCAGCAGGATGACATTGGCGAGGAGCAAGAATGCCACGGCGCTACCCACTTGGGATGAGAGCAACATGGCGATATCTTGCGGGATGTGCTCCCAGGTTAAAAAGCGCGCGAATCCCGACGCTACGGCGATGATGAACAGGACGTTGACCGAGGCGAACAGCGATTCCCGCGTGGCCACCGCGACGCTGCCCACGTTCATTTCCTTGTAGACGAACATTCCCACGATCAAGGCATACAGTACCGCCATGGCGCCGGCTTCGGTCGGTGTGAAAACGCCGACACGAATACCGCCAATGACCACGACCGGTAGCAGCAGGGCGATGATGCCGGCGCGCGTCACGCTGACCCATTCACGCCGCGAGACCCGCTCCTTGCGCGGCGGTTGATAACCTAGCCGACGGCACTGACGCGATACCAGCAACATCATGCAGACCGCCATCAGGACTCCTGGCACCACACCGGCCAGGAACAAACGACCGATCGAGACGTTGTTGACGTAGCCATATACGATCAGCGCGATTCCCGGTGGGATGGTCGAGGTCACCAATGAGGAGGCGGCGGTGACGGCGGTGGAAAACGGCTTGGGGTAGCCGCTTGCCGTCATGCTGGGCACGAGCAGCTTGGCGTTCATGGCGGCGTCGGCGATGTTCGAGCCGGAAAGCCCGCCCATGAAGGTACTCAATAGCACGTTGGCCTGTGCCAATCCGCCATGCAGGCGTCGGGTCATGAGTTCGGCCAGTTTCAACAGGCGGTCGGTAATGCCGGAGTAGTTCATGAATACCCCCGCCATGATGAAAAACGGGATCGCCAGCAGCGAGATGGACTCCAGCCCCCCAGCCAGGCGCTGAATGAGCAGCATGGTGGGCTGGTCGGCGCCGAACAGGAAATACAAGAACGTCGACAGGAACAGTGCGAAGGCGACAGGGGTGCCCAGCACGAAAAGAAGCAAAAGCGCTGCGAGTGCTATGCCTACGGCCATGGGTAGTATCCTTTAGGTATCGCGAGCCAGACGAACGAGGCAGTGGTAGGCCATGACGACGGCACTGACCGGGATGGCGACGTGGATCCACATGTACGGAATCTGCAGCATGGGAGTGCTACGGAAATTGGAATAGGGCAACAGTTGCAGCCCCCAGTAGCCGAGCACGATGGCGGCGATCAAGACCATGCCGACATTGAAGAGTCGCTCGTTCCAGCGCGCGAGCGTTGTCGGGAGTTTTTCCGACAGCATGCCGATGAGCACGTGTTCGTTGCGACGCACCAAGGCGCTGGCGCCGAGGAAGGTGGCCCATACCATCAGAAGCTGCAGGACCTCTTCCGTCCAAGCCAGGGGAGTGTTCAATATATAACGCATGAAGATATTGCTGATGGCGACGAGAAAGATCGCGAAGAGTGCCGCGCTGGCCAACACTTCATCGAGTCGCATGATGCGGTCGATCCAATGGAATACGCGTTTCATTTGAGGCTCCTCGGTCACGGCAACTCACGGTGTTGCCGTCCGTGATACGCGTGCCGACGCCACTGGTTTGTGTGGCGCCGGCGGTCGTTCAACGCTTATCCGTTGATGATCTGGCGAACCTGTTCGTACAGGCCGTCGCTCCACTGCGGGAAGGCAGCGGGAATCTGTTCTGCAGCACGCTCGCGGAATGGTTGCGTATCCACTTCGTGGACCTCGACGCCGGCATCCTTCAGTTTCTGCAGGGCGATGTCGCTTTCCTTCTCGACCAGTTCACGCAGATGGGCGGCCATGTCTTGCCCGGTGTCGGTCAGGATCTGCCGGTTTTCCTCGCTGAGCTGGTCCCAGAACGCCTTGCCGGTAACGAACGGCGCCACGGTGTTCATGTGCCCGGTCAGGTTGAGGTGCTTGACGACTTCGTGGAACTTGCCGCCGAACAATACCGGTGTGGGATTTTCGACCCCGTCGACCATGCCCTGGGCCAGTGCTGGATAGACGTCACCCAGCGACATGGGGGTCGGCGTAGCGCCCATCGAGCGCATGGCCTCGACGTACATCGGTGAGTTCTGCACGCGGATTTTCACGCCGTCGAGTTCTTCGGGCGTTGTGGCGGGCTCGCGAGAGAGCAGGTGGCGCGTGCCGTACACAGTGTTGGGGATGACGATGTGATAACCGGCATCCTCGACCTTCTGGCTTTGCTCGGCGAACCACTCGGAGTCGAAGACCTTGAGTTTGTCGTCGAAGTTATCGGCTATATAGGGCGCGTCGAGCACCGACAGATCGGGCACCGAGCTCATGAAGTTGCTGTAGGCGGTGATCGTAATGATTGGCGAGCCGAAACGCGCCTGCTCCATGACGTCCGTCTCGGAGCCGAGCTGGCTGGCGGGGAAGGCGCTGAGCGTGAGTTCGCCGTCGCTGGCTTCCTCGACGTTTTCTGCCCATTCCTTGACGGCGACATCGACCGGTTCGCCCGGCTGATTACCGTAAGCCACGCGGATCTCGGTGGCGGCCTGGGCGAGGTTCAAGCTGCCGAGGCCGGCGATGGAGAGGCTGGTGGCGATGAGCGTGAGTTTCTTGAAACGCATTGTCGTGCTCCTTGATTGTTGTCGATCGTGCGGTCGGGTTATCGGGAATGCGTCGTGGATTGTGCGCTCGATATGGCGTCATCGAGTCGCGGCGTGGCGATGCCTCGTCGGCGCGCCGATTCGATCACGGGTTGCAGGCGTCGCTGGCACTTAGTGGGGTGGTGCTGGGCGATGTCCTGCAGGGCGTGATTGAGATAAGGGTTGGCGAAACGCTCGAGCGTCGCGTCGCGATAGGCCTCAAGCTCGGAACGCTCGAGGTGTTCCGCCAGGGTGGGTAGGACTTCTTCGTCGAGTACCTGGCGCAGTTCCGCTGCCCATTCCGGTGTTTCCATGGCTTCTCGCACGAAGCGGATGCCCGAGTGCGGTTCGCGTTGCCAACGGTGAACCAGATAGGTGTGCGCCAGGTTGAGAATATGCAGCTTGCGCATTTCGTACGCAGCCAATGACGCGACACGCTGAACATCCGGATGCTGGCAGGGCAATTCGAGACCGGGCTGGTCTTCGATGGCCCAGAGTGCGTAAGGCTCGGCAACGGCACCGACCGGCTCCAGCGCCGCCGAAACGATGCGGTCGACGAGGGTGTTGACCCATAGACAACGGCTCGTCAGCCAGGCGTCGAAGTCGGCATCGGCGTAGTCGCGCTGCGCCAGCTCCTGCACCAGGGCCAGGAGCTGTTCGCCATTGCGGCTGACCAGCTCGCAGGGCAGTACGGTCAGACCATCACGCCCCGCGCTATAGCGCGCATGCAGCAGTTTGGTGAGCTTGGCCGGAAAGCTCTCGGGAACGGCCGCTAAACTGCTGTCGTCATCGACTTGGTAGCCATTATCCCCAGTATTGGAGACCACGAAGCGCGCATGCTCGATGAATTGCTGCTCGAGTTCGGGCCACTGCTCGTCGGCGATCAGGCAGTCGGCGACGCTGGTGATGGTCTCGCGGGTGTCGATGTCTTGGCCGTCGCGGCGACCGCGAATGACCAATGGATAATGGCGGTGCGCGTGCAGGTCGCGTGCTTTTTGTTTGCCGGCTTCGCGCGGGGAGGTCTGTACCACGAGGATTCTGTCGCGTGTGTGTCCGGCTTCACGCGAGGCATGCACGAACGCGGCGACATGACCCAGCAAGAAGCGACTGGTGCCGAATTGCACGATACCGGCGTCGGCGAGCGATGGCGCTGTCACAGGGAGACTCCACGTTTCCAGGGAATGAAATCGAGCTGCGAGAGGCGCATGGCCTTGGTGCGATAGCGCCCCGAGGCGGTATCGATGCACAGGTGCAGGAGTTCATCGGCGAGCTCGGCGATTTCCGCCTCGCCCCGGATGATGGGGCCGGCGTCGAAGTCGATGACATCGTGCATGCGCCGTGCGAGCTCGCTGTTGCTGGATAGTTTCAAGACCGGTGCGATGGGGTTGCCGGTGGGCGTGCCGAGCCCCGTGGTGAACATCACCAGGTTGGCGCCGGAGCCGACGAGGGCCGTTGTGGATTCGACGTCGTTGCCCGGCGAGCAGAGCAAGTTGAGGCCCTTGCGTACCTGGGGCTCGGTGTAATCCAGCACGTCGACGATGGGGCTATCGCCGCCTTTCTTGGCCGCGCCGGCGGACTTCATGGCATCGGTGATCAGGCCATCGCGGATGTTGCCGGGCGAAGGGTTCATCGAGAAGTGCGCGCCCACCGAGGCGGCATGCCGCTGGTAGGCCTCCATGAGCTGCTGGAAACGCGAGACGGTGTCTTCATCGCGGCAGCGCGCGAGCAGTTCATGTTCGACGCCGCACAACTCGGGGAATTCGCTCAGGATGCCGCTACCGCCCAATGCCGCCAGCCGGTCGATGACGGCGCCCACCAAGGGGTTGGCCGAGAGTCCGGAGAACCCGTCCGAGCCGCCGCATTCGACACCGATGGTGAGCTCTGAAAGAGGCGCGGGACGCCGTTCGACGGTGTTGGCGGCCTTGAGACCTTCGAAGATGCTGCCCAGCGATTGGCGGATCAGTTCGGGTTCTGTGTCGGTGGCCTGCTGCTCGAAATAGTGGACTGGGCGCAACCCATCGGGGTCGCGCTTGGCCACAGCCGATTTGAGCATCTCGATCTGGGCCTTCTGACACCCGAGACTGAGGACCGTGGCGCCGGCCACGTTGGGATGGCAAATGTAGCCAGCGAGCAATTGGCAAAGCGCCTGGGCGTCATCGTCGGTGCCGCCGCAGCCCAGCGTGTGAGTCAGGAAACGTACGCCGTCGACATTCGGGAACGGCGACGCGTCGGGTTTCGGGGCCGGGGCTGCCTGCGTTTCACCGTGCAGCATGCGGCGCGCCATGTGCTTGTAATCCCGGTAAGGGTCATCGCCGATGGCGTCCTCGACACACTGACGCAGTACCTCGATGTTGCGGTTCTCGCAGAATACCAGGGGGATGACCAGCCAATGGTTGGCGGTGCCCACGCGGCCGTCGGGGCGGTGATAGCCATCGAAGGTTTGCCCGGTGAAGGCACTGACATCGGGGGCATCCCAATGTTCGCGGTGGCCTTGAGGCTTGGCATTGGCGGTGGAATGCTCGACGTTGGAGGTGGTGATGGCCGCGCCTGCAGCGATGGGCTGAACGACGCGCCCCACGGTCACGCCATACATCACGATGAGTTCATCGGGCTGCATGGCGTGCAATGTGAACTTGTGCTTGTGCTGTACGGCTTCGGACAGTCGCAGTCGATGGCCGTTGTCGTCGATCTCCATGCCTTCGGGCAGGTCGCGCAGTGCTACACGCACGTTATCGTGGGCATGGACACGCAGACTGGGCTGCTGAAGCTGGTCGGAGGCGATGGTCTGGGTCATGCCTGGCCTCCCTGAGCGGTGGCGTCATCCAACGTGACCATTGCCTTGACCACGCCACTGCCGGGCGCGCACCAGTGGGGCATCAACGTCGGCAGATCTTCGAGTCGACCCCGGTGGGTGATCAGCGGCTCGGTGAGGATGTCGCCACTGGCCATCAGCCGGGTGACGGTCTCGAAATCTTCCCGCGTTGCGTTGCGGCTCCCCAGCAGCGTCAGCTCCTTCTTGTGAAAGTCCGGGTCGCTGAAGGTGATGTCGGCCTTGACCACGCTGACCAGTACATAGCGCCCGCCGTGGCCGACGAAATCGAAACCGCGATTCATGGCATCGGGGTTGCCGGTAGCGTCGAATACCACATCAGCTAGCGCACCGTCGTTCATCGCTTCGATCTCAGCGGTGACATCGTCCTCGACGGCATGCCACACCGCATCCGCACCGAGCTCGTCGCGGCACAACGCCAGGCGGTCACGATCGGTATCGATCATGACCACCCTAGCGCCACGGCTTCTGGCGACCTGCAGCACGCCGATGCCGATCGGCCCGGCGCCGACGACTACGACAAGTTCATCTTTCTCGATTTGCCCACGACGCACCGCATGCGCGCCGATTGCCTGACATTCGACCAGGGCCAGGGCTTCCGCCGATAGGTCCGGCACCGGTACGAGGTGCGAGGCGGGTACGTTGAGCAACTCCGCCATTCCGCCGTCGCGATGGACGCCGATCACCTCGAGCTGTTGGCAGCAGTTGGTGCGGCCCTGACGGCAGGCCCGGCATTCTCCGCAGTGCAGGTAAGGAATGACATAGACTGTCTGGCCGATCAGGCCGGGATCTATATCGTCGGCTGTGGCGACCACCTCGCCACTGAGTTCATGACCCAGCACACGCGGATAGGTGAAATAGGGTTGATTGCCGCCGAAGGCGTGAATGTCAGTACCGCAGATACCGATGCGACGGATCGCCAACAGCGCTTCGCCGGGCGCGCACTCGGGCGCCGGCCGGTCGATGATGGACATCTCTTTGGGTTGCGAACAAACGACGACTTGCATGAGTCCGTTCCTCGGTGGGTTATCGTATGAATGTATCTAGTTAAAGGACTAAAGGTCTGGCCAATGAGCAGACACCCAGCTCCGGAAAAGAGCTGAGTACCTGCTATCGGTTAGTTGCTGTCCGTCGAATCGGCGCTTCCGGTCGGCGCCAGATAGGGCGTCAACTGGCGCTGCTTGGGATCCAGTAGCCCGGTAAAGTCGGGTTCGTCGACGCTATCGGTCGTGGCTACGTGAACGCCCGTATCGACGCTTCTTGGCAGTGCGACCCCTTGAGAGGCGGCATAAGCGAACCACACGCCGGAGTAGCCCATCATGTAAGGGTCCTGAACGACGAGGGAATCGATCACGCCCTGGCGCAGGAAATCCACTTCGAGTTCGCTGGAGTCGAAGGCAACCAGACAGACGTCGTCGGCAGCATTCTGTTCGGCGAACGCGGTACCGGCACCGTCTCCCATGAGCTGATTGTCGGCGAAGATACCTTTGAGATCCGGGTAGCGATTGAGGAGATCAAGGGTGTCGTTCATTGCCTTGGCGGTATCGTTGTTGGCCACCCGGTTATCGACGACCTCGATATCCGGATACTGTTTCATGGCGTCCAGGAAGCCATTGTCGCGTGAGACCAGCGACTCACCATTGGGGTTGGTGCGCAGGTAGGCCACCTCTCCTGAGGCATTGCCGCTGCTCTTCTCGATGCACCCGGCCAATGCATGCCCCGCGCGTTGACCGGCAGCGAAGTTGTCGGTGGCAATAAGCGATGCGTAGCGATCCGTATCGACGCCGGAATCGATGATCACCACGGGTATACCGGCATCCGTTGCGGCTTCCACCGGGCCTGCGAGGGCATCATTGGAAACTGGCGCGAGGACGATCGCCGACGGTTGACGGCTGACCAGGTTTTCCATGATCGATATCTGTCGCGCAACCTCGGTTTCGTTGGCTGGGCCTAGCTCCTCGATCTGGATGCCTAGCTTGTCGGCGGCTTGATGGGCGCCGTCGAAGACGGCCTGCCAATAGGAGGCTGTCGTTGCCTTGATTACCACGGGAATGGTGATGTCCTGATCCTGGGCCTGTGCTGAACTACCCATCAGCAGGCCCGTCGCGGCGGTAAACGCGAGTGCGACGGGAGTGAGACGATGTGAAATTGGCGTGGACTTTAGCATGTTTGTACTCCGCATATTGTGAGGTGTTGTTGGGTCTTGCGGTTGTCCTGCATGCACTTGCTTGTTGATTATGATCGCCTGCCATGATGGTAACGAGTGAGCGCTGTCAGGCGGCGTGGCCCTGGCGTTCGCTGTAACCTGTCATGTATTTGATCAACTCTTCCTGCGTGGTGTCGTCGGATCGCGTGACATGCACGATGCGCCCGCGATGCATCACCGCGATCCGATCGGCGACTTCGAGAATCTCGACCAAGTTATGGCCGATGTAGATGACCCCAACGCCCTTACTGGCCAGCATCCGCGAGAGCTTGATGACGTTCTCCCGTTCCATGACGGCCAATGCGGCAGTGGGTTCGTCGAGAATCACGACCTTGGCATCCCAGTAGAGCGCGCGAGCGATGGCCACTGCCTGGCGTTGGCCGCCGGACAGTCCGGCTACCGTGCTGGCCCCGTCGGGAATTTGGCTCTCGATGCTGTCGATGAGTCGCTGGGTTTCTTGCTGGATGCGCTGACGGTCGATGACCGGTAGCAGGCCGAGCCAGCGTCGTGTCGGTTCTCGGCCCAGGAAGATGTTGGCGCCGACGGAGAGTTCATCGGCCAACGCAAGATCCTGATAGACCGTTTCGATGCCGGCCCCCCGAGATTGCTTGGGCGATTCGAAATTGATCGGTTTTCCGTCTAGAGAAATATCACCGCTATCGCGCCGATGGACACCGGAAATATGCTTGATCAGAGTGGACTTACCTGCTCCGTTGTCGCCCACCACGGCCAGGACTTCACCGGCTTCCAGGGTCAGGTCGACGCCGCACAGAACCTCCACGGCACCGAAGCGTTTCTTGAGCGAGCGGACTTCGAGTAGTGACATGATTGGATCCCCTATTTCATGCCGCTCTGGCGGCGTTTGTGCAGGTTGTCGACGTAGACGACGGCGGCAATCAGTACGCCGGTCGCCACCATTTGCCAGAACGAGTCGATACCCAGCAGGTTGGCCGCGTTGGCGATCGTGGCGAACAGCAACGCGCCGATGAAAGTACCGAGCACGCTGCCACGTCCGCCGAACAGGCTGGCGCCCCCGACCACCGCGGCGGCAATGGCATTGAGTTCATAGGCGACGCCCGCGGTAGGGGAGCCGATGCTCATGCGAGCCATCAGCAGCATGCCGGCGATACAAGCGGTGACAGAGCTCACGATGTAGGCGAAAAAAACGATTCGCTTGATATTGATACCGGCACGCCGGGCGGATTCATGGTTGCTGCCCATGGCGACCATATAACGACCGGTTCGTGTACGGCTGAGGATGAAGTGTAGAACCAGGCCAATGACTAGCATGCTCCAGAACAGCGAGGGAATGCCCAGCCATTCAGCACGTGCGAAGGCGGAGAGTGCTTTTGGCAGCCCGAACACACTGGTCCCGTCGCTGACCAGAAAGGCGCCGCCGCGGAAGGCTTGCAGACCGGCCAGAGTGATGATGAAGGCGGGGATCCCCAGTCGATAAACGGAAAAGGCGTTGAGCGACCCGATCGCTACGCCGAGTACCAGCGTCAACGCAATCGCGATCGGAATGGGCAGCCCCATGGTCAGCAGTGTGGCGCAGACGACGCCTGAGAGTGCCACTACTGAACCCACCGATAGGTCGATGCCGCGTATCAAGATCGGGAACAGCACGCCGAAGGCGATGATGCTGTCGATCGAGACTTGGCGCAGGATATTGACCACGTTGTTGGAGGTTAGAAATGTCGAGGTCGAGATAGACATTACTATCCACAACAGAAGGGTAAGACCTAGCACCAGCGTTTCCACCGGCAAGCCCCACTTCCGCAAATGGCGGGTTTTCGTGGCAGCGGGGATCTTCATGCGTCTTCCAGGCGATAGATTGGCGTCATGAGTTGCCATTTATTGTTCTCCTCTGTCCAAGGCGTCGGGCGCTGGTAGCGCCACATCTCTTCTTCCCACCGTTGCACCGTCGGGCTGTCTCGCTCGGCGGCGGCCATCGCTTCGAAACTGAACCGGTCATCGTCGGTTTCCATGACCATGATCAGTCGTGAGCCCAAGCGCAAAATCTCGAGCCTTTCCACACCACAACCGCGCAGATGCGATTCGACTTTTGGCCAGACTTTCCGATGGCGATGTTCGTACTCGGCAATCAGTGCTTCATCTTCGATCAGGTCCAGTGCTAGGCAATAGCGCATGCGAACAATCTCCGTTAGATCGATTAGGGTGCGATCAGGTGGCCGTCATCGCACGATCGAGATGAACGTAACCGCCGTCGACGGACAGCCATTGCCCGGTGGTATGCGAGGCCCGGGCCGATAGCAGAAACACG
This sequence comes from Chromohalobacter sarecensis, assembly GCF_023061135.1. Classification (GTDB taxonomy): domain Bacteria; phylum Pseudomonadota; class Gammaproteobacteria; order Pseudomonadales; family Halomonadaceae; genus Chromohalobacter; species Chromohalobacter sarecensis. The sequence goes on from NZ_JAKGAN010000008.1 coordinate 60,827, forward strand.
GCGGTGTCGGCGATTTCGCAAGGTTCGGTCATGCGCTGGCCGAGCGGAATCGATCCGTTGATCGACTCAAGACGCTGCTCAGTGTCGTCGAAGCTATCAATCCAGCGACGATATAGCGGCGTCATAACCTCGGCGGGGATCACGGCATTGACGCGAATACCGTCGGCGGCGAGGCTGACCGCCCATTCCCGGGTCAGCGCTAGCTGCGCACCCTTGGCGGCGCTATAGCCACTGGTGCCGCCCTGGCCGGTTAAGGCTGTTTTCGAGGCAATATTGACGATAGAGCCTCGGCTGATCCGAAGATGGGGCAGACAGAAATGCGCCATGGCGTAGTAGTGGAGCAGGTTTCTTTGGAGCGACGCCTGGAAGTCCTCAATGCCAGCTTCCAGACTCACCCGGTCGTTGACGCCTGCGTTGTTGACGAGACCATCGAGGCGACCATGGCGATCAATTGTATGGGCAACTGCGACTTGGCAGGCGCTCTCGTCTGTCAGCTCCGTCGCGATGAATTCGACCGTGGCGGATTGGCGGAGGCTAGCTAGCCACTCCGCTGGAGGCTCGTCTCGCGCCACGATGACTGTCGTGGCACCTTCAGCGGCCAACGCCTCACTGATTGCTGCGCCTATACCCGATGCGCCGCCGGTCACGATAAAGACCTTGTCTTCGAGTTCCAGATTCATGTGGGGGATTCCTCCGAGGTTGGCTCGATTGCGCGCAATCCATACAGATGCTGCGCGTTGAGTCCGAACAGCTTGCGTTTGTCGAGCCCGCGTTCTCCTGCCCAGTCATCGATCAGCGCAAAGACATCGTGATAGCTGCCGGCAACGAGACAGACCGGCCAGTCGGAGCCGAATAAAAGCCGACCTTCGCCAAAGATTTCCAGCGCCACGTCAAGGCAGGGCCACAGTTCGTGAGGTTGCCAGTGTTGCCAATCGGCTTCGGTAACCAGTCCGGAGAGCTTGCAGGCGACATGGGGCAGCTCGCCGAGCCGCATGAACTCGCGACGCCATGCATCGAGTTCACTACCCTTTATGTTGGGTTTGCCGAGATGATCGAGAATCAGGGTGTGCTGATCGCACGCCGCGCAGAAATCGTAGGTTGCTGGGAGATGGGCTGCCGTGACCAGTACGTCGTAGCTGAATTCCCGGTGTTGCAGTGTCTGAACGCTGCGTTGCACGTGCTTGGAACGTAGATAGTCACTGGGAGTCGCTTCGTCCTGAATCAAATGGCGGAAACCGCACAATCGGGGCGATTGCCAGCGACTCAGCTGCGCTTCCAAATCGTCGGCTTCGGGATCGATCCAACCGACGACGCCGACGATCGAAGCATCCGTTTCCGCCAGATCGAGTAGAAAATCGGTCTCATCGAGCCGCGGCCGAGCCTGCACGGCGATCGTGGCATCGATGCCGCATGCGTGGCGCGCGGGCGCGAGATTCTGCGGCAAGAAGTCCTGCTGGAGGCAGGCCATGTTTTTGCCGATCCATGGAAAGTCATCTACCTGGTAACGCCAGAAGTGTTGATGGGCATCGATTCGCATGGCTTTGAGTCCCCGTCAGTCCCGTGGATCAGCGATGGTGGAATCAGCTCTTGACGCAGCGTTGCTGCTGTTCGCCCAGACCTTCGATCCCTAGACGCATGGTCTGACCGGACTTGAGGAAGACCTGGGGCTTCTGGCCAGCGCCCACGCCGGGCGGTGTGCCGGTGGAGATGACATCGCCGGGCTGCAGGCTCATGAAGCGGCTCAGGTATGCCACCAGATAGGGGATCTGGTAGACCATGGTGCGGCTGTTGCCGTCCTGGTAGCGCTTGCCATCGACTTCCAGCCACATGTCGAGCGCTTGGGGATCGGCGATCTCATCGCGGGTCACCAGCCACGGGCCGAGCGGGCCGAAGGTGTCGCAGCCCTTGCCTTTGTCCCAACTGCCGCTGCGCTCGAGCTGGAATTCCCGCTCGGAGACATCGTTGATAACGCAGTAACCGGCGACATGATCCATGGCGTCGGCCTCATCGATATAGCGCCCTGGCTTGCCGATGATTACGCCGAGTTCGACCTCCCAATCCGTCTTCTGAGAGTCGCGGGGGATTTCTACGTCATCGTTCGGGCCGCAGATGGCACTGTTCCATTTGTTGAAGACGACCGGCTCCGGGGGCACTTCGGCGCCGGTTTCGGCAGCGTGGTCGGAATAGTTGAGGCCAATGCAGATGAACTTGCCGACCTGGCCGACGCAGGGGCCGAGACGGGTGTCGGGGGCGACTTCCGGTAGGCTGGCGAGATCGATCTTGGCTAACTTTGCAAGGCTCTCGTCGGAGAGCACCTCACCTGCGATGTCGTCGATCTGGCCTGAGAGATCGCGTACGATGCCGTTGACGTCGATGATGCCGGGCTTTTCCTGGCCTTTTGGGCCGTGACGTAGCAGTTTCATGCGATTTCCTCTTATGTATCCGTTAGCGATTTGAGTCTGATGGTCAGCTACGAGCGTTGCGCCGGTTTCGGGGCGCTATAAACGACAGCTACGAGCGCTGCGCCGTTTCCGGGGCGCTGATCGTTACGAAGGCGGTGATCAATTGGCCCAGCCGCCGTCGATCAATTGCGCGGTGCCGGTGATGAAGGCTGCTTCGTCCGAGGCGAGAAATGTCGCCAAGGCCGCGACTTCTTCCGGACGTCCGAGCCGTCCCATGGGCTGACGGTCGATGAAATCCTGAAAGACCGCCGCTTTATCGCGCCCTTGTTGCTGGGCCTGGGCCTCGATGCGCTGATGCAGTGAGGGCGACTCGACGGTGCCGGGGCAGATGGCATTGCAGCGGATGCCTTGCGTCATGTAGTCGGCCGCGACCGACTTGGTCAAGCCGATGACGGCGGCCTTGGTGGTGCCGTAGGCAAAGCGGTTGGGAACGCCTTTGAGACTGGATGCCAGCGAGGCCATGTTAACGATACTGCCGCCGCCTCGATTGAGCATGCCGGGGAGGAAGGCCTGAATCATATGGAACATGGCGGTCACGTTGAGGCCGAAGCTCTGCTCCCAGGTGGCATCGTCGCATTCCAGTATCGAGCCGCCCGGCACCATGCCGGCGCAGTTGAATAGAATATCGAGCTCGCCAAGTTCATTTGCCAGCGTGTCAATTTCAGCGCGGTGCGTGACATCCAGTCGGTACACTTTGGCATCTTCGAGGTCGGTGAGCAGGCTGGTATCGATATCGGTGGCAATGACGTTGGCGCCCTCGGCGAGGAAGCGCTCTACCGTGGCGCGACCGATGCCTTGCCCCGCTGCGGTGACCAGTGCCCTCTTGTTTTGAAGTCTCATGGTGTGGCGAATCCCTGCTGAACGTGGGAACATAGCGTGGCCAGCCATTCGAAGATCCAGAGGCCTGACCAATGGTCAATTCATCATTGCTGCGCTGGGTCCCTGTGGCAAGTCAATTGCCATCAACTTTAGTCGCAACGCAGTGCGGAGAGACGATGCGATGCCGATTCAAACCATTCGCTCACAGCGCCTGTATCGACAGATCGCCGATCAGTTGCAACAACTGATTCGCGACGGTGAATTTCCTCCGGGGACGCTACTGCCCCCTGAGCGTGAACTGGCACAGCAATTAGGTGTCAGCCGAGCGTCGGTGCGTGAGGCGCTGATCGCCCTGGAAGTCGTGGGCATCGTCGAGGTGCGCGTGGGGCATGGGGTATTGGTCAAGGAAATCGATGCCATGCCGCCGGGGTCGGTGATGCAAGCCGCCGCGCGCAAGGAGCCATGGGCGCTCGACCCTGAGTTCGCCAGTGAGATCGAGCTCAATCTCGACGAGGAAATACCCCCGTTTTCCCTATTGCAGGCGCGACGTTACCTGGAGCCCGAGAATGCGGCGTTGGCGGCGATGAACGCCAGTGACGAGGACTTGGATGCGATTCGTGCGGCATTGACGCGCAACATCTACGATAACAATCACGGAGGGGGGAACCTGGCGGGGGATCGGCTATTGCACATCCGCATCGCCGAAGCCTCGGGCAACGCGGCTTATGCCTTGCTGATCAAGCACCTGCTGGGGCACCAGTACGGGGTCATGTTCCGGCGCCTGCAGGAGCTATTCATGGAGACGGGCATGGCACAGCGCTCACAGGAAGACCACGAGCGCCTGGTGGCGGCGATCGAGGCGCGTGACCCCGCAGCGGCGAGACAAGCCATGGAAGTCCACCTCGATCATGTGCTGCGGGTGTTTTTCGCGGAGTAGCGGTCTTGTTTCCCAGATAACGGGACACCTAAGATCAACGCGGTAAGATACGGCCGGCGGCCATTAGCCCCTCCGGGTCGAAGAGCTGCTTGAGACCTTTCAAGAGCGTGTATTCGGTCTCGTCCAAATCTTCGAGGAAAGGCACCTGTTTGACGCGCCCGATGCCGTGTTCGGCGCTGATGCTGCCATGGTGGGCGTCGACGAGATCGAACAGGACACCTTCCAGCTCATGCAGTAGGGCCTTTTTGGCTTCGAGATCGAGATTCGCGGGCGGCAGAAGGTTGAAGTGCAGGTTGCCGTCGCCGATGTGGCCGTAGGCGATGACCTGTGTCTCCGGCGAGTGCTGTGCCATGGCGTGATTGGCGGCGTCGCAGAATGCCGTCAACGACGAAATGGGCAGCGAGATATCGGTGCGCAGGTGTTCACCGCGCATCTGTTGGCCTTCGAGCATGCTTTCACGGATCTGCCATAGCTGGGCCGCCTGCGTCTCGCTGCTGGCGAGGACGCCATCCAGTACATTCCCTTGATCCGACCCTGTCTCGAAGAGATGCTCGATCATCGTGTCGAGATCTGCCGGGCCGCTGGCCGAGACTTCCATCAAGACATAGACCGGGTGTGCTTCGTCGAGTGGGTCGGGGAGATCCGGCGCGGCTTCGAATGCCAGTTCCATGCACACACGAGGAATCAACTCGAACGCCGAGAGCAGGTCGCAGCAGCTACGCCGTGCCTGGGCGTAAAGCGCCAAGACCGAGGCGATATCGGGCACGGCGATCAGTGCAGTGCGGCTGGTCTGCGGTCGAGGGGCGAGCTTGAGCACGGCGCCGGTGACGATGCCCAGCGTGCCTTCGGCACCGATGAACAACTGCTTGAGGTCGTAACCGCGGTTGTCCTTGTGCAGGGCATGCATGCCGTTCCACAAGCGTCCGTCGGGCAGCACGACCTCCAGCCCCAGTACCAGTTGGCGCATCATGCCGTAGCGCAACACGTTGAGCCCACCGGCGTTGGTGGAGACGTTGCCGCCTATCTGGCAGCTCCCTTGTGCGCCCAGGGCGAGCGGGAAGTAGCAATCCGCCTCTTCAGCGGCATCCTTGACGTTCTGCAGGATGCAGCCGCTATCTACACTCATGCTGAAATTGATGGGATCGAGGTGACGAATTCGGTTCAGCCGCTCGAGGCTGATCATTAGTTCACCGCGCTCGGGATCGGGTTGCGCGCCGCCGACGAGACCTGAGTGGCCTCCCTGCGCCACCATGGGAATCTGGTGGCGATGGCAGAACGCGACGATGTCGGCGACCTGTTCGGGAGTGCCAGGGCGAGCGATCATCCAGGGATCGCCGCCCTTGTCGCCGGCCCAGTCGGTGGTATAGCGCGCAAACTCCGCGGGGTCATCGATGACCCCGCTGCTACCCAGCAAGTCGCTGAGAAAGTCGTGCAGTTCTTGCGTGGCGATGGGCATGGTGATGTCTTGCTCCACTGTCATATCACTTGTGCTAGAGCGCTACTTATACCAGAGCATTACTTATACCAGAGGACCAGGCCGGGGAAGGCCAGGAACGCGATAAGCAAGGCGACCAGCGTGAAGTAGTAGGGCAACAGGCTCTTGACCAGTTCTTCGAGCTTGACCTTGCCGACGCCGCAACCGACATAGAGCACGGTGCCCACTGGCGGTGTGATCAGGCCGATGCCGAGGATGAACGACATCATGACACCGAAGTAGACCGGGTCGATGCCCAGTTTGACGACGACCGGAGTCATCAGTGGCGCCAGAATGACCATGGCCGGCGTAAGGTCCATGAAGAAGCCGACGACCAGCAGGAACATCGTCAGAATACCCAGGATGAAGTACTTGTTCTGGGACAGCTCCGAGAGCATGACGACGATCTCTTGCGGGATCATATTGGCAGTCAAAAGCCATGCCAGGACACTGGCAAACGCCAACAGCAGCAAGACCACACCGGTCAAGCGGCCGGTCGTCACACACAAAGAGAAGAAGCTCTTCAAGGTGAGGCTGCGATACACGAACATCGACACCGCCACGGCGTAGAGCAGGGCGACTGCGGCGCTTTCGGTAGGTGTGAAGACACCGCTCAAGATCCCGCCGACGATGATGATCGGCAGCAGCAACGCGAGTATCGAATCCTTGAGGGCGGCGATGAGTTCCTGGAAGTCGAACGGCTGCGCGGCGCCGGTCTTCTTGGACTGGAAGTACGTCGCCAGGGCGAGACCCAAGGTGATCAGAATGCCTGGCACGATCCCGGCCATGAACAGTTCTGAAATCGAGGTGCCGGTCACGACCCCGAAGAGAATCATCGGAATCGACGGCGGAATGATGATACCCACTACCGAGGCGGCGACGACGATAGCGGTGGCGCGTGGCCCCGAATAGCCGTGCTCTTTCATCGGGTTGATCATCATGCTGCCCACGGCGGAGGCGTCCGCCACGGCGGAGCCGCTGATGCCACCGAAGAACATCGAGGTCAGCACGGTCACCTGGCCCAAGCCGCCGGCGACGAAGCCGACCATGGCGCTGGCCAGGCGTACCAGACGCTTGGCGATACCGCCCGAACTCATGACCTCGCCGACGAGAATGAATAGAGGGATAGCCAACAAGGGGAATGAGTCAAGCCCGTTGACAGCTTCCGATACCAGCGAGGAGAGGCCGTAATCGGCGAAGTGAAAGATGAACAGGCAGATCGCGGCTAAGCCAAACGAGATCGGCATGCCGATCACGATGCAAGCGAACAGCCCTAAGAGAATGCTCCATAGGATCATGCCGCACCTCGCTTGAAGACTTTGTAGAGAAAAATGGTATTACCGATGATGGTGAGTATTGCCATGACCACCATCGCGCTATTGAGGACGGTCTTGGAAATGCCCAGGAAGGGGGTCGTTCCAACGTAGCCTGAAATGAGGTTGTTGAAACCGATTAAAATACTGATACAAACGGCATAGATGATCGCTGCTGCAACCGAGGCGAATATCTTTTGCAGTACGGGAGGCGCCTTGTCCTTGAACAGCGTCACGGCGACGTGTTCGTTGGTCAGACTGGCGATACCTGCGCCCAGTAGCACCATCCAAATGAAGAACAGGCGTGAGATTTCCGCAGCCCAAGCAAAAGAGTAGCTGAATAGAAAGCGGCCGAAGACGTTCATCGAGACGGTGACGACCACGCCTATGACGAGGAGCCCGATGATGACGTCCAGTCCACTTATCAGCTTGTTCAAGTAGGCGTTACCCGAACGTGACTTCATGAAGCCTCCAGGGAGGGGATGCTTATCGTGTTGGTTCCAAAAGCAGGGAAGGGCGTGGCCGACCTTCCCTGCGGAGTTGTGCTACTGATGATGCGGGGTGCTTATTCTTGCTCTTGCTGCACCTGTTCGCGGATGTCGTCGATCAGCTCACCGCCGATATCCTCGCGCCAATCTTCATAGACCGGTTCCAGCGTGTCCTGGAAGACCTTGACCTGGTCGCTGCTGAGCTCGGTGATCTGCATGCCTGAATCTTTCAGGTCCTGCTTGATCTGATCGTTCAGCGTACGGCTGACGTCACGCTGGTAGTCGCCCATCTTGGTGGCGGCGTCGCGAACCAGCGCTTGATAGTCTTCCGGCAGACGGTCCCAGAAGCGAGCAGAGACCAGCGTGATGAACGGCGTATAGACGTGGTTGGTTTCGGTGGCGTAGTCCTGAACCTCGTTGAACTTGGACGACTCGATGGTGATCCAGGGGTTTTCCTGACCATCGACGACACCTTGCTCAAGCGCCGTGAAAAGCTCGGCGAAGGACATTGGCGTGGGGTTGGCGCCCAGGGTCCGCCAGATATCCAGATGGAGCTCGTTTTCCATGGTGCGGATCTTCAGACCATCGAGATCTTCCGGCTTTTCGACGGGATGCTGGCTATTGGTCAACTGGCGATAGCCGTTTTCACCCCAGCCGATGGCAACCAAGCCTTGAGAGGATGCATCTTCGAGCATTTTCTGGCCGATTTCGCCGTCAAGCACGGCATCCGCCATTTCCGGCTTGGGGAACAGGAACGGCAGGTCGAAGACCGCGAATTCCGGGAACATGTTCACCAGCGGCGAGGTGGACGGCATGGTCATTTCCAGCGTGCCTGCCTGCAGTGCACTGGTCGCCTGGCGGTCATCGCCCAATTGGGCACCGGGGAAAAGGTCGACCTGGATGTGGCCATCACTGCGTTGCTCGACCATCTTCTCGAAGTACTGAAGACCGCGATATTGCGCGCCGGATTCCGTGGTACCGATGCTGAATTTGATCTTGAAGTCGCCATCGGCTTGAACCTTGTCGCCTGTGACGTCCGGCAAGTCAGGCATTTCGGTCGCCGCGGAGGCACTCAAGGCGGTCAAGCCGAGAAAGGCGCCGCCGACGACCGAAACAAAGCGTGTCGTTGTGGTTGTTGTCATCCTGTCCTCCTGGAACTGATGGTTAGTGCTGGCATGTGTGTCACGAATGACACCGGTATCATTGCAACCTGCACCAGAAACCCTTGCTTACTGATGGGTCACACGATGTCCTTGGCAGACGCTGTGTCTGCTCTTGATCATCTTAATGTTGAACATACACCTAGATGCCCCCCTTTGAGACTTCATCGTTAGTCGTAGATGGCCAATTAATTTTCGTTGGAAGGCGTTTTCCAGGCCTCTCCCTCGGGATAACGATGACGCTCGAGAGAGTCGTCATGCAGGGTGATGCTGTAACCGGGAGCCTCCGGTACTTGATAGCGCCCCTGGTGAATGCGCACTGGATCGACGAAATGCTCGTGGAGGTGGTCGACGTATTCGAGGATGCGACCGTCCAGCGAGCCGGAGACCGCGATATAGTCGAACAGCGAAATGTGCTGCGTGTACTCGCACAGCCCTACGCCACCGCCGTGCGGGCAAACCGGTACGTCGAACTTGGCGGCCATCAGCAGCACCAGTATCACTTCGTTGAGCCCGCCCAACCGCGCGGCATCGATCTGGCAATAGTCGATGGCGTCGGCCTGCAATAGCTGTTTGAACATCACGCGGTTATGGCAGTGCTCGCCGGTGGCGACGCCCATGGGGTCGAGACGGCGACGAATTTCGGCATGGCCGAGGATATCGTCGGGGCTGGTGGGTTCTTCGATCCACAGCGGATCGAATTCCGCCAGGTCGCGCATGTTGGCGATGGCTTCATCCACTTCCCACATCTGGTTGGCGTCCATCATCAGCGCGCGGTCCCAGCCGATTTCATCGCGCAATATGCGGGCGCGCTGGCGATCCTCTTCGAGGTTGCCGCCGACCTTCTGCTTGAAGTGCGTCCAGCCTTCGGCCAGCGCTTCGCGCGCCAGGCGACGCACCTTCTCCTCGGAGTAACCGAGCCAGCCGGCGGAGGTGGTGTAGGCGGGGTACCCCTCGATGCGCATGTGCGCTTCGCGTTCGGCCTTGCCGGCCTCCTGGCGCTTGAGCAAGGCAATGGCTTCCTGCGGGGTGAGGGCGTCGGTGACGAAGCGGAAGTCCAGGCATTGGACCAACTGCTCGGGGGACATGTCCGCCAGCAGCTTCCAGACCGGCTTGCCTTCGCGCTTGGCCCATAAATCCCATACGGCGTTGACGATGGCCGCTGCCGCCAGGTGCATGACGCCTTTTTCCGGCCCCAGCCAGCGCAGTTGGCTATCGCCACTGGTCAGATCGCGCCAGAAGGTACCCATGTCGGCGGTGATCGCCTCCAGCTCGCGTCCCACGATGCGCGAGGCCAGTGCCTCGACGCCCTTGACGCAGACATCGTTGCCGCGGCCGATGGTGAAGGTCAGGCCATGGCCCTGGTGCGTGTCGTCGGCATCGGTGGTCAGGGTTACGTAGGTAGCCGAATAATCCGGCGCTTCGTTCATCGCGTCCGAGCCGTCGAGCTGACGCGAGGTAGGGAAGCGAATATCTCGCGTTTGAAGGTGGGTGATCGTGGTCATGATCCAGTGTCCTGAAGAGAGAGCGGTCTGCGCCGCGTCAATGAGTGTTTTTCAGAATCAGACTAAGGCGAACTAGCAATAACAGGCCAATCGCAATTTTGTTGTGCTGATTTCTTCTGGTTATCGCGTGGTGAGAGATCTCGCGGGACCGCTTTGGGTGCGATAAGATTTTAATTGAACATTGTGTGCAATATTCAATAAAGTGAGCGTAAAGCCAGTCCCACAAAAAGCCAGTCCCAGAAATCGATGCGTCCCTCCTCCGTGGCGGCGAGGCGTGTCCTTGTCAGCGAGGTCCTCATGCAGCTCATCAATACGACACCGCCGGTCATCCGACTCAACGCGGCCGATAACGTGGGCGTCGCCACGCGTGCCGTCCCGGAAGGTCTGCCGCTGGGGGGCGACGAGTGTGTGGCGCGTCACAATATCGATGCGGGGCACAAGGTGGCACTGACAGCGCTCGCCGAAGGCGACAAGGTCATCAAGTACGGTCAGGTCATCGGTCGGGCGAGCCGCGCTATCGCTGTCGGCGAGCACGTGCATACCCACAATCTCGCCATGCTCGAGCGCGATACCTCGCTGGAGGGTTTCGAACCTTTTCCGCGCACGCCGGTGAGCGATTCGGAGCGCACCTTCATGGGCTATTACCGTGCCAATGGGCAGGTCGGCACGCGCAACTACATCGGCATCCTGTCCACCGTGAACTGCTCGGCGACCGTGGCCAAGGTCGCCGCCGAACGGCTCAATGCGGAGGGTGATATCTCGGCCTTGGGGTTCGATGGCGTGGTGCCGATCACTCACGGTTCGGGCTGCGCGATGAATACCGAGTCCGAGGGATTTGCATTTCTCGAGCGCGTCATCGCGGGCTATGCGCGGCATCCCAACTTCGCGCATGTGGTGCTTATCGGGCTAGGTTGCGAAACCAACCAGGTTAAGCAACTGGTCGAGAAGTCGGGGCTGGAGGAGGGGGCGCGCTTGGCCTACTTCAACATTCAGCAGGTCGGCGGTACTCGGGCGAGCATTCAGATGGCCTGCGACAAGGTGCTGGAGATGGCGCGCGGGCATGAGCGCGATGTGCGCCGCCCTGCGCCGCTCAAACACTTGAGTGTAGCGTTGCAATGCGGCGGTTCGGATGGTTACTCGGGTATCACCGCCAACCCGGCATTGGGCCACGCCGCCGATCTGATCGTGCGTCACGGGGGCAGTGCAATCCTGAGCGAAACGCCGGAGATCTATGGCGCCGAGCATCTGCTGCTGGATCGCGCGGTGGACGTGGACGTCGCGCGCAAGCTGCTGGATCGCATCGCCTGGTGGAAGCATTACACCGAGATCAACGGTGCGGAACTCAACAACAATCCTTCTCCAGGCAACAAGGCCGGAGGCCTGTCGACGATTCTGGAAAAGTCCCTGGGGGCGGTGGCCAAGGGCGGGGCATCGAGCCTCAATGATGTGCTCGAGTACGCCGAACCGCTCAAGGTACCGGGCTTCAATTTCATGGACAGCCCCGGTTACGACCCGGCCTCGGTCACCGGGCAGATCGCCTCGGGGGCGACCGTGGTGTGCTTCACCACCGGACGTGGCTCGGTCTCGGGGTTCAAACCGGCGCCATGTCTCAAGCTGGCCACCAACACGCACATGTATGAGACCATGGAAGAAGACATGGATCTCAACTGCGGCGCCATCATCGACGGTGAGGTTTCGGTAGAAGAGATGGGCGAGGTGATCTTCGAGCGTATCATCGCCGTCGCGTCCGGCGATGCCAGTGCCAGCGAATCGCTGGGGTATGGCAGCAATGAGTTCGTGCCCTGGATGGTCGGCGCGATCACGTGACGAACGCCGCGCTGCCATCACGCTCAAGAGCGCTCGAACCACGCGTGTGCGCACAATAATCTCGGAGGAGTACGCCAGACGCATGGCCAGATCGTTGAAGGATCAACTTTATCGGGTAGTCCGCCAGGCCATCGAGGATGGGCGTCTCGAGCCAGGATTGGTGCTGCTGGAAGGACATCTCGCCGAGCACTTCGCGATGAGCCGTTCGCCGGTGCGTCAGACCCTGGCCCGTCTTCACGAGGAAGGATGGATCTGTCGTTTCGAGGGACGCGGTTACCAGGTCGGTGCGCAACCCGGCGACGCGGTGCGCCGCTCGCTGGGCAAGGGCGATTTTCGCGCCTCGCGTATCGAGCGCACGGATACTTGGCGCGCGCATGCCGAAAGCGTGGAGCGCGACGTGGTGCTGTGCTCGATGAAAGGACGCTTCGAGCTCAACGAACTGCAACTGGCGCGCTCGTTGTCGGTGAGCCGGACCCTGACGCATCGCATCCTGCTGTATCTGCAGAGCATCGGGGTGGTCGAGAAGGTCAAGTACAGCAGTTGGACGGTGGTGCCGCTGGACGACACGCGCCTGCATGATCTTTACCAGGCACGCCGTCAGCTAGAGCCGTTCATGATGACCCGTGCCGCCGAGACGTTGAGCGATGCGGACATACAGCGTTATCTGACGCGTCTGGACGAGGCCGCGCGCGATTATCCTCAGGTGCCCAGCGCATTGCTCGATGCCCTCGAGAATGACCTGCACCACGAAGCGCTGATGTGCGGCAACAACGCCGAAATCATGACCATGTTGCGGCGCACGCGGCCGATTCTATTGATCAGCAAGCATCTGCTGGGTTCGTCGATCGAGCTGCCCAGTGTAGCGCCGTTCTTCGACGAGCACCGGCATGTGTTCGAAAAGGCCCGTGACCGTCACGGCGACGCGGCGGGGCGAGCCCTCGAAGAACATCTGGCACGCTCCGAAGCCCAGGTTCAGGCGCGTCTGGCCGATTTTCGCGATGCGGGCAAGATGGCGGTGCCAGCCTATCTGCGCGAGGTCGCGTCTTCCTGAGTGCTCGACAAAACAACCTGCCGCCAGCTTAACGGCTCGGTGCCGATTAGCGCGGACTTTCGCCGTTGCGCCGACGCAGCTCGCGGATCAGGGCGCTATGGTCCAGCTCGCCGTCGCCGTGCGCGACCAGATCCCCGAACAAGCCATCCACCAGGCGCGATACCGGAAGCTCGAGCGATAATTCGTCTGCGAGCGCTTGGGCGGTTTGCGTGTCCTTCCATTGCCATTTGGCGGGCCCGCCGGGGCGGAAGTCTTCCTTGAGCATGCGTTCGCCATGCACCTGCAGAATCGTCGAGTCGGCGAAGCCGCCCAGCAAGGCCTCGCGTACCTTGGCGGGATTGGCGCCACCGCGTTCGGCGAGCAGCAAGGCTTCGGCCACCGTGGCGATGGTGTTGGCAACGATGGTCTGATTGGCCAGCTTGGCGAGTTGACCGCTACCGGCGGGGCCGACATGCACGTCGCACCCGAGGGGCGCGAACAGCGCCTGCGCTTGTGTGTAGGTGGCGGCTTCTCCGCCGACCATGATCGCCAGCGTGCCGTCGATGGCGCCGCGCTCGCCGCCGGACACCGGTGCATCCAGATAGCCGACGCCTGCTGCTTCGGCGGCTTGGGCCTGGCTTCTGGCGGTCTCGACGGGAATCGAACTCATCACCACCAGAATCGCACCGGGCGCCATGTGGGCGATGACACCGTCGGCGCCCAGCAAGATGTCGTCGCATACCGGCCCCGAGCTGAGCATGACCATGACGAGGTCGGCGCCGGTGGCGGTATCGTTCGCCGAATGGGCGATTTCGATGCCGTGCTCGCGTAGTGTCTCTGTCTTGTCGGGCGTGCGGTTCCAAGCGCGGACTCGATGGCCCGCCTCGGTGAGGCGTCGCGCCATCGGTGCGCCCATGAGGCCGGTACCGATGACGCCGATGGTTTTGGTGTCGGGATTGTCCTGGTCGTGTGTCATCTTATGTCTCCGGTCATAGGCCTAGTGCGCGGCTCAATGTCCCGTCTGCCAGCGTCGAGTCGGCAACGGCCTGGCGCAGCGCGTCGACGACATCATCGGGCAGGGGGATTCCCTCGCGTAGATACCACTGACGCTTGGCGAGGCCGGACTGGCCGGGTAGGCGTACCGCGACATCCGGATCGGCACGCTCGGACTCAAGACAGCGTTGGGCGAGAAAGTCGGTTTCCTCGACGAAGGCATCGGTGCCGCCGAAACGTGCTGGATCGATGACCATTACAGTGGTTGAGGCGCCCCATTGGGTTGGGGCGTCCTTGCGCCCGAAACCGCCGAGAGCCGAGGTCAGTGCCTCGATCATCAGCCCCAGAGCGAATCCCTTGTGGCCGAAGGCCTGGCCGCCGAGTGGCAGAATGCTGCCGGGGGGCGTGGTGAAAAAGTCCTCGGGGTCGTCGCTGGCGGTACCGCGATGCGTCAAGATCGCCGGATGCATGAGCTTACCACCTGCGGCACGGGTCTTGTTGACGGTGCCGTTGGTGATGCTCGACATGCTGACATCGATCAGCATGGGATTGTCGCGACCCGGGATGCCGATGGCCAGCGGATTCGGCGTATATACGGGGGTTACGCCGCCGTAGGGCGCGACCGAGGCCACGGACGGGTCCGAACTCAGCACGATGGGCACCAGATCGCGTTCGACAAGGGGGCGCAGATAGGCCGCCAGGCAGGCGATGTGATGGGAGCGCTTGAGCGTAACGATACCGATCCCGAATCCTTCGGCGGCTTGTCGTGCATGTTCCAGCGCGCGCCTGACCAGGTACGGCCCCAACACATAATGCCCGTCGATCACGGCGGCCACGGGGCTGCTTTCCGTCATCTCGAGCGTGTCGGGGTTGCCGCTGGCTTTACCGGTCTTGAGGTCCTTGAGATAGCCATTGGCGAGCTTGATGCCATGCGTGTGGTGACCGAGGAGATCGCCCTCGACCAGTACGTCGGCGGTGGTGTCGGCGACCTCTCGATGAGCGCCGGCCTCCTCGAAGAGGGCCGTCAAAAGCTCATGAAGTTGTGTAGCAGCATAGGTGGTCATGGCGTCCTCGGTGATTGTGTGCCGCGGTAACGGCGATAGAGGCGAACAAGCACCGGCAGCAGCCAGATCAGGATGACCATGGCACCCAGGCCCGCGCTGATTGGGCGCGAGAAGAAGCTGAGCAGGTCGCCGTTGCTCTTGAGCATCGAGCTCATGAAGTTGTTCTCCAGCGTGCCGCCGAGCACCAGGCCGAGGATGGCCGGGGCCATGGGGAAGTCGTTGCGCGCCAGGATGAACGCGACCGAGCCGGTGATCAGCATGATCCAGACATCGGTAATCGTATTGTTAATGGCAAAGGCGCCCACGATGCAGAAGCACAGAATGATCGGCATCAATATCTTGCGCGGGGTCAGGATGAAGACCTTGGCCGAACGAATGGCGATATAGCCGATGGGCAGCATGATCAAGTTGGCGATGAAGAAGACGATGAATAGGGCATAGATGAGACCGCCACCGTCCATGAAAATGGTGGGGCCGGGGTTCATGCCTTTCATGTACAACACACCGATGACGATGGCGGTAATCGAGTCGCCGGGAATCCCGAAGACCAGCGCCGGTACCCAGGCGCCACTAAGGCCGGAGTTGTTGGCCGAGCTGGCATCGACGATGCCTTCGATGTGGCCGGTGCCGTAGGCGTCTCTGTTTTTCGATCGGCTCTTGCCCATGGCGTAGGAAATCCAGGCGGCGATATCTGCACCCGCACCCGGTAGGGCGCCGATCAACGTGCCGATCGAACTCCCCCGCAGCAGGTTGCGCCAATAGCGTCCGAGATGCTGGGGAACGCTGCTGAAGACCTTGTCCTTGTGCACGGCGGGGACGTTGCGTCCTTCGTTGCGAGAACCGTAGAAGCTCATCAGCTCATTGAGTGCGAACATGCCGATCATCACGGGGATGAAATTGACGCCTGCCATCAGATCCGGAATGCCGAAGGTGAAGCGTGGGGCACCGCTCATCATGTCGAGGCCGACGGTGGAAAGCAGCAAGCCCACCATCAGTGACAGGAAGGCTTTGGTCTTGGGGCCGATGGAGATGAAGATCGAGCAGCTCAAACCGAGCAAGGCCAGCCAGAAGTACTCGTAGGAGCTGAATTGCAGGGCCACCTCGGCCAGGGAGGGTGAAACGAACACCAGCACCAGGGTGCCGAATAACCCGCCGAACATGGAACATACCAGGTTGGTGCCCAGCGTTTCGCGTGCGCGCCCTTGTCGTGCCAGCTGATGGGCTTCACCGACATAGGCGGCCGAGGCGGGCGTTCCGGGAATATTGAGGTAGGTGCCGGGAATGTCGCCGGCGAAGATCGCCATGGCGGATGTGGTGACAATGGCCGCGATGGCGGGTGTCGGGTCCATGTAGAAGGTGATGGGGACCAGTAGCGCAACCGCCATGGTCGCGGTCAGCCCGGGTACGGCGCCCACGAAGACCCCGAATATGGCGGCAGCGGCGATGACCAACAGCGTCTGAAAATTGAAGACCAGCGCCAGGCCTTGCAGAAATGCATCCATGACTTACTTACCCCCAGACGCCCAACAGTCCCTCGGGGAGGGGAATGAGCAGGTAGCGAGAAAACGCCAGATCGATGACCAGTGCCGCGACGATAGAAACGCCAAGTGCTATCCATAGCGGTGTGCGCCTTGCCAGCATCAATACGAACATGATCGCGGCGAGACAAAGCAGGGCGCCAAGCCAATCGCTGGCGAGAATATAGAAAACGATGGCAAGTGCCGGCAGTAAAGAGAGCAGCATGTTGCGTAACTGCTCGCGGTCCATGCGCCAGGTGATGCCGTGTGCGACGCCCTTGAGAGCCCCGATATGGCCGATTGCGAGAACCAGGCCGCCGAGCATGAACCCTCCCCCGATGAGGGAGGGAAACAATGAAGGCCCGTATTGCAGGCTCGACATGGTGGGGAACCCTTGGGCCACGACATAGACGATGGCGCCTGCCACTATGAACGCGAGGCCGAGCAGGAAGTCTTTCATCGTGGCCCCCGGGTTATTTGGCTAGGCCGACTTGTTCGACGATCTTGCCGAAACGTTCGTCCATATCCGCCATCAACTGACCGAAGTCTTCGGCATTGCGCCATTCGGTGCCGAAACCTTGCTTGGCCATGAAGCCCTGATAGGTATCGCTGTTGTAAGCGGCCTTCAGTGCGTCTTCGAGCGTCGCGACGGTCTCGGGATCCATACCCTTGGGACCTGCGATGCCACGCCATTCGCCGATCTGATAGTCGCTTCCGATGGCTTCTTGCACAGTGGGGACATCGGGGAAACTATCCAGGCGTTCGGGTGCCATGATCCCCAGGCTGTTGGCACGTCCGGCTTCTATCATCGAACGGCCTTCTGGCACTGAGCTGGGGACGATGTCGATGCCGCCGGCGGCGAGTTCGGTCATCGCGGGCGCCGCGCCTTGGCTGGGAATCCAGGTGACGCGGTCGGGTTCCATGCCTTGGTCCATCAAGAAACCGGCGAATGCCAGGTGCCAGACGCCCCCTTGGCCGGTACCGGAGGCGGTGTAAGTACCCTTGGGTTGCTCGTCCACGGTTTTAACCAGGTCTTCGAGGTCATCGAAGGGACCGTCGGCGGCCACTTGAACGCCCGCGTAGTCGTAGTTGATCTGCGCGATGGGAGTGTAGTCACGGTAGGTCAGATCGGTGAGGCCTTGCCAATGCATCATATTGATCTCGCCCGTCACCAACCCGAGCGTGTAACCGTCGGTATTGGCGCGGGCGATGGCGCTGTGGCCTACCACGCCGCTCCCGCCGGTGCGGTTGACGACGTTGACCGTTGCGCCGAGTTCTTCTTCCAGCGCCTTGCCGATGGTGCGCGCGGTGGCGTCGGTACCGCCGCCAGCGGCCCACGGCACGATGATGGTGATGGGTTTTTCGGGGTAGTCGGCGAGGGCCGGGCCGGCGATGGCGGTGAGCAACACAGCGATGCTGGCGAGTCCGGCTTTATTGTGCAGTTTGAGCATGATCGATCCTTGTTATTGGCGTGTCATGACGTGTTGTCGTGCACGGGATGCGTCTTTCACGTTAGTCCTTAATGAACATTGCACGCAATATTCATTTGTCTAGACTTTAGTCTAGAGAGTGAGTTAAATCTCCTATTTATTCAGTTAGTTAAAAGATTTTCTAAAGCGATCTTCATAGCGCCTCCAAGAGCATGCGCTGAAAATCGTCGTGCGACGGGGGGCGCGGGTTAGTGGCGGTGGAATGGTCCTCCAGTGCCCATTGGGCGACCGGTGCCAGACGTTCCCGCGTGACGCCCATATCGCTCAGGCGCATGGGCAAGCCCAGGTCGATGTTGAGTTGAGTGAAGGCGTCGGCGACATCCGTACCGGGGGCCAGCCCCATCGAGTCGCGAAGCCGGGCGAACTTGTCGCCGCAATGATCCTGGTTGAAGCGCAGCACGATAGGCATCAGCAAAGCATTGAGCGTGCCATGATGGAGTTTGAGATCGTGAAAGCCGCCCAGTGCGTGGGAAAGTGAGTGCACTGCACCGAGCCCTTTCTGGAATGCCAAGGCGCCTTGCGTGGCGGCCATCAACATCTCTCGGCGTGCTTCCAGGTTGCTGCCGTCGCTGACGGCAGTGCGGATATGCCGTGTGGCGCGTTGCAATCCATCCAGGGCGATAGCGTCGGCGGGCGGATTGAAGCGCGGGCTGAGAAACGTCTCGACGCAATGCGCGATGGCGTCCATGCCGGTGGCCGCGGTCAAGTGCGGTGGCAACGATAGCGTCAGCAGTGGATCGCAGATCGCCACGTCCGGGATCAAATGCGGCGACAGAAAGCCAAGCTTGCGTTCGTCGCGCATGCTGATCAGGGCCGCGCGTCCGACCTCGCTACCCGTACCCGCCGTGGTGGGGATGGCCACCAACGGCAATATCTGGCTGCCGATGCGGGCCGCGCCGCCATCGATTACCGCATATTGCCGCAGCGGCGCCGGATGGCTGGCCAGCAGGGCGACGCCTTTGGCCAGGTCGATGCTCGATCCGCCGCCCAGCGCGACGATGCCATCGCAGTCATGCTCGCGGTAATACGCCACGGCCTCCTCGATGGCGATTTCGGTGGGATTGGCCGGCGTGCCGTCGTAGACCGGGGCCGGGCGTGTACCGCCGATGGCCTCTTGAACGCGCGTGACCAGGCCGCTGGCAGTGAGCCCGGCGTCGGTGACGATCAAGGGCGTGGTGACACCGAGCTGGGCCAATTCGTCGGCCAGGTCCTCCAGGGCATCGTCGCCGAAACGTATCTTGGTGAGGTAGTTGATGATCGCACTCATGCTGCGCTCCCTTTGTGCCCTGGGGCGATCAGGGCAGTGATTGTTGTTGAGCAATGCGTGATGTCGTTGCGCTTAGGCTATGGCCGCATTGAAATCACAATCCAATCGAAGTTTATGGCATTGTGATTCGCTCAGGTTATCGGAAAGGGCAATCATGACGGCGGACAAGCTTTCACATACACATCTTTGTGCCTGGTTGCGTTTCAAGCATTTGATGTTGCTGACTACTTTGGCCGAGAGTCGCAATATGCATGCCACGGCGCGGACCATGCATTTGAGTCAGCCGGCGGCGAGCAAGATGCTGCGTGATTTGGAGGCGTACTTCGGTTTCGCGCTTTTCGAGCGTTTGCCGCGGGCCATGCAGCCCACTGAGCTGGGCGAGCAGGTCATTCGCCATGCGTGGATCCTGCTCAACGACATGGAACGCCTGGTGGATGACATCAATGACCTGCGTGAAGGGGGTTATGGTCAGTTGCTGATCGGCGCGATCGCCGCTGCCGCACCGGAGATCCTGCCGGCGGCCATCGCGCGGCTCAAACGTGATCGGCCGCGTCTTTCGGTAAGTCTGCAGGAGCAGACCAGCGACCGCCTGCTGCGCGAACTGGAGCACAAGCGCCTGGATGTGGTTATCGGGCGTTTGACGCATGTCAGCCAGCACAACGTGTTCGACTTCGAGCCGCTACTGGATGAGCCGCTGCGGGTCGTGGTGCGCCGCGAGCACCCGTTGACGCGCCTTGATCATGCCCCGGGACTGGACGAACTGAGCCAATGGCCGTGGATACTGCATCCGCTGTCGAGCCCCATGCGGGGCGTGTTCGAATCGGCCCTGGCGGAAGAGGGTATCGCTACGCCCGCCAATGTGGTCGAAACCACGTCGATTCAGGCGACCCTCCAATTGCTGCAGTCCTCGGACATGCTGGCGGTGTTGCCACGCTCGGTCATGCGGCGGCCGCTGGCGGGCGGGCAATACGTCGTGCTCGAACGTGTGATCGGCAAGCCGCTGGACTACTACGGCATCATCACACGCCGTCAGGAGCCGCACTCTGCCGCCGCCGACGAGCTGATCGCGCATCTGCGACAGTTGGCCAGCGAAGCTCAGGGGGTGGAGCTCGATAACTGAATGCAGGCGTGTTACCAGACGCTCGAGTGAGCCTGAACCACGGGGCTATCGCTGGTATCCTTAGTGATATTCTTCTTCGAAAGACAACGGGATTCCATGGCCTCGCTTTCCTTGTTCCTTTCCATATTGATTTCTGCGGTGGCGCTGACAGCCGCCTTTACCATGCTGGTCTATCGCTGGATGGGGCGGCGTGCGTCGTCTTCCGATAAGCCACAGGGCAAGTCACGCAGCAAGTCACATAGCAAGAGCGCACCCAAGCGTGCCAATGCCGCTTCGCGCAAAGGTGCCTCGCGGGCCGGTGCGAAAACGCAGAAGCAGCCGGCTTCCCGTCCTCAGTTGTCGTTCCCACGCTTGCCGACATGGCTGCGTGCCAGCCTGCCATTGGGAATGATGCTGACGCTGATTGCGGCCGTGGGCCAACTGGCCCTGCAGGGCATGCACAATGCGCATCAGGTGGTTGCCAACGATCCGCGCTTGTTGTCGCTGGAAAACGTGCTCGACGGTCTTTCGTTGCTCGCCCTGGTGCTCTTGTTCGTGGGTATTCTCGCCTGGCTTGCGCCTCGTCAATGAAGTGCGGTGCATGGATCGGCCCGTCCCCAGCGCCATGCTATAGTGCGCGCCATCACAGGAGAGACCGGTAACCCCATGAATATTCTGATTACGGGCATGGCCGGGTTCATCGGTCATGCCGTGGCCAAGCGCCTGGCAACCGATGGCCACACTATCGTCGGCATCGATAATCTCAACGATTACTACGACGTGGCGCTCAAGCAGGCGCGCCTCGACGATCTGGCTGCATTGCCCAATGTGCGCTTCGCGCGCATCGATCTCGCCGATCAGGCGGCCATGCAAGCGTTGTTCGCCGGCGAGCGCTTCGATCGCGTCATCCACCTCGCCGCGCAGGCCGGGGTGCGCTATTCGCTCGACAATCCGCATGTCTACGCGCAGTCCAATCTCGTCGGTCATCTCAATGTGCTGGAAGGCTGTCGCCAGCAGCAGGTGCCGCATCTGGTCTATGCCTCATCGAGCTCGGTATACGGTCAGAATGCGCATGTACCGTTCTCGACCGCCGATGCCGTGGATCATCCCATCAGCCTCTACGCCGCGACCAAGAAGTCCAACGAGCTGATGACGCATAGCTACGCGCACTTGTATGGGATCCCGACCACGGGGCTGCGCTTCTTCACCGTCTATGGCCCGTGGGGACGCCCGGACATGGCGATGTTCAAGTTCACCCGGGCGATTCTTGCCGGCGAGCCGCTGCCGATCTTCAATCACGGCGAGCTGTCGCGGGACTTCACCTATATTGACGATATCGTCGAGGGCGTGGTGCGTATCCAGGATGTGATTCCCCAGGGCGATCCCCAGCGGCAAGCGACGGCGCCGGATCAAAGTACCGCACCGTTCGCACTCTACAATATCGGCCACGGCAGCCCCGTGGCATTGATGGATTTCGTGCGCGCCCTGGAGCGCGTGACCGGGCGTACCGCGCAATGCGATTATCAGCCCATGCAGCCGGGCGATGTGCCGCGTACCTGGGCCGATACCGAGGCGCTTTTCGAGGCGGTCGGTTACCGTCCCACGATCGAGGTCGAGGAGGGCGTGGCCCGCTTCGTCGACTGGTACCGCGCGTTCTATCAAGTTTGATGCCCGCTCGGGTTTGGCGCCTACGCTTTTTTTGACGACATGACACGTAAAGGACGACATACGATGAGAATCAGCATCTTCGGCACGGGGTACGTAGGCTTGGTCACCGGGACCTGCCTGGCGGATGTGGGGCACGATGTCATGTGCATGGATGTCGACGCCGACAAGATCGCACGCCTCGAGCGTGGCGAGATTCCCATTTACGAGCCAGGGCTCGACGCCATGGTACGTCGCAATGTCGAAGAAGGGCGTCTGCGTTTCACTACCGATGCGGCGTTCGCCGTCGATTTCGCACCATTGCAGTTCATCGCCGTGGGCACGCCGCCGGACGAAGATGGCAGCGCCGATCTACAGTACGTCCTCGCCGTGGCGCGCAGCATCGGCCAGCACATGGGCGACGACAAGGTCGTCGTCGACAAGTCGACCGTTCCGGTGGGGACGGCAGACAAGGTGCGCGATGCCGTCCAGGGCGAGCTTGACGCCCGGGGCTCTTCGCTGACCGTCGATGTCTGCTCCAATCCTGAATTCCTCAAGGAAGGCGCCGCCATCGAGGACTTCACCCACGGCGCACGGATCATCATTGGCACCGATGCCGAGCGCGTGCGCGAGACGATGCGTGAGTGCTACGGTCCCTATAACCGTCACCATGAAAAGCTGATGTTCATGGATATCCGTAGCGCCGAACTGACCAAGTACGCCGCCAACGCGATGCTGGCCACCAAGATCAGCTTCATGAACGAGATCGCCAATATGGCCGAACGCCTGGGGGCGGATATCGAACAGATTCGTCGCGGCATTGGCAGCGATCCGCGCATCGGCTACCACTTCATCTATCCCGGTTGTGGCTACGGTGGTTCCTGCTTTCCCAAGGATGTGCAGGCGCTGGCACGCACCGCCGGCGAAATCGGCTATCACGCCGAGTTGCTCGAAGCCGTCGAGGGCGTCAACCAGCGTCAGAAAGCCACGCTGTTTACCAAGCTTGCTCAGGCATTCGATGGCGATCTCAGCGGCAAGACGATTGCCGTGTGGGGGCTGGCCTTCAAGCCGAATACTGATGACATGCGCGAGGCGCCCAGTCGTGCCTTGATGGAAGCGTTGTGGGCCGCAGGGGCACGCGTGCAAGCCTTCGACCCGGAAGCCATGGGTGAGTGTCGGCGGATTTACGGCCAGCGCGACGACCTCGCCTTGGTCGAGAATCGTGAGCAGGCCGTGGCAGGTGCCGATGCCCTGGTGATCTGCACCGAGTGGAAGGCGTTTCGCAGCATCGACTTCGCCTGGCTCAAGCAGACGCTGCGCATGCCGGTGGTGGTCGATGGGCGCAACCTGTTCGACCCGCAGGCGGTCAAGCGCGCGGGCTTGCTGTACTTCGCCGTGGGCCGGGGCGATTCATTGCAGTCGGCGTGAATCGGACCAGCGGAATATACGAGTCAGTTGGATATGCAAACGGCGCCTCGCGGGGCGCCGTTTTACGTGGCTGTGTTTGTCTCATTCGAAGCGAGTCGATTACTCCGCCAAGGCTTCGAACTGCGGTAGCACGGTTTCCTTCAGAAACGGGCGGTAATGCGCCTCGGTCACGCGGACTGGATGGGCGTCCATGCGCGCGATGGCGTCGGCCAGCGCCGTTTCGTCCTCGCGCGGGACCAGGAAGTCGGCGAGTTCCCCCGAGAGGATTTCACGCGGGCCGGAGGGGCAGTCGACACTGACCACCGGGGTGTCGAGCAGCAGCGATTCGATCAGTGCACGTGGCAGGCCTTCCGCGTCCGAGGTGAGGATCAAGGCCTTGGCGTGGCGAATGAAGGGGTAGGGGTTGGTCTGGTAGCCGGGCAGGAGGACGCGTTCGGTGAGGCCCATGTCCTCGATCATGGCGCGTAGCCTGGCTTCTTCATCGCCCTTGCCTTTCCCCAGCAGCATCAGTGGTGTGGTGACGCCACTGGCTTTGTAGGCGCGCAGCAGCCGATCATGGCGCTTGCGCGGCTCGAAAGTGCCGACGTTGATCAAATACTCGCCCCCGGGAATAGCCGCTGGCTCCTCGGCCATGCGCAGGAAGGGGGCACGCTCGTAAGGGTTGTAGATGGCGCGAATCTCAGCGGGCTGGAGCCCGATGACCTCGAGCAGGTTGTCCTTGACGCCTTGGGAGACGGCGACGATGTTGCGCCCGTTATAGAAGCGATGCACCTTGGCAAAGGCCTTTGCGCGCTTGTTGGGATCGCTGAATTTCGCCGAGATATCGCTCTTGATCCAGAACCACAGGTTGGGAAATGTCAGATGACGGGTGATCTTGTCGCAGGAGCAAGACAGCACGACATCCGGAGCAAAGGCGCTTAATGCGCGTGCGATACGCGCGGCTTGCCATCTTTCCATCCATACGGTGGAAAATAGCTTGCTGAAGCGATTGATGACCCCGAGATTCTCGATCTCCAATCCTTCCGGAAGGCGGTGTTCGATCTTGTCGCGCAGGATGAATACCTTGACGACATGGCCGCGTTGACGAAGGCCGTCGGCGGTGTAAAGCAGCGATTTCTCCGCGCCGCCGCCGTATAGATCGGCAATGACGAAGGCAAAGCGTTTGGGCGTTGGCATGAATATCTTCCCTGGTACGTGCTAATCCCTATAGCGCGAGTTGGCGAATCAGATACGCTTCGGCGAATGCCCGATAACGCTCGCCTTGCAATTTCGTGGGGCTGAGCATGGCAATAATGGTGTTACGACGCTGTTCGGCATCTTGCGGAAGGCGTTTGACGTGGGTGTCGATCCAGACGATCTCGCCTGCATTATTGAGCAGCAAGTTGCCATAATGAAAGTCGCGATGGTAGTAGCCGTGACGGATCAAGGCCACGGCGTCGTCACACACGCGACGTAGAAACACGAGGCGTGCCTCTTCGTCCTGGCGGCGAAAGTAATCCGCGCCGGACTCGCCCCGGTCGAGATACTCCATGGCGAGCAGCGACCCCAGCGGATTGAAGGGGTTGAGCGCGACGCCGACGCCGCGACATTCGATGGCGCGCAGCCCGGCTTGGCGAATGCAGGCATTGGCTCGCCATTCCTTGAGAGCATCGAAACCGCCCAGCAGGCGTTTCTCCAGGATGTCGCGAATCCACCATTTGAAGGGCTCGCGTTGCGCCGTGTACTTGTCGGCCACCAGCTTGAACAGCGTATTCGACGTCGCATCGAGAAAGAAGCAACTGCTGCCCACTGCTTCCATTTGCTGTGTCGTGCCGGGTTGCGACAGCGCGAGGCGGGAAGTGAACGCAAAGCGTGTGCGCATGTAATACCAGCGCGCAACACCATTGAGCGAGACACGATACAACGGCATGAGTGGCGATCCGCCTCGTCCGGGAAACAAGGCGCTAATCCTCGGGAAGCGGGGGGAGGTTGTCAAGACGAGGTCATGACAGGGCTGGCGCCTATCGTGTCGGCTGGTTACCGTACGCTTAGTGATATGCCTTGATGAGGACGATGCCATGCTGACGCCCGTGATTCTCGCTGGCGGTAATGGAACCCGCCTGTGGCCGCTGTCGCGTCGCGATACGCCCAAGCAATTCCTGGCGCTGCTGGGCGAGCAGAGCCTGCTGCAAGCCACGCTTTTGCGCCTGGAAGGGCTCGAGGTGGCACGTTCCATCGTCGTCTGCGCGGACGCCCATCGCTTTCTGGTCGCCGAGCAGTTGCGTGAGATCGGCTGCGAGGCGGATATCGTGCTTGAGCCGGAAGGGCGCGACACTGCGCCGGCGATTGCCCTGGCGGCGCTATGCCAGCAGACGCGCCAAGACAGTGCGGGCCGTGACGCGCCCATGCTGGTATTGCCTTCCGATCATCATCTCGAAGACGTGGCGGTTTTCCACGAAGCATTGCAGACGGCGCTGCCGACGGCGGGGCGAGGTGACTTGGTGACGTTCGGCATCGTGCCGACGCGAGCGGAAACCGGCTATGGCTATCTGGAGGTCGCCGACGTCACGACGGGGTTGCAGCCGCTTGTACGCTTCGTGGAAAAACCGGATGCCATCCGCGCACGCGAATTTGCCAATGACGGCCAGCATCTCTGGAATAGCGGCATGTTTCTGTTGCGTGGGGATCGCTATCTGGAAGAGCTGAGACATTGGCGGCCCGCCATGCATGCCTCAGTAGAAAAGGCCTGGGCCGGGCGCGGGACAGATCTCGATTTTCTACGCCCGCAGGCGGATGCATTCGCCGAATGCGACGCCGAATCCATCGACTACGCCGTCATGGAACAGACCCGCGTCGGGGTCGTCGTTCCTCTGACGGCGGGATGGTCGGATGTCGGCTCCTACCAGGCGCTATGGGATGTCGCCTCGAAAGACGATGACGGCAATCTGTTGCGCGGTGACGTCATCGCGGAGGATACGCAAGACGCCTGGATACAGTCGCAGTCACGTTTGGTGGCGGCGCTCGGCATCTCGGATCTCGTGGTCGTTGAAACCGCCGACGCCGTGTTGGTGGCAGATCGTCACCGCGTTCAGGAGGTCAAGACGCTGGTCGCGCGTCTGCAATCGCTCGGGCGTCAGGAGGGCATCGCTCATCGGCGTGCCTACCGCCCGTGGGGCAGTTACGAATGCGTCGAGCAGGGCGCACGCTTTCAGGTCAAGCATATTCGTGTACGCCCCGGTGCCCGCCTGTCGCTGCAACGCCATCATCATCGCGCCGAGCACTGGATCGTGGTCTCGGGCACGGCGCGTGTCACCCGGGGAGACGAGACCTTCCTGTTGGGTGAGAACCAATCCACGTACATCCCGCTGGGCACCCCCCATCGTCTGGAAAACCCTGGTCGCATCGAACTCGAACTCATCGAGGTGCAAAGCGGCGCGTATCTTGGCGAGGACGATATCGTGCGCCTTGATGATGACTACCGGCGTGGCTGATGGGATATCTCCCAGACGATGGTGGCCTCGAGTCCATGTTCAGGGCGGTTGCGCAGCTGGAGTGTCGCCTGCTGGCGCTGGGCCAGTTCGACGACGATTGAAAGCCCCAGGCCGCTACCGGTGGTGCGTTGGTCGGAGGCGCGACGGAAACGTTCGGTGACTTTCTCGAGCAGTTCGTCGGGGATGCCGGGGCCACTGTCGCGCACGCTCAATTGGGCGATGCCTGACGCGGTCTCGCTTAGTTCCACCTCGACATGGCCACCTTCGGGCGTGTAGCGCAGGGCGTTATCGAGCAGATTGCGGAACAGGATGCCGACTTCGGTCTCATCGGCATGCACGCGCAGTTGTTTGAGTCCTTCGAGCGTCAATTGCTGCTGGCGCTCATGAGCGAGAGGCCACAGGTCGGCCATGAGTTCTATGACGATGGGGTAGAGGTCGATCGGGGTGGTGTGGTTATCCGGTGTGCGATCCAGTCGCGCCAGCACCAGCAGTTGTTCAACGACACGTTGCAAACGCTCGACGCCGGTATATGCCTTTTGCAACGATGCGGTCTCCCCGGCCTTGACGTTGTCCAGCTGGATACGCAGCGCGGCTAACGGGGTACGCAATTCGTGGGCGGCATCTGCGGTGAAGCGACGTTCGCGTTCCAGGGTTTCGCCCAACCTTTCGATGAAGTCGTTCAATGAGTGATGCAGTCCCTCGAGTTCGCGGGGAACGTCGAGCTCGATATGCCGAAGATCACGAGCATGCCGCCCTTTGACCTGGTCGGAGAGGCGCTGCATGGGACGCAAGCCACGGCGGATGATACGGTTCATCAGCCATAGCATGACCGGCAACAAAATCAGCAAGGGAATGAGGTTGTTCCAGGTGATGCGTTCGACGATCTCGCGCTGGAAATTGCCGCGTTGGCCCATGCTGATCCACAGGTTGTTGCGCTCGTCGAACATGCTGAAGACGCGCCAGCGGTGACCGGCGTAGTCGACCCAGCGGAAGCC
Organism: Chromohalobacter sarecensis; assembly: GCF_023061135.1. GTDB lineage: Bacteria > Pseudomonadota > Gammaproteobacteria > Pseudomonadales > Halomonadaceae > Chromohalobacter > Chromohalobacter sarecensis. Next base: position 88,809 of record NZ_JAKGAN010000008.1, read on the forward strand.
TTCTTCGTCGGGGGCGGGGAAAGTGGCATCTTGTGTCCATTTCCCCTGGAGCAGGCGTGGTGTCTTGTCGGGCTCCCAGAATCCCAGCGCGAGTTTGCGTTCTTCCTCGTGATAGAGCTTGGCCGGCGTGCCGTCATCGCCTTCGAGCGCGACGGGCCGGCCATCGCGATAGGTGCGTGCCGGATAATCGGGAATGTCGAGACGGTTGGCCAAATTGGCGAGCGTGGCATCGCTGGCGTCGTCCGGTAGCTGACCGGCGACGATGCGGCTGTGTAGGCTGAGCTGGGTGTCGAGCATTTCTTCCAGCTCGTGATCGGTAATCAAATACGAGGCGAGCACCGCCACATGACGCGTAGGCGCGCGAGTAATTCCTGCAGATCGAACGGCTTGAGCACGTAGTCGTCGGCGCCGGCATCGAGGCCACGTATACGTTCCTCGACGGCGTCACGCGCAGTAAGGATGAGAATCGGCAGTGAGGAGGAAGCCTTGCGTAGGCCTTCGAGCACCGCCATGCCATCCATGTCGGGGAGACCCAGATCGAGGATCATGGCGCTGAACGCTTCGTTTTGGGCAGCTTCGATAGCATGATGGCCTTCGCTGAACCAATCCACCGTATAGGCTTCGCGGGTGAGCGCGGTCTTGATGCCATCGCCCAGCAGGGGGTCGTCTTCGACCAAGAGTATACGCATGGAGCCTCCTCGGCATTGGCGCCAGCGTAGCATGCTGCGTAAAGCTTAAGTCTTTCTTAAAACGTGTTGAAGCCATCGACCGCTGCGCGCCGACGCTGGCTGGCATGCATGTAGTCTCGCCATCGGGCCGCAAGGGAAGGGCGATGGTGTCGTTCGATGGCCTGTATCACGCGGCGTGTGGCGTGGTGCAGTGCCGCCAAGTGATAGACATGTGGAATGTCCTCGGGCGCCAGGTGTGAAAAGCGGGCGCGCCTCGGGGAGGGGGCGACGCTAAGTGCGAGTCTGTCCGGCCGCGACGCCTCCCGGACCCGCGAGACACATGGGCGCCGTGACCGGGCCTCGCTTGTCGTGACGAGGCCGATATCGACGTGCAGCGCGCCTTCGATGTTGAGGGCATCATCCGAGCCGGGCGATCGCACATGAATCAGCATCTCGATGCCGGCACGCGCCGCGATCTCTTGGCATTGCTGGCGTTGCTGCAGGGCTGATGGTGAGGCCACGATGGGATGAATACGCGTCGGCACGCCGCGCACTTGTCGTTCGAGTGCGGTCTGGTTTTCGTCCAGCGTCCATAACAGGGCGCCGCGTGGTAGTAACCAATCGATGAGAACTTCCGCGAAAGGTGTATCGGCGCCCGTGATGAGAATGCGACGTTGCGACCAATCCATGAGATACCTGCCGATGGCGGGGATGAAATAATCGCAACGCTCGCACGGTAACGCTTAAGAGAAGCTTACGTTGTCTGCGGAGATTTCAGTCTCGACGTTTAGCCCAGTGGCCCGCCGACAACGGTCTTCTTGAGTCCTGCGAGGATGGCGTCGCCATCTTCGTGGGCGAGTTCGTCATACCAGGCGCGGGTCTGCTCGGGGTCCAGGCCATGGATCATCCCCGCGCGCTTGCGTGCACGGGAGACGATTTCGCCGACGCGCTCGACACGCGCGGCATCGTAGTGCGTCAGTGCCGTGGCAATCGCCGTCGAGGTGTCGGTGTGCGCATCAAGGGCATGCTGTACGGCCTCGGCCAGCACCCAGGCATCTTCCATGGCCTGACAGCCGCCCTGGCCGAGATCCGGCGACATGCCGTGCGCGGCGTCGCCGAGCAACGCCACGCGGGGCGCGGTGAGCGTATCGAGGGGTGGAATATCGTGGATTTCGAGGCGCGCCATGCGCTGAGGATCGAAGCGCTCGATCAAGGCGTGTACCGGCTCGGCCCAGCCGGCGAAATACTCGCGCAGTTCATCGCGATAGTGCTGCGGATCGTTTGGCGTGCCGGCGGGCAAGGGCACGTCGAAGAAACAGTAGAATTCCTGCGTGCCCTGGTCGTTACCGCCGCTGCCCATAGGCATCAACGAGACGCGTTTGGCATCGCCGACGTATTGGTCCCAATTGTGGAGCGGCGCCAGATCATCGTCAGCGGGCACACGCACGTTCCAGTTGACGTACCCCACGTACTGGCGCTCCACGGCGTGCCCGGTGAGCTTGCCGCGCAGCCGTGAGTGCGTGCCGTCGGCGACTACCAGCACGTCGGCGTCGAGGCTGCCGCCATCCTCGAAATGTGCCGTGACGCCGTCGTCCGTCAGCGTGTAATCGTGGCAACAACGCCCGAGCTGGATATGCGCGTCACCCACTGCCTCGAAGAGTGTCTGCTGCAAAGCGGCGCGCGCGATGGGGCAGGCGCGCTGCCCGACGTCTTCGAACAGCGGCGCGAGACTGAAATCGGTCAAGGTCTGCCCATGATGGGTGAGATAGCGCATGCGGGTCATCTCGCCGCTGAGCCGCTCGATGGTGTCGCCGAGCCCCAGGCGGTGCATGATCTTGACCCCGTTGGGCCATAGAGAAATGGCCGCGCCTATCGGGCGTATTTCTTGGACACGCTCGACGACGGTGACCCTGTGGCCCTGGTGTTGAAAGGCAAGCGCGGTACTCAGGCCGCCCATCCCCGCGCCGACGACGAGAACGTGCAAGGGAGGCGTGTGTTGTGCTGAGCGAGACATGGCGAACTCCTTCGATCGATTGTTATGGGTCACGAGATCGTTATGGCTTACGAAGACTGATTGGGTGCCGTGGCGCGTGGCGTTGCGTCGGCGGGCTCCTCGGCGTTCCCGGTGCTGCCGGGCAGCAACAGGGTGCATAGGATGGCGGTCAACCCGCCGGTGGTGATCGGCGAAGAGAAGATCCGTTCGGCGGTCTCGGGAAGCCCGGTGAGAGCTTCGGGAACGAGCTGGACGCCGAGCCCCATGCCCAGCGACACGGCGATGGTCATGATTGTCTTGCGGGTCATCGTCTGATCGCTGAGGATGCGGATGCCGGAGACGGCGATCAGGCCGAACATCAAGGTCGTCGCGGCGCCGAGCACGGGGCGTGGAATGAACTGCAGCAGAGTGCCGAGGGCGGGAATGAGGCCCAGCAACAGCAGGATGACCGCGACGTAGCGCCCCACATGGCGACTGGCCACACCGGTCAACTGCACGACACCGGTATTCTGGCTGAAGGTAGTGTTCGGAAACGTATTGAACAGTGCGGCGATCAAGGAGTTGACGCCATCGGCCAGCACGCCGCCGCGTATCCGGCGTTGATAGACTGGGCCGCTGACGGGCTCGCCCGAGGCGCGTGACGTGCCGGTGAGATCGCCTACGGTCTCGATGGCGGTGACCAGGAAGATGAACGCCACGGGGATGAAGGCCGTCCAGTCGAAGCCGATGCCGAAGCGCAGCGGCTGCGGCAGGGCGAACCATTCAAGTGCCTCGGGACGACCTTCGAACTGGCCGGTAAACGCGGCCACGAGACAGCCAATGACGAGCCCGAAGAACACCGAGCCGATGCGCAGCCAAGTGTGTCGGGACATCTGACAAGCCAGCACCACGATGATCACCAGCGCCGCGAGGCCCAGGTTGGTGAGGCTGCCGAAATCCTCGGCGCCGACCCCGCCGGCCATGTCGGTGACGCCGACCTTGACCAGCGAGAGGCCGATCAAGGTCACGACCACGCCGGTCACGGTGGGCGTTATGATGCGCTTGAGGCGATGCAGCATGCCGCCGAGGGCGATCTCGATGAAACTGCCCACGGCACAAACGCCGAGCAACGTCGCGATGACGGCCTCGTCGCTGGCGCCGCCGGCACGCGCTGTCTCGCCGGCGGCAATCAGCGCGGCCACGAACGAGAAGCTCGTCCCCTGAACACTCAAGAGCCCCGACCCGAGCGGCCCGAGGCGCTGGGATTGCACCCATGTCGCCACGCCCGAGACGAACAGCGCCATACTGATCAGATACGACATGTACTGGTCGAGCCCCAAGGCACTGCCGACGATCAGGCTGGGCGCGATAATCCCCACGAAGCTGGCAAGGACGTGTTGTACGGCGACGAGTAGCGCGGCCAGCGGCCCGGGGCGATCCTCGAGTCGGTAGAGGGGTTGATCGACTGACATGGCTTGGCTCCTTGTGCCCGATCGTGCGGCGGGCTTTATGTATACAAAATCATGCTGCAATGCATAAGCAATAGGAGTGCCAAGTGTGTGCCATCGCCAGGCTCGCCGCATGCCTGGGCGCTGGCGAGGATCGATGCTTCATGAATGTGCGGCTGCGCGCTCCATTGGTGCTCCACGGTGATCGCGTGCATCACGTTGGTGCACTAGGTCGCCATCGGCCCAGGTGGCGTACACGCAGCGGTCATCACCCAGCATCATCAGCGCGAAGAGCCGCTCGCCGAGTGATTCGGCCACTTGGGTGCGACGCGCCAGCAACGGTGTAGCGGCCATATCCAGCACCACCAGGTCGGCTTCGTGCCCCGCTTGTACGCGACCGATGCAGTGATCGAGGTGCAGCGCCCGAGCATTGCCCAGCGTAAGCCGATAAAGTCCCTGCCAGGCGGTCAGCGGCTGCCCAAGCAAGGCGCCGACCTGATACGCGCCTTGCAGCGTCGTCAGGCCGCATACCCCGGTGCCGGCCCCCACGTCACTGGCTAGCGAGGTGACGACGCCGGCGTCACGGGTGGCGAGGCGATCGAAGAGCCCGCTGCCCAGAAACAGGTTGGACGTCGGCGAGAAGGCGATATTGGCGCCGGCATCGGCGAGCCGCGCGCGCTCGTCCTCGGAGAGATGAATGCCGTGCGCGTAGGTGCTGTGCGGGCCGACTAGTCCATAACGTTCGTAGACGGCAAGGTAGTCACGGCATTCAGGGAATAGCTCGGCGACCCAGGCGAGTTCGCCTCGGTTCTCCGAGAGATGGCTTTGTAGATACAGGCTTTGGTCGTTGCGCAGCACGCCCCCCACGGCATCGAGTTGTTCGCGACTCGATGTCGGGGCGAAACGCGGCGTCAGCGAATAGGCCAGACGATCCTTACCGTGCCAGTCGGCGATGAGCCGCTCGCTATCGCGGATGCCACCGGTGGCGGTGTCGGTGAGCGCCTCCGGGGCGTGGCGATCCATCAGGACTTTGCCCGCCAGCAAGCGCAACCGGCGCTTGCCGGCGGCACTGAAGATGCTGTCCACCGATCCGGGGTGCGAGGTGCAGAATACTTGAGCGGTGGTCGTGCCGCCGCGCAGCATCTCGTCGAGGAAGCGCTCGGCGACGTCTGCGGCATGGGCGCGTTCGGCGAAACGGCATTCGGCGGGGAAGGTGTAGTCGTTGAGCCAGTCGAGCAGTTCGCGGCCGAACGAGGCGATGATATCGAGCTGCGAATAATGCACATGGCTGTCGATGAAGCCGGGCATGATCAGCTTGCCGCGGTAGTCGACGAGCTCGATTTTCTCGGGCACATGCGCAGCGAGGGCGGCAAAGTCGTCGACAGCGCGAATGCGGCCATCTTCTACCCACACGGCGCCATCTTCCCAATAGTGCAAGCTATCAGCTTCCGGGGTCGGGGCTTCGCCGGGATCGGCATTGAAGGTCAGCACGGCGCCGCGTAGCAATCGGGAGTGGGTCATGGAAACGCTCTTGTAAACGGAAAATGACGAAAACAGTGCTCTGCTATCGGCCTCAGAGGTGCACACCTTGGCCAGTCGTCTGGCGCCAGGTGGTGGGCGTCACTCCACGCTGTGACGCGTGGGTCTCGGCCGGGGCAAAGGTCAGTAATTCGGCGGCGATGGCCAACGCGATCTCATAGGGCCGCTTGCCGCCCGCACCGGGGATGCCGATCGGGCAGCGTACCCGCGCCAGCGCGTTCGTGTCGTGCCCGGCATCGCGCAGGGGACGCTGGAAACTCGCCCACTTGCTTTGCGAGCCGATCAAGCCGATGGAGGCTATGCCGGCATGGTTGAGCAAGGCGTCGACGAGGCGGCGGTCCTGAGTGTGATCATGGGTCATGACGAGCGCATGGACACCATGCGGCAGGCTTTCCAGGGCCGTCTCGATGGCCGGCGTGATGGCGTTCTCGTCGAGGCAACGGCAATCGACGCGTGGCGAGGGCGCGAGTGCCGCGAAGGCGTCGGCACGACTGTCAAACCAATGTATTCGCCAGGCAAGCGGTGTCAGCAAGGGCACGAGTGCTTGCGCGACGTGGCCGGCACCGAATATGGCGATGTGCTGCTCGGCGCCCGCGAAGCACTCGAACAGCAAGCTGACATGACCGCCGCAACACTGCCCGCTGCGGCCGCCCAGGGGAAAGGCTTCGAGACGTGGCGTGGTTGGCTGCTCGCCACGCGCGCTGGCGGCGAGCATGTCGCGTGCGCAGGCGATGGCCTGGTACTCGAAGCGACCGCCGCCGAGCGTGTCGTGGCTGGTCTCGGCGGTCACCACCATCTTGGCACCGGGCTCGCGCGGCGTGGAGCCTTCGGCACCGACCACGCTGATCAGCACGTGAGGCGCGGCCTCGCCTTGCAGACGGTGCAGGGCGCTGTGCCAGGTCTCGGCGCTCATTGTGGTGTCTCCGCTGGTGTCTTCGTTTCAGCGGCCTGACGCAGGGCCTGTGCGACGAAGAGTACGCGTTCCGGCGTGGCCGGTGTATCCAGCGCGGGGCTCACGCGATAATCGGCGAGGCTCGATAGTGCGTCGCGTAGCGCCGACCACACCGAGATCGCTAGCATGAAGGGCGGCTCGCCCACCGCCTTGGAGCGGTACAAACTGGCCTGCGAATTGGGGTGTCCCTCGAGCAGCGAGACGCGAAAGTCGGGTGGTGTATCGCCGATGGTGGGAATCTTGTAGGTCGCCGGCCCGTCGCTCAGCAGGCGACCGGAGGCGTCCCACTTGAGCTCCTCGCTGGTCAGCCAGCCCATGCCCTGAATGAATCCGCCTTCGACCTGGCCCGTGTCGATCGCCGGGTTCAGCGAGTCGCCGACGTCGTGCAGGATATCCACGCGGGTGACGCGATATTCGCCGCTCAGCGTGTCGACGACGACCTCCGAGACGGCCGCACCATGGGCGTAGTAGTAGAAGGGGCGCCCCTGGCCGGCGGCGCGGTCGTAATGAATCAACGGCGTGGCATAGAACCCCGTCGCCGAGAGCGACACGCGCCCCAGATAAGCGGCCTGGATGAGCTCGCCCCAGGCGATGCGGCGCTCGTTCTCGCCGTTCTCGCCACTACCGGCGACCAGCTCGCCGTTTTCGAGACGCATGCCTTCGCGATCGAACTGCTGATCTTGAAAAAAGTGTTCAGCGGCGAAATCGAAAAGCCGCTCGCGCACCTGGATGGCCGCGTTGCGGGCCGCCATGCCATTGAGATCGGCGCCGCTGGAGGCGGCGGTCGGCGAGGTGTTGGGCACCTTGTCGGTGCGTGTGGCAGTAATACGCACGGCGCTATTGTCGAGCCCCAACTCACGCGCCACGACTTGCCCGACCTTGGTGTGCAACCCCTGGCCCATCTCGGTGCCGCCGTGATTGATCATCACGCTGCCGTCGGTATAGATGTGCAATAGCGCGCCAGCCTGATTGAGGTGCTTGGCGGTGAACGAAATGCCGAATTTCACCGGGGTCAGCGCCAGACCCTTCTTGAGGATCGTGCTCTGGGCGTTGTAGGTGCGGATGGCGTCGCGTCGTGCCCAGTAGTCGCTGTCGGTTTCGAGCCGCGAGACGACTTCGTGCAGCAGCGCGGTCTGTTCGACGTGTTGTCCGTAATGGGTGACGTCTCGGTCGGGACGATAGAGGTTACGTTTGCGGATCGTGAGTGGGTCTTCGCCCAGGTGCCGTGCGATATCGTCCATGGCGCGCTCGACGATCATCATGCCCTGGGGGCCGCCGAAGCCGCGAAAAGCGGTATTGGACGGATTGTGCGTCCGCGCGGGAATCCCGGTGACCCGGGCGTCACCCAGCGAGTAGGCGTTATCGGCATGGAACATGGCACGGTCGACGATGGCTTCGGACAAGTCCGGCGAGTGGCCGCAGTCGCCGATGGTGGTGATCTCGCCTCCCAGCAATATGCCCTGGGCGTCGACTCCCAACCGATAGCGGTTATGAAAGGGGTGGCGTTTGCCGGTGGCGCGCATGTCATCGCCGCGCGGTAGACGTAGGCGAATGGCACGCCCGGTACGGCGGGCCAGCAGCGCGGCCAGGCACGCCCACGGTGCGGCCTGGGTTTCCTTGCCGCCGAAGCCGCCGCCCATGCGACGTACTTCCACGGTTACGGCATGCAACGCTACGCCCAGCACTTCGGCAATGAGTTTCTGCACTTCACTGGGATGCTGGCTGGAGGTATGCACGGTGACGCCGTCGTCCTCGTTGGGCAGTGCCAGACAGGCTTGGCCCTCGAGGTAGAAGTGCTCCTGCCCACCGACGAATTGTTCGGCCTCGAGCACGTGAGTGGCCCCGGCAAGCGCCTGTTGCCAGTCACCGCTTTGCTGAACATGCGGTGGGCGGACCCATTCCTCGGCCTCGGCGGCGGCAACAGCGTCGAGTCGTGCGGGCTGAGCATCGATCTCGACCTCGGCAAGTGTCACGGCGCGGCGGGCTGCCTTGAAATCGGTGGCGGCCACCGCGAACAGTGGCTGCCCGACATAGCGCACCTCGGCATCGGCGAGTAGCGGGTCCCCCGGAAACACAGGGCCGACGTCGGTCTTGCCGGGGATATCGACGACGGTGATGACGTCGACGACGCCAGGGGCACGGCGTACCGCGTCGAGATTCATCTGCGTGAGTCTGCCGCATGCGGTCGGGCTCAGTCCCACCGCGACATGTAGTGCATCCGCCGGCGCGGGTTGATCGTCGAGATATCGCGCACGGCCGGTGACATGCAATGTGGCGCTGTCATGCGCGGGCGCATGGCGGGCGGGCGTCTGTGCTGCGGGGCGCTCGGGTGTTTCTGGGCCTACCGGTGAACGTGAGAGATCAGTGAGCGTACGCATCGAGGCAGACCTCCTGGGTAGCGTCGTGGTCGATCGTCAGGCGCAGGCGTTCGAGTAGATTGGCCGCCGCGAGCTGGCGGTAGGCGGCGGAACCACGCACGTCATCGAGCGGTTTGAAGTCGCGCGCGAGGGCTTGGCGAGCCGCATCGAATGTCGCCACATCGGGGGCTTTTCCCTCCAGCGCGGCTTCGGTGGCCTGGGCACGCCGTGGTGTGGCATCCATGCCGCCGAAGGCCAGGTGAACATCGCGCAGGCAGCCATTTTCCTCGCGCCAGGCAAAGGCGCCGAGCACTGCCGAGATATCGTCCTCACGGCGCTTGGAGAGCTTCCAGACCTCGAGATGTGGGTCGCTTTCGGGGCGCGGCAGAAAGATGGCGCGGATGAATTCACCGGGCTCGAGGGCGGTGCGCTTGTAATCGAGAAAGAAGGCCTCCAGAGGCAGCTCCCGGGCGCCGTCGGGGCCTTCCAGCGCCAGTTGGGCATCGAGCGCGAGCAATACCGGTGGCGTGTCGCCGATGGGTGAGGCATTGGCGATGTTGCCGCCCAGAGTGCCGCGATTGCGGATCTGCGCGGAGCCCAGGCGCCGTAATAGCCGAGCGAACGCGGGGTAAAATTCGTCGAGCAGCGGTTCGAGGCGCGCGTAGGTGACGCTGGCGCCGATCCACCAGCCGTCGGGCGTCTCGTCGATTGCCTGCAATTCGGCGACGCGGCTGATGTCGATCAGGGTCTCGAAGGCTTCGAGCCGTTGTGTGGCCTCGAGCCACAAGTCGGTGGCCCCGGCGACCAGGCGCGCTGCCGGATATTGGCGACGCAGCGCGTGCAGGGCTTCCAGCGTGCTTGGTATGGCATAGCCGGTGGTCTCGAGCGTGTTCTTCAAGGCCGCGACATCGTTGTCGAGCCTTGGGTCATCCGCCCAGGCCGGGCGCACGTCGGGTTGGTCGGCCATGAGGCGTGCGGCCTTCTGGATGGGCCGGTAGCCCGTGCAACGGCATAGATTGCCGCCCAGCGTTGCCTCGAGGCAGGCATCGTCCAGCGCTATCGGTGACTGGCGCTGGCGCTCGTGAAGCGTGAACAGTGACATGACGATGCCGGGGGTACAGAAACCGCACTGACTGGCATGGCATTCGACCATGGCCGCCTGGACGGGATGCAAGGCGTCGCCACGCGCGAGCCCCTCGACGGTGACGAGATGGCGGCCCTGTAGTTGATGAGCCGGGGTGATGCAGGCATTGGTGCTGTGATAGTGCAGGCGGCCGTCGCGGTCGGGCTCGCCGATGGCGACCGTGCACGCGCCGCAGTCGCCCGAGGCGCAGCCTTCCTTGGTGCCGGTTCGCTGTAATTCGTTGCGCAAGAGCTCCAGAATACTGGTCTCCGGCGCTAGCGAGGCGCAGCATTGCGCTTCGCCATTGAGATAAAACTCGATCATCGGAGTGTCCATCGGGTTGTCGTTGTGGTCCGAGGCGCGCACTGCGCATGTCGATATGACCATTCGGTCAACTCTGTTAAGCCTTGATCAAAATGGCGCGTATGACAAGTCCCCTTTGCGCTTGTTTGTCGTGCACCGAGGTGTGCTAGATGATCGGTACCATAGGGCGTTGGTGTGCGTTGCACTGGCGACACTCGCTGGGGCAGACTTTCGTACCGGCAGATGAAGAGAGTGGCCATGACATCGATGAATTCGCCCGAGTTGGGAACGCGGGCGCGCAATGAAAGCGTGATTCTCGAGGCGGCTGAACGCGTGTTCGCGTGCCATGGTTATCGAGGCGCGAGCGTGCAGGCCATCGCCGAAGCGGCAGGGCTGCCTAAATCCAACGTACTGTATTATGTGGGCAGCAAGCGCAAACTGTACGTGACGTTGCTCGAGCGTATGATGGCTCGCTGGAACGCCATGCTAGACGACATCGGCGAGGACGATGATCCGGGTGAAGTGCTGGAAGGCTTCATTCGCAGCAAGATGCGTCTGACTCGGCAACATCCCCAAGGCTCTCGGTTGTTCGCCGCCGAGGTACTTCAGGGCGCGCCTTTTCTACAGGAATACTTGCACGGCGAACTGCGCGAGTGGGTGCGAGCGCGGGCACGTGTCTTCGAGCGCTGGTCGGAAAAGGGCTTGATGGACCCCGTCGATCCGGTGTGGCTGATCTTCTTGATCTGGTCGGCCACCCAGCACTATGCGGATTTCGAGGCGCAGATACTGGGCATTACCGATCAGGCGGCGCTCGGGGAAAGCGATTACCGTGCGATCACCGATTTTTTGTGCCATGTCATTCTCAAGGGATGTGGCGTTCGCCCGTCATCCGATGTCGACAGCGAGCGTCATTACCAAGTTATCCAGGGTAAGGAGACAACATGAAACTTTGGGGCATCTTGCTCCTCGTCAGCGGCGGCTTGCTCGACGATTCATCGTCGCTGCCGGCGCAGCCCCCCGATACGCCAGGGGCGATCACGGCGCAGATCGCACGCGATCACTTGCAATGGACGTCGGCGACCGATGAAGAGATGTATCTGGCTCAGGCGAGCGTCAGAAAGTTGCTCAAGTATCCCGCCACTGCAGTTTTTCGCGATGTTCGTGCTGTCGGCCCTCGCGTCGGTGGGCCGTCCAACCGCGTGGTCTGCGGGCAGGTCAATGCGCGTTGCGAACGCGGCGATTACCTGGGATATCGCTTGTTCGTGGCACGTCAGGGCGCGCAGGCGGCTATTATGTCGTCGAGTCTGCATCGCAGCGGATGGGACCCTAACGCCGTGGCAGCGGCCTTGATTGAGTGGCAGAAGATGGCATGACCGATACTGGGATGCATGGGGCTGTGTGCATCAGGATGCGTTCAGCCCTATGTAACTCAGATTCTGTACGAAAACTGGCTGCGCTCGCCGACTTGTCGTCCAGAATTTAATGCTTTTTGGAGATGCCATGAAGGAACTACCCGGAGCACTGCTCGGCATTATGGTCGGGCTGGTCGCGTGGCTGGCGGTGGGCAATGTGCTGGCGGGCGTCATTGCTGGCATCGCTGGCGGGATCGTGTGGGATCTATGGCGCCATCGGTAGAGACGGGGGGGCGTGCATTGAAACGGCTTGGTAGACACTGCCAAGCCGTTTTCGGTGATCATTCCACGCTAGGGTCGTCGTCCTTTTCGCCTGACTTGACCTCGTTGTCGGACGTCTTCATTCGCTGACGTTCGGCTTCGGCATGTTCCATGCTTTGGTAAAGCCCCAAGCTCACTCCTGTGTCGCTATCATAGACTTCATAGCGGATGTCATCCGCGTTAGAGCCGGTGATTTTCCGTATCTCAATGGCGTCATGCAGCATGTGTTGGACCTCGCTGGAATTGCGTTAACCGAACGTGGGACTCGTCATGCTGACGAGTGTTCCCGACCATCACCACCATGATGCTAACACAACAAAAAACCGCCGCTATGGTTGACCCATAAGCGGCGGTTTTTATTCAATCTTTTGGTCGGAGCGACTGGATTCGAACCAGCGACCTCTGCAACCCCATTGCAGCGCGCTACCAAGCTGCGCCACGCTCCGTTAACGTTCTGTCGGAAGGCTTTAAAACCGGTGCCGCCCGTGGAACGCTGCGTATACTACCTCGGCTTCCGGGAAATGAAAACCCTTGATAGCGCTTTTTTTTCAACTGCTTGCCAGTGCCCGGTGATGATGAATGTCCGACGATGAAAGGTATAAGGCAGTGTGGTGACCGCTATCAACTGAGGTGTAGGGCGGCATGGATTAGACGAAAGATGTAGAATGTGGCCGTTTCATGTGGAGATGACACAATGCCTCTAATTGCCGGAATGAGCGTGCTGCTGGGGTGTCAGTTTCTCGGCGAGATTCTGGTTCATGGGTTCCAGCTTCCCGTGCCGGGACCCGTCGTGGGCATGGTAGTGCTATTGGTCGGGTTGATGATCAATGGACGCGTGCCCACGGGGCTGCGCACGAGTGGTGAAGGACTGCTGCGCCACTTGACGTTGCTTTTCGTGCCTGCGGGGGTTGGCATCATGGTGCATTTCGATCTTATCAAGGCGGACTTCTGGCCCATCGTCGTCACGCTCGTGGTGTCGACCGCCTTGACCTTGGCCGTCACGGCAAAAGTCATGTCGTGGTTGACGCGCTCGCTGCCCAGAGACCCACGTGACGACTGGCAGGAGGAGCGTTCATGAGCGTTCCTGTGCTCGATCAGCTCTGGGTGTATCTCTCCGCCAGCCCGTTATTGCACTTGCTGGTGACGTTGCTCGCCTTCATGGCGGCGAGTTACCTCAATCGTCTCCTGGGGGGCACGCCTTTCCTGCACCCGGTCGTGCTCACCATCGTGATGATCATTGCCTTTCTGATGCTGACGGATACCGATTATGCGACGTACTTCGAGGGCGCTCAGTTCATTCATTTCCTATTGGGGCCCGCGACCGTTGCCTTGGCGATTCCCTTGTATGACTACCGGGAGCGTGTCAGGCATATGTTGGTGCCGATATTGCTCAGCTGCGTCGCGGGGATCGTGACGGCGGTGACGTCTGCGGTAGGTGTCGCGATGCTCATGGGGGCCAGTCGCGAAATCGTGCTGACGCTGTCGCCCAAGTCGGTGACATCACCCATCGCGATGGGGATCGCCGAGAAACTGGGTGGTATTCCGTCGTTGGCGGCAGGAATGGTGCTGATCACCGGCTCTCTCGGGTGTGCTCTGGGACCTGTTGTTTTCCGCTTGCTCAAGGTGCGCGACCCTAGTGTGCAAGGCTTTACCATGGGAGTGGCAGCGCATGGGTTCGGGACGGCCTATTCCTTTTCGTCGATCGGTGCCGTGGCGGGTGCCTTTGCGGGACTGGCAATGGGGCTGACGGGCCTGCTGACAGCTTTCATCCTGCCGCCTTTGGTGCATTTGTTCGGTCTTTAATTTTTTATACCGTTATCTATTGATTTCTTCAAAGCCAAGAAACCGATAACCCAAATGGCAACGTCCGGTGGGGCGTTGCCATACGTTGACTGTTAATATTCGTGATCGCTTATTCTATGAGGTCAAGCCCATAGCAGGCGCAGCAGTGTGACGGTGATCAGTGTGATCAGTAGCGTGCCGACGATGTTGAGTAGAAAGCCAGCGCGAATCATCGACTGAATCTTCATATGGCCCGTCGCGAACACGATGGCATTGGGTGGGGTCGCAACCGGCATCATGAAGGCACAGCTGGCAGCAATGGCGGCAGGGACCGTGATCAGTAGCGGGTCCATGTCCAGCGAGATGGCAAGCGCACCGAGAAGCGGCAGGAAGGCTGCTGCCGTGGCCGTGTTCGAGGTGACCTCGGTCAGGAAGATGATGACCAATACGATGATGCCCACTAGCATCAACAGCGGGAACACGCTGAAGATCGAAAGTTGTTGAGCGATCCATTCGGCTAGGCCGGAGTTCTTGATCATTCCTGCCAACGCGAGCCCGCCGCCGAAGAGCAGTAGCACACCCCAGGGGAGTTCCTTGGCGCTGTCCCAGTCGAGCAGCGCGCCGCGTGCCTTGTCTCCACTAGGAACGAGAAACAGCCCAATACCGGCGGCCAGAGCAATGGTGGTATCCGATAGCCAGTCGAGCCCGACTTGATTCAAGAGTGGGCGCAGCATCCAGGTGGCGGCGGCAATGAGGAAGATCAGGCCGACGCGGCGCTCGGCGGCGGTCATGGTGCCGAGCGATTCGAGTTCGCGGCGAATCATTTCTCCGCCATCGTCGCTTTGCTGCAGATCGAAGCCCTTGTGGGTCAGCCACCACCATGTCACGGCCATCATCACGATGCTGACCGGCAAGCCGATGGTCATCCATTGAGCGAAGCCGATATCGATGCCTTCGCCGGAAAGATATCCCGCGAGCAAGGCATTGGGTGGGGTGCCGATGAGCGTGGCGACGCCGCCTATACTGGCGGAATAAGCAATGGCCAGCAGCAGGGCGGTGGCGTAGCGCGAGACTTCACGTGAGTCGCCATCGCCCAGCAGGCTGACGACGGACATGCCGATAGGCAGCATCATGATGCTGGTGGCCGTATTGGAGACCCACATGCTGATGAAGCCCGTGGCGATCATGAACCCCGCGATTTGCTGGCGTGGTTTCTGACCGACGATGCTGAGGACTTTCAAGGCGATGCGTCGATGGAGGTTCCAGCGCTGCATCGCGATGCCCAGCAAGAAGCCCCCCAGGAAGAGATAGATGATAGGGTCGGCGTAACTGGCTGCCACGGAATCGAGTTCGTCGATGCCCAGCACAGGAGCGAGCACCATGGGCAGCAACGAGGTCGCGGGGATGGGGATGGCCTCGGTGGCCCACCATGTGGCCATCAGCAGTGCAAAGCCGACACATGCCCATGCCGGTGAGGACATGCCGGCTGGCGCGGGCACGACCAGGCATAGAATGACCCATAGTGGCCCCAGCCATAGTCCGATTTGCGCGGCGCTGAGGCTGCGGCTGTCGTGAGTAGTCTCGCTCATGAATTGCCTCCTTGAAGGCGGCGAATGATTAATTGGCTTACGATGTTCGTCATACTACTAAGGTATTAAGACTCGGTAGCTTAGTCATTGGTCTAAGATACTGGTTCGGCCTTTACGGCATGGCTTGTTGCAACGCGACAAGCTCGGTAATGTCCGCGCTCGTTGCCGGTTAACTAAACGTATTCGATTGAGGTGCGACCATGTCCGTAGTGGTGGGCTGGAGCTTGGTGGTGTTAGCGGTGCTGGTCGTCGCTGGTTTGGTGGGATATGCATGGCGGTTGTGGCGAGAAGTGCAGCGCCGAGAGGCGGCACAGAGGGAGGAGCTCGCGCGGGCGCATCGCAATTGCCTCGAGAGCCTCGAGGCAATTGCGACGGCCATGCTGGGCGACCAAGTCGACTTGGTAGAGGGGGCGCTGCGCTGCAAGGTGTTGCTCGATATCATCGATCCCGCATTGCTTGAACGCGAGGATTTCAACGTCTTTGCCGAGATTTATCGGCGCACGGAGCATTTGCATACGCATTCGTCACGCCAGGACCTGTCGGCCAAACAGCGCTTCGCGGAGGATCGCGAGCGTATCGCGCTGCAGGAAGAGCGCTATGCGGCCCTTCACGAGGCGGCGCGCCAGGTGCTGGCATTCAAGCGCGAGTGGCCGCAAGGCTGGCAGTGAACAATGACGCAGGAGAAAGGCATGGAAGATCGGTTTATGTCGCTTGATCCCACGGAAATTCGCCACTGTTTGCACGCTCAGCCGGAGTTATCGGGGCAAGAAGTTGCTACGTCGCAGCGCATCGTCGAATGGCTTGAGGAGGCCGGAGCGACGCGCATCGTGACAGGCTTGGGAGGGCATGGCGTAGCAGGTGTTTTTGCTGCTGATCGTCCCGGGCCTCGGGTGATGTTTCGTGCCGAGCTCGACGCGCTTCCCATTGACGAGACCGCAGAAGTGGCATGGCGGTCAAGGCGCGAGCAGGTGGCGCATAGCTGTGGTCACGATGGTCATATGGCGACATTGCTCGGGCTGGCGCAGCGTTTGTCGCAAAAGCCGCCAGAACGTGGCGAAACGGTACTGCTTTTCCAGCCTTCCGAGGAGACGGGGCGAGGTGCAAGAGACGTCGTCGAATCGTCACGTTTCGAGGAGGTCGCGCCGGATCATGTCTTCGCGCTGCATAACTTGCCCGGTGAGCCGCTAGGTGAGGTGTCGGTACGGGCGGGGGCGTTCACGTGCGCCTCGCGAGGATTGATCGTACGTCTCAATGGGTTGTGCAGTCATGCGGCACATCCCGAGCAGGGGCGTAATCCAGCCTTGGCAATGTGTCGGATCCTGCAGGGGTTGAAGCGCCTGCCTCAGCAATTGCCGGATGATCAAGGGTTGGTCATGGTGACGCTGATTCATGCGCGCCTGGGTGAAGTCGCTTTCGGCACGTCGCCCGGGCAGGCTGAAGTGATGGCCACTTTGCGCACCGAAGACGATGCGATGATGCGTGCCTTGGCGGAAGCGGCGGTATCGCTGGCCCGGGTCGAGGCCGAAGAAGATGACTTGGGCATCGAAATCGACTGGTGCGATGTCTTTCAAGCGACCCATAATCATCCACGTGCCGTCGAGGCAATTCGTGAGGAGACGGGTGCCTTGGCGTTACCGTTGCGCGAGTTGTCCGCAGCGCATCGCTGGTCGGAAGATTTTGGATGGCTCGCCGCGCAAGGCGAGGGAGCGTTGTTGACCTTGGGCAGTGGCGAGCAATGCCGGCCATTGCACCACCCTAGCTATGATTTCCCGGATGCCATGCTGATACCAGGCATCGATTTGTTTGAACGGCTGGTCAGGCGCTACCAGGGAGCCGTTGGATAGTCGTACAAGCTTGAGGTACTAAAGATGTCGTTTGTGCTTTTGGTTTGCAACAAAGCCGATAATGCATAATCATGAAGGGGCATTCATCCGTAGAAGCGCTGGTGAAGGGTGAAGTACTGGCTGAACGAAAGCCTTTGTGCTTTCTTTTTTGATAAAAGATAGGCGAAAAAGCCTTCCTCCCACCGGGAACCGCTTCTATACTCGGACCCCGCTGGGTAACGTCCCGTTACGACTAGCGCTGTGTTAAGAAGGAGTCTTACATATGAAAAAATCTACGACTGGCTTGCTGCTCGGTTCTGCATTGATGGTCGGCCTTTCTGGCTGTGCCACGTCGGGTGCTCAGTCCACGTCAAGTTCCGATGATCAAGCATGGTATAATTCACCGTTCGTCTGCGGCCTGGCCGGCGGCTTGATCGGCGGTGGCATTGGCTATGCATCGAGCAGTGACTCGGACGAAGATACCGGGGCTGCACTTGGCGGTGTCGGCGGTGCGACGGCCGGTGCTCTGCTGTGCGCTGATTACTCCGACAAGGAAGTGGACAGCGATGGCGATGGCGTTCCCGATGACCGCGATCAGTGCCCCAACACGCCGGCTGGCGTTGCGGTAGACGCCCAGGGTTGCCCGCTTGATAGCGACGGCGATGGCGTTCCGGACTATAAGGACGAATGCCCGGGAACACCGGCAGGCGTTGACGTCAACGCTAAAGGCTGCCCGCTTGATAGCGACGACGATGGCGTTCCGGACTACCAGGATCAGTGCCCGGACACACCGGCTGGCGAAGAAGTCAATGCGCTAGGCTGCCCGGCAGACTTGGTGCTGCGTGACGTGAACTTTGAGTTCGACTCCGCCACGCTCACCAGCGATGCGGAAGGCATTCTCGATGGCATCGCCGAGAAGCTGGCTGCTAACGAGAGCGTCAATGTTCGTCTGGAAGGTTACACCGACTCCGTCGGTAGCGCTTCCTATAACAAGGAGCTTTCACAGGAACGTGCTGATTCAGTGAAAGACTACTTGGTCTCGCAGGGCGTCAACGGCGATAACGTCTCTACCATGGGTTACGGCGAAGAAGATCCCGTCGCGACCAATGAGACGAAAGCAGGACGCGCTGAAAACCGTCGCGTTGAAATGGGCGAGCAAGAATAACGATTGCTCGGTCCATGATCGAAAAGAGGCGCCTTCGGGCGCCTCTTTTTGTTTGTGTCGCAGGCATGACTGGACGATATTTCTCGGGCTTGCTAGTGTTCGCAGTTCATTGTTACATGCGTTTGCCTTGCAGCACATCCAAGGTGCGGGCGACATATGCACGTGATACATAAGGGGAATCAGGCTGATAGCGTTCCCATGGTTTTTATTTTCATCGTTTCATGTGGTCCCTAGTATGGGCCACCACTGAATAAAGGGATCTTGCATGCCCATCGTGACACTGCCTGATGGCAGCCAGAAAACATTCGATTCGCCCGTAACCGTCATGCAACTCGCCGAGTCCATAGGCACGGGGCTAGCTAAGGCCTGTGTGGCGGGAAAGATAGAGGGTGTTGCCGTCGATGCGGCCGATCTAATCGAACATGACGCCGAGGTCAGTATTCTGACAGCGCGCGATCATGAAGGGGTGGAAATTATCCGCCACTCCTGCGCTCATCTTCTGGGGCATGCTGTCAAACAGCTTTACCCTGACGCTAAAATGGCGATTGGGCCGGTCGTGGATGATGGGTTCTATTACGATATCGATTTCGGCCAATCGATATCCCCGGACGACCTCGAAGCGATGGAAAAGCGCATGAAAGCGCTGATCGAACGTGAATACGATGTCGTTCGTGAATACGTGACGAAAGAGCAGGCCCTGGCGACCTTCGTTGAACGTGACGAACCTTACAAGCAGGAAATCGTCGAAGGTATCGCCGATGGTGAGACCGTTCGTCTCTATCATCATGAAGAATACATTGATATGTGCCGTGGGCCGCATGTCCCGAATACGCGGCACCTGAGGGCCTTCAAGCTTACCAAGCTGGCGGGCGCCTATTGGCGGGGTGATGCCACCAAGCCCATGTTGACGCGCATCTACGGTACGGCGTGGCCGGACAAGAAAGCCCTGAAGACTTACCTCCAGCGCCTGGAAGAGGCCGAGAAGCGCGACCACCGCAAGCTGGCCCGCAAGCTCGACTTCTTTCACATGCAGGAAGAGGCGCCGGGCATGGTGTTCTGGCACCCTCGTGGCTGGACACTCTGGCAAACCGTTGAACAGTACATGCGCAATGTCTATAAGGACAGCGGGTACCAGGAAATTCGTTGCCCGCAGATCATGGATGTTTCGCTGTGGCAGAAGTCTGGCCACTGGGACAATTACGCTGAGAACATGTTCTTTACCGAATCGGAAAAGCGCGAGTATGCGCTCAAACCGATGAATTGCCCTGGCCATGTGCAAGTCTTTAATTCCGGTCTGCGTAGCTATCGTGAGCTACCGGTGCGCTATGGTGAATTTGGTGGTTGCCATCGCAATGAGCCCTCGGGTGCCTTGCATGGCATCATGCGTGTTCGTGCCTTTACCCAGGACGATGGCCATGTGTTCTGCACCGAAGCGCAGGTCGAATCGGAAGTGACGGCCTTTCACCGCCAGGCGCTGGATGTCTATCGTGATTTTGGCTTCGATGAAATCGCCGTCAAGATTGCGTTACGTCCCGAGAAGCGTCTGGGGAGTGACGAGAATTGGGATCGCGCCGAAGAAGCGTTGCGTAACGCTCTGGGGCGTTGTGACGTGCAGTGGGAAGAACTTCCTGGTGAAGGGGCTTTCTACGGGCCTAAAATCGAATATCATATGCGTGACTGCCTGGGGCGCGAGTGGCAGGTGGGCACGATGCAGGTCGATTTCATGATGCCGACTCGTCTGGGGGCGCAATATGTGGCCGAGGACGGGTCACGTCAGGCACCGGTCATGCTGCATCGCGCCATCGTGGGGTCAATGGAACGTTTCATTGGTATCCTCATTGAGCACTATGCGGGGGCCATGCCGTTGTGGCTGTCGCCGCTGCAAATAGTGGTCCTGAATATCACCGATGCCCAGCGTGATCACGCCGAGTCGGTATCGCTGCGTTTGCAGAAACTCGGTCTGCGTGTCAAGACAGACTTGAGGAATGAGAAGATCGGCTTTAAAATTCGCGAACATACGTTGCAGAAGGTCCCCTATCTCCTTGTGGTTGGAGATAAGGAAGTCGAGGCCGACTCGGTAGCCGTGCGTACGCGCGGCGGCGAAGACCTAGGCAGCATGACGGTGGACGCTTTCATCGACAAGGTGCAAGCCGAGCGGTAATAGCGACATCTTCCAAGGCAAAAGTGGAGACGGAACCATCAAGAGAAGCAACCCAAGAGGGCGCCCACAGGAAAAGCGCCCACCAATGAACGAGCGGATTACCGAAGATCAAGTTCGCTTGATCGCAAGCGACGGCGAACAGCTTGGTATCGTGCCGACTAGCGATGCCTTGGAGCGTGCCGAAGCGGAGGGTATGGACCTCGTACAGATTTCCAATGCCGACCCGATCGTTTGCAAGATCATGGATTACGGCAAATTCATCTTCGAGCAGAAAAAGCAGAAAGCTGCTCAGAAGAAGAAAACCAAGCAGATCCAGGTCAAGGAAGTCAAATTCCGGCCCGGTACTGACGAGGGCGATTATCAGGTGAAGTTGAAAAACCTGATTCGTTTCCTCGAAGCGGGCGACAAGGGCAAGGTCACGTTACGTTTTCGTGGTCGTGAGATGGCACACCAGGACATCGGCCGTAAGCTGATGGAACGGATTGCTGCGGACCTCGAAGACATGGCGGCTGTCGAATCCTTCCCCAAGATGGAAGGTCGTCAGATGATCATGATCTTGGCGCCCAAGAAGAAGTGATCCGTTGGCGGTTGAACGGGCAGTCGGCGCCGCCGACTGCCGGCCCCGGGTTTTCTGAAGAAACCGAGTGGAGTTTCCCCTCATGCCGAAAATCAAGAGTAACAGCGGCGCTGCGAAGCGCTTCAAGAAGACTGCCCATGGCTTCAAGCACAAGCAGTCTTTCCGCAGTCACATCCTGACCAAGAAGTCGACCAAGCGTAAGCGTCAGTTGCGCGGCATGAAGCAGATTCACGATGCCGACAAGCAACTGGTTCAACGCATGCTGCCGAACCTCTAAGTACTTGTATTCAAAAGTACAGGTTGTCGATTTTAAACGTCAGGAGTAAGTCATGACTCGTGTCAAGCGTGGTGTCGTCGCTCGTCGTCGACACAAGAAGATTCTGAAGCAGGCCAAAGGCTATTACGGCGCACGCTCTCGCGTATTTCGCGTTGCCAAGCAGGCGGTCATCAAGGCAGGTCAGTACGCCTATCGTGACCGTCGTCAGCGTAAGCGTCAGTTCCGTGCATTGTGGATCGCGCGCATCAACGCGGCATCTCGTGCCAACGGTCTGTCCTACAGCCGCTTCATCGCCGGCCTGAAGAAGTCCGGCATCGAGATTGACCGCAAGGTACTGGCCGATCTCGCCGTCCATGAAAAGTCTGCCTTTGCCGCGATCGTCGATAAGGCCAAGGCTGCTCAGTAATGGCCGGGTGAGACGTTCTTCATGAGTGTCTCATCATGCGCATGAAGCCGCAGGGGGAGAGCAGCCGCTCTTCCCCTGTTTTTTTGTCTGGGCCATCACTTTATATGCGATGGTCTATCATGGGCACTTAGGGAAATGCTGAATAAATAGACGAGGGGGATGAAGCGCGAGGCGCATGGAACACAGAACACGAGACATAACATGGGGTTAGGCGAGTGTTCGAGTACCACGCAACGACGCGATTCGCTCGTGTAGGCATTTATGCAGCGTTTCCTCAGCATCGGAGCTAGACGGATGGACCACCTCCCACAACTGGTCGCCGAGGCTCGCGCCGCCATCGAGCGCGCGCAGGATGTCCAGGCGCTCGACGAGGTTCGAGTACATTTTCTGGGCAAGAAGGGCGAGATTACCGCGCTTCTCAAAAGTCTTGGTCAACTACCGCCGGAGGAGCGCCCCAAGGCGGGTGAGCAGATCAACGAGGCCAAGCAGATATTATCGAACGAGCTCGAGGCGCGTAAGCAAACGCTTAAAGATGCCGAGCTCGATGCCCGCTTGGCACGTGAGCGAGTCGACGTGACCCTGCCTGGTCGTGGTGAACCGACAGGTGGTTTGCACCCGGTCACGCGCACGCTTGAGCGTATTGAATCGCTGTTCGCGCATATCGGTTTCGATGTGGCCGTAGGTCCCGAAATCGAAGACGATTATCATAATTTCGAAGCGCTCAATATTCCCGCGCACCATCCGGCGCGTGGCATGGCCGACACCTTCTATTTCGATGCTTCGCGCTTGTTGCGTACGCATACGTCACCGGTTCAGGTGCGTACCATGAAGGAACAAGCGCCGCCGATCCGCATCGTCTGCCCGGGGCGCGTATATCGCAGCGACTCTGATCTCACGCATACGCCGATGTTCCATCAGGTGGAAGGCTTGTTGGTCGATGAAGGTGTCAGCTTCGCTGACCTCAAGGGCACCATCGAGGACTTTCTCAAGGCCTTCTTTGAGCGTGAGACGCTTTCCGTGCGCTTTCGGCCGTCGTATTTTCCGTTCACCGAGCCCTCCGCCGAGGTCGATATCCAGTGCGTGATGTGCGGCGGTGACGGCTGTCGCGTCTGCTCCCATAGTGGCTGGCTGGAAGTCATGGGCTGCGGCATGGTCCATCCCGAGGTCTTTCGTCATTCGGGTATCGATGCTGAGCGTTATACGGGGTTTGCCTTCGGCATGGGGGCTGAGCGCTTGACCATGTTGCGGTATGGCGTCAACGACCTGCGGCTGTTTTTCGAGAACGACTTGCGCTTCTTGCGCCAGTTCGGCTGATCTGCGACTAGGACACAGGAAGAAACATGAGATTTTCCGAAACATGGTTGCGCGATTGGGTGTCACCCGAACTCACGACGCAGGCGCTTGCTGACCGGATCACGATGGCCGGGTTGGAAGTCGACGCCATCGAGGCGGTGGCCGGCGATTTCGAGGGCGTCGTCGTCGCCGAGGTGGTCGCCAAGGAACCTCATCCCAGTGCTGACAAGCTTAATGTCTGCCAGGTCAATGATGGTGGCGATGAGCCGGTGCAAGTGGTGTGTGGCGCTCCCAACGTGGCGGTCGGGCAGAAAGTACCTTTCGCTCGGGTGAACGCAACGCTGCCCGGTGACTTCAAGATCACGAAAGCCAAGCTACGTGGCGTGGAATCGCGTGGCATGATTTGCTCAGCCTCCGAACTTGAGCTGGAAGAAGGCACCTCGGCGGGCATTTTGGTGTTGTCCGGCGAGGCGCCCATTGGCGCCTCCCTGCGCGATTGGCTGGCGCTGGACGATCATGCCATCGAGGTGGATCTGACGCCCAATCGTGGCGATTGCTTGAGCCTTAAGGGGCTGGCGCGTGAAGTGGGTGTATTGAGCCGTCTGCCGGTGACGGCGCCGGAGACCGACATGGTTCCGGCGGCGCATCAAGCGTCGTTCCCAGTGCGTGTCGAGTCGCCGTCGAAGTGTCCACGTTATGCGGGTCGCATCATTCGTGGCGTCGATGTTTCGGCGAGCACACCGCTATGGATGACCGAGCGCCTGCGTCGCAGCGGCGTTCGTGCGATCGACCCGGTCGTCGATGTCACCAATTACGTGATGCTCGAACTCGGGCAGCCGATGCACGCCTTCGACTTGGCGCGCTTGAATGACGCCATCGTGGTCCGCGAGGTGCAAGACGGGGAGCGTTTGACGTTGCTCGATGGTCAAGACATTGCCCTGCGCGAGGGTACTTTGGTGATCGCCGATGAAAAGCAACCGTTGGCTATTGCCGGGGTCATGGGCGGCGAGGCCTCCGGCGTCAATGCCTCGACGCAGGATATTTTCCTGGAGTCAGCGTTCTTCTCGCCGCTGGCAGTCGCGGGACAGGCACGCTCTTATGGCCTGCACACCGATGCATCGCATCGTTTCGAGCGGGGTGTCGACCCGGAATTGGCGCAAGTCGCCATCGAGCGGGCTACGCAGTTGCTGCTGGATATCGTCGGAGGTGAACCCGGGCCGGTGACTGACGTCATGAGCCCAGAGCATTTGCCGCTGGGTCATGAGGTCGTCCTGCGCCGTGAGCGTCTCGATCAATGCCTGGCACTGGTCATGGCCGGTGACGATGTCGTGGATATCCTGTCTCGCCTGGGCATGCGCGTCGCTGCCATGGATTCAGGATGGCGGGTGACGGTGCCTAGCTGGCGCTTCGATATCGCGCTCGAGGAAGACCTTATAGAGGAACTGGCGCGCATCCATGGCTACGACCAGGTTCCCGTGCGGCGTCCTTCCGCGCGTCTGAAACTAAGTGCTTCCAACGAAGCGCGTCAGCCGCTGGCACGTCTACGTCGGCACTTGGTGGCACGCGGATATCAAGAAGCGATTACCTACAGTTTCGTCGCGCCCGAGCTGCAAGAGACCTTGACGCCGGGCGCGGTGGCCCCTTATCTGGCCAATCCCATCTCATCCGATATGTCGGTCATGCGGGCGAGTTTGCTTCCTGGGCTGGTCAAGGCGTTGAGTCACAATCTCAACCGTCAGCAAGCACGTATCCGCCTGTTCGAAACGGGGCTCGTGTTCCGTGGCGAGCTGGATGATCTTGAGCAGGTGGCGATGCTCGGCGGTATCGTGTGTGGGCCGAGACAACCAGAAGGGTGGTCTTCTTCTCGCGAGAGCGTCGACTTCTTCGATCTCAAGGGTGATCTGGAAAGCCTGATGTCGTTGACCCAGCAGCCTGGGGCATGGCGTTTCGATGCTGGCGAGCATCCGGGGCTTCATCCCGGTCAGACAGCGCGCATTATATGTCACGGTCGTCATGTGGGCTGGATCGGTGCCCTGCATCCCGGTGTTCGTGCCAGCTTGGGCATCAAGACCAATGCTTTTGTATTCGAGCTGGAATTGGAAGCCTTGACCCAGGGCGAACTGCCGGCCTTTGCGCCTCTGTCGCGGCATCCGGATGTGCGTCGCGATCTGGCGTTGGTCGTGAGTGACGAGGTGCCGGTCATGGCCTTGATGGACGTCATGCGCGAGCAGGCCGGAGAATGGCTGGTCGACATGCGATTGTTCGATGTCTATCAGGGCGAGGGGATCGAAAAAGGCCACAAGAGTCTTGCCTTGGGCTTGACCTGGCAGCATCCTTCGCGCACGCTCAATGACGATGAAATCAATCAGTTAGTCGATGCCATCGTCGGCGAGGCGAAAATGCGCTTCGCGGCGGTCCTGAGGAGTTAATCCTATCAGCCGTTACGAGGATGAGAGCATGGGGGCGCTGACCAAAGCGGATTTGGCCGAACATCTGCATGCTGAGCTGGGTTTTTCCAAGCGCGAAGCAAAGTCGATGGTCGAAGCCTTTTTCGAGGAAATCCGCAGCTGCCTACGCGAAAACGAGCAGGTCAAACTGTCCGGATTCGGTAACTTCGATTTGCGCGACAAGCGTGAACGCCCGGGGCGTAATCCCAAGACGGGAGAAGAAATCCCTATCTCGGCGCGTCGTGTGGTGACGTTCCGTCCTGGACAGAAGCTCAAGGCGCGGGTCGAGGATTTCGACGACGCGGACGTCATTCACTGACGCTGCAGCGTTCCGCCCATGCGATGACACAATCTCGAGTAATCTCGGGTACTTGCGAGTGCTCGGGGTTGTGTCGTTCATATTCATTCGAGACGCTAACGACGTGTCATGTATGTGCTAACATGGCGCGCACATTTACCGTTAAATCGACGACTGAACTGCATGCCAAGCATCAAAATCTTCGTAGGCACCATGTACGGTGGCGCCCTGGACGTTGCCGAGCAGGTGGCTCCGCTTTTCGAGCAAGTGGGCTATGAGGTGGCGATCTTAGAACAGCCCACCCTCGGTGATCTCGAGCCCTTGCCCGATCTCGCCTTATTCTGCGTTTCCACCACCGGTAGCGGTGATTTCCCTGGTAATTTTGTGCCCTTCGCGCGCGACCTCCGTGAATCGCCCCCTGCGCTGACTCAGTGTCGCTATGGGCTGATCGCTCTGGGAGATAGCTCCTACGGCGAGACGTTCTGCGGCGCGGGCCGCGCGCTGGATGCCTTGCTGGAAGATCTCGGCGCTCAACGTTTGGGCGATCGTCTGGAAATCGACGCCATGGAGACCTTCATGGCCGATGATGCTGCCATTCCCTGGGTCGAGTCATGGATCGACGAGCAAGGGTTGCAGGCTACGTGATGAGCGACATGACGGCGTCTCCTTCCGCTGCACGCCTGAGCGTCATGATCGGGCTTCTGCTCGTGACGCTGTGCTCCTGGCCTCGCTATCAACTGGGGGGCTATGACACCCACAGTGGTTTGCTGGCCATGGTCGCTGCGGGGTTGGCGGTCGTCGTCATCGCCTATTGGCGGCGCATGACGGCAAAGCAGCGCCGTCTCCTTCCAGCACTGCTCAAGTGGTTGGTCATGTCATTCGTGGCTGGGGGCGTGGTGATGGCAACCTGGCATTACGGTTTGGCAAGCACCAGGACCGGATGGGCGACCGTGCTGTCGCATGGCGCCACCGCCGGCTTGTTGCTTCACGCAATCTCGACAGGCTGGCGCGCTCGGCAGTAAGTCTTCTGGGTGCTGGATCTCGAATCACGCTCGGTTTAAATGCGAAACCCCCGATCCTATGGACCGGGGGTTTCACGTTTCGCGAGCACGCTCTATTTCCTATCAGGATTTTTCGCGAATCATCTCTTCGCGAGCCAGGCGTGCCTGTTCCTCGGGATAGGTGGGAAAGTCCACGTAGCCGCGGGCATCGCCGCCATAGAACGTGTTGGTATCGAAGTCCGCCAGAGGCCAGCCATTTTGCATCCGCTCGACTAAATCGGGGTTCGAGGTGAAATGACGCCCGAATACCGGTAGATCGATGGTGCCCTCGCTGACGAGCTTCTCAGCTTCTGCCTGATCGAGGTTGCCGGCGAGCAGCAGATTACCTTGGTAGACATCACGGAACTCACGCAAGTAATCGCGCGGCATCGGGGGCATGCCTTGTCCGCCCTGGTCATGCAGGTGCACGAAGGCGAGGCCGCGTTTGTTGAACTCGCGTGCCAGATAGAGATAGGTTTCGCCGTTGTCGTCGTATTCCGGCATGTCGAACAGCGTGCCGAACGGTGACAGGCGAACCCCAACGCGCCGTGCGCCGATCATCTTGCTGACTTCATCGACAACCTCTAGCAACAGGCGGCAGCGATTTTCGCGCGAACCGCCGTATTCGTCGTCACGATCATTGACGCCGGGATTGAGGAATTGCTCGAAGAGGTAGCCGTTGGCACCGTGAATTTCGACGCCATCGAAGCCGACAGCGCGGGAATTGACCGCGGCCTGGGCGAAGTCGCGCACGATCTCGTGTACTTCATGGGTCTCGAGACGCCGCGGCTGGCTGGCCTTGAGCATGTCCGGTTGGCCGTCTTCGTTATAGCCAAAGGCCATGCCGCCTTGCTTGTCACTGGGGCCGACAGGTGACGCGCCAGCAACTTGGACCGTGGTGTGGGAAACGCGCCCCACGTGCCAGATCTGCGCGAAGAAGATGCCGCCACGTTCGTGCACGGCGCGCGTGGCCTTGGCCCAGCCGTCCAGTTGGTCAGGGCCAAAAATCCCGGGATTGTAGAGATAGCCTTGGCCCTGGCGCGAAATGGGGGTGCCTTCGGAGATGATCAGCCCGGCGCTGGCACGCTGGCGATAATAGAGGGCACCCATCTCGGTGGGGATGTCCTCTGGTGCACGTGAACGCGTCATGGGCGCCATCACGATGCGGTTGTTCAAGCGCGTACCATTGAGATCGAAGGGTTCGAAGAGTGAAGCCATGCGATGCTCTCCTTGCAGGCCGGCGGTGAGTGGAAACTAAGACGCGAGCCATAGACCGGGCTCGCGTACATTTGGGAGTCTAGAAGGTTGTTAGCATTTTAACAATCGCATGAGACGATCGAGTCCATAAGCAATGATTATCGAATTTCGGGCGTTGCTCACGCAATACAAGATATTGTTTTTACTTGCCTTTTCAGCCAAGCGTATAGCAGGGGACGTATTCGCTGCCCGGCAGCTTCATGCGTTCTTGAGCCACGAACGAGGTCAGCAGTGCGTCGAGACGCGCCATCAAATCCGGCTCGGCATGCAAACGGAAGGGGCCGCGCTCTTCGATGGCGCGTATACCTTCTTCCTTGACGTTGCCGGCGACGATACCCGAAAACGCACGGCGGAGGTTGGCTGCGAGTTCATGCACCGGTTGTTCGCGATGCAGGGCAAGCTCGGCCATGCTTTCGTGGTTAGGCTCAAAAGGCAATTGAAAACCGGCATCGACGTTGAGGCGCCAGTTGAAATAGAAAGCGTCGTTCTGACTACGCCGAAACGCGGCTACGTCGTCCACGCCACGGCGCATGGCACGACCGACTTCGGTGGGGTCGTCGATGATGATCTGATAGCGTTCACGCGCCTTTTCCCCGAGCGTAAAGGTCAGGAACTCGTCGATGCGCTTGAAGTAGTCGGCGCTATCGCGAGGGCCGGTAAAGACGACCGGGAAGGGGACGTCGGCATTGTCCGGATGCAGCAGAATGCCCAGCAAATAGAGGATTTCCTCGGCGGTCCCCACGCCGCCGGGGAAGATCACGATGCCATGCCCAGCGCGCACGAAGGCCTCGAGGCGCTTCTCGATGTCGGGCATGATGACCAGCTCGTTTACGATGGGATTGGGCGATTCGGCGGCAATGATGCCGGGTTCGGAAATGCCCAGATAACGGCCATCGTGGCGACGCTGTTTGGCATGCGCGACATTGGCGCCCTTCATGGGGCCTTTCATGGCGCCGGGGCCGCACCCCGTGCAGATGTCGAGATCGCGCAATCCCAGGTGATACCCCACGTCCTTGCTGTAATCGTATTCCTCGCGGGTGATTGAATGGCCGCCCCAGCACACCACAAGGCTAGGTTCGCGCGCGGACTTCAGCGTTCCGGCGTTGCGCAGGATATGGAAAACGGCATTGGTGATGCCATCTCCGCGCTGAAGATCGAACTTGGGCGTGTGCTGGATTTCGTTGTGTACGTAGACGATATCGCGGAGCACGGCGGAAAGGTGCTCGCGAATCCCGCGAATCATTTGCCCGTCGACGAAAGCGCTGTGCGGTGCGTTGTCGAGCTTGAGACGAATGCCGCGATCCTGCTGGAGTACTTCGATTTCGAAATCGTGGTGCGCCTGCATCAGCGCACGGCTGTCATCGGTGGGATTGCCGCAATTGAGCACGGCCAGCGAGCAGCGTCTCAAGAGATCGTGCAGGCCGTTGGCGGAGGTGTCGCGCAGGCGGTTGACCTCTTGCTGCGAGAGGACTTCCAGACTCCCTTCGGGAGAAATGATAGTAGAAAGTTTCTGGGGCATTGACGCATCCTTGTGGCGGCACGAAGGCCGAAGGAAAAGCTCAGCATCAGGCGGCGGGCCGAGTGTCTTTGGCGCTGTGCGCCTGACTCGGCCACAACACTCTCTGGGGGCTGATTCATGTTTCGATGCTAACACGCGATCTTCGGCCACGCAGCGATGTGCGGTGTAGCATAATTTGCTATGATGCCGTTATTACAACCCCCGAAGCCACGGTTATTGCTACGCTAACCTTCGTTGATCGTGTCATGGCTTCGGCACATCAGCAGCTGCCCCGAAACGCCAGCCGGTGGATCCTCACTTCATGTTCAACGCGCAATATTTTCGTACCTTTATCACGCTTGTCGAAACCGGTAGCTTCACGCATACCGCGCGCAAGCTGGAAATGACTCAGCCCGGGGTCAGCCAGCATATACGCAAGCTGGAGCGCTATCTCGACAAGTCCTTGCTGTACCGGCATGGTCGGCGTTTCACGCTGACCGAGGCGGGGCGGCGTGCCTATGACTATTCCGTCAAGCTGTTTGCCGAGCATGAACAGTTTCGTCACTCGCTGGACAATGACTCGCCGGATACCGGGGAGTGTCGCGTGGCATCGCCGGGTAGCGTGGGGTTGATGTTCTACCCGTTCATCCTGGGCTATCAGCAAATGCACCCCGGGCTGACGGTCACCTATGACTTCGCCTTCAACGGCGAGATCGTCGATGCGGTACTGGCGGGGCGCTTCGACGTGGGTATCGTCACCGATATCAGCAAGCACCCCGATCTCAATTTTGAGCCTTGGCATCAGGAGCCGCTATGCCTGGTCGTTCCTGCTGATTTTGCTGGCACGACGATCAGCGAGCTCATGGCGCTGGGGTTCATGAACTATTCCGATGGCATCAACAACGCCAGTTTGCTGTTGCGGCGCAATTTCGCCGGGGAATTTCGTTCGATGAGTCACTTTCCGCAGCAAGGCTTTTCCAACGAGATCAGCATGGTGCTGGATGCGGTGGCGCGTGGCCTGGGCTTTACCGTGATCCCCCGGACCGTACTCGAAACATCGCCCTGGCAGCGTCAGGTCAAGGAGCTGCCCGTGGCGGAATCGGTATACGAAACGTTGTATGTCGTGACCAAGCGTGGCGTCGAGATGCCGCGTCGCTACGAGCAGTTGCTGGGTGAATTTCGGTTGCAGCGCCGTAATGTGCTCTATGGTTACGCCGAGGCGCCGCCGCTCGAGGAAGACGCCTGACGGTATGCGTCGGGCGTGACTGTCTCGACTGACGTGAATGTCTCGACTAAAACGGCCCCACCAAGGTAAGCCTTGGTGGGGCCGTTTTGCGTGTGGCGTCGTGGGCGTTAATCGCGTTCAGTCGCCGTCGCGATATGCCTCGATGGGCGGGCAGCTGCAGATGAGGTTACGATCGCCATGAACGTTGTCGACGCGATTGACCGTCGGCCAGTATTTCGCGGCCTTGGTGGCCTCGGTGGGGAAGGCGCCCAGCGCACGCGAATACGGCCGATCCCAGTCGTCGGCCATCAAGTCCGCCTGCGTATGTGGCGCCATGGACAAGGGATTGTTATCCGCCGGCCACTCACCGCTTTCCACGCGCCTAATTTCGTCGCGAATGGCGATCATGGCATCGCAGAAGCGGTCGATTTCATAGCGCGACTCCGATTCGGTTGGCTCGACCATCAAGGTGCCGGCCACGGGGAAAGACATCGTCGGGGCGTGAAAACCGTAATCCATCAAGCGTTTGGCGATGTCTTCCTCGCTGATGCCGGAAGCTGTCTTGAGAGAGCGGACATCCAAGATGCATTCATGGGCGACGGTGCCGTTGCGCCCTTTATAAAGCACCGGGTAGTGCGCTTCGAGACGCTTGGCGATGTAGTTGGCGTGGAGTATTGCCAGCTCCGTGGCGAGCTTCATGCCGCGCCCGCCCATCATTTTGATATAGGCCCAGGAGATCGGCAGGATTGACGCCGAGCCGTAGGCTGCCGCCGAGACCGCGCCAGCGTCCGTCTCGACACCCGGCAGGGGCGTGATGACGTGATTAGGCACGAACGCGGCCAGATGCGCCTTGACCCCGATGGGGCCCATGCCGGGGCCGCCGCCGCCATGTGGAATGCAGAACGTCTTGTGCAGGTTGAGGTGCGATACGTCGCCGCCGAAATCCCCTGGCCTGCAGAGTCCGACCTGGGCGTTCATGTTGGCCCCGTCGATATACACCTGGCCACCGTTGTCATGCACGATACGGCAGGCTTCGCTGACACTTTCCTCGAAAACCCCATGTGTCGACGGATAGGTGAGCATGATCGCCGATAGCGCGTCGCGGTGCTTGTCGGCCTTGGTGCGCAGGTCGTCGATGTCGATGTTGCCATCGCTATCGCATTCGACGACGACGACTTTCATCTGCGCCATGGCGGCAGAGGCCGGATTGGTGCCGTGGGCCGAGCTCGGTATCAGGCAGATATCGCGATGGCCCTGGCCCTGTGATTTCTGGTAGCGCCGAATGGCGATCAGGCCCGCGTACTCGCCCTGTGCACCGGAGTTGGGCTGCATGGAAATCGTGTCGTAGCCAGTGATCTCGACGAGAAACGCCGAGAGCTCGTCGATCATCTGCTTGTAACCGGCGACCTGGTCCTGCGGCGCGAAGGGATGGATATTGGCGAATTCCGGCCAACTGATGGGGATCATCTCGCTGGTGGCATTGAGCTTCATGGTGCATGAGCCCAAGGGGATCATGGCATGGGTAAGCGATAGATCCTTGTTTTCGAGACGCTTCAAGTAACGCAGCATTTCGGTTTCGCTGCGGTAACGCCGGAACGTGGGGTGGCTGAGGAAGTCGCTTTCCCGGGCGCAAGCGGCGGGGATACCGGTCATGCCCTGTGCCTGGACGTGATGATCGAGCTCACGCACCGACAGTCCATGCTCGTCTCCCAGCAACACGTCGAACAGTGTGGCGACATCTGCCGCCGTGGTGGTCTCATCGAGGCTGATGCCGATATGGCCATCGGTGTCGTAACGCAGGTTGATTTCATGCGCCAGGCTGCGGCCATGCACTTGGCCGTGGTCGAGCCCTGAAAGCGTGAGCGTGTCGAACCAACTGTCGTGGGCGAGTGTCACGCCGTGGTGCTTGAGCCCTTCGGCGAGAATGGTCGTGAGGCGATGGATCCGCGTGGCGATGGTGCGCAGCCCTTCGGCGCCATGATAAACCGCATAGAAGCCGGCGATGTTGGCGAGCAATGCCTGCGCGGTGCAGATATTGGAGGTCGCCTTCTCGCGGCGAATATGCTGCTCGCGCGTTTGCATGGCCATGCGTAAGGCGCGTTGACCGCGGCTGTCCTTGGAAACACCGATGATGCGTCCGGGAAGCGAACGCTTGAGGGCGTCGCTAGCGGCAAAAAACGCCGCATGTGGCCCACCGTAGCCCATGGGAACACCGAAACGCTGGGAGCTGCCCACGACGATGTCCGCGCCCAGCGCGCCAGGTTCCTTGAGTAGTACCAGGCTCATCAGGTCAGTGGCGACGCAGGTCATGATGCGTTGTTGCCGGGCCGCTTCGAGCTGCGCCGAGATATCGCGTACTTCGCCGGTAGCCCCTGGATATTGCAGCAATGCCCCGAAAACATCGTGATCGGCCAAAGTCTCGGCGGGCGCGACGATGAGCTCGAAACCGAAATAGGCGGCACGGGTACGCAGGACATCGAGCGTCTGGGGCAGCACATCGTCAGCCACGAAGAAGCGCTCGCTCTTGGCCTTCTTGTTGGCGCGACGGCACAGGGCCATGGCTTCAGCGGCAGCTGTCGCTTCGTCGAGCAGGGACGCATTGGCGATCGGCATGCCGGTCAGGTCCATGACCACTTGCTGGAAGTTCAACAAGCCTTCCAGGCGCCCTTGGGCGATTTCCGGCTGATAGGGCGTGTAAGCGGTGTACCAACCGGGGTTCTCGAGTACGTTGCGCTGGATGACGGCCGGCAGATGCGTGGGATAGTAGCCTTGGCCGATGTAGTTCTTGAAGGTCTTGTTCTGGCGTGCCAACTGCTTGAGATAGGTAAGCGCTTCCGCTTCGCCACGGGGCTCTTCGAGAGACAGGTTACGATCCAGGCGAATATCGCCAGGAAGCGTCTTGGCCATCAGCGACTCGGTATCGGGAAGATCCAAGGTCGCCAGCATGTGCTGGACATCGTCCTCGTCAGGCCCATTATGGCGCGTCAAGAAGTCGTCGTGATTGGCCAATTCGGCCAGGCTGCGATTGTCGTTTGCCATGAAACCCTCAAGCGGTGGCGGGCGGTCGAGCCCGATTCGACACGAAGCGGCGACACGTCACTAGGATGCCGCCGGCAGAACAGGACAAGTGCAACGTGCGAGACGCGTCAGCCTTCCTCGGCGCTGACGAGTGCGTCGTAGGCAGTGGCATCGAGCAACGCATCGAGCGCGTCGGGCTCGGCGAGTTTGAGCTTGATGATCCAGCCGTCCTCGTAGGGGTGATCATTGACCGCTTCGGGAGAGTCTTCGAGCGACTCGTTGACGGCAACGATTTCACCGCTCAACGGGAGGTAAAGGTCGGAAGCGGCCTTGACGGATTCGATGACACCGAACTCTTCGCCGGCGTCGAGTTGCCGGCCCGTGTCGGGGAGCTCCACGAAGACGACGTCTCCCAGGGATTCTTGGGCGTGATCGGTGATACCGATCGTGACGGTGCCGTCGTTGTTGTCGAGGACCCATTCGTGACTGTCGGTATAGCGAAGGTTGGCAGGGATGTGACTCATCGTGATTTTCCTATACGAAAAGATTTTCTGATTTGGGGAATATGAGTGCCATTATGCCTCATTGATTCGCCCTTGGCATCGTCATCATGCATTTCTTCATGCCATTCGGCTCGACCGTCTAGTAAGGGTGGACAGGATAGCGGCGAGCGTCCAGCAAAAAGCCATACCGTCTGTCGCCCGGGCCTTACGCTGGCCCAAGAGAGGCGCGAAAAGAACTCAATGGAACTTTCGTTGCGCGGTAGGCAACTCATTCAGGTGCATATACCGAGGTCTATGTGCGTTGTACGAAAGGGGAGTCGTCACGTCTTTGGGTTGCCAAGCACGAGGGCAGCGATTAGCCTCCGTTTCTAATAAGAAACTTGTTGCGCTCGTGTCTTGCCTGCATGACCGAGCGAGCCATCAATGCGTTTGCTGCCAGTAAGCCCTAAAGCGCTATTTCGCGTGGCGGGTATGGAGAAATGGCAAGCCAATCCGCTAGAGTCGGAATGGTTTGGCGTTTATCTTCTGGACGTAACGCCGTCGACGATAGCGCATACTCTTCGCTGTATAACAACAAATGTCTGGGAGGACATCTCGTGGAAACACTCAACGCGGTATTCAGCGCCATCAATGATGTCGTATGGGGCCCCTTGATGCTCATCTTGTTGCTGGGGGTGGGCGTCTATTTGCAACTGGGACTCAAGTTGCTGCCCATTCGCAAGCTGGGAGCGGGCTTCAGCCTGCTCTGGAAAGGGCGAAAAGCCGAAAAGGGCGATGAGAATGAGGGTGAGATTTCCCCGTTCAATGCGCTGATGACGTCGCTTTCGGCCACCGTGGGTACCGGTAATATCGCGGGTGTCGCTACCGCCATCTTCCTGGGTGGCCCCGGAGCCGTGTTCTGGATGTGGATCACGGCCTTGGTGGGCATGGCGACCAAGTTCTCTGAGGCGGTGCTGGCGGTTCGTTATCGCGAAGTCGATGCGGCGGGCGATCACGTCGGTGGGCCGATGTATTACATCCGCAATGGTCTGGGTAAGAAATGGGGCTGGCTGGGTGGCTTGTTTGCGTTTTTCGGTGCTGTGGCTGCCTTCGGGATTGGCAATACCGTGCAGTCCAACTCGGTCGCCGATGGTCTCAGCGAATCGATCGGCATGCCGCATTGGCTGACCGGTGTGATCATCATGGTGTTGGCGGGTGCCGTGATTCTCGGCGGGATCAAGCGTATTGCCAAGGTGGCTGGCAAGCTGGTGCCGATCATGGCGATCGCTTATATCGTCTGCGGTTTGCTGGTGCTGTTTATCAACATGGATCACGTTGGTACCGCGCTGGGGCTGATTTTCGGCCATGCCTTTACACCGGTATCCGCCGCTGGTGGTTTTGCGGGTGCCGCCGTGGCCAAGGCGATTCAATATGGTGTGGCGCGGGGCGTGTTTTCCAACGAAGCGGGGCTGGGGAGTGCGCCAATTGCCCATGCTGCGGCACAGACCAAGAACCCCGTACGCCAAGGGCTGGTGGCAATGCTGGGGACGTTCATCGATACCATCATCGTGTGCTCGGTCACTGCGTTGGCGATCTTGACCAGCACCGAGTGGACATCCGGTGAGACCGGCGCCGCGTTGACCGCGATGGCCTTCGATGGCGCACTCCCGGGTGTCGGTCAGTATGTGGTGTCCTTCGCGTTGGCCGTGTTCGCCTTCACCACCATCCTCGGCTGGGCCTTCTACGGTGAAAAGTGCTTCGAGTATCTGTTCGGTGTCGCGTCGATCAAGATCTACCGGGTGGTGTATATTCTGGCGATTCTCGCCGGAGCCGTCGCGCCACTGGAGTTCGTCTGGCTGATGGCCAGTGTCTTCAATGCCATGATGGCGATCCCCAACCTGATCGCGCTGGCCCTGCTGTCGCCGGTGGTCTTCAAGCTCACCAATGATCACTTTGCCGGCAAGACCGTCCTGCCGGGCGAAGACTTGGACGATAAACGCTGAGCTGTCTTGGGGCGGCGATCGTCGCCCCTTCACGGATAATGACGAGGAAGCGACGATGTCCGACGACCTTCACCAGACGCCGCTGTATGACGTGCATGTCTCGCACGGCGCTAAGATGGTGCCCTTTGCCGGTTACAACATGCCGGTGCAATACGCCTTG
This sequence comes from Chromohalobacter sarecensis, assembly GCF_023061135.1. Taxonomy (GTDB): domain Bacteria; phylum Pseudomonadota; class Gammaproteobacteria; order Pseudomonadales; family Halomonadaceae; genus Chromohalobacter; species Chromohalobacter sarecensis. Next base: position 125,345 of record NZ_JAKGAN010000008.1, read on the forward strand.
GGTGTCAAAAAAGAGCATGAGCATACCCGTCATGCGTGCGGTCTGTTCGACGTATCGCATATGGGACAGCTCATCGTTTCGGGACCGTCACCGGCGCGTGCCATCGAAACGCTAGTGCCGGCGGATATCGTCGGGTTGCCGACGGGGATGCAACGTTATGCGCTCTTCACCGGCAATGAAGGCGGTCTGCTAGATGATCTGATGATCGTCAATCGCGGTGAGGATCTTTATGTCGTCGTCAATGCGGCCTGTAAGGACCAAGACGTGGCGCACCTGCGTATCGGGCTCGACGCCGAGCATCAGGTGGAGGTGCTGGACCGCGCCTTGCTGGCGTTGCAGGGGCCGCAAGCCAAAGATGTGATGGCGCGTCTGTGCCCCGAGGCCTGTGATCTAGTGTTCATGCATCATGGTCAATTCGAGGCGCTCGATAGTTTGTTGTGGGTTAGCCGTAGCGGTTATACCGGCGAGGACGGTTTCGAGATATCCGTGCCCGTGGATGCCGCCGAGCGTCTGGCGACGTGGTTGCTCAAGCAGCCCGAAGTCGAGCCCATCGGTCTGGGCGCACGCGACTCACTGCGCCTGGAAGCCGGGCTGTGCTTGTACGGCCATGACCTGGATGCAAAGACGACGCCCGCCGAGGCGAGCCTTATTTGGGCCGTGGGCAAGCCCCGGCGCATCGGAGGCGAACGAGAAGGGGGCTTCCCGGGGGCCGATGTCATTCTGCCGCAGATCGATACCAAGCGGATTACCCGTAAGCGTGTCGGTTTACTGGGCGAAGGACGAGCGCCGGTGCGAGAAGGTACTCAGCTTTATAGCGCCGAAGATCGCCATGTGGGCTGCGTGACTTCGGGCAGTTTCGGGCCGACCCTGGGTAAGCCGGTCGCCATGGGGTATGTCGATATCGAATTTGCGGCGTTGGAAACGACGTTGTATGCCGATGTCCGTGGCAAGCGCCTGCCCATGCAGGTGTCGCGAATGCCGTTCGTGCAGGCCAAGTATTATCGCGGTTAAAAGCCTTCTTTTTATACCGTTATCTTAAAAACCTCGAATTAAATTCGAGGTTTTTCCTTTATAGCCATCTAGTCCAAAACCGGGAAGCATTGCTCATAAGTTACACCTCAAAGCTCCATTTGGGCGATGGCGAAACTCAGCTTGCCCCCGCGACGACATCGCGTTCGAAAGAGTCCAGACGCTCAAACGTGACCGGGGGACGAGATCGCATACGGAGTCTCCTGCGTCGCCATGATCAAATACGTCAAGAAGCGTTCGCCGATGATATGCCAGCCCTGGTCGGCGACTTTTTCTCTAGCCGCGATGCCGGCATGGATTCGAGTGCCCGAATTCAGGCAAAGCTCCACGGCGGCGTGAACAAAGGCGTCATTGTCCGTCGCGTCGATCAAGCGGCCTTCGCGTCCATCCTCTATTAGTTCACTCGCGGCGGCTTGGTCGAAAGCGACGACGGGAAGTCCGCTGGCCATGGCTTCGGGGACCACATTGCCGTAGGTCTCCGAGTGCGATGGGAACAGGAACATGTCCGCGCTAGCGTAGTGGCGTGCGAGATTTTCTCCGCTGAGAAAGCCGGTGAAAATCGCCTCAGGAAGCTGGTGTTCCAGGTGCTGCCTTTCGGGGCCATCACCGACTAGCACGGTACGCAGCGTCGGGTGTGCCTCTTGCAACGCGCGTAGCGTGCGTACCAGCAGCGGCATGTTCTTTTCGGCGGCCAGGCGTCCTGCGTAGAGCACGACGGGGTCGCCTTTATCGGCGCCCCATTGATTCCTTAGTTGGGCGTCGCGGCGTTCTGGAGAAAAACGTTGAGCGTCGATGCCGCGCCCCAAGACGTTCACTCGCTGGAAACCACGTTGATATAAACGCTCGGCCTGAGCACGGGTAGGCACAAGCGTCATCTGGCAACGATTGTGGAAGTAGCGCAAGCCCGCACTGACGATGCCGGTGGCCCACCGCAAATGATAGTTCGCCGCGTATTGGTCGAAATTGGTGTGGAAACCGCCGACGACGGGAATCGATAAATGGCGCGCCGTGGCCAGCGCAGCCCAGCCAAGCGGGCCCTCGGTCGCAATGTAGACGACATCGGGGCGTGACTCTTGCCACAGACGCGCTAAACGCCGCCAATCAGGTGAGCCGACATTCACATCGGCGTAACCAGGTAGAGAAAATGCACGAACTTGCATGTCCCGCTCGGCGCGACCTTCTCGGCCGCCTTGTCGGGGCCGAGGGCGCACCAGCTGCAGATTGACGTGGCGCGTGGCGAGGTGATGGGCCAAATGCCCAAGCGTGTGTGCCACACCGTTGATCTCGGGGGCCCAGGTTTCACTGACCAATGCGACTCGCATGATGCACCTCCGTGGCATATCAAGACGCTGTCAGGTTCAAGCATCCTGATGACGGCAGTGCGACATCATTGTGACGATACGATGTCGTCAACCCGGATTAGCGTGTTGTTGATGGGCCCGATATTTCTACTTCTTGTCTAGCGTAGCACCTGTTTAGGGTCAATGGGTTTTCCGCCATGGCGGATATCGAACAGCAGGTCATAGCGCTCCGTGTCGTGTCGGTAACCGACATCGCAAACGGGTGTGCCTTGTTTTACCTCGTCGCCATCTTCGACGAGTAGGCGCTCGCAGAGCGCATAAACGCTTTGCATATTGTCGCGATGGTGAATGATCACCACACGCCCCAACTGCCGCATACTATCGGCAAAGCGAACGGTGCCGTCGGCAACGGCAAGTGCCTGGGTATCAGCGGAGGTCGAGAGCAACATCGGCTGGAGGGTGCCGCGCGAATCGGTGCCGTAGGCACGTGCGACTTCATATTGCTTGAGCGGCCAGTGCCATGTGTGAGCGCTACTGGGCAACGCACCTGGATCGGGGAGCGTACGGCTGCGCGCTGCAGGCTTGGACGCGGTCGATGAAGATGCCTTGGTGGTCGATACACTGGCTTTTCGTGCAGCGCCACCCAGTGGCACCTTGACCAACTGGCCGACATCCAGGGTGTTGGCCGAAAACTTGGGGTTTGCCGCTTGGAGGTTTTGCGCGCTGCTGCCAAAGCGCTTGGCAATACTCGAATAGGTGTCACCCGGGCGCACTTGATAGCGATAGGGGCCTCCTCCTGGCGCACGTTCGCGATGGGTGGGCACTAGAATGCGTTGGCCAATGGCCAGTCGGCGCGCATCGGCGCCGGGGTTGAACCGCTGCAAGCGCAGCAGTGGAACACCTGCTTGCTTGGCGATTTGCCCTAGCGTGTCGCCACGCTGTATGGAGACCCAGTTGCCAGCGATATTGCCGCCACGATAGCCACCGGCGCCAGGTCCGCCAGCGCAGCCGGCGAGTATCAAGACAAAGAGAAGGAGGGGAACGATGCGAGCGCACGATCCTTTTCCTCCCATAGCGCGTTCAGCCATGAATGGAAGCGTTCCTTGTAGTGCGGGTCCAGATGATAGTCGCCATTGCTCATCCAGGTGGGCACGTTGAGTCGGCGTGCCTCCATGTGGATAGGGATTTCGCGGCCACAAAGGAAATGCCAAAAGTTTGGGGCCGCGTGGCGATAATGAAGCGTGATGTCGAGAATGCCGCTCAGACGATCACCCATTAGATGTATGACCTGTGCGGTGCCGCCGGCCTTGGGACGCAGCAGGTGCTGAAACGGGCTCGCTTGCCGATCGCGCTTGGCGGGGGTGAAGCGCGTACCTTCCACGAAATTGTAAATCGTCATCGGCATTTCCCGTGCCCGCTCGCACATGCGTTGCGTCTCGCGTCGGTCGCGTTCTGCCAGCTTTGGCCGCTGGGTCAGCTCGCTGCGTGCATAGCGACGCATGAAGGGGAATTCGAGTGCCCACCAGGCGAGGCCGATGACCGGGATGAAGATCAGCTCACGCTTGAGAAAAAATTTGGGCATCGAGGTCCGTCCGTACAGCACGTACTGCATGATGAAGATGTCCGTCCAACTGCGATGGTTGGCGATGACCAGCCACCACTGGCTGGGAGACAGACCCTCGGGTAAGTGCGCGGTGATGTTTGGCTTGACCCAATGACGAATCCACCAGTTGTTGGTGGCGATCCAGGCTAGGGCGATGGCGTTGAGTCCCGCCAGTACGCGTAGGCGCAAACGCCGCGTCGGCGTCACGAGCTTGAGGAGTGTCAGCAGATAAAGTGGCACACCCCAGAACAGCGTATTGGCGATCAGCAACAGCACGCTTGTCAGCCCCTTGAGGGTCGCCATGCCGTTCTCCTTCAATGACTTGGCAACTTATGCTACTGGATCGTGTAGCGGCTGCCCAGTCTCGGACATGGCGATGGCATGCGTATCACTCGGCGAGCGCAGGAAGGTCGACGAAAAGCTCAAGGGCTTCAGGGTTAGCAAGCGCATCGCGATTCTTGACGGGCTCGCCATGGACGACGTTGCGCACGGCGACTTCGACGATCTTGCCCGACAGCGTGCGGGGGATGTCCTCCACGGCGATGATCTTCGCGGGGACGTGTCGCGGGGTCGTATGCTGGCGTACCGTGCGGCGTATTTCGTCGCACTTGGCTTCGTCGAGCACGACATGGGGGCGCATGCGCACGAAAAGGACCACGCGCACGTCGTTCTGCCAGGTTTGGCCGATACATAGCGATTCGAGCACGCCGTCTACCTTTTCGACTTGCCGGTAGATCTCGGCGGTGCCGATGCGCACGCCGCCAGGGTTGAGAACGGCATCCGAGCGCCCGTGGATGATGACGCCGCCGTGGTGTGTTAGTTCGGCGTAGTCGCCATGCGCCCAGATGCCTGGGAAAGTCGAAAAGTAAGCGTCGCGATAACGCTCCCCGTCTGGATCGTTCCAGAAGCCGGTGGGCATGCAGGGGAAGGGACGTTTACAGACGAGCTCCCCTTTGTCGCCAGTGATGCTCTGGCCATGATCATCGAAAACGTCGACGGCCATGCCGAGCCCGCGACATTGCAGTTCGCCACGGTAGACAGGGCGGATCGGACACCCCAGTGCGAAGCAGGACACGATATCCGTTCCCCCGGAGATCGAGGCCAGCATGAGGTCGCGTTTGATTTCGGCATAGACGTAATCGAACGACTCATGAGGCAAGGCCGAGCCGGTGGAGAGCAGTGCGCGCAGCCGTGAAAGATCCACTTGCTTGCCGGGTGCCAAGCCTTCCTTTTCACAGGCCGAGAGGTACTTGGCGCTGGTGCCGAAGACCGTGACGCCCTCATCGCTGGTGATTTGCCATAGGGTGTCGGGGTGTGGCGCAAACGGGGACCCATCGTAGAGCAACAGCGTGGCGCCTGAGCCGAGCCCCGACACCAACCAGTTCCACATCATCCAGCCGCAGGTGGTGTAATAGAAGAAGACATCGTCGGCGTCGATATCGGTATGCAGACGGTGCTCCTTGAGATGCTGCAACAGGGTGCCGCCCGCCGAGTGGATGATGCACTTGGGGGCACCCGTGGTGCCCGAGGAGTACAGAATATAAAGCGGGTGTTCGAAGGGCAGTGACTGGAAGTCGATCTCGCTGGCGTTGTTATCCAGGTAGTCGGCCCAGGCGATGGCGCGGGGGATATCATCGAGAGCCGGCGCGTCTTCGAGGAAAGGAAAGACGACGACATGCTTGAGCGATTCAATGGCATTGGCGATACCGGCGATGCGCTCCCGAGTATCGATGGCCTTGCCGTTCCAGGTATAGCCATCGGTGGCGATCAATACTTTAGGGGCTATTTGCCCAAAGCGATCCAATACACCGCTGAATCCGAATTCCGGCGAGCAGGAGGACCACACCGCACCGAGGCTGGCCGACGCAAGCAAGGCGATGATGGCATGTTCGCTGTTGGGCACGAAGCCCACGACGCGATCGCCTTCTGTGACCCCGCTGGCCTTGAGCGCATGGGCCAGCTTGGCAACGCTATCGTATAGCTCGGCATAGCTGATGACGCGTCGCCGCAGGCGTTCATCGCGAACGATCAAGGCGGGGTGTGCGTCACGCCGGCGCAACATGTTGGCGGCATAATTCAAGCGTGCTTGCGGGAACCAGCGCGCTCCGGGCATGGCATCGGGGCGTACCAGAACGTCATCGCCGCGCCGCTCGGCGATGATGTCGAACTCATCCCACAGGAGTTCCCAGAAAGCGTCTAGATGCTCGACGCTCCACGCATGCAGTGCCTCGTAGTCCGTCAGCGATGTGCCGTGCTCGCGGTCGATGCGCTGCATCAGCGCGTACATTTGCGTGCTTTGTATGGCCGTCGTCGACGGCTCCCAAAGGGGCGTGGTCATGTGACCTCCGGGTCATCTATGCCGCCACCTGTCTTCAGGTCGACGTCATATGAAGCGGCATGGGGAAGCTGCGCGGCGATGTTGCATTGCACCATGATGGTATTAAAAACAAGTCGGTAGCGTGCTGTCCACTCGACGAAAGGGGGAGTGCGAAAGCGCGCATAGGCGTTCGGCGTCATGATGACAAAGAGATGATGAAAATCTGACCAATCCAAGGTGAGGTGGGAAACGACAAGCCGGAATGGCGGCTTCGACATCGCTCATGCACAGTGTTATCCACAGTTTTTGTGGATGGTTTTTCTCATCTTCCGAAGGGGGTATATCTGATCTTCTATGCTGGACGGAGGGTCAGCGATATCCAGGGAGGAGTGGATGTCGTCATGCGTGCTAGCAGGTAGAATAGCGCGCTTGCCCGACACATTCTCAGGGCGTGTCTCAGGAGGCATGCCAAACCCATATGTCATATCGCCAGGAGGTCGATTTGCGCAGCCTGCCCGCAACCTTGCCCATTCTATTTCTCAGTGAAATCAGTTTCCTGCTCGGCCATGGCTTGATCATGACCTTGCTTGGGGTGCGTATGTCGCTGGAGGGATTTCCCTCGCAGATGGCGGGCTTGTTGATGTCGAGCTTCTCGTTGGGTTTCGTGATCGGGAGTTATGTGATCGAGAAGCGCATCCGCACGGTAGGACATATTCGCGTTTTTGCGGCTTGTGCGGCCGTGCTGGCGGTGACGGCGATGCTGCATGGGTTGTGGGTGGATCCCTGGGCGTGGTTGGTGTGGCGCCTGTTCGGTGGTGCGGCGACTGCGGGCTTGCTGATGGTCATGGAGTCATGGGTTTCGGGTGAGTCGACGAACGATAACCGGGGACGCGTGTTGGGATGGTACTTGGTCATCTCGACCTCGTCTCTGGCGGTCGGCCAGTGGCTGCTCAATGTTGCCGACCCGGCGACATTCGTGCTGTTTTCGGTCTCGGGAATCTTATTTACGCTGTCGCTGGTGCCGTTATCGATCTACCGGATAAATGGTCCAACGCGCTCGTCGCATGAGGTTTCCAGCAAGATCTCGCTGCGAGAATTGTATCGCCGCGCGCCGGTCGGGCTGGTTGGTGCCTTCACGGCGGGGCTGATGGTTCAGTCCTTTTTTGCGATGACACCCTACTATGGACAGGAGATTGGCCTTTCGACCGCGCAAACGGCGCAGTTCATGGCGATTACCACCCTGGTGGCACTGGTGGCCCAATGGACGCTGGGACGCATCTCCGACCGTCTTGATCGTCGCAAGGTGATCCTCTGCATGGCCTTGGTGATGGCGGTATCTGGAGTCATGATCTCGTTGGCAGCGAAGTTCGACTTCTGGGTGCTGCTGGTGGTGGCTTGTTTTCACACCGCGATGCTGCACACGCTCTATTCCTTGAGCCTGTCGCACACCAACGATTGGCTCGAACCCGAAGAAACCATTCAAGCCAATGCCAAACTGTTGATTTGGTATGGCATTGGCTCGGTTATCGGGCCTTATAGCGCTTCCGTGATTATGGAAGTGACCGGTCCCGATGGGCTATGGCTATTCCTTGGCGGTGCTGCGCTGGCATTGTCGATGTTCGTTATGGTGAGACTCCATGGCTCTAAGGGCGTTTCTCCGGAGGTGGAGCAAGAGCCGTATGTGGCAGCCGTGCCGATGGTGGAGTCGACGCATTATCTCAGTGAGCTAGACCCACGTTTCGAGCCTCAGCAGTTCGAGTTCGATTTCGAGCCTTCCTACGACGACGATTGGGCGGCGTATGACCGCAGTGAGCCACAGCCGGAAGCGGAAGAAGAGGCACGCTGAGCAAGCTTTCTAGGCACTAAGCTCACAGCGCGTGTGTTGCGGCAACAACAATTCTGCCGCGCGCTCGCGGGTACCGGAAAGCCGCTTTTGTACCAATGCAAGGCCACCGGTAGTAACGCGATGTTCATCACCGGCGGCGAATACCGCTCGCTGCGTACAGCAGGCATAGTAGCGATGGTCGAGCAAAGGAGAGATGGGGAGAAGCGCGTGTGTCTGATCTCCCGGTTTCAATCCCGCCTCGGCAATCACGTCGGTGTATTCGGCGATATCGTGTCCTGAGCGCTGACAGTCGAAGCCGACGTGATGCATGCGAGGGCCCATGATGGCCAACCAAGCGGCAAGTGGATGGGCCTCATGCAATTTCTGGTAAGTCGCCCAATCGGGCATTGGCCAGGGGCGGCCTCGAGAAAGAAGGTTCTGGCCGCAGCTGTCTTGTGGATGAGATCGATTGACGAGCGCTTCCAATTGCTGGCGTGGTGCTTGTGTCAGGGTGTCCAGTTGCAGCTCTATGAGTATAAGCCATGCATCGTCATTGCCTGGGCTTAGCACATTCGCCAGTATGCCTCGATCAGCCATGGCGTGGCGACTAACGCGCCGATAGCCGAAATGGTAAAGCGCCGGAAGCAAGCGTTGTGCTTGGTAAGGAACACGGTTGAGTGTCACTAGCACGTAATACTCGGCGCGCTGCTCGAGCGGCCAGAGCGATAGGGCCCCTATATCGGGATGACAATGAATATAGTCGAGCCAAAGTTGCTGCAGGAATTCATCGCGTTGCATGACTGACACCTCGCCTCCTGTCGCAATGCATTGAGTATAGTGCTTTCTCATTGCGCGGGCGGATGCAGATTCAACGCTCTATCGCGTGTTTGCGGAAGGCTGGCAAAAGGGCGGTAGCGCCAACACCTGTAACATGGGGGTTGGCGCTGAGGGGATCGTTAGCTCTGAGTCGCGGGCATCAGTTCATTATCGCGAACGTGTTGGTCGAACTCAGTGAAGCCACCGATATGAGTATGATCGATGAAGATTTGCGGTACCGTTTCGACGGGCTTGCCGATGGTCTTTTCCATATCGGCTTTGGTAATGCCTTCTTCGTGAATGTCGATATAACGGAAGCCGAAATCGTCGCGCGCTTCGCTGAGCTTCTCGGCGAGCTCTTTAGCACGTACGCAGAAAGGGCAGCCAGGACGGCCGAAAATCACTGCCAACATAGGGTTCTCCTTGATTTAAGGGATTTGTATGCCATGAACTTGGTGTCCATTTTTCCGGAATCGCTCATGAGGTGCCAATAGAGTCTTGCTACACACGCTATTGGGGTGTTCTATGGCAAATCAATTTTGTGCCTCGATCTCGTCGAGCCGGTCGTCGTCGGCCTTCAAGAGGATATCGCGCAACGCGTCGTATATCCTCGGCGCACCCACCAGTATGTTCTCTCCATACAGTTCGGACGGGATGCGGTCGGGGCACTGATAGAGATGCCCTGTCTTGGCACCTGCTTCACGCGCGATCAACAAGCCAGCGGCAAAATCCCAAGGCGAGACACTCTCATAATACGCATCGAGACGGCCGCAAGCGACGTGACATAGATCCAGTGCAGCCGATCCATTGCGGCGGATGTCGCGACAACTGGTCAGTACACCTGCGAGGCGGCGAAACAAGGGAGCACGCGCATCGCGGCGATAGGGGAATCCTGTGGCGATCAAGCTACGGGGCAACTCGCTCGCGTTGCTGGCCTGAATGGGCTCGCCGTTCAGCCAGGCGCCTTCACCGCGTAGTGCCGTGAACGTTTCTCCCAGGAAGGGCGCATGAACGACGCCCACGCGTATCTTGCCCTCCGACGCCCAGGCGATGGACACCGCGACATGAGGGTGTCCATAGGCAAAATTCACCGTGCCGTCGATGGGGTCGACAATCCATACGGCGTCATTGTCTTCGAGCACATCGCGGTCTGGAGAAATTTCCTCCGTGAGACGCGCATCATCCTGAAAATGGGCATCGAGCTCGGACGCGATGAGCCGATCGATTTCGACATCGGCATCTGTCACGAGTTCGTCACCGCTTTTGTAGCGTTGCTGAAACGCTTGCGACTCGCGCGCCGCCACGATGCGTTCTCCTGCTAGCCGTGCGATACGTTCGGCTTCAGCAAGCCGTTGGGAAGGCTCCATGCGGTCTCCTCGGGTCAATGCGTTGCTGCCAGTACTCAATGTTAGCTTTAGTCTAACAGGCCTGCCGCATGGCGTAAGTGATGCGCCATGCTGGCATATGTCGCAATGCACGTCTTATGCTGAGTTTAGTTCGTCTCTTTATCGAGGAGAGTGCCATGGTAGCCCCTTCCACATTGGGTCATCCACGTGTCGCGATCGTCACCGGCAGTTCCAGCGGTATCGGTGAGGCGGTGGTCAAACAGTTTTGCCAAGAGGGATTGCAGGTATTGGCGGTGGATGCCAATCCGCAAGGTGTGGATATCGCAGAAGCGGCGGGTGCCGTCTTCTATCAGGCAGATCTCACCGACCCGGATGCATGCCGTGGTTCGGTGACGGAGGCCATCAAGCGTTTCGGCCACGTCGATATACTGGTCAATAATGCGGGCATTCAGCATGTGGAAGCGCTGCAAGATTTCCCTGAGGCAAAATGGCGTCAGATCATCGATCTTATGTTGACGGCTCCTTTCTTGTTGACGCAAGCGGTATGGCCCCATATGTGTCAAGGCCAATGGGGGCGGATCATCAACATGGCGTCGATCCATGCCAGCGTCGCGTCTCCGGGCAAGGCGGCCTATGTCAGCGCGAAGCATGGTTTGGTGGGGCTGACGCGAACGGCGGCTCTAGAAGGCGGCGAGATGGGGATCACGGTCAATGCCCTTTGTCCTGCTTACGTACGCACGCCTTTGGTGGAAGGCCAGATCGCTGACCAGGCGCGTCTCAATGGTATGGACGAGCAGCAGGTGATTGAGGAAATAATGCTGAAAAACGTCGCCATCAAGCGCCTCATCGAGCCCGACGAAGTGGCGGCATTGGTCAGTTACCTGGCGTCGGAGAAGGCCGGCGCGGTGACCGGGGCATGCTGGAGCATGGACCTCGGGTGGACCGCGCAGTAGCAGTAACGGCGATGCTGACTAGCGCCTCACGGGGCGCTTTTGCAGTTTGCGCTGCAGCGTTCGACGGTGCATCCCCAGTGCGCGTGCGGTCGCGGAGATATTGCCATCGTGTTCCTGCAACACTTTCTGGATATGCTCCCAGGTCACTCGATTCACGGAAGGCGGGCTATCGGCGATGTCGATATCGGGATCGCCGCCTTCTCGTTCCAGAGACGTTAGGATCTCGTCGGCATCGGCTGGCTTGCACAGATAATTGACGGCCCCCAGTTTGATGGCTTCTACCGCAGTCGCGATGCTCGAATAGCCTGTCAGCACGACAACGCGGCACGCCGGGGCCAGTGCCAGCAGTTCGGGAAGCAGTTTGAGTCCCGAAGAGTGTTCCAGCTTCAGGTCGAGCGTTGCCATATGGGGTGGCGCTTGCCGCAGGCTGGCCAGCGCTTCTTCTTCGGTCATGGCGGTCGAGACTTCGAACCCCCGCCGCCGCATGGCACGTGCCATGACGAAGCAAAACTGTTCGTCATCGTCGATGATCAATAGCCGTTCAGCATCTGCTGACATGATGTCCTCCGTCGCTTTCAGGCAGGGTTGCCTGCTGTCGCCCGTGGCAGCTTGACCTCGGTAAGCGTGCCGCCTTCTTCGTGATTGTAGAGACTGACGCCACCGCCGAAGCGATTGATCGTAGCATGGGTCAGAAATAGGCCGATGCCCATGCCTTTGCTCTTGGTCGAAATGAATGTTTCGCCCAACTGGTCGGCAATATTCATCGAGACACCGGGGCCATGGTCGCGGATGTCGATGATGACGTCATCCTGCGTCCAGTCGAGCAAGATGGAAATATCCATGGGATTGGCGTCAGCCGCGTTGTTGAGCAGGTTCATGATCGCTTGCTCGAGCGTGGTGTCGGTGGCGATATAGGGAATGCCTCGCTTGCCTTGTATATCGATGCGATGACTCACGTCGGGACGCAATACCAGCCAGCGTTGCAGAACATCGCGTAGCCATGTCTCGGCGGCGACGATCTCAGGCTTGGCCAAGCGTCGTCTATCGGCATTGGCCACGAGCGTCTGTAGGCGTGCCTTGCAGGTGTCGACTTGCTGTCGCAATAAATCGATGTCCTCCACGAGCGGCGTGTTGTCGCGTGCTTCCTGTCGCATTTCGCTGAGTAGCACTGCCATGGTGGACAATGGCGTGCCCAGTTCGTGGGCGGTGCCGGCGGCCTGTGTGGCCACAGCGAGGACTTGCTCATTGCGCAATGCCGTCTCGCGGGTACGCGAGAGTGTGAGGTCCCGCCGCCGCAGTGCGTGCGCCATCTTGAAGATAAAAAATGTCACGAGACCAGCGGAAAGGCTGAAGTTCAGCCACATGCCGATGATATGCAAACGAATACCGGTACCCACGAATCCGTTGCTTAACTGTGGAACGGGTTCGTAGAACAGCATCATGGTGGTGTAACTGGCCAGGGAGGCGGCGGCGATGACCCAGGCGAAACGCCAGGGTAGTGTTGCTGCGGCGATGGTTACCGGGACGAGGTAGTAGGTGATGAAGGGATTGGTAGATCCGCCCGTATAGTAAAACAAGAGGCTCAAGCCAACCACATCTATCAACAGATGCACGAGGTATTCGATGTCAGTCACGGCCCTGGGGCGGCCCAATCGCCACCAAGTGGCGACGTTAACCAACCCCATGGCGATGATGACCAGGATGACGGGCATTACATGTAGCTGAAAGCTCAGTACTTCGATCCCGAAAATGATCGCCCCAAGAAAACCAGTCCACGTGATGCCGCGTACAATAGTCAGTCGCACTAGGTTGCGGTTGGGGGTAGAGAGGGGTAAGGGCTGATGCATGGGGGCTCCCGGCGTGCGATACGAACGGCATGATAACCGATAGACGAAAAGAGCGGCAGCCGAACGGGGAGGGTGATAATGCCGCACCCCAGTATGCGCGCTATAAAATAGCCGAGAGGGCGCTATTTCTTTCTACGAACT
>NZ_JAKGAN010000009.1 GCF_023061135.1 Chromohalobacter sarecensis
GCAGCCATTGTCTTAAGAGGAAAGCATAGATGTCGAAAAAAGGTGAGCACGATTATTCTGCTACTGTTGTCTGGACCGGTAATTCAGGTGAGGGCACCAAGAATTACCGGGCTTTCTCGGGTGATCACGAAATTACGTGCGGTAGCAAGCCGACAATATTCGGATCGTCAGATCCGGAATTTTTAGGCGATTCGTCCCGTTATAACCCGGAAGAGCTATTGCTAAGCTCACTCTCAGCATGCCATATGCTTTGGTATCTGCATCTGTGCGCCAATGCGGGAGTTACTGTCTCGGAATACGTAGACAATGCCATAGGTCGAATGATTGAGACGACAAATGGTAGCGGCTATTTCGAGAGCGTCACCCTAAAGCCAAGTATCCAAATCGGGAAAACTGACGACCACGAGCTTGCGAAAGCTTTACACGATAAAGCGCATTCGTTCTGTTTTATTGCAAATTCCGTAAATTTTGAGGTTGGATGTGAGCCTGAAATCCGTACCGGGTAATAGGCCGCCTAACAAGGCGCATCAATACGCGGCCGGTGGCCGCCGGACGCCCTTTACATTGCGGCTGCGCCTCCATTCCAAGGGCGCCGTTGTGCGCTAGCGTTAGATAAAGGAGATTAGTCGTGCCGCAAATCGAAACAGCACAAGTAGCTGATCTAGCGACAGTGGGGAAATGGTGCGTTTCCGAAGAACAAGTGCGTAATTGGGCTGGTTCACGAGTGTCCTTCCCGATTGAAAGCACCAAGCTCCCAGAACAAATCGAGTGGCGGGACGCATTTTCGTTTCGCTTGGTCAGCGGCGAAGTGTTAGCCGGGTTTGGTCAGATCATTCCGAAACCGGGCGACCGGCTCCATCTCGCGAGGATCATTGTGGGTCCACGCTATCGTGGCGAAGGTTACGGACGGAAGCTAACTCAGGCGCTCGTCGATGAGGCAATAAGCCGGCGGCCAAAGGCAATCTCGCTCAACGTGTTTGCGACGAACGTAGCGGCATTTCAACTTTATAAAAGCCTTGGTTTTTCTCAAGCCTCGAGAGAGCCGGGCGACGCACCGTCGAAAGCGCAGTATATGGTGTACGAAAATCTAACTGGGCGCTGCAGTTGACCATCCAAAGCGCTGGCGCGCTTCGGATTCCCACCGCGGCCTCCGGTCGTTCCGGCGGCAACTGAGCTTGAGCGTTGAGTCTGTAGGACACCCACTGGCGGAGACGTTTCGGTAGGATCAGGTAAACAGGAGGAGTGGTCGGTATGCCCCGTTTCACGCTTTCAACCACGATCAGAACGCCATGGTGGCGATCTTCATTAGCCGCCATGCCGAGGTGACGTTGACCTCTATGGCGTTTGGTCCCTATGGTTTTTGGCCTCCCACAGTATTTTTACCGGCTCAGAAAGCCTTTCGGGTCGGCGAGGTGTTGCCTCGGCAAAGCCTTCGTAAAGCTTCTGCATGTCCGCTTCGATATCTTCGGTAGGCTGCAGGATGATAGGGAAAGTGAGCTGCTTTTTACCATAATCGGCCACTGCCAGAACTATCGGTACGCCGGCTTGTTGTGCAATGTGGTGAAAACCGGTTTTCCACTTCTTTGCGCTCTTCCGTGTTCCCTCTGGGGTCACCACAATTGCCATATGATCATCGGTTTTGAACTGCTCAACGGCTTGTTCGACGACACCGCCAGCTTGCGTACGGTCCACCGGAATGGCCCCAAGTTTACGCAAAAGCCAACCGAAGGGGCCTTTGAACAGGGTATGCTTGATCATGAAGCGGGCATCAAGTCCTAGCGCAATGCCACAGGCTAGCCCCAGTACACCGTCCCAGTTCGACGTGTGCGGCCCGGCGGCGACCACGGCTTTTGGAGTGTCAGGAAAAGGGTGAATATTCCAGCCCGCCATGCGCAACAATCGTGAAGCTACTCGTTGCATTAGCGAAGGTTTGACATCGACGCTGTTGGGTTGTTTGTTAGCTGTCATCCGTGATTGACCCTTTTGATTCTGAGTTTAAATTATACCGCGCCGCTGATTTTCGGCGTTGAGGTTGTAGAAAAACCGCTGATATCACGCTTCGGCAGGATCGGGAGACTTGGCGCGCTTCGATATCGGGTCCTGGGCTCGTGCATAGTCCGCTGTGTCGGTAGAATCGTGGCCCTTTTGTAACCCTATTGCCGGACGCCTACCATGAAGCTTCTGAAGGAACTGATCCACCCTGAATTGTCTTCCCGCAACGGGCGGGTCTTTCGACGCCATGCAGCCCGAGGGATTGTCCTGCGGGATGATCGGATGCTGCTGCTATTCACTGAGCGCTACAACGATTTCAGCCTGCCCGGCGGGGGTATTGATGAGGGCGAAGATATTGTCGTGGCTCTCAAGCGTGAGCTGGAAGAGGAGACCGGCGCACGCGATGTTCAGGTCAAGGAGCATTACGGCTTTATCGAAGAATACCGTCCGTATTGGAAACCCCAATTCGACCTGATGCATATGACGTCTCATTTCTTCATGTGCGATGTGGCCCCCAAGCTGGCCGATGCCCGGATGGAAAGCTACGAAGTGGCCAATGGAATGAAGCCGATCTGGGTGCCGGTGTCGGAAGCGGTGAGCCATAACCGCCAGGTCATGGCGCGTCAGGAGGGCACCATGGGGCAATCGATCCAACGCGAAACGTTCATGCTGGAAAAAATCGCTGACGAGCTGGTGCCAGCGTAGGTACGTTATCCTATGGAAAACGCATGAAAACCGCTCTATGACGCATGGTTCGAAGGGTGGGGGCGCCTAGATTTTCCGTCACCTTCCTCAGTTGCGCCAAGCATGGTGCACAGCGTTTAGCACACTAAAGCTACCTTGCACAGTGCTGATCGCTGGAGTAAGCTTCGTTTCCCTTGCCGTTTGGGCAAAAATGCAACACTCTCCTAGCGTGCTAGTCTGATGCAAGAAGTGCCTTGTCAGGCTTGTTGCGGAGGCATCTGTGATGAATACCGTGAACCTCAAATCGTCAATCGGCTTTGCGATCAGCATGTTCGGCGCGCTGTCGTCGGGTGTTGGCGTGGCATCTACTGAGGTTGTCCACTACTCGGTTCATCAGGTGCCGTCAGCCCAGAAGCAAGAAAGCCGCCGCGCTGAGCGGGCATACATTCTTAGCGAAATTGTGCGCGCCAACCGTCGTGCTCGCCACCTGGCCCAGATATTCCAGAACGAGTGCGTTCGCCTCTCTCAGATGCCCGATGATGCCGTGGTCGACCCAGAGGCCTACCAAGGCCTAGTGGATGCTTTGCGTGCCCAAGAAACTATGCTCAGGCGTACCATTGCGATAGTGGGGCGCGATGAGGCAACAGAAATGGGCATCATGGATCTCCAACGGAATACCGCGAAAGCGCGTTCCGCTGCATCCAGTGCGACCCTTCTAGCCAAGCAGACTACCAACAAGCCCAAAGTGGTTGCGGGCGCCACCAGTGGCGAAGCGATGAAGGCGCTTGCCGATCGTTTCGAGACCGAGCTGACTAAGCGCTTTTCATAAGGGCGTTATGGCCAACGTCCATTTCCATGCGCAAAGCGAATATCTGTTCGACCAAGTGGACGCTCAGCATCCTGGGCTGAAGCAGGCTCTGGTGGATGATTTCAAAGCCTGTATCGAGTCGTTCTTCGATTACCGGCCTCCCCGCTTTGGCAAGTTCGATTTGTATACTTGGCCCCCATCCTTGCGAGGCTTGGATATCTGGCATATCCATATCTGTATGCCACCAAGGGCAGGGTTCCCCACCCACCTTGAGCAGCGTCGCATGGTGTGCAATAGGCAGGAGCCGGAGAGGGATGCATCTCTGGTCTATGTCCAGGGCCTGATCGAGGAAGATGAATACTGTCTGCTGGCCATGCTTTATCCGTATGCTCACGAAAAGGCCGAGAACGAGCAGCGGATGCTCTGGATTGCCGACATGGCGAGAGACTTCCGTGATCGCTATTGATGATATTTCGGAGCTAAACTTTCGTTATCCCCCCACCTGCCCGATTGTGCCTCGAAATCAGTCCCTTACCTGTGCCTCCCGACGACATGCCACCAAAGTCGAGTCTTCGTCGAGCGAAAAGAGAGTGATTGGGGGTTGAAAGTATTTATGCGAATCATTTACATTCCCTATCAGAGCGATCAGCGAGGTGATGGAATGTACGTGTGCATATGCCGAGGCGTGACCGACAATGCCATTCGCGAGGCCGTTGAAGACGGTGCACGCAGTTGGCGAGAAGTGCGCGAGCGCACCGAGTGTGCGACTCAGTGTGGCCGTTGTGCCTGCACGGCCAAGGCCATCACGCGTGATGCCATCACCCAAGAAATGATGCCCAGTGCGGATCTGGCCTACGCCGTCTAGCCGTTGCATTGCTTAACCACGCGTCGCTGCGTCGCGTCGCTGCATATCGAACATCATCGCCAAACGCCGCTATCCCATTGGGTAGCGGCGTTTTAGTATCTGGCGCTTGGCGCAGGCGGAGTGGCAATCGTTCTCGCCTGTTATTTCCAATCCTTCACAAATGCGGCGTTTTCGCGGCAAGATCCTGTCTTTATTCGACTTTTTCGGCGAAATAGTCGATACTCCCTGTATCCCAAGGCAGGGGTGGCTGGTTACGATTGGCGGGTCATCATTGCCTTACAACTAAATGAATCTTCAAGGGAGACATAACGATGAAAGGTGATGCCAAGGTCATTCAGCACCTCAACACCGCACTGGGCAACGAGTTGGTGGCGATCAACCAGTACTTCTTGCACGCCAAGATGTACAAGGATTGGGGCCTGGCCAAGCTCGGCAAGTGGGAATACGACGAATCCATCGAAGAGATGCGTCATGCCGACGAGTTGATCGAGCGTATTCTGTTCCTCGAGGGCATTCCCAACCTGCAGGATCTGGGCAAGCTGCACATCGGCGAGAACACCAAGGAAATGCTGGAGTGCGACCTCGCCATCGAGAAGACGGGCTGGCAGGACTTGATCGACGCCATCGCCTACTGCGAAGAAGTGCGCGATTACGTCAGCCGTGATCTGTTCCGTCGTATCCTCAACGATGAGGAAGAGCACATCGATACGATCGAGACCGAACTCGGCCTGATCGACAAGGTGGGTATCCAGAATTACCTGCAGCAGCAGATGCACGCCGAGGAATGATCTCGGCGGCGGCGCTTTAGATATTCTGCTTGAGATAGGTCGATCTAGAGCGCTATAAAGAATGCGTACGAAACAAGACGCCGTGGCGATATGATATCGCCACGGCGTCTTGTGTTTTAGTGCGCCTGTTTTTAGCTCGGGCCGTTTTCAGCCCAGGTCGTTGACCAGCAGCGCTTCGACGGCGGCGGTGCGTTCGGCCAGCGTGGCCGCGTCGGGGGCGAGGACCGTGACATGGCCGATCTTGCGGCCGGGGCGCGGGTCCTTGTGGTAGTCGTGCAGGTGCGCGCCGGCGACGCTGAGCACGGCGTCGCGATTGGGCAGGGCGCCGATGATGTTGAGCATGGCGCAGGGCACGAGGCGCGTGGTGTCGCCGAGCGGCAAGCCGGAAATGGCGCGCAGATGGTTCTCGAACTGGCTGGTCGTCGCGCCTTCGATGCTCCAGTGCCCGGAGTTGTGCACGCGCGGGGCGATTTCATTGGCGAGCAGCTCGCCGTCGCGAGTGACGAAGAACTCGAAGGCCATAACGCCGACGTAATCCAGCGCCTCGAGCACGCGCGTGGCGTAATCGGCGGCCTGGGCCTGCAGCGGGTGATCGGGCTGTGGCTCGGCGCGATGCAGAATGCCCTGGCGATGCTCGTTGCGCGACAGCGGCCAGACCCGCACCTCGCCGTCGCGACCGCGCACGGCGATGGCCGAGACTTCGTGATCGAAGTCGACGAAGCCTTCCATGATCAGCGGCACGTCGCCCAGCTCGGCGACGCTGCCGGGGACGTCCTCGGCGTTGCGCAACACCTTCTGGCCCTTGCCGTCGTAGCCCAGCGTGCGCGTCTTGAGCACCGCCGGCAGGCCGATCTCGTCCACCGCGCGCTCTAGGTCGGCTTGGGTATCGACCAGCGCGATGGGGGCGATGGCGATGTCCAGCGACTGGAACAGCGATTTCTCGGCGCCACGCTCACGCGCGGTTTCCAGCGCCTTGGCCGGGGGAAAGGCGGGGCGCTGTTCAGCGAGCTGGCTGAGGGCCATCGCCGAGATGTTCTCGAACTCGAAAGTGATGACATCGCTGGCCTCGATCAGCGCCTGATGCGCCTCGTCGTCGTCCCACTCGGCACAGAGGTGGACGCCGTGGATGGCGGCGCAGGGCTGAGGCGACGGATCGAGAAAGGTGAAACGCATGTTCAGCGGCGCGCCCGCTTGCGCCAGCATCCGACCCAGTTGGCCGCCGCCTACGATACCGATATTCATTCATGCCTCCTGCGTGTCATCGGTGGGACGCGGATCGGGCGCGTCCAGCACCTTTTGTGTCTGTGCATCGCGATAAGCCTCAAGCGCCTGGCGAATATCCGGGTACTTGTTGCCCAGCATAGCGGCGGCGAGCAGGGCCGCGTTGATGGCGCCGGCACGGCCGATGGCCAGCGTGCCGGTGGGGATGCCGGCGGGCATCTGGACGATGGAGAGCAGCGAGTCGACGCCGCTGAGCATGCTCGACTGCACGGGCACGCCGAGCACCGGCAGGGGCGTCTTGGCGGCGGCCATGCCGGGTAGATGCGCGGCACCGCCGGCCCCGGCGATGATCACTTCCAGCCCGCGCTCGGCGGCACCAGCGGCGTAGTCGAACAGCAAATCCGGCGTGCGGTGGGCAGAGACGACTTTGACTTCGTGCTCGATGCCCAGTGCCTCGAGCGTGTCGACGGTGTGGCACAGGGTCGCCCAGTCGGACTTCGAGCCCATGATGACACCAACCAGTGCGCTCATGCGTTCTCTCCTTCGGATGTGTGGCAACGCCATGGCGTCGCGCGAAACGAGAAGCGCGGCATTATAGCATCGCAGACCGCGTGGGGCAGCGACGCTCTGTGTCTAGTCGCTCCGCGCTCAACGGAAGGCGACCTCGAGGTCGAAGCGCGGCACCGGCTCGCCGGCGACGTCGACGCTCTCGCAGAACATCGTCAGCGGGCGCACCCAGAGGCCGTAGTCGCCGTATAAAGCGCGATAGACCACCAGCGGTTCCTCGGTTTCGCTGTGCTGGGCGACGCCCAGTACTTCATAGCTGGCGCCCTTGTAATGACGGTAGATGCCGGGGATGGGGCGTGTCTCGTGGCTCATGAGGAGGCCTCCGTGAGAGGGGAGTCGGCCGGTTCGCGCTCGGCCTTGGCGGCGAGGCGCGCGAGCGTGCGCGAGGCGGCCACGAAGCCGAAGCTACCGGTGACGAAGGTCGCCGCGCCGACGCCGCTGGCGCAGTCGAGACGCGTGGACTCGCCATTGCCGGGTTTTTGCTGGCAGACCTCGCCATCGGCGTCGGGATAGACGAGCTGCTCGTCGGAGTAGACGCATTCGACGCTGAAGCGCCGCTTGGGATTGCGCGAGAAGCCGAAATCCCGCCGCAGGCGCGCGCGCACCTTGGCGAGTAGCGGGTCGTGCTCGGTGCGCGTCAGGTCGGCGACGCGGATCCGCGTGGGATCGGTCTGGCCGCCCGCCGCGCCGGTGACGGTCAGCGCGATCTTGCGGCGCTTGCACCAGGCGATCAATGCGCTCTTGGCGATGACGCTATCGATGGCGTCGATAACATGATCGGCGTCCTCGGGCAGGCGCTCGGCGAGATTGGTCGGCGTCACGAAGGCGGTGTCGGCGTGCACGGTGATGCCCGGTTGAATGGCGCGGCAACGCTCGGCCATTACCTCGACCTTGGGGCGCCCGATGGTGCCGTCCAGCGCGTGCAACTGGCGGTTGACGTTGGACACGCAGACATCGTCGAGATCGATCAACGTCAGGGTGCCGATGCCGGAACGGGCCAGCGCCTCGGCGGCCCAACTGCCGACGCCGCCCACGCCGATGACCACCACATGGGCGTGGCGGAAGAAGGCCGCGGCGCGGGTGCCGTAGAGGCGGCGAATGCCCCCGAAGCGGAAATCGTAATCGTCGTGCATGTGAGCTTTCCTCGTTACCGGGCGTGACCGGCGGGCCATAGCGATACAGGGCGCGTCTCGTGCCAGTCGACGCGTGTCGCCGTGGCGTGGCCCTGCCAGCCGAAGCGCGCGAACAGCGTGTGCATGTCGTCGGCCAGGGGCGCGTCGATGTGTAGCGTGCGCTGGCGCTCGGGGTGCCAGAGCGTCATGCCCACGGCCGCCAGCAACAGGCGCGGGCTTTCCAGGTGATCGCGGAAGAAGCGGTTGTGGGCGCCCTTGCCATGTTTGGCGTCACCGATGATCGGGTAGCCGCGCCGCGAAAGATGGCGGCGAATCTGATGCCGCCGGCCGGTCCAGGGCTGGGCCTCCATCAAGGAATAGCGCACCTGGGGGTAACGGTCGATGCACACCGGCAATTCGACGCTGTCCAGGCGGCGCACGGCGGTCCAGGCGGCCTGCTCGGGCATTTCCGACTTGGGGCGTTTGCCGTCTTCCTCGCGCAGGCCGTAATCGAGCACGTCTTGCTCCGGGCCGACGCCGCGCACCACCGCCAGGTAACGCTTGTGCACGCGGTGCGCGGTGAACTCCTCGCCGAGTGCCTTGGCCATTTCCGGGTCCAGGGCGAAGAGCAAAAGCCCCGAGGTCGGCCGGTCGAGCCGGTGCACCGGATAGACGTGGCGCCCTAGCTGATTGCGCAGAGTTTGCAGGGCGAATACCTGCGCATCGGCGGCGATCGCACTGCGGTGGACGAGCATGCCCGAGGGCTTATGCACGGCAACCATGCGCTCATCCTGATAAAGTATGGGCAATTCCGACGTCATGAAGGGGCCTTCGGTTCGTTCGAAGGGCGCCTATTGTCGATCTTGCCACCGAGGATGTACAGCCGATGATGCTAGGGGTTGTCACGGGCCTATTGGGTGCTCTGTGTCAGGCGATTTATTATTTCGTGGCCGCTCATGTGGGCAGCCGTTACATGCTTTCTACACGTGCCATGCTGGTGTTCTCGCATCTGCTGATGGGCGGTGTCTCGTTACTTGGCTTGGCGCTGGTGCTGCCGGGCAGCGGGGCGCGGCTGGAGGCGGTATGGCCGGCGCTGCTGGCGATGAATGTCTGCTATCTCATCGGGCAGGCGGCGTTGTTTCGCGCGCTGCGACGCGACGTGGCGTCGCGGGTGTCGCCGCTGCTGGGGCTCAAGGTGGTGCTGCTGGCCTGCGTGACGGCGCTGACGGTCGGCGAGGGCCTGACCCTGATGCAGTGGGCGGCGGTGATCCTGTGCGGTGGCGCGGCGGTGGCCATGAGTCTGGCGGGTGGGCGTCTTAAACCCTCGGCGGCGGGCTGGATTCTGGTTGCGGTGGCGGGCTATTCGGGCTGCGATCTGGGCGTGGTGGCGCTAACGCGGGGCATCGAGGTGCCGGGGCTGCACGGCGCGCTGGTGTCGGTGTTCCTGGCCTATAGCGTGGCGGGGTTGCTGGTCGCGCCGGTGGGCATCGGGCTCTCCAGGCGTCATTGGCGCAAGGCGCTCAAGACGTGGCCGGTGGCGGCTGCGTGGCTGGTGTCGATGCTGCTGATGTTCATTGCCTTCAATATTCTGGGCGCAGTACACGGCAATATCATCCAGTCGTCGCGCGGCATCCTGTCGATCGCCCTGGCGTTGCTGGCCACGCGGCTGGGCGTGGGGCTGGCCGATCCTCTCAAACGCGGGCGTGTCTTCTACCAGCGCCTGGCATGCGCGGTGGTGATGGCGGGCGCCATCGTGTTATTTCAGTTGGGTTGAACCACACACTCACTTCCTTGAACGACAGACTTGAACTACAGATCACGAGGTAGCTATGAGTGAGCATCAGGCACCGCATCTCGTCGTTCTCACCGGGGCGGGCATCAGCGCCGAGAGCGGCCTCAAGACGTTCCGCGACGGCGATGGCCTGTGGGAGAACCACCGCGTGGAGGATGTCGCCACGCCCGAGGGCTTCGAACGTGATCCCGAGAGCGTGCTGCGCTTCTACGACGAGCGCCGTGAGCAGACGCGCCAGGCATCGCCCAACGCCGCGCATTGCGCGCTGAGCGAACTCGAGCAGGCCGGGTTTCGCGTCAGCGTCATTACCCAGAACATTGACGACTTGCACGAGCGGGCCGGGTCGCGCGATGTATTGCACCTGCATGGCGAGATCCTTATGGCGCGCTCGAGTGCCGACTCCAGCTTGCGCTATCCGGTGGGGAGCAAGGGCATCCGCATGGGTGACTTATGCGACAAGGGCAGCCAGTTGCGCCCGGACGTGGTGTGGTTCGGCGAGCCGGTGCCGCGTTACGCCCAGGCGTGCGACGTCGTCGCCGAGGCGGATCTCGTGCTGGTGGTGGGCACCTCGCTGGCGGTGATGCCGGCGGCGATGCTCCTCGATCAAGCGCCCATCGAGGCGCCGTGCCTGCTCGTCGACCCCCAGGCCGAGTCGCTTGCGCCCCGCGGCGTTCGCGCCATCGCCCAACCGGCAAGCCAAGGCGTACCGCCGCTGGTGGAACACTGGCGGCAAACGGGCAACCTGTGGGTGCCGGACTGGGCCTGAAGCCGATGCGCTTCGCCTGTGCCACGTTTTACGGCACACTATCGCCTTCCTCTTGTACACATAAAAAAGGTGCATAAAGCGCCGCTGCCAAACGCCAGGACACGCACATGCCAATCTTCGAACGCATCAATCGTCTGTTTCCCGTCTGGGCCATCTTGCTGGCGGTCATCGCCGCGCTCGTGCCGGAGCTTTTCACCGGCCTAGCCGGTTATATCAAGACGCTGCTGGTCATCATCATGTTCGCCATGGGGCTGACGCTCACCAAGGGCGACTTCGCGCGGGTGGTGAAGTCGCCCAAGCCCATCGCCGTGGGCGTCGTGCTGCAGTTTCTGGTCATGCCGCTGGCGGCGTTGCTGGTCTCGCGGGTTCTGGGGCTTTCGCCCGAGCTGACCATCGGCATGGTGTTGGTGGGCGCCACGGCAGGCGGCACCTCGTCCAATGTGATGACCTGGCTGGCCGGTGGACACGTGGCGCTCTCGGTATCGATGACCATGGTCTCGACGCTGATCTCGGTAGTCGCCACGCCGTTGATCACGCTGTTGTTGCTGGGCCATAGCATCGACGTGCCGGTGCTGGGCATGCTGCTGAGCATCGCTCAGTTGGTGGTCGCGCCCATCGTGCTGGGCGTGGTGATCCATCACCTGCTGGGAACGCATATTCAGCGCGTGGAACCGGCCCTGGCCACGCTGGCCATGGCGGCCATCGTCTTGATCATCGCCATCGTGGTGGCGCTCAATGCCGGGCGGCTGAGCACGCTGGGGCCGATCGTGGCGCTGGCGGTCATCGCGCATAACGGCATCGGCCTTGCGGCGGGCTATGGCCTAGCGCGGGCGCTACGCTTCGATACGCGGACCGCACGGACTATTGCCTTCGAGGTCGGCCTGCAGAACTCCGGGCTGGCGGTGACCCTGGCCAATCAGTTCTTCACCGCGAGTTCGGCGCTGCCCGGGGCGCTGTTCTCGGTATGGCATAACGTGTCCGGCTCGCTGCTGGCGGGTTACTGGAAGCGCCGCCACGTGTCGAACGCGCCGCCTGCGGCCTCGACGCCGCGTGGATGAAAGCCCGGCCGGGCATGCTAGAATGCCCGGCCTTTTCGACCCAGCCTGATACCTCATGCATGAATCCCCCGATGCGCCGGCCGATGCAGCCACGGCGGCCTCCGGTTATGACCCCGAAGCGCCGCGCAAGCCGTTCAATGCGCGCGGTAGCTTTGTCTCGCGTTGCCCGGACTGCCGGCTACCGGCGCTCAACTGCTTGTGTCCTTATCGCGTGGCGGTCGAGAGCCGCGCGCGCTTCTGGCTGCTGACGCATCCCATCGAGCATTACAAGCCGACCAATACCGGCCGTTTGATCGGCCATATCCTGCCTGAGACCGAGGTCTTTACCTGGTATCGCACCGAGCCCGACCCGCGTCTGCTGGCGCTGCTCGAAGACGACCGCTTCGCGCCGTTCGTCGTCTTTCCCGACGATCAGGCGGATTACGCCGAGCGCGTGGTCGGCCCCGAGGCCGTCGACGCGGCACTGGCCGACTCGCGCATACCGGTGTTCATCCTTCTCGACGGCACCTGGCGTCAGGCGCGGCGCATCTTCCGGCGTAGCGAGTACCTGGCCTCGCTGCCGGTGCTGCCGCTTAAGACATCACGCCTGACGCGCTACCGGCTGCGCAAGGCGGCCTCCAGCGAGCATCTGTGCACCGCCGAAGTCGCCGCCGAGCTGTTGCGCATCAGCGGCGACTTAGAAGCCTCGGCGACCCTCGACGACTACTTCGAGGTGTTCAACGAGAACTACGCCTCCAGCCGACGCCATCGTCAGATCGAGGCGCCTTCCGGCGCGATGCGGCGCTTGCTTGAGCGGCGTGGTGGCGCGGATGGCGCAAGCGATGTAAATCGCACATGATCGGCGACCTTGTCTGCTTTTATGGCGCCGGACGCGCCCGATGTTGAAATTTCGATTTGCCGTGTTCGACGAAGGTCGGTAGGGTGCGCCCCTCACGCGACTATCGGAACCGGAAACAGATGACTCAAGACAACACGAGTGCCACGCGCTCGGGCACGCGTTTTGGCGACCCGACGGTGATGGGGCTGACGATTGGCTTCATCGTGCTGTTCGTGGCGCTATCGCTGATCGATGCCGACGCCATGACGTCGGTGATCGGCGCCGGGTTCGCCTGGACGGCGAAAACCCTGGGGGCCTATTTCCAGCTATTGTTACTACTGACCTTCCTGATCGCCGTGGGGGTGGCTGCATCGCCTGCGGGACGTGCGCGCATCGGCAATCGCGAAAGCCCGGACATGGGCACCTTCAAGTGGGTGTCGATCATTCTGTGCACACTGTTAGCAGGCGGCGGCGTCTTCTTTGCTGCCGGGGGACCGGTTTATCACTTTGTGGTCACACCGCCGGCGTTTTCCAGCGAGCCTGAGACTGCGGCAGCCATTCCCAATGCGTTGGCGCAGTCCTTCATGCATTGGGGCTTTCTGGCCTGGGCGGTGCTCGGCACCCTGGCGGCCATTGTACTGTCGCATCATCACTATGATCGCGGCCTGCCGCTGCAACCGCGCACGCTGTTGGCGCCGCTATTGGGCGAGGCGCGCATGCGTGGCGTCTTTGGCGGCGTGGTGGATGCCGTCTGCGTCATCGCCGTCGTCGCCGGTACCGTGGGGCCCATCGGCTTTTTGGCCACGCAGATGAGCTTCGGCCTGCATACGCTGTTCGGCGTGGCCGAGGGCTATAGCACGCAGTTGATAATCCTCATCGTGCTGGGCGGGGTCTATGTGACATCGGCGATCACCGGCATTGATCGAGGCATCCAACTGATGAGCCGTTTCAACGTCATGTTGGCGTTGGCGATCGGCGCTGTCATTCTGCTCTTTGGGCCGACGCAGTTCCTGTTCGATAGCTGGTTCCAGGGCTTCGGCACCTATATAGGGTCGTTCTTCGAGATGGCCACCATGACCTCGCAGACCGCGCCGGATTGGTGGATGAAGTGGTGGACGGTGTTCTTCTTCGCTTGGTTCATCGGCTATGCGCCGTTGATGGCGATCTTCGTGGCGCGTATCTCGCGGGGCCGCACCATCCGTCAGATGGTCGTCGCCGTGGCTGTACTCGCTCCCGTGGCAACCTCGGTATGGTTCACGCTGCTGGGCGGTTCGGGGATCTTCTATCAGATGAGCGGCGCCATCGATCTGAGCGAAGCGCTCCAAAACTTCCAGTTCGACGTCGCGACGCTGACGGTGGCTCAGGCGCTACCGGGTGGTAAGTTGATGGCGCTGGCGGTACTGGTGCTGACCACGATCTTCGTGGCGACTACCGGCGATTCCATGAGCTACGCGATCTCTGTGGTCAATGCCGGCCATGATGAGCCCCAGCCGGCGCTGCGCGCGTTCTGGGGCGTGGCGATGGCATTGATGGCGGCGATTTTGCTGTACATGGGCGCGGGCCAGATCAGCGTACTGCAGCAGTTTATCGTGATCACCGCGATCCCCGTGTCGCTGGTGCTGCTGCCCTCGCTGTGGCTGGGGCCACGTGCCGCGCAGGCCATGGCCAAGCGCCAGGGGATCATCGCGTCGTAAACGACGTTGGATGCCTGGTATAAAGATTCCTTGCATAAAAAGTGCCTCGGCATGCTGGATGCCGGGGCACTTGTCGTTTAATACGAGGCTTTTACTCGCTGCTCTCCAGCCATTCGTCTTCGAGCCATGTGAATTGCACATGATCGGCGACCTTTCCTGCTTTTACGGCGCCGGACGCGCCCAATGTTGAAATTTCGATTTGCCGTGTTCGACGAAGGTCGGTAATGTGCGCGCCTCACGCGACTATCGGAACTGGACATTGATGACTCAACACGATGCGAGCGCCACGCGCTCGGGCACGCGTTTTGGCGACCCGACGGTGATGGGGCTGACGATCGGCTTCATCATCCTGTTTGTGGTTTTGTCACTGGTCGATGCCGACGCCATGACCGCAGCGATCGGCGTGGGATTTACCTGGACGGCGAAGAACCTGGGCGCCTATTTCCAACTGCTGCTGTTGCTGACCTTCCTGATCGCCGTGGGTGTGGCGATGTCGTCTGCGGGTCGCGCGCGTATCGGCAATCTCGAACAGCCGGATATGAGCACCTTCAAGTGGGTGTCGATCATCCTGTGCACGCTGCTGGGCGGGGGCGGCGTATTCTTTGCCGCCGGTGAACCTATCTACCATTTCGTGGTGACGCCGCCGGCGTTTTCCAGTGAGCCGGGCACGCCGGCAGCCGTGCCCAATGCGCTGGCACAGGGCTTCATGCATTGGGGCTTTCATGCCTGGGCGGTGCTCGGCACTCTGGCGACCATCGTGTTGTCGCATCAGCATTATGATCGCGGTTTGCCGCTGCAGCCGCGCACGCTGTTGGCGCCGCTATTCGGCGAGGCGCGCATGCGTGGTGTCTTAGGTGGCGTGGTGGACGCCGTCTGCGTCATCGCGGTGGTCGCTGGCACCGTGGGCCCCATCGGCTTTTTGGCTACGCAGATGAACTTCGGTCTGCATACGCTGTTCGGCGTGGCCGAGGGCTATGGCACCCAGTTGATGATTCTCGTCGTGCTGGGCGGGGTTTACGTGAGTTCGGCGATTACCGGCATTGACCGGGGCATCCAGTTTTTGAGCCGCTGCAATGTCATGCTGGCATTGGGTATCGGCGCCGTGATCCTGCTTTTCGGGCCGACGCAGTTCTTGTTCGATAGCTGGTTCCAGGGCTTTGGTACCTATCTGGGATCATTCTTCGAGATGGCCACCATGACCTCGCAGACCGCGCCGGATTGGTGGATGAAGTGGTGGACGGTGTTCTTCTTCGCCTGGTTCATCGGCTATGCGCCGCTGATGGCGATCTTCTTGGCACGCATCTCGCGGGGCCGCACCATCCGTCAGATGGTCGTCGCCGTGGCCGTGCTCGCCCCTGTGGCAACGTCGGTGTGGTTCACGCTGTTGGGCGGCTCGGGGATTTTCTATCAGATGAGCGGCGCCATCGACCTGAGCGAGGCGCTCCAAAACTTCCAGTTCGACGTCGCGACGCTGGCGGTGGCTCAGGCGCTGCCGGGCGGCAAGCTGATGGCGCTAGCGATTCTGCTGCTGACCACGATCTTCGTGGCCACCACCGGTGATTCCATGAGTTATGCGGTTTCCGTGGTCAACGCCGGCCATGACGATCCCCAGCCGGCGCTGCGTGCGTTCTGGGGTGTGGCCATGGCGTTGATGGCGGCGATTTTGCTGTACATGGGCGCGGGCCAGATCAGCGTACTGCAGCAGTTCATCGTGATTACGGCGTTCCCCGTGTCGCTGGTGCTATTGCCCACGCTGTGGCTGGGGCCGCGCGCCGCGCAGGCGATGGCCAAGCGCCAGGGAATCGTCACGTCGTAACCGACGTTCGAAGCCTTGCATAAAGGTTACTCGCATAAAAAAGTGCCCCGGCATGCTGAATGCCGGGGCACTTGTCGTTATGGACGAGGCGTCTTGGGCGAGGCGTCGTGGGCGAGGCGTCGTGGGCGAAATGGTTACTCGCCAGCGGCGAGCCATTCGTCGATGAGGTCCTGGTTGTCATCGATCCACGTCTGCGCGCCCTCGACGGGATCGCCTGCCTTCTCGATATCGGCCATCAGAGTGCCGAGGCTGTCGTCATCCATGTGCCATTCGTTGAGCACCTGGGTGAGCCACGGGTCGTCATCGGTGAAGTTCTGGCGCGAGAACCAGTAGATGGTTTCGTTGTCGCCGTAAACGTTCTTGGGATCCTCGAGATATTTGAGATCGTATTCGGCGAAGGCCCAGTGAGGGCTCCATAGCGTTACGGCAATGGGCTCCTCGCGACTGTAGGCGTCGTCGAGCGCCGCCATCATCGCCGGCCCGGAGCTGTTGACCTGTTCGAGAGGCAGCGAGTACTCGTCGATCGCTTCGTCGGTCAGGCCGGCAATCGAGGATCCGGAGTCGATGCCGAGAATGGTGGGGCTGCCTTGGTATGCGAAATCGTCGGCATGTTCGCCGAGCTCGTCGAGGGTATCGATGTCGACATAGGTGGGCACCACGACGCCCAGTCCGGTGCCTTCATACCAGGCACCGTTGATTTCGACTCGGTCTTTATAGGGCTCGAGGTAGGGCGCATCGGTGGTGGGTAGCCAGATTTCTAGGGAGATATCGAAATCGCCATTGGCCAGGCCGCTGTAGAGGGCGTTCTTGCCCACATCCGAGAGCTCGATATCGTAATCGTACTTATCCTCGAGGATGATCTTCCACATATTGGCGACCGCGATGTTCTCGGCCCAGTTATTGGTGCCGATCACCAGTGACTTGTCCTCGGCGTGGGCCGTTGTCGCGGCACTGAACAAGGCCGCAGCGGCCAGGGGGTAGAGAACCTTTTTCATAACGTTATCCCTCGGGTTTTTGTGTAAATCGAAAATTCCATATTATATCTATTCGGTACATCGCGCGCCTATCGATAGCCATTAGCGCTCACCAGGCGCCTTCCGGCAAAGGGGAGGGCCGCCTCAGGTGTCGGCGGCAGGCGCGCGTTCCAGACCCTGAAATTCGACGAAGGCCTGCATGCGTTCCCACAGTCGGTCGCCGTAGATATAGCCGCCGTCGCCAGCTGCGTCGGGCGCTTCGATGACGGCATCCACCGCTGGTTCGAAGAAGAACGGGATCGAATGCCGCGAGCGAGTGCCGCCGACGATACGATGCTCCGTGGCCTGAATGCGCCCGCCGGACCAGTCCGCCAGCAGGCGCCCGAAGTTGACCACCAGCGCATTTTCACGCGGCGGCACTTCTTCCCAGTCGCCGTTTGGGGTGCGCACTTGCAGACCACCGACCTGGTCCTGCCACAGCAGCGTGATGAAGCCGTTGTCGCAATGCGGCACGCCGACCAGCCAGCGCTGCGCATCGCCACTGCCGTCGACGGCCGGCATGGCGGCCAGGGTCTCGGCCGGACGCTCGGGATAATGGATCAGGCGCAGTGTCGAATTGCCGTGATCGAAGGGCCGCGTGAGTGTCTCGCGCGGTATGCCGAGCCCCTCGGCCAGCGCCCCGGCGATCACGCCGCCGAGCGCTTCCATCGCTTCATAGTAGGCGGCGAGATCCGCTGACCAACCGGGTAGAACGGATGCCGGCGGCTGCGGTGTGGGCTCGCGCAGCGGGTCGCCGCTCTGGGTATCCGCTCGCTCGGGGTGAGCGATGTCCGGGCCGAGGTCGATGCCTTCCTTCCAGGTCGGGTCTTGGTTCTGGGGCGGAAAATAGCCGCGATAGACGTTGCGGTTGGCCGGTTCGAACTTGTGTCGCGCCAGCGCTTGCTTGTGCGCCGCGTCGAGCTCGAAGAAGCGCAGCAAGCGGGCGTGAATGTCATCAGCGAGCCCCAGTTGTGCCGGCGCGATGCCCACGGTCATGAAGCCGGAGTCGCAGGCGGCATCGACGATGGCACGGCGCGTCGCGTCGCGTGCCGGATCGTCGGCGAGCAGCGGCGTCAGGTCGATATGCGGAATCAGCGTCTGGCTCATGGGGCTCCTTGGGTGACAAATGAACGCAACGGTTGCCGGCGGCACTGGCCTGGTGTGTCAGTCGGCCAGCAACCGCTCATCAAGAGGATAGTCGGAAAGCAATTCGACCTGACCGTCGTCGCGAATGTAAAGCTGCTCCTCGAGCTTGACGCCTTCGCCACCGTCTTCGTGGCCGATGTAGCTCTCCACGCAGAGCGTCATGCCCGGCTGCATGATGCCGTCGTAGCCCTTGTCGTCGATGTCCTCGCGGTGAACGATGTAGGGATACTCGCCGGTCATGCCGACGCCGTGGGCCAATGCGAAATAACGCCGTGCCTTGTAGGGCTCGGGGATCTGCCAGGCTTTCTCGGCGTACTCCTTGAACGACACGCCCGGCGCGATCAGTGCCATGTTATGGCGCACCTGGTCGAAGGCCATGCGATAGAGCTCGCGTTGGGTCGCTGTCGCCTTGTCGTCGCCGCACAGGAAGGTGCGCGAGAAGTCGGCGTAGTAGCCATAGCGGCCGACCACGTCGGTATCCAGCGCCACCAGCTCACCGGCCTGCATGGCTCTATTGGAGCATTCCTGAAACCAGGGATTGGTGCGCGGCCCGGAGTTCATCAGCCGCGTTTCGACGTAGTCGGCGTCGGTGGCGATGATGTGCTGGTGCAGCTGCGACCAGACCTCGTTTTCCGTGGCGCCGGGATGAATCGACGCTTCCAGCTTGCGGACGCCGTTCTCCACCGCGCGCAGTGAGCTGCGTACCATCTTGATTTCGTTGGGCACCTTGATGGCGCGTGCGCGTTCCAACGGCACCTGGGCATCGCAGATTTGCCAGCCGTGTTCGACCAGCGCAAAGGCCGCGTGCGAGGTGGCGCTTTCGATGGCCACCTTGTCGCCTTTTTGCCCGCCGCACTGGCGTACCAATGCGTCGATCTCGTTCGCCCAGGCTTGGGTGGTCTGCTGTAGATTATCTTCACAGAAGTAATAGGAGATCGCCGTCGCCGGGCGTGTCTCGTCGATGCCGGGTAAGCCTTCGGTCAAGTGGCTGCAGCCGGAGAATTCGAACATCACCACCGGGCCTTGCGCCGGCACGAAGGCGTAGCGGGCCGGGTTGCGTGCCGAGTAGACCTGCATGTTGCGCGCGCCGGTGGCATAGCGCACGTGAGTCGGGTCGAACAGCACGGCGGCGACGATATCGCGCTTTTTCAGTTCCGCCCGGGTGCGGGCCAGTCGATCCAGGAGAATCTGCTGGATTTCTGACGGCGTTGGTTCGCACTCGGCGGGGTCGTGCGTCGGCGCCAGGATATCGGTGCCTTCCAGCAGCGAAGGCAGTGTAGATGACAAGCTGGTCATGGTCGGTTACCCGTTATTGGAATGAGAAAAGTCGTAGTTTTTAGCCACGTCGATTAATCGAGCAGACCGTCGGCGCGCCCTTCTCGGCGCTTTTCTGCCTCGATATGCGCTTCGGAGACACGTCCGTAGAGCTGGCGCGTGCGTTCCAGCCGGCCCACGACGCCCGGCTGCTGCGAATAGGCGAAGATCGCCGTGTGGCGCTCACGGTCACCACCGACGCGCGTCACCCGGTGCAGCGAGTAACGGCCCTTGAAGAGTTGCAGGTCGCCGGGGCGCAGCAGCAACGTACGCGGCGTGGTCTCGTCTTCGCCGCGAATCACCGCGCCGACGCCATCGTAGTTCTCGCCCGCCGGCGTGCGGATGTTGGGGCAGTACTGGAACTCGCCGCCGCTGTCCGGCATGTCGGTCATCATCGTGACGATGTATTCGTTGGTATCGTAGTGCCAGGGCTGTTCGGTGCCCGGCGGCAACACGTTCTGCACCAGCCCGGCGAAGGGATCGGCGTACTCGAACACCTCTTCCTCGTCCAGGCATGCGGCGACCAGGCGCTTCATCGCCGGCGACACGTAGAGCTGTTGAATCACCGTGTCCGCGGGGATCATGTCACGGGTTACGAAGCCGCTGGTGCGCTCCATGAAGATGCGACGCGGGTCGTTTTCCGGCAGCGTTGCGTCATCGCGGGTAAACCAAGCGTTGACGCGGCGGCTGGCATAATAGCTCTTGGCCGAGAGGTCACGTCCTTCCTGGCGGGCCTGCTCCAAGGCGTCGGGGCGCAGGAAGCCGCGCAGCACGGCGCAGCCTTCGCGATCCAGGTCCTCGTGAACCCGCGCGATTTCGGCTTGCAGGCGCGGGTCGTCGGCGTCATGCAGGGGGTAGCGCTGGGTGTCGACGAGTGCGCTCAGGTCGGTGCGTTCGGCGTCCGCCAGCCATTGCTGGGCCGGCTTGGAGGAGACGTCGGGCTGGGTCGTGGCAGCGGTGGTACCCATGGGGGCGTCCTCTCGATCAGCGGGATTGTCGGCATCAATGGGGCGGTCGTCGTCGCCGGTCATATTGGCCGGCGCGTCGACGTCCTCTATGCTGGACGGGTCCGTTCGATCAGGGAAACGAGTCATTCCAATGGCAGCCATCGGCATTTCCGATAGCACGCAGTTGGCGGCGCTGGACAGCGATTTGCTGCTGGCGTTCGTCACCGTGGCCGATAGCGGTGGCTTTACCGCAGCGGCGCGCTATCTGCACAAGACGCAATCGACCATCAGCCTGCGTATCAATACGTTGGAAACGAGGCTCGACACGCGGCTGATCGAACGCGGCAGTCGTCGGCTCAAGTTGACCGACGATGGCGAAACCTTCCTCGTCTATGCGCGGCGCTTGTTGCAGTTGCAACGCGAAGCGATCGCCGCGCTCGGCCGCTCGCAGCCGGTGACGCTGCGCTTCGGGCTCCCCGAGGATTACGCCGATACCTGGCTGCCGGCACTGCTTGAACGCTTCGGCGCTCGGCATCCCGACGTGCATGTACATATCCACTGTCGCATGTCGACGGAGTTGCTGGAGCAGCTAGAGAAAGGGTCGTTGGATATCGTGCTGGCGGTGCAGCATGAACCGAGTAGCGGTGGGCGCCCCGTGACCACGGAGGAGGTGGTCTGGGCGGCGCATCGGCGTTTCGAACTCGACGCCGAACGACCGATTCCACTGGCGCTGTTTCCGGAGCAGTGCGTCTACCGGCGTCGGGCGCTGGCCGCGCTCGCCGACATCGGCCGCGATTGGCAACTCGTCTCCACCAGTCAAAGCCCCAGCGGGTTGAAAGTCATCGTGGGGCAGGGCCAAACCTTGACGGTTGGGGAGCGACGCTTGCTTCCCGAAGGGTGGCAAGTGTTGGGCGCCGCCGAAGGCCTGCCGCCGTTACCGCCGGCGGTGCTCGAAGTACATCGCTCCCCCAGCCCTATGCATCCGGCCTTCGATGACTTCGTCGCCTTGATCGCCGAGGTACTGGAGGAGGGCGGTTAATACCGCCATTCGACATGCAGGGTTCGCTCAGGCCACCCGAGGACGAATGCCCTCAAAATGGCCGTGGCGTCTGGCTTCCTCCAGGTCATGGGCGTTCTGCAATCTCAGCCAATAGCCCGGGCTGGTGCCGAAGTAAATCGACAGTCGCAGATCCGTATCCGCCGTGATCGCTCGAGCCCCGCGTGTGATTTCACCGATACGCGTGGCAGGCACACCGATAGCCGTCGCTAGGGCATTCTTGGTCAAGCCTAGCTGCCCGATAAAATCCTCTAGCAGAATCTCACCGGGATGAATGTTGGGGAGCCGTTCTTCAGTCATGGTTTTACCTCCCTCAGTGATAATCGATGATTTCAGCATCATGGGCGTTGCCGCTCTCGAACCGAAAACAAATTCGCCACTGATCGTTGATACGAATGCTGTATTGTCCCTCGCGATTACCTTGCAGCGCTTCTAAACGGTTACCGGGAGGGATGCGTAGGTCGTCGAGTTGAGCGGCGGCATCCAACTGGCGCAGCTTTTTCAAGGCGGCGCGTTGCATGTCTTGTGGAAGCCTTCTAGTGACCTTGCCAGCGGCGATGGTGGCAGTTTGTTTATCCTTGAAGCTTTTGATCACGCCGGCCTCCTTTTGGTAAAGAATAACGCACAGCAGCATATGACGCAATGCGTTATATGTGGGCAGGCGATCAGCAGGGTTAGCGTTTTGTAGCGTAACGCTTGGCCAGGTGTTGTGCCTGTCGGTAACGAGAGGCCTGTATCTCGGCCATGTCGGCGACGACGTGGTCGTGGATGGCGGCTGGGGCTGTTTCGGGGCGTCCGGCATCAAACGGCGGCGCGGGCGCATATTCGAGAATCAGTTGAGAACGCTGAGCGGTCTCGTCATCGGTTAACTCTGCGATGACGGTCAGCGCGAAATCGATTCCGGCCGTAACACCGCCGCCCGTGATGATCTCTTCATCGCGCACTACACGTGCTGGGTCCGGGATGGCGCCGAACAATGAGAGCATGTCGCGCCACGCCCAATGACAGGCGGCTCGTCTTCCGTGGAGCAGCCCCGCCGCTCCCAGAATCAATGAGCCGGTGCATACCGAGGTCACGAACTTTGCGGTGCCGGCCAAGTGTCGAATGGCGTGGATAAAACGGACGTCCTCGGCTGCATCGAGGCAGCCCACGCCACCGGGAACGCAGAGGACGTCACAAGTCGCGATGTCTGTCAGGTCGTCCAGGTTGGAAAACGTCAATCCTTGGGCGTCAACGGGCTCCCCGTCGATGGATGCGACCACCACGTCGATTTGCGGCACCCGCGAGAAGAATTGATGAGGCCCGGTGAAATCCAGGTGCGTTACGCCGGGGTAGATCGGTATGACGATACGTATCTTCGAGTCCACGATAGCTGCCTCTGTAGAGCGGGTTCGAGGTTTAGATTAGCCTGTAGCGTGATAGTCTCAAATGACCTATAACCCTCGTTTTCCGCCATGACGCTATCGTTTGGCTTTCGCACCCTGACACTGCGCCGTATTGGGTTGGATCATCATTCTCCCGGTTTAAGTCTGGCGTTTTGCCAACGCCAACCACCCGGCCAGGCCAACCATTAGCGAGCCACTGATACCATCCATCCAGCGTTGCCGACTCAGACTGATGCTGCCGCGCCCGAGTAGATGCCCCGCGCCGGCATAGAGCAGCGCGCAAGCGAACTCGATCAGGATATAGGCCAGCCCCGCCAGCATGATGGCCGGTGCAAACGACGCTCCATCGGCATGCAAAAACTGCGGCAGGAAGAGCGCAAACAGCACATATGCCTTGGGGTTGGAAAATGCGACCAGCGCTTCCCGGCGTAGCAGCGGCCAGGCCTGCGCGGTTTCGACGCTCTCGCTCGGACTTACCGCTGTAGGTCGCCAAGCCGTGAGCAATGATCTCACTCCGAGATATGACAGATACCCCACGCCAATCCACTTGAGCACGCTGAAGAACATCGCGGAGGTGGCCAGCCAATGCCCAAGTCCCACGGCGACACCGACTACCATCAGCGTGAACGCTGCGAAGCGTCCGCAGGCCGCCGTCATGGCAGGCGTAACACCGACATGAAAACCATTGGAAAGCGATAAGAGCTGGTTTGCACCCGGGGTCAGCGCCATGACTATGGACGCACCGATCAGAAGCGGCCAATCGATGGAGGTAACCGCATCCGGGAACGCCTGCGTCATGGCCATGATAATCAGGGCCAGGAGGCCACTACAGAATAACGGGATGCGGATCATGGTCACTCCTTCCTTGGTAGAAAACCGTCAGTGACTCTCGGTGTTATTTATTCTGTCGATGTTCGATGCGTAATAGCCGGCCAACCGAAGCACAAATGGATTAGCGGTGTTATAGGCGCTTCGAGGGCCAGCGCTTCTGTCGTGGCCTCGTCGTGGAAGCCGGCGACGAGCACGCTGCCCAGTCCTTCGGCCGTTGCTTGCAACTGAATGTTCTGAGCTGCGGCGCCTGCCTCGATCCAAGCATAGCGTTGGCCGCGTGTCCCGTAGGGCGGTTGATCGCCGAATGCCTGTGTCGCGGTTTCCATGTCGGCACAGATCGTGATAATGCCGGCAGCCTGGCCGATCCAGGGTTGATCGTCGAGTGCAGCTTGCTGGAGTGCATCTCGTATGTCGTGGTCGAGGTGCGTTTTTAGCATGCAGTTTTCGGGGTCGAAGGTGTAGGTCGCTGCGTCCAGGTCGCGAATGCGCCCGGCTATTGCCAGCAAATGCAGGGGATAGAGGGCTCCCGCCGAAGGCACGCTGCGCCTACTGCCGGCATGAGTGATGCCTTGGGCAATCTCAAGCAGCCTGTCGAGCATTGCGCGAGGAACCGGTTGTGGGCTGAAATCACGACAGCTATAACGCGACCGGGCGATTTGCTCGAGCGATGCCATACGTCTCTCCTTGTGTTGCATGGATCAGCAATAATGGATGGCGTTCCCCAAGCACTGACGGCTGCATTGACTATTGCCAGACTCGTGGTGCCGACCACCACCAGGATATACCGGATCGCCTCTTTGAGGCTCAGCGGATTGTGTCATAGATTGCGCAATGTTGGATCTGCTTGGTCAAGCAAAATGAACTATCCTCCTTTTCTTTTTGTCCCTACAATTAAACCATGCGCATAGACTTCGACCCCAATAAGAGCGCCCGAAACGAACGAGAACGTGGTCTGCCCTTTAAGGCGGTAGAACACTTCGATTGGGAAGGGGCTACATATGAGCCCGATACGCGCCACCACTATCCAGAGCCTCGCTTTGTGGCAGTAGGGCGCATTGGTGATCGTGTTCACGTGGTGTGTTTCACGCCCATTGAGGGTGGGGTTCGAATTATCAGTTTTAGGAAGGCCAACCTGCGGGAGGTGCGTCGCCATGAGAAAGCCATTGACCGATAAACACGGCGAAGTTCGTGAACTGACCGATGAAGACTTCAAGCATATGCGTCCGATGGCAGAGGTGTTGCCCGTTGATCTCCAGCGCACCATTCGTCAGCGGGGGCAGCGCGGTCGCCAGGAGGCACCCACGAAGGTGAAGACCACCATGCGTTTATCACCTGACGTGATCGACCATTTCAAGGAGCAAGGGCCAGGCTGGCAGAGTCGCATTGACCAAGCATTGAAGGAATACAT
Organism: Chromohalobacter sarecensis; assembly: GCF_023061135.1. Taxonomy (GTDB): domain Bacteria; phylum Pseudomonadota; class Gammaproteobacteria; order Pseudomonadales; family Halomonadaceae; genus Chromohalobacter; species Chromohalobacter sarecensis. Next base: position 25,082 of record NZ_JAKGAN010000009.1, read on the forward strand.
AAGGGAGCATCACCATGGATAGCCAAAGCCCCGGCGTTAGCTAGAGCTTTGGAGAATGGCGGCTTCCGGCATCACCCGAACAACTGCCCGGCGATGCGTAGCCCGGCGATCCAGGTGCCGGCGGCGGAGCCTAGCGTGGCGAGCAGGAACACCAGCAGCGTGCGGGCGACGCGGTTTTTCCACCAGCCGCGCGGTGCGCTGACGTCATGGCGCAGACGCGAGAAGTCGCCCACCGTGGGGCGGCGTATGGCGAGTTCTACGCCGGCGGCGACGAAACCGGCGCCGATGGTGGGGTTGAGCGAGGTCAGTGGCGCGGCGATGAAGGTCGCGATGATGGTCAGTGGATGGGCCAGTGCGATGACAGTGCCGAATGCCGAGAGTGCGCCGTTGATCAGGAACCATTCGCCGACCAGCGACCAGCCGAGTCCGGTATCGCGGGAGAAGCCGATGGCGAAGCCGGTCAGTACCAGCGCGACGATGACCCACGGCAGGGCTTTCCAAAGCTTGGAGCGGGCTGGGGTGACTTCCAGTGAGCGGCGTTCCTCGTCGATAGCTTCGGCGCTGGGCGGTTGTTGCCCCAGCGCTTGCAGATGCTCTCCCAGGCCTTTCATGTGTCCCGCACCGACGACCACCAGGATATGCCGTGGCGCTTTCCCGGCGACTTCCTCGCGTAGGCGCAGCGCCATGTAACGATCGCGCTCGCGGATCAGCGGCGCGTACAGCGACTCCGACTGTTCGGCGAACTCGGCGAAGGTCGACTCGAGCACATCGCCTTCCTTGAGGCGCTCGATCTCCTCGCTGGAGACTTTCTTGCGCGAGACAACGCTGCCCAGGAGTCCTGAGATCAGGCTCATGCGCTGCCACCAGGGCACGTTGTGATAGATGCGCTTGAGGGTCACGCCGATTTCGCGATCGACGAGATACAGCGGCAACTCCGCGCGCTGGGTTTCCTTGATCGCCATCTGCATTTCGGCACCCGGCGTGACCCCGGACTGCTCGGCGACGCGTTGCTGGAAGGCGCCCAGCGCGAGACTCGCGGCGACCATGCCGGCCTTGCCCTGACGCAGGACCTGGAAGAGATCCATCTTGGCCATGGCGTCGGGCTGGGTGGCGCTTTGATGGCGCGTGGGGCAAAGCTCGATGGCCACGGCGTCGAAGTCGCCGGAGCGAATCAGCTCGCGGACCTCGTCGGCGCTGGCACGCGAGACGTGGGCGGTACCCAGGAGGGTATAACGGGTCTCGCCCTGATCGATGACCTGGCGAGGGCCGGCGGGAGTATCGGGCATGCGGCGTTTCGCTTCGGTGGCGGAAAAGCTCGATTATCCACGAAGCCAGGGGTCGGGCCAAACTCGGCCCCGCTCGTCGATGCTTTGAGCGGGACGTCGAGTGTGCGGATCAGCGCTTGGCGCGGCACGCCGCGGCGGTGAACAACACGTCGGTGGACGAATTCAGCGCGGTCTCCGTGGCGTCCTGCACGACACTGATGACGAAGCCGATGGCGACGACCTGCATGGCCACGTCATTGGAAATGCCGAACAGGCTGGCGGCCATCGGAATGAGCAGCAGAGAACCACCGGCCACGCCGGAGACGCCGCAGGCAGCGAGCGAGGCGACGATGCACAGCAACAGCGCCGAGGCGAAGTCCACGCCGATTCCCAGGGTATGAGCGGCCGCCAGGGTGATCACCGAGATGGTGATGGCGGCGCCGGCCATGTTGATGGTGGCGCCCAGCGGAATCGAGATCGAATAGGTATCGGAATCCAGGTCGAGGCGTTCGCAGAGTTCCATGTTGACCGGGATATTGGCGGCGCTGCTGCGTGTGAAAAACGCCGTGATCGCACTGCCGCGCAGGCAGGCGAAGACCAGCGGATACGGATTGCGGCGTGTCGCCAGGAACACGATCAAGGGGTTGGTGACCAGTGCCACGAACACCATGCAGCCGACGATGACGGCGAGCAGATGGGCGTAGTCGAGCAGGGCATTCATGCCGGTATCCGCGAGCGTGCCGGCGACCAGGCCGAAGATGCCCAGCGGCGCGCAGCGGATCACCAAGCGTACGATGTTGGAGACGGCATCGGAGAAGGCGTTGAGCACTCCGAGCGTCGTCTCCGAAGAGCCGCGCAGCATCATGCCCAGCCCGATCGCCCACGCCAGGATGCCCACGAAGTTGGCGTTCATCAGCGCATGGATGGGATTGTCCACGACGTTGAGCAATAGATTGCGCAGGATCTCAGCGATGCCGCCCGGCGGCTGGCCGCTCGCTTGGGGCGCGTCGATGACCAGCGAAGTCGGGAGCGCGAAGCTGGCGACGACGGCTACCAGGGCGGCGCACAGGGTACCGACCACGTACAGCAGCAGCACGCCGCGAATATGCGTGGGTTGGCCGCGACGATGATTGGCAATGGCCGCCATGACCAGCAGGAAGACCAGCACCGGTGCCACCGCTTTCAGGGCGGAAATGAACACTTCGCCGAGAAGCGATATCGAGGCGGCGGCATCGGGCCAGACGGTGGCCACGACGACGCCGAGCACGATACCGATGACGATTTGCGGGATGAGCCCTAGGCGGGCCACCGCGCGAAAAGGGCTTGCGAGGCTGGTGGACATGACGCTTTCTCGAGGCTGAATAACGGATAAAGGCCCGTCGCGGTGGGCCGGGAAGCGCGCATGGTAGCATTGCCGCCATCGCGATTCCCGGCGAATTGGCCTCGCTGGCCTTAGCCTTTAGTGAGAAGAGAGTGTGAAAAACCGCCCATCCAGCATGAATCGGAGGGTTTTTGCCGATTCATGGTGAATAGTAATTCATGGTGAATAGTGCCGTATGAACTCAGCGTCGCCAGAACGCAGGCGTAAACAGCACCAGGATAGTGAAGATTTCCAAGCGCCCAAACATCATCGCCATCACCAGCGTCCACTTGGCGAGTGACGGCATGTCGCCGTAATGTTCGGCGACGCCGCCCAGTCCCGGGCCCAAGTTATTGAGCGCCGAGCCCACCGCTGACCAGGCGGTCACCTGATCCAGCCCGGTGGCGAGCAGGATCAGCAGCATCAGCACGAACAGCAGCATATAGGCGGAAAAGAATCCCCATACCGCTTCGGCCACGCCCCCGGAAATGCGCATCTTGCCGACCTTGATCGAAAACACCGCATTGGGGTGAATCAGGCGATGTATCTCGCGCAGGCCCTGCTTGAGAATCAACAGGATGCGGATCACCTTCATGCCCCCGCCAGCGGAGCCCGAGCAGGCCCCGACGAACGCCGCAATGAACAGCATGAACGGCAGCACGCCTGGCCACACGGTGAAGTCGGCGACACCGAAACCGGTGGTGGTGGCCATCGAGACCGCCTCGAACAAGCCGTGGCGCAGCCCCAAGGCGTCACTGTAGGTGCCGCTCACCATCAGCGTGGCGATGGTGATGGTGACCAATAGCGCCAGGAAGATCACGAAAAAGCGGAATTCGGGATCGAGCAGATAATGGCTCAGGCGCTTCTCGCGCCACACCGCGAAGTGCAGCCCGAAGCTCAGCGACGATATCACCATGAAGAACACGCAGATCATCTCGATGGTCGCGCTGTCGAAATAGCCGATGCTGGCATCGTGGGTCGAGAAGCCCCCCACGGCGACGGTCGAGAAGCTGTGCCCGATGGCGTCGAACCAGCTCATGCCCGCGAGCCAATACGCCAGGAAACACGTCAGGGTCAGAGCGGCATAGATGTACCACAAAGCCTTGGCGGTTTCGGTGATACGCGGCGTCAGCTTGGAGTCCTTGAGCGGTCCGGGAATCTCGGTGCGGTAGAGCTGCATGCCACCGATACCCAGCGTCGGCAGGATGGCCACTGCCAGCACCACGATCCCCATGCCGCCAAGCCACTGCAGTTGCTGGCGGTAGAAGCGTATCGACTCGGGCAGCAGGTCGATGCCGGTGAGAATGGTGGCGCCAGTGGTGGTGAGACCGGAAAACGATTCGAACACGGCGTCGGTGAACGATAGCGATGGATCCGTGGCGAGCATCAGTGGCAGCGAACCGAACAGCCCCAGTACGCTCCAGAACATCACGGTGATCAAAAAGCCATCGCGGGTACGCAGTTCGCGGCGAGCATGGCGCGTGGGCCAGTAAAGCAGCGCCCCGGTCACGAAGGTGATGCCGAGCCCGATGACGAAGGCGTCCCAGGTGGCGTCGTCGAAGATCAACGAAATCACTACCGGTGGCACCATGGTCAGGCTGAACAACATCAGCAAGAGCCCGACGATCCTCATGATCACCAGGAAGCTCATGGTAGTCGCCTTGCCGAAACGCGAGCCGTGGGTAACCGAATACTCATTAGAAGAACGTCAGCCCTACCTGGAAGAGGCGTTCGACGTCGCGGATGCGGCGCTTGTCGATGACGAAGAGAATCACGTGATCGCCGCTTTCCACCACGACATCGTCGTGGGCGATGATGACCTCTTTACCGCGCACGATGGCACCGATGTTGGTGCCGCTGGGCAAGTCGATCTCGTCGATGGTGCGTCCCACCACCTTGGAGGAACGCGAATCGCCGTGGGCGATGGCCTCGATGGCCTCGGCGGCGCCACGCCGCAGCGAGTGTACGTTGACGATGTCGCCGCGCCGCACATGGGTGAGCAAGCCGCCGATGGTGGCCTGCTGCGGCGAGATGGCGATATCGATCTCGCCGCCCTGGACGAGATCCACATAGGCGGCGTTGTTGATCAGTGTCAGCACCTTCTTGGCGCCCAGGCGCTTGGCCAGCATCGACGACATGATGTTGACCTCGTCGTCGTTGGTCAGCGCGCAGAAGATGTCGCAGTCCTCGATGTTTTCTTCCAGCAGCAAGCGCTTGCTGGTGGCACTACCGTGTAGCACCACGGTGCGGTCGAGACGCTCCGAGAGCACCGTGCAACGCTCCAGCTCATGCTCGATGATCTTCACTTGGTGGCTGTGCTCGAGCGTCTCGGCGAGGCGTTCGCCGATGTTGCCGCCGCCGGCGATGATCACTCGGCGGAAGTCACGGTCGACCTTGCGCAGCTCGCTCATCACTGCGCGAATATCCTTGCGCGCGGCGATGAAGAAGACTTCGTCGTCGGCCTCGATGACGGTGTCGCCGTGAGGAATGAGGGCTCGGTTGCGACGGTAGATCGCCGCCACGCGGGTGTCCACGTTGGGCATGTGGCGCCGCAAGAAGCCTAGTTCCTGCCCCACCAGCGGGCCGCCGTAGTAGGCCTTGACGGCCACCAACTGGGCCAGGCTACCGGCGAAGTCGAGTACCTGCAGTGCGCCGGGATATTCGATCAGGCGGCGAATATGGTCGGTGACCACTTGCTCGGGGCTGATCAACACATCCACGGGGATCGCATCGTGGGAAAACAGCCCCTTGCGCGTCAGATAGGCGGTAGCGCGGACGCGGGCGATCTTGGTCGGCGTACGAAACAGCGTATGCGCGACCTGGCAGGCGATCATGTTGACTTCGTCGGAGTTGGTCACTGCGATCAGCATGTCGGCGTCTTCGCCCCCGGCCTGGCGTAGCACCATGGGGTAGGACGCCGTGCCGACGACCGTGCGGATATCCAGACGGTTGTGCAGTTCGCGCAGACGCTTGGTATCGATGTCGACGACGGTGATGTCGTTTTCTTCGCTGGCCAGGTGTTCGGCCAGCGTGCCGCCGACTTGGCCGGCGCCGAGAATGATGATCTTCATGCGTGGGAATCCGCGCTCAGTGACTGGCGCGTAGCATAAACCAGGCAGCGCCCCCAATGACAGGGGCGCGGCGGCGCGTGGGCACGAGCCCGGTCAGTCGAGGGAGAGGCCCACCTTGAGGGTGACCTGCCAGTGGCCCACGCGCCCGTCTTCAAGATGGCCGCGGGTGTCGGTGACCTCGAACCAGCGCATGCCGTGCAGACTTTCGCGGGCCTTTTCCAAGGCCTTGTTCACGGCATCCTCGATACCGTGCGGTGAGGTGCCTGTCAGTTCGATGTGCTTGTAGACGTGATCGCTCATGGCGTTCTCCTTGCGCTTCAAGTGCGATGGATTGACTCAAGCGCCGATGATCTCGACGCCGAGCCGAGTGAGACGCTGCCGCGTGGCGGTGTCCGTGTCATGGGTGACCGGGCGTGTCAGCGGCCACAGAAAGCGTGTCTTGAACCCCGCGGCGATGGCATCTTCGGCGCTCCACAACACGCAGACATCACGCGCCAGGCCGCAGAGATAGACGCTGTCGACGCCACGCTCGCGTAGCCAGCCGGCCAGCCCCGTGGTGGGGCGTGTGCCATCGGGTCCCAGATTGTTGCGAAAGGCGCTGTAGGAATCGATGCGAGGGTCGCATCCCTTGCGCACGATGAGATCCACCGGTGCCCAGTCGAGTTCGGGATGCAGGCGGGCACCGGACGTATTCTGCACGCAGTGATCGGGCCACAGGGTCTGCGGTTCGCCGTACAGGTCGAGCGTATCGAAGGGCTGATAGCCCGCATGCTCGCTGGCGAAGGATATGTGCCGCGCGGGATGCCAGTCCTGGGTCGCCACGACGTGCGCGAAACGTCGCTCGTCGAGCAACTGGCTCAACCCCGGCAGGATGGCATCGCCATCGGCGCAGGCCAACGCCCCGCCGGGCATGAAATCGCCTTGCACGTCGACGACGAGCAGGGCACAGCGCGTATCGATGATCTCGAGGGCATCCTGCAACACGAAGGCTCCACTCAGGGGTGCGATGCTCTCAGTATCGAAGCCGCGTACGCCGCTGGCAAGTCGGGAGCGGCGTAGGCCTTAGCCATGCGCAGATGTGCTTTTGCGCAGACGCGCGTAGAAGAAACCGTCGTGACCTTCGAGACGGGGCAATAGTTGGCGCAGGTGGTACTCGCTACAGCCGTTCGACCAGGAAGTCGACAAAGGTACGTACCCGCAGGGGCATGTGGGTGCCGCCGACGAAGACCGCGTGGATCTCTTCCACATCGCCTGGATTGTAGGTCTCGAGCAGTGGCACCAGTGTTCCGGCTGCGATCTCCGCCGCCACGCTGAAGGCGCCGACTCGGGCGATACCGGCCCCGGAACGGGCGAGCTGGCCCAACGTCTCGCCATTGTTGGCCTCGATCGTGCCATGCACGCTCATGGCATGGTCACCTTCGGCGTCGCGGAAGGGCCAGGTTGGTTCGGCGCGGCGGAAATTGAAATTGAGACAGTTGTGGGCGTGCAGGTCCCCCGGCACTCGCGGCATGCCATGCCGAGCCAGATATGCCGGTGAGGCGACGATCACGCGGCGGTTGTTGCCCAGACGGCGAGCATTGAGCGAGCTGTCCGGCAGAAGCCCGAAGCGAATGCCGACATCGGCCTCGCCGGCGGCGATGTCTACTACGGTATCGGTCAGGTTGATATCCACCAAAATCTCCGGGTAGCGCGCGCTGAACTCGCCCAGTAATGGCACCACGCAGAGGCGCCCGTGGGAGAGCGAGGCGCTGACTCGCAATCGTCCCCGCGGTGCACCCAGATCGGCGATCGCCTGCTCGGCTTCGTCGAGATCGGTGAGAATGCGCCGCGCTGCCTGCAGATAAGCGTTGCCTTCCGCAGTGATGGTGAGCTCCCGGGTGGAGCGCAGTAACAGGCGCACGCCGAGTCGCGCTTCGATTCGGTCGACCGTGCGGCTCACCGCCGAAGGGGTTAGACCGAGCTGTCGCCCCGCCGCCGAGAAGCTGCCCGCCGATGCTACCGCCACGAACACCTCCAGTGCCCGGGTTCGATCGTTCGGCGAGAGTGCCTTTGCATCCATATCAAAACTCCTTGGCCCCGTAGGCGGCTACACACGGTCGAGAATGGCTTTTACCTTTGCCTAAACATCAATCAAGGAAAGCCGACATGCAACATTCTCGCTTGCGCGTTTCGCCGACTCATGAGGTCTCCGGGGCCGAATTCGCGCGTTCTTTGCGCGACACGTCCACTCGACTGAACAGGAGGGGCGCGGCATGAAACTCAATCCTCCTCTTCTGGCGCTGGCCACTGGCGCCTTTGCCATTGGCGTCTCCGAATTCTCGCCAATGGGCCTGCTGCCGATTATCGCCAGCGACCTCGGTGTCTCGATTCCCTACGCAGGGTTGCTGATCAGCGCCTACGCCATCGGCGTGATGCTGGGGGCGCCGCTGATGACGTTGACCACCGGCTGGATGCGGCGGCGCACGCTGCTTATCGGTCTCTCCGCCATCTTCACCCTAGGCAATCTGCTCGCGGCGCTGGCGCCGAACTACGCCATGCTGCTCATCGCGCGGCTTGCTACCTCGCTTAATCATGGCGCCTTTTTCGGTGTCGGCGCGGTGGTCGCCGCTAGTCTGGTGCCGCCCGGGCGCGGGGCGAGCGCGGTGGCGGCCATGTTCACCGGACTGACTGTGGCCACTGTGGTGGGAGTGCCGCTGGCGACCTGGGCGAGCGAGCAGTTAGGCTGGCGCGCGCCTTTCTGGGCCATCACCGCGCTCGGGTTGAGCACCATGGTGGCACTGCGGCTGACGCTGCCCGACCGCCCAGCCCCGGCTGGTGGCGGGGCATTGGCGGAGCTCAAGGTGTTGGGTCGGGCCCCGGTACTGACGGCACTGGCGCTCACCGTACTCGGGGCCAGCGCGATGTTCACGGTCTACACTTACATCGTGCCGATTCTGCAGGTTGAAACCGGCGCCTCGATCGGCTTGGTGACCACACTGCTGGTAGTCTACGGCCTGGGGCTGACGGTCGGCAACTGGGTGGGGGGACGCGCAGCGGATCGCTCGGTGGATCGCACGCTGATCGTAACGCTGGCGGGCTTGAGTCTGGTACTGATCGCCCTGGCGCTATTGATGCCGTTCAGCGTGCCGACGAGCGTGTTGATCTTTCTATGGGGGGTGGCCAGCTTCGCCATCGTGCCGCCGCTGCAGGTACGGGTGATCGCCGCCGCCGGCGACGCACCTAACCTGGCCTCGGCGGTCAATATCGGCGCCTTCAATCTCGGCAATGCGGTGGGCGCGGCCTTGGGTGGTGCGGTCATCGCGGCTGGACTGGGCTATCCTGCGGTGCCAGCGGCGGGTGCGGTGATGTCCGCGCTGGCATTGATGGCGGTGTTGCTCGCCGCCCGAGAACGTGGCGGTGAAGCTGCGGCGTGCGGGTAGGCGTGTAGCGGTGAAACTCATTGCAGTGGGGTGGTGTGGAAGACCACCGCGCCGCTGCGCTTCTTCTGGAGGCTCGGAGCGCTGTCGGCGAATGCCGGTCAGTGCTGTCGATTGGGTCTCAGACGGCCGCTTTCTGCAGACGCGCGTAGAAGAAGCCGTCGTGACCTTCGATGCGCGGTAGCAACTGGCGCCCGGCACCGGCGGGGCGACCCCAGTCGACATCGAGCTCATCGGCACTGGCATCCGGGGTGCGGGCGAGGAAGGCCGTGATTTGATCCATGTTCTCCTCCGGCATCACCGAGCAGGTGGCGTAGAGCAGCGTGCCGCCGGGGGCGAGGGTCTTCCACAGCGTGTCGAGCAGACGCGCCTGCAGCGCGGCGAGTTCGCGGATATCGCGGGGGCGGCGCAGGCGCTTGATGTCCGGGTGGCGGCGAATGACACCGGTGCCCGAGCAGGGCGCGTCGAGCAGCACGGCATCGAAAGCCTGGCCATCCCACCAGTCGAGGCGGCTGGCGTCGGCGGCCAAGGTGGTGGCCTCGAGCCCCAGGCGCGTCAGGGTGGCGTCGACGCGGCCGAGCCGCTCGGCGTCGCTGTCCAGGGCGGTAAGCTCGAGATCGAAGGCTTCGAGCAGGTGCGCGGTCTTGCCGCCGGGGGCGCTGCAGGCATCCAGGACGCGGGCCCCGGGTGTCGTGGCCAGGGCCGCTTCGAGTAGCGGTGCGGTCAGTTGGGCGGCTTCGTCCTGCACGCTCACTGCACCTTCTTCGAAGCCGGGCAGGGCGCGCACGTCGCAGGCTTCATGCAGAGTCACACCATCCGCCGCGTATGGCGTAGGGTCGGCGGCCAGGCCGGCGTCGCGCAGGCGGGCCAGGTACGTCTCTCGATCTGAGTGGCGGCGATTGACCCGCAGCGTCATGGGGCCAGGCTGGTTGTTGGCCTCGGCCAATTCGCGCCAGTCGTCGGGCCAGGCCTCGCGCCAACGCGTGAGCATCCATTCGAGATGCAACAGCGCGATGCTGGGGTCGCGGTCGACCTGCTCTTGAAGTGCCTGAGTATCGCGCTGAAAGCGGCGCAGGCAGCCATTGAGAACGCGCGTGGCCCAGCCCTTGCCCAGCGCGCGGGCGGCGCCAGCGGTTTCGCCCACGGCGGCGTGCGCGGGGACACGCATGTAGAGAAGCTGATAGAGACCGAGCAGCAACAGCGCCTGGACGTCCTGATCGCGGCGCTTGAAGGACTGACGCAGCAGGAGCTTGGCCAGCGCCTCGAGGCGCGGCAGCGTGCGGCAGACACCGAAGCACAGCGCCTTGGCGAGGCCACGGTCACGCCCCTCGATCCCGGCGGATTCCAGGGTACTATCTAGGGCGTTCAGCGAGCCCTTGCCGTCGAGTACGGGGGCCAGGGCGGAGGCGCAGACGGCGCGAATGTCCGGGGTACTCATGAGTTGGTCTCCTGACCCAGTTGCTGTCCCGCTGCGAAGCGCTCGCCACGGGCGTTGAGCAGATCGCGCACCGCGAGCGGCTTGCCGCCGGGCAACTGGGCGCGAGTGATGTGCAGCACCTGTGTGCCGTCGGGGCCGCAGGCGATGCGCAGGGCATCGGCAGCGTTCTCCAGCAGCGTACCGGGGGCCGCAGCGGTACCGCTTTCGGTGCCGGGCTCAGCCAGCCACAGACGTAGCGGCTCGCCGGCGAGACGCGTCCAGGCCACCGGCCAGGGATTGAAGGCGCGTACGCGGGCGGCGAGTTCGGCGGCAGGGCGCGTGAAGTCGAGCTCGGCCTCGGCCTTGCTGAGCTTGGTGGCGTAGGTGACGCCCTCCGCCGGTTGAGGCGTGGCGGTCAGCCCGGTGTCGGCCAGGGCGTCGAGCGCCTCGACGATGGCTTTTCCGCCCAACGCTGCAAGACGGTCGTGCAACTCGCCGCTGGTAGTCGTCGCGGTGATCGGCGTGTCGCGTACCAGCAGCATGTCGCCGGTATCGAGGCCGGCGTCCATCTGCATGATGGTTACGCCGCTTTGCGTGTCGCCGGCTTCAATGGCCCGCTGAATGGGTGCCGCACCGCGCCAACGGGGCAACAACGAGGCGTGTACGTTGAGGCATCCCAGGCGCGGGATATCGAGCACCGCTTGCGGCAGTATCAAGCCATAGGCGACCACGACCAATACGTCGGCGTTGCAGTCGGCGAGTGCCTGCCGGGCGGCGTCATCCTTGAGCGTGGTGGGCTGATGGACGGGTAGATCGTGTTCGAGCGCCAGCGCCTTGACCGGGCTGGGCGTGAGCTTGCGCCCGCGTCCCGCGCCACGGTCGGGCTGGGTATGCACCGAGACCACCTCATGGCGGCTTTCGAGCAGCGCCGCGAGGCTGGCGGCGGCGAAATCGGGCGTACCGGCGAAGGCGACGCGCAGGGAGTGGGACATCGGGCGGACTTCCGTAACGGCTTGCGTGTTCGTTCAATGCCACGGGCCGGCAAGTGCCGGCCCGTTTGGCGAGTGCTAGGCGAGAGAGAGGCGTGGCCTCAGGCGTCCTGCATGGCCTTGTGGCGTTTCTGCATCTTTTTCATGATTCGATCACGCTTGAGCGGCGAGAGATAGTCGACGAACAGCGTGCCTTCGAGATGATCGCACTCATGCTGGATGCAATGCGCGAGCAGGCCGTCGGCCTCCAGCTCGTAGGGCGTGCCATCGCGATCCAGTGCCTTGAGCGACACCCGCAATGCACGGGGCACCTCGGCGTAATGGTCGGGGATCGACAGGCAGCCTTCCTGCATGGGCTCGCGCTCGTCGCCCAGCGGGGTGTATTGGGGATTGATCAGTACGCGGGGTTGCGAGCGATCACTGCTGACGTCCATGACGATGACGCGGCGATGCACGTCGACCTGGGTCGCAGCCAGGCCGATGCCTTCGGCGTCGTACATGGTGTCGAGCATGTCGTCGACCAGCGTACGGATCTCGTCGTCGACGGTCTCGACGGGCGCCGCCTTGTTGCGCAGGCGCCTATCGGGAAATTCGAGAATGGTCAGCTTGGCCATGGCGTTAAGAAAACCGTTATGCTGTCACGTGAAATTTGTCCGCTAGTGTAATGCGCCACCGGCGGGAACGGAACCGAAAGGGCGCCGATGTCCCCCGATAGCCAACGGCTATGCGGAGCGCCGCCAGTAGCGTGAAGCGGGCGGCGGAACATATGAAAAGTATAGCAGTGCGGCCTGACGCATGCCGAGGGCTGAAAGCATCGGCTGGCATGCCAACGTGCGAGCAATCAGAAGAAGAGACGATCATGTGGGCAGGATATGGCGGGAACGCTGCCGGGTGGCGGCGCGGCGGTAGACTGTTGGGGCTCGGGCTGGTGCTGGTGGGCGTTGTCGGCATGGTATCCGTCGCTGAGGGCCGAGATGAACCGCAGGAGGTCGTGCATCTGTCCCCACGTGTGCGTGAAGTGCCGCCGAGCGAGGCGGCTCCTGCCATCAAGCGCCAGACGGTAGCCCCCTTCCTGAATGAATATCGCTTCATCGACTCTCGCGCCACGCTGGACGATACGCCCTACGTCGTCGCGGGCGAAGAGGGGCATCAGTTGATCGGCAGCGGCGACCGCGTTTATGTCCGTGCAGGCGAGGAAGCTGCACGCTCGCATGACGTACAGCGTGTCATCTATCGTCCTGGCACGGTCTATAACGACCCGCAAAGCGACGCATTGCTGGGCATCGAGCTGCGCGCCGTAGGCGAGGCCCGCTGGATGAAGCGCGAAGGCGACCTGGATGTCTTCGAGGTGCGCAAGGCACGTCAGGAAATACGCCCCGGCGATCGCCTGCTGCCGTATCGCGAAGACCCCCTCTCCCTGGCATTTTCTCCGCATGTTCCCGAGCATGCCGTCGATGGCGAGATTCTGGGCGTGCCCGAGGGGGTTCATTATATCGGTCGGCATACCATCGTGGCGCTCGATCTGGGACGTACGCAGGGCATCACGCCTGGAACCGTATTGGCCCTGGATGCTGCGCCGACGCAGGTGAGCGACCCACTCGAAGGCGATACCTTGCACCTGGCGGGTGAGCCTGGCGGCTTGGCGATGGTGTTCGAGAGCTTCGCGCGGGTCAGCTACGCGCTGGTCATGGAGGCCTCACGGCCTCTGGAGGTGGGCGATGGCGTGAGCACGCCCGAGCGGAGTGCGTTGACGTCGTTGGAGGCACAGTGAGGAAGGTGCGCATGATGACAGCGAGAGAATGGTGTGCCCTGGCGCACCTGCCGAAACTCGGCGCGCGGCGTCTGGCGGTCATCCGCCGTGAGCTGGCTGCGCAAGGCTTGGCAGATGACTGGCCCGAGGCCTGGCTGGCGGCAATGCCCGCCGGACCGCGCGACACGCTGCGGCACTGGCTGGATCACCCGGCAAAGAGCCCTCTGGAGGCGCCGGTTGCGGCGGCCTTGGCGTGGGAGGCGAGCCAGCCAGCGCATCATCTCTTGCATCCGGGTCATCCGGCCTGGCCCGCCTTGCTCGATGAAATCGTCGATCCGCCGGCGCTGCTCTGGGCCAAGGGCGACTTGGCTGCCCTCGACCTGCCGGGCTTGGCCATGGTCGGCACACGTCGCCCGACCCGTGAAGGCAGCGATAATGCGGCCTTCTTCTCCCGTGAACTCGTGGAGGCGGGCTTCGGCATCGTCAGCGGTATGGCGCTGGGGGTCGACGGCGTGGCCCAGCGGGCGGCGCTGGATGCCGGCGGGCGCAGCGTGGCGGTACTCGGCTGCGGCGTGGATGTGATCTACCCGCCTCGCCATGCCGGCTTGTATCGTCGTCTGCTCGACGAAGGCGGCCTGCTGCTCTCCGAACATCCCGCCGAGACGCGGGCCCATGCGCGCTATTTCCCGCGTCGCAACCGCATCATCACCGGGCTGTCACTGGGCGTGCTGGTGGTCGAGGCGGCTGAGAAGAGCGGCTCTCTGGTCAGCGCCCGCCTGGCGATGGAGCAGAACCGTGAGGTCTTCGCGATTCCCGGCTCGCTGCACAACGTGCAGGCGCGCGGCAATTTAGGGCTGATCCGCGAGGGTGCCTGCCTGGTGCGCGAGCGCGACGATATTCTCGAGCAGCTTGGCCATTGGCAGGCGTTGAACGCGGTGCGGCCCGAGACCGATGCTGCGGCGCCGCCGGCGCGTGCAGAGCCACCGACACCTACCGATGTGCCCCAGGACCCGTTATTGGCGCTGTTGGACACGGCCCCTACGCCGCTGGATGTGCTCGTCGAGCGCAGCGAGCTGGACGTCGGCGGTTGCCAGATGCGCCTGCTGGAACTGGAACTCGCCGGCCAAGCCGCGCAGGTTAGTGGGGGGTGGGTGCGTCGCGCCACGCGCTAGGCCTAGGCTAGGCCCCAAGCCTGCGACAGCGTGGCGCGACGTCTTCCCCCGCGTGCGTGATAAGATGGCTGCATCTTGTATTGCCGTGAAGTGAAACCTCTCGCCATGTCAGAGACTTCCGATACTTTCAAGCACGCCGTGGCGGCATTGCGCCGCGGCGCCCTCGTGGCTTATCCCACCGAAGCGGTGTGGGGGCTGGGCTGCGACCCCGATGACGATGCCGCCCTGGGGCGGTTGATCGAACTCAAGCAGCGCGACCCCGCCAAGGGATTGATTCTGATCGCCGGGTCGGTGTCGCAACTGGCGCCCTGGCTGGAAGGGCTCGATGAGGCGCAGCGCGCGCGTCTGGCAGCTCTCCAAACGGTGCCCACCACCTGGCTGGTGCCCGACAACGGCCGTGCGCGTCCGTTGTTGCGCGGCGAGCACGCCACCTTGGCGGTACGCGTCAGCGATCATCCCTTGGTACAGGCGCTGTGCGACGCTTTCGGCGGTCCGCTGGTCTCGACCTCGGCCAATCGCGCCGGCGAGCCGCCCGCGATGAGTGCCGACGATATCCGGGCGACTTTCGGTGAGGCGGTGACGCGCGTCGACGGGGCGCTGGGCGGATACGCGCGGCCGAGCACGATCCGTGATCTGGCAAGCGGCGAGGTCCTGCGCGATTGAGGCGTGCCGGTGTGTCGTATGCCTTGCGTCATAGCCGGGCGCTACATGATCAAACCAACCGATAATCCGAGGAGCGTGACGTGGCACACCCCCATCTCGACAAGGTGAAGGAGTATCTACTCGACTTGCAGGAACGTCTCTGCGAAGGCTTGGCCGCCGAGGATGGCGAGGCCTTTCGTGAAGACAGCTGGACGCGCGAGTCGGGCGGTGGCGGTCGCTCGCGGGTGATCGAGAACGGTAACGTGTTCGAGAAGGGCGGGGTCAATTTCTCGCATGTCTTCGGCGAACAACTGCCGGCCTCAGCCTCGGCCGCGCGGCCCGAACTGGCCGGACGCAGCTTCCATGCCGTGGGGGTGTCTTGGGTGCTGCATCCGCATAATCCGCACGTGCCCACCGCGCATGGCAATGTGCGCTTCTTCATCGCCGAGAAAGACGATGCCGATCCCGTCTGGTGGTTCGGCGGCGGTTTCGACTTGACGCCGTTCTATCCGGTGTTCGAGGACGTGGTTCACTGGCACCGCGTAGCCCGCGATACCTGCGCGCCTTTCGGCGACGAGGTGTATCCGCGCTTCAAACAATGGTGCGACGATTATTTTAAGCTTCATCATCGCGGCGAAACGCGCGGCGTCGGCGGGTTGTTCTTCGACGATCTCAACGAGTGGG
Organism: Chromohalobacter sarecensis; assembly: GCF_023061135.1. Lineage (GTDB taxonomy): Bacteria > Pseudomonadota > Gammaproteobacteria > Pseudomonadales > Halomonadaceae > Chromohalobacter > Chromohalobacter sarecensis. The sequence continues at coordinate 40,848 of NZ_JAKGAN010000009.1, forward strand.
ACTTCGAGCGCTGCTTCGCGTTTCAGCAGGCGGTGGGCGATGCCTTCCTCGAGGCTTATATGCCCATTGTACAGAGGCGTCGCGAGACGCCTTACGGCGAGCGCGAACGCGACTTCCAGGCGTTCCGCCGTGGGCGCTACGTCGAGTTCAATCTGGTCTGGGATCGCGGCACCCTGTTCGGGTTGCAAAGCGGTGGGCGCACCGAGTCGATCCTGATGTCGATGCCGCCGCTGGCCCAGTGGCAGTATTGCTGGACGCCCGAACCGGGCAGCGACGAGGCGCGCCTGGCCGATGAGTTCCTGCACCCGCGCGAATGGCTCGCGGAGGCTGAGGCATGAGCGATCGTTATTGTGTCTTCGGGCATCCTGTCGGGCATTCGCGCTCGCCACGCATTCATGCACTGTTCGCCGAGCAGTGTGGGCAGGCCATGACCTACGAGGCCATCGAGGCGCCGCGCGAGGACTTCGCGGGCGCTTGGCATGCCTTTGTGGCCGCCGGCGGATGTGGCGCCAATGTCACCGTGCCGTTCAAGGAGGAGGGGTATCGCGTGGCGGATGTGCTCAGCCAGCGCGCTCGCCGGGCCGGGGCCGTCAATACGCTGATACATGGCCGCGATGGGCGCACCTATGCCGATACCACCGATGGCGTGGGGTTGGTGCGTGATCTCGAGGCGCACGGCGTGACGCTCGACGGCGCGCGGATTCTCGTGCTCGGCGCGGGCGGCGCCGTACGTGGCGTGCTCGATCCGTTGCTGGCGGCGGGTCCGCAGTCTCTGCATATCGCCAACCGTACGGCCGAGAAAGCCGTCAGCCTGGCCGCCGACTTTCACCCGCAAGAACGTGGGCAGCATCAAACGCGCGTGACGGGTAGCGGCTATGACGCCCTGGAAGGGCCATTCGATGTGGTCATCAACGGCACCAGTGCCTCGCTGGGCGGCGAGTTGCCGCCCTTGCCGGAGACGCTGTTGGCGGCTGATGGTGTAGCCTACGATATGATGTATGCCGCCGATCCGACCGTCTTCTTGCAATGGGCGAGCGCGCGTGGCGCGCGCACGATCGATGGTCTGGGCATGTTGGTCGAGCAAGCTGCCGAGTCATTCTTTTTGTGGCGGCACGTGCGCCCCGACACCGCGCCAGTACGCGATACGCTACGCCGCGAGCTTTGAAATCGCGCTGGTACCCAGGTTCAGTCGCTTCCAGGCCAAAGCTATCGCCGTTGGTTGGCGACTGGCCTCTGATGTGCGAGCGAATTTATTCGCGATCAGAGGCCTGAGCCAATCGGGAACAAGTTCCCTCCCACTGGTTTTCAGCGCGATCAGCGTTGACAGTGGGGGCGTTTGCCGTCGGCCTGGGCCTGTTCGTAGAGCGGCGTGGCTTCGTCCAGGCGATCTTGCAAGCCTTGAATGCGTGACTGGTTGCTGGGGTGGGTAGAGAGCCACTCCGGCGGCGCGCCCTGGCTTTGCGAGGCCATGTTCTGCCACAGCTCGATGCTGGCGCTGGGATTGAAGCCGGCTTCCGCCATCAAGTCCAGACCGAGCTTGTCGGCTTCCGACTCATGCTTGCGCGAGAAAGGCAGGATGACGCCATACTGGGCGCCGGCGCCGAGGAGCCCCATGAGCTGCTCGCCGGTGGCGCCTTCGAGTCCCGCAGCCGATTGCAGGATCGAGAGCCCGGTCTGCGTGGCGGCTTGTGTCGAGACGCGCTCGTTGGCGTGATGCGCGAGGACGTGCCCCACCTCGTGACCGATGACGGCGGCCAATTGGTCCTGGTTCTCGGCGACATCCAGCAAACCGCTATTGACCCCGATGTAGCCTCCGGGCAGTGCGAAGGCGTTGGCGGAGTCGTCCTCGAAGACCTTGACCTCCCAATCATCGACCTGCGCATCGGCGGGCACCTCGGCGGTGATGGCATCTGCCACGCACTGCACGTAGTCATGCTTGGCGCCGCCGACCTCGGGTAACTCCTTCTGGTACTCGGTGAAGCTTTGCTGCCCCATCTGCTCGAGTTCATCGTTGGAAAAAAACGCCAACTGGTTGCGCCCCAAGGGTGAAGTGCTGCAGGCGGCGAGTGTGAGGCCGACCATAGCGATGGCGAGCGGCGTGCGAAAATGATACGGCAATGTCCTTTGCATGAGGATCTCCTGATGGGTTCTGGACCCGGCAACCAAACCGCTCCAAGATACCCTGATGCCCCGTTGGGTCAACCAGCGATATACATGCGGGATTCTAAAATGGACAGTGACAGGAGGGTAAGGATGGACGCCGAGCTAGCGCAACGTCTGCACAAGGTGCTGGACCGGGTCGAGGCATGGTTACCGCCGGAGCCTGCGGCTGTCGATTGGTCGCGTGATGTGGCGGCAATCTGGCAGCGTAACGCGCTGGGCGGCCAATTGATCCCGGTGGCCGCGCGCGATGACGTCGGCATGGACGATCTGGTCGGCGTCGAGCGCCAGAAGACGGCGCTGTTGAACAATACGCGTGCCTTCCTGCACGGGCGCCCGGCGAATCATGCGTTACTCTGGGGCGCGCGCGGCAGCGGTAAGTCGTCGATGGTCAGGGCCTTGCTCAACACGCTGGCACCGGAAGGGCTGCGCTTGATTCAGGTCGACCGCCACGACCTGGTCGGCCTGCCAGGATTGGTGCAGCGGCTGCGCGGCTCGACGCATCGCTTCATCGTGTACTGCGACGATCTCTCCTTCGAAGGCCACGACGACGCGTATAAAGCCCTTAAGAGCGTGCTCGACGGCACCTTGACCGGCCCGCCCGAGAACGTATTGCTGTATGCGACGTCCAACCGTCGCCACTTGTTGCCCGAGTCACTCGCCGACAATCAGGACACGCGGCTGGTCGACGGCGAGCTCCATCATGGCGACGCCGTGGAGGAGCGCATCTCGCTTTCCGACCGTTTCGGGCTGTGGCTGGCCTTTCATCCTTTCAATCAGGATGCGTATCTAACGGCATGCCGGCATTGGGTACACTATCTGGGTGGGGATGCCGCCTGGAGCGATGCGGCTCGCGAGGACGCGGTGCGCTTTGCCACCTTGCGCGGGGTGAGAAGCGGGCGCGCCGCCTGGCAATTTGCCTGCCAGTGGGTGGGCGCGACGCATGAGACGCAAGAGTCGTAATATTCAGTGCTGCGAGGCGTACATACGGTCAGGGAGAGGGCGATATGCAAGACAGCGAACGCAGTCGGCGCCTCGAGGCATTACGCGCGCAATACGTCGAGAAATTGCATGACGACGTGCAGGCGGTGATGACGCAAGTCGAGGAGATGAGTACCCGCGAAAATGCGGCGGCGGCGGTGGAACTGGAGACGGTCTGCGAGGCTCTGCAACGTATCGCGGATTCCGCCGACAGCTTCGGCTATGACGTCTTGAGCGAGACATGTGCGGAGGTGGCGTGCCAAGTCCGTCAGTGGCTCGATGGAGAAGTGCTGCCCGCCCCGTATACGCTGGCGGCGCTGCAATCGCGCCTGCAACACGGGGCACAGCAACTGCCCACTCTTGAGGAACTGCTCCCCGCACATGCCACGCCGGGCCAGCGAGGTGCCGCGTCGGTGCGTGTTGCCCTACTCGGCGATGAGCCGCAATGGCGAAGCGCGCTGGGCGAGGCCTTGAGTGCGTTGGGATATGAATGCCATGAGTACGCCATGCGTGACGTCGATGCCCTCATGGCATGGCGTCCCGAGGCTGTGTTGATCGACGAGCGTAGCGTGTCGCGTTCTCGTTGGAGCGCCTGGTGGAGCGGATGGTCATCTCCGCCGCACCTTTTGGTGTGCGGCGATGAGGATGATTTTGCGGCGCGACTCTCGGCGGTTCGTCATGGTGTGGCGGGTTATTTCGTGCCACCTGTGGATGCCGCGTTGATCGACAGGTGCCTGGAGCGCCTGGTACCGGGCCCCACGCTGGAACCGCTGCGCGTGCTGATCGTCGATGCCGACGTTGAATTGGCTGAACATTACCACTTAGTGCTGGACGGCGCGGGGATCGATTCACGGGTGGTCAACGTGCCGGCCGATACCCTGGTCGCACTGCGCGATTATCGTCCCGATTTGGCCTTGGTGGACACGCGCTTGCCCGCCTGCACGGGACGCGAGATGGCCCACGTGATGCGCCTCGATGACGCCTGGCGAGACTTGCCGGTGGTGTATCTGGCAGCCGCCGGCGATGACGTGCGCGAGCAGGCCCTGACGCGTAGCGGCGATGCTTTTCTCGGCAAGCCGGTGGATGACGATGCGCTGGTGGCCACGGTCTTGTCACATGCCCATCGAGCGCGTGATTCACGGCGTTGGGTAGCGCGCGATGGCTTGACCGGCTTGCTTACCCTCGCCGCCTTGCAGGAACTGTTGGAAGTCGAATTCGCCCGCGCGCAGCGTAGCGGTACACCGACGAGCCTGGCGCTTATTGATATCGATCATGTGGGGGCGTTGAATGCCCATCATGGGTATTCAAGGGGTGACCACGTGATCCGCCTCCTGGCGGATCACCTGACGCAGCAACTGCGCTTTATCGACCATGTGGGACGTTACGCCGATGGGGCGTTTTGTGTCGTGTTGCCGCACTGCAGTCCCGAGGATGCACAGCGCGCGATAGAACGCATACGCCTGCAGTTCCAATCGCAGATGCAGACGCTCAACGACTGCAGCAGCGTCGACGTGACGTTCTCCGCCGGGGTGGTGGGCTTGCACGATGCACCCAGCGTCGAGGCAGGGCTCGACGCCGTCGATCAAAGGCTCTATCGCGCCAAACTGGCGGGGCGCAATCGCGTGCTTGGGAATGGCGACGCGTGATGCGCCTCAACGGCGATTCTTGCGCGCCTCGCGTGTGCGGTTCAGTTCGCGTTTCTTGGCCTTCTCGCGGTCGCTGGCGCCGGCATTGTCGTCGTAGGGGTTGTCGCCCGAGCGGAACTCGAAGCGCATCGGCGTGCCGCGTACCTTGAGCACCTTGCGGAAGGTGTTGATCAGATAGCGCTTGTACGCCTCGGGCAGTGAGCCGGTCTGATTGCCGTGGACCACGATGATGGGCGGGTTACTGCCGCCCTGGTGGGCCATGCGCAACTTGATGCGGCGGCCGTGAACCAGCGGCGGCTGATGCTCGCTCACCGCATCCTGCAAGAGAGTGGTCAGGCGATTGGTCGACCAGTGACTGTTGGCCGAGTCGAAGGCTCGCGTGATGGAAGGGTAGAGATCGCCCACCGCTGTGCCGTGCAGCGCGGAGATGAAGTGCATCTCGGCGTAATCGGCGAAGCCCAGACGGCGCTTGACCTCCGTGCGCATCTTGTCCTTCGCCTCTTGCTCGAGGCCATCCCATTTGTTGACCGCGAGTACCAGCGCGCGCCCGCTGCTCAAGACATAGTCGAGCAGGTGTAGGTCTTGTTCGACCAGGCCGCTGCGCGCGTCGAGCACCATGACCGCCACATGGCAGTCCTTGATGGCTTCGAGTGTCTTGATGATCGAAAACTTCTCGGTGACTTCCTTGACGTTCTTGCGTCGCCGCACGCCGGCGGTGTCGACCAGCACATAGGGCTTGCCACGTCGTTCGAAGGGGATCTCGATGGCATCGCGCGTGGTGCCGGCCTCGTCGAAGACGACGACGCGTTCTTCGCCCAGCAGACGGTTGACCAGCGTCGACTTGCCGACATTGGGGCGCCCGATGATCCCGATGCGAATACCGTTGCTGATATCCGGCGGTGCGGCGTTGGCCTCGCGCGGGGGAAAGGGCTCTAGCACTTCGTCAATCAAGGAGGTGACGTTGCGCCCATGCGCGGCGGCAATCGGGTGTGGGTCGCCCAGGCCGAGCTGCCAGAAGTCCGCCGAAGCCGAGTGCTCTTCGAGGCCGTCGGTCTTGTTGACGACGAGCCAGGTCTTCTTCTGATTGACGCGCAGATGATTGGCGATGGCCTCGTCAGCGGCGCTGAGGCCGCTACGTCCGTCGACCATGAACAGCACGATGTCGGCTTCGTCGATGGCCAGCAGCGACTGCTCGGCCATGGCGGCGTCGATGCCTTCTTCATTGCCGCTGATGCCGCCGGTGTCGATGACCGTGTAGGTTTTGTCGCCGAGCACGCCGTTGCCGTACTTGCGGTCACGGGTAAGGCCGGCGAAGTCGGCGACCAGCGCATCGCGCGTGCGAGTCAGGCGATTGAAGAGGGTTGATTTGCCGACATTGGGTCGGCCTACCAGGGCGATGACAGGATTCATGGTGTCTCGTAAACCGGCGCACAAAAGCGTTGAGTGAAGCTGGACATGCGACGTAGTCGCTTCAAAGGGGACGTGACGCAGGCGTCACGTTGTCGTGGCGTGATTCTAGCATTGCTGATCGGTAAGGGCCCACAAATGAAGCGGGCACCTCATCGCGAGGTGCCCGCTCCCAAGCCTCGAGGGCGATCCATTCAATCGTCGTTTGCGTCGATATCGTAGGCCGCCAGTTCGCCGTCGTTGGTGAGGGTGTAAAGGCGTTTGTCGTCGGCCAGCAACGGCAGGCTGATGCCATCGCCGCCGAGTTCCGTGCGACCTACGACTTCCCCATCGCTGGCGTTGAGCAGATGGACATAACCCTGATAGTCACCCAGCGCCAGCTTGCCGTCGACGAAGGTGGGCGCGGTCAAGTCGCGGCCTTCGAGGGCGTCGGATTCCCACAGCACGCTGCCACTATCGACATCGAGCGCCAGGACATGGCTGGCTTCGTTGACGGTGAAGAGATAATTGCCGACGCGCAGCGGGGTCAGATAGCTGGATTCATCGCGCGACCAGATGACTTCGCCGCTGGTGGCTTCAAGCGCCATGACGCGGCCGTTGTAGCTGGTCACGAACAGGCGGCCATCCTGAGAGAGCACCGGCTGACCGTCGAGATCGACGAGCTGTTCCACTTCGGTGCGCCCTTGCGGCACGGCGACGCGCATGTCCCACAGCGGTTGGCCACTACGGTTGTCGAGCGTCACCAGGCGGCCATTGGCAAAGCCAACGAACGAGACGGGCTCGATGACACGCGGCGTGCCCGTGCCGCGCAGAGTCAGAGAAGGCTGGCTGCTGCTGTAGGTCCATTCTTCCTGTCCGGAGGTGCGGTCCAGGGCGGTCACCGTGCCGTCGACACTTTGCACTACGACCAGCTTGCTGTTGACCTGAGGGGTGGCCAACACTTCGCTGGAGACCTTGGAGCGCCAGGCTTCACTGCCGTCTTCGCGGTCGATGGCGACGACGGAACCATTGCGCGTGCCAGCGTACAGACGCGCGCCATCGCGGGACATGCCGCTGGAAAGTGGGGTGTCGAAGCGTGCTTCCCATTGGGTGTCGCCGTTATCGGCGTCGAGTGCGCGCAACAGGCCGCTTTCATCGGCGGCATAGAGGGTGCCGTCTGCGAGTAGGGGCATCAGGGGATAACGTGCCCGTCCCAGACCGTCGCCGACCGAGGTGGACCAACGCTCGTCGAGGGTCGCCGAGGCTGAGAAGTCCTTGAGTTCCTTGGGCGGATACTGCGGCTCGACGTCGCCGGCACAGCCCACCAGCAAGGTGGACAAGGTAAGCGCGGCCGGTAACAGTAAGTGGTTCAATTTCATCAGCTGGCGTCCTCTACACCGAGATTGTCGAGCTTGAGCCGTACGCCGGAGAGCGGTTGATCCTGCTCTTCGGCGCGGGCGAGCGCGTCTTGATAGGCTTGACGCGCCTCGTCGGGTTGACCGAGCGCGGCATGGGCGTCGCCGATGATTTCGGCGGCCTGCGCCTCGAGCGTGGCGGGGATGTCGTCATCGAGCGTCGTCAGTGCGCCCTCGGCATCGTTCAGGGCGACCTGCACGCGGGCTAGATTAAGGCGTGCGAGACCGGTGAGGTAGCCATGCTCGCTGCCATCGATGAACGCTGACAGCGTGTCGCGCGCGCCCTCCAGATCATCGGCGTCGACCGCCAGGCGGGCACGCATCAGCTCGGCAAGCTCGGCGTATAGGGTGCCGCCATGCTCGCTTTCCAGACCATCGATCATGCTCGTGGCCTGTTCGCGTTGGGCATCACTCATCTGCGGTTGCTGCATCAGCATCGTGAGCTGCTGGTAGCGTTGCGATGCCGCTTCCGCTTGAGAGGTTTGGTAATCCTGCCAGGCATGCCAGGCGAAAACGCCAGCGCCGGCCAGCACGATGCCGGCGATAATCGCCATGCCGTACTCTTTCCACCAGCGCTTGAGCGTCTCAAGCTGTTCATCTTCGCTAGTAATAAGCTCCGCCACGGGCGGTCTCCTTCAATGGCTGTTCGTACGAAACGGCGCTTCGTTGTTCAAGCTTTGTCTTTCAAGCCTCCGCGAGAAGCGTCTGGAGACGCGCCGTGAGCGCATCGAGGGCCACGCTTTCTTGATCGCGATCTTCACGTAGGAATTTGATCCCCACCTGACCGCTGGCCAGCTCATTCTCGCCGAGTAACAGTGCCATGCGGGCCCCGCTCTTGTCGGCTTTCTTGATCTGGCTCTTGAAGCTGCCGCCGCCGCAATGGAGCTGCAGGTGCATGCCGGGCAGCGCGTTACGCAGGCGCTCGCCGAGCAGCATCGCTTCGCGGCTGGCGGCATCGCCCATGGCCGTCAGGTAGACATCGGTGCGCGGCCGCGCGGCTTCGGGGATCAGATCGAGCGTTTCGAGCAGCAGGATCAGGCGCTCGACGCCCATGGCAAACCCTACGCCGGGCGTGGGCTTGCCGCCGAGCTGTTCGACGAGACCGTCGTAGCGACCGCCGGCACAGACCGTGCCCTGGCTGCCCAGCGCTTGGGTGGTCCACTCGAACACGGTTCGACTGTAATAGTCCAGCCCCCGCACCAGCCGCGGGTTAATGACGTAATCGATGCCGGCCGCTTCGAGCATGGCGGTGAGCTCGGCGAAGTGAGCACGCGATTCTTCGTCGAGGTGATCCATCAAGCGCGGCGCGTCGGCGAGCATCGCCGCCATGTCGGGATTCTTGGAGTCCAGGATGCGCAGCGGGTTGGTGCTCAGGCGACGCCGAGAGTCCTCGTCGAGCACATCGGCATGCGCCTCGAAGTGGGCGACCAGCGCATCGCGGTAGGCGGCACGGGCCTCGTTGGAGCCCAGCGAGTTAAGCTCCAACTGGACGTGGGGCATCAGGCCGAGCGCTTCCCAAAGCCGCGCACTGAGCAGGATCATCTCGACGTCGATGTCTGGCCCGTACATGCCGTAGGCTTCCACACCAACCTGGTGAAATTGGCGATAGCGTCCCTTTTGCGGACGCTCGTGGCGGAACATCGGGCCTTGATACCACAGGCGCTGGGTCTGGTTGTAAAGCAGACCGTTCTCCAGCGCCGCGCGTACGCAGCTGGCGGTGCCTTCGGGACGCAGCGTGAGACTATCGCCGTTACGATCCTCGAAGGTGTACATCTCCTTCTCGACGATATCGGTCACTTCGCCGATCGAGCGCTTGAACAGTGCTGTCTGCTCGATGATGGGGGTACGAATTTCGCTATACCCATAGCGCTGCATGAGATGCTGGATCTGACGCTCGAAGTATTGCCAAACAGGCGACTGCTCCGGTAGCAGATCGTTCATGCCACGGATGGCCTGGATCTTGTTGCTCAATGCTGACTCCTGAACCGGTACGGGGCGCGCGAGCGGCGCATTATGCCTCGCGGGCGATGGTATCGCGTTCGCGGGCCTCTTTTTCGCGGACCTTATCGCGGATCAGCGCTTCCAGGTCGTCGACCAAGTGGTCGTTGCGAAGCTTGCTGGCCGGCTTGCCGTCGATGTAGACAAGATTGGCCGGGTCGCCGCCGGTGAGGCCGATATCGCTTTCCTTGGCCTCGCCGGGGCCATTGACCACGCAGCCGATGACCGAAACATCGAGCGGCGTCATGATGTCGTCGAGGCGTTCCTCGAGGGCGTTCATGGTGCCGATGACGTCGAAATTCTGGCGCGAGCAACTCGGGCAGGCGACGAAATTGATGCCCTTGGAGCGCAGGCGCAAGCTCTTGAGCATGTCATAGCCGACCTTGATCTCCTCAACGGGGTCGGCGGCCAGCGAGACGCGAATGGTGTCACCGATGCCTTCCATCAGCAGCATGCCCAGTCCGATCGAGGACTTCACTGTGCCCGAGCGCAAGCCACCGGCCTCGGTGATGCCCAGATGCAGGGGCTGGTCGATGCGCTGCGCGAGTTGGCGATAGGCTGCCACCGCCATGAATACGTCGGAAGCCTTGACGCTGACCTTGAAATCCTGGAAATCGAGGCGGTCGAGGTGCTCGATATGCCGCATGGCGGATTCGACCAGCGCTTCTGGCGTCGGTTCGCCGTATTTCTTCTGCAGATCCTTTTCCAGCGAGCCGGCGTTGACGCCGATGCGAATCGGAATGCCGTGTTCGCGGGCGGCATCGACCACTGCGCGCACGCGGTCTTCACGGCCGATATTGCCGGGGTTGATGCGCAGGCAGTCGACACCCAGTTCCGCCACGCGCAGGGCGATCTTGTAGTCGAAGTGAATATCGGCAACCAAGGGGACCGCGACCTCGCGCTTGATCTGGCCGAAGGTCTCGGCGGCCTCCATGGTGGGCACCGAGACGCGCACGATGTCCGCGCCTGCGGCCTCGAGCTGGCGGATCTGCGCGACGGTGGCAGCGACGTCCAGGGTGTCGGTGTTGGTCATGCTTTGAACGGCGATGGGCGCGCCACCACCGACGGGGACATTCCCGACATGAATCTGGCGTGACTTGCGTCGTTGAATCGGAGATTGCATATGCATGGGCGTATCACTCTCCCAAGGTGAAGCGGGCGACATTGTTGCCGCCGGTATGCTGGCTCAGGTCGATATCCTCGTCCTGATAGCGGAGCTCGACGCCGGTGGCGTTGCCAATGGTCAGGCGAAACGGCGGCGTACCTTCTAGCTGGATATCGGTTCCGGGATCTTGCAGCCCTGCCAACAGGCGTTGATCGTCGGCATCATAGATCTCGGTCCATGACTGCTCGTCGAAAGTCAGTGTCAGGCTATTGGCGCTGTCCGCGCTTGCATCGTTGCTGGCGCCTTCGCGGTCGTCGTCCTGCGTGGCGGATTCGGCATCCGCCGAGGTGTCGTTGGCGGCGACGCTCATGCCCTGCGCGTCGACATCGTTCGAAGTATCGTCAGTGCGCGCGTCATCGCTATCGACCAGTCCCAAGCTGTCATTCTCGTTGGGTAACGGCGGCAGGTTGTCCTGTTCGCTCGCGTTGCCTTGTTCGTCCGTAGCGGCCTGCGATGCGACACCATCGCGTTGTGCCTCGTCGTTCGGGGACACGTCATCGTTGGGGGTCGCGTCGTTTGCCACGGCCTCGTTTCCTGCACTGCCCTCGGTAGCGCTACCGGCATCTGCACTTTCCATGGCGGCGGGTTCATCGCCGAGGCCGAAGAACTCGTTGCCCTGACGGCTTTGCCACCAGAGCAACGTCAAGCCGATCAGGCCGACGATGATGAGTAGCGTGACCAATCTGAAGACCCAGGTGCCGATCCGTGAGGATGGTTGCGAGCGATACGCCGGTGCGGCGACCTTGCGGTCGAGATCGTCGCGACCATGCAAGGCGTCGTATTCCTGGGCCACACGCTTGTCGTCGAGTCCCAGCAACTTGGCGTAGGCGCGCAGATAACCCCGTCGATAGGTGGCGATAGGAACTTGGTCGTATTGGTCTTCTTCCAGACCGGTGACCACGGCGGGCCGGAGGTTGAGCTGCTCGGCGACTTCTTCTAGCGACAGTCCCTGTCGCTCACGCTCGCGCTTCAGCCGAGTGCCCGGAGGTTCTTGACCCTCGGTGGGAGCGGGGGAGATGTGTTGTTCGTGAGTGTCGCTCATACCAGAGCATCCTTCTCGAATTCGTGTGGTCGGATCATGCCTCAGGAATCGTCATGCTGCCGATGATAAAAGGCCGCGGCTTCCTCGTCGCCCCGTGCGCGAGCGATTTCGCTCGCCAATTCGAGACTTTCCGGAGTCGCCTCGGTCAAGGTGAAAAAACGCTGCAAGCGTTCCCAGGCACGTTCATCATGACCCTGCGTATGGTCGAGTCTCGCCAGCATGAACAGGCTTTGTGCATCGCGTGAGTCGGACGCGATGGCCTGTTCCAGCGGGCGTCGAGCGGCATCGAGATCGCCTTGCTCGAACCGGCATCGGCCCAGATTGGCAAGCAATTGGGCGCGATTATTATAGGTGGTGTCTTGTGCTGCTCGCTGCAGTTGCGTACAGGCGGCGTCGAGCTTGCCTTCATCGTACAGAAATGCAGCGTAGTTGTTGCGCGCGCGAGTATAATCGCCGTCGGCATCCAGCGCACGTTCGAAATATTCCTCGGCGAGTGCTGGCTCGTCCTGACGTTGATAGAGAAGTGCCATGCTTTCCAGCGCCTGTGGGTCGTCGGGCCCCAGTTCCAAGGCGTGTTCCAGCGCATCGCGGGCGCGGGTCAAGTTATCGCGTTTGAGATAAGCAAGCCCCAGCTCGGTATACGCCGACACCGCTTGACCGTTATCCGGCGATGCGTAGGGGGAGTTGTTTTCGACCTGGACGGCGCAACCACTCAACAGCCAGACGAGCGACATCGCGGCACTCAACGAGCGGATCGAAGGTGGGCGATGGCGGCGCGTCATGGATCCCTCTCGAAACAATGGCGTCAATCGGTGCGATGAGACGGTATTCGTCATCTGAAAGTGTCCCATCAAAGCGCCGCACCTTGGTGAAGTCAAGGCGAGGCTCAATCGGCGTCGATCTGAATGGACTGAATGTAACGCTCGTGGCGCTTGGTACGGTCCTTGACGCGTCCCACTAACTGGCCGCAGGCGGCATCGATATCATCGCCGCGCGTCATGCGCACGGGGGCGGTATGGCCGAGTTCTTCTAGCCATTGCTGAAAGCGCATGACCTGATTGCGTGAAGGCTTCTCGTAACCTGAGTGCGGGAACGGATTGAAAGGAATCAAGTTGATCTTGCACGGCAGCCCCTCAAGCAGCGTCGATAGCTCCTCGGCGTGGCGCTGCTGATCGTTGACGTCCTTGATCAGCGTGTACTCGATGGTCAGCATGCGCGTGTCATCGCACTTGGCAAGATAACGACGGCAGGCATCGAGCAGCGTGGCGATGTCGTACTTACGGTTGAGCGGCACCAGCTCGTTGCGCAACTCGTCATTGGCGGCATGCAGCGAGACCGCCAGGCTCACGTCGAGCTCATCGCCGAGCTTGTCGATCATCGGCACCACACCAGAGGTGGAGAGCGTGACGCGGCGCTTGGAAAGGCCGTAACCGTTGTCGTCGAGCATGAGCTTCATGGCCGGCACGACGGCATTGTAGTTCATCAACGGTTCGCCCATGCCCATCATTACCACGTTGGTGACCGGGCGATTGGTGCTGTCTCGACGCGCACCGAAGCTATTGCTGGCCACCCACACCTGGCCGATGACCTCGGCGCTGGTGAGGTTGCGCTGAAAGCCTTGCTTGCCGGTAGAGCAGAAGCTGCAATCCAACGAGCAGCCTACCTGGGACGATACGCAGAGCGTGCGACGTTTGCCGCCCTCGGCAGGGATCAGCACGGTTTCCACGTAACTGCCGTCCTCGACCTCGAGAACCCACTTGCGCGTGCCATCCTCCGAGGCGCCTTCGTAGACCACGCGTGGACCACGCACCTCGGCGAGCTCCTCGAGGCGCGTGCGTAGCGCCTTCGAGAGATTGGTCATCGACTCGAAGTCGTCGCAGCCTTCGTGGTGAATCCACTTCATCACTTGGGCGGCGCGAAATTTCTTCTCGCCCAATGAGACGAAGAAGGCTTCCATCTCCTCGCGCGTTAGGCCGAGAAGGTTGGTACGGGGCGTGGCGGTATCGAGGGTCATGGTGGGTCGTACGCTCGGTGGATGGCGGTGCGAGGGCCTTGTGGCCCCCGCGGGAAGCGATCAGCGTGCGCAGATCTCTTCGCTGCCGAAGAAGTAAGCGATCTCGCGCTCGGCGGATTCCGGTGAATCGGAGCCGTGCACGGCGTTGGCGTCGATGGACTGCGCGAAGTCGGCGCGGATGGTGCCGGCCTCGGCTTCCTTGGGATTGGTCGCGCCCATCAGGTCACGGTTGGCGGCGATGGCGTTGTCGCCTTCCAGTACCTGCACGATCACCGGGCCGGAAGTCATGAAGCCGACTAGATCGCCAAAGAAGGAACGCTCCTTGTGCTCGGCGTAGAAGCCTTCGGCCTGCGCCTGGGAAAGTTGCAGCATCTTGGCGGCAACGATCTTGAGGCCGGCTTTCTCGAAGCGGCTTTCGATCTCGCCGATGACGTTCTTGGCGACGGCGTCGGGCTTGATGATGGACAGGGTGCGTTCGTTGGCCATGAGGTCAATATCTCCGTGACTGAAATCGAGGTCTTGATCAATACGCTAACGCGCCGCTCGAAGCGACGCGTTGCATGAAACTCGACGGATGTCGAAAAAGCGCGCCATTGTAGCGTGTCGCCGGACGCGGCGCACGCCCGGCGGCTGGGCGCCCTTAGACGCTGAAGCTTTCCCCGCAGCCGCATTCGTCGGTGGCATTGGGGTTATTGAAGCGAAAGTAGCGATTGAGCCCTTCGCTGACGTAGTCCACCTCGGTGCCGTCGAGCATGGTCAAGGCCTCCTTGTCGACGAGCACCTTGACGCCATGATCCTCGAAGGGCACGTCGTTGGCGCCCACCTCGTCGGCGATGTCGAGCACGTAACTGTAGCCGGAGCAGCCGCTGGGCTTGACCGCGACGCGCAGGCCGAGGCCATTGCCGCGCTCGGCGAGCACATGCTGGATCTGTTCGGCGGCAGCGGAACTGATACTGATGTTAGCCATATTGACCTCCTTGCTTGGGTCGCGACGCGCGGTACGGCGACCTCGAATCATTTGCGTAGGGCACCGAGTGCGTGGCGCAGCTCGGCGCTTGCGGTGTCGATGTCCGCCTCGGTAGTGAAGCGGCCGAAGCTGAAGCGAATGGATGCCAAGGCGCGGATGCGATCGGTGCCGATGGCCTTCAATACATAGGATGGCTCGACACTGGCCGAGTTGCACGCCGAGCCGGTCGACACCGCCAGCGCACGCAGCGCCATCAGTAGCGATTCGCCGTCGACGTCGTCGAAAGCCAGGTTGACGATCATGGGCACCGAGACGTCGAGCGCCGTGTTGCAGTGCACGCCTTCGCATGCCTCGAGGCCGTTGAGAAAGCGCTTGCGCATGGCTAGGCCATGAGCGTGATCGGCCTCCCGCGCATCGGCGGCCAGGGAGAACGCTTCCCCCATGCCCGCGATCTGATGCGTGGGCAGGGTGCCCGAGCGCATGCCGCGTTCGTGACCGCCGCCATGGATCAGCGCGTCGAGGCGAATATCGGGGCTGCGGCGCACATAGAGCGCGCCGACGCCTTTGGGGCCGTAGGTCTTGTGCGCCGACATCGACATCAGGTCGATGCCCATGGCGTTGACATCCAGCGCGATCTTGCCGGTGGCCTGAGCGGCATCGACATGGAAGACCGCGCCGGCGGCGTGGACGACCTCGGCCAGCGCCGCCAGCTCGTGGATGCTGCCCAGTTCGTTGTTGACGGCCATCAACGACACCAGAACGGTGTCCTCGCGCATGGCATCGTTGAGCTGCGTGGGCGTCACGCGGCCATCTGCGCCGGGCGTCAGCCAGGTCACGTCGAAACCTTCGGCCTCGAGCGCGAGGGCGGTATCGACGACGGCCTTGTGTTCGATACGCGAGGTAACCAAATGCCGACCGCGCGCGCGGTTGGCGCGCATGAAGCCGATCAACGCGAGGTTGTCGGCCTCGGTGGCGCCACTGGTCCAGACGATTTCTCGTGGGTCGGCGGCGATCAGATCGGCAACCTGGCGGCGTGCGCTTTCCACCGCCTGCTCGGCCAGCCATCCCGGCATGTGGCTACGCGAAGCGGGGTTGGCGTAGACGCCATCAAGTGTCAGGTGACGCGCCATTACCTCCGCGACGCGCGGGTCGACGGGGGTAGTGGCGGCATAGTCAAGATACACGGGTGAGGTCATGACGGCTCGTATCGATGATGGCGCTGGCGCCTACTGCCCTGCACGATCATTGCGGGGCAATGCTGATGGTATCGGTGCTGATCGTCTCCGACGTGACGCGCTGCTGACGGGCGGCGATATCGCGAACTTCCTGGCGTTCCACCAGCTCGGCGAGCGTGATGGCATCGAGGAAGCCATGAATCTTGTCCGAGAGATCGCACCACAAATGGTGCGTCAGGCAGGTATCGCCCTGCTGGCAATCCGAGAGCCCTTGACAGCGCGTCGCGTCCACGGACTCGTCCACCGCGCCGATGACCGAAGCTACCGAAATGGCACTAGACGCATGGGCGAGCACGTAACCGCCGCCCGGGCCACGTACGCTATTGACCAGTTCGGCACGCTTGAGCCGCGCGAACAGCTGTTCCAGGTAAGACAGCGAGATCGCCTGGCGTTTGGATATGTCGGCGAGGCTGATGGGGCCGGCATCGGCATGTAGCGCCAGGTCCAGCATCGCGGTGACGGCGTAGCGTCCCTTGGTCGTCAAGCGCATAAGTCGAGGTGATCGGGCGTCGGTGATGAAGCGATTGACCAGGCAAGACATCCAATCCGTATGGAATGTGTGCCTGAAACGTGCCTGTATTATGGGAAAACCCAGTAACGCGGTCAACCATTCCCGTCGTGGCTCTCCTGGCGGGTCAATGCCCGGCTTTGCTTGTTCACGGCCCCGAGGATGCCGCGCAGGATGTTCATCTCCATGCTGTCGATGTGACTACGCATGAAGAGGCGGCGCAGACGCGCCATCAGCTGGCGCGGGTTGTCAGGGTCGTGGAAGTCGATGTCGATCAGCGTTCGCTCGAGATGCTCGAAGAAGCGCTCCAGGTCGTCATGACTGGCCGGCGGGTTGTCCCATTCGACCCCGAACGGCGTATCCGGGGCGTCGTCCGCGCCCAGCGCCGCCAGTCGACATTCATAGGCCAGGACCTGGACCGCGGCGGCCAGGTTGAGCGAGCTGAAGTCGGGATTGGTGGGAATGTGCACATGGGCATGGCAGCGCTGCAGCTCGCCGTTGGTCATGCCGCTGTCCTCGCGCCCGAAGACCAGCGCGGCTTGGGCACCCTCGGGCGCGCACTCTCCGGGGAGACGTTCGCCCAATGCCCGCGGGGTGAGCATTGGCCAGGGCAGATGGCGTACTCGGGCGCTGGCACCGACCACGAAGGTGCAGTCGCCGACGGCCTCCTCGAGCGTGGCATACACCTTGGCATTACTTACCAAGGCATCGGCGCCGGACGCGCGGGCATGGGATTCGGCGCCGTACACCTCGCAGCGTGGCGCGACGAGAGCAAGGTCGGCGAGGCCCATGTTGTGCATGGCGCGGGCGGCGCCGCCAATGTTGCCGGGATGGCTGGTGCCGATGAGAACGATACGTAGTTTGTCGAGCATGATGATAGGGCGCGCGGCTGAGAAACGAACGGCGAGTCTAGCATGGCTTGAGGCCGCGAAACTTCCCGTCGTGGGCGCCTTCTGCTAGGATACGCGGCGTTCTTTAACAGTTTCCGAGATTCAGGCCCGTATCATGCATCCCATGGTTCAATTCGCACTGCGCGCCGCGCGTAGTGCCGCCGAGCAGTTCGTGCGTGCTCGCGACCGTATCGAAGTTGCGCGTGGCGACAAACAGCTCGATAAGCTGCTGGAAGATACTGCGCGTAACGCTGAAACCCTCATCGACGCGCAGTTTCGTCGCAGTTATCCCCAGCATGGCCTTTCCGGGCGCTATACGGCGCACCGTGACGGCGAAGGCGAGGGCGCCGATTTCCACTGGCGCATCGAGCCGTTCCATGGTTATTCCAACCTGGCCGTGGCATCACCCAACTTTGCTATCTCGATCGTCTGCCTGGTCAAGGGCAAGCCTGAGCATGCAGTGATCGTCTGCCCCTTCAACGATGATGAGTATCTCGTCAGCCGTGGGCGTGGCGCGCAGCTCAATGGACGCCGCATTCGCGTGCCCGACCATATTACGGTCGAGGACGCGCGCATCGCCGTTGGCTTGCCGGAGCCATGGCTACGTTCGCGTCATCTGCAGACGTATCTGACCCTGACCCAGGCGCTTGGGTCACAGGTCGAGAACTTCCTCAGCAGTGGTAGCGGCCTCCTGGATCTCGCGCAACTCGCCGCCGGCCGTGCCGATGCCGCCTTCGTGCTGGGCCTCGAGGAGCAGGATCAACTGGTTGGCAGCCTTCTCCTCAAAGAAGCCGGTGCACTGCTGGGCGGGCCGGATGGTAGCCCCTCGGTCAGCACCGAGCAGGATCTCATGGCCGCCACGCCGCGCCTTTACAAGACACTGGTACAGCAGCTCAAGCCACGAATGTAAGTCTTTTTGGCTCGAGCACACGAAATACCCCGCCGATATCGCGCTCGGCGGGGTATTTTTCGTTGTGCGCCCTGTGTTGGTCAGTCCGCCGGGCCGATCAGATGCTTGACCTCGAGATAGGCAGCCAGTCCCCAAGGGCCGAGCTCGCGGCCGATGCCGCTATGCCCGAAACCGCCCCAACTGGCTTCCGGCATGACGATTTGCTCGCTGTTGTACCAAATGTTGCCGGCACGCAGGGCTCTGCCGACGTGCTTGGCGCGTTGAGGGTCGCCACTGATTACCGTGGCGGCCAGGCCGAAGTCGCTGGCATTGGCCAGCGCGATGGCCTCGGCGTCGGAAGCGACACTGCGTGCGCACAGCACCGGGCCGAAGATCTCCTCGCGCCACAAGCGGCTCTCGGTGGGCACATCACGATATAAAGTGGGGGCGATGAAGTAGCCCTGTTCCGGCAGCTGCCGATGGCGGGCATCGCGTACTGCCTGGAGGTCTTCGCGTTCGGCGATGGCCAGGTAATCGCGCACGCGGTCGCGCTGACGCTGGCTGGTCATCGGCCCCATGTCGGTTTCCGTGCCCAGCGGGTTGCCCAGGCGGATCGCGTCGATGCGTGTCGCCAGCGCTTCATAAAGTGCCTCGGTCAGCGATTCATGCACGATCAAGCGCGAAGTCGCCGAGCAAATCTGTCCGCTATTGAAGTAGATGCCGGCCATGACCCAGTCGGCGGCCTGATCGATCTCGGCATCGTCGAGCACCAGGATCGGCGATTTGCCGCCGAGCTCCAGTGACACCCCGCGACTGCCTTCGGCGGCGGCTTGCATCACGCGTTCGCCCACGGCGTTGCTGCCCGTGAAGGAGAGCTTGTCGATACCCGCATGGCGCGTCAGTGGCGCGCCGATGCCGTCGCCATCGCCGTGCAGCAGATTGAGAACGCCGGGCGGTAGCGCGATTTCCAGAGCGATCTCGGCGAGCGCCTGCTCCGGCAGCGGCACCACTTCCGAGGGTTTGAAAACCACTGTGCAGCCCGCGGCCAGGGCCGGGGCGATCTTCCAGGCGCTGGTTACCAGCGGGAAGTTCCACGGCGTGATCAAGCCGATCACCCCAGCAGGATCTTCGTAGCAGTAGGCATCGACGCCTTCAATATCATGCGTGATACGCCGCCCCTGTCGGGCTTCCAGCTCGCGTGCCTGGCGTGCGTAGTAACGATAGCAGGCGATGGCGTCGTCGAGGTCGATGCCGGCCTCGGCGAGCGCCTTGCCGTTGTTGGTCGCGGAAAGCTCCATCAGCGCTTCGCGGCGCGCCGTGAGGGCATCGGCCAGCGCCTCCAGATACGCCCCGCGCACTTCGCCGCCCAGCGCTTGCCAAGCGGGCAGGGCGCGACGTGCGGCGTCAACTGCCGCGTCGACGTCTGCGGTATCGCCGCCCGTGACCTCGGCGATCTGGCGCTCATGGTACGGGTCCATCACCGCCAGGCGCCGCGTGCCTTGGCTAACCACCCAGCGATTGTCGATAAACTGCTGGTCGAGCTGTTGCATGAAGACTCCTTCAAAGGGCGTGACTACGGCGCCACTCATCGATCATGGCGTGCAAGCGTGCCCCGGAAAAGCTAGGAAAATGGCCGCCATGGACGATACGCGCCGGGAGTTCGCGTAGTCGGCGCATACTGGCGGCGTAATCGTCGAGGTTGCTGTGATAGACATCCTCGATCAGCGGCCCGTCATAGATCAGATCGCCCGAGATCAAGGTACCGCTGGCGGCTTCCCATAGCGCGATACCGCCAGGGGAATGCCCCGGCGTGTGGATGACCTCGAAACGGCGGTCGCCGAGATCGATGATTTCGCCATCCTCGAGTGTGACGATGCACGCCGGTGGGGCGATACGGTAGCTATGGTATTCGAAGGGCGCCGGTGGCAGGGCATCGAACATGGCGTCATCGAGAAAGTCGGCGGCCAGGGTGCGCGCGTTGTCCGGGCTGGCCAGGATGTCGGCCTCGGCGGCATGCACATGGCAACACTCGAACTCATGCGCGGCACCAATATGATCGAAGTGCGTGTGGCTCGCCACTGCGATCAGGTCGCGTTCGCTGAGTAGCGGTACCTGCCTGCGCAGCGGCACGGCGCCGAGCCCGAAGTCCACCAGCAAGTCTCGATCCCGACCCCGTACATGCCAGATGTTGCAGCGGTAGAACGGCTTGATGGCGGGCTCGTCGATCCGCGTGATGCCGTCAGCGAGTGCCGTGGTGCGATACCAGGTTGCGGTTTTTCCTCGAGGGAGTAAGAAGCCGCTCATAAGGTGGCCTCCGGTATGGGTCTGAGATCTTTGAGATAGTCCTGATGGGCACGACTCTCGTTGATACGTTCCAGGTCGATGTCCACCACCAGGCTTCCTGCGTCGGCACCGAGACGGCCCAGAACCTCGCCATCCGGCCCTGCTATCAAGCTGTTGCCGCAATAGTGAAGTTCGGCCTCCATCCCTGCCCGGTTGATGCAAGCGACGAAGCATTGATTGTCGAGGGCTCGGGCACGAATCTGCAGCGCTTGACGTTCGGCGTTGGGCACCATGTTGGCGGTGGGTGAAAGAATGATCTGCGCGCCGCTTGTGGCAAGTGCTCTGGCCATCTCGGGAAACTCATTGTCATAGCAGATCATCAGCCCGAGACGGCCGAGACGCGTATCCACCACGCAGCATTCCTCGCCGGCGGTGAAGAAGGCATGTTCGCGATCCCACAGCTGGCGCTTGTGATAGGTGGCGATATGCTCGCCCCGGTCGTCGATCAGCACGGCGGAATTGGTCAGGCGTCCGTCGGCTTGCCGTTCGGCAAGGCCGAAGAGCAAGAACATCTCGTGCTCGGCGGCGAGTTCGGCGGCTCGCTGGGTGATTGGGCCGCCTACCGGCTCGGCGAGTTCCTCCAGTCGCTCGAAGATGTTGTAGCCGCTCAGGGCAAGCTCGGGGAGGACCAGTAGGTCCGCACCGGCTGCTGCTGCCTGCTGGCACTGGCGCGGGAGAGACGCCAGGTTGGCGGCCACGTCGCCACATACGGGGGCGGTTTGCGCCAGCATTAGTCTCATCGGTGTCACTCTCCTGTCGTCTGTGAAGCGTTCGCACGGGACTTGGTCAACAGCATGGCGCCGAGCCAGTAGAGGCCGCCGGTGATGATGAAGACCGGCAGCGAGGCGCCGAAGGCCAGCGGGGCGACCAGCGACCAATAGGCGGCCAGCCCGGCGCCGATCACGTAGGCACCGATGGCCACCGGCGCAGTGGGACGTCCCAGCTGGTGACGCGCCTTGAGTAGCTCGGGACTGTAGCCGTCGCGACCGACCAGGTAGTAATCGACGATGATCACCGAGAAGGCCGGAATGAACAAAGCGCCTATTAATAGCAGGAAGTTTTGGAACTGATCGAGTATGCCGGGAATCAGGGCGCCGAAGACGGTCACGACCCCGATGATCAGCGCCGGTTTCCAGAAGGCCATGCCGGGCGACACGTTCATGCAGGACAGGGTGGCGCTGTAGACGGCCATGACATTGGTAGTCATCACGGAGAAGAAGATGACCAGGGCTGCGGGCAGGCCGAAGCCGAAACCGGAGAGCAGCCGGGTCGGGTCGTAGGTCTGCTCCATGCCATTCAGGACCGAGAGCCCGGAGACTGCGGCGCCCAGGCCCATGGCGATCATGGCGGCCATCACATAGCCAATGTAGGTGCCCCAGACGGCGATGGCGCCGCTCTTGCAGTTGCGGTTGTAATCCGCCGAGGACGAGATCCACGAGAAGGCGGTGGCGATGACGATGTCGAAGGCGATGCCCAGCGTGATGCCGTTACGCGCTTCGACAGGCATGTCCAAGAGCGTCGAGACATCATAGTGAAGATTCAACTGATAGAGGACTAGGGCGGCGAGGCCGACCATGGCCATTGCTGCCCAGCGCTCGACCCGTTCGATGCCCAGGTGGCCACGCAGCACGATGAGCACCACCACGCTTTCGCAGAGGATGGTCATCAAGGGTAGGTTGGAGTAACCGGTGGTGGCCTGGATAGCGTAGTTGAGGCTCATGCCGGCAAGCAGGGCCTGGATCCAGCTCCAGGCGATCAATACCCCCATGTTGACCAGTGAAATCAGCCGACTGCCAAGTGGCCCATAGGCCCTTCGGGTTAGCGCCATGGAGGGCAGACCGGTGCGCTGCCCCATCAGGCCGACTAGCAAGAGAGGAATAGCACCGATCAGCGAGCCGATCAGTACGCTGCCCATGGCGGTCGTGAAGGGCAGGTCGGGCACCAGGAGCATGCCGGTGAGGATGGTGGTGACCACGACGTTGGCGCCGAGCCATAGGGCGACAGTGCCGAATGCCCCGAGGCTCTTGTGCTGGTGGTCGTCGAGGGTGTCCTGACCGAGCAGACGGTGGAAGAAAGCCATGGTGTTGTCCTTGTAATGTTTTGGGAAGCCGTTGTTCTTGAGAAGCCTTTTCGGGACGCGAATGGCGCCTCAGCCGAGTGCCGCTTGCCAGCGTTCGGCATCGATCTCGATCAGCGTGGGTGCGTTACGCGAGACGTTGCTGAGTGCGAGATCGAGAGCGGCGGGAGATTCGATGCGCTGCGAGGTGAGGCCGAAGCCTTCGGCTAAGCGCTGGAAATCGGGTGGTGTGGGGTCGACACCGATGCGCGCGACACCATGCGCGTCCATATAACGGCGGATTTCCTCGTAACCACTGTTGTTCCAGGCCACGATGACCACTGGCAGCTCTTCGTCGACGGCGGTGGCCAGCTCGCTGAGGGTGAACATCAAGCCGCCATCGCCGACCAGGGCCACGACCGGCGTGCCGGGCTTGGCCAGTTGGGCGCCAAGCGCCGCCGGTAGGCCGTAGCCCAAGGTGCCGTAGCCGGTCGAGGCATTGAAGTAACGACGTGGCGCCGCACGTTTGACGAGATGATTGCCGGCGTAGACCGGCGCGGTGGAGTCGCCGACGATGATGGCCTCGGGCAAGGCGTGATCGAGCGCGGCATAAAGCGGCACGAACGTCGCCATGTCCGGACGCGTCGGCAGCGCCAGCGCTTCATGGATAGCGCGGGTGCGCTTCGCACCCTGACGCGCGAGTGGGGCGGGGAAATGCGCCAGCAGAGCCGACAGCGCGATACCGGCGTCGCTGACAAGGCCCAGCGCCGTGGCCTGATTGCGCACCAGTTGCTCCGCTTCCAGGTCGATGCGAATCAAGCGTCCGGTCAGGGTGAAGCCCTCATCGAATACCACATCGTAATCGGTTTCGCCGAGTTCGGTACCCACGGCGAGGATAACGTCGGCGTCGCGAGCCAGCGCACGGACCTCGGGCCAGGTAGCGTTGGCACCCAGGTCGAGTGGGTGCCCGCGTCCAAGTACCCCCTTGGCGTTGGTGGTGGTCACGGTCGGTGCGTCGAGATGTTCGACCAGCGCCCGAGCCGATTTTGATGCGTCCGCACAGCCGCCCCCCAATAACACCAGCGGAGCATGCGCCTCGCGCAGCCACTCGGCGGCAAGTGCTACGCCGTCGGGGTGCGGCGCGGGACGATAGAGCCTTGCCGGTGCGTACTCGGTGGGTAGGGAGATCGGCGCATCGAAAAGATCGATGGGAATTTCGATATGCACCGGCCCTGGCCGCTGGGAACGAAAGACCGCAAAAGCGCGCGCCAGGACTTCGGGCAAAGCGCTCGGGTCAAGCAGGGTATGGCTGAAACGACTCACGCCCGCCAGCACGTTCTGCTGGCTGGGCAACTCGTGGAGTTGCCCCTGGCCGCGTCCCAAGGTGTCGCGGCGGTTGACGCTGGAGATCACCAGCATGGGCACGGAATCGGCCAGTGCCTGGCCCATGGCGGTGGCGATATTGGTCATCCCCGGTCCGGTGATGATGAAGCAGACCCCGGGGTTACCGCTGGCACGGGCGTAGCCGTCCGCCATGAACCCTGCGCCCTGTTCGTGGCGCGGCGTGACATGGCGCAGGCCGCCTGATTCCAGTCCACGATACAGCGGCACGGTATGCACACCGGGAATGCCGAAGACGGTATCCACGGCGTAACTGTCACGCAGCAGGCGAACCAGCGCCTCGGCGCAGCTAATCGAGCGAAGAGAAGGCGAATTCGTTTCGTTGGTCATGGGAAGCACCTTAAGCCACCAGCCAGTGGCCCATCACGACGATGATCGGCAACGTGATGGCGGTACGCAGCAGGAAGATGATGACCAGTTCCCAGAGCTTGAGCGGAATCTTGGACTTGAGCAGCAAGGCGCCGATTTCCGACATGTAGATCAACTGCGTCAACGACAGGCAGGCGATCACGAAGCGGGTAAGTTCGCTCTCGATGTCGCTGGCCAGCACGGCGGGCAGGAACATGTCCGCGAAGCCCACCAGCGTGGCCGGCGCGGCGGCCGCCGCTTCGGGCACGCGCATCCATTCGAGGACTGGCACCATCGGGTACGAAAGCCAGGTGAATAGCGGCGTGAACTCGGCGAAGATCAATGCCACGGTGCCGATGGCGATGACCAGCGGCAGCAGCCCGAAGAAGATGTCGGCGACGTTCAACAGCGCGTGGCGTGCTAGCTGGCGTGGTCCTGGGGCCTTGTCGGCACGTGCCACGGCCATGCCGAGGCTGTAGCGGAACAGGCCTTGGGTGCCGGTGCGTTCCTCGGCGAGGCGGCAACCCACTGGTTCGTAGTAGGTATTCGGCTTGCGCGAGAGCGGCGGCAGGCGCGGCACGATTACCGCAGCCACCAATCCCGCCACAACCACGGTGAGATAGAAGGGCACGAAGAGGTGATTGATGCCGATGAAGCTTGTCACTAGCAGGGCAAAGGCGATCGAGACAATTGAAAAATTAGTGGCGATGGCCGAGGCTTCACGTCGGTTGTAATAGCCCTGCTCGTATTGCTGCGTGGTGATCAGCACGCCCACGGTACCCGAGCCCATCCACGAAGCGGTGGCGTCGATGGCGCTGCGCCCCGGCAGACCGAAAATCTTGCGAAATGGCGTACGCACCAGGCTGCCGATGAATTCCATGAAGCCGAAGTCGACCAGGAATGGCAGCAGAATGGCGGCGAAGAAGAAAAAGGTCAGCAGTACTGGTGCCAGATCGTTGAGCATCACTCCGCCGGTGAACGAAGCGGTCACGAACTCGGGGCCGATCTGGAAGTAGGTCATGAGCGCGAAGGCGGCACCCAGCAGGCGCATCGCCATCCACAGCGGCTCGACGTCGAACAGTTCACCTAAGGCATTCTCGCGGGCCCAGTGGGGTTTGGCGAACTTGACGAGCAGGGTCAGCAGTGCCGAAGCGCATAGCACGGCCATGGCGATGGCTGGCAATGCGTCGCCTAGAAGCGCCTTGAGGCCATCGGCGAGCAGTCCCATGCCGATATTGATGGTATCGCCTGTCGAGAAGGGCACCAGAAACATGCCGATACCGATCAGCGAGGGGATGAGAAACTTGAGTAGTCCGCGCGACGTCAGCCGCGCGTTATCGAGATTGCTACCGCCAGAGGCGGTGGAATCGAGGGGTGCGGACATGATGTCACCACTTGTTGTTGTAGAGCCCCAATGCCGAGGCAGACTTAACGGCGCTTGACGCCGGGTAGCACGCAGAGCATTTCATAGAGTGCCGTGGCGCCCATCAGCGCGGTGTTGCCGCTGGGGTCGTAGGGCGGCGCGACTTCGACCAGGTCGCCGCCGACGATATTCAAGCCCCAGGCGCCACGCACGATCTCGAGGCCTTGCGACATGGTCAGGCCGGCGGCTTCGACGGTGCCGGTGCCGGGCGCTACCGAGGGGTCGAGGGCATCGATGTCGAAGGTGATGTAGACGGGGCGATCGCCCATCTGCTCGCGCACTTCAGCCATCAACGGTTCCAACGACTTGTACCAGCACTGCTCGGCGGTCACGACGCGGAAACCCTGGTCGCGACACCAGTCGAAATCGTCGGCGGCATAGCCGGTACCGCGCAGACCGATCTGGATCACGCGTTGGCTATCCAGCAGGCCTTCTTCCTGAGCGCGGCGAATCGGGCAGCCGTGGGCGACCTCCTCACCGAACATGTGCGGATTGATATCGGCGTGGGCGTCGATGTGAATCAGCCCCACCGGGCCGTGCTTCTCTGCAATCGCTTGCAGTATTGGCCATGTCAGGGTGTGGTCGCCGCCGAGTGTCAGCGGTACGGCGTCGTGGCTGAGCAGCTCACGATAGTGCTGGCGAATGATCTCGACGCTTTTCTTTAGATCGAAGGTGTTGATCGCCACATCGCCGGTGTCCGCTACTTGCAGGCTGTCGAACGGCGCCGCGCGGGTGGCCATGTTGTAGGGGCGCAGCATACGCGACTCGTCGCGGATTTGGCGCGGTCCCAGGCGAGTGCCGGGGCGATTCGAGGTGCCGATGTCCATGGGAATGCCGACGAAGGCAGCGTCGAGACCCTTGGCGCTCGCCTGGGTGGGCAGGCGCATCATGCTCGCGATGCCGCCGAAGCGGGGCATTTCGTTACCGCCCAATGGTTGATTGAAATGCGGGGCGTCGTGATCGCTCATGCTTGGCTCCTGGTGGGAAGCAGTGGATTGTTGTTGGTACTGCTTTATTGCAGGCACGAACCATGCCAAGTTTAGGAATGCCTATAATCAATAACTTAGCGCCATGACTGATGCAAAGATGCATTGCTCGGCGGCGATTGGTGATCCACTATTGTATCTTGATGCAAAAATGAATCGAGAGCGCTATGCAAGAACACGATATTGAAGCGCTAACGCTCGAGGCACTGATTCATACCGGCCACGATCATGTCTTCATCGTCGATGTCGATGGTCAGGTGCTGGATGTCAGCCCGGGCAGTGCCGCCGTCTATGGCATGAGCCGTCAGTCGTTGTGCGCGACCACGGTCTATGAACTGGAGGCACGTGGCGTGCTATCGCCCTCGGTCTCGCTCGAGGTCATCCGCACCGGTCAACCGGCGCAGGTCATGCAGCGCACCGGCACGGGGCGACAGGTGATCGCCGAGGCCTACCCGGTGTACGCCTCCGGGCGCTTGGTACGCGTCATCAGTCGTTCCATGGATATGACCGATCTGCGCTTGCTGCAAGACGAATACGCGCTTCTCCAGCGCCGCTTCAACGAGCACCTCAAGCGTGGCGGTAGTCCGGCCCCGGGGGATGCGTTGGAGTTAGAATCGCTGGAGGTGCGCAGTCAGGTCATGCACGAGGTGGCGCAGCTCATCAAGCGGGTGGCACCGACCGATGCCACGGTGCTGATGCTCGGCGAGTCGGGGGTAGGCAAGACGGCCTTCGCGCGCCAGTTGCACCGCTGGAGCCAGCGTTGCGACGGCGCCTTCGTAGACGTCAATTGCGCGGCGATCCCCGAGTCGCTGTTCGAATCCGAAATGTTCGGCTATCAGCCTGGTGCGTTCAGCGGTGCCGCGCGGATGGGCAAGGCCGGGCTCCTGGAGCAGGCCCACAAGGGCACGCTGTTTCTCGATGAGATCGGCGAGTTGCCCCTGGCGATGCAGAGCAAGCTTTTGAAGGTGATTCAGGACGGTTATCTGACGCGACTGGGCGATACGCGCTCACGGCGAGTCGATTTTCGCCTGGTGGTTGCCACCAATCAGGACCTGGCGCAGCGCGTGGAGGAAGGGCGTTTTCGTCTCGATCTTTACTATCGGCTCAACGTGATTCCCGTCACGCTGCCGCCCTTGCGCGAACGCCGCGAAGATATCCCCGGCCTTGCGGAACGTCAGCTCGCCAGGCTCAACGATCGTTATGGCATGGACAAGGTGTTGCATCCTCGTGTGTGGCCGGAGTTGATGGGCGGCGACTGGCAGGGGAACGTCCGCGAGCTGGAAAACTGGCTCGAACGCGCTTGGCTGTCCGCCGAGGGCGGTGTCATCGGTGCGCCGATGGAGGAGCGTGATGTGGCGTCGGCGCGCGTGAGCACGGCGACCAGTGGAAGCAGTCCGCTGGCGACGCTGGAAGAAGGGCGCTCCTTGCGTGACACGCTGGAGGCTGTCGAGGCCGAAATCCTCGGCGAGTTGGCGGCGCGCTTGTCGAGCACCTACGCCATGGCCGAGCGCCTGGGTATCAGTCAGCCCAGTGTGGTGCGCAAGCTACGCCGTCATGGGTTGAAGATCGTGTCGCGTGATTAAGCGCTCAACGCAATCCACGCTCCAACGCAATACGCCTCCCGAGGGGGAGGCGTATTGGATACTGAACAGCTGCTAAACCGATGATGGCTCAGGGCAGTTCTTCTTCCTCGTCGTTTTCCTTCTTGGGCCGGATCAGGTCCTTGCGCTGCAGCTTGATGGCCAGCAGCAACGCTGCGGCGACGTAGACCGATGAGAAGGTCCCCGCGACGACGCCCAGTATCAAGGCGATCGAGAAGTTGTGGATCATGTCTCCGCCGAGGAAGAACAGTGCCAGGAGTACCAGCAATGTGGTCCCCGAGGTGGCCATGGTGCGCGCCAGGGTCTGGTTGATCGACTCGTTGAATATCTGCGCCATGTCGTCGATTTGCGACTTGCGGATATTCTCGCGTATTCGGTCGTAGACGATGATGGTGTCGTTGAGCGAGTAACCGATCACCGCCAGTATGGCGGCCAACACCGTCAAATCGAAGTCCAGTCCGAACAGCGCGAAGATGCCGAGTATTATCAACACGTCATGGCCGAGGGAAATCAGGGCACCGAGCGCGAACTTGTACTGGAAGCGGAAAGCCACGTACACCATGACCACCGCCAGAGCCAGCAGCATGCCCATACCGCTCTGATCGCGCAGCTGATCGCCGACCTGTGCGCCGACAAACTCGGCGCGGACCAGATCCACCGGATTTGCGTCGCTGTCCAGAATGCCCACGACGCGTTGCCCGACATCATTGTCGAAGGTCTGCTGCAGCCGCACGAGGATATCGTTGGAGGTGCCGAAGGTTTGCACCTGGGCATCCTCGAAGCCCTCGTCGCCTAACTGGCTGCGTAGTTCGTCAAGCGCCGGGGCTTGTTCGTAGCGGACTTCCACCAGCGTGCCGCCGGTGAAGTCCAGGCCCAGGTTGAGGCCTTTGAACGCCAGGGCACCGATCGCAATGACCGCGAGCAGCACGGAAACGGCGAAGGCTATGCGGCGTTTGCCCATGAAGTCTAACTGTCGCATCGCTCGCTCTCCTCAGATCCAGATTTTCTTCAGCGGGCGTCCGCCGATGGTGAGGTTGATCAGGGCACGTGAGACCAGGATGGCGGTAAACATCGAGGTCAGAATGCCCAGCGACAGTGTGACGGCGAAGCCTTTGACCGGTCCGGTGCCGATCGAGAACAGGATGACTGCCACCAGCAGGGTGGTGATGTTGGCGTCGACGATCGAGGTGAAGGCGCGCTCGAAGCCGGCATGTATCGCTTGCTGGGCAGGCATTTTGGCTTTGATCTCTTCACGTATTCGCTCGAATATCAAGACGTTGGCATCCACTGCCATGCCTAGTGTCAGCACGATACCGGCGATCCCGGGAAGCGTCAGGGTGGCGCCGAGCATCGACATTGCGGCGACCAGCAGCACCAGGTTTAGCCCCAGCGAGATGTTGGCGACGATGCCGAAGGCCTTGTAGCGCGCCAGCATGAACAGCACCACGAGCAACAGGCCGAGTTCTACCGAGAGAATGCCCTGATTGATGTTCTGCGCGCCCAGGCTGGGCCCGATGGTGCGCTCCTGAGCGAAATAAATGGGCGCCGCCAGCGAGCCGGAGCGCAGCAGCAAGGCCAGGTCTGCCGCCTCGCTCGAGGAATCGAGACCGGTGATGCGGAAGCGGTTGCTCAAGGCGCTTTGAATGGTCGCCAGGCTGATGATGCCGCGCTCGGTATAGGCCTCGCGCTTTTCGACCTCTTCGCCGTCTTCCATAACCGTGCGTGTGCGGGTCTTGTGCTCGATGAAGACGACCGCCATGTTGCGCCCGATATTGGAGCGTGTGGCGCGGCTCATCATCGAGCCGCCGGTGCCATCGAGGTTGATGTTGACCTGCGGACGGTTGTTTTGATCGAAGCTCCGGCTGGCGCTGGAGACATGATCGCCGGTGACGATGACGTCACGCATCAACTCTGCGCTGCGGTCTTCGTCATTGCGGAAGCTGAGTGTTTCGATCTCGCGGTCGGGCGTGTCCGAGCGGGCTTCCAGACGGAACTCCAGATTCGCGGTGGCCCCCACGATACGCTTGGCGGCGGCGGTGTCCTGCACGCCGGGCAGTTCGACGACGATGCGGCTGGGGCCCTGGCGCTGCACCAGTGGCTCCGAAACGCCCAATTCGTTGACGCGGTTGCGGATCGTCGTCAGGTTCTGATTGATGGCGTAGTCCTGAAGCGCCTGCACGGCTTGTTCGGTGAAGGTCATCGTCAGGGCCGCGCCACTATCGCCTTCTTCGTTCGCGTAGTCGAAGTCAGGGAACTGGTCGGCGATCAAGCCGCGTGCCTCGTTGCGATCGTCTTCGTTGGCGAACTGGAACGTGATCGTGCGGTCGCCGATTTCGGTGTCACGATAACGGATTCGCTCGTCGCGCAGGATGTCGCGGACGGCGCTGGCATTCGCTTCCAGGCGTTGCTGGACGGCGGCGTCCATGTCGACCTGCAGCAGGAAGTGCACCCCGCCCTGGAGGTCGAGGCCGAGCTTCATGGGCGCGGCTGAAAGGCCGGCCAACCAGTCGGGTGTCGCATCGGCGAGATTGAGCGCCACGGTATAAGCGTCGCCCAGCCGCTCGTCGAGGGTATCGCGGGCAGCGATTTGCTGATCGGCTTCTTCGAGGCGAATCAGCGCACTGTTGCCATCCAGCTCGCTTTTCTTGACATCGATGCCTTCGTCCGCGAGCGCTTGGGTCAAGCGGTCGAGGCGCTCTTGATCGAGTGCGGAGCCGTTGGCGGTACTGCTGATTTGAACGGCGGGGTCGGCGGGGTAAAGATTGGGTAACGCGTAGATGATGCCGACGAGAAGTACTATGAGTATCAGCAGATACTTCCACAGGGGGTAACGGTTGAGCATGGAAGCCCTGTCCTTGTTGCTGACGCAGAAGACAGCCACCGACCATAGAATATGGCCGGTGGCGTTGAGGAGGGGCGGTTTCGCGCCTCCTTATAGGGGATCAGATGGACTTCAGGGTGCCCTTGGGCAATACCGCGGCGACGGAGTTCTTCTGAACGTTCACCTCGGTGCCTTCGGCGATTTCCAGGCTGATGAAATCGTCGCCGACATTGGTGACACGCCCCATCAAGCCGCCACCGATGACGATCTCATCGCCTTTGGAAAGGTTGCTGATCAGTTGTTTGTGCTGCTTGGCACGCTTGGACTGCGGACGCCAGAGCAGAAAGTAGAAGATCAGTACGAAACCGACCAGCATGACGATCTGGGCAATGCCGCCGCCCGCGGATGAAGCATCCTGCGCGTGAGCTGCGGGAATGAGAAACTCCAGCATGGATTGTTATCTCCGGATGGTAGTGGGGTTGAATCTGTGCCCGAGAGCGTATCCCGGATGGCATTCGATCACGCTGACAGCGGCGGCACCGGCATGCCACGCCGTGCGTAGAAGTCTTCGACAAAGGCAGTCAATGTACCCGCTTCAATGGCAGTGCGCAAACCAGCCATGACACGTTGGTAATAACGTAGATTGTGGATGGTATTGAGCATGGCACCGAGCATTTCGCCGCAACGATCCAGATGATGCAGATAGCTGCGCGTGAAGTGCCGACACGTATGACAATCGCACTCCGCTTCGAGTGCCTGTGTGGAGTGGCGATGCTGGGCGTTACGGATCTTGACGGTGCCGTCGGCCGTGAAGAGATGGCCATTGCGCGCGTTGCGCGTGGGCATCACGCAGTCGAACATATCCACCCCGCGACGCACGCCTTCGACCAGATCCTCGGGTTTGCCGACGCCCATCAGGTAGCGCGGCTTGTCGTCCGGCATCCACCCCGGCAAATAGTCGAGTACCTTGAGCATCTCTTCCTTGGGTTCGCCCACTGATAAACCGCCGATGGCGAGCCCGTCGAAGCCGATGTCCAGAAGCCCCTTCAGGGAGCGCTCGCGAAGCTCGGGGTACATGCCACCCTGAATGATGCCGAACAGCGCCGCAGGCGAATCACCATGCGCGATGCGCGAACGCTGCGCCCAGCGCAGCGACATCTCCATCGAGCGCTTGGCTTCTTCCTGGGTGGCCGGGTAGGGCGTGCATTCATCGAAGATCATCACGATGTCCGAGCCCAGCGAACGCTGCACGGCCATCGATTCCTCGGGGCCCATGAAGACCTTGGCGCCATCCACGGGCGAGCGGAAGTGCACGCCTTCCTCGGTGATCTTGCGCATGTCGCCCAGCGAGAAGACCTGAAAGCCGCCAGAGTCGGTGAGGATCGGCTTGTGCCACTGGGCGAAGTCGTGGAGGTCACCGTGGGTCTCGATGACCTCGGTACCCGGCCGCAACCAGAGGTGGAAGGTGTTGCCGAGGATGATCTCGGCACCGATCTGTTCGACCGATTCGGGCGTCATGCCCTTGACCGTGCCGTAGGTGCCGACGGGCATGAAAGCGGGCGTTTCCACCGTGCCGCGGGGGAGGCTCAAACGGCCGCGGCGTGCCATGCCATCCTCGGCGAGGCGCTCGAAACGCATGAAGCTCTCGTTACGCATGGGGAACCTCGTTAGGCATGGGAAGTCTCGTTAAACATGAGAAGCCTCGGGGAAAGGATGTGACGTTGCCGACCGGCTGAGGAGCATGGCATCGCCATAGCTGAAGAAGGCGTAACGCTCGGCGACGGCTTCGCGGTAGGCATGCATCACCTGGCGATAGCCGGCGAACGCTGAGACCAGCATCAACAGTGTTGACTCGGGCAAATGGAAATTGGTGATCAGTGCATCGACACAGCGCCACGCGTAACCGGGATAGATGAAGATATCGGTGTCGCCACGATAAGGCGCGATGCGACCGTCGTCCCGGCCTTGGCTGGCAGTTTCCAGGCAACGCACGCTGGTCGTGCCCACGGCGATGACACGCTGGCCGCGCGCTCGGGTGGCCTCGACTTGGCGGCATAGCGTCTCATCGACTTCCAGCCATTCGCTGTGCATGTGATGCTCGCGAATATCGTCCACGCGGACTGGCTGAAAGGTGCCTGCCCCCACGTGCAGGGTGACATAGCCCATCTCCACGCCACGCTCACGCAGCGCCGCCATCAATGCCTCGTCGAAATGCAGGCCGGCGGTGGGCGCCGCTACCGCGCCCTCGCGACGGGCATAAACAGTCTGATAACGCTCGCGGTCGTCGAGCTCGTCTTCGCGGTCGATATACGGCGGCAAGGGCATGTGCCCGTGGCGTTCAAGCAGCGCGATCAGTGGTGTCTCGCCTAAAAAGCGCAGCTCGAACAAGGCCTCGTGACGCTCTTCGACCACCGCGCGGATATCGCCCTCGAAAATCAGCTCGGTGCCGGGCTTGGGAGCCTTGCTGGCGCGTAGGTGCGCCAGACCACGATGCGCATCCAGCGGGCGTTCGAGAAGCATCTCGACGCGCCCACCGCTGGCCTTTTGCCCGAACAGCCGCGCGGGAATCACACGGGTGTCGTTGAACACCAGCAGGTCGCCGGGCTCGAGCTGCGTCAGCAAGTCGGTGAAGCGGCGATGCTGAATTTCGCCGCTCGCGTCGTCCAGGCACAGCAGGCGACAGTCACTGCGTTTCTCAGACGGGTAACGAGCGATCAGCTCATCGGGGAGATCGAAATGGAAATCGGCGCGCTGCATGGCGTTGGAGAGAACGACCTGTAATCGAAAAACGGTAATCGGAGATGAGGCACGCCCGGCGTGCGCTCGACGAAGGCGGCCTATGATAATCGAGACAGGCGACGAAGTCAGGCCCGGATGATTGACGTCGCCAATCTGCTCCGTATAATACGTCTCCGCTGCCCGGGTGGCGAAATTGGTAGACGCAGCGGATTCAAAATCCGCCGGTGGAAACACTGTGTCGGTTCGAGTCCGACCCCGGGCACCAACCTTTCTTAATGACTTCGGTCATCCCAGCAAGACAATCTTCTAGCGTTCTCCTTTTCCTGATGATGTCGATGAGACATGCGTCCGTTTTTCGTGTGCGCGTGGCCAGCGTTCTGTCTGCTTGTCGATCTGTATATCTTTTATTAATCAATTAGGTATAAAAGCTTGGGTTGCTCTATCCTGAGGGCGAGCCATCAAGACGGCAGGGCGCGGTGAAAACGCGTCTCAAGCTGCATGGCGTGTCGCTTTCATCGGCGATGCTAGGGATCACGATCATTCAAGGAGAAGCGTTTTGGCTACTAAGACATCTTCCCACAGGGTTGGCGGTCCGTTCGCCAAACTCGTGGGTATCATCGTTGCGCTCGTCGGCCTCGCGTTAGGCGGCGGCGGGCTTTATCTAGCGTCATTGGGTGGTTCCTGGTATTACGCGATTGCGGGCATTCTGATGCTCGTCTCCGGCGTACAATTGGTGCGTGGCCGTGTTTCCGGTGCCTGGCTTTATGGCGTGGTGTTCATCGGCACGCTGATCTGGGCCGCCTGGGAATCGGGGCTGAATTACTGGCGCTGGATTCCGCGTCTCGATGTCGCGTTGATCCTGGCCATTCTGGTTGCACCGGTTATGCCGAGCCTCAGGGGCGGGCCATCCCGCAAGGCGGGGTTCTCGGTGGCGGGCGTGTTGTGCCTGGGCCTGATCGTCGCCGGTGCGTTGGCGTTCGTGCCGCGTGGTTATCAACAGTTCGAGGGCGTGCCCGAGGTCGCCGAGAATTCATTGGCGACCGATGTCGGCGATGCTCAGCCGGCGGATACTCCCGCCGATGGAGACTGGGTTGCCTATGGGCGTGACAGCGCCGCGACGCGCTACTCTCCGCTCGATCAGCTTACCCCGGATAACGTCGGCGATCTCGAAGTCGCGTGGCAATATAGAACCGGAGACCTGCTCGATCATCGCTGGGGCGCCGAAACCACGCCGCTCAAGGTCGGCGACGATGTGTTCTTGTGTACGTCGCGCAACATCCTGATCTCGCTCGATGCCGATAGTGGCGAAGAGAACTGGCGCTACGACCCGCAGGTATCCGAAGACGCCATTCCTTATACTGCTGCCTGCCGTGGCGTTACGTATTACGAAGTGCCGGACGACCGGCTCGACGATCTGGCCAGCGGCGATGAGGGCGATTCGCAGAACTGCCGCGCCCGCATCATTTCCGGCACGCTCGATGGCCGCATGCTCGAGGTCGACGCCGCCACCGGCGAGCCGTGTGCCGATTTCGGGGATAACGGCCAGGTCGACATCAAAAAGAACATGGGCGAAACGCCGGATGGCTACGTGTCGATCAACTCGGCGCCCGTGGTAGTGCGCGATGTCGTCGTTACCGGCCATCAGGTGCTCGATGGGCAGCGCCGTTATCCGCCCTCCGGTGTCATCAAGGGGTTCGACGCCGTCACCGGTGAGCTCGAGTGGGCCTGGGACGCCGGGCGCCCCGAGCAGAGCGAACCGCTCAGCGGTGACGACACCTACGTGCGTGGCTCTCCCAATATGTGGACGACCGCCGCTGGCGACAGCCAGCTCGGTCTGGTGTATCTGCCGATGGCCAATAGCGCTGCCGACTACTGGAGCGGCTCGCGCACGCCGGAAGAAAACGAGTGGGCAAGTTCGATGGTGGCGCTCAACGTCGAGACCGGTCTGCCCGAGTGGCACTTCCAGACTGCGCACAAGGATGTCTGGGACTACGACCCCGGTTCGCAGCCGACATTGATCGACTTCCCCACCGATGACGGAGAAGTGCCGGCCTTGGTGATGCCCACCAAGCAGGGCGAAATCTACGTCTTCAATCGTGAAACCGGCGAGTTGCTGGGCGGTGGCGCCGAAGAACGCCCCGTGCCGCAAGGCGGTGCCGAGCCGGAAGAACGCAGCGAGACACAGCCGTTCTCGCGTTACGCGACCCTGCGTCAGCCCGACATCAACGAGAAGGACATGTGGGGCATGTCTCCTTTCGATCAGCTTTTCTGCCGTATCCAGTACCAGCAAGCCAGTTGGAAGGGCATGTACACGCCGCCCACCGCCGATCAGCCGTGGATTCAGTACACCGGTTATAACGGAGGTTCCGACTGGGGCAGTGTCTCCATCGACCCTCGGCGCGGCGTGATGATTGCCAACTACAACGACATGCCCAATTACAACGAGCTGGTGCCTCGCGAGGAGGCCGATGCCAAGGGCTGGAAGCCACGCGAGGAACTGGATAGCGATGGCGGTGGCGCCGAAGGTGCGGGCGATCCGCAGGCCAACACGCCTTACGCGATCAACGTCAACGCCGGCTGGCGTGTGCCTTATACCGGCATGCTGTGCAAGCAGCCACCGTACGGGCATATTCGCGCCATCGAGCTGGCCAGCGGCGATACGCTGTGGGATCGCCCGTTGGGCACGGCGCGCGCCAACGGCCCGTGGGGGATTCGCTCCGGCTTGCCCATCGATATCGGCACGCCCAATAACGGCGGCTCGGTGGTCACGGCGGGTGGTCTGATCTTCATCGCCGCAGCGACCGATGACTTGATCCGCGCGATCGATATCGAGAGTGGCGATACCGTGTGGCAAGCGCCGTTACCGGCGGGCGGTCAGGCCAATCCGATGGTCTACGAGGCGAATGGTCGTCAGTATCTGGTGATCGTCGCTACGGGACACCACTTCATGGAAACCCCCAGTGGTGACTACGTGATCGCCTATGCGCTGCCCGACGATGCCTGACGGCTCGCTAAGGTAGGAGAAATACCGCGACCCCGGCATGCAGTCGGGGCCGCGATGTTTAGGAAGCCGCGAAGCCGGTCACCGTGGGCAGCGCTTCGAACGCGGGACGTGCGTAATAAAAGCCTTGATGCTGCACGATGCCGGCTTCCTCATGCAGCCAGCGCGCTTCGTCCCGGCACTCGATGCCTTCGGCGACCGTTTCGATGTCGAGCTGGGCGGCGATGTCGGCCACCGCCTTGAGCAAGATCTGGCGACGCGGGTCGCGATGGCAGTCCATCACCAGGTCACGATCGATCTTGAGCTTGTCGGGGCGCAACTCGACCAACAGGTCCAGATTGGCGTGGCCCTTGCCGAAGTCATCCAGAGCGGTGGTAAAGCCCATCCGGCGATAGGTGTCGATGATGCTGCGCAAATGGGCGCGATCGGTGACGCTTTCGGTTTCGGTAATTTCGAATACCAGTCGCTCGGTGGGCCACCCGACTTTTTCTGAAATTGCTAGCGTCGCCTGTATGCAGGCCTGGGGTTCATAGACGGCGTTGGGCAGGAAGTTGATCGAGAGCGCGCTTGCCATCTCGAGTCGGGCGGCGAGTTCGATGGCCTTGACGCGACAGGCCTGATCGAATCGGTAGAGCAAGCCGTCCGATACTTGGGAAAGTATCTGGTAGGCCGATTCGCCATTGACGCCGCGTACCAGGGCCTCATGAGTGACGATACGTTGCGTCGCGACATCGACGATGGGCTGGAACGCCATGCTGAAGGCGAACGGCAATGGGCCTTCGCAACGCTGGCAATGATGGTCGGTTCGCGCGCAATTCGTCATGCTGACCTCCGTGTGATGGGTTGAGAGCGCCGTAATGATGCCCACTAAATATCCCGGTGCGTGTTGGGTGTGTCACGCGTCGTTTAAGATAGAATGTCTGCAACACATTGTACGGTCATAAATTAGCTGCGGTACGCTTTTGAAAACATGGCGTCGTATCGCGCTTCCATCATGATGTTCCTGGAAAGGAGTTCCGATGAAACCTGTCAGTCTTACCCTGTTGGCGCTAGCGACCTTGATGACGGGGTGCGCCATGCAAGGTGGCGATGATGATCGCGCCGATCAGCATACCCAGATTTACCAGTGTGAGGGAGACACATCGCTGTCGGTGACCTATTTCCAATATGGCGCTGACACCGATAGTGCCATGTTGAGCTACGGTCACGATTCCATCCCCATGCACCAAATTGCCTCGGGCGCCGACGCACGCTATGCCAGCGACGACGAACAGCTCGCCTACATCTGGCACACCAAGGATGACGAAGGTGAGCTTTACCGCGAGAACGATGAGGGCGAACGCAACGTCATCGAGCGCGATTGCCAGGGCCGCATGAAGGACGCCGACCGCTAAGTTGCGCGCTTATTTCATGACGGAACCTGTGCGATGTCACTGAGTTTGTGGCTGTCGCTGGCGGCGGTGTGTGCCATGGGAGCGATGTCGCCAGGGCCGAGTCTGGCGATGGTGCTGCGCCATACGCTAGGCGGTGGGCGCGTGCCGGGCGTGGTCGCCGGTGTTTGCCATGCGGCGGGTGTGGGCTTCTACGCGGCGTTGACCGTGTGGGGCCTGGGCGCGGTCATCGTTCATCAGCCGCTGTTGTTCAAGGCGATCACCTGGGGCGGGGCGGCGTACCTGGCCTGGCTGGGCGTGAAGGCGTTGCGCGCTGGCCGCGGCGGGGCCCTGGAGACAGGCGGCATGGCCAGTCGCCCTGGTATGGCCGCGCGAGACGGCGTGCTGGTGGCGCTGGCCAATCCCAAGCTGATTCTCTTCTTCGTGGCCTTGCTGAGCCAGTTCGTGAGCGCCGACATGGGCGCGGGGGCCAAGACGGTGATCGTGGCGACCGCGTCACTGATCGACGCTGGCTGGTACGTGCTGGTGGCGCTGGCGCTCTCGCATTCGGCGGTTTTACCCTGGCTTCAGGCACGCGCGCACTGGATCAACCGGGCGACCGGTGTCTTGCTGCTGGGCCTGGCGCTGCGCATCGTCATTGGTTGATGGAGCGTAGCAACCACCCTCAAGGCGCGATTCGCTCAAGGATGGTGTCCAGCGGCGCGTGAGACGGCAAGACGCCGAACAACGGTGAGGCCTCCTCGCCGAGGCGGACCGCACAAAAAGTCTCGCCGATAGCATTGGGTGCGTAGCGCAACAGCAGCGCGGCCTGCAGACATTGCGCGAGGCGCTGGGTCAGCCAGCGGGCCTGGGCTTCCAGCACGTCCGGCGTGGCCTTGAGACGTCGTTCGAGGGCTTCAAATGCCCGGTCGAAATCGGGGTGAGCGCCGCGTGCCAGGGCGAGTTCCTGGCGCAGGGCGGCGATACTTTCCGGATGGCGGGCCATCACGCGCATCACGTCCAGACACATGACATTGCCTGAACCTTCCCAGATCGAATTCACCGGCGCTTCACGGTAAAGCCGCGCTAGCGGTGCCTCCTCGACGTAGCCGATGCCGCCGAGGCATTCCATGGCCTCGGCCATGAATGCCGGACCACGCTTGTTGTGCCAGAACTTGGCCAGCGCAGGGAGCAAGCGCGCCAGGGCACGCTCATGTGGATCGCGGGCGGCGCCGTCGAAGGCGCGGGCGGTGCGCAGGCAGAGTGCCAGGCTGGCCTCGGTTTCCAGGGCCAGGTCAGCGATCACGCGGCGCATCAAGGGCTGCTCGGCGAGGCGTTTGCCGAACGCTTCGCGGCCTTGCACGTGGCGCCAGGCCTCGAGCGTCGCCTGGCGCATCATGCCAGCGGGGGCGGTGGCGGCATCGAGCCGGGTCTGCTGAACCATCTCGAGAATGGTGGCGACGCCGCGTCCCGGCTCGCCGATGGGGTGCGCCCAGGCATCGACATACTCGATTTCCGCCGAGGCATTGGCGCGGTTGCCGCACTTGTCCTTGAGGCGCTGCAGTTGCATGCCATTGCGCTCGCCATCGGGGCGAAAGCGCGGTACCAGGAAGCAGCCAATGCCGGCGTCGTCCTGGGCCAGGGTCAGAAAAGCATCCGACATCGGCGCGCTGCAGAACCACTTGTGGCCGGTGAGACGCGCGCTGCCATCCGGCTGGCGCGTCGCCTGAGTGGTATTGCGGCGCACGTCGCTGCCGCCTTGTTTCTCGGTCATCGCCATGCCGAAGGTTGCCGCACGCTTGTCGCTGGCGGGCAGGGCGCGAGGATCGTAGTCGTGTGCCAGCAGGCGCGGTCCCCATGTCTCGAGCACGGCGCTGTCGTGGCGTAGCACGGGGTAGGCGGCGTGGGTCATGGTGATCGGGCAGCAGAACCCCGGCTCGACCTGGGTCAAGAGATAAAGCGCGGCGACATGCGCTTGGTGGCCGCCTTCGCCTTCCTGTTCCCAGGCCACGGCCTGCCAGCCGCCGTCGCAGGCCAAGTGCATCAAGCGATGATAGGCCTCGGTGTAGCGCACTTCGTCGAGCCGGCGCCCGTGGCGATCGAACAAGTGTAGCTCGGGAGGGTACCGGTTGGCCTCATCGGCGATGGTTTGCCAGGTGTCACGCCCGGCCTCGCGGGCAAGCGGGGCGAGACGCGTCGCGACCCACTCCGGGGCCTCGCGCGCCAGGGCCTCACGCAGGGCCGTGTCCTCTTCCAAGAGGTCATGGTCGCCGCCGAGCGGGGGCTGGTTGGTGACGTCGTGCGTGGCGAGATGAGTGCGAGCGGCGTGGTCGGACATGGAAGCGACTCCTGAAGGCGGCAGCGGGCTGCGCTGTGCTTCGAGCATGGCCAGACGTCGAGCCGGGGTCAATGCGACCCTGGTGGGATTAGCCGGGCGTGTCGGTACTCGACAGCGTCTGCGCGATCCAGCGACTGAGGCGCGCGGACGTCGCCGTGTCGAGGTCATAAAGCAGTCGGTAGGTCATCGGCGCGATCACGCCATCCATCAAGTCTTCGACCGATGGCGTGGCTTCGCCGCGCATCACGGCGCGTTCACGCAGGCACGCCATGATCGTTTCATTGTAACGGTAGCAGCGTTGGCGCCGTTCGCGTTCGGCGCTGGCCATGATATCGCTGAGCATGCACTGGCCGGTTGGCGAGGTCATCTCGTCGAGATAGTGCTCGCCCCAGGCCTGTAGATCACTTGCCAAGGAACCGGTATGCGGTGGCTCTTCGTCGGGATGAAGGCGCTCGAGCGACACGTCCGCCAGCAACTCGGCAAGATTCCCCCAGCGGCGATAGATCGTCGACGGCGTCACGCCGGCCTTGTGCGCGATCTGCGGAACGCTGAGTTCCTCGCGGGATTTGGCGGTCTGCAACTCGCGCACCGCTTGATGCACGGCTTCTTGCACCCGTGCGCTGCGTCCCCCGGGACGAACGGCTTCTTTGATGGCCATAGTTACCTAACGCAAAATATTTGCTTTATGAGCTTGCTAAGTTCAGACTGCTTCTAACGCACAATCTTAGCATTAATGGACTTCACCATGTCACCGCCTTCATTCTCGGGTAAGACGGACGCCTACCCGACGCCACGCCTCGGGCAACTGGCTTACTATGCCATCTTGATGATCACCTTCCTGGCGGCGTCCAGTGCCCCGACGCCGTTGTACCGGCTCTATCAGCAGACGTGGGGATTCTCTGCCACGATGCTGACGCTGGTATTTGCCAGTTATGTGTTCGCCTTGCTGGTGGCACTGCTGGTGTCAGGATCGCTGTCGGATCATATCGGTCGGCGGCCGGTGGTGGCGGGCGCCATCGTGGGCGAAATCCTGTCGCTGGGGGTATTCTTCTGGGCTGATAGCCTGGCGTGGCTCATGGTGGCACGTATCCTCCAGGGTATCGCCACCGGTGTGGTGACCAGCGCGCTGGCGGCGGCCATGCTCGATAGCGATCACCAACGTGGGCCCGTCATGGCGAGTATCGCACCGCTTTTCGGCATGGGCATCGGCGCTCTGATCGCGGGCATCTTGGTGACGTACGCCCCGGCGCCGCTGCATCTGGTGTACGCGCTCTTGGCTGTGGCCCTGGTAGTTCAAGGCTTGCTGCTGGGGCGCATACGCGAGAGCGTGACGCCGCGCCCGGGTGTCTGGGCCTCGCTACGGCCACGCGCCTATATACCACCGCCGGTCCGAGGGCCGCTGCTGCGCGTGGTGGCAGCGGTGATTTCGTCCTGGGCGCTGGGCG
The DNA here is from genome assembly GCF_023061135.1 of Chromohalobacter sarecensis. Taxonomy (GTDB): domain Bacteria; phylum Pseudomonadota; class Gammaproteobacteria; order Pseudomonadales; family Halomonadaceae; genus Chromohalobacter; species Chromohalobacter sarecensis. Next base: position 83,016 of record NZ_JAKGAN010000009.1, read on the forward strand.
GTTTCTCGCTGTCCTTGGGTCCTACACTGGTGGAGACCGTCAGCGGTATCCATAACCCGCTGGTGGGTTGCCTGATTACGTTCCTGCTGCCCTGCGTGGGTGCCATCAGTGTGTTGACGCTGCGCGGCAAGCCGCCCCGTGTGGCCGTGCTCATCGGCACGGGCTGCTTGATCGTCGGCATGAGCGTGCTGTTGTTGGGGGTGTATTGGCGCAGCGTGGCGGTGCTGTTGAGCGGTACCGCCTTTGCCGGGATCGGTTTCGGCGCGGCTTTCATGGGCGCCATGCGTACGGTGATGCCATTGGCGCCGCCCACTGAGCGTTCGGCGTTGATGGCGGCGTTCTATGTCATCTGCTACTTGTCCGCCAGCCTTTTGGCCATGGTCGGCGGCGTGGCGACACAGCATGTGGGGCTGCTGCCGACGACGTATGTATATGGCGGTGTCGTGGCGGCGTTGTCGCTCACCGCTTTTATCGGTGCGTTGACGCAGCGCTCGACCCCGGCCCGCCGCCGTGCCTGCGATAACCCAGCCTGAAGTGCGCCCCAGGCTTCTGGGGTAGGCCTTCTGCATGTCCATTAGTGGATTCGACATGACGCGATGCCCGGGCTCTGGCATGCTGAAGCCTTTTCGCATCGATACGTCACAGGTCACGCCATGCTCACGCCGTCGTCTTCCGCAACGCCTGGGGCGCTGCCCGAGCCGGTCATCAAGGATGAGCGCATCCAACTGGTGGATGCTCGCAATCGTCCTTGCGGCAGTGCCTCGCGTCGGCTGATGCGGCGCTTTCGCTTCTGGCACCGCGCGACGTACGTATTCGTGCGCAATGGGCGAGGCGAGCTATGCGTGCAGCGCCGCACGCTGACCAAGGAAGTCTTTCCCGGCTATCATGATTTGGCGACCGGCGGCGTGGTCGGCGCGGGGGAAGCGGAGCATATCGCTGCGCGTCGCGAGCTGGCGGAAGAGCTCGGCATCGAGGGCGTGTCGTTGACGCCGTGTTTCACGTTCCGTTATACCGATGGTAGCAACTTCATTCATGGCAGTGCCTTCGTGGTCGATTACGATGGGCCGCTGGTCCTGCAAGCGGACGAAGTCGCCGATGCCACCTGGTTGACGGTGGAGGCTGCGTTGGCCTTGGAAGACGCCACGCCAGATAGCCGCGTCGCGCTGGAGCGCATGCTTGACCAGGGCTGGTTGACGGCACGGGATGATTGAAGCCCTGCCGCAGGCGGACGACAATGAAGAGGTGTTCCCGACGATGAACGTGATGCGCGATCGCCATGACGCTATATAGCCAGGATTGCCATACCAACCGGATGGAGCCCTTCAATCTGCGCGCGTTGCGCGGGCAGGTGCTGTTGATCGTCAATGTCGCCAGCCGCTGCGGTTATACGCCGCAGCTCAAGGAGCTCGAGTGGCTGTATCGCCGTTATCACGATCAGGGCTTCACCGTGCTGGCGTTTCCCTGCAATCAGTTCGCTCGCCAGACGCCGGAGTCGGCCGAAGGGTTCGGCGCCTTCTGCATGCGTGAATATCGGGTCAGCTTTCCAGTGATGGAAAAGGTGCACGTCAACGGACGCGATGCCCATCCGCTGTTCGTATTGCTGCGCCGCCAGGCGCCGGGCGTGCTGGGCAGCACCCCCATCAAGTGGAATTTCACCAAGTTCCTGGTGGGGCGTGATGGCCATGTGATTCAGCGTTTTGCGCCGCGCGTCTCGCCGCGCCGCATGGCGGCGGATATCGAGCGAGCACTGGATATTCCGTTCTCGGCATGATGCTCGTACGGCTCATGATGCGGTCGCATGCAGACGTTCGATCAGGATGTCGAAGCGCGGCCGACTCATCATCGTGGTCAACCCGGAAAACAGCAGCCAGAAGCCCTTGCGCCAGCCATGCAAGCGCCGCGTGTGGCGTGCCAGGTCGAGCAGCAGGCGGTCCTCGTCGAAGGCGCGCCATTCGCCGGCCACCGACATCTGGCGACGCGACATGACCGGCGCCATCTCCAGCCGATAGATCATCTCCAGCTCCTGAGGCGTATGCCCTTGTGCCTCGATCACCTCAAGCATATGGATGTATTCGCGCTCGCGGGGCTCGCGCTCGAGCCACAGGGGCGAGAGTGCCAACCACAGGGCGCCACGGCGTTCGAGTAGGGTTTCAAGCTCGTTGGGGTCGTGCATGTTTTGGGCCTTCGCTGTGAACGGGCATCTTCGGCCACTCGGCCATGGCGAGCAAGGGGGTGCGGACATGGACGCCATCACCCGCTAGAATGCCCCACAATAGAGAAACCGTGCATTGGCGCGCGTTTCCCCGTGCGGTTTCGACCGCGATCAACGAATGACGTCAGCAAAGAGGTTCCCTCTGTGATCATAAAACCCAAGGTTCGTGGCTTCATCTGCACGACGACGCATCCCAAAGGCTGCGAGCGCAATGTGGCCGAGCAGATCGCCACCACGCGTGCGAATATTCCGCAAAGCGAACAGCAAAATGGCCCCAAGAAGGTGTTGGTGATCGGCGCCTCCAGCGGCTATGGCTTGGCCGCGCGTGTCACTGCGGCCTTCGGTTACGGGGCGTCGACGCTAGGGGTTTTCTTCGAGAAGCCGGGCACCGAGAAGAAGCCGGGCACGGCGGGATGGTACAACTCGGCGGCGTTCGACAAGTTCGCCAAGGAAGAAGGCCTTTACAGCAAGGCGATCAATGGCGATGCCTTCTCGCATGAAGCGCGCACCAGGGCCATCGAGTTGATCAAGCAGGACCTGGGCCAGATCGATCTGGTGGTGTACTCGCTGGCCTCGCCAGTACGCAAGATGCCCGATAGCGGTGAACTCAAGCGCTCCGCCCTCAAGCCCATCGGCGAGACCTATACCGCCACGGCCATCGACACCAACAAGGATGCCATCACCGAGGCCTCCGTGGAGCCGGCCACCGAGGAAGAGATCGCCGATACCATCACCGTCATGGGCGGCGAGGATTGGGAGCTGTGGATCGACGCGCTGGACGAGGCGGGTGTGTTGGCGCCGGGCGCACGTAGCGTGGCGTTCAGTTACATCGGCACCGAGATTACCTGGCCGATCTACTGGCATGGTGCGCTGGGCAAGGCCAAGGAGGACTTGGACCGCGCCGCCGGCGAGATCGACGCGCGTCTTTCGAAAGAGGGCGGCAGTGCCAACGTGGCGGTGCTCAAGTCGGTAGTGACCCAGGCCAGCGCGGCGATTCCGGTAATGCCGCTTTATATCTCGATGGTCTACAAGGTCATGAAGGAGAAGGGCCTGCACGAAGGCACCATCGATCAGCTTAACCGCCTGTATACCCAGCGTCTGTATTCATCTCAAGAGCAGGAGACCGACGAAGCAGGGCGCCTGCGTCTCGACGATTGGGAACTGCGCGATGACGTGCAGCAACCGTGTAAAGAGCTATGGTCGCAGGTGACCACCGACAATCTCTTCACGCTGACCGATTACGCCGGTTACAAGCACGACTTCCTCAAGCTATTTGGCTTCGAGCGCGAGGATGTCGATTACGAGGCGGACGTCGACCCCGTGGTGGAGTTCGACGTCGTGCAGCTGTGACTGCCGTGACCGAGCGTCTGCCCCGCGTGTTGCGCTGGGGGCTGTGTCTCGTATTGCTGAGCCTGCTCGTCGGCTGTCAGAGTTCGCCGTATTACGCCTCGATGGAGCGCCTTGGTGTGTCGCGGGGCGAGGTGCTGGCGGAGCGCGTCGACGCCGCCCGGCAGGCCCAGCAACGCGCCCGGGAGGCGCTGGACAGCGCCTTGTCGCGCCTGGACCTGGCGCTTTCCGCCTCGTCGAGCACCTTCTCGCGTGAGCGCGAGGCACTGACGCAGGCGCTGGAGGAAAGCGACGACGCGCAGCGCGATCTGGCCTGGCGTCTCGATGACGCCGACGAGGCGGCCGAGGCAGTCTTCAGCGAATGGCGTGACGAACTCGACGACTACCACGATGCGCGTTATCGCGAACTCAGCGAGCGGCAATTGGCCGAGTCCCGAGAGCGCTATGAAGACATTCGCCAGGCGCTTGCCACCTCGCGCGAGCAGATGCGGCCGTTGACGGAGACGCTCAACGATACCGCGCTGTTGCTCGAACACGAGGAAAAGGCCCGCGATCTGGCCTCGCTGGGCGACCGGATGCCCAATATGCGCGAGGCGCTGGATGAACTCGCCACGCGCGCCGCGCATATCGACCGCGAGACGGACGCGTTGGTGGAGGCGCTGCTCGATGCCAGGCAGTGAAGCGCGCCACGATGCACCACGCCAGGTGGGGTTTTTGCTGCTGCCGGGATTTTCGCTGCTGGCCCAAGCCTGCGCCATGGAGCCGTTGCACGTCGCCAACTTGCTGGCCGAGCGTCGACTCTATGTGCCGCGTACCTTCGGGCTCGATGGGCGCGCGGTCAAAAGCGCTGCGGAGCTGGCGTTGACCCCGGAAAGCGTGGCGGGCAGCGATGTCCAGCATCTGGACATGCTCATGGTGTGCGGCGTGAGTCCGTCGCCAGCAAGCGAATCCCCGACCTTGCATGGCTGGTTGCAACGGCTGGCGTCACGCGGGGTCATGCTGGGCGGCATCGCCGGTGGCACCCAGGTGCTGGCACGCGCCGGTGTGCTGGAGGGCTATCGGGTCACGCTGCACGTCGCCGGGGCCGATGCGTTCACGCGGGATTTTCCCGGTGTGCATGTCTCGCATCAGTTGTTCGAGATCGACCGTGACCGCTTGACCTGCGGGGGCGGCACGGCGGCGATGGACATGATGATGACGTTGATCGCCCAGCAGCATGGCGCGCGGTTGGCCGAACGTGTCTCCGAGCATTTCGTCTGCGAGCGCATCCGCATGGCGGACGAGCCTCAGCATGTACCGCTGCGCGCGCGTCTCTCGCACGCACCACAGAGCCTGGTCGACGCGGTGACGTTGATGGAGTCGAATATCGAGGAGCCGCTGACCACCCACGAGCTGGCGGAACACCTGGGGATTTCCCGGCGGCAGCTCGAGCGGCTTTACAAGAAGTATCTGCAGGCGGTGCCCAGCCGTTACTACCTGGAACTGCGTCTTCAGAAGGCCCGCCAATTGCTGCGTGACAGCGAGCAGGCGGTCGGCGACATCGCCTTGTCCACGGGCTTTTCCTCCGGGGCGCATTTCTCCACGGCGTACCGTAACCATTTCGGCATCAGTCCGCGCGACGAACGCATCCCGCGTCATTGACGGCAGTTTTCAGAGCTTAGGCTTTGTACGAAAAGTCGGCGAGCGATGGCCAGACAAGGCAAAAATCAGCGAAAAGGCGGAGTTTACGGGGTGTAAATGAGTACTTTGATCGGACTCGCGCACGAGCTGATTTTTAACGCCGTATGGCCGAGCACAGGCAGTTTTCGTACAAAGCCTAGAAGTCCTGGAGCGTCTGCCGATACCCCAAATACGCCTTGCGGCGTTCAACCAAGCGGCTGGCCATGGCGAAGTCGCCTTGATTGCGTGCCGTCTCTTCGGCGATATCGAGCTGTTTGATGGCGCGGTCGATATGACCGGTCAGCTGCAATTGCTCGGCGCGGGCGAGCATGCCCCACAGATGGCGGTCGCTGCGTCCGGCGGCTTCCGCGAGTAAGGAGAAAACCTGCGGATCCTCGGGATACTGATCGCTCATGCGGCGCAAGATGCCGTATGCCTGGCGTGGGGCTTGCTGCAGCAGCACCTCCGCCTCGATGAGCTGCGCCGGGCGGTAGTCCGGCTGCAAACGCAGGATCCGCTGGGCACGGGTCAATGCCGCATCGCGCTGGCCGGCATCGAGCGCCACCTGGGCTGCGCTGGCCGGCAGCATCGAGAGATCCGGCTGCGCCGCGCTCAATTGGTCGATCGCGTCGAGTGCCTGTGCGGTATGACCGTTGTGGGCATCGATCAACGCTTGCAGGTAGCGTATCGCGGCGTCAGGAGTGTCGTCCTGACGTAGCTGGGTCATGGCCTGGTCGGGATTGTCGCGATTCAGCGCGAGCAGGGCGCGAGCGCGAATAAGGCTGAAGGCCGTGCTATCGTGCGGTGCGGGCGAGGGCATCTGGTCGGCGCGGGCCTGGGTGTCGGCGATGCGCGCTTCGGTGACTGGGTGTGTGAGCAAGAATTCCGGCGGGTTGCCGCCCTGGAGACTGGCTAAGCGTTGCATGGCGCGGAAGAGCTCGGGCATGGCCTGCGGGTCGAAACCGGCATCGGCCAGGGCCTCCAGCCCGACGCGGTCGGCTTCCTGCTCGAAACGCCGCGAATAGGCGAGCTGATCCTGGATGAATGCCGCTTGCGAGCCGACCATGGCAGCCAGCCCGGCATCGCCTGCGCCACCCGCCGCAAGCACCATGCCGGCCAGCATGGCGCCCATGGTGGGTAACTGCGTCTCTTCCACGCGCTGCATGCGGCGCGCAAAATGATGCTGTGATAGATGGCCGAGCTCGTGGGCGATCACCGAGGCCAGGGCATCCTCGGTCTCGGTGAAGGTGAACAGGCCGTTGTGGACGCCGACCACGCCGCCCGGCACGGCGAAGGCATTGAGAAGGCGGCTATCGACCAAGGTGATGACGGTCTCGTCGTGAACCCCGGTATGCGGTAACAGGCGCGCCACCAGGCCGTGAATGTAATCCTGCGCGATAGGATCTTGCCACTCGTCGGTCTGGGCGCGGAACTGGCGCAGCCAGGCGCGGCCCAGGCGGTGTTCCTCTGCGCTTGAAACCGTGGCACTCGAGCCACCCAGCTCGGGAAGGCCGTAATCGTTTTGTGCCAGGGCATTCGACGCAAAGGCGCCAAATGTTAGAGCTAGGCATAGGGCAGGAAGCAGCGTCCAGCGACGTGGCATGGGCATCCTCTTGAATGACGCGACGGGGCGGGTAGGCCGACGGCATGGTGCACGCCATGCTACCGTTGTCTTCGACATTGAACTGACTGGCAAAGTGCCTTTAAATCGTTGCATTTTCAACTACCCAACCGCTGGGGGACGCAGATGGCGTTGCAACCCGATCATATGCTCGATGCACGCGGCCTGCATTGTCCGTTGCCGCTGCTCAAGGCCAAGCAGGCCCTATCGACGCTCGAGGTGGGCGCGTTGCTCGAGGTTCAGGCGACCGATGTGGGTTCGTGGCAGGATTTTGAGACCTTTGCCGCGCAGGGCACGCACTGCCTGGAGGCGCGCGAAGAAAGGGACGGCGTCTACTATTACTGGCTGCGCAAGGGCGAACGAGGAAGCACCGCATGACGATGAAAGGCCTCTTCAAGGGGTGGATGGAGCGCTATTTCTCGGATGAGGAAGCGGTCGTCTTGCTCATCGTGCTGGTGCTGGGCTTTGCCGCTGTCATTTGCCTGGGTCGGATGCTGGCGCCGTTCTTCACTGCCCTGGTGCTGGCCTTCCTCCTGGAAGGCGTGGTCGCGTGGCTGGAACGGCGAGGCTTGCCACGCCTGCTGTCGGTACTGGTCGTGTTCCTGATTTTCATGGGGGCATTATTGGCGCTGGCCCTGGTGATCATGCCGCTGGTCTGGAACCAGATGGTGGAACTGGTGCAGGAAGCGCCACGTATGTTCGCCAGTGGTCAGGCATTGCTGGATGCCTTGCAGTCGCGCTACCCGACCTTGATCACTCCCGATCAAATCGAACAGTGGATCGCCACCGCCGGGCGCGAAGCGACCCAGCTCGGTCAGCGGGCGCTGACGCTGTCGCTGGCGTCGTTGGGCAATTTATTGGGCGTGATCGTCTATCTGGTATTGGTGCCGATTCTGGTGTTTTTCCTGCTCAAGGACCGCGAGCGCCTGACGCTGTTCCTGCTGTCCCTGCTACCCAAGAAGCGTACCTTGATGACGCGCATCTGGCATGAGATGGACGATCAGATCGCCAACTACATTCGTGGCAAGGCGATCGAGATCCTGATCGTGGGTGTGGTGGCCTTCATCACCTTCTGGATGTTCGGATTGCCCTATTCCACCTTGCTGGCATTGATCGTCGGCTTGTCGGTGCTGGTGCCATATATCGGCGCGGCAGTGGCGACCCTGCCGGTGGCGGCCGTCGCGGGTTTCCACTTCGGTATCGGCGATCAACTCGCCTACGTCCTGCTGGCCTATGCCGTTATTCAGGCGCTGGATGGCAATGTGCTGGTGCCGATCCTGTTTTCCGAGGCGGTCAACCTGCACCCGGTGTCGATCATTCTCGCGGTGTTGTTCTTCGGCGGTATCTGGGGCTTCTGGGGGGTGTTCTTTGCGATTCCGCTGGCGACCCTGCTCAAGGCGTTGGTGTATGCCTGGCCGCGCGGTGTGCGCGACCCAGGTGTGCGATCTCCCCCTGCGGAGCAGTGATCAGGACGTCGCGTTGAGTTCACGGGCGGCGTCGAGCACCTCCTCGACGTGGCCCTTGACCTTCACCTTGCGCCATTCGCGCGCCAGTTTGCCGTCAGTGTCGATCAAGAAAGTACTGCGCTCTATTCCCAGGTGCTCCTTGCCGTAGAGCTTCTTGAGCTTGATGACATCGAAGAGCTGGCATAGCGCTTCATCCTTGTCGGAAATCAGCTCGAAATTGAACCCTTGCTTGGCCTTGAAGTTCTCATGGGCACGCAACCCGTCTCGCGAGACACCGAGAACGACGGTGTTGGCGGCCTCGAAGTCGGCCTTGCGGTCGCGAAAATCGCCCCCTTCGGTGGTGCAGCCCGGGGTACTATCCTTGGGATAGAAATAGATCACGACCTGCCGGCCACGGTAGTCGGAAAGGGTGATCTGCGTATCGCCCGTCGCCGAGGCGGTGAAATCGGGAACGGGCTGGCCGCTGCTGACGCTCATGAAGGTTCCTCGCGTGCTGATGTGAAAGATAGCGTTGCCTTAACGTGAGCGGTCAAGATTACATAACCGTCAGGCGCGCGTGTCAAAGTACACCGCTTCTGTACAGGATGAAGCTGGCTGAGTACCATTTGACGTTGATCGACCTCATGACAGAAAAGGCCGGTCCGGCGCTTGAAACGCCCGGTTGGCGATACGTGCATTTTTATCGCCCGCGTATGCCGGTGGCACGCTGGCCCGATTCACAGGAGAGCACTGCAGCATGATCACAGGCAGCATCGTCGCCTTGGCGACACCGATGAAGGTCAGTGGCGAGATCGACTGGGAGGCGCTGCGTCGCCTAGTGGGATTCCATCTCGACAACGGCACCGATGCTATTGTCGCGGCGGGTACCACCGGTGAGCCGACCACCATGTCGTTCGCCGAACATTTCGACGTCATTCGCTGCGTCGTCGAGGAAGTCGACGGCCGCGTTCCAGTGATTGCCGGCACCGGCGCCAACGCGACCTCGGAAGCGGTCGAACTGGCGCGTTACGCACGCGAAGTCGGCGCGGACCTTTGCTTGTCGGTAGCCCCCTATTACAACAAGCCCACTCAAGAAGGGCTTTACCAGCATTTCAAAGCGGTCGCCGAGGGTGGCGGATTGCCGGTCATTCTCTACAACGTGCCCGGTCGCACCTGCTCGGATATCTACAACGAGACCGTGTTCCGTCTCGCTGAACTCGAGAACATCGTCGGACTCAAGGACGCCACCGGCAATCTCGAGCGCGCCGAGGAGCTGGTCGAGCGTCTCAAGGATACCGAGTTCGCGCTTTACTCCGGCGACGACCCTACGGCGTGCGATTTCATGTTGATGGGAGGCCACGGCGATATCTCCGTGACCGCCAATGTCGCGCCGCATGCCATGCACGATCTCTGCGAGGCCGCCGTCGCCGGCGATACCGAACGTGCGCATCAGATCAACTCACGCCTCATGTCACTGCATACTGCACTGGGCGTCGAGGCCAATCCGATCCCGGTGAAGTGGGCGCTCAATCGCATGGGGTTGGCGGAGCAGGGCATTCGTCTACCGATGACGTGGCTATCCGAGAAGTACCACTCCACGGTGAGCGAGGCGCTACAGCTCGCCGACGTGGCCGAAGACTGACATACCGTCGTGAACGGGAGGTCAGACGTTTACCTGCGTTAGCGATGCTCCTCGACGCCGATCAACGCATAAAGAAGGTGGATGCATGAAACCCGTCCTTAAATGGATGCCGCTGATCATCGGCGCCACTCTGATCGTAAGTGGCTGTAGCCGTTCCGGTTTTTATTACGACCGCAACGCCGAATACGCCGATGCCGAGATGGTTGAGCCTGTGACGCTGCCGGACTCGCGCGATTCGTCACGTTACCAGAACGCCATGCCGGTACCCGACGCCGAGAGTGACTTCGCGGCCACGGACGAAGACTTCGACGTGCCGCGTCCACGTCCGCTCGCCTCCAGCCAGGAAGCCGAGGCGACATTCGTCGAATCTCGCGAGGCCGGCGACGAGCGCTGGTTGGTCGTCAATGCCGCGCCGGGCGGTGTCTGGCCGATGCTGCAGGGATTCGCGTCCGCGCAAGGCGCCAATGTCGACAGCGCCAATGCCGATAGCGGGCGTCTCGAGACCGGCCTGGGGACGTTGAGTGTCCGTCAGGGGTTGCGTGACGGCTCCAGCGAGGTGCGTTGTGAAGGCAGCGCCAACGAAACTCGGTGCCTCGACGCGCTGCAGCGCTACCTGAACGACAATGTCGGTGACCAGGAAGGCGTGTCTCTGGCGGCACAACCGCTGGCGAGCGATGAGCGCGTACGCTTATCGAACCATGGTGGTGAGTGGCAGCTCGAGCTGGCGCTGAATCTTGAGCGTGCCTGGCCGGAACTGCGTTATCAGTTGGAGAACAACTTCGAGGACCAACGCGGCGCCCTGGTCGACCAGAATCGTAGCGCCGGTCAGTTCGTGATCGACTACACCGCCCGCGATGACGATTCCGGCTGGTTCGATTGGTTCGGCGGTGACGATGCGACCCAGCGCTACCGTCTCGATGTCAGTGCCAGTGGCGGCACCGCCACGCAGGTGCAGGTCAGCAGCGAAGACGGCGGTCCAGTGGATTCGGGCGATGCCCGTGAAGTGCTCGACGCCGTGGCGGCGACCTTGCGCTGAGATGCCGGACGGCATGATGGATCAGCCTCAGGCGGCCCTGCGTTTCGCATCGCTGGGTAGCGGCAGCAAGGGCAACGCCACGCTGGTCAGTGACGGTGAAACGCATGTGCTGGTGGATTGCGGCTTTGGTATGCGCGAGGCGGAACGCCGTCTCGCGCAGTTCGGCCTGCATCCCCGCCAGCTCGATGCCGTTCTTCTTACCCATGAGCATGGCGATCACATTCGTGGCGTGGGCCCCTTGGCGCGGCGCTACGCGCTGCCGGTCTACCTGACCGCAGGTACCTGGCTCTCGGGACGCCTGGGCGAGGTACCGCGCCATGAGTGGGTGGTGCCCCAGTCACGCTTCGCGATCAAGGGACTGGAGATCGAGGCGGTCACGGTGCCCCATGATGCCCGCGAGCCGGTGCAGTTTCGGTTTCGCGCGCATGGGCGCCACTTGGGCGTACTCACTGACCTCGGTCATCCCAGCGAACACGTCATCGACGCGTTCCGGGGTTGTGATGCGTTGATTCTCGAGTGCAACCACGATCGCCGTATGCTCGATGTCGGCCCCTATCCACGCAACCTCAAGCGGCGGGTCGGGGGGCACTGGGGGCATCTGGCCAATGTTCAGGCCGCCGAGCTCCTGACGCGGCTGGGGTTGGATCGCCTGCAGCGTATCGTGTGTTCGCATATCTCGGCGGAGAACAATCGCCCCGAGCTGGCGCTGGAAGCGCTGACGCCGTTGTTGTCCGGCGATGAGTCGCGGCTGTTGGTATCGGCGCAGGAACACGGCTTCGCCTGGCAGAGCATCGCGTGAGTCGCGGTCGTTCACCGTTGGCAGCGTAGAACGCTTTGAATAGCCTTTTAATACGTCGCGGGTCGTGCGATCCGCGCCCAGACAAGAGCCAGCCGGCCCCGCGAGGGCCATTGTGGAGACCCCATGGAAAAACGTGACGAACTGTACGCGGGCAAGGCCAAGTCGGTCTACCGCACCGATGACCCGCAGCGTTTGATCCTGCGCTTCCGCGACGACACCAGCGCCTTCGACGGCAAGAAGAAGGAATCGTTGGCGCGCAAGGGCACGGTCAACAACAAGTTCAATGCTTTCATCATGGAAAAGCTTCAGGCGGCGGGCATTCCGACGCATTTCGAGACGCTGCTCTCCGACGACGAATGCGTGGTCAAGAACCTCGAGATGATTCCCGTCGAGTGCGTGGTGCGCAATGTCGCTGCGGGCGGGCTGGTGCGCCGTCTCGGCGTCGAGGAAGGCCAGACGCTGACACCGCCGACCTTCGAGTTGTTCCTCAAGGACGACGCCAACGGCGACCCGATGATCAACGAGTCGCTGGCCGAGACGTTCGGCTGGGCGACGCCCGAGCAGTTAGCGACCATGAAAGCCCTGACCTTCCAGGTCAACGACGTTCTCAAGCAGCTGTTTCTCGACGGCGACATGCTGCTGGTCGATTACAAGCTCGAGTTCGGCATGTTCGACGGTAAGGTGACGCTGGGCGATGAGTTTTCGCCGGACGGCTGCCGCCTGTGGGACGCCAATACACGCGAGAAGATGGACAAAGACCGCTTCCGCCAGGGCCTGGGCGGCGTCATCGAAGCCTATGAAGAAGTCGGACGACGGATCGGCATCACATTCTGATTGCCGCCGCGTTTCCGGCCTATCCCCAGCGGGGCGCCTACGGGCGCCCCGCTGTCGTTTACGCGGGACTGTCGTTTACGCGGGAGAAGACGCCACGACGATGTCTTCCACATGCATCGAGTCGATGCCGTTGGTCGTGATCGGGTAGAAGCGCACGTCCACATCGCGCAGGCGCACGCCGTAGCGCCGCTCGGAGCTGTTCTGCGCGTTCTTGTGGTACGCGGGGCGCGGGTCCTGGGCCAATACCTGGCGAATCAATTCACGCAATGAGTCACCGTCGCGACGCGCCAGCAGGCGTGTCTCGGCGGCGGCCGAGAACGTCACTGGCAGCGACGGCGGCGGCGCCGGGGCGAAGCCGCTGCGTGCCTCGGGAAGCGCTTCGGCCCAGGCCAGATACGGTTTGATGTCGAGCACGGGCGTGCCGTCGACGAGGTCGTGCCCGCGCAGGTGCAGTGTCACGCCGTCGCGCGTGTCGACCTTCACCAGCTCGACCAGCGACAGCCCCAGACGATTGGGGCGATGCGTGCTGCGCGTGGCGAAGACGCCGTGCTTGGCATTGCCACCCAGGCGCGGCGGGCGCACCAGCGGCGTCCAGCGTGTGGGGCTTTGATGGAAGACGAAGGTCAGCCAGAGATGGCTGAACGCCTCCAGCCCGCGCACAGCGAGCGGATCGTCGAACGGCGGCGTAAGCGTCAGCGTCGCCCGCGCGGCACTGGCCAGCCCCGGTTGGCGCGGAATGCCGAACTTGTCCGGGTAGTCGCTGGCGATACGTCCAATGGGCGTGAGCGTGAACGCGTTGGATGCTTCGTCAGAGGAGAAATCGCAATCGGTCATCGTGGCATTATGCCCAATGCCGGCCCATGCGGCGAGACATGCTAGTGTGGCGTATAGGCCTTGTGTAGCCTGCGCGGTGCCCCTCACCATGGCGGTTTGGGCGCCTGCGGCGTGATCCGCCAGGCATGCCATTTCCAGGAGGCAACGGTGATCGAACGAGTCGTTTATCGCGCGGCGATGCCGCGCGATGCTGCCGACCAGGCGGAAGTGTTTCACCATGCCGTGATGCAGGGTGCCGCCGGCTATTACACGCTGGCGCAACGCGAGGCGTGGACCATGGCTCTGCCGCGCGATGCCGAAGCCTGGGCGGCGCGTCAGGTGCTTTATCCCACCCTAGTGGCGGTCTGCGACGGGCGCTGCGTGGGGTTCTGCGAGCTCGACCCCGGCGAAGGGCGTATCGAAACGCTTTACGTGTGGCCCTCGCTGGCCGGTCGAGGCGTGGGCAGCCGCTTGTTGGAGCACGCCGAGGGCGAGATGCGCCAGCGCGGCGTGGCGCACATGCAAATCGAGGCGAGCCTGGTACTGGCGGATGCCTTGATGCGTCGCGATTGGGCGCATCAGGGCGAAGATTGGGTGGCGCGAGGCGGTGAGCGCCTGCCACGCGTCAGGCTCAGCAAGGCGTTGTGATGCGTTCGTGCGCCGGTGCGCGGTCATGCCTTGCGCGCCAGCAACGCCCGAAACAGCGAGCCCATCATCACCGGCGTGTCGTGTTCGACGACGAAGCCAGCGCCTTCCAGAAGTGGCCGCGCCTGACGCGTGATATCGGTGGCTAGGAAGGAGGTCATTACGTTGACCAGGCGCCTGCCCCAGCCGGCGGGGCGGGCATCGCTCTGGAACTTGTCCATCACGCACAGTTGGCCGTCTTCTATCAGCACGCGGTGCGCCTCGCGCAGTCCGGCCTCGGGGTCGGGCATGACGGCGACGATCAAGTGCATTACCACCACGTCGAAATGCGCATCGGGATAGTTCAACCGTGCGGCATCCATTGTCGCGGCGATGACGTCCAGCCCGTGGCGATCAGCACGGGCCCTGAGGCGCGCGATCATCACCGGCGAGATATCGATGGCATGCACTTCAATGTCGCGGGGCAGGCAAGGCAAATCGAGCCCCGTGCCGGCACCGATCAGCAGCACGCGCTGGCCTTGGCGCCAATGCACACCGTCCAACGCCAGGCGTCGTGCGCGGCGAAACGCCCGCGCCGCCACCAGGTCATAGACCGGCGCATAAAGCGAATAGCGCAGACGGTTCCAGGCGGTCGTGTTGAGCATGACGCGGTGCTCCGGCAAAGACATACCGCTGTCTTAGCACGTTGCCGGTGGGGCGTCCATGCGAGGATAGGCGCACGACACGATGCCGACACGGCCCGGGGGTATCGGGCCGTGCGCGTGCGATTACGCCATGCTGTCGACGATGCCGCCTTCCACCCGCAGTGGTGCGCCGGTGGTGGCGCTGGCCTGCGGCGAGGCCGCATAGACGCACATGTGGGCGACTTCCTCGGGAGTGGCGAGACGGCCGATGATCGAGCTGGGGCGGTTTTCCTTGACGAAACGCGCTTCCATTTCCTCCTGGGACACGCCTTCCTGCTCGGCCATCTGGGCGATCATGTTGACCACGCCTTCGGAGCGCGTCGGGCCGGGCAGTACCGCGTTGACGGTGACGCCGGTACCGGCCAGCACTTTGGCCAGTCCGCGAGAGATCGACTGCACGGCGGACTTGGTCATGCCGTAGTGGACCATTTCGGCGGGAATGTTCAGTCCCGACTCGCTGGACAGGAACTGGATACGTCCCCAGCCGCGCGCCTTCATGCCCTGAGCGTAATGGCGCGATAGTCGCACGCCGCTCATCACGTTGACCTGGAAGAACTGCTCCCAGGTGTCATCGTCGATCTCGAAGAAATCCTGTGGCCCGAAAATCCCCACGTTGTTGATCAGAATATCGGTGTCCGCGCGGGCGGCGATCAGTGCCTGGCAACCTTCGGTACTGCCCAGATCGGCGGCGACGCCGGACACCTTTGCCCCCGTGACATCGGCTTTCAACGTTTGCACTGCGCTGTCGACCCGCTCTTGGGTACGGCCGGTGAGGGTGACCTCGGCGCCGGCCTCGGCCAACCCCTGGGCGATGGCGAAGCCGATGCCGGCGGTGGAGCCGGTGACGATGGCGGATTTGCCGCTGAGATCGATTTGCATGGTGCGTCTCCTTGTAGCGCCTCGTGTGTCCGATGTGGCTCCTCGCGTCGTGATGACACGACCCTAAGCCTGCAAATCAGTGAGTCGGGGCGTAGACGCCAAAACTCAACCTCTTTTCATAATTCGTCGTCACATCGCTGAAAGACCCGAGACCTCTCAGCCTCGTATACTCAATGCCAACCTACCGTATTCGTTGACCCACCCAGGAGGACCGACACGATGTCCCAGTCACCGACCCGTGACGATTTCGACCGCTACATGGTGCCCAACTATTCCCCGCAGCGGACGATTCCTGTGCGCGGCGAGGGCAGCCGTCTGTGGGACCAGGACGGGCGCGAATACATCGATTTCGCCGGCGGGATCGCGGTCAACGCGCTGGGCCATTGTCATCCCGCGCTGGTCTCGGCGCTCAAGGAACAGGCCGACAAGGTCTGGCATCTCTCCAATGTCTACACCAACGAGCCGGCGCTAGCCCTGGCCAAGTCGCTCGTCGAGCGCAGCTTCGCCGACAAGGCGTACTTCTGTTCCTCCGGGGGAGAAGCCAACGAGGCAGCCTTCAAACTGGCTCGGCGCTGGGCGTACGACAATTTCGGCGCGCACAAGGACAAGATCATCTCCTTCCGCCAGTCGTTCCACGGCCGCACCCTGTTTACGGTCAGCGTCGGTGGCCAGCCCAAGTATTCCGAAGGCTTCGGGCCGATTCCCGGGCGTATCGAACATGCCGTCTACAACGACCTCGACAGCGTGCGCGCGCTGATCGACGACGAGACGTGTGCCGTGGTGGTCGAGCCGATGCAGGGCGAGGGCGGCGTGGTACCGGCCGATCCCGATTTTCTGAACGGCTTGCGCACATTGTGCGACGCGCATCAGGCGCTGCTGGTATTCGACGAAGTGCAATCGGGCGTGGGCCGCAGCGGGCATCTCTATGCGTACATGCACTACGGCGTGACCCCGGACATCCTGACCAGTGCCAAGGCGTTGGGTGGCGGCTTCCCGGTCGGCGCCATGCTGACCACCGACCGCGTGGCCCCCTCCTTGGCGGTGGGTACCCACGGTTCCACCTACGGCGGCAATCCGCTGGCCTGCGCGGTGGCGCTGGCAGCGGTGGAAACCATCGACACCCCGGAGGTCCTGGAAGGCGTCATGCATCGCCATGCGCTGTTCAAGGAGCACCTCGAAGCGATCAATCGCGAGTACGGCATCTTCAAGGAAGTGCGTGGCCTGGGCCTGTTGCTCGGGGCCGAGATGGCGCCGGCCTATGAAGGGCGAGCCAAGGAAATCCTGCCGCTGGCCATGGAAGAAGGGCTGATGGCGTTGGTCGCCGGCCCCAATGTGCTGCGCATGGCGCCGTCGCTGGTGATCTCCGAGGCGGAGGTCCGTGAAGGGATGGCCCGCCTGGAACGCGCCGTGGCGCGCTTCGTGCAGGACGCATGAACCCGCAATCGAGAGACATTGCCATGCTTGTCGTTCGCCCCGTTCAACCCCGCGACTTGCCGGCACTGGAGCGCCTGGCGGGCAGTGCCACGCCGCGCCTGACCAATCTGCCGGCGCATCGTGATCGCCTCGAGGAGCGTATTGCGCGCTCGACGCGTGCCCTGGCCCGCGAGGTCGATTTTCCCGAAGACGAGGCCTATACCTTCGTGCTCGAGGATCTCGAGCTTGACGAAGTGGTGGGGACCGCCAGCATTCGCGCCCAGGCGGGCGCCATGGATGCCTACTACACCTATCGTCAGGAAACGCTGATCCACGCCTCGCAGCAGCTCAACGTGCGCCGCGAGGTGCAGACCCTGTCGTTGTCGCACGAGACCTCCGAGACCACGCTTTTGTGCGCGCTGTCACTGGACGCCCGTTACAAGGGCACCAGCGCCGAGAGCCTGTTGCGCCGCGCGCGGTTGATGTTCATCGCGCAGTACCCCGAGCGCTTCGCCTCGATTCTGGCCGTGGCTTTCCCGGGCTATCTCGATGCCGAGGGCGAGTCGCCGTTCTGGAACAGTGTCGGGCGGCACTTCTTCGCGCGTGGCTTTCAGGAGATCAACCTGCTGGCCGGGGTACGCTCGAAGAGCTTCATCGCCGAGGTGATGCCGCAGTTCCCGCTCTACCTGCCCTTGCTCACGCCCCAGGCGCGTGCCGCCATCGGCCGTGAGCATCCCGACCACGAGGGCGCGCTCGAGGAGATGCTCGGCGAAGGCTTCGTGCGCTCGCGGCACGTGGATATCTTCGATGGCGGGCCGGTGGTGCGCGGCGAGCGTGACCGTCTGCAGAGCGTGCGCCAGGCCAGCTGGCATCCGGTGCGCTTGCGCCCCGGCAACGTGCTACCGGATGCCGAGCCGGCGTTGATCGCCAATCAGCAACTGGGCGGCTTTCGCTGCCTGGTGGCGCGCTATGCGCTGTCGCCCACCGGGCAGTTGATGCTCACGCCCGAGCATGCCGAGTTGCTGGGCGTCGAGGAAGGCCGCGCGGTCCTGGCCGCGCCCTTGGCGTTGCCCAGCGTTCTGGATGAGTTCGACGAGGGAGAAACCTGATGCGCATTCGACCCATCGAACGCCGCGATATCGACGAGCTGCAAGCCCTGGCTTGGCAGACCGGCGTGGGGTTTACCTCGTTGCCCGACAATCGCGACTTCCTCGCCGCCAAGATCGAGCACGCGGTCAGCGCCTTCGAGGAGCGTAGCGCCATCGATGACCGGCTGTATTTCTTCGTGCTCGAAGACGATATCAACGGCGAGTTGGCCGGATGTTGCGCCATCGAGGCGCAGGTCGGCCGCGAAGTGCCGTTCTACAACTATCGCCTGGGCACCCTGGCGCATTCGTCGGTACAGCTCGATCTGCATCGCACCATCGATACGCTGTTTCTCAGCTCCGATCACACCGGTGACGCCGAAGTCTGCTCGTTGTATCTGCGTCCCGAATACCGGCGCGATCGCAACGGCGCCTTGCTATCCAAGGCGCGCTGGTTGTTCATCGCCGAGTTCCGCGACCGCTTCCCCGACAAGGTGCTCGCCGAGATGCGCGGGCGCTTCGACGAGAGCGGCACCAGCGCGTTCTGGGAATGCCTGGGTAGCCACTTCTTTCCCATGAATTTTAACGAGGCCGACCGCCTGACGGGCCTCGGGCAGAAGAGTTTCATCGGCGAACTGATGCCCAAGTTCCCGATCTACACGCCGTTTCTGTCCGAAGAAGCGCGGGCCTGCATCGGTGCGGTTCACGAACACACGCGCCCGGCGCTGGAAATGCTCAAGAAGGAAGGACTGCGTTGGGAAGGCTACATCGACATCTTCGACGGCGGCCCCACGGTAGAGGCCTATATCGACGATGTTCGCGCGGTGCGCGACTCGGCGTCCTATCCCGTGGAGATCGTGGACGAGGCCGCCAGTGTCGAACGCCCGACCTGGTTGGTAGCGACATCGAACATTAGCGAATTCCGGGCCGCCTGGGTCGGACGCGGGCCCAGCGCGGAGGGCGTGCTCACGTTGAGCGTGGATGAGGCTCGGCGTCTCGGCGTCGGTGCGGGCGACCGCTTGCGCCTGCTCGAGACCTGAGTCGGCGCCTTCATATGAGTTGCATCGCGGGCGTGGCGCGCGGTGCCAAGGAGAGCATTATGCAAGCCAAACAGCAGTTGCTGATCGACGGCGCCTGGGTCGAGGGTGATGCCGCGCGTTTCGACAAGACCGATCCCGTTTCCGGCGAGACGCTATGGAGTGCCAGCGCGGCCAGCGCGGCGCAGGTCGAGGCGGCGGTAGCCGGCGCCCGGAAGGCGTTTCCCGCCTGGGCGCGTCACAGCTTCGAAGAACGTCAGGCCGTGGTCGAGCGCTTCCGTGAGCGTCTGGAAGCCAATCGCGAGGCGCTGGCGACGAGCATCGCGCATGAAACCGGCAAGCCACTGTGGGAAGCGCGTACCGAGATCGGCGCGATGATCGGCAAGGTGGCAATTTCGATTACCGCCTATCACGAGCGCACCGGCGAACGCGCGCGGGATGTCGGCGGTAGCCGTGCGGTGCTGCGCCACCGCCCGCATGGCGTGCTGGCGGTGTACGGCCCGTACAACTTCCCTGGGCACCTGCCCAATGGGCATATCGTCCCGGCGCTTTTGGCCGGCAACGCAGTGGTCTTCAAGCCCAGCGAGCAGACGCCGATGACCGCCGATTTGACGCTGCAATGC
Organism: Chromohalobacter sarecensis; assembly: GCF_023061135.1. Lineage (GTDB taxonomy): Bacteria > Pseudomonadota > Gammaproteobacteria > Pseudomonadales > Halomonadaceae > Chromohalobacter > Chromohalobacter sarecensis. Next base: position 102,789 of record NZ_JAKGAN010000009.1, read on the forward strand.
TGGCTCGAGGCGGGCCTGCCCGCCGGCGTGATCAATCTGGTGCAGGGTGCGGCCGAGGTTGGCCAGGCATTGGCCGGCAGCGCCGATATCGACGGCTTGCTGTTCACCGGCAGCGCCAAGATCGGCGGGCTTCTGCATCGTCAGTTCGGCGGTCAGGTCGACAAGATCCTGGCGCTGGAACTGGGCGGCAACAATCCGCTAGTGGTCAAGGACGTGCCGGACCAAGACGCGGCAGTATTGTCGATCCTGCAGTCGGCGTTCGCCTCCGGCGGGCAGCGCTGCACCTGCGCGCGGCGCTTGATCGTGCCCCACGGCGCGGCGGGCGATGCGCTGCTCGAAGCGCTGGTGCGTGCCATTGGCGCGCTGCGCGTGGCGGGGCCATTCAGCGAACCGGCGCCGTTCTATGCGGGATTGGCCAGCGTCGAGGCCGCGGATGGCCTGCTGGCAGCCCAAGACGATTTCGTCGCACGCGGCGGCCGGATATTGAGCAGCATGCGCCGCCTGGAAGAGGGCACCAGCCTGTTGTCGCCGGGCTTGATCGATGTCACCGGTTGCGAGGTGCCTGACGAGGAGCATTTCGGACCGCTGCTCAAAGTGCATCGTTACCACGACTGGGACGAGGCCATCGCTCTGGCCAACGATACCCGTTATGGCCTGTCGGCGGGCCTGATCGGCGGTGAGCAAGCCGACTGGGACGACTTCCTGCTGCGCATCCGTGCCGGCATCGTCAATTGGAACCGCCAGACCACCGGCGCCTCCAGCGACGCGCCGTTCGGCGGCATCGGCGACAGCGGCAACCACCGCCCGAGTGCCTATTACGCCGCCGATTACTGCGCCTATCCGGTCGCCTCGATGGAAACCGAGACGCTTAGCCTGCCCGATACCCTGCCGCCGGGAGTGACGCTATGAGCGAAGGTGCTATGAGTGAAGGTTCTATGAGTGAAGAGGTACGCGAGGTCAATTTCGACGGCCTGGTAGGACCGACCCACAACTACGCCGGGCTGGCGCATGGCAACGTGGCGTCGATGCGCCACGAGGGGCTTACGGCCAACCCCCGCGAGGCGGCGTTGCAGGGGCTCGACAAGATGAAGTCGCTGATGGAGGCCGGCTACGCGCAAGGCGTGTTGCCGCCCCAGCAACGCCCCGACCTGGGGGCGCTGCGCGATCTCGGCTTCACCGGTGATGACGCGAGCGTGCTGGCGCGAGCGGCCCAGGAAGCCCCCCAGCTTTTGCGCGCGGTATGCTCGGCCTCGTCGATGTGGACGGCCAACGCGGCGACCGTCACACCCAGCGCGGATGCTTCGGATGGCCGCGTGCATTTCACCGCCGCGAACCTGCAATCGAGCTTTCATCGCTATCTTGAACCGCGCACCACCGCGCGCGTGCTGGCGGCGATGTTCCGCGACGAGACGCACTTCGCGCACCATCCGGTGCTGCCGGCGACGCCGGCCTTCTCCGACGAAGGCGCGGCTAATCACACCCGGTTGAGCGGCGCGCATGGCGAGCCCGGCGTGCATCTTTTCGTCTACGGCCGCCAGGCATTCGGCGGGCAACACGGCCCCACGCGCTATCCCACGCGCCAGACCCTGGAGGCGAGTCAGGCGATCGCCCGGCAGCATGGCTTGAGCGACGCGCAGACGGTGTTCGCCCAGCAAAACCCCGAGGCCATCGACGCCGGTGTCTTCCATAACGACGTCATCGCCGTCGGCAATGGCCCGGTGCTGCTCTATCACGACATGGCGTTTCGAGATGAAGACGCCACGCTGGACGCGCTGCGCGCGCGGATGGCGTCGCCGCTGATTCCGGTGCGAGTGCCGAGCGAGGCGGTCAGTCTCGAGGATGCGGTGTCGACGTACCTGTTCAACTCGCAGCTGCTCTCCAACCCCGACGGCAGCATGACGCTGGTCGTGCCCGGAGAGTGTCAGGAGAACGAGACCGTGTGGCGGACGATTCAGGACCTGCTGCTGGCGGGGTACAACCCCATCAGCGAGGTGCTGGTCAAGGACGTCAAGCAGAGCATGCGCAACGGTGGCGGCCCGGCGTGTCTGCGCCTGCGCGTCGCGCTCTCGTCGGCCGAGCGCCAAGCGCTCGGAGGCCGCGTGTTGCTCGACGAGGCCCTGCATGGCGACCTTACGGCCTGGGTCGAGCGGCATTATCGTGATCGCCTGACGCCCGCCGATCTCGCCGACCCGCAACTCGCCCAGGAATCGCTCACCGCCCTGGACGAACTGACGCAGCTACTCGGCATCGGTAACGTTTATCCGTTTCAGTTGGAATAGCCGCCCTCGTGGCCGCATATGAATCGATAGCGCGGCCACGGAAATCTACTGAATCGGCGATGCGGCCATTTGCATGGCTATCCAACCATACGTACCTCTAAGCAAATGGGAGCTGCGGTTCATTGTTGCTCTACCTCAAAGACCCAGCTGTCCGCAGACACGCGATTGTCGAGCAGGCCCGCAATCCTTGGCGCGACGTCTTCCGGGCACATTAGGCCACATTCCCTAAGCGCGCGGCGCGTGTCGACATTCTCGCCAAGATATTGCAGTACAACCCTGGATGCTGCCGGCATTCTGCCACGCTTGATCGGTCCGCCGGTCTGAAGCCCAAGCAGGTAGTCAATCCCGGCTTGATACGAAGGGTAGAGGATCATCTGAGTGATGGAACTGGCCAGCAGGGTTTCGTATTCCATGATATTGATCCGCTCGCCAAGAAATAGGGCGACTCCCTCGTATTTTGCTATCTCAGCCGTACCGGTATCAGGATTGATCTCCCGTTCGATATTTTTCCACAGATAGACCTCATCTTTACGCTCAAGGCGTGCAAAAGAGCGCATGACGTAACCTGGATTGCTGAACGAATAGAAATAGCGGAAATAGCTACCGCAGTAGCGATCAAGCGATGCGGACAGTCGAGATAGGCGCTGGTAACTCGGTACGACGATATCGTCTTGGTGGGCAGGTTTCGGCATGCGACGTAGAGAGAACAGTTCGGTGAAGCCTTTGGGTTCGCTCAATAGTTCGGCTTCGGTGACGCCGAAAAAGTCACTGATGCGTCGCATGTTGTAGCGCGACGGGCGAACCGTGCCGGCCAGATATTTGTTGAATTGCTGCCTATTGATGCCAATTCTGCGGCAAACGTAAGCGATCGATGGGTAGAAACCGCAAGCGTAACCAAGATTAGCTGAAAAAGTATTATTAGTCATGGTTATAAGCTAAACGAAGCGGGAAGAGTGTCAAGTAGCGAAGGGGGCGAAATTGAAGCGCAAGTCCTGACAGTGACACTCTGGATTCGAACCCGTAGTCAGGACTGGCAAGTCATGGATCCAAGTTCTTCATCCCTCTTCGAGGTCGCAGAAACCCTCCATCTGGAAATTCCTATGCCGGATGGTTGTAGGCTTGCCGCACGCGTTTGGCGACCGCTGCATGGAAAGTCCGTTCCTGCAATTCTGGAATACCTTCCTTACCGCAAGGGCGACAACACGCTTTCCCGGGACGCAGTCCGGGCACCCTTCATCGCTGCTCGCGGTTATGCCTACGTACGTGTGGACATCCGCGGTTCCGGCGAATCCGAAGGTGTGATGGAAGACGAGTACACCGCACAGGAGATTCAGGATGGCTGTGATGTCATCGCCTGGCTGGCCGAGCAGCAATGGTGCGACGGTAACGTCGGCATGGTGGGCATTTCCTGGGGCGGGTTCAATGGCCTGCAGATTGCCGCCGAGCGCCCGCCTGCGCTGAAGGCGGTAGTGTCACTCTCGTCCACGGACGATCGTTACGCCGACGACGTCCATTATATGGGCGGGACCCTGCTGATCGATCAGATCTCGTGGGCGTCTCATATGTTCGCGATAAACACGCTGCCCCCCGATCCCGAACTCGTCGGCGACAAGTGGCGTCGGCTATGGATGGATCGACTCACGGGCTCCGGAATGTGGCTGCAGAACTGGACTGAGCACCAACGGCGCGATGCTTTCTGGAAACATGGTTCGGTCTGTGAGGATATCAGTCGTATCGATGTGCCGGTCTACGCCGTCAGCGGCTGGGCTGACGGCTATTGTCGGACAGTCTTCCGGCTCATGGAAACACTGCAAGGACCTAAGAAGGGGCTCATTGGCCCCTGGGCACACAAATATCCTCACCTGGGGAGCCCCGGGCCTGCGATCGACTGGAACAATGAAGAGCTGCGTTGGTGGGATCATTGGCTCAAGGGGCGTGAGACCGGCATCATGGAGGAGCCCGCCCTGCGATTCTATCTGCAGGACCATGCGGAGCCCGCCAGCTACTATGAGACGCGTGCCGGACGCTGGATAGAAGAGCCTGCTTGGCCGTCGCCTAACATCGTGTCGAAAGTTTTCGCGCTAAGCGCCAATGGCGATTTGGTGGCCGACGGTGAGCCATGTCAGTCGGAAACGGTCACCCATTCCTCGCCGCCTTGGGTTGGGCTTATGGGGGGGAAGTGGTGTTCCTACGCCCATCCCGGTGATCAGCCGGTCGATCAGCGTCGTGATGATGCAGGCAGCCTCACGTTCGAGACCGCGCCGCTCGAGACGCCACTCGACATTGTTGGCGATGCCGCGCTGGAACTTACGTTCTCGGTGGACAAGCCCGTGGCGCAGGTGGCTGTCAGGCTGAGTGATGTAGCACCCTCTGGTAGTGCTACTCGAGTCAGCTACGGACTGCTCAACCTGACGCATCGTAATAGCCACGAGTCTCCCGAAGCGTTGGTACCGGGAGAAAGCTACCGCGTCAGCGTGCCTTTCAAACACGTCGCTCAATCGCTTCGCACTGGACATCGACTGCGCCTGGCGATCTCCACTAGCTATTTCCCCATGGCGTGGCCGTCTCCAGAACCGGTCGCATTGACGCTGAATCTGCAGACAACAAGATTGGTATTGCCGGTTCGCCTCGATAATCCCTCAGAGCCAATCCCCCGTGATCTGGGTGACCCTCTAGGCGCGCCGCCGATGGCGGCGGAAACGTTGTCGGCGCCACACTGCGATTGGCAGATTATCAATGATCTTGCCAACGGTAGCGTGCACGTGAAAATTACCGATGACGCTGGCGTCATAAGAATCGAGGGCAATGATTTGACGATCGCGTCGAGTACGCAGGAAACCTACGCCTTCGAAGAAAACGATTGGTCGTCCTTTCGCGCCTGCATCGTCTCCGATCAGCTAATGGCGCGTGACGCTTGGTGCGTCGAAAGCCGAACCGAAACCGAATTTACTGCAACGCCGAGTCATTTCTACATCTGCGCCAGATTGGTCGCTCGCGAGCGTGGCGAGATAGCTCACGAACAGACTTGGGACTGTGAAATCCCGCGAGACCTTGCATGATTTCGGCCGCTTGAAGTGAAACCTCGCCCAGCCACGAGTCGTGCGGAAAATCGCCGTCTCTCATTGGGCGCAGATGATAAAGCCACTCACCGTTCGTGTGGCATGGTGGGACAGGGAGAATCGATTATGACAAAGACAAATACCGTATCAATGGCTTCAGCCCCTTTTGGGAGACGCGCTTTTCTGAAGGGCGCCGCGTCGACTTGCCTGTTTGCAGCGACGATGCCGTTGGGCTCCCGAATCTGGGCACAGAGCGGGCAGACGCTACGGCTCAGCGCCTACGCCGATATCGATGCGCTGGACCCGGCTTTCTATCAGAATGGCTACAACGTGGATGTCATGAACTGCATCTACACCAAACTCATCCGCTACAAAGCGGGACGGGAATGGGACTGGGAGCTGGAATCAGCGGAGGAAATCGAGCAGGTTGACGATACCCATATCCGCTTCAAGTTAAAGCAGGGGCTGCAGTTCTCGGGGGATTACGGCGAGATCACTGCCGAGGACGTGAAATTCTCTTTCGAGCGCGCGATATTGCATGACAGCCCGGTCAAGAGCGATTGGGGCCCACTCGATCATGTCGAAGTAACCGGGCGCTATGAGGGGGTGATCGTGCTCAAGGAACCTTTCCAGCCCCTCTGGACCATCGCGCTACCCTATGGAACCGGGCATATCGTCTCCAAGAAAGCGGTGCTGGATGCTACCGACGATGGGGGCAATTTTGGTATGACGCCGCCGGTATTCTCCGGCGCCTACGTGCTGGCTGAGTGGAAGTCCAATCAGTACGTCCGTTTGACGCGAAATCCGGCATGGACCGGCCCTGCTCCTGGGTTCGACGAGATTCGTATCTTGCCGATGGATGATACCAAGACCGCCGAACGCGCCTACGAAGCGGGCGATCTGGATTTCACCCAGATTACGCTTTCTTCTCTGGCGCAGTACCGGCAGGATCCGCCCGCGAATACCACGATCGAAGAGTATCCGTCGCTTTACTACGTGTGGCTGGGGATGAACCTCGATAATCCCGCTCTCGGGGACAAGAACCTGCGCCAAGCGATCCAGTATGCGATCAACGTCAAGCAGGTAGTTGATGCTGCCTACTTCGGCGAAGCGGAACCTGCCACCGGATTGATTGCCCCGGGACTGCCTGGCCATCGTGACCATTCGGCAATTCCGGTCGAGGGGGATCTGGATAAGGCCAGAGAATTTCTGCAAGCGGCGGGCGGCCCACCAAGTCAGCCATTGACCATCGATACGCTCAACGCTAGCGAATGGACAACCATGGCCCAGATCATTCAGGCGCAATTGGCTAAGGTCGGGATTCCCACGCAGATCAACGTGCAGGATTCGGGATCGTTCTGGACACTGGGCATGGAAAGCGAAGGTGATCGCTGGAAAAACATGCAGCTGGTGCTTAACCGCTTCTCGATGCTACCCGACCCTTACTACGCCACCAGTTGGTTCGTCTCGGAGCAGGTCGGCATCTGGAACTGGGAGCGCTTCTCGAGCCCGGAGTTCGACAAACTTCACCAGAAGGCGCTCAGCGAGATCGATCCCGACGAGCGGGCGGCCATCTACCGTCAGATGCAGGACATCATGGAACAATCCGGTGCTTATCGTTTCCTCACCCACGAGGGCAGTCCGGTCATGTATCGCGACTCCCTTGAGCCAGCGCTTCGACCGGACGGTCGTCCTTTGCTGCCGCGTTTTTCCGGATCGGTCTAAGCGATTGCCATGATCTATTACGCGACGCAGCGATTTCTGCTTTCTGTATTGATCGTCATCGTGGCAATTTCATTGCTGACCCTAATGCTACACGTGGTGCCGGGCGACCCTGCGACGATGATCCTGGGACCGCGTGCCACTCCCGAATTGATCGAGCAGACACGGGTAGCGATGGGGCTAGATCAGCCGTTGCCGGTGCAAATCGTGAAGTTCTTTGGGCGCATACTGCATGGGGATTTAGGCACCGATGTCTTCACCGGACGCGCCGTCAGCGATATCGTTTTCGAGCAACTGCCCTACACACTGGTGCTGATCGCAGTATCGATCTTGTGGTCTTCGGTCTTGGGTATCGTGCTCGGGTGTTATTCGGCATTGCGAGCGGGCACCTGGCTGGACACGCTTTCAGGCATCCTGTCGGTGGGAACGATCTCGATCCCCGCCTTCGTCATGGCGCTCTATGCCGTGCTCATCTTCGCCGTATCGCTGGGCTGGCTGCCAGCGATTGGCGCGGGTGAGGGCTTTTTCGACTCAGCCATGCACCTGATATTGCCGGCATTCGCCATCGGTATCTCGTGGGTGGGCTATATCGCGCGGATGGTGCGCGCCTCGATGCTCGAGGTCATGGGGGCACCGCACGTGCGTATGGCTCGCTCTTTCGGTTTGACCGAAGCGCGCATTGTACGGGCCTATATACTTCGAATTGCGGTGCAGCCGGCGGTAACGTTGCTGGGCACTGGGGTTGCCCATCTTTTTTCCGCTGCCGTGTTCGTCGAAGTGATCTTCGCCCGTCCTGGGATCGGAGCACTGATAGTTTCCTCGGTCAACGAGCGCAACTATCCGATCATACTCGGGGCCGTACTGGTCACCACGGCGATCATCGTACTGGCCACGCTACTGTCAGACCTGACTGTAGCGCTTCTCGACCCCCGCCAGCGTGAGGCCTTATAAGATGAGGATCTCGATCATGAGTCAGGCTCAGGCCACCGTGTCGCTACCGGAACCGACCGTGATTTCACGCATTTTGCGGGGACTGGCGGGGAATCGCACGGGTACTATCGGATTCGTGTTGGTCGTGCTGATTCTGGCCGCCGCGATCTTCGCGCCTTGGATTTCACAATACGACCCTGCGGCCATCATGACCGGGCCTCGAATGGCGCCACCGTCGTCGGATCACTGGCTGGGGACCGATAATCTCGGTCGAGATCTCTTCAGTCGTGTGCTAGCCGGAGGCCGAGTCGCAATGTTGGTGGCCGGAGCCTCGCTCGGTGCTGCGTTAAGCCTGGGGTTGGTCTTGGGACTGGTCGCCGGCCTTGGTCCCCGGTGGCTCGACAATCTGCTGCTGCTTCTCTTCGATGCCCTGCGCTCGTTCCCCACCATCGTGTTCGGCCTAGCGGTGGTAACGCTCGTGGGCCCCAGTTTGTTCACCGTGATTCTGGTAGTCGCCATCACTTCGGTACCTATTTACGCCAGGATCATTCGGACTCAGGCGCAGTCGCTTCGAAACGCCGAGTTCGTCATGGCTGAGAGAGCAATGGGCGCTGGGCTTCCGCGAATCCTGTTCGTCCATGTTCTGCCCAACGTGTTGGGTCCATTGTTGATCCTGGCCAGTATGGACGTACCGCTGGTGATCGCCACCGAAGCGGGACTGAGCTTTCTCGGGATGGGCGTACGCCCGCCCACATCATCCTGGGGAGTAATCCTCAACGACGGTTACAACTTCATCCGTAATTCCCCTTGGCCGGTGATCGCGGGTTCGGTTCCGATCGTGCTGGTCACGCTGGGTTTCACCTTCTTGGGTGAAGCGCTGCGCGATATCTTCGATCCCAGACTGCAAAAGGCCAACTGATGTCCGAGCAGAAGCTGATGCACTCGTCCAACGCTATGCGTGGTGATGACCACGTGCCGCTAATGCTTATCGAGGAGCTTTCGGTGGATTTTTCCACCGCACGCGGTCCGATTCATGCGCTGCGCCATATCTCGCTCGAGGTGGCAGCGGGGCGAATTCTGGGGTTGGTCGGAGAGTCGGGATGCGGTAAATCCTCCTTGGCCTACAGCTTGATTGGCCTGTTAGCGGGGAATGCGCGGATCACGCACGGCGTGATTCGGCTGGGCGACGACGACCTGGCGCATCTTTCTGCAGCACGCTGGCGGGAGCTGCGTGGCAAGCGAATCGCGATGATCTTCCAGGATCCCATGACCTCGCTCAATCCGGTGCGCACCATCGGCCAGCAGATGATGGATATCCAGTATCGTGAACGAATCACCCGCGCCGAGAAACGTAAGTTCGCCGTGGACTTTCTCGCCCAGGTTCGCATTCCGGACCCTGAAGCGCGACTGGACAGTTATCCTCACGAGCTCTCCGGTGGGATGCGTCAGCGAGTATGTATCGCCATGGCGCTGCTGACTCGGCCTGACCTGTTGATTGCCGATGAGCCGACGACCGCGTTGGACGCGACGCTGGAAGTGCAGATCATTCACCTGTTGCGTGAGCTGCAGCAGAAATTCGGCTGCTCGGTGATTTTCGTTTCCCACCATCTGGGAACGGTGGCGGAGCTTTGTGATGACGTGGCGGTGATGTATGCCGGAGAGGTGGTCGAGCAGGGTAGCGTCGATGAAATCTTTCGCCAGCCCGCGCATCCGTATACCCAGGCACTGCTCGAGTGCGACCCTGGAAGCATTCGCGAGGCGACGCGTATTCTGCCCACGATTCCCGGCGGCTTGCCGGATCTGCGCCAGGTGCCCACGGGCTGCATTTTTCAGGACCGCTGTCCGCAGGTCTTCGAACGCTGTCGTCGCGAGCACCCCGGCTTTCATCTCGGGGAGCGCACCCAGATGGCGCGCTGCCATCTGATCGAGCAAGGAGAGATGACGCCATGAGTCTGCTCGAAGTCGATCATCTCGAGGTGCGTTATCGCCGGCTGGGTCGCGTGAAGGCGGCTCTGCGACGCGAGGAGGCGACGTTCCCCGCAGTTGCCGACGTCTCCTTTGCGCTGGAGGCCGGACGAACGCTTGGGCTCGTCGGCGAGAGCGGCTCCGGCAAGTCTACCGTGGCAAAGAGTCTGATTGGGTTGCAGCCCGCCAGTGGCAGTATTCGCTATGGGGGGCGCGAAATCGGCTCTGCCAGCCAGTCCGAATGGCAGCGGTTACGGCGGGAAATTTCGATGATGTGGCAGGACCCGGTCGGTTCGCTCTCACCACGTCTAAGCATCGCCAGCCTGGTCACTGAGCCACTGAAGATTCAAGGACATAAACGTTCGTCTGATGACGCGGATCGCTTGTTGTCCATGGTGGGGTTATCGACCGACCTCGGGAGTCGTTACCCGCATCAGCTTTCGGGAGGACAGGCACGCCGGGTCGGGGTGGCTCGCGCATTGGCGCTGGATCCGAAGTTACTGATTGCCGATGAGCCGACTGCGGGACTGGATATGTCGGTTCAGGGCGAAATTCTCAATCTACTCAACGAGATTCAGTCTCGTACCGGCGTTGCCATCCTGGTCATCACCCACAACCTTAATCTGGTTCGCCACGTTACCGATGAGGTGGCTGTCATGTATCTTGGGCGCTTCGTGGAACAGGGGCTGACGGACGCCATTTTTCGGCATCCCCGCCATCCCTATACCGAAGCACTGCTTTCCGCCAACCCCTCCCCCAATCCGGATGAGCGACATGGGCGTACCGAACTATCGGGCGAGATGCCAAGCCCTTTTTGGCGACCGGCTGGCTGTGAGTTTCACGGTCGATGCCCCCATGCACGCCCCGACTGTGCTGACATCGTTCCTGGTTGGACCGGCGAGGGCGAACGCGGGTATGCCTGCCGCTATCCATTATGAATGAGCCGCGAGCGTCAACCTTCTCCCAACTTGACCGCCCTGGACGAGCTGACGCAGCTACTGGGCATCGGTAACGTTTATCCGTTTCAGCTAGAGGCTTGAGGCGACGCCAAGTAGGGCTGAGTCTCGCTGACAATGATCAGGAACATGCGCGTGATCGAGAGTATCGCTATCGTCAGGCTGCAGGCCGACTCGCCCCACGCCAAGACCGTGGCGGGCTGGGCCCATGACGCCTGGGGGCACCTGCATCCCGATACTTCGCCCGGAGAGTATCGTCGGGAATTTCTCGCGCAGTGCGGTGAAGGCGGCGTGCCCTCGGTATTCGTGGCTATACACGAGGCATCGCCGGTGGGCACGGCGAGCCTGGTGGCCGACGACATGAGCATTCGCCGCGAACTGACGCCTTGGCTGGCCTCGGTATTCGTGCCGTCCGAATGGCGCGGTTACGGTATCGCTTCGCGTCTGGTGCGGCGGGTCGAGGCGGAAGCGCTGGTCCACGGCATCCGCCACTTCCATCTCTACACGCCCGATCAGCAGGCGCTGTATCGCCGGCTGGGATGGGAGGATCGTGAGGCACTGACCTATCGTGGCGAGTCTGTGACGATCATGAGCCGGCGGCTGGACGCCTCCACGGTCTGAGTCAGCTACTGCTGCCGGCGCCGCCGACCATTCCGCTACGCAGGTCGGTGCCATCCTGGCGATTCTTGACGTGCTGGCTCACGACATCTTCCGGTGAGCCGGCCATCTCCCGGAACATGCCCATGCTGCCCAGCAGCGCGGAAGACTCGTAAGGCACGAACACGCGCTCGCCATCTTTGGCCATGTTCGGCAGCACCTTGATATAGCTCTGGCCGAGCAGGTAGCCCACCACGGTACGCTTGTCGTCCTCACTGTCGCCGATGGCGTTAAGGACCAGCTTGATCGACTCCTGTTCGCCCTCGGCACGCAGAATGGCAGATTGCTTGTCGCCTTCGGCGTTGAGAATCGATGACTCACGCTGCCCCTGGGCCATGGCGATGGCGGCGGATTTCTCGCCTTCGGCTTCGGTTACCGTTGCGCGGCGTTTACGCTCGGCCGCCATCTGCAGACGCATGGCACCCTCGACTTCCTCGGGCATGGCGATGTCCTGCACCTCGACGCGGGAGATCTTGACGCCCCACTTGGACGCGGGCTCCTCCATGGCAGATTGGATCGCGTTGTTGACCTCGGCGCGGGACTCGAACAGCTTGTCGAGTTCCATCTTGCCCACCACCGAGCGCAGCGTGGTCTTGGCCAGGACCTCGACGGCTTGACTCATGTTGGCGACTTCGTAGACGGCGCGCTTGGGATCGATGATCTGGTAGTAAAGGGCGCCGTTGATGGTCACCGTGACGTTATCGGTCGTCACCACCGGCTGGCCGGGAAAATCCATCACCGTCTCGCGGCGGTCGATACGGGTCTCGTCGGTGGCGATCGGGTAGTACTCCTCGCCCTGCTTGCGATAACGGATCATGCTGATGGCGCGAGGTTGCTCGATGAACGGGATGATAATGTTGATGCCGCTCTCCAGCAGCCGGTTGAACGAGCCAAGTCGCTCGATCACCATCACCTCGGACTGTCGAACGATCACCAGTCCCTTGACGATGATCACAATGCCGATCGCAACGACGATCAGACTGAGGATCAATCCCGGGGTCAGAAATGAATCCATATTTATTGCTCCTGTGGCGATGCTGGCGTGACGATGGCGGTGGTGCCATCGAAGCGTTGGAAAACGACCCGGCTGTCTAAAGGCAGTTCAGTCGTGTGGGTATCGGCGACTTTCAATCGATAAAAATCGCCGTTGATCTTGATGCCGGTCGCGCCATCGAAATCGCGCTTGAGCGTACGATATTCATTGCCTTTCTCGACGCCCGTGCCGGTCGTTCCGTAGGCGACACCGCGGGGCGAGAACCAGGGGCGAATCACTTTGATGGTTATTGGCAAAAGCAGCCCGGCGAGGACGCCGAACCCCAGTAGTTGCCAGGCAAGGCTGACACCGAGCCAGGCCAGGAGCGCCGTCAGCGCAGCGGCGACGGCCAGAGCGAGCAGCACCAACGCGCCTGAGGTGAGTTCCGCAAGGCCCAATAGCAGGGCAATGGCCAGCCAGGTGTAGGCGATATTCCAGTCCAAGGGCATTCCTCAAGAGCGGTAGTGAAATGAAGCCTTTAATGGGTAGAATCGTCCAGAAATTCCGATGCCATATCGTCGCGTGATTGGATACGCCGCAGCTTGGCAATGTTATCGAGGATATGCTGAGCATAGGATTGCCAAGGCTTGTTCATAGTTCTACTGCCTCGTTCAGTATCTGCTGGCGGAAATGACGGTTCAGTTCATGCTCGGGTACAAGATCGACCCGGCGCCCGACCAAGGCCGCCAAGCGTTCCGCCAAAGGCAGGCGCTGGGTGAACAGATCGTGTCCCGGCGGAAAGTCGACGAGAAAGTCGACATCACTTTCCGGTTTTTCCTGCTTGCGGGCGACCGATCCGAATACCCGAATACGGCGAGCTCCGTACTGACGGGCCATGTTATCGATGGCTGCCTTCTGATGATGTAGGTCCTCAAGTAACATGGCGCCTCCCAAGGGCTAACTACCGGGTCCCGTATAATCGATGCCTTTCTTCTTGAAGAGCAAGTATAGGCTGCAATAGACGCGGATTAGTCACAAGCCTAGCGGCTCAACCTTCGCGCACCGTGACGAGCTTGGGTCGGCCGATCATCACTCCGGCGATGGTTTGCACGCTGAGCAGGGCCATCAGCAGCCACAGCGAGAGTCGCCAGTCGCCGGTGACGCCGTGCAGGGCGCCGAATACCAGTGGGCCGCCGGCGGCCATGAGGTAGCCGAGGCTCTGGGCCATGCCGGAGAGCATGGCGGCGTGGTTGGCACGCCGGGTGCGCATCACGATCATGGTCAGGGCGAAGCTGAAACAGCCGCCCTGGCCGGCGCCGAGCAGGATCGCCCATAGCGTGGGTGACGCCGTGGGTGCCAGCCACAACCCTACCAGCCCCAGCGCGATCAACAGGCAAAGCCCCAGCACCAGCAGGCTATGGTGATTGAGGCGTGCGGCGAGACGCGCGATCACGTAACTCGCGGGAATGGTGGTCAGGTTGATGATCGACAGCATGTTCCCCGCAGCGGCGCTGGGCACACCTGCGGCCGAGGCCACGGCGGGCACCCAGGTCTGCAGGGTGTAGAAGCCCAGCGATTGCATGCCCATGAACAGCGTCAACGTCCAGGCGGTGCGGCTCTTGAATAGCCGCGTGAGATTGGTCGATTGGCCGTCGTCGCTTGCCTTGGGCCGCCGCCAGGCCATCCAGATCCACAGCGCTGTGGTGGCCACGCCCACGCCCGCCCACATCAGGATGGGCACCGACCAGGCACCGCTGAGGTTCATCAACGGCACGGCGGTCCCCGCGCCGAGCGTTGCACCGATCCCCATCACCACGGTGTAGAGTCCCATGGTTTGGCCGATGCGCTCGGGGCGGTCGCGCTTGACCAGGCTGGGCATGAAGACGTTGCCGAAGGCGATGCCCAGGCCGGCGAAGAATGTCCCGACGAGCATCACCGGCAGGCTCTCGATGCCACGCAGCAGCCCACCGAGCGCGATGGCGCCGAGTGCCAGAGCGATGGCGCGATCCAGCCCCAGGCGTGCGGCGACGCCGGGCGCCAGCGGCGAGAGCACGCCGAAGCACAGGATCATGCCGGTGGTGAACAAACTGGCGACGCCGGCGCCGATGGCCAGTGTCTGCATGATCGATTCGAGTACCGGCCCCACCACCACGATCGGCGCGCGCAGATTGACGGCCGCCAGCGCGAAGGCGACGAGCCATAGCGCAGCGGGCAGGGGAGCGGTTGGAGAAGCGGAACGCGCGGACATGGACAAAGCCTTCCTCTCGAACGGGCGCGCTATCTTAGCATCTCGTTGAAATGCTTGCCGTGGGCCGAAAGGTGAAAGCGCAGAAGAACGAGGTAGGCAAGAGAAGTGCGGGCCGACGCGGTGAAGCGCCGGCCCGGCGTGCTGATTCAGGCTTAACGTTCAGGCGTTGGCAAAGTGTTCGCGCAGATGGGCGCGATAGGCGTCGATATGGCCTTCGATGTCGGGCGCCTTGATGACGTCGTTGGCGATGTAGGTCGGCATGGCGTCCAGGCCAATGAATTCCTGCGACTTGTGAAACGGGAAGTAGACGCCGTCGACGCCATGCCCCTCGAAAAAGTTGCCGGCTTCATCGAAGGCTTCTGCGGGCGCGTTCCAGGTCAGCGAGAGCATGTAGCGCCGCCCCTGGAGCAAGCCGCCGCTGCCGTACTGAAGGCTGGGGTCCTTGCGTGAGCGGCCGTCACTGGCGTAGAGCGATCCGTGGCCGGCGGTGAAGACCTCGTCGATATAGCGCTTGACGGTCCATGGCGTGCCCATCCACCAGCCCGGCATCTGATAGACGATGACATCGGCCCACAGGAATTTTTCGACTTCGGCGTTAGTATCGTAGCCGTCGTCGACACGGGTCTCGCGGATCTCGTGGCCCATTTCGGCGAGTTCGCCGCGTGCCACGTCGTGCAGGGTGTCATTGTAGCGGCCACCGGAATGCGCGAAGGCTTTGGCGCCGTTGATCAGCAGAATCTTCATGGTGTCGTTCCCACTTGTTGATAGGCATGTGAATGCAAAAGGTGGGGCAGTCTGCCGAGTCGCGGCCTTGCGATAAAGGCGCCTAATTGCAAAACATTCTTGCGTTAATCGCAAAGATAGCTGCGTGCATGGTGCGGCGTGATGGAATCAGAGTGTCAGGCGGTCGACGAAGAAATCCAAAAAGGCATTGATGCGGCCGTGGAGCGCCGTATTGCGGTAGTAGACCGCTTGAATGGGTTCGTGGCGCTCGTGGGTGGCGGCGTCGAGTACCACCGTCAGGCGTCCTGCCTGGCGAGCGCCGCGCGTCAGGAAATCCGCCAGACAGGCGATGCCCACGTCGGCTTCGGCCATTTGTAGCAATGCTTCGCCGCTGCTCGAGGCGAGAGAGGGCTGGATGGTACGGCCGTCGCCGATGGGCCAGCGGTTGAGCTGGGTCAGATGCGTGAAGCCCAGTAGCACGTGATGCGCCAGATCCTCGACATGGCGTGGCGTGCCGTAGCGTGCCAGGTAAGCGGGGCTCGCCACCAGGCGTCTCCGGCTATGGCCGAGCGGACGGGCATGCAAGGTGGAGTCTTCCAGGCGGCCGATACGAATGGCGACGTCGGTGCGTTGCTCGATCAGATCGATGTTGGTCTCGTGGGTGGTCAATTCCAGGCGCATCTTGGGGTAGGCGGTATGGAATTCGGCGAGGTGGGGGACGATCTGATGCAGCAGAAACGGCGTGGCGGCGTCGACGCGCAGGCGCCCGGCGGGCTCGCGACGGCGCACCGTGAGCGCTTCCTCGGCGGTTTCCAGGGTACCCAGCGCCTGGCGGGCCTGGGCGATGAATGCCTCGCCTTCTTCGGTGATATCCAGGCGTCGCGTGGTGCGGTGCACGAGGGTCGTCTCGAGCCGCTTCTCCAGGCGCGAGACGGCCCGCGAAAGCCGCGCGGTGCTGGTGCTCAGGCGCTCGGCGGCGGCGGTGAAGCCACCGGCGTCGACCACGGCGAGCAACGCCTCAAGATCGTCCCAGCGGCTTTTCATGCCACCTCGCGATGTATGAAAGCAATGGCGGGGACGATCATCCGACGGTGCGGCGCGTTACAGCTTGGGGGCGTCGAAATTGGCCGGCTCATCGGTATACACGCAGACGTTGGCGTCTTCGACATCGCCGTCCTCGGCTTCGACGTAGTCGGCGAAGAAGGCCTGCACTTCGCGGCGCTGGCAATGCGCTTCGAAGGAGGCACGGTCGGCCCAGATCTCGTGAAAGACGATGGGATAGCTGGTGCCATCGGCGAACGGGTTGTCGATCTTCCGGGTCACGGTGTACTGGATGCAGGCGTCTTCGCGGTGCGCGTTGGGCTCGAGCGCCTGAAGTGCCTGAAAGACGCTCTCTTCCTTGCCGGGCTTGGGCTTGAACTGGGCGGTGCAATAGATCTTGCTGGACATGATGACCTCGTGAATGGATACGGATGAAGGCGTAGACGATATCATCTTGGTGTCTGGTATCGGTAGCGTGAGAGCGCATTGCGGGCTGTCGAGCGGCATGGCGTGGCGTCTTAATCCAAAGGCGTATTGAGCGCGCCAGCGCAATTGCTTATCAAGGAGGCACCAGTCACAGCCACGCGAGGTTGCCCCCATGCGCATCGTGAAACCGGATACCCTGCGCCATGCCCTCATCGTCTCCGCGATGGGCTCCGCCACCTTGCTGGTATCGGCGTTGAGCTACCAACTGCTGATCTGATGGCGCTCCGGCCGCCGAGCGGTTAGGGTCTGGGCATTGTCCCGGGAGCTTTCGTCATGTCGCTGTCTTCTCGCATGCCCCATTGCCGCTGGGCGGTGGCGGCGTTACTGATCTTGGCGCTGGTGTCGTGGCTCGGCGTCACGCACGACATGGCGATGGCCACGCTGGATGAGGCCCTGGCCACAGCATTCAAGAGCTTTGCCCTGGCCAAGGCGCTCAACGCGGCGATTTCGGTCATGCAGAGCGTCACCGCCGACGCCATGGTCTTCCAAGTGCAGTTCGGCCAGGCGTTGGACCCCGCCAACGATCTCGTCGAGCGTTTCTCGTGGATCATGTTTGCCTCCACGGCCTCGCTGGCCATGCAGAAGGTCTTGATCCAGATGGCCGGCCACGCGGTCATCAAGGCGCTTTTCTCGTTGAGTTGCCTGTTGCTGGCGGTGTCGCTCGTCTGGGGCCGTGGCGTTTGGCGTGAATGGGCCCGGCGAGCATTCCTGCTGATGGCGTTTCTGCGTTTCGCGGTGCTCATCGCGGCGCTGGCCAGTACCTGGATGGGCGATACCTTGATCGGCGATCAACGCGAGGGGCTTTACACGGCGCTGGATCAGGACCGCGCAGTGTTTCAGGACGTCGCCGAGACGCAGGCCGGCATGCGTGAAGAAGATGACGGCGTGTGGCAGCAGCTCAAGGATAAATGGGAAAGCGCCGTGGGCCATCCGGTCCGCGATCTGCTGACACGTCTGGATAGCATGACCGAGAACGTGGTCGCCTTGGCGGCGGTGTTCATCGTCCAGACGATCCTGTTCCCGCTGGGCTTTCTCTATCTAAGCTGGCGCCTGCTCGGCACGCTGACAGCCCCGCTGGCAGGGCGTTATCCCGTTGTTCGCGGCGCCTGATCGCAAGTACAGCTTACTCAATCTAAAAAGACGAGCCGGGCTGGCGTAAAAAATCGCGTTCTTCCGGCGTCGATTCCCGACCAAGTACCGCGTTGCGATGCGGATAACGGCCGAATCGCTCGATAATCGCCCAATGGCGCTGCTCGAAGTCCAGGTTGCGCTCCAGCCCCGGCTGATCGAAAAGCCGCAGAGCCTCCTGGTGGATCACGGGCGATTCGCTGTGCATATACGGCATATACACAAACGCGCGCTGTTCGGGCGGTAGTGTTTGATCGCCGCCTCGCGCGACCAGATGCTGGGCGAGGCTCAGCGCTAGCGGGTCCTGAGCGAAGGCCAGGGGCTGATCGCGGTAGATATTGCGCGAGAACTGATCCAGCAGCAGTATCTCCGCCAAGGCGCCGCGGCTACTTTGCCGCCAGGCGTAAAGCTCGCAGCGACACGCCGCATCGTACAGGGCCCCGAAACGCTCGGCGAGCGCCTGATCGAATGCTGCGTCCTTGTTGAACCACTGCTTGGGGCCCGCTTCAACGAACCAGAAATCCAGCACTTGCCGCGCCTGTTCAACATCTTGCGTCATGGCTCACCTCGGCTGATTGATACGCTTAACGCGTTGGAATGTACGTGCGCTCGAGCTCGAGCAACCAGGCCTTGCGCTCGAGCCCGCCAGCGTACCCGGTGAGTGTACCATCACGCCCGATCACGCGGTGACAAGGCACGACGATGGGCAACGGATTGCGCCCGTTGGCGGCGCCGACCGCGCGCATTGCCTTGAGGTTGTCGATGTCCCGGGCGATCTCCGCGTAGCTGCGCGTCTCCCCGAAAGGAATGCGAGCCAATGCCGCCCATACGCGTTGCTGAAAGGGCGTACCTTGAGGGTCGAGCGGCACGTCGAAGTCGCGCAGTTCTCCCTTGAAGTAGGCGCTTAGCTGCTCGCGGCAGGTCTCGGTGAGGGGCGAGGGCGCCGCCGGGATCTCGGTGCTGTCGACGAAGGCGATCTCGCGAATTCCATGCTCGCTGGCGAGGATGCGTAGCGTGCCCAGCGGCGAGGTCGGTTCGGGCGTGACATAATCGATAGCGTAGGCGGGCGTTGCCATATCAGCGACTCCAGAGTTGTAGGGTGAGATAACTGCGCCACGGCGCGGCAAGATCCGGCTCGAGTGTGTCCAGCGCCGCCAGGGCTCGCTTGACGCCCAGGTCGCCGCCCAGCCAGATATCGGGATGACTGGTGCCGCGCAGGGCGGCGTAATCGGCACTCCAGGGGCCGATGCCCTTTAGCGTGGTCCAGCAGCGAGGGTCATCCTCGAGACGCTGCTCGCATTCGGCTTGCGCCAGGCCACGCAGACAGTCACGGCGTGCCTGGGGCATGCGCAGAAACGTCAGGTCGCTGGCGGCGATGCGCGCGGCTGTGGGGAAATGGTGCCCGCCCTCGGCGGTGGGTTCGCCGAGCGCTTCGACCAGGCGGGTCGTATGTCTTTGCGCCGCCGAGACCGATACCTGCTGGCCGAGTACCGCGCGTACGCCGGCCTCAAAAGGGCTCCAAAGGCCGGGAAGGCGCAGCCCTTCGACGAGGGGAAACGCCTCCGGAAGCATCTTCTGAAGCTGGGCCTCGATGAGCGTCGTGTCGGCGTCCAGGTCGAGCACGCGGCGGATATTGCGCACCACCGGCGAGAGCGCTCCGAGGTCATCGAGCGTCAGCGTGACGCGAAAACAAGACCGCTCGGGCAGGTGCTTGGCGGTGAAATGGCCACGTGCCGCTCCCCACTGAATGTAACGTCCGTAGTGACGCTCGTCCTCCCATTCCAGCGTGTCGATGCGGCGCTCGGCGAGGAAGTCGCGCAGCCATTCCCAGGCGTAAGGCGGGCGATAGGCCAGCGTCAGTGTGAGGTCTTGGCTTGGTGGCCCAGGCGTACGTCGCAACTCACGCGGCGCGTGCCCCACCTGGCGGCGGAACGCATCATTGAAGCGCCGTAGGCTGGTGAAGCCGCTGGCGTAGGCGATATCGGCCACTGGCAGCGCGCTCTGGTGCAGCAACTGCTTGGCGAACAGGCACTGGCGATGCAGGGCGTAGGCCTTGGGTGAGACGCCCAGATGCTGCTGGAACAGCAGGCGCAGGTAGCGCTCGCCGATGCCGAGGCGCTCGCAAAGCGCGCCCAGGGAGGCTTGGCTCAAGGCACCTTCATCGATCAGCCGCAAGGCGCGGCGTAGCGTGGTGTGGTTGCCATGCCAGGCGGGCGAGTCCGGGGCGCTATCCGGGCGGCAGCGCAGGCAAGGACGAAAGCCCGCCTGGGCGGCACTTACAGCGCTGGGGAAATAGCGCACATTGTCGTCACGCGGCGGCCGGGCGGGGCAGATCGGCCGGCAGTAGATCCCGGTCGTGGTCACGCCGACGAAGAAGCGCCCATCGAAGCGAGCATCCCGCGACAGACGGGCCACGCGGCAGCGGTCGGGATCGAGCATGGCGAGGCTCCTCGAAGAAGTAACGCTACCAGTGTAACGCTTTGGCGGAACCGGACTCGCCGGATTCGGTAGTGATATGCGCGGGCGGTGCTCTCGTCGATATTACTTAGCCTGCTATAATGCGTCTCTTTTGTGGAGTCTCCCCTTGGCCCCTTATCCGTCCCCTGCGCCTTCTCGACCGTCATCTCCCCGCATGCGTCGTGCCGGGCTGTGGCTGGGCTTGTTCGTGGCGTGCTGCGTGGCGAGTGGCGTGCTCAACTATTGGCATATGCCGGCGGGCGGTTTCATCGGCCCGATGCTGGTGGGCATCGCCTTCGGTATCGGCGGCAGCGGCCTGCGTCTGCCGAGGCGTTGCTTCAAGCTCGGTCAGGGCACGGTCGGCGTGTTGATCGCGCACGCCATGACGATGAGCGTGCTGTTCACGATCCTCGATGGCTGGCTGGTGATGCTGCTGGCCACGGCCATTACTTTGCTGCTCAGTCTGCTGGTGGGGATCGTTCTGGTGCGTTACGGCGGGCTTCCTGGCAGCACCGCAGCCTGGGGCACTACGCCGGGCGCGGCGGCGGCGATGGTAGCGATGGCTGAGGAGCGCGAGGATACCGACCCGCGTATCGTGGCGGCGATGCAATACGTGCGGGTAGTGTGCGTGGTGCTCGTCGGCGCTCTGGTGAGCCATTGGCTGGGGGTGAGCGGTGCGCCATCGCGCAGCGGAAGCGGCTTGCCGGGCGACCTGGCCGGAGCGCTCGATCTGGCGATTACCTTGGCGGTCGTCGTCGGTGGGGTTTGGCTGTGTGATCGCCGCCTGCCTGCAGGCGCCTTGCTGGGGCCGATGCTCATCGGCACCGTGCTGCATCTCGGTGGCTGGGCGACGCTGTCGATGCCCGCGCCCTTGCTGATGCTGGCTTACGGCTTCATTGGTGTCTATGTGGGGCTGCGCTTCGACCGCGACGCGCTGGCGACCGTGGCTCGCTCGCTAGGCAAGATGGTCTTGGCCTCGCTGGTGCTGATCGCCCTATGCGCGCTCTCGGCGCTGTTGATGGTGGGGCTCATGGATACAGACTTCATTACCGCCTACCTGGCGACCAGCCCTGGCGGGCTCGACTCGATGACCATCATCGCCATCGACACGCATGCCGATGTGGGGCTAGTGGTGGCGTTGCAGACGTTGCGGCTTTTCACGGTGGTGCTGTTGGGGCCGGCGATGGCGCGTTTCATCGCGCGTTTCGCCCGGCCCGTGAAAGGTACGTCTTGAGCGTTTGCCGTAACGCAAAGGGGCGGCCCGAAGGCCGCCCCCATGGCGTCTGGCGTTAATTTGTAAAACGCCGCCTTACTTGGCTTCTTCAACGAAATACTTGTTGTAGAGTTCCTTGTAGGTGCCGTTGTCCTTCAGGGTCGCCAGCGCTTCGTTGAACTGGTCCGCCAGTTCCTGATCGCGCTTGCGGAAGGCCACGCCGAAGCCATCACCGAAGTACTTCTTAGGCTCGGTGATCATCTCGCCGACGACTTTATAATCGCCTTCATCGCTATCCAGCAGGGTGGATTTGCCTATCGGGAAGTCCAGGAAGGCGATGTCGACGCGACCGGCATCCATGTCGAGGACGAGATCGTCGGCGGTGGAGTAACGGCTGATTTCGGCATCATCGCCAAACATGTCGGTGACGTAATTGTCCTGCAAGGTCCCGCGCTGCACCCCGATGGTCTTGTCTTCGAGCGTCTCCTTGGCGGGGAAGTCGATGCTGCTATCTTCCGGCGTGAACCACGCGGAGGGCGGTGTGATGTAGGGATCGGAGAAGAGCACAGTCTCCTTGCGGGCTTCGTTGATGGTCATCGAGGACATGATCGCGTCGTACTTACGCGCCATCAGGCCCGGAATGATACCGTCCCACGCCTGCACGACCCACTCGCACTTCCTGTCGATCTCTTCGCAGATAGCGTTGCCGAGCTCGATATCGAAGCCGGTGAGTTCACCGTCGGCAGTACGGTATTCCATCGGCTCGTAAGGCACGTCGACGCCGATACGCAAGGTGTCCTGAGCGACGGCGCTGCCCGCCAGCAGGGCGCTACCGAGAAGGGTGATGGTCAGCAATTTTTTCATGGAAAGCTCTCTACGGAATTTGCAGTGTGTTGTTATGGAGCCGCCTCGTGAGCAGCCCTGAGTTTCACGTCTTGCAGCATAGCGAAGCGCCGCCGCGATGCCTAGCATCGCGTGGCTTGTCTAAAGCGCTGCTAGATAGGGTCAAAGTGGGGCATGCCCTTCCACCCCCTGATCAAGGATTGGCTTGCGGATGATGTGAGTCACATCCGTTAGAATTGAGTTGTTAACGCTTGCAGAAGGTGTAGTTTATTTCTCACGACAAAAGTAAAGAAATAAGCTATCGATCTTTCTGTATATGTTATATTTCGCTGTCAGAATTCCAAACCCCTGTCGAAGCATGTTTCAAAAGACGCCCATATGCTTCAGTAAGCCTTTTATCAGGGGTCAATCGAATTCTCCTCTCCAATTGCTCACAGTATTTTTTTGCAATCATACGAGCCATTGAGTTTCCTTCGGTTTTTATGGCAACCTTAGTATGTCCTTCCGCTAAGGTCACGAGTGGGTATGTGTCATTGCTCTTAATGGTCTTTTCTAGATGTTCAAGTTTTTCGATAGCTTTTGATAATAATTCATTTGATTTGGCTTTAGGCGTTTCATCAATAGATGCAATGATCAGCTCTTGCTGCGCAAGAGCATGAGAAGTATGGTCATGAGGGTAGGCTGTGTAAGCAGTCTGGAGTCGATCATAGGCTTCATTTTGACGCCCGAAGTCACGCATTGCTAGACCATACTGGAGCCAGAACAAGCCGTCGTTTTCAAAGTGCTTTTCATAATTTTTATATACACCAAGCACCCTTTCTTCATTGTCTCTTAAGACATCACCCAAGAATCGATGATTAATTATTGACTTGAATATTACTGCCTGAGACTTGTCTAAGTTTTTTACTACAGGGTGAGGATAAACTGTGAAAGATGAAAGCAAGGCTTTTATACACGACTCAAGTAGTTCCATGTCAACCACACCAGCAATAATTTGCCGTGCATACACTGGATGCCGCGCAATGAATCCTCCACCCTGATTGGAGATGATGCCGGATAAATCCTTACTAACCAAAGCTGGAGCTTCAGATATCCCTATTTCAGTTAGGGCTCGACTTATTAAAGAGTTGTTGGCAACCTGTCGATGGATTGTGCACAGGCTAACAAGAACTACCAAGCCTTTGCGTGAATTAGGTAAAGTTTCATAGTCCTTTGCTATAAGCTGTTCAAACCCGACCCCGGATGTGGCTTCCAATAATCCGATTAAGAGCTGCCGCTTAGATTTTTCTAGAATCTCAACTTTACGCTGCTTCTTGTTGATTTTAGATAATCTTGTCCAAGGGCCATAAAGTTCAATTTTATTTAATATCTTATCCGCATCCGAAGGGTTTATTTCAGAAAGCAGAAATTCTCCTGAACAGTATTCGTTTATATTTGGTTTTACACGACTTTGCCAAATATTCTGACCTTCGCAACCTATGATTATCCCTTTTTTAATCACCCCGCTAGAAAAGGCCTCTTTTAGGTCGTCACGGAATGTATCCAAGCGATCAATTATTAAGTAGTACTGGCTTTCGTTAGCGTCTTCAAGTGCAGTTAAGATGTCGCGAAATCTTTCTTGGGCCTGATCAATAAAATATACATTATTTTCTTTATCTTCTGATAGTTTGATTCCAGCTGCTTTAATAATAGTTGACTTTCCGCTTCCGGCTGGGCCATATAATGAAACAAAGAGTCCAGGCCTAGAGTTCTTGATTACAACATCATAAAACTCCGAAAGCGCATCTAGCTGTGCAGGTACATCGTCAAGGATATCGCGCCAAGACGGCTTAAATCCTCTATAAAAATCCCGTATAGTGCCGCTGTCAACTGTGGGGATACTCCTTTCTAAGTTGCTACGCGATACTGGTACAACCCCCTGTAAGAGCTTTGCGTAATCTTCTTTGTCTTTAGAAGAATGTAGTTTGAATAATTCTCGCAAAGATGGGTTGGCCGCAAACGCTATATCCAAAGGAGTAGGCTGTGGAGTGAGTTCTTGCTCTAGCCAGCTTACAAAATCGTCCAGGCCTGCGGAAAAGTGATCTAAGTTTAAGCTTCGGAGGCTCGCAATCTCTATTTCGGATGCTGATGGTGTGATTACATAGCTACGTGGAGCACCTGTTTTTACGATAGACCGATAATGCTCGATCTGGTGGTAGAACAAAGGCTCATTCAATTTTGTTCCAATAAATAAGAAAGTGTATTGAAAGAAATCAGCGCCCAGCTCCTTATACCACTGGGGCATTTGCGATGCAGACCTCCCATACTCTTGGGGGGAGAATATAAATCCGCTATCAGCACTATTGGCTGATCCATTTAACTTAACCAAGTCTAACCTGCTATATACAGCATCTTGGGTGTCAACGCTATCGTTTCGATTTCTAACCGATACTTTCTGGGGAGAATTTTCAAAAAAAGCACGCTCTAAGGAGTCGTCAATATTAGTAGTGTATATGCGTGCCCACGGGAAGTTAGCTAGGCTGAGATACTCTTTAGATGGAAGGCAGTTACAATAAACCTCCTTAAATAGATTATCCACCTGCTGAGGAACCGTGGACCTTGCAGCGGCGTATACCGTATTTAGAGGCTCTTTATTGTATTCCCATCCGGCTGTTGAGGCGATTTTCTTAGCAAGTTCTTCACCATCAAGCAATCTATCTTTATTCCGGGACATTGATGACTTGGACGCTCCGGCTCCAAGGAATAAAACCAATCGTCCATTGAGTAGAGCATTTTTTATTTGTGTGTTCATAATGTTTCCTCCTGATTTAAATAATGATCTGTTTTTCGAGTGTGACGTGAAAGTTTAGTTGCCCTCCGGAGAGACTAAAGCGCACGGTGGCGCCTTGATTGGTGGATGTTTCCCAAAAAGTAGATAAGTGCCATCAGTGCAAATCCTCAAATGCCAGCGGCGTCCTGTAACCAAGGCTGCTGTGGAGCCGTTGGGTGTTATAAAAGCCTTCAATATAGCGATTTATATTTTTCCGTAATTGCCGCATCGTCACGAAACTGGTGCCGTACAGCAATTCTCCCTTCGACGTCTTGAAAAAGGACTCAACCTCGGCGTTGTCCGTGCATTGGCCAGGGCGGTTCATGCTGTGACGTACCCTATGCTGTTTCAGCAATCGTTGCGTCTTTTGGGCCCGGTATTCGATACCTCGATCCGTGTGAAGCAATAAACCAGCGGCGGGACGCCGCGCTTCGAAAGCCTCTCGCAGGGTCGCTCTGGAGAAATCTGCATTCAGGCTCTCACCCAATCGCCAGCTCAGCACTCGACGCGAGAACAGATCCAGCACCACCGCCAGGAAGACGTATTTCGAACCCAGCTTGAGGTAGGTGACGTCGCTGCTCCACTGCTGATCCACAGCGTCCGGTGCGGGAGCCTTCAAACGGTGATTGGGCAGCGCTTTCAGCTCATGACGGCGCCTCGCCAAGCGCCGGTAGACGCGGGTAACGCGCGCCCTCATTCCCCATTGCTGCATCACCTTCGCGACCCGGTTTTTACCCACCGTGACGCCCTCACGGCGCAACGCCTGATAAACTCGCGGACTGCCGTATCGTCCCTCGCTGTTATCGTAGATCTTGCGGATCTGGGACAGCAGCATAGCTCGCTCGGACATTCGTTTGCTTGGCTTTCGGTTGACCCAGGCGTAGTAGCCGGAGCGTGAAATGCTGAGGTGCTGGCAAAGCGACTTTACACTGTATCGTTGCCGGTGTTTCCAGACGAACCGGAACGCTTCCGTCGTTCCTCGGCCTGAAAACGTTGAAACTTTTTAGGACGTCGTTTTCCTCCTCAAGCTCCGCAACCCGGCGTTTGAGGCGGGTGACTTCATCCTGCTCCCTGATCTTTTCCTTGGCCTCGGCAGGCGCTTTCTTAACCCGTTTCATGGCAAATTTTCCCTCTCGGTACTCCTTTCGCCAGCGTGACAGCATGAACGGGTGAATATCCAGCGCTTCCGCGACCCCTTGGACGCTTCGGTGAGCCTGGTGGCTCCACTCGACCGCCTTCACCTTGAACTCAGTGCTGTAACGTTGCGTCTTCTTCCCCGTGATTATTGCGGGCATCGGGTTTCTCCTACGTGGGAGTTATCGATGCGTGTCCACTAAACCGGGGGAAGTCCACCGCGCACTACAGCGACTGGTTATGGCTTTGCGCACTCGAGTAGCGCTTCCAAATGTGAGATGTCGCCGATACCCATATTTATATTGGAAAATAGTGTATCTACCTTTTGGTTGAACTTTTTGGAACAGCCGCGAGGTACGTAGGGCCTATATTCTTCAATTACCTGAGAATATTTTTCAACCTTATTTTTTAGTTCCGTTCTTAATGGATAATTCATATCAGTAGCGTCGCCAAAAGACTTATCAGGAAAGTCTCTTTTAAGCCTTAAAACTTCAGGAGCTATTGATGCTCTAAATTTTTATTTTGCCAGATTTGTAGCAGATACTTTGCTCACGTACCACGCGGAAAAGAAACCTATTATACCGCCAATAATTGTCGAGGACATCGTATAAATAAAATTAGAATTATCACATGCAAAATTTGCTATTTCTTCCATAAGAATCCTAGATATCTCTATTCGATTTTATCAATATTTAGATTATTTGGAATCCTGAGCGAGCTCTAATACTGAAAGCCATAACGCAAAGCGCACCGGTGGCCTTGGCGTAGCGAAGCGAAGACAAGGCCATCCGTGTGACGCGCATTGTTATGTCTTATCTGACACATTTAGATAAATCAAAGTACCACCAACTGAAAGGCTCAGAATACCAATAGTTATCGAAGTCCAGATAGCAGTCCATGTCGCTCGCATCTGGGACTTGAATCTTTTCTCATCGTCCGGGATAAAGCTATTTTCAACGAGGTGTTTCAATGGATGGGTTGGAATGATCTCTTTGTCATAGTACTCAGAAACTAAACCGGCGAGACTCTTGTCATTTAATTTCCAGTGATGCGCAGGAAGATCTTCCGCACCTTTACCGAATTCTATTACGTTTTCACTGGAGTCGGCTGGTTTGTATGTAATTACTAGATCATACTTCTCCAAGTAACGAAATAGTGCTACGTAGCTCAAGATCATCTTCGCAATGCTATCTTGACGATCGCCCATCCGCCTTACCTCGTCATCCGATGGCTCTTTGCCTATCGCCTCAAAGAGCAACTCGGCAGATAACGTCGTACGATCCATTGAGAACCGGACACCGTCTAGGCCACGATCATCAATCAGATTGACAATATTTCTTGAGTATCCGTTGCCTTTGACTAGCCGACGAATAATTACTTGCTCTTCTTCGCTAAACTTTCTCATATGATTCCATAGACATAACGCTTCAATAACTGGCGCTGCTTTGCTGCGTCCGGCGCCAAAGGCGCTAAGTTAATTGACTTGTTAAGAGATTCCCCACCACCAAGTAGATCTGTATATTGTGCGTTTCATGTCGGTCCACGTTACTTGTTCCCACATCGGCTTCCCTTTGGAGAATTTGATTGATTCATGCAGCATATCGTACACATCTGAACTTATTCTTGATGGGTAGGCATTGGATAAGCTACCCATCTTTGCAGCATGGTTAGCCGCTCTCCCAACCCATACCAAATCGTTTGATCCTCGTATTCCCGTGCGAGCAACAAAAAGCTTGGAGCTATCAACTGCTACAGTGTGTTTGACCTCGTACGCAGCTTCAGGATATTGCAACTTGAGCGCGGGATTAATTATATGAATCCTTGCATAATTGATTTTGAGAGCGGCTCTAGCGGCAGATGTATTTTTTGAGTCGCCTGTATATACAGCCATGATTCTATCACCGTCATAGGCGGTAATGTCGCCACCTTCTGAACGTATTATTTTCGCGGCGCAGTGAAGGAACGATTTGTAAACCTCTGCGGCAAATAAAGCCTTCTTTGAGTCCACTAGCTTTGTGGATTCAGACATGTCTGCATATAGGACAACACCATCTAGCTTTACAGCATCATTACTAAGCTTGAGATCACTTGGCTCAGGAACAACTTTCCCATCCCTCTCTGACCACTGCTCTTTAAATATCTTTTTAACTTGTGCGTCGAGATCATCCTTTAAAGACATTTCCGGTTCCTGGCTATACGTAAAGAAAATAGATTGCAAAAATCCAAGGCAATACGCTGAAAAATGTGAATATAAAAGCAAGCTTAACGTTCGCGTACTTTCTCCCTGCTATCTCTGCATTTCGGTACGCTTGTCCAAGTAAGTCATCTTGAATTTCTGAGTCGCTAGCCTTAAAGAAATTTTCTTTGAATTTCGTTTCTGATTGTTTCGAAATCCCCCCGAAAAATGCATTTGACTCTTTAGGCCCATCTAAACGAGGGAACATGGCAAGCGCCAGAAAACCCAAGCTAAGCAATATCGGAATAGCCGAAATGCTGCATGCAACAGCTGCAGGGATGGTCCATGCTGGAAGCACTTTAATTAATGCCGCCAAAAAACCTAGCATGGCAACGTTTATCGCGAATAATGGTGGCACCTTCGAATCAGCTGTTCTAACCCAGTCAAGCTGAAGTGCCAGTATTTTTTCTGCTCTTTCAGTATTCACTGAGTCTCCTATGTACTCT